>NZ_OBQI01000003.1 GCF_900221005.1 Blastococcus aggregatus | reverse complement strand
AGGATCGCGACGGGCAGCAAGACGTCGAGCCTCGCCGGTGACGCCCGCGAGCGCTCCGCCGTCGGCGACGGAGCGCAACTATTACCGCAGATGCATGAGGTGTGTCAGGTAGGAGGGGGTGGGGTGACGCCTGCTCCGGTCGTCGGGCGGTTGGGGTGACGCTCGCGTCGGAGCCGTGTCATGAGGCCGTGTGACGATCCGGCGGTCGATCAGCTGAACGAGCGGAGGAAGCGGTGGCCAGAACGGTGAGTCGGCAGGCGGCGGCGTTGACGAAGGCCCGGGAGCGACGACGGGCGCTGGACGCCGCCCGCGATGAACACGACCGTCGGGTCGAGGAGGCGACGGCGGACGCGCTGGTGGCCCTGGAGGCGCGAAGCGAGGCCGAGCAGGCCTTGGCGGCAGCGACGGCGGCGCTCGGCGAGACGCTGCGCTTGTTGCTCGCTGAGGACGTGCCCGCAGAGCGGGCGGCCGCCCTACTGGAGCTGGACACCGCCGAGGTTCGGCGGCTGACGAAGGCGACTGAACGGCTGGCGACCGCTCCGGCGGAACGAGTGGGACAGGGATTCTGAGTGGCGCAGAGGCAGCCAAAGTGACTCCGGTGGGCCGCCTGATGAGCGGTCGAGGACTCGCTCGCCGTGCCGCTACACGCCCGGTTCGCGGCCGGGCTGCCACCGAAGACCTTGCCCAGCGTGCCGGCGTGCGCTCGGGCCGACCGCATCCGATGTGACGGTCAGCGGAGTCGTGGCGGTTCGAAGCGGCGCAACCCGGAGGCGGCTGTCAGACCCTAAGCGGCCTAGTAGCCTGAGCCCAGTCGTTGGGGGGTGGTATGTCGGCGCGACGCATGTGGGCGCTGCTACTGCTCGCTGCTGTCTTCAGCATGCACGGGGTCCAGTGCATGGCGACCGACGTCGCCGGTCACGGGATGACCGAAGCAGGACCCGTCCCGTCTGCTCTGTCCGCGCAGGCGGCGGAAATCGACTCAGCTCTCGCCGCCGCACCTCACCTGTCGCCCGCGACGATGTCTGCTGCAATGACGATCGCCGTCGCCGCCGATCTCTCCGCGGACGGTTCTCCGCCCCACGGCTCGGCCTTGATGGCGGTCTGTCTGGCCGTGGTCCTCACCGGCGTGAGTGCGCTGGCTGCTGCAGCGCTGATCGGTCGAGCATCGACATCGAGCGTTCGCGCTCGGCTCCTTGTCCGTTGTGGCACACCGGGTGGTCGAGGGTCCCTCGACCACCGGACTTGTCCGCTCTCTGTCTTCTGCGGATCTAGGCCGAATGCTCTGACCCGACTCCGCCCATGGCTCAGTCGGGTCCTACGCGCACGCCTAAGACCTACAACCGCAGGAGAATTCTGATGACTCGCAAGACCGCACGACTCGTCCGCCTGGCCGGCGGACTCATGGCAGGAACCGTCGTTCTCGCCGGCTGCTCCGGTGGGAGCAGTGACACCAGCGCCGACAGCGGTGCCGAGCGCAGTGCCAGCGCCACCAGCTCCGCCAGCGCGACCACCTACAACGAGGCCGACGTCGCGTTCGTCCAGGGCATGCTCCCGCACCATGAGGGGGCCCTGCGCATGGCTCAGCTCGCCGATGGTCGGGCCGCGGACCCGAGGGTGATCGATCTGGCGGATCGCATCGAGGAGGCGCAGGGGCCGGAGATCGAGACGATGACCGGCTGGCTTCAGGAGTGGGGCGAGCCGCTGCCCGATGAGGACATGGGCGGCATGGATCACGGCTCCGGTGGCATGGACATGGAAGGGATGTCCGAGGAAGACATGACGGCGCTGGACTCTTCTTCCGGCGCCGAGTTCGATCGCATGTTCCTGGAGATGATGATTCCGCACCACCAGGGCGCGGTGGAGATGGCCGAGACGGAAATCGCCGAGGGTTCCGATCAGGATGCCGTCGAGATGGCTCGGGAGATCGTCGAGTCTCAGACGGCTGAGATCGAGGAGATGCAGACGCTGCTGGCCGAGTTGGACGGCTGACGCCGCGACGGGTGGCGCTGTTCCGGCTGCGGGACAGCGCCACTCGTCGACAGCTCTGCGCGCTCCAGGCCACCGGGCCGGAGCGCTCCCTCGCCGTCAGCCTCTCCGTCTCGAAGGACCACCCCATGCGCGCTGGCCTGCGTCGCCCAGCTACATCGGTTCATGCGTCTCGCCGTCTCGCGATGGCTCCCGTCCGTGGGATCGCGGGAGCGATTTCTGTGGCGGCCGCCTCCGCGCTGCTCGTCGCGGTTGCACCTCCTCGTCCGCGCAGTCGGAACCCGAGGCAGCTGGAGCAACGGTCGGCATGCTGCCGTCGAGCCACATCCACGGTGTCGCGATCGACCCAGCTGACGGACAACTGCTCCTGGCCACGCATGACGGGCTTTTCGAAGTGGGCGACGACGGAGAGTCGACCCATATTGGGCCGGTCATCGACCTGATGGGCTTCGCTGTCCGCGGACCGGGGCACTTCCTCGCCTCCGGGCATCCCGGACCGGACGTGGACCTGCCAGAGCCGGTCGGGCTGATCGAGTCGACGGACGGCGGCCGGACGTGGGAACCGCGATCCCGGCAGGGCGAGTCCGACTTCCATGCGTTGACGGTCAGCGACGCGGGGGTCCTCGGTTACGACGGCTCCCTCGTGCGTAGCGCCGACGGCGACGAGTGGGAGCAACTACTGATACCGGCAGCTCCGGCAATACTCGCCGCGGCCCCCGACGGGCGGACGATTCTCGCCACGACTGAACAGGGTCTCCTCACCTCCGTCGATGGCGGCAGCTCCTGGGTCCGGAACGACGGGGCGCCGCTCCTCCAGGTGGTCGACTGGGCTGACGACGGCTTGAACGTCGCGGGGGTGGACCCGTCCGGTTCGGTGTGGACGAGCTCGGACGGAGCCGTGACCTGGCAGGCGGGGCCCAGGCTGGGATCACCCCCGCAGGCAGTGGCGGCGACCTCCTCGGCGGGGGGCTCGCTGCGGATCGCCGTCGTCACGACCACGGCGCTGATGGAGTCGCACGACGGCGGACTCACGTTCGATGTCGTCCTGGGGGAGTGAGCCATGAAGGGGCGCCATGCGCCTTGCGCGTGGCCGGGCAGGCCCCCGGTTCCGTGCCGCCCGGATCCTGCTCGAGGAGGTGCTGAGAGGGCCTTGCGCTCTAACCCCCAGGGGGTATAGCGTCAGGCTTGCAGATACCGGTAGGGGGTATTTGCGAAGCGTGCAGGAGGACGACCATGGACCGCGCAGATGCCGGCAGTTCGCACGGCTACATCCAGCGCCAGGACGACTACCTCAAGCGCCTTCGCCGGATCGAAGGACAGGTTCGAGGCCTCCATCGCATGGTCGAGGAGGAGCAGTACTGCATCGACATCCTCACGCAGGTGTCGGCGACCACGAAGGCTCTCCAATCAGTCGCGCTCGGACTGCTCGAGGAGCACATGAGCCACTGCGTTGTGCGGGCGGCCGCAGCCGGCGGCGCCGAAGCCGACGAGAAGATCCGCGAGGCGACCGAGGCCATCGCCCGTCTGGTCCGCTCCTGAGACGGAACCACCCGAACCAGCACCCACGGCAATGCACGCCCACAAGGAATCGAAAGGACCACCCGAGATGAGCACCGCCACGTACAAGGTCGTCGGCATGACCTGCGGCCACTGCGTCAACTCCGTGACCGAAGAGGTCGGCCAGGTTCCCGGCGTCACCGACGTCAACGTCGACCTCGCCACCGGTGGACTCACCGTCAGCACGGTGGCCGATGTGGACGACGGTGCCGTGCGCGCTGCCGTCGAAGAGGCCGGCTATCAGGTGGCCGAGCCGGCCAACCTGCTCGCAGGGGCCAGTGGCCAGACGTCCGGGTGCGGCTGCGGCTGCAGCTGACAGTCTGCGCTCGGAAGGCGCGGTCGCGGGGCACCGCCAGGGTCGCCGGCGGAACCGCCACCGGCCGTCCCCCTGGAACCTCGGCAGCACCCCTAGCCGGATAGTCGGCACGGGGGGCTCATCGGATCGAAGACTCTCGACGCGAAGGTGCAAGGTCATGTCTGATCGCACGAGCCGTTCTGGTCACCAGCACTCGGGGCACGGGGATGAAGCCATGCCGGGAGTCGATCACGGATCCACCCACGGGCAGGGCATGCCGGACGCGGCCGACGCGGACGTCGTCGGTTCGGAAGTCGAGGATCCACTGAGCGCAGCGGCCGGGCACACCGGCGACGCTCACGGCGATATGCCTGCCGGGCACGAAGGCGGGCATGAAGGCGGGCACGGGGACCACGGCGACACAGGCGGTGGCGGGCACGGCGGGCACGGTGGACACGGCGGCGCCCACGACCACGTGGCGATGTTCCGGCGGTTGTTCTGGATCATGCTGGCGCTCGCGGTGCCGACGGTGCTGCTCAGCGACATGTTCGCCTCGATCGTCGGCTACTCCCTGCCCGACGTCCCCGGCCTGACGTGGGTCGCCCCGGTGCTGGGCACGGTGATGTACGTCTGGGGCGGGCGCCCGTTCCTCACCGGCGCCGTCGGGGAGATCCGGGCCCGCAAGCCCGGGATGATGCTGCTGATCGGCATGGCGATCACGGTGGCCTTCGTCGCGTCCTTGGGTGCCAGCCTGGGCGTGCTCTCCCACGAGCTGGACTTCTGGTGGGAACTCGCACTGCTGATCGTGATCATGTTGCTCGGGCACTGGCTCGAGATGCGCTCGTTGGCGCAGACCTCCTCCGCGCTGGACTCGCTGGCCGCGCTGTTGCCCGACGAGGCGGAGAAGGTCGAGGGCGACCGCGTCGTGACCGTCTCCCCGGCCGAGCTGGTCACCGGCGACGTGGTCGTCGTCCGGCCGGGCGGGCGCGTGCCGGCCGACGGCGAGGTCGTCGAGGGCACCGCCGACGTCGACGAGTCGATGATCACCGGCGAGTCGAAGCCGGTTCGTCGGGCTCCGGGCGACTCGGTGGTGGCCGGCACGGTGGCCACCGACACCGCGATCCGGGTGCGGGTCACCGCCGTGGGGGAGGACACCGCACTGGCGGGCATCCAGCGACTGGTCGCCGAGGCGCAGTCCTCCTCGACGCGTGCGCAACTGCTGGCGGACAAGGCTGCCGGATGGCTGTTCTGGTACGCCGTGGTGGCGGCGGTGATCACCGCGGTCGTCTGGTCGGCCTTCGGGGCTCCGGAGAGCGCGCTGGTCCGGGTCATCACCGTGCTGGTCATCGCCTGCCCGCACGCGCTGGGCCTGGCGATCCCCCTGGTCGTGTCCATCTCGACCGAGCGCGCCGCCAAGGGCGGTGTGCTGGTCAAGGACCGCGCGGCGCTGGAGCGGATGCGCACCATCGACACCGTGCTGTTCGACAAGACCGGGACGCTGACCAGGGGTGAGCCGGCGCTGAACCACATCGCCACCACCGGCGCCCCCGAGGACGAGGTGCTGGCACTGGCCGCCGCGGCGGAGGCCGACAGCGAGCACCCGCTGGCCCGGGCCATCGTCGCCGCAGCGCGGCACCGCGGGCTGAGCATCCAGTCGGCCACCGACTTCCGGGCGTCGGCCGCCGTCGGGGTGACCGCCACCGTCGACGGTCGCACCGTGGCCGTCGGCGGCCCGCACCTGCTGACCGAGCACCACCTGCCGTCGTTGCCCGCCGCGGAGCCGTGGGTCGAGGCCGGGGCGACCGTGCTGCACGTCCTCGTCGAGGGAAGTGTCGTCGGGGCGCTGGCGCTGGCCGACGAGATCCGTGAGGAGTCCCGGGAGGCGGTCGACGCCCTGCACCGCCTCGGCGTCGAGGTCGTGATGATCACCGGGGACGCCGAGCCGGTCGCCCGGTCCGTGGCCGCCGAGTTGGGCATCGACCAGGTGTTCGCCGGCGTGCGGCCGGAGAACAAGAGCGAGAAGGTCGCCGCGCTGCAGCACCAGGGTCGTGCGGTCGCCATGGTCGGCGACGGCGTCAACGACGCTCCCGCCCTGGCGCAGGCCGACGTCGGCATCGCGATCGGCGCCGGCACCGACGTCGCGATCGCCTCCGCTGGGGTCATCCTGGCGTCCGACGATCCCCGTTCGGTGCTCTCGGTGATCCAGCTGTCCCGGGCCGGCTACCGGAAGATGCAGCAGAACCTGTGGTGGGCGGCCGGCTACAACCTCGCTGCCGTTCCGCTGGCCGCAGGCGTGCTCGCCCCGGTCGGTTTCGTCCTCCCGATGGAGGTCGGCGCGATCCTCATGTCGCTGTCCACCGTCGTCGTCGCCCTCAACGCCCAACTGCTGCGGCGCCTCGACCTGAGCCCCGCGGCGAGCGTGGCCGCGGCCGGGACGGGTGGGTCGCCGCGCCGGGAGGCGGCTGCCAAGGAGCCGGCCGCACTCGGAGGTCGCTGATCTGTTTCTTGCAGTGGCCTACTCATCCAGGGCCCCATCGGGACTTCTTTACGCCCGCATGACGATCCGGGGCATGCGGGTTGGCGGCCCCGCCCCCCGGGGTACGCATTGCCCATGAGTGGAATGGACAAGGCGAAGAACAAGATCGAGGAGCTCGGCGGTCAGGGTAAGGAGGCTGCCGGAAAGGCCACCGACGACAAGGACCTGAAGGCTGAAGGCGAAGCGGATCAGGCGAGCGGAAACCTGAAGCAGGCCGGCGAGAAGGTCAAGGACGTCTTCAAGTCCTAGTCCGTGGTGGCCAGCGGCGCCGCGGCCTGTCGGGGGTGCCGTCTTTTGGAGGACGGCGGTCCGTCGTGCTCGACTTCTCTGGGCAGGATGCCCGGCTGTAGGCGGCTCCCGAGGTTCGCGGCCGCGTCGTCGCGTGACCTCGTGGCGCACCGAGGGACTCTCGCGTGACGATCCGGTCAAGATCACGGGGAGATGTGAGTGACGCGGCGAACGCGAGCATCAGCTCCAGAACTACTCCGAAAGGAAGATCAACATGCTCGGCTTCATCGCGCTACTCCTCGTCATCTGGCTGGCCGTCGCGATCATCGGCGCTGTGGTTGAGGGTTTCCTCTGGCTACTTGTCGTCGGCGTCGTTCTGTTCGTGGCCACCGCTGCCTTCGGCTGGGTCAAGCGGCGCACCTCCGTGTGATCCCCGCCCTAGTCTGCGGCGGGCACCCGGCCCGATTCCGCTGGCAATAGGTGAGGCGATGCTTCACATGGGCAGTCGGGTGGCCCGACGCAGGGCGGCCAGGCCGCCAGGCGTGCCAGGCCAGTTCCGGATGAGCGCGTCCGGGCCCGCTCGCCGGACGACAGAGCGAAGCACCATTGCTACGACAATCGCGTCATCGGCGTAGCCGAGCACCGGGATGAAGTCCGGTACGAGGTCTATCGGTAGGGCCAAGTAGCCCAGCAGCAGCCAGAGCCGTATCCGGACTCCGCGCGGCAGGCCGGCGTCGCTGGCCAACCGGCGTAGCAGTCGCAGGACGTCGGGGAGCAACCGCAGCAACTCGCGCAGCCGCCGGTCCTCCGGGCGGGTGGACCACAGGACGGCGACGAGGACCAGCCAGCACAGCACCAGGCCGCCCAGACCTCCGATCAACGCCCATGCCCAACCTGGCATCCCCGACTCCCCTCAGCCCCTCCGCGCGGTCAGGTGCCTGGGGCGCCGGCGACCGTTGGAGACGCCCGATGGTGGGCCAGCGCCGCGTGGTGATCCTGTCCGCCGTGGTCGAGCGGGCTGACGTGCACGGTGGCGTCGACCAGGCGGGGAACGTCGTGCAGCAGTCGGTGGTGGACGTCGACGGCGATCGCGTGGCCCTCGACGACGCCGATCGCCGGATCGACGAGCACGGCGGCTTCGGCCCGGATGCGATGCCCGGTCCAGCGCAGGCGCAGGCGCTCGATGCCCAGCACCCCGGGGGTGGCGGTGATGCTGGTCTCGGCGGCGTCGACGAGCTCGGGCTCGACGGCGTCCATCAGTCGCCGGTAAATCTCGGTCGCCGCGCCCTTGAGCACGAACAGGATCGCCACGGTGATGCCGAGGCCGACGAGTGGGTCGGCCAAGGGGAACCCAGCGAGAACACCCAGGGCGCCGAGCACGACGGCGAGCGAGGTGAATCCGTCGGTGCGGGCGTGCAGGCCATCGGCGACCAGCGCCGCGGAGCCGATCTTCCGGCCGACGCGGATCCGGTAAAGCGCGACGAGTTCGTTGCCGGCGGCGCCGATGAGGCCGGCCGCGATGACGACGCCGACGTTGCTGATCGGCTGCGGGTCGAGCAGTCGCCGGACGGACTCGTAGCCGGCAACCACAGCGGACACGGCGATCATGACGACGATGAAGACGCCGGCGAGGTCTTCCGCGCGGTCGTAGCCGTAGGTGTAGCGGCGAGAGGCCGCGCGACGACCGAGGACGAAAGCGATCCACAACGGGACGGCGGTCAGCGCGTCGGAGAAGTTGTGGATCGTGTCGGCCAACAGGGCCACCGACCCGGTGAAGAACACGACGACCGCCTGGGCCAGCGCGGTGACCAGTAGTGCGACCAAGCTGATCTTCAGCGCACGCACACCCTCCTTGCTGGCCTCCAGCGCGGAGTCCACCGAGTCAGCCGAGTCGTGGCTGTGCGGCCGGAAGACCGTCCGGAGCAGTCCCTTCAGTCCTCGCGGGTGGTCATGTCCATGCGAATCGTGCCCGTGCCCGTCGCCGTGGCCGTGGTCGTGGTCGTGGGACGCGTGGCCCGGCAGGTCGTCGTGGTCGTGCCCGGAGGGGCGGCCCCGCTCGGGTTCGTGAGCGTGACTGGGCTGGCTGGGAGAAATCATGGCGTGTCCACCCCGGTTGCGGAGCTCGGCTGCGGGAGGACGGTGACGCCTGCGTCGGCACGGTGGTGCTCGGGGATTCCGGTGCTCGCGTGTTCGGCGTTGTCGAGCGCATCGGTGACGAGCCGCGCGATGTGCTCGTTCTCCAGGCGGTAGTGGATCTGCGTGCCTTCCCGACGGGTGCGCACCAGTCGGCTCATGCGGAGTTTTGCCAGATGCTGGGAGACCGACGCCGGGAGCTTCCCGACCTCGGCGGCCAGCTCGTTGACCGACAACTCCCGGTCGATGAGTGCCCAGAGGAGCTGGATGCGTGTGGCGTCGGCCAGCATGCGGAAGACCTCGACGGCGAGATCGACCTGGTCGTCCGGGAGCGGACTACGTAAAGACCGATTACCTGCATCCATACGCGGATAGTAGACGACGCATCCCGCCGGAGTTGCTGACGCAAGGGCGGTAGGCCGAAGGCTGATTCCCGTGGACGCTCGGTCGGTAGGTCGCCGGTCTGCGTGTCGCAGGCGGAGGTCAGTCCGCGTCCGTCTGCCGGTCGGGGGCGCCCAGGCGGAGGTGCTCGGCGTGGTACACCGCCTCGTCCAAGAGTTGGGCGACGTGGTCGTCATAGAGGGCGTAGGAAATGTTGCGGCCCTCGCGTCGACTGTCGACCAGCCCCAGGTGGCGCAGCAGGCGCAGCTGCTGGGAGACCGCCGACTGCTCCATGCCGACGGCGGCAGTGAGCTCACTGACCGTCGCCGGACCTTCTCGCAGTCGGCTCAGGATGAGCAGTCGACTTGGAGTGGCCAGCGCCTGCAGCGTCTCCGCCACCGTCTTTGCCGCTGCCAGGTCCAGGCGAGCGGCTCGTCCGCGGCCATCAACCTCGTGCCCCATGGAGCCACTGTAGAGCCGACGCATGAACACCTGTTCATCTGTGCCTACAGTGGGACGAACTCATCCCTCTGACCCCGGGAGCTCCGGTGTCCTCCACCCTGTCCAGCCCGCCCCGGGATGTGGCTCGCGCGACCCCCGCAGGCCGGAACTCGCGCGCACAGCTGTGGGGTGTGCTGTCCATGGCCGAGGTGCGCTGGGCCGCCGCGGCGGCGGCGTTGTTCGCACTCGGTGGAGCGTTCCAGCTCGCCGGGGCGCCTCCGGTCGTCTGGTGGACCTTGTACCTGGCCTGCTACGTCACCGGAGGCTGGGAGCCCGCGTTGGCCGGGCTGCGGGCGCTGCGGGAGAAGACACTCGACGTCGACCTGCTGATGATCGTCGCCGCGCTGGCCGCCGCCGCGATCGGGCAGGTGTTCGACGGGGCGCTGCTGATCGTCATCTTCGCCACGTCGGGCGCGCTGGAGGCATTCGTGACCCGGCGGACCGCCGATTCGGTGCGTGCGCTGCTCGACCTGGCGCCGGAGCGGGCCACCCGGCTGGACGGCGCAGACTGCGAGGAGATCGTGGACACCGCCGAGCTCGCCGTCGGTGACGTGGTCCTGGTCCGTCCCGGCGAGCGGGTCGGTGCCGACGGCGAAGTGCTCGAGGGTGTCAGCGAGGTCGACCAGGCATCCATCACCGGCGAGCCGCTGCCGGTCCTCAAGGAGTCAGGCGACCGGGTCTTCGCCGGCACCCTCAACGGAACCGGGGCCCTGCGGATCCGCGTCGACCGGGCCGCTGCGGACTCCGTGGTCGCCCGGATCGTCACCATGGTCGAGGAGGCGTCGGCGACCAAGGCCCGGACCCAGCTGTTCATCGAGAAGGTCGAGCAGCGCTACTCGGTGGGCATCGTCGTCGCGACCCTGGCGCTGGTCGGTATCCCGCTGGCGGCCGGGGCCGCGTTCGAGCCGACCCTTCTGCGGGCGATGACGTTCATGATCGTCGCCTCTCCCTGCGCGGTGGTCCTGGCCACCATGCCGCCGCTCCTGTCGGCGATCGCCAACGCAGGCCGCCATGGGTTGCTGGTCAAGTCCGCGGTGGTGATGGAGAAGTTCCGCGAGATCACGATCGTCGCCTTCGACAAGACCGGCACCCTCACGGAGGGGACGCCGCGGGTCGCCGAGATCCGGCTCCTGCCCGGAACAGGCCTCGACGCCGACGAGCTGCTGGCTCTGGCTGCCGCGGCCGAGCGCCCGAGTGAGCACCCGCTGGCCCGCGCGGTGGTGGCTGCCGCAGCCGAGCGCCGGCTCGAGCTGGCCCACGCCCAGGAGTTCTCGTCCGCGCCTGGACGCGGCGTCACCGCCACCGTGGACCGCCAGGTCGTCCGGGTCGGTTCCCCGGCGCTGCTGCGGGATTCGCCGGCTCCCGGCGGGGGAGGGGACCCGGCGTGGGCGACCGTCACCGAGCTGGAGGCGGCCGGACGCACCGCCGTCGTCGTACTCGTCGACGACCGGGCGGTCGGGGTCCTCGGTCTGGCCGACCGGCTTCGGCCCGACGCGCAGGCGACCGTCCGGGCGCTGACCGCGTTGACCGGCGCCACGCCGGTGCTCCTCACCGGCGACAACCCGGGCGCCGCTCGCCGGCTGGCCGAGGAGGTCGGGATCACCGATGTTCGCGCCGGGTTGCTTCCGGCCGACAAGGTGGCCGAGGTCCAGGCGCTGCAGGCGGCCGGGCACCGGGTCCTGCTCGTGGGTGACGGCGTCAACGACGCCCCGGCCATGGCCACGGCCGACCTCGGCGTGGCGATGGGTCGCCACGGCTCGGACCTCGCCCTGGAGACCGCCGACGCCATCGTCGTCCGCGACGAGCTGGCCATCCTGCCGAAGATCATCGATCTGTCCGGCCGGGCGCACCGCGTGGTCAAGGCCAACCTGATCATTGCCGCAACCGTCATCACGGTCCTGGTCACGTGGGACCTCCTGTGGCTCCTTCCGCTGCCACTCGGTGTCGCCGGACATGAGGGCTCCACCGTGCTCGTCGGCCTCAATGGACTTCGCCTCCTGCCTGCCGCAGCGTGGCGGCGGGCCGGGCGCGATGCGGCTGCTACGCCTCTGACAACGCAGCCGGTGCTGGACGGGCGGACGTGATGGCCCACCGCAAGCGCGTCAGCTGCTGTCGCTCGACCCCGCGCTGCGTCGGCTGCCCGGTCCTGCGGCTGCGAGCCGACCGTCGGCGCCAGACGCCGTCGGGAACGACCGCGCGCAGCATTGGGCCACCGTCCGCGAAGGGTTCTAGGGCTGAGGAACGGTGACTCCTGGCACGGCCGGGTTAGCCCGGTGGAAAAGTCAGCCTGACCTGGCCGCCCGACGCGGAGGCCGTCGCCTGGGCCGTGCCCCCGGCGGCAACCACAAGCCGTCGGACGAGCGCGAGCCCGAGTCCGGCGCCCGGGTGACCATCTCCAGCATCACCGCGGAACCCCGGTTCGAAGGCCCGCTCGGCGATCTCTTCGGTCATCCCGGGACCGTCGTCGATCACGGTGACGGCGATCCGACCCTGCTCGCGTGAACCGTGGATGGTCACCTGAGTTCGGGCGTACCGGATGGCGTTGTCGACCACCGGTGCCAGTGCGCGTTCGAGTACGTCGCCGTCGACACCCACGATGAGACCGGCCGGGCAGTCGACGACGACCGGCGTCCCGTCGCCCAGCCTGTCGAGTTCTGTGAGCCGGACGAGGATCTCATCGAGCCGGGACCGCGCGTCGTCCAGTGAGTTCATACTCCGCGCGGCCGTCATCATGGTGTCCAAGATCGACCGCATCGACCGCGTCGACCGGTCGATCGCGAGGTGGGCGGTCTGGAGCGCCGTGGCATCGCGCGGCTGCGCGATGAGAAGGTCGACCTCTGCCTGAATTCGGGCCAACGGCGTGCGCAGTTCGTGGGAAAGTTCTTCCGAGAATCGCTGCTCGTGGCGAATGACCGCGGCGAGCCGATCCAGAAGCTGATCGAGAGTCTCGGCCAGTTCGGCGAGCTCGGCCGGGCGTGGTTCAGATCCGAACCGGCGCTCTACGTCTTCGGCGCTCCATCGTCCGGCCTGCACGCTCATCTGCTGGACCGGTCGCAGCGCACGAGTCACGTTGGCGCGCAGCACGACGTGCACGATCACCATCAGTACGACCGCTACCCCGACGCTGCCCAGCAGGGCGAGCCGCTGCACCTGGTCGTAGGGGGACATGGACGAGCTAGTGACCACGGCGGCCACCTGCTGACCGTTCTCGATCACCGGCAGGCACAACAGGCGCAATGACTCCCCGGCCTCCAGGTCCCGGGTCCCGGCACAGGCTCGGGAAAGGCCGGCGGCCTCCGCATCGAGCGCTGGGCTGCTGCCCGGCGGGCGTTCCACGATCGAGCCGTCGCCGGTGAAGATCCACGTGCCGACGTCCAGGGCCCGATCGTCCCGGGTCTCCAACACCGACACCTTGCCGTCGACGGCGACCTCGACGGTGAGGGCGGTGGCCTCCGCCCTGGCGCGAAGAACATCGTCGGCCTGGGCGGCGAGCCCTCGAGCGAGCAGGATGTTGGCGCCCACGGCGAGCAGTACCACCCACAGCGCCACCACGAGGGAGGCCGACCAGGCCAGTCGGCTGCGCAGGCTGGTGCGCCCGGACGGGCGCAGCCACCCCAGCCACGTCATACGAACGTGTATCCCACGCCGTGTGCGGTCTGGATCGAGCGACCCTCACCCGCAGCGTCGACCTTCCGGCGCAGCCGCGCGACGTACTGATCCAAGGTGTTGTCCGCGACGCGGGCGCCGTCCGGCCAGCCGGCGGCCAGTAGCTCCCGCCGGCGAACGACCTCGCCCGGGCGGCCCATCAACGCCGCCAGCACGCGGAACTCCGTGGGGGTCAGTCGCTGTGTGCCGGCCGGCCCCAGCAACGCATGGGAGACCGGGTCCAGGGACAACCCGCCCGCGCCGGTCGTCGCCGGTGCGGACCGTCGCAGCGCGACCCGTAGGCGAGCCACCAGCTCGCTGACGTGGAACGGCTTGGCCAGGTAGTCGTCGGCGCCAGCGGCGAAGCCCGACAGCACGTCGTGCAACTGGTCCCGCGCGGTTAGGAAGAGCACCGGGCTCGTCACCCCCCGTGCCCGCAGGGCCTGGCAGACGTCCCGGCCGTCAGAATCGGGCAGTCCGATGTCGAGCACGACGGCGTCGAAGGGCTGCCGCTGCACCGCGGCCAGAGCCCCAGCCCCGTCGCCAGCCGTCACCACGGTCAGCCCATGCTCACGAAGGCCACGAGCCACCAGGTCGCGGAGCTGAAGGTCGTCCTCCACGACGAGGACACAGACCTGGCCGGCGACGGGCACGACGCCATGATGGCCCTACTGCTTCCGATGGCCTCGAATTGTGGGGTAGCTGTTCAGGTCGTGTGCAGGAGCGCGGCGCGACGCTGCGCCCATGGACACCACCCGAGCTTCCTCTCAGACAGCACGCAC
Organism: Blastococcus aggregatus; assembly: GCF_900221005.1. Lineage (GTDB taxonomy): Bacteria > Actinomycetota > Actinomycetes > Mycobacteriales > Geodermatophilaceae > Blastococcus > Blastococcus aggregatus. Next base: position 727,375 of record NZ_OBQI01000003.1, on the reverse strand, counting down.
GCTGCTCAACAAGGTCCCCGAGGTCACCATCTGGTTCTGGGTGATCAAAATCCTCGCGACGACGGTGGGGGAGACCGCAGCCGACTATCTCAACGTCACGCTCGGCTTCGGCCTGACCGGAACGACCGTCGTCGTCGGCGCGGTCTTCCTCGTCGTGCTGGGATACCAGTTTCGTGCCCCGCGCTACGTGCCCCCGCTGTACTGGGCGACCGTTGTCCTGATCAGCGTCGTCGGCACGCTGATCACCGACAACCTCACCGACAACCTCGGGGTGCCGCTGGAGGTCACCACGGCGGCGTTCGCTGTCGCGCTCGCTGCCGTCTTCGCCGCCTGGTACTCGGTGGAGAAGACGCTGTCGATCCACAGTGTCGTCACCCGTCGACGCGAGGCCTTCTACTGGCTGGCCATCCTGGTCACCTTCGCGCTCGGCACCGCTGCCGGTGACCTGGTCGCCGAGCGGCTGGGTGTCGGATTCTGGTTGTCAGCGCTGCTGTTCGCCGTCCTGATCGGGGCCGTCGCGGCCAGCCACCTGGTGTTCAGGGCGAACGCCGTCCTTGCCTTCTGGATCGCCTACGTGCTCACCCGGCCTCTGGGCGCCTCGCTGGGTGACGGCTTCTCCCAGCCGACGGCTGACGGCGGCCTGGGGATGGGGACGACGCTGACCAGCGTGGTGTTCCTCGCCGCCATTCTGGCGGTTGTGTCGTATCTGGCTGTGAGCAAGCGTGACCAGCTCCCCCCGGTGGACGTGGACGAACTGGCAGTCGAGTCCGGCCGGCGCCGCTGACCCGGGTTGTTCTCAGCGGATCCTCAGCGTCGCGTGCACACCATGTCGTCACCACCGGGCCCCAGACGGTTCTCCTAGGAGCAGGGCATGGCAGCAGCGACCGTATCTGCCGGACCCCGGATCACAGTCGTGTCCGGTGGGAGTCCAGCGGGCCTGCGGCAATGGCCCGCTGGACTTCTTCTTCTCCTCTGGGGCGCGAACCTGGGCGCCGTGGCCGCGCTAGGGGTGGCCCGGCTGCCGGTCGACCTGCAGCTCCCCGGCGGCCTGGCCACCTGGGCAGGGCGGATGACCGGGCTTCTCGCCGAGGTGCTGGTCCTCGGCATGGTGCTGCTCGCTGCCCGTATCCCGTGGCTGGAGAAGGGAGTCGGCCAGGACCGCTTGCTGCGCTGGCACCGGAGGCTCGCACCGACCGCCCTGGTGGCGCTCGTCGCCCATCCGCTGCTGCTGGCCCTTGGCTACGGCCGCGGTCTCGGGGGCTGGTGGCCGGCGTTGTTGTCGCTGGGCAGCACGACGCTGGACGCGGTCGCCGGAACAGCGCTGTTCCTGGTCGCTGCGCTCACCTCGGTCCGCTTCGTCCGTCGTCGCCTGCCTTACGAGGGGTGGCACCTGCTGCACCTGATGACCTACGCGGCCGTGTTGCTCGCCTTCGCTCACCAGCTCTCGGCCGGGTCGACCGTCCTGCAGGGCGCGCTGGTGCGCGGGTGGTGGACCGCTCAGCTCGTTCTTGTGCTCACCGCGGCCACCGTCTTCCGGGCCGGGCTGCCGGTGCTGCGATCGGCGCGGCATGGCCTGCGCGTCACAGGGGTGCGTCGGGAGAGCCGCGATGTCGTCACTGTCACCGTGGCCGGCCGCGACTTGGGCCGCCTGACCGCCCGCGGGGGACAGTTCCTCGTCTGGCGGTTCGTGGACACCAGGCACTGGTGGCGCGCGCATCCCTTCAGCCTGTCCGCGGCCCCGACGGGCAAGCAGCTCCGGCTCACCGCGCGCGAGATCGGCGACGGCACACGCGCTCTCGCCCGGCTCCGGCCCGGCACCCGCGTGCTGGTCGAAGGCCCATACGGCGTCCTCACCGCCGCCGCCCGGACCCGGGACCGCGTGCTGCTGATCGGTGCCGGTCTCGGCATCGCGCCGATCCGCGCGCTGCTGGAGGACCTGCCCCCGTATGTCGATGCCGTCGTGGTCAACCGCGCCTCCACGCCCGTGGACGCGGTGCACCAGGGCGAACTCAATGCCTTGGCTGACTCGCGGCCCGCGACGACGGTGCACCTGGTAACCGGGTCCCGCAGTGCCGCCGATGACCCGGCCGGCCCGCTCGGCGCCTGGCAGCTCCGGGCACTCGTGCCCGACTTGGCCACCCGTGACGTCTACCTCTGCGGGCCCCCCGGCTTGACCGCCCAACTGCTCAGCACGCTGCGGCAGCTCGGCGTCCCCGCGGGCCAGATCCACGCCGAATCCTTCTCCCTGTGAGGAACTCATGATCCGACCTCTCGTCCTGACCATCACCGGCGCCGCGATCGGGCTGGCCGCCGTGCTCCCTCTGGCCCGCACCCAGATCGAAGCCGTCACCGCCGACGTCGGTGTCCAGGTCAGCCCCGTACCCGGCCAGAGCGGTAGCGCCTCCGGCTCGACCCAGGTGACCGCGACCGGCCCGACCATCGGTACCCGCTACGGGCCGGTCCAGGTGAAGGTCACGGTGACCGGCACCAAGCTCACAGCCGCCACCGCCGTACAGCTACCAGACGGCGACGGCGAGTCCCGGCAAATCAGCGCGGCAGCCGGTCCCCGCCTGGACGCCGCCGCCGTGGCCGCGCAGGACGCCGGCATCGACACGGTGTCCGGCGCCTCCTACACCAGCGCCGGGTACCGGCGCAGCCTTCAGGCGGCGCTGGACATGGCCCGCTCGGCGGCGACCCCGTGACCGGGAGGGCCGTCAAGCTCGGTCCCGCCTTTCCCGGCACTGTCACCGGACGGATGCACGTTGAAGCGGTCATGGGGACCGCGGTGACCATCGACATCCGCGATTCCCGGATCACCAAGTCGGTCCTGGACCGTGCGCTGTGCGCCGCGGTCCGTGTCCTCTACGAGGCGGACCGCACCTTCTCCACCTACGACCCCGGCAGCTGCGTCAGTCTCCTCAGGCGGGGAGAGGTCACAGCCGAGCAGTGCCCTGAGGTGGTCAGCAGGGTGCTGGACCTGTGTGCCACGGCGTGGAAGCACTCCGATGGGTGGTTCGACCCCTGGGCCATGCCAGGCGGCCTGGACCCGACCGGACTGGTCAAGGGTTGGGCTGGGCATCGTGCCCTACGCACCCTGGTCGATCACGGGGTTCGCCACGCCGTCGTCAACGCCGGCGGGGACCTCGTCGTGACCGGGAACGCTTCGGGGCGTGTCGACGGCTCCGGCTGGCGCATCGGCGTCATCGACCCTCAGAATCCGGGCCGCGTACTGGAGACGATCTCCGCCACCGACGTGGGCGTTGCCACCTCGGGCGCGTACGAACGCGGGCCACTCGGCTTCGACCCTCACGCCCAGCGCCCCGCCCAGCGTCTCGCGTCCGCCACGGTGATCGCCCTGGATCTGGCCCTCGCCGACGCGTACGCGACCGCCGCCGTGGCCCAGGGGCCGGCCGCCCTGGGCTGGTTGGCGCCACTGCCTGGTGTCCGCGCCGTGCTCGTTACGCATGACGGAACCGTGTTTCGCACCCGCCCGGTCGAGGGGCAGAGCGGTCGACCCGGTCCACCGCTCCGGGTCAGCCCCGCCGTCGTCAGGAGCCGGTGACGGTCGTCAGCAAACCCCTTAGCCAGGACGGCAGATAACGGCTGAACCGACGCAAGCTCATGACTGTCGTGGTCCAGGTGACGAGAGACGTCAGCGGACTCAGCAACCCGATTCTGACTGTCATTCACCAGTCCGGTGGTCCGGTGGTCCGCGTCACCGCCACGCCGAAAGGCAACAGTTCGGTCAGGACTGCGAAGCGTCCAGGGCGTTACGCGGAGCCCGGCCAGGCAGACCCGCCGGAGTGGACGCGTTGGACCGCGCGGATCAAATCGGTCCCGCGGCATCCTTTGGCCAGGAAGCCGGTCGCGCCTGCGGCACGCGCGGCCTGGACGACGCTGTACCGGACGTCTCCACTGAACATGAGCACCGTGAGACCGGGGTGTCGCTCCGTCAGCAGCCGCGTTGCCTCCAGCCCGGACATGGCAGGCATGGTCACATCCATCAGAACGACGTTCGGTCGCAGCTGCTCGACCAGGTCGAGGGCCTCACGTCCATCGGTTGCCTGACCGACGACGGACATGCCATCCACGGTGTTGAGCAGTTCGGACACCGCCGTACGAACGAGAAGGTGGTCGTCGGCGACCAGCACGCGTATGGACGGTTTCACGGGTGATTCGCCCCTTCCGAGTCGGCTGCTTGGCGATCCTCCGCGCGGCCGCTGAGCGGAAGCTGAGAGGGCCCTGCTCGGGGTCGATCGCCGAGAAATGTCCTCAGCGCCTCCTCAGCGAACGTCCGACACGGTGGGCTCCGTCATCGGCACATGTCGCGATCGCGAGGAGGTGCCGCCCATGAACGCAAAGTCGAACGGTCGGGTGCGGGCATGACCGGTGTGGAGAGCATCGTGCCGGGGTTGCCGCCGGCGCTGGCCGGTTCGGAGCAGGTTCCGGCGGTAGGCGTGAGCACTGCGGGGACGGCATGAGCGGGCTCGCGACGCCAGTGGCTCACCGCGTCTCTGCGGCCGAGCCCTCCGGCCGAGGACCGGCGACGCCACGGCTTGCCGGAGCGGCAGCCCTCGGAGCGTCGGCTGGGGCGCTGTTGACCTGGTGGCTGGTGGCGACGCAAGTATGGGTCGGGCGGTGGGACGCCGTCGTGCTTCACGAGGCGGCAGCCGAGCGGCTGCCGTGGTTGACCCCGATCGCCCTCCGGTTCACCGATCTCGCCGGCACGACAATTCTTCCCGTCCTCGTGGGCGCAGCGGTGACCGTGCTGGCGGCGGTCCGCAGAATCCGTGCGGCCGCCGCTCTGACCGTCGCCCTGGTGGGATCGGCCGTCGTAGTCTTCGGAATGAAGCTGCTCGTGGCCCGGCCCCGTCCACCCGTGTCCCTGATGGCTGGGCCCGTGGAGCAGAGTTTCTCCTTCCCGTCCGGGCACACGACAACGGCCACCGCCGTGCTGATCGTGGGAGCGGCCCTCATCGCCCGGGCAGCGCACCGGCCCGCCGTCCGAATCGCGGCCTGGTCGGCAGCAGTCGCGGGGGTGGCAGGAGTGGCCGCCTCACGGGTGTACCTGGGTTACCACTGGCTGACCGATGTGATCGCAGCGACATTGCTCGGGGCCGCGGTTGCGGCGATGACCCTGCTGCTGCTTCCACGCCGACCTGCTGACGAGTATCGGCAGTGGGCCCGCTGTCGGACCACCGAACCGGACTACCGCCGGACCAGGCCAGCGCCATGAGCAATGCTTCGACGCGCAGGCTGCCACGGCGCCACGTGTCGCCGAGAGGGAACTGATCACGGCTCTCAGCCGACCCTCAGGAAAGGCCGGTCACACTGCACCGAACAGGGAGTGTGGAAATGAGAGTGCTGTTGGTGGAGGACGAGGTCCGCCTGGCCGAGAACGTCCGCCGCGGACTGAGTGCTGAGGGATTCGTCGTCGACGTGGTGCACAACGGCACGGATGGCCTCTTCAACGCCGAGGTCAACAGTTACGACGTCGTCGTGCTCGACATCATGCTGCCGGGACTCAACGGCTACGAGGTGTGCCGGCGCATGCGCGCTTCGGGTGTCTGGACCCCGGTGCTGATGCTGACGGCCAAGGACGGTGAGTACGACCAGACGGACGCCTTCGACCTGGGGGCCGACGACTACCTCACCAAGCCGTTCTCGTTCCTGGTGCTGGTCGCGCGCCTTCGGGCACTGATCCGTCGAGGCGCCCCGGTTCGCCCGGCTGTTCTGGCCGCCGGTGACCTGACCCTCGATCCGGCCACGCGCACGGTGCGCCGTGCGGAGGAGGAGATCACCCTGACGCCGCGTGAGTTCGGGCTCCTGCACTTCCTGATGAGGCACCGTGGCGACGTGGTCTCCAAGCCCGACATCCTCGAGTCGGTGTGGGATGCCAACTACGAGGGTGACGACAACGTGGTGGAGGTCTACATCGGCTATCTGCGGCGAAAGATCGACCAGCCGTTCGGGCGGCATGCGATCGAGACGATCCGCGGGGCGGGCTACCGGCTGGCGGCCGGGGGTGGGTGAGGCGGTCCCCAAGCCCGGCTGGCGGGCGGCGCTCGGTCGGTTCGGTGGGGTGCGGGTCCGGGCCGCGTTGGCGGCCACGATCGTGGTGGCTCTCATCCTGGCCGTGGCCGCCGTCGCGTTCGTGGTGCTGCAGCGCCGGCAACTCGAGTCGACCCTGAGCGATGTCGCGGCGCAGGAAGCCGCGGCGGTGGCCTCCGACGTCGCGACCAACGGCGCTGCGGCGGCCGCACCGACGCCGGCAGGGGGTAGTGAGCGCGCCCTGTTCCAGGTGGTCTCCGCTGACGGAGTCGTCGTTGCGTCGAGCCCCGCCATCTCAGGTGAACCGCCGGTGGTCGGTGCCCGCCCGGCCCCCGGGGAGACCGTCGCCCTTCGCGCGGACTCCTTGCCGATCGAGGAGGATGAGCCCTTCGCGGTCGTGGTGCTCGGCGTCACCGGCCCGGACGGCGACGCGGTGGTCATCAGCGCGCAGAGCCTGGAGAGCGCTGAGCGGGCCACCGACGTGCTGGTCGGCCTCCTGGCTCTGGGGTACCCGGTCCTGCTCGTCCTCGTCGCGGGCACCTCGTACTGGCTGACCGGCCGGGCACTGGCCCCCGTCGAGGCTATGCGCCGTCGGGTTGCCGGGATCACGGCCACGGATCCGTCCGCTCGGGTGCCGGTACCTCCGTCGCGGGACGAGGTCGCCCAGCTGGCTACGACCATGAACGCCATGCTCGAACGGCTCGCGACGGCGGCCGAGGCGCAGCGGCGGTTCGTCGCCGACGCCTCCCACGAACTGCGCAGCCCGCTGGCAACCATTCGTGCCGCGCACGAGATCGCCGCGGTTCACCCCGACGCCAGCGACTGGTCGACCGTCAACACCGACGTGCTGTTGGAGGTGGCGCGCCTGGAGCGGCTCGTGGACGATCTGCTCTTCCTGGCCCGGTCCGACGAGAGGGGTCTGCATCCGCAATCGGAGGACGTTGATCTCGACGACCTGGTGAGCGCTGAGGCCGGTCGGCTGCGCCGCACCACCGGCCTGCGGGTCACGGTCCATGCGGCGCCCGTGCGGGTCGTCGGAGACCGGCACCAGCTCAGCCGCGCGCTACGAAATCTCGTCGACAACGCGGCGAGACACGCCACCAGCAGCGTGGAGCTCCGAACCGACGGGCGTACGGGCCGCGCGCTCATCGATGTCGTCGACGACGGGCCGGGCGTCCCGGCCGCGGAGCGGGAGCGGATCTTCGAGCGGTTCGTTCGCCTGGACGCCAGCCGTCAGCGTCCTGCCGGGGGCGCCGGTCTGGGCCTGGCGATCTCCCGGGAGGTCGCCCGTGCCCATGGTGGCGAGCTGTCCGCCCTCGAGCACGCCGGGGGCGCGCATCTCCAGCTGCGCCTGCCCCTGCCGGCGGAGCCCTCTTTCCCCACTGGTCGGCCCGGGATCGACGAGGACGACGTCGGCTGACGAAGCCGGGCCCTTGGAGCTGACTTCGTGGGGCGGCCCGGCGATCGTCCATGGAGAACTGGGCCGGATGTCCGGCGCGCGGAAGGCCGGGTCCCGGTCATGACCGGGACCCGCGGCCACGGGATCGGCCGCCGCGTTCGCGCTGGTGAGCCGCTTGTGAGGGCTCTCAACTGTTCTCAGGGTCTCCACAGCAGCCGAGTCGCACTGTGAGTGCATCGGCGCCACCCCGGCGCCCTGTCACACAGGAGGACACATGAACCTCAACATGGACAAGCGCAAGCTGGCGGCGGCCGGTCTGCTCACCGCCGTCCTGATCGGTGGCGGTGCGTCGATCGCCGCTGCCTCGGACAACGGCTCCGCACCGGCGACCAGCTCCGCGGTCGGACAGGAGGAGCCCGACGGCGAAACCAACGACGGTCCCGACGGCGGTCCGGGCAGCGAGCAGGAGGACCAGGACCCGGCGTTCACGGGCAGCGTGGCCGCGCCGGCGGAGACCGAGCAGGCCGACGGGCAGGAGAGCTCGGGCAGTGAGGACCAGGAGCAGGCGTCGCTGCAGGCACTGGCCACGCTGACCCCCCAGCAGGCCGAGCAGGCCGCGCTGGCGGCAGTTCCGGGCACGGTGGCCGAGACCGACCTGGACAACGAGAACGGGTTCGTGGTCTACAGCGTGGAGGTCAACGGCGCTGACGGCACGGTCACCGAGGTGGTCATCGATGCCGGCAACGGCGACGTCCTGGCTCAGCAGGCCCAGGACGCCGGCGACCCGGCCGACGGCGCCGACCAGCCCGAGGGTCCGAACGACGTGCAGGACTGATCGGATCTCTTCCCACTGGACCACGGCGGCCCCCGAGCGCTCGGCGCTCGGGGGCCGCCGTGCGTCCGCTTCATGTCCCGCAGGAAGCTCTGCGACGGGTGGGGCCCGACCTCCGCTTCCGGATGGAGCCTGGGCTGTGCTCGTGGTCGGGGTGAACGGTGCCACCGTTGAGCGGCTGGCTCGAGCGGAGCTGCCGGTAGCAGGAACAGGGAGTCGACGATCGTCACGCTGAGCTGGGCACTCGGGGCTGTCCTGCTGATCCTGGTCGCGGGCGCGGCTACGGCCGCCGCGCTTTCCGGCCTCGGCCAGACCCGGCCCATCGTGGTCGCTGCTGCTCGAGCGGTGCTCCAACTGGCCGCCGTGTCCGCCGTCCTGGTCGCTGTCGTCCGCTCCTTGTGGCTCTCGGCCGTCTTCGTCTTGGTCATGCTCACCGTTGCCGCAGTCACGTCCGCCCGGCGGGTGACTGGGACCCGGCTGCGGTCGCCGGGGGGAACCTCCAGCGCTGTGACGATCGTCCTGCCGATCAGCGCTGGAGCCCTGCCCGTCGTTGGGCTGGTGGTGGCCACCGGAACTGTGCCTCTGGCTGGGGAAGCCCTCATCCCGATCGGTGGAATTCTCATCGGCGGCGCGATGACTGCCACCTCGCTGGCAGGACGCCGGCTGTTCGACGAGCTCCAGCAACGCCGGGGCGAGGTCGAGGCTGCCCTCGCACTCGGGTTTCTGCCCCGCGATGCCGTCCTCGAGGTGGTGCGTCCGGCCGCTGCTACCGCACTGGTCCCTGCGCTCGACCAGACCCGCACCGTCGGACTGGTGACCCTGCCCGGCGCCTACGTCGGTGTCCTCCTCGGCGGAGGAAGCGCGGTTCAGGCCGGCGCCGCCCAATTGCTCGTCCTCGTAGGGCTGCTCCTGGCGGAGATCGTCGCCATCTGGGTCGTCACCGAGCAGGTCGCTCGCGGGCATCTTCACCGGCTATGAAGAGTGATATGCGCGCCCCTTCCGGAAGGACGGGGTCGGATGGCACCGCGGAAAGAGTCATGAGGGCGCGGTCAGGCGTCTACCAGCCCACCCCAGAATGGCGCCGTGGCAACGCACTTGAGTCTTGCCCGCTGGCACATGCGTTCGCTGGCGTTGATTGATGCATCCGCGCGGGGCATCGCGGCGCGCTGAGGCGACAAAGAGGGCCGCCAGACCCAGGGGCTCAGGAAGTTGGGCGGCGCACGATGATCTCGCGTTGGCGGCAGCGACCGTAGTACCGGAAATACAGCGATTGGGTTCCCGCCAAGTGGCTGACCGCCCGGTTGGCCGCCTCCTCGTCTGGGACGCGGATCCAGACTGCTGAGCACCCGTCGTGGGCGTATCGCACGTAGAGGTTGGTGCTTTCCTGGTCGGCGGTCAGGGCGCGTGCCATGCGTCGGAGCATGCCGTGCTGCGCCGTGTAGCACTGGTAGTCATAGAGGATTTGCTCACCGGTGTAGACCCTCACGGCCTGCCTGCTGAACCCGGCTCCTCGCAGGGCGGTGACCGCTCGGCCAGCGTGGTCTGCATCCTTCAGGACAGCAAGTAGGAGGCCTCGGGGGCTCGAGAACCAAGGGGGGAGCGAAGGAGTTGGGGTTTGCCCGACGGATGGTCGTGACCACGCTGCTAGAAATCAACGGTCAGCCCTCCCCGACGATCGGAGTTGCGGTTTCTTGTCTCGTCACGGTTCCAGGCGCTAGCTGAGACCCCGATGAGAACGCGTCGGGCGATTCGCTGATCGCGGGCAGTCGCGACGTGTGGGGCCGAAGAGATCCCTACCGATACCCATTGTTCGGTCACTGGGGAGTAGGTCGGCGGGTGCGGAGCCGGCGGACGACGATGACGACAAGGGCCAGGCCGATGAGACCGATGGCGGCATTGTTGATGTAGCTGCTGTACGCGCCGATCTGCTGCCACCGGCTGCCGAGCGCGTATCCGAGCAGGACGAACAGTGAGTTCCACAGGGCACTACCGATGGTCGTGTACAGGGTGAACTTCAGTAGCGGCATGCGTTCGACGCCGGCCGGGATGCTGATGAGGCTGCGTACGACGGGTACGAACCGGCCGATCAGGACCGCTTGCCCACCGCGACGGGCGAACCAGCGCTCAGCCCGCTGGACGTCGTCGATCGAGATCAGCGGTAGTCGATCGGCCACTCGGAGCAGTCGCTGCCGGCCGAAGACCGCGCCCAGTGCGTAGAGCACCAGCGCGCCGGCCACCGAACCTGCCGTGGCCCAGACGATCACCGCCACGACACTGAGTTGACCTTGTCCAGCAAGGAATCCCGCCAGAGGCAGCACCACTTCGCTCGGGATGGGGGGGGAAGAGGTTCTCCAGCGCGACGATCGCGCCGACACCCGGGCCTCCCAGACTGGTCATGGTGTCGGCGGCCCATCCCGCGAGACCGGTGAGGTTGTCGCTGCTGGACCCGGAAGTGGCCTGTACCAGCACAGTCATGCGCCCATCTCCTTGTCGGCTCGCGTGCGCCGGACTCATCTGCTTCTAGGTCGTCATTCGCAGTCCGCCGTGGAGAGCGCTGGATGCATGCTCAAGCTGCCGCAGTGCACCTGAGAGCTCGCTGAGAGCCATGGGGCGTTCCTCGGCCGCGGAGGGCTGCCTTTCGCGCCAGCTCCGGGGGCTGACCTCTCATCGCACGTCCCCACCGACCGGATCTCCCGGTGCCGGCACTCCGCTCGACGGGCACTACTGATGGAGCGCTTCGCCAAGGGACGGATGTGTACCGAGCGACCCGGACGGCGTCCTCAGCGCGCTCTCAGCGGCGGTCGAGGAGGCTGCTCCCATGAGTCGTCGACGCGCCAGCGGCATCGTCGGCCTCCTGGTGGTCCTCGGTCTCGTCGGATACCTGCTGGTGTCCCCGCCGTCGGCCCTGACGGCCCTGCTCACCGGGGACCGCCCGTCGGCCATCGCCGGCCAGGAGGTCCCGGCGATCGAAGGAGCACCCGACGTCCGCATCGCTGTAGCGGGGGACACCGGGACCGGCACCGCCGCCGAGGAAGCCACCGCCCAGCGCATGGCGGCGGAGAGTCAGCAGCGGCCCTACGACGCGCTGTTGCTGCTCGGTGACCTGATTTACGACGTCGGCGACGCCACGCTCGTCGACCGGGTGGTCACCGAGCCGTTTTCGCCAGTTCTGGACGGCGGCGCGCAGCTGCTTCCGGTGCTCGGGAACCACGACTACGGCAGTGGGGAGCAGCAGCAGATCCTGACCGCTCTCGGCGCTGATGCCCCCTGGTACGCGGCACAGGTCGGGTCGGTGCGGATCCTGGTTCTGGACTCCAACCGGGTAGGAGACCCTCAGCAGACGCAGTGGCTCCGGGAGACGCTCGCCGCTCCGCAGGCGGCCGGAACCTGGACCGTTGCCGCCATGCACCATCCTGCCTACTCCGCTGGCCACCACGGATCCGACTTGTCAGTGCGCGAGGCATGGGGCCCCCTGTTCGCGGACGCCGGAGTTCCGCTGGTACTGGCCGGCCACGACCACGACTATCAGCGCTCGACACCGCAGGACGGGGTGACCTACGTCGTCTCAGGAGCCGGCGCCTCGACGCGCCGCGTGGGGCACGAGGACTTCACCGCGGTCAGCAGCGCAACGCTTCATTACCTGGATCTCCTCGCCTACGACGACCACCTCGTCGGCCGGGCCATCGACCAGCAAGGCAACCTCCTCGACTCCTTCACCATCACGCGGTAGGAGATGGACGCTCTCTTGTCTTGCCGGTGTTTGAGCAGATTTGGACAGGTCGCCGGTGAAGCCGTCACTCACCGACAACATCCCTCAGTTGCGAAAGTGATTATTGGGTTGGGAGATCGGTAGCGGGCAAGCCGTGCATCGTGGCATTACGTGACTCACCACGCCGGAGCTGGACGACGTGCGCAGGGCTGCCACCGCCCCGCGCATGCCCGCCGATCCCGCGTAGCTGCACATCCTGTGGGCGCGCATGCGGGGGCGAGTCGTCCGCCGCGTCCCTCACCTGCCTGCGGGCGTCACGCCGACTGTCGTGAGTCAGCACGTCTCCAAGCTGCGCTTGGCCAGTCTTGTCGCGAACAGACGGGGAGGGACGTTCGTCTTCTGCACACTGGCCGTCACCACATCGGTGAACTCGTCCGGCAGGCGCTCACCCAGGCGACCATGAAGCCAGCCTGACTGAGGCTCATCAGCAGGCTTCGGCGCACGTCCCGGGTGCGGCCGCGGCACGATCGCGTCGCCGACCCCGGTGCGGCCGCGGTCCGCACCGTCGGCACGGTATGCAACACGTCCTGAAGGGCGTCGTCGAGGTTCCATGGACAGCCGCGACACGAGCGGCAGTCGTTGCAGTCTGGGCGGTCGGACTTGCCACCGTAATTTCGATAGTGGGCGCCTGCCCAGCCACCTCAGCGTCATAGTGTTCGGTCGGCTGGAGCGGCGCCCCCTGCTGCCGGTGCGCCGCTGCTCCGGCCGACCCTCAGGTTCGTCTGCGCCGCCGCACGCTGGAACGGGGAGGGAGTGGGCTGATGAGTACTGAAGGGCCGGCGTCGACACGACCAGTTGATTCCGACGTTGATCTTCACGTTGACGAGCAGCAGCGACCGAAGATTTGGGATCCGGCCGTGCTGGCCACCATCGCGGCGGGCGGAGTGCTGGGTGCAGAGGCGCGCTACGGGCTGACGGTGGCCCTACCGCATCAATCGGGGCAGTGGCCGTGGGCGACGTGGCTAGTCAACATCAGCGGCTGCTTCCTCATCGGGGTTTTGATGGTCGTGATCATCGACGTGATGACGCCGCATCGGCTGGTCCGTCCGTTCCTCGGGGTCGGCGTTCTCGGTGGGTTCACGACCTTCTCCACAGCGATGGTCGACGTCCAGCAGTTGGCGCTTGCCGGCCACGGCGCCACCGCGTTGGGCTATATGGCGGCCACCGTTCTCGCCGCCGTCATCGCGACCTTCCTCGGCGCGCACGCGACCCGCATATGCGCACGGTGGGGACGGAGTCAGACGCGAACGGTCCGTACCTCCGATGGTGCTCAATGATTGTGCTCTGGGTGGCCCTGGGTGCCGCTGTCGGCGCTCCGGCCCGATACCTCACCGACCGGGCGGTGCAGACCCGGCACGACAGCGTGTTCCCGTGGGGGACGCTCGCTGTGAACGTCGTCGGCTCGTTCATCCTTGGAGGGCTCGCCGCGTTGGGCAGTCACGTCTCCCCGGCGGTCAGCGCTCTGATCGGCGTGGGCTTCTGCGGTGCGCTCACCACATACAGCACCTTCAGCTACGAGGTGCTGCGACTGCTGGAGGAGCATGCTCGCTTCTACGCCCTGGCCAACGTGCTGGTGAGCCTGCTCGCCGGTTTCGGCGCCGTCGCCCTCGGGTGGTCCGTCGCCTCCTGGCTCGCCTGACCGGCGGCGGTGAGACCCGATCGGCTCGAGCACGCCCTGACGATGTAGCCAATCCGGATACCGATGCGCGACAGCGTGGCGTTTATGCGGCGTTGATGGACGCACGCCGGCGGGAGATCGTGCGTTTGGTGGTGGCGAGCTGTTGGGCGATGTCACGAATGGACTTGCCGCGCTCGGTGAGGCGCCGGACGACCTCGTCCTGCTCAGCAACGGTGAGGTGTTCGAGGCGGACGCCGTCGCCGGCGAGAGCGCGCTCGATGGCGATTTCGTCGATGTTGTCGGTCGTCACTGCGTGCTCAGTGAGCTGGGGGTCTGGGTCGGCGTCGATGTCGTCCCAGGCCAGCGGCGGCAGCCAGCCGCGTTCCGCGGCGAAGGCCCGGGCGGCGTCGACGACGGCGCGCTGGTCCTCGGTGGACTGCGGTGGGCGCAGGTCCCACAGCTGTTCGTAGAGGGCGCTGACGTCCCGCGCGGTCTGTGCGGTGACCGAGTTGCTGATCATGCTACGTCGGAGGCCGGCGGAGCTTCGGCCGAGCCTGGCGGCCAGTTCGTCGTGTGGCCAGCCCACGGCAGTCAGGGCCTGCAACCGCCGACGAGTGCCCGTGGCGACGACGTGACTGCGCGGCGCCCGGTTGGCCTGGTCGATCCCGATGCGCAAGAGCCGCTGGGCGGTCTCGGGCCGGACCCGCCGGATGCCTGGGTTGCCGTGGCGTTGTGGGGCGGCCAGCTCGCGGACGTGGCTGGTGGAGATGCCGGCGAGCACGGCGATCTGTTCGACGCCGATGCCGGCGGCGCGGAGATCTCGGATGTGCTCGCGCACCGGGGCCGCGTCGACGAACGGGCGCCATCGGCCGAAGGTCTGCGCGCGGTGCACGGCGCGGCCGGCCGCGGTGTTGGCGGCTGTGCAGTCGGTGCATCTGCAGCAGTCCTTCACGTACGCGACACGGGTCCCGTGCGCATGCCCTGCGCGCGGATGAATGCAGTCCCGCCTCACCCGACCCTGAGCACGCTGGACCCGGCGACGCGCGCGCTCAATGGCCTGTCGGTGCTTCGCACAGGAATGGCGCGTGTGATGGACGTCGGCGAGGGCGTCGCTGGCGTATGTGCCGCTGTAGCCGCAGGCCGGGCAGGTTCGGGTGGCGCTCATGACGTGCCCTGGCGGGAGGCGGCGATGGGCTGTCGGACGTCGATGGGGCAGCGACCGGCTACACCGGCCTTGGCAAGGACGTCCTCGATCCAGTCGGTACGGAGGCTGCCCGAATCTCCGACGTGGTCGTCGAAGGCCATGGCCGTGAACTGCTGGGCGGTATCGGCCCACTCCCGGTCGGACAGGAGCCGTTCGAGGTGGGCCTCGACGGTGCGCCGGTCGACGTAGGCGATGCTGGCGCCGAGGACGTCGGCGAGGTCTGTGAGCAGCCGGTGGGTGTCGCCGCCGCAGCGATCGACGAGGTCTTGCAGCCCGCCGCGGTAAGCAGCAGGCCCGTGGGACGGTGCCGGCGCACGGGCTGTTGTCGTTTGCCCTCCCCGCTGACCGCACATCCCTGCTCCCGCTGGCGAGTAGTCGCGCTCACCGGGAGAAGGCGCTATTTCGAGCTCTTTGGTGACACCCCGCCGAGAATGAGGACGAGACGGTGCTCGACCAGATCCGCCACGAAACTGCCGTCACGGTGAGCCGGTTGCCGGGCTGACGTGGCCGCACCCGAGGTGGTCGGCAATCTGACGGGAGCAGGCCAGCGGTCGTCGAGTCGGGTTGCGCCGGCTTCTCACCGCTGGTGTTGCTGGGGTCGCGCAAGCAGCCCTGGGGGCAGGGGACGACCGCCGGATCGCCGGCGCTCGGATGGGCTGGTGGCCCGCGGCGGAGCAGGTCGACAGTGGGGGACGGGAGATCGTCCGGAAGGGTCAGGCGAACAGGTCGACGGTCAGCTGGATTGCGATGAGACCGGCGACGGTGAGTACCAACCAGGCAAACCATCGGCGCAGCCGGTCCGTGTGGATGCGCGCGCCGACGCGTCCGCTCACCATGGCGGCCACGACGGCCGCGCCGGTGAAGGCCAGGGTGACCGGTACGTCGACAGTCGCCTCTCCCGCGTGCGCAGCGAAGCCGGCGGTGGAGTTGATGGCCACGACGACCAGGGACGTGCCGATGGCGGTGGACATCGGCAGGCCCAGGGCCAGCACGAGTACCGGGATGATGAGGAAGCCACCACCCACGCCGAGCAGGCCAGTGAGGAAGCCGACCACGAGTCCGCCGGCCAGCGTGCGCGGCAGGCAGCGGCGCCAGTTCACCCGGCCGCCGTCCACGGCGCACGCGGTGCCGGTTGCCGGCTTCTCCTGCAGCATCCGCACCCCGGCGCCGACCATGAGCACGGCGAACAGGGCCAGGGTCAGCTCGTCGGGCAGCACCCGGCTGACCGCGGCCCCGGCGAACGCGGTGACCGCTCCCGCCGCGCCGAACAGCACCCCGATCCGCCAGCTGATCTGCCGCGCGCGCAGCCGGGGCACGACCGCGACGACGGCGGTGATGCCGACCACCAGGAGCGAGGTTGCGACCGCCTGTTGCAGGTCTTGGCCCGCGAGGTAGACCAGCGCCGGCACCGCGAGGATCGAGCCACCTCCTCCCAACAGCCCGACGAGGGCGCCGATGACGAGGCCGATGGCGATCGTCAGGGCGATCATCGGGCTGCCGGGGCGACGGGGGGTGCCATCAGCGGCGACCGAAGACCCGGCTCAGCCAGCTCCCGGACCGCTGCTGTCGGGGGTGCCCGGGGCAGCGCTGTGCGCCGGGGACGCGGGCCATGACCTGGTCGACGTGCTGGCCGCATCCGGCCCAGGTGGTCTTGCCGCAGGTCTTGCAAGGAACTGCTCGGCACATGTTCGTTCTCCTCGTGATCGATCGGTGTAGGGGCCGTTCGCCACCCGTCAGTCGTGGGCGAAGCGGATTCTCGGCAGGACCCTGGTGAGCCACGTCGGGCTCCACCAGGCGGCCGCGCCGGTGAGCCGGAGCATCACGGGCAGCAGCACGAGTCGGACGAGGAAGGCGTCGAGGAGGACGGCGACGCCGAGGATGATCCCCATCTCCTTGGGCGGCAGTGGCCCGGACAGGGCGAAGGTGAAGAACACCGCGACCATGACGGCGCCGGCGGCGAAGATGACCCGGCCGGAGTGCGCCAGAGCCCCGATCATCGCCTCGCGCGGGTCGCCGGACCGCTCGTAGTGCTCCTTGGCGCTGGCCAGGAGGAACACTGTGTAGTCCATCGCGATGGCGAAGATCATCGCGAAGAAGAACACCGGGGCCCAGGCGTCGAGGAAGCCCTGGCTCTCGAACCCGAACAAGCCGGACCCGATGCCCTCCTGGAACACCAGGCGGGCGACCCCGAAGGCCGCGGCGGTGGACAGCAGGCTGGCCAGGGTGC
Organism: Blastococcus aggregatus; assembly: GCF_900221005.1. Lineage (GTDB taxonomy): Bacteria > Actinomycetota > Actinomycetes > Mycobacteriales > Geodermatophilaceae > Blastococcus > Blastococcus aggregatus. The sequence continues at coordinate 710,275 of NZ_OBQI01000003.1, read as the reverse complement.
CGAGCAGGGAGATCAGGGGCGCCTGCAGGGCGATCAGCAGCAGCAGGAAGCCCAGCACCAGCACGACCCCGATGACCAGCGGCGTCGACTCGTCCAGCTGGGCCTTCAGGTCCAGGTTCTCCACCGCGGCACCGCCGACCAGGGCGGAGTCGGGCAGGTCGGCGCGCAGCCGATCGACCAGCGTCGACAGGACGGGGTCCGAGGGGTCCATCGTGGGGACGGCCTGGATCATCGCCAGCTCGGCGCCGTCCGACGCCGGCATCGCGGGCAGCACGCCGGCCACGGCCGGGTCCGCGCCGAGGACGGCGGAGGCCGCCGGGGCGTCGTCCGGGTCGAGGACGACCTGCAGCGTCCCGGGGGCGCCGTCCCCGAAGGCCTCCTGCACCCGGTCGTAGCCGACCCGCGCGCTGGCTTCGGCCGGGAGCACCTTGATCGAGGGCATCGCCGTCTTCAGGCCGACGATCGGCGCGGCGAGGGCGAGCAGAACGAGCAGCGAACCGATGCCGTAGACCAGCGGTCGCTTCCACAGCCGCTCGCCCCAGGCGGCGAAGCGGGGGGAGCGGTGCTCCCCGGTGCGCACCCAGGGCAGCGCGATCCGGTTGATCTTCAGGTCCAGCTTGAACAGGACCAGGGGGAGCAGCGTCAGTGTGGCGGCGAGGACGAATACGACGGCGAGCATGATGCCGCCGGCCATCGACCGGAACGACGGCGAGGGAACCAGCATCACCGCCGACAGCGAGACGAGCACTGTCGCGCCCGAGAGCAGGACGGCCTTGCCGGCGGTGTCCATGGTCTCTGCGACCGCCCGCACCGGCGAAGCGCCCCCGCCCATCCGTGCGGCCCGGTAGCGCACCACAAGGAAGAGCGCGTAGTCGATCCCGAGAGCCAGGGCGAACATCATGGCGAAGTTCATGGCCCATATAGAGACCGGGACCAGCTCGTTGATCAGCACCAGAGAGCCTGCCGAGGCGACCAGGCCGGCCAGGGTGAGGATCAGCGGCAGACCGGCGGCGACCAGCGCGCCGAAGGCGAGCACCAGGATGCCCAGGGTCACCGGCCAGGAGAGCATCTCCGACTTGAGCATCGCGTCCAGGTTGGCCTCGTTGAAGTCAGACCACAGCAGGGACGCCCCAGTCGGGTTGACCTCCACCGACCCGGTGGACAGCGCCTGCAGGGGTGCCTTGAGGTCGTCGGCGACCCGCACCATCTCGTTCGTGTCGGCGCCGGCGCCGGCGAGCAGGACGGCGGTGCTGCCGTCAGCGCTGAGCGTCGCGCCGGGCTGTGGCTGGAGCACGTCGCCGATGCGTTCGTCGGCGGTGAGCAGGTCGGTGGCTCGGGCCAGCACGTCCGCGCCTTCGCCCTCGGTGACCGCGCCCTCGGGGCTGTGCACGACGACCTGGATGGCGGAGCTGGCGTTCCCGCCGAAGTGGTCTACGGCGAGCTCGCGGACCGTGACGGACTCCGAGCCGTCGGCCTGCCAGCCGGCTCCGGACAGTGCGGCCTCGACGCGGGGGGCGAAGAAGCCGAGTCCGACGATGAGCAGCAGCCAAACGACGGTCGTCGTCTTGGCGTGTGCGGTGACCCAGACCCCCAGCCGCCCGAGCGGACCCAGGCGGAACGAGGCGGATGGGAGGTCGGGCTGGCGGCTGGGGGCCGTCGTGGTCACTGGTGGGTCGCTTTCGTCCGATGGAAGGGCTGCGGCCGGAGACGGCCGCCAGGTCAGCGGGTGGCGGAGTCGTCGTGCAGGCCGACGGCGGCTGCGCCGGTGTCGGGGTCGCCGTAGCCGCCGTTGACCAGCACCGGCCGGCGTCCGGTGCGGGCGAGCAGCGAGGCGGCGATGGAGGCGCGGTAGCCCGAGCCGCAGTACACCCACACGTCGCCGTCGGGGACCTCGTCGATGCGGTCGGCCAGCTCGTGGATCGGGATGTGCAGTGAGCCCTGCACTCCGCCTCCGGCGCGCTCGTCGTCGCGGCGCGCGTCCACGACGGTCAGCTGCGAATCGGCGGCCATGGCGGTGGCCAGGCCGGAGAAGTCGCTGACCGGGTGGGAGGCCAGCTCCTGGTCGGTGGCCAGCTGCTCGGGGCTGCCGACGGCGGCGCCGGCGAGCCGGTCGATGCCGATGCGGACCAGCTCGCGGCGGGCGTCAGCCACCTGCTCTTCGTTCTCCCCGATCAGAGTGATCGGGGCGCCCCACGGGATGAGCCAGCCGACGTAGGTGACGAAGTTGGCAAGGGCCAGCTCAAAGTTCAACGCACCGGGCAGGTGGCCTGCGGCAAATGCGGTGCGGGTGCGCAGGTCGATGACCCACTCGCCGGCCGCCAGCCGGCCGGCCAGCTCCTCGGGGTCGACCAGCCGCGGCATCGACAGATCCACCGGCGCCGGGCCTGCGGCGTTGCCCGGGCCCATGCGCCCGTACCAGGCCGGGATCGCGGTGAGGCCGGCGATCAGCTCATCGACGAAGGACTGCTCGTCTCGGGTCAGCGCCGGGTTGACGGCAACCTGCTCGCCGACCGTGGAGGAGTCCCCGCTGGTCGGGGTGGCCGCGCAGAACGAGCCGAAGCCGTGGCTCGGAAACACCGGGGTGCCGTCCGGCAACTCGTCGGCCAGTCGGCGCACCGAGTGGTACTGCGCGTGGGTGAGCTCGTCGGTGTGCTCGGGACCGACCAGGTCCGTGCGGCCGGTCGAGCCGTAGAGCATCGAGCCCCCGGTGAACACGGCCTGCTCGGCAGCGCCGGCGTCGGTGAGTACGTAGCTGACGTGGTGGTGCGTGTGCCCGGGGGTGTGCAGCACGCGCAGCCGCATCGGGCCGGCCTCGAGGACGTCGCCGTCGGCGGCCGGCACCCGGTCGTAGGCGACGGTGTCACCGGCGGGGACGACGTAGTCGGCGCCCACGGTGCGGGCGAGCTCGAGCCCGCCGGTCAGGTAGTCGTTGTGCAAGTGGGTCTCCACGACGAGCGAGATGCGCACGGCCCGCTTCTCGGCGAGCGCGAGCACCCGGTCAATGTCGCGCTGGGGATCGACGACTACACCGACCCCGCTGTCGCTGACCAGGTAGCTGCGGTCGCCGAGTCCGGTGGTCTCGATGATGTCGATCTGCACGGAAGCTCCTTAGTACGGTACGGGGTAGGGGTATCAATCAAGCAAATGCTGGGCGTTGTCAGGCGGTCGGACGGCCTTCGGCGATCCACTGCGTCATGCCGCCGTCGAGGTTGGCCACGTCGTAGCCCTGTCCGGCGAGAAACTGTGCGGCTTGCGAGCTGCGCCCGCCACTGCGGCACACGGTGATGACCGGACGGGCGCGGTCGAGCTCGAAGGCGCGCGCGGACAGCTGGCCCAGCGGGATGTGGATGCTGCCGGCGATCCGTCCCTCGGTGAGTTCGGCGGCTTCGCGGACGTCGAGGACGACGGCCTCGGTGCGGTCGGCGGCCTGGGCAGGGGTGAGCTGGGGGATCTGCTGGTTCATAGGAACTCCAGGGGGTGACGGTCAGGCGAGGGAGAGGAACAGGCGCTCGAGCTCGCGCAGGTCGACCTCGCGCGACTCGCCGTCCTCGTTGGTCGAGCAGTAGCGCATCCCGGTCGAGACGACGGCGAAGCCGGCCTTGCTCAGCGCCTTGGATGCGGCGGCGAGCTGAGTGACGACGGCCGAGCAGTCCCGCCCATCTTCGATCATGCGGACGATGCCGCCGATCTGGCCCTCGATGCGCTTGAGCCGCTTGACGACGTCGGCGAGTTCGCCCTGGGGGATGTCCACGACGTCCACCCTACATACCCCTGGGGGTATGCGCCAGGTTGGAAAAGGTGACGTAGGAGCCAAGCGGATGGCGTCTGCTGAGCGGACTCCAGGAGTGGCGCCGGTCAGGCGCGCGCGGCTGAGGTGGCGGTCGGTCCGCCGGGCGCGCCGGTAGAGCTGAGCACACCGGACAGTGAGTCGAGGGCGCCTGGGATCAGGGCGTAGTACGCCCACACGCCGCGCTTCTCCCGGGTGAGGAACCCGGCGTCGACGAGCACCTTGCAGTGGTGGGACACCGTCGGCTGACTGAGGCCCAGCGGCCCGGTCAGGTCGCACACGCACGCCTCGCCGGTGCTGCTGCCGGCGATCAGGGACAGCAGTCGCAGCCGAGCGGGGTCGGCCAGGGCCTTGAGCGTCTGGGCGAGCGCTACGGCGTCATCGAGGTCGAGGCCACCGGCCAGCGGGGCCGACGCGCATGCGGCTGCGTCGGTCGGCTGGTCCAGCACGGTCAAGGCCGTCCGAGTTCGACTGCTGTTCACCTGGCCAGTGTGCCCGGGAGATTGACGCCTGTCGATGCCTCGGGCACAGTCATCGACGACGGTCGATGGCTGCCGCGCCTGGTGTGCGGGCGTCGCCCGGGACCCGCACCGAACGAGAGGCCCGCCGAATTCATGAGTGACACCGTCGCGGAGACCCCGCAGCCGAGCACCGACGTCGGGACGCCGGTGATGGCGCGGCTGTCGATGCTGGACCGGTTCCTGCCGGTCTGGATCGTCGCCGCCATGGCGCTCGGCCTGGCGCTGGGCCGCTGGGTCCCGGGCGTGGACGACGCCCTGTCCGCCATCGAGGTCGGCAACGTCAGCCTGCCGATCGCGGTGGGCCTGCTGCTGATGATGTACCCGGTGCTGGCCAAGGTGCGGTACTCGGAACTGGACCGTGTCACGGGCGACCGGAAGCTGCTCATCGCGAGCCTGGCGCTCAACTGGGTCCTCGGGCCCGCGCTGATGTTCGCGCTGGCCTGGGCGCTGCTGCCCGACCAGGCCGAGTACCGGACGGGGCTCATCATCGTGGGCTTGGCCCGCTGCATCGCGATGGTGCTGATCTGGAACGACCTGTCCTGCGGTGACCGCGAGGCGGCCGCCGTGCTGGTCGCCATCAACTCGGTGTTCCAGATCGTCGCCTTCGCCGTCCTGGGCTGGTTCTACCTCCAGGTGCTGCCCGGCTGGCTGGGCCTGGAGACGACGTCGGCGGAGTTCAGCTTCTGGGCGATCGTCCTGTCGGTCCTGGTGTTCCTCGGCATTCCGCTGGTCGCCGGCTACCTCACCCGCACGATCGGCGAGCGACGCCGCGGCCGCGACTGGTACGAGGAGCGCTTCCTGCCCCGTATCGGGCCCGTGGCGCTCTACGGGCTGCTGTTCACCATCGTCATGCTGTTCGCGCTGCAGGGCGACGCGATCACCTCGAACCCCTGGGACGTCGCCCGCATCGCGCTGCCGCTGCTGGCCTACTTCGCGCTGATGTTCGGCGGCTCTTTCCTCCTCGGCATGCGGCTTGGGCTCGGCTACGCGAAGACCGCGACGCTGGCGTTCACCGCCGCGGGCAACAACTTCGAGCTGGCCATCGCCGTCGCCATCGGCACCTTCGGCGTGACCAGCGGGCAGGCGCTCGCCGGGGTCGTCGGCCCGCTGATCGAGGTTCCTGTCCTCGTCGCCCTGGTCTACGTGTCGCTGTGGGTGGCACGGCGCTGGTTCCCCGGCGACCCCACCGTTCCCGCCACCGTTCGGAGTTCGCGATGACCGAGAAGTCCCTGCCGGGCCTGCTCACCCCCGAGGCCGCCCTGCACCGGCTGGCCGATGACCTGGCCGCCCGCTTCACCGGGGTGTTCGCCCGGGAGACCGTCGACAGGTACGTGTTCGAGTCATACACCGCCCTGCGCCGCACCGCGAAGGTCACCACCCACCTGCCCGCGCTCACCGCCCGGTTCGCCACCGAGCGGCTCACCGCCCTCGCTCAGGCCAAAGGCGCCATCACCACCGGCGTGCCCGAGGTCTTGTTCGTGTGTGTGCACAACGCCGGCCGCTCCCAGATGGCCGCCGGTCTGCTCAACGCGCACGCCGCCGGACAGGTGCACGTCCGGTCCGCCGGCTCGCTGCCCTCGGCGCAGATCGACGACGCGGTGACCGAGGCGATGGCCGAGGTCGGCGTCGACCTCGATGCGGAGTTCCCCAAGCCGCTGACCGACGACGTCGTGCAGGCCGCCGACGTGGTCATCACGATGGGCTGCGGCGACGCCTGCCCGGTGTACCCCGGCAAGCGGTACCTGGACTGGTCCGTTCGCGACCCCGCCGGGCTGAGCGTCGGGGAGGTCCGCGCGATCCGCACCGACATCGACACCCGGGTCCGTGCCCTGCTGGCCGAGCTCGTTCCGTCCGCCACCCTCAGCTGAGAGGCATTCCTTCCGTGTCCGAGAAGCCCAGCGTCCTGTTCGTCTGCGTGCACAACGCCGGCCGATCCCAGATGGCCGCCGGCTGGCTCACCCACCTCGCCGGGGACGCCGTCGAGGTGCGGTCAGCCGGCTCACTCCCGGCAGACCAGGTCAACCCCGCCGCGTTGCAGGCGATGGCTGAAGTCGGCATCGACATCTCCACCGCACGGCCCAAGGTGCTGACCACCGAAGCGGTACAGGCCTCCGACGTGGTCATCACGATGGGCTGCGGCGACGCCTGCCCGATCTTCCCCGGCAAGCGGTACCTGGACTGGGAGCTGGAAGACCCGGCCGGGCAGGGCGTCGACGCCGTCCGCCCGATCCGCGACGACATCGAGGGCCGCATCCGCGGACTGCTGACCGAGCTCGGCGTGCCGGCTGCGACCGCCGGCGCCGCACACACTGGCTGATGCGCGCCGGACAGCACGCAGCCGCAGGCTCGCCGCAGGCCGCGCCGCGGGTGCTGTTCGTGTGCGTGAAGAACGCCGGCAAGTCCCAGATGGCCGCCGGGCTCATGAACGCCGCCGCGGGGGACAGCGTCGACGTCACCTCGGCCGGCACACGGCCCGGCGAGGCAGTCAACTCCCTGTCGGCGCAGTCGCTGCTGGAGGTCGGGGTCGACATCACCGGCGCCCGGCCCCGCCCAGTCACCGCTGACCTCATCGCCGCCGCCGACGTGGTCGTCACCCTGGGCACCGAGGCCCGCATCGACGACGACCTGGTCGCCGCGGCCGCCCAGCTGCAGCCGGGGGCCCGGTTCGAGACATGGGTGACCGGCGAACCCTCGAGCAGGGGCATCGACGGCATCGAGCGGATGCGGCTGGTCCGCGACGACATCGCCGCCCGCGTCGACGATCTACGCGACCGTCTGCTCGCCACCCACGCCGGCTGAGAGGGGCTCGCCGGGCCGTCGGCCGCCGTGAGCGGCGGCGACGAGCACCGTCCCGAACGCCACCAGGCACGCCAGTGCGGTGAGCGCACCGGTGCGGGATCCGACGATGTCGGTCAGTGCGGCACCGCCGAAGGGAGCCAGGGCCGCGGCCGCGGTGATGGGGGCGGCGAACGCCCCGGCCAGGGACCCATAGCGGGCCGGCCCCCACTCCTCGGCGACGACCGTGGCCTGAAGCAGGGTGCCGGCCCCGCGGACCGCGCCGACCAGCACCGCCACAGCAATCAGCGCCCACGCCGGTCCCGGCACAGCAGCCAGCAGGCCGATGGCGGCCGCCGACGCGGCGACGATGACCACCGCCCGGGTCGCCGGCCCGGTGCGAGCGGTCAGCGGGGCATAGCCGAGTCGACCCAGCAGCTGGCCGGCGCCCAGCAGACCCAGGGTGGTCGCAGCCAGCGAGGCCGACATGCCGCGTTCGGTCAGCAGCGGGATGAGCAGCGTGACGCTGGTTGCGTACAGCCCGAACGCGGTCAGCGTCAGACCGCCGGACAGCAGCCAGAACGGCCGGCTGGTCAGCACCGCCCGTACCGCACCATCGCTGGCCGGAGCCGGCCCGCCGATCTCACCGGGGCGCTCAATGGGAGCAGAGGGGGCGGCGGCAGCCGCAGCCCCGGGCCAGGGCCGGCGCAGCCCCATCAGGTGCAGCGGCACGGTCGCTACCCCGAGCACACCGGCGAGTACCAGGTAGGTGCTGCGCCAGCTCAGCTGCTCCAGCAGCAGGCTGGTCAGCGGCGCGAAGACGGTGCTCGCCAGCCCGGCGACCAGGGTCAGCGCGGTCAACGCGCGCACCCGGTGCGGGCCGTACCAGCCGGTGAGGGCGGCGAACGCCGGCTGGTACAGGGTTGCTGACATCGCGACGCCGGCGACCAGCCACGCCGCGAAGAACCAGCCCAGGCTCGGAGCCAGCGCGACGGCGGCCATGGACGCCGCCGCCAGCACCGAGCCGGCGGTCATCACGGGACGCGGCCCGAACCGGTCCAGCCACCGCCCCATCGGGATGCCGGCCAGCGCCGAGACGACCAGCCCAGCGGTGAACGCACCCGTTGTCGCTGCGGTCGACCAGCCGGTGTCGGCGGTGATGGTCGTCAGCGCGACTGGGAACGCGTAGTACTGCACGCCCCAGCTGACGATCTGACCCGCCGACAGGACCGCGACGATGCGCCATCCCGGGAAGGCGTCTTCGGCCGCGGGGGTGCCCGTCGCGGCCCGGCGTGCAGCCGGCGCCAGCTCTTCCCGCGATGTCACCTGGCCAGGCTGCCCGATCTGCGGGGCCGGCGCCGGGAGGTCAGCCGCAGCACGAGCCGCCGGCCTGGCCACGCACCTCGGCCAGCGGCAGCACCCCGCCGTCGGTGTCGGCGGCCCGGCCGCCTTCGACGCCGGTGGCGAAGCCGACCCGCGCCTCGCCGTTGGCCCACGCGGCGTGCGCGGCGTCCACCTCAGCCGGAAGCTCAGCCGCCGGCGCGGTGCCGCAGCAGCTGCCGCCGGCCGTCGTCAGGTCGTCGGTGAGCGGGAGGCTCACGGAGCAGACACCGGTCTCGGGGAGCACCAGCTGCACCTCGTCGGCGGCCGCGTCGTCACCGGCCAGGTGCGCGGCGATGGAGCGGACCTGCTCGTTTCCGGTGGTGATCAGGAACGTCGGCGCGCGCCCGTAGGACTTCATCCCGACCATGTAGAAGCCCGGGTCCTCCGGGTGAGCGAGCTCGCGGTGGCCGTGCGGGGGCACGGTGCCGCAGGAGTGGAAGGCAGGGTCAACCAGCGGGGCCAGCTGGCGAGGAGCGTCCAGGCCGGCGTCGAGGTCGAGGCGGACCTCGCTGAGCATCGCCACATCCGGCCGGAACCCGGTCGCTGCGGCGACGTTGTGCACACCTTCGATGCGCTGCTCACCCTCGGCGGTCTGCCCGACCACGGTCACCGTGCCGTCGCCGGTGAGTTCCAGGCCGGTGATGGAGAACCCGGCCTGGTGCTCGATGGCGCCGGAGACGACCAGCGACCGCAGGTCGGTGCCCAGCTTGCCGCGGTCGGGTAGCTCATCGGCCTCGCCGCCGCCGAACAGCCGGCGGGCGTCGGTGCCGCGGATGGCCCACACGATCTCGGTGCCGGCCGCCGCTCGGGCCAGCTGCGCCAAGCTCAGCAGCGTGTTGGCCGCCGAGTGACCCATGCCGACCACAAGGGTGCGCCGGCCGGCGAACCGGGCCCGGTCGGTGCCCAGCACGTCGGGCAGCGGGCCGACCAACACGCCGGCGGCCTCAGCCTCGGGCTCACCGACCGCGGGCAGTCCGGAGGCGCCCAGCGGGTTGCGCTGCCCCCAGGTGCCCGAGGCGTCGATGACCGCGGCGGCCCGCACATCGCGAACCGTGCCGTCGCGGTCCTGCACCCGGACGAGGAAGGGCCGCTGCTCGCGGCCCAGGGTGCGGGACTTGTCCAGGCCCTCGCGGGTCACCGCCACCACCCGCGCACCGGTACGGACCACGGCGTCGCCGAGGACGGCGGCCAGCGGGGCGAGGTAGCCGGCGACCACTTCGGCACCGGTCGGCGGGACGTCTCCGGCCGGGCGCGTCCAGCCGGTGGGGGCGAGCAGTTTCTCCGCGGTGGGGTCGACGATGTACTGCCACGGCGTGAAGGTGCGGATGTGTCCCCAGGCGCGCATCGCGGCACCGACGTGGTCGCCGGCCTCGAGCACGAGCGGGGTCAGGCCCCGGTCGGTGAGGTGGGCGGCCGCGGCCAGGCCGACGGGGCCGGCGCCGATGACGATGGCCGGCAGGTCGGTCTGCCGAACGAGGGTGCTTGCGGGGGCGGGTGTGCTGGTCACGGGGACGGTCCTCCGGTCGGTGGGTCAGGCGGTCGCGCAGCAGGCGGGGGAGACGCTGCGGCGGAGTCGGGCGGTGGTGTCGAACGCGCGGCGGGCGGCACGGGCCAGGTGCTGGGGCGGGAGCAGGCGGCGATGCCGGCCAGGCGGGCGGTGCTCGCCTCTCGGCGCAGCTCAGCCGCAGGTCTCGGTCAGCAGCTCCAGGGCGTAGGCGGCGGTTGCGGCGCGGCTCCTCCCTCACTCCCAGCAGTGAGGCCGAGAGACGACCTGCTGGCGTGCGCGTCATGCGGCGGTACATTGACGTCTGTCAATACGAAGCACCGTGCCTGACGTATTGATAGTTGTCAATGTCTTGCGGGGCGAAGCGCCTGAGTTCAGGAGGAACGGATGGCCGTGCACGAGCTTCCAGTGCTCGACCAGCCAGAGGTGGTCGCCTGCTGCGCGCCCCTGGCATCGACGCTGCTCAGCGAGCCGGACGCCGAGACGCTCGCCCGGCAGTTCGCTGCACTGGGCGATCCCGTGCGCCTGCGGTTGGTGTCATTACTGGCCACCGCCGAGGGGGGCGCGGTGTGCGCATGCGACCTGGTCCAGCCCGCGGGCCGCAGTCAGGGCACGGTGAGTTCGCACCTCGCCAAGCTGCGCGAGGCCGGCATCGTGGTGAGCGAGAAGCGGGGGCGCAACGTCTGGTACGCCGTCGTCCCTGCCGCACTGGAGAACCTCCGCGGCGCTCTCGCGCCCCGCTGACGGAGCGTCGCTGGACGTCGAGAACCCTCGTCGGCGAAACCCGGCTTCGGGCTGCCGGTGAGGGCCTGTCCTGTCGGTGCCAGCCGCATCTCGTCGAGGTCACGCCTTGGCCAATAGGGGGGTGCAGGAGGGCGTCGGCCGGGCGGGAACTAAGTCAACCCGCTCTTGCCTTGTGACTACGGCGGACGAGGCAGCTGGCAACGTCAGCCGGCCAGTCCGCAGAAAGTCCGCAAGAAGTCCGCAGAACGTCTAGTTCTGATCGCAGGTGGGGGACTGCTGCACGAGTTGCCGTCCGCTCGCTGGTCGGCCTCGTCCTGGCGAAGGTTGCGGGCTCCGGTCGCACGGGCGACAGCATCGCGGTTTGCCAGAACCGCGGCGGGTCGCCAGGATCCGTACGCCGTCCAGCACGCCCCCTAGCTCAACGCTTGCGCCGTCGGAGGCGCAGCGCCGCAGTCACCAGTTGGGTCTTGAACGACTACCGCGCCAGGTAACGCACCGCCCTCTAGTTGGCGGCCGCTGGCGGGTCAGGCCAGGGCAGGCGGGTGTTTGGCTGGCGAGGCTAGAGGAGGTGTATTCGACCGCGGGTCAGGATTCGGCCGGGCGTCCCCGGTGGACCGGGTTCAGGAGGCGGAGGGTGCGCGGGTCAGCGGGCAGGGTCTCCCACGTCTCCTCGGCTTCGACCTGTAGCGCCCCCGCGAGGGTCAATCGCTCACGGAAGAGCGCCAGCGTTTCGCCCAGGCCCGTAGCCGAGGGGGCAAGTACTGCTTGGATTTCCAGTTGGTGAGCGGCGGCGGCCACCCGCTGACAGGCTTCGTAGTCATCGACTGGTGATCGGACGTCGTCCTCGGTGAGGCCGACGGCAGCTAGGTTGGCGGTGACGGTGAGGTCGAGGACTTGGTCCACAGTGACGGTCACCGTGTATAGCCTTCGGGGCTGCACCTGGTCGGCGGGAATGCCGTATTCCTCCACCAGGTGCCGGTAGGCCTCGACCGTGACTGCCGACACTGGGCGGCCTAGGTAGATGACCGGAAAGTTCTCTCCCCAGCGCCCTTGATCTCCGCCGGCGAACGCGTCACGGTTGAGGGCCGCATGCCGGTAGAACGTCCCCTCGACACGGACCAGACTGACGGCAGCAACCCGCTCGGCCGTGGACCTCTGCACGGTCAGCGGACCTTCGGTCCGCCGGCCAGGCGCTGCACCAGTTGCAGCACGGTCTGGAACTCACCAGTTTTCAGGACGTCGAGTGGGCGCCTGCCCTGCAGAGCCCGCTGAGGGGAGTGCAGCCAGATCTCCACGCCCTCGGGGCGGTAGACGTCGGACAGTTCCTCGATCACGTACTGCAGTTCCAGTAGGCGGTCTCGCTTGGCGCCTTCGGGGCGGGCGGTGCCGGCAGCCCACTTCTGGATGGCGCGCTCTCCGGCGCCGACGATCTCGCCGATCTCCATCAATGTCAGGGCACGGCGGGTGTCAGCCACGACGTGCCGGTAGACCGGGGAGTCAGCTGACTCCTGTGGAGTCGCCGGTGACGCCGCCGAGGCGGCGCGGGTGGTGCTCATGGGTGGTCCTCCTGAACGGCGGCCGGTGGCTGTCCGGCTTGCCGTCTCGACCATAGAGGACGGTCAACATTCACCGCTAGGTGCATCTGATAGTTCGTGTTAGCGTTCATCCCTGTGGGCGATGTCCGCCCGTGGGAGGTGCGACGTGGACCTGCTGATCCGAGCCGGGCGCGAGGACCACAAGGTGATCGAGAGGCTGTGCGCACCGGCCACGGCCGGTCTGTGGACCCCGCGTGCCCTGCCGCTCACTGGGGTGGTCACCGACGCGCACGTCGCCGTTGAGCGGCCCAGCCTCCGTGAGACTGCCGAGCTGGCTGCGATCCCATTCCTGATTGACCCGCTCACGCCGCTGCTCACCGACGAGCAGGTTCCGGGCAAGGGCTGGGCTGGGCTGCCCTACGCCCACCCGGAGAAGGTGTCGGCCGCCGACCTGAGTCACCACGCGCTGCAGGACGAGCTGATCGACCAGGTGATCGCCTTTCAGCGGGAGCAGGGGGCGACCGTCCTCATCCCGCCCTACCTCTACGCCGATCGGCGCAACAGCGCCTGGTTGGACATCAACCACAGCCTGCTCAAGCGCACCGCCCGCTACCTCGAGCGGCAACGTATCGACCTGCCTGTCGCGCCGATTTTCGCAGCCTCCCTCCACCAGTTTGCCCCCCAGGCCACCTGGGCGGCCGGCTTGGACCCCTTCCTCGCCCTGGCTGATGAGATGAACACCCGCTACGTGGCCGTCTCCTACTCCTGGAGCGAGCAGCGCAAGGCCAGTTATCAGGCGGTGGCCATGCTGATGACCGCGGTGCAGCACGCGGTCAGCGGTGGACGGCGCCGGGTGCTGCCCTGGCGACAGGGGCTCTACGGCGCCGCTCTCACCGGCGTGGGTGCCGCGGGCTATGAGACCGGCCCCGGACATGCAGAGGCAGGGCACTACCCCCAGCTGATGGCCCGCCGCCGGCCCACCGACAAGCCGAAGAAGGGCGGGGGCGGCGAAGCCAACGTCTACTTCAGCGCCTTCGGTCGCAGCGTCGACCGCAAATCATCCGGTGCGATCCTCTCCAACCGCCTCCTTCGTGCCCAACTCGTCTGCCCGGAGAACTCCTGCTGCCCCGACGGCGCGACCAGCATGACCACCGACTGGCGTGAGCATGCAGTCCGAGCCCGACACCGAGAACTGGTGGACATCGAGCGAATGCCGGCATCGGCGAGTTGGCGACTCAACAAGATTGCCCGTGACGCCGAGCAGGCAGCAGGCCACGCGCGAGCAGCCAACGACGTCCTGCAGGAAAAGAAGATCAGCTGGCAGTTGCCGGTGGACACCTACCGGCACGTCGGTGAGGTCGCCGACGACATCCGGGCCAGCCTGGCCCGGCGTGCCGCTTGATACGAGGAGGAGTAGCGATGGCCAAGGGTGACGTGCACACGGTCCCGCATGGCGAGGGTTGGGCGAACAAGGTCGAGGGCAACAAGCAGGTCTCTAACACTGCCGCCACCAAGGCCGAGGCGCAGAAGAGCGGCCGAGAGATGGCGGTGAAGCGGGACGCCGAGCATTTGGTGCACAAGAAGGACGGCACCATCGGCGAGCGCAACACCTACCCCCGCAGCCGAGACCCTAGGAAGTCCCGCGGATAAGATCATGGGGACGCCGGCCCGTCGAGGGGGGCATCTCAAAGCAGCCGGACTCAAGGACCGACTGCTCGACCTGATTCCGGAGACGTGGGCAGAAGTTCATCGATCGTGATCGCGAGGCTGGTGATTTAGCTGTGAAACGCGGCTGGTCTGGCAGTCCCGGTATGGATCGGCGGTACTTGTAGTCGCCCGAGGTGGCGCTGGCCAGCCCACCGGTGACCAGCGGATCGGTGGCACTGAGGGCGACGGTCGACCCGCATGCCGACTCAGGGTACGGCGACGTGCGACGTGCGACCTTCGGTCTTGTGTCCGGCTGGTCGAGAAGCCAGTTGTGGTAGGGGGCGCAAGTGGGTTGGCGCGGATCCCGCGGCATCTGGACGGGCCGGGAGTCCGCACGGGAGGGGGTAGAGAGTCCCCGTCGCTGTTGCGGGACCCGGCGACAGGCACTCTTTAGGCACCCAATACTCCCGCAACCAGCCGTCACAAGTCGTCCCAGCCAACGTTTCGATCCGGCTCTGACCTGCGTATTCAACGCGGGCCAGCGCGTGCAAGCGCCTCAAGATCAAATCGGTGGATGATTGATCCGAGCAGCAACAGGGTGGCAACTCAGCCCGACGTCGCGGCCCAACTCCCACAAGCGAAGTGCTCGCTCGCTACGGGGACCGTTGGCGTACCCCCGGGAGCCTGCAGTGGTGTCACCGCTCACGCCGCAACGCACCTTCACGAACGGACGATGTCACCCCGTACGCATCGCTTGTCCGAGCAGCGTCACCCCCGGACTTTCAGCGTTGGCTGATCGGCGGCTTCCGCGCGGCTGTCACCAATCCGGCTGATTCGGCGCCTTCTAGAGGTGACCCGTCGCCTGCCGAGGCAGCGGGCGGAGCTCTCCGGAGGAGTCATGACCGAGCCTGCCCGCGAGCCGAACCCGGCATCCGGCGACAGCCGAGCCAGGGACCGTGCCGTGATTGCGCGCATCGCAGCGGCCGAGCGGTGGGCGCGGACGTCCGACCGGGTGGCGGCGACCGAACCGGCCCGGCGCGGACTGCGGGCTCGGTTCGAGCGGGAGGCGGACCCCGACGGCATCCTCGATTCCGTCGAGCGCGCTCGCCGGGGCCACGCCCTCATGACCGCGCACATGCTGCGTCTGGCCCGGGCGTCCGCGCAGGCCCGGGCGTCGGCGCAGGCGCGGCGGACGGCTGCCGGACGCGACCGACGTCGTTAGAGCTGGTCGCCGAGGGCTAGTCGGCGGTGCGCCTCGTGCGCTCGTTCGACGGCGGTCGAGGCGGCATAGCGGGACAGCATCTCGTCGCTGCGCCACCCGGCCAGCATCATCAGGTCCCGCTCCTGCCCGCCGCCGACGAGCCAGCGGTGGGCGAAGGTGTGCCGGAAGCGGTGCGGATGCACCCCCTCGACCCCCGCCTGCCGGCTGCGCACCTCGAGCACCTCGCGGATCCCGTCGACGGTCATGGGCCCGCGCAAGCCGAGCAGTAATTTCGGTGAGCTCGCCCGGGCGTGCAGCGCGCGCACCCGCAGATAGCGGTCGATCGACTGCCCTGTCCTGGCGCCGAACGGCACCGCTCGCGGCCGGGAGCCCTTGCCCATGACGTAGGCGACCTCGCGGTCCAGGTCGACGTCTTCGAGGGTGAGCCCGCACAGTTCGGAGACCCGGACGCCGGTGTCCAGCAGCAGCCGCAGGATCACCTCGTCGCGTCGCCCGAGGAAGATCGGGCGAGCAAACGTTCCGGGACGTCCGCGGCCGACGGCGCACGTCTTGAGCAGGGCTGTGATGTCGGCGTCGGTGAGGATCGGCACGGGCTTGTCTGGGGCGGTGGCGATCTCGATGCCCTCGGTGGGTGCCTTGTCCACCTCTCCTTCGACGACGAGCCACCGGCAGAAGCGGCGCATGCCCCGCAGGCGCGTGGCCACGGTGCTGGGCTGGCAGGTCTCGGCCAGCTCGGCCAGCCAGGCGCTGATCGCATGCCGCGTTAGCTCGTCCAGGGTCTCCGGTCGGTCGTGCTCGGCCAGCCAGCGGCTGAAGTAGCGGACGCTCTGGCTGTACAGCTCGATGGTCCGCGGCGCCTTGCTGGCCGCGCGCAGGTGCCGACGAAAAGACGCAAGAAGGTCTTCCAGCCGCACCGCCATGCCGGGAGGTTATCGGGCGAACGAGCGGTGCGCTACCCGTGGTGAAGCATCAGTTAGCGGTATTTTCGCTGGTAGGACGCTTGGCGCGGCTGGGCTGCACACGCATCGGCTCGCCCGGCATCTTCGGGTAGTCGGGCGGATAGGGCAGATCGCCCAGACCGTCGTCCGCGGCCTGGCGCTCGGCCAGCTCCAGCAGCGGCTCGATGCCGAAGGCGTGGTCGGCCAGGCCGGCGTGCTTGTCGCCGACCGCCCGGAAGCGGGCGGGCATGGTCAGCACGTCGAAGTCGAACGGGGTGACGTCGGGCAGCTCGTCCCAGTCGACCGGCGCGGACACGGGGGCGTGCGGCTTGGGCCGGATCGAGTACGCCGAGGCGATCGTGCGGTCCCGGGCCATCTGGTTGTAGTCGATGAAGATCTTCTCGCCGCGCTCCTCCTTCCACCACGACATCGTCACGCGGTCGGGCAGCCGGCGTTCCAGCTCCCGACCGAACGCGATGACCGCCCGGCGCACGTCGGTGAAGGTCCAGCGCGGCTGGATCGGGACGTAGACGTGCACGCCCCGGCCGCCGGAGGTCTTCGGCCAGCCCTCCATGCCGAACTCGTGCAGCAGCTCGCGCACGTGCGGGGCGACCCACACCGCGTCGGAGAAGTCGGTGCCGGGCTGCGGGTCGAGGTCGATGCGGATCTGGTTGGGCTGCTCGACGTCGGACTTGTCCACCGGCCAGGGGTGGAAGGTCAGCGTGCCCAGGTTGGCGCACCAGGCGACCACGGCCACCGAGTCCGGCGCGATCTCGTCCGCCGTGCGCCCGCTGGGGAAGGTGATGTGCGCCGTCGGCACCCACTCGGGCGCGTTCTTCGGCACCCGCTTCTGGTAGAACGCGTCGCCGCTGTTGTCCACCCGGGTGGAGATGCGGGCGCCCTCGAAGACACCGCCGGGCCAGCGCTCGAGCGTCGTCGGCCGGTCCTTGAGCGCGAACAGGATGCCCTCGCCGACCGCGACGAAGTACTCGACGACGTCGATCTTGCGGATCCCCTTCTCCGCGAAGTACGGCTTCTCCGGGTTGGAGACCCGCACCTCGTGCCCGGCGACGTCGAGGATCACCGCGTCCTTGCTGCTCGCCATCTGCCTGCGGTTCCTTCCCTCGGCCGGGGGCCGAGTGTCACGCAGGGCAGGTGAGCCCGTCCAGCGGAACCACCAGGTCGATGAGGTAGGCGTTCACCGCGTCGTTGACGCACTGGTTCTTCGGGTAGGCGGTGTGGCCCTGGCCCTGCCAGGTCAGCAGGACGCCCGCGGTGAGGTCCTCGGCGAGGTCCACGGCACCGGGCAGCGGCGTCACGGGGTCCCCGGCGTTGCCGACGACGAGGATCGGCGCGCTGCCCTCGGCGTCGCGCTCGGGCAGCGGCGTGCGGTCGGCCTCCCACGGCGTGCAGGTGAAGAGCCCCGCAGCCGAGCCCGCGCCGAACAGGGGGTACTTCGCGTCCCACTCGGCGGCCAGCCGGCGCACGTCCGCGGCCTCGATCTGCTCGTCGGTGTCGGCGCAGTTGATCGCAACGTTGGCGTCGAGCAGGTTGGAGTAGGTGCCGTCCTCGAGCCGGCCGGAGTAGCTGTCGGCCAGGGAGAACAGCCCGGCGGCGTTCCCGCCGCGGGCCGCGGCCAGCGACTGCGACAGCTGCGGCCAGGTCCGGGTGTCGTAGAGCGCGGCCTGCACGGCGGTGAGCACGACACCCGGCGTCGCCTGGCGCGTCTCGCCCTCCTCCGCGCTCGGGATGGGGGCCTGCGACGCCTGGAGCATCAACTCGTCCACGAAGAGGCGCGGGTCCGCGCCCAGGGGGCAGCCGGCGATGAGGCTCAGGCAGTTCTGCGCGAACGCGTCGAAGCCGGCCTCGAGCCCGGCCGCGCTGGCCTCGGCGGAGGCCCGCAGGTCCTGGTCGGGGTCGACGGCGGCGTCGAGGACGAGCGCACGGACCCGGTCGGGGAAGAGCTCGGCGTAGGTCGAGCCCAGCGTCGTGCCGTAGGAGTAGCCGAGGTAGGTCAGCTGCTCCTCGCCGAGGGCCTCGCGGAGCAGGTCCATGTCGCGGGCGGTGTCGACGGTGTTGAACGCGCCGAGCGCCGCGGGGGACTCGTAGCGCTCGGCGCAGCCCTCGGCCACCTCGGTGGCCAGGGCGAAGGTGTCGTCGAGCTGTTCGGCGCTCGTGGGCTGCGGCTCGGAGGCGATCAGCCGGTCCTTGGTGTCGGCCGGGATGCACTCGACGGCGGCCTCGGACAGGCCGACGCCGCGCGGGTCGAAGCCGACCAGGTCGAAGCGGCGCAGGACGTCCTCGGGCAGGGTCAGCGCCAGGCCGATGGCCGCGTCGACGCCCGACGCACCGGGGCCGCCCGGGTTGATGACGAGCGAGCCGATCCGCTCGGTCTGGCCGGGGTGCACGGCCCGGATGACCGGGATCGGCAGCGTGTCGCCCGCGGCCTCGTCGTAGCTGATCGGCACGCTCACCTGGGCGCAGTCGAAGGACAGCCCGCGCTCGCTGCCGGGCCGGCCGGCGATGAGCGGCTGCAACTGCTCGTCGCAGTCGGTCCACTCGATCGGCTCGGCCGTCGGCTCGGCCGGGGCGCTGGTCGGGGAGGTGGTGGCCTGCTCGTCGTCGCTGCCGCCGTCGGACGTGCAGCCGGCCGCCAGGAGGGTCATGGCGGCGAGCAGGCTGGGCAGGACGGCTCGCCGGCCGGGGTGCAGACGCATGATCACGAGCCTAGGAGCCTCGCGACGCCCGTGCAGACGATCACCCCCCGCCCGGACCCCGATCCACCCGTCAGGGCGTCTCCAGCACCTCGGTCAGGTCGTAGCGCACCGGGACGTCGAGCTGGTCGTACGTGCAGCTGAGCGGCTCGCGGTCGGGCCGCCAGCGCAGGAACTGCCCCGTGTGACGAAGTCGACGGCCCTCGAGCTGGTCGTACTTGATCTCCACGACCAGTTCGGGGCGCAACGGCACCCAGGAGAGGTCCTTCTTCGCGTTCCACCGGCTGGTGGCCCCCGGCATGCGGTTCTCCCCGTCCTGCTGGACCTGGGCGTTGGCCCAGTCCTGCCACGGGTGCCCGTCCAGCGCCTCGGCCCGGTACGGCGCGAGCTCCTCGACCAGCTCCGCGCGCCGCTTCATCGGGAAGGACGCCGCGACGCCGATGTGCTGCAGCCCGCTGTCGTCGTACAGGCCCAGCAGCAGCGAGCCGACGATCGGGCCGCTCTTGTGCCAGCGGAAGCCGGCCACCACGCAGTCGGCGGTGCGCACGTGCTTGACCTTGGTCATGAGCCGCTGGTCGGGGCCGTAGGGCAGGTCGGCCCGCTTGGCGACGACGCCGTCCAGGCCGGCGCCCTCGAAGGTGTCGAACCAGCGCTGCGCGGTCGCGGCGTCCTCGGTGATCCCGGTGAGGTAGACCGGCGGCCGGGTGCCGGCCAGCGCCGTCTCCAGCTTCCGCCGGCGCTCGGCGAACGGCCGGTCGAGCAGCGACTCGTCGCCGAGGGCGAGCAGGTCGAAGGCGACGAACGACGCCGGCGTCTGCTCCGCCAGCAGCCGCACGCGGGACTCGGCGGGGTGGATCCGCTGCAGCAGCGCCTCGAAGTGCAGCCGGTCGCCGGCCGGCACGACGATCTCGCCGTCGACGACGCAGCGCTCGGGCAGGTGCGCCTTGACCGCCTCGACGACCTCGGGGAAGTAGCGGGTGAGCGGGCGCTCGTTGCGGCTGCCCAGCTCCACCTCGTCGCCGTCGCGGAAGACGATGCAGCGGAAGCCGTCCCACTTGGGCTCGTAGAACAGCCCCTCGCCGGTCGGCAGCGTCGTCGCCGCCTTCGCCAGCATGGGCTTGACCGGTGGCATCAGCGGCAGGTCCATGCCGGTCAGTCAAGCAGCCGCACCTGCCGCGTGCGGAGGTCTCGACCCGGTCGGCCGCTGCTCCTAGCCTCGGCACGGCGGGGGGCGACCGGGAGGCACGACCATGCCGCTGTACCTGACCCGTTTCCGCTACACCCCGGAGACCTGGGCGATGCTCATCGCCGAACCCGAGGACCGCCGCCGGGCCGCGACCGCCTACATCGAGTCCGTGGGCGGCTCCCTGCACGGCTTCTGGTACGCGTTCGGCGAGTGGGACGGCTTCACGCTGTGGGAGGCGCCGGACGACGTCGCCATGGCAGCCGTCGCCCTGGCCATCGGTGCGGGTGGCGCGCTGGGCGCGATCGAGACGACCGTGCTGCTCACCGTCGAGCAGACGCTCGAGGCGCTGGACCGCGCGCAGGCCGTCGGCTACCGGCCACCGGGCGCACCGCGCACCGACGGCTAGCGCCAGGCGAAGACCGGCTGCTCGTAGCCGGCCACCCGCTCGACCTCGCCCCGGCAGGCGATCCGGCAGAACTGGTGGACCACCGCCGCCGTCGGGGCGTGCACGAACCCGCCGAGCAGCGGCAGCTTGATCACCGGGCCGTCGGATTCGGGGATGGACTCGAACACCGGGTCGACGTCGAGGTCGGCCAGGGGCACCTCGAACACGGCGGCCACCTCGGGCTCGGACCCGGCGAACCCGTCCACCGGGCCGGCCCAGCAGACCACCGGCGTCATCACGTAGCCCGAGCGCGTCACGTAGTCGTCGAGCAGGCCCAGCACCGCCGAGCCGGCCAGGTCGAGACCGATCTCCTCGTGCAGTTCGCGCAGCGCGCCTTCCACCGGGCCCTCCCCGGCGTCGAGCCGGCCGCCGGGCAGCGCCCACTGACCGGCGTGCGCGCGCAGGCCGGCGGCGCGGCGGGTGATGACCAGCGTCGGGACGGCGTCGGCCACCGTGACGCACAGTGCGACCGCCGCCTGCTTCAGCTCGGGGCGCTCGACCGCGACGCGGGGGAACCCGCCGATCCGCTCCGCGACGACGTCCCGGTCCAGCGCTGCCATGCCTGCTCCTCGTCGATCTTGCCGTGGCGCGGACTTCCTGCACCGAAAGTCCCGGACTTTATGCACCGAAAGTCCGGGTTCGGTCGACTACCGGGCGCCGGCCACCCGGTAGCGGGTGAACAGCACGCCGTCCTCCTCCAGCAGCTGGCGCAGCTCCAGGCCGACGGGGGCCGGCAGGCCGTCGGGCAGCAGCCGGTGCGCCGCGCCCACCAGCGCGGGCGCGATCGTCAGGTCCAGCTCGTCGACCACCCCGGCGGTCAGCGCCGCGCGCAGCAGCTGCGGCCCACCCTCGCACGTCACCTGCGCCAGGCCCCGCTCGGCCAGGGCTGCCACCGTGGCGGGCAGGTCGACGTCGTCGTCGCCGCAGACCAGCACGGTGGCGCCGGCGGCGGCCAGGGCGGCGCAGCGGCCGTCGTCCGCGGCGGCGCAGGTGACCACGAGCGTCGACGGGTCGGCGGCGAGCGCGGACCCGGGGTCGAGCGACGCCCGCCGGCTGACAACGGCGATCGGCAGGGTCGCCGGCCCGCCGATCGACGCCCGGAGCCGGCCGACGGCGGAGTCGGGGAGCACGGGCCGGTAGCCCTCGGTGGTCGCGGTGCCCGCCCCGACGAGGACGACGTCGGCCAGCGCGCGCAGCGTCCGGAACACCCGCTTGTCGCCGGGGGAGCCCAGGCCGGCGCTGCGCCCGTCGACGCTCACCGCGCCGTCCAGCGAGGCGACGAAGTCCATCCGCAGCGACCGGCCGGCCGGGAGCCGGTAGGCCTCCACGAGCGCGGCGTCGTCCAGCTCGGCCGAGGGCTCCGGCAGCAGGCGGCGCACGTCAGCGGGTGCTGAGCACGGCGGCGCTCTCCGGCGGCAGGGTGACCGTGCTCCGGTCGATGCTCGGCAGCTCGCCGGTGGCGAAGAGCACCTCGCCGACGGGCACGTCCAGGTCGATCTCCCGCGGCTCCTCGGCGAGGTTGACCACCACCCGCAGCGAGCCGCGGTGCACCACCATCCAGCGGTCGGCGTCGTCCCAGTCGACCTCGACGCCGGTCAGGTCGGAGTCGACCAGGTCGGGGTGCGCCCGACGCAGCGCCAGCAGCGACCGGTGGACGGCGAGCAGCCGCTCGTGCGGCTCCTGCGACAGCTCCGACCAGTCCAGCGTGGACCGGGTGAACGTCTCCGGGTCCTGCGGGTCGGGCACGACGTCGGCGTCCCAGCCGTGCTCGGCGAACTCGCCGATCCGGCCCTCGGCGGTGGCCCGGCCCAGCTCCGGCTCGGGGTGGCTGGTGAAGAACTGCCACGGGGTGCCGGCGCCCCACTCCTCGCCCATGAACAGCATCGGGGTGAACGGGCTGGTCAGGGTGATGGTGGCGCCGATGGCGAGCTGCGCGGGGGAGAGGGTGGCCGAGATCCGGTCACCGACGGCGCGGTTGCCGATCTGGTCGTGGTCCTGCAGGTAGCCGAGGAACTTCCAGCCCGGCAGCGTCGCGGTGTCGACCGGGCGGCCGTGGTGGCGGCGCCGGAAGCTCGACCAGGCGCCGTCGTGGAAGAAGGCGCCGGTGAGCACCTTGGCCAGGCCACCGAGCCCGGCGTCGGCGAAGTCGGCGTAGTAGCCCTGGCCCTCGCCGGTCAGGACCGAGTGCAACGAGTGGTGGAAGTCGTCGCTCCACTGCGCGGTCAGGCCGAGGCCGCCGGCGACGCGCGGGGTGACCATGCGCGGGTCGTTGAGGTCGCTCTCGGCGATGAGGGTGAGCGGCCGGCCCACGGCGACCGACAGCTTGTCGACCTCCTGCGCCATCTCCTCGAGCACGTGGGTGGCGCGCTCGTCGACCAGCGCGTGGACGGCGTCGAGCCGCAGGCCGTCGACGTGCATGTCGCGCAGCCACATGAGCGCGTTGTCGATGACGTACCGGCGCACCTCGTCGGAGTCGGGGCCCGAGAGGTTGATCGAGTTGCCCCAGGTGTTGGCACCCTCCGCGAACACCGGGAAGAACTCGGGCAGGTAGTTCCCGGACGGGCCGAGGTGGTTGTAGACGACGTCCTGGATGACGCCGAGGCCCTGCTGGTGGCAGGCGTCGACGAACCGCTGGTAGGCCGCCGGGCCGCCGTACTCCTCCTGCACCGCGTACCAGAGGACGCCGTCGTAGCCCCAGTTGTGCGTGCCGTTGAAGCCGTTGACCGGCAGCAGCTCGACGAAGTCCACGCCCAGGCGGACCAGGTGGCCGAGCCGGCCGATCGCGGCGTCGAGGGTGCCCTCGGGGGTGAAGGTGCCGACGTGCAGCTCGTAGACGACGCCGCCGGCCAGCGGGCGTCCGGTCCAGGCACCGTCGTTCCACTCGTAGGACGCGGGCTCGTACCGCCGCGAGAGGCCGTGCACCCCGGCGGGCTGGCGCCGCGAGCGCGGGTCCGGGCGGGGCGTCTCGTTGTCGTCCAGCAGGTAGCCGTAGTCGGACTCCGGGCTCGCCTCGACCTCCGCGTGCCACCAGCCGGCGTCGTCGCGGGTCATGTCGTGCACGGCGCCGTCGACCTGGACGCGCACCCGCTCCGGCAGTGGTGCCCAGACGGCGAACTCGACGGGTGCGGACATGCGGGGGCCTCCGGGGCGGTGCGCTGGGGTGGGGCGGCCGTGCGGCCAGCCCGGATCATGCCCGCCGGGCAGCGGGTCAATCGCACCCGCGGTCAGAGGTCGACGTCCCGGTACGAACCTCTAGCCTCGCGCCATGCCGGACCCGACCGTCGTGCTCCCGGAACGCTTCGCCGTCGGCAGCACCGTGCGGCGCCGGGAGGTTCTGCACGGCCGGCCGTGGATGGAGCACCCGGTGACGGTGATCCACGACGGGGATGACTGCCTGGCGGTCCTGCTCGAGTCGGGTTCGCCCTTCGCCTTCTTCGAGCATCCGTTCGGGCGGCATCCGTGGAGCAGGTTCGAGGCGTGGAGCGGGAGCACCGTCCTGCAGGTCCAGCGCGAAGGCGACGCCCACTCCGCGTGGAAGTTCTTCGACGAGCGGGGCGACTTCACGCACTGGTACGTCAACCTCCAGGAGCCGTTCGCCCGCCACGTCGACCGTTGCGGAGGCGGCGCTTTCGACACGGCCGATCACGGCATCGACATCGTCCTCCCGGCGGACGGCTCCCCCTGGCGGTGGAAGGACGTCGACGACCCGGACGTGATGGTGGCGGCGGGGCGGATCACCGGCGTGGAACGCGATCGCATCCGAGCGGAGGCGGACTCGATCGCTGCCCGGCTGGACGCGGGGGACCGGTGGTGGTCGCCGTGGGAGGGGTGGAGACCTGGCGACCCCAGCCCGGAACCCGCCTCGGCCGAGCGGGGCGGTGCGCTCAGGCGAGGGTGACCGGATCCCCGGTGCGGACGACGCCCTCGGCGGCGACGTCGGCGTAGACCCCGGCGCACGCCCAGGTGCCCAGGCCCGGGATCTCGCGGCGGTGGTGGCGGGCGACGGTGCGCAGGGTGCCGCGGTCCTCGGGCAGGTCGCCCTGGGCCAGGGTGGTCATGACGCAGCGCATCGTCAGCATGGCGACGCCGGCGCGGGCGGTGTCGCCGAGGCAGACGCTGCGGCCGACCCACTCGTCCTCCACGAAGCCGGTGTCGGTGCCACCGACCAGCACGTTCGGGCGGTAGCGCAGCACGTCGAAGTCGCTGCCCTCGCCCAGCTCGGTCAGCCGGTCGAGCGTGCCGCGGGTGAGCAGGTGCAGCGCGGCCAGGTCGAAGAAGGTGCCGGGCGGGGCCATCTGGCCGAGGTCGATCGCGCTGACCGGCTCGGTGCCCTCGAAGGCGTGCGTCGTCCCCTGGATGAACTCGGCCGGCGCCAGCCCTTCGATGTCGGGCCACTGCTCCTCGAACCGGCTGCCGGCCGGCACCTCGCTGGTCAGCCGCACCGGCCGGCCGACCAGGCCGGACAGCACCGCGTCGGTGCCGGCGGCGTCGCTGAGCAGCTCCGTCCCGTCCGGCATCGTGAGGACGACGGGAGGCACCGCGCTACCGGGGGACGGCTCGGTGACGAACCGGGCGGAGAGGCCGAGCAGCGCCCCCCACTTGCGCGGGTGCTTCGCGCTGGCGACCGTGCCGTCGGCGGGGTCGACCAGCGCGTAGGCGCGGTCGCCCAGCAGTCCCCGGCCGGTCAGCCGTGCCTCCTCCACCTGCTCGCCGAGCAGGGACTTCACCGGGAAGCGGTAGAGCGCGTCGATGTGCACGCGCGCATCTCACCACGAGCGCCGACGAGATCGGCGATCTCGCGCGTTTCCGCCCCCCCGGAGCGCGCGAGATCGCCGATGTCGTCGCTACTCGCGGACGAGCAGGGCCACCGGCAGCCGGGCGAGCAGCACGTCGGCGGCGATGCCGGCGACGTCGGAGACGAACCGCTCCCCGGTGAGCAGGTCGCGCCAGGCGCCGGTCGGCAACTGCAGCGCGGTGTCACCCCAGCCCGTCCGGGCCAGCCGCGCCGGCAACCGGGTCGCCACGACGACGACGCCGTCCTGCTCCGGGGTGCCGCGGTCGTAGGCGACCAGGTGCTCCGCCGCGGACCCCGTCACCGTCAGCGGGGCGTAGCCGCTGAACAGCTCCGGGCGGTCCCGCCGGGCGCGCAGCACGCGCGAGGTCACCAGCAGCTTGGCCGCGCCGCTGTCGTCCACGGCCGGCACCGGGCCGGCGTCGAGATCGGCCAGCAGCCGGCGCCGCAGCTCGTAGTCGACCGGACGCCGGTTGTCCGGGTCCACCAGCGAGAAGTCGTACAGCTCGGTGCCCTGGTAGACGTCGGGGACGCCGGGCATCGTCAGCTGCAGCAGCTTCTGCGTCAGCGAGTTCGACCAGCCCAGCGGCGTGATGCGGGCGACGAACGCCTCGATCTCCGCCGTCGTCGTGGGGTCGTCGAACGCGGCGTCGACCAGCGCGTGCAGCTGCGCCTCGAACGCCTCGTCCGGGTCGGTCCACGTGGTCGACGTGCCGGCCTCGCGCGCCGCCTTCTCGACGTAGGCGTGCGCCCGCTCCCGCGAGAGCGGCCAGGCGCCGATCAGGTTCTGCCAGACCAGGTGCGCCATCGGGCGGTCGGCCAGCGGGTGCCGGGCCAGCCAGCCGCGGACCAGCGTCGCCCACTCCGACGGCAGCTCCGCGAGCACCGCCAGGCGGGCGCGGACGTCCTCGCTGCGCTTGGTGTCGTGCGTGGACAGCGTCGTCATCGCCTGCGGCTTGACCGCGAGCCGGTGCTGCTGCGCCGTGTGGAACCCGTCGACCGTGCCGCCGAGGTGCGCGGGGTCGCCGCCCACCTCGTTGAGCGCGACGAACCGGGACCACCGGTAGTAGGCGGTGTCCTCGACGCCCTTGGCCATGACCGGGCCGCTGGTCTGCTCGAAGCGGGTGGCCGCCTCGGTGCCCGCCTGCGAGAGGACGCCGTAGAGCGCGTCGACGGCCGGCACCAGGTCCGGCCGGCGGGCCCGGACGGCGGCGACCGCCCGGTCCAGGTGTTCGCGGCCGTCGGGCAGGTAGCTGCGGTAGACGCCGAACGTGGCGAGCAGCTCGGCCAGTGCCTCGGTCTGCTCCGCGCGGTCCACGCCCGGCAGCTCGCCGACGACCCGCACCAGCCGGGCCACCTCGGAGCCGAGCATCCCGTCGGTGACCTCGCGCTTGCACAGCCGCACCAGCTCGGCGTAGTCGACCGCGCGGCCCTCCAGCTCGGTGTCCAGCGCGGTCAGCGCGGGCTCGCCGGCCGGGTCGATCAGCACCCGGTCGACCTCGGTCAGCGCGTCGTAGCCCGTCGTCCCCGCCGTCGCCCAGCCCTCGGGCAGCTCCTCGCCGGGCTCCAGGATCTTCTCGACGACGGTCCAGCGGCCGCCGGACTCCTTCGCGAGCCGGTCGAGGTAGCCCCGCGGGTCGGCCAGGCCGTCCGGGTGGTCGATCCGCAGCCCGTCGACGGCGCCGTCGCGCACGAGTTGCAGCACGAGCTCGTGGGTGGCGTCGAAGACCGCCGGGTCCTCCGCGCGCAGTCCGGCGAGGGTGTTGATCGCGAAGAACCGGCGGTAGTTGAGGTCGGAGTCCGCCCGCCGCCAGTCGACCAGCTCGTAGTGCTGGCGGTCGTGCACCTCCTGCGGGGTGCCCTCGCCGGTGCCGGGCGCGATCGGGAAGCGGTTGTCGTAGTAGCGCAGCTCGCCGTCTCCGCTGCCCCCACCCTCCCGGCCGACCAGCTCCAGCTTCTGGACGTCGTCCGCGGAGCCGAGCACCGGGATGCGCACCCTGCCGCCGCCGTGGTCCCAGTCGATGTCGAAGGCGGCGGCGTGCGCCGACGCCTGCCCGTGCTGCAGCACGTCCCACCACCAGGGCGCGGCCGACGGGTCGTCGATGCCCATGTGGTTGGGCACCAGGTCGAGCACCAGCCCGAGGCCGTGCTCGTGCAGCGCGGCCACGAACCGGTCGAAGGCCTCCCGCCCACCGCGGGCCTCGTCGATGTGCGCGTGGTCGACGGTGTCGTACCCGTGGGTGCTGCCCTCGGCCGAGCGCAGCAGCGGGGAGGAGTACGCGTGCGTTACGCCGAGATCGGCCAGGTAGCCGGCCACCCCGGCGGCGTCGTCGAGCCCGAAGCCGGCGTGCACCTGCAGCCGGTAGGTCGCCGCGGGAACGCCCCGGCGACGCTCGCCGGGGTCCTGCGCGGCGGTCACTCCGCGGGCCCGGTCAGCACGACGATCGAGCGGCCCTGCACGGTCACCGTCTCGCCGGGCTTGACCTCGAGCGGCTCGACCTCGTCCATCTCCGCGGTGTCGAGGACCGTCGTCCAGGACCGGGAGTAGTCGTCGCTGGGCAGGGTGTACTCGATCGCCTCCGGGGATGCGTTGAAGGCCAGGTAGAAGTGGTCGTCCTTCACGTACTCGCCGCGCTCGTCGGTCTCGCGGATGCCGACGCCGTTCAGGTAGACCGCCATCGACTTGGCGTAGGCGGCGTCCCAGTCCTCGTCGGCCATCTGCTCGCCGGCGGGGGTGAGCCAGGCGATGTCGGGCACCGGGTCGCCGAGCCCGCGGCGGACCGGGCGGCCGTGGAAGAACCGGCGTCGGCGGAACGTGGGGTGGTCGCAGCGGAGCTTGGTGACCATCTTGGTGAACTCGAGCAGGCCCTGGTCGACGTTCTCCCAGTCGACCCAGGTCAGCTCGGAGTCCTGGCAGTAGCCGTTGTTGTTGCCGCCCTGCGAGCGCCCGAGCTCGTCGCCGTGCAGGAGCATCGGCACGCCCTGGCTGAGCATCATCGTGGCGATGAAGTTGCGCCGCTGCTGGGCGCGCAGCTGCAGGATGTCCGGGTCGTCCGTGGGGCCCTCGACGCCGTGGTTCCAGCTGCGGTTGTGGCTCTCGCCGTCGTTGTTGCCCTCCCCGTTGGCCTCGTTGTGCTTCTCGTTGTAGGAGACGAGGTCGTCGAGGGTGAAGCCGTCATGGGCGGTGACGAAGTTGATGCTGGCCATCGGCCGCCGACCCGAGTGCTGGTACAGGTCCGAGGAGCCGGAGATCCGGTCGGCGAAGTCGCCCATCGTGCCGCCCTCGCCGCGCCAGAAGTCGCGCACGGTGTCGCGGTACTTGCCGTTCCACTCGGTCCACAGGGCCGGGAAGTTGCCGACCTGGTAGCCGCCCTCGCCGACGTCCCACGGCTCGGCGATCAGCTTCACCTGGCTGACGACCGGGTCCTGGTGGACCAGGTCGAAGAAGGTGGCCAGCCGGTCGACGGCGTGCAGCTCGCGGGCCAGGGCTGAGGCGAGGTCGAAGCGGAAGCCGTCGACGTGCATCTCGGTGACCCAGTAGCGCAGCGAGTCCATGATCAGCTGCAGCGATTGCGGCGTCCGGACGTTGAGCGTGTTCCCGGTGCCGGTGTAGTCCATGTAGAACTGCTCGTCGCCCTCGACGAGCTTGTAGTACGTGCGGTTGTCGATGCCGCGGAACGACAGCGTCGGGCCCATGTGGTTGCCCTCGGCGGTGTGGTTGTAGACGACGTCGAGGATGACCTCGATGCCCGCCTCGTGCAGCGCGCGCACCATCGCCTTGAACTCCTGGACCTGCTGCCCGGAGGAGGTGTCGCTGGCGTACTCGTTGTGCGGGGCGAAGAAGCCGATCGTGTTGTAGCCCCAGTAGTTGCGCAGGCCCTTCTGCTGCAGGGTGTCGTCCTGCACGAACTGGTGCACCGGCAGCAGCTCGATCGCGGTGATGCCCAGATCGGTGAGGTGCTCGATCGTCGCCGGGTGGGCGACGCCGGCGTAGGTGCCGCGCAGCTCCTCGGGGATCCGCGGGTTGGTCATCGTCAGGCCCTTGACGTGGGCCTCGTAGATGACGGTCTTGTTGTAGGGCGTCCTCGGCGGGCGGTCCACGCCCCAGTCGAAGAACGGGCTGACGACGACGGACTTCGGCATGTGTGCCGCCGAGTCGTCGTCGTTGCGCTCCTTGGTCTCGAAGTCGTAGCCGAACACCGACTGGTCCCAGTCGATCTGGCCGTCGATCGCCTTCGCGTACGGGTCGAGCAGCAACTTGTTCGGGTTGCAGCGCAGCCCCTGGGCGGGGTCGTGCGGCCCGTGCACCCGGAAGCCGTACTTCTGGCCGGCGTGGACGCCCGGGAGGAAGGCGTGCCAGACGTAGCCGTCCATCTCGGGGAGGCGGATGCGCTCCTCGTTGCCCTCGTCGTCGAAGAGGCAGAGCTCGACCTTGTCGGCCACCTCGCTGAAGATCGCGAAGTTGGTGCCGGTGCCGTCGTACGTGGCCCCGAGGGGGTAGGCACTGCCGGGCCATACCTGGGTCATGGACTGGTTCCTCCTGCTGCTTGCCCCGCACAGGGGGCGGGGCCTCTCTCCGGGACGGTGCTGGAGGAGGCCGGGACGGGGCGACCGTACGGCGGTGCCCCTGTCCGGGCCCGCGCACACCTGGGATCGGTGTGACCTCGTCGGGCGCTCCGGAAAGCACGGACGGGATCGCACGACGGCGCCCTCGCGGGGGGCCCGCGAGGGCGCCGTGCGCGGAGCGCCGGGCCGACCTCGCCCGGGGGGTCCGGGTGGCGCTGGCCCGAGGGGATGCTCCTGCGAGGCGGGACGCTAGGACCACCTGAGGGCCTCCGCAAGTACCTGCCACGGGACCGTTGCGTCCGGATCGGCGCAGGTCCCGGCGGGGTGAGCAGGGCGTCGCGGGCTCGCGACCGCGCGTTCTGTCGTACCGCCGTCGTACCGTCGTCCCCGTGCCCACGACCACCGACATCAGGCCCACCCAGGGCCGCTTCCGCGTCGTCAGCGAGTTCGAGCCGGCGGGTGACCAGCCGGCCGCGATCAAGGCGCTGGCCGAGCGGGTGAACGCGGGCGCCCAGGACACGGTGCTGCTCGGGGCGACCGGTACCGGCAAGTCGGCGACGACGGCCTGGCTGATCGAGCAGGTGCAGCGCCCGACCCTGGTGATGGCGCCGAACAAGACGCTCGCCGCGCAGCTGGCGAACGAGTTCAAGGAACTGCTGCCCGACGCCGCCGTCGAGTACTTCGTCTCGTACTACGACTACTACCAGCCCGAGGCGTACGTCCCGCAGACCGATACCTACATCGAGAAGGACTCCTCGATCAACGAGGAGGTCGAGCGGCTGCGGCACTCGGCAACGAACAGCCTGCTCACCCGGCGCGACGTCATCGTCGTCTCGACCGTCTCCTGCATCTACGGCCTGGGCACGCCGCAGGAGTACGTCGAGCGGGCGCTCAAGATCGGGAAGGGCGAGGAGCGGGACCGCGACGAGCTGCTCCGCACCCTGGTCACCGAGCAGTACACCCGCAACGACCTCTCCTTCACCCGCGGCACCTTCCGGGTGCGGGGCGACACGATCGAGGTCTTCCCGGTGTACGAGGAGCTCGCCGTCCGCATCGAGATGTTCGGCGACGAGGTCGAGCGGCTGTACTACCTCCACCCGCTGACCGGCGAGGTCGTCCGCGAGGTCGAGGAGCTGTTCGTCTTCCCGGCCAGCCACTACGTCGCCGGGCCCGACCGCATGGAGCGGGCGATCCGCAGCATCGAGGCCGAGCTCGAGACCCGACTGGCGGAGCTCGACCGGCAGGGCAAGCTGCTGGAGTCCCAGCGGCTGCGCATGCGCACGACCTACGACATCGAGATGATGCGGCAGGTCGGTTTCTGCTCCGGCATCGAGAACTACTCGCGGCACATCGACGGCCGTGCCCCCGGCAGCGCCGGCGCCTGTCTCATCGACTACTTCCCGGACGACTTCCTGCTGGTCATCGACGAGTCGCACGTGACCGTGCCGCAGATCGGCGGCATGTACGAGGGCGACATGAGCCGCAAGCGCACGCTGGTCGAGCACGGCTTCCGGCTCCCGTCGGCGATGGACAACCGCCCGCTCAAGTGGGAGGAGTTCACCGACCGGATCCACCAGACCGTCTACCTCTCGGCGACGCCCGGTGACTACGAGCTGGGCAAGGTGCAGGGCGACGTCGTCGAGCAGGTCATCCGGCCGACCGGCCTGATCGACCCGGAGGTCGTGGTCAAGCCGACCAAGGGCCAGATCGACGACCTGGTGCACGAGATCCGGCTCCGTACGGAGAAGGACGAGCGGATCCTGGTCACCACCCTGACCAAGAAGATGTCCGAGGACCTGACCGACTACCTGCTCGAGCTCGGCATCAAGGTGCGCTACCTGCACTCCGAGGTGGACACGCTCCGCCGGGTCGAGCTGCTGCGCGAGCTGCGCCAGGGCGAGTACGACGTGCTGGTCGGGATCAACCTGCTCCGCGAGGGGCTCGATCTGCCCGAGGTGTCCCTCGTGGCGATCCTCGACGCCGACAAGGAGGGCTTCCTCCGGTCGGGCAAGTCGCTGATCCAGACCATCGGCCGCGCGGCGCGCAACGTCTCCGGCCAGGTGCACATGTACGCCGACAAGATCACGCCCTCGATGGCGCAGGCCATCGAGGAGACGAACCGGCGGCGCGAGAAGCAGATCGCCTACAACACCGCGCACGGGGTGGATCCGCAGCCGCTGCGGAAGAAGATCGTCGACATCCTGGACGGCATCTACAAGGCCGCCGAGGACGCCGACGCCGCGACCGAGCTCCTCGGCGGGTCGGGGCGTCAGCAGTCCCGCGGGAAGTCGCCGGTCCCCGGGCTGTCCTCCAAGGGCAAGGCGAAGGCCGGGTCGATCGACGTCCAGGGCCTGCCGCGGGCCGAGCTGGCGGACATGATCCAGACGATGAACGAGCAGATGCTCTCCGCGGCGCGGGAGCTGCAGTTCGAGGTCGCGGCGCGGTTGCGCGACGAGCTGACCGAGCTCAAGAAGGAACTCCGCCAGTTCGACGCCGCGCACGCCTGATCCCGGAGCCGCCCGCATGACCCGTCCGTCGGCGATCACCGCTGTCCAGGCCACCACCGCCCCGATCGAGCTGGGCGGGCGCACCTGGCAGCGGACGACGGGCACGGTGCACGGTGTCGTCGACCCGGGGGAGCGGGTGGCCGGTCTGGCCGAGCTGCCCGCCGACGAGCAGGGGCGCCACGTCTACAGCGCCGAGTTCGAGGTGATCGCCCCCGCCGGGGGCGGCGACCTCGTCCTCGTCGACGCCGAGAACCGGGGCCGCCCGGCCGTGCTGGTCAGCGTCGAGCAGGTCGCGCTCGGCTCGGCCGACAGCTCCCCGGCGACGGCGGTCTACCGGCCCGGCCGGGGCACCGGCTTCCTGTGCGAGCACGGGTTCGGCTACGCCCGCGTGCAGTGGGAGACCGGGATCGCCGCGGGCGTCCCCGCCACGGCACAGGGCATCGGCCAGGTCGTCGTCCGCGACTTCGGCCGGCTGCTGACCGGCCGGGTCGAGGACGCCCCCGAAGGGCCGGCGCTGCCGCGGTTCCGCGCGTCGATCCTGGCCGGCATCAGCCAGAGCGCGTGGTTCGTCACCACGCTGGTGGCCGAAGGCTTCAACGTCGACCCGCTGAGCGGCGGCCGGGTCTTCGGCGCAGCGGTGGCGGTCTCCGGCATGGGCAACTGGCTGGCGATCAACCAGCTCGCGGGGGAGGAGGAGCAGCGTCCCTACCTCCTGGAGAACGCGGTGCCGCTCGGCTACGAGCAGGTGCTCACCCGCCCGGACAGCGATCCGCTGTTCGTCGACGTCGCCACCTACACCGACTACTACCGGCTCCGGGCCAGCGTCACCGCGCAGGCGCACGGCGGCCACGACGTGCCCCGGTACGACTGGCCGGCGCCGCACGCCGGGCGCACCTACCCCGACGCGGTCGTGTTCGGCGCGCTCGGGTGCAACGGCGGCATCGAGGTCCCGCGCAACCCGATCTCCTACGAGCCCTACCTGCGCAGCCTGCTGGCCGACGTGGCCGACGTCCTCCGCGGCCGGGACGCAGAGCTGCCCCCGACGGCGCTCTTCGACCTGGTCGCGCCGCCGGAGGGGGCCACGGTCAACGAGCTGCCCGGGGTCGAGCTGTCGGTGCCCGCGGCGGACGAGGACACCGGGCAGCCGCTCGGGGGCGTCCGGTTCCCCGACGCGGCCGTCCCGCTGGGCCGCCCCCTGCCCGTGGCATTGAGCCCGGTCGGCACCTCGTCGATCACCGACGTGTGCGGCAACTGGGGCGGCTGGCAGCCGTTCTCCGCCGACGAGTTGCGCGAGCGGTACGGCGACGTGGACGGATACCTGACGCGGTACGCCGCGGCGGTCGACGAGCAGATCGACGCCGGATACCTGCGTGCCGCCGAGCGGGACCGGATGCTCCGGCACGCCCGCGCGGCCTTCCTCGCCACCGGCGCCTGACCCGGCGGCCGGCCACGCGGCCGGAAACGATCCGGAAGGCCGGGAACACAGCCGGTCACCGGGCCGTTGGGGCCAGAGGATGCGCTCAGCGAGCGCGTCCGTGGAGGGGAGTATCCCTGCGCGGCGAGGTCGTCAATACGGGGTTCCATGACCCCCGGCCCGCCGGTCGCCGCCTCTGGTGGCGGTGGGAGAGACCTCCGGTACTGACGCTTCGCCAGTCATCGGAGGCTTTTCCTTGGACGTCCCCTTCTGGGTGTGGGCTCTCACCGTCGGCCTGATCGTCGGCATGCTGCTGTTCGACCTCATCGGCCACGTGCGGACGCCGCACGCGCCCACGCTCCGCGAGTCCGCGATCTGGTCGGGCGTCTACGTCGGCATCGCCGTCGTCTTCGGGCTGCTGATCTTCTGGTTCTACGGCGCGCAGTTCGGCGGTGAGTACTTCGCCGGCTACATCACCGAGAAGAGCCTGTCGATCGACAACCTCTTCGTCTTCGTCCTCATCATGGCGAGCTTCGGGATCCCCCGGGAACTGCAGCAGAAGGTGCTGCTCTACGGGATCACCTTCGCGCTGGTGCTCCGCACCGTCTTCATCCTGGTCGGTGCCGCCGCCATCGAGAACTTCAGCTGGGTCTTCTACCTCTTCGGCGCCATCCTGATCTACACCGCCTGGGTGCAGGCCCGGTCCGGTGGCCACGACGGCCACGAGGACTACAAGGAGAACCTGCTCCTGCGGGGCGCGAAGCGGGCCTTCCGGACCACGGACGAGTACCACTCCGACAAGCTGTCCGTCCGCATCGACGGCAAGCGCTACATCACTCCGCTGGCCATCGCGCTGATCGCCATCGGCAGCGCCGACATCCTCTTCGCCGTCGACTCGATCCCGGCGATCTTCGGCCTCACGCAGGAGACCTACCTGGTCTTCGCCGCCAACGCCTTCTCCTTGCTGGGCCTGCGGCAGCTGTTCTTCCTCATCGACGGCCTGCTCGACCGGCTGGTCTACCTCTCCTACGGCCTGGCCGTGATCCTCGGCTTCATCGGCGTGAAGCTGGTCATCCACGCGCTGCACACCAACGAGCTGCCGTTCATCAACGGCGGCGAGCACATCACCGTGATCCCGGAGATCCCGACCTGGCTGTCGTTGAGCGTCATCCTCGTGACGCTCGTGGTGACCACGGTGGCCAGCCTGGCGAAGAACCGCCGCGACAGGGACGAGCGGGCCGCGCTCGCGGCCGGGTCGGACCAGCGGTGACCGCTCCCGCGACGTTCGCGCCGCTCGCCGTGCCCTCGATGGCCGGCGTCCTCGACCTGCTGGACGACCTCACCGGGTTGGCCGGCGCCGCCGAGGGGCTGCGCCGGCGGGTGGAGGAGCTGACGAACCTGCGGAGCGGCGAGCTGTCGACGCTGCTCGCGGTGGCCGGGGGAGCCGACCGGACGGTCGTCGTCGCCGAGCTGACCGGTCAGGTGGACGACGCCGCGGTGGCGACCCTGCGGGCCCTCCGCGCTCGTGGCCTCGTGACCGGCGCCGACGGAGTGCACCCGGGCGCCTGGCAGCTCACCGAGAGCGGCCGGGTGGTGCAGCAGCAGGTCGAGGGGCTGCGGATCCGCGTCCTGCACGGGATCGTCGGCGCGCTCGGCGAGGAGGCGGCCGGCGAGCTCCGGAGCTCGGTGCGGGCGCTCGCCGCGGTGCTCTCCGTCGAGGGTGCGTCGTCGGCGACGGCGCTCCGCGCACCGTAGAGTCTGGCCCCGTGGAGCTCCCCGTCTGGTTCGAGGTCGCGACGTTCGTGGGACTCACCGTCCTGCTGCTCGCGGACCTCGCCATCGTCGCCCGTCGCCCCCACGAGCCCTCCATCAAGGAGGCCAGTCTCTGGGTCAGCTTCTACATCAGCCTGGCGCTGGTCTTCGGCCTGCTGATGCTGGCGTTCACCAACGGCACGTACGCGACGGAGTTCTACGCGGGCTGGCTCACCGAGTACTCGCTCTCGGTCGACAACCTCTTCGTCTTCGTGATCATCATGGCCCGCTTCCAGGTGCCGCGGAAGTTCCAGCAGGAAGCGCTGATGATCGGCATCATCATCGCGCTCGTCCTGCGCGGGATCTTCATCCTGCTCGGCGCCGTGGTGATCGAGCGGTTCGTGTGGGTCTTCTACATCTTCGGCGTCTTCCTGATCTACACGGCGTTCAACCTCGTCCGGCACCGCGACGACGACGAGGACTACGAGGAGAACGCGTTCATCCGGCGGATGCGGAAGGTCCTGCCGATCACGCAGGACTACCACGGCGCCAAGATCCGGGTGAGCGAGAACGGCAAGAAGATGTGGACGCCGATGATCGTGGTCATCCTGGCGCTCGGCACGACGGACCTGATCTTCGCGCTGGACAGCATCCCGGCGATCTTCGGTCTGACCCGCGAGCCGTTCATCGTCTTCACGGCCAACGTCTTCGCCCTCATGGGCCTGCGCCAGCTGTACTTCCTGCTCGGCGGTCTGCTCAAGCGGCTGGTGTACCTCTCGCTCGGCCTGGCGGTGATCCTGGCCTTCATCGGCGTGAAGCTGATCCTGGAGGCGGTGCACGAGAACCAGTTGCCCTTCGCGAGCGAGCGGGAGCCGATCGACAGCATCCCGGAGATCCCGATCTGGCTGTCGCTCTCGATCATCCTGGGCGTCCTGCTCATCGCCACGGTCGCCAGCCTGCTCAAGACGCGCGGCCAGATCGCCACCCCGGGGGCGCCGGACGTCGACACCGAGACGGCGCGGTCGGTGGCCACCGGTGGGCCGGAGGCCGCCGCCAAGGCGGAGGCCCGCCTCGCCGAGGAAAAGGGCGAGACGCGCAACCCGCGCTAGTCGCCTGCGGAACAGACCCCGGCCCCGGCGGGTTGGGGGCTGTTCGTGGGTGAATCGACGGACGCCGGCCGCGTCGCCGGACTCGTCGGTCTGCTCTTCGGTCTCGCCGGGATGGGCAGCGCGGCCGTGGCGGTCACGCTGCCGGCCATCGCCGCCGACCTCGACCTCACCACCGGCGGGGTCTCCTGGGTCATCAGCCTCTACGCCCTCATGCTGGCGGTGGCGACCGCGGTCTACGGGCGGGCCGCCGACCTCGCCGGCATCCGGTTGCCCCTGCTGGTCGGCATCGGCCTCATGGCCGGCAGCGCCGTCCTCGGCTGCTTCGCGCCCAGCATCGAGGTGCTGCTGGCCGCCCGGCTGCTGCAGGGCATGGGCGCGGCCGCGGTGCCGGTCCTCGGCATGGCCATCGTCAGCGCCCGCTACGACGGCGCCGTCCGGACGACCGCGCTCGGGAAGGTGGCCGGCACGGCCGCCGCCGTGAGCGCCCTGGGCCCGCTCGCGGGCGGCCTGGTCGCGGACCTCGCCGGCTGGCGGGCCGTCGTGGCGCTCCCCGCCCTCGGCCTGCTGGTGATCCCCGCGCTGTGGCGGGCGCTGCCCACCCAGGGGACCGGTGCCCGGCTCGACGTCCTCGGCGCGGTGCTCGTGGCCGCGACGGCGGCGGGGCTGGTGCTCCTCGTGCAGTCGCCGGCGTCGGGGGTCGCGGTGGCGACGGCGGGCGCCCTGCTGCTGGGGCTCGGCGTCCCGGCAGTCGCGGCGCGGGTACGGCGGCGGCCGGAGGGCTTCCTGCCGCGCACGGTGATCCGGGAGCCCGTCGTCGTCCGCAGCGCACTGGCCGCGTCGGCGGTGCCGGCGGCCTGGTTCGCCCTGCTCATCGCCGTGCCGGCGGTCCTCGCCGCACGCGGGTGGACACCGCTGCAGGTGGGGCTGGCACTGGTGCCCAGCGCGCTCACCGGTTTCCTCGCCCCGCGCCTCGCCGGTCCGCTGCTGGCGCGTCTCGGGCCGGGCCGCTCGCTGGTCACCTCGGACGCGACCGCGGCGGTCGCGCTGGCCGTCGCCGCGCTGGGCGCGGCGCTCGGCTCGGCGGCCGTCCTCGTCACGGCGGTGATCCTCGTGACGCTCGCCTTCGGGCTGGGCCAGCCGGCCCTCATGGCGGCCGTGGGCGACGCCGTCCCGCCCGACGTCCGCGGGGTGGCCCTGGGCATCGCCACGCTCGTGTTCCTCGTCGGCGGGGGCGTGGGCTCCGCCGTCGTCGGCGGGGCCGGGGAGGTGCTCGGGATCGACCGGAGCCTGCTGCTGCTCGCGCTGCTGCCCCTGCTCGGCAGCCTGGCGCTGGTGAGCACCCTCCGCGCCCGGCCGGTCCCGACCTGAGCCTCGCGGGCCCGGAACGGGCCGGCACGGCCACCGACTAGCGTCGATTCCCATGCGCCCCGACGACCTCGCGCTCCTCCGCACGCCGGGCGTCCCCACTGTCTCCCCGGACGGCCGGATGGCGGTCGTCGCCGTGGAGCGGCTCGACCTCGGGGCCGACGAGTACCGCGGTCAGCTCTGGGCCGTCCCCACCGACGCGTCGGCGCCGGCCCGGCCGATCAGCGCCGGTCACCGGGACAGCGCGCCGGCGTTCTCCCCGGACGGCCGGTGGATCGCCTACCTGGGCGCCGAGCGCGGCGGGCAGCCGCAGATCTGGCTGCTGGCGACCGCCGGCGGCGAGCCCCGCCGGCTCACCGACCACCCGCTGGGCGCCGGTACCCCGGTGTGGTCCCCGGACTCCCGGCGGCTGGCCTACGTCGCCCGCGTGCCCGAGCACGGGCGCTACGGCACCGTCGAGGGGATCGGACCCGAGGCGGAGCCACCCCGGCTGATCACCACGCTGCAGTTCCGGGAGGACGGCGTCGGGTTCGTGACCGACCGCCGCAGCCAGGTCTTCGTCCTCGACCTGCCGCCGCACCGGCACGACGACGCGGCGCCCCTGCCCGAGCCGGTGCAGCTGACCTCCGGGGACGCCGACTGCGCCGACGTCGCCTGGCGGCCCGACGGCGCCGCCGTGGCGTTCGTGTCGGCCCGGCATCCCCGCGCCGACCGGGACCTGGTGCGCGACGTGCACGAGATCGGCACCGACGGCACCGGTCTGCGCCGGGTCACCGGATCGCGGGGTCGGTGCGCCGGCCCCGCGTACGGATCCGACGGCACCCTCTACGTCACCGCCGTCCCCGACCTCGGAGTCGACGGGCTGGACGTCGTCGCCCGGTCACCCGTGCCCTGCCGGATCGCCGACGACGGCGCGCTGCACCCGCTGCTCGATCCGGAGGCGCACCACCGGGGTGACGACACCCCGGCGACCGTGCTCGCGGACGGCGCCCTCCTCGTCGGGGTGGAGCGGCGCGGCTCGGTCGAGCTGCTGCGCGTGCCGCTGGACGGCGGACCGGCGGAGGTGCTCGTCGACGGGCCGTTCACGGTGCGCGGCATCGCCGCCGGGGGAGGGGTCGTCGTCGCCACCGTCGCGCACGACCGCTCGGCCGGTGAGCTGGTCGCGCTGTCCGGGGGCGGGCGGCGGCTGCTCACCGCCTTCGGCCGCGAGCTGGGCGCCACCGGCCGGCTGCACCGGATGCGCGAGCGCACGGCGACGGCCCCCGACGGCTACCCCGTGCACGGCTGGGTGACCACGCCGCCCGGTCCGGGGCCGCACCCGGTGCTGCTGACCGTGCACGGCGGACCGTTCAGCCAGTACGGGTGGACGTTGCTCGACGAGACGCAGGTGCTCGTCTCCGCCGGCTACGCGGTGGTGCAGTGCAATCCGCGGGGGTCGTCGGGCTACGGGGCGGAGCACGGGCGGGGGATCCGCCACGGCTGGGGCGGGCTGGACGCCGCGGACGTCCTCGCGTTCCTCGACGCTGTGCTCGAGGACCCGGCCCTGGACGCCGACCGGGTCGGGGTCACGGGGGGCTCGTACGGCGGCTACCTGACGGCGCTGCTGATCGGCCGCACCGACCGGTTCGCCGCGGCGGTCGTCGAGCGGGCGTTCACCGACCCGGTGAGCTTCGTGGGCTCCGGCGACACCGGCTGGTACCTCGTCGACCAGTACCTGGGCACCGACCCGGCGCGGCTCGCGGAGCAGAGCGCGCTCGTCGCCGCCCCGGCCATCACCACGCCGACCTTGGTGGTCCACGCCGAGCAGGACTGGGCCACGCCGCTGGAGCAGGGGCAGCGCCTCTACGTCGAGCTCAAGCGTCGCGGCGTCCCCTCGGAGCTGCTGCTCTTCCCCGGCGAGGGGCACGACCTCTCCCGATCGGGCCGGCCGAGGCACCGGCTGGCGCGCTTCGAGCACGTCCTGCGGTGGTGGGCGCG
The DNA here is from genome assembly GCF_900221005.1 of Blastococcus aggregatus. Lineage (GTDB taxonomy): Bacteria > Actinomycetota > Actinomycetes > Mycobacteriales > Geodermatophilaceae > Blastococcus > Blastococcus aggregatus. The sequence continues at coordinate 670,392 of NZ_OBQI01000003.1, read as the reverse complement.
CTGGCTTCCGGCGGAGGTCGACTCCCCGCTCGACGACGGCGACGGCGACGGCGACGGCGACGGCGACGGCGACCTGGTGCCCTGACGCGCCGCTCCCGGACGCCACCCCTCTACGGTGAGGCATGGCGCTCATCTATCCCGTCCTGGCGGATGCACCCGAACCCGACGAGGAGGCGCTGCCCGACTTCGCCGAGCTCGCCGCGGACCTCTCCGACCAGTGGCTGGTGGAGGTGACGGTCGGAGAGGACGGCGACGAGGGCTGCTTCGGCCCGCTGACCGCCCGCGCCGCCTGGGATCTGGCGGTCGGCGTGGACCAGCGCCGTCCCGGCTGGAACGTGTCGATCCTGCCGCTCTACCTGCCCGGCACCCCTGACGAGCTGGCCGCCGCCTTCGACGAGGACGACGAGGTCGCCGGGGTCTGACGGGCCGGCTCACCAGCCGCGGGCGCGCCACTCCGGGAGGGACGGGCGCTCGGCGCCCAGCGTCGTGTCGCCGCCGTGGCCGGGGTAGACCCACGTCTCGTCGGGCAGCGCGCCGAACAGCCGCTGCTCGACGTCGTCGATCAGGCTGGTGAACCGGGCGGCGTCCTGCTGGGTGTTTCCGACGCCGCCGGGGAACAGGCTGTCGCCGGTGAAGACGTGGGTGCCCGCGTCGCCGGCCCCGCGCCAGACCAGCGCGATGCTGCCGGGGGTGTGCCCGCGGAGGTGGACGACCTCCAGCGACTGCTCGCCGACGGCGACGGTGTCGCCGTGCTCGATCGGGCGCTGCACCGGCACCGGCAGGTCGGCGGCGTCGGCCGGGTGGGCGACCGTCACCGCGCCGGTCGCCTCGACGACCTGGGGGAGAGCGCGGTGGTGGTCCCAGTGCCCGTGCGTGGTGACGACGGTGCGCAGCGGGGCGTCGCCGACGAGCGCCAGCAGCGCCTCCGGCTCGGCAGCCGCGTCGATGAGCAGCGCCTCCCCGGTCGCGGTGCAGCGCAGCAGGTAGGCGTTGTTCGCCATCTCGCTGACCGCCAGCTTGCTGATCGTCAGCCCGGGCAGCTCCCGGACGTCCGGCGCTCCACCGACCTCGACGTTCCCGGTGTACGAGCTCATCTCCGGCCTCCGTTCGAAAACTGTCGGCGTCCGCCGTTACGGTCCAGGCATGGACGCTAGCGGAGGTCTCGGCCTGCCCCCGATCGAGTTGCGGGCCGGTGACGGGAGCACGGGCCGTCCCGTTCCCTGGGCGGCGGATCCCGAGGGCACGCCCAGCGACCCGTCCCTGGTCGGCCTGACCGCGGCGGAGATCGCCGCCCGCGTGCGGTCGGGGGAGATCACCGCCGTGGACGTGGTCCGCGCCCACCTCGACCACATCGCGGCCGTCGACGCCCGGATCGGGGCCTTCCGCGTCGTCCGGCGGGACGCCGCCCTGGCCGAGGCCGCGGCGGTCGACGCCAGCCTCACCCGCTTCGCGCTGCCGCTGGCCGGTGTCCCGGTCGCGATCAAGGACAACGTCGCGGTCGCGGGGGAGGTCTGCACCGACGGCTCCCCGGCCCGCCACGGCGAGCCGGAGCGCAAGGACCACCCGGTGGTCACCCGGCTGCGCAAGGCCGGCGCCGTGGTCGTCGGCATCACGCGCGCGCCGGAGCTCTGCCTCTACGCCGCCACCGACGGGCCGGGCACGGTCAGCCGCAACCCCTGGGACACCGCGCTCTCGCCGGCCGGCAGCTCCGGGGGCAGCGCCGCCGCCGTCGCCTCGGGTTCGGTGCCGATCGCCCACGGCAACGACGGCATGGGGTCGCTCCGGCTGCCGGCGGCCGCCTGCGGGCTGGTCACGCTGAAGCCCGGCAGCGGCGTCGTCCCCGGCGGCATCGGCGCGGACGACTGGTCGGGCATGGCCGTCAACGGCGCCCTGGCGACGACGGTGGCCGACCTCGCGCTCGCGCACGCCGTCCTGGCGGGGGAGACGCCCGCGCCGCAGCCCGCCCCCGAGCGGCCGCTGCGCATCGCCGTCAGCACGCGCTCCCCGGTGCCCGGGGTCGGGGCCGACGCCGCCACCCGCGCGGTGGTCGACGCCGTGGTCGCCGAGCTCGAGGGCGCCGGGCACACCGTCGTCCGCCGCGACCCGCCGATCACCCCGGGCGCCGCGGCGGGGGCGCTGGTCCGCTGGATGGCCGGGGCCGAGGACGACGCCGAGTTCCTGGGCATCGACCGGCACGAGCTCCAGCCCCGCAGTCGCAGCCACGCCCGTCTGGGCCGGATCGTCCGCCGGCTCGGCCTGGTGCGACCACGCACCCAGGAGCGCTTCCGCCAGCGGATGGTGGAGTTCTTCGGCGACGTCGACCTGCTGCTCACCCCGGTGACGACGGGCCCGCCGCTGGCCGCCCGGCCGTGGCACGAGCGGTCGTTCCTGGCCAACATCACCGCCAACGCGCGCTGGGCGCCGTGGACGGCGGCCTGGAACCTGGCAGGCCTCCCGGCCGCGGTGTTCCCGGGCGGCAGCCGCCCCGACGGACCGCCCGTGGCCGTCCAGTTCGTCGGCCCCCCGGGGGCCGAGGGACGACTACTCTGGCTGGCCGGAGAGCTGGAACGCCGGCTCCCGTGGCGCCGCTACGCGCCCGTCTTCGACCCGACCGTGCCCGTCCCCGACTCTCCGGATCAGGCGACCACCGCGACCTGAGCCCGCTCGCCCGGACGGGCGCAGGTCACACCGCGGAAGCGGACGACCACGACCGGCACGGGCGTTGCACCCAGCAGTTCCGCGGCGCCCTCCGGTGCGGCCGCAGCAGCACCAGCACCCGCGACATCCACCAGCGACCGACAGGGATCACATGGACCGGCTCGTCGTCCGCGGCGCCCGAGAGCACAACCTCAAGGACGTCCACCTCGACCTCCCCCGTGATGCGCTCATCGTGTTCACGGGCCTCTCCGGCTCCGGCAAGTCGAGCCTCGCCTTCGACACGATCTTCGCGGAGGGTCAGCGCCGCTACGTCGAGTCGCTGTCGGCCTACGCCCGCCAGTTCCTGGGCCAGATGGACAAGCCCGACGTCGACTTCATCGAGGGCCTGTCGCCCGCGGTGTCGATCGACCAGAAGTCGACCAACCGGAACCCGCGGTCGACCGTCGGCACGATCACCGAGGTCTACGACTACCTCCGTCTGCTCTACGCCCGCGCCGGCCAGCCGCACTGCCCCAACTGCGGCAAGCCGATCTCGCGGCAGACGCCGCAGCAGATCGTGGACCAGGTGCTCGGCATGGAGGAGGGCACCCGCTTCCAGGTGCTCGCCCCCGTCGTCCGCGCCCGCAAGGGCGAATACGTCGACCTGTTCAGCTCGCTGCAGACCCAGGGCTTCTCCCGCGTCCGGGTCGACGGCGTCGTGCACTCGCTCACCGAGCCGCCGAAGCTGAAGAAGCAGGAGAAGCACTCCATCGAGGTCATCGTCGACCGCCTCACCGTCAAGGAGAGCGCCAAGCGCCGCCTGACCGACTCGGTCGAGACGGCGCTGGGCCTGGCCGGCGGGCTCGTCGTCCTCGAGTTCGTCGACGTGCCCGAGGACGACCCGCAGCGCGAGCGCACCTTCTCCGAGCACCTCGCCTGCGTCGACGACGGGCTGTCCTTCGAGGCGCTCGAGCCGCGCTCGTTCTCGTTCAACTCGCCGTTCGGCGCCTGCACCGAGTGCACCGGCATCGGCACCCGGAAGGAGGTCGACCCGGAGCTGGTCGTCCCCGACCCCGAGAAGAGCCTCGCCGAGGGCGCGATCGCCCCGTGGTCGAGCTCGATGAGCAACGAGTACTTCAGCCGGCTGCTCAGCGGGTTGTCCCAGCAGATCGGCTTCTCCATGGACGAGCCGTGGGAGCGGCTGCCGGCCAAGGTGCAGAAGGCGATCCTGCACGGCTCGCCGGACCAGGTGCACGTCCGCTACAAGAACCGGTACGGCCGCGAGCGCAGCTACTACGCCGCCTTCGAGGGCGTGCTGCCCTTCCTCGAGCGCCGGCACGACGACACCGACAGCGACTACATGCGGGACAAGTACGAGGGCTACATGCGCGACGTCCCGTGCCCCGTCTGCCACGGCACCCGCCTCAAGCCCGAGATCCTGGCCGTGAAGCTCGAGGGCCGGTCGATCGCCGAGGTCACCAACCTCTCCATCGGCGAGGCGTCGCAGTGGCTGGGCGCGCTGGAGCTCGGGGAGCGGGAGCGGGTCATCGCCGACCGCGTGCTCCGGGAGATCCAGGCCCGGCTCTCCTTCCTGGTCGACGTCGGCCTGGACTACCTCTCGCTCGATCGTCCGGCGGCGACGCTGGCCGGTGGCGAGGCGCAGCGCATCCGGCTGGCGACCCAGATCGGGTCCGGCCTGGTCGGTGTGCTGTACGTGCTCGACGAGCCGTCGATCGGGCTGCACCAGCGGGACAACAGCCGGCTGATCGAGACGCTGATCCGGCTGCGCGACATGGGCAACACCCTGATCGTCGTCGAGCACGACGAGGACACCATCAAGGTGGCCGACTGGGTGGTGGACATCGGCCCGGGCGCCGGCGAGCACGGCGGGGAGGTCGTGGTCAGCGGCACGGTCGCCGACCTGCTGGCCAGCGAGCGGTCGATCACCGGGCAGTACCTCTCCGGGCGCCGGTCCATCGAGATCCCCGAGAAGCGCCGCGAGCTGACGCCGGGCCGCGAGCTGGTCGTCAAGGGTGCCCGCGAGAACAACCTGCGCGGCATCGACGTGGCCTTCCCGCTGGGTGTCCTGGTCGCCGTCACCGGGGTCTCGGGGTCGGGCAAGTCGACCCTGGTCAACGACATCCTCTACACGACGATGGCCAACAAGCTGAACCGTGCGCGCATGGTCGCCGGGCGGCACCGCACCATCACCGGCCTCGAGCACCTCGACAAGGTCGTGCACGTCGACCAGTCGCCGATCGGCCGCACCCCGCGCTCGAACCCGGCCACCTACACCGGGGTCTGGGACCACGTCCGCAAGCTCTTCGCCCAGACGACCGAGGCGAAGATGCGCGGGTACCTGCCCGGCCGGTTCTCCTTCAACGTCAAGGGCGGGCGCTGCGAGGCGTGCTCCGGCGACGGCACGCTGAAGATCGAGATGAACTTCCTGCCGGACGTCTACGTGCCCTGCGAGGTGTGCAAGGGGGGCCGGTTCAACCGGGAGACCCTCGAGGTGCACTACAAGGGCAAGACGGTCGCCGAGGTCCTGAACATGCCGATCGAGGAGGCCGCCGACTTCTTCGCAGCCATCCCGGCGATCGCGCGCTACCTGCGCACCCTCACCGAGGTGGGCCTCGGCTACGTCCGGCTCGGCCAGCCGGCCACCACGCTCTCCGGTGGTGAGGCGCAGCGGGTGAAGCTGGCCAGCGAGCTGCAGAAGCGGTCCAACGGCCGCAGCATCTACGTCCTCGACGAGCCGACCACCGGCCTGCACTTCGAGGACATCCGCAAGCTGCTGCTGGTCCTGCAGGGCCTGGTCGACAAGGGCAACTCGGTCATCGTCATCGAGCACAACCTCGACGTCATCAAGAGCGCCGACTGGCTCATCGACATGGGCCCCGAGGGCGGGTTCCGCGGCGGCACGGTCGTGGCCGAGGGGCCGCCGGAGTTCGTGGCCACCGTGCCGGAGAGCCACACCGGCCGGTACCTGGCGAAGATCCTCGACGAGGACGCCGTCGCCGCGGCGGCCGCGCCCAAGAAGAGGACGCGCAAGAAGGCCAGCTGAGGCCGTCGACGGCGCCCGCTCCCGCACCCGGGGGCGGGCCCCGTCGCGTCACGGGCCCCGTTCCCCCGTCGGTGCCGGGCGCGACAGACTGCGCGCATGGACCTCACCGACCACGTCGTCATCGTCACCGGCTCGAGCAGCGGCATCGGCGAAGCCGTCGCGCGCAGGCTGGCGGCCGCGGGCGCGCGCATCGTCGTCAACTCCGCCTCCTCCGTCGAGGCCGGGGAGCGGCTGGCCGGCGAGCTGGGGGAGTCCTGCTACGTGCAGGGGGACATCTCCGACCCCGGCACGGCGCACGGGCTGGTGGCGGCGGCCCAGGACCGCTGGGGCCGGCTCGACGGGCTGGTCAACAACGCCGCCGTCACCGCCGACGTCCCGCTCGCGGACATCGAGGGCGTCACGGTCGACCACTGGAACCGCGTGCTGGGCGTCAACGTCGTGGGGACCTTCCTCGTGTCGCAGGCCGCGCTCCCGCTGCTCCGGGCCGCCGAGGACGGCTGGATCATCAACATCACCTCGATCGCGGGCATCCGCCAGACCGGCAGCTCGCTGCCCTACGCCGTGTCGAAGGCCGCCGTCGACCACCTGACGACGCTCCTCGCCAAGCACGCCGGCGGCCGGGTGCGGGTCAACGCGGTGGCCCCGGGTCTCGTCGCGACGCCGTGGACCGAGACCTGGGACCAGATCAAGGAGGGCGTGACGGCGATGGCTCCCCTGGAGCGGGTCGCCACGCCCGGCGACATCGCCGACGCCTGCGTCGGGCTCATCGGCACCCGCTACGCCACCGGCCAGACCCTGCTCGTCGACGGCGGGCTCGGTCTCGTGCTCTGACCCGGTGCCGCCGGGCCGGACGCCCGGTCCTCGCCGTCAAGACGCCGCTCCGGCGAGCCGGGCCCGTGCGCTTGTGATCGTGGTCACTCCGGGTCTATCCTCCGTGTGACTGATGTCACTGAGGGCCGCCCATGGCCCACGAGGAGGCCGCGATGAGCGCGCTCACGCCCGACTGCGACCCCGACATGAGCCACTGCGGTCAGCCGTGGCAGGGCAAGAGCGGCCCCGGGGCGAGCATCCTGTCCGTCGCCGTGCTGCTCACGATCCTCGGCGTCTCGCTGGCCGTCGTGGCCACGCGGGCCGTCTCCGACGCCTTCGACTTCGTCGCCGTCCCGATCGCGCTGATGGCGGGCGTGTCGCTGGTCCGCCGCGTCGCGCGCTCGGCCGCCCCCGCGGTCCGGGCCGCGTCGGCCCGCGTGCCGCGGGGCGTCACCGTGCGCCGCTCGCAGCCGGCGGGCTGACCCCGACCGAACCCACACCCCCGTTCCGGGGCCCGCCGAGCGGGCCCCGGCTGACGGCTGTCCGGCCTCGATGTGACGCGTGGGGCGGCCGGGCCCCGGCCTCGGCGGCGTGTCACCCCTCCGACCTAATCTGGTCGCATGGCCGACCCCTCCACGTACCGCCCTGCGGTCGGCTCGATCCCGGAGAGCCCCGGGGTCTACCGGTTCCGGGATGTCGGCAGCCGGGTCATCTACGTCGGCAAGGCCAAGAGCCTCCGCCAGCGGTTGAACAGCTACTTCGCCGACGTCGCCGGCCTGCACCCGCGCACCCGGCAGATGGTCACGACCGCGTCGAGCGTCGAGTGGACCGTCGTCGGCACCGAGGTCGAGGCCCTCCAGCTCGAGTACAACTGGATCAAGGAGTTCGACCCCCGCTTCAACGTCCGCTACCGCGACGACAAGAGCTATCCGTCGCTGGCCGTGACGCTGAACGAGGAGTACCCCCGGCTGCAGGTCATGCGCGGGCCCAAGAAGAAGGGCGTCCGCTACTTCGGCCCCTACGCCCACGCCTGGGCCATCCGCGAGACGCTCGACACCCTCACCCGCGTCTTCCCGGCCCGCACCTGCTCCAACGGCGTCTTCAAGCGGGCCGGGCAGATCGGCCGGCCCTGCCTGCTCGGCTACATCGGCAAGTGCGCCGCGCCCTGCGTGGGCCGGGTCAGCGCCGAGGAGCACCGCGGGATCGTCGACGACTTCTGCGACTTCATGGCCGGCCGCACCGAGCAGATGATGAAGCGGCTCGAGCGCGAGATGGCCGCCGCGTCGGAGAACCTGGAGTTCGAGAAGGCCGCGCGGCTGCGGGACGACCTCGGCGCGCTGCGCCGGGCGATGGAGAAGCAGGCCGTCGTCCTCGGGGACGGCACGGACGCCGACGTCGTGGCCTTCGCCCAGGACGAGCTCGAGGCCGCCGTGCAGGTCTTCCACGTCCGCGGTGGCAGGGTCCGCGGTCAGCGCGGCTGGATCGTGGACAAGGTCGAGGAGGTCACCACCGGGCAGCTGGTGGAGCAGTTCCTCCTCCAGGTCTACGGCGGCGTCGACGAGCAGACCGGGGTCGGTGAGGCGGGGGAGGCGGTGCCCCGCGAGGTGCTGGTCCCCGAGCTCCCCGACGACGCCGACGTCTACGTCGAGCTGCTGGAGGAGCTCCGCGGCGGCAAGGTCTCGCTCCGCGTGCCGCAGCGCGGCGACAAGCGCAGCCTGATGGAGACCGTCGAGCGGAACGCGAAGGAGTCCTTCGCCCGGCACCGGGTGAAGCGCTCCAGCGACCTCACCGCCCGTTCGCTCGCGCTCAGCGAGCTGCAGGAGGCCCTGGAGCTGCCGGATGCGCCGCTGCGGATCGAGTGCATCGACGTCAGCCATGTGCAGGGGACGAACGTGGTGGCGAGCATGGTGGTCTTCGAGGACGGTCTGGCGAAGAAGTCCGACTACCGCCGGTTCTCCGTCACGAACGGAACCGACGACACCGCGGCGATGGCCGAGGTCGTCCGCCGGCGCTTCGCCCGGCACGTGAAGGACGAGCAGGACCGCCGCGACGAGCAGGGCGTCGCGGCGGAGGAGGGGCGGCCGCGCCGGTTCGCCTACCCGCCGAACCTCCTGGTCGTCGACGGTGGCGCTCCGCAGGTCGCGGCCGCGGCCCGGTCGCTCGAGGAGCTGGGCGTGGTCGACGTCGCGATCTGCGGGCTGGCCAAGCGGATGGAGGAGGTCTGGTTGCCGGGCGACCCGGACCCGGTGATCCTGCCGCGCACCTCCGAGGCGCTCTACCTGCTGCAGCGGGTGCGGGACGAGGCGCACCGGTTCGCGATCACCTACCACCGGCAGAAGCGGTCCACGACCATGCTGGTCTCCCTGTTGGACGACGTCCCGGGGCTCGGCGAGACACGGCGAAAGGCGCTCATGAAGGAGTTCGGATCGCTCAAGCGGCTGCGGGCCGCCACGGTGGAGGAGCTGATGGCCGTTCCGGGCATCGGCCGGCGCACGGCCGAGGCGGTGCAGGCGGCGATCGCCGAGCCGGCCGACCCGGCCGGTGTGGCCGACCCCGGTGGCGCGGCCGGCCCTGCCGACCCCGCCCTCGAGACGACGACGGCGCCCTCCGGCCCGGCGGAGCGGGGCACCCCCCGGTCCGGTGCCGGCCGCACCGCCGAGGTCGGGCGGGTGGCGTCATGAGTGATCCGCGGACCAGCGCGCCCACGGCCGGTCTGCCCGGTCCCGGGCCGACGACCGCCGGCGTGCCCGGCCTCGACGGGGCCAGCACCGAGACGCAGCCGCTCGAGGTCGTGGTCGTCACGGGCCTCTCCGGGGCGGGCAAGAACAGTGCCGGCCGGGTGCTCGAGGACCTCGGCTGGTTCGTCGTGGACAACCTGCCGCCGGCGCTGCTGCTGCCGATGGTGGAGCTCGGTGCCCGCGGTGACCTGCGGCGGTTCGCCGCGGTCGTGGACGTCCGCAGCCGGGCCTTCACCAGCGATCTGCAGGAGGCCATCCGCGTCCTCTCCGAGGCCGGGCACCGCCCGCGGGTGCTCTACGTGCACGCCCGCGACGAGGTGCTCGTGCGGCGGTACGAGTCCAACCGGCGCGAGCACCCCCTGCAGGGCAACGGCACGCTCGTCGACGGCATCACCGCCGAGCGGAACCTGCTCACCGGCATCGCCGGCGAGGCCGACCTCTGGGTGGACACCAGCGACCTCAACGTGCACCAGCTGCGCGCGACGATCGAGAACGCCTTCGCCCGCGAGGGCCAGACGCCACCGCTCACCGCGACGGTGATGAGCTTCGGGTTCAAGTACGGCGTCCCGCTGGACGCGGACCTCGTCGTCGACGCGCGGTTCCTGCCGAACCCGCACTGGATCCCCGAGCTGCGCCCCTTCACCGGCAAGGACCCGGGCGTCCGGGACTACGTGCTGGGGCAGGAGGACGCCGCGGAGTTCCTCGACCGCTACACCGAGGTGCTGCGGCTGCTCGTGCCCGGCTACCGGCGCGAGGGCAAGCGCTACCTGACGCTGGCGGTCGGCTGCACCGGCGGCAAGCACCGCAGCGTGGCGATCAGCGAGGAGTTCGCCCGCCGGCTCACCGCCGACGGCATCGCCGCCGTGGCCAGGCACCGCGACCTGGGCCGCGAGTAGTGGGCGCCGGGGGGCTGCAGGACGGCCGACCGCTCCGGGTCGTCGCGTTCGGGGGAGGGCACGGGCTGGCTGCGTCGCTGGCCGCCTGGCGGCGGCTGACGGACGACGTGACGGCGGTGGTCACCGTCGCCGACGACGGCGGCTCGTCCGGCCGGATCCGCCGCGAGCTGCCCGTGCTGCCGCCGGGGGACCTCCGCATGGCCCTGGCCGCCCTGGCCGGGGCAGGGGAGCGGGAGCAGTCGCTGGCGGCGCTCCTGCAGCACCGGCTCGGGGGCACCGGTGGGCTGGCCGGCCACTCGGTGGGCAACCTGCTGCTGACCGGTCTGGTCGAGCTGCACGGCGGCGACACCGTGCGGGCCCTCGACGAGCTCGCCGCCCAGCTCGGCGCCTGCGGCCGGGTGCTGCCCATGGCCGACGTGCCGCTGGACCTGGTGGCTCGCGTGGAGCCGGTCGACCGGGAGGACCACGCGCAGGTGCGCACCATCCGCGGGCAGGTGGCGATCGCCACCACCCCGGGCCGGGTGCGGGAGATCCGGCTCTCCCCGGCCGACCCGCCGGTCCACCCCGCCGTGCTCGAGGCGATCGCCGCGGCCGACGTGGTCTCCTTGGGTCCCGGTTCCTGGTACACCTCGGTCCTGCCGCACCTGCTGGTCCCGCAGCTCCGGGCGGCGCTGACCGCCGCGGCGGCGAAGGTGGTGGTGGTGCTGAACCTGGAGCCACAGCCCGGTGAGACGGACGGGTTCTCACCGGAGGAGCATGTGACCGTGTTGCAGGCGCATCTGGGCGGAGTGCCGTTGCACAGCGTGATCGCCGATGCGGACTCGGTGGTTGACCGCCGTGGTCTCCTGTCTGCGGTGCGCACGTGCGGTGCCGAGCTCGTCCTGGCGCCGGTTGCGGAACTCGACGGTGCGCCCCGGCACGATCCGGTGCGTCTGTCCGCCGCTCTGGCCTCCGTGGTCGGGGTGCGCTGAACGAGTAGAGGCTTCCGGCCGGGTATGCGACGCACGGACCTGGCCGGTACGAGGGGGAAGAGGGGACGCCGCTCATGGCGACAACCCGGGGGACGACGACGGGTAGCCCCGTAGCTACGTGGGGGTGGACGACGTGGCAATGACCGCCATGGTGAAGGACGAGCTCTCGAGGGTGGAGTGCACGAAGACCTCCGAGCGCAAGGCGGAGGTCACCGCGCTGCTGCGCTTCTCGGGCGGCCTGCACATCGTCGGTGGCCGGGTGGTCATCGAGGCCGAGCTGGACACCGGCTCGGTGGCCCGACGGCTGCGGCGTGACATCAGCGAGGTCTACGGCTACACGAGCGGGGTGAGCGTGCTCGCCGGCGGCAACATCCGCCGCGGCGTGCGGTACCTCGTGCGCATCGCCAAGCACGGCGAGGGCCTGGCCCGGCAGACCGGGCTGGTCGACCAGCGCGGCCGCCCGGTGCGCGGCCTGCCGCCGGCCGTGGTGTCCGGCAGCATCAACGACGCCGAGGCCGCCTGGCGGGGCGCGTTCCTGGCGCACGGCTCGCTCACCGAGCCCGGCCGGTCCTCCTCGCTGGAGGTGACCTGCCCCGGTCCGGAGGCGGCCATGGCGCTCGTCGGCGCCGCGCGCCGGCTCGGCATCGCCGCCAAGGCGCGCGAGGTCCGGGGTGCTGACCGCGTGGTCGTCCGGGACGGCGACGCGATCAGCGCGCTGCTGACCCGCATGGGCGCCCACGACGCCGTCATGGCCTGGGAGGAGCGGCGCATGCGCCGCGAGGTCCGGGCGACGGCCAACCGGCTGGCCAACTTCGACGACGCCAACCTGCGCCGCTCGGCGCGGGCGGCCGTGGCGGCCAGCGCCCGGGTCGAGCGGGCGATGGAGATCCTCGCCAACGACGCCCCCGAGCACCTGCTCGTCGCCGGCCGGCTGCGCCTGGAGTTCGGTCAGGCCTCGCTGGAGGAGCTCGGCCAGCGGGCCGACCCGCCCATGACCAAGGACGCCGTTGCCGGGCGCATACGGCGTCTGCTGGCGATGGCAGACAAGCGGGCGAAGGACCTGGGCATCCCGGACACGGAATCCGTCGTCACCGACGACATGCTCACGCAGTAGCGACCGTCTCCCGTCGAGATCGCCGATCTCGCACGTCTTCCCTCCGGGAACCGTGCGAGATCGGCGATCTCGCCGTTCCGGGTGGTTCCCGCGCACGACCGTGCGCCGGGGCCGGGCGCGGCAGATAGGGTTTGCGGCAGCGAGGTCGTGCGGTGCGCGCGACCCGGTGACGCGACAACGCGAACTCGACGTGGAGGTCTGCAGTGACGGTCCGAGTAGGCATCAACGGTTTCGGCCGGATCGGCCGCAACTTCTGGCGGGCCGTCGCGGCCAGCGGCCAGGACATCGAGATCGTGGCGGTCAACGACCTCACGAGCAACGAGGCTCTGGCACACCTCCTCAAGTACGACAGCATCCTGGGCCGCCTGCCGCAGGAGGTCGTCGCCGACGGCGACGGCATCACCATCGGCGGCACCAAGATGAAGGTGCTCTCGGAGCGCGACCCGGCCAACCTGCCGTGGGCCGACCTCGGCGTCGACGTCGTCGTCGAGTCGACCGGCTTCTTCACCAAGGCCGCCGACGCGCGCAAGCACGTCGACGCCGGTGGCGCGAAGAAGGTCATCATCTCCGCGCCGGCCAGCGACGACGACATCACGATCGTCATGGGCGTCAACGACGAGCTCTACGACGGCTCGCAGACGATCATCAGCAACGCCTCCTGCACCACGAACTGCCTGGCGCCGCTGGCGAAGGTCCTCAACGACGCGTTCGGCATCGAGCGCGGCCTGATGACGACCATCCACGCCTACACCGCCGACCAGAACCTGCAGGACGGCCCGCACAAGGACCTGCGCCGCGCCCGCGCCGCCGCCCTCAACATGGTGCCGACGTCCACGGGCGCCGCCAAGGCCATCGGCCTGGTCATCCCCGAGCTCAAGGGCAAGCTCGACGGCTACGCCATCCGCGTCCCGGTCCCGACCGGCTCGGCCACCGACCTCACCGTGCAGCTCAAGCGCGAGGCGACCGCCGAGGAGATCGACGCCGCCTACCGCGAGGCCGCCGCCGGCCCGCTCGGGAAGTACCTGACCTACACGTCGGACGAGATCGTGTCCTCGGACATCGTCACCGACCCGTCGTCCTGCATCTACGACGCCAAGCTGACCAAGGTCTTCGGCAACATGGTCAAGGTGCTCGGCTGGTACGACAACGAGTGGGGCTACTCCAACCGCCTCGTCGACCTCACCTCGCTGGTGGGCAAGTCCCTCTGACGATGCGCTCTCTCGACGATCTCCTCGCCGAGGGCGTCTCGGGTCGGCGCGTGCTCCTACGCGCCGACCTGAACGTCCCGCTGGACAAGCAGACCAACCAGATCACCGACGACGGCCGGATCCGCGCCAGCCTGCCCACCGTGCAGGCCCTGCGCGAGGCCGGCGCCCGGGTGATCGTGGCCGCGCACCTCGGCCGGCCCAAGGGCACGCCGGACCCGCAGTTCTCCCTCGCGCCGGTCGCGGCGCGGCTCGGTGAGCTGCTGGGGACGACGGTGCCGCTGGCCGCCGATGTCGCCGGCGACGACGCCCGCGCGAAGTCGGCGGCCCTCGGCGACGGCGACGTCCTCCTGCTGGAGAACGTCCGCTTCGAGGCCGCCGAGACGTCCAAGGACGACGCCGAGCGGGGCGAGCTGGCCGACCGGTTCGCCGTACTCGCCGATCTCTACGTCGACGACGCGTTCGGCGCGGTGCACCGCAAGCACGCCTCGGTGTTCGACGTCGCCCAGCGGCTGCCGCACGCGGCCGGCTGGCTGGTCGCCCGCGAGCTCGAGGTCCTGACCCGGCTGACCACCGACCCCGAGCGCCCGTACGTGGTGGTCCTCGGCGGCTCCAAGGTGAGCGACAAGCTGGCCGTCATCGAGGCGCTGCTGCCCAAGGTCGACCGGCTGCTGGTCGGCGGCGGGATGTGCTTCACCTTCCTCGCCGCGCAGGGCCACGGCGTGGGCGGCTCGCTGCTGGAGGCCGACCAGGTCGAGACCTGCCGCCGGCTGCTCGCCGCGGCCGGCGACCGGATCGTCCTGCCGGTCGACGTCGTCGCCGCGACGGCGTTCAGCGCCGACGCGGAGACCAGCGTCGTCCCGGTGGAGCAGATCCCCGACGGGCTCATGGGCCTCGACGTCGGCCCGCGCACCGTCGAGGTGTTCGGCGCCGAGCTCGGTGCCGCGCACACCGTCTTCTGGAACGGCCCGATGGGCGTGTTCGAGCTGGCGCCGTTCCAGGCGGGCACCCGGGGCGTGGCGCAGGCCGTCGCCGCCGTGGCCGGGCTGTCGGTCGTCGGTGGCGGGGATTCCGCCGCCGCGGTGCGGCAGCTGGGCCTGGACGAGGCCTCCTACGGCCACATCAGCACCGGCGGCGGCGCGTCGCTGGAGTACCTCGAGGGCCGGGAACTGCCGGGCCTCGCGGTGCTCACCGACTGAGCGGGGAACGACGCAATGGCACGCACCCAGCAGCCCCCGGCCCGTACCGGCCGGCGGCCGTTGATCGCCGGCAACTGGAAGATGCACCTCACCCACCTCGAGGCCATCGGGCTGGTGCAGAAGGTCGTCTTCTCGCTCAAGCCGGCCGAGCTCGAGGCGGCCGAGGTGGTCGTCGTCCCGCCGTTCACGGCGCTGCGCAGCGTGCAGACCCTGGTGGCCGGCGACAAGCTGGCCATCGGCTATGGCGCCCAGGACGTCTCTGCGCAGGACTCCGGCGCCTACACCGGTGAGGTCAGCGGCGCGATGCTCAGCGCGCTGGCCTGCACCTACGCGGTGGTGGGGCACTCGGAGCGGCGGGCGTACCACGCCGAGACCGACGACGTCGTCGGCTCGAAGGTGCGGGCCGCGCTCCGGCACGGGCTGGTGCCCATCGTCTGCGTGGGGGAGGGCCTGGAGGTCCGCAAGGCGGGGGAGCACGTCGCGCACTGCACCGCCCAGCTGGACGCCGCGCTCGAGGGCCTCACCGCCGAGCAGGTCGCCGGGGATCCCGCGGCCGGCGGCGTCGTCGTGGCCTACGAGCCGGTGTGGGCGATCGGCACCGGCGAGGTGGCCACCCCCGAGGACGCGCAGGAGGTCTGCGGCGCACTGCGGGCGCGGCTCGCCGAGCGATTCGGGCCGGAGACGGCCGCCGTCGTCCGTATCCTCTACGGCGGGTCGGTGAAGGCCGCGAACACGGCCGGGATCCTGGCCGGGCCGGACGTCGACGGCGCTCTCGTCGGTGGTGCCAGCCTGGACGCCGACGAGTTCGCACAGATCTGTCGAAGCGCCGCCGAGGCCAGCTAGTCCCACGCTGACCGCCGCCGGCCGCACAACCGGGGGCGGGAACGCACACGTCGTGAACGAGACGCTCGAACGACTCACCCGGCGTCTGCCGTCCTGGGCGCAGGGACGGCAGGGGCGGGCGGTCCTGGCGGCGGCGGTCCTGGTCGTCGTCGTCCTGGTGCTGGCGGTCAGCTGCCTCGGCGGCGCGGGCGGCCGCACCGACGTGCCTGCGGTCGAGGGCGAGCCCGACGGCGGAGTGACCGGCGTCCGCGCGCCGTCGGAGACGGCCGGCGGCACGTTGCGGGTGGTGGCCGGGGAGGTCGACAGCCTCGATCCCCAGCGGTCCTACACCCCCGGGATGTGGAACCTGATGCGCCTCTACACCCGCACCCTGGTCACCTACTCGTCGGAGCCCGGCCGCACCGACGAGCTCGTGCCGGACCTCGCCACCGACCTCGGGACCGTGTCCGAGGACGGGCTGAGCTGGACGTTCACCCTGCGCGAGGGGGTCAGGTTCGAGAACGAGCTCCCGATCACCTCCCGCGACGTCAAGTACGGCATCGAGCGGTCCTTCGCCGCCGAGGTCATCGTCGGCGGGCCCACCTACGTCGTCGAGCTGCTGGACGACCGGGCCAACCCCTATGCCGGCCCGTACCAGGACGAGGCCCCGGACCGGCTCGGGCTGGCGTCGGTGGAGACCCCCGACGACCGGACGATCGTGTTCCGGCTGCGCACCGCCTCGCCCCAGTTGCCCTACGTGCTGGCGCTGCCCTCCAGCAGTCCGGTTCCCGCCGAGGCGGACACCGGCGGCGACTACGGGATCGACCCGGTCTCCTCCGGGCCGTACGCGATCACCTCCGTCGACGTCGCCACCGGCATCCAGCTGGACCGCAATCCCCAGTGGGATCCGGCGACCGACGACGTCCGCACCGCCCTGCCCGACCGCGTGGTGGTGCGGTACGGCCTCTCGGGGGTGGAGCGCGACCAGGCCCTGCTGGCCGGCTCGGCCGACGTCGACATCTCGGGGTCGGGTGTGCAGGCGCCCACGACCGCCCGGCTGGAGGGCGAGGACGGCGAGGAGCTGCGCGCCCGGGTCGACGACGTGGCCACCGGTGCGATGCGCCTGCTCGCCCTGCCCACCGACGTGGCGCCGTTCGAGGACGTCTCCTGCCGCGCTGCGGTGGCGGCCGCGGTCGACCGCCGGGAGCTGCAGGAGGCCTTCGGCGGCGCGGGGAACGCGGACCGCGTGTCCCGGTTGTGGACCGGGGCGCTGGGCGGCGGCCCCGAGGATCCCGACCCCGGACCCGATCCCGACGCGGCGCGGCGCCACCTGGAGGAGTGCGGCCGGCCCGAGGGCTTCGCCACGGTGCTCGCCGTACCGGACGGGCCCGCGAGCGCGGACGTGGCCGACGTCCTCGTGCGGCAGCTGGGCGCCGTGGGCATCGAGGTGGAGGTGCGCCCGCTGGACCCCGCCACCTACTACGCCAGGGACGTCGGCAACCCCGACAGCGTCGCGGCGAACGGTTACGGCATCCTCCTGGTCACCCGGACCCCGGACTTCCCCACCCCGGAGTCGCTCCTGGGGCCGCTGGTCGACGGGCGGAGCATCCGCTCGGTGGGCAACACGAACTTCGCCCGGCTGGCCGACCCTGCGATCGACACGCTCATCGACACCGCGCGGGCGGCCGGCATCGGCGATCCGGCGCGGGACGCCTGGCGGGCGGTGTCCGCCGCGGCCGAGGAGACCGCCGGGTACGTGCCGCTCGCGGAGCCCCGGGTGCAGCTGGTCGCCGGCCAGCGGCTGCGCAACGGCGTGGTGATGGAGGCCTACAACGGCTACGACCTCGCCACGGCCGGCATCCGCTGACGACGGCGTACCGGTGACCGCCCGCCGGTCGGTTAGGCTCGGGGACGAGATCCGGTGCCCGTCGCCGGTCCCGAGCCTGGAGAGGTCTTGATGGAGGTCGTCCTGAACGTGCTGCTGGTCCTCACCAGCACGCTGCTCGTGGTGCTCATCCTGCTGCACCGCGGCAAGGGCGGCGGCCTGTCCTCGATGTTCGGTGGCGCGGCGTCCGCGTCCCTGTCCGGGTCGTCGGTCGTGGAGAAGAACCTGAACCGGCTCACGATCTTCACGGCCCTGATCTGGACCGTGTGCATCGTCGGGCTGGGCCTGCTCGTCAAGGTCGGCTGAACCGCTCCGCTTGGCCGCAGATCGCGTGCGAAACGTGATCGGAGATCGCCCCTCCAGGCCCTAGACTTCGCCCGCGGTGGTGATCTGCCACACGCTCGGGTCGGAGATCAGGGGGCGCTCGTGGCTGGTGGCAACGCGATCCGGGGCAGCAGGGTCGGCGCAGGTCCGATCGGCGAGGCGGAGCGGGGCGAGTCCGCACCCCGGCGCCGGCTGCCGTTCTGGTGCGCCAACGGACACGAGACGCGGATCGCCTTCGCCAGCGACGCCGACGTCCCCGAGCTGTGGGACTGCCCCCGCTGCGGGCTCCCCGCCGGGCAGGACCAGAGCAACCCGCCGCCGGCCCCGCGCAACGAGCCCTACAAGACGCACCTGGCCTACGTCCGGGAGCGCCGCACCGACGCCGACGGCGACGCCCTCCTCGAGGAGGCGCTCACCCGCCTCCGCGCCCGCCGCGGGGCCTGACGTTCAGTCCGCGTGGCGCGTGCGCCACGCGGCGGCGGCCACGTCCCAGTAGTAGCGGGGCGGCCGCGCCCGGGGTGCGGCGCGTCCGGGGGTGGCCGGCGCCGGGGTGGTCGTCCCCAGCGTGACGAGGTCGTCCGCTGCGCCGGGACGCGGCGTCGGCAGGATCGTCGCGGTGCGCTGCTCGGTGGTGGTCATGGGCGGACCCCTCCTCCCGGCGCCGGGGGCTCCCGGCCTCGTGAGCGTCAGGGTGGGGGCTGCCCGGCACGCACGACAGCGCCTTCCGTCGTCCACCGCCGACGGGCACGGCCCGCCGTCACCGCTCGTGGCGCTCCCGGTGCACCCGGACGAACGGATCGAGGATCAGGAACGTCCCGGGAGCCTGCTCGCCGCGGCCACGTCGAGCAGCCACCTCGTGGCGCGGATGCCGTGCACGCCGGCGGCCGGGAGATCCCGCGGGTTCTCGCCCGACAACGCCCGGGCGACCGCCTCGGCCTTGCCCTCACCCTCGACCACGAGCCACACCTCGTCCGCCGCGGCGATGGCGCCGAAACCGAGGCTGACCCGCGTCGGCGGAGGCTTCGGGCAGTCGCGGACGGCGAACACCGGACGCTCGTCGCTCACGGCGGGCGAGTCCGGGAAGATCGAGGCCACGTGCCCCTCGGGCCCCATGCCGAGGAGCAGCACGTCGAAGCGCGGCACGGCGCCGTCGTCGCCCGCCGCGGCGGCCAGCTCGCCGGCGTACCAGGCGGCGGCGTCCTCCGGCTCGGCGAAGGAGCCGTCCGAGGGCGGCATGGCGTGCACCCGCGCGGGGTCCACGCCGACGCCGTCCAGCAGTGCGCGCCGCGCCGCCTTCTCGTTGCGCTCGTCGTCAGCGGCGGGGACGAAGCGCTCGTCGCCCCACCACACGTCCACGGACCCCCAGTCCACCGTCTCGCGCACCGGTTCGGCGGCCAGGGCGGCCACGTGCTCCAGGACGGCGATGCCGATGGAGCCCCCGGTCAGGACGACCGAGGCGGTGGCGCGCAGCGTCTGCGCCGCGGCCAGCCGGGCGACCAGGGCCTCGGCGACGCTGCGGGCCAGCCGGTCGGCGTCGGGCTCGATGACGACGTCCGGCGCCGGGTGTTCGGACGCGGCCAGCCGCCGGGCTGCCTCGTCGCCGGGGGAGAGGCTCACGATCCGCTCCTCGCTGCCGGGGTGTCGTCCCGTTCGTCGTCGTCCTCCGAGGGATCGAACCACACGTGCCCGCGCTCGGGGGACCGCTCGGTGAGCCCGGTCAGCCCCGTCGCGGACTCGAGGGCGTCGCTGTAGGGCTCGTCCGGGTCGAGCCGGCGCAGCTCCTCGCTCAGCAGGTCACCCAGCGCGCGGGCGGGCAGCGCCACCGTCCCATCGGGGCGGTTGGGCTGGGAGATGATCGCGCCGCCGCGGTGGTCGGCGGTGATCCGGACCTCCTCGTCCTGATCGAGCTGCAGGACCACGGATTCGACCCCGCTGGGGCCGGCGTGCTGCGTGCCGTCGGTGACCTCGATGCTGCAGCCGCAGCGCGAGGAGATCCAGCCGGCCAGCAGTTGCGCGGTGGCGTTGTGCGGATCGCCCTCGATCCGGCCGCCGATGATGCGCACGGCGTCGGCGCGGCGGCCGGCGACCGAGTCGACGGTCGAGGCGAGGACGGCCCGCCACGCGGTGCTGCGGGTCCAGGTGAGGTCGGTGTCGCCGGGGACGTAGTCCTCGCCCCGGATGCGCAGCGCGGCCCGCGGGTCGGGGGCCAGCGAGGCGTCGGTGATCCGGCGGTCGGCGATGACGGCCAGCGCGTCGGTGGCCAGCCGCTCCGGCGGCGCACCGTGCCACCAGGCGACGACAGGTGCGTCGGCGGCCAGCAGCGGGAGCACCACGGATTCCGAGTGCAGGGCCAGCCGCCCGTACATGCGCAGCACGACCGCCTCGCCCGGGCCGAGCCGACCGCCGATCTGCACCTCGGCGTCCAGCCGCGGCACCGGCGCCTCGATCTGCCGGCGGACCACGATGAGCACCCGGCAGGGATGCATCTCGGCCGCGTAGGTGGCGGCCTCCTCGGCCTCGGCCACCCGGGTCTCGTCCGCGACGACGACCAGGGTGAGCGCGACCCCGGAGAGGACCGCGCCGCCGGTCCGCCGCTGGGCGGCCAGCTCCTTGACCACGGCCGAGCCGGTGGTGTCCCACAGCGTCGTCACGGTCGCTCCTCTGCTCGGGGTGCCGCGAAGGGGCAGAAATGGCCATTCCTGCCCTGGGTGCGGGTCACGGTCGCCGCCACTGGCGCTTCTCGGCGGCGAGCATCTCGTCCGCGGAGCGCGGCCCCCACTCACCGGCGCGGTACGGATCGGGCTCCGTGCCCGCCCAGAACTCCTCGAGCGGGTCGATCACCGCCCAGGAGGCCTCCACCTCCGCGTTGCGCGGGAAGAGCGTCGCATCGCCGAGCAGGACGTCGAGGAGCAGCCGCTCGTAGGCCTCGGGCGAGGCCTCGGTGAACTGCTCGCCGTACAGGAAGTCCATCGAGACGTCGCGGACCTCCATGACGCTGCCGGGCACCTTCGAGCCGAACTTGAGGGTGACCCCCTCGTCCGGCTGCACCCGCACGACCAGCTGGTTGTTGCCCAGTTCCTCGGTGTCGGTGTCCGCGAAGGGCAGGTGCGGCGCGCGCTTGAACACCAGGGCGATCTCGGTGACCCGGCGCGGCAGCCGCTTGCCGGTGCGCAGGTAGAACGGCACCCCGGCCCAGCGCCGGGTCTCGACGCCGAGGCGGACGGCGGCGAAGGTCTCGGTGGTCGACCGGGGGTCGACGCCCTCCTCCTGGTGGTAGCCGAGGGCGCGCTCACCGGCCAGCCAGCCCTGCTCGTACTGCCCGCGGACGGCGAAGGTCCGCAGGTCGTCCGGAAGGGAGATGGCGCGCAGGACCTTGAGCTTCTCGATCCGGATCTGCTCGGCGGAGAACTCGACCGGTTCCTCCATCGCGGTGAGCGCCAGCAGCTGCAGCAGGTGGTTCTGCAGCACGTCCCGGGCGGCTCCGGTCTCCTCGTAGAAACCGGCCCGTCCGCCGATGCCGACGTCCTCGGCCATGGTGATCTGCACGGAGTCGACGTGATGGCCGTTCCAGACCGGCTCGAACAGGGTGTTGGCGAACCGCAGCGCCATCAGGTTCTGGACGGTCTCCTTGCCCAGGTAGTGGTCGATGCGGAAGACGTCGTCGGCACCGAAGACCGAGTCGACCAGCTCGTTGAGCGCGCGGCTGGAGGGGAGGTCGGTGCCGAAGGGCTTCTCGACGACCACCCGCCGCCAGCGGTCGGAGGTGCTCTCGGCCATCCCGGTGCGCTGCATCTGCTTGAGCACGGTCGGGAACATCGCCGGCGGGATGGAGAGGTAGAACGCCGCGTTGCCGCCGATGCCGTGGCTGCCCTCGAGCTCGGCCAGGGCGCCGGCGAGCTCGTCGAAGGCGTCGTCGTCGTCGAACGAGCCCTGCACGAAGCGGACGCTCGTCGCCAGCCGCTGCCAGACCTCCTCCCGCCAGGGAGTGCGCGCGTGCTTCCGGGCGGCCTCTCGGGCGAGGTCGGCGAACTCCGTGTCGCCCCAGTCGCGGCGGGCGAAGCCGAGCAGCGCGAAGTTGGTCGGCAGCAGGCCGCGGTTGGCGAGGTCGTAGACCGCCGGCAGCAGCTTCTTGCGGGCCAGGTCGCCGGTGATGCCGAAGACCACCAGGGCGCACGGCTCGGGAACCCGCGGCAGCCGCCGGTCACGCGGATCGCGCAGCGGGTTGGAGATCATGTCCGTCCTCGTGGTCCTCGTGGTCGGCGTGGGACTGCGCTGCGGCGGGTCGGTCAGGCGAGCGCGGCGAGGAGCTGGCCGATGCCCGCGGCCCGGTCGGTCAGGTGCAGGTGCAGGAGGGGCCGGCCGCGGTCGGCCAGGGCCTTCCGGTCGCCGGCGGCCTGGGCGGCCTGCAGGCCGCCGAACGTGAACGGCCGCTCGGGCACCGGGAGGTCTGTGCCGATCGCCCCGGTGACCTGCAGGAAGGCACCCGCCTGCGGGCCGCCCTTGTGGTACTGGCCGGTGGAGTGCAGGAACCGGGGCCCCCAGCCGAAGGTGACGGCGCGGGCGGTGCGGGCGGCCAGCGCGGAGCGCAGGTCGGCGGCGCTGGCGTCGGCGAGCCGGTCCAGGTAGGCCATGACCGCCAGGTAGCCGCGGTCGGGGACGGCGGCCAGCAGCGCGTCGAGGGCCAGCGCGACGCCGTCGTGCGCGCTGAGGTCGACGCCGTCGAGCACGCCACCGCTGCCGCGCACCTCGATCGCGCCGATCGTCGCGAGCGGCTGCTCGTCCGGGAGCCCCGCGTCGAGGATCGCGGAGGTGTTCTCCTTGCTCTCGGTCACGTTGGGCTGGTCGAAGGGGTTGATGCCCAGCACCCGGCCCGCCACGGCCGTGGCGTACTCCCAGCCCAGGAACTGGGCGCCCAGCGGGCCGGTGACGGCCAGCGACGGCGCCGCGGGTGGCGCGTCGGTGCCGACCAGGGCCAGCAAAGTGTCGTCGGCGGCGGACCCGGGGGCGGTGGCCGACTCGAGGACGACGGGCAGGATGCCGCGGCCCTCCTTGCCGGTGGACTCGGCGACGAGCTGCTCGGCCCAGTCGCCGAAGCCCTCGATCCCGGAGCCGCGCTGCGTGTCGGCCAGCGCGAGCTTGTCGCGGCCCTGCGCGGCGGCAGCACCGAGGACGAGCCCGAGCTCGAACGCCGGGTTGTCCGGCTGGGCCAGCTGCTCGGCCAGCTCCTCCGCGTCGTCCAGCAGCGCGCCGACGTCCACGCCGGCCAGCGCCGAGGGCACCAGACCGAACGCGGTGAGCGCGCTGTAGCGGCCACCGACGGTCGGGTCGGCGAGGAAGACGGCACGGGCGCCCATGGCGGCCGCGGTCTCCGACAGCGGCGAGTCCGGGTCGGTGACGACGACGAACCGCGCCCCGACCTGGCCTTCGTCCAGGCCGGCCTCGGCGAACGCGGCCTGGAACGCGCGGCGCTGGCTGTCGGTCTCGACCGTGCCCCCGGACTTGGAGCTGATCACGACGACGGTGCGCTCGAGGTCGGTCATCGCGGCGGCGACCTGGCCCGGGTCGGTGGTGTCGAGCACGACCAGGGGCACCCCGGCGGTCCGGCAGATCACCTCGGGCGCGAGCGACGAGCCGCCCATTCCGCACAGGACGACCCGGTCCAGGCCCTCGGCCTGCAGCTGCTCGCGCAGCTGGGCCAGCTGCTCGACCAGGGAGCGCGACGAGGTGGGCAGGTCCAGCCAGCCCAGCCGGATCGCCGCCTCGCTCTCGGCCTCCGGCCCCCACAGGGTGGCGTCCTTGCGGGCCAGCCGGGCGGCGACGTCGTCCGCGGTGAGCCGGCTCCGGACGTCGTCGGGGACCTCGATCCCCTCGACGTGGACCTCGAAACTCACTTCTTGTCCTCCAGCTGCGTGCGCACCGACTCGGTGAGCTCGTCCCAGGAGTCGACGAACTTCTGCACGCCCTCGTCCTCCAGGACCCGGAAGACGTCGTCGAGGTCCACGCCGGCGTCGGCGACGGCCTGCATGACCCCGGCCGCGTCGTCGTAGGACTTCTGCACCGGGGTGCCCGGGCTGCCGTGGTCGGCGTAGGCCATGAGCGTCTTCTCCGGCATGGTGTTCACCGTGCCGGGGGCGATGAGCTCGCTGATGTAGAGCGTGTCCGGGAGGTCGGGGTTCTTCACCCCGGTGGAGGCCCAGAGCGGGCGCTGCGGGCGGGCACCCTTCGCCTCGAGGGCCGCCCAGCGCTCGGAGGAGAAGACCTCCTCGTAGGCCTGGTAGGCCAGCTGGGCGTTGGCGACGCCGGCCTTGCTCTTCAGGGCGGCGTCCGCCCCCGCCTTGTCCAGCCGCTTGTCGATCTCGGTGTCCACGCGGGACACGAAGAACGAGGCGACCGACGCGATGCCGGACAGGTCGGCCTGCGGGTCGTCGGCCAGCCGGTCCTCGAGGCCGGACAGGTAGGCGTCCATGACCTCGCGGTAGCGGTCGGGGCTGAAGATCAACGTGACGTTGACGCTGATGCCCTTGCCGATCGAGGTCCGGATGGCCGGCAGGCCGGCCTCGGTCGCCGGGATCTTGATGAACAGGTTCGGCCGGTCCACCAGCCACCACAGGTGCGCCGCCTCGGCCGCGGTCGC
Organism: Blastococcus aggregatus; assembly: GCF_900221005.1. Classification (GTDB taxonomy): domain Bacteria; phylum Actinomycetota; class Actinomycetes; order Mycobacteriales; family Geodermatophilaceae; genus Blastococcus; species Blastococcus aggregatus. The sequence continues at coordinate 646,093 of NZ_OBQI01000003.1, read as the reverse complement.
ATCGGTGTCGTGCGCCAGGCCCGGGGCGACCTCGAGGGAGACCCGGCCGTCACCCGGCCGGCGGTCGGCCACGGGTGCGAGCAGGTCGCAGGCGTCCCGGACGTCGGCGCCGGTGATGGTCCGCAGCGCCTCCTCGACGCTCACCTGCCGGACGGCCAGGGCGTGCAGCTGGTCGTCGTAGGACTCCGACCCGCTGATCGCCGCGGCGAAGATCGTCGGGTTGGTGGTGACGCCGACGATCGAGTGCTCGTCGACCAGCGACTGCAGGTTGCCGCTGCGGATGCGGTCGCGGGACAGGTCGTCGAGCCAGACGGCGACCCCGGCCGAGCTCAGTTCGGCCAGCTTCTCGTTCTGTGCCATGACAGGAGCCCTCCGGGCGTGGTCGTGTGCGGCTGGCGGACGGTCGCTCGGGAGATCAGCGATCGCCGGTGGGGGAGTGCAGGACGCCCGACGCGTCGGGGCCGAGCGGTCCGGCCGGCTCACCGGAGGCTGCCTCGATGCTCTCGCGAGCAGCGGCGACGACGGCCTCGGCGGTGAAGCCGAACTTCTCGTAGAGCACGCCGTAGGCAGCGCTCGCGCCGTAGTGGTCGATTCCCACGATCCGCCCGGCGTCGCCGACGAAGTCGCGCCAGCCCTGGGGGATGCCGGCCTCCACGCTCACGCGGGCCCGCACGGTGCGCGGCAGGACCTCCTCGCGGTAGGCGCGGTCCTGGGCGGCGAACCACTCGACGCACGGGACGGAGACGACACGGGTCGGGATCCCGTCGGCCTCGAGCTGCTCGCGCGCGGCCATGGCGATCTGCACCTCCGAGCCGGTGCCCAGCAGGATGACCTGCGGTGCGCCGGAGGAGGCCTCGGCCAGCACGTAGGCGCCGCGGGCGGTGCCTTCGGCCGAGGCGACCTGCGACCGGTCGAAGACGGGCAGGTTCTGCCGGGACAGCGCCAGCCCGGCGGGCCGGTCGTTGTGCTCGAGGATGGTCCGCCAGGCGACGGCGACCTCGTTGGCGTCGGCGGGGCGCACCACGTCGAGGCCGGGGATCGCGCGCAGGGCGGCGAGGTGCTCGATCGGCTGGTGGGTCGGGCCGTCCTCGCCCAGGCCGATCGAGTCGTGCGTCCAGACGTAGGTGACCGGCAGCTGCATGAGCGCCGCCAGCCGCACGGCGCCGCGCATGTAGTCGGAGAAGGTGAGGAAGGTGCCGCCGTAGACGCGGGTGCCGCCGTGCAGGGCGATCCCGTTCATGACCGCCCCCATGGCGTGCTCGCGCACACCGAAGTGCAGGGTGCGCCCGTAGGGGCCGCCGGACCAGGTCTTGGTCTGACGGTCGGCCGGCAGGAACGACGGCTCACCCTTCACCGCGGTGTTGTTGCTCTCCGCGAGGTCGGCCGAGCCGCCCCACAGCTCGGGCAGCGCCGGGTAGAGCGCGGCGAGCACCTCGCCGGAGGCCTTGCGGGTGGCCACGCCCTTCTCGTCGGCCGGCCAGCTCGGGAGCTGCTCCGCCCAGCCGTCGGGCAGCGTGCGGGTGGTCATGCGCTCGAGCAGCGCGGCGCCCCCGGGGTTGGCCTGCTGCCAGGCGGTGAAGCGCTCCTGCCACTCGGCGTGCGCCGAGCGGCCGCGGTCGACGACCTTCCGGGCGTGCGCCAGCACCGAGGCGTCGACGTCGAAGGACGTCGAGGGGTCGAAGCCGAGGATCTCCTTGGTGGCCCGCACCTCGTCCTCGCCGAGCGCGGAGCCGTGGGAGGCGCCGGTGTTCTGCTTGTTCGGGGCCGGCCAGCCGATGATCGTGCGGAGCACGATGATCGACGGGCGGCGGGTCTCGGCCTTGGCGGCGGCGAGCGCCGCGTCCAGGGCGGCGAGGTCCTCGCCGTCGTCCACGTGCTGGACGTGCCAGCCGTAGGCCTCGTAGCGCTTGCCGACGTCCTCGGTGAAGGCGACGGTCGTGTCGTCCTCGATGGAGATCTTGTTGTCGTCGTAGACCAGGACCAGGTTGCCCAGCCGCTGCGTGCCGGCCAGGGACGACGCCTCGCCGCTGACGCCCTCCTCGAGGTCGCCGTCGGAGCAGAAGGCCCAGACGGTGTGGTCGAAGAGGCTCTCGCCCTCGGGGGCGTCCGGGTCGAGCAGGCCGCGCTCGCGGCGGGCGGCCATGGCCATGCCGACGGCGTTGCCGACGCCCTGCCCCAGCGGGCCGGTCGTGGTCTCGACGCCGGGCGTGTGGTTGACCTCGGGGTGACCGGGGGTGAGCGATCCCCAGGTACGCAGAGCGCGCAGATCATCCAGCTCGAGTCCGTAGCCCGAGAGGTACAGCTGCACGTAGAGCGTCAGGCTGGAGTGCCCCATCGACAGCACGAACCGGTCGCGCGCGACCCACTGCGGGTCGGTCGGGTCGTGCCGCAGCCAGCGCTGGAAGAGCAGGTACGCCGCCGGCGCCATGCTCATGGCGGTGCCGGGGTGGCCGTTGCCGGCTTGCTGCACGGCTTCCATCGCCAGGACGCGCGCGGTGTCGATCGCGGTGCGGTCGAGGTCGCCGAAGCCCTCGGGGAGGGTGGGGTGCGGCTGGTTCGGGGAGCCGGTGGGGGAGTCCGTCGCGGCCTCGGCGGGAGCCTCGGGCTCGGTGCTCTGGGTGTTCTCCGTGCTCGTGCTGTCCGGTGCCATCGTGGCTCGGTGCTCCCTCGGGTCGGGCCTGGCGGGCCGCCCGGGGAAAGGACTGCGCCCGGGCGGACGACGTGCGTCTGCAGCGACGGGCCGCGGCCCCTCCGGCCCGTTGCCGGACCGGGAGCGCGTCGTCGTCGACGTCGGCCCTACCCGCTGCACATGCAGCATCAACGCGATCAAGCCTAGCCGGGCGGAACCGGAGCCGCGCCCAGGGAGGAGGCCTCCGCGGGCTATAGTGGGCCGCGTTCCCATCCCCGGTTCGGAGTAGGCCCCTTCGTGCTTCCCGCCTGGCCTGCAGTGCACTGCTGCGAGCGCGCCGCCGCGTCCCAGGGCGTCCTGTGACGGCGCTCTCGGAGCGCTCCGCCGCCGCCTCGCGCCGGGAGTCCACCCGCTCGTCGACCGGCCGCACGGCCGTCGTGCGGCGCCGGGTGCTGGCCTTCGTGGGCCTCACCAAGCCCCGGATCATCGAACTGCTGCTGGTGACGACCGTGCCGGCGATGATGCTCGCCGACCGAGGCTGGCCGTCGCTGTCGCTGCTGCTGTTCACGCTGCTCGGCGGCACGCTCGCCGCCGGTGCGGCCAACGTCTTCAACTGCTACTTCGACCGCGACATCGACAAGCTGATGCAGCGCACGCAGAAGCGGCCGCTGGTCACCGGCGAGGTCACGCCCCGCGCGGCGCTGATCTTCGGCATCGTCCTGACGGTCACCTCGATCGCGCTGCTGCTCGCGACCACCACCGTGCTGGCCGCGGCGCTCGCGGCCGGGGCGATCTTCTACTACGCCGTGCTCTACACGATGGTGTTCAAGCGGCACACCCGCCGCAGCACCGAGTGGGGCGGGGTCCCGGGCGCGGCTCCGGTGCTCATCGGATGGGCGGCCGTGACCGGCTCCCTGGACTGGCCGGCCGTCGTGGTGTTCGGCATCGTCTTCGCCTGGCAGATGCCGCACTTCTGGGCGCTGGCCCTGCGGTTCAAGGACGACTACGCGCGCGCCGACGTCCCGATGCTGCCGGTGGTGACCAGCGAGCTCTCCGTCGGCCGGCAGTCGGTCGCCTGGGCGTACGTGACGGTCGCCGTCTCGCTGCTGCTGTGGCCGGTGGCCACCGACTACGGGATCGGCCTCGGCTACACCGTGCCCGCGGTGCTCCTCGGCGCCTGGTTCGTGCTCGAGTCGCACCGGCTGCTGGGCCGGATCAAGCGCGGCGGGGACATCAAGTCGATGTCGCTGTTCCACGTCTCGATCTCGTACCTGTCGCTGCTGATGGTCGCGATCATCGTCGACGCCATCGTCTGAGCCCACCGTGCGGCGCGACCTGACCAACGCGCGGATGGGGGAGCTGCTCGGGCTCGACTGGCGCACCTATTCGCTGCGCGTGAACGGCATCGCGGCGGCCGAGGTCGAGTCGCTGGTCGAGGCCGGCGCGCCGGTGGTCACCTACCTCGCGGGCGGGCACCTCGTATGGCACGACGAGGAGGACGCCTGGCCGGCCTGGGCCGACGCGCGCAGCGCCCCCGCGCGGGTCACCGCCAGTCGCTGGGAGTCGCCGGACGGATCAGTCGCGGTCGTCCTCGTCTGGCACGACTGACGTGGTGCGCGGACAGGCCGAACCGGTGACCGGAACGGCGCATCAGCGCACCTCGTCGGCGCGGGTCAGCGGGTGGCGGCGGCCTTCTCGGGAGTGGGGCTGACCGGGAGCTCGGAGGCGGGGCCGCGGACCGACCAGACCAGCCGCGCGGTGTAGGCGGTGATCAGCACCGCGCCCAGCATGTGCAGCAGCACGAGCGCGATCGGCAGCTCGGTGAAGTACTGGACGTAGCCGACGACGCCCTGCGCCAGCTGGACGATCAGCAGGTCGCGGGCGGCCCGGCGGACGCGGTCGGGGGAGTCGGTGGCGTAGAGGGCGACCAGCAGCGCGACGGTCAGGCCGAGCAGCAGGAAGACGACGTCGGCGTGCAGCTGGCTGATCAGCTCGGTGTCGATGCCGATCCGGTTGCCGGTCGGGATGTCGTTCTCGTCCACGTCGCCGCTGTGCGGGCCGCTGCCGGTGACGATGGTGCCGACGACGATGACGGCCGCCGTCGCGGCGGCGATGCCCCACGTGAGCAGGACGAACGGGCGGCGCAGCAGCGGCGGGCCGACGCCGGGTTCGCGCGAGCGCAGCCAGAGGGTCGTCGCGAGGGCGACCAGCACCGCCGAGACGAGGAAGTGCGCGGCCACCGTCCACGGGTTGAGCCCGGTGAGCACCGTGACGCCGCCGAGCAGGGCCTGCGCCGGGACGCCGAGGAAGGTGACGACGGCCAGCCGTCGGAGGTCCCGTCGCGGCGAGCGCCAGACGGCGACGACGGTGGCGATCGCGGCCGCGGCCACGACGAAGGTGAGCAGCCGGTTGCCGAACTCGATCGCCCCGTTGATCGCCAGCTCGTCGGTGCTGACGAAGCTCTCCTCGGTGCACCGCGGCCAGGTCGGGCAGCCCAGCCCCGAGCCGGTGAGCCGCACGGCGCCGCCGGTGACGACGATCAGGCCGTTGGCGACGGCGTTGACCAGCGCGAGGCGGGAGATGGTCGCGGGGGAGAAGGACGTGGGCAGGACCGGCACGCCTCCGATGCTAGGTGGCGGCGACCCGCCCGCCGCTCGCGCCGGAGTGCCGTCGGGCACGCCTGGGTGACGCTCGTCACGCGGAGGGCGACGGCCGACCACTTCTTAGGTTGACCTTGCTTGCAGGGTCCTCGATTTAAGACACACTCGTGTTGTGGAAAGCGCTGTGGCACCCCCGCGCTCGTCGGCCCCGGCCGACGACGGGCGTACCCGCGACCGCGTCAGCGCCCTGCTCCTCGAGCACGGGCCGCAGACCGCCACCGAGCTCGCCGCGCGGCTGGGCATCTCGCCGGCCGCCGTCCGCCGGCACCTCGACTCCCTGGTCGCCGCCGGGCGGATCGAGGAGCGGGTGGCCGGGCGGACCGGGTCCGACGGGCATCGCGGCCGCGGCCGCCCCGCCCGGCGGTTCCACCTCACCGACGCCGGCCGCTCCGCCTTCCCGCACGCCTACGACGACCTCGCGCTGACCGCGCTCCGGTTCGTCGCGGCCTCCGGTGGCCCCGACGCCGTCCGCACCGTCGCCGAGCAGCAGCTCGCCGGGCTCGAGGCCCGCGCCTCCAGCGCCGTCGAGAGCGCCGTGCGCGCGGCCGGGGGAGCGCCGGTGGACCGGGCCCAGGCCCTGGCCGCGGCGCTCACGGCCGAGGGCTACGCTGCCACGGCCTCCGCGATCTCCGGCGGGGGGCAGCTCTGCCAGCACCACTGCCCGGTGGCGCACGTGGCCGCGGAGTTCCCCCAGCTGTGCGAGGCCGAGACCGCGGTGATCGGCCGGCTCGTGGGCACCCACGTGCAGCGGCTGGCCACGATCGCCCACGGCGACGGGATCTGCACCACACACCTCCCAGGGCCCCTGCGTCCGGGGAACAGAACGGCCCCCGCACGCCCTGTACCTGGTGAGCGAGCAGCGCCCCACAGCGCGCCCACCGAACAGTCCAGCACTGCCCTCGCGAACGACCGGGAGAGGACGCCCGCATGACCAGCACCCAGCAGCCGGTGAGCACGCCGCTGACGCAGGACGAGCAGATCGATCAGCTCGGACGGTACGAGTACGGCTGGGCCGACGCCGACGTCGCCGGTGCCTCCGCTCGTCGCGGGATCGACGAGGACGTCGTCCGCGACATCTCCGCCCGCAAGAACGAGCCCGAGTGGATGCTCGAGCGCCGCCTCAAGGCCCTCAAGCTCTTCGGCCGCAAGCCCATGCCCGACTGGGGTTCCGACCTCTCCGGCATCGACTTCCAGAACATCAAGTACTTCGTGCGCTCCACCGAGGCCCAGGCGACCTCGTGGGAGGACCTGCCCGACGACATCAAGAACACCTACGACCGCCTGGGCATCCCGGAGGCCGAGAAGCAGCGGCTCGTCTCCGGTGTCGCCGCGCAGTACGAGTCCGAGGTCGTCTACCACCAGATCCAGAAGGAGCTCGAGGACCAGGGCGTCATCTTCCTGGACACCGACTCGGCCCTGAAGGAGCACCCGGAGATCTTCCAGGAGTACTTCGGCTCGGTGATCCCGTCCGGCGACAACAAGTTCGCGGCGCTCAACACCGCGACCTGGTCGGGTGGCTCGTTCATCTACGTGCCGCCGGGCGTGCACGTGGAGATCCCGCTGCAGGCCTACTTCCGGATCAACACCGAGAACATGGGCCAGTTCGAGCGGACGCTGATCATCGTCGACGAGGGCGCCTACGTGCACTACGTCGAGGGCTGCACCGCGCCGATCTACAAGAGCGACTCGCTGCACTCCGCGGTCGTCGAGATCATCGTCAAGAAGAACGCGCGCTGCCGGTACACGACCATCCAGAACTGGTCGAACAACGTCTACAACCTGGTCACCAAGCGGGCCGTGGCCCACGAGGGCGCGACCATGGAGTGGGTCGACGGCAACCTCGGCTCCAAGGTGACGATGAAGTACCCGGCGGTCTGGATGACCGGCGAGCACGCCAAGGGCGAGGTGCTCTCGATCGCCTTCGCGGGCGAGGGGCAGCACCAGGACGCCGGCGCCAAGATGGTGCACGCCGCGCCGCACACCTCCTCGACGATCATCAGCAAGTCCGTCGCCCGTGGCGGTGGCCGCACCTCCTACCGCGGCCTCGTCCAGATCGACGAGGGCGCCTACGGCTCCAAGTCGACGGTGAAGTGCGACGCCCTGCTGGTCGACACGATCAGCCGGTCGGACACCTACCCCTACGTCGACGTCCGCGAGGACGACGTCTCGATGGGCCACGAGGCCACCGTCTCGCGGGTCAGCGACGACCAGCTCTTCTACCTCATGAGCCGCGGCATGTCCGAGGACGAGGCCATGGCGATGGTGGTGCGCGGGTTCGTCGAGCCGATCGCCCGCGAGCTGCCCATGGAGTACGCCCTCGAGCTCAACCGGCTCATCGAACTGCAGATGGAAGGTGCCGTCGGCTGATGACCGACTCGACCACCGGTACGACCGACCTGACCACCCAGCCCGCGACCCTCGCCTCGGAGCTCTTCGCTCCGGGCGTGGGCGCCCAGGCGGGCCCGCCGACCACCCCGGCATCCGACACCGGCAGCGCCGGTAACGCGTCCCCGGGTGCGCACTCGCACGGTGGACCCACGCCGACCGGCTCGCCGCCGGAACGGCTCACCTCCACCGACCCGGACGTCTTCGGCGCGCCCACCGGGCGCGAGGAGACGTGGCGGTTCACGCCCATGAAGCGGATCCGTCCGCTCCTGGACGGCGCCGCCTCCGACGCGCGGCTCACCTGGACGACCGACCTGCCCGAGGGCGTCGAGCTGAGCCGCGTCGACGCCGGCGACCCGCTGATCAAGGGCCTGCCCGAGCCCGTCGACCGGCTGGCCGCCCTCACCCGCCAGCGGGCCGGTGGCGCCGACGTCGTCCGCGTGGCGAAGGAAGCGCAGCTGGACCGCCCGGTGACCCTGGCCCTGGCCGGCACCGGCGGCGACGACGTCGTCTGGGGCCAGCTCGTCATCGACGTCGGCGCGTTCGCCAAGGCGACCGTCGTCCTCGACCACACCGGCCCGGCGAAGTACTCCGGCGGCGTGACCGTGCTCGCCGGCGACGGCGCGCAGGTCACGCTGGTCTCGGTCCAGGACTGGGCTCCCGGCTCCGTGCACGGCGGGCAGTACGACGCCGTCGTCGGCCGGGACGCCACGTACAAGCAGGTCGTGGTCACCCTCGGCGGCGACCTCGTGCGCCTGGTCAGCAACGTGCAGTACTCCGGCACCGGCGGCCGCGCGGACCTCTTCGGCGTCTACTTCTCCGACCAGACGCAGCACCAGGAGCACCGGCTCTGGGTCGACCACGCCGTCCCGAACTGCACCAGCAACGTGCTCTACAAGGGTGCGCTGCAGGGTGAGGGCGCGCGCACGGTCTGGATCGGCGACGTCCGCATCCGCCCGGCCGCGACCGGCACCGAGACCTACGAGCTCAACCGCAACCTGGTGCTCACCGACGGCGCCCGCGCCGACTCGGTGCCGAACCTGGAGATCGAGACCGGGGAGATCGTCAGCGCCGGCCACGCCAGCGCCACCGGCCGGTTCGACGACGAGCAGCTGTTCTACCTCTGCTCGCGCGGCATCGACGCCGAGACCGCCCGACGCCTGGTCGTCCGCGGCTTCTTCGCCGACGTCGTCCAGAACATCGGGATCGACGCCCTCCAGGACCGCCTGATGGGCACCATCGAGACGCGCCTCGGTGCTGCGTTCTCGGACCCGGACCCTGCCTCTTCGATCCAGCCCGTCGAGGTCGCCTGACCATGGCCTTCGAACGCGTCTGCGGACTGTCCGACGTCCCCGAGAACGGCGCCCTGCGCGTCGAGCTCGCGGACATCGACGTCGCCGTCGTCCGCTTCGAGGGGCAGCTCTACGCCCTCGAGGACCGGTGCTCGCACGCCGACGTCCCGCTGAGCGAGGGGGACGTCGAGCAGTTCAACGGCGCCCCCACCATCGAGTGCTACCTGCACGGCTCGTGCTTCGACCTGCGCACGGGCGAGCCCACCAACCTGCCGGCGACCGAGCCGGTCGACGTCTACCCGGTCCGCGTGGAAGGGGAGGACGTGCTCGTCGACACCGAAGCGAACGCAGCGACGAGCGCCGTCCAGCCTTCCCGCGCGGCCGGCAACTGAGGAGCGAGAAGAAGTGTCCGTTCTGGAGATCCGCGACCTGCACGTCTCGGTCGGCGAGGGTGACGACGCCAAGGAGATCCTCCGCGGCGTCGACCTGACCGTCCGGTCGGGCGAGACCCACGCGATCATGGGCCCCAACGGGTCGGGCAAGTCCACCCTGGCCTACTCGATCGCCGGCCACCCCAAGTACACCGTCACCGGCGGCACCGTGACCCTCGACGGCGAGGACGTCCTCGCGATGACCGTCGACGAGCGCGCCCGGGCCGGCCTGTTCCTGGCGATGCAGTACCCCGTCGAGGTGCCCGGCGTCTCGGTGTCGAACTTCCTGCGCACCGCGGCCACCGCGATCAAGGGCGAGGCTCCCAAGCTGCGCACCTGGGTCAAGGACGTCAAGGCCGAGATGGAACTGCTCGAGATGGACTCCGCGTTCGCCGAGCGCAACGTCAACGAGGGCTTCTCCGGCGGTGAGAAGAAGCGCCACGAGATCCTGCAGATGCGCCTGCTCAAGCCGGCCATCGCGATCCTCGACGAGACGGACTCCGGTCTGGACGTCGACGCGCTGCGGATCGTCTCCGAGGGCGTCAACCGCACCCGCGAGGAGGGCGAGATCGGCGTCCTGCTGATCACGCACTACACGCGGATCCTGCGCTACATCAAGCCGGACTTCGTGCACGTCTTCGTCGCCGGCAAGGTCGTCGCCGAGGGCGGCGCAGAGCTGGCCGACCAGCTGGAGAACGAGGGCTACGCCGCCTACGTCAAGGACTCCAACGAGCTGGCCGCCGCGGAGGGCGCGCGCGCATGACCCAGACCGCCTCGCGTCCCGGCACGGGGGCGCTGAAGCCGCTTCCCCTGGACGTCGAGGCGATCCGGGCGGACTTCCCGATCCTGAGCCGCACGGTCCGGGACGGGAAGAAGCTCGTCTACCTCGACTCCGGGGCGACCTCGCAGAAGCCCCGCTCGGTGCTGGACGCCGAGCGGGAGTTCTACGAGCGCTACAACGCCGCCCCCCACCGCGGCGCGCATGCGCTCGCCGAGGAGGCGACCGGGCACTACGAGGCCGCCCGCGCCACCATCGGTGCGTTCATCGGCGCTCCGGAGCGGGAGATCGTCTTCACCCGCAACAGCACCGAGTCGATCAACCTCGTCGCCTACGCGCTGTCGAACGCCGCGACGGCGAAGGATCCGGCCTTCCGCGAGTACGCCGTGGGCCAGGGCGACGAGATCGTGGTCTCCGAGATGGAGCACCACGCCAACCTCGTGCCGTGGCAGCAGCTGTGCGAGCGCACCGGGGCGACCCTGCGCTGGCTCGGCCTGACCGACGACGGCCGGCTGGACCTCTCCGACCTGGCCACGGTGGTCAACGAGCGCACCAAGCTCGTCGCGATCACCCAGCAGTCGAACATCCTGGGCACCATCAACCCGCTGGGCGAGATCATCGCCCGTGCCCGCGAGGTCGGTGCCCTGGTGCTGGTCGACGGCGCGCAGTCGGTGCCGCACCAGCCGGTCGACGTCACCGAGCTCGGCGCGGACTTCCTGGTCTTCTCCGGGCACAAGATGCTGGGCCCGACCGGCATCGGCGTGCTGTGGGGCCGCTACGAGGTCCTCGACAAGCTGCCGCCGTTCATGACCGGCGGCTCGATGATCGAGGTCGTGCGGATGGAGGGCAGCACGTTCGCCGCCCCGCCGCAGCGCTTCGAGGCCGGCGTCCCGATGACCGCGCAGGCCATCGGCCTGGCCGCGGCGGTCGAGTACCTGCAGGCCCTCGGCATGGACCGCGTCGAGGAGCACGAGAAGCTCCTCACCGGGTACGCGCTGGAGAAGCTCGCCGAGATCCCCGGCGTCACCGTGATCGGCCCGCAGGACACCGTGGCCCGCGGCGGAGCGATCTCGTTCACCGTCGAGGGCATCCACCCGCACGACGTCGGCCAGGTCCTCGACGACCACGGCATCGCCGTCCGGGTCGGCCACCACTGCGCCTGGCCGGTCGTCCGGCGCTACGGCGTCCCGGCCACCACCCGCGCCACCTTCTACGTGCACACCGGGTACGACGACATCGACGCCCTGGCGGACGGAATTCGGGCGGCCCAGAAGTTCTTCGGAACGGTGTGAGGTCGCACTGATGCAGCTCGAATCGATGTACCAGGAGATCATCCTGGACCACTACAAGAACCCGCACGGGCGAGGTCTCCGCGAGCCCTTCGAGGCCGAGGTGCACCACGTCAACCCGACCTGCGGGGACGAGGTGACCCTCCGGGTGCACCTGGGGAGTGACGCCGCGGGGGAGCCGATCCTGTCGGACGTCTCCTACGAGGGCATGGGCTGCTCGATCAGCCAGGCCTCGATCTCGGCGATGTACGACCTCGTCCTCGGCAAGAGCGTGCACGAGGCCCTCGCCGCCGGCGACGACTTCATGACGCTGATGCAGGCCAAGGGCGACCCCGCCGTCGCCGAGAAGCTCGAGGACAGCCTGGAGGACGCGGTCGCGTTCGCCGGCGTCTCCAAGTACCCGGCCCGGATCAAGTGCGCGCTGATGAGCTGGATGGCGTTGAAGGACGCCTCCGCCCGGGCACTGTCCACCACGACTGCGCAGGCCACCCACCCCACCGCCCCAGCCGGAGGAACGCCATGAGCGCCGACAGCAGCACCGAGAACGCCACCCCCGCCACCGACGGTGCGCCGGGCGACCTGCCGGCCTACAAGTCGGCGCTCCTCGAGGACCTCGAGGAGGCCATGCGCGACGTCGTCGACCCCGAGCTCGGCGTGAACGTCGTCGACCTGGGCCTGGTCTACGGCCTCGACGTCGACGACAACAACATCGCGATCATCGACATGACGCTCACCTCGGCGGCCTGCCCGCTGACCGACGTCATCGAGGACCAGGCCCGCCAGGCCCTCACCGGCGGCCCCGGCCCCGGGCTCGTGGACGACATCCGGATCAACTGGGTCTGGATGCCGCCGTGGGGCCCCGACAAGATCACCGACGACGGTCGCGAGCAGCTGCGCGCGCTCGGCTTCCGCGTCTGAGCTCCGCCGCACGTCCGGACGCCCGTGCCCCCGCCGTGGGGGTGCGGGCGTTCGCCGTCCCGGCGCCTCAGCGGAGGTCGGCGAGGCGGGTCGCGAAGCCGGCGACCGGCCGGCGCTCCCGGTGCATCCCGATCGCCAGCAGCACGCCGCCCACGACCAGCGCGGTCGCCACCGGCCACGGCAGCGCACGGACGGCGAGGCCCAGGCCGACGACCAGCGCGGTCCAGGCGCCGACCACCAGCGGCGCCCGCCGGCCGGCCCTGGCGCCGGCGACCAGCACGACGGCGGCGAGCGCGAGCACGACCACCGCCCGCGGCACGTCGGGCCGGAGGACGGCGAGCAGCGCCGACGGCACGGCCGCGACGAGCAGGCCCGGCCCCCACGCCGCCCAGGAGCGGTCCCGCCCGAGCCCCCGCCCGTTCGCGGCCAGCAACCCCAGCGCGGCCGGCAGGCTGTAGGCCTCCACCGCGCCGGCGCCCGCGAGACCTGCGGCGATCCAGGCGGCGACCACGAGCTCGGCGGCCCCCACCCGCCAGGCGGCGGGCCGGTCGGCGTCCTCGGCCGGAGCCGTGGCCGGGCGGCCGCTCCACCACGCCCACGCGAGGGTCACCGCGCCCTGCACCGCCAGGTGCGTGGCGAGCCGCCCCGGCTGCCCGTCCCCGGCCAGCAGCACCGCGGCCGCGGCCGCGCAGCCCGCCGCAGCGGCCGCCGTCGCCCGGCGGGACTCCCGCTCGAGCCGGGCGGCGATGGCCAGCGACGCGACGAACAGGCCGGTGAGCAGGGCCGCCACCTGGGCCGGCGACGCCCAGCCGTCCGGCAGCCCGAACAGCGCGGCGGCGGCCAGGCAGCCGACGGCCGTCGGCGCGGCGACCGGGCGGTCGTCCCGCCGGGAGGCGCCCACCCACACCGTCGGGGCGGCGGTGAGCAGGAGCAGCAGGGCGATCTCCGACCAGTGCCGGCCGTCGAGGAGGCGGAGGACCGACAGGACGGCGAGCAGCACACCGCCGGTCAGGGCGACGGGCAGGAGGAGCCCGCGCCGCCAGCCGGACAGCTCGGCGGCCGCCGTGGCGGCCACCAGGACGCCGACGAACCCGCCGAACGCGACCGCGACCGGACCACCGGCGGAGCCCGCTCCGGTGACTGCCACGGCGGTCATCGCGCCGGCGAAGACCGGCACCAGCCGAGGTGGCCCGAGCAGCACGTCCAGGGGCTGCCGCAGCCGCGCCAGCAGGAGCCCGGCGGCAGCGGCTGCCACGAGCGCCGTCGCCGCCCAGCGCTCGGCCGGGCCAGCGGTCCAGGCCTCCCGGGAGCCGGTGAGGACGCCGGCGGCGAACCACGGCGCCGTCGTCAGCAGAGTCAGCCGGGCGACCAGGGGGCGGGCCCACAGCGCCACACCGAGGCCCACGAGCGAGATGCCCAGGAACAGCTCGGTGGTCAGCGAGTCGGGGACACCACCGAGCGACCGCAGGGCGGCCAGCTGCGCGGACGCCCACGCGGCCAGGGGCCAGGCGGCGGGAACGGGGGAGAGGAAGCGCAGCGCGAGGAACGCGCCCGCGAGAGCGAGCGGCGGCAGCGGGTTCCCGCCCGAGGCCGGGCTGCCGAGGTCGCTCCCGGCCAGCGCCAGACCGGCGGCGCTCGCGGCGAGGGTCTCGGCGGAGCTGTGCAGCCGGTGCCTGTCGGCGCGCACCGCGAAGCCGGCGGCGACCGCGGCGAGGGCGAGCACCAGGAGGCGGGCACCGGCGCCCCCGGAGGCGGCGACGACGGCGGCGCCGGCGCTGACCAGCAGCACGGCACCCACGCCGAGCAGCACCTGCGGCGGGCGCACCCGGGAGGGCAGGGGAGCGGGCGGCCGATGGGCGACCTGCTGGTCCATGACCGCCTCCTTCCCGGTCGGCGAGGCGTTCTCACCGTAGGGCGGCGCGCGAGCGCGGGCACCCGGTCAGCGCATCTGGCCGACCCAGGCCACGGCCTCCCGTGCCTGCTGCCGGCGCCGCTCGTAGGTAGCGCCGACGACGAGCAGCAGCAGACCGGCGGTGCCGAGGGTGATCCACCGGGGGAGCAGCGGGGCGTAGGGCGCGAGCCGCCCGACGGTGACCAGGAGCAGGACGCCCGCGCCGATGACGAACGGCGCCTGCCGGTGCAGCAGCGTGCCGGCGACGACGAGCGCGGCGGCGGCAGCGACGACCAGCACCAGGCGCAGCGCCGTGGGCTCTGCGACGACGACCAGCGCCGACGGCACCAGCGCGACGCCGCACGCCGCGCCCTCGGCGGCCCAGGACGGCGCACCCGAGCGCAGCGCCGGCACGGCCAGCACGAGCAGGCCGAGCGCAGCGGGCAGCGTATACGCCTCCGGTGTCTCCACGCCCGCACCGCCGACGGCGATCCAGGTCGCGACCACGAGGTCGGCCACCGCGACCACTGCGACCGGACGGCGTCCGGCGACGACGGCGTAGCACCCGGCGGCGATCCCGACGACGCCGAGCTGCAGGCCGACCTGACCCCAGGCCCCGGCGGAGGCGGACGTGGCCCCCGCCGCGAGCCCGGTCAGCGCACCGACCGCGGCGGCCGCGAGCTCCCCGGGGTGCGTCCGGCGGGCCGTCGCCACGGCGAAGGCACCGTCGGCGAGCAGCGCCAGGAGCAGCCCGGCGACGACGGGGGACAGCACGTCGTCGGCGGTGGCGAGCAGGATCGCCGTACCCGGCGCGAGCAGGGCGGCGGCGGTCGCGGCGGCCCGCAGCGCGGGGAGGAGTACTGCGGCCACCAGGGCGGGGACCGTCGCGGCGAGCGCGACGACGGCCAGTTCGCCGAAGCGCTCCGCCTCGACGAGCAGCAGGACGTGCGCGCCCACCAGGGGCGCGCCGCTCCCGATCGCACCGGCGGCGATCCGCGGTCGGTCGGGGAGCAGGGCCGCCACCGTCAGCAGGCCGAGCCCGAGAGCTGCCGCGATCCACCAGTCCTGGTTCCCGGCGTGCTGGAGGGAGCCGGCCAGGGCGAGGCCCAGCACGGCACCGACGAGGCCCGGCAGGACCGTGGCCGGCATCGTTCCCCAGCTGTGCACGGTGCGGCCCGTTCTCGCCGCCCACAGCACGAGGCGCCAGATCGCCTCGTCGGCCCCCACGCGGGGGCCGAACGTCAGCAGGGCACCTCCGGCCACGGCGAGGACAGCGGTGGATCCCCAGGAGTCAGCAGCGGACGATTCAGCGGCGAAACTCAGCCCCCAGAACACCCCGAAAAGGGCGAAGAGGCCGGCGAGCACGAGCGACACGGGCGCTAGCGACGGACGGAGACGGCGGGCGGCCACGAGATCGACCGCGACCAGGGCGAGGGCGAGTGCCGGACCCATGGGGCTGATGCGCAGGTCGTCGGGCAGCAGCACGAACGCGAGCGGCTGAGCGGCGAGCAGCGCGGTCAGGGGCCAGGTCGCGGTGCTGCGCGTCAACCGGCCCAGGCCCAGGGACACCGCGACGACGACCGCGCACGAGACGACCCACCAGATGCGGAGGCCGACGTCCTCCAGCTCGAACAGGCCCAGTGCCCGGGCAGCGCCCAGGTCGATCGCCAGCAGGGCGGCGCCTGCGGCGGCCAGCGCCTCCTCGGTCGCCCGCAACTGCCGGCGCGCGGCCCACGCGGAGCTGCCGCACGCCGCGACGGTGACGGTGAGCATCAGGCCGGCCTGGAACACCAGGCCGAAGCGGGTCCAGGCCACCGCGACGAACGTCAGCGCCGCAGTCACCAGCAGCAGGGCACCCAGGGCCAGCAGCACCTGCTGCGGGCTCAGCCGGCGAGGGGGCCGGGGAGGTGCGGGCGGAGCGGCGGCGGGCGGCGGCCCCTGCGGCACCCACGGCGGAGGGGCGGCGACGGGTGGGGTGAAGGGCGCCGGTGGGGGAGCGGTGGGCGGCTGCGGGGGCGCGGCCGCCGGACCGCGGGCGGCGCCGGGGGCCGCGGCGCGCAGCGACGCCAGCAGCGCGTCGCGGTCGCGGGCGAGCTCGCCGAGCGTCGTCCCGATGCGCGCGACCACGAGCGCGGCGTGCGCCGCGGCCGGCAGCCCGCAGGCCGGGCACGGCCCGGCGCCGACGTCCCCCGTCGGCCGGCCGCAGACCGGGCACGGCAGCCCCCACGCACGCGCATCCGGTCCCATGACCGCATCCTGGCTGCTCGGGGGCCTGCGCGGGCCGTCCGGCCCCGGAACACGCCCGGGCGGGGGATGCCGCCCATGTCACCCCGGAAACGTGGGGGTGATCGCACTCCGAGCGCCTACCCTGGGTTCAGTGATAACGACGACCGGCCTCGAGCTCCGCGCCGGCGCCCGCATCCTCATCAGCGAAGCGAACCTGCGCGTGCAGCCGGGTGACCGCATCGGGCTGGTCGGGCGCAACGGCGCCGGGAAGACCACCACCCTCACCACGCTCGCCGGTGAGCGGGTGGCGCACGCCGGCAAGGTGGAGATCAGCGGCGAGCTCGGCTACCTGCCCCAGGATCCGCGCAGCGGCGACCTCGACATCAGCGCCAGCGACCGCGTGCTCTCCGGGCGCGGGCTGGACGTGATCCGCAACCAGCTGGTCAAGGCCCAGGTCGCGATGGCCGAACCGGCCGACGACGTCGAGCAGGACCGCGCCGTCCGGCACTACGGCCGCCTCGAGGACCAGTTCGCTGCCCTCGGTGGCTACGCGGCCGAGAGCGACGCCGCCCGCATCTGCACCAACCTGGGCCTGCCCGACCGGGTGCTCGCCCAGCCGCTGCGCACCCTCTCCGGTGGTCAGCGCCGCCGGGTCGAGCTGGCCCGCATCCTGTTCTCCGACGCCGAGACGCTGCTCCTCGACGAGCCCACCAACCACCTCGACGCCGACTCGATCACCTGGCTGCGCGGCTTCCTGACCAGCCACCGCGGCGGACTGATCGTGATCAGTCACGACGTCGAGCTGCTCGAGGCCGTCGTCAACAAGGTCTGGCACCTCGACGCCAACCGGGCCACCGTCGACATCTACAACCTCGGCTGGAAGCGGTACCTCGAGCAGCGCGAGACCGACGAGCGCCGCCGCAAGCAGGAGCGGGCCAACACCGAGCGCAAGATCGACACGCTCAACGCCCAGGCGGACAAGATGCGCGCCAAGGCCACCAAGGCCAAGGCCGCGAAGAGCATGGACAAGCGCGCCGAGCGGCTGGCCTCCGGGCTCGCCGACGTGCGGGTGGCGGACAAGGTCGCGAAGCTGCGCTTCCCGACGCCGGCGCCGTGCGGCAAGACGCCGCTGTTCGCCGAGGGATTGAGCAAGAGCTACGGCTCGCTGGAGATCTTCATGGACGTCGACCTGGCCGTGGACCGGGGGACGCGGGTCGTCGTCCTCGGCCTCAACGGAGCCGGGAAGACGACGCTGCTGCGGATGCTGGCCGGCACCGAGCTGCCCGACACCGGCGAGGTCAAGGCCGGGCACGGGCTGCGGGTGGGCTACTACGCGCAGGAGCACGAGACGATCGACATGGACCGCTCGCTGCTCGAGGTCATGCGCTCCGCCGCGCCGGACAGCACCGACACCGAGCTGCGCCGCATCCTGGGCGCGTTCCTCTTCACCGGGGAGACCGTCGACCAGCGCGCCGGCACGCTCTCCGGTGGCGAGCGGACCCGGCTGGCCATGGCCACGCTGGTCGTCTCGGGCGCCAACGTGCTGCTGCTCGACGAGCCGACGAACAACCTGGACCCGGCCAGCCGCGAGCAGGTGCTCGAGGCGCTGCGGACCTACACGGGCGCGATCGTGCTGGTCACGCACGACGAGGGCGCCGTCCGCGCGCTCGATCCCGACAAGGTGATCATGCTGCCCGACGGCACCGAGGACGCCTGGAGCGAGGACCTCGCGGACCTGGTCGAGTTGGCCTGACGGCTCGCGCCGCAACCCCTCCGGTCCGAGCCGGCGCACCGGGCGGGGCCGGCGCCGCGGCATCGTTCACCGCCGCGACGCCGGGCCTCCACGCGCGGGCCACCCTCCCGCCGGGGACCCCGCGTTGGCTGCAGGGACGCGCACCCAGGACGGTCGGCCCGTCCTCGCCAGGTCGCCCCGCGGGTAGGCGGCGACCGACGGAAGGAGCCCTTGTGAACCTCGGACCGCTGGAGATCGGCCTCGTCCTCCTGGCCATCCTGCTGCTCTTCGGCTACAAGAAGCTCCCCGACGCCTCCCGTTCTCTGGGGCGCTCGCTGCGGATCTTCAAGGGCGAGATGAAGGGCATGAAGGACGACGACCGGCCCCGGCCGGCCGACGCCCCGGCGCTCCCGGCGGGAACGCCGGCCGGCGTCGACGGGAACGGCCGGCTCCCGGGCGCGGAGCACCACACGCCGTCGCCCGACGCCGGGCGCTGAGCGGGACCGCGAGGGCGAGGGCGACGGTGACACGCCGTCGGCTGCCCGGACGGCGGCGGCCGCCCAGAGACCCGTCGGGCGACATGACGCTCGTCGCCCACGTGCGCGAGCTGCGGGCCCGGCTGGTCAAGGCGCTGCTGGCACTGGCGCTGGGCACGGCCGTCGGGTTTCTCTGGTACGACCGCGGCCTGCTCGAGTTCCTGAGCGAGCCGTACTGCGCCCTCCCGGCCGAGCTCAGGTTCGAGGGGGACGGTGAGTGCCGCCTCGTGGTCCTGGACGTCTTCGGCGGGGTGCTGCTGCGACTGAAGATCGCCGTCGTGGCAGGCGCCGTCCTGTCGGCGCCGCTGTGGCTCTACCAGCTCTGGGCCTTCATCACTCCCGGCCTGCGCCGGGGGGAGCGGCGCTACACCGTCGCCTTCGTCGCGGCGTCGAGCCTGCTGTTCGCCCTCGGCGCCTGCCTGGCGTACCTGACGCTGCGGAAGGGGCTGGAGCTGCTGCTGTCGCTGGCCGGCGACGAGGTGGCCTTCCAGCTCACCGCACCCGACTACGTCGGGTTCGTGCTCAGCCTGCTCGTCGCCTTCGGGCTCTCCTTCGAGCTGCCCCTGATCGCCGTGGCGCTCAACCTCGTCGGGGTTCTCTCCCATGCGGCGCTGGCGGCGTCCCGCCGGTGGATCTTCTTCCTGACGATCGTGTTCGCCGCCTTCATCACGCCCACGCAGGATCCGTTCACGATGCTCGCCATGGCCCTCCCGATGCTGGTCCTCTTCGAGGGGGCGATCCAGCTGGCGCGCGTGGTGGACCGGCGCCGTGCCCGCCGGGAGGCGATCGAGTCCTTCCACGACATCGGGGACGACGAGGCCTCGCCGCTGGACGCCGCGCCGTCGGAGGTCGCGGCGCCCTCCTGGGCCGAGCTGCACCGGTACTAGCGGACGTTCCGGGTCCGGTTGTTCCGGTGCTGTTCACCGCGAGGTGGTGACCGGGCACTCGGACCGTCGTCTTCACCCGGTCGGGTGGACCTGCACCGCCCATCGAGACAGGGAGATCCACCGTGACATCCACGCATTCCCGCCGCGGCTTTCTCGGCCGCGGCGCCGCGGTCGGCCTCGGCATCACCTTCGCCGGGAGCATCGACGCCATCGCGGGGACCGCGGCCAATGCCGCTACCCGCAGCGCGCAGGGCTACGGCCCGCTCGTGCCCGACCCGGCAGGGATCCTGTCGCTTCCCGAGGGCTTCTCCTACCGGATCCTGGCCACGTCGGGGGAGACCCTGATGGAGGACGGCGCACCCACGCCCGCCGACATGGACGGCATGGCCGCCTTCGCCACGGGGTCCGGTACGGCTCTCGTCTACAACCACGAGATCAGCGGCTCGGAGGCGCCGCCCGTGCCGGACGTCCCGGGCCTCACCTACGACCCGAAGTCCAACGGCGGCACGACGACCATCGACCTGGACCGCGCCGGCAACCGGGTCCGCGAGTACGTCAGCGTCGCCGGCACGGAGAACAACTGCGCCGGCGGGGTCACCCCCTGGGACACGTGGCTCACCTGCGAGGAGACGGAGCGGCGGGCCGCCACCACGGGCAGCAACCTCCGGGACAAGGACCACGGGTACGTCTTCGAGGTCTCGCCGGTGCAGAGCCAGAACCCGGGCAACGCCAACGTCCCCCTGAAGTTCCTCGGCCGCTTCGCGCACGAGGCCGTCGCCGTGGACCCGGCCACGAACACGATCTACGAGACCGAGGACGCCGGCGGTCCGAACGGCCTGTACTTCCGCTGGGTGCCGCCGCAGGCCTTCACCGGCGGCCTGCACGCGCTGGTCGACCTCGCCCGCTCGCCCGGCGGTGACACGGCCGGCCTCCTGCAGGCCATGAGTTGCTGGCGAGGCAGCCGGCACATCGGCGACCTCTCCGAGGCGACGCAGCCGGGCACCCAGTACAAGGTCACCTGGGTCGACGTCCCGGACCGCGACGCCCGCACCGTCTCGGTCCGCCGGCAGTTCACCGACGACCAGGTCACCCGCTCCCGCAAGCTCGAGGGCCAGTGGTGGGCCGACGGCGGGGCCTACTTCGTGGCCAGCTTCGCGCGCCTCTCCGACGGCAGCCGGAACGAGCACGACGGCCAGGTCTGGTTCTACGACCCGGCCAAGGAGACCGTCACCCTGACGACCATCTTCGGCGTCAACCCGGACCCGGACGTCGACGCCGACAACTACGACGGGCCCGACAACATCACGGTCAGCCCCTACGGCGGCGTGATCCTGGCCGAGGACGGCAACGGGGTGCAGCACCTCGTGGGCGTCACCGACCAGGGCAAGTCCTACGCGATGGCGCGCAACGACCAGGGCGGCAGCGAGTTCACCGGCCCGGTCTTCAGCCCCGACGGCACGACCCTGTTCGCCTGCATCCAGTCCGGGCCCGGCCGGGTCTTCGCGATCACGGGTCCGTGGGGCCGGCCGAGCAACGCCCGCTGACGGACCACCCGGCTGCGCCCTCCCCGGAACCGGAGCGATCGGCGCGGCCGGAGCGCGAGGTGGTCACCGCCTGCACCCCGCGGTGGCCACCTCGCGTCGCCCGACCTTCCCGGCCCGCCCTGGGGCGGCTTCCCCCTGAGGAGAACGATGTCCCACCGTCCCGACGGACGCGCACCGCGGGTGCTCGTCGCCTTCGCCAGCCGGCACGGCAGCACCCGGGAGATCGCAGCCGCGATCTCCCGCGGCCTGACCGGCAGCGCGGCCGGGCGCGCCACCGGGCTGACCACCCGCCTGGCCCCTGTCGAGCAACGGCCGGACCCAGTGGGCTTCGACGCCGTGGTCCTGGGCAGCGCCGTCTACGACGGGCGCTGGCTGGAGCCCGCGGTGTGCTACGCACTGGAGGCCGCCCCGGTGCTGCACGGCCGCTCCACCTGGCTGTTCTCCAGCGGTCTGGCCGCCGGTCCGGCCCGGCTCCCGCAGGGGGTCGCCGACGCGGACCGGCTGGCGGTGGAGGTCGGCGCGCGAGGGCACCGGCTGTTCGCCGGCCGGCTGGAGCGGCACGTGCTGTCGGCCGCCGAGCGGGCGGCATGGCACGCGCCCCTGACGGGCGCGGGGGACTTCCGCGACTGGCCCGCCATCGGCACCTGGTCCGAGCAGGTCGCGGCCGACTGCGCGTTGGGGGCAGCTCTGCCCGTGGCCGGGTGACTGCGGGATGTTCAGCTCCATCGGCTGGGGGGAGATCGTCGTCCTGCTCCTGGCGGCCCTGTTCATCTTCGGGCCGGAGCGGCTCCCCGACCTCGCCAAGGACGCCGCGGTGGGGCTCCGGCGGGCTCGGGGGGCGATGAGCGGGGCGCGGGACGGGCTGCACGAGACCCTCGGCCCCGAGTTCGACCACCTCAAGGGCATCGACCTGCGCGAGTACCACCCGAGGTCGCTGCTCCGACGGGCCCTGCTGGAGGAGACGGAGGCACCGGGCCCGGCGGAGGCCGCCCCGGACCACCTGGCCGGGGGACGGGCCCGGGTGATCGGCGTGCGGCCGGACCGCCCGGACGCCGGCTGAGCCCGCTCGCCTGGCCGACACCGGGCACCTGGGTGATCATGGCCGTGGGGGCCGTGGTCATTCGGGACGGCGGCGCCACAGGGACAGCCCCCACCGCGCGAGTCGACCCGACGCGCGCGTCCCGGGCTGACACGGAGGGGAGCCATGGCCGACTCGAGCACTGCGGACCTGGGCAAGGGCAAGCGCATCACCGGCGGCGACCGGAGCACGCTCGCCGACGAGCTGCGCAAGCGGTACGACGGCGGCGAGAGCATCCGTTCGCTGGCCGAGTCGACCAAGCGCTCCTACGGCTTCGTCCACCGGCTGCTCTCCGAGTCCGGCGCCACCCTGCGCAGCCGCGGTGGGGCGAACCGGAATAGTAAGAAGGCGTGACCTCAGCGAACACGAACGACGGATTCGTCCGCACCGCTCAGGACGGCGCCGTCCTCACCGTCACCCTCGACCGCCCCGAGCAGCTCAACGCCCAGACGCCGGCCACGTGGTCGGCGCTGGCCTCGGTGGGCGACTCGCTCGGCGACGACGTGCGGGTGGTCGTGCTGCGCGGCGAGGGCCGGTCCTTCTCCGCCGGCCTGGACCGCAGCATGTTCAGCCCGGAGCCGGGGACGACCGGCGGACTGGGTGACCTCGGCCGACGCCCGGCCGAGGCGGCCGAGGAGCAGATCCGGGAGTACCAGCGCGGTTTCCGCTGGCTGCGCCGGCCCGGCATCGTCTCGATCGCCGCCGTCCAGGGCCACGCGATCGGCGCCGGCTGCCAGCTGGCTCTCGCCTGCGACCTGCGGGTGCTCGCCGAGGACGCCCAGCTCCGGCTGCCCGAGCCCACGCTCGGCCTGGTGCCCGACCTGACCGGCACCAGCAACCTGGTGGAGCTGGTCGGCTACTCGCGGGCCATGGAGATCTGCCTGACCGGCCGCCCGGTCGGCGCCGCCGAGGCGCACGCGATGGGGCTGGCCAACGTCGTCGTGCCGCGGGAGCAGCTCGACGACGCCGTCGCCCAGCTGACGCAGGCGCTGCTCGGCCCCCCGGTCGGGGCGAGCCGAGCGACCGCCGCGCTGGTGCGGTCCGCGGTGCGCAACGACCCCGAGACGCAGGACGCCGCCGAGCGCCGGGCGCAGGTGCTGCGCCTGCAGGAGCTCGCCGGCGGGCGCTGAACCGTCGGTAGCTGCTGAGAGGCTGGACCGGTCGGGCCGTTCCGGCCCGCCGGAACAGCTCCGTGCCCGAGCACGTTCGGCCGGAGGCCGACGTCGGGGACGTCGCGGCAGAAGGAGGCAGCACCAGGTGAGGTCAGAACCATGAACCCCAACATGACCTCCATGGCGGCGATGCGGTCGTTCCGCCGCGACCCGTCGGTGGTCGGCCGCCGGCTCCCCCCGGGCACGGTGCGCCGGATCCTGGGCGTCGCCCGCCCTTACCAGCGTGACCTGGTGTTCTTCCTGCTGCTCGTGGTCGGCTCCTCGCTGATCGGCGTCATCACCCCGCTGCTCGCGGGCAACATCGTCAACCGGATCGCCTCGCTCGACGGGACCTCCGGCGACATCGTCCGCATCGCCCTGTTCATCGCCGGGCTGGCCGTCGTGGACGCCGCGATCTCGCTGGGCACCCGCTGGTACTCCGCCCGCATCGGGGAGGGGGTCATCTACGACCTGCGCAGCCGGGTGTTCGCCCACGTGCAGCGCATGCCGGTGGCGTTCTTCACCCGCACGCAGACCGGTGCGCTGGTCAGCCGCCTGAACAACGACGTCGTCGGCGCCCAGCAGGCGTTCACCTCGACGTTGTCCGGCGTCGTCTCCAACGTGATCGGCCTGGTGCTGACCGCCGGCGTCATGCTCACGCTCTCCTGGCAGATCACCCTGCTCTCGCTGGTGCTGGTGCCCCTGTTCGTGCTGCCCGCACGGCGCATCGGCAG
Source organism: Blastococcus aggregatus (assembly GCF_900221005.1). GTDB lineage: Bacteria > Actinomycetota > Actinomycetes > Mycobacteriales > Geodermatophilaceae > Blastococcus > Blastococcus aggregatus. The sequence goes on along the minus strand of NZ_OBQI01000003.1, from coordinate 621,932 downwards.
CCGCCTGCAGGAGATCACCCGGGAGTCCTACGAGCTCAACGCGTCCATGAACACGTCGATGACCGAGCGGTTCAACGTCGCCGGAGCGCTGCTGGTCAAGCTGTTCGGCCGGCCCGAGGCGGAGGAGCGGTCCTTCAGCGACCGAGCCGCGCGGGTCCGCGACATCGGCGTCCTGTCGGCCATGTACGGCCGGTTTTTCTTCACCGCGCTGACCCTGGTCGCTGCCCTCGCGACCGCGCTGGTCTACGGGCTCGGCGGGTACCTGGCGTTCACCGGCTCGCTGAGCCCCGGTGACGTCGTCGCCCTGGCCCTGCTGCTGTCGAGGCTCTACGGCCCGCTCACCGCCCTGGCCAACGTCCGGGTCGACGTGATGAGCGCGATGGTGAGCTTCGACCGGGTCTTCGAGGTGCTCGACCTTCCCCCGATGATCCGCGAGGCCGACGACGCGGTCCCGGTGCCCGCCGGCGACCGCTCGATCGAGTTCGACTCCGTCGCCTTCAGCTACCCCGCGGCCGAGGACGTCTCGTTGCCGTCACTGGAAGAGGTGTCGCTGCCCGAGCACGGCGGTCCGGTGGACGTGCTGCACGACGTCTCCTTCCGGGTCGAGCCCGGGCACCTGGTGGCACTGGTCGGTCACTCCGGCGCCGGCAAGTCGACCATCGCGAGCCTGGTCTCCCGGCTGTACGACGTCACCGGCGGCTCGGTACGGGTGGGCGGCGTCGACGTGCGGTCGGCGACGATGGCCTCGCTGCGCGACGCCATCGGGGTCGTCAGCCAGGACGCGCACCTCTTCCACGACACGATGCGCAACAACCTGCTCTACGCCCGCCCGGAGGCGACGGAGGAGCAGCTCTGGTCGGCGCTCGAGGGAGCGCACATCGCCGAGTTGGTGCGCTCGCTGCCCGACGGCCTGGACACCGTCGTCGGCGACCGCGGGCACCGGCTCTCCGGCGGCGAGAAGCAGCGGCTGGCCATCGCCCGGGTGCTGCTCAAGGCGCCGGGCATCGTGATCCTCGACGAGGCGACCGCGCACCTGGACAGCGAGTCCGAGGCCGCCGTCCAGCAGGCCCTGGACGCGGCGCTGACCGGGCGCACCTCGCTGGTCATCGCGCACCGGCTCTCCACCGTGCGCAACGCCGACCGGATCCTGGTGATCGACGGTGGTCGCATCGCGGAGTCGGGCACGCACGCTGAGTTGCTGGCGCTCGGGGGGCGCTACGCGGACCTGCACCGCACCCAGTTCGCCGACGGCGAGCGTCGACCGGTCGCCGCGACCTGACCACTACCGTCACATCCGTGACATCCGCGCATCCGCACGACGCCCAGGTCCGATCCCTCTACGCCGCCTACCTGGACGGCTGGAACCGGCGCAGCGGTGCGGCCGTGGCGGCCTGCTTCGCGGACGACGGCGACATCATCGGCTACGACGGCACCCACCACCACGGTCGCCTGGCCATCGCCGCCGACCTCCGCCAGATCTTCGGCAGCCACCAGACCGCGGCGTACGTCGCGGTGATCCGCTCGGTGCGCGCGGTCGCGCCGGGGACGGCGCTGCTCATCGCGCACGCCGGGATGATCCCGCCGGGCGCCAGCGACGTCGAGGACAGCTTCCACACCGTGCACACGCTCGTCGCGGTCGACGAGGGTGCCGGCCGCTGGCGGATCCAGTTGCTGCAGGCCACGCCCGCCGCCTGGCACCAGCACCCCGAGGCGCGCGCCGCCCTGACCGAGGAGCTGCGCGGACTCCTGGCCCCCCAGTGAGCGTGCTGGTCTCCGCCGCGGAGCTGCTGGCGGCGGCGGAGCGGCCGGTGCTGCTCGACGTCCGCTGGGCACTCGGCGACGCCTCCGGGCGGGAGAAGTACCTGGCCGGTCACCTGCCCGGAGCGGTGTACGTCGACCTCGAGACCGAGCTCGCCGACCCGCCGAATGCGTCGCTCGGACGGCACCCGCTCCCGTCGTTGCAGCGACTGGAAGCAGCAGCGCGACGCTGGGGGATCACCGCCGGCCGCCCCGTGGTCGCCTACGACGACGCCGGTGGTCTGGCCGCCGCGCGTGCCTGGTGGCTGCTGCGCTGGGGCGGGCTGGGCGAGGTCCGGTTGCTCGACGGCGGCCTGGCCGCCTGGGTTCGCGCCGGCGGAGCGCTGGAGTCCGGGGACGTCGTGCCGCCGCCGGGCGATGTGGACCTGCCCGGCGGCGGGCTGCCGGTCGTGGAGGCCGACGCCGCCGCGGCGCTGCCGGGTCGCGGGGGCGTCCTGCTGGACGCCCGGGCGGCCGAGCGGTACCGCGGCGAGGTCGAGCCGGTGGATTCGCGGGCCGGGCACGTCCCGGGCGCGACCAGCGCGCCGACGACGGCGAACCTGGCCGGCGACGGCACCTTCCTCCCGGCGGAGGACCTGGTTGCCCGGTTCGCCGCGCTGGGCGTCCGGCCCGGCACCCAGGTGGGCGTCTACTGCGGCTCCGGCGTCACCGCCGCGCACGAGGTCGCCGCGCTGGCCGTCGCGGGCGTCGAGGCGGCGCTGTGGCCGGGCTCGTGGTCGCAGTGGTCGGCCGAACCGGACCGTCCGGTGGCGACCGGCGGGAGCTAGCGGCCGCGCACCAGGCTGTCGATGGAGAGCTCGTCGGACTGGGTGACCGAGGCGGTCCCCCCGGTGCGGGCGACGTCGGCCACCACGCCGCCGGAGACGTTCAGCGCCACCTCGAGGTCGGTCGGCGGCCCGATGGCCAGCACCTCGTACGGTGCCGAGAGCGCCCGGCCGTCCACGGTCAGCTCGCCCGGGGTGCCGCCGACGTAGCTGGACACCACGACCCGGACGCCGTCGATCTCGATCGCCTCGGCCCCGGCGCCGCGCAGCTCCTGGATGGCGTCGAGCAGCACGGCGGGGGTGACCGCACCGTCGGGGTCCTCGACGACCAGCCGCAGACCGGGTCCGCGGGCGGGCAGGGTGCCGTTGAGGATGCCGATCGTCTCGGCCCGCCGCTGCGCCTCGGCCAGCGCCGAGCCGGACTGGTTGCGGGTGCCGCTGAGCTCCTCGACCGCCTGCTCGCGCTCGGCGAGCTGCGAGCGCAGCTGCTCCTCGCGGGTGTCGAGCTCGTCGAGGATGCGGACCAGGTCCTCCTCGGTGGCCCCGGTGATCTCGGCCTCGCCGGTGCTGCGGATCTGCACGACGAGCCCGAATCCCAGGGCGAGCGCCAGTCCCGCGGTGACCATCGCCGACACGGTGCGGTTCCACCGGCGGCCACCCGACGGCGTCGTCGCGGGGATCGGCTGAGCGGGCTCCGCCGGCTCGGGGGTCGCGACGGGCTCCGGGCGCTGCTCGTCGGGGGAGTCGGTCATGACGACCCGACCGGGGCGGTGCCCGCCGCCGTGGCGACGGCGGCGTCGTAGCGGTCCAGCAGGACGGCGGCGATGCGGGGATCCGGCAGCAGGGGAGCGGTGACCAGGTCCGCGCCGGCGCCGGCCAGCTTGTCGTGGAAGTGGCCCGGCGCGAGCAGGTAGGCGGCCAGGACGACGCGCTCGGCTCCTGCGGCGCGGGCCGCGGCGACGGCGTCGGGCACCGGAGGCCGGGCGGCGGAGCCGTAGCCGGTGGTCACCGGTCCGGCCCAGGAGCGCTGGAGGAGGGCGGCGGTGCGCTCGACGTCGGCGACCGCCCGCTCGTCGCTGGACCCGGCGGCCGCCACCACGACCGCGGTGCCCGGATCCTGCGGGTCGGCGCCGGCCTGGACGAGCCGGTCGTGCAGGACGGCGGCCAGCCGCGGGTCCGGCCCCAGCGGCCGCGCCGCCACGGTGCCGTCGGCGCCGGCCACGGCGCCCGCGATGTCGACGTGCACGTGGTAGCCGCCGGACAGCAGCAGCGGCACCACGACCGCGGGACGGCCCCCGGCGGCCAGCTCGGCCACGACGTCGACCACCGTGGGCGGCTGGACGTCGACGAACGCCGCCGTCGTCACCAGGCCGGGGCGGAGCTCTCTCGCGGCCAGCGCCAGCTCGGCGATCAGCCGGCGGCCGGTGGGGCTGCGGGTGCCGTGCGCGCAGGCGACGAGGACCGGATGTGCACTCATCGGGGCATCCTGCTCCGGGAGACCCCGGAACGCGCACGGTCGGTGCAGGTTGCTCTCACAGCGCCCGGGTCATGCCGCCGTCGACGGCGATCATCGTGCCGCTCAGGTAGGAGGCGGCGGGGGAGAGGGCGAACGCGGCGACCCGGCCGAACTCCTCCGGCCGGCCGACGCGGCGCAGCGGGATCCCCGCCTCGGTGCGGGCGCGGGCCTTCTCGGGGTCACCGGACGCCGCCTCGATCTCGGCGATCCGGTCGGTGGCGATCGTGCCCGGCAGCAGCCCGAGCACGCGGATGCCGCGGGGGCCGAGCTCGTCGGCCAGCGCTTTCGCGGTCATCGCCAGGCCGGGGCGCAGCCCATTGGAGATGGCCAGGTGCCCGATCGGCTGCTTCACCGAGATGGACAGCACGAAGCCGATCGCCGCCCCCTCGCCCAGGTGCGGGACGAGGGCGCGGACCAGCCGCAGCGGCCCGAGCAGCACCGACTCCACCCCGGCCCGCCAGGCGTCCTCCGGGGTCGAGAGCACGGTGCCGGGTGCGGGGCCGCCGACCGAGATCAGCACCCCGTCGACGGTGCCCAGCCGTTCGCACGCCTCGGTGACCAGCCGCTCGGCGGCGTCGTCGTCGGCCAGGTCGGCGGCGATGCCGGCCGCCGCCGGCGCCCCACCGAGGGAGGCGACGGCGGCGTCCACGGACTCGACGGAGCGCGAGCTGATCAGCACCCGCGCCCCGTCGTCGACCAGGGCCCGGGCGGTCGCGAAACCGAGCCCCCGGCTCGCGCCGGTGAGCAGGTATCCGCGACCACCCAGGCCCAGGTCCATCTGTTCAGCCCTCGATCAGGCCGCGGTGCCGCGGAGCGAGCGCAGCACGTACTGCATGATCCCGCCGTTGCGGTAGTAGTTCGCCTCACCGGGGGTGTCGATCCGGACGCGCGCGTCGAATTCCACGTCGCCGGCCTTCACCTTGACCGTGCGGGGCACCGAGCCGTCGTTCAGCGCGGTGATCCCGGTGATCGTGAACTCCTCGTCGCCGGTCAGGCCGAGCGACTCCGCGGTCTGGCCCTCGGGGTACTGCAGCGGCAGCACACCCATGCCGATGAGGTTGGAGCGGTGGATGCGCTCGTAGCTCTCGGCGATGACCGCCTTGACGCCCAGCAGCGCCGTGCCCTTGGCCGCCCAGTCGCGCGACGAGCCGGAGCCGTACTCCTTGCCGGCCAGCACGACCAGCGGGATGCCGGCGTCGATGTAGGCGCGCGAGGCGTCGTAGATCGTCGTCGTCTCGCCGGTCAGGTGGTTCTTCGTGACGCCGCCCTCGGTGCCGGGCACCAGCTGGTTGCGCAGCCGGATGTTGGCGAAGGTGCCGCGGATCATGACCTCGTGGTTCCCGCGGCGGGAGCCGTAGGAGTTGAAGTCGCGGCGGTCGATGCCGTGCTCGCGCAGGTACTTGCCGGCGGGGCTGTCGGCCTTGATGGAGCCGGCCGGGGAGATGTGGTCGGTGGTCACGGAGTCGCCGAGCACCGCGAGGGTGCGGGCGCCGGCGATGTCCTCGACCGGGGTCGGCTCGGCCGGCATGCCGTCGAAGTACGGAGGACGACGGACGTAGGTGCTGTCCTCGGCCCACTCGAAGGTGTCGCCGGTCGGGGTGGGCAGGTTCTGCCACTGCTCGGTTCCGGCGAACACGTCCTCGTAGCTGCGGCCGAACTGCTCCGCGGAGACGGCGTGGTCGATGACCCGCTGGACCTCCTGCGGGGACGGCCACAGGTCGCGCAGGTAGACGTCGTTGCCGTCCGGGTCCTGCCCGAGCGGGTCGTTGTTGAGGTCGACGTCCATCGAGCCGGCCAGGGCGTAGGCGATGACCAGCGGCGGCGAGGCCAGGTAGTTCATCTTGACGTCGGGGTTGATCCGGCCCTCGAAGTTGCGGTTGCCCGAGAGCACCGAGACGACGGCGAGGTCGGCCTCGTTGACCGCCTGGCTGACCGGCTCGGGGAGCGGGCCGGAGTTGCCGATGCAGGTCGTGCAGCCGTACCCGACCAGGTAGAAGCCGAGCTTCTCCAGGTAGGGGGTGAGCTCGGCCTTCTCGTAGTAGTCCATGACGACCTTGGACCCGGGGGCCAGCGTCGTCTTCACCCACGGCTTGCTGGTCAGCCCGCGCTCGACGGCGTTCTTCGCCAGCAGCGCGGCGCCGATCATCACCTGCGGGTTCGAGGTGTTGGTGCAGGAGGTGATCGCGGCGATCACGACGTGGCCGTGGTCGACGAAGGTCTCGGTGCCGTCCTCCATGACCACGCGGGTCGGCTTCGACGGGCGCTCGGTGTCGTGCCCGTTCACCGCGGTGTGCGGCTTTCCCGCCTCGCCGTTGCCGTGCTCGGAGGGGGCGGCCGGGTCGGACGCCGGGAAGGACTCCGCCGACGCCTCGTCCACCGAGGAGACGACGCCGAAGGGCTTCTCCTGCGCGGGAACACCCGGCTTGCGGTCCTCGCCGCCGGTCTCGTCGGCCGCCACGTAGTCCACCAGCGCCTCGCGGAACGCCTCCTTCGCCTCGGTGATGGCGACGCGGTCCTGCGGGCGCTTCGGGCCGGCGATCGAGGGGACGACGCTGCCGAGGTCGAGCTCCAGGTACTCGGAGAACGCGGGCTCGCGGGAGGCGTCGTGCCAGAGGCCCTGCTCCTTGGCGTAGGCCTCCACCAGCGCCACCTGCTCGGCCGAGCGGCCGGTGAGCTCCAGGTAGGTGATGGTCTCCTCGTCGATCGGGAACATCGCCGCGGTGGAGCCGAACTCCGGGCTCATGTTGCCGATCGTGGCGCGGTTGGCCAGCGGCACCGCCGAGACGCCCTCGCCGTAGAACTCGACGAACTTCCCGACCACGCCGTGCTCGCGGAGCATCTCGGTGATCGTGAGGACCAGGTCGGTCGCGGTGGCGCCGTCCGGCAGCTGGCCGAAGAGCTTGAAGCCCACGACGCGGGGGATGAGCATCGAGACCGGCTGGCCGAGCATCGCGGCCTCGGCCTCGATGCCGCCGACGCCCCAGCCGAGCACGCCCAGGCCGTTGACCATCGTGGTGTGCGAGTCGGTGCCGACGCAGGTGTCGGGGTAGGCGATCGTGCGGGTCGTGCCGTCGGCCTGCTCCTCGGCGCGCGGGAAGATCACGCGGGCCAGGTGCTCGATGTTGACCTGGTGCACGATGCCGGTGCCCGGGGGGACGACCTTGAAGTCGCTGAAGGCGCCCTGGCCCCAGCGGAGGAACTGGTAGCGCTCGCCGTTGCGCTCGTACTCGATCTCGACGTTGCGCTGGAACGAGTCCTCGGTGCCGAAGATGTCGGCGATGACCGAGTGGTCGATGACCAGCTCGGCGGGGGCGAGCGGGTTGATCTTCTGCGGGTCGCCGCCGAGCTCGGCCATGGCCTCGCGCATCGTGGCGAGGTCGACGATGCAGGGGACGCCGGTGAAGTCCTGCATGACCACGCGGGCCGGGGTGAACTGGATCTCCTGGTCGGGCTCGGCCGACGGGTCCCAGTTGGCGATCGCCCGGATGTGGTCGGCGGTGATGTCCGCGCCGTCCTCGGTCCGCAGCAGGTTCTCGAGGAGGACCTTCAGGCTGAAGGGCAGCTTCTCGGAGCCCTCCACCGCGTCGAGTCGGTAGATGTCGTAGTCGGTCCCCTCGACGCTGAGCGTCGACCGGGCTCCGAAGCTGTCCTTGCTGGCTGCCACTCTTCTGCGCCTACCCCTCGATGGTTCGTCGCGGCTGGTTCGTCGCGCTCGTGTCCACCCCCGATCATCCCATTTCGCGCAACCACGCACCGGGTGAGGCGACCCTTACCGTGGACGACGTGACCGGCACCGTCCCCGAACCCCTGCCCGACTGGCTGACCGAGGCCACGCGGATCACCGCGCTGACCGGAGCGGGCATCTCGACCGACAGCGGCATCCCGGACTACCGGGGGCCGCAGGGCGTGTGGACGCGCGATCCCGACGCCGAGAAGCTGGTGACGCTCTCCTACTACCTGTCCGATCCCGACATCCGCCGCCGGGCGTGGCTCATGCGCGGGGAGCTGTCCGCACGGGCGCGCCCCTGCCCAACGCCGGCCACGCCGCGCTGGTCGATCTCGAGCGCCAGGGCCGGCTGCGCACGATCGTCACCCAGAACGTGGACGGGCTGCACCAGGCGGCGGGCTGCTCCCCGGACCGGGTGGTCGAGATCCACGGGACGGTGCACGAGGTCGAGTGCCTCGGTTGCGGCGACCGGACGACGATGCGGTCCGCGCTGGAGCGGGTCGCGTCCGGTGAACCCGACCCGGCCTGCCTGGTCTGCGGCGGGATCCTCAAGTCGGCGACGATCAGCTTCGGGCAGGAGCTCGACGCCCGTGCCGTGACCGCCGCCGTCGCCGCGGCCCGGGACTGCGACGTCTTCCTCGCCGTCGGCACCTCGCTGCAGGTGTGGCCGGTCGCCGGGCTGGTGGAGGTGGCGCTCCGGTCCGGCGCGCAGGTCGTCATCGTCAACGCCGAACCGACGCCGTTCGACGACCTGGCCTCCCTCCTGGTCGCCGAGCCGATCGGCGCGTCGCTGCCCCGGCTGCTCACGGCCGGCTGACCCGCTCACCGGGCCCGGCGGCGGGTGCCGTGGCAGCGTGCACGGGTGCCCCCCACTCCCGACGACCTGCCCGACGACCTCACCGACGCCCTCGACCGCGTGGCTGCCGAGGCCCGCCCGCTGGCCGAGGACGACGAGGTCGCCCAGCCCGGGGCCGGGCCCGAGCGGTTCGCCCTGGCGCTGTGCGAGCTCGACGGCACCGAGCACGTCGCCGGCGACGCCGACGTCGGCTTCCCGGTGCAGAGCGTGGTCAAGGTGTTCACGCTGACCGCGGCGCTCCAGCAGGTCGGCGAGGACGTCTTCCGCCGGGTGGGGAGGGAGCCGTCGGGGGATCCCTTCGACTCCCTGATCCAGCTCGAGCACGAGCACGGGATCCCGCGCAATCCGTTCATCAACGCCGGCGCCGTCGTCGTGTGCGACGTGCTCGTGGGGGCGACCGGGTCGCCCGAGGCGGCCGTGGCCGCGGTCACCGACCTGCTGTCCGGCCTCGTCGGGGAACGCCTCGAGCCCGATCCCGCGGTGCTCGCCGACGAGCGCGCCACCGCGGACATGAACATGGCGATGGGCCACCTGATGAGCTCGTTCGACAACCTGACCCACCCGGTGGCCGAGGTGGTCGACGCCTACGCGCAGCTGTGTGCGCTGACCGTGACCACCCGGGAGCTGGCCCGGGCCGCCCGGTTCCTCGCCTCCGACGGGGTGGACCCGCGCACCGGCGACCGGGTGCTGGCCGAGCCGCTGGCCCGGCGGGTCAACGCGGTGATGATGACCTGCGGCACCTACGACGCGGCCGGCCAGTTCGCCTACGACGTGGGCTTCCCCTGCAAGAGCGGGGTGGCCGGTGCCGTGATGGGCGACGTGCCGAACAGGTTCGGCGTCTGCGCCTGGTCCCCGCCGCTGGACCGGGCCGGCAACTCCCGTGCGGGCCGCGCGGCGCTGCACCTGCTCAGCGAGCGGCTGGGGCTCTCCCTGCTGTAGTGCCCCGGGGACGGCTAGCGTGACGGCCACCACGTCGAGCGGCCGGTGCGAGCCGGCCGCGCACCCCAGGGAGCCGGCATGCGCGTGCCCTTGACCACCCGCGACTTCCTCGAACGAGCCGAGCTCGTCTACGGCGACCGGATCGGCATCGTCGACGAGCCGACCCAGCCGGCGCCGTCCTTGGGCGGGCTGAGCTACCGCGAGGTGGCCCGCCGCGGCCGGGCGCTGCAGGCGGCGCTCGACGAGCTCGGCATCGCCGAGGGGGAGCGGGTGGCGATCGTCAGCCACAACGCGGCCCGGCTGCTGGAGGTGCTGCTCGCCGTCCCCGCCTCGGGACGGGTCGCGGTGCCGATCAACTTCCGGCTCTCGCCGGAGGAGGTCGAGTACATCGTCGGCCACTGCGGCGCGCGGGTGCTGTTCGTGGACCCGGAGCTGGAGTCCTCGCTGAAGGGCGTGCGGGCCGCGCACCGCTTCGGCACGGGGGAGGAGTACGAGCAGCTGCTGCGGTACGACGTCGAGCCGCGGCCGTGGGCCGAGCCGGACGAGGACGCGACGGCGACGATCAACTACACGTCGGGGACGACGGCGCGGCCGAAGGGCGTGCAGATGACCCACCGCAACCTGTGGATCAACGCGGTCACGTTCGGCATGCACATGCAGGTCAGCGACCGCGACGTCTACCTGCACACGCTGCCGATGTTCCACTGCAACGGCTGGGGCCTGCCGTACACGATGGCCGGCGTGGGGGCGCAGCAGGTCGTCCTGCGCAAGGTCGACGGCGCCGAGATCCTCCGCCGCGTCGAGGAGCACGGCGTCACGATCATGGCCGGCGCCCCCGCGGTGTGGAACGCCGTGCTGGAGGCGGCGGCGGACTGGGAGGGCGAGATCCCCGGCCGGGACAAGGTGCGCATCATCGTCGCCGGCGCACCGCCGCCGTCGAAGACCATCGCCCGCGTCGAGGCCGAGCTCGGCTGGGAGTTCAACCAGATCTACGGCCTCACCGAGACCGCGCCGCTGCTCACCATCAACCGGCCGCGTGCCGAGTACGACGACCTCGAGCCCGAGGAGCGGGCCAAGCGGCTCTCCCGCGCCGGCGTCCCGGCGCTGGGGACCCGGATGTCGGTCAGCGAGACCGGCGAGGTGCTGGCGCAGGGCAACACCGTGCTGGCCGGCTACTGGGAGAACCCCGACGCCTCGGCCGAGGCCCTGGAGGGCGGCTGGTTCCACACCGGCGACGGGGGCACGATCGACGACGGCGGCTACCTCACGATCTCCGACCGCAAGAAGGACGTGATCATCACCGGCGGCGAGAACGTCTCCTCGATCGAGGTGGAGGACGCCGTGTTCAGCCACCCGGCGGTCGCGGAGGTCGCCGTCATCGGGGTCCCGGACGACAAGTGGGGCGAGAGGGTCACCGCGATCGTCGTCGTCGCCGAGGGCGAGCAGGTCACCGAGGCCGACATCGTCGCCCACTGCCGCGGGAAGATCGCCGGCTACAAGATCCCGAAGCGGGTCGAGTTCCGCGACGAGCTGGCGCGCACCGCCACCGGCAAGATCCAGAAGTTCAAGCTCCGCGAGTCGTTCTGGGAGGGCTCCGAGCGGCAGATCAACTGAACGGAACCGCCCGCGTCACCCGCCGGTGGCGCCTCACCCCTCGGGGTGAGGCGCCCTCAACGGCGCCGTCCGACCGACCGATGCCCTCTGTGGTGGCACCCCTCCGGGTGCCCGCCGTCGAGCAGCCGGAAGAGGTCGCGACGTGGACAGCGGTACCCCGAACAGCCCGGTGCGAGCGACGTGGGGTCGCCGCGCGCTGCGCGTGGGCGGGACGGCGATCGCCGCCGCGGTCCTCCTCGGACTGACCCCTGCGGTCGCCGACGCCACACCCCGCCGGCCCAGTGACGGCGAGATCGCCGCCGCGCAGAGCCAGGCCGACGCCGTGGCTGCGCGGATCGGCGAGCTCAACGAACGACTGGCCGCAGCCGGCGCCGGCGTGGAGACCGCGCGCACCGATGCGCTCCTCGCCCTCGACGAGTTCCAGGCCACCGAGGCCGCCGCCGAGGCCGCCCGCCAGCAGGCCGAGTCCGCCGCGGCCGAGGCCGCGCGGAAGACCGCCGAGCTGGGCGTGGCCCGCGACGACGTCATCGCCTTCGCCCGCCGCAGCTACATGGAGGGCAGCACCAGCCCCGGGGCCACGGCCCTGCTCACCGCGGGCAACCCGTCCCAGCTGATCGAGCGCGCCGCGCTGCTCGAGGCGGCCGGGTCGCACCGCACCGACGTGCTGGGCACCGTCACGGTCCTCCAGCAGCAGGCCACCGCGGCCGAGGTCATCGCCCGCACCGCCGTCGTCGAGGCCGACGGGCTGCAGCAGGAGGCCGCCCGTCAGCTCGAGGTGGCCACGGCCGCCGAGCAGTCCGCCCGTGCCCAGGCAGCGGAGGTGGCGTCCCAGCAGGCAGTGGTGCAGGCGGATCTCGACGCCGCGCAGAAGCAGCTGACCACCCTCGTCGGCGCCCGCGCCGCCGCCGAGCGCGCCGCAGCCGAGCAGGCCGCCGCGGCCGCGCGGGCCACCACCGTCCAGCGGGTCGCGCCCCCCGCCTCGTCGTCCTCGTCCCCCTCGACGCCGGCCGGCCGGCCGACGGCGACCCCGCCGGTCGTCCAGAACCCGGGCGTCCAGAACCCGGCCGGCCCGGGATCCGCCTCCGACGCGCAGACCGCCATCGCGGCGGCGCGGCGCTACATCGGTACCCCGTACGCCTGGGGTGGTGGCGGCCGTCGCGGCCCCGGCCCCGGCCAGGATCCCGACGAGGGTGTCGTCGGCTTCGACTGCAGCGGCCTCACCCAGTACGCCTACGGCCAGGCGGGCATCTCCATCCCGCGCAACAGCCGGGACCAGTACGCCGCGTCGCCGAAGGTCGCCCGCGGGTCGCTGCAGCCCGGCGACCTGGTCTTCTGGGCCACCGACCCGGGCCGGCCCTCGACGATCCACCACGTCGCCATCTACCTCGGCGGCGACCGGATCATCGAGGCCCCGGAGAGCGGCAAGACCGTCCGGGAGACCGCCATGCGGTGGGGCGGCTACATCGGCGCGGTGCGTCCCAGCGCCTGACAGCCGGCCCGGTGACCCCGCCGGCGCGCACGAGAAAGGCGTCGGGCAGCCACGGGGGGAGCTGCCCGACGCACCTCCGAGGCTAGCAGTCGAGAGCCTCCTGGGGCAGCCGTCGCGCGCGCCCTGATCGTGATCGGCCGCGGCATGCAGGTGCCGCCCAGGAAGGTGTAGGACACTGGCGCTGGGGACGGCTGCGCCGCCCCGTCGACGGCCTCCTCAGCCCGGGGGTCGCGGCCCGGCACGACCAGGGAGCCCCGTGACGAGCGCTGCCAGCACGCCGACCGAGAACGCGCCCGCCCAGGCGGGCGGCCCGGTACCGCCGGCGGTCGACGCCGCCCGGCTGGAGCGGGTGCTGTTCGAGATCAAGCGCGTGATCGTCGGCCAGGACCGTCTGATCGAGCGGATGCTGGTCGCCCTGCTGGCCCGCGGGCACGTGCTGCTCGAGGGCGTGCCGGGCGTGGCGAAGACCCTCGCCGTCGAGACGCTGGCCACCGTCGTCGGCGGGAAGTTCGCCCGCCTGCAGTTCACCCCCGACCTGGTGCCGGCCGACATCATCGGTACCCGCATCTACAAGTCCGGGCAGGACGCCTTCGACACCGAGCTGGGCCCGGTCTTCGCCAACTTCGTGCTCACCGACGAGATCAACCGCGCGCCGGCCAAGGTGCAGTCGGCGTTGCTGGAGGTCATGGCCGAGCGGCAGGTCTCCATCGGCGGGGTCACCCACCCGCTGCCCGATCCCTTCCTCGTGCTGGCCACGCAGAACCCGATCGAGTCCGAGGGCGTCTACCCGCTGCCCGAGGCGCAACGCGACCGCTTCCTCATGAAGGTCCTCGTGGACTACCCGAGCCCGGAGGAGGAGCGCGAGATCATCTACCGGATGGGCTCCGAGCCCCCGGTCGCCGAGACGGTGCTGGGCCCCGACGAGCTGCGCCGGCTGCAGAAGACCGCCTCCCAGGTGTTCGTGCACCACGCCCTGGTCGACTACGTCGTCCGCCTCGTGGTGGCCACCCGCACGCCGCGCGAGCACGGCATGGAGGACGTCGCGACGTGGGTGTCCTACGGCGCCAGCCCGCGGGCCTCGCTCGGGCTGATCGCGGCCAGCCGGGCGCTCGCGCTGGTGCGCGGCCGCGACTACGTGCTCCCGCAGGACGTCCTCGACATCACCGCCGACGTGCTCCGCCACCGGCTGGTGCTCTCCTACGACGCGCTGGCCGACGGTGTGCCGGCCGACCACATCGTGAAGCGGATCGTGCAGACGGTGCCGCTGCCTCAGGTGGCGCCCCGGCAGAGCGCCGGCGGCTTCGGGCCCGGCGGCGGACCTCAGGTGCCGCAGTACGGCCCGCCGCAGGGCCAGCCGGTGCAGCAGGGCGCGGGTCCGGGTGCGACGGCCTACGGCGCCCCGGGTCAGGGTGCGACGGCCTACGGCGCCCCGGGCCAGGGCGCGCAGGGCGGTCCGGGCTCCAACGGGCACGGGCCGCACCCGGCGTGATCCGCCGCCGCCGCAGCGCCGACTCGTCCCCGGCGAGCCCGGCCCACCCGGGGCTCCTGCTGCACGACACGGGGGAGAGCCCCGGCGCGGACAGCGGCGCCCCGCCGCGGTTCACCGACGGCCCGACCGACGTGCTGCTCCGCCGGCTGGAGCTCACCGTCCGCCGCAGGCTCGACGGACTGCTGCAGGGCGACCACCTGGGGCTGGTGCCGGGCTCCGGCTCCGAGGCCGGCGATTCGCGCACCTACCACCCGGGTGACGACGTCCGCCGCATGGACTGGCACGTGACCGCCCGCACCCAGATGCCGCACGTCCGCGAGACGATCGCCGACCGCGAGCTGGAGACGTGGGCCGTGGTCGACCTGTCCGCGAGCCTGGACTTCGGCACCGCCCACTGCCTGAAGCGCGACCTCGCCATCGCCGGGCTGGCTGCCGTCGGGCACCTCACCGTGCACGGGGGGAACCGCCTCGGGGCGGTCGTGACGACGGGGGAGCAGGTGGTCCGGCACCCCGCGCTGCCGGGCCGGGTCGCCGCCGAGCGCCTGCTGCGGTCCGTCGTCGCCACCCCGCGGGCCGCCGGTGGGCGCCGCGGTGACCTGGCCGCCGCGCTGGAGACGCTGCGCCGTCCGGAGCGCCGGCGCGGGCTGGTCGTGGTCGTCTCGGACTTCCTGGGCGACAGCGACTGGGAGCGGCCGCTGCGTGCGCTGGGCACCCGGCACGAGCTGCTGGCCATCGAGGTGGTTGACCCGCGGGAGCTCGAGCTGCCCGACGTGGGGCTGCTGACCGTCGTCGACCCGGAGACCGGGCAGACGCTGGAGGTGCCCACGGGCAACGCCGAGTTCCGCGCGCGGTTCGCGCAGGGGGCCGCGGAGGAGCGGGCCCGGATCGCCGCCGCGCTGCGCCGCGCGGGCGCCGGGCACCTGCAGCTGCGCACCGACCGGGACTGGCTGATGGACGTCGTGCGATTCGTCGGCGACCAGCGACGAGCAGGCAGCGGAGGAGCGTCGCGATGACCTTCCAGGCACCCCTCTGGCTGCTCGGCCTGGTCGTGGTCGCGGCGCTGATCGCGTTCTACGTCGTCCTGCAGCTGCGCCGGAAGGCGTACGCGGCACGGTTCACCAACGTCGCCCTGCTCGGCTCGCTGGTGCCCAAGCGGCCGGGCTGGCGCCGGCACGTCGCCTTCGGCCTCGTCGCCGCCGGGATCGCGACGCTGGTCGTCTCGCTGGCGCAGCCGAGCACCGAGGTCCGGGTCCCGCGCGAGCGGGCGACGGTGATCATGGCCGTGGACGTCTCGCTGTCGATGGAGGCCCGCGACGTCGAGCCCAACCGCTTCCAGGCCATGCAGAAGGCGGCCAAGGAGTTCGTCGACGTGCTGCCCGAGCGGATCAACCTGGGGCTGGTCACCTTCGCCGGGACGGCGACGACGCTGGTGCCGCCGACCACCGACCGCGAGCAGGTGCGGGGCGCGATCGACAACCTCGAGCTGGCGGAGTCGACGGCGATCGGCGAGGCGATCTTCACCTCGCTGACCGCGATCCAGAACTTCCAGTCGACGCTGGAGGACGCCGGCGAGGAGGCGCCGCCGGCCCGGGTGGTGCTGCTCTCCGACGGCTACCCGACCGTGGGCCGCCCGGAGACCCAGGCGATCGCCGCCGCGAAGGACGTCTCCATCCCGGTCTCCACGATCGCCTTCGGCACCGACTACGGCACGCTCGACCTGGACGGCGACACCGTGCCGGTGCCGGTGGACCGGGCGACCCTGGAGCGGATCGCCGACGAGACCGGCGGCAGCTACAGCGAGGCGGCCAGCGCCGAGGAGCTCGAGGAGGTGTACGCCGACCTGGGCAGCCAGATCGGGTACACGACCGAGCCCAAGGACATCAGCCCGCGGTTCGTGCGGGTCGGCGTCCTGGTGCTGCTCGTCGGCGCCGCCCTCAGCCTGCTCTGGACCAACCGGCTCGTCTGAACCGCACGTCCTGCACCGGAAGTCCGGGTAGTGACCGGACTTCCGGTGCAGGAAGTCCGCTACCGGCTGGGGTCGAGGACGAGCTTGCCGGTGGTGCGGCGGGCGAGCAGGTCCAGGTGGGCGTCGCGGACGTTGGACAGCGGGTAGCGGCCGCCGGCGATGGGCGTGAGCGAGCCGTCGGCGGTCATGGCCAGCAGGTCGGTCATGGCGGCGTCGAGCATGTCGGGGCGGGCCATGCAGTGGGCCAGCCAGAAGCCGATGACGGCGCGGCTCTTCTGCATGAGCGCGCCCGGGGGCACCGACGGCGTCTCCTGGCGGGCGGCCATGCCGTAGGTGACCAGCCGGCCGAAGGGGGCCAGCGCCGAGAGCGAGCCGGAGAAGACGTTGCCGCCGGTCATCTCGAGCACGATGTCGACCGGCTTGCCCTCGTTGGCCTCGCGGAGGGCGGCGGCGAACTGCTTCGGGTCGTCGTCGGCGAGCGCGGGGTCGACGGTGGCGTGCGCGCGGAGCTCCTCGGTGAGGGCGCGCTTCTCCGGGCTGGAGGCGGTGGCGATCACGCGGCCGGCGCCCCAGCGGCGGGCCAGCTGGACGGCGATCGAGCCGACCCCACCGGCGCCGGCGATGACGACGACGGACTCGCCCTCGGCCAGGTGCGCGCTGGTGCGCAGCAGGTGCCACGCGGTCGAGCCCTGCAGGACCAGCGACAGCGCCTGCTCGTCGGTGACGCCGTCCGGCACGGCCCAGGTGAGCCGGTCGTTCGCGGCCACCCGCTCGGCGTAGCCACCGCCGTCGAGCAGGCCGACGACCCGCTGCCCGCCGCCGACCGGCGTGCCGACGAACTCGGCGCCCGGGATCAGCGGCAGCTGCTGGGCGGCCAGGTAGGAGTTCTCGATCTGGTGGGTGTCGGCGTAGTTGACGCCGGCCGTGGAGACGGTGTGGACGGTCTGACCGGGCCCCGCCTCCGGCTCGGGGACGTCGACGACGTCGAGGACCTCGGGACCGCCGAAGCGGGTGATCTGGACTGCGCGCATGGGGGTGAGGCTATGACCTGCGCACGCCCGGACGTCGTTCCGGCCGGCCCCGCCGGGTCAGCCGCCGGCGAGCCGCTGCAGCCGGGTGGCCAGCGCGGCCCGACGGTCGGCGTTGCCGTGCAGGTCCACGTACCGCTGCCCGAAGCCGGCCAGCAGCGTGTCGTCGAGCCGGCGCACGGCACCCGGGGGATAGCGGTAGTCCATCCGGGCGGTGATGCCGCTGTCGTCGACGCCGCGCAGCACCTCGCCCAGCTCCACCAGGCTGGTCACGCCCAGTTCGAGCAGCAGGCCGGAGATCCACGTGTAGTGGTCCGGGCGCGACCAGTCGGCGTCGGCGTACTGCCCGGCCAGGAACGCAGCCAGTTCCCGGGGCGCGATGCGGGGGTCGTCGGGGTCGGTGTCGTCGGCCTCGTCGCCGGGAGCCGGCGCCCGGAGGCGCTCGCGGATCGCGGTGAACTGCTGATCGGCCAGCTCCAGCAACCCGGCGGCCAGGGTGAACCGGCGGTCGAACTCGGAGGCGTGCTCGTCCGGCACCGTGCCCTTGTAGCGGATGTCGTGCTCGAACTCGGCCCACGCGTGCTGCAGCACCGTGCGCACCTGGACCTGCACCACGCGCCCGACCAACTCCGGCAGCTCGGCCGCCCGACCTGGGTCCACGCCGATCAGCAGGTGCCGGCTGGAGTAACCGAACCGGCCCTGCTGCGCGGTCCGCCGCCCCATGTCGCGGTCGTCGATCACCTGCACCTGCGCGGCCAGCAGCTCGGCGACCGCCTCCACGTCGCTCTGCACGTAGGTGATCACGCGCACGCCGATCTGGTCGGTGATGTCCCGCGCCGGGTCCGGATAGAGAGGCACGCCGTCGACCGCGCGAGCCGCCTTCTCCGCGAACGAGGCGACGGTCTTGGTCCGCCCGGTCACCGACAGGTAGTTGATCCCGGCGTCGTCGAGCAGCCCGGTGACGAGCGCGAGCGCCCGTTCCCCGGCGACCAGGGTCTCGGGCCGGCTGTCGGCGTACGCCTGGATGGCCTGCTGCACCTGGTCGGGCGGGGATGCGGCGACCCGGGGGCCGGGCTGCAGGTCCGGCGGCAGGGTCGGGGTCACGATGGCGCCGCCGGCCGCGTCGCCGTAGGTGGTCACCTCGTCCGGGCGCCGCACGGCGATCCATCCCACGTAGGCGCACACCACGGCGTCGACCTGGTCCTCCGCCACCCGCAGCTCGCTCTTGCGGGTGGCGGCCTGCACCTGCTGCCGCAGCGCGGCGAAAGCTTCACCGAGCTCGAGCTCGCCCACCGCGCCCAGCAGGTCGGTGAGCAGCAGCAGCTCGGCGCGCATCTGCTCGAGCGTCCGGCCCGGCTTGTTCTTGTACTTCAGCGTGCGGCCCAGCCGGAACAGCGCCACCGTCGCCGCGTGCGGGTAGACCTCGATCGCCCGGCGGTCGCGGCCCGAGCGGGGGTCGAGGTCCAGCCCCAGGCGCCGGCCGATCCGTCCGCCGCGGGTGTCACCATCGGTGAACTCGGCTTTGCCGGTGTTCGTCGGGTGCGCCCCGGCCTCGAACCT
The DNA here is from genome assembly GCF_900221005.1 of Blastococcus aggregatus. Classification (GTDB taxonomy): domain Bacteria; phylum Actinomycetota; class Actinomycetes; order Mycobacteriales; family Geodermatophilaceae; genus Blastococcus; species Blastococcus aggregatus. The sequence continues at coordinate 603,166 of NZ_OBQI01000003.1, read as the reverse complement.
CGCGAAGTCGGCGTTGAGCGCCCGCTCGGCGGCCCGGTTCCCGGTGGCGTTGGTGACCACCAGCGGGGCGTCGATCGCCACGATGCACGGGCCGGCAGTGAACGGGGCCAGCGCGGTCTCGATCTGCTCGTCGGTGCGCACCGCGCTGACGTGCACCAGCCGGCCGGCGTCGTCCAGCACGGCGAGGCCGGTCGGTTGCCTGAGCCCCCAGGCGAGGTCGATCCCGATGTGCTGCACGGGGTCAGCTTGCCCTGCCCCGCACCTCGTCGGGGCCCGTCCCGCGGGATCTGCCGGGCGTGTGCGGGTGACGGTCTGCCCGAGGTCGCTCGGATGAGCGCCGTTCCACTGGCCGGCCTGTTCTCCGGGTGGACGGACGCGACCGCCCGACGGTGACCACGGTGGGTGCAACCGGGACAGCCCCGCCCCGGGCTCGGGGCCGGGGAGGGCGGTCCAGGACGTCGTTCTCCAGTTCCGCCCAACGGCGGACCCGCGCGCGGACCACTCGTGCGGAAGAGGGGCCCGGGCCGCACCTGCGGGCCGCGGTGCCCCGGTCGCCCTCCGTAGCCTGGCGTCGTGCCCCCTTCGAGCCGGGACCGCAGCCGGCGGATCGCCCGCCTGCCGGACCGGGCGCGGAAGGCGATCGCCGGCTCCGGCCCACCCACGGCTCCCTTCGCACTGCGCGCCCAGCCCAGCCGGGTCGACGCGGCCACCGCGCGCTCGGCGTTGAATCTGGCCCTCCGCGTGGGGGAGTCGATGATGGCGGTCGGGGCGTCGGCCGCCGACGTGACCGCCATGGTGCTGCGAGTGGCGGCGGCCTACGGACTGACCGACTGCCAGGTCGACGTCACCTTCACCTCGCTGACGATCAGCTACGACCCGGAGGACGTGCCCCCGCTCGTGCTGATGCGCATCGTGCGCCCCCGCGGACTGGACTACACCCGGCTGCAGGGCATCACCGAGCTGGCGGCCGCGATCAAGGCGGAGGGTCTCGATCTGGCGGACGCCCACCGCCGGTTGGACGACGTGCTGTCCGCGCCGCACCCCTACCGCCGGCCGATCCACGCCCTCGGCTGGTCGGGGGTGGCGAGCTGCGTCGCGTTCCTGCTCGGCGGCGGCTGGCTGGTGGCACTGGTCGCGGCGGTCACCACCGCCGCCATCGAGCTGACGATCCGCGCGCTCGATCGGCGCGGGCTCCCGATGTTCTTCCAGCAGGTGGTCGGTGCTGCGGTGGCCACGGGGGCGGCCGTCTTCCTCGTCGTGCTGGAGGTCGAGGTCCGCACCTCGTTGGTCGTCGCCGCGGGGATCGTGGTGCTCCTGGCCGGCCTCTCCTTCGTGGGCGCTGCCGAGGACGCGATCAGCGGCTTCCCGGTCACCGCCGCGGCGCGGACGTTCGAGGTGCTGACGTTGACGACCGGCATCGTCGTCGGGATCGCGGGGGTCCTGGACCTGGCGCGGCGGGCGGAGGTCCCGCTCCGCGTGCTCGACCCGTCGACGTTCACCGTGCCCTTCGCCGTGGCGGTGGTCGCGGCGGCCGGCATGGCCGGCTTCTGGGCGGTGGCCTCCCATGCCCGCCCGCTCGCCGTCGGCGTGGCCACGGTGGCCGGCGCGCTGGCCTGGACGACGTCGTCCACGGTGGCCTCGTTCGGTGTCGGCCCGGCGGTGGCCAGTGCGGCGGCGGCCGTGGTCGTCGGGTTCAGCGGTGAGGCGCTGACCGACCGGCTGCGCATCCCACCCCTGCTCCTGGCCATCTGCGGGATCGTCCCGCTGCTGCCGGGGCTCGCGATCTACCGGGGCCTGTTCGGGGTCGTCGTGGAGGACGACGTCCCGGGCGGGGTGAACGCGCTCGTGGGGGCCGCGGCGATCGGGCTGGCGCTCGCCGCCGGTGTCGTGCTCGGCAAGTACTTCGGCCGGCTGCTCGGCGGCGGCCAGGACCGCTTCGACCGACGGGTCCGACGCCGGGGGACCATCAGATCCTGAGACCGGAGCAGCAGCTCGGCCGAGGACCGCCCCCGGGCCCGGTCGCGCAGGCAGCGCGACCGGCACCTCAGGTCATCGGGTCGTCTGCGCCTCGCGCCGGGGCAGCACCCAGTCGGGCCGCACGTAGTGGCAGGTGTAGCCGAACGGGATCTTCTGCAGGTAGTCCTGGTGCTCCTCCTCGGCCTCCCAGAACGCGCCGGCCGGCTCCACCTCGGTGACGACCTTGCCGGGCCAGATGCCCGAGGCGTCGACGTCGGCGATCGTGTCGAGCGCCACGAGCCGCTGCTCGTCGCTCGTGTGGAAGATCGCCGAGCGGTAGCTCCGGCCGATGTCGTTGCCCTGCCGGTCCTTCGTCGACGGGTCGTGGATCTGGAAGAAGAACTCCAGCAGCTCCCGGAACGAGATCACCTCGGGGTCGAAGACGATCTCGACCGCCTCGGCGTGGTCGCCGTGGTTGCGGTACGTGGCGTTCGGGGTGTCGCCGCCCGAGTAGCCGACGCGGGTGGACAGCACTCCCGGGCGCTTGCGCAGCAGGTCCTGCGCGCCCCAGAAGCAGCCGCCGGCGAGGATCGCGGTCTCAGTGGTCACGTGTGCCTCCTTCTTGTCCAGCACGATCGGTGAACACCGCGACCCCGCCCGGTGTTTCCGGCGACGTCACGCACGCGGCGACGTCAGGACGGGGCGCCGAGCGGCGGGCGGTCGAGCACCCGGGGCCGGTACTCGACCAGCTGGATGCCGCCGTCGAAGGTCCGGTGCTCGATCATCTCGAGGGCGACGTCCGGATACCCGTCGTAGATGCGTTCCTCTCCCGTGGCCCCGGTGATCACCGGGAACATCCCGACCCGGAACCGGTCGACGAGCCCGGCCGTCAGCAGGGACCGGCACAGGCTGACGCTGCCGATCGTGCTGAGGATCCCCGGGGCGCTCTCCTTCAGCGCGCGGACGGCGTCGACGGCGTCGCCGCGGACGAGCGTGCAGTTGGCCCACGCCAGCGGCTCCTCGAGCGAGGAGGAGAACACCACCTTGGGTGCCTGCGTGAGCTCGTCGACCGACGCCTCCTCCTCGGGCCGGAACTCCGTCAGACCCTCCGGGACCTCGCCGGCGCGGCGAAGCCCGACATCAGGCGGTAGGTGTTCGCGCCCATCAGGTAGGTGACCTCGGGCTGCTCGGCGAGCCAGGCGAGGTACTCGGGGCTCTCCAGGCCCCAGAACCCGGGCCAGCCGTGGCCCGATGCGTAGCCGTCGAGGGAGGTGATGAAGTCGACGAGGAGCTCTGCCATGGTCGGGTCCCTCCTGGGTGGGTGTCAGGACCTCGGACCGGCGGGGAGCTCCGAACTCATCGGCCGCGCCGTGGGAGCCGTGCCCGTGAACCGGGCGCGGTAGGACGACGGGGTCGTGGCGTAGGCCGCGACGAAGTTCTGCCGGAACGTCACCACGCTCGCGAAGCCGCAGGCAGTGGCGATGCGCTGCAGGGTCCAGGTCGTCGTCTCGAGCAGGCGGCGCGCCTCGTCGAGACGGCTCGCGAGGATCCAGCGTGCGGGCGTGGTCCCCGTGACCTCCGCGAAGCGGCGGGTGAAATGACGGCGGCTCATGCCCGCCCGGGCGGCGAGGTCGTCGACGGACAACCGCCGGTCGAGATTCGCCAGCGCCCAGTCCAGCGTCGATCCGAGGTGGCCGGCATGCGCCGACTCGGGCACGGGGCGGGCGATGTACTGGGCCTGTCCGCCCTCGCGGTACGGCGCCACGACGAGGGAGCGCGCGACGTCGGTGGCAGCGGCCGAGCCGAGATGCGCCCGGACGATGTGCAGGCAGGCGTCGATGGCGGACGCGGTACCGGCCGAGGTGAGCACGTCGCCGTGCTCGACGAAGAGAGCGGCGGCGTCGACCTGCACCTCGGGGCGCCGTCGCTGCAGGGCGTCGGCAGCCCCCCAGTGGGTCACCGCAGCCCGGCCGTCGAGCAGGCCGCTGTCCACCACGGGAAAGGCACCGCGGCACAGGCCGGCGACGCGACCTCCGCGCTCCCGGGTGGCGCGGATCGCCGAGATGAGGCCGGCGTCGGCCGGTGGCAGGTGCGCGGGCCACGACGGGAAGACGGCGAGGTCGGCATCCGCGAGGACGTCGGGCCCTCCGACGTCCTCGATCCGGGGGCCCTCGGCGGTCCGGATCCCGCGGCCGTCGTCGGTCCACACCGTCGGGTCCCACCCGCCGGCGATGCCCTGGCGGCCCACCTCGCCGAAGACCAGCAGGGGTGCCGCGAGATGGAACATGGTGATGCCGTCGAAGGCGTGGACCGCGATGCGCATGAGGCCCGATCCCATCGGTAGGTGTCTTCCAGGCCACTCACCGTAGGCCGCCGCGGGCGAGCAGGGTGGTCTCCGACAGTTCCGGGATCCACCGAGGGAGAGACATGGCCGCGCCGCGCCGAGCACTCGTCGTCATCGACGTCCAGCAGGAGTACTTCGACGGGATCCTCCAGATCCAGGCCCCGCCGCGGGAGGCGACGCTGGCGAACGTCGTCCGCGCGCTCGAGGTCGCCGAGCGCGAGGGGATGCCGGTCGTCGTGGTGCAGCACGAGCTGCCCGAGGGTGCGCCGGTCTTCGCGGTGGGGTCGGACAGCTGGTCGCTGCACCCGGAGATCGAGCGACGCGCGATGCCCACGTGGAAGCGGGTCACCAAGAACAAGGGGAGCGTCTTCGCCGGCACGGACGTCGCCGAGTGGCTGGCCGGTCAGGACGTCGACACCATCACGCTCGTCGGCTACATGACCAACAACTGCGACATCGCGACCGCCGTGGGCGCCGAGGAGCGCGGGCTGGCCGCCGAGGTGCTGTCCGACGCCACGGGCGCGATCCACCTCGCCAACGAGGCGGGCAAGGTCTCCGCGCAGCAGCTCCACGAGGTGCTGCTCGTGCTGCTGCACTCGAACTTCGCGGCGGTGGCCAGCACCGAGGACTGGACCGCGGCCGTGGCCGAGGGGGAGGCCCTGCCGAAGAGCGACCTCGGGACCTCCGCCACGCAGGGGCGCGCCGCCTTCGCCGGCTGACGCCCCGACCCGCGCCCGTTCAGGCGAGCTGCCGGACCAGCTCCTCGGCCACCCGCTCCATGCCGAGCGCGTTCGGGTGGAACGACCCGGTGCTCGACGCGGGATCCGTCAGCAGACCCCTGACCCAGGGTTCGGCGGAGTCCAGGCAGTGCTCGCGGCTGAGGTCCGACATCCGGACGAGTTCGGCACCCGACTGCTCGGCGGCCCGGACGTAGGCACCCTCCAGTGCCGTCCTCATCCGGAGGAAGAGGTCGCGCTCCGCGTCGTCGAACCACGCTCCGCCGCTCGTTCCTCCGCCGACGACCGTCAGGTAGTCCACGAGCACGATGCGGGCGTGGTCGGTGCGGGCGGACACGCCCTCCACGATGCGGACCAGCCCCGACTGCGCCGTCTCGACCATCTCGGCCGAGGGCTCCTGCAGCCCGTCGGGGAACCTGGGCGCGAGGAACCGGCTCGTCGGGTGCGCGGGGTCCAGTCTCCGGAACGCGGCGAACAACATGGAGGCCGTGTAGGTCAGGTCGTTGCCGCCTGCGGTGATCGTGACGACGTCGGCGTCCCGCGGCACGCTCTCGATCTGCGGCGCGTACACCCTTCCGCTGGACGTCGTCTGCGGCTCGTCGAGGATCGTCGCGGTCGTCGCGCCCGACACGGTGAGGTCGACGAGCTCGGCGCCGAGACGAGCTGCCGCCAGCCGGGGATAGTTGCGGCCCGACCGTCCCGCCTCCGCGTCGACGATCGGCGGGATGAAGGGGCCTGCTGCGAACGAGCTGCCGAGGGACACCACGGTGAGCGTCATGGGCAGAGCTTCGCCCCCGTAGGTACGGGAAAGCCGGGTAGGGGTCCGGCATGTCCGATTTCGAGATCACCGCCCTCGTCCTCGCCGAGCACGAGATCTTCCGGCGCGAGTTCGCCGCGCTCGACGACCTGGCCGGCGAGGAGCTCGCCACCGCGTGGGAGTCGCTGCACGCCAGGCTCGAGGTGCACGCCGTCGCCGAGGAGCAGTTGTTCTACCCGTTGCTCGCCCAGGAGGCGGACGGCGAGCAGGAGACCGCCGAGGGCGTGCACGACCACAACGAGATCCGGCACGCCACGGCGGCGGTGGCGGAGCACGAGGTCGGCAGCGAGGTGTGGTGGGAGGCGGTGCGCAACGCGCGGCAGGTCAACGCCGACCACATGGCCGAGGAGGAGACGGACTTCTTCCCTCCGTTCAAGGAGGCCGTCGACGACGAGCAGCGCGAGGCCCTCGGGCTGCGCTGGCTGGCCTTCCACGACGACCACGAGGAGGGCGAGGGGCTCTCCGGCGCGGACGCGGAGGTGGCCGAGGTGGTCGCGACCGAGGTGCCCGAGGGCGAGCCGTCCCGCTAGGGGGCGTGCCCGGACGGCGGACCGAGGCCGCCGGTGAGGGTCAGGCGACGTCGGTGCGGGCGCCGGCCAGGTAGTCGCGCACGGCCGGCTCGGGGACCCGGAAGGACCGGCCGACGCGCACGGCGGCGAGCTCACCGGCGTGCACGAGGCGGTACACGGTCATCTTCGAGACGCGCATGATCGCCGCCACCTCGGTCACCGTGAGGAAGCTGACCGGGCGCGGGGCGGGCCGCTGCATCACCGGGCCGGCGGTCATCGGCTGGCCGGGCGCCGGGCGCATCGCCATGGGGTGCGCAGCCAGAGGACGAGCGGTCATCGGACGCTGGCCGTAGCCGACCGGGCGGGCAGGGGTGGCGGTGCGCTGGGGCATGGACACGTCGGTCTCCTCGTGGTGGTCCTCGACGCGGAGCCGGCTCAGTGCCGACGACGGTGCGCGCCTGTGTTGCTACCGACGGTAAGCGAGATGTCGGCATGTCGATGCGGCTGGCGGGGACGAGACGGACCGGTCCGGTTCGTCAGATGTTGCCCTTGGGCCGCGCGTGGCCTGCGGGCCGACGCTCGACCGGCGTGCCGAGTTCGCGGGCACCGACGCCCGCTGCGTCGGCCCGCCGTCAGGGCCGGGCGACGGCGTGCGGCGCGACGAGGCCCAGGAACGTGCTCGTCAGCCGGCGGCTGAACTCCTCGTCGACCGGCAGCCCGGTGAGCGCGACCCGCGCCAGCAGTGGTGAGAGGAGCAGCTCGACCAGCATGCCGACGTCGGTCTCCGCCGGGAGCTCGCCGCGGGCGATCGCCCGCTCGAACGGCAGCCGCATGAAGGCGGTGTCCTGCTTGGCCAGCTCGTGCAGCCCGGCGCGCAGTTCGGGGTCGTCGGCCGTGGCGCGGGTCTGGACGAAGGCGACGGTCGTCGGGTCCCGGAACAGCCGGGTCAGGCCGCGGACCAGCGCCTCGACGTCGGCCGCCAGGCTGCCCTCGTCGACCCGCGGATAGTGCTCGAGCTCGCCGGCGACGAGCACGTCCCGGACGAGCTGGGCCTTCGTGGCCCACTGGCGGTAGAGCGTGGACTTGTGGACGCCGGCGACGGCGGCGACGTCCTCGAGCCGCATCGCGGCGTACCCGTCGGTGACCAGGAGGCGGCGGACGGCGGCGTGCACGTCCTGGCGGACGCGCTCGCTCAGTCCCCGCGGCCGTCCGCGGCTCCCCGTCTCGCTCACCGGGGCAGCGTCGCACGCGGAACGGCCGACTCCAATCTTTTCTGCGACACACCGTTGCAGAAAATGCTCTCCGCTCGCTAGCTTCAGCGGGAGCGAGGCGCCGGTGGACCTGCCACGGGGCAGGTCCGCGCCGGCGCCCGTCGCCACCGTCGTCCGAACCAGGGGAGTACTCCGTGCAGCTCGAGAATGTGTCCGCGATCGTCACCGGAGGCGCCTCCGGTCTGGGAGCGGCCACCGCTCGCGCCCTCGCGGCGCGGGGCGCCAAGGTCGTCGTCGCCGACATCGCCGACGACAAGGGCAATGCGCTCGCCACCGAGATCGACGGCGCGTTCGCCCACGTCGACGTCACCAAGACCGACGACATCATCGCCGCCACCGAGCTCGCCAAGACCCTCGGCCCGCTGCGCGTGCTGGTGAACTGCGCCGGCATCGGCTCGGCCAGCCGCACCGTCGGCCGCGGCGGCTACGACACCGCCTTCAACCTCGACACCTTCCGCCGGGTCCTCGAGATCAACACCGTCGGCACGTTCGACTGCATCCGCATCGTCGGCACGGCCATGGCGGAGAACGAGCCGCTGGAGGACGGCGAGCGGGGCTCCATCCTCAACACCGCCTCCGTCGCCGCGCTCGACGGTCAGATCGGCCAGGCCGCGTACTCCGCGTCCAAGGGTGCCGTCGTCTCGATGACGCTGCCGATCGCCCGCGACCTCTCCGCCATCGGCGTGCGCGTGAACACCATCGCCCCCGGACTCATCGACACCCCGATCTACGGCTCGGGCGAGGCCTCCGAGGCGTTCAAGGACAAGCTCAAGCGCGACGTGCTGTTCCCCAAGCGCCTGGGCTACTCCGAGGAGTTCGCGACCCTCGCCGTCGAGGTCATCGCCAACAGCTACATGAACGCCGAGCTGATCCGCCTCGACGGCGGCGCCCGCCTCCAGCCGAAGTGATGCCGGACCGGGGGCGCACGCGTTGCGCCCCCGGTCGGTACCCCGCCCCACCGCACGACATCCGCGAACGAACGCTCACGACCGAGGGAGAAGCTGTGTCCGACGAGGTGCTCCTGGACCGCCGTGACGGCGTCCTCATCATCACCATCAACCGTCCGGAGGCGCGCAACGCCCTGAACAAGGCGGTCGCGGACGGCGTCGCGGCGGCGGTCGACGAGCTGGACTCGTCCGACGACCTGCGCGTCGGCGTCCTCACCGGTGCGGGGGGCACCTTCTCGTCCGGCATGGACCTGAAGGCCTTCGTGCGCGGCGAGACCCCGAGCATCCCCGGTCGCGGGCTGTGCGGGATCACCGAGACCCCGCCGAAGAAGCCGCTGATCGGCGCCGTCGAGGGATGGGCGCTGGCCGGTGGCTTCGAGCTGCTGCTCGCGTGCGACCTCATCGTCGCCGCGGAGGACTCCCGGTTCGGCGTGCCCGAGGTGAAGCGCTCGCTGGTGGCTGCCGGCGGTGCCGCGCTCGCGTTGCCGCGGCGCATCCCGCAGTCGATCGCCCTGGAGCTGCTCCTCACCGGCGACCCGATCAGCGCCCCTCGGGCCGCTGAGGTCGGCCTGGTCAACCGGGTGACGGCGACGGGTGAGGCCCTCGACGGAGCGCTCGCCCTGGCCGCCGTCATCGCGGCGAACGGGCCGCTCGCCGTCGCCGCCACCAAGCACCTCGTCCGCTCGGCTCCGGACTGGACGTTCCGGCAGGGCTGGGACGAGCAGAGCAAGGTCATCGCGCCGGTCTTCGCCAGCGAGGACGCCCGCGAAGGGGCGACCGCCTTCGCGGAGAAGCGCGCCCCCCAGTGGAAGAACCGCTGAGGCAGGCCCTCGCCCGGTCGCGCGTACGCGGGGCGGCCCCACCAGCCTCGCTGTAGGACCAGTGAGGCCTGACCTGCGGGCGCTCGTGCATGAACGTCACTGGCTGGGAGTGACGCTACGCGCCTTCCTCCTCGTCGGCGGGTGGCACCGGAGTCGGTGCCACCCGCCACCCGTCACCCGCCCTCGGACCGCGCCTGGCGGTCGCACCGCGCCGCGTCGCACAATGGACGGGACATCCGGTTGCGTCCAACCTGGATGGCGCAGGTGACGCCGAGGACGGGAGACAGAGCACGGTGTCGGCGGAAGCGATCCCACCCGGCGACCTGCCCGGCGTCGCCGCCTACCTCGCCGCGACCACCGAGCTCGCGGTCCGGCTCGTCCCCGGCGTGACGGCGGCGTCGGTCACGGTGCTGTCCGCCGCGCAGGCGCAGACCCCGGCCTTCACCGGGCACCTGGCCTTCGAGCTCGACCAGGTGCAGTACGAGCTGGGGAACGGGCCGTGCATGCACGCCGCCTCGACGGGCAGCCCGGTGGAGATCGTCGACGCCCGCGCCGACGAGCGGTGGCCCGACTACGCCGGAGCCGCGGCCGCCCGCGGTGCACGGAGTTCGCTGTCGATCCCGCTCAGCATCGCCGGTGAGTCGACCGGCGCGCTGAACCTGTACGGCGAGCGGGTGGCGGCCTTCACCGACGAGCAGGTCCGCCGGTCGGCCGGTTCCGTGGGGAGCGCCGCCGCGGTCGGTCTGACGGCGCTGCTGGACCTGGCGACCGCCGCCGACCGGGCCGGCAACATGGAGTCGGCGATGGTCTCGCGCGCGGTCATCGAGCAGGCGAAGGGGATCATCATGGAGCGCCGGCGGGTGACCGCGGACGCGGCGTTCGAGGTGCTCAGGACCGCGTCGCAGACGACCAACCGGAAGCTGCGCGACGTCGCCGAGCACCTGGTGGTGAGCGGCGAGCTGCTCGGTCAGTGACGAGCGCGCGGGCTCGGTGGACACGCGCACGAACTGCTGGTGCAGCAGGCGATGAGACCAACGACCCTGGCGCCGGGCTGCCGGGCGTGCTGGCCTGGATCCGTGCGACCGCGCACGAGCGGCCGCACCCGCACCAGCACGTCGGTGGGAAGAGGCAGCCATGCGCGAGTCCACGCCCGACACGGGGAAGCGAGCGCCAGGATCGGCGGTGATCTCGCCCGCCGAGAAGATCATGTGCGAGTGGGAGGCGCGGCACGACGTCGCCGCGCGCGGCCGGATCGCCGACCCCGCAGCGGCGCTGCAGCGATACCTGACCCGCAGCCGGCTCGAGGAGGAGCGGCGGCACCGGGAGTCCGCGACGCCGCGGCCTCCCGCGCCGGGTGCGCACCGCGCGGCACGCTCGGACCCGTTCGCGGCGGAGCACCCGCTGCTCGCGTCCTGGCTGCGGTGGGGCGAGGACCGGCGCTGACCTGCGCCCGGACGCCTGATCGGAGCGCCCGCCGGAGGGGTGGGGAAACGCCACTGGACGGGGCCTGTTGCCCAAGATGGTTCGAGTGTGAAACCGTCCGGATGTTGTCGGGGTCACTCCCGGCGTCATCCGTCGTGTAACCGTCTAGGAGGCGTCGTCTCGTGTCAGTGAGTCACCAGGAGGCCGTGGCACAGCTCACGAGCCCAGGGCAGATGTTCGAGCTCGAGCCCTGGACCCGGCCGGATGGGGGGACCTACCAGGTCTTCCGCCACGCCCCGCCGAGCATGCGCGAGGTCTTCGCGATGGCCCGGGCCCACGGTGACGCGCCGTACCTCGTCTTCGGGGACGAGCGGCGCAGCTTCAACGAGACCTTCGCCGAGGCGGACGCTTTCGCCGCCGCGCTGGTCGAGCGCTACGGCGTGACGAAGGGCGACCGCGTCGCGATCGCCATGCGGAACTTCCCCGAGTGGGTCGAGGCCTTCATCGCGATCCTCTCCATCGGCGCGATCAGCGTCTCGATGAACGCGTGGTGGACCGAGGACGAGCTGGACTTCGCCCTCGAGGACTCCGGCAGCACGGTGATCGTCGCCGACGAGCAGCGGGCGAAGCTCGCTGCCGCGTCCGCCCAGCGGCTGGGCGCCCGCATCGTCGTCGTCCGCTCGTCGGCCCCGATCGAGGGCGCGGACAGGTGGGAGGACGTCGTCGTCCCCGGCGCGGCGCTGCCCGACGTGGCCGTGGGCCCGGACGACGACGCGACGATCCTCTACACCTCGGGCACGACCGGTCGCCCCAAGGGCGCCGTCTCGACGCAGCGCGCGCTGGTGAACACGGTCATGGGCTTCCTGGCCCGCGGCATGGTGGCCGCGCTGGTCACGCCGCCGGAGGACCCCGACGCCCCGCCCGGTGGCGCGATCCTCGCCGTCCCGCTGTTCCACGTCACCGGCTGCGTCGCGGTGATGCTGGGTTCGCTCGTGGCCGGCCGGAAGCTCGCGATCATGTACAAGTGGGACCCGGAGGCGGCCCTCCAGCTCATCGAGAGCGAGCGCCTGAGCGCCTTCGTGGGCGTGCCGACGCAGAGCATCGACATGCTGCAGCACCCCCGGTTCGCCGAGTTCGACACCTCGAGCCTGGTGTCCGTCGGCGGCGGTGGCGCACCCACGCCGCCGGCCCTGATCGCCAACATCGACAGCTCGTTCAAGGCCGCGAGCCCGGGCTTCTCCTACGGGATGACCGAGACCAACGCGCTCGGCCCGAGCCTCGCCGGGCAGGACGCGCTGGACAAGCCGATGGCCGCCGGCCGCGTGCCGCTGCCCATGGAGGCCGAGATCCGCGACCCCTCCACCTTCGACGTGCTGCCCGTGGGTGAGCGCGGCGAGATCTGGTTCCGCGGCGCCAACCTCATCCGCGGCTACTGGAACCGCCCCGACGCGACCGCCGAGACGATCGTCGACGGGTGGCTGCGCACCGGCGACATCGGCCACCTCGACGAGGACGGCCTCGTGTACGTCGACGACCGGCTCAAGGACATGGTCCTCCGCGGTGGCGAGAACGTGTACTGCGCCGAGGTCGAGGCCGCGATCTACGAGCACCCGTCGGTCATGGAGGCCGCCGTCCTCGGCGTCCCCCACGAGCGGCTGGGCGAGGAGGTCGCCACGGTGATCGTGCTCAACGACGGCGCCTCGCTCACCCGGGACGAGCTGGTGGAGTTCCTCTCCGCGCACCTGGCCTCGTTCAAGATCCCGACCGTCATCGACATCCGCACCTCGCCGCTGCCGCGCAACCCCGCCGGCAAGTTCCTCAAGCGGGAGCTCCGCGGCGAGCTGGAGCCCCAGCAGGGCTGATCGCCGCACCGCACGACCGCGCTCGGGCCGGACTCCTCATCGGGGTCCGGCCCGAGCCGTGTCCGGCGCGGCCGGGTCCGGTGTCCGCAGCGAGCGGGCGGCGGGCGATGCTGTGCGTGCGCGGCCCCGGCCCCGGGGATGCGCCCGATCGAGTTGGTGGAGGTCCGCGGTGGACGCGATGCCCGAGGCGCTGCTGCCCGACGCGCTGCTGGACGAGGCGACGCGGATCGCCGACCTGCTGGTCGAGGTGCAGACGCGGGTGAACGCGCAGATCGACGCCGCGCTCGTCGAGCTGCTCCCGGAGGTCGCCCAGCAGCTGGGGGTCGCCGACGTGCCGCCGGTCGACCTCTCCGGCCTGGTGAACGCCCGCATCACCGCCCTCAGCGTCGTCGTCACCCCGGCGGCCGTGGCGTCCGTCGTCCCGCTGACCGACGCGTCCGTGGCCACGACCCGGGCGGCCCGCCGCGCGGTCACCGACGTCCTCGCCGGCGAGGACGACCGCCTGGTCGTCATCGCCGGCCCCTGCTCGATCCACGACCCGGCGGCGGCGCTGGAGTACGCCGGCTTCCTGGCCCGCATGCGGGAGCGGCACGGCGACGACCTCGAGATCGTCATGCGCACCTACACCGAGAAGCCGCGCACCGAGGTGGACTGGAAGGGGTTCGCCTACGACCCCTTCCTCGACGGCTCCAGCCGGATCAGCGTCGGCCTGGTCGCCACCCGCATGCTGATGTGCCGGATCACCGAGCTCGGCGTGCCCGTCGCGGCCGAGCCGCTGAACGCGCTCACCCCGCAGTACGTCAACGGGCTGGTCACCTACAACGGCGTCGGCGCCCGCAACGTCACCGACCAGACCGCGCGCGAACGGGTGTCGGGGTTCTCCTCCGTCGTCGGCTTCAAGAACTCCCCGGAGGGGAGCATCGACGCCGCGATCCAGGCGATCGTGGCCGCCCGCGCACCGCACGAGTTCCTCGGCGTCGACGCCCACGGCGTCAGCGCCCAGCTGTCGACGACGGGCAACGACACCGGGCACGTCATCCTCCGCGGCGACAAGGCCGGGCCGAACTACTCGGCCGCCCACATCGCCGCGACGCGGGCGAAGCTCGCCGCCCGAGGGCTGCCCGAGGTGATCGTGGTGGACGCCTCGCACGGCAACAGCCAGAAGGACCACCGCCGCCAGGTCGAGGTCGTGCGCGACCTCGCGGCGCAGATCGCCGGCGGGGAGCCGGCGATCCGCGGCGTCATGGTGGAGAGCAACCTCGTCGAGGGGCGGCAGGACCTCGACCAGCGGCACCCCGAGCGGCTGGCCTACGGCTGCAGCGTCACCGACGCCTGCGTCGACCTGGCGACGACGGAGGACCTGCTGGCCGGCCTGGCCGCGGCCACCCGGGCCCGCCGCGAGCGCGGCTGACCGCCCGGGTCACGCGGCCTGCAGGGAGCGCTTGGACAGGCCCATCCAGAAGCCGTCGATCGTGAAGTCGCGCGGCGCCTCGGGGTCGGTCGCCGCGCCGAGCGTGACGAACAGCGGCGTGAAGTGCTCGACCGTGGGGTGGGCGTAGGGCATGCCGGGCGCCCGGCGCTGGTAGTCGGCCAGCGCGTCGACGTCACCCCGGGACAGCTGCTCGGCCGCCCAGGTGTCGAAGTCCGTCGACCAGCCCGGTGTCGTCTGCCCCAGCCAGTCCGACCGGGTCAGGAACGGCAGCCCGTGGGTGGTGAAGCCGGAGCCGATGACCAGGACCCCCTCCTCGCGGAGCGCCCGCAGGCGGGCGCCGAGCCGGAGCAGCTCGTCCGGATCGGACGTCGGCAGGCTCAGCTGCAGCACCGGGACGTCGCCCTCCGGGTACATGACCTTCAGCGGCACCCACGCCCCGTGGTCCAAGCCGCGGTCCTGCTGCTGGTGCACCGGCTGCCCACCGCCGAGTGCGCCCAGCACGCGGGCACCGAACTCCGTGGCGTCGGGGGTGTCGTAGCGCATCCGGTAGTACATCGGGTCGAAGCCGCCGAAGTCGTAGACCGGCGTCACGTGCGCGTCGGTGCTCGACAGGCTCAGCGGCGCCGCCTCCCAGTGGGCCGAGACGATCAGGATCGCCCGCGGCCGCGGCATGGACCGGGCCCAGCTGAACAGCTGCGTCATCCAGGCGGTGTCCTCGAACAGCGGCGGCGCGCCGTGGCTGAGGTACAGCGCCGGGAGGGCGCCGGAGGCCGGCGTCCAGGCGTCGTGGGTACCCGCGGCGGCGACCCGCGCGAGGTGCCCGGCGAAGGGGTGGCTCGGGGTGGCGGTCATGGCCCGACCGTAGGCGCGAATACTTGAACGGTCAACTATCGAGGCGCCCGGGACGGGGCCGATCGGGATGGGGGTGGTGGTGGCGGCCCGACCGGGGTAGACCGGCTGCATGGCATCGACGCTCGTGCGGCCCCGGTCCGGCAGAGTCCTCGCGGGGGTCTGCGCCGCGCTGGCCGACCGGTTCGGGATCTCCCGCGGCCTCGTGCGCGTGGCGTTCGTGCTCTTCGGCCTGTTCGGCGTCGGAGAGCTCGTCTACCTGGCGCTGTGGATCATGATCCCGAAGGCGCCCTGAGCGTCTGGGTCACCCACTCCGCGGCCAGCCGGCGGGCGTGGTCGAGCGGGTCGTCGGCCGGCAGGTCCGGCGTCGTGGCCGTCCGGGCCAGGCGGTTCAGCGCGCCGTCGTAGAGCAGGAGCAGCGTGTCGGCCACGTCGTCGGGATCCGTCGCGCCCGCCTCCACGGCGAGGGTGCGCAGCCGGTCGAGCAGCAGCCGGGAGTCGGCCTCCAGCCAGCGCTGCCCCGGGTGGGTCGCGGGCAGCTCGATGGCGGCGGCGAGGAAGCCGCAGCCGCGGCCGTTGCCCTGGCGGCTCCGGTAGCGGTCGACGGCGTCGAACACCGACAGCAGCCGCTCGGCCGGGTCGGTCTGCTCTGCGAGGACGTCGTCCCAGGTCTGCCGCCATCCCGCGTGCCGCTGCTCGAGGTAGGCCGCCACCAGGGCGTCCTTGCCCGCGAAATGGGCGTACATGGTGGCGGGGGAGACCCCGGCTCGGCGCAGCACGGCGTCGACACCGGTCGCGGCGATGCCGGCCCCGTAGAACAGCTCGGCGGCCGCGGCCAGCAGCCGCTCGCGCGCGGGTCGAGATGCCGGGTCCGCCGTCACGGATCTACTGTAACGATCGTTATGGAGCAGCGGTCGGCACGCCACGGAAACGCCCTGGTCGCGGCCGGCCTCGCGGTCATCGCGGTCACCTACGGCCTGGCCCGCTACGGCTACGGGCTCTACCTGCCCGAGTTCCGAGCCGCCTTCGGGCTCTCCAGCGGGACCGCCGGCGTCATCGCGGCGGGCAGCTACGCCGGGTACTGCGGAGCCGCCGTCCTGGCCGGCCGGCTGGTCGGCAGCGGCCGGGCGCGCGCCGCGCTGTGGTGCGCCGGTGCCGTCGCCGCCCTCGGCTGCCTCCTGGTCGCCGCAGCCTGGAGCGGCCCGGTGCTCGCCGCCGGCGCGCTGCTGGCGGGCAGCGGCGCGGGCGCGGCGACGCCGGCGACGGTCGCCGCCGTCGCCCGGACGGTCCCGGCGACCGGGGTGCCGCGTGCCCAGGGCGTGGTGAACAGCGGCACCGGGGCGGGCGTCGTCGCCGGTGGTCTGCTGGTGCTGTCCGTCCCGGGCGCGTGGCGCTGGGCGTGGGTCGGGTTCGCGGCAGCGGCGCTCGCGGCGACGGCGTGGGCGGACCGGAGCGCCCGCTGGGGTGGGGGAGACGGGCCGGTGCCCGGTGTCGGACCGGAGGAGGAGGAGGCCCGAGTCCGGCTGGCCCGGCCCCTCGTGGCCGCCGTCCTCGCCGGCGCGGGGTGCGCCGGGGTGTGGACCTTCGGCCGCGACCTGCTGGCCGATGACGGCGGGCTGCCCGACCGTCTGACCGGACTCCTGTGGTGCGTGCTCGGTGCCGCCGGTCTGCTCGGCGGGATCAGCGGCGTGCTCGTGGTCCGCGTGGGCGTGCGGGCCGCCTGGATCGCCACCGTCGCCGCCGCTGCCGCGGGCACCGGGGTCCTCGGGGTGTCGGCGGGCTCCCCGGTGCGAGCGGCGCTGTCGCTGGCCCTCTTCGGCGCCGCCTTCGTGGCGCTGAGCGGTGTGCTGCTCGCCTGGGGGGCGGCGCGCGCCCCGGGGACCGCGGCGTCGGCGGCGGCCTCGCTGTTCATCGGGCTGACCGTCGGCCAGGCCGTCGGCGCGGTCCTGCTGGGCCGGGTGGCCGACGCGACGAGCGCCCCGGTGGCCTTCACCGCCGCCGCCGGGGTGCTGCTGCTCGCCGCGGGAGCCGCCGAACGACGTCCGCGGATCCGGCGGCCCGCGGGGCTGCCCGGCCCTCTCGGGCAGCGCACAGGAGCGCGTCGGCCCATGGTCTAGGGTGAGCGGGATTCTAGAATTCAGGAGGCGCTCGTCGTGTGGACCCGGGACACCCCGCCCCCCCGCCCTGGCGACCCGCTGAGCGTGACCGAGCGCGCCACCCTCGTGCTCGCGCCCAACGCCAACGCCTGGACGTTCGAGGGCACCAACACGTGGCTGCTCGCCGAGCCCGGCAGTGACGTGTGCGCCGTCGTCGACCCCGGTCCGGACGACGACGCGCACCTCGCCGCGATCCTGGACGCCGCCGGCGAGCGCCGCATCGTGGCCGTGTGGGTCACCCACGCCCACCACGACCACGCCGAGCTCGCGCCCCGGCTGGCCCGCGTCACCGGTGCCACCCTGCGCGCCGCGAACCCCCGGCTCTCGGACCAGCCGTTCACCGACGACGAGGTCCTGCGGGTCGGCGCGCTCGAGGTCCGGGTGCTCTGGACGCCGGGCCACACGGGCGACTCGGTCTGCTTCCACCTCCCCGCCGAGGGCAGCGTGCTCACCGGCGACACCGTGCTCGGCCGCGGGTCACCCATCGTCAAGCCCGGCCGGCTCGGCCAGTTCTTCGCCAGCCTCGACCGGCTCGGCGAGGTGCTCGCTCCGGCCGGGTCGGTGATCCTTCCCGGGCACGGTCCCGCGCTCCCGCACCCCGTGCCGGAGCTCGAGCGCCGGCGCCAGTCCCGCATGCGCCGCCTCGACCAGGTCGCGCAGGCCATGGCGGAGGGCGTGACCGAGCCCGAGGCGCTGGTCGAGCGCATGTACCCCCACCTCGGCCCGGAGCTGCGCGACGCCGCGCGGATCTCGGTGGAGGCCTCGATCGTCCACGTCCAGACCACGCACGTCCCCGCCTTGTCCGATCCCGTTCCCAACTGAGGAGAGCCACGCCGGTGCCGCCACCCACGAAGCCCGCCCCCGTCCCCACCCCGGAGACCCTCCCGTTCTGGGAGGGCTGCGCCGCCGGTGAGCTGCGCATCCAGCGGTGCACCTCCTGCGGCAAGCACGTCTTCTACCCGCGGCCGGCCTGCCCGTTCTGCTACTCCACCGACCTCGAGTGGGTGGTCAGCGACGGCACCGCCACGCTGCACTCCTACGTCATCAGCCACCGGGCCGCCCCCGGGTTCGCCGAGGAGGTGCCCTACGTGATCGCGATCGTGGAGCTGCCCGAGGGCGTGCGCATGATGACCAACCTCGTCGAGGTCGAGGCCGACCCCGAGAAGCTGCCGCTGGACATGGCCCTGCGCGTGGTCTTCGAGCCGCGCGGCGACGTCCACCTGCCGCTGTTCGCACCTGCCGGGAGTGCCGCATGAGCGCCAAGGACGACATCGTCATCATCGGTGCCGCCGAGACCGACGAGCTGGGCAAGCTGCCCGACATGTCGACGACGGCCCTGCACCTGCAGGGCGCGCGCAACGCGCTCGCCGACGCCGGGATGACCCCCGCGGACATCGACGGCATCGCCACGGTCCAGACGCCCGGGCCGGTGGCCATCGCCCACGCCATGGGCATCGAGGCGAGGTGGCTCGACGGCACCGGCGTGGGCGGGACCTCGTTCCTCTTCCACGTCCGGCACGCAGCCGGCGCCATCCGCGCCGGCCTGGCCGAGACCGTGCTCATCACCCACGGCGAGTCCGGCCGGTCCCGGGTGGACCCTGCGGCCTGGGGGCGCAGCCCGCAGTCGCTCAACGGCCAGTTCGAGGCGCCCTACGGCGTCTTCGGCCCGCCGACGGCGTTCACGCTGACCGCGCTGCGCTTCATGCACGAGACCGGCACGACGCTCGAGCAGCTCGCCGAGGTCGCCGTCGCCCAGCGCCGCTGGTCCAGCCGGAACCCGCGGGCGGCCATGCAGGACCTGGCCACCGTGGACGACGTCCTCGCGTCGAAGATGATCGCCTGGCCGTTCACCCTGCTCATGTGCTGCCTGGTCACCGACGGCGGTGGCGCGCTCGTGGTCACCACGCGGGAGAAGGCGGAGGCGCGCGGCTACGACAAGCCGCTCGTGCACCTGCTGGGCGCCGGCGAGGCCGCGGACTCCCCGATGGTCAGCCAGATGCCGGACATGACCTCGTTCGGCGGCTTCAAGCGCTCGAGCGCGGCGGCCTTCGCCGAGGCCGGCATCACGCACGCCGACGTCGACCACCTGATGATCTACGACGCCTTCGCGCACGTGCCCCTCTACGGGCTCGAGGACGCCGGCTTCGTGGGTCGGGGCGAGGCCGGTGCGTTCGTCGCCGAGGGCAACACCTCCCCGGGCGGGCGGCTGCCGATGAACACCAACGGCGGCGGCATGTCCTACACCCACACCGGGATGTACGGCATGTTCGCCATCCAGGAGGCCGTGCGCCAGGTGCGTGGCGAGGCCGCGGCGCAGGTCGAGGGCGTCGAGCGCAGCGTCGTCATGGGCAACGGCGGCATGTTCATGGCCGGCGCGACCCTCGTGCTGGGCCGGTCGCCCCGCTGATCCGTCGGCCGGTCGCCGCTCCGCAGGGAGCGGCGACCGGCCCTGGGCCCCGCCGGCCCCGCGTGGCGAGGCTCTCGCCCAATCGGGGCCGCAGGGGCCGCGCGGTGCCCTAGGCTGTTCTAGAACGACGTTCTAGCCCGCCCGGAGGGAGATCCGATGCCACGCGACCCCGGCCCCGCTCCCGGGCGCAGTGCCTGGAAGTGGAGCCGCACCGGGGAGACCCGCCGGGTCCTGCTGGACGCCGCCCGCGAGGTCTTCGCCGAGCGCGGCTTCGCCGAGTCCAGCGTGGCCGACGTCGTCGAGCGCGCCGGCTCCAGCGTCGGCAGCCTCTACCACCACTTCGGGGGCAAGAGCGAGCTGTTCCTCGCGCTCTGGGAGGAGTGGAAGGACAGCCAGGAGAAGCGCGCCGCCGAGGCGGTCACCGCCGCCCGCAGGGCGGGGGAGACCCAGCCGCTGGCCCTGTTCGTGGCCGGCGCGCGCGGCTTCCTCCGCGGCTCCTGGGAGGGCCGCGCGGTCGGCAGCCTGTTCGTCGACAAGGACGGCCCGCCCGGGTTCGAGCTCCTGCGCCGCACCCGCGGGCACGAGTGGATCCGGCAGAACTCCCTGCTGCTGCAGGCCCCGGACGACGCCATCGGCCGGGTGACCGTCTCCGTGCTGACCAACGTCATCGGCGAGGCGGGCCGCGAGGTCATGAGCAGCCGGACCCGGCGCGAGGCGCAGGCGATCGTCGACGCCGCCGTCGTGATGATCGAGCGGCTCGGCGTCCTGGTCGAGGACGTCGAGCCGACCGCGGAGCAGGCCATCGCGCCGGCCGAGGGACCGGCCGTCGAGGTGCCGCAGTCAGGCGCCGGCACGGTGATCGCCGGCGCCTGACCCCGGATCACTCGGGGGCGCCGACCTCCGCGCGGCCGCGGTCGATGACGACCGTGCCGTCGCCCCGCAGGGTGCGGAACAGCAGGGCGCCGTCGGCCCCGCCCTCGTGGCGCCAGATGCGCACGGTCAGCGCCTCACCGGGCAGGACCGGCGAGCTGAACCGCCCGGACATCGCCCGGAACTGGCCCGGGTCGCCGCCCATCGCCGACATCAGCAGCGCGCGGCCGGTGATGCCGTAGGTGCACAGCCCGTGCAGGATCGGCCGCTCGAACCCGGCCCGCGCCGCGAACGCCGGGTCGGAGTGCAGCGGGTTGCGGTCGCCGTTGAGCCGGTAGAGCAGCGCCTGCTCCGGCCGGGTCTCGAGCGTGACCTCCCAGTCCGGCGCGCGATCGGGCTGCGCCCAGTCGTCCGCCGGCGCCGTGTGGTCGGACTCGACCTGCTCGCCGCGGATGAAGATCGAGCTGCGCGTGGTGATCAGCGGCGCGCCGTCGGCGTCGACGGCCGTGGACGACGTGGTGACCAGGGCGCCGCTGCGCTTGCCCTCCATCGACTCGACGCGGGCCTGCGCGCGCAGGGTGCCCTCGACCGGCAGGACCCGGTGCAGCCGGATCTCCTGCTCGGCGTGGACCAGCATCGCGCGGTTGAACTCACCGATGCTCACGCCGGGTGCCTGGGCCAGCAGGACGCCGAACGTCGGCAGCACCTGCTGCTCGACCCCGTGGCTGTTCTCCGTGGTGAAGCTCAGCTCCTGGCTGGGGTCGCCCAGCCCGGCGCCCACCCCGACGGCGTAGAGCAGGGCGTCCTTCGACGTCCAGCTGCGCTCGTGAACGGTTCCCTCGCGGCCGACGGCCGACAGGTCCAGTGGCATGGGGTTGAAGCCTCTCCTCGACGTGGTGGCGCTG
Source organism: Blastococcus aggregatus (assembly GCF_900221005.1). Classification (GTDB taxonomy): domain Bacteria; phylum Actinomycetota; class Actinomycetes; order Mycobacteriales; family Geodermatophilaceae; genus Blastococcus; species Blastococcus aggregatus. Next base: position 581,861 of record NZ_OBQI01000003.1, on the reverse strand, counting down.
CACTGCGCCGCCCGGCCAGCATGCCCCACCGCCGTCCTCAGCTCTAGAGCCCTGTTCTAGGATTGCTCGGACAACGGGGGGTGCGAATGTCCTGGTCGACCGCGGCGCGTCCGGACGGGCTCGAGCAACCGGTCATCGGCACGTCGGGCGCGACGGACAGTCCGGAACCGGCCTTCCCTGCGGTGCCCCCGTCGGAGCCGGCGACGTCCCGGGACGACCCGGCGGTCATGCGCGAGGCCTGGCGGACGCTGTCCGTCGTCGGGTTGGCGAGCATGTTCTCCGGCCTCTCGAACAGCGCTCTCAACGTGGCGCTGCCCGCGGTGGCGCGCGAGTACGACGCCTCGGCGACGGCGTCGAGCTGGATCCTGCTGTCGTTCATGCTCACCCAGACGCTGCTCATGGTGTCCTTCGGGCGGCTGGCCGACCTCTTCGGCCGCCGGTCGATGTACCTGACCGGCCTGGCCGTCTTCACCGTCGGCAACCTGCTCGCGGGCTTCGCCCCGGACGCGTGGTGGCTGGTCGCCTGCCGGGTGCTGCAGGCGGCGGGTGCGGCGATGCTGCTGACCAACAGCGCGGCCCTGGTCACCGGCGCCTTCCCGCGGCACCGGCTGGGGCAGGGGATGGGCATCTACCTGGCCTCGTTCTCCGTCGCCCAGCTCCTCGGCCCCACCCTCGGCGGGTTCCTCGCCGAGCACGTCGGCGTGCAGTGGCTCTTCTGGTCCAACGTGCCGGTCGGCATCGGCTGCCTGGTCTGGGGCGTCGTCGCGCTCCGCCCGGTGCCCCGCTCGGGTGAGCGGCTGTCGCTGGACGTCCCCGGCAACCTGCTGGCCTTCCTGGGCCTGGGCTGCGGGCTGGTCGCGCTCTCGCAGGTCACCTCGCTGGGCTGGTCGGACCCGCTGGTGATCGGCGGGCTCGTGGCGTTCGCCGTCCTGCTGCCCACCTTCATCCTGGTGGAGCGGCGGGTGCGCGACCCGCTGATGGACACCCGCCTGTTCGAGGACCGCAGCTTCTCCTGGGGGCTGAGTGCCTCGTTCCTCAACGCCATCAGCAACTTCGGGGTCGTCCTGCTGGTGTCGCTGTACCTCCAGGCCGGGGGTGGGGAGGACGCGCTGTCGGCCGGGTGGAGCGTGCTCCCGCTCGCGGTGTCGGCGCTGATCTTCTCCGCGGCGTCCGGCTTCTTCCAGCGCTGGATCGAGGCGCACACCCTCACCGTGCTCGGCAACGCCGCCACGGCGGCGGGCCTGGCCGTGCTGCTGCTGCTCACGGGCGCCGAGGTGAACGACGCCGCGGTGATGGCCGCCCTGATCCTCGTGGGCGCCGGGTCCGGGCTGTTCATGCCCTCCAACACCCAGGTGCTGCTGGCCACCATGCCCAGCGAGCGGCTGGGCATCGCCAACGGCATGCGGCTGATGCTGCAGAACACCGGTGCGGTCCTGGGCACCGCGGTGATCCTCACCGTGCTGACCACCCCGCTGCCGTTCGAGCTGAGGCGCTACGTCTTCTCCGGCACGATCTCCGAGGTCTCCGCCGAGGGCCGGCTCGACCTCGTCACCGGCTACCACTGGACGGCGTTCACCCTCCTGCTGGTCTGCCTGGGGGCGATGGCGTGCTCCCTGGGCGCCCGCCACGCCGGCCTCCGGGCGAGCCGCAGGGGCTGACCGGCCGGTCCCTGAGGGGACAGCTCAGCGCGGGCCGATCGGGCGGACCATCCCCTCCTGGGCGACGGTCATGACCAGCCGGCCGGCGGCGTCGAAGACGCGGGCATGGCAGAGGCAGCGTCCACCGGCGGCCCAGCTGCTCTCCTGCTCGAAGAGCAGCCACTCGTCGACCCGGACCGGCCGGTGCAGCCAGACGGCGTGGTCGAGGCTGGCCGCGGCCACGTCCGGGGCGCCGACGGCGCGGGCGTGCGGGGCCAGGGACGTGGACAGCAGGAGCATGTCCGAGGCGTAGGCGAGCGCGGCGGCGTGCACCAGGGGCTCGTCGGGGAGCGCCTCGCCGGCGCGCAGCCAGAAGCGCTGTTGCGGCGGGGCGCTCTCCCCGCGGGCGGCCGCCACCCGGGGCAGCTCGCCGTCGAACCGGAGCTCGAAGGGGTGCCGCCGGAACAGGCTGCCGAACCAGCTGCGCAGTGGCTCCGGCGCCTCGGCGGCGGCCTCCTGCACCGTGGGCAGCGACTCCGGAGACGGCGCGTCCAGCGCGGGCACCTGGTGGGCGAACCCGGTCTCGGCGACCTGGAACGAGGCGGTGAGGTCGAGGATCGCCCGGCCGTCCTGCTCGGCGGTGACCCGGCGGGTGCCGTACGAGCGGCCGTCGCGCACGCGGTCGACGCGGAAGTCGGTGGGGGAGGAGGCCTCGCCGACGCGGAGGAAGTAGGCGTGCAGCGAGTGCACCCGCCGGTCGGGGTCGACCGTGGCACCCGCGGCCAGCAGCGCCTGCGCGACGACGGAGCCGCCGAAGGAGCGCTCCGGGTTCTGCCGCCGCGGCCCTGCGCGGAAGGTGTCCGCACCGGTCGGTGAGACGGAAAGCACGCCCGCGAGGTCACCGTCGTTGCCCCGTGCGTCCTGTGACGAACCCTCGACCTGCATGAATTCTCGACTCCTTCGGTCCAGCCCTCTTGACCTGTTAAGTGAATCACTATTCAATTCGTGGTGTGGGACGCATCGCAGGCGCAACGGGCGCACAGACACGGGAGCGGCTGCTGCGTGCTGCCGCCGACGTGTTCGCCCGCCGCGGCTACGACGGCACGCGGGTCGCCGACATCGCGACCGAGGCGGGGCTGAGCAACAGCGCCCTGTACGCGTACTTCGCCTCGAAGGCCGAGCTGCTCGTGGGTGCGCTGCGCACGCACGGCCGGCGCCCGATGGCCGAGATGCTGGCGGCCGACCCGGACCGCTCGATCGTCGACCTGTTCATGCGCGCAGGTGTCGGCCTGACCGAGCCGCCGGACGCCGACCGGTACCTGGTCATCGAGGCCCTCATCGCCGCCCGCCGCGACCCGGAGGTGGCCTCGGCCATGACCGGATACGTGCGGGAGCGGGCCGAGTGGATGACCGGTCTGGTCGAGCAGGCGCAGCTCCGCGGGGAGATCGACGCGACCGTCTCGGCCAAGGCGATCGCGCACCTGGCCACCTCGCTGGCCATCGGCAGCACGCTGCTCACCCCTGATCTGCACGACGTCGACGACGAGGACTGGACAGCCCTGCTGTCCCGCGTCGTGACGAGCATCGCCCGTACCGAAGCACAGATGGGAAACCGCACATGAAGGTGCAGATCGACTCGAAACTCTGCCAGGGCCACGGCCGCTGCTACGACCTCGCCCCCGATCTGTTCGGCGAGGACGACGAGGGCTACGCCACGCTCACCGCGCTCACGGCCGACGGCAACGTGCCGGAAGGCCGGGAGGGCGACACCCGTCTCGCTGCAGCCAACTGCCCCGAGTCCGCCGTTCTAGTGTTCGAGGAGGCTCTGAAATGACCGTCGATGACAGGTTCACCGAGGATTTCCGCAGTAAGGAACCTCAGGAGGGTCTCGGTGTTCGCAGCGAGGTGGTGACCGGGCCGGTCTCCGACTGGACCACGGACTTCTCGCACTTCGAGGAGGAGTACGCCGAGCGCGCCATCGAGATCTGGGACGACCTGCGCGGTCGCTGCCCGGTCGCGCACACCGACCGCTTCGGTGGGGCCTGGCTGCCCACCCGGTACGAGGACGTCCAGGCCATCGCCTACGACACCGAGCACTTCTCGTCCCGCGCGATCATCGTCAGCAACTACCGGCCGCCGCTGGACCTGGCGCCGGTCGGCGGAGTCCCCCCGATCTCGTCCGACCCGCCGTTCCACCACGACGCCCGCAAGCTCCTGCTGCCGGCGTTCACCAAGGCGAACGTCGCGAAGCAGGCGATCACCACCGAGGCGTACTGCCACTCGCTGATCGACGGCCTCGCCGGCCGGGACGTCGTGGACGCCGCGACCGAGTACGCGATGCACATCCCGATGCGCGTCATCTCGGACATGCTGGGCTTCCCCCCGGAGGACGGGCCGAAGTTCGCCGAGTTCGTGGAGAGCGCCCTCGAGGGTGCCAACGGCACGCCCGAGGAGCGGCAGGAGAGCGGCGCCCAGCTGTTCGACTACCTCCTCGAGCAGATCCGCGACCACATCGCGAACCCGCGTGAGGACCTGACGACGTACCTCATCAACGCGGAGCTGTACGGCCAGAAGCTGGAGCCGCAGCACGTCGCCGGCACCATGGCCCTGCTGCTCATCGCCGGCATCGACACGACGTGGAGCGCCATCGGCTCCTCGCTGTGGCACCTGGCCAAGAACCCCGAGGACCGCAAGCGCCTGGTCGAGGACCCCTCGCTCCGGCCGGCCGCCGTGGAGGAGTTCCTCCGCGCGTACGCCCCGGTCACCATGGCCCGCCTGGTCAAGGAGGACGTGGTCATCGGTGCGGCCGAGATGAAGAAGGAGGACTGGGTCCTGCTTCCCTTCCCGGCCGCCAACCGCGACCCGGAGCGCTTCGAGGACGCCGACAAGGTGATCATCGACCGGCAGGTCAACCGGCACGCGGCCTTCGGCCTCGGCATCCACCGCTGCGTCGGGTCGCACCTGGCCCGCATGGAGCTGCGCGTCGCGCTCGAGGTGTGGCTGGACCGCATCCCCGAGTTCAGCCTGGTCGAGGACGAGCCGACGCGCTGGTCCGTCGGTCAGATCCGCGGCCCGCGCGCTCTGCCGATGCGCATCGGCTGACGCCGCGTCGGAGCCCCGGTGGTCGTGCACACGACCGCCGGGGCTTCGGCACGTCCGGCACCAGAACGCCTGAGGTCGCAGTCCTACTCACCAGCAGGGGGTCCTACCCGTGTCCAGCCAGACCGTCGTCGTCGTCGGCTCGTCCGTCGGCGGGGTGCGCGCAGCGCAGGCGCTGCGCCGCGAGGGCTTCGCCGGCCGCATCGTGCTCGTCGGCGAGGAGTCGGCCGAGCCCTACGACAAGCCGCCGCTGTCCAAGCAGTACCTGGCGGGGGAGTGGGCGCTGGACCGTCTCGCACTGCTCACCCCGGAGGCGACGGCCGCCGCGGACCTCGAGCTCCGCCTCGGCGTCGCCGCCGTCCGGCTCGACGTCGCCGCCTCCCAGGTGGTGCTCGCCGACGGCACGACGCTCGACTACGACCACGTCGTCATCGCCACCGGCGCGACCGCCCGGCCCTCGCCGTGGCACGCCGGCTCCGGGGTGCACGTGATCCGCACCCTGGCCGACGTCGACGGTCTCCGCGCCGACCTCGCGGCCGGCGGGCCGGTCGTCGTCGTGGGCGGTGGCGTCATCGGCGCCGAGGCGGCGGCGACCATCCGCACGCTCGGGCACGAGGTGGTCATGGTCGACCCGCTCGCGACGCCGCTGGCGCGCCTGGTCGGCCCGGAGGTCGGCCGGCCGCTGGAGGAGCTGCACCGGCGGCGGGGCGTCGACACCCGCTTCGGGGTCGGCGTGGAGGGCATCGACGGCTCGGCCGGGAACCTGACGGTCCGGCTGACCGACGGCGCCGTGCTGAGCGCGGCCACGGTGCTGGTCGGCATCGGCGCGGTGCCGAACGACGCATGGCTCGCCGACTCGGGGCTGCTCATCGACAACGGCGTCGTCTGCGACCGGTACTGCCGGGCCGTGGACTCCGACCGCGTCTGGGCGGTGGGCGACGTCGCCCGCTGGCAGGACCCGCGGTATCCCGCCGAGGTGCGCGTCGAGCACTGGACCAACGCCGTCGAGCAGGGGGCCGCGGTCGCGCACAACATCGTGCACGCCGACGACCTGCAGCCCTACAGCCCGCTCGAGTACGTCTGGAGCGACCAGTACGACTGGAAGCTGCAGATCGTCGGGCACGCCGCCCGCGGCGGCCGGTTCGAGGTCGTCGGCGACCTGTCCGTGGACCCGGCGAAGGGTGCGGTCCTCTACTCCGACGACGACGGCCTGCTGACGGGCGTCGTGGCGGTCAACTGGCCCAAGCCGCTGGTCACCGGCCGCCGGGCGCTGAACGCCGGCGCGGCGGACTTCGAGGAGTTCGTCGCCCAGATGAGGGCGCTGTTCGCCAAGGTGTCGGCTCCGGCGGCTCCCTGACCGCACCCGGCCCGGACGCACCGGAGCCCGGGGACCGTGCGGTCCCCGGGCTCCGGTCCGTCTGCTGTGCGGGTCAGCCGTGCAGCAGCGTGCGGAACTTCCCGCAGGTCTCCTCGACCGCCGCCATCGCGGCGGGGGAGAGGGCGCCCATGTCGAAGAACCCGTGGATCATGCCGTCGTACCGGGTCACCTCGACCGGCACACCGGCGGCCCGCAGCGCCTCGGCGTAGGCCTCGCCCTCGTCCCGCAGCGGGTCGAACTCCGCGGTGACGACGACGGCCGGCGGCTGCCCGGTGAGGTCCGGGTGGTGCAGCGGGGCCAGACGCGGATCCTTGGTGTCCTCCCAGCTGCCCGCGTAGTGGCCGTAGAACCAGTCCATGGTCGGCTGCTCGAGGAAGTAGCCCTGCGCGTTCTCCACGCGGGACGAGTACTCGCCGGCGGCGTCGACGGCCGGGTAGATCAGCAGCTGCGCGGTGATCGGCGTGCCCTCGGCGTGCAGGGTCTGCGCGACGACGGCGGCCAGGTTGCCGCCCGCGCTGTCGCCGGCGACCCCGAGCCGGTCGTCCCCGCCGAAGCGGTCGCGGTTCGCGGCGATCCAGCGGGCGGAGACCACGGCGTCGTCCGCGGCGGCCGGGAAGGGCGCCTCCGGTGCGAGCCGGTAGTCGACGGAGACGACGACGGCGGAGGCGTCGCGGCAGATGTGCCGGGCCATGTTGTCGTGCGTCTCGAGGTCACCGATGACCCAGCCGCCGCCGTGGAAGAACGCGACGGTCGGGAACGGGCCCTCGCCCTCGGGTCGGTACACGCGCGCCCGCAGGTCGCCGTCGCCGCCGGGGACGGTGATGTCCTCGGTGCTCGCCACGGGCACGACCTGCTCCGGGCCGCGCAGTCCGGTGGTCATGGCCAGGTACTGCGCCCGCCCGGCCTCCGGCGGCCCCTCGTACATCGGGGGCAGGTCGGACTGCTGGGCCATGGCGAGCAGTGCGGCGAGGTGCTGGTCGACCGGCACGGGGTCTCCTGTTCTCGGGGCGGGTGGGGAAGGCGGATCAGCGGTAGACGAGGCCGTCGTCGAGGTCGGCGGAGGGCAGGAGTTCCCGCTCCTCGGCGTACTCCTTGTGGTGGGTCCACGGCTCCCGGTCGCCGCGCTTGTACATCCGGTGCTGGGAGCGCATGACGTAGCCGGGGTTGAAGTTCTCCGGGTCCGACCAGTCCAGCAGGGGCATGTCGGCGTCCTCCGGCCGCAGCTGCGGGACGACGACCGGGGTGCCCTGCTCGTCCATCTTGGCGAGCAGCCGGCAGACGAACTGGCTGACCAGGTCGGCGCGCAGCGTCCAGCTGGCCCGGAAGTAGCCGAAGACGTAGGCCATGTTCGGCACGCCGGTGATCATCAGCCCGCGGTAGGTGACCTGCCGGGTGAAGTCGACCGGCTCGCCGTCGACGGTGAAGGCGACGTTGCCGAACACCGACAGGTCGAAGCCGGTCGCGGTGACGACGACGTCGGCCTCCAGCTCCTCGCCGGAGGTGAGCCGGATGCCGGTCGGGGTGAACCGCTCGATGGTGTCGGTGACGACGGAGGCGTTGCCCTCGCGCAGCGCGGTGAAGAGGTCCCCCTCGGGCACCGCGGCCAGGCGCTGCTGCCACGGCCGGTAGGTGGGGTTGAAGTGCTTGTCGATGTCGAAGCCCTCGGGGAGCAGCGGGCGCATCGACTCGATGAGGAACTCGCGCAGCACGTCCGGGGTCTCCTTGGACATGCGGTGGAGCTCCTCGCCCTGCACGAACGAGGCGCGGCGCATGATCTCGTGCGTCCACTCGTCGGGGATCTCCAGCGCCCGCAGCGTCGCGGCCAGCTCGGCGACCTTCGGGCGGGAGATGAAGAAGGTCGGCGAGCGCTGGAGCATCGTCACGTGCTTGGCGTTCTCGGCGATCGCCGGGATCAGCGTCGCCGCGGTCGCGCCGGAGCCGATGACGACGACCCGCTTGCCGGTGAGGTCGAGGTCCTCGGGCCACTGCTGCGGGTGCACGATCTGCCCGCCGAAGTCGTCCATGCCCTCCCATCGCGGCTGGAAGGGCTTGTCGTGGTCGTAGTAGCCCTGGCACATCCAGAGGAAGTCGGTGGTGAAGCGGAGCTGCTCGCCGGTGTCCTCGCGGGTCACCTCGACGGTGTACCGCTTCTCCTCGGACGACCAGCTCGCGGCGGTGACGCGGTGCCGGTAGCGGATGTGGTCGGCGAGGTGGTTCTCCTCGATGACCTCGTCGAGGTAGGTGAGGATCTCGTCGGCGGTGGCGATCGAGGGCCCGCGCCACGGCTTGAAGCCGTAGCCGAAGGTGAACAGGTCGCTGTCGGACCGGGCGCCCGGGTAGCGGTGGGTCCGCCACGTGCCGCCGCGGGTGTCGAGCGCGTCCAGGAGCAGGAAGCTGCGGCCGGGCTGCTGCTGCTGCAGGTGGTAGGCGGCGCCGATGCCGGAGATGCCGGCGCCGACGATGAGGACGTCGACGTGCTGGACGTCGCTGGTGGGGGTGCGGCCGGCGGGGGCCTGCATCGTGGTCATGGAGAACTCCTCGCAGGCGCGTGACGTACGTCGCAGAACGTACCGGCGCGAGGGGCGTATTGCTAGAACGCCGCTCTGGTTGGGCCGGCCCGACCCGGGTGGTCGCATCGAGAGGTACGTGGACGTCCTACTAGTTGGGGCCGTACGGTGCGGGCATGCACGAGCCCGCGCATCCGGTGCGCTTCGTGACCGCCGCGAGCCTGTTCGACGGGCACGACGCGTCGATCAACATCATGCGGCGGATGCTGCAGAGCCAGGGCGCGGAGGTCGTCCACCTCGGCCACGACCGCAGCGTCGACGCCGTCGTCCGCGCGGCGCTGGAGGAGGACGTCCAGGGCGTCGCGATCTCCTCCTACCAGGGCGGGCACGTCGAGTACTTCGGCTACCTCGTCGAGCGGCTCGCCGAGGCCGGCGCCGGGCACGTGCAGGTCTTCGGCGGGGGCGGCGGCGTGATCGTCCCCGAGGAGATCGCCGCGCTGCGCGAGCGCGGCGTCCGGATCTTCGCGCCCGAGGACGGCCAGCGCCTCGGCCTGCCCGGGATGATCGACGAGCTCGTCCGGGCCTGCGACGTCGACCTCGCCGCCGAGGGGCCCGACGTCGACGCGCTGCTCGCCGGGAACCCGGCCGCGCTGGCGCGGGCGATCACCGTGCTGGAGGGCGGCCGGTCACCCGAGCTGGCCGGGCAGGTGCGGGCGGCGGCGGCCGGGCGCCCGGTGCCCGTCCTCGGCATCACCGGCACCGGGGGCTCGGGCAAGTCCTCGCTGACCGACGAGCTCCTGCGCCGCCTGCGGCTGGACCAGGAGGACAAGCTGCGGGTCGCGGTCCTGGCGATCGACCCCACCCGGCGGCGCGGCGGCGGGGCGCTGCTCGGCGACCGGATCCGGATGAACGCCCTGGATTCCGGAGGGGGCGACCCTCGCGACGGTTCCCGCACCTTCTTCCGTTCGATGGCGACCCGCAGCGCCGGCGCCCAGGTGCCCGAGCACCTCGACGACGTCCTGGCGGCGGTGCGGGCGGCCGGCTACGACCTGGTGATCGTGGAGACGCCGGGCATCGGGCAGGGCGACGCGGCGATCGTGCCGTTCAGCGACGTCTCGCTCTACGTCATGACGCCCGAGTTCGGTGCCGCCTCGCAGCTCGAGAAGATCGACATGCTCGACTTCGCGGACGTCGTCGCCATCAACAAGTTCGAGCGCCGCGGCGCCGAGGACGCGCGCCGCGACGTCGCCCGCCAGCTGGTGCGCAACCGGTCGGCCTTCGGCGTCCCGTGGGAGGAGATGCCGGTCTACGGCACCAGCGCCGCCCGGTTCAACGACGACGGCGTGACCGGGCTCTACCAGCACCTCCTCGGGTTGCTGGTCGATGCCGGCCTCGCCGCGGGCCCCGGAGTGCTGCCGCGGGTCGACGTGCGCGCCTCCACCGGGCTGACCAGCGTCGTCCCGGCCCAGCGCGTCCGGTACCTGGCCGAGATCAGCGAGGCGGTGCGCGGCTACTCCGCCGTCACCGGGGCGCAGGCCGACGTCGCCCGCCGACGCCAGCACCTCGCCACCGCCGCCGAGGTGCTCGACGGCGCCGCCGCCGACGCAGCCCGGGCCGCGGCCGAGGCGGCCGCCGCCGAGCTGCTGGCCGACGTGCGCGCGCTGCTCGACGGGTGGCCGGCGGTCGTCGAGGCGTACTCCGGCGAGGAGTACGTCTACTCGGTCCGCGGCACGGAGATCCGCACGCCGCTGACCCGCACGACCCTGTCGGGCAGCGCCGTCCGCCGGGTGTCCCTGCCCCGCACGCGGGACGACGGCGAGCTGCTGCGGTTCCTGCGCGCGGAGAACCTGCCCGGCGCCTTCCCCTTCACCGCGGGGGTGTTCCCCTTCAAGCGGCAGGGCGAGGCCCCGGCGCGCATGTTCGCCGGTGAGGGCGACCCGTTCCGCACCAACCGGCGCTTCCGGCTGCTCTCGGCCGGCAACGAGGCGACCCGGCTGTCGACGGCGTTCGACTCGGTGACGCTCTACGGCCGCGACCCCGATCCGCGCCCGGACATCTACGGCAAGGTCGGGACCTCGGGGGTGTCGATCGCGACGCTCGAGGACATGGCGGTGCTGTACTCCGGATTCGACCTCTGCTCGCCCACGACGTCGGTGTCCATGACGATCAACGGCCCGGCGCCGACGATCCTGGCGATGTTCCTGAACGCCGCGATCGACCAGCGGCTCGACGCGTTCCGCGCGGAGGAGGGCCGCGAGCCCGACGCGGCGGAGGCCGAGGAGCTGCGCGCCTTCGTGCTGGCGAACGTCCGCGGCACGGTGCAGGCCGACATCCTCAAGGAGGACCAGGGGCAGAACACCTGCATCTTCTCGACCGAGTTCGCGCTGCGGGCGATGGGCGACATCCAGCAGTGGTTCATCGACAACGGCGTCCGGAACTTCTACTCGGTCTCCATCTCCGGTTACCACATCGCCGAGGCCGGGGCGAACCCCATCAGCCAGCTGGCGTTCACGCTGGCCAACGGGTTCACCTACGTCGAGAGCTACCTGGCCCGCGGCATGGCCATCGACGACTTCGCGCCCAACCTGTCCTTCTTCTTCTCCAACGGCATGGACGCCGAGTACTCGGTCATCGGCCGGGTCGCCCGCCGGATCTGGGCGGTGGCCATGCGGGAGCGGTACGGCGCGGGGGAGCGGTCGCAGAAGCTGAAGTACCACGTGCAGACGTCGGGCCGGTCGCTGCACGCGCAGGAGATGGACTTCAACGACATCCGCACGACGCTGCAGGCGCTGTGCGCGATCTACGACAACGCCAACAGCCTGCACACCAACGCCTTCGACGAGGCGGTGACCACCCCCGGCGAGCAGTCGGTCCGCCGGGCCCTGGCGATCCAGATGATCATCGACCAGGAGTGGGGGCTGGCCGGCAACGAGAACCCGCTGCAGGGCTCCTTCGTGATCGAGGAGCTCACCGAGCTGGTGGAGGAGGCCGTGCTGGCCGAGTTCGACCGGATCGCCGAGCGCGGCGGAGTGCTCGGCGCCATGGAGACCGGCTACCAGCGCGGCCGGATCCAGGACGAGTCGATGCTCTACGAGCACCGCAAGCACGACGGCAGCCTGCCGATCGTCGGCGTCAACACCTTCCTGGCACCCGACCGGGGCGACGCCCCGCCCGCGCCGGTGGACCTCGCCCGCGCCACGGAGGCGGAGAAGCGCTCGCAGCTGGAGCGGCTGGCCGGCTTCACGGAGCGGCACGCCGCGGAGGCGCCGGCCGCGCTGGCCCGCCTGCAGCAGGTGGCGATGGACGGCGGCAACGTCTTCGCCGAGCTGATGGAGACCGTCCGCGTCTGCACGCTCGGGCAGATCACCGAGGCGTTCTTCGAGGTGGGCGGCCAGTACCGCCGCAACGTGTGAGGGACGACCTCGGGACCGCGCTGGACCTGCCCGGGCCGCCGCGGCGGGTGGTGTCGCTCGTGCCGTCGCTGACGGAGGCGCTGGCGGTCACCGTGCCCGACCGGGTCGTGGGCGCCACCGACTGGTGCACCCACCCGCCGGACCTCGACGTCGCACGGGTCCGCGGCACGAAGAACCCCGACCGGGCGGCGATCGCCGCGCTCGCGCCGGACCTGGTGATCGCCAACCGGGAGGAGAACCGGCAGCTGGACGTGCAGCGGCTCCGGGCTGCCGGCATCCCGGTCTGGGTCACCGTCATCGAGTCGCTCGACGAGGCGCTGGTCTCCATGCGCCGGCTGCTCACCGAGGTGCTGGACGTGAGCGAGCCGGCGTGGCTGCGCACCGCGGCGGCGGAGTGGGCGCGGCCGGTGCCGGAGCCGGCGCTGCGGGTCGCCGTCCCGATCTGGCGCGACCCGTGGATGGTCGTGGGAGGGCGGACGTTCGCCGGCGACGTGCTCGCCCGGCTGGGCCTGCACAACGCGTTCGCCGACGACGAGCAGCGCTATCCGCGGGTGGAGCCCGACGACCTGGGCGCCCGGGACCTCGACCTGGTGCTGCTGCCGGACGAGCCCTACGTCTTCACCGCCGAGGACGGGCCGGAGGCGTTCCCCGACGTGCGGTCCGTGCTGATCTCCGGCCGCGACCTCACCTGGTACGGCCCGTCGCTGGCGACGGCGCGCGGGCGCCTGCTCGCCGCGACCCGCGGCTGACCGGTCCGCTCAGGCGGTGCCGAGCCGGGCGCGGACGACGGCGGCCTGCTCCGGGGAGCCGATCAGCTTCCCGATCTCGGCCTGCTCGGCGGCCAGCCCGTCGGCGAGCGACACCCGGCCGGCGAGGTCGACCAGCCGCTTGACCGCGCGGGTGGCGTTGCGGCTGTGCCCCGCGATCTCGGTGGCCAGCGCGAGCGCGGCGGCCAGCGGGTCGGCCTCCTCCCGGGTGGCCAGCCCGAGCCGGGCCGCCTCGGTGCCCGACACCCGGCGGCCGGTGAGCGCGAGCTCCTTGGCGACGTCGCGGCCGACGAGCTCGGGGAGGATCTGCGTGCCGCACATGTCGGGGCAGATGCCCCACTGGATCTCCATCAGGGACAGCTGCGCGTCCGGGGCGACGAGGCGGATGTCGGCGCCGAGCGCGATCTGCAGACCACCGCCGAAGGCGTAGCCGTGCACCGCGGCGATCACCGGAGCGGGCACCAGCGACCAGACGTGCACGGCCTGCTGGGCCAGCACGCCGGCGGCGCCCAGCGGTTCGCGGGGGACGACCTCGCGCGGCCCGCTGCGCTCGGCCATCGCGGCGAACGAGCTGAAGTCCAGGCCGGCGCAGAACGCGCGGCCCGCGCCGGTGAGCACCACCGCGCCGACGTCGTCGCGGTCCATCAGCTCCCGCCCGGTGGCGACGAGCGCCTCGAACATCGCCGGGTCCAGGGCGTTCATCTTCTCGGGCCGGTCCAGTCGCACGGTGGCGACGCCGTCGGCCACCTCGAGCGTCACGCGGTGCAGATCATCGTTCGCCATCCGCGCTGTCTACGGGCGGAACGGCCGGGCTGTCAACGACGGCCCTGCCTAGGGTGTCGCCATGAGCTCGCTGCCGCGCACCGCCGCTCGTCTGCTGCTCGGCGCCACCATGGTCGGCGCGGGCGTGCTGCACCTGACCACCCAGCGGCAGGAGTTCCGGGCCCAGGTGCCCGGCTGGTTCCCGGTCGACGAGGACCTGACGGTGCTGGGGTCCGGCGTCGCCGAGATCGCCCTGGGCGCGTCCTTCGCCCTGCTGCCGACGAGGAAGCGGTTCGTCGGCGGGCTGCTCGCGGCGTTCTTCGTGGTGATCTTCCCGGGCAACGTGGGCCAGTACCTCGAGGGCACCGACGCCTTCGGCCTGGACACCGACGGCAAGCGGCTGGGCCGGCTGTTCTTCCAGCCGGTCCTGGTGCTGTGGGCCCTGTTCGGCGGCGGCTGGACCCGCCGCGACCTGCGCCGCCTGCGTGACCGGCGCGGCTGACGCCGGACGCTCAGTCGGCGACGGTGCCCGCCGGGAGGGCACCGACCCGGCCGCGCGAGAGCTCGTCGTCCCGCGGCGGGCCCGACCACTCGACCATGAGCAGCGAGGCGTCGTCGGAGGTCCGCCCGCCCCGTCCCCGCAGCAGCGCGTGGGAGAGCAACCGGACGGTCTCGGCCACGGGCAGGGCGTGCACCGCGTTGTCCTCGATGAACTCCCGGAGCCGCTGCTCGCCGAACTGGACGCCGTCGGGCATCCGTTCCTCCACCACGCCGTCGGTGAAGAAGAAGACCCGGTCGTGCGGGCGCAACGTGGTCGAGTGGACGTACGCCTCGCCGTTCCCGAACCCGACCGGGCGGCTGACCCGCCCGGTCAGCTCCTCGACCACCCGGCCGCCCCGGATCAGCAGGCCCGGCGGGTGCCCGGCGTTGACCCAGGTCAGCTCGCCGGTCGTCGTCTCCAGCCGCCCGATCAGCGCGGTGGCGAACCGCCCGGGGTAGGAGTCGGCCATGACCGAGTCCATCTCGGCGTACATGTCGGTCAGGTCGCTGTCGTTGAGCCGGCCGTGGCGGTACGCCGCGATGAGCAGGGTCGCCATGGTGGCGGCCTCGACGCCGTGGCCCATGGCGTCGAACACGGCCAGGTGCAGGGTGTGCTCGTCCAGGGCGTAGTCGAAGCTGTCCCCACCCACGTCGTAGGCCGGCTCGAGGGCGCCGGCCAGGGCCAGGTCCGGCGTCGTCATGACCATGGGCGGCAGCATCTGCCACTGGAGGTGGGCGGACAGGGTCATGGGCGAGGCCATCCGCGTGCGCGCGAACGTGTCGGTGTAGCCGGACTTGGTCACCACGAGGTCGGCGGTCAGCCCGGCGATGCGCTGGGCCAGCCGGCGGTCGTTGTCGTCGACCGCGGGCAGGGTGAGCGCGAGGACGCCGACGCGGTCGGAGCCGTCGAGCATCGGCATGAACAACCGGACGGCGCCGTCGGGCTGCCCGACCTCGCACGGCCGGTCGGTGCGGAAGGCGGTGCCGGCGGCGCTGTCGTCGATCGGCTCGGCCACGCCGGTCAGGCCGGTGCCCTGCAGCGGCCGCAGGACCGAGTGCTCGAAGTCCTGCAGGTAGATGGCGACGTCGCGCCCGCCCATGGCCTCGATCTCCTGGGCCACCAGCTGGCCGACCAGGCGCGGCGGCATGAGGTGCGCCCGGTCGAGGAGCGATCCGAGCACCCGCTCGCCCAGGCTCTCGGTACGGGCCCGGCCGTCGGGGTCGGCGAACCCGACCCCGGTGAGCGCGCCCTGGGGCCGGCCCGGCGCGTACGTCGAGCGTGTGTCGTCCTGCGTCATCCCTCGCCCACCACGTGTGGTCGCGATGTCGCGACGCGCACGACTGTCCCTGCCGGGAGGCGACGTTGGCAAGAACTCGAGATGTCGGATGTCCCACGCACCGCGCCTCCTGCCGTACCGGCGGGTAGGCGGTGGCCCCCCGGACCAGGGGATAGGTTCGACGCAGGACATCGGCGTCGGCAGGGGAGCAACTCGTGGGCAGATCGGTGCTGGTGACCGGCGGCAACCGCGGCATCGGGCTGGCGATCGCCCGGTCCTTCGCAGAGCAGGGCGACTCCGTGGCGGTGACCCACCGCGGCAGCGGCGCACCCGACGGGCTGCTCGGCGTGCAGTGCGACGTCACCAGCAGCGACGACGTCGACCGGGCGTTCTCCGAGGTCGAGGAGCACCAGGGCCCGGTCGAGGTGCTGGTCAGCAACGCCGGGATCACCCGCGACGGCCTCCTCATGCGCATGAAGGAGGAGGACTTCGCCGACGTCCTCGACGCGAACCTGACCGCGGCGTACCGCGTCGCCAAGCGGGCCAGCGCGAAGATGGTCCGCGCCCGCTCCGGGCGGATGATCTTCGTGTCGTCCGTCGTCGGGCTGCTGGGCTCGGCCGGGCAGACCAACTACGCCGCGTCGAAGGCCGGCCTGGTCGGCCTGGCCCGGTCGATCGCCCGCGAGCTCGGCAGCCGCAGCATCACGGCCAACGTGGTGGCGCCCGGGTTCGTGACCACCGACATGACGGCGGCGCTGCCGGAGGCGCGGCAGAAGGAGATCCTGGGGCAGGTGCCGCTCGGGCGGTACGCCTCGGCCGAGGAGGTCGCGGGCGTGGTGCGCTTCCTGGCCTCCGACGCAGCGGGATACATCACCGGGGCGGTCGTCCCGGTCGACGGCGGACTGGGGATGGGGCACTGATGAGCGGCGGCATTCTCGAGGGCAAGAAGGTGCTGGTCACCGGCGTGCTGACCGAGGCGTCGATCGCCTTCGCGACGGCCCGCATCGCGCAGGAACAGGGCGCCACCGTCGTCCTGTCGAACTTCGGCCGGGCGCTGTCGCTGTGCCAGCGGATCGCCAAGCGGCTGCCGCAGGAGGCGCCGGTCGTCGAGCTCGACGTCACCGACACCGAGCACCTGGCCGCGCTGGCCGGCCGGCTCCGGGAGCAGGGCTTCGACTCCCTCGACGGGGTCGTCCACTCGATCGGCTTCGCGCCGCAGGAGGCGATGGGCGAGGGCTTCCCGGAGGTGGCGTGGGAGCACGCCGCCACCGCCTTCCAGGTGTCGGCCTGGTCCTACGCCTCGCTCACCCAGGCCTGCCGGCCGCTGCTGGCGAACCCGTCGTCCGTCGTCGGGCTGACCTTCGACGCCTCCGTCGCCTGGCCGGTGTACGGCTGGATGGGCGCGGCGAAGGCGGCGCTGGAGTCGACCAGCCGCTACGTCGCCCGCGAACTCGGCCCCGAGGGCGTGCGGTCCAACATCGTGGCCGCCGGTCCGCTGCGCAGCATGGCGATGAAGTCCATCCCGGGCAGCGCCCAGTTCGAGGAGGCCTGGGAGGGCCGGGCGCCGCTGGGCTGGTCGGTCACCGACACCGCCCCCGCGGGCAAGGCCGTCGTCGCCCTGCTCTCCGACTGGTTCCCCGCCACCACCGGTGAGATCGTCCACGTCGACGGCGGCTTCCACGCCGTCGGTGTGTGAGCCGGCACGGCTGCATCCAGAACCGCCCCGCAACCGGAAAGAACCCACGTGCCCCGCGCCATCGTAGACATCACCCCTGCCGGTCAGCGTCCCGACGAGGACCCGTCCCTGGCCGTCCGCAACAACGGCGGCGTCGCGCCGTCGTCCGCGCCCGCTCCGGCGGGCCGCCGCGAGGCGCTCCTGCTGCTCTCCTTCGGCGGCCCCGAGGGCCCCGACGACGTCATGCCGTTCCTGGGGAACGTCACGCGCGGCCGCGGGATCCCGCGCGAGCGGCTGGAGGAGGTCGCCGAGCACTACCACCACTTCGGCGGCGTCAGCCCGATCAACGACCAGAACAAGGCGCTGATCGGCGCGCTCCAGGGTGCGCTGCGCGCGGCCGGCATCGGCCTGCCCGTCTACTGGGGCAACCGCAACTGGGCGCCCTACGTCGAGGACGTCTGGCAGCAGATGGCCGACGACGGCATCCAGCACGCCTACGTCCTGGCGACGTCGGCCTACGCCTCGTTCTCCGGGTGCCGGCAGTACCACGAGGACATCGCCCGGGCGCGCGCCGCGATGACCGGCGACGCGAGCGCACCCAGCGGGCCGACGGCGGAGAAGCTGCCGCACTACTTCGACGCCGAGGGCTTCGTGCGGGCCAACGCCGACGCGCTGGCCGCCGCGCTCGCCGAGCTGCCCGAGGAGCTCCGCGACGGCGCCCGGCTGGTCGCCACCGCGCACAGCATCCCCGACTCGATGGCCGCCGTCGCCGGCCCCGCGGGGCACGCCTACGAGGCCGAGCTCGAGGCCGCGGCCCGGCAGGTCGTCGACCTGGTCGCCCCCGGCCGTCCGTTCGACCTCGTCTGGCAGAGCCGCAGCGGCCCGCCGTCGGTGCCCTGGCTCGAGCCCGACGTCAACGACCACCTGAAGGCGCTGGCTCAGGCGGGGGAGCAGGCCGTCGTCCTCTTCCCCGTCGGGTTCGTCAGCGACCACCTCGAGGTGATCTGGGACCTGGACAACGAGGCCAAGGAGACCGCCGAGGAGCTCGGGCTGGCCTTCGCCCGCGCCGCGACGGCGGGCACGCACCCGGCGTTCGTCAGTGCCCTGGCGGATCTCCTCGCCGAGCGTCGTGCCGGAGGCGAGCCGCGCCTCGGGACGAACTGTCCCGCGTCCTGCTGTTTCGTGCCGCCGAGGCCGCGCCCGACCGCGTGACGTCCGGGCGGGCCGCGGGCCCTCACCGCCAGGTCGGGGCGACGTCCTTGTAGTAGCGCCGTCCGAAGACCCGGGACATCACGGTCACCACCGGCGAGGGGACCGTGCGCTTCAGGAAGGCGCGGTTCTCCTCGGTCATGCCGTCGGTGAGCCAGGCGAAGAAGCGGCCGGCGACGGGGAGCGGCTGGCTGCGCAGCTTCTTCTCGACGGCGTGCCACTCCGGCGTCTCCGTGTGCGGGGCCAGCTGCGGCTCGAGCTCGGTCTCCTCGTGCCGGAGGTGCCGCTCGACGACGTCCCGGGTGCGCAGCAGGCTGTCCCGCGCCGCGGCGGCGTCCGTGCCGGCGCCGGTCGCGGCCACCGTCGACATGGCGGTCGCCGTCTCCGCCAGGGCCCCGGCCATGGCGGAGTGCTCGCTCTCCATGGCGTCGAGCAGCCCCCGGTCGACGCCCACGGAGGCGAGCATCGGCCAGATGTGGGTGTCCTCGCCCTCGTGGTGGTGGGTGAGCTCGGTCTGCAGGTTCCGGTAGGCCCGGTCGAGCGCCTGCGCGCGCGGCCGGTCGCCGTCCTGCATCCGGATCAGGGCGTCCGCCAGGCGATCCAGGTCGCGCCGTACCGCGGAATGGATGACCCGGTTCATCGTCATCTGCTCGGTCATGCCGGGTCACGGTAGGCCCGCCCGCCCGGCGGCAGGAGGGGTTCGCGCGTCAGTCGGTGCCGGACTCCATCGCCGCGCGGTCGAGCAGCTCGTCGTGGTCGGAGACCTGTCCCCGCGAGGCGATCGTCTCGGCGCCACCCTGGACCGAGGCGTCGATGAGGCCGGTGGACGCCGCCTGCGCGGCGCCGATCGCCGCCTGCACCGACCCGCCGACCATGCCGAGGCGGGCGTACTGCTCGAGCCGCGCCCGCGAGTCGGCGATGTCGAGGTTGCGCATCGTCAGCTGGCCGATGCGGTCCACCGGGCCGAACGCGGAGTCCGACGTCCGCTCCATCGACAGCTTGTCCGGGTGGTAGCTGAACGAGCCCCCGGTGGTGTCGAGGATCGAGTAGTCCTCACCGCGCCGCAGCCGGATGGTCACCTCGCCGGAGACGGCCATGCCGACCCAGCGCTGCAGCGACTCCCTGAGCATCAGCGCCTGGGGGTCCAGCCACCGGCCCTCGTACATGAGCCGGCCCAGCCGGCGGCCCTCGGAGTGGTAGGTGGCGAGGGTGTCCTCGTTGTGGATCGCGTTGACCAGTCGCTCGTAGGCGATGTGCAGCAGCGCCATGCCGGGGGCCTCGTAGATGCCGCGGCTCTTCGCCTCGATGATCCGGTTCTCGATCTGGTCGGACATGCCCAGGCCGTGCCGGCCGCCGATGGCGTTGGCCGCCATCACCAGGTCGACGGCGGAGCCGAACTCGCGCCCGTCGATCGTCACCGGCCGGCCCTGCTCGAAGCCGATCGTGACGGTCTCCGGCGCGATCTCGACCGACTCGTCCCAGAACCGGACACCCATGATCGGCTGGACGGTCTCGATGCCGGTGTCGAGGTGCTCGAGGGTCTTCGCCTCGTGGGTGGCGCCCCAGATGTTGGCGTCGGTGGAGTAAGCCTTCTCGGCGCTGTCGCGGTACGGCAGGCCGTGGGCGACCAGCCACTCCGACATCTCCTTGCGGCCGCCGAGCTCGGTGACGAAGTCGGCGTCCAGCCACGGCTTGTAGATCCGCAGCCCCGGGTTGGCGAGCAGGCCGTAGCGGTAGAACCGCTCGATGTCGTTGCCCTTGTAGGTGGAGCCGTCGCCCCAGATCTGGACGTCGTCCTCCAGCATCGCCCGGACGAGCAGCGTGCCGGTGACCGCCCGGCCCAGCGGCGTGGTGTTGAAGTAGTTGCGCCCGCCGGAGCGGATGTGGAAGGCGCCGCAGGTCAGCGCGGCCAGGCCCTCCTCGACCAGTGCGGCGCGGCAGTCGACCAGGCGGGCGATCTCGGCGCCGTACGCGGCCGCGCGGTCGGGCACGGAGGCGATGTCGGGCTCGTCGTACTGGCCGATGTCCGCGGTGTACGTGCACGGGACCGCGCCCTTGTCGCGCATCCACGCGACCGCCACCGACGTGTCGAGACCACCGGAGAACGCGATGCCGACGCGTTCGCCGACCGGGAGAGACGTGAGCACCTTGGACACGAGCACAAGTATTCACGACGATGCATGACCATGCAGCACCGGGTCCGCGGTCAGCGCGGGACCGCGTTGTACGCGGCGGTCACCGCCTCGCGCACGGCTCCGGAGAGCGGGCGGAGGACGGCGTCGCGGCGAGCGGCCTGGGCCTGGTTGACCGCTCCGCCCGGCGCGTCGGCCAGCGCCAGGTCCAGGACGGCGGCGACACGGAGCGCCCGGCCCAGGATCGCCAGGGCGAGCGGTTCGTGGTCGGGGGGCAGGCCCGGCGCCGGCAACGGCTGGGCCAGCCCGGCGAGCAGTTCGGGGACCTCGGGGTGCCAGCGGGCGAGGTCCAGCTCGCCGAGGGTGCGCGCGGACCGGGTGATCGCCAGGGCCAGCTGACCCGACGCGGACCGCAGCGTGCCCTCGGCCGGCGGAGGCGGAGGGGCGGCGCCGTCGAGCGGGAAGGCCGTCCACTCCAGCACCTCGGCGCCCAGCGGCTCGGGCACGAGCACGACCCGATCGCCGACGGCGGCCTGCCCGGCCTCCAGCGCGACCGGCGCGAGGCCCGGGATCGAGGGGAGCCCCCGGACGTCACCCGGCGCCGGGAGGACGAGGCGCAGCCGTCGCTCGCCCAGGCCCCGCAGGGCGCTGAGCGCCTCGCCCAGGGGGACGGCGCCGGACGTGCCGGGCAGCCCGCTCACGCGGTGGGCGTGCTCGCCGGTGACGGCGTCGAGCGTCTCGTCGTAGGAGGTGCGTCCGGTGAGCCAGGCGGTGGCCCACGCCGCGACGCGGCCCGCGGGGAAGTCGTGCACCGGCCGAGGCTACGTCGACGTCGGCCATCGGCGCCCGGCTCTGCCAGACTCGCGGTATGGCTGCCTGGCTGCTCTGGCTCATCGCCTCCGGCCTGTTCGTCGGTGGCGAGCTGCTCACCCTCGACCTGGTGCTGCTGATGTTCGCCGGCGGCGCGCTCGGCGGCCTGGCGGTCGCGGTCTCCGGCGGCGCGGTCGCGCTCCAGCTGGTCGCCTTCATCGCCGTGTCGGTGGCGCTGCTCGCCGTCGTCCGGCCGATCGCCAAGCGGCACCTCGTCGAGCGCACCCCCCTGCAGCTGGACGGCGTCGAGGGCCTCGTCGGCCGCACCGCCGTCGTCAGCCGGGCGGTGGACGTCGCCGGTGGCCGCATCCGGCTGGGCGCCGACGAGTGGTCGGCCCGCAGCCAGTACGACGGCGAGGTCTTCGCGATCGGGACGACGGTCCGCATCCTGCAGATCGACGGGGCCACCGCCGTGGTGGGCGACGCCCTGGAGTGAACGGTCGGCCGGGCGCGTGACCGGCGGGACCCGACGTGAAAGGGTCGGATTCGACCGTCCCCGACGAAGGAGCCCCGTGTGGAGCCCGCCCTGATCGCCCTGATCGTCGTCGCGCTGCTCTTGATCTTCGTGCTCGCCAAGAGCGTCACCATCGTCCCGCAGGCCCAGGCCAAGGTGATCGAGCGGCTGGGCCGCTACAGCCGCACGCTGAGCCCCGGCCTGTCGATCCTGGTGCCGTTCGTCGACCGCGTGCGCGCGACGATCGACCTGCGCGAGCAGGTGATCTCGTTCCCGCCCCAGCCGGTCATCACCGCCGACAACCTGCAGGTCGGCATCGACACCGTCGTCTACTTCCAGGTGACCGACCCCAAGCTGGCCGTCTACGGGATCGCGAACTACATCACCGGCATGGAGCAGCTGACCACGACGACGCTGCGCAACGTCGTCGGTGGGCTCAACCTCGAGGGCGCGCTGACCGGTCGCGACGGCATCAACAGCCAGCTGCGCGAGGTGCTCGACGGGACCACGGGCCCGTGGGGCCTGCGGGTGGCCCGGGTGGAGATCAAGGCGATCGACCCGCCGCACTCCATCCAGGACTCCATGGAGAAGCAGATGCGCGCCGACCGCGACAAGCGCGCGGTCATCCTCACCGCCGAGGGGCACCGCCAGGCGGCGATCACCTCGGCCGAGGGCGACAAGGCCTCGGCGATCCTCTCCGCGGAGGGCCGCAAGCAGGCCGCGATCCTCGAGGCGGAGGCGGAGCGGCAGAGCCGCATCCTGCGCGCCGAGGGTGAGCGGGCCGCGCTGTTCCTGCAGGCGCAGGGTCAGGCGAAGTCGATCGAGACGGTCTTCCAGGCCATCCACGACGGCAAGCCCGACCAGGGGCTGCTGGCCTACCAGTACCTGCAGACGCTCCCGCAGATCGCGAAGGGCGACGCCAACAAGATGTGGATCGTCCCCAGCGAGTTCAGCAAGGCGCTCGAGGGGTTGGCCGGTCTGGGCGGCGCCGAGAAGGGCACCTCGTGGATGGACGTCGGCCCCTCGGTCGAGGGCCGCAGCGCTCCTGCCGACGGCGGCATCGACACCAGCAGCTGGTTCGAGTCGCAGCTGCCCAAGGCGGCCGACCAGCCCGAGGCGAAGATCGAGCTGACCAGCATCACCGACTCGACCCCGGTGATCCCCACCCCGCCGCCGCTGTCGGAGGTCACCCCGGACCTGCCGGGCGACGACGCGCCCCGCCCCCAGTGACGTAGGCAGAGGTACCTCTGCCGGGCCGCGCGGGGGCGAGTGCGACGAAGTGGTGGCGATCAGCAGTCGATGGCCACCACTTCGTCGCACTCGCCGTAGCGGTCCGGAGGACCGCACGGGATCAATCCTTGAGCAGGCCTTCGCGCAGCTTGGCCAGCGTCTGGGACAGCAGCCGCGAGACGTGCATCTGCGAGATGCCGATGTCCGCGGCGATCTGCGACTGGGTCATGTTCCCGAAGAACCGCAGGATGAGGATCCGGCGCTCGCGGGCCGGGATGGTGGCCAGCAGCGGCTGCAGCGACTCCCGGTACTCCACGCCCTCGAGCGCGGCGTCCTCCTCGCCCAGCGTCGCGGCGAGGGTGGGGGAGTCGTCGTCCCCGGAGAGCCGCTCGTCGAGCGAGCTGCTGCGGTAGGCGTTCGCGACGGCGAGGCCCTCGAGGACCTCCTCGCGCGGGATGCCCAGGTGCTGGGCCAGCTCGCTCGGCGTGGGTGCGCGGCCGTTCTTCTGGGCCAGCTCGCCCACCGCGGCGTTGAGCGACAGGTGCAGCTCCTGCAGCCGGCGCGGAACCCGCACCGACCAGCCCTGGTCGCGGAAGTGCCGCTTGATCTCACCGGTGATCGTCGGCACCGCGAAGGAGAGGAACTCCACGCCGCGGCTCGGGTCGAACCGGTCGATCGCTGCGATCAGCCCGAGGGTGCCGACCTGGAGGAGGTCGTCGAAGGGCTCGCCGCGGTTGCTGAACCGGCGGGCGAAGTGCCGCACCAGCGGAAGGTGCTCCTCGACGAGGATCTCGCGCAGCCGCTCGCGACGCGGGTCACCCTTCTCCAGGGTCGCCAGTTCGGTGAAGAGCGGGGCGGTGCGCTGGGCGCGGCGCCGGTTGTCCGACAGCGGGGGAGCGTCCTCCACGGGGGCAGCCTCGGCGGCGGGGGCAGCCTCGGCGGCGGAGGCCGCCTCGGCCGACGGCTCCTCGGCGACGAGCGGCTCCGGGGCAGGCGCTTCGGTGGCCGTCGCGGTCTGATCCGGCGCCTCCCGCGGCTCCGGCGGGACGCCGTCCCGTGGGTCCACCCTGATCCCGGTCGGATCGGTGGCGGGCGACCGGGTCACCGGGCCACCGAGAGGTTCTGCCCTGCGCCACCCGCCAGCTCGGCGGGGCGCTGACCCGGCAGGTACTTGTCCATGGCGATCACGGCGACCGGGGAGTCGGAGCCGTCGCCACCGGGCACCCGGTCCTGCGTGGCCGGCCGGCCCTCGACCGCGTCCACCAGCGTCGCGAGCACGGCCCAGCCGAACCCGTCGCGCGGGACGTCGACGCCCTCGGCGGTCGGCACCCAGGCCTCGATGTGCAGGCCCGTGCGGGTGGTCTCGAAGACGACGGTCAGCGGCGCGTCGCCCAGGCCGACGCTGGCGAGCGTCGCGCAGGCCTCGTCCACCGCGAGGCGGAGATCCTCGACGCTGTCCAGGTCGTAGTCCATCCGGATGGCCAGGTCACCGGCCATCGCACGGACCGCCGGGAGCTGCATCGGGGTGATCGGCACCCGGAGCTCCAGCCGTTCCGCGCGCCGTCCGTCCTGCGCGAGGGCGCCCCTCGAGTCGACCATCCGTGTGCAGCTCCTTCGTCCCGGCGCACTCGGTTGTCGAGGCGCGGCATCCATTCTGCTCATCCGGCCGCGGCAGGCGCCGAGCCGACGGCGTCTACTACCCCCGAGGCGGAGAACCGCAAACGTGCGCTGTCGCACGTCCGGCGCGTGCCCGGGCGAGGTTGCCGAGGTCGGAGGCCTGTTGTTCCCTGGCCTGGGATGAGCACCAGCCAGGGCAGTCTGCCACCCCTTCCGCACACCTCCGGGGCGGAGGGAGGCGACGTCCTGCTCGCGGCGCTGGAGGACGCGCCCACGCCGATCTACTGCCTGGCGGCCGGTGGCCGGACCGTGTGGGCCAACGCCGGCGCCCGTCGCCTGGGCGCCGGACGCGGGAACCTGCCGCACGTGGCCGGCCGCCCGCTGGCCGACGTGGTGGACGCCGTCATCGGCACCGGCCGGGCCGAGACGGTGAGCGGCTCGCTGGGCGCCGGCGGCCCGGCGGTCATCGTGGTGCTCCGTCCGATGCGGGTGGCCGGGGAGCCGGGCGCGGTGGTGGTCATCGAGCACGACCCGGACACCGCCCTCCTGCCCGGCGCGGACGCCGACGCGGTGGCGGCGGCCCAGTCCTCGCTCCTTCCGCCGTTCCTGCCGATGCTGCCCGACCTGGCGCTGGCCGGCAGCTACCACCGCGCGACGTCGGTCCGCGCCGCGGGTGGGGACTGGTACGACGCGGTGCCGCTGGGCGACGGCCGGGTGGCTCTCGTGGTCGGCGACGCGGTGGGGCACGGGGTCGCCGCGGCCGGGGCGATGAGCCGGCTGCGCGGGGCGATGCGGTCCACGGCCCTGCGCGATCCCGACCCGGCGGCCGTGCTGGCCGGGCTGGACTCCTTCGCCGCGCTGATGGACGACGTCGAAGGGGCCTCGGTCTTCTACGGCGTGCTGGACTCGGGTACGGGCGAGCTGGCCTTCACCACGGCGGGGCACCCGGCGCCACTGGTCGTGGGCGATGACGGCACCGCCTCGTTCCTCGCCGTCACGCCGCGTCCGCCCCTGGGCAGCATGCCGGGGGCCGGGACGCCGGTGCACCGCTTCGTCCTCGGGCACGGGGCCACGCTCGTGCTGTTCTCCAACGGCGCGCTCGCGGGGAGCAGCAGCGACTACGCCGTCGCCCTCGAGCGGCTGGTGTCGGCCTCGCGGGAGGTGCTGGGCAGGCCGGGCGCCGGGGACCCGGCCACGGCCTCGGGGCTCGCCGTCGAGATCGCGGAGCTCGTCCGCCCGCCGCAGGACTGGCCCGACGACGTCGCCGTCCTCGTGGCGCACCGCCGCGCCACGACCCAGGGGCCGCTCCGGCTGGACCTGCCCGCCGTCCCGGCCTCGTTGCCGGGCATCCGCCGGCGGCTCACCGCCTGGCTGACCGAGCTCGGGATGGGCGAGAACGACCGGGTGGGCGTGATGGCCGCGGTCGGCGAGGCCTGCGCCAATGCCGCCGAGCACGCCTACCGGGGGCGGGAGCCCGGACCCATGTCGGTGCGCGCGGCGGTGGACCCGGACGGGGTGCTCACCGTCACGGTCCACGACGACGGCACCTGGCGCGCTCCCGACCACGATCCGGGCGACCGCGGCCGCGGGCTGCTGATCATGCGCCAGCTCGTCGACGGTGTGTCGCTGGACGACCGGGCGGGCACCACGGTGACCCTGACGGTGCGGCTGCGGCGCAGCCCCGACGCGCCGTCCGCCCCGGGGAGCGGGGCCGACGGGCCGGTGCTCGTCGTCGATCGCGACGGCCCCCGGCCGGTCGTGCGCGTCAGCGGAGCCGTCGACGAAGCCGGTGCGGACTCGTTGCGGATCCGGCTGCTGGAAGCCAGCCACGGCGGCACCGCCCGGGTCGAGCTGGATCTCCGGGACGTCGCGCTGTTCAGCAGCGCCGCCGTGCGCGTGGTGCTGGCGGTGGCGCGGATCGCCCGTGACGAGGGCTGGCGCCTCGTGGTGCATGCGGTCGACGGCGGCGTGACCCGGCAGGTGCTGGAGGTCAGCGGCCTCGGCGGCCTGGTGGACCTCCGCTGACGGGTGACGGCGCGAGCTCCGGCGTTTGCGGAGCGTCGTGCGTGCCCATCCTCCGGCGGTGAGACTGCGGCGGAGTGACGTGAACGGGCCCGGCTACCGGCGGCGCCGGGCAGGCCGGGGCTTCGCCTACTACGACCTCGACGGCGCGCTGATCCGGGACGACCGGCTCGACCGCATCCGCGGTCTCGCCATCCCGCCGGCCTGGAAGGACGTCTGGATCTGCCCGTGGCCGAACGGTCACATCCAGGCCACCGGGGTGGACGCGGCTGGGCGCCGGCAGTACCGGTACCACGACCAGTGGCGGGCCCGGAGGGACGCCGAGAAGCACGAACGGGTGCTGGAGATCGCCCACCAGCTGCCCGACGTGCGGGACGAGGTGGTCGCCGCCCTGCGCACCCGCGGGCTCAACCGGGAGCGCGTGCTGGCCACGGCCATCCGGCTGCTCGACCTGGCCGCCTTCCGCATCGGCAGCGAGCAGTACGCCGAGGAGAACGGCACCTACGGCCTGGCCACCCTGCGCCGGGACCACGTCCGCGTGCGGGGCGAGCGGACCTTCTTCTCCTACACCGCCAAGGGCGGCATCGAGCGCGAGGTGGAGCTCACCGACCGGCCCACGGCCACCGTCGTCCGGCAGCTGCTGGATCGGCCCGAGGGCACGGGGGAGGAGCTGCTGGCCTACCAGGTCGAGGACGGCTCCTGGCGGGACGTGACCAGCGCCGAGATCAACGCCTACCTCAAGGAGATCAGCGGCGCGGAGATCACGGCCAAGGACTTCCGTACCTGGAACGCCACGGTGCTCATGGCGGCGACGCTGGCGGAGGCGCCCGCACCGACGTCGCGCACGGCCCGGAAGCGCATCGTCAGCGCCGCGTACCGGCAGGTCAGCGAGCAGCTGGGCAACACCCCCGCGGTGTGCAGGGCCAGCTACGTGGACCCGCGGGTGGTCGACCGGTACGAGCACGGGGAGACCGTCGCGGACGCCCTGCGGCCCGCCGAGAAGGCCGACGCAGACCGCGACGTGCAGCGGGTGCTGGAACAGGCGGTCTGCCGGCTGCTGTCGGCCTGAACGACGAAGGCCCTCCCGGTTCTCCCGGGAGGGCCTTCGTCGACGCCCCCCGTGCGGGGGCTCGGGGTCAGCGTCAGCGTGCGGTGCTGTCCGCGATCGTGAAGAGGTCGATCAGACCGGTCACCTCGAGCGGCCGCGTGACGGCGCGGGTCGTGGCGATCAGGCGGAGGGCGACCTCCCGGCTGCGGGCGGACTTCTGCGTCTCGACCAGCACGGCCAGGCCGGCCGAGCCCAGGAACTGGACGCCGGAGAGGTCGATGACGAGTTCGCGTGGGGACTGCTCGAGCTGGCCGTCCAGCGTCGAACGCAGCACCGGAGCGGTGAAGGTGTCCACCTCGCCGACGACCTTCACCGTCACCACGCCGTCCTCGTCGGTGGAGGTGGAGAGCGTGATCACGTCGTCGAAGGGTGCCTCGGTGCCCTCGGTCGACATCTCGGGCTGTCCCTCGGCGGGCAGGTCAGAAGTGGTCACGGATCGTGCTCCTCTCGGCGGCGGCGCGCTGGCACACCGCCCGGTCAATCTACCGCTGCGCGATCCGAGGTACGGATCCCCCCGGTCCAGCGCGTGGTCGACGCGGCCGGAGCCGGTCCTCGTGGGACCTGCCCCGGTGCGGCACCCTGCTGAACCGCGGACCCAAGGTAGACAACCGAGCGGGGACGCGCCAACCCACCCCGGGGGCGCGAGTCGTGCCGCGCGCTCCCCGGGGAGGTCGCGAGGGAGTGCCGGCGGTCAGCCGTCGGTCAGGTGGACGGCGGACTCCTCGGGGCCCTCGCCGCCGATGGCGGCGTCGCCCGTGGCCGCCATGTCGTCGGCGGTCCGGTCGGTCCCCGAATCGCTGGTGTCCAGGTCCTGCTCCAGCTGGACGTCCGCACGCTGCGGGTCCTCGGCCGGGCGGACGCCCGCGGCGTCGTCGGGCAGCTCCCGGTCCAGCCGGCCGGACAGGGACTCGCCCTCGGCCTGCTCGGAGGCGGTGGTGCCGAAGTCGGTCGTCGCGGTCGGGTGCTCCCCGGGCAGCGCCTCGAACTGCGGATCCTCGGCGCGCTGCATCGTGGGCGAGTCGTCCTGCGCGGTCTCGGGGATGCCGTCGTCCTCGGGGAAGATGTCCCGGGCCGTCTGGCCCTCGGCCTGCGTCGTGCCGTCGGTGGTTCCGGGGTCGGTCATGCGTCTCCTGTCGTCGGGCGGGCGCACCCGCGCTCGTCGTCCCCTGCGGGACGGGCAGCCGGTCGCTGGCGACCGGCGTCGTCGTGCGGCCCTACCCGTGACCTCCGTCGCCATGCCTCGTGTGCGCTGCCGCACGGCCGGCGAGCCGGAGGTTCACCCGCCCGACGGCGGGTAGCGCGGGGCCATGGCGATCGCAGACGAGGTCCAGCGGATCGGTGCCCCGGTCCGCCGGTGGGCCCGGACCCAGAAGCACGAGTACACCGACGGCGAGCCCCGGCCGCTCGGCGCGGACCTGGGCGCCATGGGGGTCTACGTGGGTCTGGTGTCCGCCGCGGCCGCGGCCGTGCGGGCCTCCGGCCGGGAGCTGCCGGAGCGGATCCCGCCCGGTGACGTCGCGCTGCTGACCGTGGCGACCTTCCGGCTGGCCCGGCGGATCGCCAAGGACCCGGTGACCGCCCCGCTGCGGGCGCCGTTCGTCCGCTTCGAGGGCCCCTCCGGTCACGCGGAGGTCGCCGAGGAGGTCCGCGAGCACGGCGGCGTCAAGCACGCCGTCGGAGAGCTGCTCACCTGCCCGTTCTGCCTGGCCCAGTGGGTGGGCACCGGGTTCGTGTTCGGGTACGTCAGCGCGCCCCGGGCCACCCGCCTGGCCGCGCTGACCATGACCATGATCGCCGGCTCGGACGTCCTCCAGTTCGCCTACGACGCCATCCAGAACGGCCTGTTCACCGGCGCGGTCGGGACCGACGAGCCCGACGGCGTGGACGACGCCGCGCGCTGATCCCCCCGCCGGGCGTGCCCGGCGTGTCGGGCGTGTCCTCCGACCGGGGGAGGCGGGGTGTCCGTCGACCTGCCGTGGGTGGGTCTGCGCACCTATCGTGTGATCTTGACCCGGTTCGGGTCGGTCCGGGCCCACTGCGGGCCACTCGGGAAGGGGCGGCATGCGATCCATCTGGCGCGGGGCCGTGTCCTTCGGGCTCGTCAGCATCGGCGTGAAGCTGTATTCGGCCACCGAGGACAAGGACATCCGGTTCCACCAGGTGCACGCCGCGGACGGCGGCCGGGTGAAGTACAAGCGGGTCTGCTCGATCGACGGCGAGGAGGTCGAGTACAGCGACATCGCCAAGGGCTACGAGCTGCCCGACGGCCAGGTCGTCGTCCTCACCGACGACGACTTCGACGAGCTGCCGCTGAGCACCCGGCGCGAGATCGAGGTGCTGCAGTTCGTCGACCAGGCCGAGATCGATCCGATCCAGTTCGAGAAGACCTATTACCTGGAGCCCGACGGTCCCGCGACGCGGCCCTACGTGCTGCTGCGCGACGCCCTCGAGAACGCCGGCCAGGTGGCGATCACCAAGATCGCGATCCGGCAGCGGGAGTCGCTGGCGGCGATGCGCGTCCGCGACGGGGTCCTCGTGCTGCACACGATGCGCTGGCCCGACGAGATCCGCCGTCCCGACTTCGCCTTCCTCGACGAGGAGGTCTCCGTCCGGCCGCAGGAGCTGTCGATGGCCGAGGCGCTCATCTCGTCGATGTCGGGCGCGTTCGACCCCACCGAGTTCACCGACGACTACCGCGAGGCGATGACCGCGCTCCTCGAGGCCAAGCAGAGCGGCGGCGAGGTGCAGCAGCCGCCGGAGGTCCCCGACGACGACGGCGCCGCGGTGGTCGACCTGATGAGCGCCCTGCGCCGCAGCGTCGAGCGGGCCAAGGGCGGCTCCGCCGCGAAGGACGACGCCGCCAAGGACGAGACGGCGGAGGACGACGAGAGCCCGGCGAAGAAGGCCCCCGCCAAGCGCGCGCCCGCGAAGAAGGCGGTCGCCGCGAAGGCGCCCGCGAAGAAGGCAGCCGCTGCGAAGAAGACGGCCACGAAGACGACGACGGCGAAGAAGACCGCGAGCGCCGACAAGCCCCCGGCCAAGCGCGCCCGTCGCAGCGCCTGACGTGCCCGCCCGCCCGAGCGGCCGGCCGGACGACCCGCTCGCCGAGTACCGCGCCAAGCGCGACCCGGCGCGGACGGCCGAACCCGTGCCGCCCTCAGGGCAGCCGCTGCCGGCGGGCGACGGCGACACCTTCGTCGTGCACGAGCACCACACCCCGCGAGGGCGGGCCGGCGAGCGGGTGCACTGGGACCTGCGGCTGGAGCGCGACGGCGTCCTGAAGAGCTGGGCGGTACCCAAGGGGCCGCCGACCGAGCAGGGGCCGAGGCGGCTCGCCGTCCCCACCGAGGACCACCCGCTGGAGTACGCCTCCTTCTCCGGCACGATCTCGGCCGGCGAGTACGGCGGCGGCGAGGTCAGCATCTGGGACGCCGGGCGCTACGCGACGGAGAAGTGGGACGACGACCACATCACCGTCACCTTCGACGGCCGGCGCCTGGTCGGCCGCTACGTCATCTACCGGCTGACCGACGGCACCTGGAACGTCCGCAAGCTCGACACATCCCCCCGGGACACGGAGCCGTCGGCGGAGCCCACCCCCGCGCCGCTGCCCATGCTCGCGACCGCGGGCAGCCTGCCGCCGCCCGAGGAGGACGACCGCTGGGGCTACGAGTTCAAGTGGGACGGCGTCCGTGCCATGGCAGCGGTGCACGGCGGAACGCTGGTGCTCACCTCGCGGAAGGGCACCGGGATCACCGTCCGCTATCCGGAGGTGGGCCGGCTGCCCGCCGCCTTGGCCGGCCACGACGCGGTGGTCGACGGCGAGATCGTGCTGATGGACGCCGACGGGCGCCCGGACTTCGGCGCGCTGCAGAACCGGATGCACCGCACCGGCCCCGAGGTGCCGCGGCTGGCCGCCGCCCGCCCGGTCAGCTTCCTGGTCTTCGACCTGCTGTCCTGGGACGGCGAGGACCTCTCGAACCGCCCGTACGCCGAGCGCCGTGCCCGGCTCGACGCCCTCGGCCTCGCCGGGCAGCGCTGGGTGGCGACGCCCTGGTTCTCCGGCGGCGGCGAGGGCGTGCTGGCCGCGAGCGAGGAGAACGGGCTCGAGGGCGTCGTCGCCAAGCGCCTGGATTCCGTGTACCGACCGGGGGTGCGCAGCCCCGACTGGCGCAAGCTGAAGAACGTCCGCACCCAGGCCGTCGTCGTCGGAGGGTGGCGGCCGGGGCAGGGCCGGCGGGCCGGCGGCATCGGCTCGCTGCTGATCGGGGTGCCCGACGACGAGGGCCGGCTGGTCTACGTCGGTCACGTGGGGACCGGCTTCCGCGACCAGGACCTCCGCGACCTGCAGGGCGGGTTCACGCCGCGGTCGACCTCGCCCTTCGACGGCACGTTGCCGCGCGAGGTCACGAAGGACGTGCACTGGGTCGAGCCCGACCTCGTCGGCGAGGTCGCGTTCGCGGTGTGGACGGCGGACAACCGGCTGCGGCACCCGTCCTGGAAGGGCGTGCGGGACGACCTGGAGCCCGACGACGTGGTGGTCGAGCCGTGAGCAAGCAGCGGGTGGAGATCGACGGCCGGACGCTGGCGGTGTCCAACCTGGAGAAGGTGCTCTTCCCCGAGGTGGGGTTCACCAAGGCGCAGGTCATCGACTACTACGTGCGCATCGCGCCGGTGCTGCTGCCGCACCTGGCCGGCCGGCCGGTCACCTTCACCCGCTGGCCCGACGGCGTCGAGGGCCAGACGTTCTTCGAGAAGAACAGCGCCCGGCACGCGCCGGAGTGGGTCCGCCGGGTGACGATCCCCAGCCCCGGCAGCACGCGCGGCCGGGAGACGCTCGACATGGTGCTGCTGGAGTCGACCGCCGACCTCGCCTGGGCGGCCAACCTCGCCGCCCTCGAGGTGCACGTGCCCCAGTGGCGGGTCGACGACGACGGGCAGCCGGCGCTGCCCGACCTGCTCGTGCTCGACCTCGATCCCGGGCCGGAGACCGGCATCGCCGAGTGCTGCGCGGTTGCCGAGCGGCTCGGCCAGCGGCTGGAGGCCGACGGGCTGGACCCGGTGGTCAAGACGTCGGGCTCCAAGGGCATGCAGGTGTACGCGCCCATCGAGGCCCCGGCCGACCGCGAGCACCCGAGCCGGTACGCGAAGCTGCTGGCCCAGGAGCTCTCCGCCGAGACGCCCGACGATGTCGTCTGGCGGATGGAGAAGGCGCTGCGCCCGGGCAAGGTGCTCATCGACTGGAGCCAGAACAACCCGGCCAAGACCACCGTGGCGCCCTACTCGCTGCGCGCCCGGCCCGGCGCGACGGTGTCCACGCCGGTCGGGTGGGACGAGGTCGACGCGGTGCGGGACGGCTCGCTGGACCCGGCGGAGCTGCGGTTCACCACCGACGACGTCCTGGCCCGGGTCGAGCAGTACGGCGACCTCTTCGACGTCGCCGGCGCCACCCGCGCGCCGCTGCCGGAGGCGTGACCCCCCTGGGTGAGGGCGGAAATGGCCGTTTCTGCCACGCTTGCCGGCATGTCCACCACGCCCGATCCCAGCACCGACGACCTCGGGCGGCTGGTCGTCCGCTGCCCTGACCGGCCCGGGATCGTGCACCTGCTCAGCGGGCTGCTCACCGAGCTCGGCGCCAACATCACCGACTCCCAGCAGCACTCGTCGGACCCCAGCGGCGGCACCTTCACGCTGCGGCTGGAGTTCGTTCTGGCCGGGCTGGCGTCCCGCCGGGCCGAGCTCGAGGCCCGGCTGGCCGCGGTGGCGGGGGAGTGGGAGCTGACCTGGCGGCTCACCGAGGCCGCGCACCGGCCGACCGTCGCGGTGTTCGTCAGCCGCGCCGACCACGTGCTGCAGGAGCTGATCTACCGGGTGCGCGCCGGCGACCTGCGGGCCGACATCGTCGCGGTGCTCTCCAACCACCCCGACCTGGCGCCGGTCGCCGCCGCCGCCGGCATCCCGTTCCACCACGTCCCGGTGACGCCGGCGACGAAGGCCGACGCCGAGGCGCGGGCGCTGGAGCTGATCGGCGACGTCGACCTGGTCGTCCTGGCCCGGTACATGCAGATCGTGTCGGCCGACTTCTGCAGCCGGTTCCCGGAGCGGCTGATCAACATCCACCACAGCTTCCTGCCGGCGTTCGTCGGCGCGAACCCCTACCAGGCGGCGCACGACCGCGGCGTCAAGCTGATCGGGGCGACGGCGCACTACGTGACCCCCGAGCTCGACGCCGGCCCGATCATCGAGCAGGAGGTCGCCCGCGTCGACCACCGCGCCACGGTCGAGGACATGCGCCGCGTCGGCCGCTACGTCGAGCGGCAGGTGCTGGCCCAGGCCGTGACCTGGCACGTGGAGGACCGCGTCATCGTCGAGGGCCCGCGCACCATCGTCTTCGCCTGAGGCTCTCACCCTTGATTTGACTCGTTCAAAACAAGGGGGTTGAGTGGGACCCGATGGAGACGACCTGGACGCACCGGCTGCGGGAGGCGGGGCTGCGCGTCACCCGGCCCCGGCTGTCGGTGCTCGACGTCCTCTCCGCACACCCCCACGCCGATGCCGACACGATCGTCACCGGCGCCCGGGCCCAGCACCCGACGCTGTCCCCCCAGACCGTGTACGGCGTGCTCGAGGCCCTGGTCTCCGTGGGGCTCGCCCGGCGGATCGAGCCCGCCGGCGCGCCCGCGCTCTTCGAGTTGCGGGTGGGCGACAACCACCACCACCTGGTCTGCCGTTCGTGCGGCGCGGTCGCCGACGTCGACTGCGCCGTCGGCGCCGCCCCGTGCCTGAGCCCCTCGGACACGGCCGGCTTCGTCGTCGACGAGGCCGAGGTCGTGTTCTGGGGGCTGTGTCGCCGCTGCCACGGACAGGCAGCAGAAGAGTCCGAAACAGTAGGAGGAGCATCCACATGACCGATGTCGCATCGCAGGGACCGGCTCCGAGCGAGGCCGACCGCGCCGTCCTGACCAACCGTCAGGGCCACCCGGTCTACGACAACCAGAACCAGCGGACGGTGGGCGCACGCGGCCCGGCCACCCTGGAGAACTACCAGTTCCTCGAGAAGATCAGCCACTTCGACCGGGAGCGCATCCCGGAGCGCGTCGTGCACGCCCGTGGCGCCACCGCGTTCGGCGTCTTCGTCGCCGACGGCACCGTCGGCGACGAGCCCATCAGCAGGTACACCCGCGCCAAGCTCTTCCAGGAGAAGGGCAAGGAGACCGAGGTCGCCCTGCGCTTCTCCACCGTGGCCGGTGGCCGGGACTCCTCCGAGGCGGCGCGCGACCCGCGCGGCTTCGCGGTGAAGTTCTACACCGAGGACGGCAACTGGGACCTCGTCGGCAACAACCTCGGTGTCTTCTTCATCCGGGACGCGATCAAGTTCCCCGACTTCATCCACTCGCAGAAGCCGGACCCGGTGAACTTCGACCGGCAGGTCGCCAACCGGGTCTTCGA
This sequence comes from Blastococcus aggregatus, assembly GCF_900221005.1. Classification (GTDB taxonomy): domain Bacteria; phylum Actinomycetota; class Actinomycetes; order Mycobacteriales; family Geodermatophilaceae; genus Blastococcus; species Blastococcus aggregatus. Next base: position 546,715 of record NZ_OBQI01000003.1, on the reverse strand, counting down.
CTTCTGGTCGCAGTCGCCCGAGGCGATGCACATGATCACCCTCGTCCTCGGCCCGCGCGGCATCCCCGCCAGCTACCGGAACATGCAGGGCTTCGGCGTCAACACCTACAAGTGGGTCAACGCCCAGGGCGAGACCGTGCTGGTCAAGTACCACTGGCTGCCCCAGCAGGCCGTGAAGTCCTGGACCGCGGAGGATGCCGAGATCGCCCAGGGCAAGGACCTGGGCGTCCACACGAAGGACCTCTACGAGGCCATCGAGCGCGGCGAGTACCCGTCCTGGGACCTGCACGTGCAGATCATGAGCGACGACGAGCACCCCGAGCTCGACTTCGACCCGCTCGACGACACCAAGACGTGGCCGGAGAACGACTTCCCGCTGCGCAAGGTCGGCACGATGACGCTGAACCGCGCCCCGGAGAACTTCTTCGACGAGAGCGAGCAGATCGCCTTCGGCACCGGCGTGCTGGTCGACGGGCTGGACTTCTCCGACGACAAGATGCTCGTCGGCCGGACGTTCTCCTACTCCGACACCCAGCGCTACCGCGTCGGCCCGAACTACCTCCAGCTGCCGGTGAACTCGGCCAAGAACGCGAAGGTCCACACCAACCAGCGCGACGGGCAGATGTCCTACGGCGTCGACCTCGCCCCGGGCCAGAACCCGCACGTGAACTACGAGCCCTCGATCACCGGCGGGCTCCGCGAGGCCGAGTACCCGACGCACGACGAGCAGGGGCCGGTCATCACCGGCCGGGTCACCCGCAAGCGGATCCCGCGCACCGACGACTACACGCAGGCCGGCCAGCGCTACCTGCTGTCGGAGCAGTGGGAGAAGGACGAGCTGGTCGCCAACCTGATCGACGGCCTCTCCCAGTGCGACCGGCCGATCCAGGAGCGGATGATCTGGCACCTGTTCATGGCCGAGGACGAGCTCGGCCAGCGCGTCGGCGACGGCATCGGCATCTCCGCCGACGACGTCCGCGGCCTGGCGCCGCTGCAGACGCAGACCCTCACCGAGGCCGAGCTGCAGCGCGCGGCCAACCTCGGCAAGAACGGCCCGCGGGACGTGACCGGCCTGGTCATGACCCACTGCGTGCCGAACGAGCGGGACGTCCTCGCGACGTAGGCAGCACCGCACACCGCGGCAGGCCGCGACCGGGATCCGGTCGCGGCCTGTTGCCGTTACAGCAGTTCCGCACTCCTCCAGCCGCGCAGGGAGTTGACGACGGCGAGGCCCTCGGCCGCGGTCAGGTCCGCCGGGGTGAGCCGGCGCTCGTGCAGCACGCCCTCGTCGACCAGCCGGCCGCGCTCGACGCCGGGCAGGCATCCGGCCGAGACCGGCGGGGTCCACCAGCGCCCGTCGAGGCGGACGGCCAGATTCGCGATGGTCGTCTCGGTCACCTCGCCGCGGGAGGAGACGAGGACGACGTCGTCGGCGTCGGGCCACCGGGCCGCCCGCTCTCCGTACACGGTCCGCCGGGTCGTCTTGTGCCGCAGCCAGACGTCGTCGGCGTCCACGGGGACGTCGTCGACGGCCAGCCGCACGGGACCGGTGGCCGGCACCGGCGGCGGCCCGGTCTGGACCTCCAGCTCACCGCCGCGTCGCAGGACGAGGCGCACGCGCGCCGGGCCCGGTTCGGCGGCCACCTCGGCCAGGCGTCGGCGGGCGACGGCGAGGTCGAGCGGGAAGCCGGCCCAGGTGGCGGAGCCGGCCAGCCGGGCCAGGTGCCGCTCCAGGTTGCGCAGCCCGCCGCCGGGCGTCCGGGCCATCGTCTCCAGCAGCGCGAACTCCTCGTAGGGCTCGGTGAGGATCGCGGCCTTCGCCAGCAGTTCGTCGTGCTCGGCGGCGGCGTCCGAGGCCCAGGTGATGCCCCCGCCGGTGCCGTAGACGGCGATCCCGGTGGCCCGCTCCACGGTGACGGTCCGGATCGCCACCGAGAAGCGGGCGCGGAAGGCCTGCCCGGGCGGCGCGACCACGCCGATCGCGCCGCAGTAGACCCCGCGTGGCTCGGGCTCGAGCTCCCGGATCAGCTCCATCGCCCGCTGCTTCGGGGCGCCGGTCACCGAGCCCGAGGGGAACAGGGCGCGGAACACCTCGACCAGCCCGACGTCCGGCCGGGGCCGCGCGGTGACGTCGGAGGTGAGCTGCCAGACCGTCTCGTAGCGCTCGGCGCGGAACAGCGTGGGCACCTCGACGCTGCCCACCTCGGCGATCCGGCCCAGGTCGTTGCGCAGCAGGTCGACGATCATCAGGTTCTCGGCGCGCTCCTTGTCGCTGGCCAGCAGCGCCCGGCGCGCGACGTCGTCCTCGGCGGGCGTGGCGCCCCGGCGCGCGGTGCCCTTCATCGGGCGGGTGCGCAGCAGGTCGCCGGTCCAGTCGAGGAAGAGCTCGGGGCTGGCGCTGACGACGACGTGGCTGCCGACATCGAGGTAGGCCGCCCAGGAGCCGCGCTGCCGGTGGGCCAGATCGGCGTAGAGCTGCTCGAGGTCGCCGGTCACCGGAGCGTGCATCCGCACCGTCAGGTTCAGCTGGTAGGCGTCCCCGGCGGCGATCGAGGCCCGGACGGGGCCGACGGCGTCCCGGTGGCCCTCCGGCGTCCAGCCGCGCCGCCAGGGGCCCGCCGTGTAGTCGCGCGCCCGGCCCGGCGGAGGACCGATCGGCGGGGGAGTGGTCACCTCGCCGGTCAGCCCGAAGACCGCCAGGGGCAGCGTCTCGCCCGGGGGCCGGCGCGGGACCGCGAGGCCCGGGTCGAGGCCGACCGCGGCCTCGTACGCCAGGTAGCCGAAGGCCCACGCCCCGCCGGCGGTCGCCCGCTCGACCTCGGCGAGGAGAGGAGCCACCTCGGCCGGTTCGCGGGCGACCAGCACCCGGTCCGCGCGCGGGAAGGCGAGGGCGGAACCGGCGACGAGGTCGTCGAACCGGCCGGATACCCGGTCGGTCAGCCCGGAGTCGTCCAGGGCCGGGTCACTCGCCGCCACGGGGGTGCTTGCGGTCCTGGTCGGCCAGGAACCGCTCGAACTCCGCGCCGATCTCCTCCGCCGTCGGCACCGCGCCCTCGGTGCTCAGCAGGTCGCTGTTCTCGCGGGCGGTGGTGAAGGCGTCGTACTGCTGCTCGAGGGCCGCCACGACCGCGGTGTTCTCCGTCGACCGGGCGATCTGCTCGTCGACCTCCGTGCGGTGGGCCTCGGCGGCCTCGCGCAGCGACTCGGTCGGCACGTGCAGCCCGGTGAGCTGCTCCAGGTGCTCCACGAGCGTGAGCGAGGCGGCCGGGTACGTGGCCTGGGAGAGGTAGTGCGGCACGTGCGCAGCCACCCCGAGCGCGTCGACGCCGGCCTCGCCGAGCCGGATCTCCAGGAGCGCGGCGACGCTGCCCGGGATCCGCATCTCGCCCCAGTAGACGGGGTACTGCGCGATCAGCGCGCGGCGCGTGGCGTGCGCGGTGACGGTGACCGGCCGGGTGTGCGGCACGGGCATGGGGATGGCCTGCAGCGCGAGCACCGAGGTGACCCCGAGCCGCTCGACGAGCTGGATGACGGCGGCGACGAAGCGCTCCCACTGGTAGTCCGGCTCCGCGCCGTGCAGCAGCAGGAACGGCGTCCCCGCGTCGTCCTCGACGGCGTAGAGCTGGATCTGCGGTGCCAGGAAGGTCTCGTAGCGGTCGCCGCTGAAGGTGATCCGTGGCCGGTGGGCCCGGTAGTCCACCAGCGCGTCGGCGTCGAAGCGGGCGATCACCTCGTGCGGCAGCCCCGCGAGCAGGTGCGAGCCGGCCATCGCGCCCGCGGAGGCGGCGTCGAAGTCGCCGGCGACGTCGTGCACGAGCACCAGCCCCTGGCGGCGGGCCGGGTCACCGGCCACCGCCTCCTCGCGGGCGAGGAAGCGATCCGCCCCGGGGAGGAGCTCGACGAGGTCCTCGGGTCGCTGGGTCACGGGTGGTCCTCTCGACGGAAAACGACGGCTTGCTGGTGCAGCCCTGCGGCGCCCCGGCACATTCCCGGGACGCCTCCCCACGGGGGTCAGGCGGAGGTGGCGGACCCGGTCGGGATCTCGGCGTCCGGCGGCGCCGGCTCGTCCTGCAGCTGCGTGCCGTGCTGATCGCCCTCGAGCCTGGCACGCGTGCCGTCGCCGGTGACCTCGGGATGTCGCCCGTCCAGCTCGTCACGGACGTACCGGTAGACGACGGCGATGAGCGCGGTCACCGGGACGGCGAGGAAGGCGCCGATGATCCCGGAGAGGCTGCTGCCCGCGGTGACCGCCAGGATCACCACGCCGGCGTGCAGGTTGAACCCGCGCCCCTGGATGATCGGCTGCAGCACGTTGCCCTCGATCTGCTGCACCAGCAGCACGATGCCGAAGATGATCAGGGCGGTGGTGAGGCCCTCGTCGACGAGGGCGATGAGGACGGCGAACGCGCCGGCGACGAAGGCACCGATGATCGGGATGAAGGCGCCGAAGAAGGTCAGCACGGCCAGCGGCAGGATCAGCGGCACATCGAAGATCCACAGGCCGATGCCGATGAAGAACGCGTCGATGAAGCCGACCAGCGCCTGCTGGCGGATGAACTCCGACAGGGTCGACCAGGTCTTGTTCGACAGCGCGGCCACGTGCCGGCCCGCCCGCGGGCCCGTCTGCGCGGCCAGCCACGGGACCCAGCGGGTGCCGTCCTTGAGGAAGAAGAAGCAGAGGACGAGCGCCAGGACCAGGTTGATCAGCCCGTTGCCGACGGCGGAGACCCCGGTCACCGCGTAGCCCGCGATGTTCTGCGCGTTGCCCTGGATCGAGTTGATCGCGGAGTCGACGGCGTCCCCGAGCTGGTCCTCGCCCAGGTTGAACGGCGGGCCGGTCAGCCACTCCTGCACGTCCTGCAGACCGGCGGTCGCCTGGTCGGCCAGTTCCACGACCTGGTCGGCGACCGACGGGGCGATCGCGGCGATGAGCCCGCCGAACGCGCCGAGGAAGACGATGACCACGAGGCCGGCCGCCAGCGCCGGCGGCCAGCCGTGCCTGCGCAGGAATCGCACGGGCGGCCAGAGCACCGTGGCGATGAGCAGGCCGAGGACGACCGGCAGCAGGATCACCCAGAGCTTGCCCAGCACGTACCCGAGGAGGACGAGCGCGGCCGCGATGAGCAGGAACTGCGCGGCGGCGGTGGCCAGGACGCGTGACGCGGCCTGCAGGCGTGCGCCGCGGCCGTGGTCCGGGGCTGGCGCCTGGGTCTCCGGCGCACCGGTGACGGCGTCGGTGACCGGCGCGGCCGTGACCCCCGACGAGTGCGGATGGGGACGCGGCGGCTCGGTCGCGGTCCCGACCGGGGCGGAGTCGCCTCGAGGCGCGAACTTGAGAGTGGGCAGACGCAACCTCATGGCAGTGATCACAGCACACGCGGCCCGTCCCGACCGGCCGGACGGCGTTCGTCACACCCGCGTCGTAGCGTCGGGTCATGCCGAGGACCGCCACTGCCGACCGTGTCGACCGCGATGCCCTCCTGGAGTTCCTCCGACCCCGCCACAAGGCGGTGCTGCTGACCCGGCGCCGCGAGGCGGGGGTGCAGCTCTCGCCCGTGACCTGCGGGGTGGACGGCGAGGGGCGCATCGTCGTCTCCACCTATCCGCAGCGGGCGAAGGTCGCCAACGCCCGCCGGACGTCGACGGTGTCGCTGTGCGTGCTGTCCGACGACTTCGACGGGCCCTGGGTCCAGGTCGACGGCGAGGCCGAGGTGCTCGACCTGCCCGAGGCGCTGGAGCCGCTGGTCGACTACTACCGCGCCATCAGCGGGGAGCACCCGGACTGGGACGAGTACCGCGCGGCGATGGTCCGGCAGGGCAAGTCGCTGCTGCGGATCACGCCGACGGGCTGGGGGCCGATCGCCACGGGCGGCTTCCCGCCAGACGTCGTCGACAAGCTCTGAGGCTTGCTCGCTAGCATCCTCCGGTGCTCTTCTCGGCGTCGGTCGCCATTGCCGTCCTGCCCTTGTTGCTCTTCTTCCGGTCCTTCGCCCAGTACAGGAGCCGCTGCACGAGCCGCTGGGGATGTGTCGTCCAGGAATCGGCTGTCATCGCGGTCATGGTCGTCGCCATGGGGCTGGCGGCTCTCGCGGCCGTATGGGCCGAGGAGCTGTCGCGAGTCACGCTCGTGGGAGTCGTGAGCGCGGCCGGCATCGCCGCGACGGTCGGTGGCGCGGTCGTCGCGACGTCCGTACTTCGACTCGCAGATACGTCCTGGCCGCACGCCGAAGTCGGCATGGCGCACCAAGGAGAACTCGTCGGCGCAGCATGGCTGGGTCCGATGGAGCGCCTCGTCACCTACGCATGCTTGTGCTTCTCCTGGCCCGAGGGGGTAGCGGCTCTGCTGTTGCTGAAGAGCTGGGGGCGACAGGAGGATCTGAAGAAGCCCGTAGCCGGTCCTCGCTTCATGATCGGGACCTTGGCCAGCCTCTTGTGGGCCGCTGCGGCGGCGGGGGTCGTATGGGCTGCCCGGACGTGAGGACCCCGCATCGGGACGGTCGGATCCCGCAGCGATCTAGGTTCGTTGCGTGCCCTTCGTCCTGACTGTCGACCAGCGAGCGAGTCGACGTGGTCCCGACCGTGTCGATGAGGCCTTGCTGGGGCTGCAGGGCGCGGACGTACTGCTGCCGTTCGAACGGACCGCCGGCGACGAGTTCCAGGGCCTGCTCGACGACCCCGCCGTCGTCGTCGGCGTCGTCCTGGACCTGCTGCGCGAGGGCGCCTGGAGCGTCGGCGTCGGCGCCGGTCCGGTGCAGACCCCCCTGCCGGCCAGCACCCGGGCCGCCTCGGGGGCCGCCTTCCTCGCGGCGAGACGCGCGGTCGAGGCGGCCAAGCAGCGGTCGGCACGCGTCGCGGTGCGCGGGGCCGCCGTGACCGACGCCGAGGACGCGCAAGCGGTGCTGAGCGCCCTGGCCGCCCTCGTCGAGCGGCGCAGCCCGCAGGCGTGGGAGGCCATCGGCCTGGTCGAGGAGGGGCGGACGCAGGCGGAGGCCGCCGCCGCGCTGGGCATCTCGCGGCAGGCGGTCGGCCAGCGGCTGGCCGCGGGGCTCTGGGAGCTGGAGCGCGAGCTGCGCCCGGCCGCCGCCCGGCTGCTCGGGCGGGCAGCGGGATGAACCCCGGCGACACGGGGCCGCGGACCTGGCCCGCGTCGGGGGTCGCTGACCGACCTGGCGAGCTCCTGCCGCCCGCCTGACCGGCCGCCACGCCGAGCGGGGGAGCCCGGAGACGGCCACAATGGCCCGGAGTCCGTCGTCGTCAGGAGGCACCGTGCCCGAGTCGTCCACCGGGGCAGCCCCGCGCCACCCCGAGCTGCTCGGCGTCTACTGCAACGACCACCTGGCCGCCGCGACCGGCGGCATCGAGCTGGTCAGCCGGATGATCGGCCGCTGGCGCGGCACCCCGTACGAGCAGCCGCTCGAGCAACTGCTCGACGAGCTGCGCGAGGAGCGCGCCGGCCTGCGCACGACGATGGCCGCACTGGGCGTGCCGGTCCGCCAGTACAAGCAGCTGGCGACCTGGGTCGGCGAGAAGCTGTCGCGCGCCAAGCTCAACGGCCGGCTGCTCTCCCGCTCGCCGCTGAGCGACGTCATCGAGTTCGAGTTCATCGCCACCGCGGTCCTCGCCAAGCGCGCGGGCTTCGAGACCCTGCGGGAGGTCGCGGAAGTGGACACCCGGATCGACGCCGATCTCTTCGAGCGGCTGATCGACCAGGCCGACGAGCAGCACACGTGGCTCGCCGAGGCCCGCCGCGAGGTGGCCGCCGACGTGTTCGGCGGGCGGCCGCAGGCCGCCAGCGACGCCGCCGACACCTGAGCCGGCGAGGCCCGGGCGGTCCGGCCCCGGAACGCACGGAGGCCCGGAACGCACGGAGGCCCGGAACGCACGGAGGCCCGTGGTCCACCCCCGAGAGGGCGGGCCACGGGCCTCCGTGCTGGTGCGGTGTGCCTACTGCGACTGGGTGCCCGTCCGCAGCGAGCGGAACGGGACGTCCTTCGACGCGTCGGGCTCGCGGGGGAGACCCAGCACCCGCTCACCGATGATGTTGTGCTGGACCTCGTCGGACCCGCCGTAGATCGAGGGCGCGGGCGCACCGAGGAACTGCAGGGCGAGCGCGCCGTTGAGCGGACCATCCTCGCCGGCGAGCATCCCCGAGGGGCCGGCGATCTCCATGCCGACGTCGCGCGACATGCGGGTGATGCGCGAGACCATCAGCTTGCCCAGCGACGCCTCGGGGCCGGGGCGGCCGCCGGCCTCGACCGCGGCACGCGCACGGAGCGTGTTCCAGCGGTTGAGCGAGGTCAGCGCGTGCACCCGGGCGATGCCCTGCCGCACGGACGGGTCCTGGTCGCGGCCCATGGACTTGGCCATCTTGGCCAGCGCCTCGCCGTTGCGGACCATCATCATGGCCGGCACGCGACCGCCGGTGGCCGCGCGCTTCTGCGAGTCGACGAACTCCCCGACGGACTGCTCGAGGAGCTTCGCCGAGCGGCGACCGCCGGGAGCCGACAGCGGGAACCCGAGGGACCCGCCACCGCCGAGGCCGACGCGCTCGTTGGCCAGCGTCGTCCGGGCCACGTTCCAGCCGTTGTTCAGGCCACCGATGATGTTGTCGGCGCTGACGCGGGCGTCGGTGAGGAAGACCTCGGCGAAGTGCGCCTCGCCGGTGATCTGGCGCAGCGGGCGCACCTCGATGCCCGGCTGGTCCATCTCGATGGCGAAGTACGTGATGCCGGCGTGCTTGACGGCGTCGGGGTCGGTGCGGGCGATGAGCATGCCCACGTCCGAGCCCATGGCACCCGAGGTCCACACCTTCTGGCCGTTGACGACGTACTCGTCACCGTCCAGCTCGGCGCGCGTCTGCAGCGCGGCGAGGTCGGAACCCGCACCCGGCTCGCTGAACAGCTGGCACCAGGCGTCCTCGCCGACCAGGATCCGCCGGACGTAGGCGGACCGCTGCTCGTCGGTGCCGTGCGAGATGATCGTCGGCGCGGCGAGCATGCGGGACAGGCCCGGCGGCGGCCCGACGGCGTTGATCTTCTTGAACTCGTCGTAGGCGACGGCGGCCAGGTCGTTGGTCAGACCCTTGCCGAACCACTGCGCGGGCCACTGCGGCACCGCCCAGCCGGAGTCAGCCAGGACGCCCAGCCAGTCCTTGAGGGATGCGGAGGGATCCCAGTGCTCGTCGATGAAAGCCTTGACGGCGCTGCGGACCTGACTCGGGGTGTCCAGTTGCTCGGCCGTGGTGGTCTCGGTAGCCATACGCACTCCTTCGGGCGCTCGGGTCTCCCGAACCTAGTGCTCCCCTGGAAAAGTGCAAGGCTCTAACTAATTGTTCTGCTCGACGACCACACCAGCACCGGCGCAGCGAACGCCGTCCGGAACACTCGGGGGGACATCGCCGCGCTCGCCCGCCCGTCGGGCGCAGACCACCGGAGGCGCAGTGCCCGAGCCGTTCCAGCCCGACCAGGCGCGGACGTGCCCGCCCTGCCGTCCCGGTGACGGGGGCGCGGGGCGGACGTCGGTGCTCGGCGAGGTCGCCGCGGAACTGCTGGACGGCGGCCTCGACGCGCTCGCGGCGGAGGTGGTCCAGCAGCTCCGGACGGCGGAGAAGGCGTACCGGCGGCTCGACGCCGTCGTGCTGCTCGCCGAGGTGGGCGTGCTGCTCGACGCCACCCTGGGCCGACTCGCCGGCGAGACCCCGTCGGCGGATGCCTCCGCCACCGAGGTCGTGGCGCTGGGGCGGCGTCGCGCCGAGCAGAACGTGCCGCTGGCCGTCGCGCTGCGCGGTCTCCGCTCGGTGACGGCGGCCGTGTGGCGTGCGGTCGCAGAGCGCGCTGCCGCACGCCCGGCCGAGGAGATGGCCGCCTGCCTGCAGGAGTCGGTCGCTCTCTGGGCGGTGCTCGACGAGCAGGCCGGCGCGCTCGCCCGCGGTCACGATGCCGGGCTGACCGCACTGCTGGACGCGGACCGCGAGCGGCGGCGCGTCCTGCTCGACGCCCTGGTGGACGGGCGGCTGGGGGAGTGGTCCCGGCTCGGCGGAAGTCTCGTCCGGCTCGGGCTGCCCGAGGAGGGCCCCTACGTGGCGGTCTCGGCGGAGCCGGTGGCGGCCGGCGCGCCCGCGTTGCCCGGCGTCGAGGAGTTCCTGGCCGGCCACGGTGTGCGCTCCGCCTGGCGGACGACCGCCGACGGCACGGTGGGCATCGTCGCGATCGGGGAGTGGCGGACCGTCACCTCCATCCGCGAGCTGCTCGGCGCCCTGGCGACCGGCCGGGTCGGGCTGAGCCGCTCCTACGACGACGCGCTCCAGACCTCCGCGGCGGTGGCGCGGGCCATGGTGGCCCGCCGCTGCCTCCCGGCGGGGGCGGTCGGGGTGACGGCCATCGACGACGATCCGGTGGCCGCGCTGCTCGCGTCGTCGGTCGAGACCTCCACGGAGGTCTCCCGCCTGCTCCTCGGCGCGGTGATGGAGCTGCCCGACGTCGAGCAGCAGACCCTGCTCGCCACGCTGGCCACCTGGCTGGCGACCAACGGCAACTCGACCGAGACCGGCCGGCTGCTCTTCTGCCACCGGAACACGGTGCGCAACCGCCTGGCCCGCCTCGAGCAGCTGAGCGGCCAGTCGCTGGAGGATCCGCGCAGCGTGGCGCGGCTGTTCGTCGCGGTCGAGGCGCTCCGCCTGCTGGACCCGTCCGTGCTGGGCGACGCCGGCAGCTCCTGAGGCCCGTTGTGCGGTCCGCATAACGGAACCCCTCGTGACAGTGGCAGCACGACTAGTGACGCCCCTCACTGTGATGGAGGACACTTCGCCCAGCGCGAAGAGCGCTCACGCACTGGGGCCGGCCCGTTCCGGGCCGTCCGCCGTGCCGGCAGGTAACACGTCGAGGGGTGGACACATTGCGCGGACATTCGCACTGGGCGGGACGGTGGCGCCGGACAGGACGGGCCGTCGCTTCCGCAGGGATCGTCGGGCTGCTCATGGCGACAGCGGCCTGCGGTTCTGACGGTGGGGACAGCGGCAGCGGCGAGGAGGGCGCGGTCGTCGACGCCTCGGACGCCGGTGACCCGGTCGACGGTGGCGAGATCACCGTGGGCCTGGAGGCCGAGACCAACAGCTGGTTGCCCGGAACGGCCAACTTCGGCAACCCCGGTTACAACGTCGCCTACGCCATCTACGACCCGCTGATGAAGCGGACCTCCGAAGGCTCTCCCGAGCCCTACCTGGCCGAGTCGATGGAGCCGAACGAGGACCTCACGGTCTGGACGCTCACGCTGCGCCCGGACGTGCAGTTCCACGACGGCACGCCGCTGAACGGCGAGGCCCTGAAGACCATCTGGGACACCTACCTCAAGGCGCCCGGGTCCAGGCTCGCGGCCGACCTCGCCGACGTGACGTCCCTGGACGTCGTCGACGAGCTCACGGTCACCTACACGTTGAAGGCGCCGAACGCGGCCTTCCCCGACCTGCTCACCGACCCGGCCGGCTGGCCCTTCTCGCCCACGGCTGCAGCGCAGTTCGGCGAGGAGGCCGGCTCGAACCCCGTCGGCACCGGTCCCTTCAAGTTCGTCAGCTGGCAGCGGGACAGCCAGCTGATCGTCGAGAAGAACGAGAACTACTGGCAGCCGGGGCTGCCGCACCTCGACAAGATCACCTTCCGGCCGATCCCCGACGAGGACACCCGACTGGCGAGCCTGCAGAGCGGTGACATCGACGCCCTGCAGTCGCTGCGGCAGAGCACGGTGGCGCGGGCCCGCGAGGTCGACGGCGTGGACAACTACGAGTTCCTCGGCAACAACACCGGTGGTTCGAACATCAACACCGGCAAGGCGCCGTTCGACGACCTGCGGGTGCGCAAGGCCATGGCCCTCGCCCTGGACCAGGACGCGCTCATCGAGGTCCTGGGTGGCACCGGGCTCACCCCGCCGTCCACCCAGTTCTTCGGACCCAACGACCCGTACTACTCGGAGAAGGTCGCCGACGAGTGGCCGACGAACGACCCCGAGGAGGCCCAGAAGCTGTACGACGAGTACAAGAACGACCCGGCGCGCAGCGACGGCAAGGCGGTCGGCGAGGACATCTCCTTCACCTACACCTGCCCGCCGGACCCGAGCCTGAACGAGCTCTCCCAGCTGTACCAGTCGTTCTGGAACGCGCTGGGCATGCAGGTCGAGCTGGAGCAGGTGGAGCAGTCGGCCTACACCCAGCAGGTCATCGCCGGGGACTACGACGCCGGGTGCACCCGGCACGGCGCCGCCCGTGACCCGTACTACGTGTTCTTCCGGTCCTTCACCCCCGGCATCCCGAACGTCACCAAGTTCACCGACCCGGTGATCGACGAGAACCTGGCGATCATGCGCACCACGACGGACGTCGAGGAGCGCAAGGCCGCCGCCGAGGCGATCAGCATGGTGCTGGCCGAGCAGGTGCCCGTCACGTACACCGGCGGCACGCTGACGGTCATCGCGGTGCGGGACGTCGTGAAGAACGTCGACGGCTGGGTCTTCCCTGACGGCGCCGAGGGCAACGGCACGCCCGACGCCACGGCCATGTGGGGCCACGTCTGGACGACCGAGTAACCGCCTGACACACCACGGCGGTCCGGGCGGAACCTCGCCCGGGCCGCCCTGGCGTGCGCGGATTAGCACACCGACCCCGCTGTGCGGACCGCCGGGGGTAACCGTCCGTGACGGTGGCGAGCCGCCCAATGACTCTCCGCACACTCCCAGGGACACTTCGACCAGGCGCTTCGCGCGCCCGCGCCCCGACGCGCCTGCCTCCCGGCTCGCCGTCGCGGTGACACGCACACGTGGTCGAGGAGTAAAGACATGCAGCAACACCGGCGCCCGATGAGAGGGCCGTGGAAGCGGGCCCTCGTCTCCGCGGGCCTCGTGGGTCTCCTGCTGGGCAGCGCAGCCTGCGGCAGCGGGGACGAGGACAGCAACGGGGACGCCGAGGCCGGCGCGGTCTCCGACGTCGGCGAGGCCGGCGACCCGGTCACCGGCGGTTCGATCACCGTCGGGCTCGAGGCCGAGACCAACAGCTGGCTGCCGAGCGAGGGCACGTTCAACCAGCCCGGGACGAACGTCGCCTACGCGATCTACGACCCGCTGATGCAGCGCACCGCGGACGGCGCCGTCGAGCCCTACCTGGCCGAGTCGATGGAGCCCAACGCCGAGCTCACCGCGTGGACGCTGAAGCTCCGCCCCGAGGTGCAGTTCCACGACGGCACCGCGCTGGACGCGCAGGCGCTGAAGACGATCTTCGACGACTACCTCAAGGTCCCCGGTTCCCGGGTGGCCGCGAGCCTCGCCGAGGTGTCCTCGCTGGACGTCGTCGACGACCTCACCGTCACCTACCAGCTCACCGAGCCGAACGCGGCGTTCCCGGACGAGCTCGTCACCGCTGCCGGCTGGCCGTTCTCGCCGACCGCCGCTGCTGCGGCGGGTGCCGACGCCGGTGCGAACCCGGTCGGCACCGGCCCGTTCGTGTTCGAGAGCTGGCAGCGCGACAGCCGGCTGGTCGTCAAGAAGAACGCGAACTACTGGCAGGAGGGCAAGCCCTACCTCGACGAGATCGTGTTCCGGCCGATCCCCGACGAGGACACCCGCCTGGCGTCCCTGCAGAGCGGTGACATCGACGTCATGCAGTCGCTCCGGCAGAGCACCGTCGTGCGCGCCCGCGACCTCGACGGCGTGAGCAACTTCGAGTACCTCGGCAGCAACTCCGGCGGTACGACGATGAACACCAGCAAGGCGCCGTTCGACGACGTCCGCGTCCGTCAGGCCATGGCGTACGCCATGGACCAGGACGCGCTCATCGAGGTGCTCGGTGGTTCGGGCGTGACCCCGAAGCAGACGCAGTTCTTCAGCCCCGACAGCCCGTACTACTCGGAGGCGCTCGAGGAGTCCTACCCGACGTACGACATGGCGAAGGCGCAGGAGCTCTACGACTCCTACGTCGAGGACCCGGAGCGCTCGGACGGCAAGGCCGTGGGTTCGCCCATCTCCTTCACCTTCCAGTGCCCGCCGGACCCGAGCCTCAACGAGCTCTCGCAGCTCTACCAGGCGTTCTTCAACGCGCTGGGTGCCGAGGTCACGCTGCAGCAGACCGAGCAGGCCGCCTGGATCCAGGACATGCTCGCCCGTGACTACGAGATGGGCTGCACCCGTGTGGGCGCGGACCGCGACCCCTACATCGTGTTCTCGCAGGCCTTCACCGAGGGTCCGCTGAACATGACGGCGTTCCAGAGCCCGGAGATCGACGAGCAGCTCGACGTCCTCAAGACCACGGTCGACACGGAGGCCCGCAAGGCCGCCGTCGAGGCCATCGGTGAGGTCCTGAACGAGCAGGTCCCCAACACCTTCAGCGGAGGCACGCTGACCGTCATGGCCACCCGCGACGCGGTGAAGAACCTGGACGGCTGGACCTTCCCCGAGGGCACGCCGGGCAACGGCGCGGCCTCGTCGCAGATCATGTGGGGCCACGTCTGGGTCACCGACTGACCTGATCGGCAGCACCTCACGACGGCCCGGGCGAGCACGACGCCCGGGCCGTCGTGCGTTCCCCGGCCCGTCGTCGCCCAAGGTCTCGGTTGGGTAACTGTGACCGATTGTAGTGACGCGGATCACGTTGTGCGCAACACTCCGACGGGCGCGCTCCAGGAGCGTGCCCGGCGGGGACCGAAGCGGCTCCCGCCGGACCGTGCGACAGGGTCGAGAGGGTGCACATGCGAGGACATCGGCGTCTGAGGGGAGGGCCGTGGGGGCGCACGCTCGCTGCCGCGGGCCTCGTGGGTCTGCTGCTGGGGACGGCCGCCTGCGGGGGTGGCGACGACTCCGAGGGGAGCGACCCGTCCTCGGCGGGCGGGGGTGGGATCTCGGAGCAGGGTGAGCCGGTCGAGGGCGGCGAGATCACGGTCGGCCTGGAGGCCGAGACCAACAGTTGGCTACCGGGGGAGTACGGGGGCGCCAACGCCGGCACCACTGTCGCCTACGCCATCTACGACCCGCTGATGAAGCGGACGGAGGACGGTGAGATCAAGCCGTACCTCGCCGAGTCGATGGAGCCCAACGAGGACTTCACCGCCTGGACGCTCACGCTGCGGCCGGACGTGCAGTTCCACGACGGCACCCCGCTCAACGGTGAGGCGCTCAAGACGATCTTCGACAAGTACCTGATGGCACCGACGTCGAACGTGAAGAACTCGCTGGCGGACGTCACCTCTCTGGACGTCGTGGACGACCTCGCGGTGACGTACACCCTCAACAAGACCAACGCCGCGTTCCCGTCCGTGCTGACCGGCGCGGCGGGCTGGCCGTTCTCGCCCACCGCGGCGGAGGAGTTCGGCGAGGACGCCGGTGCCAACCCGGTGGGGACCGGTCCCTTCACGTTCGTCAGCTGGCAGCGGGACAGCAACCTGGTCGTGGAGAAGAACGACAACTACTGGCAGGAGGGGCTGCCCCACCTGGACAAGGTCACCTTCCGGCCGATCCCGGACGAGGACACCCGGCTGGCGAGCCTGCAGAGCGGTGACATCGACGCCATGCAGACCCTGCGGCAGGGCACGGTCAGCCGGGCCCGCGACATCGACGGGGTGGACAACTACGAGTACCTGGGCAACAACAGTGGTGGCTCGATCTTCAACACCACCAAGGCGCCGTTCGACGACCTGCGGGTGCGGCAGGCGATGGCGTACGGCATGGACCAGCCGGCGCTCATCGACGTGATCGGCGGCACCGGGCTGACCCCGGAGGCCACCCAGTACTTCAGCCCGGACAGCCCGTTCTACTCCGAGGAGGCCGCCGACGCCTTCCCGACCTACGACGTGGAGAAGGCACAGGAGCTCTACGACGAGTACATCAACGACCCGCAGCGCTCCGACGGCCAGCCGGTCGGGACCGACATCTCCTTCACCTACAACTGCCCGCCCGACCCGAGCCTCAACGAGCTCTCCCAGCTCTACCAGTCGTTCTGGAGCGCGCTGGGCATGGACGTCAAGCTCAACACGGTGGAGCAGGCGGCCCACATCCAGAACGGGCTGGCGAAGGACTACGAGGTGCAGTGCTGGCGGGTCGGCGACGAGGCGGATCCGTACATCACGCTGAAGAACGCGTTCACGCCCGGTCCGCTCAACTTCACCGGGTACACCAGCCCGACGATCGACGAGGGGCTGGAGACGCTGCGGACCACCGCTGACCTCGACGAGCGCAAGGCGGCGGTGGCGGACATCAGCATGGACATCAGCGAGAACGTGCCGAACGTCTTCACCGGTTACACGCTCACCGATGTCGCCGTGCAGGAGGCGGTCAAGAACGTCGACGGCTGGGAGTTCCCGGACGGCACGAAGGGTGACGGGGTGCCGGGCGCCACGACCATGTGGGGGTTCGTCTGGCTGGCCGACTGATCTGAGCGCCGCTCGGTGGCCCGGGGGAGACCCTCCCGGGCCACCGCGCGGCGCATCCGATCGTGATAGAGCGACAACAACTAGTGACGTGGCTCACCGACGTAGTGCACACTCCGACCGCGCTCACGGAGCGCGCGCGCTGACGGACGGCCATGCGGCCGTCCGTCGTCGCGTCGGCACGCACACGTTCGGGGAGAAAACACATGCGAGGACTTCGGCGCCCGTCGAGAGGCCCGTGGACACGGGCACTCGCCGCTGCAGGGCTGGTGGGTGTCCTGCTGGGCACCGCCGCCTGCGGCGGTGGAGACGGTGACGGGAACGGAGGCGTCGAGCCCGGCGCGCAGAGCGACGGCGGCGAGGCCGGCGATCCGGTCGAGGGCGGCTCGATCACCATCGGCCTGGAGGCCGAGACCAACAGCTGGCTGCCGAGCGAGGGAACGTTCAACCAGCCGGGGCTGACGATCGCGCACGCGATCTACGACCCGCTGATGCAGCGGGCGGAGGACGGCTCCGTGCAGCCCTACCTCGCCGAGTCCCTCGAGGCCAACGAGGACCTCACCGAGTACACGCTGACGCTGCGCGAGGGCATCAACTTCCACGACGGCACCCCGCTCAACGCCGAGGCGCTGAAGACGGTCTTCGACGACTACCTCAAGGCGCCGACGTCGCGGCTGGCCGCCTCGCTGGCCGAGGTGGAGTCGATGGACGTCGTCGACGAGTACACCGTCGTCTACAACCTGGCGGCGACCAACGCCTCATTCCCCGACGCGCTGATCACCGCCGCCGGCTGGCCGTTCTCGCCGACCGCCGCCGCCGCCGCCGGCCCGGATGCCGGCGCGAACCCGGTGGGCACCGGTCCCTTCGTGTTCGAGAGCTGGCAGCGCGACAGCCGGCTGGTCGTGAAGAAGAACCCCGACTACTGGCAGCCGGGCCTCCCGCACCTCGACGAGATCACCTTCCGGCCGATCCCGGACGAGGACACCCGCCTGGCCTCGCTGCAGAGCGGTGACATCGACGTCATGCAGTCGCTGCGGCAGAGCACCGTCGTCCGCGCCCGCGAACTCGACGGCATCAGCAACTACGAGAACCTGGGCAGCAACGCCGGTGCGACGACGCTGAACACCAGCATCGCGCCGTTCGACGACGTCCGAGTCCGCCGGGCGCTGGCGCACGCGCTGGACCAGGAGTCGCTGATCGCCACGCTGGGCGGCGCCGGCATCACCCCCGCGCAGACCCAGTTCTTCAGCGAGGACAGCCCGTACTGGTCGGAGAAGGTGGCCGACGCCTACCCGGAGTACGACGTCGAGAAGGCCCAGGAGCTGTACGAGGAGTACATCAACGACCCGGACCGCTCGGACGGCAAGCCGGTCGGCACGCCCTTGTCGTTCACGTTCCGCTGCCCGCCGGACCCGAGCCTCAACGAGCTGGCGCAGCTGATCCAGTCGTTCTGGAGCGGTATCGGTGCCGAGGTGGAGATCGAGCAGCTGGAGCAGGCGGCCTGGATCCAGCGGATGCTGGGCCGGGACTACGAGACGGGCTGCACCCGTGTGGGTGGTGACGGCGACCCCTACGTCCTCCTGGACGGCGCCTTCACCGAGGGTCCGCTCAACATGAGCGCCTACCAGGACCCGCGGATCGACGAGCAGCTGGAGAACCTCAAGGCCACCCGTGACATCGACGAGCGCAAGGCGGCGATCGAGGAGATCGGGCTGGTCCTGAACGAGGAGGCCATCCACACCTACGTCGGTGGCACGCTCACCGTCCTGGCCGGTCGCGACGCCGTGAAGAACATCGACGGCTGGACGTTCCCCGACAGCACCACCAAGGGCACCGGTGCGGCGAACGCCGACACCATGTGGGCCCACGTCTGGGTGACCGACTGATCCAACCGCACAGCAACGACGGCCCGGGCGAGATCTTCGCCCGGGCCGTCGTGCTGTGCGGACGCACCGTCGGTGATGCCGCGACGACATCTAGTGACGCAGCTCACAGCATGGTCCAGACTCCGAGCGCGCGCCACGGGGTGCGTGCGCAGCGGGGGCGCCGTCCGACGGCCGCCGTCGTCGTGCCGGCGGGCATCTCGGTCGGGGAGTGGGCACATGCGGGGAGATCGGCGTCCGACGGCGGGCTCGTGGAAGCGGGCGGCCGTCTCCGCAGGGCTGGTGGGTCTGCTGCTCGGCGGCGCCGCCTGCGGCAGCGGGGACGACGGCGGGGGTGGTGGTGGCGCCGAGGAGCCGCAGGAAGGCGCGATCGTCGACATCTCCGAGCAGGGCGAGCCGGTCGACGGAGGCGAGATCGTCGTCGGGCTGGAGGCCGAGACCAGCAGCTGGCTCCCCGGCAAGGGGACGTTCAACCAGCCGGGCGTCAACGTCGCCTACGCCCTCTACGACCCGCTCATGCACCGGACGGAGGACGGCGACGTCGAGCCGTACCTGGCCGAGTCGATGCAGCCGAACGCCGACCTCACCGAGTGGACGCTGACGCTGCGGCCGGACGTGCGGTTCCACGACGGCACGCCGCTGGACGCGCAGGCGCTGAAGACGATCTTCGACGAGTACCTGACGGCGCCGGGGACCAACACGGCCGCCTCGCTCGACGAGGTCACCTCGCTGGACGTCGTCGACGAGCTCACCGTGGTCTACCGCCTGGTGGAGGCCAACGCCGCGTTCCCCGTCCTGCTGATCTCCTCCCCGGGGTGGCCGTTCTCGCCGACGGCCGCAGCCGCGGCCGGCGAGGACGCCGGTGCCCGCCCGGTGGGCACCGGCCCGTTCCGGTTCGTCAGCTGGCAGCGCGACAGCCAGCTGGTCGTGGAGAAGAACGCGGACTACTGGCGGCCGGGGCTGCCGCACCTGGACCGGATCACCTTCCGGCCGATCCCCGACGAGGACACCCGCCTGGCGTCCCTGCGCAGCGGTGACGTCGACGTGATGCAGTCGCTGCGGCAGAGCACGGTGATCCGCGCGCGCGACCTCGACGGCATCGACAACTACGAGCACCTCGGCAGCAACTCCGGCGGCGGTACGGTCAACACGAGCAAGCCGCCGTTCGACGACGTCCGGGTCCGGCAGGCCCTGGCCCACGCGCTCGACCAGGAGGCGATCATCGAGGTCCTCGGCGGAGCAGGGGTCACACCTCCGACCACGCAGTTCTTCAGCGAGGACTCGCCGTACTGGTCGGAGGAGGTGGCCGAGGCCTATCCGACGTACGACGTCGAGAAGGCCCAGGAGCTGTACGACGACTACGTCGACGACCCGGACCGTTCCGACGGCCTGCCGGTGGGGACGCACCTGTCCTTCACCTACAGCTGCCCGCCGGATCCCAGCCTCAACGAGGTGGCCCAGCTGGTGCAGTCGCTCTACGGCGCCCTCGGCGCCCAGGTCGAGCTCGAGCAGGTGGAGCAGGCGACCTGGATCCAGAAGATGCTGGCCCGCGACTACGACACCGGATGCACCCGGGTGGGCGCCGACAGCGACCCGTTCATCGTGTTCGACGCCGCCTTCACCGAGGGGCCGCTGAACATGACGGCCTTCCAGAGCCCGGAGATCGACGCGCAGCTCGACATCCTGCGGACCACCACCGACCTCGCCACGCGCAAGGCGGCCGTCGAGGAGATCGGGCTGGTGGTCAACGAGAACGTGCCCAACACCTTCAGCGGCGGGACGCTCACCGTCATGGCAGGGCGCGAGGCGGTCAAGAACCTGGCCGGCTGGACCTTCCCGGACGGGACGACGGGCAACGGAGCGGCCGGCGCGCAGGTGATGTGGGGCCACGTCTGGCTGGCCGGGTGACCTGGGCCGGGCGCCCCGCCGGGAGCGCACAGGGACGTTGTGCGCATCGCATAGTTCGACACCCGACGAGAGTGGCGAGCCGCCTAGTGACGCAGCCCACTCCCGTAAGACAGACTCCGAGCACGCGCTGTGGGCGCTCGCACATCGACGCGCCGTTCGCCGGCCTGTCGCTGTGCCGGCACGCAAGATCTCAAGGAGTAATTACATGCGAGTACATCGGCGCCCGATGAGAGGTCCGTGGAAGCGGGCCCTCGCTTCCGTGGGCCTCGTTGGTCTCCTGCTCGGCAGCGCCGCCTGCGGTGGCGGCTCCGAGGACGGGAACGGGGACGCCGAGGCCGGCGCGGTGAGCGAAGCCGTCGAGGCCGGTGACCCGGTCGAGGGTGGCTCGATCACCGTCGGGCTCGAGGCCGAGACGAACAGCTGGATGCCCCACGAGGGCACGTTCAACCAGCCCGGCCTCAACGTCGCGTACGCGATCTACGACCCGCTGATGCAGCGCTCCGCCGACGGCGAGGTCCGCCCCTACCTCGCCGAGTCGCTCGAGCCGAACGAGGACCTCACGGAGTGGACGCTGACGCTGCGTCCCGACGTGACGTTCCACGACGGCACCCCGCTCAACGCCGAGGCGCTGAAGACGATCTTCGACACCTACCTGAAGGGCACCGGCTCCCGGCTCGCCGCCCAGCTGGCCCAGGTGACCTCGCTGGACGTCGTCGACGACCTCACCGTCGTCTACAAGCTGGCCGAGACCAACGCCGCCTTCCCCGACCTCCTCGTGGGCGCCTCCGGCTGGCCGTTCTCGCCGACCGCCGCGGCCGCCGCCGGCCCCGACGCCGGTGCGAACCCGGTCGGCACCGGCCCCTTCACGTTCGTCAGCTGGCAGCGCGACAGCCGCCTGGTGGTCGAGAAGAACGCGAACTACTGGCAGGAGGGCAAGCCCTACCTCGACGAGATCGTGTTCCGCCCGATCCCCGACGAGGACACCCGCCTGGCCTCGCTGCAGAGCGGTGACATCGACGTCATGCAGTCGCTCCGCCAGAGCACCGTCATCCGGGCCCGCGACCTCGAGGGCGTCAACAACTTCGAGCACCTGGGCAGCAACTCCGGTGGACTGACGCTCAACACCAGCCGCGCGCCGTTCGACGACATCCGCGTCCGCCAGGCCCTGGTGCACGCCGTGGACCAGGAGGCCCTGATCGAGGTCCTCGGCGGTTCCGGCGTCACGCCGCCGCAGACGCAGTTCTGGAGCCCGGACAGCGCCTGGTACTCCGAGAAGGTCGCCGAGTCCTACCCGGCCTACGACCTCGAGAAGGCGCAGGAGCTGTACGACGACTACGTCAACGACCCGGAGCGCAGCGACGGCAAGCCCGTCGGCACCCCGCTGTCGTTCATGTTCCAGTGCCCGCCGGACCCGAGCCTCAACGAGCTCTCCCAGCTCTACCAGGCGCTGTGGCAGGCGCTGGGCGCGCAGGTCGAGCTGCAGGCGACCGAGCAGGCCGCCTGGATCCAGGACATGCTGGCCCGCGACTACGACACCGGCTGCACCCGCGTCGGCGCCGACCGCGACCCGTACCTGGTCTTCGACGACGCCTTCACCGACGGCCCGCTGAACATGACCGCCTTCCAGAGCCCGGAGATCGACGAGCAGCTGGAGATCCTGCGCACGACGACCGAGGTCGACGCCCGCAAGGCGGCGGTCGAGGAGATCGGCCTGATCCTCAACGAGAACGTCCCCAACGCCTTCAGCGGCGGCACCCTGACGGTGCTCGCCACGAAGGAGGCCATCCGCAACCTGGACGGCTGGACGTTCCCGGACGACACCGAGGGCAACGGTGCCAACGCCTCCACCGCCATGTGGGGCCACGTCTGGCGAGTGGAGTAGACGCCCGTGTATGTCCTACGCAGGCTCCCGTCGCTCATCGCCACCCTGCTGGCGGTGTCGATCCTGACCTTCCTGATGACCAGCCTGCTGCCCGGTGACCCGGCGCTGCAGATCCTGGGTGCGGAGAACGCGACGCCCGAGGCGATCGCGGCCGTCCGCGCCGAGCTGAGCCTCGACGACCCCCTCCCGGTGCGCTACCTGCACTGGATCGGGGACGCGCTGACCGGCGACTTCGGTCGCTCCTACCGGACGAACGAGCCGGTCAGCCAGGCGATCGTCGAGCGACTGCCCGTCACCGCGGAGATCGGGCTCCTCGCCATCGTCATCGCCCTGGCGATCGCCATCCCGGTCGGGATGCTGTCGGCCTACCGGGCCGGCACCCGCACCGACAAGGTGATCAGCAGCACCAGCTTCGGCCTCCTCGCGGTGCCGAACTTCATGGTGGCGATCCTGCTCATCCTGATCTTCGCCGTGTGGCTGGGCGTCCTGCCCGCGACCGGCTGGGTGAACTTCACCGACAACCCGGTGCAGAACCTCCGGTCGGCGTTGCTCCCGGCGCTGTCGCTGGCGATCGCCGAGATGGCGGTCTACACCCGGCTCCTCCGCACGGACATGATCGCGACGTTGCAGCAGGACTTCGTGACCATGGCCCGGGTGAAGGGCGTCTCCAACCGGCGGATCCTCTTCCGGCACGCACTGCGCCCGTCGTCGTTCTCGCTGTTGACGGTGGCCGGCGTGCAGGTCGGAGCGATCATCGGTGGGTCGGTCGTCATCGAGACCCTGTTCGCAGTGCCCGGCGTCGGTCGTCTCCTGCTGGAGGCCGTGCTGGTGCGCGACCTCCTCATGGTGCAGGGCGTCGCGCTGGTCATCGCCGTCAGCTACGTCGTCGTGAACTTCACCGTCGACATCCTTTACTCGTACCTGGACCCGAGGATCTCGCATGGACGCTCTGCGGCACGAGTCTGATCCCCCGCCCACCGTGCACGGATCGAACGCACAGGGAGAAGCATGAGCACGCCCGCGCCCAATCTCGGTGCCCCCCATCCCGGGGTCACCTCCGAGCTGGCGCCTGCCGACGGGCTGATCGCGGAGACCTCGGCCGCCGCGGCACCCGGTAAGAAGCGCAAGCGCGGCTTCGGCGTCACCTTCTGGCTGGCCACGGTCTGGTTGGTGGTGGTGCTCATCTGCGCCGTCTTCGCCAACCTCCTGCCGGTCAAGGACCCGCTGGTCCCCGACGTGCTCAACAAGCTGGCCTACCCCGGCCCCGAGCACTGGCTGGGCACCGACGGCCTGGGCCGCGACACCCTGGCCCGCCTGGTCCACGGTGCGCGCGTCTCGGTGACCATCAGCGTCACGGCCGTCGCCATCGGCATGGTCGTCGGCGGCTTCATCGGCATCATCGCGGGCTTCTTCCGCGGCAAGCTCGAGACCGTCCTGATGACGATCATCAACATCATCCTGGCGTTCCCGGCGCTCGTCCTGCTGCTCGTGCTGCTGGCGTTCGTCGGCCGGAGCCTGGTCGTGATCTCGCTGATCGTCGGCTTCCTGTCGATCCCGATCTACACCCGTGTGGCGCGGGCGACGACGCTCGCCGTCGCCGAGCGGGAGTTCGTCCGGGCCTCCCGGACGATGGGTGCGAAGAACTCCCGGGTGCTCGCCCGGGAGATCCTGCCCAACGTGGTGCTCCCGGTGGCCGCGTTCGGCCTGGTCGCGATGGGTGTGGTGATCGTCCTGGAAGGGACGCTGGCCTTCCTCGGGCTCAGCGTCCAGCAGCCGGCACCCACCTGGGGCGGGATGATCTTCGACGGCAAGCGGTACCTCAGCGAGGCCCCGCACGTCGTGCTCATCCCCTCCATCGCCATGTTCCTCACGGTGCTGTCGCTGAACCTGGTCGGCGACTCGCTCCGCACCCGCTTCGATGTCCGAGGGAGCAACCTGTGACCGCCTCGCAGAAGGAAGGCCGGGCGAACGAGCCGCTGCTCGAGGTCGACGACCTGCGCACCTACTTCGACACCCCGCGCGGGATCGTCAAGGCGGTGGACGGCGTCTCGCTCCGGGTGGACCGGGGCAAGACGCTCGGCATCGTCGGTGAGTCCGGTTCGGGCAAGACCGTGCTCTCGCGGTCGATCATGAACCTGCTGCCCAAGGCGAACACCATCCGCGAGGGCTCCGTGCGCTTCGAGGGTCGTGAGCTCACGACCATGAAGAACAAGGAGATGCGCACCATCTGGGGCGCCGAGATGGCGATGGTCCTGCAGGACCCGATGACCTCGCTCAACCCGGTCACCAAGATCGGCGAGCAGATCACCGAGTCCCTCGGGATCCACCTGAACGAGAAGGGCAAGGTCGCCAAGGCGCACGCCGTCGAGCTGCTCAAGTCCGTCGGCATCCCGGCGGCGGAGCGTCGGCTGGGGGAGTACCCCCACCAGCTCTCCGGCGGCATGCGGCAGCGCGTCACCATCGCGATCGCGCTGGCCTGCAGCCCCAAGCTCCTGGTCGCCGACGAGCCGACGACGGCGCTGGACGTCACCGTCCAGCGCCAGATCCTGGACCTGCTGGAGTCCCAGCAGACCCAGCGCAACATGGGGCTGATCATCATCACCCACGACCTCGGCGTGGTCGCCGGGCGAGCGGACGAGATCGCCGTCATGTACGCGGGCCGGGTCGTCGAGCGGGCTCCCACCCGTGAGCTGTTCGCCCGCAACCGGCACCCGTACACCGAGGGGCTGCTGCGGTCGATCCCGCGGCTGCACCAGCCGAGCCACTCCAGGCTGCAGGCCATCCCGGGCCGGCCGCCGGACCTGGTGGACCCGCCGGCGGGGTGCCCCTTCGCCCCCCGGTGCAACTACGCGCAGGACAAGTGCCTGACGGAGACGCCGGTGCTCGCACCGCACGCCGCCGGGCACGAGGCCGCGTGCCACTTCCCGGTCGGGACGACCGCCGGCCAGGAAGCGCTCGCGCGCAACGTGGCCGCCGGGCGCACCGCTGCCGGCACCCCCCTGGACAGCACGGTTCTCGCAACGGCAGGAGCAGCCTGATGGCCGGCACCGGTACCGCCCACCTCCGGGACCGGGACGACATCGTCCTGCGTGTCGAGGGTCTGGTGGTCGAGTTCCCGCTGGAGAAGGGGCAGAAGGTCCACGCCGTCTCGGGCATCAGCTTCGACATCGCCAAGGGCGAGACGCTGGGCCTGGTCGGCGAGTCCGGCTGCGGCAAGTCGACGACCGGGCGGGCGATCATGCAGGCGCCCCGGCCGACCAGCGGCAAGATCATCTTCGACGAGAAGGACCTGAGCTCGCTCAGTGCCGACGAGCTCCGGCGCAGCCGCACCAAGCTGCAGATGATCTACCAGGACCCGATCTCGTCGCTGAACCCGCGGCGCCGGGTCAAGGACATCGTCGCCGAGGGCCTGTCGATCTGGGAGGGCAAGGACAGCAGCGACCCACGGGTCGACCAGATGCTGGCCGAGGTCGGGCTCGATCCGGAGCGGGCCGGCTCGCGCCGGCCGCACGAGATGTCCGGTGGTCAGTGCCAGCGGGTGTCGATCGCGCGCTCGCTGATCATGCGGCCGGAGGTGCTGATCTGCGACGAGCCGGTGTCCGCGCTGGACGTCTCGGTGCAGGCACAGATCCTCAACCTGCTCGAGGACCTGAAGGCCGAGTTCGACCTCACGATGGTCTTCATCGCCCACGACCTGGCCGTGGTGAAGAACATCAGCGACCGCGTCGCGGTGATGTACCTCGGCAAGATCTGCGAGGTCGCACCCTCGGACCAGCTCTACGCCGGTCCGGCGCACCCGTACACGGCTGCGCTGCTGGCCTCCATCCCGGAGCCGGACCCGGACGCCAAGCACAGCGACGCCGGACTGGTGGGGGAGCTCCCCTCGCCGGTCAACCCGCCGTCGGGCTGCCGCTTCCGGACCCGCTGCCCCCGGGCGGCGGACCTGTGCGCGGCCGAGGAGCCGCAGATGCGCGAGGTGGCGCAGGGCCAGTTCGTGGCCTGCCACTTCCCGCTGGTGGGGGACCAGGCCCCCGAGGGCGACCGGCAGCTGGCCTCGGCGCCTGCCTGATCGCACTCCGCAGCAGAGCACGACGCACCACCCGCGGCCGGGTGGACCAGGGAGCTGGTCCACCCGGCCGCGGCCGTTCGTACCCGGCTCAGTGGCGGGCGACCCGGTCGGTGAGCGCGAGGACGTGCTCCCAGGCGTCCCGGCAGGCGTCGCTCCAGTCGCCGTAGGAGCGGTCGAAGAAGGAGTGCGGCGCCCCCTCGTAGACGGGTGCGTCCACCTCCGCTCCGGCGCGGCGCATCGTCTCGGCCAGCGCGAGCTGATCCTTGACGGGAGTCGCGGAGTCGGCGCCGGCGATCAGCATCACCGTGGGCAGGTGGGCACGGTCCGCGGCGTCCCCGACCATCGAGGGGCGGCCGTAGAAGCCCGCGCATCCGGCCAGGCCGAGGTCCCCGCCGGACTGCCGCCAGGAGTGGCTCCCGCCGAAGCAGAAGCCCACCGTGACCACGGGCAGATCGGCACCGTGCCGCGCGCGCAGCTCGCTCATGGCGGCGACGATGTCGGCGTCGATGCCGGCGGCGGTCGTCTGCGGGATGTGCTCCTGCCAGCCGAAGTCCTCACCGCGCGTGCCGCCCTCGGGCAGGCCGGCGGTGCGGCCGAACCAGTCGATGGCGACGGCGGGGACGCCGGCCTCGGCGAAGCGCTCGGCCAGCGATACGTAGTAGGGGTGCAGACCGCGGATGTCGGGCAGCACGACGACCCCGGCGCCCGGTGTGCCGGTCGGCGCGGCGTAGGCGGCGGCGAACTGCGTGCCGTCGGCGGAGGTCAGCGTGAGGGAGGCCCGCTCGGCGACCTCGCCGCTGCGCGGTGGGGCGGGGGGACGGCTGTCGTGGTCATGGCACATGCCCTCGTTCTAGCCGGTCCGCCGCCCGGCCGCCCGACGACGGGCAGACGGGCTCGGAGCGGTGTCCGGGCCCGGACGTGCAACGACCCCCGCGCCGGCCCGGAGGGCCGACGCGGGGGTCGCGGGTGCGCGGGAGGTCAGGCGAGCAGCTTCTCCGCCACGGCGTCCCAGCGCTCCGTGGGGGTGCCGAACAGCAGGCTCGTGGACTTGGCCCGGCGGTAGTACAGGTGGGCGTCGTGCTCCCACGTGAACGCGATGCCGCCGTGCAGCTGGATGGAGTCGGAGGCCGCGATCCAGTAGGCCTCCGAGCAGTACGCCTTCGCCAGGTCCACCGAGATGGCGGCGTCGTCGCCGTCCTCGGCCAGCGCCCACAGGGCGTAGTACGCCGCGGAGCGGGCGGACTCGACCTCGAGCAGCATGTCGGCGCAGCGGTGCTTGACGGCCTGGAAGCTGCCGACCGGGCGGCCGAACTGGAAGCGGATGTTGACGTACTCGACCGTGCGCTCGAGGCAGCGCTGGGCGCCACCGACCTGCTCGGTGGCCAGCAGGACGACCGCGATCTGCATCAGGCGGGGGACCAGCGTCGCGGCGTCGCCCTCGGCGCCGATGAGCCGCGCCGGGGTGCCGGCGAAGCCGACCTCGGCGAGCTTGCGGGTCATGTCCAGGGTGTCCAGCGACCGGCGGGTGACGCCGGCGGCGTCGCCCTCGACCGCGAAGACGCTGGGGCCGCCCGGGGCCTGCGCGACGACCAGCAGCAGGGAGGCCGTGGTGCCGTCCAGGACGTAGGACTTCTGGCCCTCGAGGGTCCAGCCGTCGCCGGCCGCGGTGGCGGTCGTCGACAGGTTGTCCGCGGTCCACGTGCCGTCGGCCTCGGCCAGCGCGACGGTCGCGATGGTCGAGCCGTCCGCGATGCCCGGGAGGAGGTCGGCCTTGGCCTGCTGGTCGTCCGACAGCTGGAGCAGGTTGGCGCCGAGGACGGTCGCCAGGTAGGGGGCGGGCAGCAGCGCGCGGCCCATCTCCTCGGTGACCAGCGCGGTCTCGAGGATGCCGAAGCCGGAGCCACCGAACTCCTCGGGGATGGCCAGGCCCTGCAGGCCGAGCTGGTCGGCCATCTGCTTCCAGACGGCGGCGTCGTAGCCCTCCTCGGTCTCCATGAGGCGGCGGACCTCCTCGGAGGAGGCCTTGGTCTCGAGGAAGCGGCGCAGGGTCCGGCGCAGCTCTTCCTGCTCCTTGTCGAAAGCCATCAGCATGGGGTGAACCTCTCAGAAGTGGTGCGGGTTGGACAAGATCTGCGCACGGTGGGTGCGCGGTCGTGCGGGGCGTCAGTTGCCGAAGTCCCAACCGCCCTCGGTGGCGTACCGGTCGAGGACGTGCTTGGCGATCAGCACCTTGTGCACCTCGTCCGGTCCGTCGGCGAGACGCAGGGTGCGCGCGCCGAGGTACATGCTGGACAGCGGCAGGTCGCTGGAGACCCCGGCCGCTCCCCACACCTGGATGGCCCGGTCGACGACCCGGGAGTAGGCCGCGGGCACGAACACCTTGATCGACGAGATGTCGGTGCGGGCGCCCCGGTCGTTCCGGGCGACGCGCTCGGCGGCCTGGATGGTCATCAGGCGGGCGGCGCTGATGTCCATGTAGCTGTCGGCGATGAAGCCCTGGACGAACTGCTTGTCCTGGAGCGGCCCGCCGTGGACGGTGCGGGTGGTGGCCCGCTCGACCATGAGGTCGAAGGCGCGCCACATCTGCCCGATCGAGTTCATGCAGTGGAAGACGCGACCGGCGCCGAGCCGGTCCTGGGCGGCCTGGTGGCCCTGGCCGACGGCGCCCAGCAGGTTCTTCGCGGGCACGCGCACGTCCTCGTAGCGGACCTCGACGTGGTCCGACGTCGGCCGGCCCCAGATGCCGACACCGCGGACGATGTTCACGCCCGGGGTGTCGGTCGGCACGATGAGCTGGGCCATCTGGCCCCGGCCGGTCGCCGGGTCGTGGTCGGCGTCGACGACGCGGGTCATCACGATGAAGAAGTCCGCGGCGATGCCGTTCGAGGTGAACCACTTGTGCCCGTTGAGGACCAGGTCGTCGCCGTCCCGGACGGCGGTCGTGGTGAGCGAGCGCGGGTCCGAGCCGGGGTTCTCCGGCTCGGTCATCGAGAAGCCGGACTCCATCTCGCCCTCGACGAGCGGGCGGAGCCACTGCTCCTTCTGCTCGTCGGTGCCGTACTTGAGCAGGATCTTCTGGTTGCCCGAGTTGGGGGCGACGACGCCGAACAGGGCCGCGGCGCCGGTGGCGTAGGCGAGCACCTCGTTCATGTAGGCGTGGGCGAGGAAGTCCAGCCCCATGCCGCCGTACTCCGGCGGCAGGTGCGGCGCCCACAGGCCGGCCTTCCGGACCTTCTGCTTGATCTGCTCGCGGAGCTCCTTGGCCTCGACCACGGCCGGCTCGGACTCCACGGAGCCGCCGCGGGCGGAGCGCCACAGCGCGCGCTCGTTGGGGAGGATGTCGTCGTTGACGATCTCGGCCGTGCGCATCCGGATGTCGTTGATGCGCTCGTCGAGCGTGGGGATCGGGCGGACGGTCAGGGGCATGTCCGGTCCCCTCAGGCGTCCGTGCCGGCGGCGGCCTGCTGGCGGAAGTTCTCCCGCAGGACGCGCTTGGACAACTTGCCGGACGGCGTCCGCGGCAGTTCCTCGACGAAGTCGACCGTGCGCGGGCACTTGAAGTGGGCCAGCCGCTCGCGGGCCCAGGTCTGCAGCTCCTCGGCGAGCGCCGGGGTGGGCTCGTAGCCGGGCTGGAGCTCGACGACGGCCTTCACCGACTCGCCCCACTCCGGGTCGGGCACGCCGATGACGCCGACGTCGCCGACCGAGGGGTGGGTGATGAGCACCGCCTCGACCTCGGCCGGGTAGACGTTCACCCCGCCGGAGATGATCAGGTCGACGCTGCGGTCGGTGAGGAAGAGCCAGCCCTCCTCGTCGAGGTAGCCGACGTCGCCGAGGGTGTAGTAGTCCCCGAGGTAGGAGGACGAGGTCTTGTCCTCGTCGCCCAGGTACACGAACCGGCCGGTGTCCGGCGCCCGCAGGTAGATGGTGCCCGGCACGCCGGCGGGGAGGTCCTCGCGCGCGTCGTCGAGGATCCGGATGTGCCCCGGGGTCGGGTGCCCGACGGTGCCGGGGCGGGCCAGCCACTCCTCGGGACCGACGACGGAGCCGAAGCCCTCGGTCGCGGCGTAGTACTCCCACGCGATCGGGCCGAGCCAGTCCATGAGCGCCTGCTTGACCGGCACCGGGCAGGGTGCGGCGCCGTGCCAGATGTTGCGCAGGCTGCCGAGGTCGTACCGGTCCTTGACCTCCTGGGGCAGCGAGATCATCCGGTGGAACATCGTGGGCACCAGGTGGGTGTGGGTGATCCGGTGCCGCTCGACGAGCCGCAGGGTCTCCTCGGCGTCCCACTTGTCCATGAGCACGACGCCGGCGCCGCGGGACAGGGGCATGCTGAGCGAGAAGAGCAGCGGCGCCGAGTGGTACAGCGGGCCGGTGACCAGGTTCAGGTCCTGCCCGGGCACGTAGGCGGAGGCCTCCGCGACGAGCGTGGCCAGCTCCGAGGCGCCTGCCCCGCTGGGCGGCGCGGGCGGGCGGTGCACGCCCTTGGGGCGGCCGGTGGTGCCCGAGGTGTAGGCCATCGTGGTGCCGAGGACCGGGTCCTCGATGTCCTCGCCGGACTCGGCGGCCAGCGCCTGCTCGTAGTCCTCGAAGCGGTCGTGGGCGCCGTCGACGACGAGCAGCGCGCGGGCGTCCACGCCGTCCAGCGCCTCGCCCACGGTGTCGACGAAGCGGCCGTCGACCACGACGGCGCGTGCTCCGCAGTCGCGCAGGATGTAGTTGATCTCGTCCGCGGTGAGGTGCCAGTTGACCGGCGTGAGCCGGAGCCCGGTGCGCTGCGCGGCGTAGAGGGTCTCGACGAACTCGGGGCGGTTGGAGCTGACGAGCGCGATCGAGTCGCCGGCCTGCAGGCCGCGGGCGCGGAGGGCGCGGGACAGCTGGTTGGTGCGGGCGTTGAGCTCGGCGAAGGTCCGGTCGCCCTGGGCCGAGCGGATGGCGGGGGCGCCGGGCTGCACGGTGGCCCAGAAGGCGCTCAGCATCCCGGTGGCGGCTGCCTGGGCGGCCAGGGCTGCGGTGTCGGGCTGGCCGGCGGACGGCGCCCCGGCCTCCCGGGCTGCGGTGTCCTCGGACGTGGTGGGCGGCATGCTGTCTCCTGTCGTGGACTTCGTTGGCCAGTGACGGGCGCGCGTTGCGGTCTCGCGGTAGGAGTCGAGGGCGCGCCCCCAGGCGGCGAGACCCGCGCGCGCGGCGGGGACGTCGTCGGGGGACAGGTGGGCGGACAGGTCCTGCAACCGGGACGCGGCGGTGCGGTCGGCGGCGTCGAGCACGGCCTGGCCGCGCTCGGTGACGAGATGGGTGACGTGCCGGCGGTCGGCCGGATCCGTGCCGCGCTCGACCATGCCCCGGGCCACCAGGCCGTCGACGAGCGCGGTGACGCTGGGACGGCTGACGACCAGCCGGCGGGCGAGCGTGGAGGCGTTGACGGACCCCTCGGAGAGGAGGCTCAGCAGCCGGTACTGCGGCAGGCTCAGGTCGCAGTCGGCGAGGGCCACCTCCACGAACCGGGCGAGGCGGGCGACCGTCCGCGCTCCGGTGGGCGTGGCTTCCATCACAGCCGCTAACCATTCAGGGTTCGAAGTTCTTTTGCAAGAGGCTCGGCGTACTCCGCTGTGGACGTGGCGTGACCGAGAGGTGACGCAGACCACTCTTCGCCGCTAGGGTTCCGGCGTCGCGAGTCGTCGGGTCGAGGGGTGTGGGCCGGTGCGGACGAGCGGGCAGTCGCAGGGCAGTGCCTGGCAGTGGAGCCGGACCGCCGACACGCGCCGGACGCTCATCGCCGCCGCGGGCGAGGTCTTCGCCCAGAAGGGCTTCGCCGAGTGCAGCGTGGCCGACGTGGTCGAGCGCGCCGGGCTGAGCGTGGGCAGCCTCTACCACCACTACGGCGGTAAGTCCGAGCTGTTCCTGGCCGTGTGGGAGGACCACCAGGCGGCCTACGAGGAGCAGGCCGCCACCGCGGTCGCCCTGGCGCGGCGAGCCGGCACCACCTCGCCGGCGGAGCTGTTCCTCGTCGGGGCGCGGGCCTACCTGGAGACGACGTGGTCCCGGCGGGCGCTGGCGAGGCTCTTCCTCGACGGTGACGGCCCGCCCGGCTTCTTCCTGGTGCGCAGTCGCCGGCGCAACGACTGGGTCCGGCAGAACGCCGTGCTGCTCGCCGTCGGCACCGGGCCGGCGGACCGGCTGCTGGTCTCCATCCTCACCGCGGCGATGGGGGAGGCCGGCCGTCAGATCATCGGCTGCGAGACCGAGGAGCAGGCCGCCGTCGTCACCGAGAGCGCGCTGGCGATCATCGGCCGGCTGTCGGACCTGCCAGGGGAGTGACCGCGCCGCCGGTCCGCCTGCTCGCGCGCAGCGCGGCCAGCGACGTCAGCACGGTCGCCGCGTTCAGCGTGAGCATGGTGAACAGGGTCCACTGGTAACCGCGCAGGAGGTCGGCGAGCCCGTCGGCCGAGACGTCGGACAACGTGCCGGCGAAGGCGTACTGCCGCAGCTCGGGCGCGAGCGGGGCGGTGAGCACGGACAGGACGACGGCCGTGCCGACGACGAACCCGCTCTGCTGCAGCATCAGCCGCATCGCGTTGGCGATGCCCAGCCGCTCGTGCGGCATGGCCCCCATGAGCGCCGTGGTGTTGGACGGCATGAACAGCCCGGACCCGGCGCCGGCGAGCACCAGGCCGGCGGCGATGGCGACGTAGCCGGCCTCCGTGATCACCGACCAGGCCAGGACCGACAACCCGGCGCCGGTGCACAGGTTGCCGACCACGGCCAGCGCGCGCGGCGAGATCCAGCGCTGGAACAGGCCGGAGGACGACGAGAAGATCAGCGTCGCCACCGCCAGGGGCAGGACGCGCAGGCCGGCGGTGAGCGGGTCGACGCCCTGCACGGCCTGGAAGTAGAGGGAGAAGAGCAGCAGCACGCCCGCCTGTGACGTGGAGTTGAGGAACGAGGCGAGCAGGCCGAGGGCGAACGGCCGGTCCCGGAAGAGCGTCATGTCGACCAGGGGGTGGGTCACCCGGCGCTCGAAGAGCACGAACGTCGGCATGCCCAGGACGAAGACGACCAGCCCGCCGATGACCACCCAGCTCGTCCAGCCCAGGGTGGTCGCCTGCGACAGCGCGGCCAGGCCGCTGCCGAGGGCCACGAGGACGAGCAGGTTGCCCGGGATGTCGATGCCCTGGCGTTGGCCGGAGCGGGCGACGCGGGGGAGTGCCCAGGCGCCCCAGGCCAGGCAGAGCAGCCCGACCGGGACGTTGAACCAGAAGACCCAGCGCCAGCCCGCGTGCTCGGCGAGCACACCGCCGACGGTCGGGCCGAGCAGCTGGGCCACCGAGAACGAGGCCAGGTAGATGCCCATGCCCTGGCCCAGCCGGGCGCGCGGGAAGGCGGCCGTGACGAGGGCGGCGCTGTTGGTCAGCAGCATCGCCGCCCCCGCCGCCTGCAGGACGCGCAGCGCGACGACGGTCCAGGCGTTGGGTGCCAGGCCGCACAGGAAGCTGGCGAGGGTGAAGGTCGCCAGCCCCATGAGGTACATCGAGCGGCGGCCGAACATGTCGGCCAGCCGGCCGAAGAAGATCATCAGCACGGTGTTGGCGAGCATGAAGGCCAGCAGCATCCAGCTGGCCGCGGTCGCGCTCGCGTCGAAGTGCCGGACGACGGTGGGCAGCGCGACGTTGAGGGCACTGCCGGACATGCCGGAGAAGATGCTGGCGAGGCTGACGACCGAGAGCGTCAGCCAGGCCTCCCTCATGACCGCGCGTTCGTCGGGCGCCTCGACGGCGCCGGCCTCCTCGGGGGTGGTGGAGGGTGGTGCGGCGGCCTCGCCGGTCGTCCGCGCGTCGGTGGCCATGCGTCCCCTCGAGAGCTCGAACGGCAGCCTGCGGCGGCCGGCCGGTTGACGCCGGCAATCTCGGAACAGGATTCTAGGACCACCGAGAAGAAGGAGGCTGCCTGATGCAGTCGGACGAGCAACGTGTGGTCATCGTGACGGGGGCCGCTCGCGGCATCGGGCGTGGACATGCCCTGGAGTTCGCGCGGCACGGTTACGCCGTCGTCGTCAACGACCTGGGGGCCGAGGTCGACGGCACCGGTGGGTCGACCGGGCCGGCGGGAGAGGTGGTCGACGAGATCCGGGGCCTGGGCGGGCAGGCGATCGCGAACGGGGACGACGTCTCCGACTTCGCCGCCGCCGAGCGCCTGGTGCGGTCGACGATCGAGCACTTCGGGCGCCTCGACGTGCTGGTCAACAACGCCGGCATCCTGCGCGACCGGATGCTGGTGAACATGTCCGAGCAGGAGTGGGACTCGGTGATCCAGGTCCACCTCAAGGGCACCTTCGCCCCGCTGCGCCACGCGGCCGCGTACTGGCGCGAGGAGCACAAGGCAGGGCGCCCGGTGGACGCCCGGGTCATCAACACGACGTCGTCCTCGGGCATCTACGGCAACGCGGGTCAGTCCAACTACGGGGCGGCCAAGGCCGGGATCGCGGCGATGACCGTGATCACCGCGATGGAGCTGGGCCGGTACGGCGTCACGGTCAACGCGGTGGCGCCGGCGGCCCTGACCCGGATGACGGAGAACCTGCGTCCCGACCGGGAGAAGCCCGATCCCGCCGCGTTCGACCCGTCCGCCGCGGACAACATCGCCCCGCTGGTCGTGTGGCTGGCCGGGCCGGCGGCGCGCGAGGTGACCGGCCGGGTGTTCAACGTCCGTGGCGGGATGATCAGCGTGGCCGAGGGCTGGCAGGCCGGTCCCGGCGTCGACAAGGGGCAGCGCTGGACGGTCGAGGAACTGGACGACGTCCTGCCCGGTCTCGTGGCGAAGGCGGCGCCCAACGCCGACCAGCGCGGCGTGCGACCGGCCGTCGCTGAGTGACCGGTGGGGGCGCGGTGCCGGCAGTCCGGTGCCGCGCCCCCGTCGCCGCTCCCTCCTAGGCTGGGGGAGTGAGCGGACCCATCGACCCCGAGGTCATCGAGCTGGCCGGGCGGGTGTTCGACCTGGCGCGGTTCGGTCACACCGACGAGCTGGTGGCCTACGTGGACGCCGGCGTCCCGGTGAACCTGACCAACGACAAGGGCGACACCCTGCTGCTGCTGGCCGCCTACTACGGCCAGGCCGACACGGTGGCGGCCCTGCTGGCCCGCGGTGCGGACCACGCGAGGGTCAACGACAAGGGGCAGACGGCGCTGGGTGCGGCGGCGTTCAAGCAGTCGGGCGAGGCCGTCGGGCACCTGCTGGCTGCGGGCGCCGATCCGGACCTGGGTGGCCAGAGCGCCCGGGCGACGGCGCAGTTCTTCGGACTCACGGCGATGCTGGAGCTGCTCGACGCCGCTCGGTGAGCTGGAGCCCCGCACTACCGCAGCCGCGCCGATGCCTCCTAGGGTGCGTGGCATGAGCAGCGGAGGCAGCGCGTCCACCGGCACGGTTCCGGCCGGTCACCTGTTCGACCTGGCCCGCAAGGGGTCCACCGAGGAGCTGGCCGCCTTCGTCGACGCCGGTGTCCCGGTCGATCTGACGAACACCGCGGGGGACACGCTCCTGCTGCTGGCCGCCTACTACGCCCACGGGCACACGGTCGCGGCGCTGCTCGAGCGCGGCGCGGACCACGGCCGGCTCAACGACAAGGGGCAGACCGCGCTGGCCGCGGCGGTGTTCAAGCAGGCCGCCGACGCCGTGCAGCACCTGCTGGCCGCCGGCGCCGACCCCGATCTCGGCGAGATGACCGCGCGCATGACGGCCCAGTTCTTCGGCCTCTCCGCGATGACCGAGCTCCTGGACGCGCCCCGCTGATCCCGGGCACCCCTCAGAACGGTGGGGTGCTGTGGTCGACCGGGCCGGGTCTCGGGGGCGGGAGTGCGCGTTGTTCGCGGACGCCGGGTGGTCGGGTGCTGCGGGTGATGCCGGACGGTGTGGTGACGTGCAGGGTGCCGTCGGGGTCCATCTCGAAGCGCCAGCCGCGGGCGAAGGTCTTGAGCCGGTGGTGGCTGCGGCACAGGCAGCAGAGGTTGTCGCAGGCCGTGCGGCCGCCGCAGTCGTAGGCCACGACGTGGTCGGCGTCGGTGCGGCCGGCGGGTTGGCCGCAGCCGGGGTGACGGCAGGTGCGGTCGCGGAGTCGGAGGAAGCGTTCCTGGGCTGCGGTGTGGGCGTAGCCGGGAACCTCCGGCGGTGGACCGAGGACGGGGCAGTCGCAGTCGGCTGCCTTCCCGTGCTCGTCGCAGCCGCGGGAGGCGAGCCGGGTGAGTTCGGCGTGGGTGACGGTGGTCAGGAGGGCGCCGTCGTCGTCGGTGAGGGCCAGGGTGAGGCTGCCGCCGGGCGGTGCCTGCACGCCGAGAGCGTCGAGCTGCGCGAGGAGTTCGCGGAGGTGCGCCGTGGTGATCGGGCTGCCGCCGATGGTCGGCACGGACTCCGCGGTGGGTGCTGAGCCGGAGGGGTGGAGTGCCGACAGCGGTGCGGTGATGGTGAGGTGCCCGGTCAGGGCCGGGCCGCCGTCGCGCGTGCCGAGCACGCACGCGGCGTGCGCCTCGGCGCGCAGCACCCCGATCGGCCGGTCATCGCCCGCGGTCTTGGCCAGCTGCGCGGCCTGGTCGATCACCGACCACATCGCCGCCGTCACCGCCGCCGGCGCCTCGGTGGTCAGCGCGGACATGCCATCCGCGGTCGGGTACAGCCGGACCGCGGCGCGGCGTTCGGCTTCGATCCGGCGCTGCTCGGCGAACTCCTCATCGGCGGCGATCGCGGCGGCGATGAGTCGCTTCCGCAGCGTCCCCGACGACCAGCCCGCCGCGGACGGGAGGACCTTCGGCACCACGACGGCGACCACCTCATCGGAGGTCGTGCCGAGCACGTCGGCGAAGATCCGCGCCCGGTACCCGTCCAGCCGCCCCGCCGCCCGGGCCGCGTGCACCGCCGGCATCCGATCGACCAGCTGATACGCGTCGGACAGCAGCTCCGTGGCGTGCGGGCGCCCGCAGTTGAGCACCATCGCGACCTCGTCGGGCAGGAAGTCCGACGTCCCCGGCACCGGCGATCCCGCGCTGCGACGGCGGGCGCCGGGATGACCGGGCGGCGGATCGTCGGTGTCCGGCCGGTCGGCGGCCAGCGCCATCAGCAGCTCGGCCTCGTAGGCGTCGTCCATCGCCTTGCGGGCCTGCACCCGCTGCAGCTCGGTGACCTTCTCGGAGGCGGTCAGCAGCTCGATCGGGAACCGGTCGACCGACGGCGGCTGGTGCAGCCACCACTCGACCAGCCCTCCCTCCGGCGGGCTCAGGTCGGTCACCGTCATGGATCGAACGTACGTTCGGGGTACGACAGTTCTCGCGCTACGAGCAGTGCTTGACGAGCACCTGCTCGTCGTAGACCGCCGAGGACGACCACCCGCGTCTCGACGCCCGAGCCGGGAAGGAACCAGTCGGAGAGCTGCTGCCTGGTGCCGGCGCGGTCCGGCGGGCGGAACTCGCCGGCGCGCAGCTGGGCCGCGTACGTCGTCGTGAAGCAGCGGTGGTGGTAGTCCTCGACCGCGCCGGCGTCAGCGGGGATCGCCGCGCGGACCTCGAACGCAGCCACCTCGGGACCCTGGCACGCCGGCGACCGGGAGGCCAGGGCGGACGCGACGCCGGGGGTGGTGTGCGTCGCGCCGGGCATGGGTGGACCCTTCGGGGGTACGCGGGGCCCGACCAGGGGAAGGGGAGACGCGGTGGCGCGACCGGCGGTGCACGGCAGCGGGCAGGAGTCGTCCCGCGCTGCCGCACGTGGCAGCGAGCTCCGCGCGGACGACGGTGCCGACGACGTTGCCGCGGACGGGCTGCCTGGCCGGACCGTCCGCGCCGAGGACGACCCCGGAGCGACCGACCCGACGGTGCTCGAGGAGGCCGAGCCGCCCCGCGAGGAGGTCCCCGAGGAGCTGCCCTCGGCGTCCGGCGCCGTCGCGCTGACCGACACCTTCGAGGGCTCACCCACGGGTGTGCCGCGGTGGCTGCTGCTGCTCGCCGGGCTGGCGGCCGCGACGATCGCGATCGCCGGCCTGCGGGCGATCGCCTGGCTGGCCGGGCCGATCCTGCTCGCGCTCGTCGTCGTCGTCGGGCTCATGCCGGTCTCGAGCTGGTTGCGCCGCCACGGCGCCCCGCGCTGGGTGGCGACCGTGGTCCTGCTGGTCCTGGTCTGGTCGGTGCTGCTCGGCTTCGTCGCGCTCCTGGTGGTCAGCGTCGCGCAGCTGGCCGCGCTGCTGCCGGACTACGCCGGCCGCGCTGAGGAGCTCATCGACGGCGTGGTCACCGACCTCAACGACGCCGGGCTGGTCTCGGGCCAGCTCTCCGACCTGGTCGCGCAGATCGACTACGGCTCGGTGGTCGGCCTGGCGACCGGCATGCTCGGGCGGATCACGGCGGCCGCCAGCACGCTGGTGCTCCTGCTGTCGGCGCTGGTGTTCATGGCCATCGAGTCCAGCGGCTACGGCCGCCGGCTGGCCCTGGTCGCGAAGGAGCGGCCGCACCTGCCGGTCGCGTTCAACCTCTTCGCCTCGGGCACCCGCAGCTACCTGCTGGTCAGCACGGTGTTCGGGGCGATCGTGGCCGTGGGTGACGCGATCGCCCTCGCGATCCTCGCCGTGCCGGCCGCGCCGCTGTGGGGCCTGCTGGCGTTCATCACCAACTACGTGCCGAACATCGGCTTCGTGCTCGGCGTCGTCCCGCCGGCCCTGCTGGGCCTGCTCGCCGGCGGCTGGGGCGAGCTGATCGCGATCCTCGTGATCTACACGCTGCTCAACTTCGTCGTCCAGACCCTGATCCAGCCCCGGTTCGTCGGTGACTCGGTGGGCCTGTCCATGACGGTCACCTTCATCGCGCTGCTCTTCTGGGGCTGGGTGCTCGGCGCGCTGGGCGCGCTGCTCGCCATCCCGTTGACCCTGCTGGTCAAGGCACTCCTGGTGGACGTCGATCCGCGCGGCCACTGGCTGGACGCCCTGCTCCGGGAGGAGCCGCGGGCGCCCCGGACCTCCCGCGCCCGCCGCCGGATGAACGCCCGCCGCTCCGCGATGGCCTCGGTGCGGCGGCTGCACCACCCCCGGCGCGCGCCGGGGGAGGGGGCGGCGGAGGAGGAGACGGCGACGCCGGCGGGCTGAACCCGCGCCGCCCGCTGCGTGTGCCCCCGGGGCCGGTGCGGTAGACACGGCACGCCGTTCCCACCGACGTCCGGAGGTCCACTCGTGCTGGCCAGCATCGGCTACGCCGCCGCCTACACGGGCGTGGGCATCGCGCTCCTGATGCTCGGGTTCGTGGCGCTCGACCTGCTCACCCCGGGCCACCTGGGCCGGCACATCTAC
This sequence comes from Blastococcus aggregatus, assembly GCF_900221005.1. Taxonomy (GTDB): domain Bacteria; phylum Actinomycetota; class Actinomycetes; order Mycobacteriales; family Geodermatophilaceae; genus Blastococcus; species Blastococcus aggregatus. Next base: position 507,267 of record NZ_OBQI01000003.1, on the reverse strand, counting down.
CAGGACGGGTCGATCAACGCGGGCATCGTGTTGTCGGCCGGGTTCCTCGGCCAGGGTGCGATCGCCTTCACCACCATCTGGACCAATGCCACCGACGGCTTCGGCCGGGCACTGTGGTGGACGGTGGTCTTCGGGGTCCTCGGGGTGCTGCTCCAGGCGCTGGCCTTCCTCGTGCTCAACCTGGTCACACCGGGCTCGCTGGGTTCATCGCTGGTCCAGGTGCAGTTCCACCCGGCCAGCCTGGTGAGCGCCGCGGCTCAGCTGGCGGTGGCAGCGATCATCGTCGCCTCGATCTGGCCGTGACGCCGCAGGCATAGCCCCGTGTGACGGCGGCCTCACCCGGTGCCCGTAAGGTGCCGGACAGCTTGCCGTGTCCCGCTCGATCGGGATCGGCCCAGCACGAGATCCGACGAGAGGGAGATTCATGAGCGAGGCAAACAGCACCCGGGTGGCCATCGTCACCGGCGGTGCGCGCGGCATCGGTGCCGCCACGGCGCAGCGTCTGGCCGCTGACGGCTTCGCCGTCGCCGTCCTGGACCTCGACGAGGCGTCGGCCCAGGGCACCGTGGACGCCATCAAGGCGGCCGGGGGTCAGGGTCTGGCCGTCGGTGCCGACGTCAGCGACGCCGAGCAGGTGCAGACCGCCGTCGACCGCATCGCGGCCGAGCTCGGCGCCCCGGTCGTGCTGGTGAACAACGCCGGCGTGCTCCGCGACAACATGCTGTTCAAGATGAGCGACTCCGACTGGGACATCGTCATGAACGTGCACCTCCGGGGTGCCTTCCTCATGTCCCGCGCCGCTCAGAAGCACATGATCGAGCAGAAGTGGGGCCGGATCGTCAACCTGTCCAGCACCTCGGCGCTCGGCAACCGTGGCCAGGCCAACTACTCCACCGCCAAGGCCGGCCTGCAGGGCTTCACCAAGACCCTCGCCATCGAGCTCGGCAAGTTCGGCGTCACCGCCAACGCCATCGCCCCCGGCTTCATCCAGACCGAGATGACCAAGGCGACCGCCGACCGCATGGGCATCCCCTTCGACGACTTCATCAAGGGCGCCGGCGCCTCGATCCCGGTGGCCCGCGTCGGCCAGCCCGAGGACATCGCGCACCTCGTGTCGTTCTTCTGCAGCGAGGGCGCCGGCTTCATCAGCGGCCAGGTCGTCTACGCCGCGGGTGGCCCGAAGGCCTGATCCACCCGCCCCTCACGGTAGGGGCGCGCACCTCCGGCAGGGCCGGGCAGCCATCGGCTGCCCGGCCCTGTCGCACGTCCGGACCCGCCTCGGCGTGTGAGTGACTGCACTCCGTGCAAGATTGCACAGTGTGCAACGAAGTGCTGGACTGGACGCCGTGACCACCCCCGGCCTCCGCGAGCGCAAGAAGCAGGACACCCGCGCCGCGCTGGCCGCCGCCACCCTGCGGCTGGCCGTCGAGCACGGCCTCGCGGCGGTCACCGTCGAGCAGATCGCCGCGGCCGCCGGGGTCTCCTACCGGACGTTCTTCAACCACTTCTCCGTCAAGGAGGAGGCTCTGCTGCGCCCGGCCGGCACCGAGCGCACCTTCGCCGTCCACCTCGCCGAGCAGGAGCCGCAGCTCCCGCCGCTGCCCGCCGCGCGCGCCGCCCTTCGCTCGGTCCTCGCCGATCTGGACGCCGACCGGGAGGCCTGGCTGCAGCGGTTGTCGGTCATCGCCGCCGAGCCGGACCTGCTGCCCCGGCTGGTCGAGCTGGGCACCGCCGACGAGCGGGCGATGGCCGAGGCGATCGCCGCGCGCACCGGCCTGGACGTCGACACCGACCTGTACCCGGGGCTGCTGGCCGCCGTCCTCAGCTGCGCCCTGCGCGTGACCCTGAACCGCTGGCACCGCCGCGGCGGCCGGGAGCCGCTCGACCGGCTCTTCGGCGAGGCCGTCGACGCCCTCGCCGCGGGCCTGCCCGGCCCGTCGGCCGCCTGACCCCCGCACCGCGCCACAGCGCACCACCCCGTACGCGCACGCACCCGAGGAGAACCGTGTCCACCACCGCCGATCCCGCCGCCCCGGCGTCAGCACCGCCCGGGGCGGAGACGGTGCTCGCACCGATGAGCCGCCGGGAGGTGCTCCAGGCGCTGTCCGGCCTGTTCATGGGCATGTTCGTGGCCATCCTGGCCGCGACGATCGTGTCCAACGCGCTGCCGGTGATCATCCCCGAGATCGGCGGCAGCCAGTCGGTCTACACCTGGGTGGTCACCGCCGAGCTGCTGGCGATGACCGCCACGGTCCCCCTGTGGGGCAAGCTCGCCGACCTGTTCAGCCAGAAGCTGCTGCTGCAGATCTCCTTCGGGCTGTTCATCGCCGGCTCGCTCATGGCCGGCTTCGCGCAGGACACCACGATGCTGATCCTGGCCCGCGCGCTGCAGGGCATGGGCGCCGGTGGCCTCACCGCCCTGGTGCAGATCGTGATGGCGGCGATGATCCCGCCGCGCGAACTGGGCCGCTACGCCGGCGTCTTCGGCGGCATCTTCGCCGTCGCCACGGTCGGCGGCCCGCTGATCGGCGGCGTCATCGTGGACACCTCGTGGCTGGGCTGGCGCTGGTGCTTCCTGCTCGGCGTCCCGTTCACCGCGCTCGCGATGGTGCTCGTCCAGCGCACGCTGAAGCTGCCCGCCGTGACGCGCCGGAAGGCCAGCATCGACTGGCTGGGCGCGCTGCTGCTCACCGGCGGCGTGAGCCTGCTGCTGGTGTGGATCACCTTCGCCGGTGACCGGTACGACTGGCTGTCCACCGAGACCCTGCTCATGGTCGGCGGCACCGTCCTCCTGCTCGCCGCGACCGTGCTGGTCGAGAGCCGGGTCGACGAGCCGATCATCCCGCTGGGGATCTTCCGCAGCCGCACGGTGAGCCTGTCGGTGACCGCCAGCGCGCTGGTCGGCATCGCGATGTTCGGCGGCACCGTGTTCCTCGCCCAGTACCTGCAGATCTCGCAGGGCTACTCGCCCACGAAGGCCGGCATGCTCACGCTGCCGCTGGTCGGCGGTCTGCTGATCTCCTCCACCGTCGCCGGTGGCCTGATCACGAAGACCGGCCGCTGGAAGGGCTGGCTGGTCGCCGGCGGCATCCTGATGACCATCGGCTTCGGCCTGTTCTCCACCATCGACGCGCAGACGTCGCCGTGGCTGCTCGGCGTCTTCATGGCGGTGCTGGGTGCCGGTGTCGGCATGCTGATGCAGAACCTGGTGCTCGCCGCGCAGAACGACGTCCCCGCCACCGAGCTGGGCGCGGCCACCTCGGTGGTCTCGTTCTTCCGCAGCCTGGGCGGGACGATCGGGGTCAGCGTGCTGGGTGCGCTGCTGGCCAGCCGGGTCGCCGGCGACCTGAGCCTGTTGGGCGGCGGCGAGGGCTCCGGCGACGGCGCCGTGCCGGACGTGAGCACGCTGCCGGCCGAGGCCCGCACGCTGGTGGAGAACGCCTACGGCGACGCCACCGCGGAGCTGTTCCTCATCGCCACGCCGCTGGCCGCCCTGGCGCTGGTCGTCGTCCTGTTCATCCGGGAGAAGGCGCTCAAGACCACCTCGGGCGCCGAGCGGCTGGCCCAGGAGCAGGCGCAGGTCCCGCTGCACTGAGCGCACGGGATCGACGGGCCACGGACGGCGCGCATCGCCACGGCGCTTCCCCGGGTGGTGCTCGCCGCTGCCCGCGCCCGCCGGGACGGTGCGGGCGCCCGGTCAGCGCGCCGGTACCGGCGCCAGACGGCTCGACAGCGGGTCCGCGATCCGGGTCAGCACCGTGCCGGCCACCGCGAGCACGAGCACGTAGGCGGTGGCGACCGGGCCGACGGCCGTGATCCCGGCGGTGACGGCCAGCCCCGCGATCACGATGGAGAACTCCCCGCGGGCCACCAGCGCGGTACCGGCGCGCAGCCGGCCCGGGACGCCGATGCCGTCCCGCTGGGCGGCGAACCAGCCGGTGGCGATCTTGGTGAGGGTGGTGACGCCGGCCAGCGCGAGGGCGGCGGGCAGCATCGGGAGGATGGTTCCGGGGTCGGTGGCCAGGCCGAAGGCGACGAAGAACGTGGCGGCGAACAGGTCGCGCAGCGGGGCGAGGATCGCCCGCGCCCGTGCGGCGAACGACGCCGGGAGCGCCAGGCCCACCAGGAACGCACCGACGGCGGCCGAGGCGCCCATCGCCTGGGCCAGGCCGGCGACGAGCAGGGTCAGCCCGATCAACCGGAGCATCACCTGCTCGTCGTCGTCGTGCGTGAGCAGCCGGCCGAGCCGGTGACCGTGCCGCTGTGCGGCCGCCAGCACCAGGACCACCGCGCCGACGGCCAGGCCGACGCCACCCAGGGCCGCCATCGGCCCCTGCCCGGCGAGGGCGACGACGAGCAGGGGGAGGAACAGCGCCATCGCCAGGTCCTCCAGCACCAGCACCGCGAGCACCGCCGGCGTCTCGCGGTTGGCCAGCCGGCCCAGGTCGCCCAGGAGCCGGGCGACGATGCCGGACGAGGAGATCCAGGTGACGCCGGCCAGCGCCAGCGACCCCTCCCACGGCAGCCCCAGGAGCAGTCCGGCCACGAAGCCGGGGGGTGCGTTGAGCGCCAGGTCGACCAGTCCGGAGGGGGCGTGCCGCCGGAACGACGCGAACAGCTCGCTGGAGGAGAACTCCAGCCCCAGCGTCAGCAGCAGCAGGACGACGCCGATCTCCGCGGCGGCCTCGATGAACGGCTCGGCGTTCTCCAGGGGGACGAGTCCACCGTTGCCGACGGCGAGGGCCGCGAGCAGGACGAACGGGACGGGGGACAGCCCGAGCCTGCGGGCGGCCAGCCCCAGCACGGACAGACCGAGGAAGAGGAGGCCGAGCTCGACGAGGAGCGCGGCGACATGGTCCACGCGGCCTACTCCTGGCCGGACAGCCGCCGGTCGAGCTGGCTCAGTCCCGAGTCCGAGCCGATGGCCACCAGCACGTCGCCGGCCTGCAGCAGCTGCTCCGGGCCCGGGGAGGGCACGACGTCCATGCCGCGGACGACGGCGACGATGGAGCACCCCGTGAGCGTCCGGGCCCGGGTGTCACCCAGGGGCCGGCCGACGAACGGCGAGTCCGGGGCGATCGTCAGCCGGCCCGACTCCAGGCCCGGCACCTCCCTGGACAGGTCGGCGAAGCGCTGCGTCAGCCGCGGTGCGCCCAGCACCTCGGCGACGGCGTCGGCCTCCTCCGGGCTCAGGCGGAAGATGCCCGTGGCCCGGTCGGGGTCCCGGGCGTCGTAGACGGAGATCTCCGCCCCACCCTCGCGCTGGACGACGATGCCGAGCGACTGCCCCGAGCTGCACCTCATCTCGTAGCGCACGCCGACGCCGGGCAGCAGTGTCTCCTCGAGGTCCACGCCACCATCGTGGCAGACGGGGTCAGCGTCCCCGGTTCAGCAGCTCGGCGAGGTGCAGCCCGCGCCGCCCGGCCAGCTGGTCGAGCTGGGTGCGGCAGGAGAAGCCGTCGGCGAGGACCACGGCGTCGTCGGGGAGCTCCGCGACGGCCGGGAGCAGCTGCTGCCCGGCGATCGTCATCGAGACGTCGTGGTGGCCCTTCTCCACGCCCCAGTTGCCGGCGAGCCCGCAGCAGCCGCCCAGCCGGGTGACCTCCGCGCCGGCCCGGCGCAGCAGCGCGGCGTCGGCCGACCAGCCCAGCACCGAGGCGTGGTGGCAGTGCGGCTGCGCGACGACCTGCAGCCCGGCCAGCGACGGCGGCTCCCATCCGGGCGTGGCCGCGAGCTGCTCGGCCAGCGTCCGCGTGCCCGCCGCGACGGCCTCGGCGTCGGCGCCGCCCACCACCTCGAGCGCCTCGGCGCGCAGCACGGCAGTGCACGAGGGCTCGACGCCCACGACCGGGATGCCCGCGGCCACGACGGGGGCGAGCTCGGCGACGGTGTGCCCGAGGATGCGCCGGGCGGCGTCCAGCTGGCCGGTGGTGATCCAGGTCAGCCCGCAGCAGGTGTCGGCGCCGGGCACCTGCACCCGGTAGCCGGCCGCCTCCAGGACCTCGGCGGCGGCCATCGCCACGTCCGGGTCGAAGTGGTCGGTGAACGAGTCGACCCACAGCGCCACCGGGGCGCCGTCTCCGGCCGGGGCCGGCCGCGCCGCCCACTGCTGCCGGAAGGTGCGGACGGCGAACGCCGGCACCTCGCGGCGCTGGTCCATGCCCGCGCCCCACTTGGCCAGCCGGGCGCCGAGCCGCGAGCCCAGGATGCCGTTGACCAGGCGGGGGGCGCGGGCGGCGAGATCGGCCCACCGCGGCAGCCAGCCCAGCGTGTAGTGCGAGAGGGGGCGCAGCCGCCGCCGGTAGGACTGGTGCAGCACCTCGGTCTTGTACGAGGCCATGTCGACGCCCGTGGGGCAGTCCGACGAGCAGCCCTTGCAGGACAGGCAGAGGTCGAGGGCGTCGTGCACCTCCGGCGAGCGCCAGCCGGCGACCGGGCCGCCGGGGGCCAGCATCTCCTGGAGCACCCGGGCCCGGCCGCGGGTGGTGTCCTTCTCCTCCCGCGTCGCCGGCCACGAGGGGCACATGACCCCGCCGGTGGACTGCAGGTCCGCGCGGCACTTCCCGACACCGGTGCAGCGGTGCACCGCGGCGGAGAAGTCGCCGCCGTCGTGCCGGTAGGCCAGCGCGAGCGTCGGGCGGTCCTCGCGCCGCAGGGCCGGCGCCGCCGCCATGCGGATGTCGTCGTCGAGCCGGGCGGGCCGGACCAGCACGCCCGGGTTCAGCACGTCGTCCGGGTCGAACACCGCCTTCACCCGCTCGAACAGGGCGATGACGGCGGGGGAGTACATGAGCGGCAGCAGCTCGCTGCGGGCCCGGCCGTCGCCGTGCTCCCCGGACAGCGAGCCGCCGTACCCCGCCACCAGCCGGGCGGCGTCCTCGACGAAGGCGCGGTAGCGCGACCGGCCCCGGTCGGGCTCGGCTCCGGCGCCGAACGGGAAGTCGATCCGGCCGTGCACGCAGCCGTCGCCGAAGTGGCCGTAGGGGACGCACTGCAGGCCGTGCTGGTCCAGCAGCGCCTCGAACTCGCGCAGGTAGGCGCCCAGGCGCTCCGGCGGGACGGCGGCGTCCTCCCAGCCGGCGTGCGCCGGGTGCCCGTCGGAGGTGCGCGCCGCGAGCCCGGCGCCGTCCTCGCGGATCCGCCAGATGGCGGCCGCCTCACCGGCGTCGGTGACGACGAGGGAGTCCAGCGCGCCGGCGTCGGCGAGCACCCGCCGGGCGGCGTCCTCGATCTCGGCGACGCTGTCGCCGGTCAGCTCCACCACGAGCCAGCCCTCGCCGCGCGGCAGGTCGGGCACGACGGCGGCCGGGACGTCGCGCAGCCGCTGCACCATGCGCGCGTCCAGCCCCTCGACCGCGGTGGGCCGGTGGGGGAGCAGGGCGGGGGTGGCGTCCGCGGCGTCGGCCATCGAGGGGTAGCCGAGCACGACCAACCCCCGGAACGGGGCGTCGGCGACCAGCCGCACGGTGGCACCGAGCACCAGCCCGAGCGTCCCCTCGCTGCCGACCAGCGCGCGGGCGACGTCGAAGCCGCGCTCGGGGAGCAGGTGCTCGAGGGAGTAACCCGACACCTGGCGGCCGAAGCGGCCCAGCTCGGTGCGGATCGTCGCGAGATCGGCGGCGACCAGGCCGTGCAGCTCGGTGAGCACGCCCCCGTCCGGCGCCGTGCCGGGGCCGAGGGAGAGGCGCGTGCCGCCGCCGGTGACGACGTCGAGGCCGACGACGTTGTCCGCGGTGCGCCCGTACCCCAGCGCCCGCGAGCCGCAGGCGTTGTTGCCGATCATCCCGCCGATCGTGCAGCGGTTGTGCGTGCTCGGGTCGGGGCCGAAGCGCAGGCCGGCGGGGCGGGCCGCGGCCTGCAGCGCGGACTGCACGAGGCCCGGCTCGACCGTGGCGGTCCGGGCCTCGGGGTCGATCTGAAGCACCCGGTTCAGGTGCCGGCTGGTGTCGAGCACGACGCCCGGCCCCACCGCGTTCCCGGCGATCGAGGTACCGGCTCCGCGGGCGGTCAGCGGCACGCCCAGCTCGCGGCAGACCGCCAGGGTCGCGAGCACCTCGTCGACGTCGCGCGGGCGGACGACGGCGCGGGGGAGCACCCGGTACAGCGAGGCGTCGGAGGAGTACAGCGCCCGGGCCAGCCCCGAGTCGTCGACGTCGCGGAGCCCGGCGCGGCGCAGGGCCTCGGCCAGGCCGGGGGCGTCGGTCCCGGCGCGCTCAGGGGCGGTCGCGGTCATCGGGCGGCTCCGTGGGTCGAGGGGTGGCCGCCTGCCGTGATCGGCACCACCGCGATGGGGCGGGTCGCCTGGCGCGGGACGGCGCGCGTCGTCGAACGCAGCGTGCCCCACGGGCGGCGGTCATGGGCGCTCCTTCGCACCGTCCGGTGCGGTCGGGTCGTCCGGTGGGGCCAGGTTAGCGGGGGGCGCCGCCGGCCACGGGCTTGCTCATCGGGCACCCGTCGGATGGGATCGCCCGATGGAGCGCTCCGTGGATGCTCATGTCGGCACCGCCCCCCTGGGCGATGCCGAACTCGCCTCGCTCGACGCCTGGTGGCGAGCCGCCAACTACCTGTCCGTCGGCCAGATCTACCTCATGGGCAACCCGCTGCTGCGCGAGCCGTTGCTGCCCGAGCACATCAAGCCGCGGCTGCTGGGCCACTGGGGGACGACCCCCGGCCTGAACTTCCTGTACGCCCACCTCAACCGCGCGATCCGGGCGCGGGACCTGGACATGATCTACGTGATGGGCCCGGGGCACGGCGGGCCGGGGCCGGTCGCGGCCGCCTGGCTGGAGGGCACCTACAGCCACTACTACCCCGACGTGTCCCAGGACGAGGCCGGCATGCGGCGGCTGTTCACCCAGTTCTCCTTCCCCGGTGGCATCCCCAGCCACGTCGCGCCGGAGACGCCCGGGTCCATCCACGAGGGCGGCGAGCTCGGCTACGCCCTCGCGCACGCCTACGGCGCGGCGTTCGACAACCCCGACCTCGTCGTGGCGGCCGTGATCGGCGACGGCGAGGCCGAGACCGGCCCCCTGGCGGCCAGCTGGCACGCGAACAAGTTCGCCGACCCGGTCACCGACGGCGCGGTCCTGCCGATCCTCCATCTCAACGGCTACAAGATCGCCAATCCGACGGTGCTGGCCCGGATCCCGCGCGAGGAGCTCATGGAGCTCCTGCGCGGCTACGGCCACACGCCCTACCTCGTCGAGGGCGACGACCCCGCCGACATGCACCAGCGGTTCGCCGCGACGCTCGACCGCTGCCTGGACGAGATCGCGGAGATCCGGCGCCGCGCTCGCGAGGAGGGCGAGACCGAACGGCCGCGCTGGCCGATGATCGTGCTGGCCTCGCCCAAGGGCTGGACCGGGCCGCACGAGGTCGACGGGCTGCAGGTGGAGGGCACCTGGCGGTCGCACCAGGTGCCGTTCAAGAACGCCCGCGAGGACGACGGCCACCGGGCGGTGCTCGAGGAGTGGCTGCGCAGCTACCGGCCCGAGGAACTGTTCGACGACGACGGCGCCCCCGTGCCCGCCGTCCGCGACCTGCATCCCGCCCACGACCGGCGGATGAGCGCCAATCCGCACGCCAACGGCGGGAAGCTGCTGCAGCCTCTGCGGATGCCCGACTTCCGCGACTCCGCGGTGCCGGTGGACGCGCCCGGTACCGGCGCGGTGGAGGCGACCCGGGTGCTCGGGGCGTTCCTGCGCGAGGTGATGCGCGAGAACATGACGACGTTCCGCGTCTTCGCTCCCGACGAGAACAACTCCAACCGGCTGGGTGCGGTCCTCGAGGTCACCGACCGGGCGTGGATGGCCGAGCGGCTACCGGGCGACGACTCGCTGGCACCGGACGGGCGGGTGATGGAGGTGCTGTCCGAGCACCTCTGCCAGGGCTGGCTGGAGGGCTACCTGCTCACCGGCCGGCACGGGTTCTTCTCCTGCTACGAGGCGTTCATCCACGTCGTCGACTCGATGTTCAACCAGCACGCGAAATGGCTCAAGACCACCAACGACATCCCGTGGCGGCGGCCCATCGCCTCGCTGAACTACCTGCTGACCTCGCACGTGTGGCGCCAGGACCACAACGGCTTCTCGCACCAGGATCCGGGCTTCATCGACCACGCCGTCAACAAGAAGGCCGACGTCATCCGGGTCTACCTGCCGCCGGACGCGAACACGTTGCTCTCGGTCGCCGACCACTGCCTGCGCACCGAGCAGTACGTGAACATCATCGTCGCGGGCAAGCAGCCGGCCCTGCAGTACCTGGACATCGACAGCGCCGTCGAGCACTGCACCAAGGGCATCGGGATCTGGTCGTGGGCCAGCACCGACGAAGGCACCGAGCCCGACGTCGTGCTCGGCTGCGCCGGTGACGTGCCGACCATGGAGACCCTCGCGGCGGTGGAGATCCTGCGCGGCTGGTTCCCCGACCTGCGCATCCGGGTGGTCAACGTCGTGGACCTCATGCGGCTGCAGGACGACCGCGAGCACCCGCACGGGCTCTCCGACCGGGAGTTCGACGCCTACTTCACCCGCGACAAACCGGTGATCTTCGCCTATCACGGCTACCCGTGGCTGATCCACCGGTTGACCTACCGGCGGGCCAACCACGACAACTTCCACGTGCGCGGGTACGTGGAGGAGGGCACGACGACGACGCCCTTCGACATCTGCGTCATGAACCGCATGGACCGCTACAACCTGGCCATCGACGTCATCGACCGGGTTCCGCGGCTGCACGCCGTCGGCTCGCACGCCCGCGACCGGCTCCGCGACATGATCACCGAACACCGTCAGTACGTGCGCACGCACGGCGAGGATCTGCCCGAGATCCGGAACTGGCAGTGGTCCCCGGCGTCCGGCCCCGCCACGCCGGGCGGCGACCCGCTGAAGGAGCCGGAGGCGTGAGGCTGCTGGTCGTCAACGCGGGCTCCAGCAGCCTGAAGCTGGGGGTGCTGGACCCCGACGGCGAGGTCGTCGCCGCCACCACCGTGCAGCGGTGGGACGGCGACCGGCACCTCGCGCCGCTGGAGGAGTTCCTCGCCGGAGCCGGGCCCGTCGACGCCGTGGGGCACCGCGTGGTGCACGGCGGACCCCGGCACACCGGCCCCGTGGTGATCGACGAGCTGGTCGTCTCCTACCTCTGGTCGATCAGCCATCTCGCGCCGCTGCACAACCCGCGGGCCCTGGCCGGCATCACGGCGGCGGGGGCCCTGCTGCCCGACGTGCCGGCGGTGGCCTGCTTCGACACCACGTTCCACGCGACGCTGCCCCCCGCCGCCGCTACCTACGCCGTCCCGCGGGAGTGGAACCAGCGCTGGGGCCTGCGCCGGTACGGGTTCCACGGGCTCTCGCACGCGTGGGCGGCCCGGCGGGGCGCCGAGCTCGTCGGCCGGCCGGTCGAGGAGCTGCGCATCGTGAGCTGCCACCTCGGTGCCGGCGCCTCGCTCGCCGCCGTCCGGGGCGGGATCTCGGTGGACACGACGATGGGGTTCACCCCTCTGGCCGGGCTGGTGATGAACACCCGGCCGGGCACGCTGGATCCCGGGTTGCTGCTCTGGCTGCTGGAGCACGGGCACGTGCCGCCGGCCGAGCTGGCCGACGTGCTGGAGCACCACTCCGGGCTCAAGGGGCTCTCGGGCACCTCGGGCGACCTGCGCGAGGTGCTGGCCGGGCGGGACGACGGCGACCCGGACTGCGCTCTGGCCGCCGATGTCTACCTCCACCGGCTGACCCGGGAGATCGCGGCGATGACCGCCTCGACCGGGGGGCTGGACCTGCTGGTGATGACCGGGGGCGTGGGGGAGCACGCGGCTCCGGTGCGCGCCGCCGTCGGTGCGGCGCTCGGCCATCTCGGCCTCGCGGTCGACCCCGCGCGCAACGACGCGGTGGACGGGGACGCCGACGTGACCGCCGAGGGCGCGGCCGCGCGCACCGTGGTGGTCACCTCCCGAGAGGATCTGGAGATCCAGCGGCAGGTGCGGCAGCTGCTGGACGGCTGACCGGGCCCTTGTGCCCGGGGCGTGATCCCGGCAGCCTCGCAGCCGGACCTCGACGACAGGAGCAGCGGTGACGGACGACGAGCAGGGACACGCGGGCCGCACGGTCGTCGGCGTGGACGGATCACCCGGGGCGCGCATCGCCCTGGGGTGGGCGCTGGCCGACGCCGCCCGGCGCGGCGCGCCGGTGGAGGTCGTCAGCAGCTTCCCGGTACAGCTGTACCTGGCCGACCCGCTCCTGCTCGACGAGAAGCAGTTGGAGGCGGTGCGCGCCGACACGCTGGGACGGGCCGGCGCGCTCGTCGACGAGGTGCGGGCCGAGGTCGGGCAGCCCGACGTCCCGGTGCAGGTCCTGGCGGTGGCCGGGCCGCCGGCACCCATGCTGCTCGCGGCGGCGGAGGACGCCGGCCTGCTCGTGGTCGGCAGCCGGGGCCGCGGCGCGGTGAAGAGCCTGGTGCTCGGCTCGGTCGCGCTCAGCTGCGTCACCCACGCCCGGGTGCCGGTCGTCGTGGTGCACGCGGGGGCCGCGGACGCGACCGCCGACAGCGCCTCCGGCCCGCCGCGCGTCGTCGTCGGGCTGGACGGGTCCGCCGCCTCGGGCGCCGCCCTGGAGCGGGCGGCCACCGAGGCGCAGCTGCTCGGGGCCGAGGTGGTGGCCGTCGCGGCGTACTCCGCGGCCAGCTATTGGAGCGACGCCTACGCGGTGGTGATGCCACCGCCCGAGCAGCTCGCCGGGGAGGTGCGGGCCGCGGCGGAACAGCAGGTGGCCGGTGCCCGCCTGCCGGACGGGGTGCCGGTGCGGGTGGAGAGCCTCGAGGGACCGGCGGGAAACGTCCTGGTGGAGGCCGCACGGGATGCCGCGCTGCTGGTGGTCGGCGGGCACGGGCAGGGCGCCGTGCGCGGTCTGCTCATGGGCTCGGTGGCGCTGCACTGCGTGCTGTCGGGGCCGTGCCCGGTCATGGTCGTGCCGGAGGGCGAGGACGCCGGACGGCACGCCTCCGCCGGCTGACCGGTCGCCCGGGCGGGCGGAGGGGCCGGCGAGGGCCCCTCCGCCAGGTGCTCAGTCGGACGTCGGGGGCTCGTCCTTGCCGGCCTCCTCGAGGGCGTCCGCCTCCTCCTTGGTCTTGTGCACCGCGCCGTCGGCGTGCTCGGCCGGGCCGTAGACGGTGTAGAGGATGAGCGGGTTCTCACCGGTGTTGAGGAAGTTGTGCTTCTTGCCGGCGGGGACGACGACCAGGTCGCCCTGGGCCACCACCTTCTCCGAGCCGGAGATGATCGCCTTCCCGGTGCCGCTGACGAAGGTGAGGATCTGGTCCACCTCGTGGACCTCCTCGCCGATCTCCCCGCCCTTGGGGATCGTCATGATGACCAGCTGGGTGTGCTCCCCGGTCCAGAGGACGCGACGGAAGTCCGGGCTCTTCTCGGCCTCGGTCGCGATCGTGTAGTGGATGACGGACGCCATGGATGGCGCTCCTCTCGTCTCGGCGCGGCTGCAGGAGGCGGCCCGTCCGGTGCGACCGGACGGGCGACTGCGCTGGTCCTGCCCCCGGACGCGCACGAGTAGTCCTCCGGTCACCCGGAAAGCTGATCGTCGTGCGCCGGGTCGGAGCTCCTGCCGGGCGCGCGAGCATGGCACCGTAGGGGTGCGAGACGGGAGCCGGGCTCCGTTACGGAGTGTCCGGCCATGTACCGTTCCCGCGATCGTGACACCCCTGTGATGGAGGTACGGTGCCGGATTCTTCCCTGACGCCCTCGCGCCAGACGTTCGACGAGGTCTGGGCCGTCGCGGACCGGATCCCCGGATGGATGACCAAGGGCCAGGCCGAGCTGCTCGACGAGCAGGCCCGGCGACTGCCCGATGGTTCGGCGGTCCTGGAGATCGGCTCCCACCAGGGGCGCTCGACGGTGATGCTCGGCCGCGTGATGCAGGCCAAGCGGGGCCGCGTCTTCGCGGTGGACCCCTTCATCGACGGCAAGCTCTTCGGTGGCCGCAAGACGCGGGACTCCTTCGAGGCGCACATCGCCGAGGCCGGGGTCGAGGACACCGTCGAGCTGGTGTGCGACTACTCGACGAAGATCCGCTCGTCGTGGGACCGGCCGTTCCAGATGCTGTACATCGACGGCAAGCACGACTACTGGACCTACTCCGACGACCTCAAGTGGCGCGTGCACCTGCCCGAGGGCGCCCCGGTCCTGGTGCACGACTGCTTCTCCTCGATCGGCGTCACGCTCGGCACGCTGCTGCACGTGCTGCCGGCCAAGGACCTCCGCTACGAGCGTCGGGCCGGTTCGATGGCGCTGTTCCGGGTGGGCAAGCCCTCGCGCGCCGACCGGCTGCGCATCCTCGCCGAGCTGCCGTGGTGGGTCCGCAACGTCCTGGTGAAGGTGCTGCTGCGCCTGCGGCTGCGCCCGGTGGCGAAGGTCGTGTTCAAGCACGACTCCCCGTACGACCCGTACTGACCATTCCGGCGCGGTGAGCCGGTCACCGGCTCACCGCGCGGCGGCGGCGCGGAGCTCGAGCCCCTCGCGGGCGTGGGTGCGCCACAGCCGCAGCATGCCGGTCCCGACCAGCAGCATGCTGGCCCCGACCGCGATGCCGGCGATCGTGAGCACCGTGAGCCCGTCGCGCGCGGCGAGCACCTCGACGGCCGCGGCCTCCAGGGAGACGGCGCACCAGACGGCCACCGCCGCGACGCGGTCGGACGCCGCGATGCCGGAGTAGAGCAGCAGCTGGGCCAGCGCGAACAGCGTCCCGAGCATCGCGAACACCCAGGTGGCGCCGCCCAGGGCGTCCCCGTACTCGGCGCCGCCCACCAGCGGAAGGGCGCGGGCGCCGAGGACCGCGGTGGCGGCGGTGAGCAGCGCGCCGACCAGCGCCACCAGGGCGGCGGCGACCGGCAGCAGCCGTCGGCGCCCCCGGGCGTGGGCCAGGCGGGGCAGCAGGACGACGCTGACGCCCTGGGGCAGCCAGAAGGCGACCTTGGCGAAGATCGAGGCGACCGCGTACTCGCCGGCCAGCTGCGCGGGCAGGTGGTGGCGGGCCAGCAGCAGGTCCAGGTTCACCATGAGCACGAGGCCCAGCAGCGCCCCGGAGGCCTTCGCCGCCGACAGCACGTGCCCGCGGATGCGGCGCGAGAAGCCCGGGCGGCCCGCGAACGTCCAGCCGACGACGGCGCTGGCGGCGCAGCCCAGCGCCATCCCGATCAGCGCGGCCTCGGGCGTGCCGCCGACGATCAGGCCGGTGATGCCACCGCCGGACTTGAGCACGCCGAACGTGGTGTTGACCAGCGCCAGCCGGCCGTAGCGGCGGTTGCCCTGCAGGAGGCCGTCGTAGCCGCCGACCAGGGTGTGCGGCACCAGCACGGCGATCAGCCACAGCACGGTCGAGGGCCCCGACAGGTGCAGCAGCGCCACCAGCGGGCCGACGGCGATCAGGCCCAGGACGCCGACGGCGGCTGCGCCCACCCAGATGGCGGTGTGCAGCCGGGCCTGGACGGCGGAGCGGTCGGCGGGGTTGGCACCGAGGGTGAGCGCGGCCGTGGTCTGCAGCGCGGTGGCCGGCACGACGCCGATGAACATGACCCCGAGCAGGGCGGCGAGCTCGCCGAAGGCCTCGGGGGCGAGCGCGCGGGCGGCCACGACGGTCATGACGTAGGCGAGCCCGTTGACGCCCAGCAGGGCGAGGGAGACCAGTGCGGCCGGCACGGCGGCCTCGCGGCGGCGCCGGGCCTGGCTCGGGACCGGCGGGGTCTCGACGGCGGTCATCCGCGCACCCCGCAGGGGGCGGCCCGGGCGACCGCCCACCGCCGGATGCCCGGCCGGCCGCCCCGCGTCACGCCAACCCTGAGGACGCGGGTTCCCGGGGGAGGGCCGGGTCGGCCCCGGTGCCGTCGGCCGCGGTGCTCTCGAGGGGGACGGCCAGGGTGTGCGTGGGGTCGTCGACCCCGTGCTGGATGCGCTCCAGCAGCTCGACGAGGTCGGCCGTGCCGGCGCGCACGCCGGCCCGGGGCGACCCGTGGACCGAGCGGGCCAGGACGCCGGCGAACTCGCGCACGCTGGCCGACCACTCGAAGGTGGCCGCATGGCGCTCGGCCGCCGCGCCCATGGCGCGGCGGGCGTCGTCGTCCTCGAGGAGGCGGGCGACGGCGTCGGTCATCTGGTCCAGGTCGTCGACGAGCACGCCGCTGACCCCGTCCACGACGGACTCCTGCAGACCACCGGAGGAGTGGTAGCCGACCGTGGGAACGCCGTGGCCGCCGGCCTCGATGACCACCATGCCCCAGCCCTCCTTCACCGACGGGCAGACGAAGACCCACGCGGCGGCGAGCTGCTCGTGCTTCCCCTTCTCGTCCAGGAAGCCGGTGAACTCCACGCGGTCGGCGACACCGAGCCGGTCGGCCTGGGCGCGCAGCGACTCCTCCCACCAGCCCTCGCCGACGATGGAGAGCGTGAGGTCGGGCCAGCGGTCGCTGAGCCGGGCGAGGATCTCCAGCGAGTGCTCGACCTGCTTGTGCGGCACCAGCCGGCCCAGCGTGATCAGCCGCGGCGACTCCGAGCGCGGCGTCGCGACCCGCACGATCGGCTCGGTGCCGACGGGGACCAGGGTGATGCGCTCGGCGTCGATGCCCAGGCCCGCCATCTCCCGGCCGGTCGCGTCCGAGATCGTGACGTAGGGGACCCGCCGGTAGACCTTGGGGGCCACGACCGACTCGAGCCACCAGCCGATGCGGCCGCCGACCGGGCCGAAGACGATCGGCCACTGCTCCTTGTGCACGTGGAAGACGACGTTGGTGACCGGAGCGCGGGTCACCAGGGTGCTGCAGAACGGGATGCCGTTCTGGATGTCGACGACCAGGCGGGGCTTGTGCTTGCGGACGAAGGCCATCGCCCGGGGGTAGATGCTCAGCCGGCCGGCGCGGCGGATGATGCGCACGCCGTTGACGGTCTCGTCCCGCGGGGCCCGCCCGTGCGCGGCGCAGAGCAGCGTGACGCGGAGTCCGGCAGACGCCAGACCCTCCGCGATCCGCTGCACGTACCGTTCTGACCCGCCGCCCTCCGGGTGGCTGACATCACGCCAGTTCACGAAGAGAACATCGATGTCCGAGGATCGGTGTGACACCCGCGGCACACTAATGCACCCACGCGGCCACTTCGACCCGCTGTGAGTCCTACGACACGATGGGAGTGCGAAAGATGAGCCGCTCGGCCACCCTTTCCCGGTCGGTGACGCTGTTCCGGGCGTTCCTGCACGAGCAGGACGACCCCGATGGCTTCTACAGCGTCCTCGCCGCCGACTCGGTGGCGCAACTCCGACGGTGGACCGATCTGTCGGGCGCCACGGTCCTCGACGTCGGGGGAGGGGCGGGCTATTTCGCCGACGCGTTCCGGGCCGCCGGGGCGACCTACGTGGGCCTCGAGCCCGACGCCGGTGAGATGACCGCCCGGGGCGAGGCCGAGCCCGGCACCCTCCGCGGCAGCGGTGAGGAGCTGCCGATCCGGTCCGGCGTGCTGGACGTCTGCTACTCGTCCAACGTGCTCGAGCACGTCCGCCGGCCCCTGACGATGGCCGACGAGATGGTGCGTGTGACCAAACCCGGGGGCATCATCTACCTCTCCTTCACCCCCTGGCTCTCGCCGTGGGGCGGGCACGAGACGGCGCCCTGGCACTACCTGGGCGGGCACCGGGCGCGTCGCCGGTACCAGCGGCGCAACGGGGTGGAGCCGAAGAACAAGTTCGGCGAGTCGCTGTTCGCCGCGTCGGCCGGGTCCGTGGCGCGGTGGGCGAACGCCTGCCCCGACGCCGACCTGCTCGCGGTGCTGCCGCGGTACCACCCGTGGTGGGCGACGTGGGTCGCACGCGTCCCGGGCCTGCGCGAGTTCGCGAGCTGGAACTTCGTCGTGGTGCTGCGCCGCAAGGCCTGACCGCGAGGCCGATCGACGGCGTTCCCCGGCCGGTGCGTCGCCCCGGCCGGGGCAGCCTGCTCCCGTACCCTGCGAGGTGCTGTGCCGCGCGACCCTTCTGCGGCGAGAGGAGCTGCATGCGGGCGCGGATCGTCGGGCTGACCCTGATCGGCCTCGGAGCGCTCGCCGTGGTCGCCGCGGTCCCGGCCCGCTCCTGGGTGCCGCTGGTGCCGGTCGGCCTCGAACTCGACGCGGCGTTCCGCACCGGCACGCTGGGCGAGCAGGTCGGCTTCGTCGACCCGGTCGACCTCGCGCCGCGCACCAGCGACGACGTGATGGCGTACGTGCGGATCCGCGGGGATGCCGACACGGGGGACGCCGGCGACGACGTCGCCGTCTGGGAGCTCGCGGCCACCACGAACGAGGTCGACGGCACGCTGATCGGCACCTCCACCACGGTGGCCTGCCTCGACCGCCGCACGGCCGAGGCCGTCGACTGCGTGAGCGCCTCGGTGGACGGGGAACGCGCGGAGGTCCGCGGACTGACCGTGCGCTTCCCGATCGACACCGGCCGGCGCGACTACGATCTCTGGGACGCCACGACCCGGCAGGCGTACCCCGCGCGGTTCGCGGGCACCGAGAGCATCCGCGGCCTGCAGGTGTACCGCTTCGAGCAGGAGGTCCCGGCACAGGTGGTCGCCTCGGTCTCCGTGCCCGGCTCGCTGCTCGGGTCCCCGGCCGCCGTCGACGCCCCGGCCGACGTCCCGGCCGACGTCGTCCACGGCGCCACGCGGGCCCTGCTCGTCGACCCGGTCACCGGTGTCGTCGTGTCCACGCAGGAGGTCCCGAACACCTGGCTGCGCGGACCCGACGGGCAGCCCGGCGCCTTCCTGCTGTCCGGCACGTTCACCTCCTCGGAGGAGTCCGTCGACGACGCCCTCGCGCTCGTCGACGACATCCGCGGGCAGCGCGAGGTGCTGCGCGCCGCCGTCCCGTGGGTGGCCGGCGGCACCGGGGGCCTGCTGCTCCTGGCCGGCGCACTGGTCGTCGTCCGCAGCCGGCCGGCCCGCACCGACTCCCCGGAGGACGAGCCCGCACCCGTGCCCGTCCCCACCGCCTGAGCCGGCGGTCGGCAGATGGCGACGATGGTCACCGGTCGGTCCTCCGCGACGTCCCCGGCGGACGACGACGACGCGCGTGCCCCGCGGGAGCCGCTGACGGCGCGCGCGATCGGCCTGCTGGCCCGCTTCCGGCTGGCGGTCGTGTGCACCGGCTTCCTGGTGCTGGCCCTGCTCCAGTCGCCGGGGAAGATCATCGGCGACACCAAGCTGGACCTGGCGGTGGACCCGCTCGCCTTCCTCGGCCGGGCGCTCACGCTCTGGGAGCCCGAGGGCGCGGCCGGCCAGCTGCAGAACCAGGCGTACGGCTACTTCTTCCCGATGGGGCCGTTCTTCGCGCTCGGCCAGCTCGCCGGGCTGCCCGTCTGGGTGACGCAGCGGCTGTGGTTCGCGCTGCTGATGAGCGTGGCGTTCCTCGGGGTCGTGGTCCTGGCCCGCCGGCTCCGGATCGGCTCCCCGGGCACCGTGCTCGTGGCCGGCATCGCCTACGCGCTGGCGCCGCGCATGCTCACCGCCATCGGCACCACCTCGGCCGAGCTCATCCCCATGGCGCTGGCGCCCTGGGTGCTGATCCCGCTGGTGGGCGCGGAGGAGCGCGGGTCGGCCCGCCGGGCCGCGGCGTTCTCGGCGCTGGCCGTCTTCTGCGTCGGCGGGGTGAACGCGGTCGCGACGGCCGCCGTCCTCCCGCTGGCCGCGCTGTACCTGATCACCCGTCCCGGCGGGCCGTTCCGGCGCCGGCTGATCCTGTGGTGGGGTCTGTGCGTCGGGCTGGCGGCCGCCTGGTGGGCGGGCCCGCTGGTGCTGCTGGGCCGGTTCAGCCCGCCGTTCCTCTTCTACATCGAGAACGCCCAGGCGACGACGGGCCCGACCGACGTCCTCAGCGTGCTCCGCGGGACGTCGCACTGGGTGGCGACGATGGCCTCCCCGGCGGGGCCGGCCTGGCCGGCCGGGTGGTCCCTGGTCCACGACGTCGTGCCGGTGGTCGGCACGGTCGTCCTGGCTGCCGCCGGCCTGGTGGGGCTGTGCCGCCGCGACCTGCCGGAGCGCACCTGGCTGGTCCTCGGGGTCCTGGCCGGCGTCGGCCTGGTCTCCCTCGGCCACCTCGCCTCGGTCGAGGGGATGTGGGCCGGCCCGCTGCACGACGCCCTCGACGGCCCGCTCGCGCCGCTGCGCAACGTGCACAAGTTCGACCCCGTCCTCCGGCTGCCGCTCGTGCTGGCGCTGGCCCACCTGGGTGGCGTGCTCCTCGACGGCGCCCGACGCCGCCGGGCGGCGCACGCGGTCTCGCCGTCCCGCCGCCGGTCGGTCACGTGGATGGCGGCGCGCGGCGTGCTCGCCGTCCTCGTGGTCGCCCTGGTGGCGAGCATCGCCCCGGCGCTGGCCGGGCGCCTCGCCCCGCCCCGGGGGTTCGACGAGGTGCCGGCGTACTGGCAGGAGACGGCCGACTTCCTGGCCGCCGAGAGCTCCGAGGGGCGCGCCCTGCTGCTCCCCGGGTCGAACTTCCCGGTCTACGAGTGGGGCACGCCCACCGACGAGCCGATGCAGCCGCTGGCCGACTCGGCGTGGGACGTGCGCAACGCCATCCCGCTGACGCCCGAGGGGCACATCCGCATGCTCGACGCGATCGAGGAGCGGCTGGAGCGCGGGCAGGGCTCGGCGGGCCTGGCGCGCTACCTCGCCCGCGCCGGGATCTCGCACCTCGTGCTGCGCAACGACATCGACACCGGCGTCACCGGTGCCACCCGCTCGGTGCTCGTGCGCGAGGCGCTGCGGGAGTCCCCGGGCATCACGCCGCTCACCACCTTCGGCCCGACCACGATGCTCGAGGCCCCGGACGACGGCATGGTCTACGACGCCGGGCTGGACGAGCCGGATCCGGCGATCGAGATCTACACGGTGGCCGACCCCGCGCCGCGGGCCTGGACCGCGCCGCTGTCCTCGGTGGTCACCGTGCAGGGCGGCCCGGAGGCGGTGCTGCCGCTGGAGGACCGCGGCGTGGTCACCGACCGCCCCACGATGATGGCCGGCAGCCCGGGCGCACCCCTGGACACGGTGATGGTGACCGACGCCCTGGTCCGCCGGGAGCGCACCTTCGGCCGCCTGGCCGACGCGGAGTCCGGAGCGCTGGCCGCCGACGACCCGCTGCGGCTCGACGCACCGGTGCGCGACTACGTCCTGCCGCACCTGGCCTCGGCGGAGAGCGTCGTCCGCTACATCGGCGGCACGCCCAGCGCGTCGAGTTCGGCCTCGGACCCCGACGGGTTCAACGGCACCCGCATGGACACCCAGCCCTGGTCGGCGGTCGACGGCGACCCGATGACCGCCTGGCGCCCCGCGCCGTGGACCGAGGATCCGCAGCCGGCCTGGTGGCGGCTGACCGCCGACCTGATGTTCGACGCCGGACGGTTCGTCCTCTCGGTGGGTGGCGAGCCCGGCGTGCCCCGCCCGTCGGAGCTGCGGTTCACCACGGACGCCGGCTCGGCCGTCCTGCCGGTCCTCGACACCGGTGAGGAGCAGGAGATCGTCCTGCCCCCGGAGCTCGCCGGGCTCACCTCCCAGCTGACCATCACCTCGACCTCGCCGGGGAACGACCCGGACGCGCCTGCCTTCGCGCTGGCCGACGTGCGGGTGCCCGGCCTCACCGTGCACCGCTCGACGGTCACCCCCGTGGTGGCCGGCCCGGCCAGCGTCTACGCCTTCGACGCCGACCGGGGCCGTCCCGGCTGCGTGACCGGCGCCGACGGCGCGCCGCTGTGCGCCGCGCCGCTGGTCACCGGCTCGGAAGAGGCCGTCTGGCTGGACCGCACCTTCGACGTCACCGACTGGACCGACTACGACCTCTTCGGCACCGCGGTCGCCCGGCCCGGGAAGGCGCTCGACGCACTCCTCACCGAGCTGCGTGGCACGGTGGCGGTGGAGGGCAGCAGCGAGCCGGTCACCGACCCCCGGGCCAGCGCGGCCGCGGCCGTCGACGGCGACCCCGCCACCTCCTGGCTGGCCGCAGGTGACGACCTCCGCCCGACCCTGGTGCTCACCTGGCCCGAGCCCCGCACGATCGACTCGCTGCGGGTCCTCCCCGCGTCGGCGCAGGCCGGCGCGGCGCCCGCGGCGGTCACCATCGACACCGGGGGGCTGCCGCGGACCCTGCGGCTGACCGAGGACGGCAGTGTCCGGTTCGTCCCGGTCGTCACCGACCGGCTCGAGGTGACCTTCGAGCTGCCCGACGACCTGGAGTCCCTGGACCCGGCGACCCGCTGGGACCAGCAGCTCGGCGTCGGCATCGCCGAGCTCGAGGTCGGTGAGCCCAACCCGGTCACCCCGCCGGACACCCAGGTCGGGCTGCCGTGCGGCGCCGGCCCCGAGGTGCGGGTCGACGGCGCGCTGTTCCTGACCACGGTGCGCACGACGGTGGGCGCGCTGCAGACGCTGCAGCCGCTGGCCCTGGAGTTCTGCGAGCCCGCGACCTCCCCGACCCTGCGCATCCCGGGCGGTGAGCACCGCGTCCTGGCCCGCAGCAGCGAGGCGCTGGCGATCGAGTCGGTCACGCTCGGGCGCGACGGCACCGGGGCCGGCACGGCGCCGGGGGTGCGCGGTGCGGTGGAGACCAGCCGCTGGGAGGCCGAGCACCGCACGGTGCAACTCGAGGCGCGCGACGAGACCACGCTGCTGGTCATCCCGGAGAACACCAACCCCGGCTGGCAGGCCCGCCTCGACGGCGAGCTGCTCGGCGTCGTCACCGTCGACGGCTGGCAGCAGGGGTACCTGGTGCCGCCCGGCGCCGCGGGCTCGGTCGAGCTCGAGTTCACCCCGGGCCCGGAGTACCGCACGGCGCTCGCCGTCGGTGCCGGGGCCGCGCTGCTGCTCCTGCTGGTGGCCGTGCTGCCCGCCCGGGCGCCCCGTGAGCGCTCCCGGCGCTTCGCGCAGCTGGGAGCACGGGTGTCGGCCGTGCTGGCCGCGGTCGTCGTCGTCACGGCGGCGGTGTTCGGCTCCGCGCTCGTCGGCGGCCTGGTCGGGCTCGGGTCGCTGGCCGCGCTGTGGGTGCTGCGCCAGCTGGTCGGACGGCACGCGCCGGCCCTGCTCGGCGCGGTGGCCGGCGGATCGCTGCTCGCCGCCGGGGCGCTGCTGGTGGCCGACGGCGAGACCGCCGGGACCGCGGGCCAGGCACTGGCCGTCGTGGCGCTGGCCGCCGTCGTCGCCGGGGTGCTGCCGGTGCCCCCGGTGCCGCCGGTGACGTGGTTGCGCCGCCGTCGCGGCGGTCCGGCGCCGGTGCAGCCGTGAGGTGGCGGTGATGGGGGAGCATGGCGGTGTGCTCCGTCGATCTGCCCTCCTGCTGCCCGTGCTGTCCCTGGTCCTGACCGGGTGCATCCGGCTGGAGGCGCCCGCCCCGGAGATCACCGAGGTCGACCGGCAGGAGGCCGCGCTGGCCTCGACCGCACCCGAGGATGACGCCGCCACGGCCCGGCTGGAGCCGGCCTGCCCGGCGCCCGACCCGGCGGAGACCGTCTCGGCGGCGACCCTCAACCGCGCGATGACCCGGATCGACTACCCGCAGTGGCAGTCCGCCGACCTCGGGGCGACCGCGGCGCTCCGCGACGGCCGCATCGTCTGGGCCTGGGGTGACACCGGCCGGGAGAAGGACTTCGACCCGCAGCTCGTCGACAACTCACTGATGATCTCGTCGGGCAACTGCTTCTCCCAGGTGCTCACCGACGCGGGTGGGGAGTTCTTCCCCCGCGGCCCGGACGGGCTGACCCTCTGGCCCATGGCCGTGGTGCGGCTGGAGCCCACGCCGGCCGACGGCGAGGGCGTCACCGACAAGGTCCTCGTCTACCAGTCGCGCATCCAGCGCGGCGACCGGCAGTGGGACTTCCTCTTCCGCGGCACCTCGGTCGCGGTCCTGCTCGTGGGGGCCGACGGCGTCCCGCGGCTGGACCGGACCGTGCAGCTGACCACGGACAGCGCGGACTACGACCAGATCAACTGGGGGGCGGCCGCGGCGCCCGACGGCGAGTGGATGTACCTGTACGGCACCCGCTACACCGCCGAGGCCTTCATCACCGGCCGCGAGCTCTACGTCTCGCGGGTGCCGCTGAGCGACCCCACGAACGCCGAGGTCCAGGAGTACTGGGACGGCACCGGGTGGCGGGACGACGCCACCCTGGCCGCACCGATCCTCGGGGCGGTGGACGGCACCTCCCAGACGCTGTCGGTGGACAACATCGACGGGCGCTGGGTGATCATCTCGAAGCAGGGGGGCGACCTGGCCGACTGGATCACCATGTGGACCGCGGAGTCGCCCACCGGGCCCTGGTCGGACCCCGTCCCCGTGCTGTCCTCGCCGGGCGGCCACGACGCACCGGCGGGACAGCGGAACCTGACGTACACCCCGCTGTCGCACCCCGACATCCGCACGACGTCCGGGGACCTGCTGGTCTCGGTCTCGCGGAACACCGATGACATCGACCTGCTCTTCGACGAGCCGGAGCGGGGCCGCGTGCTGTTCGCCGAGGTGCCGCTCCCGCGGCCCTGACGCCCCGGTGAGCGACGTCACCCTCGTCGCCGGAAGATCGACGCCGTGTCCGGTGTCGGGACAGGGGTGAGCTCCCCGACCCCCGCGCGCGCCTACGCGGTGTGGGGCGTGGCGCTGCTGTCCTACGTCGTGGCGGTCTTCCACCGTGCGTCGCTGGGCGTGGCCGCCGTGGACGCGCAGGAACGGTTCTCCGCCGGGGCGTCGGCGGTCTCGCTGTTCCTCGTCCTCCAGCTCGCCGTGTACGCGGGGCTGCAGATCCCGGTCGGGGTGGCGCTGGACCGGTTGGGCTCGCGACGGCTGATCCTCGCCGGGGCCGTGACGATGGCCGCCGGCCAGCTGGTGCTCGCCCTGGCCGAGAACGTGCCGACGGCGGTGGCGGCGCGGGTGCTCGTCGGTGCCGGCGACGCGATGACCTTCATCAGCGTGCTGCGGGTGGTGTCCTTCTGGTTCCCCGGGCGGGTGGTCCCGCTGATCACCCAGCTCACCGGCATCCTGGGCCAGCTCGGGTCGGTGGTGGCGGCCTACCCGCTGGTCGCCCTGCTGCACGGCACCTCCTGGGAGGCGACGTTCCTGGGCGCCGCCGCCACCGGCCTGCTCGTCGCCGTCCTGGTGCTGGTCGCGCTGAAGGACGCCCCGGGCGGCAGCGTGCGCGGCCGGGCCGTGGGCCTCGCGGAGCTGCGCGCCACCCTGCTGGACACCTGGCGGGAGCCCGGTACCCGCATCGGCCTGTACACCCACCTGGTCACCCAGTTCTCCGGCACGGTCTTCGCCCTGCTCTGGGGCTATCCCTTCCTCGTCGTCGGCCAGGGGCTCTCACCCGGGACGGCGGCCGGGCTGCTGACCCTGCTGGTCCTCGTCGGCATGGCCGTCGGCCCGCTGCTGGGGCGGCTGTGCGGTCGCTGGCCGCTGCGCCGGTCGGTGCTGGTCTTCTCGATCCTCGGCGCGACGGCGCTGGCCTGGACCGTCGTGCTCGTCTGGCCCGGCCGGGCGCCGCTGCCGCTGCTGATCGCGCTCGTCGTCGTCCTCGGCACCAACGGCCCGGGCTCGATGATCGGGTTCGACTACGCCCGCACGGAGAACCCGGCCGAGCGGATGGGCAGTGCCAGCGGGGTGGTGAACGTGGGCGGCTTCGTCGCCTCGCTGCTGACCATCCTGGCGATCGGTGCCGTGCTGGACGTGCTCACCCCCGGCAACTCCACCGACTACGAGCTCAGCGCCTTCCGGGCGGCCTTCGCCGTCCAGTACGTGTTCTGGGCGATCGGCCTGGTGGGCGTCCTCCGGCACCGGCGCGAGCTGCGGGCGCGGCTGGCGCGCGACGGCGTGGTGCTCGCGCCGCTGGCCACGGCGGTGCGGGCCCGGCTCCGGGGCGGCTCCGCCTACTCCTGAGCCCCGGTGCTGCCGGCGCCGCCGTTCGGGTCGCCGGACGGGCGCGGGCCGAGCATGATCGGCACCGCGACGCCGTTGGGGACCGCAGCCGGGAGGGGCCATGGACGAGGTCGAGCCTGCGCTCGGTGCCGGACCGCTGCTGCTCATCGCGGCGGTCGCCGTGCTCGTGCTGCTCCTCCTCATCATCCGGCTGAAGCTGCACGCGTTCGTGGCCCTCGTCCTCGTGAGCCTCCTGACCGCCCTGGCCGCGCGCGTGCCGCTCGAGGACGTCGTCACCACGCTGACCAGCGGTTTCGGCAGCACGCTGGCCAGCGTGGCCCTGCTGGTCGGCCTGGGCGCGATGCTGGGCCGGTTGCTGGAGTTCAGCGGCGGCGCGCAGGTCCTCGCCGACGTGCTGATCCGCCGCTTCGGCGAGCAGCGGGCGCCCCTCGCGCTCGGCGTGGCCGCGCTGCTGTTCGGCTTCCCCATCTTCTTCGACGCGGGCCTGGTCGTCTTCCTGCCGATCGTGTTCACCGTCGCGCTGCGGCTCGGGGGCTCGCTGCTCACCTACGGGTTGCCGGTGGCCGGGGCGTTCGCCGTCATGCACGCGTTCGTGCCACCGCACCCCGGGCCGGTTGCCGCGGCCGAGCTCATCGGCGCCGACATCGGCCTGGTGCTGGTGTTCGGGCTGCTGATCGGGCTGCCGACGTGGTTCCTGGGCGGCTACCTCTTCGGGCTGTGGGCAGGCCGCCGCTACGACGTCCCCGTCCCGGACATCCTCTCCGGCGGTGCCCCGGACGACGGCGGGGCGCCCCCGTCCGGCGGCTTCCCGGACACGACGCCGGTGGCCGGCACCTCCCCGTCGGTCTCGGGCAGCTCCGGTGGGACGGCGGCGGTCGCGGAGACTGCGCGGACGAGCCCCGGACCGCCCGCGTTCGGGACCGTGCTGGGTCTGCTCCTGCTGCCGCTGGTGCTGATCTTCCTGAACACCGGCATGAGCACCCTCGCGACCGCTGGCACCGTCGACGAGGACTCGGTCGTCGTGCAGGTGGCCCAGCTGATCGGGGCCACCCCCGTCGCGCTGCTCGTCACCGTCCTCGTGGCGATGCTCGTGCTCGGCCGTCACCGGGGCAGCTCGGGGGCGGAGATCGAGTCGGTCGTCAACAGCGCCCTCGGGCCGGTCTGCGCGATCATCCTGATCACGGGGGCCGGCGGCATGTTCGGCGGCGTGCTGCGGGCCAGCGGGATCGGTGAGGCGCTCGCGGACGTGCTCGGCGACATCGGCCTGCCGGTGATCGTGGCCGCCTTCGTGATCTCGGTGCTGCTGCGGGTGGCGCAGGGGTCGGCGACCGTGGCGCTGACCACGGCGGCCGGGCTGATGGCGCCGGTCGTCGACGCCAGCGACGGGCTCTCGAGCGTCGACCTCGCGCTCGTGGTCATCGCCATCGCCGCCGGGGCGACCGTGCTCTCGCACGTCAACGACTCCGGGTTCTGGCTCGTCAGCCGCTTCTTCAAGATGGACGAGAAGACGACGCTCAAGACCTGGACGGTCATGGAGACGCTGCTGGGCGCGATCGGCTTCGTGCTGGCGTTGGTGCTCAGCCTGTTCCTCTGACCGGGCGACGACGAGGGGAATGGACATGGCGGGCATCGGGCGGGCGGCGGGGGCGGGCTTGGCAGCACTGGCGGCCGTCGCCGCCCGCGACCTGCTGCAGCGCGAGCACACGCTGCTGCGCAACTTCCCGGTGGTCGGGCACGCCCGGTACCTGCTGGAGTCCCTCGGCCCCGAGCTGCGGCAGTACCTGGTGGCCGGCAACAACGAGGAGCGTCCCTTCACCCGCGACCAGCGGCGCTGGGTGTACGCCTCGGCCAAGGGCGAGAACAACTACTTCGGCTTCGGCACCGACAACGACCTCGAGTACACCGCCGGCTACCCGGTGATCAAGCACCGCACGTTCGGCCGGGCGGTCCCGGCGTCGAACGTGCACGCCGGGCACGAGGTGGCCCTGCCCGCCGCCAAGGTGCTCGGCGCGGCGCGCGGGCGCCGGCACGCGTTCCGCCCCGCGTCGGTCGTCAACATCTCGGCGATGAGCTTCGGCTCGCTCTCCGGTGCCGCGGTCGAGGCGCTGAACCGGGGTGCCGCGCTCGCCGGCTGCCTGCACAACACGGGGGAGGGCGGGCTGTCCGCGCACCACCGGCACGGCGGGGAGCTGATCTACCAGCTCGGGACGGCGTACTTCGGCTGCCGCGACGAGCACGGCCGCTTCGACCTGCAGCGACTGAAAGCACTGGTCGCGGAGGCCCCGGTGCGGGCGCTGGAGATCAAGCTGAGCCAGGGGGCCAAGCCGGGCCTGGGCGGCGTGCTGCCGGCGGCGAAGGTCTCCGCCGAGATCGCCGCCACGCGCGGCGTCCGCGAGGGCGAGGACTGCATCAGCCCTTCCCGGCACGCCGAGTTCTCCGACGTCGACAGCCTGCTGGACTGGGTGGAGCTGCTGGCCGCGGAGACCGGGCTGCCGGTCGGCATCAAGTCCGCGGTCGGCGACATGGCCTTCTGGGAGGAGCTGACCGACCGGATGGGAGCGACCGGCCGCGGGGTCGACTTCGTGACCGTCGACGGGGGAGAGGGCGGCACCGGTGCGGCACCGCTGATCTTCACCGACTCGGTCTCGCTGCCGTTCCAGCTCGGCTTCGCCCGGGTGTACGCCACCTTCGCCCGCAAGGGCCTGCACGAGGACGTCGTGTTCATCGGGGGCGGCAAGCTCGGGCTGCCCGACAACGCGATCGTCGCCTTCGCGCTGGGCTGCGACCTGGTCAACGTCGCCCGGGAGGCGATGCTCGCCATCGGCTGCATCCAGGCGCAGAAGTGCCACACCGACACCTGCCCGACCGGCATCGCGACGCAGAACGCCTGGCTGGCGCACGGACTGGACCCGGCGCGCAAGTCGGTGCGGGCGGCCGCCTACGTGCAGACCCTGCGCCGCGACCTGCTCAAGGTCGCCGAGGCCTGCGGGGTCGAGCACCCGGGCCTGATCGACGCGGGCTCGGTGGAGATCCTCGACGGCCGCACGGCGTCCACCCCGCTGCACGAGGTCTACGGCTACGACCCGTCGTGGGGGCTGCCGTCAGGGGCCGACCGCGCGGCGATCGCCGCGATCATGGCGGGGGAGTCACCGCAGGGCGGCAGCGCCCCGCCGTCCCCCGACGCCGTGGGCTGACCCTCACCCTCGGGTGGAGGGTCAGCCCGACGGTTCAGGTGCCGCGGAGCAGGTCCTCGAAGGAGCTGGTCGGGGCGGCGAAGGGGTCCACCGGCGCCGCCGGCGGGCGCCCGGCGACCAGGTCGGCGAGCTCGCCGGCGGCGCGGTCCACCCGGTCGGCCAGCCCGCCGTCCCCTCCGGCCCAGTCCTCCGACGCGGCGAACACCGCGGTGGGGACGACGGTGGCCCGCAGGTAGGCGAACAGCGGCCGCAGGGCGTGCTCCAGGGCGAGCGAGTGCCGGGCGGTGCCGGCGGTGGCGCCCATGAGCACCGGGGTGCCGACGAGCGCGTCCTTGTCCAGGACGTCGAAGAAGGTCTTGAACAGCCCGCTGTAGGACGCCGAGAAGATCGGCGTCACGGCGAGCACCGCATCGGCGCCGGTCACGGTGTCGACGGCGGACCGCAGCGGCCCGTTGGCGAACCCGGTCAGCAGGTTGTCCGCCAGGTCGCGGGCGTGCTCGCGCAGTTCGACGACCTCGACGGTCGCGCTGATGCCCCGGTTCCGCAGCGCGGCGACGGTGGCGGAGGTCAGCCGGTCGGCGAGCAGCCGGGTGGAGCTGGGGGTGCTCAGTCCGGCGCTGACGACGGCGATCGTCCGGGTGCTCCCGTCCTGGGGGCTCATCGGGCCTCGACCTCCTCGCGGACCTGCTCGGCGACCTGGCCGGTGACGTCGTCGGCCGCGGCGGAGACGGTGACGTCCTTCGGGCCGCCGGCGGCGGCGACGCGCGAGGCGTGGGTGGGCGCGTCCGGCACGTGCGCCGGCTTGAGGGCGGCGAACTCGCGGCGCAGCACCGGGACGACCTCCTCCCCGAGCAGGTCGAGCTGCTCGAGCACCGTCTTCAGCGGCAGGCCGGCGTGGTCGATGAGGAACAGCTGGCGCTGGTAGTCACCGACGTAGTCGCGGAAGCCCAGGGTGCGCTCGATGACCTGCTGCGGGCTGCCCACGGTGAGCGGCGTCTGGCTGCTGAAGTCCTCCAGCGAGGGGCCGTGGCCGTAGACCGGTGCGTTGTCGAAGTACGGGCGGAACTCCCGGACGGCGTCCTGGCTGTTCTTCCGCATGAAGAACTGCCCGCCGAGGCCGACGATCGCCTGGTCGGCGCTGCCGTGGCCGTAGTGCTCGTAGCGCTTCCGGTAGAACTCGACCATCTTCTGCGTGTGCTCCGGCGGCCAGAAGATGTGGTTGTGGAAGAAGCCGTCGCCGTAGTACGCGGCCTGCTCGGCGATCTGCGGGGAGCGGATCGAGCCGTGCCAGACGAACGGCGCGACGCCGTCCAGCGGGCGGGGCGTCGAGGTGAAGCCCTGCAGCGGCGTCCGGAACTTCCCCTGCCAGTCGACGACGTCCTCGGCCCAGAGCCGGCGCAGCAGTGCGTAGTTCTCGACGGCGAGCTCGATGCCGTTGCGGATGTCCTGCCCGAACCACGGGTAGACCGGGCCGGTGTTGCCCCGGCCGAGCGTCAGGTCGACGCGGCCGCCGGCCAGGTGCTGCAGCATCGCGTAGTCCTCGGCGATCTTCACCGGGTCGTTGGTCGTGATCAGCGTGGTGGCCGTCGAGAGCTGCAGGGACGAGGTCTGCGCCGCGATGTAGGCCAGCGTCGTGGTGGGGGAGGAGGAGAAGAACGGCGGGTTGTGGTGCTCGCCGAGGGCGAAGACGTCCAGGCCGACCTCCTCGGCCTTCGTCGCGATGGCCAGGACGGCCCGGATCCGCTCGGCCTCGGTCGGGGTGCGACCGGTGGTCGGGTCCTGCGTGATGTCGCTGACCGTGAAGATGCCGAACTGCATGACCGCTCCTAGCTAGTTGAGAGTGCAACTACTGTCTCATGGAACCGGGTGCCCCTCGACGGCATTCCCACCGGGCCGGTGCACCGGGTGACCCCGGTGCGTAGCCGACTCGCCACGAGCCGCCGAACTACGCCGGTGGTAGTTCACGGTCCGGTCACGGCGCACAGCTCCGGGTGTCCGGTTCTGGCACTGTCCGGATCGATACCGGCAAGGCTTGGGGGCGGCGCGATGGTGGTGTGGACGGAGAACGGGGCCGGCGAGCCGACCCGGCGCGAGGCGGGGGAGAACCGGGTGCCGGTGTTCACCGGGTCGCTGGACTCCATGCTGGGCTCCGCGCCGGTCTTCCGCAGCAAGCTGCGCGGGTACGACCCGATGGAGGTCGACACCTACGTGTCCTGGGCGGAGTCCGAGCTGCGCTCCGTCCGCCGCCAGGTCGACGACCTGCTCGCCCGCTTCGGCGCGTGCTCGGCCGAGCTGGAGATCTCCCGCCGGCTGCTGGCCGACGGATCGCGCCACCGGGTCGTCTTCCCGGTGTCCGACCGGGTCGAGGAGATGCTGCAGCTGGCCGTGGAGGAGGCCGCCGCGATCACCGAGACGGCGGTCCGCGACGCCGAGCACGTCGTGGCCGAGGCGCGCAGCGAGGCCGACGCGCGGCTGCGGAAGGCGCACGAGATCAAGGAGATGGCCGTGCTCGCGGCCGACGAGCTCCGCGACCACGCCGGCAAGCAGCGGGCCGAGGCGCAGGACGTGCTCGACCGCGCCCGGGCAGAGGCGGCGGAGCTGCTGCGTACCGCCGGCGTGGAGCGGGACCGGCTGGCGGCCGCCGCGGCGCGCGAGCGCGACCGGCTGGGCGCGGCGGCCGCGGCGGAGCGGCGGCGGCTGGGCGAACAGGCGGTGCGCGAACGCGAGCAGGCCACGGCCGCGGCCACGGCGCGCCTCACCGCGCTCCAGGAGCAGGTGGCCGAGCTCCGGCGGCGGCACGACGAGGCCCGCCGGTCGCTGCGCGGGCTGAGCTCGCGGATCGGCGAGGCGCTGGAGGTCGTCGCGTCGACGGGGCCCGTGGGCGGAGGCGCCGCGACCGAGGCGAACATCGCCGTCGAGGGGAGGGAGTACGACCCCGCGCACGTCGGATCTGCGCCCGGACAGCGCGCCACGGGGGAGGGCCTCGTGCTGGCCGGACCGACCTCGTCCTGACCCGCCGGGGGGTGCTCCGGGCACTCCGGGGGCTCCCCGATCGTGGAGGGGTGAGAGTCTTCCGGTAGCGCGGCGATCAGCCGCCCGGAACCAGCGCAGGAGGTCGACGGTGGACGAGGTCGCCAGGACGGTGCAGATCGACGGCGGGATCGTCGTCGGGCACGACGGGTCGAAGTGCGCGCAGGAGGCGTTGATCTGGGCCGGCCGGCTGGCGGCGCGGGCCGACATCGAGGTGCACGTCGTCCGCGCCTGGTCCATCACGTCGGCGCCGCAGCCGGCCAGCTGGACGCCGGGCTACGTCCCCCCGCTGCCGGAGTGGGAGCAGGCGGTCCACGACGAGCTGACGGCGCACGTCCGGCTCGCCGGCCTCGCGCCCGAGGTCCGCTGGACCTGTCACGTCGTCCACCGCTCGGCGGAGCAGGCGCTGATGCAGGCCGCCGAGGGGGCGAGCCTGGTCGTCATGGGCGCCCGGGGGCGCGGCGGCTTCGCCGGGCTGCTGCTCGGGTCGGTCAGCGACAAGCTCGTGCACCACGCGCCGTGCCCGGTCACCGTCGTCCGCACCGGGGCCACCGGCAAGCAGCTGGACGCGGTCACCGGCGAGAACGCGGCCGTCGAGGTCTAGCGGTCAGTCCGGTGGCGTGCCGTAGACGGCGGTCAGCCACACCCGCAGCAGCACGGGGACGACGTCGTCCGCGGCGATCGCGGGCCCGTCACCGCTGAGCGATGCGTAGATCACCCGCTCGTTCATGGAGGTCAGCGCGATCGCGAGGTCGCGCGCCGGCGGACCCGAGGGTGCCGCCCCCCGCGCGCGCTCGGCCTCGATGGCGGTGGCGCAGCGCTGCACCCAGCGCTCGAACACCTCCGCCCAGAGCGCCCGCACCTCCGCGCTGGTGGAGCGGGCCTCCGCCCACGCCACGGTGAGCGCCCGGTGGCGGCGGAAGGTCTCGTGGTAGGCCGCCAGCGCCCGCTGCCAGCCCTCCCGGGGGCCGGTGGAGGCGCCGCCGTCGAAGACCGCGCTCATCGTCGCGTCGGCCTCCGCGACCACGCGGTCCAGCAGCGTCAGCAGGACGGCATCCTTCGACGTGAAGTAGAAGTAGAAGGTCGGCCGCGAGATCCCGGCGCCGCGGGCCAGGTCGTCGACGGAGATGGCGCCGAGCGGCCTCTCCTCGAGCAGCCGCTCCGCCGTGGCCAGGATCTGCAGTTCCCGGTCGTCGCCCCGGGCGCGTGCCGGCCGGCGGCCGCGACCCGCGGCCACCGGGGAGCCTGCGCCGTCGGACATGCCGGCGAGGGTACCGGCGCGCAGCCGTAACTCGACACCCTGTTGACTCGTTCGACACGGCGTCGATAGCGTCGGCGTCGCAGCGTTCCGCGGCAGCGCCGTACCCCCGTAGCCGCCTGTGGCCGGCCCGTTCCTGGAGTGTGGACATGAGTCCCGAGCACGTGGACGTCCTCGTCATCGGCGCCGGGTTGTCCGGCATCGGCGCCGCCTGCCACCTGCAGGTCGAGTGCCCCGGCAAGAGCTACGCCGTCCTGGAGTCCCGCGGGGCCATCGGCGGCACGTGGGACCTCTTCCGCTATCCGGGCATCCGCTCGGACTCGGACATGTTCACCCTCGGGTACGCCTTCAAGCCGTGGACCGGCGCCAAGGCGATCGCCGATGGCTCCTCGATCCGCGAGTACATCGTGGAGACGGCGCGCGAGTACGGCGTGGAGGAGAAGATCCGCTTCCACCACGAGGTGCTGTCGGCCGACTGGTCGAGCGCCGACGCCCGGTGGACGGTGACCGCCCGCCGCACCGACACGGGGGAGACCGTCCAGCTCACCTGCTCGTGGCTGTCGGTCTGCTCGGGCTACTACCGCTACGACGAGGGCTTCCGGCCGGAGTTCCCCGGTGAGGAGCGGTTCGCGGGTGAGCTGATCCACCCGCAGCACTGGCCGCAGGACTTCGACGCCACCGGCAAGCGCATCGTCGTCGTCGGCAGCGGTGCCACCGCGGTCACGCTGGTGCCCAACCTCGCCGACGACGCCGCGCACGTGACCATGCTGCAGCGGACGCCGAGCTACATCTTGTCGCTGCCCGGGAAGGACCCGCTGGCGGAGTTGCTGCGCAGCCGGCTGCCGGCGAAGGTGGCGTATCCGATCGTGCGGTGGAAGAACGTGCTCACCACCACCGCGCTGTTCCAGGCCAGCCGACGCTGGCCGAACGGCGTCCGGAAGCTGATCCGCCGGCTCACCGCGAAGCAGCTGCCGGCCGGCTACGACGTCGACACGCACTTCAACCCGCCGTACGACCCCTGGGACCAGCGGCTGTGCCTGGTGCCCGACGGCGACCTGTTCCGCACCCTGCGGGAGGGGAAGGCCTCGATCGTCACCGACCGGATCGCCACGTTCACCGAGACCGGGATCGAGCTGGAGTCGGGCGAGCACCTCGACGCGGACGTCGTCATCACCGCGACCGGGCTGAACCTGCTGGCCATGGGCGGCATGACGCTGACCCTCGACGGCGAGGCCGTCGACGTCCCCGAGACCGTGTCCTACAAGGGGATGATGCTCTCCGGCGTCCCCAACTTCTCCATGGTCATCGGCTACACCAACGCCTCCTGGACGCTCAAGGCCGACCTGGTGAACCGCTACGTGTGCCGGCTGCTGCAGCACATGGACCAGCGCGGGCTCGCCGTCGCCACCCCGCTGGCCCCGCCCGAGGGCGCCGACCTGCCCTTCCTGGACCTGGCCGCGGGCTACGTCCAGCGCAGCCTGGCCCAGCTGCCCAAGCAGGGGCGGCGCACGCCGTGGCGGCTGCACCAGAACTACATCCGGGACGTCCAGCTCATGCGGCGCGGTCCGCTCGAGGACGAGGGCATCACGTTCAGCGCGGCGCCGGTCCGCACCGAGCGGGCGGTGGCCTGATGGACGCCTACCGGTTCGCGGGCGGCACGGCCGTCGTCACCGGCGCGGCCAGCGGCATCGGCGAGGCGCTCGCCGTCCAGCTGGCCGACCGCGGCAGCTCCCTCGTGCTGGTCGACCGCGACGCCGAACGGCTCGCCGGTGTCGCCGACCGCATCCGCGCCGCCCACCCGCAGCTGTCCGTGACCACCCACCTCGCCGACCTCGCGGACGAGGCGGCCACCGACGCGCTGGGCGCGGCCCTGGTGGCCGCCCACCCGGAGACCACCCTGCTGGTCAACAACGCCGGCGTCGCGCTCGGCGGGCGGTTCGACCAGGTCACCCTCGAGGAGTTCGACTGGGTGATGGCGATCAACTTCCGGGCGGTGGTCCGGCTGACCGCGGCCCTGCTGCCGGTGCTCAAGGCCCACCCGGGCTCGCACCTGGTCAACGTCTCCAGCATCTTCGGCATCTTCGCCCCGCCGGGGCAGGCCGCCTACGCCGCCAGCAAGTTCGCCGTCCGGGGCTTCAGCGAGTCCCTGCGGCACGAACTCGCCGACGACGGGGTGGGCGTGACCGTCGTCCACCCCGGCGGCATCCGCACCCGCATCGCCGAGAGCGCGCGGCTGGGCTCCGGGGTGGACCCCGCGGAGGTCGCCGCCGGACGCGAGCAGATGGCCAAGCTGCTGCGCATGCCGCCGGAGAAGGCCGCCGCGCAGATCGTGGCCGCCATCGAGAACCGCCGTCCGCGGCTGCTCATCGGGCTGAGCGCGCGGGTGCCCGACGCGCTGGTCCGGCTGCGGCCGGGGACCTACTGGCGGCAGATCGGCCGGGTGCTCGCCGCCCGGCGGACGTCCTCCCCACCCGCCCGGGCTGCGCGAGACTGACCGGGTGACCGTCCCGGCCGCCTTCATCCGCGCCCACACCCGCCCCACCCGGCCCTCGCTCGTGCCGGAGGTGCAGCTGCTGGTCGCCGACGACGTCGTCGCGCTCTGGGAGGCGATGGCGGTCGAGCAGGGCCGCACCGCGCAGGAGCCACCGTTCTGGGCGGCCGCCTGGCCCGGGGGACAGGCGCTCGCGCGGTACGTCCTCGACCATCCGGAGCTGGTCGCCGGCCGGACGGTGCTCGACCTGGGGGCCGGGAGCGGGCTGGTGTCGGTCGCGGCGGTGCTGGCCGGTGCCGCGCGGGTCGTGGCCAGCGAGGTCGACCCCTTCGGCCTGGCCGCCATCCCGGAGAACGCCGCGCTGAACGGTGTCTCGGGGATCGAGCCGGTCGGCGACCTGCTGGGGGAGGCGCCGCCCCCGGTGGACGTCGTCCTGGCCGGTGACGTCTGCTACGACCGGGCCATGACCGAGCGCGTGCTGCCGTTCCTGGACGCGGCCCGGGCGGCCGGTGCCGAGGTGCTCGTCGGCGACCCCGGCCGGCCGTACCTCCCGCACGACCGGCTGATCGCGGCCGCCGTCCACGAGATCGCCGACGCCGACGCCTCGTCCACCGGGCCGGCGCGGATCCGGCGGACGACGGTGTGGCGGCTGCCCTGACCTGAGGACCTTCCGGACTTGACATCTGTCACGTCAGGAATTCCGCCCAGCGTTTGTCACGGAGCGATAACGCCGGTTACGTTGGTTCGGTCCGGTCGGCGGTTCCCTCACCCGAGGGTGTCGCGCCGGGCGCCGCCGAATCGCCCAGCAGGGCGAGCCGGGGACCCACCGCAGTACTGGGGTGAATCCCGGCCCCGGACCTCCAGTCCGGGGCGGGTAGGGCTGCTTCCCGCCCGAATCCGTCAGCTCACTCGGTAGGCGGCTCACGGAAGAACTGGACAGCTGCAGACCTCTGCCGCCCCCTCTGCGGGCGGCCGCTCTGCTGCGCCCTGACACCCGGAGCACAGCCACCCCATGAACCTCCGCACCACTGTGAACGCACGCCTGCGCCGCCGTCCCCCCGTCGGGACGCGCCGCTCCGCCCTGTTCCTCGGCGTCGCCGCCGCTGGAGCCCTGATGGTCAACGTCCTCGCCGCGGGCGAGCCGGCAGCGCACGCCGAGGCGCAGACCGAGTCCATGAGCGTCGCCCAGCAGCTCGGCATCCCCGCGGACGCCTCGTCGGCGCTGGACGCCGACGCCGTCGCCCCCCTGCAGCAGCTCGCCGCGAGCCGCAGCGCCCGGGACGCCGACCTGGCCACCGCCGCGCTCAACCAGTTCGCCGCCGAGCAGGCCGAGCACGACCGCCGCGCCGCCGAGGAGGCTGCCCGGCTCGCCGCCGAGGAGGCCGCCCGCGTCGAGGCGGCTCGCGTCGCCGAGGCCGCGCGCGCCGCGGAAGCGGCCCGTGCCGCCGAGGCCGCCCGCAGGGCCGCGCCCGCGCCGGCCGCCCCCCGCTCGAGCGCGGCGGCCGCGGCGCCCGCGGCCCCGTCGGGCTCCTTCCAGAGCTATGCGCTGCAGAAGCTGGGCGGCGACAGCAGCCAGTTCTCCTGCCTGGAGAAGCTGTGGGGCAAGGAGAGCGGCTGGAACCCCAACGCGCAGAACCCGAGCAGCACCGCGTACGGCATCGCGCAGTTCCTGGACAGCACGTGGGCCGGGACGGGGATCGCCAAGACCTCGGACGGCTACCGGCAGATCGACGCCGGGCTGATCTACATCCAGAAGCGGTTCGGCTCGCCCTGCGGCGCCTGGTCGCACTCGCAGGCCAAGGGCTGGTACTGACCCGGCTCTGACCGCCCGCGCCGAGAGCACGTGATCTCGGCGCACCTGCACCCCGGAACCGCCGAGATCACGCGATCTCGGCGGTTCCGTGCATTCGGAGTCAGTCGAGCAGGCCGGCCTCGGCCTTGGCCAGCAGCGCCGTGCGGACGGCGGCGTCGACGGTCGCCGCGAAGGCGGGGTCCGACCCGCTCTGCGCCATCACCGCCTCCAGCATGGTCGGGAAGGTGTCCGGCGCGACCGTGAGCACCAGCGTGCCGCCGGCGGAGAGGAAGCGCACCGCCCGCGCGCCCACCGGGGTGCTCTTCACGGCCGCGGCGTTGCCGAGGTCGTCGGAGACGACGGGCCCGGGGAAGTCCAGCGTGCCGCGCAGCAGGTCCCGGATGACCAGGGGGGAGAAGGCCGCCGGGTTCGCCGGATCGATCCGGCTGTAGGTGGCCGACGACATCATGACCATCGGCCGCGCGGCCGTGCCCGCGAGCGTGCTCGCGAACGCGGTGACCTGGTCGTCCCCGGCCGCGGTGACCGTGTCCACGACGTCGGCGGTGTCGTCGGTGTTCCCGCGCACCCGGCCGAGGCCGGGGAAGTGCTTGAGCGTCGAGGTGACGCCCGCTGCGGCCAGGCCGTCGACGAACGTCGTCGCCGCCGGGGCGACCTCGGCACCGGTGCTCCCGTACTGCCGGTCGAAGACGCCGATCGGGCCGTTGGTGCCCTCCGTCCCGGCGGGGACGACGTCGACCACCGGCGCCAGGTTCAGGTTCACCCCCGCGCCGTGCAGCTGCGCCCCCAGGTCCGCGGTCAGCGCGCCGAGCTGGTCGGCGGGGAGGTCACCCTGCACGGTCGCGCTGGGCAGCCGGTCGAAGCCTTCGCCCTTGAGCGTCTGCACGCTGCCGCCCTCCTGGTCGACGGCGACCCAGAGGTCGGGCCCCGCGGCCTGCTCCTGCCAGCCCGCGGTCCGGTCCGCGAGCTCCGCGGCCGACTCCGGCGGCCGGCCCGCCAGGAACAGCCCGCCCACCCCCTGCTCGATCAGGTCGGCGCCGGCGTCCGGGTCGTCGGCGGGGACGCCGATCACGAACAGCTGGGCGATCTGCGACCGCCGGTCCAGGCCGGCCAGGGCAGCCGCCACCCGCGTCTCGGCGTCCGTGCCCGGCGCGGGCGCCGACGGTCCGGGCGTGCCCGGCGCGGGCACGGTCTGCGACGCCGTCGCGGCGGAGTCGGCCCGGTCGGGCCGCGGGTCGCTGCCGCAGGCCACCAGGCCGCAGGCGAGGGACGCCAGGACGGCGGTGAGGCGGACGGCGGTCGAACGCACGGGCTCTCCTCGGAACTCCCCCCGCAGGAGGTGGCTGGGCGCACCCGAACCGTCGCGGGCCGCTCCAGTCTGCCGTCCGGCGCAGTCCGCTCGCGGCACCGCCACGGTTCGCTGTCCGCGCCGGAACGGCCTAGCGTCCGGGCATGACCGAGGAACGGACAGGACCGGAGCGGGGCGTCCCACCGGGCAGCCTCGTGGGGCGGTCGATCGAGGAGTTCATCACCCAGCTCCGCGGGTTCACCGACCGTGCCCGCACCGTGGCGGGCGCGGTGCCCGCCCGGCTGTCCCTGCCGGCCCTGCCCAGCCCACCCGGCGCGATGTCGGCCGCCCAGCTGCGGGCGGTGGCGGAGATGGTCAAGGCGCAGCGCGCATCGATCGCGGGGATGCGCGCCCAGCTGGACGCCTTCGACCAGCAACTCGCCGTCTTCGAACGGGTCCTCGAGCCGCTGGTCGAGTGGAGCGGCACGTGGGCCCGGCTCGAGGAGGCGGTGGGCGACCTGGTGCGGCGGGACGGCGGGACCCCCGAGGAGCCCGGGCCCGACCCGGCCCCCTGATCGGTCGTGCGCAGCACGCCGGTGGCGATCAGCGCCAGGTCGTGATGCGCACCGCCGTGCCGTGCGGCGAGGACCGGAGCTGGACCAGGTCGCACAGCTGGTTGACCAGGTAGATCCCGTGCCCGCCGTCGGCCCGGTGCGCGGGCGGGCGCCGCCGGCCGACCAGCGGGTCCTCGATGTGCCCGCCGTCGCTGAACTCGACGACGGCGGCCTCGTCGGTGTCCCACAGGGCGAGCGTGCCGGAGCCGCCGCCGTGCCGGACCGAGTTGACGACGAGTTCGGAGGCGGCCAGCTCCAGCGCCTCGACCTGCCCGTCGGACAGCCCGCACGAGCGGCCGAAGGAGGCCACCGTGCGCCGGGTGGCCCGCACGTCGTCGACGCCGAAGCTGCCCCGCAGGACGCCCTCGGTGGGCTGCTGCAGCGGGGCGGCGAACGTCGCGGCCGCGGCGTCGCGGGAGTACGCGGTGCTCGGGCGGCGGTGCCCGGGGGTGGACAGCACCGGGTGCGACTGCAGCGCGCCGGTGCGGACGGCGCGGGGGAGATGGGTCTGGTCGTAGGGGCACAGCAGCCGCCACGCCGGGCCGTCGTCGAAGGCGGTGCCGAGCAGCAGCTCGTGCAGCCGGCACTCGACGAACTCGGCGTCGTGGCGTCCAGGCCAGGCCGGCTCGCCGACGCCCCGCAGCCCGGTGCCGGCGGCCGTGGCCGCCTCGAGGGCCTCGGACCACGCGCCGATGATCCGGGCGGGGTTGCGCCCGAGGGCGGCCATGTCCAGCCAGCGGACGGCGGCGGAGTCGGGGCCGAGAGCATCGCGCAGCAGCTCGAGGCGGCCCGGCGGCTCGGCGACCACGACGTCCTCGCCCCGGGACAGCCCCTCGCGGACGAACGGGACGAGCCCGGCCAGGAACGACTCGTCGTCCCGGTAGAACAGCGCCTCGTGCTCGAAGCCGGCCGACGCGCGCGCGGTCGTGGCCGGCGGCGTCATCCGCGCGGGGTGGAGCGGGGTGCCGAGAAGCTCACCGGGGCGAGCCCGTCGAAGCCGAGGATCCGCCACATCCGCTGCACCAGGGTGGAGGCGCCGCGGATCTCCACCGGCACGCCCCGGCTCAGCAGGTCCGACGCCCAGCCGGCGAGCGTCCGGCAGCCGGCGACGTCGAGGAACTCCAGGGTGCTCAGGTCGAGCACGGTGTGCGGCCGGGAGGGGCCGGTGGCCAGCTGGGCGGCGAGCCGGCCGGCGGTGAAGGTGTCGACGCTGCCGGAGAGGACCAGGCGGCCGTCGTCGAAGAAGAGGCGGTAGGGGGTCGGCGAGCCCGCGGCGCGCCCGAGCGGGTGCACCGAGAGCACGTCGCCGAGGAGCGCGGGAGGCAGGTCGCTGCGGTGGGCGCACATGGCCGACATGCCTCCGCCGGAGGCCATGAGCTCGTCGGCGGCGTGCTCCCAGCGCAGCAGCTGCTCGTGCTGCGCGGGGTCGGCGGCGAGCTCGCTGAGATCGGCGACGACGCGCAGGCCCTGGTACCCGTCGGCCAGCGCCCGCCGGGTGGCCGCGTCGTAGAAGGCGCGCTGCCGGTCGGCGACGAGGGGGCCCGCGGCGGCGTAGGCCTCCTCGACCGTCATCGTCTCCAGGGCGCCGCGGGTGACCAGCGCGCCGACGTCGCCCAGGTCGGGAGCGGCGCCGGCGAGCGTGGCGATGGCCCGCTCGCCGACGCACAGCAGCCGTTCGCCCCGGGCCAGCCCGCCGGCCAGGAAGGCCCGGACGGCGAGGTCGAACGCCGCGTCGTCGTCGTGCACCCAGCACAGGTGGTCGGCCGGGCCCGCCTCAGGCAGCTCGACGACCGATCCGTGCGCACGCATGCACCGACCGTAGGCCGACGCGGCGTCCCGGGACAGGGGCAGTGAGAAGAACCTCCTGCGGCCTCAGAGGGCCCGGAGGATGTCCTCCACGCGCTCCCGTGCGTCACCGAACAGCATCCGGCTGTTGTCGCGGAAGAACAGCGGGTTCTGGACGCCGGCGTAGCCGGTGTTCATCGACCGCTTGAACACCACCACCCGCTCGGCCTCCCACACCCGCAGCACCGGCATGCCGGCGATCGGGCTCGTGGGATCGTCCGCGGCGGCCGGGTTCACCGTGTCGTTGGCCCCGATGACGAGGACGACGGATGTGTCGGCCAGGTCGTCGTTGATCTCGTCCATCTCGAGGACGACGTCGTAGGGCACCTTGGCCTCGGCCAGCAGCACGTTCATGTGCCCGGGCAGCCGCCCGGCCACCGGGTGGATGCCGAAGCGCACCTCGACGCCGCGCTCGGTGAGCTTGCGGGTCAGCTCGGCGACCGCGCCCTGGGCCTGCGCCACCGCCATGCCGTAGCCGGGTGTGATGACGACGGACTTCGCGTCGCGCAGCAGCTCGGCGGTGTCCTCGGCGGAGATCTCCGTGTGCTCGCCGTAGTCGACGTCGGAGGCCGCGGCGCTGCCCTCGTTGCCGAAGCCGCCGGCGATCACCGAGATGAACGACCGGTTCATCGCCTTGCACATGATGTAGGAGAGGTAGGCACCCGAGGAGCCGACCAGCGCGCCGGTGATGATCAGCAGGTCGTTGCCGAGCAGGAAGCCCGACGCCGCCGCGGCCCAGCCCGAGTAGCTGTTGAGCATCGAGACGACGACCGGCATGTCGCCGCCGCCGATCGAGGCCACCAGGTGCCAGCCCAGCGCCAGCGCGAGCAGCGTGAGGACCGCGAGCACCGGCAGGTTCGGCTCCACCACGAAGACGACGGTCAGCGCGGCGAACGCGACGAGCGCGCCCAGGTTGAGCCAGTTCTTGCCCGGGAGGACCAGCGGGTTGCTCTTGATCCGGCCCGACAGCTTGAGGAAGGCGACGATCGAGCCGGTGAAGGTCACTGCGCCGATGAAGACGCCGATCGCCACCTCGCCGGAGTGGATGCCCAGCAGGTCGGAGGAGACCTCCGTCTGGTTCTCCAGGTCGGCCTCGACCGAGAGGTAGCCGTTCCAGCCGACCAGCACCGCGGCCAGGCCGACGAAGCTGTGCAGGATCGCGATGAGCTCGGGCATGCCGGTCATCTCGACCTTGGCCGCCCGCCACAGCCCGATGGCGGCACCGATGACGACGGCGACGACCATCAGGGCCGCGCCGGTGCCGGAGAGGCCGTGGTCGACGGCCAGGCCGATGGTGGCGACCAGCGCGATGACCATGCCGGCCATCCCGTAGGCGTTGCCCGCCTTCGCCGTCTCGTGCTTGGCGAGGCCGGCGAGGCTGAGGATGAACAGCAGCGCGGCGACGATGTAGGCCGCGGACGCGGCACCCGTGGCGGTCATCGTGCTGCACTCCCGGTGCTCGGGCCGCGGGTGAACATCCCGAGCATGCGGCGGGTGACGGCGAAGCCGCCGAAGACGTTGATGCTGGCGACGAGGATCGCCACGAAGGCGAGCGCGGTCACCAGGGCGTCGTCGTGCCCGATCTGGAGCAGGGCGCCGACGACGATGATCCCGGAGATGGCGTTGGTGACGCTCATCAGCGGCGTGTGCAGGGCGTGGTGCACCCCGCTGATCACGTAGAAGCCCACGACGACGGCGAGCGCGAACACCGTGAGGTGCTGGACCAGCTCACCGGGGGAGAACCCGGCGAGCACGAACAGCAGCGCGGCGCCCAGCCCGACCAGCGCGAGACGCCGTCCCGGCTTCGGTGGCTCCGGTGGGGGAGCGGCCGGCCTGGGCGCCACGGCCGCGGCAGGCGCAGGCGCGGCCGAGACCTGGACCGGCGGCGGGGGCCAGAGGGTCTCGCCCTCGCGGACCACGGTGATCGCGCGCTGCACGACGTCGTCCAGGTCGAGGACGAGCACGCCGTCCTTGCCCGGGGTGAGCAGCTTGAGCAGGTTGACCAGGTTGGTGCCGTACAGCTGCGAGGCCTGCGCCGGGAGCCGGCCCGGGAGGTCGGTGTAGCCGATGATCGAGACGCCGTTGGGGGTCACCACGATCTCGTCCGGCACGGAGCCCGCGACGTTGCCGCCCTGCGCGGCCGCCATGTCGACGATGACCGAGCCCGAGCGCATCGAGGCGACCATCTCCTCGGTGATCAGCCGCGGCGCGGGCCGGCCGGGGATGAGCGCGGTGGTGACGACGATGTCGACGTCCTTGGCCTGCTCGGCGTACATCTCGGCGGCGCGGCGGTTGAAGTCCTCGCCCATCTCGCGGGCGTAGCCGTCGGAGCTGACCTCCTGCTCGCCGGCCTTCACCGCGACGTACTCACCACCGAGGGAGCGCACCTGCTCGGCGACCTCCGGGCGGACGTCGGTGGCCCGCACGATCGCACCCAGGCTGCTGGCGGCACCGATCGCGGCCAGGCCGGCGACGCCGGCGCCGGCGACGAGCACCTTGGCCGGGGGCACCTTGCCGGCCGCGGTGACCTGGCCGGTGAAGAAGCGGCCGAACACGTGCGCGGCCTCGACGACGGCGCGGTAGCCGGCGATGTTGGCCATGGAGCTGAGCACGTCGAGGGACTGCGCGCGGGAGATGCGCGGCACGGCGTCCATCGAGAGCACGGTGATCCGGCGGGCGGCGAGCGCGGCGACCAGGTCGGGGTTGAACGCCGGGGCGATCATGCCGATCAGCGTCGCGCCGTCCCGCAGCCGGGCGATCTCCTCGACCGAGGGCGCGGTGACCCGCAGGACCACGTCGGCCTGCCAGGCCTCGTCGGCGGTGCCGATGCGGGCGCCGGCGGCGGCGAAGGCCTCGTCGGGGAAGCTGCTGGCCGCCCCGGCCCCGGCCTCGACGACGACGTCGTAGCCCAGACCGACCAACTGGGTGACCGTCGTCGGCGTGGCGGCCACCCGCGTCTCGCGGGGGCGGTTCTCGCGCGGCACTCCGATGTGCAACGTGGCTCCGATCATCGCCGGCCGGCGCGCAGCCGGTCGGCAGGTGGTTGGGGTCGAACGCGTGCTCGGTGATCCGGGAGGATCATGCCTGGGGAACGACCCGGGCTCCGCTCGGGGCCCGCCGATGTGACCACTGCCACGTCCGGAGGGGTGACGCGTCAGGCCAGCCCGTTCACCGAGACGCCGGCGGCCCGCAGCTGCTCGATGCCGGTCAGCCGGGTCCCGTCCGTCTCGTCCAGACCCAGGTTGACCAGCGAGGCCACGC
Organism: Blastococcus aggregatus; assembly: GCF_900221005.1. Taxonomy (GTDB): domain Bacteria; phylum Actinomycetota; class Actinomycetes; order Mycobacteriales; family Geodermatophilaceae; genus Blastococcus; species Blastococcus aggregatus. Next base: position 462,546 of record NZ_OBQI01000003.1, on the reverse strand, counting down.
GCAGCAGCGGGGTGAGGTCGGTGAGCGGGTTGGCGCCCAGCTGGAGCTCCTGGAGCAGCGGGGCCTCGGCCAGCCCGCCCACGGCGGTGATCTCGTTGTCGAACAGGTCCAGGATCAGCAGCGTCGGGATCGTGCCCAGGGGGGAGGGGTCGACGACCTGGTTGCGGCCCAGGCGCAGGGTGTCGAGGCTCGGCAGCCCGGCCAGGGGCGAGACGTCGGTGATCGCGTTGCCGCTCAGGTCCAGCCGGCTCAGACCGTCGGCGCGGGCCAGCACGGAGATGTCGGTGAGCTGCGCGGCCGCGAGGCCGAGCGCGCGCAGGGTCGGCATCTTCGCCAGCGGGGCGAGGTCCCGGACCGGGTTCTGCGACAGGCCGAGGTCGAACAGCTGGAGCCCGGCCAGCGGGGAGAGGTCGCCGATGGCGTTGTCGGTCAGGGTGAGCGTGCTGAGCCGCGGGAGCGACGCCAGCGGCCCGAGGTCGGTGATCTCGTTGCGGGGCAGATCGAGGTCGAGCAGCCCGGTCAGCCGCTCGAGACCGTCGAGGGAGCGGATCGGGGCGGAGGCGTCGAGCCCGTCGCAGTGCAGCTCCTCGATCGCGGCCAGGTCGCGGTCGGCGAAGAGCTCCGTCGTCGCGGGCAGGCCTGCGGCCCCGGCCACGCAGGCGGCGAGCGCCGCGTCGGGAAAGGCGTGCACCGGGTCGGCGTCGCCGGCGCAGGCCGAGGAACCCAGGGCGAGCGCGAGGACGGCGGCGACCGCGGTGCGGCGGGCCGGCCTGCGGGTGCGGGGGAACACGGGGATGACGGCACCTCCTCGGCCCGCAGGCTAGCCGCGCGATGCGTCCCCCCAACGGGGGAACCGGACGAAATCGGCTCAAAGACCGGGTGGGGGGACGCCGAAGTAGCTGGTGGCGCGCCCGAACGGGCGCCCTACCGCGACCACCAGAGGAGGACCGTGACCGCCGTCAGTGCGTCGGACGACCACGTTCCGCCGGAGATCGTCTCCTCCGTCTTCTACAGCGCCTCGGTCAGCGACTCGCTGGCCCTCCTCGTCGCCGAGACCTCGGGCCGCACGCAGCGGTTCGCCTGGGCGAACGAGGGCGCGGTGCAGCTCCTCGGCTACGGCCTCGAGGACCTCTGCGCGATGCCGGTCGAGCAGCTGTTCCCGACCCTCGGCGGCGGCGAGCTCAAGCTGCTGCTCCGCCGGGAGCGCTCGGCCCGGCGCACGCTGCACGTCCGCACCGCCAGCGGCGCGCTCGTCGAGGCAGGCGTGCTCACGACGCCGTCGCCGGGCGGGCGCCGGTGGACGGTGATGCTGCGCTCCACCGCGAACGAGCAGGAGCGCGCCCTGCGGGCCACCGCGGACGCCCACGAGCGCCGCTTCTCCGCCCTCACCGAGCGCTCCCCGGTGCCGACCCTGCTCTCCGAGCAAGGCATGCGCCTGGCGCACGTCAACGACGCGTTCTGCGGCCTCGTCGGCCGCGGTGCCGAGCAGATGCTGGGCACCGGCTGGATCGACACGGTGCACACCGACGACCTCGACGCCGTCATCGAGCAGGTCTCGGCCGCGCTGGACGGCGGGGAGGTGGAGGTCCAGGCACGCCTCGTCCGGGACGACGGCACGGTGCGGACGACGATCATCCGGTTCGCCCACCTGTTCACCCCGGGCGTCGGCGCCGGCTTCGTCGCCACGATCGAGGACATCACCGAGCGGCTGGCCTTCGAGGCGCGGCTGGCCCACCAGGCCCACCACGACCCGCTCACCGAGCTGCCCAACCGCACCCTGCTGGCGCAGTACGTGGCCGAGCGGTTCCGCCCGGGCGTCGGGGGCCTGGCCTGCCTGTTCCTCGACCTGGACAACTTCAAGGTCGTCAACGACTCCCTCGGCCACACCGCCGGCGACGAGCTGCTCATCGAGGTCGCGAACCGGCTCCGCGCGACGGTGCGGCCGGGCGACCTCGTCGCCCGGTTCGGGGGCGACGAGTTCGTGGTGGTGTGCGAGCAGGTCGACGAGGAGGCCGTGGTCGCCCTCGCCGAGCGGATCGCGGCTGCCCTCGCCCGTCCGCTGCGCCTCGGCGGGGTCGACGTGCGCCCGCACGCCAGCGTCGGCGTCACCGTGCAGACCGCGGACCACGTCGCGGCCGAGGAGCTCATCCGTGACTGCGACATCGCCATGTACCAGGCGAAGGCCGGCGGCAAGGGCCGGATCAGCGTCCTGGACCAGGCCGGCCGGGCCGAGGCGCGGGACAAGCTGCGGATGGTCACCGAGCTGCGCGACGCCATCGACAACCGCGAGCTCACGCTGCTCTACCAGCCGATCTTCAGCACCGCGGACCGCACACCGGTCGCCGTCGAGTCGCTGGCCCGCTGGCAGCACCCCGAGCGCGGACCGATCAGCCCGACGGTCTTCGTGCCGCTGGCCGAGGAGAGCGGCCTGATCGCCGGGCTGGGGCTGTTCGTGCTCGACGAGACCTGCCGGCAGCTCGCGGAGTGGGACCGGCTCATGGGTGCGGCCGCCCCGCGACGGGCGAACGTCAACGTCTCGGCCCTCCAGCTGGACGGGAACCTGCCCGCGCAGGTCGTGGCGGCGCTCCAGCGGCACGGCCTGCAGGCCTCGCGGATCTCCATCGAGATCACCGAGTCGGCGCTGATGAAGGACCCGCAGTCGGCGCAGCAGGTGCTCCAGCAGCTCCGCGACATCGGCGTCGACCTGGCCATCGACGACTTCGGCACCGGCTACTCGTCGCTGGCCTACCTGCGGCACCTGCCGGTCGACTGCCTGAAGGTGGACCGCTCCTTCGTGGCGGAGCTGTCCGACGGCCACTCCGAGATCGCCTCGGCGGTCATCGCGATGGCCCGCAACCTCAATCTGAGCACGGTCGCCGAGGGCGTGGAGACCACCGAGCAGGCCGACGAGCTCCAGCGGCTGGGTGCCACCTACCTGCAGGGCTTCAGCCTGGCCGAGCCCATGACCGGGGGGCACGCCGCCGCCTGGTTCGCCACCCACGGGGAGACCGCACCGTGACCGTCACGCCCTTCCCCCGAGCCGACCTCGCGTCCGTGCCGGCTCCCACCTTCGACGTCGAGAAGGTCCTGGCCAGCATCGACACGATGGCCTCGCAGAAGCCGGTCGCCGCGCAGCTGGTCTCGGTGGCCAACGCCGAGGACACCAGCGCCAAGGAGCTGGCCAGGATCCTCGCCTCCGACGTCGCGCTGGCCAGCCGGGTGATGAAGCTGGCCAACTCCGCCTACTTCGGCATGCGCGGCCGGGTCACCTCGCTGCAGTTCGCGGTGACCGTCGTCGGCTTCACCACGGTGCGCACCATGGCCACCGTCGCCCTCACCGACCTGGACGACGAGTCGCGGCTGCCCGAGGACTTCTGGGACTTCAGCACGCACCTGGCGCTGGCGGCGTCCACGCTGGCGCCGCGCTTCGCCGAGCGGCCGCAGGACGCGCTCTGCCTCGGGCTGCTCGCCCAGATGGGCGCCGCGCTGCTGTTCCACAACGACAGCGAGGGCTACGCCGAGATCGTGGCCGCCGAGCCGACCTTCCCGGGGCGCCGGGCGGCGGAGACCCGGCGCTACGGGCTCAACTGCCTCCGGCTGACCGCGGTGGCGCTCGAGCAGTGGGGGTTCCCGCAGCCGATGATCGCCCCGCTCAAGCACGTCGACGACTACCGGGCGGAGGAGGGCGCGCTGCTGCGCAGCGCCTTCGAGGTGGCGGCCCGGCTGACGACGGAGGACTACGACACGGTGCCGATCGTGCGGGTCAGCTGCGGCCGGCTGCGCGAGGACGACGTGGTGCCGGTGCTCGACGCCGTCCGCACCGACGCCGTCGAGCTGCGGCGCGCCATGCTCGCCGACTGACCCACCCCTCCCCGGACTTCCTGCACCGGAAGTCCCGGACTTCCTGCACCGGAAGTCCGCCGGACGCGGCAGAGCCCCGCCCCCCGAAGGGGAGCGGGGCTCTGTCGTCTCGCGGGTGCGTCAGGCGTACGGGGCGCCCAGCGGGTCCACGGTCGGGTAGCTGCCGACCTTCGCCGCCAGCCGGTCGGCGGCGAAGTCGCCGTCGCCCAGCAGGTGGTCGATGGCGGTGAGCCGGGCGGTGTAGTGACCGACCTTGTACTCGGCGGTCACACCGATGCCACCGTGCAGCTGGATGGCGTCCTTGCCGATGTGCCGGCCGGTGCGGCTGGTGAGCAGCCGGGCCCGGTCGGCGGCGGTGACGACGTCACCGTCGGAGAGCTGCACCACCGAGGCCCACAGCGCGATGCTGCGGGCCAGCTCCAGGGACACGTACATGTCCGCGGCGCGGAAGTTGAGCGCCTGGAACTTGTTCAGCGTGACCCCGAACTGCTTGCGGGTCTTCAGGTACTCGGTGGTGGTGCGCAGCGCGGTGTCCATGGCGCCCACGGACTCGTGCGCGTAGGCGATCCGGGCCACGGCCAGCGCGCGCTCGATGGCGTCGGTCTGGTCGCCGCCGGTGCCCAGCTGGGTCGCCGGGGTGCCCTCGAAGCGGACCTTGGCCGACCGGGTGCCGTCGATGTTGCGGTAGCCGGTCCGGTTCAGCCCGGAGGCGTCGCCGTTCACGACGAACAGCCCGGTGCCGCCGCCGGGGAGCGCGGCGGAGACGACGAGGACGTCGGCGCGGGCGCCGTGCGGCACCGGCTCCTTGACGCCGCTCAGCGTCCAGCTGCCGCCGGCCTCGGTGGCCGTGACCGCCGAGGCGGACGCCGTCCAGCGGGCGCCGATCTCGGCGTGCGCGAAGGCCGGCACCGAGGTGCCGCCGGCGAGGGCCCCGAGGAGCTCGCCCTTCTGCGCGTCGGTGCCGACGGCGTCGACGAGCCCGCCGGCGAGGACGACGGCCTCGATGAACGGCTCGGGTGCGAGCACCCGCCCGATCTCCTCGGCGACGATCGCGACCTCGACCGGGCCGGCGCCCATGCCGCCGTGCTCCTCGGCGAAGGGCAGACCCAGCAGGCCCATCTCGGCCAGCTGCGTCCAGACCTTCTCGTCGAAGCCCGGGTCGTTCTTGGTGACCTTGCGGCGCACCTCGCTGTCGCCGTAGGCGCGCGCCAGCAGCGCCGCCACGGCCTCGCGCAGGTCGTTCTGCTCGCTGTCGTAGGTGAAGTCCATGGCTATCTCACAACCCCAGGATCGTGCCGCTGATGATGACGCGCTGCACCTCGTTGGAGCCTCCGTAGATGGAGACCTTCCGGTAGTTGAGGTACTCGGGGGCCGAGACCCGCGCCCAGTCGGGCACGTCGGAGCCCTCCTCGGCGAACGAGGCCACCGACAGCGGGCCGGCGATGTCGACGATCAGCTCGGTGACCTCCTGCTGGAGCACCGAGCCCTTGAGCTTGAGCACCGAGGACGCCGGGTGCGGCTTCCCGTCGGCGGAGTTCGCGACCACGCGCAGCGCGGTCAGCTCCAGGGCGACGAGCTCGTTCTCGATCTCGGCGATGCGGGAGGAGTAGCGCGCGTCCTCCAGCAGCGGACGGCCGTTGTAGGTCGTCTCGCGGGCCAGCTCCTTGGCCAGGGCGAGCATGCCCTTGGTGCCGCCGACGCGGGCGATGCCCACGCGCTCGTTGCCGAGCAGGAACTTGGCCTGGTCCCAGCCCTTGTTGACCTCGCCGATGAGGTTCTCCGACGGGACGCGGACGTCCTCGAAGAAGACCTCGTTGACCTCGAAGCCGCCGTCGAGCAGCTCGATCGGGCGGAGGGTCACGCCGGGGGTGTCCATCGGGAAGACCAGCATCGAGATGCCGCGCTGCTTCTTCTCCGCCGTCGGGTCCGTGCGGGCGAGGCAGAAGATCCAGTCGGCGTACTGGCCCATGGTCGTCCAGGTCTTCTGACCGTTGACGACCCACTCGTCGCCGTCCTGGACGGCGGTGGTGCGCAGCCCGGCCAGGTCGGAACCGGCGTCGGGCTCGGAGAAGCCCTGGCACCACCAGATGTCGAGGTTGGCCGTCTTGGCCAGGAAGCGGTCCTTCTGCTCCTGGTTGCCGAACTGGGCCAGCACCGGGCCGATCATGCTGGTGTTGAACGCCAGCGGCTCGGGCACGTGGGCCAGCTGCATCTCCTCGCGCCAGATGTGGCGCTGCAGCGGGGTCCAGTCACGGCCGCCGTACTCGACCGGCCAGTGCGGCACCGCCAGCCCGGCAGCGTTGAGGATCTGCTGGGTCGTGACGAAGTCGTCCTTGGACGCGTGGCGGCGGGCGGCCACCTTGTCGCGGATCTCCTGCGGCACCTGGGTGGTGAAGAAGGTCCGCATCTCCTCCCGGAAGGCCTGCATCTCCGGGGACAGCTGCAACTGCATCGGTCCTCATTCCTGACCGCAGTCGCTCTGCGGTCTCGACGTGTAGGTGCGACGATCCCACATCCTCGAACGCCATTCGGTCCGCCCCTCCCGTCAGGGCGGGGGGCCGCGGGGGAAGGTGGTCGGGTGCCCGCACTGTCCTCCCGCACCCTGCCCCTGCTGAGCGCGTCGGTGACCACGCCCGGCTACGACCGCGCGCAGGTCCGCGCCGGCATCGTCCACCTGGGCGTGGGCGGCTTCCACCGCTCGCACCAGGCGATGTACCTGGACCGGCTCATGAGCCGGGGGCAGGCGCTGGACTGGGGGATCGTCGGCGTCGGCGTGCTGCCCGGCGACCGGCGCATGGCCGAGGTGATGGCCGCCCAGGACTGCCTCTACACGCTGATCGTCACCCATCCCGACGGCTACCGGAGCGCGCAGGTCATCGGCTCGGTCATCGAGTACCTGCTGGCCCCGGACGATCCGGAGGCCGTCGTCGAGCGGATGGCCGACCCCGCGATCCGCATCGTGTCGCTCACCATCACCGAGGGCGGGTACAACGTGGACGCCGTGACGGGCGCGTTCGACGCCGACGACGCGGGGGTGCGGGCCGACCTGGTCCCCGGAGCCGCCCCGCGGACCAGCTTCGGCCTGGTCACCGAGGCCCTGGTCCGCCGGCGCGAGAGAGGCATCCCGCCGTTCACCGTTCTGTCCTGCGACAACATCCCGGGCAACGGCGACGTCGCGCGGGGGAGCTTCGGCGCCTTCGCCGCGCTGCGGGACCCGGCCCTGGGGGAGTGGGTCGACCGCGAGGTGCCCTTCCCGAACTCGATGGTCGACCGGATCACCCCGTCGACGACCGACGAGCACCGCGCGGACCTGGCCCGCCGGTTCGGCGTCGAGGACGCCTGGCCGGTGGTCTGCGAGCCGTGGACGCAGTGGGTGCTGGAGGACCGGTTCGGCAGCGGCCGGCCGCCGCTGGAGGACGTCGGCGTCCAGATGGTGGACGACGTGGAGCCCTACGAGCTGATGAAGCTGCGGCTGCTCAACGGCAGCCACCAGGCCATGGCCTACCTGGGCACGCTGGCCGGCCACACCTACATGCACGACGTCTGCCAGGACCCGCTGTTCCGCCGGTTCCTGCACGCCTACATGGACGAGGAGGCGACGCCGACGCTGGCGCCGGTGCCGGGCATCGACCTGGACTCCTACAAGGCCGACCTCATCGGCCGGTTCGCCACGCCGACCATGCGGGATCCGCTCGCCCGGCTCGGCGCGGAGAGCTCGGACCGGATCCCCAAGTTCCTGCTCCCGGTGCTGCGGGCGAACCTGGCCTCCGGGGGCGAGATCCGCTGCTCGGTGGCGGTCCTGGCCGGCTGGGCCCGGTACGCCGAGGGCGTGGGGGAGGACGGCGCCCCGATCGAGGTGGTCGACCCGCTGCGCGAGCGGCTCATGGCCGCTGCCGGACGGCAGGCCGACGACCCGCTGGCGTTCGTCTCCGACCGCGAGCTGTTCGGCGACCTGGTCGACGACGAGCGCTTCGCCGCGACCTACCGGGCGACGCTGGACCTGGTGCGCACCCGCGGCGTGCGGGCGGCGCTCGAGGAGGTGCTCCGCACGCGCTGACGGCGGGCTGGACCGCGCGCCCCGGTCCGCTGGGCGGAGCGGCCGTTTCACCGGCGCTGCGCCGGGCAGGTGAGCGATGCGACCGACGGAGGGATCCACCATGGCCATCGCCACCACCAATCCGACCACCGGGGAGACGCTCCGGACCTTCGAGCCCCTCACCGACGACGCGCTCGAGGAGAAGCTGGCGCGGGCGGCGGCTGCGGCGGCGGCCTACCGCCGGACGACGCCGGCCCAGCGGGCCGAGTGGCTGCGCGACGCCGCCGAGGTGCTCGACGCGGACACCGACGCGGTGGCCGAGCTGATGACCACCGAGATGGGCAAGACGCTCGCCTCCGCCAAGGCCGAGGTGGGCAAGTGCGCCGCGGCGCTGCGCTGGTACGCCGACAACGGCCCGGCGCTGCTCGAGCCGCAGCCCTACGACGCCGCCGCGGTCGGGGCGGCGCAGGCCTACGTCGTCCACCAGCCGATCGGCGTGGTGCTGGCCGTCATGCCGTGGAACTTCCCGCTCTGGCAGGCGATGCGCTTCGCCGCCCCCGCGCTGATGGCCGGCAACGTCGGGCTGCTCAAGCACGCGAGCAACGTTCCGCAGACCGCGCTGTACCTGGAGGAGCTCTTCCGCAAGGCGGGCTTCCCCGACGACGTCTTCCAGACCCTGCTGATCGGCTCGTCGACCATCGAGCGGGTGCTGCGCGACGACCGGGTGGCCGCGGCGACACTCACCGGCAGCGCCCCGGCCGGGCAGTCGGTCGCCTCGATCGCCGGCGACGCGCTGAAGCCCACCGTCCTGGAGCTCGGCGGCAGCGACCCGTTCATCGTCATGCCCTCGGCCCACCTGGAGCGGGCGGCCGAGGTGGCGGTGACCTCCCGCAACCAGAACAACGGCCAGAGCTGCATCGCGGCGAAGCGGTTCTTCGTGCACCGCGAGGTCGCCGAGGAGTTCACCCGCCTGTTCACCGAGAAGATCGCCGCCCTGACCGTCGGCGACCCGATGGACGAGGACACCCAGATCGGCCCGCTGGCCACCGAGTCCGGCCTGGAGGACGTCGAGAAGTACGTGCAGGACGCCGTCGCGAAGGGGGCGACCGTGCTGACCGGCGGGAAGCGGGTGGACCGGCCCGGCTGGTTCTTCGAGCCGACGCTGCTCAGCGACATCACCCCCGAGATGGACCTCTACGCCGAGGAGGTGTTCGGCCCGGTCGCCGCGCTGTTCACCGTGGACTCGCTCGACGAGGCCATCGAGATCGCCAACAGCCACCCCTACGGCCTGGGCAGCAACCTGTGGAGCGAGGACGAGGGCGAGCGGGCGCAGTTCGTCCGCGACATCGCCTCCGGCATGGCGTTCGTCAACGGGATGACCACCAGCTACCCGGAGCTGCCCTTCGGCGGGGTGAAGCAGAGCGGCTACGGCCGGGAGCTCACCGAGCTCGGCATGCGAGAGTTCATGAACGCGAAGACGGTGTGGATCGGGCCGCCCGGCAGCGAGCAGGTCGAGGGGCACACGGCGGGGGCCGCCGCGGAGTGACCGACCGCCGGGCGGTGGCCGGTCGACGGCGCGCGCGGCACTGGCCCTCGGGCGCCGGCCGGACGACACTCGGCCCGGTGCCGGGGTCAGTGCAGCCGCGACCGCCAGTCGGCGGGGACGCGGTCGCGCGGGCCGGGCGCCGGCTGGTCGAGCGGGCGGTGCTGGGGCGGCGCGAGCTCCGCGCCGGCCACTGGGCCGTCGGAGGCGAAGCTCCAGAACCAGTCCTCGCCCGGCTCGAAGCTGCGCACCACCGGGTGGCCCGTCGCGCCGGCGTGGGCCCGGGCGTGCTGCCCGGGCGAGGAGTCGCAGCAGCCGACGTGCCCGCAGGCGGCGCAGCGGCGCAGGTGGAACCACCAGCCGCCGCTGGCATCGCACTCCACGCACCCCTCGCCGGACGGCGGCACCGCGGGGTCGATCGCCGGATCGCTCATCGCCCACTCCCAGCTGGAGGTACGCACATGGTGGAGCCAGGGATCCACGGTACGGACGGCACCGACCCCGAGGAAGCCACCGGGCTGCTCGAGGCGGAGGACACCCTCGAGGACCCGCGCGGGGTCCGCGACGTCCTGGACACCGGGTACTCGCCGCCCGAGCGCCCCTGGGCCGTGGAGGACTGGGGGACGACGGAGGCGGAGGAGTCCGCCGGCGAGAGCCTCGACGGGCGGCTGGCCCGGGAGCTGCCCGACGGCGTCCCGGACGAGGGGGACGGCCTCGGCGACAGCTCCGACACCGACGGCGAACTGCTCGACGACGAGGTGGGCGACGTCCGGGCGGGCCGGCTGGTCGCCTCGGACGACGGCGGGGACGCCGACACCGACGAGCAGCTGTGGGCCCGCGACGAGGGCATCGACGGCGCCGCGGCCTCGGCGGAGGAGGCCGCGGTGCACGTCGTCCGCGACCGCGAGCTGTAGCGCCGCTGGGCACGCCTCCGACCGAGCCCACCCCCTGACCGTGGCCCGCTGGGACACTGGAGCCCGTGTTCGACGTCGACTGGATGGGGCTGCTCGCCCGCGAGGTGCTGCGGGAGCGGACCCCCGCGCTGATCGCGGAGAGCTGCGCGTGGGCGGTGGGGCTCTCCGACCGGCCGCACCTGCGCCGCCGGGCCGGCCTGCCGCAGCCCACCGGGCCGACGCTCGGGGAGCGGGCGGTCGGCGGGCTGCCGCTGGCCAGTGACGACGACGGCCGGTTCGAGCTGGCCGACGCGGTGCCCGGCAGCTTCCAGGACGCGCTGAACGCCCTGACGCCGGACGGCGGCGTGCACGCCGAGCGGTTCGACGACGAGGTGCTCGTGCCGTTCGTGCACGCCACCTGCGTCGCCGCCGCCGAGCGCGCCCGCGAGCGCCGGCCGGCGGCGTGGGCGGAGCTGGCCGAGGACGTCGGGGAGGACGGCGACGACCTGCCCGCCGTCGTCCGGGCGGGGGAGTGGGAGGCGCCGCTGCGGATCGACGCCGAGCAGCTGGTGCTCGCCGCCCTGGGCGCGGTGCCCCTGCTCGAGGTGGAGACCGAGGGGCTGCCGCTGTCCCTGGTGCGCGCGGCCGAGGCCGCCACCCGGGCCGCCGTCGCGGCGCCGGAGGTGCCGGTGCCCGACGACAGCCTGGCGGGGGCGTTGTTCCTCGCCCGTGCCGCGCTGGAGGAGTCCGGGTGCACCGTCCCGGTCCCGCCGGACGAGGCGGCGGTGTTGCTGGCGGCCCTGGTCGACAGCGGGCTGGAGCCCGAGGAGCTGCCCGGCGTCCTGCCCCACCTCCCGGTCCAGCCGGCGACGGTCGACGAGGCCCTGGTGATCCTGCGGGCGGCCGAGATCGGCTGACCGGGCCCTCGGACCCTGTCGGCCCGAGGTCCCGGGCGCCAGCCTGACGGGCGCTGACCCAGCACGCCGGCTCGCGGGGGCGCCGGTCCCTCGGACCCGAAGGCCCCGCACCGATGACCTCCACGACCTCCACTCCCGCCGACGCCGACCGCGCGCTCAAGGCCCGCCACCGCGCCATGTGGGCCTCGGGCGACTACCCGTCGCTCGCGACCGACCTCCTCCTCGACCTCGGCCCGATCGTGGTCACGGCCGCCGGGGTGCGCCCCGGGGACCGCGTCCTCGACGTCGCGGCGGGCACCGGCAACGTGGCGATCGCCGCCGCCGAGGCCGGAGCCGCTGTGGTCGCCTCCGATCTCACCCCCGAGCTGTTCGAGGCCGGCCGGGCCCGCGCCGCCGAGCGCGGGGTGGAGCTGGAGTGGCGGGAGGCCGACGCCGAGGCGCTGCCGTTCTCCGACGGGGAGTTCGACGTCGTGGTGTCGTGCATCGGCGTGATGTTCGCGCCGCACCACCAGCGGGCAGCCGACGAGCTGGTGCGGGTCTGCCGTGCCGGTGGCCGGATCGCGCTGCTCAGCTGGACGCCCGAGGGCTTCATCGGGCAGATGTTCGCCACCATGAAGCCCTACGCGCCGCCGCCCCCACCCGGGGCGCAGCCGCCTCCGCTGTGGGGCAGCGAGCAGCACGTCCGCGAGCTGCTGGGCGACCGGGTGACCGACGTGGTGGTCGAGCGCCGGACGCTCCCCGTCGACCTCTTCGCCACGCCCGAGGCGTTCCGCGACTACTTCAAGGCGCGGTACGGCCCGACCATCGCCGTCTACAAGGCGCTGGCCGACGAGCCGGACCGGGCGGCCGCGCTCGACGCCGACCTGGCCGACCTCGTGCGCCGGTCCGCCCGCGACGGCGCGCTGGAGTGGGAGTACCTGCTGCTCACCGCGGTCCGCCGGCCGGAGGTGCCCAGCCCCCGCTGAGCGGCGCGCGGGTCAGAGCTGGGCGGCGACCAGCGGCTCGAGCAGCAGCTCGGGCTTGTTCTGCTGCAGCACGCGCAGGCCCCACTTGTCCGGGAAGACGGCGAGCAGCTCGCCGTCGGCCCGGCGCAGGATCTCCGCGTTGCGCGCGGCGGCGAGGATCCCGGGCGCGGACGCCTCGTCGGTGCGCAGCGCGAGGCTGTAGGGCAGCCGGTCGAGGTCGACGGGGGCGCCGAACTCGTGCTCCATCCGGTGCTGCGCGACCTCGAACTGCATGGGGCCGACGACGGCGAGCACCGGCGCGCCGTCGCCCCGGCGGTCGGACTTGAGCACCTGCACGACGCCCTCGCTGTCGAGCTGCTCGATGCCCTTGCGGAACTGCTTGTGCTTGGCGGCGTCCCGGCCGCGGCAGACGGCGAAGTGCTCGGGGGCGAAGGTGGTCAGCGGCGGGAACTGCACCGGCCGGTCGGCGTACAGGGTGTCGCCGACGCCGAGCGCGTTGGCGTTCACCAGCCCGACGACGTCGCCGGGGTAGGCCACGTCGATGCTCTCCCGGTCCCGGCCGAACACGTGCTGGGCGTACTTGGTCGCGAACGGCCGGCCCGTGCGGGCGTGGGTGACGACCATGCCGCGCTCGAAGACGCCCGAGCAGATCCGGATGAACGCCAGCCGGTCGCGGTGCGCGGTGTCCATGCCGGCCTGCACCTTGAACACGAAGGCGCTGAAGGGGTCGGTGAGCTCCCGCACCGCGCCGTCGGCCGCGGGCATGCCGGTGGGCGCGGGGGCCAGGTCGACGAGGGTGTCCAGCAGCGCGCCGACGCCGAAATTGGAGACGGCGGAGGCGAACAGCACCGGCGTCGTCACGCCCTCGAGGAACAGCGACTGCTCGTGGTCCTGGCCGCTGGCCTCCAGCAGCTCGACCTCCTCGACGGCCTGCTGCCAGGCGTCGCCCTCGCGGGCCAGCGCGGCGGCGGCCGGCAGGGTCTCCTCGGGGGCGATGGTGGCGCCGCCGGCGGTGCGGGTGAACCGGCGGTAGGTGCCGTCGGCGCGGTCCAGCACGCCGCGGAAGTCGCCGGCGATGCCCACCGGCCAGGTGAGCGGCGTCGGGGTCAGGCCGGTGCGCTCGCTGATCTCGTCCATCAGCTCCAGGGCGTCCTTGCCCGGGCGGTCCCACTTGTTGATGACGGTGAGCACCGGGATGCCGCGGTGCCGGCAGACGGCGAACAGCTTCATCGTCTGCGCCTCGAGGCCCTTGGCGGCGTCGACGAGCATCACGGCGGCGTCGACGGCGGTGAGGACGCGGTAGGTGTCCTCGGAGAAGTCGGCGTGACCCGGGGTGTCGAGCAGGTTGATGACGGCGTCGCGGTACTCGAACTGCAGCGCGGCGGAGGTGATCGAGATGCCGCGGGCCTTCTCGATGTCCATCCAGTCCGACACCGTGCCGCGCCGGCCCGCCTTGCCGTGCACCGCGCCGGCCGAGCCGATGACGCGGGCGTGCAGGGCGAGGGCCTCGGTGAGCGTGGACTTGCCGGCGTCCGGGTGGCTGATGACGGCGAACGTGCGCCGCCGGCCCGCCTCGCCCACGGCTGCCTTCGCTTCCCGCCCGCCGTCCGGCCGCTCCTCGACGACGCTCATCGCAGCGTCGTCCGGGCAGCGCGGGGCAGGAGGGAACTCACGGGGGGCACGACTGCACAGTATCCGCGCTCGCGGGCGTCCCCGGCTGCGTCGTCGGTCACGCGCGGCGTCCGCACACGGCATCCGGGGGCGGTGTCTCCCCTACCGTTCCCGCCATGACCCGGAGCAGGCGGCCTGCGGCGCTGCTCCTCGGTGGCCTTCTGCTCGCCGGATGCGCCGAAGCGGCCGGCAGCGCGCCAGTCCCGGAGCCGGTGGAAGCCCAGCGGTACGCCGTCAGCACGACGGTTCTGGAGTCGCCGGACCACGGGCCGCAGCTGTGCCTGGGCGGGGTCGAGCAGTCACTGCCGCCGCAGTGCGGCGGCCCGGACGTCGTCGGGTTCGAGTGGGCCGATGTGGACGACGAGGAGTCGGCGAACGGCACCATCTGGGGCAACTACGGGCTCGTCGGCACGTGGGACGGGGACCGTTTCACGCTGACCGAGCCACCCGGCGATCGGGACTCGGTGCCCCGGCCGGAGGGAGTGCAGGACTCCGTCCCTCCCACGCCTTGTGACCCGCCCGCCGGTGGCTGGGCGGTGGTCGACGAGCGTCTGCTGACGACGGAGGCCCAGAGCGCAGCTACGACCTACGCCGATGAGCAGCCGGACCTGGGCGCCGTCTGGCTCGACCAGGATGCCGCGTGGACCGGCGCCCGACCGGACGATGTCGACGCGGGGGTGCTGACGTTCAGCTTCACCGGCGATCTGGACCGGCACGAAGCAGAACTTCGGCAGCGCTACGGCGGGCCGATCTGCGTGGTGGCGGCAGCGCACACGGCCGCGAAGCTCCAGGAGCTGCAGGCGGCCGTGCACGACGCACTGTCGGGTGCGGCATTCACCATCAGCGCCGATGCCATCCGGGGAGCGGTCGACGTGGTGGTGCCGGTCGTCGACGACGAGATCGTCCAGCGGATTGCAGCCATCGACCCCGAGGGCCTGGTGCGGGCTCACGCGATGCTCGTCCCGGTCGACTGACGCACATCCATGATCAACACGCGCTGAGGGTCGTATCGAGGCGCGCCGAGGCGACCACGAGTGCGTGTTGATCACGCACGCGGGGCGGGCGGCTCTTGCCGCGCCGGACAGGTGCGGGCCATGGTGAGGGCATGATCCGGAGCGCGGTCGGCACGACGGTGCACCACCCGTGGTTCGCCCGGCTGTGGGTGCGGATCGCCGCGGCCGCTGAGGAGCACGGGGCCGCCGAGCACCGCGAACGGCTGCTCGCCGGCGTCGCGGGTCGGGTGCTCGAGCTCGGCGCGGGCACCGGCGCGAACTTCGCGCACTATCCGCCCGGCGTCGACGGGGTGCTCGCCGTCGAGCCGGAGCCGCACCTGCGCGCCCTCGCCGCGGAGGCGGCCGGGCGGGCCGCCGTCCCCGTGACCGTCGTCGACGGGACGGCCGACGCGATCCCGGCCGACGACGCCGCGTTCGACGCCGCCGTCGTCTCGCTCGTGCTGTGCAGCGTCCCGGACCAGGCCACCGCACTGGCGGAGCTGGCGCGGGTGCTCCGCCCGGGCGGGCGGCTGCACTTCTGGGAGCACGTGCGCGCCGACAGCGCCGGCTTCGCGCGGGTGCAGGGGGTGCTCGACCGGACGGTGTGGCCGGCGGTCGGCGGCGGGTGCCACTGCGCCCGCGACACCGAGGCCGCGATCGCCGCCGCCGGGTTCACCGTCGAGCGGGTCGAGCGCTTCCGCTTCCCCGTGACCCGGGTCCCCTCATCCACCGCCCCGCAGATCCTCGGGACGGCGGTACGCCGCTGACCGCAGGCGGTCAGACCTCCTCGACCGGGAAGGCGTGCGTGGGCGACACGATCTCCTCCTGGCCGGCCACCACCAGGATCTCCCGCGAGCCGGCCGCCTCGGTGCGGGCCAGCAGCCCGTACACCGACGCGGCGGCCGCGCCGAGCGCCTCGGCGGGGGAGGAGGTGCGGAGCAGGTGGGCCAGGAAGAGCGCGGCGATCGCGTCGCCGGCCCCGTTCACCGTCACGCCGAGCTTCGGGGTGCGCACCCGGTAGTGCCGCCCGCCCTCCGAGGCCAGCAGGTCGACGGCGTCCGGCGGGGTGTCGTCGGCGTCGAGCGACGTGGTCAGGACCACCCGCGGGCCGAGGGCCTGCACCGCGGCGACGGCGTCCTTGACCGAGTCCAGCGACCGGGTGGTCGTGCCGGAGAGCAGGTCGAGCTCGAAGTGGTTGGGCGTCACGACGTCGGCGGCCGGGACGGCGACCTCGCGCATGAACTCCTCGATGCCCGGCCGGACGAACACGCCCCGGCCGACGTCGCCGATCACCGGGTCGCAGGCGTAGACGACGGCGGGGTTGGCCGCCCGCACGCGGGCGACGGTGTGCACGACGGCGTGCCCGATGTCGGCCGAGCCGAGGTAGCCGGAGAGGACGGCGTCGCACCCGCCCAGGACGCCGCGGTCGGCGATGCCGTCCACGATCTCCTCGACCGCCTGGCCGTCGAACACCCGCCCGGTCCACTTCCCGTAGCCGGTGTGGTTCGAGAACTGGACGGTGTGCACCGGCCACACCTCCACCCCGAGGCGCTGGAGCGGGAACACGGCCGCGGCGTTGCCGACGTGCCCGTAGGCGACGTGGGACTGGATCGAGAGCACGTTCAGCACGGGGGAGACCCTGGCACACGGGTCAGGCGGTGGCCGCTCCGCCGTCGGGAGCGCGGCGCAGCTCGACGTGCGGACGCGTCTGCCACAGCGCCCACTCCGCGCTGACGTCACCGGCGGTGCGCTGCAGCAGCGGGAGGTGCTCGGCCAGCAACCGGTCGGTGCTGGTCTCGGCGGCGTGCACGGTCACGTTCATGGCGGCCCGCACCGCCCCGGTCCCGTCCCGCACGGGGACGGCGACCGAGCGGACGCCGGGCGCCAGCTCCTCGTCGGCCAGCGCCCAGCCGCGGGCCCGCACCTCGGTCAGCTCGTCGCGCAGCCGTTCGGGGCTGTGCGCGATGAAGGGTGGCCCGATGAACGGCGGCAGACCGGCGCGGCTTGCCTCCGCGAGCGTGGCGGCGAGGTCCTCGGGGGAGAGGGCGGCCAGCAGCACCTTGCCCTGCGAGGTCTGCACGGCCGGGAAGCGCGTGCCGACCTCGACCCGCAGCGTGATGATCTTCGGCACCGACACCCGGGCGACGTAGACGATGTCGGAGCCGTCGAGCTGCGCCATGGAGGAGGACTCGCCGGTCCGGGCCACCAGCGCCTCCAGGTGCGGGCGGGCGATGTCCCAGAGCCCGAGCGCGCCCACGTAGGCCATCCCGAGGGTGAGCACCTTGGGCGTGAGCGCGAACGCCCCGCCCGTGGCGCGCACGTAGCCGAGCTCCTCCAGGGTGAGCAGCAGCCGGCGGGCCGTCGGCCGGGCGAGCCCGGCCGCCGCGGCCACCTCCGACAGCGTCATCGTGGGGGAGTCGCGGTCGAAGCAGGTGAGGACGTCGAGCCCCCGGGCGAGCGCCTCGACGAAGTCGGGGCCGGTGCCGCGACCTGCCATGTCCTGTCCTCCCGTCGTCCGTCCTGATGCGTCGTCCGTCCTGATCCCAGGGTGCCGCGCCCGCCTCACCGCTCCGTGGCGAGGTGCTCCTCGTAGACCTCCTCGCGCGCGGCCCGCGTGCTGTCGGACTTGTAGTCGGTGTACTGGTACGGGTTGTCCAGCACCTCCGCACCCGGCAGGTCCGGGTTCATGCCCTGGGCCCAGGCCTCCTCGCCCAGCGTGGAGCGCAGGTGCTCGACGCTGGCCTCGACCTCGCGGCGCACGCCGGCCAGGTCGACGCCGACCAGCTTGTGCGCGTGCTTCACGACCCGGCCGTCGACCAGCACGGTGTGCACGTCGCCGCGCTGCGCCTGGAACGCCACGTGGCCGAACGGGTTCAGCACGGGGAACGACACGGGGGAGTCGTCGTTGCGCAGCAGGACGACGTCGGCCTTGCTCCCCGGCTGCAGCGAGCCGAGGTCGTCGCGGCCGAGCGCCGCCGCCCCGCCGCGGGTCGCCCACCGGACGACGTCGCGCGCCCGGAGTGCCACGTGCGTGACGGTGTCGCCCTTCAGGTGGGCCTCGAAGTGCTCGCGGGACCGGTCGGCGCCCAGGGTGGTACGCATCGCGGAGAACAGGTCGGCGCTCCACCACACACTGGTGTCCATCGACAGCGAGACCGGGATGCCGTGCTTGCGGACCTGCCAGGTGGGCGGGTAGCCCTGCCCGGCGCTCTGCTCGGACTCGGTGGAGACCGAGATCGAGCCGCCGGTGGCCGCGATGCGGTGGTAGGAGTCCGGCGTCAGCGTGGCGGCGTGCACGTAGACCGTCTCCGGGGTCATGAAGCCGTGCTCGTGCATCAGCCGGATGCCGTCGTCGTTGGTGGCGCCCCAGACGCCGGCGTGGGTGGTGACCGGCAGGCCGAGGTCGCGGGCCACCTCGAACGCCGCCTTCTCGGGGAAGGCCGGGTCGCCGGTGACGTCGAAGGCGAGCTGCAGGCCGAGCATGTCGTCGGCGGCGTCGCGCCGGCGCTCGAGGAAGGCGCGGACGGCCGGGTCGGCGGTCCACTCCCAGGGAGCGGCCTGGATGTTGCCGTAGGCGAGGACGAAGCGGCCGGGCACCGAGCGCAGCGCCTCGACGGCGGCCTCGGCGTGGTCGACGCTCTGCAGCCCGTGCGACCAGTCGACCGTGGTGGTCACGCCGGCCTCGAGGGCCTCCAGGGCGGCGAGCCGGTTGCCGGCGGCGACGTCCTCGGGGCGGAAGGTGCGGCCGTGCTCGAGGTAGTACCAGACGAAGTACTGGGTGAGGGTCCAGTCGGCGCCGTAGCCGCGCATCGCGGTCTGCCACATGTGCCGGTGGGTGTCGATCATCCCGGGCATCACGATGCCGCCGCGGGCGTCGATCTCCTGGGTGCCGTCGGGCACCTCCAGGGCCTGGCCTACGGCGGCGATCCGGTCGCCGACGACGAGCACGTCGGCGTCCGCGAGCACGGTGCCGGCGTCGTCCATGGTCAGGACGGTGCCGCCCCGGAGGACCACCGGGCGACCGGCTTCCGGCGTGGGCTCGGGGTTGCTCATCGTCTCCTCCTGACGTCGGACGCACTCGACGGACGAACGTCCGTTGTGCGGACATGGCATGCGATGCGGGTCACCCTCGCCCGCTGGGGGCGACCTGTCAACCGGTGATCGCGTGCCGCCTCAGGGGGCCTCAGGTCCGGTTGACAGCCTGCCGGATCCCGGTCGAGACTCCTGGCGTCGCGGGCGGACAACCGTCCGAGATTTCCCGATCCGAGGAGGCACCGACCGCTGATGAGCGCCGAGACGACGGGAGCGGGAGCACCCGCCCCAGCCGCACGAGGGCCGCTCTCCGGGCTCCTGGTGGCCGACTTCTCCCGGATCCTGGCCGGGCCGTACAGCACGATGCTGCTGGCCGACCTCGGCGCCGAGGTGGTCAAGGTGGAGGGCAAGGGCGGTGACGACACCCGCACGTGGCAGCCGCCGGTCCGCGAGGGCGTCTCGACGTACTACCTGGGCGTCAACCGCAACAAGCGCTCGATCGCGCTGGACCTCAAGGACCCGGGCGACGTCGAGCTGGCCCGGGAGCTGGCCCGCCGCGCCGACGTGTTCGTCGAGAACTTCAAGCCCGGCGGGCTGACCCGCTTCGGCCTGGACTACGACGCCGTCGCCGCGGTCAACCCGGCGGTCGTCTACGCCTCGATCAGCGGGTTCGGCAGCGGTCCCGGCGGCGCCGCGCTGCCCGGCTACGACCTCATCGTGCAGGCGATCTCCGGCTTCATGAGCCTGACCGGCAGCCCCGACGGGGAACCCTTCCGCGGCGGCGTCGCGCTGTTCGACGTGATGGCGGGCCTGCACGCGACCATCGGCATCCTCTCCGCCGTCCACCACCGGCACGAGACCGGCGCCGGGCAGCACGTCGAGGTCAACCTGCTGTCCTCGGCACTGTCGGGCCTGGTGAACCAGACCAGCGCCTACGTCGCCGGGGGCGTGGTGCCCTTCCGGATGGGCAACAGCCACCCGAGCCTGTTCCCCTACGAGCCGCTGCCCTGCGCCGACGGGGACCTGATCGTGACCGCCGGGAACGACGGCCAGTTCCGCAAGCTGTGCCAGGTGCTGGGTGTGCCCGCGCTCGCCGACGATCCGCGGTTCGGCCGCAACGAGGACCGCACCGCCAACCGGGACGCCCTGCGGCCGCTGCTGGTCGAGCGGCTGCGCACCCGCACGAAGATGGAGTGGTTCCGCGACATCATCGGCGCGGGCGTGCCGTGCGGGCCGATCAACACCATCGACCAGGGCGTGGCGTTCGCCGAGGAGATCGGCCTGGACCCCG
Source organism: Blastococcus aggregatus (assembly GCF_900221005.1). Classification (GTDB taxonomy): domain Bacteria; phylum Actinomycetota; class Actinomycetes; order Mycobacteriales; family Geodermatophilaceae; genus Blastococcus; species Blastococcus aggregatus. The sequence continues at coordinate 442,345 of NZ_OBQI01000003.1, read as the reverse complement.
TGGTCGACGTCGGCGAGGGGGCGGCCGCGATCCCGTCGGTCCGCAACCCGATCACCTTCTCCGCCACCGAGGCCACCTATCGCCTGCCACCCCCCGGGCTGGACGAGCACGGGGCCGAGATCCAGAGCTGGCTGAGCACGACGGAGGAGAACGCATGAGCGAGCGGCCCCAGGACGCCAAGCCGCAGTACCCCACGGCCCTGGGCGCCTCGAGCCTGGAGTCGATCACCCTGCTCGGCACCGATCTCGCCCGCGACGTGATGGGCACGGTCGGCTTCGGCGAGCTGTCCTTCTGGCTGGCCACCCAGCGCCGTCCCACCCCGGGGGAGACCCGGGTCTTCGAGGCGGTGCTGGCCGCGCTGGCCGACCACGGCTTCACCCCGACGGCGATCGTCACCCGGCTGACCTACCTCGGGGCGCCGGACTCGATCCAGGGCGCGCTGGCGGCCGGGCTGCTCGGCGGGGGCTCGCGCTTCCTCGGCGTCACCGAGGACTGCGGCCGCTTCCTGCACGACGTCCTCAGCGGGGTGGACGGCGCCCTGCCCGTCGACGACGCCGGCTGGGACGCCCTCGCGCTGGAGACGGTCACCGCGCAGCGCGCGCTGGGCCGCTTCGTGCCCGGGCTCGGCCACCACGTGCACAAGCAGGGCGACCCGCGCACGCCGCGGCTGATGGAGATCGCCACCCAGGAGGGCGTCTTCGGGCCGCACCTCTCGCTGTTCGCCGCCATCGGGCGGGTGCACGAGCAGGTGCTCGGCAAGCGGCTGCCGCTCAACGGCGCCGGCGTCTGCGGAGCGGCGCTGGCCGACCTCGGCCTGCCGCTGGAGCTGCTGCGCGGCTTCGCGCTGCTGGCCCGCACCGCCGGGCTGATCGGCCAGCTGGCCGAGGAGCTGCGGCACCCGGTCGCCAACGACATCTTCCTCTCGGTGGACCTCAACAACGCACCCGTCGACCCCGACCCCTACGCCGCGCCGCCGCTGCCCGCGGCCGGCGGGCAGGCCTGAGGGACGCGCGATGCGTGCCGCCGTCGTCCGTACCCCGGGGGAGCACCCGGAGCTCGGGGAGCACCCGGACCCCGTCCCGGGCGCCGCGGACACCGTCGTCCGGGTGACGGCGGCGCCGCTGGTCCCGCTGGACCTGCTGTGCGCCTCGGGTACCTCCTACTTCGGCCGGCCGGCCGTCCCCTACGTGCCGGGGGTGCAGGGCGTGGGCGTCGTGGAGAGCTCGCCCGAGCTGGCTGCCGGCACCCGGGTCTGGTTCGCCACCAGCGCCGGGATGGCCCCGGGCGACGGCAGCCTGGCCGAGCGCTGCGCCGTCCGCCCGGACGACGTGGTGCCGCTGGACGCCGACGTGCCGGACGCCGCGCTCGCGGCCCTCGGGCTGTCCGCGGTGGCGGCGTGGATGTCGCTCACCTGGCGGGCCGGCCTGCGCGCGGGTGAGCACGTGCTGGTGCTCGGGGCCGGCGGCGCCGTCGGCCAGGTCGCCGTCGGGGCGGCCCGCGTGCTCGGTGCGGGGCGGGTGGTCGCGGTCGCCCGCTCGGAGCGGGCGCGGGACCGGGCGCTCGCGGCGGGCGCCGACGAGGTGCTCGCACTCGAGGGGGACGCCGAGGCGCTGGCCGGCCGGTTCCGCGAGGCGCTGGGCGGGCGGCTGGACGTCGTCGTCGACCCGGTCTTCGGCGTCGCGGCGACGGCGGCCTCCCGGGTGCTCTCCGACGGAGGCCGGCTGGTGAACCTGGGCGGCGCGTCCGGCGACACCGCCGAGTTCTCCTCGGCGGTCCTCCGGTCGCGGTCGGCCTCGGTGCTGGGCTACACGAACAACGCGCTGACCCCCGTGCAGCGCCGCGACGCGCTGGAAGCGGTCGCCGGGCACGCGGCCGCCGGGCGGCTGGCCGTGGCGCACGAGCCGGTGCCGCTGGCCGACGTCGCCGCCGCCTGGCGACGTCAGGCCACGGGCGACCCGGGCGTCCGGCTGGTGCTCACCCCGTAGGACGGCAGGACCCCCGCGGCAGTCGCGGGGTGCGACGGAGCGACCGGGACGCGGCCGCGAGGACAGCAGGAGGACACCGTGCAGCTCGTCACCGAGGACAACATCACCGACCTGGCGGTCGAGCGCTGGGCGACGGCCGGCGACCCGCGCCTGGCCGAGGTCATGACGGCGCTCGTGCGGCACCTGCACGACTTCGCCCGCGAGGTGCGGCTCACCGAGGCCGAGTGGATGGCCGCAATGCAGTGGCTGACGCGCACCGGGCAGATCAGCACCGCGAAGCGGGAGGAGTTCATCCTCGCCTCCGACGTCCTCGGGCTGTCGATGCTGGTCGTGCAGATGAACCACCGGCTCGACCCCCGCGCGACCCCCGCCACCGTGCTGGGCCCGTTCTTCATCGAGGGCTCTCCGCAGCTGCCCTACGGCGGCGACATGTCCGACGGGCTGGACGGCGTTCCGCTCTACGTGCACGGGACCGTCCGTGACCTGGAGGGCGCGCCCGTGGCGGGTGCGACCTTCGACGTGTGGCAGGCCGACGACGAGGGCGTCTACGAGGCGCAGCTCGGCGAGGTCGACGAGGCGCGGTTGCGCGGCAAGTACACGACCCGCGAGGACGGCGCCTACTGCGTGCGCTCCATCGCGCCCAAGGGCTACACGATCCCGATGGACGGGCCGGTCGGCGAGCTGATCTCGCGGACCGCGATCAGCCACTTCCGCCCGGCGCACATCCACTTCCTGCTGGCCGTGCCGGGCTTCGCGCCGCTGATCACCCACCTGTTCCAGGAGGGCGCGGAGTACCTGGACACCGACGTGGTGTTCGGGACGAAGCAGGAGCTCGTCGTCCGGTTCGAGGAGCGCGAGCCCGGCCCCACCCCCGACGGCGGCCGCAGCGAGGTGCCGTGGATCGAGGCGCGGTACGACTTCGTCCTCCAGCGCCAGCCGTGACCCAGGCATGGGAAGCGATACCTGCGTCCTGACCGTCCCGACGCGGGTATCGCTTCCCATGCCCGGGCGCCTTCTCGGCATCGCCGGGCGCGGGACGGGGTAGCGCCGGAGCCGGTGCACCCAGGTTCCCGGAGGCAGGCATGACGACACGCGAACCGCAGGAGATCGCCCGGGTCGCAGCCGCGACCGGTGCGAAGAAGACGCACCGGACGTGGGACAAGGTGCTGGTCAGCGCCTTCCTCGCCGGGGCCTACATCGCCTTCGGCGGGCTGGTGGCCATCGCCGTCTCCTCCGGGCTGGATCCCGACACCTGGGGCACCCTGCCGACGCTGTTCACCGGCGCGGTCTTCACCCTCGGTCTCGTCCTGGTGCTCATCGCCGGGTCCGACCTGGCCACCGGCAACATGGCCCTGGTCCCGCTCGGTGCGATGCGCGGCAAGCTCGGCGTGGGCGACGTCGCGAAGAACCTCTCGCTGGTCCTGCTGGGCAACCTGCTGGGCGCGCTGCTCGTCGCCTACTTCCTGGCCGTGCAGACCGGCGTCATCGGCTCGTCGGGAGCCGGGGGCAACGCGGGGCTGACCTACGAGCGGCTGTCCGGGATCGCCGAGGGCAAGGCACTGGGGGAGTCCGCCTGGCAGACGTTCCTGCGGGCGGTCGGCTGCAACTGGCTGGTCTGTCTGGCGGTGTGGATGTCCCTGGCCGCCAAGGACGTCGCGGGCAAGATCCTGGCCATCTTCTTCCCGATCATGGCCTTCGTGGCGATGGGCTTCGACCACGTGGTCGCCAACATGTTCTTCCTGCCGGCGGCGATCTTCGCGGGCGTGCCCGACGTCGGCTGGGGTGAGACAGGGCTCAACTGGCTGCTGGCCGGGGCCGGCAACCTCGTCGGCGCGGTGGTCTTCGTGTCCACGTCCTACTGGTACCTGTTCCTCAGGGACCAGCCGGAGGAGCCCGCCCCCGCGGAGGTGCCGAGCGCCGAGCGGGCCTGACCCTCCTCGGTCCGGGAGCCGGCTGAACCGAACGCGTGCCGGGTACGAATGCTCCCCGTAGGCGTGCCACCGACCCCGGGGAGGAATCGCGTGAGACCTCTCGCCGGAACCCGACCGACCGCCGTCCGCGGTGCTGCCGCTCCCTCTCGGGTGCGGGCGGATACCGTGGCGTCCGTGGACGAACCGGCACGTCGGCCGGAGAACCCGGCCGCTGCGGCCCTGCTGGTCCGCATCGGCGCGGGAGATCGCCGCGCCGTCGACGAGCTGTACGAGATGTTCGGTCGCCAGGCGTTCGCGCTGGCCCGGCGCATCCTGCTGGACGACGGGCTCGCCGAGGACGTCGTCCAGGAGGTGTTCCTGTCGGTGTGGCGCACCCCCGGTGCCTTCGACGAGCGGCGGGCCGCCGTCTCCTCCTGGCTGCTGGCGATGGTGCACCACAAGGCGGTCGACGCGGTGCGCCGCGAGGAGGGACACCGGCGGCGCGGCCGCCGGGCGGAGGACGACATGGCGCTGAGCGCACCGACGGCAACCGTGGACGCCGAGGAGCAGGCCGTCGACCGGGTGGTCTCCCAGCAGGTCCGCACCGCCCTGGGCGAGCTGCCGCCCGCGCAACGGGAGGCGCTGGGCCTGGCCTACTACGGCGGCTACACGCAGCGGGAGGTGGCGGCCCTGACCGGGGTCCCGCTGGGCACGGTGAAGACCCGCATGCTGGCGGGGATGCGCAAGCTGCGCGTCGACCTCGGCAGCAGCGGCGGGCCGGCCGGCGACGGCCGCAGCACCGCCGCGCCGACCGACGGGAGCATCCGATGAGCGCCGCTCTGCCCGGCCGCGGGCACGGCGAGGCGTCCGAGGAGCTGGCGGTCGGCTGGGCGCTGCACGCCCTGGAGCCGGAGGATGCCGAGGTGTTCGCCCGGCACCTGGCGGGCTGCGCGCGCTGCCGGCAGGTGGTCGAGCAGACGACCGAGGTCATGGCGGCCCTGGCCGGCGCGGCGCCGTCCGCCGAGCCGCCGCGGGCGCTGGGGGAGCGGCTGCGCGCCGAGGTGGCCCGCACGCCGCAGGACGCCCCGGCAGCTCCGGCCGCGCGAACTGCACCCGCACCCGCACCCGCACCTGCGTCTTCACCCGCGCCCGCGGCCGTGCCGATGCCCCGTCGTCGCTGGACGGCGGTGCTGGTGGCGGCCGCCGTCGCCGCGGTCGTCGGCCTCGGGGGCTGGACTGCCGTGCTCATGGGCGACCGGAACGAGGCCCGGCAGGCCGCTGCTTCGGAGGCGGCCATGGTAGAGGAGCTGCTGCGCCCGGGCCCGGCAATGGTCGTCCCGGTCGCCGCGCCCGACGGCCGGACGATGGCCACTCTGCTCGCCCGCGACGACGGCGTGCAGCTGATCAGCCACGCGCTGCCGGCCAACGACCGCGCCGACGAGACCTACGTCCTCTGGGGCCTGGACCAGGGCACCCCGAAGGCGCTGGGCGCGTTCGACGTCACCCAGGACGGGTTGCAGCTGCGCACCCTGGAGGTGGAGGGGGCCGACGACTTCCCCGGCTACGGGATCAGCCTGGAGCCCGGACGGCGGGCACCCGAGGCGCCCACCGACGTCGTCGCCCGCGGCTCGCTGCCCAGCTGACGGCAGCGGCGCGGGATGATCTCCGCATGCCGCGTCTGCTCGTCGTCCACCACACGCCCTCGCCCGCGCTCCAGGCGGTGCTCGAAGCGGTGAAGGAGGGGGTGGCGCTGGCCGAGGGCACCGAGCTGGTGCTGCGGCCGGCGCTGTCGGCGGGCGCGGCCGACGTGCTGGCCGCCGACGGCGTGCTGCTCGGGACGCCGGCCAACATCGGCTACATGTCCGGCGCGCTCAAGCACTTCTTCGACACCGTCTACTACCCGTGCCTGGACGCCACGGGAGGGCTGCCGTACGGGGTCTACGTGCACGGCAACGACGACACCGCCGGTGCGCTGGCCAGCATCGCCCGGATCACGGGGGCGCTGCGCTGGAAGCAGGTGGCCGCGCCGCTGAGCCTCACGGGGGCCGGGTCACCGGCCGACCTGGACGCCGTCCGGGAGCTGGCCGCGACCGTGGCGGTGAGCCTGTAGCCGGCGTTCCCGACCCCGGGCTTGCTGACCCCGGAAACGCCGACGGGGGCCACGGCGCACGAGGCGCCGTGACCCCCGTCGGGGATCAGTTCAGATCAGATGGGGCGAACGTTCTCCGCCTGCGGGCCCTTCTGGCCCTGCGTGACGTCGAACTCGACCTGCTGGCCCTCGTCGAGCGAGCGGTAGCCGTCGCTGACGATGGCGGAGTAGTGGCAGAAGACGTCGGCGCCGCCGCCGTCCTGGGCGATGAACCCGAAGCCCTTCTCCGCGTTGAACCACTTCACAGTGCCCTGAGCCATGTCGTTACTTCTTCCGTGCTGGGGGTGACCGGATCGGCACTCGCTGATCCGGGGCCGCCGCACCGACCGGCAGGACCGAGAGGAACGTCAGGGCAGAGACGACTGCGGACGTTCGAGAACGAGCAGAGGTACAACAGCGACCGAGCAGAACCCTACCCTGCATTCCCCCCGGGGCGGTAGCCCCATCCCCGGACGGCCGGTCAGCCGTCGAGTTCGAGGGTCTCCATCGTGTCCTTGCGGACCTGGGCGAGGAGCTCCGGCTCGTCCGACAGCGTGTGGCCGTAGGAGGGGATCGCCTCCTGGATCAGCGGGCGCCAGGCGTCGGTCCGGTCGGGGAAGCAGCGCTCGAGCAGCGTCAGCATCGCCGCGACGGCCGTGGAGGCGCCGGGGGAGGCCCCCAGCAGGCCGGCGATGGTGCCGTCGGCGCCCACGATCAGCTCGGTGCCGAACTGGAGCATGCCCTTCCCCGTGGACGGGTCCCGCTTGATCACCTGGACCCGCTGGCCGGCGGTGATCATGTCCCAGTCGTGCTCCTCGGCCTCGGGCACGAAGCCCTGCAGCGTGCGGTGGCGGGCCGCGCGGGACTGGAGGAGCTCCTTGATCAGGTACTTGGTGAGCGCCAGCTCGGTGCGGGCGACGCCGAGCATCGAGCCGAGGTTGTTCGGGCGCACGCTCAGCGGCAGGTCGAAGATCGAGCCGGCCTTGAGGAACTTGGGCGAGAAGCCCGCGTAGGGGCCGAACAGCAGCGAGTACTCGCCGTCGATCAGGCGCAGGTCCAGGTGCGGCACCGACATCGGGGGAGCGCCCACGGCCGCCTGGCCGTAGACCTTCGCCTGGTGCTTGGCGACCAGCTCCTGGGAGGTGGTGCGCAGGAACATGCCGCTGACCGGGAACCCGCCGAAGCCCGCGATCTCGGGGATGCCGGTGCTCTGCAGCAGCGGCAGCGCACCGCCGCCGGCACCGACGAACACGAACCGGGCGCGCACCGTGCGGGGCTCACCGGAGCGGGTGTCCTCGACGGTCACCTTCCAGCGGCCGTCGGACTCCCGCTCGATCTCCTCCACGCGCTGGTGGGTGTGCGTGGCCACGCCGCGGGTCTCGGCGTCGGCGAGCAGCATCCGGGTCAGCGCCCCGAAGTTGACGTCGGTGCCGGCGACGGAGCGGGTGGCCGCGACGGGCTGCTCCGGGTCGCGGCCGGCCATGACGAGCGGGATCCACTGCGCGAGGACAGCGGGATCCTCGGTGTGCTCCAGCTCGGCGAACAGCGGCTGGGCCTTGAGCGCGTCGTAGCGGGCGCGCATGTAGCGGCGGCCCTCGTCGCCGGTGACGAAGCTGACGTGGGGGACGGGGGAGATGAAGTCCCGGGGGGTGCCCATGCCGCGGCGCACCAGGTGCGACCAGAACTGGCGCGAGACCTGGAACTGCTCGTTGATCCCCACGGCCTTGGACGCGTCCACCCGGCCGTCGGGCCCCGCCGGGGTGTAGTTCAGCTCGCAGAGCGCGGAGTGACCGGTGCCGGCGTTGTTCCAGGCGTCGGAGCTCTCGCCGGCCAGCGCGGGCCCGGCCTCGAAGACCGTGACCGACCAGTCGGGCGCGACGATGCCGAACAGCGCCGCGAGGGTGGCGCTCATGATGCCGCCACCGACGAGCACCACGTCGGGGTTCGCGCTGTCAGCTACAACGCCGGGACTCGAAGTCACGTCTGCCTCTCTGGCCTACCGCGGGAGGGCGCCAAGGAGCGCCGCACCCTAGATGGTCGGACGAAACGACCGCCGAGTCGCGGCTCCGGCGGTGTGAGCTATCTCGCCCCCGCGGAGGCCCGACGTCCGTGGTTCGCCGGACATGGGGTTTCCCCGTGCAGGCCGCGGCCATTCCGGGACGCCGGATCACTCTTCCAGAGGAGGCGGGCGCGCCGTCCGCGAGGGCTAGCGTTCGGGCATGGCCAACGCTCCCGACGAGCCCGAGCGTGCCGAGCGCGCTCTCGAGCAGTCCATCCGGACCGACCTGACCGCCGATCGCAGCTACGGCGGCTACCTCGGCCTGGACCAGCTCCTGGCCGCCCAGCACCCGCGGAGCCGGCCCGAGCACCACGACGAGCTGCTGTTCATCGTCCAGCACCAGACCAGCGAGCTCTGGCTCAAGCTCGTGCTGCACGAGCTCCTGGCCGCACGGGGCTACCTCGCCGCCGACGACCTCGATCCCGCGCTCAAGTGCCTCGCCCGGGTCAAGAACATCCAGCGGACGCTCACCGAGCAGTGGTCGGTGCTGGCCACCCTCACACCCCGCGAGTACGCGCAGTTCCGTGGCGCCCTCGGGAACGCCTCGGGCTTCCAGTCCCACCAGTACCGGGCGGTGGAGTTCGTGCTCGGCAACAAGAACGCCGCGATGCTCCAGGTCTTCGACGCCGAGCCCGCGGCCCGGCAGCTCCTGGCCGAGCTGCTGGAGGCCCCGACGCTCTACGACGAGTTCCTCCGGCTGCTCGCCCGCGCGGGCTTCGCCGTCCCCGAGGAGGTGCTGGGCCGGGACGTCCGGGAGCCGTGGCGGTTCGAGGCCGGACTGGTCCCGGTGTTCCGGCGCATCTACGAGGCGACCGAGACCCCGTGGGGGGTCTACGAGGCGTGCGAGAGCCTCGTGGACATCGAGGACAACTTCCAGATGTGGCGGTTCCGCCACCTGCTCACCGTGCAACGGACGATCGGGGCCAAGACGGGGACCGGCGGCTCGTCAGGGGTGGGGTTCCTGAGGCGTGCACTGGATCTCACGTTCTTCCCCGAGCTGTACGCGGTCCGCACCGAGATCGGCACCTGAGGGGCCGGGCGGTCAGCGCGCGCCCTCCGGCGGGTCCGGGGCCTCGAGCGAGCGGGCGACCACGTCGTCGGGTGGGCTGAGCGCGACCAGCCCGCGGCGGACCGCGTCGACGACGCTGCCGGCCACGAACAGGTCGTCCTGGGTCGCCGTGCGTGCGCGCCGCACCTCGTCGGTGAGCCGGCGCAGCGCCTCGTCGGCCGCCCGCGACGCCTCCGGCTCCGCCGTCCGGTATCGCACTGACCGGAGCGCGTCGGCGAGGGCGGCCAGGGCGCGGGCCGCGGCCGGACGCAGGGCCGGCCCCAGCGCCACCCGCTCGAACTCGGCGCGCTCGGTGGCCGAGAGGGCGTCGGTGAGCTCCTCGACCAGCAGGGTCAGCCGTTCCAGGGCGCGCGCCTGCTGCACCTGCTGGCGGGCGTCCTCCGCGTAGCGGCGGGCCTTCCGGTTGCCCCTCTGCGCCTCCAGGGACTGCTCGACGGCGGCGCGCATCCCGGCCAGGACCGGGTCGATCGTGCGGGTGCGCTCCTCCCAGCCCTCCGCCGTCGGCGGGCTCTCCTGGCGCAGCGCAGCGGCGAGGTCGTCGAGCTGGTCGGCCAGCGTGTCGCGCAGCAGCTGGAGCTGGGCCTGCGCCGGTGCCAGGGGGAGGGGCGGGAAGACGGCGGTGACGGCGAGCCCGACCAGGGCGCCCAGGAGGGTCAGCCCGGCGTAGCCCAGCACGTAGCCGGTCGGGTTGGTGTTGCCGATGATGAGGACGAACAGCCCTGACGTCGGCACCCAGCTCCGCGCGCTGCCCAGGCGAGGCCAGCCGGCCACGAGCACCCCGATGGCGACCACCAGGGCGATCGTCACGAGGTTCGGCCCGGCCAGCGCGTCCACGGACAGGGCGACCCCGGCGCCGAGGGAGATCGCGGTCACCGTCTGCGCCGACTCGCGGACGGAGCCGGTGAGCGTCGTCGACGTGGCGACCACCGCACCCAGCGGTGCGTAGTACGGGTAGTCGGCGGCGGGCCCGGGGACGACGCGCACCAGGGCCCAGGCCAGCGAGGCGGCCAGCGCGGCCTTGAGCGCCATCCCCAGCCGCGGGTGGCGTGCCCAGGTCCGGCGCGCCCGACCGGGCGCCGCCGTGATCGCGCGTCGCCCGCCGTCCTCGTCCCGCACGAGCCACCTCCGTCCGCAGCCGGTCCCGCACTCCTGCGTGCCCGGGAGGACGGGGTCCGGAACACTGGGCCCATCGCCCCCGCCCGTCCGGGTCCGATGCGGACTACGTCACGTCGGCCGGGCGAGGATCCGGCCTGATTTCACCCCGGAAGGGGCGGCTCGGCGGACGGGTGGCGGCACCGACGGGCGGCGAGGGCTAAAATGGGTCGTCGTCCCCGGGAACGCGCCGATCAGGCCGGTACCGCAGGACATCCGCTCCCCATCCTCAGCACGTGCCGGCTCCTCGTCGCGCACGCGCCGGCCTCTCCGCTAGGACTGCAGGTTCTCGCGACGCCGTCCGACACCGTCACGAGAGGCGACGATGACTGCGACCGACATCGCCCAGCCGGCCCCGAACGCTACGGACGAAACCATCACCTCTCCCACCAAGGCAGCCGCCAAGCCCAAGGCCGCTGCGAAGCCCAAGGCCGCTCCCAAGGCGAAGGCCGCCGCGAAGCCCAAGGCGCCCGCCCGGGCGAAGGCCGCTCCGAAGTCCAAGGCCGTGCCGGCCGAGGGCGACGACGCGACCGCCGTCGACGAGGTCCTCGAGACCGCTGCCGCCGGTGAGACCGTCACCGTCACCGCCACCGCGGTGGAGGAGGACGACGACACGGACGCGCCGGAGGCCGACGGCGAGGCCGCGGCCGGCGCTCCCACCGGCGAGTTCGAGTGGGGGGACGAGGAGGAGTCCGCGGCCCTCCGCAAGGCCCGCAAGGACGCCGAGATGACGGCCTCCACCGACGCCGTCCGCGCCTACCTCAAGCTCATCGGCCGGGTGAAGCTGCTCACCGCCGAGGAGGAGGTCGACCTCGCCAAGCGGATCGAGGCCGGGCTCTACGCCAGCCACAAGCTCGCCGACGCCGCCGCCGCGGGGGAGACGCTGCCGATCACCCGGCGCCGCGAGCTCACCTGGGTCACCCGGGACGGCGAGCGCGCCAAGGACCACCTGCTCGAGGCCAACCTGCGCCTCGTCGTCTCCCTCGCCAAGCGCTACACCGGCCGTGGGATGGCCTTCCTGGACCTCATCCAGGAAGGGAACATGGGCCTGATCCGCGCGGTCGAGAAGTTCGACTACACCAAGGGCTTCAAGTTCTCGACCTACGCCACGTGGTGGATCCGCCAGGCGATCACCCGCGCGATGGCCGACCAGGCCCGCACCATCCGCATCCCGGTGCACATGGTCGAGGTGATCAACAAGCTCGGCCGCATACAGCGTGAGATGTCGCAGTCCCTCGGTCGCGAGCCCACGCCGGAGGAGCTGGCCAAAGAGCTCGACCTGACCCCGGAGAAGGTGCTGGAGATCCAGCAGTACGCCCGGGAGCCGATCAGCCTCGACCAGACCATCGGCGACGAGGGCGACAGCCAGCTCGGCGACTTCATCGAGGACTCCGAGGCCGTCGTCGCCGTCGACGCCGTCAGCTTCGGCCTCATGCAGGACCAGCTTCTGAGCGTGCTCCAGACGCTCTCCGAGCGGGAGGCCGGCGTCGTCCGGCTGCGCTTCGGCCTCACCGACGGCCAGCCGCGCACCCTCGACGAGATCGGCCGCGTCTACGGGGTCACCCGCGAGCGGATCCGGCAGATCGAGTCGAAGACGATGAGCAAGCTGCGCCACCCGAGCCGCTCCCAGGTGCTGCGCGACTACCTGGACTGAGCAATGCCGAGCGAAGGGCCCCGACCAGCAGGTCGGGGCCCTTCGTCGTTCCCGGTCAGTCCGTGGCTGCGGCCCACTCGGCGCCGGCCTGCTGGAGCGCGGCGAGGATCGGCAGGCGCTGCTCGCGGGGCAGGTCGGCGGACAGCAGCGCGAGGACGCCGTCCGGGTCGGCGACCGTGAGGACCTGCTCCGGCCCGTACCCGGGGTACGCCGAGGCGGTGACCCGCCTCGGCGTCTCGGGGCGGGCGACGCCGCCCGGCAGGGGGCCGGTGTCGTTGCAGGACGCGACCTCCGCCTCGCCGAGCTCGGCGACCGGTGCCGCGGGGGGCCGGACGAGAGCCTCTGCGACGTACATGGTGCCCTCGAACCACACGGCGAAGCTGCAGTCGGCGACAACGGACGGCCCGGGCCCCCCGCCCGGGCCCGCGTCGCCCCGCACGGCTGCCACGCCGCCGACGACCACCACGGCCGCGATCAGCCCGGTCGCCGCGGTCGTCCGGACGCGGCGGCGGCGCCGCACCCGGTGCAGCGTGAGGGCGGCGAGGCCACCCGGGTCGGGTGCCCCCGCGGCGTCGGCGGCGAAGAGCTCGCGCAGCTGCTGTTCGGTCGGGGTGCTCACGGCGCCTCCTGGGCGGTCTCGGCGAGGGCGGTGGTCCGGAGGCTCGCCAGCGCCCGGGAGGCGGTGGCCCGCACGGCGCTCGCGCTGACACCCATGGCCTCGGCGATGGCGGCGTCGTCCAGGTCGGCGTAGTACCGCAGCACCAGCACGGTGCGCGCCCGCGGCGCCAGGCCGGCCAGCAGCATGCGCAGCTGGTCCCGCTCCGCGAGGGCGTCCCCGGGTCCGGCCGCCCGGTCGGCCGCGGTGTCCGGCAGGTCGGTCGGCCGCTCGGTGCTCGACCGGCGACGTCGCCAGCTCAGGTGTGCGTTCACCAGCATCCGGCGGACGTAGGCGGGCGGGTCCTGCGCCGCCGTCACCTTCCGCCAGTGCCGGTAGGCATCCGCCAGCGCCGTCTGGGCCAGGTCCTCGGCGAGGTGCCGGTCGCCGGTCAGGACGAACGCCAGCCGCAGCAGGGGAGCCCCCTGTGCCGCCACGAACTGCTCGAACGTCACGCCGCGCTCCCGTCAGCTGTCTCCACCCGATAAGACGCATCGAGCACCCGCCGGCGCTGCATGATCGCCGCCGAGTGTGACGAACTCGTGGTCATCGGGCGCTGATCACCACGAGTTCGTCGCACTCGGCGCGGGGGGAGGGGGCATGCGACAGGGCCCGGTGGATCGGCGAGCTGCCGATCCACCGGGCCCCGGTGCGTTCAGGAGGGTGTGAGCCCTCCGCGGATCACTTCGCCTCGGCGTCCAGGGCGTCGGAGACGCGGCGGTGCGCCGCCCAGATCTCCTCGGGCATGTCGCGGAACAGCGAGAGGTGCTGCTCGCGGTGCCCCATCTCCTGCTGCCAGCGATGGGTGTCGATCGACAGGAGCGTCTCCAGGTCGTCCGCGCGGAGGTTCTCCATGCCCTCGAGCTGGAGCTCCTCCTTCGTCGGGACGATGCCGACCGGCGTCTGCCGTCCGGTGACCTCGCCGTTGCGCAGCTGCATGAGCCACAGCAGCGGGCGGAGGTTGTCCCGGTAGCCCGGCCACAGGAAGCGGCCGTCGTCGCCCCGCTGGAACCAGTTCACGTGGGCGAAGATCGGCTGGTCCTTCGCGGCACCGATGATCTTCATCCAGTGCTCGGCGTACCGGCCCTCGGAGTAGGCCATGAACGGCCGCATCGACATCGGGTCGTAGCGCAGGACGCCCTCGGTGCCCTCGGCGGCGAAGGTCGCCTCCGCGCCCAGGGTGAGGCCGTCGTAGACGCCCTCGGCGAGGTCGGTGATCGCGCGGATGAGCGGCTCGCGGTCCCGGGTGCGCCCGCCGAAGATGATCGCGTCGACCGGCACGCCCTTCGGGTTCGTGTAGTCCGGCGCGATGTTCGGGATGTTGGCCAGCGTCGTGGTGAACCGGCTGTTCGGGTGGGCCCAGGGCTCGTCCTTCGCCGCCTCGGAGCGCTCCGAGATCAGCTCGCCCTTCCAGTCGCGCCAGCCGGTCACGTCGGCGGGCGGGGTCTTGCTCTTGCCCTCCCACCAGACGTCCTGCGTCTGCTCGTTGTAGGCGACGTTCGTGAAGATCGTCCCGGTGCCCTCGGAGATCGCCTCGACGGCGGTCGGGTTGGTGGCCTCGTTGGTGTCCTTCGCGACGCCGAAGGCGCCGAACTCGGGGTTGATCGCGTAGACGCGGCCGTCCTCGGGGTCCACCCACAGCCAGGCGATGTCGTCGCCGTAGAAGTGCACCTGGTAGCGGTCACCCAGCGCGTCGGGCGCCAGGATCATGGCCAGGTTCGTCTTGCCCGACGCGCTCGGCATGCCACCGCAGATGTGGTACGTGCGGCCGGTCTCCTTGTCGGTGATCCCCAGCAGCAGGAACTGCTCGGCGAGGAACTTGCCCGAGGCCCAGCCGTCGTAGGTCGCCTGGCGCAGGCCGTGGGCGATCTTGCCCAGCAGCGCGTTGCCGCCGTAGGACGAGCCGTAGTGCAGGATCGTGCGCTCGTCGGCGATCGTCACGAAGTAGCGCTGGTCCTCGGCGGTGCCCTGGCCCAGGTTGTCCAGGTCGCCGGTGACGTGCACGCCGCGGACGAAGTACTCCGGGTCGGCGAGCTCGTTGACGTACTCCACGCCGACGCGGGCCATGCGGATCATGTGCAGCACGACGGTGCGGGTGTCGGTGAGCTCGACGCCGGTGGCGTAGGGCTGCAGCGGGGAGCCGGGCGGGGCCATCACGTAGGGGACGACGTACATCGTCTTGCCCGCGGACTTGCCGGCCATCCGCTCCTCGAGCATCGGCCGCATCTCCGACGCCGGGCGCCAGTTGTTGTACTCGCCCCTGTCAGCGGCGTCGTGCGTGGCGACGACCGTGCGCTCCTCGGAGCGGGCGGTGTCCTTGGGGTGGCTCCGCGAGTAGTAGCGGCCCTTGCCCGCCGGCAGCAGCTCGCCGGCCTCGAGCGCCTCGGCGATCAGGCGCGCGTCGTCGGAGGCGTTGACGACCTCGACCCGCTCGGCGCCGGTGTGCTGCGCCCAGTGCTTCACATAGGACCGAACGGCTTCGTTCGTCAGCCCGGCTTCGTCCAGAACCGCGTCTATGGCAGTCACGAGGATCCTCTCCATCCGCTACGACCCACCTTCTCTTCCCAGGCGGGATCCAGCCACCGCGGCACTCGCGCGCCTGCGGGGCGGCCCCGTGATCGGGAAACTCCGGGAATGGTGTCAGGCCTGTTACGGCAGGAGTACGTCGGGAGGCCTGCGGGCCGTCGCCGGGCATCCGGAAGGAGTACTTTCCCCGCTCGCGCGTGTGACCTCCGTAACGCCGGGGACCGCCCGTCGTTGTCCCGGGCGGTCTGTCCCCGCCCCGCTGGAGTGCCCCCCGTGCGCCGTCTCGCTGCCTGCCTGTCCGTGCTCTTCGCGGCTCTGGTCCTGATCGCGCCCCCGGCTGCGGCCGGCGGTCCGGTCCGCTACGTGGCGCTGGGGGACTCCTACAGCGCGGCCTCCGGCGTCCTGCCGCCCGACCTGACCGCGCCGCCGCAGTGCCTCCGCTCGACGGCGAACTACCCGCACGTCATCGCCGCGGCCACCGGCGCGCAGCTGACCGACGTCACCTGCGGGGGCGCCGACACCGGTGACTACCTGACCGGGCAGTACCCGGGGGTGGCCCCGCAACTGGACGCGGTCACGGCGGACACCCAGGTGGTCACGATGACCATCGGCGGCAACGACAGCGGCGTGTTCATCGACTCGATCATCCGGTGCGGCATCGCGGGGGCCTCGACGCTGGGCACCGGCAGCCCCTGCAAGGACCAGTACGGCTCGTCGTTCCAGGACACCATCACGACGACGACCTACCCCGCGCTGGTCCAGGTGCTGAAGGCGGTGCGCGCCAAGGCCCCGCGGGCCGAGATCGCGATCCTCGGCTACCCGTCGATCCTGCCGGCCAGCGGGGGCTGCTTCGCGCAGATGCCCGTCGCCACCGGTGACGTCCCCTACCTGCGCGGTGTCCAGGCGACCCTCAACGACGCGATCGAGCGGGCCGCCAAGGTTGCGGGCGTCACCTACGTCGACATGACCCGGGTCTCGGAGGGGCACGACGCGTGCCAGCCGATCGGCGTGCGCTGGATCGAGCCGGTGCTGCTGGGCACCAACCCGGTCGTCGTGCACCCCAACGCCCTGGGTGAGGCGCAGATGGCGGCGCAGGCCATGCAGGCCCTGCGCCGCCTCTGATCCGCGCTCCGGTCAGACGGGGACGGGCTCCCGGGCGGGCTCGTCCTCGAGCTCGCGGGTCAGCTTCTCGCCCTCGACGTCGACGTTCGGCAACAGCCGGTCCAGCCAGCGCGGCAGCCACCAGGCCGAGCGGCCCAGGAGCGACAGCACGGCCGGGACGATCGTCATGCGGATGAGGAAGGCGTCCACCGCGACACCGAACGCCAGGGCGAAGCCCATGGTCTTGATGATCGGCTCGCCGGACAGGATGAAGCCGGCGAAGACGCTGATCATGATCAGGGCCGCCGCGGTGACCACGCGGGTGCCGTGGCGCATGCCCCCGACGATCGCCTCGTCGGGCGAGGCGCCGTGGACGTACTCCTCGCGCATGCGGGTCACGAGGAACACCTCGTAGTCCATGGCCAGGCCGAAGAGCACACCGATCAGGAAGATCGGCAGCAGGCTGATGATCGGGCCGGTGGACTCGACGCCGAAGAGCCCGCCGAGCCAGCCCCACTGGAAGATCGCGACGACGGCACCGAAGGTCGCGACGACGCTGAGCAGGAAGCCCAGCACCGCCTTCAGCGGCACCAGGATGCTGCGGAACACCAGCAGCAGGAGCAGGAACGCCAGCCCGACGACGACGAGCAGGTAGGGCAGCATCGCGGCGTTCAGCTTGTCGGCGACGTCGATCGTGACCGCCGTGACGCCGGTGACGGCGAGCGAGACGCCCGCGTCGGCGCGCAGGTCGGGCTTCAGGTCGCGGATGGTGTTGACCAGGTGCTGCGTGGCGTCGGTCGACGGGCCGCTGCCCGGGATGACGGTCATGACCGCGGTGTCGCGCGCCTCGTTGAACTGCGGAGGGGCGACGACCTCGACGTCGTCCAGGGCGGCGATGGCCGCCTGGGCCTGCTCGGTGCCGGCGACCGCGCCGTCGGCCCCGGAGCCCTCGACGAGGACCAGGAGCGGGCCGTTGAACCCCGGACCGAAGCCCTCGCTGAGCTGGTCGTAGGCCTGGCGCTGGGTGGTGTCCGGCGCCGAGGTGCTCTCGTCGGGCAGCCCCAGCTCCAGGTCCAGCGCCGGGACGGCGACGACGAGCAGCGCGCCGGCGGTGACCAGGAGGGCGACCAGCCGGTGGCGGATCAGGGCGCGCCCCCAGCGCTCGCCGAAGGGCGACGTCGCCGTCTCCTCGGCCTCGAGGCGGGCGCGCCCGCGCTTGCCCAGGATCCGCAGCCCGGCGAAGCCCAGCATCGCGGGCAGCAGGGTGAGCGCGATGACGACGGCGACGGCGACGGTGCCCGCGGCGGCCAGGCCCATGGCGGTGAGGAACGGGACGCCGACGACGGAGAGCGCGGAGAGCGCGATGACGACCGTGAGGCCGGCGAAGACGACCGCCGAGCCGGCGGTGCCCACGGCGCGGCCTGCGGCCTCCTCCGGTTCCCGGCCGAGGAACAGCTCGTGGCGGTACCGGGACACGATGAACAGCGCGTAGTCGATGGCGACCGCGAGGCCGAGCATCAGGGCCAGCGTCGGGGTGCTCGAGCTCAGCTCGACGAAGCCGGTGGCGATCGTGACGCCGGAGACCCCGAGGGCGACGCCGATGATCGCGGTCAGCAGCGGCAGCCCCGCGGCGACCAGGGAGCCGAAGGTCAGCGCCAGGACGAGCGCGGCGACGAGCAGCCCGATGACCTCGGCGGCGCTCTGCTCGGGCACGCCCTGGGTGGCGTCGCCGCCGAACTCGACCTGCAGGCCGGCGCTCTCCGCGCTGCGCCCGGCGTCGAACAGCGCCTCGCGGTCGCTCTCGGTGACGTCGATCGTCTGGATGTCGTAGGCCACCTGGGCGTAGGCGGTCTGCCCGTCCGCGGCGACACCGTTCTCGACGAACGGGTCGGTCACCGACGCCACGTGCGGCGCCTGCGCGACCGCCGCGAGCGCCTCCTCGATCGCCACGCGCTGCGCGCCGTCGACCAGGGTGGCGTCGTCGTCGACGGTGAAGACGACGCGGGCGGTGGCGTTGTCCGCCGCCATGCCCATCTTCTGCTCGAGGGTGTCGAACGCCGTGATGGACTCGACGCCCGGGATGGTGAAGGAGTCCGAGGTCGGCCCGGACAGCGTGGCCGCGCCGGCGCCGAAGAGGGTGAGCAGCAGCACCCAGGCGAGGGTCACCAGGCCGCGGCGCCGGAAGGAGAACCGGCCGAGCCGGTAGAGCAGGGTTGCCACGAGATCTCCTGGGTCGGGGTGGCCCCGCGCTGCGCCGGAGCGGCGGCGCGCGGGGCTCGGGTGCGTCGACGAGTCCGACGTACCGGCGTCCCGAACAGTAGCCGGGCGGCTAGGCTGTACCTAGCCGCTCGGCTAGGTGAGATGGACCACGTCAGCGGACGGAAGAGGAGCGATGAGCGGAACAGCGGGCACGAAGCACGCGGAGGGCACGGCTGATCGCGGTGTCGGCGCGGGCCGTACGCGGGTCGAGCAGGCGGCGCTCCGGCTCTTCGCCGAGGAGGGCGTGAGCGAGACCTCCCTGCAGAAGATCGCCGACGCGCTCGGCGTCACCAAGGCCGCGGTCTACTGGCACTACCGGTCCAAGGACGAGATCGTCCTCGCCGCCCTGCGGCCCGCCCTCGACGAGCTGGAGCGGCTGGCCGACGCCGCATCGGCCGAGCGCAGCCGGCGCGGCCGGGTCGAGCTGCTCGTCACCGGTGTCGTGGACCTGCTGATCAGCAACCGCGGAGGCCTGTCGGTGCTCATGGGTGACGTCGCCGTCCGGCACCTGCTCGAGCAGAACCCCGCGCTCATGGGCGTGCTCCACCGGATCCTCGAGCTGCTCGCCGGCCCGGATTCCGACCGCCGCGTCGCCGCGGCGCTGTTCCTCGCCGGGCTCCCCGGCCCGGCCGCCGACCCGGGCGGCGCCGCGCTGGACGACGCCGTCCTGCGCGAGCACCTGATCGACTGCGGGCGGCGGCTGCTGCTCCCGCGGCGTCCCGCGCGCTAGCCTGCCGCCGTTCCGCGCTCCCCATCGAGGAGGCCGACGTGTCCGGATCCGCGCCGAGAGGCCTCCAGGACGTGTTCGACGCCGCGGTCGCCCGGTTGCTCGCCGCGCATCCGGACGACGAGCGGCGGTCCATGCTGCGCTCCCCGGGGGTCGCGGCGGGTGGCCGGTTCTACGGGTTCGCCACGGCGACCGAGCTGACCGTGAAGCTGCCGGCCGACCGCGTGCGCGAGGTGATCGCGGACGGGCGGGGGCAGCCCTGCTCGCCCCGGCCGGGCCGGCCGATGCGGGAGTGGGTGCAGATCCCGGCACCCGACGAGGAGGCCTGTCTCGGGTGGCTGCGCGAGGCGCGCGCCTTCGTGGCCGGGAGGACCGCCGCGCGCTGACGCGGATCGAGTGGCGAGATGTGCCAACGGCGAGAGGCGTGTCACGCTCGCGACACGCCGCCGCCGATTGTCACGGAACCGTAACGGTGGTTACCGTGGCTGCAGTCCGCACGGCCGACACGTCCCCATCCGGGGAGACCGGACGGACACCGCTGAGTCGCGTCCCGTCGTCCGAGACGGGTGCGAGCCGGGGACCCATCGCAGTCCTGGGGTGAATCCGGACCGGTCTCCCGACCGGTCGGGTAGGGCACTTCTGAGCCCGAATCCGTCAGCTAACTCGGCAAGCGGTATCGGAAGAACGGAGAGCCGCCGGATGGCGCGCCCCTGCACCGCCGCACGACCCCGGACCACCCGCCACCACCAGCCCTGGGTTCGCCCGCACAGCTGAGCGCCGCCTGCCGCTCCCCGCACGCGCCGTCCTCCCCGACGCCCGCGCCCCGGCACGTCTCGCGCACGCCACCACCGGTGGCCTGCCCGCGCGTCCCGGCCTGCCCCGGAGCCGCAGTTCCGCAGACCGCACACCCGTCGCAGCCCTCGTCGTCCCTGGTCGGACGCCGCTGCACGCACCCTCCGGAGCACCCGCACCCATGCACCCCCGCACCATCCTGAACGCCCTGCACCTCCGCCCCGCCGCCGATCGACGTCCCCCCACGGCCGGCCGTCGGCCGGCCGTCTACCTGGGCGTGGCCGTCGCCGGCGCCGCCGTCGTGAACCTGGTCGTGGGCAGCGGCCCGGCCGCGCACGCCGAGGCGGTGCAGTCCGAGTCGGTGAGCGTGGCCGAGCAGCTCGGCGTGGACGGGACCGCCGGCCCCGCCGACGTCGTCCGCGGGCTCGGGCCGCTCGCCGGGCTGGCGGCCAGCCGCAGCAGCCGCGAGGACGCCGAGTTCGCGGCCCAGCTCACCCAGGCCGCCGCCGACCAGGCGGTGCTCGACCAGCAGCGGGCCGAGGCCGAGGCCGCCGCCCGGCGGGCCGCCGAGGAGGCCGCCGCGAAGCGCGCCGCCGAGCTCGCCGAGCTCGCCCAGCTGGCCGAGCTGGCCGCCGCGCAGGCCAAGGCCGCCGCGCTCGCCCCTGCGGCGAAGACGCCGGCCGCCGCCGTCGCGGGCGCCGCAGGCTCGGTGGCCGCCACCACCCGCGCGAAGATCAGCAACAGCGCCGGGGCGATCAACCCCCGGGCGCAGGCGGCGGCGGACGCCGTCGTCAGCAACGTGCCGGGAGCGGCCTCGATCACCCTCGGCGGCACCCGCGCCAGCGCCGCCGACCCGGGCGGGCACCCCTCCGGCCTGGCGGTGGACTACATGGTGCTGTCGAACAGCGCGCTCGGCGACGCCATCGTGGCGTACCACGTGGCCAACTGGAACGCGCTCGGCGTCGACTACATCATCTGGAAGCAGCGGATGCTCAGCTCTCCCGGCGGGGCCTGGAAGCAGATGGAGAACCGCGGCAGCCCGACGGCCAACCACATGGACCACCCGCACGTGAACTACCGCTGATCGTGCCCCCGGGCGCGGTCGGGGCCACCGCCGGGAGCGGCACTAGTGTCGACGCTCCCGGGCGGCGGTTCTCGCCGACGCCCGACCCGGAGACCGACCTGGAGGATTTCGCCGTGTCGACCACCGGCCGTGGACGGGGCATCGACGACGAGGAGTCGCCCGCGGCTCCGCCGATCCCGTCCTTCGCCTCGCTGCGCGCTCCGCGCCGCACGCACGCGGCGCTGGACGTGCTCCTGCCCCCGGCCGCGCGGGAGCCGGCCGCCGCCGTCGAGGTCCCGGCCGTGCGGACCCCGGTCGTCGAGCCGGTGCCGGTGGTCGACCGGCGGGTCCGCCCGGCGGTCGCACCACCGGCGACGCCCCGGCCGGCCGAGTGGCCCGACCTGCTGCACTTCGGGGTGCGGGTCGCCACCACGGCACTCCGCCGGCTGCGGCGCCTCCTGGGGGAGTAGCGCCGCAGCCCGGGAGCTCAGCGGACGCGCAGGAGCACCTTGCCGGCGGCACGCCGCTCGTCGAGCTCGGTGACGGCCGCGACGACGTCCTCGAGCGGGTGCACCGAGCCCAGGACCGGGTCCAGCTTGCCGCTCTCCAGCAGCGGGTAGAGCTCGTCCCACTGCTCCTTCGGGAAGCCGGGCGCGCCGGTGGACCAGAAGGCCCCCCAGCCGACGCCGACGACGGAGACGTTGTTGAGCAGCAGCCGGTTCACCTTGACGGTGGGGATCTCCCCGCCGGTGAAGCCGAGCACCAGGATCCGGCCCTCCCGGCCCAGGCTGCGCAGCGAGTCGGTGAACCGGTCGCCACCCACGGGGTCCACGACGACGTCGACGCCGCGGCCGCCGGTGAGCTCCTTGACCGCGTCGCGGAAGCCGTCGGCGGGCACGATCTCGTCGGCGCCGGCGGCGCGGGCGACCTCGCCCTTGGCGTCGCTGGAGACCACGGCGAACACGCGGGCGCCGTAGGCCTTGGCCAGCTGGACGGCCGCCGTCCCCAGGCCGCCGGCGGCGCCGTGCACCAGCACGGTCTCGCCCTCGCGCAGCTGCCCGCGGCGGCGGAGCGCGAAGTGCATGGTCAGGTAGTTCATCGGCAGCGCGGCGCCCTGCTCGAAGCTGACGCCGTCCGGCAGGGCGAAGGTCAGCGACGGGGCGGCGGCGACGACCTCGGCGAAGCCGCCGAGCGACGGGAAGGCCGCGACCCGCTGGCCGGCGGAGAACCCGCTGCCCTCGGGGGCGGAGCGCACCACGCCGGCCACCTCGCTGCCGGGGGTGAACGGCAGCGGCGGCTTCATCTGGTACTCACCGCGGCTCTGCAGCACCTCGGGGTAGGTGACCCCGGCGACGTGCACGTCGATGAGGACCTTGTCGCCGGCCTCGGGTTCGGGGACGTCGACGACCCGGATCGCCCGGGGGCCGTCGAGGGTGGAGATCTGGGCGGCGCGCACGGGTCCTCCTGCAGTGGGGGTCGGTGGTCCTCCCGAGCTTGTCAGACGCCGGGACGACGCCGTTGCCCCCCGGGGCTCACGCCGTCGCGGGGGCCTCCTCGGCCTCGATCCGGGCGTTCCACTCCTGCTTCGTGGACTGCCAGCCGTCCTCGGTGTCGCCGCGACGCCAGTAGCCGGAGATCGACGTCCACTCCGGCGCCAGGCCGTACAGCCCGCGCAGGTGGCGGCGCAGCTCGCGGACGGCGTAGGCCTCGCCGTGCACGAACAGGTGCCCGCGGCCGGCCGGCAGCTCCGTGGCGAGGACGGCGGCGACGAGCGCCTCGCCCGGGGCGGCGTCCCCGCGGTGCAGCCAGCGCAGCTCGGTGCCGGGAGAGAGCGCGAGGTCCTGCTCCTCCTCGGGGCCGGCCACCTCCACGAACGCCAGCGCACGCGTGCCGGTGGGGAGCCCGTCCAGGGCGGCGGCGATGGCGGGCAGCGCCGCCTCGTCCCCGGCGAGCAGGTGCCAGTCGGCGTCCGGGTGCGGGCGGTAGGCGCCGCCGGGGCCCATGAACTGGATCCGGTCACCGGGCTGCGCGGCGGCGGCCCACGGCCCGGCCACGCCCACGTCGCCGTGGTGCACGAAGTCGATGGTGAGCTCGCCGGTCGCGGCGTCCCAGGCGCGGACGGTGTAGGTGCGGGTCACCGGCCACTGCTCCGGCGGCAGCTGCGCGCGGAGCTCGTCGACGTCGTAGGGGGCCCGGTAGGAGGCGCCGGCCGGAGGCAGCTGCAGCTTGACGTAGTGGTCGGTGAACTCGCCGGCCGGGAAGCCGGCCAGCCCCTCGCCGCCGAGGACGACGCGGATCATGTGCGGGGTGATCCGCGAGGTGCGCAGCACCTCGGCCACGCGCGCCGTGCGCTTGCGGGGCGGGCGGCCGCCGGGGTTGCCTGGTCGTGCCTCGGTCATGCGGGAACCCTAGCCCGAGTGTGGTTAGGGTGCCCTCACCCGGGGTGGTCCTCAGGGCGGCAGCATCGTGCCGGTCTCGAGGAAGCGGGTGTGCCAGCTCAGCGCCTCGCCCAGCAGGTGGGGGGTGTGCCGCCCGTAGGCCCTGTGCTCCGCCCGGTCGGCGTAGTCCTGGAGCAGCGGCCGGAAATCGGGGTGCGCGCAGTGCTCGATGACCGCCCGGGCCCGCTTCCGGGGTGGCAGCCCGCGGAGGTCGGCGAGGCCCTGCTCGGTGACCAGCACGGAGACGTCGTGCTCGGTGTGGTCGACGTGGGACACCATCGGCACGATGCTCGAGATGACGCCGCCCTTGGCCGTCGACGGGCTGAGGAAGAACGACAGGTACGCGTTGCGCGCGAAGTCGCCCGAGCCGCCGATGCCGTTCTGGATCCGGCTGCCCATGAGGTGGGTGGAGTTGACGTTGCCGTAGATGTCGGCCTCGATCATCCCGTTCATCGCCAGCACGCCCAGCCGCCGGACGAGCTCCGGGTGGTTGCTGATCTCCTGCGGCCGCAGCACGATCCGGTCGCGGTACCGGGCTGCGTTGTCGTGGAACTCGACGACGGCCTCGGGCCCGAGCGAGAAGGCGGTCGCCGAGGCGACGGAGACGGTGCCGGACGTCAGGAGGTCGAACATCCCGTCCTGGATCACCTCGGTGAAGGCGGTCAGCCCCTGGAACCCCGAGACGTCGAGGCCGGCCAGCACCGCGTTGGCCACGTTGCCGACGCCGGACTGCAGGGGGAGCAGGCGCTCCGGCAGCCGGCCGCGGGCGACCTCGTGCTCGAGGAACTCGACCAGATGCCCGGCGATGCGCCGGGACGTCTCGTCCGGCGGTGCCAGCCGGCTGTTGCGGTCGGGTGAGGAGGTCTCGACGACGGCGACGACCTTGTCCTCCGGGCAGCGGAGGTAGGGGATGCCGATGCGGTCACCCGGGGCGGTGAGCTGGATCGGCCGGCGGTCCGGCGGGAGGGCGGTGCCGTAGTAGATGTCGTGCAGGCCCTCGAGATCGGCCGTCTGCCACGAGTTGACCTCGAGGATCACCCGGTCGGCCCGGTCCAGCCAGGTCTTGTTGTTGCCGACGGACGAGGACGGGATCAGGTCGCCGTCCGCGGTGATGCCGCTGACCTCGACGACGGCCACGTCGAGCGGGCCGAGGAACCCCTCCCAGGCCAGCTGCGCGACGTGCGAGAGGTGGACGTCGAGGTAGTCCATCTCACCGGCGTTGATCTTCCGGCGGGTCACCGGGTCGGACTGGTAGGGCAGTCGCAGGTCGATGCCGTCGGCCGCAGCGAGCACGCCGTCGAGCTCGGGAGCCGTGGAGGCGCCGGTCCAGACGTTGACCCGGAACGGCGTCCCAGCCGCGTGCGCCGCGCTGATCCGCGAGGCGAGGGCCTCCGGGACCGCCTTGGGGTAGCCCGAGCCGGTGAAGCCGCTCATGCCCACCGTGTCGCCCGGGGCGATGAGCGCGGCGGCCGCGTCGGCGGGCACCACCTTGCGCGCCAGCCCGGCGTGCCGGATCCGGCCGGCCGCTACGGCACCGGCCCCTCCCGTGGCCGTCACCAGGGCGTCGTGGCCTGCAGGACCGCCTCGGTCAGCGCGCGGGTCCTCAGCGCGGTGACCTCCTGGTACTCCGGGTCGGCCACCATGCGGCTGAAGGCCTGGCGGGACGGATAGCGGATGAGCAGCACCGCGTCCCAGTCCTGCCCGGCCTCGGCCACCAGCGCGGTGGAGCCCTCCCCGGCGTAGAGGATCTCGCCGCCGTAGCGGGGGAGGAACGTGGTCCGGAGCGCCTCGGCGTACTGCGCGTAGGACTCCCGGCCGCCGTCGGCGTAGCGGAGCAGGTTGAGCATGACGACCGGCCCGCCCGGATCCTCCTGCAGATAGCGCTTCAGGTCCGTGCCCCGGGGATCGATCGCCATGCCGCACGCTAACCCGTGGCGCGATCTAGCTGCGCTGCAGTTGCCGGAGCGTCTGGACGACGTAGACGACCGACAGCACGAAGAACGCGGCCCCCACGACCGCCCGCACCTGGTCGTCGGTGGCGCCCGACCGCCGCGCCACCGGCGTCGCGACGGCATCGGCGACCTTGGCTCGCCAGCCCTGCAGGCCGGCCTTCCCGAACGAGACGGCATCCATGCGAGCGGTCCTACCCCGTCGCGGCGCGGATCAGCCGCGGAGCCGGCGTCGTCGTACCCGTCGAGGACACTGCGGGGGTGAACCGGATCGTCCTCGTGCGCCGCCACGGCGAGGTGGAGGTCCGGGAGGGGGACGGCGTCGTCCGGCTGGCCGGCGACGCGCTGCCGGGGTTCGTCGCCGAGCGCGAGGTCGGGGCCGAGCCGGTGCGCTGGGTCTGGGACGACACGACCCGCTGGTACCCGGCGCTACTGGCGCGGGGCGTGCGGGTGGCGCGGTGCACCGACCTGCGGCTGTGCCACGCGCTGCTCCGGCGGTCCCCGTTCGTCGACCAGGCCCTGCTCGTCGGCGACCAGGCGCCGGGCTGGGACTCGCTGCAGCCGGTGACCGCCGTCGACCCCGGGCTGTTCCCACCCGAGGACCCGGCCGACCGGCTGGACCCGGTCGACGAGCACGAACGGCAGCAGGCGGCGCTGGCCGGATCGGCCGAGCGCGGCCGGTTGGGGCTGCTGCTCGCCGCCGAGTCCTCCGGCGCGCTGGCCGCGGCCGAGATGACCTTCGCCGGGCTGCCCTGGCGGGCCGACGTCCACGACCGGCTGCTCACCGAGCTGCTGGGCCCGCGGCCGGCGGCGGGGCAGCGGCCGGTGGCGCTGGAGCGGCTGGCCGCGGAGGCCCGGCGCGCGCTGGGGGCACCCGGGCTGAACCCCGATTCGCCGGCGGACCTGCTGCGGGCGCTGCACGCCGCCGGGCTGCCGGTGGCCGACACCCGCTCCTGGACCCTCGAGCAGGTCGAGCACCCGGCGACGCCCGCGCTGCTGGAGTACCGCAAGCTCTCCCGCCTGCTGACGGCCAACGGCTGGGCCTGGCTCGACGCGTGGGTGCGCGGCGGCCGGTTCCGCTCGTGGTTCGTGCCCGGCGGCGTCGTCACCGGGCGCTGGGCCTCCAACGGCGGGGGGGCGCTGTCGATGCCGACCCAGGTGCGCCCGGCCGCGATCGCCGACGAGGGCTGGCGGTTCGTGGTCGCCGACGTCGCCCAGCTCGAGCCGCGGGTGCTCGCCGGGATGAGCGCGGACACCGCGATGGCCGACGCCGCCCGGGGTGCCGACCTCTACCAGGGCATCGTCGCCGCGGGCGTGGTGGCCACCCGTGCCGAGGCCAAGGTGGGGATGCTCGGCGCTCTCTACGGCGCCACCCGGGGCGAGAGCGGGCGGATGATGCCGCGGCTGACCCGCCGCTATCCGCGGGCAATCGGCCTGGTGGAGGAGGCGGCCCGCGCGGGCGAGCGCGGCGAGGTGGTGCGCACGCTGCTCGGCCGGGGCTCGCCGCTGCCGGCGTCCGGGGACGCCGACGGCGCCGATCTCGGCGAGGCGCCCGACGACGCCGGCCCGCGCGGGGACCGCGACCGGCAGCGCCGCGCCTGGGGCCGGTTCACCCGCAACTTCGTCGTCCAGGGGACGGCGGCGGAGTGGGCGCTGTGCTGGCTGGCCGACCTGCGCAACCGGCTGTGGGAGCTGGGGGAGGGGGAGCTGGCGGCGCGGCCGCACCTGGTGTTCTTCCTCCACGACGAGGTGGTCGTGCACACCCCGGAGCACCTGGTGCCCGAGGTGACCGAGGCCGTGCGGCAGGCGGCGGCGGGAGCGGGTCGGCTGCTCTTCGGGTCGTTCCCGGTCGACTTCCCGCTGGACGTCTCCGTCGTCCGGTCCTGGGCGGACGCCTCCTGATGCGGGTCAGGCGCCGGTGATCTCGCGCAGCGTCTCGTCGTCCCGGGCCACCCAGGCGCGGCCGTCACCGGCCAGCACGATCGGCCGCTGGATCAGCTGCGGGTGCTCGACGAGCAGCCGGATCCAGACGTCGGGGTCGTGCGGCAGGTCGGCCACGCCGAGCTCGCGCGCCAGCGGATCGGCCGTCCGGGCGACGTCCCACGGCTCGTGGCGCAGCGCGGCGAGCGCCGCGCGCAGTTCCACCGCGGTGGGCGGGTCGTCCAGGTAGCGACGCAGCGTGTGCTCGATGCCGGCGTCGTCCAGCCGGTCGCGGGCGGCGCGGCTCTTGGAGCACGACGGGTTGAACCAGACCTCCACGCGGCCAGCCTAGGGCGGTGCGCCGGTGGGGCGGCCGACGTGATGAGGTGGTCCGGCCCACCGGGACGGCGGGCCGGGGGAGGAGAGGGATGAGCGACCTGCTCGCGGTGGACGTCCTGCCGGAGGGCCTCGGGGTCGCGACCCTCGTGCTCGTGCTCCTCGCCGGGCTCACGGCCGGGTTCATCGACGCCGTCGTCGGCGGTGGCGGCCTGGTGCAGCTCCCGGCGCTGCTGCTGGTCCCGGGCATCAGCCCGGTGGAGGCGCTGGCGACCAACAAGCTCGGCTCGGTGTTCGGCACGTCCACCAGCGCGGTCACCTACTACCGCCGCGTGCGCCCCGACCTGCGGACCGCGCTGCCCATGGCCGCCGTCGCGCTCGTCGGCAGCTTCGGCGGCGCCTCGGTCGCCTCGCTGCTGCCGGCGAGCGTGTTCAAGCCGGTCATCGTGGTCGCCCTCGTCGGCATCGGTGCGTTCACCCTGCTGCGGCCGGCGCTCGGCGATGTCACCGCTCTGCGGCACGCCGGCCGCCGGCACCACGGGACGGCGGCCCTCATCGGCGTGGCCATCGGCTTCTACGACGGGATCCTCGGGCCGGGCACCGGGTCGTTCCTCGTGTTCGCGATGGTGTCGCTGCTGGGCTACGCGTTCCTCGACGCCAGCGCCAAGGCGAAGATCGTCAACTGCGCCACCAACCTCGGGGCACTGCTGTTCTTCGTGCCGAACGGCTACGTCTACTGGGGCCTCGGCCTGCTGCTGGGCGCGGCGAACATGCTCGGCGGCTACCTGGGTGCGCGCACGGCGACCGCCCGCGGCAGCGGCTTCATCCGCGTCGCGTTCCTGGTCGTCGTGAGCGCGCTGGTGCTGCGGGTCGGCTGGGACGTCTGGCAGGAGAACCTCGCCCCGATGTGGGAGTGATGGGCCGAACATTCTCCTTATAGTTGCCCCATTATCAGTCTGGGGCTAATGTATTGCCGTGACCACCCACGTCTTCACGGTGCTCGGCGATCTCGTGGCCTCGAAGAGCCACGAACGACGCGGTGAGGTGCAGGACCGCGTGGTGGCCGCGTTGTCGGAGGTGGACGGCATGCTGCCCGGCGTGCAGCCCCTGGAGGTCACCATCGGCGACGAGTTCCAGGGCGCCTACGGCACGCTCGCCGACGCCGTGCGGGCGTCGCTGCTGATCCGGCTCACCCTGCTGCCCGAGGTGGACTCCCGGTTCGGCATCGGCAGCGGGCCGGTCACGGTGTTCGACGCGGACCGGCGGCCGATCTCCCAGGACGGGCCCGCGTGGTGGGCGGCGCGAGAGGCGATCGACCACGTCCACCGCTACCAGCAGCGCAGCGCGCACGCCCGGGGCGTCCGCACCTGGTTCGTCCCGGGCCCTCCCGGCGGGGGCGAGGACGCCTCCGTCGCGCAGCGCTTCGTCAACGCCCACCTGCTGTGCCGTGACGCCCTGGTGCCGCGGGACGACGCCCGGGCGGTCGCCCTGCTGCGCGGCTGGGTGCTGGGCCGGACCCAGGTGGAGCTGGCGGAGGAAGCGGGCATCTCGCAGTCCGCGGTGTCGCAACGGCTGGCCCGGATGGGCGCGTTCGCCGTCCGCGACGCCGCCGAGCTGCTGGCGGGGGAGCCGGCATGACGTGGCTGGGGCTGGCGCTGGGCACGCTCGGGGTCGTCGACCTCGTCCGGTGGAACCGCGAGCGGCTGGACCGTCGCACGGTCGTCGGGTTCGCCGTCGCGGGCGGCCTGGTCGTGTTCCTGCTGCTCCTGGGCGGCGTCGGGCTCTGGACGGTCGCCGGGACCACCGCGGCGGTGCTGGTCGCGGCGGTGGCCTGGGTGACGGCGTCCGATGCGGCGCTCCGCCCCGGAGGGTTGCTCTGGCCGGCCCTGGTCGTCCCGCTCGTCGTCGTGGCGGGCGCCCTCGTGCTCAGCCCGTGGTCCCCGGACCTCGGCGGGCCGCTGGCCGACTGGTACGCCGACCTGCCGTGGGCGGCAGTGGCGGACCAGCCGGTCGAGCGGGCGGTAGCCGTCCTCGGCTACGGCGTGGCCCTGACCGCCACGGGCAACGTCCTCGTGCGGCTGGTCCTCACGGCCTCGGGCAGCAAGGTCCGGCGCAGCGAGCAGCAGATCAAGGGCGGCCGGGTGCTCGGTCCGATGGAGCGCCTGCTCATCCTCGGCCTGGGGCTGGCGGGCGAGCTCGGGGCGGCGTCGATCATCGTGGCCGCCAAGGGCCTGCTGCGCTTCCCCGAGCTGCAGTCCTACCGGGCGCAGCAGGGTGACGACGGCGCCGACGAGGCGTCAGGGCAGCGCATCGACGTCCTCACGGAGTACTTCCTGATCGGCTCCATGACCAGCTGGCTGCTGGCGCTGCTGAGCCTCGCGGCGGTATGAGCCCACAGCTTCTGACCCGCCGTCCATAAGCGGGGCAGGGCCGACCGGCTCAGCCCCGGCGGGAGCGTCCCCGCGGGCCACCCTGGCGCCCGCCGAGGGCGCGGCCGGCGGCGCGGCCCGCGGCCCGCTGGCCACCGGGCCGGCGGTCGCGGTCGCCGCCCGAGCGGCCGGCAGGACCGCCGCTGCACGGGCGGCAGGTGGTGAACCAGGGCGCGATGGCCGAGCCGCAGGTCGTGCACTTGCCCGAGAGGCCCAGGGCGATCGCGCCGGGGAGCAGCTCGGTGATCATCTCCGCGCACTCCTCCTCGACCCAGGCGGCGTCGTCGCTGTCCAGGCCGCCGACGCCGGGGAACTGGCGGAGCAGCGTCTGGGCGTCGCGAGCGGCGGCGGCGGCCTGCTCGTACTCCTCGACGGTCCCGCCCCGCGGGACGTCGGGGAGCACCGTCTCCGGCTGCACCGGCAGGCCGACGGCGTGCTCGAGCGCGGCGCGGGCCAGCACCAGCCAGCGGGTGCGGCGCGGCGGGTTGTAGTCGATGGCCAGATTGACCAGGCGCCACACCGTCTGGAGGTCGCCGGCCGCGCCGAGCGGGCCGCGCAGCAGCGGGAGCAGCGCGTGCACCCGCAGCACCAGGCTGGTGACGTCGTCGGCGGTCATGGCCTCGTCGCGGGTGGCGGCGCGCGCCCAGGCCATCCAGCGGGTCAGCGCCTCGGGGAGGTCGACGGCCTCGAACGCGCCGAGGTCCTCCAGCTCGGGCCGCAGCCGCGGCGCGCGCTTGGGCAGGTCGCTCATCTCGTCGCCGCGGGCCACGGCGGCGCCGTTCGCGACCAGGCCGCCCACGGGCTTGAGCCCGCTGACGCCGATCAGGATGCCGACGGTGCCGTGCCCGGTGAGGCCGTAGCGGCCGGCCCGGCCGGCGATCTGGGCGGCCTCCCAGGTGCGCAGCGGGCGCACCTCCTGGCCGTCGAACTTCGACGTCTCGGCGAACAGCACGCTGGTGGCCGGCACGTTGATGCCGTGCCCGATCACGTCGGTGGTCACCAGGACGTCGAGCGCGCCCTCGGTGAACCGGTCGATGACCTCGCGGCGGGTGGCCGGCGGCAGGGCGCCGTAGAGGACGCCGACCTTGCCCGGCCGGTGCTGGTCGAGCTCGGCGGCCGCGGCGTAGACCGTCTTGCGCGAGAAGGCGACGACGAGGGTCTGCGGGCGCACGGCCTCGGGGCGCACCGGGGCGCGCAGCACGTCGAGCCGGGACAGCCGCTTGTGGTTGACGACCTCCACGTGCTCGGCGTCGGAGACCAGCGGCTTGAGCACCAGGTAGGCCTCGGCGGCGGAGATCAGGTGCATCGTGCGGTACTCGCCGGTGAGCAGCAGCCGCGCCCAGTGGTGGCCGCGGTCGGGGTCGGTGACCCAGTGCGCCTCGTCCAGCACCAGCATCTCGCCGCGCGGCGGGGCCTTCTCGACGGTGCAGCAGACGATCGGTGCGAACGGGTCGATCTCCTCCTCGCCGGTCGACAGCCCGACCGAGCCCTCGGGCAGCAGGGCGGAGAGCTTGGCGTAGGCCTCGTGGGCCAGCTGGCGCAGCGGGGCGGCGTAGACGCCGGAGCCGGCCTTGGCCAGCGCCTGCAGCGACTCGTAGGTCTTGCCGGAGTTGGTGGGGCCGAGGTGGAAGACCACGTCCTCGGGCCGGGTCGTGCGGGTGGGCAGTGCGGGCTCGGCGCCCTCCACCCAGCTCTGCTGCGCCAGCTTCTCCTCGCGGGCGGCCGCACGGTCGGCGTCGCGGGTGGCGTTCTGGCGACCGGCGGAGCGTTCGCGGCGGCGGACCGTCGGCAATGGTGTGGCGGTCCGGGGCTGGTTGTCGGGCAAGCAGTGTCCTTCGAAAGGGCTCGTCTGGGGGTGGGGTCGACGCCATCGCAGGCGGACCGTCACACGGAGCAACAGCGGGGGCGGCGGGTTCATGCCCGGGGCTGTCTGCTCTCCGGGCCCGCGCGGGCACCCCCATTGTCCACGGACCGGCGGTGCGACCTGCGTCGCACCGCCGATCAGCGGCCCGTTCAGGGCTTGACGAGGATCCGGATCGGGTTGCCGTCGCGCTCCTGGAGGCGGCGGATGCCCTCGCCGACGTCCTCCAGCGAGACCACGCCGCTGATGGAGCGGGACAGGTCCAACCGGCCGGAGGCGACCAGCTCGGCCAGGATGCCGATGTCGGTGCCCTGGTAGCCGAGGTGGCCCAGCGCCTGCTTGCGGGAGAGGCCGAAACCGAGCGTCGTCCCGACGGAGGCCTCCTCGCCGCTCAGCCCGACGACGACGACCCGGCCGCCGTTGGCCAGCATCGCCATGCCCTGCTCGAAGGTGGCCTTCAGGCCGACGGCGTCGAAGGCGACGTCGAGCATGCGGCCCTTCGTCGCCTCGGCGATCTTCGCCTGGAGGTCCGGGTCGCGGGAGTCGAAGGCGAAGTCCGCTCCGATCTCCAGCGCCCGCTCGCGGACGGCCTCCTCCAGGTCGAGGGCGATGATCGGGTTGGCGCCGACCAGCCGGGCGAGCTGCACGATGTGCGTGCCGACGCCGCCCACGCCCCAGACCCCGACGGCCTCGCCGATGCGGACCTGCCCGGTGTGCACCACGGCGCCGAACGGCGTGGAGACCGCGTCGGCCAGGATCGCGGCCTGGTCCATCGGCACCCCGTCGGGCACCTGGGTGAGGCCGAATGCGCCGGCCAGCGTGTACTCGGCCCACGCGCCGTCGTAGGCGAAGGCCATCAGCTGGATGCTCAGGCACTGCCCGCCGCGCACGCAGGCGGCGCACGTGCCGCACGGGCGCCCCGCGGCGGGGATCACCCGGTCGCCGACCGACCAGCCGGTCACTCCCTCGCCGAGCTCGGCGATCGTGCCGGAGGCCTCATGCCCCTGGGTGATGACGTCAGGGGTGCCCAAGCCGCCGAAGACGCCGTCGATCAGGCTCAGGTCGGAGTGGCAGATGCCGCAGTACTCCACCTTGATCAGCACCTGGCCCGGGCCGGGCTCCGGGATGGGGACGTCCTCCACCGCCCACTCGCCGGTGGCCTTGTAGAACCGCTGTGCGCGCATCGTTCCTGTCACGGAGCACTGCCTCTCGTCGGCGGGGGAGCGCCGGCTGGTCGTGGACGGGTCGGCGGACAGTGTGCTGGTGAACCGGTGACGTGCGTCGCACCCCCACGTCCGTATCGTCGCGGCGGCGATCCGATCCCGACCGAGGAGAACCCAGTGCAGCGCGAGCCCGGGGCCGCCCCAGCAGAGTCCGAGCCCACGGTGCTCGACGTCCTCGACCTCGAGGAGATCGACCGCGACCTCTACCGCAGCACGCTGGTCTTCGCCGACCCCTTCCCGCTGTACGGCGGCCAGGTGGCCGCGCAGGCGCTGCTCGCCGCCGGCCTGACCGTCGGCGAGGGCCGGCTCCCGCACTCGCTGCACGGCTACTTCCTGCGCAGCGGGGACGCCGCCCGGCCGACGATCTTCCGCGTGGAGCGCGACCGCGACGGCGGCTCGTTCTCCGCCCGCCGGGTGGTCGCGGTGCAGGGCGGCGAGGTCATCTTCAGCATGGCGGCGTCCTTCCACGCCGGTGGCGTCGGACCGGACATCCCGGTGCAGGAGATGCCGGACGTCGAGGCGCCCGAGACGCTGCGCAGCCACGGCATGCCGCGGCTGTTCTCGATGGAGAGCCGCCGGCCCGGGCAGGCCGACGAGACCTGGCGGCTGCCGACCCGCTTCTGGTCCCGGACGACGGTGCCGCTGCCCGACGACCAGCTCGTGCACGCGTGCGTGCTGACCTACCTCTCCGACATCGGCACGGGGCTGGCGAACATGCCGCAGGACGAGGCCAGCCCGGGGCCGACCCTCGACCACGCCGTCTGGTTCCACCGGCACGCGCCGCTGGACGAGTGGGTGCTCATGGACATGGAGCCGGGCACGGTCGCGGGTGGACGCGGCTGGTACACCGGTGCGATCTTCACCGCCGGCGGCACCCTCGCCGCCAGCTTCACGCAGGAGACCCTGTTCCGGGCGGGCAAGAACCCGTTCCGCCCGGGCAGCTAGTCCCGGTCCCACCACCCGCCTCCAGGAGGCCCCGTGCCCGACATCTCGATCCCCGGCGCCGCGAGCGCACCCGAGCTGAGCGGGTACCTGGCGGTGCCGCCGACGGGGGAGGGGCCGTGGCCGGCCGTCGTCGTCGTGCACGAGGCGCTCGGCCTGAACGACGACACCCGGCAGCAGGCCGACCGGCTGGCCGCCGCCGGCTACCTGGCGGTCGCGCCCGACCTCTTCACCGCCGGCGGGACGCTGCGCTGCCTGCGCTCCACCTTCCGGGCGATGCTGCAGGGGCAGGGCGCGGCCTTCGGCGACCTGGAGGCGACCCGCCGCTGGCTGGTCGAGCGGGGGGACACGACCGGGCGGGTCGGCGTCGTGGGGTTCTGCATGGGCGGCGGCTTCGCGCTGCTGGCGGCCACCCGCGGCTTCGACGCGTCCGCAGCGAACTACGGCGCCGTCCCGAAGAACGCCGAGGAGGTGCTCGCGGGTGCCTGCCCGATCGTGGCCAGCTACGGCAAGCGGGACCGGATGTTCCGGGGCGCCGCCGCGGAGCTCGAGGGAGTCCTCACCCGGCTCGGGGTGCCGCACGACGTCAAGGAGTACCCCGACGCCGGGCACTCCTTCCTGAACCGGCACAACGTCGGCCCGTTCAGCGTGCTGGAGAAGGTGGCCGGCCTGAACTACCACCAGCCCTCCGCCGAGGACGCCTGGGCGCGCATCCTGCGGTTCCTCGACGAGCACCTGCGCACGGAGCAGCCGGCGGGCTGACGGCCGGGTACGCCTAGCCGGACCTCTCGCCGGGGTGCGGCGGCACGCTGTCGGCGACGACGGCGCCCCGCTCGCCCGGCGGGCGCTCGGGCCCGACGGTGGAGTCCCGTGCGGTCTGCCGCTCGCTCTCGGCGTTCACCGTGGCGCCCACGATGACCAGGAAGACGCTGAGCCACAGCCAGAACATGCTGATCGCCACGCCGCCGAGGGAGCCGTAGGTCGTCTCGTAGGAGCCGAGGCTCTGCACGTAGGCGAACAGCGCCACCGACGTGGCCAGCCACAGCGCCGTGGCGAACGCGGCCCCACCGCTGATCCACCGCCAGCGGGCCCGCTCCCGGTCCGGCGCGAAGCGGTAGAGGACGGCGAGCACGAGGGCGAGCGCGACGGCCAGCGCCAGCCACAGCAGCGCCGGCGCGAGGGGCCGCAGCGGATCGGGCAGGCGGTCGAGCTGCCGGGACAGGGCTCCGGTGCCGGCGATCACCCCGCCGAGGACCAGCGCGCCGCCGAGGACGAACGTCACGGCGAGGCCGGTCCTGCGGAGGAAGCTCCGGGACTCGGTCTCGGAGTAGGCCAGCGTCAGCGCGTCGATGAGGTAGGTGGCGGCGGTCGTCGCGGTGACGAGGGCGGCGGCCAGGCCGCTGAGCCCGCGCCAGGTGAGCACCTGCGTCGACGCCGTCGTGATGGTCGTGAGCTGCTCGGCGACCAGGGGCTCGAGCTCCGGCGGCAGCACCTCCGCGACGGAGGAGAGCTGGTCGAGCGCCTGGTCCGGGGTGTTGACCGCGCCGTAGACCGACAGCGCCGTCACCAGCAGCGGCGCGATGGAGAGGATCGCGAAGAACGAGACGGCGGCGGCGAGCGCCATCAGCCGGTCGTCGAGGACGTGCCGCGCGGCCCGGGAGAGCACCTGCAGCCACCCCCGCACGGGGATCCGGTGCGGGGCGTGCGCGTCGTGCCCGTGCCCGGAGGCCCGACCCGCAGTCCGCGGCCCGGCCTTCCCCGGCAGCGCTCTCGCCATGTCCGGGTACTGCCCCCGCGGGCGCCCGGCCACGCGGCCCACCCGTCCCGGACTCGCGATCGGCCGACGTCGGGCGTCCCTGCTTGACTGGGCCGGTCCGCGCCGCGCCCGGCGCGGGCGAGCCTTCGAAAGGGTCGGTCCATGCACCTCGGCGTCGACAGCTTCGTCTCGGCGGTGACCGACCCCGCCACCGGCCACCTGGTCGGACCGGAGGAGCGGATGGAGCACCTCCTCGAGGAGATCGAGCTCGCCGACCGCGTCGGGCTGTACTCCTTCGGCATCGGCGAGCACCACCGCCCCGAGTACTACGACTCCGCGCCCCCGGTGATCCTCGCCGCCGCGGCCGCGCGAACGTCCCGCATCCGCCTGGGCAGCGCCGTGGCCGTGCTCAGCGCCGCCGACCCGGTCCGGGTCTTCCAGCAGTTCGCCACTCTCGACCTGATCTCCAAGGGCCGGATCGACCTCGTCGTCGGCCGCGGCTCGTTCACCGAGGCGTTCCCGCTGTTCGGCCTGAGCCTGGCCGACTACGACGAGCTGTTCGCCGAGAAGCTCGAGCTGCTGCTGCAGATCCGCGACTCCGAGCGCGTCACCTGGTCGGGCCGGCACCGCCCGCCGCTCACCGGCCAGGGCGTCTACCCGCGACCGCTGCAGGACCCGCTGCCGATCTGGGTCGGCGTCGGCGGGACGCCGGAATCCTTTGTGCGCGCTGGGCTGCTCGGGCTGCCGCTGATGGTCGCGATCATCGGCGGCGAGCCGCGTCAGTTCGGGCCGCTGATCGACCTCTACCGCCGGGCCGGTGCGCAGGCCGGGCACGCGCCGGAGAAGCTGCAGGTGGGGCTGCACGTGTTCGGCTTCGTCGCCGAGAGCACCCGGGCGGCGGCCGACACCATCTACCCCGGCTGGCACGAGATGTTCGAGAAGGTGTCCCGCGAGCGCGGCTTCTCCCCGCCCAGCCGGGCCCAGTTCGACGCCACCAGCGGCCCGAACGGCGCGTTCTTCATGGGCGACCCCGACACGGTGGCCGAGAAGCTGGTCCGCATCGCCGGGCAGCTCGGCGGCGTCGACCGGATCTCGCTGCAGATGACCAACCCCCGGCTGGCGCACGCCGACCTGCTGCGCGGCATCGAACTGCTCGGCACCGAGGTCGCGCCCCGCGTGGCGGCGTCGGCATGACCGCGGCCGGGGAGTGGACGCTGGACGGGCACGCCGGACGGCTGGCCGGCCGGACCTGGACGGGCGACTCGTCCACGCACGTGGTGCTGCTGGCCCACGGCTACGGCGAGCACGCGGGGCGGTACGACCACGTCGCGGCTGCGCTGGTGGACGCCGGAGCGGTCGTGCACGCGGTCGACCACGTCGGGCACGGGAAGAGCGACGGCGACCGGGTGGTGATCGCCGACTTCGAGCGGGTCGTCGACGACCTTCACCTGGCAGACCTGCAGGCGCGCGCCCAGCACCCGGGCCTGCCCGTGGTGCTGATCGGCCACTCCATGGGCGGGCTGATCGCGGCCCGCTACGCGCAGCGGTACGGCGACTCGCTGGCCGCCGTCGTGCTGTCCGGTCCGCTCGTCGGGGCCTGGGGCGGCGCCCGGCTCCTGGAGCTCGACGAGATGCCCGACGCCCCGCTGGACAGCACGACGCTGTCCCGCGACCCGTCCGTCGGAGCGGCCTACGAGGCCGACCCGCTGGTCTGGCACGGCCCGTTCCGGCGGACCACCGTCGAGGCGATCGCACGCTCGCTGGCGGCGGTGCAGGCCGGTCCGTCGCTGGGCGCGCTACCGCTGATGTGGGCGCACGGCGAGGCCGACCGGTTGGTGCCGGTCGAGGGCAGCCGCGTCGGCATCGAGCACCTGCGCGGGGAGACCTACGCCGAGCGGCTGTACCCCGGGGCGCAGCACGAGATCTTCAACGAGACCAACCGCGACGACGTCCTCGCCGACGTCGTGGCGTTCATCCGGGAGGCGCTCCGGAACTAGGGCGGCCGGTCGGGCCGGGAGCCGGGGGCGTCAGAGGATCAGGCAGGTGGTGCTGCCGTGGGCCACCAGCTTGCCGCGCTCGTCGAGCACCTTGCCCTCGGCGGTGGCGACGCGGCGGCCGACGTGGACGACGAGGCCCTCGGCGGTCAGCCTCCGCCCGTCGACGGGCACCGTGCGGATGTAGTTCACCTTCAGCTCGAGCGTCGTGTAGCCGACCCCGGCGCCCAGGGTGGTGTGCACAGCGCAGCCCATCACCGAGTCGAGCAGCGTCGCGGCAATTCCGCCGTGGGTGTTGCCCAGGGGGTTGGCGAAGTCGGGCCGGGTGTCGAGGGAGATGACGACGCGCCCGTGCTCCACCTCGTCGAACTGCAGGCCCAGGAGCCGGCCGATCGAGGGGACGTCGACCGGACGTTCCCTCTGCACCCAGAGCATCAGCTCCAGGCCGGTCATGGTGGTGGGGTCGGCGGGGGGCATGGCGGAACTCCTCGGGTGGGCGGTCGTCGGTGGGTTGCTCAGCCGCGTGGCGCGGTGCGGTCCCGCAGGACCCGGAGGGCCGGCTCGTACATGCGGGCTTTCACGGTGGCGAGGGTGCCGCCGGCCTTGCCGGCGTGTGCCGCGGCGATGCGCACCGCCGTCGACCGGACCGCGTCCTCGTCCACCGCCTCGTCGACGATGCCGGCAGCGAGGGCCTCGGCGCCCCCGTAGCGGCGCCCGGTGGTCATCGCGACGTGCGCCGTCTGCGGCGCGAGGCGGGCCTGGATCAGCGCCGACATGCCCGGGGTGAAGGGGATCTGGATGTCCACCTCGGGCAGGCACCAGAACCCGCGGTCGGCGCGCATGACGCGGAGGTCGTGCGCCAGGGAGAGCATGGCGCCCGCGGCGAAGGTGTGCCCCTGCAGGGCGGCCACGGTGACGACCCGCAGGCCGAGCACGCGCGCGAACAGCGCGTGCACCCGGGCGACGTAGTCCTCGTGCCGGTCGGGGTGGGCGAGCAGCCAGTCCAGGTCCAGGCCGTTCGAGAAGAACTTGCCGGTGGCGGTGGTGACCAGCGCGCGGGCGCCCTCGGTCTCATCCACGGTGTCGAGTGCGGCGTCCACCGACGCCAGCCAGTCGGGGTGGAAGCGGTTCTCGGTGTCCCCGAGGTCGAGCACGAAGACGTCGTCGATGCGGTCGAGCGTGGGCATGGGGGTTCCTCCGGGTCGGAGACGGATGGGGACGAGGTCAGGCCGGCAGGCCGCAGGCGAGCACGGCGGCGACGGCGGCCGCGAGCTGGTCGCGGGTTGCCTGCCGCACGTGCCCGGCGCGGACATCGGGGAAGAGGAGCGCCGCCGGCAGGCGGACGACGCAGGCGGTGATGACGTCGACAGGGGCGGCGCCGGCCCGGCCGAAGACGGCACGGGCGAGCGTGCGGAGCGTGTCGAGGAGCGCGGCGTCCAGGGCGCGCAGCCGGTCAGCGACCTCGATGGGCAGGGCGTCGGTGAGGACCTCGTCGCGCTGCAGGACGACGAGCAGGTGCGCTGCGCGCAGGTCCCTCTCGGCCAGCTGGGCCGTCGTGTCGGCCGCCGCCTGCACCGCTCCCCGGGGATCGTCCCGGAGCAGGGCGGCCTCCACGGCTGCGCGCTGGAGGGCGAGGAACTGCTCGGCCCGGCGCAGCCATGCCCGACCGACGACCGCCTCGAGCGAGCCGAAGGAGTGGTAGATGCTGCCGTTCGACGCGCCTGCCCGCGCGGCCAGGGCACGGATGGTCAGCGCGGCCCGCCCCCCTTCGGCCAACAGCTCCTCGACCGCGTCGAGGACCGCCTCGGGCGCATGCAACTGGGGACGGGGCACGACGGCAATAATAGAGCACGCGCTCCACAAAGCACTAGGTGAGTGTCCCCGCGCGAGCGGCGCCGTGCCAGACTCGCGCCGCCCACGTCGTCGTCGCGTCCGGGATGCGGTGCATCGGCGGCCCTCGTTCCTGCGTCCCCGCCCCTGGAGGTGGCCCCCCGTGGCCGAACCGAGCGTGCTCGCCGTCTTCGCCCACCCCGACGACGAGTCGATCTCCGCCGGCGGGCTGCTGGCGCGGTCCGCCGCCGCCGGCGCGCGGACGGCGGTGGTCTCGGCCACGTGGTCGCAGGGTTCGGTGCGGGCGCGCGAGCTGGCCGAGGCGGTGCGGCAGCTCGGCGTCGAGGAAGCTCCCGGCATGCTCGGCTACGCCGACGCCGAGGTCCCGGAGTCCGCGCCGGGGAGCCCCCGGCTGGTCGACGCGCACCTCGACGAGGTGGTCCGGGCGCTCGTGACGCACATCCGGGAGTTCCGGCCGGACGTGGTGGTCACCCACGACGCCTACGGCGGTATGACCGGCCACCCCGACCACGTGCAGACCTACCGGGTCACCCTGCTCGCCGCCCAGGCGGCCGGCCTCGAGCAGCTCTACCCGGACGCGGGCGCGCCCTGGCGGCCGGAGGCCCTGTACCTGGCCACCCATCCGGAGTCCGTCGTGGCCGGGCTGCGGGACGTCGTCGGCGCCCGGCGGGCCGTCCACGGCGTGCCGGACGAGCAGATCACCGAGCGACTGGACGTGACCCCCTGGCTGGACCGGAAGGTCGCCGCGATCCTGGCGCACCGGACCGAGGTGGAGCGCGGAGCGGTGCCCGGCCTGGTCGCCGCGGCCGCTCCCGAGGCCCGCGCGGCCCTGCTGTCGACCGAGTGGTTCATCCGCTGCACCCCCGGTCCGGCGACCACGGTCGAGGTCCGGCCGCGGTAGCTCCGGTCAGAGGGTGGGCTTGGGGTCGGGCGCAGCCCGGCGGCGCGGCGTCGGGATGGCGGGTGCCCCGGTCAGCGGTCGGCGCATCCGGGAGGTGTGCACCGCCCGCGTCCACGCGATGCCGTCGGCCCTGTAGGACACCAGCGGGGCCCACGAGCCGTGCCACTGCTTGAGCCAGCCCGACTGCTGGGCGGCGCGCCACGACCCGTCGTCGTGCAGGACCTCGACGTCCGCGGTCGTGGTCGGCACCAGGGTCTGGCCCAGCAGGGCGTGCTGCGTCGACACCTGCACCTCGGCGGCCGGCACGCCGAGGGTCCGTGCGACCAGGTCCGTGGCGAACGCCTGCGGATCCTCGCGATCGGGGAGGGCGGCCCCCGCGTCGAGCACCGGGATGCAGACGAAGCGGTGGAGGGGGCGTCGCTCGACGATGGCCATGAACTCCATGGGGGGTGCTCCTCGCGGGAAGAAGCGGCGGCCCCTCGTGGGGGGCGGCAGCGTGGCTGCACCGCGCGTCGCCGTCGTCCGGTGGCGGACCCGCTGTGCAGGGAGCCGGCCAGGTGTGCTGACCGGTGGAACGCGACCGGCGCTGGAGCCTCGCGGCGGAT
Organism: Blastococcus aggregatus; assembly: GCF_900221005.1. Classification (GTDB taxonomy): domain Bacteria; phylum Actinomycetota; class Actinomycetes; order Mycobacteriales; family Geodermatophilaceae; genus Blastococcus; species Blastococcus aggregatus. The sequence goes on along the minus strand of NZ_OBQI01000003.1, from coordinate 401,060 downwards.
GACCAGCGGAGAGGGCCTGAGGCGGACTGTCCTCGGAACCCCGTGGATGTGCAAGGCGCCCGCCGGCCTGGCGAGCCGCCCGTCCGGCTCAGGGCGCGAGCAGCGCGCGCACCGCGTCGAGGGTGTCGGCCTCGGCCGGCGTCTTGTCCGGGCGGTAGCGGAGCACCCGGGCGAACCGCAGCGCGACGCCGCCGGGGTACCGGGTGCTCCGCTGGGCGCCGTCGACGGCGATCTCGACGACGAGCTCCGGGCGCAGCAGCACGCCCCACGCGGGGTCCTCACGCGCCAGGTCGGGGAAGGTGCGGGTCTGCCAGGCCAGCAGCTCGTCGGTCATCCCCTTGAACGTCTTGCCGACCATGACCGGCTCGCCGCCGTCGGGATCGCGGGCCCCGAGGTGGATGTTCGACAGCGAGCCGGTGCGCCGGCCGTAGCCCCACTCCGCGCCGAGCACCACGAGGTCCAGCGTGTGCACCGGCTTGACCTTCTGCCACGCCTTGCCCCGCCGGCCCGCGGCGTAGGGCGCGTCCAGCGCCTTGACGACGACCCCCTCGTGCCCGCCGGAGAGCGCGTCGTCCAGCACCTGCGCCGCCTGCTCCGGATCCGGCCGCCGCATCCCGGGCATCCGCAGCGCGGCGTGCGCCTCGCCGGCGAGCAGTCCGGCCAGCGCGTCGAGACGCACGTCGAGCGGTTCGTCGAGCAGGTCGCGGCCGTCGAGGTGCAGCAGGTCGAAGAAGAAGGGGCTGAGCAGGACGCCCTCGTCCCCGCTCTCGCTGCCGAAGCGGCTCATCGTGTCCTGGAACGCGCGTGGCCGGCCGTCGTCGTCCAGCGCGAGCGTCTCGCCGTCCAGCACGGCGCTGCGGCAGGGGAGGGAGCGGGCCAGCGCCACGAGCTCCGGGACGCCCTCGGTGATCTCACGCAGCGTGCGGGTCCAGACGCGGACGACGTCGCCGTCCCGGTGCACCTGGATGCGGGCGCCGTCGAGCTTGAACTCCACCGTGACGTCGTCGCCGAGGTCGGTCAACGCCGCGTCCAGCGACGAGCCGGGGGCGGCCAGCATCGGGCGCACCGGGCGGCCGACCTCCAGCCGCACCGTCTCGAGGGCGGCCGCGCCGCCGGTCAGCGCGGCCGCGGCAGTCCCCGGCAGCCGGCCCGACAGCATGAAGGCGCGGCGCACGGTCGCGGCCGGGACGTCGGCGGCCAGCGCCACGGCGTCGAGCACGACCCCCTCCAGTGCGCCCTGGCGCAGCTCGCCGGTGAGCAGGCTGCCGAGGAACCTCGTCTCCTCGGCGGTGGCGGCCGCGAGCAGCGCGGTGAGGACGGCGTCGCGGCGGGCGGCCGAGCCCGCGCCGGACGTCGTCGCCAGCTCGGTGAGCGCGGCGACCACCGCCTCGACGGTCAGCGAGGGCTGCTCGGCGACCGGGCCCGTCCGCGCGGCGAGGGTGCGCCAGCCGACCCCGAGCCGGCCCTGCCCGGTGTCGCCGGAGAGCCAGGCGGTGACCGGTTCGACCTCGGTGGCGTCGGCCCGGCGGAGGAGGTCCGCGATCGCGGCGGCCTTGGCCGTCCGTGAGCGCGTGGCCGCGACCCGGGCGGAGACCTCGACGACCTCGGCGAGCAGCACCGGGCCATGGTGGCAGCCGGTACCGACGATCGCGGAGCGGCCGGCGTGCGCGCCCGGCACCCGGCCCGGTATGCATTGCGTCCATGACCGCCAGCGCACGCGACTCCGACCTCGTCGTCTTCGGGGCGACCGGCTTCGTGGGGAGGCTGCTCGCGGCCTACCTCGCCGAGCACGCCCCCGCGGGCACCCGCATCGCCCTGGCCGGCCGGTCACGGGCCCGGCTGGAGGAGGCGCGGGCCGCGCTGCCTGCCGCGGCCGCGGGGTGGCCGCTGATCGAGGCCGACGCCGCCGATCCCGCGTCCATGGCCGCGCTCGCCGCCGGCACCCGCGTCGTCGTCACCACGGTGGGGCCCTACGCGCGCTACGGGATGCCCCTGGTCGAGGCCTGCGCCGCCGCCGGCACGCACTACGCCGACCTCACCGGTGAGGTGCTGTTCGTCCGCGACGCGATCGACAAGGTCGACGAGGTCGCCCGGCGCACCGGCGCCCGCATCGTGCACGCCTGTGGCTACGACTCGATCCCGTCGGACCTCAGCGTGCTGCTGCTCGCCGCCCGCGCGGCCGCCGACGGTGCCGGTGGGCTGCGCGACGTGCGGCTGGTCGCCACCCTCAAGGGCGGCTTCAGCGGCGGGACGATCGACTCGATGCGCGCCCAGGTGGAGGCGATGGAGAAGGATCCGGCGTTGCGGAAGGTCGCCGGCCACCCGTACGCGCTGAGCCCCGACCGCGCCGCGGAGCCGAGCACCCGCCAGCCCAAGGACGCGGGCCTGCCGGCCCGGCTGCCGGACGGACGCTGGACCGCTCCGTTCGTCATGGCGTCGTTCAACACCCGCATCGTCCGGCGGAGCAACGCCCTGCAGGACTGGGCCTACGGCCGGGAATTCAGCTACGGCGAGGTCATGGGTGTGGGGCGCGGACCGGCCGCCGCGGTGGGCGCCGTCGGGGTGACCGCCGGCCTCGCCGCCACGCTCGCCGCCATGTCGTTCTCGCCCACCCGCGGCCTGCTCGACCGGGTCCTGCCCGCACCGGGCACCGGGCCCAGCGAAGAGGTGCGGGAGAAGGGCTGGTTCCGGATGGACGTTGAGGCCACCACCGAGAGCGGCCGCCGCTACACCGCCGTCGCCTCCGGGAAGGGCGACCCCGGGTACGCCGCGACCGCGGTGATGCTGGGGGAGGCTGCCCTGGCGCTCGCCCTCGACGGCGACCGGCTGCCCGACCGCGCCGGGTCGCTCACCCCGGCGTCCGCGCTGGGCGACGTCCTGGTCGAGCGGCTCCGCGCCGCCGGGCACACCTACGAGGTGACGCCCGTCTGAGCCTCGCCGCCCGCATGCCCGTTCCCAGGTGATGCACGGGTTCGCGGCAGGTCCGGCGCAGCAACTCCTCGGAGGCTGGCGTCCGTAGCCGGACTGGCCGGCTGGGACGAGGAGCCGACATGCGCACGAAGCTGGTCATCGCCGCAACCGCAGGAGCACTGACGCTGTCCGGACTGGCGGTCGCGGTCCCGGCGCTCGCCGACGAGGGGAGCCCTGCCGGCTCCGCGGTCGAGCGGATCACCGGCGCCCTGTCGGGTCTGGTCTCCGACGGGTCGATCACCCAGGAGCAGGCCGACGAGGTCGCGGGCACCCTGAGCGAGGCGGGCATCGGCGTGCGAGGTGGCGGCCCGGGAGGTCACGGCCCGGGAGGTGACGGCCCGGGGGGCGGTGGTGGCCGCGGCGGCGTCGGCCTGGAGGCCGCGGCGACCGCGCTGGGCATGAGCGAGGACGAGCTGCGCACGGCCCTCGAGGCCGACGGCACCACCCTGGCCGACGTCGCCGAGGACCAGGGCGTTCCGGTCGGGACGCTGGTGGACGCTCTCGTGGCCGGCGGGCAGGAGCGCATCGCCGACGCGGTCGAGGACGGCCGGATCACCCAGGAGCAGGCCGACGAGCGGCTCGCCGACCTGGAGGAGCGGATCACCGAGCGGGTGGAGCAGGAGATGCCCGGCTTCGGGGGCCACGGGCCGGGCGGGCACCGGGGGAGCGCGGCGGACGAGCCGGCGGAGACCCCGGCCGACTGACGGGGGAGGAGGGGAGCGAGGGCCGGGCCCGGCACCGCGGGTCCGGCCCTCGGCACGTCCCAGGTGTCAGGCGGGGGCGGGCGGTTCCAGCAGGAGCAGCGGGATCCGGCGGTTCGTCCGGCGCTGGTACTCCACGTAGGACGGGAACGTGGTGCAGGCGCGGGACCACCACTGCGCGCGCTCGGTGCCGGTCGCCTCGCGGGCGACGAGGGAGAGCACGAGGTCGCCGTCGCGCAGTTCGACCTCGGGGTGGGCGAGGGCGTTGGTGTACCAGTGCGGGTGCTGGGCGCCGCCTCGGGTCGAGGCCACCGCGGCGTAGACGCCGGCGTGCGTGACCCGCATCAGCGGCGTCTTGCGCAGCAGGCCGCTGCGGGCGCCCACCGTGGTGAGCAGGACGACGTCGCGCCCGCGGAGGCCCCGGCCGGTGCGCTCGAGGTGCTCGACCTCCTCGCGCACCCACGGCACGGTGCTGGGCGCGTACGTCCCGACCAGTGCCATGGCGCCAGCCTCCCAGATCGGTGTCCGCGTAAGGGCACGCCGCTGACCGGCCCACCGGACGGCGGGTCGGTCAGCGGGAACTCGGATCAGGCTGAGACGAGGAAGGGTTCGCCGATCAGGATCTCGGTGCCGTCGGGGCGCCACGTGCGCCATCGCCCGTCGGGTTGTCGCTCTATGCGGAAGCCGTGGTGGACCTTGGTGTGGTGCAGCTCGCAGAGCAGGCCGGCGTTGTCCAGGCAGGTGTCCCCGCCGTCGATCCAGTGGATGACGTGGTGGACGTCGCACCAGTAGGACGGGGCATCGCAGCCGGCGAACACGCAGTGCCGGTCGCGCACCTCGACCGCTCGGCGCAGGTGCGGCGGGAACAGCCGCTTGGTCTGCCCCAGGTCGAGGGGCTGGCCTTCGGGGCCGATGACGATGCGGGTGACGTTCCCGTCGCACGCGAGCCAGCGGGCCTTGGCCGCGGAGATGATGCCCCCGAACCCGGTCCGGCCAGCACCAGCACCGGTGGTCGTGTCCATCAGGTCGTCGAGGTCGATGGTGACCACGACGTGCGGCTTGTGCCCGCGCAGGATCGGCAGGGAGCCCGAGGCGAGGGCGTTGTCGCAGAGCTGCACGAGCGCGTCACCGGCCTGCCGGGCCCGGCTGCGGGTGTCGCCGGCCGGGCGGGAGGCCTGCTGGATCGACTCGACCGCGGCCTGGAACTTCTCCCCACCCACGGCATCCAGCGTCCCGTGGAAGGACACCGTCCCGTCGGTGTGCGTGGTGAACGACAGGGACCGCTGCTCGGTGGGGTCGGGTTCGGTGCCGTCGGGATCCAGCCGGGCCAGGTAGTGCCCGACGGCCTGGCGCAGGTCGGCGTGCGAGGAGGACGTGGCGACCTCGGTCAGCAGCGCGTCGATCGCTGCCATGTCCACGCCCTGCGCTTCGGCGCGGGCCAGGTTGACCTCCGACACCACCGGCGCGAGCACCGACACCGCCTCCGCGCTCACCGCCCCGGCGGCGGCCGCGGCGGCCAGCACCGGCAGCCGCTCCAGGGTGCGGCCGTTGCGCACCAGCCGGCCCGCCTCAGCCTTCGACAACCGGTGGTGCCCGCGCAGCCAGGAGGCCATCGTCGCCTTGCCGTCGTGCTCCGCGGCCTGGGTCACCTCACCCTCGCGGACGGTGCGGGCGACCTCGGCATCCAGCCGATTGCGGGCCACCACCAGCGCCCCGGTGCGGGCGATCACCGCCGGCCCGAACGAGGACTTCAGGTCCTCACCCGCGAGCGCACGCAGAGCGCCGGTCAGGCACTCCCTCGGCGTCTCACAACCACTCGAACACATGTACGAAGAATACTGCAGTCGGCGGCCCCGGACCACCTGTTTCCCCAGGTCAGGAGGCTGTCCACAACATGCGTCCGCCCCCGCTCCGAGTGCGAATCCTGTCGTACCCATGTGCGTGCACGGCCGGGCGTCGCGGGAGGGGCGCGCTAACGACGTGCGGCGTCGGAGGTGGTGCCGGCCAGCCGGAGCAGCGCGAGACCGTCGCTGTGCGATGCCTCGACGTACAGCTCGAACACGCGACCGCGCCCGTCGGGACCGTTCGCCCAGGCGAGTACCTCGTGGACGTCGGCCACGTCCGTCAGGCGCCACTCCGAGCAGTGCCACCCCATGCGCTCCTGGTCGGACCCGGGCTCAGCCGCCGGGCGGTGCCAGAAGTAGACGCGGTAGATCGGGGTGTCCACTTCCCATCGCGTGTCTCGGGGGTCGACCGGTGCGGGCATCACCCCGACAGGATGCCGCCCTTGGCGGTGAGCCGGCACCGCCCGACCGTGCGCTACGGTCCGGCCATGCAGCTCCCCGACGGTCTCGTCGCCGTGGTGAAGCGCGAGTGCCCCACGTGCGTCCTCGTCGAGCCGGTGCTCCGGGAACTGGGCGTCGCCGTCTGGTGTCAGGACGACGCGGACTGGTTCGAGCACGACGACCTGGAGCTCGAGCTCTCCTACCGGCTCGGCATCGAGACCGTCCCGACGCTGCTACGCGTCGAGGGCGGCGAGGAGACCGCCCGCGTCGTCGGCTGGAGCCGCGAGCAGTGGGAGGAGCTGACCGGCCGGACCGGCCTCGGGGCGGACCTGCCCGAGCACCGCCCCGGCTGCGGCTCGCTGTCGGTCGACCCGTTCCGGATCGACGCCCTGGAGGCGCGCTACGGCGGCAGCGGGCTGAGCAGCCGGCGGCTGGAGCTCGCGGAGCTCGAGGACGAGCACGAGGCGATGTTCGACCGCGGCTGGACCGACGGCCTGCCCGTCGTCCCCCCGACCCCGGAACGGGTGCTGCGCATGCTCCGCGGCACGACCCGCGACCCGCAGGAGATCATCGCGATCGTGCCACCCGACCTGGTCGAGTGCACCGTCGAGAAGGTCGCCGTCAACGCGGTGATGGCCGGCTGCCTGCCGGAGCACCTGCCGGTCGTCCTGGCCGCCCTGGAGGCGGCCTGCACCGAGGAGTTCGCCCTGCACGGCCTCCTGGCGACGACGTACTTCTCCGGCCCGATGATCGTGGTGAACGGCCCGATCGCGCGCCGGATCGGCATGAACAGCGGCGTCAACGCGCTCGGCCAGGGCAACCGGGCCAACGCCACGATCGGCCGGGCGCTGCAACTCGTCGTCCGCAACGTCGGTGGTGGCCGCCCCGGCGAGATCGACCGCGCGACGCTGGGCAACCCCGGCAAGCTCACCTTCTGCTTCGCCGAACGGGAGGAAGGCAGCCCGTTCGCCCCACTGGCGGCCGACCGCGGCGTGCCCGGTGACGCCGTCACCCTCTTCGCCGGCTCGGGTGTGCAGCCCGTCGTCGACCAGCTCAGCCGCACGCCCGAGTCGCTGGCCCGGACCTTCGCCGCCTGCCTCCGCGTCAACGGGCACCCGAAGCTGCCCATGGCCTTCGACGCGGTGCTGGTCGTCTCCCCGGAGCACGGCCGGGTGTTCCGCGAGGCGGGCTGGGACCGTGCCCGGCTGGTCGCGGAGCTCGGCACGCTGCTGACCCTGCCGTCCGACGAGCTGCTGCGCGGCGCCGACGGCATGGCCGAGGGGATCCCCGAGCGGCTGGCGGGGATCGAACTGCCCAAGTTCCGCCCCGGCGGCCTGCTGGTGGTGCACGCCGGCGGCGACGCCGGCCTGTTCAGCGCCATCGTGGGCGGCTGGGTGTCCGGGGACACCGGGAGCGCCCCGGTGACCAGAGAGGTGCGCACATGAGAACCGTCCTGGACCCGACCGGCGAGCAGCGGACGACGGAGCGGGAACTGCTCCCGCGCCCGGCCTCGCTGCGCGGCCGCACCGTCGGCCTGCTCGACATCAGCAAGCCCCGCGGCGACGTCTTCCTCGACCGGCTGGAGGAGCTGCTCACCGCCGACGGCGCGGTGGTGCGGCGCTACCGCAAGCCGACGTTCACGCGGACCGCTCCGGTCGACCTGCGGCACGAGATCGGCGAGCAGTGCGAGGTGGTCATCGAGGCGCTCGCCGATTAGGGCTCGTGCACGTCGTGCAGTGTGCATGACATCGCCGACCTGGAGCGCCGTGGTGTGGTGGGGGTCTTCCTCGCCAGCGAGGTGTTCGCCGACGCCGCCCGGATGCAGAGCGCGGCCCTCGGGTTCCCCGCCCCGTTCGTCCTGGTACCGCACCCGGTCCAGGACCGGACCGACGACGAGATGAGGACCGCGGCCGAGGGTGCCTACGCCGCGGTGGTCGCGGCGGTCACCGCGCAGCCGGGGAGCTGAGCCGAGCCGCCGCGGCCTCCGTGTCCGCCCGCCGGCGCTGCTCCCTGCCTGCAGCCAGCATGCGGAGGATCTCGCCGCGCGCCTGCAGCCGGGCGCCGGCCGCCTCCTCGGTGGCCTGCGCCCGGATCCGGTCGGCCTCGGCGGCGGCCCGGAGCTCCTGCTCGTGCGCGGCCGCGAGGCGCTCCTCGCCCGCGGCCCGGAGGCGCGCGGCGTCCTGCTGGGCCGTGGCGACGATGGCCTGCGCCTGCTCGATCATGGCGGCCGCCTCGGTGCGTGCCGCGGCGAGCGACCGGTCCGCGAGGGTCTCGGTCGCGGCGGCCCGTCGCCGGGCCTCGGCCAGCAGGCGCGAGGCCTCGGCGGTGGCGGCCCGGCGCTCCTCCTCGGCCGCGGCGCGCTCGGCCGCGGCCTCGCCGCGCAGGGCCTCGGCCTCGTCGGCGGCGGCGGCCAGCAGGGCGCCGATCCGCCGCGAGACGCGGAGGAACTCTCCGCCTCCGACGGAGTGCGACAGCAGCTCGCGCGCCTCCTCCAGGGCGGAGACGGTCTCGAGCTGGCGGGTGAGCAGGCGCTCGCGCTCGCGGTCGGCGGTGGCGAGCTCGTCCTCGGCCCACTGGACGTAGGACTCCACCTGGAACCGGTCGTAGCCGGCGACGGCGCGCCGGAACATCGGCGCGGCGGCCAGCACGGTCGGCAGGTCCCCGGAGACGTTCGGGTGGGTGCGCCCGGCCGGCTTCCCGGACCGCTGCTCGACGACGTCGACAGCTGTCGGCGGCTCGACGTCCAGTTCGATGCTCATCCCTGCCCCGCTTCCCCCGGTGTGCCCGTTCCGACATCGACGCTAGGAGCACCTCCTGGTAGCTGCCCGGTGACCGTGGGTAAACCACCCGGACGGGGCAAATTCTCACCCACGGGGCGCGCGGGCGGCTCGGGAGCCGCCTAGCCCGCGGGGGTGAGGCTGCCGCCGCCCGGCCCCCCGCCCGTCCGCCCAGGGCCGCACCCTCGTCCCATGCACACCCTCGCCACTGCCGCTCCCGGGAGCCCGACCGTTCCACCGCTGGCCGGCTGGCAGGGCATCGTCGTCGCGCTGCTCGCCGTCCTCGTCGTCGGCGTCGCCTTCCTCGTGATCGGCGCCCTGGCGACCGCCACCCGGCGCCGGTCACCCGAGTGGGAGGCCTGGCTCCACGGTCGGTCGCGCAACCGGTTCGACCTCGCGCCGGCCGCACCTGCCCGGCCCGCCGACGACGGACCGGACGCGGGCGTCGGGCTGTTCGGCGCCCGCCCTCCGCGGTAGCCCGGGCACCGGACCGCTCGGTCCGCGGGACGGGGTGAGGCCTGCGTTACAGTCCGAAACCAAGCGGGCGATGTGGGCCCGCTCACGGTCGGCGGTGATGCCGCATCCGGCCGCACGTCCCGGGGAGGCAGTCGATGACCGAGACCGCGCAGGCCGCGGGCGGTGTCGAGACGCCACCGGAACCGGTGCCGATCGGCCTCCGGGTGGCCCAGTTGGCCGAGCAGTACGGCGACGCCCCGGCGGTCGCCTGCGAGGGCACCACGCGCAGCTGGACCGAGCTGGACCGCCGCACGAACCGGCTGGCCCGGGCGCTGCTCGCCCGCGGCGTCGTCCTCGGGGACCTGGTCACCATCGGCCTCCCGAACAGCGTCGAGTTCGTCGAGGCCTGCGTCGCCTGCTGGAAGGTCGGCGCCGTGCCGCAGCCGGTGTCGGCGGCGATGCCGCCGCTGGAGCTGCAGGGCATCGTCGAGCTGGCGAACCCACCCCTGGTCATCGCCCGCGGCGAGCTGGCGCTGGACCGCCCGATCGTCGACGTCGACCAGTTGCTCGCCGAGAGCGAGGACGACGGCCCGCTGCCGGTCGTCATCTCGCCGGCCTACAAGGCGCCCGCCTCGGGTGGCAGCACCGGCCGGCCCAAGCTGATCGTCTCCGGGCAGGCCGGCGTCGTCGACCCGTTGGGCGGCGCGGTGTGGAAGCACCGGCCCGGCGGCACGCTGCTGATGCCCGGCCCGCTGTACCACAACGGCCCGTTCACCAGCGCCATGGGCGGATTGCTCGGCGGCTCCACGCTGGTGCTCATGCCGCGGTTCGACGCCGAGGGCGTCCTGCGGCAGGTCGAGCAGCACCGGGCCACCTGGCTGTACCTCGTCCCGGCCATGATGAGCCGGATCTGGCGGCTGCCCGACGAGGTCCGCGCCCGCTACGACCTCTCCTCCCTCGAGACCGTCTGGCATCTGGCCGCACCGTGCCCGCCGTGGCTCAAGGAGGTCTGGATCGACTGGGTCGGCGGCGAGGTGCTCATGGAGCTCTACGCCGGCACCGAGGCGCAGGCCGGCACGATCATCAGCGGCACCGAGTGGCTCGAGCACCGCGGCTCGGTCGGCAAGGTGCTCTACGGCGAGATCACCATCCTCGGACCGGACGGCGAGCAGTTGCCCGCGGGCACGGTCGGCGAGGTGTTCATGCGGCGCGGGGAGGGCCAGGCGGCCTCGTACCGCTACGTCGGTGCCGAGGCGCGCACCCGCGGCGACTGGGAGTCCCTCGGCGACATCGGCTGGCTGGACGAGGAGGGCTACCTGTACCTCGCCGACCGGCGCACCGACATGATCCTGGTCGGGGGCTCGAACGTGTACCCGGCCGAGGTCGAGGCCGCGCTCGACGAGCACCCGCAGGTCGCCTCCAGCGCCGTCATCGGGTTGCCGGACGACGACCTGGGCCAGGTCGTGCACGCGATCGTGCAGCCGGCGCCCGGCCTCGACGCGATCGACCTCGACGACCTCCGCCGGCACCTCGCCGACCGGCTGGTCCGCTACAAGCAGCCGCGCACGTTCGAGCTCGTGACCGAACCGCTGCGCGACGAGGCCGGCAAGGTCCGGCGTTCCCAGCTCCTGGCCGACCGGGTGCCCGCCCAGCAGTAGCGGCGCCCGCCCCGACCCGCACCTCCGAGACGACTGGAGTCCCGCCATGACCACGACCGACCCACGAGCCGTGGAGGAGGACCTGCGCCAGCGGGTCACCGACTTCCTCGCGGCCCACGACCACACCACCACGGACCGGCTGGAGTTCCTCCGCGCCCGGTACGACGCCGGCCTGGCCTGGGTGAACTTCCCCGTCGGCCACGGCGGGCTCGGCCTGCCCCGCTCGTTCCAGACGCAGGTGGAGGTCCAGCTCGCCAAGGCGGGCGCACCGGACAACAACCCGCGCGGCAACGGCATCGGCCTGGGCATGGCCGCTCCGACGATCCTCGCGTTCGGCACCGAGGAGCAGAAGAAGAAGTTCCTGCGCCCGCTGTGGACCGGTGAGCAGATCTGGTGCCAGCTGTTCAGCGAGCCCGGTGCCGGCTCCGACCTGGCCGCAGTCAGCACCCGCGCCGTCCGTGAGGGCGGCGACTGGGTGGTCAACGGCCAGAAGGTGTGGACGTCGAGCGCGCACAAGGCGCAGATGGCGATCCTGGTCGCCCGCACCAACCCCGAGGTCTCCAAGCACGCCGGCCTCAGCTACTTCCTCTGCAACATGGACGCGCCGGGCGTCGACGTCCGCCCGCTGCGGCAGATCACCGGCGAGGCCGAGTTCAACGAGGTCTTCCTGACCGACGTGCACATCCCGGACAGCCAGCGGCTCGGCGACGAGGGCCAGGGCTGGAAGGTCGCCACGGCCACGCTCAACAACGAGCGCGTCGCCATCGGCGGCGGCGGTGGCGGTCGCGAGAGCGGCATGGTCGGCGTGCTGTCGAAGACCTGGCGCGAGCACCCCGAGCGCCGCGGCGCCGGCCAGCACGACAAGCTCATGCGGCTCTGGGTCGACGCCGAGGTCGCCCGGGTCACCGGCCAGCGGCTGCGGCAGAAGCTCGCCGCGGGCGAGCCCGGCCCCGAGGGTTCGGCGATGAAGCTGACCTTCGCCCGCATCGCCCAGGAGGCGAGCGGGATGGAGCTGGAGCTGCTCGGCGACGAGGGCCTGCGCGCCTCGGACTGGACCATGAAGCGCCCGCAGCACGTCGACTTCACCGGCCGCGACGCCACGTACCGCTACCTGCGCGCCAAGGGCAACTCCATCGAGGGCGGCACCTCGGAGATCCTGCGCAACGTCATCTCCGAGCGCGTGCTCGGCCTGCCCTCCGAACCGCGCGTGGACACCGGCATCGCCTGGAAGGACCTGCCCCGATGAGCGACCTCAACCTGCTCTACACCGACGTCGAGGACGACCTGCGCAGCAGCGTCCGCGACCTGGTCGCCGCCCGCAGCGAGCCGGCGACCGTGGCGGCGGTCTACGACGGCGACCGGTCGGTGGTCGACCCGCTCTGGCGCGCGATCGCCGGCGACCTCGGCCTGGCCGGGCTGCTGATCCCCGAGGAGCGCGGCGGCGCCGGCGCCTCGGCGCGCGAGGCGGCCGTGGTGCTCGAGGAGCTGGGCCGGTCGGTCGCCCCGGTGCCGTTCCTGACCAGCAGCGTCGTCGCCACGACGGTGCTGCTGGCGGCCGAGCCGGGCGGACCGGCCGACGAGCTGCTGGCCGGCCTGGCCGCCGGCGAGCGGACCGCGGCGCTGGTGCTGCCGCTGTCGGCGGGGCCGGGGGAGGAGGCGCCCGGGTTCACCGTCGACGGCGAGGGCCGCATCAGCGGCAGCGCGCGCAGCGTCGCGGGCGCCCTCGAGGCCGACGTCCTGCTCGTGCCGGTCCGGACCGCGCAGGGGACGGCGGTGCACGCCGTGCGGGCCGACGACGCCCGCGTCGAGCCGGTCGTCTCCCTGGACATGACCCGCCAGCTCGCCGACGTCACCCTCGAGGCGGCCGCAGGGCAGGAACTGCTCGGCGCCTCCGCCGGCGGGGACGCCGTGCGTTCCGGCCTCGAGGTCGGCGCGGCGCTGCTCGCCTCCGAGCAGTACGGCGTCGCGCAGTGGTGCCTCACCACCACGATCGCCTACCTCAAGGACCGCCGGCAGTTCGGTCGCGTGGTCGGCGGTTACCAGGCGATCAAGCACCGGCTCGCCGACCTCTACGCGGCCGTGGAGTCCGCCGGCGCGGCGGCCCGCCACGCCGCCGCGACGACCGCGGCAGGGGACGCGGACAGCGTCGTCTCCACGGCCGTGGCGCAGTCGTTCGTCTCCGACGTCGCGGTGAAGGCGGCCGAGGAGGCCGTCCAGCTGCACGGCGGGATCGGCATGACGTGGGAGCACCCGGCCCACCTCTACCTCAAGCGGGCCAAGGCCGACCAGATCGCGTTCGGCACGCCGGCCGCGCACCGCGCGCGCCTGGCCGAGCTGGTGGACCTGCCAGTCGCCTGACCGGAACTTCCCGCGCCATCAGGCATGGGAAGCGATACATGCGGATTCACGGTGAAAACGCAGGTATCGCTTCCCATGCCCGGGTGCGTCAGGCGGAGTGCGCGCCCGACTCCACCGGCGTCGCGGTCCGTGCGGCCGCGCGGCGGGCGAGGAGCAGTGCCGCCGCCAGCAGCAGGATGCCGAGCACCAGGAGCACGATCGGCAGGATCGTGCCGACCAGGTTGAGCAGCTGCGCCTGGTCGGCGACCTCGTCGCCGCGGTCGTCGATCGAGTCGTCCGTGGAGTAGATCGCGATGGTCGCGAACGGCACGTCGACCGTCGTCACGCCGAGGTCCAGCGAGCCGGTGACCTCCTGCGTGCTGCCGCCGGCGATGGTGGCGCCCAGCTGCTGGTCGGCGTCGACGAAGGTGGTCGTGCGCGACGTCCAGGCGATCGGGATCTCGGCCGGGAGCGAGGGCAGCACCGCGGGCAGCGCGGCGAGGAGCTCCGGCGAGACCAGGCCGTCGAGGCCGGGGGCGAGTGCGGCGAGGGTCTCCTTGGGCAGCGACATCGGCAGGTTCAGCGCGGCCGGGTCGGCCAGCTCGCCCTCGGAGACCGACTCGTACCGGTAGACGGCACGGCCGCCGAACGTCTCCTCGCCCTCGAAGGTCACCGGGGCGGACTGCAACGTGTACTGGTCCCAGTACTCGTAAGTGCCGTCGGCGGTGGAGGGGCCGAAGGGCAGGGTGAACACCAGGCCCTCGGCGTCGGTCACGTCCTCGGCGCCGGCCGGGGCCGGTCCGGCCTCGGCGGTCTCCCGGTTCACGTTGAAGCGGACCTCGGTGATCGCCGGCTCGCCGGCGCCGACGGTGCGCTCGTCGGTGCGCTCGACGATCTCGCTGTCGCCGTCGACGTCCCCGGCGGAGACGTTGCGGGTGGCCACGATCGGGACGTCCTCGGCCATCACCTCGGTCGCTCCGCCCGAGAGGACGGCGGGGTTGATCCCGTTGTAGGTGCCCTCGAACTCGAGGGTGACGTCGAGGTCCTTCGGCAGGTGGGTGGCCGAGGGGACGACGACGAAGCGGACGATCGCGGCGGCGACGATCAGCAGCACGCCGACGGCGGCCAGGATGACGGACGAGCGGGTCGATCTCACGTGTGATGGCTCCGGGGGGAAAGGGTGCAAACCCGACGAGTCTGTGTCGCACTCGACTGTGACCTGCGTCCGGGTGATGCGCCGCCGGGCCGGGGACAGGGACGCCGTGACGTCGACCACCATGCATCCGGGCAACCATCCGCCGGGTCACTCCGGCCGGCGGCGCCGCTCACCCGGAGGGAAGGGCGCGTCGACGTCGAAGTGCACGCCCAGCATCCGGATGGCGAAGCAGACCGCGGCCGCCCCGATCGCGGCGACCGGTCCGCGGGCGTCGAGCACGTCGGCCAGCACCACCACCGTCGCCCCGACGAGCGCCGGCACCGCGTACAGGCCGCTGCTGAGCACCGAGGGCACCTGACGGATCAGCACGTCGCGCAGCGTGCCGCCGCCGACCCCGGTGATCGCGCCGACGATGACCGCCTGCGCGGGGCCGAAGCCCAGGTCGACCGCCTTGAGCGCGCCGGTGACGGCGAACAGGCTCAGCCCGGCGGCGTCCAGCAGGTTGATCGTCCCGTTGATCCGCTCCAGGTAGTGCCCGGTGAGGAAGGCGATCAGCCCCCCCGGCGGCGGCCACGGCGAGGTACCGCCAGTCGAGGAAGGTGGCCGGCGGGAGCGCGTCGAGGAAGACGTCGCGGATCGTCCCGCCGCCCAGCGCGGTGATCATGCCGAGGGTGATCACGCCGACGATGTCCAGCCGGGTGGCCCGCAACGCCGTGAGCGCGCCGTTGAGCGCGAAGGCGAAGGTGCCGACGAGGTCGAGCACCAGCAACGCCGTCGTAGCCATGGCCGGGAACGTATCCCGCCCGGTACTCAGGTCGCGGTGACGGCGAAGACCGGCCAGCCGATCTCGGTGCGCCAGGCCGTCGGGTCGCCGGTGTCGCGGGGGCCCACGAGGTAGGTCTCGCGGACCGGTCCGGCCACCGCGAGCAGGCGCCGGGCCACCCACGCGCCGAGCTCGCCGTAGGTGACGTCGATGTCGTCGTGCGCACCGGCGTGGACGGTGACGGCCAGCTCGGCGGCCGGCAACGTCACCGGGCGCACCCGCCCGCTGCGCGGCGGCTCGGCCGTCGGGAGGTGCACGAGCACGGAGCCCCGGCCGGTCTCGAACAGCGCGTCGTCGTACAGCCCGCCGGGGACGCCGGAGGGCGCGGGTACGACGGCGTCGAGTTCGGCCATGGCGCCGGAGTACCAGTCGAGGACGTCGTCGAGCGCGACGTCGTCCTCGATCGCGGCCACGGTGCGCGCCGGCTCGGTGCGCAGCTCGACGGCCGGACCGGCCGGGTCGGGCCGGAGCAGGCGGCGCAGCGAGACCACCGCGGCACGGGTCCGCTCCAGCTGCGACTCCAGCCGTTCGAGGTGCTCGGCGACCAGCGCTGCGCGGGTGCTCGGGTCCGGTGTGCCCAGGATGCGCGCGACGTCGGCCAGCGGGACGTCGAGCTCGCGCAGCCGGTGGATCACCTGCGCCGTCGGGATCTGGCCGGCGTCGTAGGAGCGGTAGCCGCTGGAGGGGTCCACCGCGGCCGGCTCGAGCAGCCCGGTGTCGTGGTAGCGGCGCAGCGTGCGCACGCTGAGGTGCGTCAGGCGGGAGAACTCGCCGATCGAGAGCACCCGCGCACTCTGCACCCTCTCCCTGCGGGAGGGTCCACCGCTTGACCCTCCCGCGGGGGGAGGGGGCACGGTCGACGCCATGACGCAGCCCTCGACCATCTCGCCCACCGACCTCCCCGCCGCCGTCCGCGAGTACCTCGCGGCGCACCTCGCCGGTGACGTCGACACCGCGCTGCGCAGCTTCCGCGCGGACGCCGTCGTCGTCGACGAGGGGCACACCTACCGCGGCACGGAGGAGATCCGCGGCTTCCTCCGGGACGCCGGATCGGAGTTCACGTACACGACCGAGCTGACCGGCGCGGAGCGGATCGACGGCGAGCGCTGGATCGCGGTGAACCACCTCGAGGGCGACTTCCCGGGCGGCATCGCGGACCTGCGGTACCGCTTCACGACCGCCGGCGGCCTGATCGCGGAGCTGGTCATCGCGCCCTGACCCGTGCCCTGCCGGGGAACCCGGCCCGCCGGTGTCCGATGCTTGGTGCGGACGGCACCGAGCGGGACGAGGGACCACGGCAGATGAGTTCGACCCTGAGCACCGTCGTCAAGCAGATCGGGCCGTCGGTGATGCTGCCGATGCTGGTCTACGAGATCGGCCACGGCGCGGTCATGCCGGTGATCGCCCTCGTCGCCCTGGACGCCGGCGCCTCGACGACGGTGGCCGGCCTGATGCTCGCCGCGATCGGCATCGGCACCATCCTGGGCGACATCCCCGCCGCCTGGCTGGCCAACCGGGTGGGCGAGAAGGGCGCGATGCTCGTGGCGATGCTCGCCTCGGCGGTGGCGATGCTCTCGGTCCTGGTGACCGACTCCGTCGCCGCCCTGGCCGTCGCGCTGCTCGTCCTGGGCGCCTGCGGCGCGACCATGCACCTGGCCCGGCAGTCCTACGTCGCCGACGTCGTCGCCGTCCACCACCGGGCCCGGGCGATGTCGACGCTCGGCGGCGTCTTCCGCATCGGGCTGTTCATCGGCCCGTTCGTCGGGGCAGGGGTCATCTCGATCTGGGGGACGCGCTCGGCCTTCGCCGTCGCGGTGGTGGCGTCCCTGGTGGCGGCGGTGATCCTGCTCCTCGCACCGGTGGAGGCCACCGGCTCGGCCGCCCGGACCGGCGCCGCCGGCCACGGTCCCGTCGGCGTCCGGGAGATGTTCCGCCGGAACCGGCGGCTGTTCCTGACCCTCGGCATCGCGGTCGCGTCCATCGGGGCGATCCGGGCGGCCCGGGTCGCGGTGATCCCGCTGTGGGCCGAGCACATCGGGCTGGACGCGACCACCACCAGCCTGATCTTCGGCATCGCCAACTTCGTGGACATGGCGCTCTTCTATCCCTCCGGCCACGTGATGGACAAGCTCGGCCGGCTGTGGATCGCCGTCCCCTGCATGGTGATCCTGGGGCTCGGCACCCTGGCCCTGCCGCTGTCGGACAGCGCGGTGAGCCTGACCGCGATCGCCATGGTGATGGCCTTCGGCAACGGGATCGGCTCCGGCATCGTCATGACCCTCGGCGCGGACACCTCGCCGGAGACCGACCGACGCTCCTTCCTGGCGGTGTTCCGGCTGATCAACGACGTGGGCACCTCGCTGGGCCCGGTCGTGCCGGCGGCGATCGCGACGGTCGCCACCCTCGGGGTGGGCATCGCGGTGATGGGCGGGGTGGGGCTCCTGGGCGCGGCCGGCCTGGCCCGCTGGGTGCCGAAGTACTCGACCTACGCCACCCGCGCCATGGTCCGCGACCACCACCGGCGGCTCGCCGAGGAGCGGAACGCGGTCACCGGGGGCTGAACACCGCGGCCAGCGCGGCGTCGGAGGCGGCGAGCGCGTCCCGGTCGAAGGTGCTGCTGCTGGCGACCAGCTCGGCCGCGCCGGCGCGGTCGAGCAGCTCGGCCAGCCGGCTCTCCACCTGCGCGGCGGTGCCGGCGACCGCGGCCGCGGCGGTCTGCTCGAGGTACTGCTGCTGCCGCGGGGTGCGGGAGGCGGCGCGGACCGCGGCGACGGGTTCCAGTGGTGGGAAGGCGCCCTGCGTGCGCGACCGGGCCATCGCCCAGGCCTCGGGCAGCATCAGGTCCGCGGCCTCCTCGGCGGTGTCGGCGACCAGCACGTCGAGGCTGACCGAGATCCGCGGCTCCGGCTGCTGCTCGGACGGCCGGAACTCGCGCCGGTAGCCGGCCAGCGCCGCCAGCCCGGGCCCCGGATCGCCGGCGACGCCCAGGATCGGGCCGCCGACGATGACCGGCAGGCCGAGCGCGGCCGCCACCTGCAGCCCCGATCCGGTGGCCAGCACGTGCATCGGGACGTCGCCGACGGGCCGCGGGTGCGCGGTGATCTCCGCGGAGCCGGTGAGGAAGGCGCGCAGCTCGGCGAGGTCGGCGGCGAAGTCCCGCTCGGTCTCCCGCAGCGCGCGGCGGACCGGCGGGGTGAAGCCGGGGGAGCGGCCCAGCCCCAGGTCGATCCGGCCGGGGGCGAACGCGGTCAGGGTGGCGAACTGCTCGGCGACGACGAGCGGCTGGTGGTGCGGCAGCATGACGCCGGCCGACCCGAGCCGGAGAGCCGACGTCGCGCCGGCGAGCGCGGCCAGCAGCACGGCGGGTGCCGCGCCGGCGACGCCGGGGACGCCGTGGTGCTCGGCGACCCAGAACCGGTCGTAGCCCAGCCGCTCGGCGTCCCGCGCCCGGGCGAGGGTTCCGCGCAGCGCGTCCGCGTCGGCCTCGCCGTCCCGGGTGCGGGACCGGTCCAGCAGGGACAAGCGGGGTTCGGAGGGCAGCACGCCCGGTCCAGCACCCGGCGGGCGGGCGCTGTTCCGAGCGGTCAGCCGACCTGGCAGACGCAGGCGCGGTCGAGCGCGGAGTCGACGGTCGCCCGGCACCAGCGCAGACCGACCGCGTCGTGGCCGGCCTCGGGGTGGCCGCAGGCGCCGCAGCCGGATGCGGGAGCGGGGGCCGGGACGGGATCGACCCGGAGTTCGGGCCGGTCGGCGGTGGCTACGGAGGTGGGCATGGCGAGCTCCTTCGGGCGGGGGACGGCGGTCACCAGTTGGACGGGGGATCGCTGGCCGGGAAGGAGGCCAGTCCCCAGTCCTCGACGACGTCGGTCACCGGGAGCTGCGACCGCGTCGGAACCGGCTGGGAGCGCCGGGTCTGCGCGACGGCGCTGCGCGGGGCCGGCCGGACTGCGGGAGGCGAGAGAGCGAGGGACACGGCGGTTCTCCTTCGGCTGGTGGAGCGTGTCCCCAGCGTGGCTCCCCGAGCCCCCCGTTCCCAGGGGCGCTACCGGCCATCTCGCCCCGGGCGATGTTGCCGGGGCCCGGCAAGCAGGTGCGGAGCGGTACCGGGATCAGGTCTCCGACGGCAGCGGCTGCGCCGGCCAGTCCAGCAGGCGGGCGCCCAGCACCGCGGCATGCAGGGCGAAGCGCTCCGATGGCTGCCCCACCCCGTAGCCGGTCAGCTGCCGGATGCGGGCGAGCCGGTAGGTGACGGTCCGGACCGACACGTGCAGCCGGCGGGCCGCCTCGGTCGCGACGTCGCCCGCGCCGACGTACTCGTACAGCGTCCGGAGCAGCGGCTCGGGCCCACCGCGGACGGCGTCGAGCGGGCCGAGCACGTCGCGCACGAGGTCGGTGATGGCCGCCTGGTCCCGCCCGAGCACGCGGTAGACGAGCAGGTCCCGGGAGTCGACGACGTCGGCGTCCGGATCCAGCCGCTCGGCGAACTGCAACGCCTCGCGGGCCTCCTCGTACGAGCGGGCCACGCCGTAGGCGCCGGGGAACGTGCGTCCCGCCGCGACCCGCCAACCCCGCGCCGGCTCCAGCCGGAGCAGCTCCTCCCGCAGCAGCGCCCCCAGCTCCGGCTCGCCGGACGGAGTCGCCGGCGGACGGTGCGGGACGACGACGACCACGCGGCCGTCCTTGGTCGCGACGAGGACGTCCCGGTCGCCGAACCGGTCGACGACGGCGCGCTCGAGCAGGATCGCCGACCGGCCGAGGCCGTCGTCGGCGTCCCGGAGCGCGGCCAGAGCCACCCGGTGGGACCTGCCCAGGTCCAGGCCGAACGGCTCGGCGCGCTGCACCATCTGGGCGACGTCGGCGTCGCCCCGCAGGAGGTCGTCGACGAACTCACGCCGCTGCGCCTCCTCGTGCCGCACCTGGTCCCGCCGTTCCGCCTGGTGCCCGGCGACGAGCGCACCGACGGCGTCGTCGAGGCTGCGCAGCACGGCCTCGGCGGAGCGGCGCACCTTCTCCGGGTCGCTGGACCGCTCGTCCAGGGGCAGGGCCCGCCACAGCCGCCACGCCGCGGACAGGTAGAGGTCCACGGCCCGGCGCGCGCCGACGCCCTGCGCCGCCGCCCGCCGGCCGAGCTCGCGCACCGCCTCGAGCTCCCACGCCTCCGGCCGGCGCCCGTCCACCGCCGCGTCGGCGAGGATCGGCAGGTAGTCGCCGATCAGGTCCAGCGGAGCGCGCGTGGCCGACGCGGCCGCGGCCCCGACGGCCTCGAGCCAGCCGTCGTCGCCGGGGGAGCGCCCGGGCGGGCGAGCTGGGGGCACGGTTCCTCCTCGCGGCGTCCGGCCCGTCGGAGCCGGCCGTCCGCACCGACCATCCTTGCCGGACGTCGGCAGCGTCAAGCGGGGCGGCCGCTCCGCTCCGTCCGGGGCAGGGCGAGCGTCGCGACCAGCCCGGCGGCCAGGACCAGGGCGCTCACCGCGAACGCCCACTGGAACGAGGCGACGTCGGTCAGCCAGCCGGCGACCAGCGGCCCGGTGATCGCGCCCAGGTCGGCCGACATCTGGAACACCGCCACCACGCGCCCGCCGCGCGCCGGGCTGACGTCGGCCACCAGCGCGGCCGGGGCGCTGGCGAGCAGGGCGGCGGCCAGCCCGAACACCGCCATGGACAGCAGGAACAGCCCCAGCTGCGGCGGCGCGACCAGCACCAGCATCGACGTGGTGGCCAGGGTGGAGCCGAGCAGCAGCGACGGGCGCCGGCCCCACTCGTCGACCAGCCGCCCCGACCGCAGCAGCGCGATCGCCTGCGCCAGCGACCCCGCCAGCAGGCCGGCGCCTGCCCAGGCGACGGTGCGGTCGAGCTCCTCGGTGACGTACAGCGGGACGAGGGAGTTGCGGACGCCGAACAGCACCCAGCCGACGCCGAGGTTGGCGACCAGCGCCGCGATGTAGGCGCGCGACCGCAATGCGGAGCGCAGGCCGACCGGGCCCGCGTCGAGGTCCACACCGGCCGGGGGCGCTGCCGTCGACGCCTCGGGGACGTTGCGCAGCAGCACCATGCCGACCGCGCCGGCCACCAGCAGGAACCCGGCGTAGAGGAAGAACGGCAGCCGCGGCGAGAGCTCGGCGAGCAGGCCGCCCGCGGCCGGGCCGGCGATGCCGCCGAGGATGAAGCCGCCCTGCCAGGTGGCCGCGGCCCGGCCGCGGTGCGTCGGCGGCGCCACCCGGAAGAGCAGCGAGAGCGCGGCGACGGTGAACATCGCGCTGCCCACGCCACCGGCCGCCCGCAGCGCCAGGAAGACGGGGAAGGAGCCGGCGAGCCCGGCCGCGCCGGTGGTGACGGCGACGATCAGCAGGCCCGCGGTGAGCACCAGCCGCTCGCCGAACCGCTCGACCAGCGAGCCGCCGCCGAACGCCGAGACGAACCGGAAGAAGGCGAACGCGCTGACGGCCAGGCCGACCGCCGTCCGGCCGACGCCGAAGTCGCGGGCGAACAGCGGGATGGCCGGGGCGACGATGCCGAAGCCGAGCGCCACGACGAAGGCGATGATCGCGAGGACGCCGACCTCCCGGGGGAGATCCCCCC
Source organism: Blastococcus aggregatus (assembly GCF_900221005.1). GTDB lineage: Bacteria > Actinomycetota > Actinomycetes > Mycobacteriales > Geodermatophilaceae > Blastococcus > Blastococcus aggregatus. The sequence goes on along the minus strand of NZ_OBQI01000003.1, from coordinate 379,318 downwards.
GTCCTCCGAACCGCACGACCGTCGATCCTGGCACGCCGTGCCCGCGGACCCCGCCCCCGGTCAGGGGCGGGTGGCCGGCAGCTCCCGGCTCAGGCGGGCTCGGGCACCCCGCCCGGGTCGCCGCCGGGGTCGTCCGGCGTCGCCTCGATCGGGGGCGGCGGGAGCTCCTCGGGCGCGTCGGGCAGCAGCTCGGAGGGGTCGTCGGGGATCGGCTGGTCGGGGTCGATCTCCCGACCCGGTTCCGGCAGCGGTGAGACCATGCGGCCAGTCAACCAGCGGCGCATCCCCGGCGCAGCGCTGCCAGCGGAGGCGGGCGGCACCGCCCGAACGGGGGGACTCCACATCCCGGTGGCAGACGCTGGCGCCCGGCTCGGGGATGATCACGCGGTGGGCGGGGGGAGCGAGAACGCGGCGGTGCGTTCCGTGGCCCGGGTACGGCGGCCGAACGACGTCGTCCAGCTGCTCACGGCCGCGGCCGGGCTGGGCCTGATCGTCCTGCTCACCCTCACCACGCCCGACGCCGTCGACACGGTGGACCGCACCGTGCCCACGGTGGTGCGCGACCCGCTCCTCACGCTGTTCTCCCTCGCCTCGGTGGTGGCCTCGCTGGCGATGCTGGGTGTGCTGGGCACCGTGGCGGTCGACGCCGCCCGGCACCGCCGCGCGGCGCTGCTGCAGGCGCTCGCGGCCGGTCTGCTCGGCCTGCTCCTCGGTGCGATCGGGGAGCGGGTGGGCGACGGCGCCGGCGGCGTGGTGGCCGACGTGCTGACCGGCCCGCGCGACGACGCCGCGCTGGTCCCGGTGGTGGCCACGATCGCCTTCCTGGTCGGCGCGGACCTCCAGCGGCGCCGGCGGTGGCGGGCGCCGAGCCGGTGGGTGGTGCTGGCCGCGCTGGTCTGCGGGGTGGCGCTGGGCAACCTCACCCTCCAGGGGACGGTCGCGGCGGTCCTGCTGGGGGCCGTCGCCGGGCTGGCCGTGCGCCTGGCGGCGGGCGTCACCCCGGCCCGCCCGGTCGACGACGTCCTCCGCGCGGAGCTCGCCCGGGCCGGGGTGGTGGTCGGTGACCTGGAGGTCGTGGACCAGCACGCGGGCCTGGTCCGCCTGACCGGGACCGATGCCTGCGGCCCGGTGGGCGTCACCGTCGTCGACCCCGACGGCCGGGGGCTGCCGCTGGTGCGCCGGGCCGGGCGCATGCTCCGCTTCCGCGCCGCGGTGGTCGGCCGGCCCTCGCTGAGCCAGCGCGGCGACCTGGAGCGCGAGGCGTCCAGCGCGGCCCTGGCCGGCGCGGCCGGCGTGCCGGTTCCCGCGGTGCTCGCGCTGCTGGCCGTCGGCCCCGCCCTGGTGCTGGTCGAGCGGCCACTGCCCGGCACCCCGCTGACCGAGGCGGGCGACGCCGCCGAGGCCGGTCTGGCCGCGGCGTTCACGGCGCTGCGCCGGCTGCACGCCGTCGGGCTGGCCCACGGTGCGCTGACACCGGACAGCGTGCTGCTCGGCCCGGACGGTGCGGCCGGGTTCCGCGACCTGCGGGCAGCGCAGCCGGCCGCCGGGGAGCTCCAGCGCGACCTCGACACCGTCGCCCTGCTCGTCGGCGGCGCGACCGTCGTCGGGTCCGAGGCGGCCGTCGCGGCGCTCCGGGCGGCCCGCGCCCCGGGCCCGATGCCCCCCCGCGTGCCCGCGCTCCTGCAGCCGGTCGCCCTGCCGGCGTCCGTCCGGCGGGCCGTGCGCGGCACCGAGCTCCTCGCCGAGCTGCGGCGGGCCCTGGCCGGCCCGGACGGGACGGTGGCCGCTGCCCCCCGCCTCGAGCGCTTCTCGCTGCGGGTGATCGTCACCGTCGGCGCCTCGACGGTCGCGGCCTTCCTGCTGGCCTCGCAGCTGTCCCAGGTGAGCATCGTCGACGAGCTGGGGCGGGCGCACGCGCCGTGGCTGCTGGTCGCCCTGGGCGGCTCCGCGCTCACCTACCTGGGCGCGGCCCTCGCGCTCATCCCGTTCGTGCCGGTCGCCCTCTCGCTGGCCCGCACGACGCTGGTGCAGGTCTCCTCGGCGTGGCTGACCCTCGTGACGCCACCGACGGTCGGCCACGTGGGGCTCAACATCCGCTTCCTGCAGCGCGCCGGCCTCACGGTGAGCGCTGCCGCGGCCAGCGTCGCGGTGAGCCAGGTGGCCACCGTCGCCTCCACGGTCCTGCTGCTGCTCGTCGTCGGGTGGGCGAGCGGGGTGTCGACCTCGCGGCTGTCCCTGGTGCCCAGCGGGGACGTGCTGCTGGTGCTGCTCGCGGCGGTCGCCGTCGTCGGGCTGCTCGCCGCGATCGCGCCGGTGCGGCGGCTGCTGCACAGCCGCCTCGAGCCGCTGCTCCGCCAGTCGCTGCCGCAGCTGCTCGCGGTGGCGACCGAGCCGCGGCGGCTGGCGACCGCGCTCGGCGGCATCCTGCTGCAGAACGCGGGCTACGTGCTGGCCCTGGACGCCTCCCTCCGGGCCTTCGACGTCTCCCTCGCGCTGCCCACCGTGATCGGGGTCTACCTGGTGTCCTCGGCGGTGGGTTCGGTCGCGCCCACCCCCGGTGGCCTCGGGGCGGTGGAGGCGGCGCTGATCGGTGGCCTGACCGCGACCGGCGTCCCGGTGGCCGGGGCCCTGGCCGCGGTGCTGGCCTTCCGGGCCGTCACCTTCTGGCTGCCGGCACCCGTCGGCTGGGTCGCCTTCGTGCAGCTGCAGCGCCGCCGGTACATCTGACCGGACGAGTCACCCGGCGGCGTCGAAGACAGCGGTCTCCCAGTCCCGGGTCCAGGGCTGCCGGCTGTACGCCAGGTCCAGCCGGCCGGGCCGGGCGTCGAGCGTCTCGGCGAACACCGTGCCGTAGACCCGGCCCTCCCGCTCCCGCCGGACGACGAGGGCCGCCGGGTCCTCGGCGGGCTGCTGCTCCTGCACCAGCTCGCGCCAGCGACCGGGGAAGGGGGCCTGCGCGAACGGCTCGCGCCAGAGCTCGCCCTTGCGGTCCTCCGGCCCGCCGGAGGTGAAGACGTGCGTGCCCTCGCCGTGCTCGGCCCGCAGCAACTCCTCGCCGTCGTGCTCCCAGCTGGTCAGCCGGCCGGGCGCGGCCAGCACGAGCAGGAAGCCGGCCATCCCCGCGAGCCGCACGTGCGAGGTCCAGTCGTCCCCGTGGACGGCGGCGAGCAGCGGCAGGACGCCCCTGCTCGGGGCGCCCTGGGCGGCCGGCCGCTCGTGGTACCGGTTGAGGACGAGGGCGGTGACGCCGGTGCCCACGTCGGTGGCGCACCACGTCCCGCCCGCGAGACGGTCGCGGCCGCCGACCACGTCGGGGAGCTCGGGCCACCACCGGCCGGGGGAGTCGAACTCCCGGCCGACCACCTCGTCGCGGACGGCGAGGATCTCCGTCGGTCCGGCGTCCGACCGTCGCACCACCACCGTGCACATGCCCCCATCCTTCGTGCCGCCCGCCGGGCGGATGCCCCGGGGGTCGGGACCTTGCGCCCTGGCAGCCGGCTCGCGGCCGAGGACCCTGGCGGGCATGCGGCGGACGGTGGCCGGGGGAGCGGTCCTCCTCCTGCTCGCCGGGTGCGGCGCGGAGCAGGACGCCGGCCGTGCCCCGGCGCCCGCGGCGGTCGACTGGCGCGCGACCACCTACGAGCTGACCTGCGACGGCGTCGTCCCCGACGGGTTCCGGGCGCGGGTGGTCGACGGAACCGCCCGTGTGCCCGCGGACGGAAGCCGCCCGCCCTACTACGACTCCTACGAGGTGCGGGTCGTGGCCACCGCCGCCGGGAACGTCGACGACGAGGGCGGCGCCGACACCGTCGTCCTGCTGGAGTGCTCGCCGCAGCCGTCGAACGGAATCGTCCAGGAGGTGCTGGTCTTCTCCTCGTCCGGTCGCCGGCTGGGGACGCTCCCCAGCCCGCGCACCCTGCAGGGGGAGGCGCCGCTGCCCCCGGTGCACCAGCCGGGCGGGCTGTCGGTCGAGGACGGCGTGATCGTGTCCCGGATGTCCGCGTACGCGCCCGGCGATTCCCACGCCGACGGCCCCTCGGTACCGGTCACCGTGCGCTGGCGGCTCGACCGGCAGGGCGTCGTGCGGATCTCGTCGTCGTGACGGCACGTCGGCGCACCGGAATCCGGTGACATCCCGGAGCGAGGGGCGCACAGTCGGCGGTGACGTGTCACGGGGGGTGCGCAGGAACAGCCGTGGGCGGGGGTGACGGTCGATGACGGACCTGACGACGCCGCGAGCGCCCGAGCGACCGCACCCCGTTCCGGTGCCGCGCGACGAACTCCCGGCGGAGCCGCCCCGTCCCGGGGGAGATCCCGTCGAGCTGGCCCGGCTGCTCGCCCTGGTACGGCTCACCGCGCCCCAGGCGGTCGTCATCGCCGGCCAGCTGCTGGCCGCCCGTGCCGAGCGGGAGCAGGGGAGCGCGACGGAGCCGGTCCGCGCGCGGCTCACCCCCGACGGCCGGATCGTGCTCGACCCCACCCCGGCCCCTGCCACGGGGGAACCCCTGGACCGGGTGCTCGCCGACATCGCGGCGGCCGCCCGGCGCCCCGCCGGGGCGGCGTCCCCGCTCGCCGCAGAACTCCTGGCCGAGCTCGACCGGGCGGTGGCGGCCGTGCGCTCCGAGGACGCCGACGTCGCGGGCCGCCGGCTGGCCGAGGCCGCCGCGAGGGTCGACGGGCCGGCGGTCCGCGCGGAACTGGCCGCCCTCGCCGGAGCCGTGCGGGGACTCCCCAGCGGCGCCGGTGGAGGCGCCCCCGCGCCTCCGCGGCCGGCCCCGGTGCGCACGGCGGCCGCGCCGCGGCCTCCGCGACGGCCACGGCCCGCGGGACGGCGGATCGGCGCGTGGCTGCTCTCGCTCGTCGTGCTCGGCGCCGTCGTCACCGCCGAGGTCGTGCTCCTCGGCGACGACATCACCAGCGACATCGACCTGCTCCTGGACGCCGGCCGCGGCGGCGAGCGGCCGCCCGACGAGCCCGAGCCGGACGGGCTGCCCGTCGTCGCCCCGGCGCCCGCGTCCGCCGGAAGCGTGGTCGCGGTCGACCTGCGTCGGCTCGCGAGCTGCGCGACCGGTGCGCCGTGCACCGTGCGGCTGTTCGTGCGTCTGCTCCCGTCGCCCGAGCCGCAGGTGCTGACCTGGTCCTACCGGGTGGTCGACCGGTGCACCGGTGCGTCGACGTCGGTGCCCGGCGGGAGCCTGCCGGTGGCGCCGCAGGCCGATCGGGTGGCCGTGGTGGCCGAGGTGCCGCTCCCGCCGCTGGCCGGCGTCGCGCTGATCGCGGTCACCGAGGCCCCGGCGGCCGCGGCGTCGGCCCCGGTGAGCACGGGCTCGTGCCTGCCCGCCGGGCCGGGCGCGTGAGACGGGCGGGGGGAGACGCGCCGTGCCGAGGACCGGGCCCCCACCGCGGACGACGACGCGCCGTCGCCGGACCACCCGCGAGCGCCGGCAGAACCGCCGGGGTGCGGCCTTCGACCTGCTGGCGGTGCTCGCCGCCGGCGGCCTCGTGTTCCTGGGGATCGCCAACCTGTACCTGATCGGCGACCGCGACCTCGCGGTGCGGCAGAGCCTGATCGCCGTCGGCGGCGTGCTCGCGCTGGCCGTGTTCTGGCGCGTGCGGGTCCGCTACCTGGGCGTCCTGGCGTGGGCCGCGTACGGAGCGGCGGTGCTGCTGCTCGTCGGCGTCCTGGCGGTCGGGCTGTCGGCCAACGGGGCGACCCGCTGGTTCGCGATCGGCCCGGTGACCTTCCAGCCCTCCGAGCTGGCGAAGCTCGGCCTGCTGCTGGTGCTCGCCGGGGTGCTGGGCTCGGGCCGGCCGGCCTGGCAGCGGTTCGCGCTCGCCGTGCTGCTGGCCGCGCTGCCCATCGGGCTGACCCTCCTGCAGCCGGACCTCAGCACCGCGATGCTGCTGACCGTCCTCACCGCCGGCCTGCTGCTCCTGGGGCGCGTCCCGGCCCGGTTCCTGCTGCCGCTGGGCGCCGCCGCGGCGGTCTCGGCGCCGCTGCTGATCAGCTTCCTGCGGCCCTACCAGGTGTCCCGGCTGGGCAGCTTCCTCGTCGGGGCGCACGAGTCGCCGACCGGCTCGGGCTGGGCGATCCGCCAGGCGCACATCTCGGTGGGGTCCGGCGGGTGGTTCGGGCGCAGCGACGACCCGCTGCGCCTGCTCCGCTCCCAGTACCTGCCCGAACGGGACACCGACCTGGCGCTGGCCAGCCTGGTCGGACAGTGGGGCCTGGTCGCGGGCGCCGGGGTGGTGCTCGCCGCGCTGCTGCTCGTGTGGCGGCTCGCGCTGGCCAGCCGCGCGTCGCGGACGCCGCACGGCGCGCTCGTCGCCGGCGGGCTGGCGATCCTGCTGGGCATAGAGACCGTGGTCTCGGTCGGGGCGAACCTCGGCCTGCTGCCGCTGGCCGGCGTGCCCTTCCCGCTGGTCAGCTACGGCGGCACCGCGCTGGTCGTGCACCTGGCCGCGATCGGCGTCGTCCTCGCCGTGCGGCGCGACGGCGCGCGCCGCCGGCTGTGGGCCGCACCGGGCCGGCTCAACCCGCGGCCGCGACTGGTGCGGCTGGCCGCCGTCGCGCTCACGGCGATGCTCGTCTCCTTCGGCGTCTACGGCTGGCGGCTCCAGGAGACCCGCGGCGAGGCCCTCCAGGTCGCGGGCGACGAGCAGATGACCCGCTGCTTCCGGCTGCCCGCCCCCCGGGGCACCATCACCGACCGGCACGACGTGCCGCTGGCCCTCGACGCCGGGGACGCCGGAGTCGGCATGGACCGGGTGCTCGGCGTGCCCGCGCTCCTGCGCAGCCGGCCGGCCGACGTCGACCGGCTGGCCCTGCTGACCGGTGCCCACGCCCCGGACCTGCACGCGCTGCTGGCCTTCACGGAGGACACCACGCTGTCGCTGCCGATGGCCGACGTGCCACGCCCGGTGGCCGACGCCGTCGCCGCGGCCGGCATCCCCGGGGTGTTCGTCGTCCCCCAGCCCCGGCGGGCGTACCCGCACGGCACGCTGCTCGGACCGGTGCTCGGCTTCGTGGGGGTCGCCACGCCCGAGGACGTGGCGCGCTGGCCGGGGCTGGCGGCGGGGGAGGCGGTCGGGCGGGCCGGGCTGGAGCGGCAGTACGACGCGGTGCTGCGCGGGATCGGCGGGCGGCAGTGCCTCTACGTCGATCCCCGGGGCGTGCCGGTGACCCTGGGGGAGCTGCGGCCGCCGGTGCGCGGTGCCGACCTGCGGCTGTCGATCGACCTGGGTCTCCAGCGACGGCTGGACGCCGGTCTCGCCGCAGCCCTGGCCGCGCAGCCCCGGCCGGTGGGCAAGATCGGCGCGGCCGTCGCGATGGATCCGCGCACGGGTGCGGTGCTGGCGATGGCCAGCGCTCCGTCGTTCGACAACAGCGTCTACGGCCCGCCCGTCGACGGCGCCGCGTTGCAGGCGCTCGCGGACGCGCCCGGTTCCCCGATGCTCGAGCACGTGACGCAGGCGGTGGCGCCGCCCGGCTCGACGTTCAAGCTGGTCACGGCCGCGGCCAACCAGGTGCACCGGATCTACGCGCCGCGACAGGTGATCCCGACCGGTGCCAGCTTCACCTACGGCGGGCACACCTTCGGCAACTGGCGGCCGATGGGGCCGATGGACCTGGTCCAGTCGATCGCGGTCTCCAACGACGTCTACTTCTACAAGCTCGCCGTCGCCCTCGGCGCCGACCGGCTGATCGGCACCGCGCGCGACCTGGGCGTCGGCGCGCGGACCGGGATCGACCTGCCCGGCGAGTCCGCGGGCCACCTGGGTTCGCCGCAGACCGCCGAGGCCGAGGGCCGGACCTGGTACGGCGGCTCCACCGTCATCCTCGGCATCGGGCAGGGCGATCTGACGGTCACGCCGCTGCAGAACGCCGGCTGGACCGCCGCCGTCTCGACCGGCCAGCTGGTCACGCCGCGGCTGGGGATGGCCCTCGGCACGGGGCCGGGGACGCACCTGTCGCTGCCCGCCCCGCCGCCGCGCCCGCTGCCCTTCGACGCCGACCTGGGCCCGGTGCGCGACGGGATGCGGGCGGTCGTGGCGGGCGGCACGGGCAGCCGGCTGAACGACCTGCCGGTGCCGGCCGGTGCGAAGACCGGAACGGCCCAGGACGGCGGTCTCCGCGACGACGAGTACGACAACTGGATGTCGGCGGTCGCCCCCATCGGGGCACCGGAGATCGTGATGACGGCGCTGGTGCAGGGACCGGGCACGGGGGCGAACAGCGCCTCCGCCGTCGTGGACGACGGCCTGCACTGGTTCTACGCGCACCGCGCCGAAGTCCTGGCCGTCGGCCCGCCGGCGCCCTGACGCCTCCGCGGCCGCGCTCAGTTCCGGCCGTAGGCGGCCAGCAGCGGGCGGTTGCGCAGCGCCCGGGCGGCGCCTTCGGCCACGCAGGTCAGGGGCTGCTCGGCGAGCTTGACCGGCAGGCCGAGCGCGCTCTCCAGCTGTTGCGGCAACCCCTGGATCAGCGCGCCCCCACCGAAGACCAGCACCCCCTCGGCGAGCACGTCGGCCAGCGCCTGCGGCGGAAGGTCGTCGAGGCAGCCGCCCAGCGCCCGCACGATCTCGTCCACGACCGGCCGCACCGCGGTGGCCACCTCCGCCGGCTGCACGGTGACCAGCCGGGGATGGCCGGTCGCGCCGTCCCTGCCGTGCACGACCAGCGGGCCGCCCTCGGCCGTGGGGGAGGTCTTGACCCGCTCGGCCTCCAGCTCGCCCACCTGGAGCTGGTGCTCCTCCCGGAGGTACCGGGCCACGGCGCCGGTCATGTCGACCCCGCCCACCTTGCTGGTCCGCTGGGCCAGGACACCGCCGTAGCAGAAGGCCACCGCCGCGGCCGATCCGCCGCCGACGTCGATGACCAGGTGCACCCGCCGCTCGAGCGGGTCGAGCCCGCAGCCCACCGCGCCCGCGACGGCGTCGTCCAGCGCCGTCACCGGCCGGATGCCCGCCTCCTCGGCCGCCTCGAGGAGGACGCGGACCTCGAGCGAGGTGGCGTCCGCCGGCACCCCGATCACGGCGCGGGTCGGGGTCCAGGCCCGCCGCCCCGCCCGGGCCAGGACGGCGCGCAGGTAGAGCCGGGCGGTCTCCAGGTCGGTGACCACCCCGTCGTGCAGCGGCCGCACCGCGGCGAAGCGGGCAGGGCCCCGGCCCACCAGCTCGGCGGCCTCCCGACCGACCGCCAGGATGCGCTGTCTGCGGCCCCCGCCCGGCCGCAGGATGAGCACGCTCGGTTCGTCGTACACGATGCCGCGGCGGACGTCGCTCACCACCGTCGTGGCGGTACCCAGATCGATGCCGAGATCCATGCGCGAACTCCTGACCTGCGGGCGACCAGTCTGGGACTCCCGGCACCGCCGGTCCAGGCTCCTGGCCACGAGCGGGCGGGAAGCTGCGTCCGGCGCCCCGGATCAGCCGGGTGCGTCCGGTGAACCGGACGCACCCACGGCTGCCGGCCGGCTCGCCCGCGCGAGAGCGCGGACCCGGGCGAAGTCCTCCTCGGTGAGGACGCCGTGGACGCCGGAGATCGCGGCCAGCTTCATGCCGTGCTTGAGGCCGAGCCGGTAGATCTCCTTGACCTTCACCCAGTCGATGGCCCGCCCGACCGTGAACGTCTCGTACCGCCCCTCGAGGGCCAGCGCGATCGTCTCGGCCATGCACGCGTAGGCCACGCCGTGCGGCAGACCGATGTCCCGCATGTGCACGTCCCCGGGCAGTTCGATCTCGCCCGACTGGATGACCAGCACGTCCGGGCGCCGGGCGACGTCGTCCGCCGAGAGGTCCGAGGGCAGCGCGATGTCGGTGATCACGCAGCCGGGCTTCACCCGCATGATGTCGAGCACCCGCTTGCCGGCCCCGGAGGTCGCGGTGACGATCACGTCCATGTCGCCGAGGTGGTCGTTCGGCGTGGCGGCGATGTGCAGCCGGGCCCGTGGGTGGTCCCGCTCGATCTCGTGCTTGAGGGCCAGCAGCTTTGCCGTCTCGGGCGAGATCAGCCAGAGCTCGTCGCTGGACAGCGCCAGCAGGCGCGCACAGGCCGATCCGATGGATCCGGTGGCACCGACGACCATCGTCTTGCCGTGGATCCGTCCCCGCTCGTCGACCTCGGCGAGGCCGAGCCGGTTCACCGCCTCGTGCGCCGCCCAGAGGGCTCCCGAGGCGCTGTAGCTGTTGCCGGTCGTGACGGGCAGGGGAGCTCGTTTGGCCACCGTCACGCCCGCGTCGCCGACGACCTTGGTGAACGCGCCGAGCCCCATCACCTGGGCGCCGAGCTTCTTCGCCATCTCGGCCGCCTGGAGCAGCAGCGCGTAGGTGAACTCCGGCCGGTGGGCCATGAGCTCCTTCGGCGTGCCGCCCACGGTGATCAGCCAGCCCTCGGCCTGGGCCCCGGTGGGCGAGGTGATGCCCGTGACGTGGCTGTAGGTCATCGGCGGCAGGTAGGCCAGCCCCTTCTCCACCGCGTCCATGAACAGGGGAGGCGAGAACCGGGCGATCGTCCCGAGCGGCTCCACGTTGCGGAAGAACTGCTGGGACAGCGGATGGATGACGAAGGCGAACCTGCTCTTCCGTCGCGGTCCGTTCGGGTAGAGCATCCGCGGCTGCAGCCCGGCGGAGTCGATCATGTCGAGCAGGTCGTCATCCGTCAGGCGGTCGTGGCCGGAGACCAGGGCCAGCATCATCGCCTCGAGCAGGGCGGCCGAGACCGTGACGCCCGGGAACGGCTGCGGGGTGGTGTCCAGGACCATGTCGACCCCGCGGCCGCCCAGGTCGGCGAGCCGGGCCTCCGACACCGCCGAGGTGACGACGGTCTTCCCGGTGAGGTCGTCCAGCCCGAACGCGGTCAGCTCGTCGAACGTGGCGACGACGACGTCGCAGTCGCGTGCGGCCCTGCGGGTCATCGCGTGGCTGATCCGGGTGCCCGGCCCCGCGACCGGTCCGGCCAGCCGGGCGGGTACGTCGCGGACGCGGTTCGGCAGCATCCGGAACGGCCAGGAGCCCAGGTCGACGGCGAGTCCGAGCAGGCGGTTGGCGTGCAACCGGGCCGCCAGGTCGAGCCGCAGGAGGGGGTCGGCGAACTCGAAGTTCGCGGTGAACTCCCGGAGGACCCGCGTGGCCCGCTCGTGGTGGGTCCCGCCGAGGACCACGGTCCGCGCGTTGGTGAAGTAGCCCGGCAGCTCGGTCTGCACGTGCCGGATCGCCCACTCGGTGAGCACGTCGCCGAGCGCGTGGCCGTCGGTCACCGGCACGGCGGCGGTGGCGCGCTGGATCCGGCCGACAGCCTTCGCGTCGGCACCGCCCTCGCGGGTGCCGGTGACCGCGATCGCGGACGCCTCGGCGGCCCACGTGCGGACGAGCTCCTCCGCCGCGGCGACGTCGCCTCCCGTTCCCACGCGGACGATCCGCACGCTGCGGTCGAGGAAGGTGACGAGCTCGTCGTGGTCGCGGTCCGCGCCGGTCAGGCTCACGTCGACCACCAGTGTCGGGTCGGACTCGGGCATGGCACCTCCTGAGGTGTGAGGCTGAGGCGTCCTCAGACCATCGGTGTGGAATCGATCTCCGGATGGGCGTGCATGAAGTCCAGGAGGCGGTCCGCGTAGCTCGCGAAGGCCGGGCACTCCACGCCCGTCCCCGCCAGGTCGGCGACCGTGTTCGCCGTGGAGTACGTCGTCGGGGACGCGGCGTACTCCAGGGCCTCGGCGGGCAGGCCGGAGAGGCGCTCGATCCCGGGCACGGAGCCGACGACGAACCGGACGGGCCCCAGCGGGAGGGGCACCCACACCACCCGCCGGCCCAGGTGCTCCGCGAAGGTGTCGACGAGCTGCCGCACCGTCGGCGGATGGGGGTCGGTCAGCGCGTAGGTCCGCCCGAGCGAGCGGTCCAGCACGGAGAGCTCGTCCATCGCCGCGATGACGAAGTCCTTCGGGACCACGCAGAACCGCACCTCGTCCGGATCGGCCAGCCGGGGGACGATCGCCACGAACGGCAGCCGCTGGAGGTAGGACGCGAAGAAGTAGGGGCCGTCGTACTTCTGGGTCTCCCCGGTGCGGGAGTCCCCGACGACGATGCCGGGCCGGTACACGGTTGCCGGCAGGCCGTCGGCCATCGCCGCGCGCACCCGCAGTTCGGCCTCGAACTTGCTGGCCTCGTAGTGGTTGCGGAACGACTGGCCCTCGGCCAGGGACTCCTCGGTGAAGGTGCCCTCGTACCGTCCGCTGACGTAGCACGTGCTCACGTACTGCAGCCGGTGGAGGTCGGGCAGTGACCGGCAGAAGTCGAGAACCCGTTCCGTCCCGTCGACGTTGACCCGGTGTGCGGTCCGGGCATCGACGCCCAGGTCGTAGACGGCCGCCAGGTGCCAGACCTCCGTCACGTCCCGCAGCGTGTCGAGATCGCTCCGGCCGAGGCCCAGGTCCCGTGCGGTGATGTCACCGGTCCTGAGCTCGATCCGGCCTCGCAGGCCGGGGTGGTCGGACTCCATCGTGCTGACCCGGTGCTCCGCCGTCGCCCGGTGGCGCGCCTGGACCAGGCAGACGGCCCGGACGTCCGTGCGGCGGGTGAGCAGCCGCGGGAGCAGGGCAGAGCCCAGCAGTCCGGGAAAGCCGGTCATCAGAAGAGCGGTCACGAGCGGGCCTCCTCGGGACATGGCGCAGGTGCGCCGTGTCCTCGTGTGCACCGTCTCCCACCCGGCCGGGGCCGGGGCAGGGTCCAACGCACCCCAGGAGGGGAACGTTGGCCCCCGTCACGCCCGGGCGATCGCGTCCAGCACCTGGAGCTTGGCGGCGCGCCGGGCCGGGAAGACCGCGGCCAGCACCCCGATGAGCGCCGCGACGAGCAGGAAGACGGCCATCCGCGGATAGGGCACGGCCAGCTCGGTGATGCCCTGGTCGGCGAGCGACCGGCTGAGCGCCACGCCGAACAGCGTGCCCAGCACCAGCCCGAGCACCGCGCCGTAGACGGAGATGATCACCGCCTCCAGGCGGACCATCCGGCGCAGCTGGGCCTGGCCGAGCCCGACGGCGCGCAGCAGCCCGATCTCCCGCGTCCGCTCGATCACCGACATCGCCAGCGTGTTCACGATGCCGAGCGCGGCGATGAGCACCGACAGCACGAGCATCGCGTTGATGAGCAGCAGCAGCTGGTCGACCTGGCCCTTCTGCTCGTCCTGGAACTCGGTCTGGTCCTTGAGGTTCACGATCGGATAGGCGTCGAGCACCTCGTCCAGCTGCGGGCGGACGTCGGCCGGCGACGTCCCGTCGGCGAGGTCCACGAAGAGGAACCGGTCCTGCTCGACCCCGCCGGCGCCCGCGAGCGTGTCGATCGAGACCACCGTGGAGCCGAGGACCTGGTTGGTCTCGAAGATGCCGGAGACCGTCAGCTGCTCCTGCCGGTTGTCGAGGGTCAGCACCTCCACGGTGTCCCCGACGGCCCAGCCCCGGCCCTCGGCGGTGGGCTGGTCGACGAGAACTCCGTCACCGCCCAGGCCCTCGGCCGAGCCGTCGACCCAGCTCAGCTCGACGGTCCTGGGGAGCGCGTCCGGGTCGACGCCGGTGAGCAGGCTGGTCTGCCCGTCGAGCTGGGCCTGGCCCCAGCGCAGCGGCATGACGGCGGCGACGCCGTCGACGTCGCCGACCTCCTCGGCGACATCCGGGCTGAACGGCTGGCCGACGGCGCTGGAGACGATGTACTCGGCACGCACCGAGCCGGCGATCAGCGAGTCGATGCTGGCGTTGGTGGAGGCGCCGATGACGCTGAACGCGCTGACCAGAGCCAGCCCGATCATGAGGGCCGACGCGGTGGCGGCGGTGCGCCGCGGGTTGCGGACCGCATTCTCCTGCGCCAGCCGGCCGGTGGTGCCCCAGATCCGCGGCAGCACCGCACCCACGCTGCGCAGGAACGGCTGGGCGAGCACCGGGCTGAGCGCGGTCACGCCCAGGATGAGCGCCAGGGCACCCAGGCCCACCAGCGAGGCCCCCGTCCCGCCGTCGTCGGAGAGCGTGCCGCCCACCAGCGCCGCGAGCCCGGCGAGGGAGAGCACGACCCCGAGCGCGGTGCGCCGGCGCAGCCCGCGCTGCACGTGGACGACGTCGTCGCGCATGGCGGCGACGGGGGGCATCCGCGCCGCGCGCCGCGCCGGCACGTACGCGGACACCAGCGTCACCAGGACGCCCACGGCGTAGCCCCACAGCACGGTGTCGGTCGCCAGGACCAGGGTGCCGTCGAGCGTCAGGCCGAACGAGCCGAACAACGCGCGCAGCCCCGCGGCGATCCCGTAGCCGGCGGCCAGGCCGACGGTGGCGCCGACGACCCCCACCACGAGCGCCTCACCCAGCACCGAGCGGGTCACCTGGCCACGGCTGGCGCCCAGAGCGCGCAGCAGCGCCAGCTCGCGGGTGCGCTGCGCGACCAGCATCGAGAACGTGTTGAGGATGATGAAGGTGCCGACGAACAGCGCGATCCCGGCGAAGACCAGCAGGAAGATGTTGATGAACTGCAGCGCCTCGGAGAAGTCCGCCGAGAGGCTCTCGGCCTGCTCGGAGGCGGTCTTCACGTCGTAGTCGGAGCCGACGACGGCGGCCACCCGGTCGGCCAGCACGTCGGGGTCGACGCCGTCCTCGGCGCCGACCCCGATGCCGGTGAACTGCCCGGGCTCGCTGAGCAGTTCCTGCGCGGTCGCCGTGTCGAAGGCGGTCAGCGAGGCGCCGGCCAGCCCGCCGGAGTCGCCGAAGCGGAAGGTGCCGACGAGCTCGGCCTCGACGCGGGGCCCGGGGGTGAGCAGCGTGATGGTGTCGCCCACCCGGAAGCCGGTCTCCTCCGCCGAGTTCGTGTCGATCATGACCTCGCCGGGGCCGGCGGCCGCCCGGCCGTCGACGAGCGTCGTGGGGGAGAGGGACTCCTCGGTGTCCCAGCTGATGCCGATGCCCGGCGCTCCGCCGGTGTCGAGCACCTCGCCGTCGGCGTCGAGGATGTAGACGCCCTCGGCCTGGACGTTCCCCTCGACGGCCGCGACGCCGTCGACCTCCGCGATCTCGTCGACGAGCTCGGCCGGCACGTAGGTGGCCGTCCCACCGGTGCCGGTGCCCTCGAGGCCCTGGTCGAACGCGGCCGCGCGGGTGACGTTGACGTCGGCCGCGGTGCTCCTGAACAGGTCGTTGAACGTCTTGCTCAGGGTGTCGGTGAAGATCAGCGTCCCGACGACGAAGGCGACGCCGAGCACGATGGCCAGCCCGGACAGCGCCAGCCGGACCTTGTGCGCGAGCAGGTTGCGCCAGGTGGTGCGCCACACGTCAGCGGACCCCTGCCCGCGAGGCGGCGTCGGTGGCGGCCGGCCGTGCGCCGTCGTCGGAGTCCAGCGCCTTCAGCCGCTCCAGCACGCGCTCGGCCGTGGGCTCCAGCATCTCGTCGACGATCCGGCCGTCGGCGAGGAACAGCACCCGGTCCGCGTAGCCGGCGGCCTTCGGGTCGTGCGTGACCATGACGACGGTCTGCCCCATCTCGCGCACCGAGCGACGCAGGAAGTCCAGCACGTCGGCGCCGCTGCGCGAGTCCAGGTTCCCGGTCGGCTCGTCGGCGAAGACGATGTCCGGGCGGCCGGCCAGCGCCCGCGCGCAGGCGACCCGCTGCTGCTGACCGCCGGAGAGCTCGCTGGGGCGGTGCGCCAGCCGGTCCCGCAGGCCGATGGTGTCGATGACGGTGTCCAGCCAGGCGCGGTCGGGCTTGCGGCCGGCGATGTCCATCGGCAGCGTGATGTTCTCCTGCGCGGTGAGCGTCGGGAGCAGGTTGAAGGCCTGGAAGACGAAGCCGACCCGGTCGCGGCGGAGCACGGTCAGTGCCTTGTCGTCCAGCGTGCTCAGGTCGACGTCGCCGATGTACGCCTGGCCGGAGGTCACCGAGTCCAGCCCCGCCATGCAGTGCATGAGCGTCGACTTGCCCGATCCGGACGGGCCCATGATCGCGGTGAACCGGCCGCGCGGGAAGTCGACGTCGACCCCGTCCAGCGCGACCACGCGGGTGTCGCCCTCGCCGAAGATCTTCGTCAGGGAACGACCGCGGGCCGCCGGGGGAGTGGCGGGCGATCCGGGGAGGGACACGGGAGCTCCTGGAGAGAGGGGACGTCGGCGGCCTGCGGCCAGGACGGTAGAGGGGACCTCCGACAGACCGGTAGGGCTTTTCGGTTCCGGTCGGTGGGGGCCCTTCGTCCGCCGCGCTGCTCGACGGTCGGGTACGCAGCTGCGGCCCCCGTGACGGCACGGTGACGGGTCCGCGGGAGCCTTCGGCGACGGGCGGGCAGGAGCACGCGTCCCGGAGGAGGAGGCGGATGCCCGGGGAACCGCGGAACCGGCCGTTCATCCGGAACAGCATGGTCGCCGACGCGCTCATCGACCCCGACGAGCGTGCGCGGATCGGGCTGTCCCGGGACGATGCGGATCCGGTGCCGGTCGTCGTCGAGCTCAACCTCGAGCACGCCGGGGGGCTGACCGCCGCCGTCACCGCCTTCGAGGCCGAGTGGCGGGAGGTCACCGACGCGCGGGCGGTGCGCATCGCCGACACCTACTACCGCGGCCTGATGTCGGTCGAGCAGGTGCGCGAGCTGTGCCGGATCGACCTCGCCCACGAGGACCGCCGGGAGCGCGCGATCTACCGGATCTGGCCGGACTTCCCGGTGGAGCCGCTGGTCGACCGGTCGGTGACGACGGTCAAGGCGGATGCGGCCGGCCGCGCGTACGACGCGATGGGCCGCGGGATCACCTGGGCGGTCATCGACTCCGGCGTCGACGGGCGGCATCCGCACCTCGCGTCCGTCCTGGACGGCGACGTCCGCGGCCTGCACCGCGACTTCACCAAGGACGAGCCGGACATCGACGGCGCCCTGGTGGACGGGTTCGGGCACGGGACGCACGTGGCCGGGATCATCTCCGGCGGGCTGGCCGCGACCGCGCCCTACCTCGCCGGGGAGTACCAGTTCGATCCGGCCCACCCGCGCACCGGGCGGCTGCAGCGCCGGACGGTCGACTCGCCGGCGCAGTTGCACGGCGTCGCCCCGCTCACCGAGCTGGTGAGCCTGAAGGTGCTCGACGACGACGGCGCGGGCAGCTCGATGAACATCGTCCGGGCGCTCGAGTACGTCCGGAAGGAGCTCAACGGGCAGAGCAAGCTGATGCGCGTCCAGGGGGTGAACCTCAGCGTCGGGTACGAGTTCGACGCCGCGTGGTTCGCCTGCGGCCAGAGCCCGCTGTGCGTGGAGGTCGACCGGCTGGTCCGGTCCGGGGTGGTCGTGGTGGTGGCCGCGGGCAACACCGGCTACGCGGTGCTGAGCTCCAGCCAGCGCCAGACGAAGGTCGGCGTCCCGATGACGATCAACGACCCCGGGAACGCGCGGCTGGCGATCACCGTCGGGGCGACCCACCGGCACATGCCGCACACCTACGGCGTCTCCTACTTCTCCTCCAAGGGCCCCACGGGGGACGGCCGGTCCAAGCCCGACCTCGTCGCACCGGGCGAGCGCATCACGTCCTGCGCGGCGGGACGCAACCGCGCGCCGCTGCTCGAGCTGCTCGGCGACGACGCCGAGGAGTGCGCGCTCTACATCGAGGACAGCGGGACCAGCATGGCGGCCCCGCACGTGTCGGGGGCCATCGCCGCGTTCCTCTCCATCCGGCGGGAGTTCATCGGTCAGCCCGAGGAGGTGAAGCGGATCTTCTGCCGATCGGCGACGTCGCTGGACCGCGAGCCCTACTTCCAGGGCAACGGGCTGGTCGACCTCATGCGCGCGATCCAGTCCGTGTAGCCGGCCGGGTGCAGCCCGCCCGGCGTGACGCGCGGGTGACGCCGCGGTGATGCGCGGTCCCGACGCTGGGAACGCGGTCCTCCGCGCGGCGGCGGACCACCGGAACCGCGCCGATCCGAGGAGACCAGCATGCGCACGTACACCGTTCTGCGGGACATGGCGTCGGCCAGGACCGACGAGCCCTACGGAGGAGCGGCCGCGGCGGGTGCGCCGGATCTGGGCTCGGTGGGCCTCCGGGTGGACGTCGAGAGCCTGGACAAGGCAGACGTCCGTGCGATCGGCCGGGACCCCGAGGTCCGGGCCATCGCCCCGGTGATGCCGACGCGGCTCGTGCACCCGGTCGGAGAGGCGGAGGACGGCCCGGCGACCGCGGCGGGCCCGACGTGGGGCGTCACCGCCGTCCGGGCGGACCGCTCGTCGCGCACCGGGGCCGGGGTGGTCGTGGCCGTCCTCGACACCGGCATCGACGCGGCGCACCCCGCTTTCGCGGGCGTGCAGCTGACCCAGATGGACTTCTCCGGCTCGGGCGACGGCGACAAGCAGGGGCACGGGACGCACTGCGCCGGCACGGTCTTCGGCCGGGACGTGGGCGGCACCCGCATCGGTGTGGCCCCGGGCGTCGGCCAGGCCCTGATCGGCAAGGTGCTCGGCGACAACGGCAGCGGCGACTCCGACATGATCTTCCGCGGCATCCAGTGGGCGCTGGACAACCACGCGCAGGTCGTGTCGATGTCCCTCGGGTTCGACTTCCCCGGCATGGTCCAGGACCTCGTGGGCAGGGACTGGCCCGCCGACCTCGCCACCTCCGCGGCGCTGGAGGCCTACCGCGCCAACCTGCGGATGTTTGACGCGCTGATGGCGCTGGCCCGCGGTCGGGAGCCGTTCGGGGGCGGGTGCGTGTTCGTGGCGGCGGCGGGCAACGAGAGCCGGCGCTCGGTGAACCCGGACTACGAGATCGCCGTGTCCATCCCGGCGGCCGCCGACGGCGTGGTGTCGGTCGGCGCGCTGGGGGAGGGAGCCGGGGGGCTGCAGGTGGCCCCCTTCTCCAACACGTTCCCGCAGGTCAGCGGCCCGGGCGTGAAGGTGCTGTCGGCAAAGGTGGGCGGTGGCCTGCAGAGCCTCATCGGCACGAGCATGGCGACGCCGCACGTCGCCGGGGTGGCCGCGCTGTGGTGGGAGGAGCTCGTCGCGGCGAACCTCCCGCTTTCGGCGCGGGCTGCCCTCGCCAAGCTGCTGGCCACCGCCACGACCACCGGCCTGGCAGCGGGCGTCGACCCGGCCGACCGCGGGCTGGGGATCGTGCAGGCGCCCTGAGTCCGGGGCCGTCGCCCGGGCGGGTGTCGCACCGACGGGGGAGTGCCCGGCCGGCAGGCGGGGGTGACCATGGGCGTCCACGACCGTCCCGGGGCGTGGACGCCGGCCCGCCTCCCGCGCCGGCGACGAGCCCGACGGACGGTGACCGTGGACAGCGACCGCAGCGCCGCGCTGGTCGTCCGCGTCTGGGTCGAGCGCGGTTCGGGGGACTTCCGCGCCCGCCTCACGGGCACGCCGACGTCCCCCGGGAGTGCGGCGCCCGAGGAGCCCGCGGTCGTGCTGGCGTCGTCCCCGGACGGCGTGGTGGACGCCGTGCGGGCCTGGCTGGCCGAGTTCCTCGGGGACGCGCCCGGGACGATTGACAGCGGCGGCTGAGCGCTCGACGATTCGCAGTCGGCGGCACCTGAACACCTGGGTCCCGGACCGATGGTGCCCCCTGGGGTGGCCCCATGGCGCTCGCGACGACTCCCTCGGTGAGGCTGCTCGGCGGCTTCGCGCTGCGGACCGCCGATGGCAGCTCCCTGCCCGGTCCCGATCCGCCGCGGGCGGTCCAGCGCCTGCTGGCGCGGCTCGCCCTGTCCCGCTGCCCCGACCGCGACGTCCTCGCCGGCCGCCTCTGGCCCGAGGTGCCGGAGGATCGAGCGCACGCGAACCTGCGCTCGACCCTGTGGCGGCTCCGGCAGCTGGCCCCCGGCCTGGTGGAGGGGACCGGTACGGCGCTGGTGCTGGCCGGTGGCGTGCGCGTCGACGCGCACGACCTCGAGGCCTGGGCGGCGCGGGTGACCGACCCGCGCACGGGCGACGGCGGGCTGACGGTCCCCGGCCCCGAGCTGCTCGGTCGGTTGCTGCCCGGCTGGCCGGAGGAGTGGGTGGTGCTGGAGCGGGAGCGGCTGCGCCAGTTGCGGCTGCACGCGCTGGAGCTGCTGGCCGACCGGCTGACGGCCGCCGGGCGCCCCGGCGAGGCCGTGCGGGCGGCGGGAGCCGCCGTCCGGGAGGAGCCGCTCCGGGAGAGCGCGCACCGGTCGCTCGTCCGCGCCCGCCTGGCCGCCGGGGACGAGGAGGGCGCGCGCCGGGTCTACGAGCGGTTCCGGCAGCTGCTGGCCGTCTCGCTGGGTGCCGCCCCGAGCCCGTCCATGACCGGGCTGCTGGCCGGTGCGTCGTCGGGCAGCAGGGGCGGGCCGACGTGACCACCGGGCCGAGCGTCTGGCTGCTCGACGGCTTCCGCGTCTCGCCGGACGGCGGGCCGGCGGTGGGCGGCCTTCCGCACGGCGTCCAGCGGGTGATCGCGCACCTGGGCCTGTGCCGGCGACCGGGGCGCGAGGCGATCGCCGGGCAGCTGTGGCCCGACGTCCCCGAGGCGCGCGCTCACGGCAGCCTGCGGTCGGCGCTGTGGCGGGTGCAGAAGGCGGTGCCCGGCCTGGTGGAGGTGACCGGCGACGGGCTCGCGCTCGCGCGCGGGGTCCGGGTCGACGTCCGCGAGCTGGTCGGCTGGGTGCACGCCGTCCTGGACCCGGCGGTGCCGCTGGCGCGCATCGACCGGCCGGTGACCGCGGTCGCGGGCGATCTCCTGCCCGGCTGGTACGACGACTGGGTGCTGCTCGAGCGGGAGCGGCTGTGCCAGCTGCGGATGCACGCGCTCGAGGCGCTGGCCGATCGGCTGATCCGCGCGGGGCGGCACGGCGAGGCGGTGCAGGCGGCCTACGCGGCGGTCCGCGATGAGCCGCTCCGGGAGAGCGCGCACCGGGTGCTCGTCCGGGCCCACCTGGCGGAGGGGAACCTCGCCGAGGCGATCGGTGCCTACGTCGCCTTCCGGGATGCGCTCGGGCGCGAGCTCGCGGTCGCGCCCACCGCGCAGATGCAGGCGCTCGTCGCCCCGTGGTGCGGGCGACCGGCGCCTCCGGCCCGGGACCGGGCCGCAGTGCCGCGGGCGCGGACGGCGACCGGCGGGCGCCGGGCGGCGGGGGTGACGGCGCGTTGACGGTCCGGTGACGCAGGAGGCGGAGGCTCGGCGGGATCCCAGCCCGCGCCCAGAGACGGTGGTGTCCCGCCATGACCAGTTCCGGATCGTCCGGTCCGACCCTGTCGACGACGGTCGACGAACTCCTGGCGGCCGCACAGGAGAGCGGCGCCGACGGCCTCGAGACCGGCCGCTACATCGCGACCTTCCACGAGGACGCCCTGGAGGCCGGCATCCAGGGCCTGGGTGCCAGCGGCCTGCGGATGGCCGACGCCCGTGACTTCGACGCCCAGGCCGTCGCCCTGGGCGACGTCGGGGACGCCGAGGTGCTGGTCTTCCCGGAGATCGGGGCGGCCGTGCTCAGCGGCCCGGCGGCGACGGAGCGGGGCATGACCGCAGCGGCCGCGATCGCGTCCGACAGCCCCATCCAGACGATCGAGCCCGAGTACTTCGTCTTCGCCGAGCAGGACCTCGTCGAGACGCTGCGCACCCGTACCGCGGCCCAGGACAACGACCGGGTCATCGACTACCTGCGCGGCTTCGTCCAGGCGGCCGAGGTCATCGCCCGCGACCTCGGCACCGGCCTGGCGCACACCGACGGGGCCGACGCGGAGGAGGAGATCCTCGCCGTGGACGCCACCTGGGGCTGGTGGCGTGCCGGGTGCCCGCGAGCCGGCGCACCGGGGCCGGCATCCGGGTCGCCGTGCTCGACACCGGCCTGGACCTGGGGCACCCCGACTTCGCCGGGCGGCAGATCGCCGGGCAGAGCTTCACCGGCGAGCCCGTGCAGGACCGGCACAGTCACGGCACGCACTGCATCGGCACCGCCTGCGGCCCGAAGTCGCCGGCCGGCACGGCGCCGCGGTACGGCATCGGCTCCCGGTCCTCGATCTACGCGGGCAAGGTGCTGTCCAACAGCGGTTCGGGCGCCACCGCCGGCGTGCTGGCCGGGATGAACTGGGCGATCGCCAACCGCTGCGAGGTCATCTCGATGTCGCTGGGCTCGCAGGCACCGGTCCAGGCCGCGTACACCGCGGCGGGGCGGGCCGCCCTGGCCAACGGCTGCCTGATCGTGGCCGCCGCGGGCAACGCCGCCGCGGCGACCGGCGCCCCGGCGAACTCGCCGACGATCCTGTCGGTCGCCTCCCTGGACCAGACGCTCACGCCGTCGTCGTTCTCCAACTCCGGCAAGGTGGAGATCGCCGCCCCGGGGCGGGACGTCTTCTCCTCGGTGCCGCGGCCGACCCGGTACGGCACGAAGAGCGGGACGAGCATGGCCACCCCGCACGTCGCCGGCTGCGCCGCCCTCTGGGCGCAGTCCTCGGCGTCCCTGCGCGGTCCGCAGCTGTGGCGCAAGCTCCTCTCCTCGGCCCGGCAGCTCCCGCTGCCGGCCGGCCGGGTGGGGGCCGGGATGGTCCAGGCTCCCTGAGGCCCGTCGAGGAGGACGCCGTGGACGGCACCGTGCGCTGGGTGGTCACCACCGACGGGCAGCGGGATCTCGCGGAGGTCGCCGCCGAGCTGGCGGGGCAGGGGCTGGACACCGAGCAGGTGCTGGACGGGATCGGCGTCATCGTCGGGGCGGCGGCCGCCGACGCCGGGGACAGGCTGCGCGCCGTCCCCGGCGTGGCCGCCGTGGAGGAGGAGGCCCCGGCCGTCGACGTCGGGCCGCCGGACTCACCGACGACCTGGTAGCCGCCGGTGGTGACGGGTCGTTGACGCCGTCCGAGGAGCGTGGGGTACCCGCCAGCCCTCGAGGAGTGGATGACCGTGACCGTGACCCAGCCGCGCACCGGCGGACGCACCGCCGCCCCGCCACGCACCGGTGGACGCCAGACTTCCGCGCCCCTCGCACCGATGCAGGTCCAGGGCGAGAACCCGGCCGCCGACGCCGGGGCCGGCGCACGCGCTGTCGCCAACCTCTACGGCGCCTTCAGCATCGAGACCTTCTGCAGCGTCGGCCCGCTGAGCCTGACCCACGACGACACGGCGGGGTTCCTCCAGTACACCGAGCAGTTCACCCCCCGGAACTACTGGTACCAGGACGCCGGGGTGCAGGCCTGGGCCTACTACGAGGACTACGACAACTGGCAGGACACCTACGGCACGGACGCCGTGACCACCGTCTACCACTGCGGGCACGGCGGCATGGACGCCAACGGGGTGTTCTACGTGCCGATGGGCTCGGCCTGGGCCGGCAACGACTGCACGGCCACCTCGACCAACATGCGGCTGGGCAACGAGCGCGCCCGGTACGTGTTCTGGTCCACCTGCGAGTCCCTCCGGGTGCTCGGGGGCCACAGCCCCATCCGCACCTGGGCGGCGGCCAACCAGGGCCTCCGGATGATCTTCGGGTTCGAGACCGTCAGCTGGGACGACGCCCGGTACGGATCCGGCTTCTGGAACCACTGGCGGCGTGGGGAGAGCCTGACGTCGGCCTGGCTGAACTCCAGCTGGGACATCGCGCACGACCAGGCGCCCAGCGTCTCGGCCAACGGCGCCACCCAGCAGGAGGCGCAGAACCGGCTGGACAACGAGCGGTTCTTCGACCGTGCCCGCGCCAGCACCGCGTGGTGGCAGTGGCGCTGGTACAACACCCGGGCCAGTGCGGTCCGGGAGGGCGTGCACGCGCTTCCGGGCGATCCGCGTCGGGCGGTCCTGGCGCCGGTGGGCGCCCGCTCGCTGGGCGACCTGGCCGACCGGTTCCGCGTGGACCGCGCCCAGGTGCAGCAGGGCCCGGGCCTGCTGTCCATCGGTGCGGACGAACGCCGGCTGCACATCGGTGACGACGGCGTCCTCAGTGCCACCCTGGCCGAGGCCGACCGGGAGAACCGCACCCCGCTCGCCCGCGCCGAGGCCACGGCGATGGCCGAGGGCGCCGTGCGTTCCTACGGCCTCGACGCCGACGGCACGCTCGTCCTGGACCGGGTGGTCCCCGTGATGGAGGCGGGCGGGACCGACACCGGTGACGGGCACGTCGACGAGCCCGTCACGACCGCGACCATGATCCAGTTCCGCCAGCTCATCAACGGGCTGCCCGTCCTCACACCGGGCGCCGGCGCCGTCCGCGTCACCGTGGACAACAGCGGGACCGTCACCCACCTGCAGGCCGGCACGCGGGCGGTCGAGCAGCTCTCCGACCGGCCGCGCTCGATGGCCGCGGCCCCGGTCCCCCCTGGCACCCGCGCCACCGCGGACGACGGGCCGCTGGACCCCGAGATCGCGCTGGGTCGTGCGTTCAGCCGGCGGCTGCGCGACCTCGTGGCGCGCGGTGGCGCGCCGACGGGGTATGCCGTCGTCCCGGGGACGACGGAGGTCGGCTACGAGATCGACGGCTCCGAGGCCACCGTGGTGGCCCGCCGGGCGATGGAGCTGGAGTTCGAGGGCGGCTACCGCAAGCGCTACTGGGTGACGGCCACGCTCTTCGGCTGATCGGGCTCTTCGGCTGATCGGGCGGGACCGGGATGGCGCGGTGGGGCAGGTCGGACGTCGAGGCCGTGCTCGCCGGGCCGTCCCGGTCCCTCAACGGTGCGGATCTGCAGGGCGCCGACCTGTCGGGGCTGCCCCTGGCCGGGGTCGACCTGGCCTACGCCCAGCTGGCGGACACCGACCTCGAGGGGGCGGATCTGCGGGGCGCGATCCTGTTCGCCGCCCGGGCACCCGGGGTCCGGCTGAAGGACGCCGACCTGCGGGGCGCGAACCTGACCGCGGCCGATCTCACCGGAGCCGACCTGCGGGGTGCCCGGTTCGACGGCGCCACGCTGACCGGCACCGACGTCACCGGCGCGGTGCCGGACCGGCTCCTCGAACTGGCCGCCCGCGGTGCCATCGACCGCCGGGCCGCCCCCGGCTGAGGTCCACCGGTTCCGTGGCGACGCGACGGTGACGCCGGGGTGACGCGCTCAGGCGACCGTCGAGGCTGCGAGGACGCGGGAACCTCTGGGGGGAGACGCCATGACAACGCCGAACGAGGTGTCGCCGGGCACCGGGATGCACACGGAGGCCGGCACGGGTGCCGGGACCGACACCGCTCGGGTCGGGCATTCGTCGGCGGCGAAGGCGTGGGCGGCGGCCGTCTACAGCGCCACCCTCGCGTTCCTCTCCTCGCTGCTCACCGCCCTCGGGGGCGCGGACACCGGCTTCGATTCCGTCACCGCGGGCCAGTGGCTCACCGCCGTGATCTCGGCGATGGTGGCGTTCGGCGGGGCCGCCGGCCTCACCTACTACGTGCCCAACCGGCCGCGCTGAGGCCGCGGCCGGTCACAGCCCCAGCTCGGTGAGGCCCGGATGGTCGTCCGGGCGCCGGCCCTGGGGCCAGGAGAAGAGCCGGTCGCCCTCGGCGAGGGGGAGGTCGTTGATGCTGGCGTGCCGCTGCCGCATCAGCCCGTGCTCGTCGAACGCCCAGTTCTCGTTGCCGTAGGAGCGGAACCACTGCCCGGCCTCGTCGTGCCACTCGTAGGCGAACCGAACGGCGAGGGAGTCGCCGTCGACCGCCCACAGCTCCTTGATCAGCCGGTACTCCAGCTCGCGCGCCCACTTGCGGGTCAGGAACGCCACGATCTCGTCCCGGCCGCGCACGAACTCCGCACGGTTCCGCCACCTCGAGTCCGCCGTGTAGGCGCCGGCGACCTTCGCGGGGTCGCGGGTGTTCCACGCGTCCTCGGCCAGCCGCACCTTCTGCACCGCGGTCTCCCGCGTGAACGGGGGCAGCGGGGGGCGGGTCACGAGGTCTCCCCGCCGCCGCGCGGCGAGCGGGCGAGGAAGTCGGTGGCGATCTGGTCGAAGGTGGCCCAGCGGACGCCGTCGTGACCGTTGATGTGCTCGATGAGGCGCTCGAGCATGAGCAGCACCTGCGGCCGGCCGGAGACGTCCGGGTGGATCGTCATCGTGAAGACCGCGTAGTCCATCTCGCGGTACACCCAGTCGAACTGGTCGCGCCACAGCTGCTCGATGTCCCGCGGGTTCACGAAACCGTGGCTGTTCGGGCTGGACTTGATGAACATCATCGGCGGCAGGTCGTCGAGGTACCAGTTCGCCGGGATCTCGACCAGGTCGGTCTCCTCGCCGCGGACCAGCGGCTTCATCCAGCTCTCGGCCGACGCGTCGTAGTCGATCTTCGTCCAGGAATCCCCGACCCGGACGTAGTAGGGCTCGAAGTCCCGGTGCATGAGCGAGTGGTCGTAGGCGATGCCGCGCTCGAGCAGCAACTCGTTGGTGACCCCGCTGAACTCCCACCACGGCGCCACGTAGCCGGTGGGACGCCGGCCGGTCCGCGTCTCGATGAGCTCGATGCAGCGGTCCAGGACGTCCCGCTCCTGCTCGCGGCTCATCGCGATCGGGTTCTCGTGGCTGTAGCCGTGGACGCCGATCTCGTGCCCGGCCGCGACGCAGGCGTCGAACTCCTCCGGAAACGTCTCGATCGAGTGCCCCGGCCAGAAGAAGGTCTGCGTCAGACCGTTCCTCCGGAACAGCTCGAGCAGCCGCGGGACGCCGACCTCGCCGGCGAAGACGCCGCGGGAGATGTCGTCCGGGGAGTTCTCCCCGCCGTACGAGCCCAGCCAGCCTCCGACGGCGTCGATGTCGACGCCGAAGGCCACGAAGATCTCCTTGCTCATGGTGCGCTCCTTCCGGTGGCTCGCCCCGGCACGGGCGACGGGGTCAGCCGACGAGGTGGGCGGTCAGGACCCGATGCGGATCCCCGGGTGCGACGGCCAGGGCTGCGGCCACGAGCAGCCGGCCCTGCCACGGGCTCAGGTCACCGCCGAAGACGGCTCCGCCGCGGGCCAGCCGGGCGCCGCCGGCCGCGTAGAGGGGCACGACCGGGCCGGCCGGCACGCGCGAGCAGACCAGGACGGGGAGACCGCGCGCGGCGTACTCCTCGGCGGCCTCGGCGATCGGGGGAGGGACGTTGCCGGCGCCGAACGCCTCCAGCACGATGCCGGCCGCGCCGGCGGCCACGGCCGCGTGCAGCAGTGCGGCGTCCGCGCCGAGGTAGCAGGCGATGACGTCGGCCCGGGGCAGCGGCTCCTCCAAGTCGAGCGGCAGGGGTGCGCGGCGGGCCGGCCGGCCGAGGGGGAGGACCGACCCGCCGGCCAGCCGGAGCACCGGCCCCCGTCCCGGCGCGGCGAAGGCCCCGCTGCGCAGGGTGTCCACCTTGCGCACGCCGGCGGCGGCGAAGACCACGCCGTCGAAGCAGAGCAGCGCGCCGAGGTCCCGGGCGGCGGGGGAGGAGGCGACCCGCAGCGCGTCGGCGAGGTTGGCCGGGCCGTCGGGTGCGGAGCTGTCGAACGGGCGCTGGGAGCCGGTGAAGACGATCGGCCGCGGATCGTCGTGGACCAGGTCGGCGAGGTAGGCGGACTCCTCCATGGTGTCGGTCCCGTGGGTGACGACGACGCCGTCCACGTCGTCGCCGAGGCACCGGCGGGCCTCGGCGACCAGCCCGCGGAGGTCCGACGTCGTGAGCGCGAAGCTGCCGACGGCACCCAGATCGCTGGTCGTGACCGTCAGGCCGGCGGGAGCTCCGGCTGCGGCCAGCAGCTCGGCGGCGGGAGTGAGCGCGGCGAGGCCGTCCGGCCCGTGCCGGCTGGCGATGGTGCCGCCCGTGGCGAGCAGATGGACCCGGCCCACGCGACCTCCTCCGGCCCCCGGCGGGGTGACGACCTCGCCCCACCCTGCTCCGCCGGCAGGACTTCGGCGACCGGAGGCGTGCTCAGACCCAGAGCTCGAACTGGATGCCGTCGGGATCCTCGAACGAGACGAACCGACCCAGGTCCAGCACGCGCACGGGGGAGTGCGGCACGCCGAGCTCGTCGAGGTGGGCGATCCACCGGTCGAGCTCGTCGGGATCGGCCACCTTGAACGCGAGGTGGTCCAGCCCGGTGCGGCGGTGGTCGAACGGCTCGGACGAGCGGTCGTCCGGCTGGCACAGCCCGAGGACGAAGAAGGTCGACGGCTCGAGCAGCAGGATCCGCGGGGAGCCGGCGTCGTCCGCGCCGTACCGGCGGAGTTCCTGCAGGCCGAGTACGCGCTGGTACCAGGCGGCGCTGGCGTCCATGTCGCGGACGGTGAGGGCGAGATGCGAGGCGCCGGAGAGGGAGGGCATCGCGCGATCCTGGCAGCCGGGCGTTCCCGCGGCTACGCCCGCCGGCTACCCGTTGTCGGTGAGGACCCGATCGCGTCCCGACGCCTTGGCGCGGTACAGGAGCGCATCGGCGCGGCCGAGCAGGGCGGCCGGCGTCTGATCCGTCGAAGCGGTGACACCGGTGACACCGGTGACGCCGATGCTGGCGGTGACGGGCAGGTCGCCGGTGACGGCGGCCCAGGGGTGGCCGGAGATCGTGGAGCGGAGCTCCTCGGCCAGAGCCACGGCGCGCTCGGCAGGGGTGTCGACCAGGACGAGGAGGAACTCCTCGCCGCCCATGCGGGCGGCGAACGACCCGCCCAGGGCCCGGGCACCGTCCGCGGGCACCGCCGACTGGAGCAGCACGGCGACCCGGCGGAGCACGGTGTCGCCGACGTCGTGGCCGAAGGTGTCGTTGATCCGCTTGAAGTGGTCGAGGTCGACCAGCGCGACGCTCACCGAGGCCGCGGGCAGGCTCCCGGGACCCAGCAGCCGGGCCAGCTGCTCGTCGATGTGCCGGCGGTTGTACAGCCCGGTCAGGGGATCCCGCAGCGACAGCTCCCGGTAGCGCCGGGACTGGCGCCGCGCCTCCCCGGTCTCGTACATGGCCTGGATCGCCCGGGCGCGGGCGTCCCGCTGGGTCGACTGCAGCTGCATCAGCTGCTCGTGGAAGAGCTTGTGCTCGGTGAAGGCCGTCCGGTGGTCACCCAGGGCGGCGTGCAGTTCGGCCTGCTCCTGTCGCGCGCGCACCCGGATGGCGGTCAGGCCGTGCCGGTCGCAGCGCACCACGCAGTCGTCCAGTGCCTGGCGCGCCTCGGGGAGCCGCCCCAGCCGGCGGCGCACCTCGGCCAGGGTCAGCAGGAAGTCCGCGCCGGCGTCGCCATCCGTGGAGGACTCCAGCCGCTCGGGCGACAGCCCGGGCAGCAGCACCGCCTCGGCATCCGCCAGCCGGCCCAGGCCGATGAGCACTCGGCCGAGGGTGTCCAGCCGGCCGACTCCCAGCGCCTCGCCGAGCTCGGTCGACCGGACCTCGAGCTTCTGGGCGATGGGCAATGCCTCGTCGAAACGGCCCAGCAGGCTCTCGATGTAGGCCCAGTTGTTGAGCACGACGAGCTCGCGGTGGACGTCGCCGAGCTCGTGGGTCAGTGCCAGGACGTCGGCGTAGCGCAGGGACGCCGAGGTGTCCCCGTGCTGCCCGAGGCAGTCGGCCAGCCGGAGGGAGTGGTCGATGCGCAGCTCGGGGGGCGCGCCGTCGTCCATCAGGTCCACCGCCTCGACCGCGTGCTCCAGCGCCGTGGCGGAGTCGCCGAGCTCCTGGAAGATCGCGGCGAGGACGTAGGCGCTGCGTGCCCGGAGGAAGGGCCGTTGCTGCTCGGTCGCCCAGCGGCGGATCTCCTGGGCGATCCGGCCCGCCTCGGCGTGGTCGCCCTGGCACCGCACCATGTCCGCACCGACCAGTTGCGCGCGCAGGCGCACCTCGGTCAGGTCCGGGCCCTCGGCCTCCGCGGCCACCCGCTCCGCCCGCTCGGCGATGCCCTCGACGGTGAACCGGGAGAGCGCCTCCAGCTCCGCGACCTGGGCGGTCAGCCGCCGGACCAGGTCGTTCCGGCCCGGACCCGGCAGCTCCGCGTCGACAACGGAGAGCGAGGACATGGTTCCTCCTTCGGCCGGTCGGACGGAAAACCTGAGCGGGCCGGGCGGCCCTCCCCCCAAGGGGGGCTTCTCGCCGGTCAGTGCGGCATCCGCGGGTCCTGCGCCGGGTCGGTGTACGGCGGCGGGCGGCCGCTGTCGATCGCCTCGAGGGAGGAGATCCGCCGGCCGCGCACCACGGTCATGTGCAGGGCGATGTAGCAGCGGGTCGTGGCGGGCACCCACGGCGCTATCCCCAGGGCGTCCAGCGCCGTGACCCGGGAGGGGTCGCTGATCAGCCGGGACGGCCCGATGACGGTGACGCTCCATCCGGTCCGCGCGCCCACGTCGTAGTCGTCGACCTCGAAGGCCAGCACCGCACCGCGGCTCCCCGCGACCATGCCGCTGTCGAGTCCGGAGGAGATCACCAGGTCGTTCCCGCTCATCCCGAAGGAGGCCGGCTGGATCGCGGGCATCGCTCCCTCGGTGAAGGCCACCCGGGCCAGGGAGGAGGCCGCGAGCAGTGCTCGGCACTCGGCCTCGTCGAGCACGTCCACCCGGCGCTCACCCTCGGCCGGCGTCACGGTCCCCGCCTGCGGGCGTCGGAGCGGTCCATGCCGGCGGGTCGTCTCCCTCGGTCGATGGCTGGGTCGAGCGCAGGTCAGCCTAGGAACGGGGTCGGACCGGACCCAGGGTCGCCGGGCGCTGCCCGGCAGGACCTCGTTCCCTGGCCGGGCCCGGCCCGGGGATCCGGCCTGGCACGGGGCGGCGGCGGGTACCTGCCGCCGGACCCGGGCCGGCCAGGACGTCCGTCCGCCCGCGGGCGACCAAGGTCCGTGGTCGAACCTCGCCCGCGGTGCGAGGTTCGACAGGTCTCGTCGGAGGCCGCCGCCCCCTGCGTCGGCCGGCGAGCGGTGAAGAGGCGCCTGGTGACCGAGGAACGCACTCCCTACCCCGTGCGGGTCGATGCCAGCCTGGACCCCGGCCTGTCCCGCGGTCTCTGGCTCGTCAAGTGGCTGCTGCTGATCCCGCACTACGTCGTGCTGGTCTTCCTGTGGCTGGCCTTCTTCGTGGTGAGCGTCATCGCGTTCGTCGCGATCCTGGTCAGCGGGCGCTACCCGCGGGCCCTGTTCGACTTCAACGTCGGGGTGCTGCGCTGGAGCTGGCGGGTGCACTACTACGGCTACGGCGCCCTGGGGACCGACCGCTATCCGCCGTTCAGCCTCGCCGACGTCCCGGACTACCCGGCGCACCTGGACGTGCCGTACCCCGGCCGGCTCTCCCGGGGGCTCGTGCTCGTCAAGTGGTGGCTGCTCGCGCTGCCGCACTACCTGGTCGTCGGGATCTTCGCCGGCGGCGGGCTGTGGTTCACCGGCCGCTCCGGGGGGGACGGCAGCGGCAACGACGGGTGGGCCGCGGGCGGCCTCATCGGACTGCTCGTGCTCATCGCCGGGATAGTCCTGCTCGTCCGCGGACGCTATCCCCGGTCGTTGTACGACTTCGTCCTCGGCATGGACCGATGGGTTCTCCGGGTGGCGGCGTACGCCGGCCTGATGACCGACAGCTATCCGCCCTTCCGCCTGGACATGGGCGGCACCGACCCCGGCCCCGTGCGACCCGGGCCCCTGCCCGGAACACCCGGTGGCCCGGCAGCTGCGGTGCCGGCCGGAGCCGACACGTCCGCAGCGCCGCACACCGGAGCTCCCGCACACCGGTGGACCGGGGGCCGGGTCGTCGCCCTGGTGCTGGGTGCGCTCGTGGTGCTGCCGTCGACCGGCCTGCTGACCGCCGGTGTCGGACTGCACTGGGCCGACCAGACCCAGCGGGAGGGCGAGTGGCTCACCAGTGACGACGAGTCGGTGTCCACCGCCGGCTACGCCCTGGTCACCGACGACATCAGCCTGGACGCCGCGGGAGCGGAGTGGATCGTCGACAACCTGATCGGCGAGGTACGGCTCGAGATGACGGCCGCCGACCCCGACGTCGAGCTGTTCGCAGGTATCGCACCCACCCGTGCGGTGCGCGACTACCTGGCGGGCGTGGAGCGCAGCCGGCTCGGCACCGTCGGACCCGGGTACGGCGTCGTGGGCCCGGACGGACTCACCGACGTGGCCGGCGGGCCGCCCGCCCAGCCGCCGACCGAGCAGGACTTCTGGGTCGCGCAGGCCGCCGGGAGCGGAACGCAGACCCTGCAGTGGACGCCGACCGCCGGTGACTGGACCGTCGTGGTCATGCGGGCCGACGGCTCGGCCGGGGTGGACACCTCGCTGGCGGTCGCGGCCACCGTGCCGGGTCTGGCGGCGGTGGCCTGGGGCCTGCTCGGCGCCGGTGCGCTGCTGCTGGCCGTCGGTGGACTGATCATCGCGTTGGCCCTGCGCCAGGCACGCTCGCCCGGCCCGCCGCCGGCGACGACCTGGACGCCCCCGGCGCCGGTCGACGGCGGTCCGGGCTCGACGGCAGCCCCGGCGACACCCGATGAGCGCTCGATCAGCACCCGGTGAGCACCCGTGAGCGCCGTCCCGAGGCCGGTGGTGGTCGGGGTCGACGGCTCACCGGGCGGCCGCACGGCCCTGGAGTGGGCGTGGGCGGCGGCTGCCAGGCGCGGGGCACCGCTGCGGGTCGTCTCGGCGTTCCCCGTCGACGACTACTGGTCGGATGTCCTGCTGCTGGACGAGGGGCGGGTGGAGGCGCTCCGGTCGGCCACGGCCGCGCGGCTGACGGCCCTGGTCGCGGAGGTCCGCGCCGCGGCCGGTGATCCCGAGGTGCAGGTGGAGGAGCGGGTGGTGGCGGGTGCGCCGGCCGAGCACCTCGTCGGGCTGAGCGAGGATGCCGGACTGCTGGTGGTCGGCAGTCGTGGACGTGGCGGGGTCCGGAGCACGCTGCTCGGCTCGGTCGCCCTGCACTGCGCGACGTCCGCGCGCTGTCCGGTCGTGGTGGTCCACCCCGGTGCGGCCGTGCTCTCGCCGCCCTCCGGCGAGCGGAGCTCCCCGCCCCGGGTGGTGGTCGGCGTCGACGACTCGGATACCACCCGGGCCGCCCTCGCGCACGCGGTGGCATTCGGCGACGAACTCGGCGCGGAGGTCGAGGCGGTGCTCGCGGTCCAGCCGCCGGTCCGCTGGAGCGAGGTGGACGTCGTCGCCCCGCTCCCGGCGGCGCAGGAGCGGGCGCTGGCCCGAGCGCGGGACATGGTCGCGGGGCTGCCCGCCGGGAGCCGGGTGTCCGTGCTGGCCGCCGAGGGCCCGGCGGTGGCCGTCCTGACCGAGCGGAGCGAGGGCGCGGCCCTCCTCGTGGTCGGCAGCCGCAGTCGCAGCCGGCTGCCAGGCATGCTGCTGGGCTCGGTGGCGCTGCACTGCGTGGTGCACGGCCGGTGCCCGGTGATGGTCGTCCACTCCTAGGTGGTCGACGCCACGGGCTCCGCGTCGACGCGGGACGCCCTGCGGGGCGCTCGGTCGACGACGAGAACGGTGGGTGACATGGGGCCGGGGCGCAGGTTCGAGCACTGCCCGACGGGTGCCGAGGTGGTCGAGTCCGCTGCCTCGATCCGGTTCGACCAGGCGGAGAACCGGCTGCACACCGTCACGGCCGCTCTCGTGCGCGGGCTGGGCTGAGCGTGCGGATCATGGTCGCGCTGGGCGGCAACGCCCTGCTGCAGCGGCGGGAGCGGCCGGACGCGGTCATCCAGCAGCACCACATCCGGGCCGCAGCCGTTGCCCTCGCCCCGCTGGCGGCGGAGCACCAGCTCATCCTCTGCCACGGCAACGGGCCTCAGATCGGCCTGCTCGCGCTGGAGTCCGACGCCGACCAGTCGCTGTCGGTGCCCTATCCGCTCGATGCTCTCGGCGCGCAGACCCAGGGCATGATCGGGTACTGGCTGGCCCAGGAGTTGCGCAACGCCGGCGTCGTGCAGCCGGTGGTCACCGTCATCACCCAGACCGTCGTGGACGCCGACGATCCGGCCTTCGACGTCCCGGTCAAGTTCATCGGGGCGGTCTACGGCCGCGCGGACGCCGACCGTCTCGCCGCCGAGCGGGGATGGCAGATCGCTGCCGACGGCGCCGGGTGGCGGCGGGTCGTCGCCTCGCCGGAGCCGCGGCGGATCCTCGAGGAGGCCGCGATCCGGCGGCTGCTCGACGACGCCGGGGCGCTGGTCATCTGCGGTGGTGGTGGCGGGGTCCCGGTCGTGGAGGACAGCGCCGGCCGGCTGACCGGGGTGGAGGCGGTCGTGGACAAGGACCTCACCGCGGCGGCGATCGCCGTCTCGATGCACGCCGATCGGCTGCTGCTGCTGACCGACGTCCCGGCGGTGATGCGGGACTTCGGGACGGCGGACGCCACCGCCATCGAGTTCCTCGATCTCACCGAGGCCGCCGACCTGCACCTGCCGGCCGGCTCGATGGGGCCGAAGGTGGAGGCGTGTGCCCGCTACACCGGGGCGACCGGTCATCCGTCGTCCATCGGGGCCCTCCGGGACGCGGCAGCGGTCCTCAGCGGTGCGGCGGGCACCACCGTTCTCCCCGGTGCCGGCGGACGCGACCCGCTCACGCCGGGCGCGCGGTCCTGACGGAGGTACCGGCCATCGTGGTCCGGCCTCAGCCCGGCACCGCGCCCCGCGCCGCGGTGGTGTGATCGGGGCCGCCGTCGAGCTGGAACACGCGACGGAGGTCGGCCGCGAAGCGGGTGGCGGGCGCTCCGTCGACGACGTTGTGGTCGATGCTGACGGTGAGGTCGAGCAGCTCGGCCTCCTCGATGCGGCCGTCGACGTCGACGGGGCGGCTGCTGATCCCGCCCACGACGATCGTGAGGGAGGCCAGGGTGGGCGGGGCGATGGCGAAACCGCCTCCGCCGGCGTACATCCCGAGCGCGGTCACCTGCACGGTGCCGATCGCGGCGTGCACCCGGTGGGACCGGCTCATCACGGCGTACATGAGTCGGTACAGCCCCGGGATCCGTCCCAGAGCGGGCGCCAGCGTGTCGAGCAGTCGCCCGGTACCGGTGCCGGAGCCGCCGGCCTGGACCGCCCGGATCTCGGCGCTGATCTCCGCGACGCCCCGGACGTCGGCGTCCCGGATGACGTGGACGAGCCCGAACGGCCCCTGCTCGGTCTGGATCTCGACCAGCACCTGGACGTCCACGTGCCGGTGCTCGACGAGGCGCCCTCGCCAGTCCCGGTAGGCGTGCACCTCCGGATGGGCGGCGGCGGCGCGGCCGACGCAGGCGACCACGTAGGCGGTCAACGACAGGGGCGGCTCGGTCGAGGTGAGCGTCCGGCGGGCCGCGGTGAGGTCGACCTGGAACAGCCCGACCATGGGAACCATCCGCCGCCCCGCTCGGACGGCCGCGGTGACCAGCCGCCGACTCGACGGGAACGGCCGCGACGTGACGCCGCGCTCCCGCGTCAGAACCGCTGGTCCGGAGTGAGGACCAGCACCGGCGCCGCCTCGTCGGCGGGGACGCGCGGGTACCGCTGCCGGTAGGCGTCGAGAGCAGCCCTGCGCTCGGCGCTGCCCGGTTCGAGGAGCCGGGCCCGGCAGCTGCGGCGCCGGCCGGCCACGGTCACGGTCACCGGCCGGGCGGCGCCCGCGAAGTTGCGCCACCACGTCTTCGTCCCCGCGTGCCCGGCGATGACGACGTAGCGGTCGCCCAGCCGGGCGAACATCACCGGCAGTTCCCGGCGCACGCCCGTCCGGCGTCCGGTGTACGCCAGCAGGAGCACCGACCCGGAGAGCATCCGGTGCGCCGGCGTCCGGAGGAGGCCCCGGACGACCGGGTTCACGAGGCGGGCACGGAGCGTCGCGGGGAGCGTCCGTGGCGTCGGTCGGCCGCCGCCGGTGGCGCCGGCCGGCGGTCGGGCGCTGATGTCGCGGACCTGCACGGCTGCCTCCTCGCGGCACGGGGTCACCCGGGCTCCCGGGCCTGCTCCGACGCTAGGGGGATCATCGGCCGCGTCCCAGGGTCGGGGGATGCCGCGGACAGGGACCTCGGGCCCTGACCGCCGGCTCAGCTCGTCGCCGAGGTCGCGGCACCGCCGGTCGGCGGGCCTCCGGATACGGAGAGGGACCGCGCACGTACCGTCGGGCGCGTGCCCGACCTCTTCACGCCCCTGACGCTGGCCCACGGCCCCGCCGCCCCCAACCGCGTGTGGCTGGCCCCGTTGACCAACACCCAGAGCCACCCCGACGGCCGGCTCTCCGACGAGGAGCTCACCTGGCTGGCGCTGCGGGCCCGCGGCGGGCACGGCCTGACCATGACCGCGGCCGCGCACGTGCAGGTTGGCGGCCAGGGCTTCCCCGGCCAGCTCGGCGTCTTCTCCGACGACCACCTGCCCGGCCTCACCCGGCTCGCCGCCGCCCTCAAGGACCACGGATCGCTGGCCTCCCTGCAGCTGCACCACGCCGGCAACCGGTCTCCGCGCGAGCTGGTCGGTCAGCCGGTCGGGCCCTCGGACGACGACGAGACCGGCGCCCGGGCCATGACCGCCGACGAGATCGGGCAGCTGGTCGAGGACTTCGCGGCCGGAGCCCTCCGTGCCCAGCGCGCCGGCTTCGACGGCATCGAGGTGCACGGCGCGCACGGTTACGTGCTCGCCCAGTTCCTCTCCCCGGAGGTGAACCGGCGCACCGACGGCTACGGCGGCTCGCTGGAGAACCGCGCCCGCCTGCTGTTCGACGTCGTCGCCGCCGTGCGGGACCGCTGCGGTGCGGAGTTCCAGGTCGGCGTCCGCATCTCCCCGGAGCGCTTCGGGCTGCGGCTGGGTGAGGTGCGCGAGGTCGCGGCCGACCTGCTGCTCTCCGACGCCGTCGACTACCTGGACCTCTCGCTGTGGGACGTCGCCAAGCAGCCCGTCGAGGAGGAGTTCCAGGCCCGGCCGCTGATGGACTGGTTCACCGACCTCGACCGCGGCACCACCCGGCTCGGCGTCGCGGGCAAGGTGCGTACCGGCCGGCAGGCGGCCGAGACCCTCGAGCGGGGCGCCGACTTCGTGATGGTCGGGCGGGCGTCGATCCTGCACCACGACTTCCCGGAGAACGTCCGCCGCGACAGCGCCTTCGAGCCGGTGCCGACCCCGGTCAGCCCCGACCACCTCACCGCCGAGGGCCTGTCCCCGGTGTTCGTCGAGTACATGCGCAACTGGCGCGGTTTCGTGGCCGACGCCTCGTGATCTGCCGGGGCTGAGCGCAGCCCCGGGTCGGTGCTGGTGCACCCTGCTGCGACGACGGAGAGAGACGTGAGGGTGCGGTGAGCGACGGCGGCAGCCCGGCGGGTGAACAGCCGGACCCGCGGAGACGTCGGTGGATCCTGGTGGCCTGCCTGGCCGGGATGTTCGCCACCACCTTCCCGGCGACGATCCTCACCATCGCCGTCCAGCCGATCGCGCTGGACCTGGACTCGACGCCCTCGACCGTCCTGTGGGTGACGACGGCGCCGCTCCTGGCCGCTGCCGTCAGCACGCCGGTGCTGGGCCGCCTCGGCGACCTGCGCGGGCACCGCAAGCTGTTCCTCATCGGCATGGTCGTCGCCGCGCTGTTCGCGATCGCGACCGCACTGGCCTGGAACGCCGGCAGCCTGATCACCGCGCGCACCATCTCCCAGCTCGGCTCGGCCGCGACGATCCCGAGCTCGTTCGCCATGCTCTTCCGCGCGCACCCGCCCCAGCAGCGGGTGCGCGTCTCCTCGCTCGCCTCGGCCGTGCTGGCCGGGGCGGCCGTCGTGGGCGTCGTCATCGGCGGCCCGCTGGTGGACCTGGTCGGCTGGCGGATCATCTTCGCCGTCCAGGCGGCCGTCTGCCTCGCGGCGCTGGCGGCGGCCGTGCCGGTGCTCCCGGCCGATCCGCGCGGGCAGGCCCGGGTGCCGCTGGACCTACCCGGCGCCCTCGCGCTGGCGCTGGCCACCCTGGCGCTGACGTTCGGGGTCAACCGGCTCGGCGTGTGGGGGTTGTCTCCGGTGCCGATCGGCTGCCTCGCCGTCGTGCCGTTCGCCGTGTGGGCGCTGGTGCGCATCGAGCGCCGGGCCACCCACCCGCTGCTGCCGCTCCGGGTGCTCTCGACCCGCAACACCCGCGTCGTGACCGCCGCGAGCTTCTTCCTCGGAGCCGGCTGGATGGGCAACTTCGTGCTCACCCCGCTGCTCATGCAGTCGGTGATGGGCCTGTCGGCGGGCCTGACCTCGCTGTTGAGCGTGCCTCGGGCGGTCTTCATCGTGGGTGCCGCGCCGACCGCCTCGCGCTGGGGTCAGCGTTTCGGGGAGCGGCGGATGGTCGTGGTCGCCGCCGCCGCGCTGGGCCTGGTGATGGCGTCGATGACGATCGGGGCGCTCACCACCTCGGTGGTCGCCATCGCGATCGCGCTGCCCCTGTCCGGCTGGGCGTTCGGGCACGCGCAGCCCGGGCTGGTCTCCGCCATGGGGCACGCCGTCGACGAGCAGGACTTCGGACTGGCGACGTCGCTGCAGCAGACCTCGAACCAGATCGGCGCCGTCGTCGGCATCGGCCTGTTCACCGCCCTCGCCGGCGACGCCACGACCGCGGGACCGTTCGCCGTGGTCTACCTGCTGACCGCCACGTGCGCCTTCATCGCCGTTCCCTTCGCCCTGCTGATCCGCGACCGGCACTCCGCGGCGTGAGCGAGGCGAGCAGCGCCGCGCCGCACACCACCAGCGCCACGTAGGTCCCCGGCCCTCCGGGCGGGGGGCCGGTGGTCTCCAGCGGCTTGAGCTGCCCGACGAGCACCCGGAGCAGTGCCTCGCCGACCACGCCGGCCAGCATCAGCGGTATCAGTCCGCGGTAGCGGGCGAGCACCACCCAGACCAGCAGCGCCATCAGCAGCTGGGCGCCGCCCCACTGGCCGAGCAGCGCGACGACGTTGCGCCCGCCCTCGACGTCGACGTCGAGGGTCGCGATCGATCCGGCGCCGCTGTCGGGGGCGAGCACGTGCACCAGGCTGCGCCCGGTGGCCACGACGGCGTAGACCACGAGGACGACGAGCGCCCACCGCGCGCCCCGGTACTCCTCGACGTGCCGGGGCAGCAGCAGTCGCGGGTCGGGGCGCACGGCGGCGGCCGCTACTTCTTGCGGCGGTTGAGCAGCTGCATGTCCGTGAAGCCCTTGTAGCCCCACGGGCCGTTCTCCACCCCGACGCCGCTCCACTTCAGCCCGCCGAACGGCAGGTTCGGCGCCAGCGCCGCGTGCGTGTTCACCCACGCCGAGCCGGCGTCGAGCTGGCGGGCGACGGCCTCGCCGCGCTCGGTGTCGGTGGCCCACACCGAGGCGCCGAGGCCGAAGGTGGTGGCGTTGGCGCGCTCGATGGCGTCGTCCAGGTCGCGGTAGGCGATGACCGGCAGCGCCGGGCCGAACTGCTCCTCGTCGACGATCTCGGTGCCGTCGGAGGCGTCGGTGAGGATCGTCGGGGCGAAGAAGTAGCCCGGCCGGTCGAGGGCCGCGCCGCCGGCCGCGGCCCGAGCTCCGGAGGAGAGCGCGCCGTCGACCAGGCGGGTGACCCGGTCGAACTGGGGCCGGTTCTGGATGGGGCCGAGCTTCGTCGCCTCGTCCATCCCGTCGCCGACGACGACGCTGTTCGCCTCCGCGACGAGCGCCTCGACGACGGCGTCGTGCAGGCTCTCCGGCACGTACACGCGCTTGACCGCGACGCAGGTCTGGCCGTTGTTGGTGAACGCCGCGTCGAACAGCTGCTTGCCGACGACGGCGGGATCGGCGTCGTCCAGCACGATCGCCGGGTCGTTGCCGCCGAGCTCGAGGGTGACCCGCTTCAGGTCCGCCGCCGACGCGATCGCGACCTTCTTGCCGGCGCTGATCGAGCCGGTGAAGCTGACCTTGCGCGGCGTGGGGTGGGCGGTCATCGCCGCGCCCAGGGCGTCCCCGCCGGTGACGATGTTGAGCACGCCCGGCGGAAGCGCCTGGTTGAGCACCTCGACCATCGCCAGCGACGACAGCGGCGTGTAGGGCGAGGGCTTGAGGACGACGGTGTTGCCGGCGCGCAGCGCCGGGGCGATCTTCCAGGACGACAGCAGCAGCGGGAAGTTCCAGGGCGCGATCGCGGCGACGACGCCGATCGGCCGGCGCACCACCTCGACGAAGGCGGCGTCGTCGTCCTGGAGGATCTCGCGCTCCACCTCGAGGTCGGCGTAGTACTGCAGCCACATGCCGACGCCCATCACCTCGAACATGGCCTCGTTCAGCGGCTTGCCCTGCTCCTGGGTGAGCAGGGTGGCGATCTGCGGCACGGACTCGTTGACCGCCTTCGCGGCCAGCCGCAGGGCCTCGCGGCGGGCGTCGTCGTCGCGCTTCCAGGAGCGGAACGCCTGCGCGGCCCCGGCCATGGCGTCGTCCAACTGCGCGGCGGTGGCCTCCGGTGCGCGCGCGAACGGCTCGCCGGTCGACGGGTTGATCACGGCGAAGGAGTCGGGGGAGGACTGCTGCTCCCCGTTGATGGTCATCAGGTGCTCGGTCACGTGGGGGTTCTCCTCGGGAGCGGGGGTGGGGGAGGGGATCAGGACAGGACGTCGGCGGCGTCGAGGTCGAGCGCGTGCCGGGCGTGCCGGTCGGCCATCGCCAGGAACATCTCGTCGCCGCGGTCGGTGCGCTTCACGCTCATGGACGCCAGCACCGCCATCGAGAGGCCGGCCCAGGTGCCGCGCCGGTAGTCCAGCCAGCAGTCGTCCCGGTCGTAGCCGGTCACGCCGGCCGCGACCAGGCCGTCGTGGTAGCCGCGGACGAGCAGGTCCTCGGCCTCCCGCCGGAGCTCGGGCGCCAGGCCCGCCCCGAGGAAGTAGGCGAGGTCGCTGGGCCCGACCCCGGTGCCGCAGGTCTGCCAGTCGACGACGGTGACCTCGCCGGCGGGGCCGATCAACAGGTTGTCCAGCCGGAAGTCGACGTGCGTGATCGTCTGCGGGGTGGAGCCGGCGGGCCGGACGTCCAGCCGGCCGAAGTAGACGTCGCCCGCCTGCTTCACGTGCGGCTGGAGCGAGGCGGCGTACCGCTCCTGGAAGCCCGACCAGAGCAGCGGCAGGACCTCCTTGAGCAGCGCGCCCCGCCCGTCCGGGTCGCCGTGCAGCCAGTCGAGCTCCGCGAGCGACGGGTCGCCCCACAGGGGAGCGTGCAGCTTGACCAGCTCCGCGACGGCCGCGGCGGCGACCTCGGTGCTGCAGCCGAGCAGCTGGTCGCCGGGCTGCGCGGGCGCGAGATCCTCCAGGAGCAGCACGAAGGACGCCGTCGGCACGTCGATGGCGGCGTGGTGCACGCGCGGCGTCCGGACCGGAAGCCGCTGCGCCAGTTCCTGGTAGAAGCGGACCTCCTTCTCGTAGGAGCGGAACGCGATCGCGGTGGCCCGGCTGCCCTCGTCGGCGGCGGGCAGCTTGGCGACCAGGGACGCCGGCCCGGCGTCCGGCGCGTCGTAGGTCAGCCGGATGCGCACGCTGTCGCACATCTGACCCGTGCCGAGCGGCCGCACCTCCGCGGCGACCACGCGCGCCCCGGCGAGGGAACCGGACGCGGTCAGGGCGCCGGTGAGCCACTCCGGCGTCAGGGCTTCGGCCGTGTCGGCGATGGTCAGCACGGCAGGATCCCGTCGACCTCGGTGTCGGGGAAGAAGCGGTGGTGGCGGGCGCCGGTCACCTCGTAGACGGCGGTGCCGCTCCGGCCGTCCCCGGTGCGCACCCGGACGACGTTGAGCCCGCCGCGGTGGAACGGCTCGTAGGGCCGGACGAAGTCCCCCTCGGCCTCGACGTCGATCGTCCGGCCGTCGGCGAGCAC
This sequence comes from Blastococcus aggregatus, assembly GCF_900221005.1. Taxonomy (GTDB): domain Bacteria; phylum Actinomycetota; class Actinomycetes; order Mycobacteriales; family Geodermatophilaceae; genus Blastococcus; species Blastococcus aggregatus. The sequence goes on along the minus strand of NZ_OBQI01000003.1, from coordinate 337,737 downwards.
GAACCGGCAGCCGCCCGCGATCCCGGCCACCTGCTCGCCGTTCTTCCCGTAGGCCACGACGGCGCCGTCGGCGCCCCGCCAGTCGACGTCGTAGCTGAAGCCGACCACCGGGACCGGGTCGCTGCCGTCGGCGGCGGCCCAGCAGCCGTCGGTGTAGATCGTCGCGCCGTTGGCCAGCTCCCAGTGCCAGACGCCGAGCATCCCGTCCTCGAGCTGGATCTGGAACCAGATCCACAGCGGGCAGCGGCCGTGGTCGCGGACGCCCCAGGAGTGGTCCCGCTGGCCGACCCACCCGTCGATGCTGCGCTCGACGCCGTCGACGGTGTAGGTGCCCGACCAGGTGCCGGACTGCAGGATGTGGCTCTGGTCCCAGACGATGCCGTCGGGAGCGCGCATCGTGCCGCGGCGCAGGCCGTAGGCCTGGGTGCGGGCGGTGAAGACGGCGTCGACCCCGATCGGGCTCACCTCGGGGTCGGCCCAGATCCGGACCTCCCGCCACGGCTTCACGATCTCGACGCGCGCGCCGGGCACCTCGGGGGTCTGCGGGTCGTCGCCCAGCGGCCGCGCGCTGCCGTGCAGCACCTGCTGACCGCCGATCCGGCCCATCTGCAGGCTGTCCATCTTGTCCTGCGCGGGCCGCACGGCCATGGTGAAGAAGACGGCGTCGCCGGCCCCGGAGGGGTGGTGGATGTCGAAGAAGTGGCTCTCCCGCCAGTGCGGATGCGGGGTCGCCACCGCCGGCAGGAGCTCGGGCAGCTGGTGGACCAGCTGCTCGTCGGCGGGGGTGGGTCGGGCCACGGTGCCTCCAAGGGGGTGTGACCCGGAACACTAGCGAGCAATGCTCGCAACCGTCAGCCCCTCTCGAGGCCGTCCAGGAACGTGGTCAGCCCGAAGGCGAAGACGTCGTCGCTGCGGGGTCTCCGGTCGTGCGTGGCGCCCGGGGATTCGGCGGCGGCATCGAAGGCGACGGACCCCAGCACGTAGTCGAGCAGCGCGAGGTAGGCGGCGCGCGCCCGCTCCGGGGGATGCCCGGCGGCGAGCAGGTTGTCCAGCCCGCAGGCCGAGGCCCGCATGGCGTTGGGGCCGAGGATCGGCGAGCCGCTGAGCGCGGGCACGACGTGCGGATGGCTGCGCAGCACCCGGCGGAGCTCGGTGGAGAGCTGCTCGACCCGCTCCCGGCCCGGCAGCTCCGGATCGGGCAGCCGGACCTCGCCGAGCACCGCGTCCACGAGCAGCACCAGCAGCTCGTCCCGGCTGGCGACGTGCCGGTAGAGCGTGGAGCTGCCCGTGCCCAGCCGGGTGGCCAGCGCCCGCACGGTGAGCGCGTCCATCCCCTCGGCGTCGACCAGCGCCAGCGCCTCGGTCAGCACGACCTCCAGCGTCAGGCCGTCGGTGTGCGGCCGGCGGCGGGCGAGGCGTTCCTCGTGCCCGCGCCACCAGGCGGCACTTCCGGGAACGGACGCAGCGGACATCCGCGGAAGGCTACGGCCGGACGGCCCAGGCTGCCCGGCTCAGCCGGCGGGAACCTCCTGGTCGATGCACACGATGTTGCCTTCGCTGTCCTTGAACCAGGCGGCACGGCCCAGGCCCTCGAGGGAGGCGATGTCGCCGTCCCACCGGACGCCGGGCATGTCGTAGACCTCGAACGTCACGCCCTTGGCCTTGAGGTCGCGCACCTCGGCCTCTATGTCGTCCACGTGCCACTGGGCGATGGTGTGCCCCGCCTGCCCGGCGAAGGCCGTCTCGTAGACGTTGAAGGCGGTCCCGCCCTCCGTCTCGTAGGTGAGGGCGACGCCGCCCATCTCGTTGCTCGGCGTCAGGCCGAGCTTGTCGGGGTAGAAGGCCCTCGCCCGGCCGAGGTCCGAGGCCGGGATGTTGGCTTCGACCCTGCTCGTGCTCAGCATGGCTGGCTCCCCATCGGGATCTGCCCCCGTGCGGATGAGACGCCGTCGAGCGTGGCCCTGCACCGCGGGCGCGGCAAGGGGCATACGGCCTTGCGGAAGTCCCAGCTCACCAGCTTTCCGGCACGATCCGCACCCGGGCGTGCCGGCCGTCCGACGGCACGGAGCCACCGGACGAGGCGTCGAGGGTCGTGCTCACGGGACCTCCGGGTGCGGGTGGCGGGTGCCTGGCCCCGGCAGCCCAGACGCGCCGGTCACCTCCGCCGTGAGGTGCGCCACTCGCACCGCACGATCTCCGGGGATGTCACGGTCAGTTCACCGAAATCTCCTGGGGTCGGGCGCCTGCGCTCGCTACTGTCCGGCGGGCCCCCGGCTCCCGGGAGCCGTCGCCCTCCACCACGCGGACGAGCCGGCCGGGCCCCGACGCCGTGCGCCCCGTTGACGCTCCACCGACTCCGCCGAACCAGGAGAACCGCCTGTGACCACCCCCGCCCCGCCGATCGCGCAGGCCTATCCCGAGAAGATCGACGGGGCCGTGCTCAGGATCGCCGGCGTCGTCGTCCTCGGGGCGATCATGTCGATCCTCGACATCACCGTCGTCAGCGTCGCGCTGCCGACCTTCCAGGAGGTCTTCGGCGCGACCTACGCGACGGTCGCCTGGACGATGACGGCGTACACGCTGGCCCTGGCCACCGTCATCCCGCTCACCGGCTGGGCCGCCGACCGCTTCGGGACCAAGCGGCTCTACCTCGCGGCGCTGTTCCTCTTCACCGCCGGCTCCGTGCTCTGCGCGATGGCGACCTCCATCGAGATGCTGATCGCCTTCCGGGTCCTGCAGGGCCTCGGCGGCGGCATGCTGATGCCGCTGGGCATGACGATCCTGACCCGCGCCGCGGGCCCGGACCGCATCGGCCGGCTCATGGCCGTGCTCGGCATCCCGATGCTGCTCGGACCGATCTCGGGCCCGATCCTCGGTGGCTGGCTGATCGACATCGCCTCCTGGCACTGGATCTTCCTGATCAACCTGCCGATCGGCCTCGTCGCGCTGGCGTACTCGTCCCGGGTGCTGCCCAAGGACGAGCCGAGCCCGACCGAGCGGTTCGACTTCCTCGGCATGCTGCTGCTCTCGCCGGGCCTCGCGCTGTTCCTGTTCGGCGTCTCCTCGATCGCCGAGGGCGGCGAGGGTGCCTCCTTCGGCCCGCGGGTGTGGGTGTCGGCCACCATCGGCGTGCTGCTGATCCTGAGCTTCGTGCTGCACGCGCTGCGGACGGAGAAGCCGCTGATCGACCTGCGGCTGTTCCGCAACCGCCGGCTGACGATCGCCACCGTGGCGATGTTCGTCTTCGTCATCGCGTTCATGGGGGCGGGCCTGCTGTTCCCGTCCTACTTCCTGCAGGTGCGCGGTGAGACGACGCTGATGGCCGGTCTGCTGATCGCCCCGCAGGGCCTGGGTGCCATGGTCACGATGCCGATCGCCGGCGTCCTCGCCGACAAGGTGCCGATCGGGCGCACCGTGCCGGTCGCCCTGCTGGTGATGGCGAGCGGGTTCTTCGTCTTCACGCAGGTCGGCGCCGACACCTCCTACTGGGTGCTGTGCGGGGCGCTGTTCGTGATGGGCCTCGGCATGGGCGGCACGATGATGCCGATCATGACCTCGGCGCTGAAGTCGCTGACCAACTCCGAGGTCGCCCGCGGCTCGACGCTGGTCAACATCGTCCAGCAGATCGGTGGCTCCATCGGCACCGCCGTGCTGTCGGTCGTCCTGACCAACCAGCTCACCGCGGCGATGCCCGAGGGCGTCGCGCCGCTGGAGTTCATGGCCGACGGCTTCGGGACGACGTTCACCGTCGCGTTCGTCCTCATCCTGCTGGCCCTGGTCCCGGTCTCGTTCCTGCCGCGGAAGAAGGAGACCTCGCATCTCCTCGACGACGAGGACGGCGCGGTGCCGGCCCCGGTGCTCATGCACTGAGCCCTCCCGCTCGACCCACGGCGACGGCCCTCCCGGAACTCTCGGGAGGGCCGTCGCCGCGTCCGGGACCCCCGGTCAGGGCAGGATCCGTCGCGGGGCGCGACCGCGCCCCACGACGGAGGAGGGTCCGCGATGGCTCAGGTGATCGACGACGTGATCGCCCGCTGGCACCGGTACATGACCGGCGAGCTCCCCGGCGGCCTGGACGGGCTGCTCGCCGACGACGTCGTCTTCTACTCGCCGGTGGTCTACACGCCCCAGCGCGGGAAGGCCGTCACGACGCAGTACCTGCAGGCGGCGGCCGGGACGCTGGCCGGCGGGGACGGCGGCACCTTCCGCTACACGAAGGAGGTGCGCGCCGGCGACACCGCGGTGCTCGAGTTCGAGACCAGCGTGGACGGCAAGTACGTCAACGGCGTCGACATCATCCGGTGCGACGACACCGGCCGGATCGTCGAGTTCCGCGTGATGCTGCGGCCGCTGCAGGCGATCAACGCCGTCCACGAGCAGATGGGCCGCAGCCTGGCCGCGGGCGGCTGACCTGCCGGGCCGGGATCGACCGGAGCGCGGCGGAGAACTGATCGGCCCGAACCGCCCCCACCGGCCGCGCGGACCGGTACAAAGAGCCGTGCAGGTGTGACCGTCGTCATAGTCCGAGGGGGACCGCATGGCCGAGGAAGCAGGGCGGAACGCGCGCCAGGAGCCGCAGGTGGACGTCGTCGTCGTGGGGGCCGGCTTCGCGGGGCTGATGCTGCTGCACCGGCTGCGCGAGGCGGGCTTCTCCGCGCGCGGGTTCGAGCAGGCGAGCGACGTCGGCGGGACCTGGTACTGGAACCGCTATCCGGGCGCCCGGTGCGACATCCCCACGACCGACTACACCTTCGGTTTCGACCCCGAGCTCGAGCGGGAGTGGACCTGGTCGGAGAAGTACGCCACCCAGCCGGAGATCCTCCGCTACCTGCAGTTCGTGGCCGACCGCTACGACCTCCGCCGCGACATCACCTTCGACACGCGGGTCGACCGGGCCGAGTGGGACGACGCCGCGCAGCTCTGGCGGGTGCACACCTCGGGCGGGGAGACCGTGACCTGCCGCTCCTACGTGATGGCGACGGGCTGCCTGTCCGTGCCGAAGGAGCCGGAGATCGAGGGGGCCGGCCGCTTCCGGGGAGACGTCCACCTGACCAGCCGCTGGCCGCACGAGGGCGTGGACTTCACCGGCAAGCGGGTCGCCGTCATCGGCACCGGCTCCTCGGGGATCCAGTCGATCCCGCTGATCGCCCAGCAGGCGGCGGAGCTGACCGTCTTCCAGCGGACGCCGAACTTCTCGATCCCGGCGCACAACGGACCGGCACCGGCGGCGCGGGTCGACCAGCTGCGCGCGGACCGCGACGCCTACCGGGAATCGGCGCGGTGGTCCCGGATGGGCGTCCCCGGCGAGGCCACCGAGCTGAAGGGGGTCACGACGCCGGAGGACGTGCGGCGGCAGCGGCTCGAGAGCGCGTGGGAGGCGGGAGAGCTGCAGGTGATCACGAGCGTCTTCGCCGACCAGGGCACCGATCCGGCGTCGAACGAGATCGTCGCCGAGTTCATCCGCGAGAAGATCCGCGCGGTCGTGACCGATCCGGAGACGGCCGAGGCGCTGTCCCCGCGGGACCACTACTTCGGCACCAAGCGGCCCTGCCTGGACACCGGGTACTTCGCGACGTTCAACCTCCCGCACGTCCGGCTGGTCGATCTGCGGAAGACGCCGATCACCACGATCACCGAGAGCGGCATCGACACCGCGGGGGAGTCGTTCGAGGTCGACGCGATCGTCTACGCCACCGGGTTCGACGCCATGACCGGCGCGCTGGTCGGGGTCGACGTCGCGGGCCGCGAGGGCGTTTCCCTCCAGGAGAAGTGGGCCGACGGCCCGTCGACCTACCTGGGCCTGATGACGGCGGGCTTCCCGAACTTCTTCGCGATCACCGGCCCCGGCAGCCCGTCGGTCCTGTCGAACATGGCCGTCTCGATCGAGCAGCACGTCGACTGGGTGGCCGGCTGCCTGGCCGATCTGCGCGCCCGCGGGATGACGACGATCGAGCCGACCGCGCTGGCCGAGGAGGGGTGGAACCGGCACGTCGCGGACTGCGCGGCGATCACGCTGCACCCCACCGCGAACTCCTGGTACATGGGTGCCAACGTGCCCGGCAAGCCCCGCGTCTTCTACCCCTACATCGGCGGCGTCGACGGCTACCGGGCAGCGGCCGACGAGGTGCGCGAGCGGAACTACCTGGGCTTCCGGCTGACCGGTCCGGACGGCGAGCAGTGCACCGACGGCGTCGTCCGCCGGCTGCAGCCCGACGTGGCCGTGGTGCTGGAGATGATGGCGCAGCTGGGTCTCCCCGCGCTGGAGTCCCTGCCGCCCGCGCAGTTGCGGGAGTTCATGGACACGCTGAACGCCGACCGCCCGCTCGGCCCCGAGGTCGGCGAGGTCCGCGACGGGGTCCTGCCGGGCCCGGCCGGCGACCTGGCCTACCGGCTGTTCCGCCCGGCCTCCCCGGGGCCGCACCCGGTCGTCCTGTACTTCCACGGGGGTGGATGGGTCATCGGCGATCACGGGTCCGACGAGCCGTTGTGCCGGGACCTCTGCGCGCGCAGCGACGTCGTCGTGGTGTCGGTGGACTACCGCCACGGGCCCGAGGCCCGCTACCCGGCGGCCGCCGAGGACGCGTGGGCCGCGCTCCGGTGGGTCGCCGACCACGCGATCGAGCTGGGTGGCATCCCGGACCAGCTGGTCGTGGCCGGGTGGAGCGCCGGCGCCAACCTCGCGGCGGTCGTGGCGCAGCGGGCCCGGGAGGAGGGCGGCCCCGCTCTGCGCGGGCAGCTGCTGCTGACGCCGGTCACCGACTCCGCCATGGCCACGGACTCGTTCCGGGAGAACGCCGAGGGCTACGTGCTGACCGCCGGCGTCATGCAGTACTTCTGGGACCACTACTGCGACCCGGCCGCGCGGACCGAGCCGGCCGCCTCGCCGCTGCGTGGCCGGCTCCACGACCTGCCGCCGGCGATCGTGGTGACCGCCGAGTTCGACCCGCTGCGCGACGAGGGCATCGCCTACGCCGAGGCGCTGCGCGCAGCCGGGGTCCCGGTCGAGCACGTGGCGGCCCGCGGGCACACGCACACCTCGCTGACGATGGTCGACGTCGTGCTCTCCGGCGCTCCGGTACGGGCGGAGATCGGCGCGCGGCTGCGCGCCCTCCTGCCGGAACCCGCGACCGTGTGACGACGGGGGCGCCGCGGGCCGGGTCGGCACGCGGCGCCCCCTCCGGCGTCAGGGGGCCGGCATCGGGTCAGGCGTTCCGCACGGCCGCCGCGTCCTGCAGGCCGAGTTCCTCGACCGAGACCTCCCGCATCTCGACCTTGCGGATCTTGCCCGTCACCGTCATGGGGAACTCGTCGACGACCTTCACGTACCGGGGCACCTTGTAGTGGGCGAGCCGGCCGGCGCAGAACTCGCGCAGCGCGGCCACCGTCAGGGGCTCCGCGCCCTCCCGCAGCCGCACCCAGGCCATGAGCTCCTCCCCGTAGCGCTCGTCCGGGACGCCGATCACCTGGGCGTCGACGACGTCGGGGTGGGTGTAGAGGAACTCCTCGATCTCGCGCGGGTACACGTTCTCGCCGCCCCGGATCACCATGTCCTTGATGCGCCCGACGATGTTGAGGTAGCCGGCGTCGTCCATGACGGCGAGGTCGCCGGTGTGCATCCAGCGTGCGGCGTCGATGACCTCCGCGGTCTTCTCCGGCTCGTGCCAGTACCCGAGCATCACCGAGTAGCCACGGGTGCAGAACTCGCCGGTCTCCCCACGCGGCACGGTCAGCCCGGTCGCCGGGTCGACGACCTTCACCTCGAGGTGCGGGTGCACCCGGCCGACGGTCGCCGTCCGCCGCTCGAGGTCGTCGTCGGCACCGGTCTGGGTGGACACCGGGGAGGTCTCGGTCATGCCGTAGCAGATGGTCACCTCGGTCATGCCCATCTCGCTGACCACCCGTTTCATCACCTCCACCGGGCAGGGGGAGCCGGCCATGATGCCGGTGCGCAGGCTGGACAGGTCGTAGTCGGCGAAGTCGGGCAGGCCCAGCTCGGCGATGAACATGGTGGGGACGCCGTACAGCGAGGTGCAGCGCTCCTCCTGCACGGCCTTCAGCGTGAGGGCGGGGTCGAAGCCGGGCGCCGGGATGACCATCGTCGCCCCGTGGGAGGTCGCCCCGAGGTTGCCCATGCCCATGCCGAAGCAGTGGTAGTACGGCACCGGGATGCAGACGCGGTCGGCCTCGGTGTACCCGCACCCCTCGCCGACGAAGAACCCGTTGTTGAGCAGGTTGTGGTGGGTGAGGGTCGCGCCCTTGGGAAAGCCCGTCGTCCCGGACGTGTACTGGATGTTGATCGGGTCGTCGGCCGACAGCTGGGTCTCCCGCTCGGTCAGCAGCTCGCGGTCGGCGCCCCGGCCGGTCGCCAGGAGCCGCTCCCACTCCGGGTCGCCGAGGAAGACGACCTCGCGCAGGTCCGGGCAGTCGCCGCGGACCTCGGCCACCATCGCCCGGTAGTCGCTGCCCTTGAACGCAGGCGCCGACACGAGCACCGAGATGCCGGCCTGCTCCAGCACGTAGGACAGCTCGTGCGTGCGGTACGCCGGGTTGATGTTGACCAGGATCGCGCCGAGCTTCGCCGTCGCGTACTGGACGAAGACCCACTCGGCGCAGTTGGGCGCCCAGATCCCTACCCGGTCGCCCTTCCGCACCCCGAGCCCGTCCAGGCCGAGCGCGCAGGCATCGACGTCGGCGACCAGTTGCGGATAGGTCCAGCGACGCCCGGTGGCGCACTCCACCAGCGCCTCGTGCTCACCCACCCGGGCGGCTGTCCGGTCGAGGTTGGCGCCGATGGTGTCGCCCAGCAGCGGGACGGTCGAGGTGCCGCTGCTGTACGACGGCTGCGTGGGGACGCTGGTCTGCATCTGGTGTCCATTCCCTGCCGGTCGGCGGTGCTGCTCCCTGCCGGTGTCCATGTAAGCCCCGAGTCGTTCCTGCGGCCAGACCCCCGAGCTGCCACGGGGCGGTCGACCGGATCCGGCGCGGTCAGTCCGCCGGAGCGGACCGCCGGCCCCACCGGAAGTAGGCCAGCGGGCCGAAGAAGTTCACGGCGACGACGGCGGCCCATCCGGCCTTGGGGCCGTTGACCGCAGCTGCCGGCCGTCGGGCCAGGTCGGTCCACGCCGTGGCCGCGAGGGACAGCTGCACCGCTCCCAGCGTCAGGACCGCGGTCTGCTGGGCCGGGGTCAGCTCCCGCCAGCGTCGTCGTGCCATGTCAGTGCCTCCGTTCGCGTGCGGCGCGCAGTCGCCGCGCCAGCCCCGCGTAGAGCATCGCCTGCGGGACGTTGACCAGCCAGTACGGGGAGCCGACGGCCGGACTGATGCCGATGACCCAGCCGGTCGCCAGCCACAGCCCGGCCTCCTGGTGCCGGCGACCGAGGAGCAGCACGGCCACCGCTGCCTCGGCCACTGCGGTGGCCCCGACGACGGGCGCCGCCACGGGCACGAGCCGAGCAAGCACCACCCGGTACGGCGGGAGCCAGGTGGTGTCCCGGAACCACTCCATCAATTGCGTGGACCGCGGCAGCGTGCCGACCGCGTTCCCGACGGCACAGGCGGCGAAGAAGAGCCCCACGCCCGTGGCCGCCAGCTCCGGCGCGGTGCGGCCGGGCCCTCGGGCCCAGGGGGACGGCGGAGTCACGCGACCCGGATCAGGGACTGCGGGTGGTCGTCCCAGCTCAGGGCCGACCGCACGTCGGCCCTGGTAAGGGGTGCGTCGAGCACGTGCGGGACCACCGTGGCCCGCCACCCGGCGCGTGCCAGTTCGAGGAGGACGCGCTCGGACGCTTCCCCCGACCGGAGCCAGGCGAGCTCGTCGTCGGCGTCCGTGACCAGGAGCAGGAAGCTGCCCGGGGCGTCGTCGTCGGCTTCCGTCAGGGAGTCGCGTGCAGGGCCGGGATCCTGCCCGCGGATGGCCAGGGCTTCGCGCTCGAGCTGCGCGACCGTGCCGTCCTGCTCGGGCGGGACCGGCACGAGGACCGCGCCCTCGGCTGCCGCTGCCCGCCCCAATTGCTCCAGCAGGGTCGGCGGCAGCCGCCGGAGCGCGAGGGGGCGCCGACGCACCGGACCCTGCGCCGCTGTCCCGGCGAGCTGCGCGAGGCCCGGCTCCGGCGCTCCCGGCACGGGTCGGAGGACGGCGAGCAGCCCGGGGTCGTCGGGACGAGGGAGCCGTTCGACCTGGACGGCCCAGGCCCGGGCGGCGAAGGCGACCCGGACGCCGAGCACCACGGCGCCGGCGCCCTGCACGACGCGCCGCCAGGGGCGATCCGGCTCGGGCACGTGCCGGGAGCCCACCGCGCGCACGTCGAGACGGTCCGGGTGCAGCACGAGCGCACAGCCCGGGACGTCGCAGAACGCCGACGTCAGGGTCGCCTCGGTGGCGGCGGCCTCCAGGGCCTGCATCCGCTCGTCCAGCGCCGGCACGGGTCCGTCGTCCGGCGGATCCGCGACCGGTACCTGGCCGCGCGCCGCTCCGTGCGCTAGCGACTCCACGCCGGCCGCCCGTCGCCGGAGCCGGACGCGGCGCCGTGAGCCGCCTCCAGCAGGACCCGTCGCTCCGCGGCGGCGAGCGCGTGCCGGGTCGCGGGTACGGCAGCCGGCTCCACGGAGACCGAGGTGATCCCTGCGCGCACGAGGTGTTCCACGAACGCGGGGCGACGGGAGGGGGCCTGCCCGCACAGGGACGACGGGATGCCCATCCGCCGGGCCGTGGCGATGACGGAGTCGATGACGGCGAGCACCGCGGGGTCGGCCTCGTCGAACAACTCGGCCAGGTCGGCGGAGTCGCGGTCCACCCCGAGCACCAGCTGGGTGAGGTCGTTGCTACCGATCGAGACGCCGTCCACTCCCAGCCCGATGTACTCCGGCAGCCAGTAGGCCACCGACGGGACCTCCGCCATCACCCAGCGACGCAGCCCGCGCTGCCGGCCGAGCGGTGAGGCGTCGACGAGGGTCAGGCACGCCTCGAGCTCCCACTTCGTCCGCACGAACGGGATCATGAGCGCCACACCGGGGAACTCCTCCCGCACCCGGGCGAGCGCCGCGAGCTCGAGGTTGAAGAACGACGGGTCGTGGACGTACCGGTAGCAGCCCCGGTAGCCGATCATCGGGTTGTCCTCCACCGGCTCGTACTCCTGGCCGCCGGTGAGGCCGCGGAACTCGTTGCTGCGCAGGTCGGCGGTGCGGTAGGTCACCGGCCGGGGCGCGAAGGCCCCCGCGATCGCGCCGATCGAGGCGGCCAGGTCGGCGACGACCCGCTCGGACTCCCCGGCCGCGATCAGCGCCGAGGGGTGCTGCCCCCTCAGCGCCCGGGTCAGGAGCAGCTCGGCGCGGAGCAGGCCGACACCGTCGACGGGCAGCTCGGCGACCGCGGTGGCCTGGGCGGCGTCGGCCAGGTTGACGTGGACGCCGGTCCCGGTCAGCTCCACCACTGCCGGCGACGCAGCGGCCGGCGCGGTCGTGGCGCTCGCACGGGGGGCGGGTGCGGTCCCACCGTGCTGCCCGGCCCAGATCCGGCCGGTGTTCCCGTCCACGGTCACGACGTCGCCGTCGGTCAGGGTGCGGGTGCCGCTGCGCGTGCCGACGACGGCCGGGACGCCCAGCTCGCGGGCCACGATCGCCGCGTGACAGGTGACCCCTCCGGTGTCGGTGATCAGTGCCGCGGCCCGGCGGACCGCCGGCATCCAGTCGGGGTTGGTCAGCGGAGCCACCAGCACCTCGCCGTCGACGAGCTGGACGCCGTCGGCGGGGGAGAGCAGGATCCGCACCCGCCCGGTGGCCTGGCCGGGCGAGGCGGCCAGCCCGTGCAGCAGCGGCTCCGACTGCTCCCCGGCGAGGCCGCTCCCGGCCGGTGCGGAGCTCTCGGCGGGAGCCAGCGTGGTGATCGGTCGCGTCTGGACCAGGGACAGGACGCCCTCGGTGAGGACCCACTCGACGTCCTGCGGGCAGCCGTAGTGCTCCTGGACCCGCAGCACCAGGGCGGCGATCCGCTCGGCCTCCTCCCGGCTCAGGACGGGCCCGGCCTCGCCCTCGCCGACGGGCAGCACCCGATCGCCCCCTCCGGGGGCGGCGACGATCTTCGCGCTCTGGGCACCGCGGTGCACCTCCAGCAGCCGGGGCCCGTCGGCATCGAGGACGTAGGTGTCAGGTTCGGTCCGGCCGCTCACGACCACCTCGCCCTGCCCCCAGGCCGCCTCCACCATCAGCCGGTCGCGACGGCCGGTCACCGGATCGGCGGTGAACGCGACGCCGGCCTTGTCGGCCGGCGCCATCAGCTGGACCACCACCGCGATGTCGGGCAGGTCCGACGAGCCGTGCTCCGCCCGGTAGGCCACGACCCGTGGTGTGAAGGCGGACGCCCAGCACTCCATGACCGCGTCGAGGAGTGCCTCGGCGCCCCGGACGTTGGTGAACGTGGCATTCATGCCGGCGTAGGAGGTGTCGGCGCTGTCCTCGCCGACGGCAGAGGAACGCACCGCGACCGAGGCGTCCGGCCCCAGCCGGGCGTACTCGTCGCGGATCCCGCGGGCCACCTCCTCCGGCATGCCCGCCTCCCGGATGCTCGCCTGCAGCCGGGAGCAGGCCGCGGCCAGGAGGTCCTCCGTGGCGCCCGACGCGCGCTCCCGAGCCGCCTCCAGGGCCGCGTCGTTCAGGTCGACGACGGCGGCGCGCGTGGCGACGAGCGCGCGCCGGAACGATGCGGCGAGCACGACGAAGCCGCCCGGTACCGGGAACCCGGCCCCCACCATCTCGCCGAGGTTGGCGCCCTTGCCTCCGGCCCGGTCGACGTCGGCCGATCGGAGGGCGTCCAGCCGCGCCACGAGTTCGGAGGCTGTCGTCGTCGGGGCGTCGTGCGTCGGCGGCCGCGGGCTCGGCGGCTGCGAAGAGGAAGTGGTCGTGTCCGTCATCGGGGGTCCTCGGCGCTCGGCGATCGGCAATCCGGTCAGGACGAGCGTCGCGGGGCGGCGGACCCTCGCGGGGGAGGAGTTGGTCCCCACTTCCGGGGTCGGATGGCCGTCGGCGCGCGACCCTCGGCGGCGCTGCCGGCGCCCGGACAGCTGCCCGGCTAGTCCGGGCGACGACGCCGCAGCGGGATCTCCAGGCTGCCCCGGGGGTCCAGCCGGAACGCCTTGTCGCGGACCCGGAGGGGCAGCACGGTCGCCCTGCTCGCGGTTCCGCCGACGGTCAGCGTCTGGTGGTCGATGGCCACCTCGATCTCGGTGTGCCGGCGGTAGCGCAGCCGGAACCGCATGCGGCGGAGCGCGTCGGGCAGGTAGGGGTCGAACCCGAGGACGTCCTCGCGCGTCTCCAGGCCGGTGAAGCCGCGCTCCAGCAGGTCGACGGTGCCCGCCATCGCGCCCAGGTGGATGCCCTCCCCGGTCGTTCCGCCCTGGACGTCCGCGATGTCGCTCTCCAGGGCCTCGAGGAAGTACTCCCACGCCCGCCGCCGGTCCGATCGGGCCAGCACCCACGAGTGCACGACCTTCGACAGCGTCGACCCGTGGGAGGTGCGGTCGAGGTAGTACGCGACCGTGCGGGGGATGGTCCGCCGGTCGTGCGGATAGCCGAGCCGGTCGAGGACGGCGTACAGCTCGTCGGCGGTGAAGAGGTGGAACAGCATGAGGACGTCGGCCTGCTTGGAGAGCTTGTACCGGTTGGTCGAGTCGCCCTCGGCCTCCAGGATGCGGTCGAGCCGGCTGATGTCGCCGTACTTCTCGCGGTACCCGGCCCAGTCGAACTCCTCCAGCGTCTCGTAGCCCCGGAACTGCAGCAGGACGCCGTCCTCGGTCCAGGGCAGCCGCAGCTTGCGGCTCACGTGCTGCCACCTCTCGAGGTCTGCCCGGCGGATGTCCAGGGTGTCGAGGAGCTCGTGGCGTCGTCCGGGGGGGAGCACCTCGAGGCACTCGAGCGCTCGGGCCAGCGTCCAGGCCGCCAGCACGTTCGTGTACGCGTTGTCGTCCAGACCCGGTTCGTCTCGGTCGGGCAGGGCGTCGTGGTACTCGTCGGGCCCCATCACCCCGCAGATGTCGAACCGGTCGCCGACCGCGTCGTAGGTGGCCACGTCCGCCCAGAACGCGGCGATCGACAGCAGCAGCTCGGCACCGTGCTCGGTGAGGAAGTCGGTGTCGCCGGTCGCCTCGTAGTAGCGCCACGTGTTGTAGGCGATCGCGAGGCCGATGTGCCGCTGCAGGTGGGAGTTGTCCGGCAGCCAGCGGCCCGACCGCAGGTTCAGGTGGAGGACCTGGGTCTCCTCACGGCCCGTGGACCCGCTCTGCCACGGGAACATCGCGCCCCGGTGCCCCGTGGCCCGCGCCGCGGCGCGCGCCTGCGGAAGGCGCCGCCACCGGTACAGGAGCATGGACCGTGCCACCTCGGGCAGGCGCAGGTTCAGGAAGGGCAGCACGAACAGCTCGTCCCAGAAGACGTGCCCCCGGTAGGCCTCGCCGTGCAGGCCGCGAGCCGGGATGCCCACGTCGAGATCCAGGCTGTGCGGGGACACGGTCTGCAGCAGGTGGAACACGTGCAGCCGGAGCACGAGCGTCGCCCGCACCGACCCCTCGATCTCCACGTCGCAGCGGAACCACAGGTGGTCCCAGGCGAGCTCGTGCCGCGCCACCACGTCCGCGAAGGTGCCGGCGCGGCCGATCTCGTCGAGCGCGGCCTCACCGGGCTCGCCGATGCCGGGATCACGCGAGGTGCAGAGGGCGGCCAGCTTCTCCACGGTGACGGGCCGGCCGGCCTCCATCGCGAGTTCCAGGTCGACGGCGGCGAGACCGGGCTCCGCGACCGCGGCGGCGACCACCGGCAGCTCCGTTCCCCCGGAGAGCACGCGGTGCCGTGCCGCCATGCCGATCCGGACCTTCGACTGCCTGGTCTCCGCCGTGAGGGTGAGGACCTCCGCGCCGGCGCCGGGATCGACCGCCGTCAGGTGCCTGCCGTCCAGCCCCCGGTACCGCGCCACCCCGTCGTTGGTCACCCGGCCGTCCAGGGCGGAACGGACCGTCAGCGGGCCGGTCCAGTTCTCGGCGAGGAGCGTGCAGTCCAGCGCCGCCATGTGGGGGTCGGCCATGGACACCAGCCGCCGTTGGGCGACACGGGTCCGGCGTCCCTCCCCGTCCTGGATGCCGAACCGCCGGGTCAGGACCCCACGCCGCAGATCGAGCTCCTGGACGTAGTCGGTCACCGCCACGGCGGAGAGGTCGAGCCACGGCCCGTCGGCGACGCGGAAGGTGAACGACTGCCAGTCGGGCAGGTTGACGATGCTCTCGTTCTCCACCCGGTGCCCGTCGATCTCGTCGGCCAAGCGGTCGAAGACACCGGCGGCGTACGTGCCGGGGTAGGAACCGTGTCCGGCCCGCCGTTCGGGGGCCGCCGCGCGGGTGACGAACCGGCCGTTCCCCAGGGCGCAGAGCGTCTCGCGGAGCGGCTCCGCGGCGGGGTCCCACCCGTCGTAGCGGAGCAGCCAGCCGGTCATCGGATCCCGCCGTCCCGCTCGGAGTCCGCCGCATCCCCGCTCGCCCCGACGCGCATGCTGCTCCTGTCTCCGTCGAACCGGATCAGCGTCCCCGGCTGCGGGACGCCGCGGTCGGGTAGCCCGTCCTCCGGGGCAGGGACCTAGGGCCCTGCATGCGGACGGCGGGCGCGGCACGGACCTTCGACCCCGGGTGGTGCGGACGACCGGCGGTGCCACCGGACCGTGCCCCTGGCGTGGAGTGGACGTCCCACGACCCCTGGAGGCGGACATGTTGGCCCTCGTCTACGACGGCCCGGGCAAGCGAGCATGGGATCACGTCCCGGACCCCGAGGTGATCGATCCGGAGGACGCCGTCGTCACCGTGGACGCCTTCACCATCTGCGGCACCGACCTGCACATCCTGCGAGGGGACGTCCCCGAGGTGCAGCCCGGCCGGGTGCTCGGGCACGAGGCCGTGGGCACGGTGACCGCCGTGGGGGAGAACGTGCGGACCGTGCGGGCCGGGGACCGGGTGCTCGTGTCGTGCATCAGTGCCTGCGGCCGGTGCCGGTTCTGCCGGGAGGGCCGCTACGGCCAGTGCCTGGGCGGAGGAGGCTGGCTGCTCGGGCACCTCATCGACGGCGTGCAGGCCGAGGCGGTGCGCATCCCCTTCGCCGACGGCTCGGTGCACAAGCTGCCCGAGGGCGTGTCCGACGAGACGGCGCTGATGCTCGCCGACATCCTGCCCACCTCCTACGAGGTGGGCGCCCTCAACGGTGGCGTCCGGCCGGGCGACACCGTGGTCATCGTCGGCGCCGGCCCCATCGGCCTGGCGGCCGTGCTGTCCGCCGGCCTGTACAGCCCGCTGCGGACGATCGTCGTGGACCCGGTCGAGAGCCGGCGGGATGCGGCCGTCGCCGTCGGCGCCGACCGGGTGCTGTCGCCGGACGACGACGTCGCCGGGACGGTCCGGCAGCTGACCGGAGGTCTCGGCGCGGACGTCGCCATCGAGGCGGTGGGCGTCCCGGCCACCTTCGACCTCGCCGTCGGGGTGGTCCGCCCGGGCGGGCGGGTGGCCAACGTCGGGGTGCACGGCCGGCCGACGACGCTGCACCTCGAGGACCTCTGGAGCAGGGACGTCACCATCACGACCGGCCTGGTGGACACGTTCTCGACCCCGATGCTCCTGTCCCTGCTGCAGGCGGGGCGCGTCGACGTGAGCCGGATGGTGACCCACCGGTTCGGCTTCGACGAGGTGCCGCAGGCCTACGACCTGTTCGAGGACCCGGTGCGCTCGGGTGCGCTCAAGGTCGCCGTCCTCCGTGGATGACGCCCGCGCCGGGCCGGCGACCTCGGCCGATCCGCCCGGTCCGCGGCGCGCGCGACGGTCAGGGGCCGTGCGCCGGGGAGGCGGGACCGTCCGCCGCGGCGAGCAGCTCGGCCATTCCCTCCTCGACGCCCCGGGCGAGGCTCCACACGTCCGCGGCGCCGTCGTGGTCGCCCGTGATGCCGACGGTGACCTGCCCGCAGTAGCTGAAGATCGCCACGCCCAGGCGGAGCCGCGAGGCGATCGGCACGTACGGGACCATCTCGACCAGGCGCCGGCCGAGCGCATAGAGCGGCGTCCGCGGTCCGGGCACGTTGGTGGTCACCGTGACGACGGAGCGCTGGGGGAGGTGCGCGGCCAGCCGCACGGTGGCCGCCACCGCGGCGAACGGCCCGTACCGGGCGAGCTCCACCACGGCCGCGCCCGCCTCCGCCTCGTGTTCGGCCTTGACCGTCGCCACCTGCTGCCGCACTGCGGCCAGCCGTTCCCCGGGGTCCGCGAGGTGGACCGGCAGCTCGGCCAGGAGCAGGGAGACCTGGTTGTCCCGGACCGACTCGGTGCCCGGTGCCCGCACCGAGACGGGGATGAGCGTCCGCACCGCATGCGCCGTGGGCACCTCCCCGCGTTCGAGGAGCAGGCGGCGCAGGCCCGCGGTCACGGCGGCCAGCGCCACGTCGTTGAACGTTCCGCCCAGGGTCCGGCGGACCCTGGAGATGTCGGCGACGGAGGTGCGGGCGAAGGCGAACCGGCGCTCCGGCGACGGAGCACCCGACAGCGAGGACCGCGTGGCAGGGACGAGTGCCGTGACCAGGGCGCCCAGCCCGCCGACGGTGTCCCGGGTGCGGCGGGCCAGGACGGCAGGGGACCGGACGGCACGAGCCAGCGCCCGGGCGGAAGTGAGCGGCAGCCGTGCGGCATCCAGCGCCGCGGCGGTGACGAGCCGCAGATCCGACGGCTCGGCGGACGGCTGCCAGTCGTCGGCGGCAGGGGCGCGCGGTTCCGGCGTCTCGTCGAGCGCGATGCGGAACAGGTCGGTGCCGGAGATGCCGTCGACCATGCAGTGGTGCACCTTCGAGATGAGCGCCCAGCGGTCCTCTGCCAGCCCCTCCACCAGCCAGTACTCCCACAGGGGGCGGTCGCGGTCGAGTCGGGCGGACATCACCCGGCCCATGAGGACGGCGAGCTCCCGGTCGCCGCCCGGGGCCGGCAGCGCCGTGCTGCGCAGGTGGTCGTCCAGATCGAAGTGGGGGTCGTCCACCCAGACGGGCGGGCCGAGGTCGAAGGGCACCTCGCGGGCCTTCTGCCGGTACCGGGGGATCAGCGGGATGCGCCCGGCCAGGGTGGCCCGGAACTCTTCGGCGGTCGGCGCCGGGCCCTCGAAGACGGCGATGGACGCGATCGCCAGGGAGACATGGGGCTCCTCGTCCTCCGCCTGGAGGAAGGCGGCGTCCAGCGGGTTCATGCGGTCCATCTGCCTGCAGCTCCCACTCGAGGGTCGTGCCGGTGGCGATCACGCCACTGTGCGCACCCCCGCAGCGCGGGCACGTCGGCCGGAAGACAGGTCCTCGCGGGACTTCCGTCCCGCGGGGGCACGGGCGGACGTACGTCCGCCCCGACGGGGCCGTTGGTCCCTCCTGTCCGGGCTCCTGGTCGTCGAGGGTGAGCGGCACGGGGCCGGCCCGTGCCGGTCGCACCGTGCGGCCGCCGTCGGCCGGTACGGAGGAGCGCGTGGTCGAGGGGGCTCCAGCGAGGGCCGGGACGCCGACGCGCGCACTCCTGGCCGACGGCTCGCCGGCGCTGCTGTACCGGCTCGGCCCGACGGACCTCCCCGACGCCCTCGCGCTGCACGACCGCCTGACGGATCGGGACCGCTACCTGCGGTTCAGCTCGCTGCACCCCGCCGATCTGGAGATCTACCTCGAGCGCACCCTCGGCGGGGCGCACGGCGCGGTCTGCCTCGGCGCCCGGGTGCGCGACCGGCTCGTGGGCGCGGTCCAGATGGTGCCCGTGGACGCGGACACCGCCGAGGTGGCGGCGGTGGTCGACCCGGCGTGGCACGCCCACGGCGTGGGCACGGTCCTGCTGGAGGAGCTGGCCGCCGTGGCCGTGCGGTCGGGCATCCAGCGCCTCGTGGCCGACGTGCTCGCCGAGAACGGGCCGATGACCGACGTGCTCGCCGATCTGGGCCTGCCCGTGGAGTACTCGCGGACGGGCCCCGAGACGCGCATCGAGGTCGTGCTGCACGGCGACGAGCGTTACGCGGCGGCGAGCGAGGACCGGCACCGGAAGGCGGCGGCTGCCGGCCTCCGGCCGATCCTCCGGCCCGGCACGGTCGCCGTCGTGGGAGCCGGCCGGAGGGAGGGTTCCCTCGGGCGCGCGGTGCTGCGCAGCCTGCACGCCGCCGCGTTCTCCGGTGCGGTGGTCGCGGTGAACCCGCACGGGGGGCAGGTGGAGGGCGTGCCCTGCTGGCCCTCGATCGCCGACGTGCCCTGCACCGTCGACCTGGCGGTCCTGACGGTGCCCGCCGAGGCGGTCGCCTCGACGCTCGAGGAGTGCGGCGAGCAGGGCGTCCGGGCGGTCGTCCTCATGACGTCCGGTCTCGGTGGGATCCCCGGACTGAGCGCGCGGGTGCGGGAGCTGGCGGACCGCTACGCGATGCGCGTGGTCGGGCCCAACACCGCCGGCGTCATCGGACCGGGGAAGACCAGCCGGTTGGACACCACGTTCACCGACGAGCCGGCCCCCGCCGGCGACATCGGGCTGGTGGCCCAGTCGGGTGGCATCGCGATCGCCACGGTCAGCGAGTGGCGGCGCCTCGGGCTGGGCCTGTCGGCCATGGTGGCCGTCGGCGACGCGCTCGACGTCGGGGCCCGCGACCTCCTGGCCTGGTTCGACGAGGATCCGGACACCTCCCTCGTCGTCCTGTACGCCGAGTCCGAACCGGATCTGCGCGGCCTGATCCGTACGGCGACGCACCTCGCGGCCCGGGTGCCGGTGCTCGTGCTGCAGACCGGCACCTCGTCGGCGGGCCAGCGCGCGGCGGCGTCGCACACCGCCTGCCCGGCGACCCCGCGTGCGCTCCGGGAGGCGGCGTACGCCTCGGGGGGAGTCCAGGTCCTGCCCGACCTCCCGGACATGGCGACCGCCATCGGTCTGCTGCAGGGCCAGCCGCTGCCCGAGGGCCGGTCGGTCGCGATCCTGACCAACGTCGGCGGGGGAGGCGTGCTGGCGGCGGATGCCTGCGCGGCGGCCGGCCTGGTGGTCGACCCCTTCCCCGACGAGCTGCAGGAGCGGCTGCGGGCCGTGCTGCCGCCGCCGGCGAGCGTCGGCAACCCGGTCGATGCCGGTGCCGCGGTCGGCGCCGACGCCTTCGCCGCGGCGCTCGGCATGCTGCTGGACAGCCCGCACGTCGGCGCCGTCCTGACCGTCACCGCCCCGACCGCGGTGAGCGACCCGGCCCTCGCCATCCCGGGCGCCGCCGCGGCCGCGGCGGCGCGGGGGACCGGCACCGCCCTCATCGACGTGCAACTCGTCCGGCCCACCACGGTGGAGCGGATCGAGCTGCCCGGTGCGCCCCCGGGCCGGTTCCTCGTGTCGGTCAACGAGCCCGGCCTGGCTGCGCGCGCCCTCGGGGTCGCGGTGCAGCGACGAGCCTGGCTGTCCCGGGATCCCGGGCCTCCCACGGTGCCCGACGGCATCGACATCCACCGCGCGCACGAGGCGGTGACCGCCGGGCTGGCCCGGATGCCCTCCGGCGGATGGATGCGGCCGCTCGAGGTCGATGCGCTCTGCCGCGCGGCGGGCATCCCGGCGGTGCCGGTCCGGTGGGTCACCACCGGCGCGGAGGCGGCCGACGTCGTCCGCAGGGCCAGGGGACCGATGGCGCTCAAGGGGGTCGTCGACGGCGTCGTCCACAAGGGCGACGCGGGCCTGCTCCGGCTGCCGGTGACCGATGCCCGCAGGGCCGGCCGGACGGTCGACGAGTGGGCCGACCGGGCCGGGCCGCGGTGGATCGGCGCCGTCCTCCAGCCGATGATCACGCCGGGGGACGAGTTCTTCGTGGGGGCGGTCCGTGACCCCTCGGCCGGGCCGGTGGTCGCGCTGGGCCCCGGTGGGCGGGCCACCGACGCCCTCGGGCACCGGGTGCACCGCCTGGCGCCGCCGACGGATGCCGACGTGGACGACATGATGGCGGCGACCGAGCTGTTCGCCACCGGCCACGGGCGGTCCCTGGACCTGGCGGGGGTCCGCGACTGCATCCGGCGGGTGGGGTGGCTCGCCGACGCGCTGCCCGAGATCGCGGAGATCGAGGTGAACCCGCTGGTCGTGGGCCCGCAGAGCAGTGCGGCACTCGACGTGCGCGCCAGGCTCGTGCCCGTTGCCGGGTGATCGAGCGCGCTAGCCCACCGGTTCGTCGAGGTCGTCCACGGTGTCGGCGAGCGGCCGCCGGCCGGTCAGCGGCACGGGGGTCGCGCTCATGGGAGCCCAGCCCAGCCTCAGCAGGATCTGCGGCGCGGCGGCCCCGCCGAGCACCGACGACCGGAGCTCGGCGAGGGTCGTGGGTGTCTCCAGCGGCTGGCTGACCGGGTCGGTGGCCAGACCGAAGCGGGTGGCGGTCAGCAGCACGGCGCTGAGTGCCTCACCCGCGCGGAGCTGGTCGACCGGGCCGTCGTGGGTGGTGCTCAGCAGGGTGAGCACCGTGCCGTCGGACTCGTCCGTTCCCAGGGGATTCTGCTGCTGCCGGGCACCGGCGAAGTGCCGGACGGGCACGGTCCCTTCGGATTCCTTCGGCACGTTGGCGGCGGGCACCCCGTCCTCCGCGCCACGGGTACGACCGGTCCACCGGGCGATCTCCCGCGCCAGGTCCGGGGTGAGCGCCTGCTGGACGGCGGCGCGTTCCACGAGCCGGGCGACAGCGTTCCGGTGCGATTCCCGATCCAGGACCGTCAGGTGGGCGCCCTGGTGGTCGGCGACGGTGATCAGCGCGTCCAGCATCTGCTCGGGCACCGGCCAGGACGAGAACACACGGCGATCGCTGCGCCGGACCTCGATCGCGCGGGCGAGGGCCAGGTCCTCGGCCAGCGGGATGCCCGCGTGGGTCTCGACGGTCGCCAGGTGCTCGGGCTGGGCCGGATTCGGCAGCCGGTGGACCGTCGTGGCCAGGCCGGTCGCCAGCAGCGCGACCCGCAGATGATGCAGGGCGGCGCCGCAGCTGAGCCGGAGATCCCGTCCCTCCGGGTCGGTGGCGGGCAGGCCGCGAGCCGCGTCGGCGAACAGGTGGATCGACGACGGCCCGATGCGCCAGCGCCACGGTTGGGAGTTGTGCACCGAGGGCGCGCGGTTGGCCAGGCTGATCGCGGTCTGCGCCGTGGTCCGGTCCAGGGGGGCGGTCAGCACGATGGCTCCTCGATCCGGAACGGGGGGTGGTCGGCCAGGGTCATGGGTGCCGCAGCTCGGCCGCGTCCCGCAGCCGGGCGAGCTCCGCCCCGACGTCCGATGCCCAGCGGTCGATGGCCGGCCAGTCCCGGTGGTCCCCGTTCCGGCCGCCGACGAGCCGCCAGAAGACCCGGCCCCAGAGGGCGAGGCCGGCCGTCTGCACGACGCCGGCGAACATGCGGTGGTCCCGGCCGCGGAACCGGGCCGGGAACTGCTGCTCCACCCGGGCGATCTCCAGCCGGGTCATGCGCCGGGTCACCGGTCCCCGGGGCTCGAGGCCACCGACGCTGAAGAACCACGTCGGTTCGGCGCCGCTCAACCGGGTCAGGAAGTCGACCGCCGACGGCAGCCAGGCCATGTCGTGCACGGCGCTGCCGAGGAGGATGGCGTCGTAGGCGGCGGGGTCGAGGTCCGGCCCGACCGGACGGCAGTCCACCTCGCACCCGAAGCTGTTGATCCGGGCGGCGATCCGGTCGGCCACCCCTGCGGTGGACCCGTGCGCGGAGGCGTAGCCGACCAGTACGTGGGTGCTGGCGTCCATGGGGGTCAGCGTGCCGCCGGGCCGGGCGGCCGGTGAGGGTCCGAGTGCCTTCGCGCGCGGGCCGGACGTCGCTGCGTGGGTCCGGGGCGGCCCGGGACCGACGCACTCCGGACACGGGACCTTGGGCCCTGCTCCGCCGGCGGGTGGCGCCGCTTAGCCTGACGGGGTGGTGCCCTTCCCCGCGGCTCCACGGGCGCCGCGTCCTGCGCGGTCTGGACGCAGGACGGTTCCTCGGTGACCTCGGAGCAGCAGAACCCGACCACGGTGTTCCTCCTCGACGACCACGAAGTGGTCCGGCGGGGAGTGGCCGACGTCCTGGAGAGCGACCCCGGGATCACCGTGGTCGGCGAGGGGAAGAACGCGGCGGAGGCACTGGCCCGGGTGCCGGCGCTGCAGCCCGACGTCGCGATCCTCGACGTCCGGCTGCCCGACGGTGACGGCGTGAGCGTCTGCCGCGAACTGCGGTCCCGCCTGCCGGAGCTCAAGGTCATCATGCTGACCAGCTACAGCGACGACGAGGCGCTCTTCGAGGCGATCATGGCCGGGGCCTCGGGCTACCTGCTCAAGCAGATCCTCGGTCAGGACCTGGTCTCTGCCGTCCGCACCGTGGCGGCTGGTGGCTCGCTGCTGGACCCGGCCGCGACCACGGCGGTGCTGGAGCGCATGCGGCGGTCGGCCGAGCCGGCCGGCCCCCTGGCCAAGCTCAGCGAGCAGGAGCGGACGGTGCTGGAGCTGATCGGCGAGGGCCTGACGAACCGGCAGATCGGCGAACGGATGTTCCTGGCGGAGAAGACCGTCAAGAACTACGTGTCCCACCTGCTGGCCAAGCTGGGACTGGAGCGGCGTACCCAGGCGGCCGTCCTGGCCACCGAGCTGCGCGGCCCGGCCCCCGCTTCGCGCCGCGCCTGAGCCGAGCCGCGGGTCGGTTCAGCGCAGCGGCGCGAACCACCGCAGCCGGGTGCCGCCCTCGGGCAGCGGCTCGACCGACGCGCCGCCACCGCGACGCACAGCGCGCTGCTCCAGGTTGCGCAGTCCGCTCCGTGCGGCGCGCTTGTCGATGCCCCGCCCGTCGTCGACCACCTCGACCACCACCTCGTCGCTCACGTCCAGGGTGACCGTGACGTGGCGGGCCCCGGAGTGCCGGGCCGCGTTGCTGACCGCCTCCCGGACGACCGCCTCGACGTCGAGGGCGAGCTCGCCGGTGACCAGGCTGTCGACGGCGCCGGACATCCGGACGGTGGGTTGCAGGTCGTCCCCGGTGATCTCGGTGACGACGTCGAGCACCCGGCGGCGGAGGCTGTCGGGATGCTCCGAGGCGTCGGTGGTGTGCAGGTCGAAGATCGTCGTGCGGATGTCGCGCACCGTCTCGTCGAGCTGGACCACGACGCCTTCGACCCGCCGCTGCACCTCTGCGTCGCTGACCCGGGGGAGCACGGACTGCAGAGCCAGTCCGGCGGCGAAGACCCGCTGGATGACGAGGTCGTGCAGGTCCCGGGCGATGCGGTCGCGGTCCTCGTAGACGTCGAGCTGGCGGGCCAGCCGCTGGCGGGCCGCGTTGTCCAGTGCCGCCGATGCCTGGGCGGCGAACGCCGTCACCAGGAGTGCCACGCTCTCGTCGAAGGGCTCGGCGCCGGCGGAGCGGGCCACGATCACGACGGCGTCCTCGGTGTGGGACATGTGCAGGGGGATGCCGAGGCAGGGGCCCCAGGGGATGTGCGCGTTGGGGCCTTCGTAGGGCAGCCCGCTCATGTCGACGGCGACCACCCCGTCGGCCGCCTCCAGAGCCTCCAGCACCGGGTTCCCGGGAGCCGTGAGCCGGGAACCGGTCAGGTCCTGCATGTCCGCACCCAGGTGTGCCACGACGGTGTACGCGCCGTCGGCCGGATCTGGTCCCCGGGCCAGCAAAGTGGCATCGGCGCCCGTCAGACCCGCCACCTGCTCGGCGATCAGACACAGTGCCTCCTCCGCCGAAGCCGCTCCCAGCAGGGCGGCCCGCACGTCCGAGACAGCCGCCAGCCAGCGGCGGCGGACCTCGCTCTCCTCGTACAGACGGGCGTTGTCGATCGCGATCCCGGCCGCGCCGGCCAGGGCGGTCAGGACGGCCTCGTCCTCGGCGGTGAAGTCACCGTGGGACTTCTCGGTCATGTAGAGGTTGCCGAAGACCTCGCCCCGCACCAGCACCGGAACCCCGAGGAAGCTGTGCATCTCGGGGTGGCCCGGGGGGAAGCCGACCGACGACGGGTGGCGACCGAGGTCGGAGATCCGCAGGGGGTAGGGCTCGGTGATCAGCTGACCCAGGACCCCCTTCCCCTCGGGCAGCGATCCCAGCCGTCGCGCCGTCTCCTCGTCGATGCCGACGTGGATGAAGGCAGCGAGCCCGCCGGTGCGCCCGAGCACCCCCAGGGCGCCGTACCGGGCATCCACCAGTTCGGTCGCGGCCAGGACGATCCGGCGCAGCGTCGTGTCGAGGTCCAGACCGCTGGACACGCTGAGGAAGGCGTCGAGCAGGTTCTGCACCCGGGCCTGGGTGCGGGCGACGACCGAGAGGCGGTCCTGCACCTCGTCGAGCAGTTCGGTCAGCCGCATGCCCGACAGCAGGTCCGTGCTGACGGCCTCGCTCCCCGTCTCCTCGTCGGAGGGCACCATCGCTGCTCAGCTCCTCGGGCACTCGGAGGTGACGCCTCACCTACGAGCCTGTCACTCCTCGGCGCCGGGGCATAGGGGCGCGTCGCCCGCGGACGTTGGATCTTGGTCACTCGATCGGCTCAGGTCTGCGCGGGGACGCCGGAGCTGTCCGCGGCGAGCGAGCGCGCGAGCTCCTCACCCCAGGACCGGACCGCGGCCCAGTCGCGGAAGTCGCCCAGCGGGGCCCGCATGGCGGTGACCACCGACCGCTCCCCGAAGCTGAGCCGTTCCTCGTCCAGCCGGCCGGGGAAGAGGGCGTGCCCGCGGGCGCCGGTCAGCCCCATCAGCGGGGCGACGTCGTGCGGGACGTCCGGGGGGAACGGCGGCTCGCCGATCGGGCCGCTGGAGAACAGCCAGGTGGGGCGCGTGCGGAGCACACCGGCATGCATCGCCACGTACTGGCGGGCGCCGTCGAGCCACCGTCCGGCGTACACGGCGCTGCCGACCACCACGGCGTCG
Organism: Blastococcus aggregatus; assembly: GCF_900221005.1. Taxonomy (GTDB): domain Bacteria; phylum Actinomycetota; class Actinomycetes; order Mycobacteriales; family Geodermatophilaceae; genus Blastococcus; species Blastococcus aggregatus. The sequence continues at coordinate 311,838 of NZ_OBQI01000003.1, read as the reverse complement.
AAGGGCGCAGGATCCGGACGCTGCTCCACGGGCACGGCCACCGCGGCGAGGTCCACGGCGCGGCCGGCGTCGCAGTTCCCGAGCGTCCGGGCCAGTGCGGCGCCGATCTCGGCGGTGGCTCCGTGCCGGCTGGCCGTGACGACCAGGACCCGGAACCGTCCGGCACTCATCGACCGGGCCGGGGCAGGGGGACGATCACGACCGGGCACGTCGCCCGGTGCAGCACGGCGTGCGTCGTCGACCCCAGGGCCGGGCGCCGCCGATGCCCCACGACGACGAGCTGGGCGGTCAGCCCGGCGGAGAGCAGCGCGCGCGCAGGCCGGTCGCGGACGACCACTTCGCGGACGGCCACGTCGGGCGCCTTCTCCCGCCAGCCCGCCAGGGTCTCGCTCAGTGCGACCTGCTCCTCCGCGGCGAGGCCGGCCCAGTCGACCAGCGGCCCCATCGACCGGAACGCCGTCTCCAGCACCGCGTCCTGCCAGGCGTGCACGGCCACCAGGTCGGTGCCGCGCTGGGCGGCCGCGGCGAAGGCGAACTCCAGCACGTCGGCATCCCCACGGCTGGTCTCCACCCCGACGACCACCGACTGCCGGCCGGTCACCCGCGCCGCTGTCTCCTCCGGCAGGACGACGACCGGGCAGTGGCTGTGCGCGACGAGCCCGCTCGCCGTCGAGCCCACGAGCAGCCCGGTGACGCCCCCGATGCCGCGGCTGCCGACGACCACCAGCTGGGCGTCCGCGGACGCCACCTGGAGGACGGTGACGGGATCGCCCTTCTCGACCACCGTGCGGATCTCGAGGTCGTCACCGGCCACGGCGTCCGCCGCCCACTGCGCCACGGTCTCGGCGCCGGCGCGCAGCCGGCCTGCGGGATCGAGGTCGGTGGGCGGGATGGCGAGGCTGTCGAGGGGCCAGGACACGGCGTGCACGATCCGCAGGGGCACGCGCCGCCGCCGGGCCTCGTCGGCGGCGAAGCGGGCGGCGCGCAGCGACGCCTCCGACGCGTCGACGCCGACGACGACGGGCAGGCGGGGATCTTCGTCCATGGTGGTCCTCTCCGGGGCCCGGGTCAGGCCGGCGCGTCGACGTCGAGGCCGCGCGGATCCTGGCCGCCGCCGGTCGAGTCGGCGCCGTGGAGGATGCGGACGCCGATCACGCCGCCCACGGTGTGGGCCAGGGTCCGCAGGGCGCGGTCCTCCACGTCGGCGGAGACGTCGGGGGCGCCGCGGGTACGACGGATCGTGGCCATTCCCTCGGTGACGGCGACGTCCCAGGAGTCGAGATCGCCGGTGTACTCCTCGACGAGCCGCAGCAGGTCGTCCCGGAGCGCCTCGTCGGGGCGCACGAGGGCGCGCAGGACGTCGCGTCGGCTGACGATGCCGGCCAGTCGCCCGTGCTCCAGCACCGGGACGCTGCGCAGCCGGTCGTCGACGAACAGCCGGGCGATGTCGGACACGTCGGCCGTCGCGTCCACCGTCCGGACGCCCACGGTCATCACCCCCCGGACGAGCAGCGGAGGCGGCACGTCGTGGTCCGACCGGTCGCGGCGGACGTGCAGGCGCGGATCGGGGGGCAGCCGTTCGGCCAGCACGTCGGCCTCGGCGACGATGCCCACCAGCTGGTCGTCGCCGTCCACGACCGGGATCGCGGCGAAGCCGCGATCGGCCATGATCTCGGCGGCGTACTTCGCGGACGTGTCGGGTCCGACCGTGACCACCTCGCGTGACATGACGTCTCTGGCCTGCACGGGCACTCCTCGGGATGTCGGGGGGCCGACGTTAGGTCGCTCGACGCGCCGCCCCCAGGGTCTGCGGGCGGGGGGTGTCGGGACCTCCGTCCCTGTGGACGGCCGGCCGCGCCCCACCAGGGTCGGGGGGACGCCGGCGGACCCGCCGCGCAGGAACGAGGAGCAGCCATGAGCCAGTCCGACCGCACGGCGCCGACGGAGGCCGGTGACCGGCCCACGGTGGTCGTGGGTGTGGACGGTTCGAGCGCGTCCCGGGACGTCCTCGTCCACGCACTCCTGGCCGCGGCCCGCAGGGGCGCCGACCTCGACGTGGTGTCCAGCGTCACCGCGGAGCTGTACTACCTCGGCGGCGCACCGATGGTGGTCCCCGATCTGGGCGCGATCCGGGACGAGGCACGCGAGCAGGTGCGGACCCTGGTCGACGAGGTCGGCGCCGATGCCCAGATCTCGTCCGTTCCCGGGGTGAGCGAGGTCCGGATCCGGCTCGTCGTCACCGAGCGTCCGCCCGCCCCCGACCTCGTCGACCGGTCCGTGGACGCGATGCTGCTCGTCGTCGGCAGCCGGGGACGGGGCGCCGGGCGCAGCGCGCTGCTCGGCTCGGTGGCGCTGCACTGCGCCACGCATGCCGCCTGTCCGGTGGTCGTCGTCCACCCCTCTCCGGTGGCTGCGACCCGGCCGCCGCGGGTGGTCGTCGGCGTGGACGGCTCGCCGGCGTCGCGCCTCGCTCTGGCCGCGGCGGTCGAGGAGGCCGCCCGCCTGGACGGCGGGGTGGAGGTGGTCACCAGCTACCAGACGACCGACTACTGGACCGATCTGTCCTCGGTGGTGGTTCCTGCCGTGGAGGAGGTCCGCGAGCGGCTGGAGGAGCGCGCCCGGCAGCTCGTCGACGAGGTGCTGGCGGAGGATCGTCGCGGCGCCGTGCCCCCCATCGGCATCGAGGTCCACGAGGGGCCGGCGGACGACGTGCTGGTCCAGCGGTCGCAGGGAGCTGCCCTGCTGGTCGTGGGCAGCCGCGGCCGAGGGGCGTTCCGTGCCCTGCTGCTCGGTTCGGTCGCCCTCCGGTGCGCCATGCACGCGGACTGCCCGGTGATGGTGGTCCGACCGGCCGGGGTCCGGGACGCGGCCGACCGGTCCGAGCCGGCGATGGCCGGCATGTGAGCTCGAGCGCGGTTCCCCAGCGGGCCGACCTCCGTCCTGCCGGTCGGCCGATCCGCGGTGCGGTGCGGCGGATCGGCACCGCCGCCGCCGACGTCGTCGTGGGCGGCGCACTCGTCCTCGGCGCCGTGGTCGCGTCCCCGGTGCTCCGGCGCCGCTACAACCGGTGGGGCGTGGACGAGGAAGAGGTCACCGCAGACCTGCCCGGGGACGAGCTGGTCGCTGCCCCGGATCTGGGGTACACGCGCGGCATCACCGTCGACGCGCCGGTGGACGTCGTCTGGCCCTGGGTGGCGCAGATGGGCCAGGGCCGGGGTGGCTTCTACAGCTACGACGGGCTGGAGAACCTCTGCCGCTGCGACATCCACAGCGCCGACCACGTGCTGCCGGAGCACCAGGACGTCGCGGTGGGGGACGTCGTCCGGCTCGCCCCGGGCCGCGCCCCCTCCTTCCGCGTGCACGCCGTGCGGCCTCCGGTCGCCCTGGTGCTGGTCAGCGCCGGGCCGGACGCCCCGGACGAGCAGGCCCGGGCGGGCGCCGGAACCCCGGTGGTCACCTGGCAGTGGATCCTCCGGCCGTCGGGCGGCGGCCGGCGCACCAGGCTCCTCGTGCGGCAGCGGCTCAGCCGCCCGCCGGCGCAGCGCCTGATGTGGCGGCTGGTCGAGCCGGTCGGATTCGTGATGGAGCGGCGGATGCTCCGGGGCATCAAGGCGCGCGCCGAGGGCCGTGCTCCGGGTGGTCAGGTCGCCGGTGGTCAGGTCTCCTGATCGACGATCCAGATCGTGCCGCCGCGCCCGTCGGACACCGGATGGCGGGTCCCGCCGCCGGGCCGCGCGGGTGGCTCGCTGTCCGAGCCCGGTCGCGGCGGTTGCCAGCTGCCCGTGACGGCCTCCGACCGGGGCCGTCGGAGCACCGGACCGGTGGGCTCCGCCCGGCCGATCCGCAGGAGCATCTGGGGATGGGCGTCCCAGGCCAGCGCCGCCCGCAACTGGGTGCGGGTGATCGGCACCTCGACGGCCTGGCTCAGCGGGCTGGCGACCCACCCGAGGCGGGTCAGCTCGAGCAGCACCCGCTGCAGGGCCTCGCCCGCCCGCAGCCAGGCCCCGGGGTCATCGCTCCGCGTGGCCAGGAGCACCAGGGTCTGGTCGGCGCCGGAGCGGGTGTCGGCCGGGAGGGCGCCGTTCCCCTGCGTGTCGAAGTCCCGCAGGGGGATGTCGTTACCCGGGCTCCCGTCGGTGCGCGGGACCACGCTGCTCGGCACCCCGTCGCCGGCGGACGTCGCCCGTGTCGTCCAGTGCCGGAGCTCCGCCCGGTAGGCCGGCGAGGCGTTCTGCACGCCGTCGGCCTGCTGGGTGAGCCTGGCCACCAGTCGGCGGTGGGGTTCGCTGGTGACGGGCACGAGGCTGGTGTCCTCCGCCGCGGCCGCAGCGATCAGGAGTCGCAGCACGTCCTCCGGCAGCGGCTCCGGTGCGAACTGCCTGCGGTTGGTCCGGCGCTCCGGTACGGCCGGGGCGAGCGCGGCGAGCACCCGGTCGGCCCGGCCGGCCACCGGGCGGACGACGGCGAGCAGATCGCGGTCCACCGGGTCGGGCAGGCGGTCCACCTCCACCGCCCAGTCCTCGGCGGCCAGCGCCACCCGCGCCGTCAGCAGCGCGGCACCCACGCTCTGGACCATCTCCCGCCCCTGCGGATCCAGAGCGGTGAGCTGGCGGCTGCGGTCGACCCGGATCTCCATGCGGTCGAGGTGCATGCCGATGCTCCACGGCTGCGTGTTGTGCACCGAGGGCGCCAGGACGGCGAGGTCCGCGGCGTGCTCCAGTGCCCGAACGCACGGGTCGGGGGGAGTGGCCGGCCCACCGGTGCGCGGTGGCGGAGCGTTGTGCGACATCGAGATGCTCCTCGCTAGGACCGATACCGCCGAGCCTCCGCCCCGGGGCACTGATCGGCTGGGGTCGCCGGTCACGTCCGGCCCGGACGAATGTCCTTGCTCTCCGGTGCCGACGTGACGTGCCCGGCGCGAGCGGCCGCGAGCCACTTGTGCAGTCCGTCGACGGCGAGCACCGCCGGCACGGCGCACGCGGCCAGGAGGAGCCCGAGCAGCGGCGGCGGACCCATGCCGAGCAGATCGGCGACGGGTGGCACGAGCAGCATCGCGGCCAGGACTCCGAGCTCGATCCCCACGGCCCACAGCAGCAGGGGGTTGCTCCGCCACGCCTGCCGCCACGCCGGCCGGGTGCCGCTCCGGCAGGCGAACGCGTTGGCCATCTGTCCGAGCACGACGGCCGCGAAGGCGGCGCCGGAGGCCGCGGCCAGGGTGTCGGCGTCCGGGGTGTCGCCGTAGGCCCACCCGCCGCTCGTCAGCACGACCAGGAAGGCGGTCATGGCCACGGTGGCCTCCACGGGCCCGAGGACGCCGAGCGCACGGCGGAGCAGCCGCCCGTCGACCAGCCGGCGGCGGGGAGGCGGTCCGTCGAGGACGCGGGGAGAGGCCGGCTCGGCGCCCAGAGCGAGCGCGGGGAGGAGGTCGGTCGCGATGTCGATGGCGAGCACCTGCAACACACCCAGAGCCAGCGGGATCCCACCGCCGGTGGCCGAGAAGACGAGGAACGGGGCGAGCTCGGCGACGTTGTCGGTGAGGTGGTAGGTGAGGAACCGCCGGATGTTGGTGCAGGTCGCGCGGCCCTGCCGTACGGCGACGACGATCGTCGCGAAGTGGTCGTCGAGCAGCACCAGGTCCGCAGCCTGGCGGGCGACGTCGGTGCCGCTGGCCCCCATCGCCACGCCGATGTCGGCCGCCCGCAGGGCCGGGCCGTCGTTGACGCCGTCCCCGGTCATCGCGACCACGTGCCCCCGGGCCTGCAGCGCCTGGGCGATGCGCAGCTTGTCCTCGGGGGCGACCCGGCAGACGACGATGCCGTCCCGGTCCAGCAGCTCCCCGAGCCCCTCGGATGTGGCGGGCAGGTCGGCGCCTTCGACCACGAGGCCGCCCTCGAGCCACAGCCCCACCTCTTCGGCGATGGCCCGACCGGTCGCGCCCGAGTCACCGGTGATCATCCCGACGGAGATCCCGGCCCGGCGGCAGTCGGCGAGCGCTTCGCGGACGCCCGGGCGGGGCGGATCCTCGAGCCCGACGATCCCCAGCAGCTCGAGCTCCCGCTCCGCCTCGTCGGCGTCGCACCCGTCCGGGAGGGAGGCGGTCCGGCGGGCGACGGCCAGGACGCGGAGACCGCGGGCGGCCATGCCGGCAGCGGCCGCCGCGGCCCCCGCGGCATCGGTGCACCGGGCCAGGACGCTGTCGGGGGCGCCCTTGACGCACAGCGCGCCGTCGGCCCAGACCGACATCCGGCGGCGGCGCGGGTCGAACGCGAAGCGACGAGACCCGGCGGGTGTCCCGGTGTGCGTACCCGGGATGCCCAGCCGCTGGGCCAGCGCGTCCAGCGCCGCCTCCATGGGGTCGCCGGTCGCCTGCCAGCCGCCGTCGGAGCGGGTGATGCGGCCGGTCGAGCAGACGGCTGCGGTGCGCGCGACGTCGCGGGCCCGGTCCACCGCCTCGGCGCTTCCGTCGAAGGTCGCGACCGGTTCGTAGCCGACACCGTGCACGGACACCACGCCCGCCGGGGACCACACCTCGACCACCGCCATGCGGTTCTGGGTCAGGGTCCCGGTCTTGTCCGTGCAGATGAACGTCGTCGACCCGAGGGTCTCGACCGATTCCAGCCGCCGGACGAGGGCGTTCCCGCGTGCCAGGAGCTGCGCGCCCCGGGCCAGCGACAGCGTGACCGTCGGGAGCAGGCCCTCCGGGACCAGCGCGACGGTCACGCCGACGGCGAAGAGGAAGCCCTCACTCGCCGGGAGGCCCAGCAGGAAGCCCGCTCCGAAGCAGGCCAGCCCCACGCCGACGGCGAGCACGGTGACGGTGCGCACCACGCGGTGGAGCTCCCGGGACAGCGGTGTCTTCGCCCGTTCCACGGTCCCGGCCATCAGGGCGATCGAGGCCAGCCGGGTGTCCGCACCGATGGCCACCACCGTGGCGGCGCCCTCGCCCTCGACGACGAAGCAACCGGCGAAGGCGGTGTCGCCCCTGTCCTTGGCCACCGGCTCGCTCTCGCCGGTCAGCGTCGCCTCGTCCACGCGCAGTCCGTGGACGTCGACGAGCTCGAGATCGGCGGCCAGCAGGTCGCCCGGCTCCAGCAGCGCCAGGTCGCCCACGACCAGGTCGACGGCATCGATCTCCTGCCGCAACCCGTCGCGCACCACCGTCACCCGGTGCGGGACCAGGCTGCGCAGGGCCTCGGCGGCCCGGTCCGCCCGGTACTCCTGGACGAAGGCGAACACCCCGTTGAGCAACACGACCACGACGATCGCGATGCCGAGCTGAGGCAGCCCACCGATGACGGCGAGGCCGGCGGCGGCCCAGAGCAGCAGTGCGAAGAAGTGCACCAGCTGGGCGACGAGGAGGCGCGCCGGCGACGGCGGGCGGTGCTCGGGCAGCCGGTTGCCTCCGGGCACCCGCCGGGAAGCGGCCTCCGCCGAGCTGAGCCCCGGCCGGATCGTCGTGGTCACCTGTGCCGAGGCGCCATCGAGCCGGGCACGAGGCCTTCGTCCCGGACGAGGCGGGCCGCCGGCGGCGGGCGGAGGCCGGATGCGGACGGGCTCGCCATCTGGAACTCCTGATCCGCGCACGGGCTGCGGCCGCGGAGGGCCGATCGTCGTCCAGCCTGGTCCGACCGCGCAGAGCGGCAGAGGTGCGGAGGTCCCGGCCGGCGCACCGGGTGGTCCCGGCCCGGACACGACCTTCGGCCCTGCCTCCGCGGACCGGTCCATGAGCAGTCTGTGGGCTCGCATGCACCGGCACGGCGGACGACGGGGAGCGGCACATGAGCAGAGGACGACGAGCGGAACCGGTGCGGATCCGGGCCGGGGCGGCGGGGCGGGTCGCCGTCGGCTCGATGGCGATCGGCACCGTGGCGCTCGGATCGCTGGCGATCGGGTCGATGGCCATCGGAGCGCTCGCCGTCGGCCGGATCGGAATCGGTCGCGCCGAGATCAAGCACCTGCGGATCGCCCATCTGGAGGTGGGGCAGCTGACGGTGACCAGTGCGGACGGACCGGCGGCGCCGGTCATCTCACCGGATGCGCCCTGACCGACCCGTCGGGCGCACCGGCCGGAACGCCCACGGCCAGGTTCAGCAGGGCACCCACCGCCGCCCCGGCGGCCGCCCCGCCGATCATGTCGAGCGGGGCGTGACCGCCGAGGTACACCCGGGCCACCGAGTTGAGCACGGCCAGCGCGACGACGACGACCAGCCACCGCCGGCGCAGGTAGGGCGCGAGCAGGACGACGATCCCGAACGCGATGACCGCGTGACCCGAGGGGAACGCGGGCCCGGCGGACGGCACGTCGCGCAGGATCGCGTCCGGGATCGTGGTGCCCGGCCGCTCCCGGTGGACCAGCTCCTTGAGGACCGCGTGCTCGACGAGCAGCTTGAGCGGGACCAGCAGGGCCAGGGCCAGCGCGAGCCGCCACCGCCGCAGTGCGAGGGCGACGACGGCGACCACGAGCGGCATGCCGAGCACACCGAGGGTCTGGAACACCCACAGCGGCTGCTCGACGTCGTCCGGCCATCCGTTCACGACCGCGAAGACGCGTCGCTCCAGGTCCCCGACCGTTCCGGGGGCGACCGCCCGGGCGCAGAGGCCGGCGAGGCCTGCGGCGACCAGGAGCGTGGCGGCGTCCGCCCATCGCCGCCGGTGCGCCCGGCTCACGTCGCGGCACCGGCGGCCGCAGGCTCCCGGTCCTGTCCCGCGCCCCGTCGCCAGAGCAGCCAGGCGCCGAGGCCGAGCGGGACGGGGAGGAACCACGTGAGGAGGCGGAAGAGCAGCACCGCACCGCCGGCGGCGGCGGCGCCGACCCCGACGGCCGTGAGGCCGGCGACGTAGCTGAGCTCGGCGACGCCGAGCGCGCCGGGCGTGATCGGCACGATCGTCACGAGCCGGGTGACGGCGAACACCGCGAGGACGACGACCCAGTGCACGTCGGCGCCCTGCCCGTCCACGGTGCGCAGGCAGGTCAGCAGCACCAGGAACAGCGCCACGTGGCTGAAGACTGCGGCGCCGGCCAGCGCCACCCAGCGGGTACGGAGCAGTTCCAGGGAGTCGGTCCGGAAGCGGTCGGTGCGCCCGACCCAGCCGGAGGGCCCGGACCGGCCCCGTCGCCGCGCGATCCGTCCGGCCACGCGCTCGGCGGCCCCCGCCAGCACCGCACCGGCCCGGCGGTGCGTCAGCACGGCCGTCAGCGCGGCGACGGCGACCAGCAGGAGCACGCTGCCGAGGACGGCGGCGACCGCGAGCCCCGGATGGGGGTCGCGGACCAGGAGCAGGCCGAGCAGGGCCAGCGCCGGCATGGCCAGCTTCACCAGGCTGTTCGAGATGCCGGTGACCGCGACCGCACGGGTGATCACCCCGGGGGAGAACCCGAAGGAGTGGTACATGGCCGCGGTCGTGCCGACGCCGAAGGCGAAACCGGCCGGGACGGTGTTGGAGATCGCCGTGGACGACTGGTCGACCATCAGCGCCCGCCACCAGCCGAGCCCGGGAACGGCCGCCGCCCACAGCAGTGCGTAGGACCCCAGGTTCACGGCACCCACGACGGCGACGAGGGCGGTCTCCGCCCAGGTGAGGGCGCGCACCAGGTCCCAGGCCTGCCCGTAGTCGGCGATACGGGGGAGGATCCCGCCGAAGATCGCCGCCACCACACCGACCGTGAGCGCAAGTCGCGCCGCGGATCCCCGGAGAACCCCCCGCGGACTCCCACCCGGGCGGGACAGCACCGCCGCTGGGGTCACGTCAGATGACGGTGCTCGAACCGGGCCGAGAGGAGCGATCCGAGCCCGGCGGGGATCCAGAAGGTGAGCAACCGGAAGGCGAGGACGCCGGCGCATGCGCTGGCCAGGGGGGCCCCCAGAGCCAGCAGCGCGAGCAGGAGGGCGACGTCCGCGGCACCGGGCATGCCGGTGACGGGCAGCACCGACCAGAGCATGTGCAGCGCGCCGTAGACCGTCATCGTCGCCAGCAACGGCACGTTCCCGCCGACGGCGTGCAACGCCGCCGCCAGTGCCGCCGCCTCCAGTGCCACGCCCAGCGAGGCCCAGCCCAGCTGCGGCCAGAAGTTCCGGCCGGCGGTCGCGGCGCCGCGACCGGTGAGGGCCTCGCGCAGCGTGCGGGTCACCTGCCCGGGGGGCTCGGCGTCACCCACCGGAACGGCCGCGGCCCCGTGCCGGCGTGCCAGTTCCTGCCCGACCAGGACGAGACCCCAGGCGGCCAACCCGAGGAGCACGGCCGGGACGAGGGCCTCGGGCGTCCGCCAGCCGGTGAGCCGTCCCTCGACGACGGCGAGGACCAGGGTGCCGAGCGCGACCAGGACGGCGGCCACGATGGCGCCCGCCACGAAGCGGTCCGTCGCCCGGCGCGCCTCGCCGGGGACGACGCCGGCCCGCTCGAGGAACCGCGCCGCCGAGCGCCGCCACCCGGTGCGCCCGTGCAGCAGCGTGGCGCCGTCGGCGGCCAGGGTCGCGCCGAAGGTCCGGCCCAGGGCCAGCCGCCGCTGGACGGTGAGCAGTGCCGCCGCGGCCATCGCGGCGCGGGCCAGCACGGCGAGCGCGAACGCGCCGCCCAGCCAGCGCCATCCGCCCACCTCGACGGACTCCACGACGTCGGTCGCGCCGGCCAGCAGCGGCACGCCGATGAGCACGAGCGCCACCCCGGCTGCCACGGCCAGCCGGGCCGTGAGCCCGGGCGGACCGAACTCGGGCCGGCCGGGGTCGGGCAGCTGCAGCCGCCGGCGGATCTCGCGCCGCAGGGCGCGCAGGCGGCCGGGCCGCGCCCGCATCCCGTTCCGGGTGGCCGACGAGAGGGTGAGCGGCGCCAGCCCGGGGAGGGCCGCGCTGACGGCGTCGGCGCCGAGCCCGTCCAGCGCGGAGGCCACGACCAGTTCCGCGTCGACGTGCAGCGCCAGTGACGCCATGAGTTCGGCGGTGTCCCCGTCCAGGCTCTGGGCGTCCGCACCGGTCTGCGCGTTGCCGAAGTCCACGATCCAGGGCTCGCCGGCGCGGTCGACCAGCACGCTCGAGGCCACGAGGTCGTGGTGCGCGATCCGTGCGGCGCGCAGCCGGGCGACCTGGTGCCAGACCTCCGCCAGGAGGGCCGGTGTGACCTCCTGGGACGGCAGGTCGTCCAGCGGGCGCCCGTTCACGTGCTGCTGCACCACGACGCCACCCCTGTCGGTGCCGCGGGCCAGCACCACGGCAGGCACGCGCACGCCGCGCTCGCGGGCGGTCATCGCGGCCACGGCCTCGTGCTCCGCCTGCTGCCCCAGCGGTGCGACGGCGTCGGCGTCCTTCACGTCGCGCACGGCGATGAAGCGGTACAGCCGGTACACCCAGTCCCGCTCGAAGCGGTCGGGGTCCAGCGCCTTCACGTACAGCTGCCGGCCGTCGTCGTCGAGGGCGACGAAGGGGTGCGAGCTGCGGGCGATCACGTCGGCGGGGCGCAGGTCCCGGACGGGCAGGCCGAAGCGGTGCAGCAGCGCCGCCACGCGGGCGAGTTCCGGCTCCCAGCGCGGCACCCCCAGGACGTAGTGCACCAGCGATCCGATGGCCCAGCCCACCGCCGCTCCACCGATGATGTCCAGCGGCAGGTGCGCCCCCACGTAGACCCGGGCGAGGGCCACGGTCCAGGCCAGCGCCCAGGCTGCTCGTCGGCCGCGGCGGGTGAGGTAGGGCACCGCGGCGGTCGCCAGCGCCGCCGCCACCGCGGCGTGCCCGGAGATGAAGCCGATGCCGCTGACGTTGCCGTCGAGCAGGTTGGCGTCGACCAGACCGGCCGGACGCTCCCGCCCGACGACGCTCTTGACGAAGTCGGCGGCGAAATAGGCCAGCAGGCCGGAGACCAGCATGTCCCGGGCCATGCGGAAGCGCCGCGTCAGCGCGGCCACGCCGGCGACCACCGGCACGGCGACCACGTTGCCGAGCTGCATCACCGCCCAGACGACGGGGAAGACGATCTCGGGGAGGTTGTTGACGATCCGGAACAGGTCGCCCTCGAGGACGGGGAGCTCGCCCCGCTGGGCGATGAGGAACCCGAGCCCGAAGATCGCCAGGCCGAGCACGACGCGCACCAGGTCGACGGGATGCCGTTGGGTCGTCGTCGTCCGGCGGGGCGCCGGCGTCTCCTGCGGGGACGTGGCCAGGGGCGTCGCCTCTCGGGTTGTCACCTGGTCAGTCCACGTGCTGACGACGCGGAGGGGCAGGGTCTTCCGCCCTGCCCCTGGGAGGCCGCCGGTCCTGTTGCGGGGACGTCGCCCGGCGGTGTGGGGTGACCCGGGTGCGGGCTCACGAGGACGGGACGGGCAGGCGCGTCCGGTAGGACACCAGCACCTCGTTCCGCCAGTTGCGTCCGGTCAGCTCGACGTCGACGGCGTCGCCGCCGGTGTCGGTCACCGTCACCGTGCCGAACTGGCCCGCCCCCGGGAACGCCCCCTCGCTGTAGGGGCCGCCCTTCAGCGTTCCGGGGGAGTCCATGGCGGCGGCGTGCAGGAGCGGGAAGCCGCCCCGGCCGCCGGTGCTGTAGTCGGTGTTCGTGCCGTCGTCGGCGGCGACCATGTGGGCGTCACCGCTGACCATGACCAGGTTCTCCACGCCCGCGTCGGCGAGGGTGTCCGCGATCCGCCGGCGCTCGTCGGCGTATCCGCCCCAGTCGTCGCGCCCCGGCTCGTCGGGCGCCACCCACGGATCGGGGTTCACCCACAGCACGAGGGCGTGGTCGCGGCTCGCGGTGACCAGTTCGTCCTGCAGCCAGACCAGTTGCCGTTCGCCGAGCATCGTGGTGTCGGTCTTCTCCGAGCGGGTGTCGGTCATGACGACGCGCACGCGGCCCATCGTGAACGCGTGGTAGATCGCACCGCCGTCCCCTTCCACGAGCTCGTGGTGCGGTACGTAGGTGCGGTAGGCCGCACGGGCGGCGTCCCGGCTGGGGGAGGAGGAGTCGGCGTTCTCCGGGCCGTAGTCGTGGTCGCTCCAGACGTAGGACACCGGCACGGCGCGGTACAGCGCGGCCTGGGCCGGCGAGGTGAGCGCGTCCTCGTAGCGGTCGCCGAACAACGTGGGCTCGTCCCGGGCGATGTTGGCGTAGTGCAGGTCGCCCATGTGGATGAACAGCGCCGGGTCGACCGCCCGGATGGCGTCGAACACCGCGCCGCTCGAGCCGGTGCGGGCGCACGAGGCCACGGCGATGGTGAAGGACGCCGGGCCCTCCGGCGGGGTGCTGAACGTCCCTGCTCCGCGGCTGCGGTCGGGCTCACCGTCCACCTCGACGGCGTACCGGTAGTCGGTGCCGGGCTCGAGCCCGTCGACGTCCAGCCGGACGACGTCGTCGGGACCCGGCGGGACGACGTCGGAGCGGACGGTCCCGTCGCCGCCGGTCACGGCGAGGCGCACCTCGTCCGCGTCGCCGTCGATCTTGGCGACGACCTCGGCCGAGCGCGCGGTCACCGCGCCGCTCCACGTCCAGGCCACCGCGTCGACCGCCAGCGGCAGCGTTGCCGAGCGCGGGTGGAGCGGGCCGAACAGCCGGTCGTAGATCTCGGCCGAGGCGCCGAAGGTGCCCGCGAGCAGTAGCGCCGTGGCCATCGCCAGCGTGACCACCGCGCGCATCGTGCGGCGGTGCTGCCACACCAGCCAGAAGCCGACCGCCGGCACGAGGAAGAGGCCCGCGATCAGGAGGCTGACCCACGGTTGGTAGGTGATGGACGCGAAGACCGCGAGCCCGGTACCGGCGAGGGCGGCGAGCGCCGCTCCCACCGCTTCCCAGCGGAGCGCGACCAGCAGGGCGACCGCCGCCAGTCCCAGCAGCGCCAGCTGGAGCTGCCTGGACAGCGCCGGTCCCATGGCCACGCCCTCCGGGCTGGCCGGGAGCCCCTCGACGAGAGCGAGGGCGGCGAACAGGACGACCGCGCCGGCGAGCCACAGGCGGGCTCCGCGGCGGACCGTCCGCTCGCGCGCGGCGGGGACCTGGAGCAGGCCGGGGCCGGCGCGCACGTCGCCGGGCAGCTCCCACGGGCAGGCGGCGCAGCGCCGGTGCCACGGCCGGTGCTCCAGCGCCCACCAGGTGCCGAGCACGAGGGCGAGCCCGAGGAGCACGCCGGCGACGACGTCCGACGGCCAGGACAGGCGGCTCCGGACGATCTCGAACGACGCGGCGAGCACGCCGGCGGAGGTCAGGCCCAGCGCGACCAGGGCGGCCGTGCGCCGCCGGGTGGCGACGTACACCGCGAGCGGGAGGAACCCGGCGAACAGGGTGGCCTGGAGAGCGGGCGCGCTCGGCAGGGAGCCGGTCAATCCGGCCATCGGGCCGTCCGGTGGGAAGGCCCGCTCCAGCCGGTCGGCGAAGAGAGCGTGGGCGATCAGCGCGCCGACCACCACGCCGAGCTGCCCCAGCGCGAAGGTGGGGCAGCGCCGTCCCACGACACCGACGACGACGGCCAGACCCACCGCCAGCGGCACTCCGCCGAGGAGCTCCCAGGGCACGACGGAGGCGACCGGGTCGGTGATCTCGTCGTCGAGCTCGGCGAGCAGCTGCGGCGCGCCTGCGGTGGTGAAGACGAACTGCACGGCCGCCGCCGCCGTCAGCAGGGCCGCCCACCCGACCAGCAGGCTGCCGCGCCGCTGCCCCTCCACGGGTGCCTGCCCCAGCGGGGTGACGGCGAGGAGTGGGCGCGCCCAGCGGGGGAGGTCGGGCCAGGTCGCCGCGGTGAGCAGCGATAGCGCGGAGACGACGGCGAGGGCGGCGACCAGGGCCAGCAGGAGTGCGTACATCCACGCCAGTCCCGCGAACATGCCCTCGTCGGGGGCGTAGTTCTTCGTGGCCCCACGGGCGCCGTAGACGGCCAGGCCGCCGGCGGACAGGCCGAGGAACAGGTAGTGCAGGCGGGGCCGGAGCCCGGAGAGCAGGGCGGCGTCAGGCGGGGTCCCGGTCCGGACGAAGGCGGCGCTGGCCCGCGCCTGGAGCACCGTCCGGCGGTCCCGGCCACGGCGGTGCCTGCCGTGGAAGGCGTCGCGGACGAGGGTGAACGCCGAGATCAGCAGCCCGGCACCCATGATGGCCGGCACGAAGATCTGGGCGCGGTCGATGTCGGCGTCGGCCCACCAGTCCTCCTTGACGCGGCGTCTGCTGCCGGTGCGCGTCACGGCTGGTCCTCCTCCGGGAGCACGAGGACCACCCCGGAGTCGCCGTCCACCGTCACCCGCCGGCCGTCGAGTGCGGCGGTCGCGCCGGGGAGGTTGAGCACGGCGGGCAGGCCGAGCTCGCGGGCCACGATCGCCGCGTGGGACAGCGGGCCGCCCCGCTCCACCACGATGGCGCCGGCCCGCAGGAAGACCGGCGACCACCCGGCGTCGGTCGCCGCCGCGACCAGCACGTCCCCGGGTGCGAGCAGGTCGGGGGACGGCTCGGTCAGCACGCGCGCCCGGCCGGTGTGCCGGCCCGGGCTCGCCGCCCACCCCTCGAGGCGGTCGCCCCGCGGCGCCTCCACCGGCGCCGCGGACGGCGTGCCGGTGAAGCGCACCGGCAGCGGGGGGTCCTGCAGGTGCTGTCGCATCCAGCGGCGGCGTCGCGCGAGCTCGGCCGGGGGCGGAGCAGCGCCGCGGAGCGCCGCACGCAGCTCGGCAGTGCGCAGCAGGTCGACGTCGTCCGGGCTGTCGAGCACGGAGGACTCCGTGAGCCGGCGCCCCACCTCCAGGTGCACGCGCCGTACCTCGCCGCCGACGGCGAGCACGGCGGCCTTGACGTTCTCGCGCCGGGCCAGCCCCTCGGAGGCGTCCCCGATGAGCCGGCGGAGCACGTGCAGCCGGACGTCGACGAGCTGCCCCGTCAGGATCCGGACCCGGCGCCACGAGCGCTGGGTGGTCAGCTCCCGCTCGAGGTCGTGCTGGGCCGCCTCCCGCTCGGGGCCCCGCGGCACCTGGGGAGGCATCGCGACCGAGTCGCTCTCGCTCCAGGTGGGGCCGGCGAAGACCGACCGGGACGTGGCCGGTGAGCGGTCGCGCCGGGCCCCGGCGCCCACGGTCACCCGCTGAGCGGCGGAGGCGGCCGCGTCCTCGCCCAGGTGGCCGGCCAGCGTGCGCTCCAGTTCGCGGTACGCCGCCACGGCCGCGGACGCGACGGACAGCTCCACCGTCATCCCGCGCGCGCCCAGGTCGACGAGCCGCTGCCGGTAGGCGAGCAGGTCGGCGTCGGTCAGGTCCACCAGATCCGGGGGGTCCGTCAGCACCTCGTCCGTGGTCGCGAGGACCACGGCGGCCTCGGCCACGGCGCGCCGGCGCGCGGAGGCGCCGCGGAGGGCATAGCGCGCGGTGCGCCACCACGGTGCCGGGGTGCCCTCATCGGCGTCGGCCATGGCGGCGCCGAAGTACTGGCGCTCCAGCTCGGCCTCGGACCCGCCGGGGACGGCCCCCGCGGCTGCCTTCAGCAGATCCAGGTCCAGGGCTGCGCGGCCGTGCACCCGGCGGACGAACTCGTGCGGACCGGAACGGTCGCCCGGGAGTCCCCACAGCCGGCCCAGCACGGTCCGGAGCGCCTCCTCCACCAGGAAGGAGCCCAGCTCCCAGACCAGCGGGGGAAGGAACCCGGGGAGGGTCTCGCCGATCCCCGCCGTGGTCAGCTCGGCGTCGTCGCCGACCGTGTCGCTGCCGTCGTCGGTCCTCGTCGGCCCGGTGGTGATCGGCCGGGCCTGCACCACCCAGGTCCGGTCGCCGTCCCAGGCCCACTCCACGTCCTGCGGGACGCCACCCCCGACCGTGCGCTCCACCCGCAGGGCCAGCTCCGCGGCCTCCTGCACCTCCGGCGGGACGTCGGGCCCGGCCGAGGAGCCGTCTCGCGGCAGGAGCCACACGGCCGGAGTGCGTGCGCCGGACACGAGCGCCTCGCCGAGCTCCGGCACGGCTTCCACCCGCGCCCGGTCCCCGGCGCCCCCGGGATCGACCGTGAAGACGACGCCGGCCGTCCGAGCGGGGACCATGCGCATGATCGCCGCGGGCATGGCGATGTCGTCGCTGGTGATGCCCCAGGCCCGCCGGTAGGCGACCGGTGCCGGGTGCCAGAGCGACGCCCACGTCAGCCGGACGGCATGGAGGACCTCGTCCGGGGCGACGTCCAGGGAGGAGCGGTACTGCCCGGCGAAGGAGGCCCCCGCCATGTCCTCGACCGTGGCCGACGAGCGGACGGCGACCGGGGCACCGCCGCCGACCGAGCGAGCGGCGTCGATCAGCGCCTGCGTCACGGCGGCATCGACGGGAACGGCCAGGAAGGCCTCGTCCACCTCGGGGGAGGGGACGACGGCCCCGTCCCGCACCCGGGTCAGCAGGCCGGCGAGGTCGGGGTGGGCGGCCACGCCGCGGTAGGCCGTGGCCGTGACGACGGCGGTCGGGGGTACGGGGAAGCCCGCCTGGACCAGCCGGTCGAGGGATCCCGCCTTGCCTCCCAGCTCGGCCGCCGCGGCCGGAGTGCCGGGGCGGAGGAGGACCACGGGTCCGGCGACGGTCAGCGTGGTCACGCCACGTCCTCGGGGACGCCGGTCAGGGCCGACCGGTAGGCGGCGACGCACCGGTCGGCCAGCCGTTCCACGGGTTCCCCGGTGGCGGCCGACCGGGCGCTCAGCCAGGCCGCCAGGTCCGGTCGCAGCTGGACCACGTGCCGGTCCCGCACGGCGCTGGCCAGCGCCGCAGCGAGCAGGAGCAGGGTCGCGGCCAGCACGACGACGAGGTCGGACGTGCCGTCCCGGAGGACGTCGACGAGGCCGACCGCGGCCGGCAGCAGCGCGACCGCGAGCAGGACGGCGGTGCGGGACACGGGAACCACCTGGGGGAGAGGAGCATCGACTGCCCGGACGCTAGGCGGGCCCGGTCCCGCCCGACGGGGGCCGAGCGGACCGAGGAGCGGGGACCTTCGGC
Organism: Blastococcus aggregatus; assembly: GCF_900221005.1. Taxonomy (GTDB): domain Bacteria; phylum Actinomycetota; class Actinomycetes; order Mycobacteriales; family Geodermatophilaceae; genus Blastococcus; species Blastococcus aggregatus. The sequence goes on along the minus strand of NZ_OBQI01000003.1, from coordinate 293,935 downwards.
CCCTGTCGAGCGGCGGTGACAGGCCGGGACCGGCGCGTCGGGCAACGGCCGGACGGGTCTGCTCGGGACCTCCGTCCCGCCAGTCAGGGCCGGTCGGCCAGGGACCACCGGGAGTTCCTGGGGCATGATCACCCGGGGCCGGTGCCACCGGGAACCATCACCGGGAGGGACGACGTGGACACCCCACCGCGCGGCACGCTGGTCCGCGCCGAGGACGTTCGGCGTCCGCCCTGGACCGACGGGGCGCCCCGGCGCCGCCCGTCGGGGCAGGAGCCGGTCCCGTCGCCCCGGGATCCGGGCAGGCTGGCGCTGTGGGCCACGGCCCTGGTCGCGTCGATGTCGGCGCTGGTGCTCCTCCGGGTGGTGACCGAGCAGGACGGGCCGGTCCAGGCCCTGGACGGGGCGGTCCAGGACCTCCTGCGTCGCGGGGACCTGCCGACCGTCGCCGCCGACCTCGACGCGATCGGGTCCGCGGTGGGCTACCGCGCGCTGTGGGTGCCGGCCGCGCTGATCCTGGTCTGGTTCGCCCGGTGGCGGCACCTGGTCGTGTACCTGGGCACCGTGTCGGTCGTGGCCGCGACGGCGCAGGTCGTCGGGGGTGACGGTGCCTTCGTGCGGGCCGTCCGGCGCTCGGTGACCGGCTCGGACGACGCCGTCGTCGTCCCCGCCTGGCCGGTCATCGTCATGTCGACGGTGGTCGCGGCGACGGTCATCGCCCTCGCGCCGGCGGGCCGGTGGCGCCGGATCGCCTGTGCGGTGGGTGTGGCGGCCGTCGCCGCCATGGCCGCCGCCCGCGTGACGCTCGGACTGGACAGCGCCACGGCCACCGTGGCCAGTGCCGGGCTGGGGTGCAGCGCCGCGGCACTGGCGTTCACCCTGTTCGCCCCCGAGCGGGAGTTCCCCGTCGTCTACCACCGGGAGGTGAAGGCACATCTCCGGCTGGACGCGGCACGCAAGGGCCGGATCATGGCGGCCGTGCGGAACCAGCTCGGCATCCCGCTCAGCGACATCGACCCCTACCGGCTGGACGGGTCGGCCGGGTCCACTCCCTGCCGCCTGGTCGTCGCCGACCGATCACCGCTCCTGCTGTTCGGAAAGCTGTACGCGACCACGCACCTGCGCTCGGACCGCTGGTACAAGTACGTGCGCGTCCTGCGCTACGGGCGACTGGAGGACGAGGCGCCGTTCTCCTCGGTCCGCCGGCTCGTCGAGCACGAGGACTACATGCTCCGCCTGCTGCGGGACTCCGGCGTGCGGGTGCCCGAGCCCGGGGGAGTGGTCGAGGTGGTGCCGGGGCGGGAATACCTGCTGGTCACCGAGCTGGTGCCGGACGCCGTGGAGATCCTCGAGTCGCCGGTTCCCGACGAGGTGATCCACGACGCCCTGCTGCAGATCCGCCACCTGTGGCAGGCGGGTGCCGCGCACCGCGACGTCAAACCGTCCAACGTCCTGGTGCAGGGGTCCAAGGTCGTCCTGATCGACGTCTCCTTCGGTGAGCTGCGGCCCTCCCGGTGGCGGCAGGCCGTCGACCTGGCCAACATGATGCTGATCCTGGCGCTCCCGGCCGGGCCCGAGCGGGTGCTCGGGCACGCGCGGCAGTTGTTCAGCACCGACGAACTGGCCGAGGCGTTCGCCGCGACCAGTTCGCTCACCGTGCCGCGCCAGCTGCGGCGCATGCTGGATGCCCGGCAGCCGGACCTGGTGACCGAGTTCCGCCGCCTGCTGCCGGCGCGGCCGAGGATCAGCGTGCAGCGCTGGAGCCTCGTGCGCGTGCTGCTCGCCTGGGCCGCCGTCGTCGGCGCGCTCCTCGTGGTCCTGGTCGTGGGGCTCAACCTGCGTGCCGGCGGCCTCCTGTGACCACCACGGCGGGGTCGCGCGACCAGGGGATGGCGCGCGAGGCGGCCGCCACCCTGCCGGAGCGGCCCCGTACGCCGCAGGGGGGTCTCGACGCCGCCGCCGTGGCCGCGCGGGTGGCGGCGGAGCAGACGAACACCGCGTCGGTCCGCACCAGCCGGACGCTGCCCGACATCGTGCGGGCGAACGTCTTCACGTTCTTCAACGGGCTCCTGGTGGCGCTGTGGGTCGTGGCCGCGCTGACCGGCCGGTGGCAGAACGCCACCTTCGGCGGTGTGGTGGTGGCCAACGCCGCCATCGGGATCGTGCAGGAGCTGCGCGCCAAACGGACGCTCGACCGGCTCGCGGTGCTCAACGCGCCCCGCGCCCGGGTCGTCCGCGACGGTGTCGAGCACGACCTGCCCGTCACCGAGGTGGTGCTGGACGACCTGCTCCGGCTGACGGCGGGCGATCAGGTGCCGGCGGACGGCCTCGTGATCGGCTCCGCGGGGCTGGCGGTCGACGAGTCGCTGCTCACCGGGGAGGCGGACGCCGTCGCCAAGGAGGCAGGGGAGGCGGTGTGGTCCGGCTCGATCGTGGTCGCGGGACAGGCCACGGTCCAGGCGGCCGCCGTGGGGGACGCGGCCTACGCGACCCGGCTGGCGACCGAGGCCCGTCGCTTCACGATCACCTTCTCCGAGCTCGTCGCGAGCACCAACCGGCTGCTGCGCTGGATCGCGATCGTGCTGCTGGTCGTCGGCCCGATCGTGCTGTGGAGCCAGTTCCGCACGGTGGAGAACGAGGGATGGCGCGACGCGGTGACCGGGACGGTGGCCGCGCTGGTCGGCATGATCCCGGAGGGGCTGGTCCTGCTCACGACGCTGGCCTTCATGGTCGCGACGGTCAGCCTCGCCCGCCGCAAGGTCCTGGTGCAGGAACTGCCCGCCGTCGAGGGCCTGGCCCGGGTGGATGTCGTCTGCCTGGACAAGACCGGCACCCTCACCTACGGGGACGTCCGCTTCGACCGGCTGGTGCCCGTCGACGACGGCGCGCCGGCCACCACCTCCGACGAGGAGATCGGCACGGCCCTGGGACTGCTCGCCGGTTCCGACGCGGCCAACGCCACCGCGGCGGCCCTGGCGGCGGCCTTCCCGCCGCCGGCGGGCGAGGGGCCGGTGGACGGCATCCCGTTCTCGTCGGCCCGCAAGTGGTCGGCCGTCCGCACCGCGGGCGGTGCCACCTGGGTGCTGGGTGCTCCGGAGATGGTGCTGCCCGCGCCCGCGCCGGGTGCGGCCGAGGCAGCGCGTGCACGGTCCGACGCGCTGGCCGCGGAGGGCCGCCGCGTCCTCCTGCTGGCCCGGTCGGCGGACGTGCCGGCCGTCGTCGACGGCGAGCCCGTCCTGCCGGCGGAGCTCGTCCCGGTGACCCTGGTCGTCCTCGCCGAGCGCATCCGGGAGGACGCCGGCGAGGTCCTCGCGTACTTCACCGACCAGCAGGTGGCGCTCAAGGTGATCTCCGGCGACAACCCGCGGACGGTCGGCGTCGTCGCCGCGAGCGTCGGCGTCCCGGGGGTCAGCGGCGCGGCGGACGCCGTCGACGCGCGGACCCTGCCCGAGGACCTCGACGCGCTCGCGGACGCCATGGAGGCGCACAGCGTGTTCGGCCGGGTCACGCCGCACCAGAAACGGGCCATGGTGCGCGCGCTGCAGAGCCGCGGCCACGTGGTCGCGATGACCGGGGACGGGGTCAACGACGCGCTGGCGCTGAAGGACGCGGACATCGGGGTGGCCATGGGCAACGGGTCACCCGCCACGCGCGCGGTCGCCCAGCTGGTCCTCCTCGACGGGCGGTTCGCGCACCTGCCGGTCGCCGTCGCCGAGGGACGCCGCGTGATCGCCAACATCGAGCGGGCGGCCAACCTGTTCCTCGTCAAGAACGTCTACTCGGTGGTGCTGGCGCTGATCACCGTCGTCAGCGTGAGCGCCTATCCGCTGGAGCCGATCCAGCTCACGCTCATCTCGGTCGTGACCATCGGGGTGCCCGGCTTCTTCCTCGCGCTGGGGCCCAACAAGCGGCGGTACGTGCCCGGCTTCCTGGGCCGGGTGCTGAGCTTCTCCGTACCCGCGGGCGTGATCACCGGCGCCGCGGCGTACGGCGGCTACGCGGCGGCGCGCGTGCTCGACCCCGGGGACGGCGTCGCCGGGGCACGGACGACGGCGACCGTCGTGGTGCTGATCGCGGCGCTGTGGACGCTGGTGATCCTCGCCCGGCCCCTGGTGGCGTGGAAGGTCGCCCTGATCGGCGCCATGGTGGGCATCGTCGTCCTCGTGCTCCTGGTGCCGGCCCTGGGGCGGGGCATCTTCCTGCTGGAGGTGACGCCCCGGGCGATGCTGCTCGCGCTGCCGGTCGGGGCTGCGGCGGCGCTCCTCGTCGAGCTCGCCGAGCGGCTCACCTCCGCCGTGGCCGACCGGCGTCGCCCGCCCGGTCGGGGCCGGACGGGCGGGGGCGTCACCCCTTGCTGATGGCGATCTTCGTCGGGGACGGCGGCGCCGGCGGCTCGGGCACGGGGATGCGGACCTCGAGGATGCCGTCCTTGTAGCTGGCCGTGACGTCGTCCGCCGAGACGCCCTCGGGGATCGGCAGGCTCCGGGTGAACCGCCCGTAGCGCAGTTCGTGCCGCGTGTAGCCCTTGTCCTCGGTGTCCTCCTCGACCCGGCGCTCGGCGTCGATGCGGAGCATCCCGTCGGTGACGGTCAGCTCGACGTCCTTGTCCGGGTCGATGCCCGCCAGCTCCGCCCGGATGACCTGGGTGTCGCCGTCGCGGTACTCGTCGACGCCGATGACGTCCTCGCCCCGCGTCTCCCAGGGCAAGCCCGGGGCACGGTTCATCGGCAGGGTCCGCATCCACTCGTCGAACATCCGGTCCAGCCGGGCGAAGGGTGATGCCGGGATCCCGCTCTTGTCACGTCGCTGCACGTTGCTGCTCATGGGTCCTCCTCGTGGTGGGTGGACGTCCACCGTCGCCCCGGCGCGGCGTCCCGCGAAGAGCGGTTGGTCCCCGGTGCGGGTGCTGTGCGACCCGGGACCGCGCGGACGGTCGAAGGCTCACGCGGGCCCGACGACGGCCACGGGGCACCGTGCGTAGTGGGCGACCGCGTGGCAGACGCTGCCCATCGGCGCACCGGATCGCGCCCGGCCGTGCCGGCCGACCACCAGCAGCGCGGCCCCGGCGGCATGGTCCAGGAGGGCGCGGGCGGGGTGGTCCGCGGCCGTCGCCGTGTGCACGCGGACGTCCCGGTGCCGGCGTTCGGCCTCGCCGATGCGGGCGGAGAGGAAGGCCGCGGCGCGTTCGGCGAGCTCGTCGCGGTCCAGGTCGACGAGCCCGGACAGGGCGGCCAGGGGGATGTCGGACCAGGTGTGGACGGCGACGACGTCGTGGCCGCGCGCAGCCGCGAGTTCGAAGCCGAACGCGACCGCCCGCTCCGAGGCGGGCGACCCGTCGACCCCGATGACCACCGGTCCCGGTGCTCGTGTCGGCCGGTCGCGGACGACCACGACCGGGGCTCCCGCGGTGCGGAGCAGTTCGTCGGCGCTCGAGCCCAGCAGCACCTGAGGGGTGTCGGTCTGCCCCGAGGCGCCCAGGACGAGGAGGGCGGCGTCCGCGGCGGCCTTCCGGAGCACCTCGACGGCGTTCCCGAGGACGACCTCGCCCTCGACGTCGGTGCCCGGCGTCTCGCGGCGGCACCGGTCGACGGCGAGCGCCATGGTGGTCGTGGCGGCCCGCGCCATGCGGTCCACATCGAGCGCGGACGCAGGCAGGTCCAGGTCCGCGAGCTCGTGGCGCGGCCAGTGCAGGGCGTGGAGCAGGCGCAGCGGTCGCTCGGCTCCGGCGACCTCCCGGGCCGCCCAGTGCGCCGCCTCGCGGGCCGGCACCGACCCGTCGAACGCCACCACCACGGCGCCCGGCGGCAGGTCGAGCGGGGAGTCCCCGATCGAGGGAGCGCCGGACGGCGGAGTGGACGTGCTGTTGCCTGCGTGCTCCATGCCCGCAGCCTCCCCGTCCGGCCGCGCGACGAGCAGGGGCCGGAAGTCCCCAACGGGGTGGCCGAGGGCCCGGTCGCCGGCGTCCGGGCCGGACGTCCCGTCAGTCGGGGTGGACGACGTCCAGCACGACCCGGGTGGGGTTCTCGAGCAGGTAGGCCCGGAACGGGGTCTTCTCCGTCGTCCCCACGAATGCCACCGACGTGCCCTCGAAGGTGGTGTCCCAGACGACCTCGGTGACCACCTGGGTCCCCTGGCCGGGCAGCGCCGCCGAGCCGTCGTACTCCTCGATGCCCGTCTCGGTCGGGTACCCGACGCCGGTGATCGTGACCTGGAGGATCGCGTCGCCCTCGACCTGGACGGGGGCCCCGCTGCCCTGGCTGGCCGCCTCGTCGACGTACCGGATGTCCCAGCCGGGCAGCCCGGCGCCCTCCACCTCGAAGACGACCCGGTCGAAGCCGTCGTGCGCTCCGGTCCTGATCGTCGTCACGGTGACGAAGGAGTCCGCGGACGCCTGCCCGGTGTCCGGCTCGGTGTTCGCCGGGAACGGCGGGGCGTCGGTGCTGTCGTCGCCCTCGGTCGACGGCGTGCTGCTCCCGGCGGCGCCGGACGAGGTCGCGGCCGACGAGCTCGTGGGCGCGCTGCTCGACGCACTGCTCGTGGTCCCCGCGTCGGAGTCGCCGTCGTCACCGCCGCACGCGGAGAGCAGGGCGGCCACCACGAGGGCGGGAAGGGCGGCGACGACGGTCATGCGCATGCTCGGAGGATGCCGGGTGTGCGCCTCGGCCGCCGGAGCACAACGACCGGATCGGGACGGCGGAAGGTCCCGGCCGCAGGCTGGCCGCGCGTGGGGACGTCGTCCCCTGCCGCCGGGTACTTACGGCCGTCGTACGGCGGCGATCGGCGCTGTTCCCATGGCGGTGTGCACGAGGACCGACACAGGGAGCGGTAATGAGATCAGAGGGCGGGCTCGACGGCCGGGTGGCGCTGGTGACGGGAGGTGCGCGGGGGATCGGCGCCGCCGTCGTGGCCGCGTTCGTCGCCGACGGCGCGAAGGTCGTCGTGGCGGACGTGCTGGACCCCGAGGGCAAGCAGCTGGCCCACGACCTGGGGAGCGCTGCGAGCTACGTCCACCTCGACGTGAGCGACCCGGAGCAGTGGCGGACCGCCATGGACGAGGCGGAACGGACGTTCGGACCGGTGACGGTACTGGTGAACAACGCCGGGATCGTGGAGTTCGCCTCGATCGAGGCGTCGACCGACGACTCCTTCCGGCGGGTCCTCGACATCGACCTCGTCGGCGCGTTCTACGGCATGCGCGCCGTCCTGCCGGCCATGCGCGGAGCGGGCGGTGGCGTGGTCGTGAACGTCTCCTCCACCGCGGGGCTGACCGGCTATGCCGGGATCGCCGGCTACGTGGCGGCCAAGTGGGGCCTGCGTGGCCTGACGAAGGCCGCCGCCCTGGAGTTCGCGGTGGACGGCATCCGGGTGTGCTCGGTGCACCCCGGCCCGATCCGCACGCCCATGACCGAGGGCATGGGGGAGGAGTCGGTCGCGGGACAGCCGATCGAACGGTTCGGCGAGCCGGAGGAGGTCGCCTCCATGGTGCTCTTCATCGCTGCGGATGCGACCTTCTCGACCGGCACCGAATTCGTCGTCGACGGCGGCGCGACCGCCGGCGTCGCGACGGTGCTGCCGGCGAGCGGCCGGGGACCGGACCGAGGGAGATGACACCGTGCCACTCGACGCGATGATCACGACGGCGCGACAGCTGGTGGCTCCCGGGAAGGGGATCCTCGCGGCCGACGAGAGCACGCCCACGATGACCAAGCGGCTGGCCGCGGTGGGCGTCGACTCCACCGACGACAACCGCCGCCGCTACCGGCAGCTGCTGTTCGCTGCGCCGGGACTCGCCGCCCACATCAGCGGGGTGATCCTGTTCGACGAGACGACCCGCCAGCAGGACGACGACGGACGGCCGCTCGCCGACCTGCTGCGCGACCAGGGCGTGATCGCCGGCATCAAGGTCGACCGGGGGACGACGCCGCTCGCCGGCTTCCCCGGCGAGGTGGTCACCGAGGGCCTCGACGGTCTCCGGGCGCGGCTCGAGGAGTACGCCGCGATGGGCCTCCGCTTCGCGAAGTGGCGCGCCGTCCTCCGCATCGCCGACGGACGGCCCACGTCCGCCGCGACGGAGGCCAACGCGCACGCGCTGGCCCGGTATGCGGCGCTCACCCAGGAGGCCGGGCTGGTGCCGATCGTCGAGCCCGAGGTGCTGATGGACGGCCCGCACACGCTCGAGCGGTGCGCCGAGGTCACGACCGCGGTGCTCCGGACCGTGTACGACCAGCTCGCCCGGCAGCGCGTCGTCCTGGAGGCCAGCCTCCTCAAGCCGAACATGGTCGTCTCGGGCACGGAGTGCCCCTCGCGGGCCGACCCGGCCGCGGTGGCGGAGGCGACGATCCGGGTGCTGCGCGACGCCGTGCCGGCTGCCGTCCCGGGGATCGTCTTCCTCTCCGGCGGGCAGACCGACGAGGAGGCGACGGCGAACCTGGACGCGCTGAACCGCACCGGGCCGCAGCCCTGGGAGCTGAGCTTCTCCTTCGGACGTGCGCTCCAGGCGCCGGTGCTGCGCGCCTGGGCCGGTGACGACGCGCACGCGGACGCCGCCCGGGCCGCGCTGCTCCACCGTGCCGCCATGAACGGCGTCGCCCGACGGGGCGCCTACCGCGCGGACCTGGAGATGCCCGCCGCGGTCGGGCGCTGAGCCGCGGGCGGCACCTCGGGCTCGCTCATCCGCGGGGATCTCACTCCTGGCGGATGAGCCGGGGACCCGGATGCCCGGGCAGGGTCGGCGGCGGCGTCCTCCCCCGAGGACGCGGGAGGAGGATTCGGATGGAAGCGCGGCCGGTCGACCTCGTGGTCGTCGCATGGTCGGAGGAGGCGGCGGCGGAGCGCGCGGTGCACGAGCTCCGGGTGACCGGGATGCCCGGGATCCTCGGGATGCTCGCGCTGGCCGTCACCGTCGACGGCGAGCTCCGGACGAGGGAGGCCCAGGGGCGGGTGGGCGCCGTCGGCGCGGTGCTCGACGCCGGCCTCGGCCTCATGACCTCCGGTATCGGCTGGCTGCCTCTCGACGGCGCGGCCGCGGCCCGTGCGGACGAGGCGCGGGACGGCGGGGTCCGGGGCGACGGGCTGCGGGCGCTGGGCGAGCGCATGGCCCGGCGCTCGTCGGTCCTCCTGGTGGTCGTCGTGGACGGACGGGGCGTCACCGTGTCGCAGGGGTGCGCGGGCCTGCCCCTGACCTCGGACCGGACGGCGATCGATCCGGGCCTCCTCACCCGGTGGGCCACCCCTCGTGCCCGGGTCCCGGCGCCGCGGCCACCGGTGGACTCGCCGGTCGCGATCCGGACGAGCGGCGCGGTCATGCGGCTGCGGGACAGCGTTCACGCGGGGTAGCGGGAACGATCCGGCCGTGACCCCGCCGGATCCGCGCCGCCACCCTGGACGGGACGTCCGCCTCTGCGCCGGGGCGCCGGCGGGGATCACCGTGGGATGACGGGCCGAGTCGCTCGGCCGATCGGGAGGAGCCGTCCATGACCGCGCCGCGCACGCTCCGAGCGGACGATGCCCGCGCACCGCAGCGGCCACGCGACCGCAGCGCGGCCGGGCTGCTGCTGCTCGTCTCGGGGGCGGCGGTGGTGCTCGGCATCATGACCGCCGAGGCGCTGTACCCGGCGCGCTACGAGGTCCACCGCAACACCGTCAGCGACCTCGCCGCCATGCGCCCCGAGGACGTCGTCCGCCAGCCCTCGGCGGCCATCTTCAACACGACGATGATCGTGTGCGGCGTGCTCATCGTGGCCGCCGCCGTCCTGCTGCACCGCTCCCGCGCGGGCCTGCTCCCGGTGCTCGCGGTCGCCGGTCTCGGCATCGGGATGGTCGGGGTCGGGCTGTTCCCCGGCAACACCGTGATGGCCGTCCACCAGCTGGTCTCCATCGCCACGTTCCTGTGCGGTGGCCTGGCCGCGATCCTCACCGCCCGGCTGTCGGCCCGGGCGCTGCGCCCGGTCCACCTGCTCCTCGGCGGCGTCGCGCTGGCGTTTCTGATCGGGTACCTCGTGCTCGGCGACGTGGGGCCCTTCGACCGGCTGGGGGAGGGCGGGGTGGAGCGCTGGATCGTCTATCCGGTGGTGCTCTGGATCGTCGTGTTCGGCGCCGGGCTGGCGGCGTCCCCCTCCGACCCGCCCGCGGCCTGATCGCTCCCGGGCACGCCCACCTCGACGAGGGCCTGGCCGAACTCGGCGTGCAACGCGGTCACCAGTGCGTCCGCGTCGGGCACGACCGCGGGGTCGGTGCCGAAACCGATGGTCACCTGCCCCGCGTAGCTGAAGATCGTGACGGTGAGCGCCTGGTTCATGCTGGTCGGCGCCCAGCCGACCACCCCGGCCACCGGGGCGCCCGCCAGGTCCATCGTCGTGCGCGGTCCGGGCACGTTGGTCAGCACCCCCACGGCCTTCGCCCCGAAGAAGCGGTTGACCAGCGTCCCGACGGGTGTCGGGCTCAGGGCGATGGTCCGGCTCAGCGCGTAGGTCACCTCCGGCTCCCAGGAGTCGCGGATGCGCGACACGGCGCGGTGCACGTCACGGAGCCGGTCCCGGAACCCGGCCGGCCCGTGCGGGAGCGGCACGAGCACCAGGGCGAAGTGGTTCCCCAGCTCGGCCCGCGGCTGCTGGTCGGCCGGTTGCAGGTTGACCGGGACCATCCAGGCGATCCGGTCGTCGGCCGGCGCCGGCGGACGTGTCCCCGGCACCTGCGCGAGGTGCCGGGCCAGTGCGCCGCAGACCAGGGCGGTGCAGACGTCGTTCACCGTCGTCCCGGTCTTCTTCGCCACCGCCTTGAGCGCCGGCAGGGGGAGCGGATCGCTCCAGGCGACCGCCTTGGCGATGCCCGGGTGCCCCTCGAGGGCCGACCGGGGATTGGTCCACAGCCCGACCGTCAGCACGCCCACCGCGGTGTTGAGCAGCGTGGCCACCGGCCCCACCCGTCGGCCCGGGAGCGGATGCAGGATGTCGGGACGCCCCACGCGCGCGGACAGCTCCGGCGGGTGACCGTCGGGGGCGTCGAGCAGCCCCAGGAGCAGTTGGGTCGAGCGGATGCCGTCGGCGATCGAATGGTGCATCCGTACCACCATCGCGCTGCCGCCCTGGTAGCCCTGGAGCAGGTGGATCCGCCACATCGGGTGCGCCGGGTCCAGCGGGGTGCTCCGCTGCTCGCCGACGAAGCGCTGGAGTGCGGCCCGGCTCCCTCCCTCGGGCGCGGGGGCGACGACGAGGTGCCGGTCGAGGTCGAAGGCTGCGTCGTCGACCCACGAGGCCCAGCGGAGGGGGCCGCCGTGCACGACGGGTCGTTGCCGCAGCACCGGGTGAGGGTCGAGCAGTCGCGCGCGGACCAGGGCGCGGAACCGGTCCGGGTCCACCTCGACGGTGGTCCAGAGCAGCGACGTGACCACCATCGGGTTCTCCGGCCGGTCGAGGGTCAGCCAGAACGAGTCCTCGACCGCCATCCGCCGGCCGGTCATCCGAAACCTCTCCCCACCACTCCGTCCATCCGTCGACAGTGCCCGTCGCGGCCGTTCCGCGGGCGGGGCGGGAGTCCCTGAGGCGGGGGACCTTGCGCCCTGCGCAGGGACGCACGGGAGGACCGACGCTGGGGGGACAGCCACCTCGAGGAGGCGTCATGAGCACGGAGGACCGAGCGCCGGGAACGTCGGACGCCGGACGGAGGCGGGTCGCCGCCGAGCCGCTGCAGATGACCGAGGCCGAGAAGGCGATCGCGGAGTGGGAGGCCCGCCACGACGTGGCGTCGCGGGGGCACCGGGCGGCGCCGGACCTGGTGCAGCACTACCTCGCCCACGAGCGGCTGGAGCACCCCGCCTCCCCGAAGCGGGACGCGGCCCGGGCGGCGAGTTCCCCGCAGCCCGCGCAGCCGGTGGCGCAGCCGGAGCCGGGTGCCCGGGACAGCCGGTTCCGCGGACTGCTCGGCAAGCTGTTCCGCCGGGGATGAGCCACGGCGCACCGGCCGGTCCTGACCGATCGGCCCGTGACGAAGGAGATCCCATGTCGCCCGATGCCCGCCGGCTCGGTCAGGTCTGCTGGATCGACCTGTCCACCCCGGACGTCGATGCCGCCGCCGTCTTCTACTCGAGCCTGCTGGGCTGGCGGCTGGAGTCGGCCGACACCCCGCTCGGCCGGTACGTCAGCGGGGTGACCGACGCAGGGCCCGTGGCGGGCATGATGGCGCCGCCCGCGGCGGACGGCGAGGGCGTGCCCCCGGCCTGGACCGTCTTCTTCGGGGTCGCCGATGCCGCCGCAGCCTTCGACCGGGCCGGGAGTCTCGGCGCCACGGGCCTGCAGCCTCCGACGGAGGTGCCCGGTGGCAGCCTGATCGCCGTGGTCTCGGATCCTGCGGGTGCGGTGGTCGGCCTGATGGAGTCCCGCGGGAGCGACCCCCTGGGGTGGGGCCGCCCCGGTGCAGCCGCGTGGGTGGAGCTGCAGAGCCGAGCGGTCGACGCGAGCGTGGCCTTCTACGGCGATCTGCTGGACTGGACGCCGGCGCCCGAGGACGACGGCTACCGGATCCTCCATCGGCAGGGGCAGCCGGTGGCCGGGGCGATGGCCATGCCCCCCGAGGTCCCGGCCGAGGTGCCCAGCTACTGGCTGGTGTACTTCGCGGTCGACGACGTCGACGCCGCCGTCCGCCGGGTGGAGGAACTCGGCGGCAGCGTGGTGGTGCCGACCATGACGGTGCAGGAGATGCGGTTCGCCGTGGTGGCCGACCCCGCCGGTGCGGTGTTCGCCCTGCTCCGGACGTCCGGCTGAGTTCGCCCGGCCCATCCCGCGGGACGGGCCCACCTGCCCTCTCGGACAGGGCCCTCGGTGCCCGCGACGTGCCCGTTGGCCTCCGGCGCCGCCGGCGGACGGGGCAGAAGCTGGGTACCTGGTCGCGAGACAGGAGGCAGCCCGTGACCGAGCCGACCGATCCGCTGTCCACGATCCCCCCTCCGCGGCCGGGCACCGAACCGCTGCGACGACGCGGGCTGGTGCTCGGCGCCGGTGCGGCGCTCGGCGGTGCCTGGGCTCTCGGGGTGCTGTGCGCGCTCCAGGACGTCGAGGGCTACGACCCCGCGGAGCAGGACGTGATCGTCGGCACCTCCGCCGGTTCGGTGCTGGCCGCGCTGATCGCCTGCGGTGTCCCGCCCCGGCGGCTGGCCGAGCGGCTCGCGGGCGGCGCGGCCGAGGTCGAGGGCACCGAGCCGGTGAACGCGCTGGACGTGGACGACCAGGTCCACCGGACCCTCGGCCACGTCCCGCTGCCCATCCCGCTCCCCGGCAACCTCGCCCTCGTGGCGCGCAGCCTGGGCCGCCCCGGCCGGCACACCCTCATGACGGCCGCCGCCGCGCTGGCTCCGCGGGGGCGCGGCAGCCTCGCCCCGGTGGGTGAGCTCGTGGCCGAGTTCCAGCCGGCCGGGGGCTGGCCGGTACGGCCCCGGACGTGGGTGGTGGCCATGGACTTCGACTCCGGCCGGCGGACGGTGTTCGGCCGGCCGGGTGCGCCGCCGGCGTCCCTCCCGGTCGCGGTCATGGCCTCGTGCGCGGCACCCGGCTACTTCCCGCCGGTCCCCGTCGCAGGGCGCCGCTACATCGACGGAGGAGGCGTGTCCGTCACGAACGCCGACGTGCTCGTGCGCGAACACCTCGACGAGGTGCTGGTGCTCGCCCCGATGGCCTGGAGTGGTTCCGACCCCCGGTGGGGACGGCTGGCCCGGCTCGACGGCGGGCTGCGCCGGTACGCCACGGGCCGCCTCGAGCGCGAGGTCCGCCGGCTGGAGGAAGCCGGCAGCCGGGTCCGGGTCGTCGTCCCGACGCCGGAGGACCTGATCGCCATGGGCCCGAACGTCATGAACCCGGAGCGCCGGACCGCCGTCTTCGAGACCGCGTTGCGCACCACCTCGGCGAGACTCCGTCAGCCCCGTGCGGTGAGGTACCCGGTCAAGCCCCCCACGGTCGCGACCTCGGCGTAGGCGTCCTCGGGGATGTCCACCGCAGTGCGAGCGGCGATGGTCTCCAGCACCCGGAGGAAGTCCAGGGAGTCGAGCTCGAGGTCCTCCCGCAGCCGCGCCCCCTCCGTGAGGTCCGTGGGATCGACGTCGGGCGCGATCTCCCCGATGGCGGCGCGCACGGTCTCCTGGGCTTCCTGCTCGGTCACAGTTCCTCCGGTTGCTGGAGCAGTTCGTCGATCCGGCCGAGGAAGCGGCCGCCCCCCAGCCCGTCGCTGACCCGGTGGTCGGCGGAGAGCGTGGCGGTCACCGCGTGCCGCACACCGAGCAGCCCGCGGTCCGCGAACGGCTGCTCGACCACCCGGCCGAATCCGACCATGGCGACCTGGGGCGGGTAGATCACGCCGAAGACGCTCTCCACGCCGAGGTCCCCGAGGTTCGTGACCGTGATCGTCGGCGCGCTCATCTCGGCGCGGGTCAGCCGTCCGCCGCGCGCCCGCGCGACCAGGTCGCGCAGCCGGTCCATGAGGACGTCGACCGGCAGCGTGTCCGCGTCCAGGATCGCCGGCGCGACCAGTCCGCCCGTGCGCAGCGACACGGCGACGGCGAGGTGCACCGACTCGCTGGGCCGGTACTCCCCGTCCTCGAAGCTGCCGTTCATCCCGGGGACCTCGTGCGCGGCCCGGGCCGTCGCCTTCAGCAGCAGGGCGGCGGGAACGAGCCGCTGGGTCACCGGCCGTCCGGCGTTGGCCGTCCGCATCCAGTCCATCGCCGCGCGCAGATCGATCGTGGTGGTCAGGTAGTAGTGCGGGATGGTCTGCTTCGACCGGGCCATCAGGTTGCCGATGGCCGTGCGCATGGTGGCGGCGCGATCCGGCGGAACCCGGACGGCGGCCTCCTCCGGGCTGTCCACCGCTGCGGCGGCCGGTGCAGCCGCGGTGGACGGGCCCGCAGCGGTCGCTGCCCCGCGCACGTCGGTCTCGGTGATCGCGCCGCCCGGCCCGGTCCCGTGGACGGCGGCGAGCTCCACCCCCAGCTCGGCGGCGAGGCGCCGGGCCAGGGGAGAGGAGCGGACCCGGTCCGGACCCGGCCCGGCCGCGACGGACACCGTGGCCGCCGGGGATGCGGGGGAGGCCGCTGCGGCCGCCCGTTCGACGTCGACCCGCCTGATCGCTCCGGCCTTTCCGGTGCCGCGCAGTTCGGCGAGGTCGACACCCAGCCGGTGGGCGAGGTGGCGCACCGGCGGCGTGGCGTTCGGCGCGTCGCCGGCGTGCGGCGTCAGCGGCGGAGACGGGGCCGGGAACGGCTCCGGCGGGGCGGGCTCGGGTGGGGGAGCGGGCAGCGGGGGAGGCGTCGGCTCGTCCGGAGTGCTCGGCTCGGGCGGTGGCGTGGGCACCGGTGGCGTCGTCGGGGCCGGCGGCACGGGTGGGATGGTCGCGGTTGCCGCCGCGTCGCCGATCAGGGCCAGGAGGGCGCCGACGGGGACGTCGGTACCCGCCTCCACGAGGAGTTCGGTGACGACCCCGTCGCTGAAGGACTCGACGTCCATCAGCGCCTTGTCGGTGTCGACGGTGGCGAGGACGTCGCCGCGGTGCACGGTGTCGCCGGGCTGGACCAGCCACTCGGTGATCCGCCCGTGCTCCATGTCGGCGCCCAGCGAGGGCATCCGGAACTCAGCCACCTGCGTGCACCGCCTCGCGGGCGGCGGCCACCACCCGCTCGGCGGTGGGCAGCGCGGCCAGTTCCAGGTGCCGGGCGTAGGGGATCGGGACCTCGGCGCTGCACACGCGCCCGACCGGGGCGTCCAGGTCGTAGAAGAACCGTTCGGTGATCCGCGCGCTGATCTCGGCCGAGAGGCTGCCGCTGCGCCAGCCCTCGTCGACGACGACGGCCCGGTGCGTCTTGGTGACGGTCGCCGCGATCGCGGCGTCGTCCAGCGGGCGCAGCGTCCGCAGGTCCAGCACCTCGGCGTCGATGCCGTCGGTCGCGAGCCGGTCGGCCGCCTCGAGCACCATGGGCAGGGTGCCCCCGTAGGTGATCAGGGAGACGTCGGCGCCGGGTCTGCGGACGGCGGCGGTGTCGATGTCGACCGCGCCGGCGTCGTCGTCCAGTTCGCCCGGGACGGCGTAGAGGGTGCCGTGCTCGAAGATCAGCACCGGGTCGGGGTCCTGCAGAGCGGTCCACAGCATGCCGCGGGCGTCGGCCACGGTGGCCGGGGCCAGGATCCGCAGCCCGGGGATGTGGGCGTACCAGCCCTCGAGGCTGTGCGAGTGCTGGGCGGCCAGCTGGCGGCCCGCGCCGGTGGTCATCCGGATCACCAGCGGCACGCTGAACTGGCCGCCGGACATGTGCCGCAGGGTCGCCGCGTTGTTGATGATCTGGTCCAGCGCCAGGAGGCTGAAGTTGACGGTCATGATCTCGACGATGGGGCGCATCCCGCCGAGGGCCGCACCGATGCCGGCGCCGGTGAACGCCGACTCCGACAGCGGCGTGTCCCGGATCCGCTCCGGCCCGAACTCCTCGAGCAGCCCCAGGCTGACCGCGTAGCAGCCGCCGTAGTGCCCGACGTCCTCTCCCATGAGGAAGACCCGCTCGTCACGCTGCATGGCCTCGCGGATCGCCGCCCGCATCGCCTCGCGGTAGGTGGTCTTCACGGCGTCGCCGGCTCGGTGTAGAGGAACCGGGTGAGCTCCTCGACCGGCTCCGGGGTGCCCGCCTCGGCGTAGGCCACCGCCTGCTCCATCTCCGCGTCCACCTCCTGCTGCATCGCGGTCCACTCCTCCTCGGAGAGCCGGTCCTCGGCCTGGAGGGTCGCGCGCAGGGTGGCGATCGGGTCCCGCTCCACCCAGCTCGCGACCTCCGCCTTGTCGCGGTACCGCTCCGGGTCGAACATCGAGTGCGCCCGGAACCGGTAGGTGCGCAGCTCCAGGAAGTGCGGTCCGCCGCCGCTCCGGACGGCGTCGACGGCCCGGCGGGCGGCCTCGGCGACGGCGAGGGCGTCCATGCCGTCGGCCGGCCAGGCGGGGATCTCGTAGGCGGCCGCCTTGAGCGCGAGGTCGGTCTGCGACTCGGTGTACCGCAGCGCGGTACCCATCGCGTACAGGTTGTTCTCGCAGACGAACAGCACGGGCAGCTGCCACAGCGCGGCCAGGTTGAGGCTCTCGTGGAACTCGCCCTCGGCGACCGCGCCCTCGCCGAAGAAGCACGCGGTGACCCGGCGGCGGCCCTGCATCCGGTCGGCCAGGGCGAGGCCCACCGCGACCGGCAGGCCACCGGCGACGATGGCGTTCCCGCCGTAGAAACGGGTGGCGGCGTCGAACAGGTGCATCGACCCGCCGCGGCCGCGGCAGCAACCTTCCTGCTTGCCGAACATCTCGGCGAGGATCGAGTCGGCGGACACGCCCCGCAGCAGCGCGTGGCCGTGCTCGCGGTAGGTGGCGACGACGGCGTCGTCCGGCTCGAGGGCGCTCATGACGCCGGCCGCCACGGCCTCCTCCCCGATCTGCACGTGCAGGAAGCCGCGGATCTTCGTCGCGCTGTAGAGCTCGACGCACGTCTCCTCCAGGCGCCGGACCCGGAGCATCCGCCGTAGCAGGTCGTGCGCCTGGTGCTGGTCGGTCATCGTCCGGCCTCCAACGTCGAGAGGTCGCCCTCGGGCAGCCCCAGCTCGCGGGCGCGCAGCAGGCGGCGCAGGATCTTGCCGCTCTTCGTCTTCGGCAGGCTCTCGGCGAAGGCGATCTCGCGCGGCGCGACGGCCGCACCCAGCCGCTTGCGGGCCAGCGCCAGGATGCTCAGGCGGAGCTCCTCGGACGGGACGTGCCCGGGACGCAGCAGCACGAACGCCTTGACCACCTGCCCGGCCACCGCGTCCGGGACGCCGATCACGCCGGCCTCCGCCACCGCCGGGTGCTCCATCAGGCAGCTCTCCACCTCGAACGGGCCGATGAGGTGGCCGGAGGACTTGATGACGTCGTCACCGCGGCCGACGAACCAGTAGTAGCCGTCGGCGTCCCGGCGGGCGAGGTCACCGGTGAGGTACCAGCCACCGGCGAAGCAGCGCCGGTAGCGCTCCTCCTCGTCCAGGTGGCCGCGGAACATCGACGGCCAGCCCGGCCGGAGCGCCAGCTCGCCCTCGACGTCGGGGTCGGTGACCAGCACCGCGACCCCGTCCTGGATCACCGGCGCGCCGTCGGCGTCGCGGGCCACCAGGCCCACCTCGACACCCGGCAGGGGACGCCCCATCGATCCGGGCCTGATCTCGGTGGCCACCAGGTTGGCGATCATGATCCCGCCGGTCTCGGTCTGCCACCAGTTGTCGTGCACCGGCAGCCCCCACGCCTCCTGGCCCCAGACGACCACCTCCGGGTTGAGCGGCTCGCCGACACTGGCGACGAACCGCAGCGCGGAGAGGTCGTGCGCGCGCGCCCGCTCCGTCCCGGCGCGCATCAGCATCCGCAGCGCCGTCGGGGCGGTGTACCAGACGGTGACCCGGTGCTCCGCGAGGAGCCGGTACCACCGGTCGGCGTCCATCTCGGCCTCGTCGACGAGCGCGGTCACGCCGTGCACCAGGGGGGCGATGACGCCGTAGGACATGCCGGTCACCCAGCCCGGATCGGCCGTGCACCAGTACACGTCGCCAGGGTGCAGGTCCAGGGCGTACAGCCCGGTCGCGTAGTGCGCCACGACGGCGTCGTGCACGTGGACCGCGCCCTTGGGGGTCCCCGTGGTGCCGCTGGTGAAGTGCAGCAACGCCGGGTCCTCCGGCCGCGTGGCCGCGATCTCCCGGCTCGGGACCGAGCGCTGGAGCAGCTCGGCGAGGTCGAGGGTGCCGGGCTCCGGCGAGCCGTCGGCGTCGACCAAGAGCACGTGCGCGAGATCGGGCAGGTCGTCCCGTACGGGCGCGACCTTCCTGCGGTACAGCGCCCGGGTCGTGAGCAGCACCCGGCCGCGGCCCAGGCGCAGCCGCTGGCTCACCGGCTCCGGACCGAACGCGGAGAACAGCGGGCAGAAGACGCTGCCGTTCTTGAAGGTGCCGAGGACGCCGGTGAACAACTCCGGGCACCGGCCGAGCAGGGAGAACACCCGCTCGCCGCGGCCGACGCCGAGGCCCTGCAGCACGGCGGCGAAGCGGGACGACGCCTCGGCGAGATCGGCGTAGGACAGCGACCGGGTGCTGCCGTCGGCCCGGACGAAGCGCAGCGCCTCGGCATCCCGCCGCGGGCCGCTGGCATGCCGGTCCACGGCCTCGTGGGCGATGTTCAGGCCGCCATCGGGCAGCCCGTCCAGCGCCGCCCGTGCCGCGTCCCACGTGAAGGAGGCGCAGGTCGCCTCGTAGTCGGTCAGGTTGGGCCGCACCGCCATGCGCGAGGGCGCCTTGGTGATCACAGGCCAGCGGGTGGCGGAGCCGGCGTCTACGGTCACCGGCTCATCCGACCGCCGGAGCCCGACGGCCGCACAGGGCCGAAGGTCGGCGGGCCGCACGGACATGCGGCTCTCGTCGCCCGGGATACCGGGACGTTGCGCCCTGCTCGCGCCCCGCCCGGGTGCCCGAGGGTGGGGCCGGGACGGCTGCGAGGAGGCGCGATGAGTACCGGTGCTGGAACGGCGCGGGCGATCTTCCCCGATCGCACCGAGGCCGGTCGGCAGCTGGCCGCGCGGCTGGCGCACCTGCGCGGTCAGGACGCGGTGGTGCTGGGCCTGCCACGCGGGGGAGTGCCCGTGGCCGTCGAGGTGGCGCGGCGGCTCGACCTGCCGCTGGACGTCATCGTGGTGCGCAAGCTCGGTCTGCCGGGCCGGTCCGAGCTGGCGATGGGCGCCGTGGGCGAGGACGGCGTGGTCGTGCTGAACCACGAGGTCCTCGCCCGGTCCGGCGTCGGCCGGCGAGAGGTCGCCGTCGCGGAGCAGCGGGAGCGTCGTGAGGTGGAGCTGCGTGCGTCGCGCTTCCGCGCGCACCGGCTCCGCGTGCCCCTCCGGGGCAGGACGGCGGTGATCGTCGACGACGGGATCGCCACCGGGGCGACGGCCCGGGCGGCCTGTCAGGTGGCCCGCGCGCAGGGCGCGTCGAGGGTGGTGCTCGCGGCGCCCGCGTGCGCGCCCAGCACCGCCGACGTGCTGCGCGGGGAGGTGGACGAACTGGTGGTCGTGACGACGCCCGCGGACTTCGTCGCGGTCGGGCAGGCCTACGACGACTTCCGCCCCGTTCCGGACGAGCAGGTCCTGACGCTGCTGGAGGAGGCCGCCACCGTCGATCCCCGGCCCCCGGCGGGCGACGACCCGGGGCGGGACGAGGAGGTCGAGGTCGTCGCCGGGAACGTGCGCCTGGGCGGGCGGCTGACCGTTCCGGCGCATCCGCTGGGCATCGTGGTCTTCGTCCACGGCAGCGGCAGCAGCCGGCACAGCCCCCGCAACGGCGCCGTCGCCCGGGTGCTGCAGGAGGCCGGACTGGCGACCCTGCTCTTCGACCTGCTCACTCCGGGCGAGGAGCAGGACCGCAGGAACGTCTTCGACGTCCCGCTCCTGGCCGGGCGGCTGTCGCAGGTCACCGCCTGGTTGCGCCGGCGACCCGGCTGCGCGCCCCTCCCCATGGGCTGGTTCGGCGCCAGCACGGGGGCGGCGGCGGCGCTGTGGGCCGCCGCGGAGCCGGGAGCGGACGTCGCGGCGGTGGTGTCCCGCGGTGGACGGCCGGATCTGGCGGGCCCGCGGCTGGAGGACGTCCGCGCCCCGACGCTGCTGCTGGTCGGCGGCCGGGACGACGTCGTCCTCGAGCTGAACGTGCGGGCCGCGGCCCGGCTGCGCTGCGAGCACCGCCTCGAGATCGTCCCGGGCGCCACGCACCTGTTCGAGGAGCCGGGCACCCTCGAGGCGGCGGCGCACCTGGCCCGCGACTGGTTCGTGTCCCACTTCCCCCGGGCGCCCCGGAGCGCCGCCTGACGGCGGTAGACGGGTTCGCCCGAACGTCCCTCAGTTCAGCCAGACGCCGCTGACCACGATCCAGATCCCGTCGGCGCCCTCCCGCGCGGGCTGGCGCAGCTGCAGGGTCACCATGCGGCCGTCCGCCCCGTTGGTCACCTCGGCGGTGTGCGGATCGGCGAGGGCGACCTGGGCGTCGGTCCAGCCGAGCTCGCCCCTGGTGAAGGCCTCGGCGACCGCGGCGATGTCGAGGCGCCAGGGCTGATGCCCCTCGTCGACCGCGTGCTGCAGCTCGGCGACCTGGGCGGCGCTGAGCGCCTCTCCGGGGATGGCCGTCCCCGCCGTCGGGCTCGGCGTGGGGGGCGGCGGCGGAGTCCGGGTCGTCGCCGGAGCGTTCGGGGTGGTCGACGGCTGCGCGCTCCCCGAGGACGTCTCGCCTGCCGACGTGCTCGTCGCCGGGGTGGTGGTGTCGTCGTCGTCGCCACAGCCGGTGAGCGCGACGGCCGCGACGACCAGGGCCGCGCACGACCGCGAGGCGCGCCGTCGGGGCGCACGGGGTGTCGTCATCATGCGCCGTGCGATCAGACGGACTGCGGGGAGCGCTGGGACGCCGACGTGTCCGACGTGGCCTGTTGCGGACGCCGGCCGGCGCGCCGGGCCAGCAGCAGCGCGGCCACCAGGAGCAGCAGGCCGAGCGCCACGGCGACGATCGGCAGCACGGTCCGGATGAGGTTGAGCTGCGTGGCGCTGTCCGCGGTGTCCGCCGCGCGGTCGGCGATGGAAGCGTCGGTCGAGGAGAGCTCGACCGTCGAGAACGGCACCTCGACGGTCTGCGGGCCGAGCGGCAGCTGGGCGGTGATGACCTGGTTGGACGTCCCGGCGATCGTCGCGCCCAGCTCGGCGTCGGCGGAGATGGTCACGTCGTAGACGGAGGTGTAGCTCAGCGGAATGGTGTCGGGCAGGAGCGGGACGACGGCGGGCAGCTGCCCGGCCAGGTCGGGCGGCAGCAGGTCGAGCAGCGCGGGCGCCAGCGCGATCAGCTGCTCCTTGGACACGGAGGTGGGCAGCCCCAGGGACTCCGGGTCGGCGACCGTCCCTTCCATCGTCGAGCCGTAGAGGTAGACGGTGCGGCCCTCCAGGGAGTCCTCGCCCTGGTAGGTCAGCGGGTAGGCCTCGGCCGTGTTCTGGTCCCAGAGCCGGTAGTCCTCGTCGGTGGAGGGGTTGATCGGCAGCGTGAAGACCAGGCCTTCGCTGTCGACGACGTCCCCGGCACCCTCGGGTGGCGTCGTCGATTCCTCGGTCGTCCGGTCGATGGCGTAGCGCAGCGAGCGCGACGGGTCCGCCACGCCGTCGATGCTGCGCTCGACGGTGCGGACGACGATCGCGGTGTCGCCGTCGACGGATTCGACGTCGATCCGCCGGCTGGCCTCGACCGGGGCGTCCTCCAGCAGGACGTCCTCGGAGCCGCCCGAGAGCGCGGCCGGGTCGAGCCCGGTGTAGGTGCCCTCGAACTCCTGGAGGATGTCGGTGTCGGCCGGCAGCTTGCTCACCGCCGGTACCACGACGAAGCGGACGACCGCGGCGACGGCGAGCAGGAGGACGCCCACGACGGCCAGGACGACGGAGGAGCGGGTGAGTCGCACGGTGGCTCCCGGGAGATCGGGTCTGGGACGGTTCCAGCCTGGGGATCCGCGTCGCGTCGCACCGCAGCCGTTGGGCCCCATCGCGCAGGGCCGGAGGGCGCGGCAGGGCACGAGGTCGGTGCAGGGGCCAATGGCCCTCCCGTCGTCCCCCGCTCGCATGACCTTCGCCCGTACCGCAGCGTGCGCGGGAACCGGAGGATCCATGGCGACCCACCGTGACGGAGGAGCCATGACGACGACGACCAGGACCAGCGAGACCGGCGCACTGCCCGTTCCGGCGGCATCGCTCGCCCGGCTGTTCCACGACCGGGTGGCGGCGAGCGGAAGCGCCGAGGCGTTCCGTCACCCGGACGGGGACGGCGGCTGGACGTCGGTGACCTGGGCGCAGGCCGGGGAGACCGTGACGGTCACCGCTGCCGGGCTGCTCGCCCTGGGGATCCGGCCCGAGGACCGGGTCGCCGTCGCGAGCGGCACCCGGATGGAATGGGTGTACGCAGACCTGGCGGTGATGTGCGCGGGCGGCGCGACGACCGCCGTCTACCCGACGACGAGCACGGCCGACGTGGGATTCATCCTCTCCGACAGCGGCGCGCGCATCGTCTTCGCCGAGGACGACGCGCAGGTCGCCAAGCTGCGGTCGCAGCGCGACCACCTGCCCGACGTGGTCCGCGTCGTCACGTTCGACGGTGAGCCGGACGGCGAATGGGTGATCAGCCTGGCCGACCTGCAGGCTCTGGGCGCCAGCCTCCTCGTGTCCGATCCGACCGCCGTCGACGAGGCGGTGGCCGCCATCCGGCCCGAGCACCTGGCCACGCTGATCTACACCTCGGGCACCACGGGTCGGCCCAAGGGCGTCGAACTGCCGCACCGGTGCTGGACCTACATCGGTGCGGCGGCGGAGTCCGTGCACCTCGTGCGCCCCGACGACCTGCAGTACCTGTGGCTCCCGATGGCGCACTCCTTCGGCAAGATGCTGGAGGCGGTGCAGCTGCAGATCGGGTTCCCCACGGCGATCGACGGTCGGCTCGACCGGATCGTGGACAACCTCGCCGTCGTCCGGCCCACGTTCATGGCCGGGCCACCGCGCATCTTCGAGAAGGTGCACGGGAGGGTCGTGCAGACCGTCGAGCAGGAGGGCGGCATCAAGCTGAGGCTCTTCTCCTGGGCCTTCGCCACGGGCGCCGAGGTCTGGCGCGCGCACCTGGAGGGGAGGCGCCCGAGCCCGTGGCTCCGCGCCCAGCACCTCGTGGCCGACCGACTGGTCCTGTCCAAGGTCCGGGACCGCCTCGGCGGCCGGATCCGGTTCCTCCTCTCGGGCAGCGCTGCCCTCTCCTCGGACATCGCCGACTGGTTCGGGGCGGCCGGCATGCCGGTCGTGGAGGGGTACGGGCTGACCGAGACCAGCGGCGGCGCCACCGTCGCGGACCTCGACCGACCCGGCGCCGGGGTCGTGGGGGCGCCCCTGCTGGGCTCGGAGATCCGGATCGCCGAGGACGGCGAGATCCTCATCCGCGGTCCCCACGTCATGCGCGGCTACCACAACCGGGCCGATGCCACGGCCGAGGTGCTCGCGCCCGACGGCTGGTTCTCGACCGGCGACGTCGGTGAGCTCGACCGCGAGGGCCGGCTCCGGGTGACGGACCGGAAGAAGGACCTGATCAAGACCAGCGGCGGGAAGTACATCGCTCCGCAGGCCATCGAGGGCCTGTTCAAGGCGGTCTGTCCGCTGGCCAGCCAGATGATCGTCCACGGCGACGGGCGCAACTACGCCACCGCGATCATCACCCTCGATCCCGACGCCCTCGTCCAATGGGCCAAGGCCCAGGGGCTGACGTCCACCGACTACGCGAGCCTGGTGACCGAACCGGCGGTGGTCTCCTACGTCCAGGAGTGCCTGGACGAGATGAACGCCCGGCTCAACCGCTGGGAGACGATCAAGGACTTCCGGCTCCTGGACCACGACATGTCGGTGGAGTCCGAGGAGCTGACGCCGAGCATGAAGGTCAAGCGCCGGCAGATCGAGACGCGGTACCGGTCGCTGCTGGATTCGATGTACGAGGGGGCGGCCGACTCCGACGTGTAGCGGGAGACCCGGCGGACGGGACGGTGCCGCC
Organism: Blastococcus aggregatus; assembly: GCF_900221005.1. GTDB lineage: Bacteria > Actinomycetota > Actinomycetes > Mycobacteriales > Geodermatophilaceae > Blastococcus > Blastococcus aggregatus. The sequence goes on along the minus strand of NZ_OBQI01000003.1, from coordinate 269,336 downwards.
GGGACTCACCGGGGAGCGCGCAGCTCGACCACGACGACCTCGGGGCGGGCGCCGATCCGCACGGGCGGCCCCCAGGACCCGACGCCGGAGGTGACGAACAACTGCGTGCCGCCGTAGCGCCGGTAGCCCTCGATCACCGGCTGGTCCAGCCGGACGGCGTAGTCGAACGGCCACAGCTGCCCGCCGTGGGTGTGCCCCGACAGCTGCAGATCCACCCCGGCGGCCCGGGCGGCGTCGATCTGCAGGGGTTCGTGGGCGAGCAGGACGACCGGCCGCGACCGGTCCCGGCCCGCGAGGGCCGCGTCCAGGCCGGTTCCGCGGCCGGGCGGGTCCCCGCCGTCCGCGGCGTCGACGCCCGCGAGATCGAACGTCGCGCCGCCGCGACCCAGGGCGACCCGCTCGTTGCGCAGCACCCGGACACCGAGGTCGGAGAGGTGCCGCAGCCAGGCCTCGGTGTCGACGCGCTGCTCGTGGTTGCCCGCCACGAAGAAGACCCCCTGCTCGCTGACCAGGTCCTGCACCGGCGCCACCTGTTCGCGCAGCTGCTCCAGCCGGCCGTCGACGAGGTCCCCGACGATGGCGACGGCATCCGGTCGCTGGGCGTTGACCAGGTCGATCACCCGCTCGAACCGCCGCCCGCCGTAGCCGGGCGACAGGTGGGCGTCCGAGAACGTGACGATGCGGAAGCCGTCGAGCGCGGGGTCGAGCCCGGCCAGGGTCACCGGCAGCCGGCGGACGACGGGAGCACCGGTCGCCGTCCGCATGCCGACGCCGACCGTCCCGAGCGCGACCGCACCGGACCCGACCGCGAGGCCCCGGGCCAGGAACAGGCGGCGGGACGACTCCGGGACGACCGGCCGATCCTCCGACCCCTGGTCCGGCTCCGACCGCGCGGGCCCGCCGCGCCGGCGCAGCCACCAGCGTGCGCCGAGCCGGACCGGTTCCAGCACGAGCAGGCCGAGGATCACGTAGAAGGCCACGCCCAGCCAGACGAAGCCGGCCTCCTGGGCAGGCAGGAGCACCTCCGGCGGGTAGGGCACCGCCAGGGCGACGGTGATCAGGAGGGCGAGGACGGCGAGCAGCGCCGTCAGCCATCGCCGCCCACGTCCCGGACGCGTGGTGTCGTGCACCAGCCGCCACCACAGGTAGCCGTGCGCCAGGAGGACCGCGCCGAGCAGGACGGCGTCCCAGAACGACAGCTGGATCGCGGACAGGAGGTCCTCCTCGCTCACGGCATCAGGAGGTGCGGCCCCGTGCCCCGCCGACCCCTGCATCCCTACCACGGGTCGCAGTCATGAACGCATCCTCGGGTGGCTCCGTCGCCCGTCCCAGGACCTTCGTCGCTGCGGGACGGTTCCGACGACCCCGGTCGTGACCGGCCCGGTCCACGACACTCGGGAAGCCCTGACGGCCCGGCGACGCCGGGGCCGCGGGGTGTGGTCGGGAGGGCAGGTGTCGTGCGCGGGCTCCCGGACGTCCCACCCCTTCGCGGCGGCCCGCAGCGCACGGGCCTCGGCCCGCTGTGCCCGTTCTCGCTGGGTGTGTCACCGATCGCGCGCTTCCTGAACGTCGAGCTCGCCGACGATCCGACCTACGACGGTCTGGAGCTGCAGTGGTTCGACGACGACGTCCACGGCAGGGGCATGCTCGCCTTCCTGTCCCGCCGGGTCGACCGGCGCGTGGACTACTACCCGGAGCGGGGTCTCCGCCTGGACCCCGGTGGCTACGAGATCGGCGGGGGCACCGGGTCCTGGACCGAGACCGATTTCCGGGTCGCCCGGCTGGAGGTCACCGAGGACGGGGTCCGGGCCGAGGTGCGGTTCACCGACGTCGACGGGCGCCAGGTCGACGTCCTCGTGGACGACCGCGACGGCCGGCGGCGTCGCCGGGCGCAGCTGCTGGCGCCGGTCGGCGCCGGGATCGACCGGCCGAAGGCACTGCTGCTCGTGTGGCTGAGCGGGTTCGACCTGGTTCGCGTCACCGGCACACGTCCGACGATCCGCATCGGCGGGCGCGAGGCCTCGACGGGACGGCTCCCCGGCGCCCGCCTGCACCGGCGGCACCTGATCAAGTACGCGGCACCGCTCTGCGCCGTGGAGCTCAACTCCGACCACGACGGTGCCCTGCGCGCACCGGGTGCCGGGCAGCGTCTGGAGCTCACTCCCGACGGGACCGGTATCGAGGCCGTCGTGGCCGAGGGAGGCGGCCATGGCGCCCGGGTCGCGCTCGAGCCCGCCCTGCCGGATCTCCGACTCCTCGCCGACGGCGCGGTCGAAGCCGGGCGCTGGCACGTGTCGGTCGACGGCGCCCGGGTGACCGGTGGCGCGTGGTCGGGAACGCGACAGGGCGGGCGGGTGACCCTGGAGATGGATGTGACGGAACGGTGGCGGCCCGGTCCGCTGCCGTGGCTGATGCGGCTGGTCACGACCGTCGTGCCCGTCTTCCGCCGGTGGCCCACCACCTACCGCTGGCGAGCCGAGGTGCAGCTGGGCGCGGACCCGACGATGTCGTCCCGGTGGGAGCGCGTCGCCTCGGATGCCGCGCAGGGGTACCGCCGCTGGACCCGTTCCTGACGGGGTGCCCGGCCCGGCTCCGGTCGCCGGTCGTCGGCAGGGCAGGCTGACGAGCATGGCGCCCGACCGGACGACCGACCCGACCAGCCACGCGACGCACCTGGTCCCCACTCCGGACGGGCGCGTGCTGGAGGTGCTGACGACGGGACCGGAGGACGGGTTCCCGCTCGTCTTCCATCACGGAACCCCGCAGGCCGCCGTCCCGTACGGGATCCTGGAGCGGCCCGCATCGGCCCGGCAGCTGCGCACGATCGCCTACTCCCGGCCCGGCTACGGGCGGTCGACGCCGCGCTCCGACGCGGTGAGCACGGCCACCGTCGCCGACGACGCCCGTGACACCGCGACCATCCTGGACCACTTAGGCCTGGACGAGTTCATCACGCTGGGCTGGTCGGGAGGCGGTCCGCGCGCGCTGGCCTGCGCCGCGATGCTGCCGGGCCGATGCCGCGCGGCGACCTGCGGGGTGGGCATCGCGCCCCCGGATGCGGCCGGTCTGGACCTGCTCGCCGGGATGGCTCCGGAGAACGTCGCCGAGTACACCGCCGTGGGCCGAGGTGCGGACGCGCTGGCGGCGTACCTGGAGGAGCACGGCGCGCCGATGTTCTCGGTGACGGCCGATCTCATCGTCCTGGGGATGGGCGCGCTGCTCCCCGACGTCGACAAGGCCGCGCTGACCGGGGAACTCGCGGAGTACCTCGCTGCCTCGACGCGCAGGGCCGGGATGCAGGGCATCGTCGGCTGGCGCGACGACGACCTGACGCACAGCCGGCCGTGGGGCTTCGACATGGGCGAGATCGTCGTACCGGTGTCCATCTGGCAGGGGACGGAGGACCGCATGGTGCCGTTCGCGCACGCCGTGTGGCTCAGCCGGCATGTCGCCGGCGCACGCGCGCACCTCGTGGAGGGTGAGGGTCACGTGTCGCTCGTCATGCGGATGGACCGGGTCCTCGACGATCTCGTGCAGCAGGCAGGGCTCTAGCCTCGGGGTACCCCGAGGCCGCCGCTGGTCTCGTGGTCGAGGAGGTCATGGGATGTCGAAGGCCCTGCTGCTGGAGAACATCGATCCGGTCGCGGTCGACGCGTTGACCGCGGCCGGGTACGCGGTGGAGACGCGGCGTGGGGCGCTGGAGCCGGCCGAGCTGGTCGCCGCCCTCGACGGCGTGGCGCTGCTCGGCATCCGGTCGAAGACGCAGGTGACCGCCGAGGTGCTCCGGCAGTGTCCCGAGCTGGTCGCGGTGGGCGCCTTCTGCATCGGCACCAACCAGATCGACCTCGCCGCCGCCGCGGCCTCCGGCGTCGCCGTCTTCAACGCGCCGTACTCCAACACCCGGAGCGTGGTCGAGCTGGCGATCGCGGAGATCATCAGCCTGGCCCGGCGGCTGCTCGACCGGGACAAGGCCCTGCACGCCGGCACCTGGGACAAGTCGGCGTCGGGCAGCCACGAGATCCGCGGCCGGACCCTCGGCATCGTGGGCTACGGCAACATCGGCAGCCAGCTGTCGGTCCTGGCCGAGGCGCTGGGCATGCGGGTCCTCTACTACGACCTCGAGGACAAGCTCGCGCTCGGCAACGCCGAGCGCTGCGGCAGCCTCGACGAGCTGCTCGCGCGGGCCGAGGCGGTCACGCTGCACGTCGACGGCCGGGGCGGCAACGCCGGGCTGTTCGGCGCCGAGCAGTTCGCCCGCATGCGCCCGCGCAGCCTCTTCCTCAACCTCTCCCGCGGCTTCGTCGTCGACCACGAGGCGCTGCGCGAGCACATCCTCAGCGGCCACATCGCCGGCGCCGCGGTCGACGTCTTCCCCGAGGAGCCCGCCGAGCAGGGCGACGCCTTCGACTCGGTGCTCCGGGGGCTGCCCAACGTCATCCTCACCCCGCACGTCGGCGGGTCGACCCAGGAGGCCCAGCACGACATCGGCCGTTTCGTCGCCGGCAAGCTGGTCGACTACCTCGCCTCGGGGACGACGACGCTGAGCGTCAACCTGCCCACGGTCGCGCTGCACGGGCGCTCGGTGGAGCGGTTCGGGCTGCTGCACCGGAACGTCCCCGGCGTCCTGGCCCGGGTCGACGCCCTGGTGGGGGAGCACGGCCTCAACGTCGACGGCCAGGTGCTGGCCACCCGGGGACAGCTCGGCTACGTGGTGACCGACGTCAGCGCGGAGCTCCCACCCGGCCTGCTCGCGGCACTGCGGGCGCTGCCCGAGAGCGTCCGGCTGACGATCCACGGTCCGCTGCGGACCGCCTGATGGACGCCCCCGCGCCGCACCGGTTCGTCGCTTCCGTCGTCGAGGAGGCCGCGAACAAGATCCACGAGGACGGCGTCGCCCGGCAGCTCGGCTTCTCCGGTGCGCTGGTCCCCGGCGTGGAGCTCTTCGCCCGCATCACCACGCCGCTGGTGGCCGCCTGGGGCGAGCAGTGGCTGTCCGAGGGGCGGGTGGACGTGCGCTTCCGCCGCCCGGTGTACGACGGCGAGGAGCTGCTCGTCGAGCTGGCCGACGGCCGGCTCACCGCCACCGGCCCGGATGGCGAGGTCCGCTGCGTGGGCTCCGCCGACCGGACCGCCGACCCGGCCGACCTCGCCGGCTTCCCGGAGGTGGCGCGCGGGCCCGGATTGGTGGCGGACCCGGTCGTGGGGCCATTCGGCAGCGTCTCGGAGCTGTGCACCGTCGAGCGGAACGAGTGGTACCTCGACGCGATCGGTGAACCCCTGCCGCTGTACCGGGACAACGGGTGGGCGCACCCGGGGATGCTGATGAAGGCGGTGCACCGGCTGCTCATGCAGAACGTGGCCCTGGGGCCCTGGATCCACACCGCGAGCGACTGCCGCTTCCTCGGCGTCGCCCGCCTGCCCGTGGTGCTCACGACGCACGGTCGTGTCACGCACGTCGGCCGGCGGGGCCGGCACGACGAGGTCCGATACGACGCGCTGGTCCTCGCCGGCGACAAGCCGGTGTTCCAGGTCCACCACACCGCGCTGTACCGGCTGCACGCCGAGGGCTGACCCGACGGCTGCGATCAGCCGGCGCTGGCGCCGCCCTGGACCGCCCGCCATACGCGCATCGGCGTGGTCGGCATGTCGACGTGCCGCACGCCGAGGTGGGCCACGGCGTCGATGACCGCGTTCTGCACCGCGGGGGTCGCGCCGATGGTGCCGGCCTCGCCGATGCCCTTGGCGCCGAGCGGGTTGTAGCTGGTCGGGGTCTCGGTGGTCACCAGCTCGAAGGTGGGCAGCTCGGTGGCCGAGACGATCGGGTAGTCGGCGAACGTCGACGTCGTCGGGTTGCCGTCGGCGTCGTAGAGCACCTCCTCCAGCAGCGCCTGCGCCGCGCCCTGCGCCAGGCCGCCGTGCCGCTGCCCCTCGGCGAGCAGCGGGTTGATGATCACGCCCGCGTCGTCCAGTGCGATCAGCCGGACGAGCTCGGCCTTGCCCGACTCGACGTCGACCTCGACGACGGCGACGTGCGCGCCGAAGGGGTAGGTGGCGCCCGGGGCGGTGAAGACGCTGCGGACGAACAGCCGCTCCTTCTCCGCCAGCGCGGCGAACGAGACCGACGTGCCGGGGACGCCGGCCACCCGGAGGCCGGCGAGCTCGCGGTCGACCACCAGGTCGGCGGGGTCGACCTCCAGCTCCTCGGCGGCCCGCTGCCGGGCCAGCTCGATCAGCTCGCCCGCGGCCTGCCGCACGGCCGCGCCGCCCTGCTGCAGGCTGCGGGATCCGCCGGTGCCGCCGCCCTTCGGGACCAGGTCGGTGTCGCCCCACTTGAGGGTGATCCGCTCGACCGGGATGCCGAGCTCCTCGCTGGCCAGCATCGCCCACGCGGTCGCGTGCCCCTGCCCGTGCGGGGAGGTGCCGGTGAGGATGGTCGCCGACCCGTCGGGGTGCACCTCGACGACCGCGTTCTCGTTCGGGTCGCCGGCCTCGGAGCCGGCACCGGTGATCTCGACGTAGACGGACAACCCCAGCCCCAGCTGGCGGACGTCGCCACGCTCGCGTCGGGCTGCCTGCTCCGCGCGGAGCCCGGGGTAGTCCGCCGCCTCGAGCACGGCGTCCAGCGCCGCCGGGTAGTCGCCGGAGTCGTAGAGCGCGCCGCCCTTGCTCATCCACGGCTCGGTGAAGGGGGCGACCAGGTTCTTCCGCCGGACGTCGGCCGGGTCCAGCCCGATCTCGGCCGCGAACAGGTCCACGGCCCGCTCGATCGCCGCGGTCGCCTCCGGCCGGCCCGCACCGCGGTAGGCGCCGATCGGGGTCGTGTTGGTGACCACGCTCTGGAAGGAGGTCTCCAGCACGGGGATGTCGTAGACCCCGGGCGCCATCAGCAGGGTGAGCGACGGCAGCAGCGCGCCCATCTTCGGATAGGCGCCGGCGTCCTGGAGCACGTGCAGCCGGTAGGCCCGGATCCGGCCGTCCCGGTCGCCGCCGATGGTGACCGTCTGCACCTGGCCGCGGCCGTGCGTCATCGCCAGCATGTTCTCGGAGCGGGTCTCCACCCAGGTGGTGGGCCGGCCGACGTGCTTCGCGGCCAGGGCGACGACCACGTGCTCGACGTCGGCGCCGAACTTGCCACCGAAGGCGCCGCCGACGTCGGGGGTGATGACCCGGACCTGGTCGGCGGGGAGGCCGAGCATGCCGCGCGCCGCCCGCTTGCTGCCCTGGGCGCCCTGGTTGGGCAGCCACAGCGTCAGCCGCCCGTCCTCGCCCCACGCCGCGGCGGCCGCGCGCACCTCCAGGGGCGCCACGGCCACGCGCTGGTTGACGATCTCCTGGGTGACGACGACCTCGCAGTCGGCGAAGGCGTCCGTCGTGGCGGCCCCGCCGTCGTCGGTGGCGCCCTCGGCGGCGGCCAGGTCGTCGCCGGGCGCGGCCGTCGCCGCCTTCGCGGGGCCGGCGAAGCAGACGTTCGTGCCCGCCTCGGGGTACAGCAGCACCTCGCCGCTCAGCGCCCCCCGGGGGTCGACGACGACCGGCAGCGGCTCGTAGTCCACCGAGACCAGCTCGGCGGCGTCCTCGCCCTGGTACAGCTCCTCGGTGAGCACCACCGCGACGGGCTCGCCGACGAAGCGGACGACGTCGCGGGCGAGCAGCGGCTGGACCATGGGCTTCGGGTACATCGGCATCGCCGGTCGCTGGGCCGGCGCGTCGAGGTCGTCGGCGGTCAGGACGGCCACCACCCCGGGCATGCCGGCGGCGGCCGAGGTGTCGATCCCGGTGATCCGCGCGTGCGCAGCCGGGGAGCGCACGAAGGTCACGTGCAGGGCGCCGGCCAGCCGCTCGTCGACCAGGTCGTCGGTGTAGACGGCGCCGGTGGTCAGGAAGCCGGGGTCCTCGGTGCGCAGTACCCGGGTGCCCAGGATGCTGCCCCCGGGCAGCATCCCGCTGGTCGTGTCCGAGATCGCCATGCCCGGAACCTGGCATCCATTCCGCCCCGGTGCAAGGCCGGACACGCGCAACGGGCTGCCGGGGGGTCCCGTGGTGTGCGCAGCACCCGCACGGTGTAGACCTCGACCACCACTTGTCGGCAGAGGGGCATCCGATGCAGGTCACCATCACCGTGAACGGCGAACAGCACACCGACGACGTCGAGCCGCGGCTGCTGCTGGCGCACTACCTGCGCGAGGAGCGCGGGCTGAAGGCGACCAACATCGGCTGCGACACGACGTCCTGCGGCGCGTGCACGGTCATCGTCGACGGGCTCAGCGTGAAGTCCTGCACCGTGCTGGCCGTGCAGGCCGCCGGCGCGCAGGTCACCACGCTGGAGGGGCTGGCCGCCGCCGACGGCGAACTGCACCCGGTGCAAGCGGCCTTCCGGGAGGAGCACGGCCTGCAGTGCGGGTTCTGCACGCCGGGCATGGTCATGGCCTCGATCGGCCTGCTGGCCGACAACCCGGACCCGTCCGACCGCGAGGTCCGCGAGGGCCTGGAGGGCAACCTCTGCCGGTGCACGGGCTACCACAACATCGTGCGGGCGGTCCGCACCGCGGCGCAGGCAGGCCCTGCCGCCGGCCGCGTCCCGGGTGCGCAGGAGGTCGAGGCGTGATCCCGTCGCCGTTCGACTACGTCCGCGTCGGCTCGGTCGACGAGGCGCTGAGCGCGCTCGCCGAGCACGGCGAGGACGCCAAGCTGCTGGCCGGCGGGCACTCGCTGCTGCCGCTGATGAAGCTGCGGCTGGCCGTCCCGACGGTGCTGATCGACATCAGCGGCATCCCCGAGCTGTCCTACGTCCGGGTCGAGGGCGACGGCGCGGACGCGGTGGTCGCGATCGGCGCGGGCACCCGGCACCACGAGCTGGAGCGGGACGAGGTCGCCCGCGCCGAGGTGCCGCTGCTGCCGCACGTCGCCGGCCTGGTCGGCGATCCCCAGGTCCGCCACCGCGGCACGATCGGCGGGACGACGGCGCACAGCGACCCGGCCTCGGATCTGCCCACCGCGCTGCTGGCGCTGGGCGGGACCGTCGTCCTGCAGGGCCCCGGTGGGCGCCGGGAGGTGCCGGTGACCGAGTTCTGGACCGGGTTCTTCGAGACGGCGATGTCGCCCGACGAGCTCGTCGTCGAACTGCGGGTGCCGCGCACCGGAAGCCTCGGCTGGGGCTACGAGAAGTTCACCCGGCGGGCGAACGACTGGCCGATCGTCGCGGCGGCAGCCGTGGACGGCCGGGTGGCGCTGGCGAACATGGGCGGAGCGGTGCTGCGGGCGACCGCGACCGAGGAGGCCCTGGCCGCGGGCGCCTCGATCGCCGACGCCGCGGCGCTGGCCGACCAGGGCACCTCACCGGTGGCCGACATGCACGCCGACGCCGACTACCGCCGACACCTCGCCCGGCTGCTCACCCGCCGGGCCCTGGAGTCGGCGGCAGCCCCGAGGTGAGCCGGCGGATCAGCCGGCCTTGCGGAAGTCCCAGCTGACGAGCTTCTCCGGAACGACCCGCAGCCAGGCGTGCCGGCTGTCGGCCGGCAGGCGGCCACCGGCGTACTTGTCGCCGAACAGCCGCACCGGCTCGTCCAGCGCGGGGTCCGGAAGGCCCGTCCACGGCACGTCGCCGACTCCGACGGCGCGGCCCGACACCTCGACGCCCCGGAGCTCGGTGTACTCCACGCCGGCATCCACGAGCACGGTCACCCGGGGGTCCCGCTGCAGGTCCGCCCAGCGCTGCGCACGGACCAGGGAGTGCAGCCACAGCGCCGTCCCGTCCCAGACGAACCACAGCGGCGAGACGTGCGCGGCGCCGTCCGGACCGATGGTGCCCACGCGGCAGGTCCGCTCCTCGCGGAGGAAGGCGTCCACCTCCGAGGGGGACATCGCGATGCGGCGGCCCCGGCGTTGCCCGGCCGAGGACTCGTCGAGGGAACTGGACACGGGCTCTCCGGCTCGCACGTGGCCGACCCGGAGCGGGTCCGCCGAGGGCAGCACGGTATCCGCCGCCGGGGTCCACGGGTCGCCCCGACGGCCCGTCCGGGCGAGGCTGTGCCCATGAGGATCCTGGTGACCGGTGCGTCGGGGTTCGTGGGCAGCCGGCTGGCCACCGCGCTCGAGGAGGCAGGCCACGAGGTCCGGGCGATGACCCGGCGGCCCGAGCGGTACCGAGGAGCCGGCAGCCCGGTGGCCGGCGACGTCGGCGACGAGGCCTCGCTGCGGACGGCGCTCGAGGGATGCCAGGCCGCCTACTACCTGGTGCACTCCCTGGACGACCCCGACTTCGAGCGCAAGGACGCCGACGCCGCCCGCGCCTTCGCCCGCGCCGCCGCCGCGGCCGGGGTGGGCCGGATCGTCTACCTGGGCGGCCTCGGCCAGGACGGCGACCAGCTCTCCCGGCACCTGCGCAGCCGCCGCGAGGTCGAGACGCTCCTCGGCGCCACCGGCGTCCCGGTGACCGTGCTGCGCGCCGGCATCGTGGTCGGCCACGGCGGGGTGTCCTGGGAGATGACCCGCCAGCTGGTGGCCCACCTGCCGGCCATGGTCACGCCACGCTGGGTCAGCACCCGGACCCAGCCGATCGCGGTCGCCGACGTCGTCCGCTACCTGGTCGGCGTGCTCGACGCCCCCGAGGCAGAGGGCCGGGTGTTCGAGGTGGGCGGGCCGGAGGTGCTCACCTACCTGCAGATGCTCACCCGCATCGCCGACATCCAGAACCGGCACCTGTTCGTGATCCCCGTGCCGCTGCTCAGCCCGCAGCTGTCCTCGCGCTGGCTGGCGTTCGTCACCGACGTCGACGTGACCACGGGCCGGTCGCTGATCGACTCGATGACCAACGAGGTGGTCGTCACCGACGACGCCATCCGCTCGGTGGTCCCCTTCGAGCCCATGGGCTACGACGAGATGGTGATGACCGCGCTGGTCGAGCGGGCGCGGGAGCGCCGGCAGCAGGTGGGGGAGCGGCGCCGCGGCTGGCTGAGCCGCGGGGCGCGGCGGTGACCGGCCACCGGCCGCTCCGAGGGCTGCGGACCGCGATCGCGCGGGCCTCCGGACCGCTGGTGCGCAGCGTGCCCCGCCAGCACTGGGACAGCGACGAGGTCTTCCGGCGCCGGCGGCGGGTGACCGGCGTGGTCGCGGTGGCCGGCGCGTCGCTGCTCGGGGTCTCGCTGTCGACCCCGCCGGGCTCGCCGCGCTTCTACGGGCTGACCCTCGGCGTCGCCGGGACGTGGGTGGCCGGGGGGCTGGCGTCCGGGCCGCTGCACCTGGGGCGGATGTTCGGGCCGGGGGACACGCTGCGCCGGCCGGTGCTCACGCCGCTCGCCTCCGGCGTCGTCGCCTTCGGGGCCTTCTACGCCGCGGCGCTGGTCGCCCGCCGCATCCCCGTCCTGGATCGCGCGATCGGCTCCGTGCTCAGCTACGCCGACCAGGGATCCGATCCCCTCGTGCTCACCACCGCGCTCGCCAACGGGATCGCGGAGGAGGTGTTCTTCCGCGGCGCGCTGTACGCGGCAGCCGGCCCCCACAGCCCGGTGCTGGCGTCGACGGCCGTGTACGGGCTGGCCACCACGGCCACCCGCAACCCGGCGCTCGTCCTGGCCAGCGTGCCGATGGGCCTGCTCTTCGCGCAGCAGCGCCGGATCACCGGCGGCATCCAGGCGTCGATGATCACGCACGCGGTGTGGTCGGCCCTGATGCTGCGCTACCTGCCGCCGCTGTTCGCCGGGCGGCTCGCGGAGGAGCGGCAGCCGCTCCGGGGGTGAGCCGGGCCGGTCGCTGGCACAGTGGCGGCATGACCGAGCAGACCCCCGTCGTCGTGGTGACCGGTGCGAACGGCCTGGTGGGCAGCGCGGTGTGCCGGGCACTCGCCGAGCGGGGGGCGCGGGTGCGCGCCGTCGTCCGCCGGGCCGGCAGCGCACCCGCCCTCGCCGGGGTGGAGGAGCAGGTCGGCGACTTCGCCGACGAGCCCTTCGCGCGCGAGGTGGCCCGAGGCGCCGACGCCGTCGTCACGACCGTCCACCCGATGGGCTCGTCCCGGGAGGTGCAGCAGCGGGTGGGCGCCGAGGGGACGGCGGTCCTCGCCCGGGCCGCGCGGGACGCCGGCGTCGCCCGCCTGGTGCACGTGTCCACGGCCGCGGTGTACGACCGCTCGGCCGGGCTCGGGGACGTGGCCGAGGACGGGGCCCTGGCGCCCGAGGGGAGCGGGGCCTACGCCGACACCAAGAACGCCGCCGACGCCGCGCTCGCGGAGGTGGGTGGGCTCACGGTCGTGCTGGTCCGCCCGCCGGCGATCATCGGCGCCGGCGAGACGTCGGTCTGGAACACGCTGCGACCGCGGGCGATCCGGGACGGCGACCGCGGGGCGAACCCGGCCCAGACCTGGTCCTGGGTGCACGTCGACGACCTCGCGGCACTGATCGCGGACGTCGCCTCGGGCGCGGTCCCGACTGCCGACGACGCGGCGCGGGGCCCGGTGGCCGGGGCGACCACCCCGGTGATCGTCGCGGGGGAGCCGGCGACGTGGCGCGACTACCTCGGCACGGTCACCGACGCACTGGGCGTCGAGCCCGAGTGGACCGACGAGCCCGTCTGGACCGGGCGGCTGCTGGCCGACCGCGCGCGGGGGTGGGGCTGGTCGCCGCGGGTGGGCCTCACGCAGGCCCTGGACGAGGTACGGCGCGGCCTGCGTCCCTGAGCCGCGGTTCCCGCCGGAACGGGCAGGGCCCGGTCACCGTGGTGACCGGGCCCTGCCGTTCCTCGCTCGGTTCGCTGGGGGACGGATCCCTCAGGGGCCGGCGAACACGCCCTCGCCGCGGGACTCCGACCGGCCGGGGGCCGGCTCGCTGTAGCGGCCGGCCTCGTGCCGGGCGACGACGAAGTGGTGCACCTCGTCGGGGCCGTCGGCCAGCCGGAGGGTGCGCTGGCTGGCGTACATGCCGGCCAGCGGCGTCCACTGCGAGACCCCGGTGGCGCCGTGGATCTGGATGGCCTGGTCGATGATCTGGCAGACCTTCTCCGGGACCATCGCCTTGACCGCGGAGACGTAGACGCGGGCCTGGGCGTTGCCGAGCACGTCCATCGCCTTGGCCGCCTTCAGCACCATGAGCCGGCAGGCGTCGAGCTCGATCCGCGCCCGCGACACCGTCTCCATGTTCTTGCCGAGGTTCAGGATCGGCTTGCCGAACGCCTCGCGGAACTTGCCGCGACGGACCATCAGCTCGAGGGCCTTCTCGCCCTGGCCGATGGCGCGCATGCAGTGGTGGATGCGACCGGGGCCCAGGCGGACCTGGCTGATCTCGAAGCCCCGGCCCTCGCCGAGCAGGATGTTGGCGACCGGCACCCGCACGTCGGTGAAGCGGATCCGCATGTGGCCGTGCGGGGCGTCGTCACGGCCGAAGACCTCCATCGGCTCCATCACCTGGACGCCCGGGGTGTCCATCGGCACCAGGATCTGCGACTGCTGCTGGTGCACCGGTGCCTCGGGGTTCGTCTGGCACATGACGATCATGATCTTGCAGCGCGGGTCGCCGGCTCCGGAGATGTAGTACTTCTCGCCGTTGAGCACGTAGTCGTCGCCGTCACGCAGGGCCTGGAGCCGGACGTTCTTGGCATCCGAGCTGCCGACGTCGGGCTCGGTCATGGCGAAGGCCGAGCGGATCTCGCCGTTGAGGAGCGGCTCGAGCCAGCGGGCCTTCTGCTCGGGGGTGCCGACGCGCTCGAGCACCTCCATGTTGCCGGTGTCGGGAGCCGAGCAGTTGAGCGACTCCGAACCCAGCGGGTACTTGCCGAGCTCGACGGCGATGTAGGCGTAGTCGAGGTTGGTCAGGCCGCCGACCTCGGAGTTCGGGAGGAAGAAGTTCCACAGGCCGGCTTCCTTGGCCTTGTTCTTGGCGCCCTCCAGCGCCTCCAGCTGGCCCGGAGCGTACGACCAGCGGTCGGCGCGGCCCTCGCCGAGCCGGTGAAACTCCTCCTGCATCGGCGCGACCACGTCCTCGAGGAACCGGACGACGCGGTCGTACAGCGGCCGGGCCTCCTCGCTCATCCGCAGGTCGAACAGCTCCGTTGGCTCGGCTCTCTGCATCAGGTGTCCCTCTCAGCTGGCTCTTCTGGCGGCGGGGTGGTCCCCGCCGGGGCTCGGCGCATGCGGCACACGCGGTCCCGGCGGGAGGACTGCCCCCTGAGCGTGGCATGCGATCGGTCAGCCGCTCGACCCGGATCCGCAACCGCATGCACTCAGGGGTCGAGCCTCAGGTCATGTCGATGGAGATCTTCAGCTGTCCCGGGCGGGGGGCGAGCGCGGTGGCGAAGGCTGCCTGCACGTCGGAGACCGGGTGGACGTGGGTGACGTAGCCGTCCCGCAGTTCGGGGTGCGCCGCGAGGTACCGGTCGGCGTCTGCGAGCACCCGGCGCCGCTCCAGGGCCACGCCGGAGCGCAGGGTCAGGTTCTTGCGCAGGAAGGTCATCATGTCGAACGGGTAGATCGGGTCGTCCGGCACGCCGAAGTAGAAGACCTGGCCGCCGAACGCCACGGCGTCCAGCGCCGGCTGGAGCGTGGAGATCTGGTGGCCCACCGCCTCCACGACCACCGACGGCCGGTCGGCGTCGGACAGGCGGCCCGCCCACCGCTCGGCGCGGGCGGTGACCACGTCGTCCACACCGAACACCGACGCGACGTCGGTGCGGTCCACGGGGTCCACGCCCGTCACGCGGGCCGCGCCGCGGGCCTTCAGGACGTGGCTGAAGAGCAGGCCGATGGGGCCCTGTCCGAGCACGGCCACGCTCTTCCCCGTGATGTCGCCGAGCTGCTCGACGGCGTAGAGCACGCACGCCAGGGGCTGCAGCATCACCGCGGTGGTGGTCGGCAGGGCGGTGTCGTAGCCGGCCAGACCGTCGCCGTCGGTGACCACGAGCTCGGCGATGCCGTCGAACATCGACGCCCAGCCGACGACAAGGTCACCGGGGGCGTGGTCGGGATGCCGGCTGGCGACGACCTCCCCGACGATCTCGTGCAGAGGGAAGCCCGGCGCCCGCGTGGCACCCCACCCGTCCGCGGCGGCCGGGTGGGGCCACAGCCCGCCGCGGAAGTTGGGCAGGTCGCTGCCGCAGATGGCGCCGGCGCGGGTGGCCAGCAGCACCTGCCGGGGGGTGAGCTGCGCGGGGTCAGGGGCGGCGAGCTCGACCTGCTCGAACCGGAAGGGGCCGCTGAGCGTCTGTGCCCACATGGGAGTTCTCCGTCCTGCTGGGGCCGATACCTGGACCTCGCCGACGGCCCTGGGGCCTGCGGTCACGTCCGGCCGACGATCCCCCTCAGCCTGCCCGACATCGTCACGGTGCGCGGCGCGGGACGCGCCCACGAGGAGCCCGCTGGGTGGACGGCCGGGCCTGCGGCGCCTGCGCCCGGAGCGCCTCGAGGGTCGCCCGGTGGCCGGCGAGCATGAACTCCGGCCACTCCGACACATCGATGAACTGCTTGTAGAAGCCCGTGCCGTGGACCCTCCGGTACGGGACCGGCTCGAGGAGCAGCACCTCGGCGTGCGCGCGCAGCCGATCGAGGTTCTCCCGCGCCAGTTGCACCTGCTGGCTGGTGCGCACCTGGCTGCCGATCTGCAGGACGCTCAGTCGCCGTCGCTCCCAACCGGATGCGTCCTCACCACCGAACTCGTGCGGGTAGAAGGCGTTGACCGCGATCGCGGTGTCGACGGGCGGCTCGATGTCGAGGACCGGGTGGACGGGGAAGATGTCGACGATGCCGCCGTCGCACCACGACCGGCCGTCCAGCACCGCCGGCTGCACGAACAACGGCAGCGACACCGCCATCCGGATGGCCCGGGCGACCGTCATCTCCGGGTGGGTCCTGGGGCCGAGGTACTCGACGGTGTTGCTCTCGATGTTCCAGATCGGCGCGTACGCCGGTGTGGCCAGCTCGCCGAGCGTCCGGTCCCCGAGCCGGTCGCGGTAGAACGCCTCGAGCCTGTCCCCGCGGAGCAGTCCGGCCCAGCCACGGCCCGCGGTGGTCACCGCCCCGGCCAGGTCGCGCCACGACACGTCGAGGTAGTCACGGGGATCCATCGAGGACACCATCTCGGCCACCTCGTCGGCGCCGAGCCCGGCGGCCAGCGGAAAGCCGAACATCGCCCCGCCGGAGCACAGCGACCACACCGACACCGTGGTGCCGGACTCCTCCAGGGCGCGGGCGACGCCCACCAGCGACGCGAGCGCCCCGCTCCCGCCGGTGCTCACGACGCCGACCCGGCCCCGGAGAGGCGCCACACCGTCGGCGTGCTGCTGGGGGAAGGGTGAGCCCGTCGGCTGCCGCCGCCTCGTCGTCCCGGGCAACATCGCGCGCCGGACGTCGTCGACGAAGCCCAGGTCCCGTCGCACGCCGGTGAGGAGATCGCGGCTGCGGGCGAGCACGTTGAAGTACTGCCGCACGCGGAAGACATCGAGCGCACTGTCCAGCGGACTCGCGCCGGTCGGCGGGCTGGCTGTCATCAGGCTCACCTCGGGTCACGGTCCGGGCCAGGAGTCGCCCGAAGCGTGCGGCTCCGGCCCTGCCCGACGCAGAGTCCAACGACCCGACTCCAGGCCTCCGGTGCGCCCCGGACCTACCCGGGACCGACCCCGCGGACGCCGAAAGCCGGGTCACGCTTCTCGACGAAGGCGCGTGCGGCCTCCGCGTGGTCGTCCGTGGCGAACGACGCGAGGTGGTGTGTCACCTCGACGTCCATGTACTCGTCGAGCGGAGTGGTCAGCGCCAGCGCGACGTTCGCCTTCATCGACGCCAGCGCCGTGCGCGGCCCGTTCGCCAGTCGCTGCGCCACCGCCAACGCCTCCTGCTCGAGGGCGTCCGGCGGCACGACCGCGTTGACCAGCCCCAGCCGCAGGGCGTCGTCGGCCGTCAGCCGCGGCGAGAGGTACAGCAGCTCGCGGGCGCGCGCCGGACCCACGAGGCGCACGAGGAACCAGGCGCTGCCGTAGTCGCCGGCGAGCGCGACGCGGGCGAACGCCGTGGTCAGCACGGCGGACGACGCCGCGTAGCGCAGGTCGCACGCCAGGGCGAGCGACAGGCCCGCACCCGCTGCGGCCCCGGGCAGCACCGCGATGGTCGGCTTGGGCATCCGCCACAGGCGCCCGCTGGTGGCGCGCTGGTTGGCGCGCTGCAGCCGCGCCGCCGACGCACCGGGCGCACCGGGGGTGCGCTCGGCGAAGCCCTTGACGTCACCGCCCGCGCAGAACGCGCCACCCGCCCCTGTCAACACCACCGCACCGACCGCGTCGTCCGCCTCCACCTGCGCGAGCGTCGTGCCCAGGGCGGCGAGCATCTGCTCGGACAGCGCGTTCCGGCGCTGGGGTCGGTTCATCGTGAGCACGGCGACGCCGTCCTCGACGCGGGCGAGCAGGTGGTCGGTGCCGGTCTGGATCTCGGTCACGTCTTCTCCTCCAGCGGGACGACCTCGAAGCGGACGCCACCGACGTCGGCGGCGCGACGCTCGGCACCCGGCAACGCCAGTCGCGCCGCGGTCACGGCGGCGACATCGCCTGCACCGGGGACGAAGGAGAGGTGCTGGCGGCCGTGGTCGAGCTGCAGCCGGCAGTCGCTGCCGGCCGCCGCGACGTCCAGCAGCGCCGCCCATCGCCGGACCACCTCGCCCGGGTCGGGGACCGCGACGGTGACCTCCAGCAACCCCCCGGCGCACGTCGGGCTGCCACCGGTCCATGCCGGACCCGCCCATCGCCACGACCCGGCCGGGTCGACGGCGTCGAGGGCGAGGAGCACGCCTCCGGTGTCCCTGGGGTGCAGGTGCACGTCGACGACGTCGGGCAGCTCGACGCGGTGCACCTCGCGCACGCCGAGCGACGCGAGACGGTCGGGCGCCGTGATGGTCGGTGGTCCGTCGACCATGAGCATGTAGCCGCCGTCGCCGCCGTTCCGCGTGAGCCACCGGCCGACCGCCGTGCCGGGTGCTGACGGCGAGACGACCTCGACGAAGTCGCAGCCCGCGGCGAGGACGGCGTTGGTGAGGCCGAACCGACCGACGCCGGGGTCGTGGTGCGCCGAGGGCGCGGCGAGGAGCTGCCGCAGCGCCTGCTCCACCGGCGCGCGCTCGTGCGCGGCGAGCACGAGCTGGCGCAGGCGGAGCACGTGCACAGTCCAGCACGCGCGCGGGCCGCGCTACAACGTGCCGGGGCCCGGCACATCCCTCATCGTCGGGCGCCTCGTGTGGCAAGGTCGGGGCTGCGCCCGCTCGCTCGGGAGGTGTGCTGGACGGTCAGGTCGCCCCGTACGGGCGCCGGACGAGGGGAGCCATGAGCGGGAAAGCCATCCGGCCCATCGACGCGCGGCGCGACCGGACCGGATGGACACCGGCCGCATCGGAGCCGGCCCCGCTGTCCGAGGTGCCGGTTCCGGCGGTCCCGGTGCCCGGGGAGACCGTCCTTCCGGTACCGCCCGAGACCGCCCAGCTCGGCGCGATGGCGATCCTGCGGATCGGCGGGTTCCTGGTCCTGTACCTCAACGCCGCTGCGGTGTTCCTCGGTGTCATGGCGCAGGCGATCGCCCGGGGCTGGCTCGCCTTCGAACTCACCGGGTCGAACGCTGCGCTGGGCGGCATCCTGCTGGCGTTCGGCGTGGCCCTCCTGCTGGCAACCCCCTGGGGTGGCGTGGCCGCCGACCGGTTGCCCAAGCGGCTGGTGCTGCAGCTCTCGGTGCTCCTGCTGGCGGTGTCGAGCGCCGGGATCGGGCTCGCCGTCGTCTTCGACGTCATCGCCTACTGGATGCTGCTGGTCGCCAGCGTGCTGCAGGCCGTGGGGTTCGCCCTGTTCGGCCCCGCCCGGATGGCCTTCCTCGCCGAACTCGTCCCGCGCAGTTCCCTGCCCCAGGCCGTCTCGCTGCTGCTGGTCAACGCCGAGGTGAACCGGGTCGTCGGTCCCGCGCTGGCCGGCGTGGTCATCGGTGCGGTGACCTGGGGGATCGAGGCGATCTTCCTGTTCAGTGCGGCCCTGGCGATCGTCGGCGTGCTCCTCACCGCCGCGCTGCCGGCCGGGCGGCCGGGGGAGCCCTCCGGCCGGTCCCCGCTCGGGGAACTGGCCGACGGCGTGCGCTACGTCCACCGGCACCGCGAGCTGAACGCCCTGGTGTGGTGCGGCATCGGCGTCACGATGCTGGGGATGCCGTACCTGGCCTTCATGCCGACGATCGCCAGCGACCTGTTCGGCCTCGGCTCCGTCGGTTACGGGGTGCTGTCCGCGACGTCTGCGGTCGGCGGCGTCGCGGCAGGTGTGTTCCTGGGCCGGCGCGGCTCGTGGGTACGGCGCCGGCGGGTCTTCGTGGCGGCGGGCGCCGTCTTCGGGCTGGCGGTGTGCGCGCTGGCGATCGCGCCGACCGCCGCCGTCGCGGTGATCGTGCTCCTGGCCGTCGGCGCGGCGATGCTCGCCTTCCAGACCAGCAACCAGTCGCAGCTGCTCGACCTGGCGGAGCCGGAGTACCACGGGCGGGTGCAGGGCCTGGTCATGCTGAGCTTCGGCGCGTTCGGCATCGCCGCACTCCCGCTGGGCCTGCTCGCCGACCTGATCGGGCTGCGCTGGACGCTGTGCGGGATGGGTGCCGGCGTGATCGCCGTCGTGGCCGGGTACGCGCTCGCCGGCCGCTACCGCGCGGCGGGCAAGCCCGCGAGCCGCCGCGCGAGGTAGGGCGCGGTGGCGCTCCCCGGGGCCGTGGCGATCTCGGACGGGGTGCCGGAGGCGACGACGCGCCCACCCGCGTCCCCGCCGCCCGGGCCCAGGTCGAGAACCCAGTCGGCGGAGACGATCGTGTCGAGGTCGTGCTCGACCAGGACGACGGTGTTGCCGGCGTCGACGAGCCGGTGCAGCTGGGCGAGCAGCAGCCTGATGTCGGCCGGGTGCAGGCCCGCCGTCGGCTCGTCGAGCAGGTAGAGGGCATGGCCGCGGCTCGCGCGCTGGAGCTCGGTGGCGAGCTTGATGCGCTGGGCCTCACCACCACTGAGCTCGGTCGCCGGCTGGCCCAGCCGCAGGTACCCCAGTCCGACGTCCCGGAGGGTCCGCAGGCTCCGCGCCGCGGCCGGGACGTCGGCGAGGAACGCAGCGGCGTCGTCGACCGACATGGCCAGCACGTCCGCGATGCTCGCGCCGCGGTGGCGGACCTCGAGGGTCTCGGCGTTGTAGCGGGCACCGGAGCAGGTCGGGCACGGCGCGTAGGTGCCGGGGAGGAAGAGCAGCTCGACGGCGACGAAGCCCTCTCCCTGGCAGGTCTCGCAGCGCCCCTCGGCGACGTTGAAGGAGAACCGGCCGGCCGTGTAGCCGCGGGCCTTCGCCTCGTCGGTGGAGGCGAACAGCTTCCGCACGGCGTCGAACAGACCGGTGTACGTGGCCAGGTTGGACCGGGGCGTGCGGCCGATGGGCCGCTGGTCGACGCGGACGAGCCGGTCGAACGCCTCCTGCCCGGACGCGTCCCGCAGGTCGACCTCGAGGCCGGGATCGTCCGGGTCCTCCGCTGCCGGACCGAGGTGCCGGCGCACGACCTCGGCCAGCACCTGCGTGACCAGCGTCGACTTGCCGGAGCCCGAGACCCCGGTCACCGCCGTCAGCACCCCGAGCGGCACGTCGACGGACACGTTCCGCAGGTTGTGCCGGGAGATGCCGCGCAGGTGCAGCCAGCCCTGCGGAGCCCGGCTGCGGCGCTCGATCGGCTCAGCGCGACCGAACAGGTACCGGCCGGTGGGGGAGTCCTCCACCTGCTCGAGGCCGGCGACCGGGCCGCTGTAGAGCACCCGCCCGCCGCCGGCGCCCGCGCCGGGGCCGATGTCGACGACCCAGTCGGCGCGGCGGACGACGTCCATGTCGTGCTCGACGACGAACAGCGAGTTGCCCGACGCCTTGAGCCGGTCCAGCACGTCCAGCAGCGGCTCCGCGTCCGCGGGGTGCAGGCCCGCGGAGGGCTCGTCCAGGACGTAGACGACGCCGAACAACCCCGACCGCAACTGGGTGGCGATCCGCAGGCGCTGGGCCTCGCCGGGCGACAGGGTGGTCGAGGACCGTCCGAGGCCGAGGTAGCCCAGGCCGAGGTCGAGCAGCACCTCGATGCGCGTGACCAGGTCGGCGCTGATCCGCACCGCGACCTCGGTCGACTCCCCGGACTGCGCGGTCGGCGTGGCGGCACCGGGCTCGGCGAGCAGCGCCACGGGCCGCAGCAGCGCCGCGACCTCGACGAGCGACAGCGCGTTGATCTCGGCGATCGAGTGGCCGGCGAAGGTCACCGCCAGCGCCTCCGGCCGCAGGCGGGTGCCGTGGCACTCCGGGCAGGGGATGCTCTGGACGAACCGCATCGCCCGGTCGCGCATCCGCTCGCTCTGGGAGTCGGCGAGCACGTGCATGACGTGCTTGCGGGCGCTCCAGAACTTGCCGTGGTAACCGTGGTCGATGCGGTCCCGTTCGGGCTTGATGAGGACGGACGGCTGCTCGTCGGTGTAGAGCAGCCAGTCCCGGTCCTTGCGGCTGAGCTTCCGCCACGGCCGGTCGACGTCGATGCCGAGCCCGGTCACGATGCTGCGCAGGTTGGCGCCCTGCCAGGCTCCCGGCCACGCCGCGATGGCGCCGTCGCGGATGCTCAGCGACGGGTCGGGCACCAGGAGGTCCTCGGTGACGTCGTGCACCACCCCGAGCCCCTGGCAGCGGGGGCAGGCGCCCGCCGCGGTGTTGGGGGAGAACGCGTCGGCCTCCAGGCGGCGGGCTCCCGGCGGGTAGGTCCCTGCGCGCGAGTAGAGCATCCGCAGCAGGTTGGACAGCGTGGTCAGGGTGCCCACCGTCGACCGTGAGCTCGGCGCTCCGCGCCGCTGCTGGAGGGCCACGGCCGGCGGCAGCCCGGTGATCTCCCGTACGTGCGGTGCACCCGTCTGCTGCAGGAGCCGGCGCGCGTACGGCGCGACCGACTCGAAGTACCGCCGCTGTGCCTCGGCGTAGAGCGTGCCGAACGCGAGCGAGGACTTCCCGGAACCGGAGACGCCGGTGAAGGCGACCATCGCGTCCCGGGGGATGTCGACGTCGACGTTGCGCAGGTTGTGCTCGCCGGCTCCGCGGACACGAACGAAGTGATCGGTGCCCGCGTCTCCCACCTCCGCAGGCTAGCCACGGTCGGCGACACGACGAACTGCCGGGGACGGTCAGGGAGCGGCGAGGTGCCCTGCGGACGGATGACCTTCGTCCGTGCCGGCGCCGGACACCCGGATCCCAGGATGGAGCCGTGGCAGCGGCGAGTCCACGTGGAGGGGCCATGAGCATCACCGCCCAGGCGATCGAGCCGCGCCGCGAGCCTGCCCCGACGGCGCCCCGCGATCGTGCGGTGGTGCCGGTGCAGCGCGATCAGGGGAGTGTCGATCCCGTCGATGCCCAGCTCGCGACGCTGGAGGCACGCCTGCTGGGTGAGGTCGAGGGGAACGCGATGGCGTCGATGCAGGTGCGGTTCCACCTGGCGGCCGCCCGCAGACGCTTCGCCGACGCCAGGATCCGGGAGTTCCTGCCCATTCTCGTGGAGCGGGAGGTCCGCCGGGGCATGCGGACGGGAGCGCAGCCCCGCTGAGCGCCGCGCGGGTCCGCCGATCCGTGCTGCGTGGAGGAGGTGCCGGTGCGGGGGGCGTCAGGCCGGCGCGCCGGCCTCGGCCGCCGCCGCCCGGACCCAGCCGGCGACCTCGTCGTCGATGTCCTGCGGGGCGTGCACCTCCAGGTGGTGCATCCAGTGCGCCGGGGCGGGGTGCACGACCTCCTTCCATCGAGGCGAGGTGTCCCGCCGGCCGAGCACCACCGACAGGACCACCTCGGCCGTCGGGCGGTGGAGGTACCGCCCCGGGCACCAGAGGTAGGCGAAGCCCCGGCGGCGGGAGAAGGCCACCTGGCTGACCGATGCTCGTATCCGGACGTCGTCGACGTCCTGCAGCAGCTCGGAGACGCGGGCGAGCACGGCCAGCCCGAGCGGCGATCCGGCGAAGAACTCCTCCGGCGTCACGGGGCGGGCGGGCCCGTGGCCCCTGCACCCCGGGAGGGATCGGGGACCAGCCGCACGAGCGGGATCCGTCGGTCGGTGCGCTTCGGATAGCGGGCGTAGTCCGGCGCTGCGTCCAGCACGTGCGGCCACCACGCCGCAGCCTCCTCGGGCGTCATCGGGACGGCGCGGACCTGGCGGGTGCGCCCGTCCACCTCGACCGTGGCCCGGGGATCGGCCGTGAGGTTGAGGTACCAGGCGGGGTCGCTCGGCATCCCGCTGTTGGCGGCCACGACGACCAGGTCCTGCCCGTCGGGGAAGTACTGCACGACGACCGTGCGGGGCAGCCCCGACCGGCGCCCGCGCGTGGTCAGCACGAGCGCCCGCCGGCGCCACAGCCGCACGATCCGGCCGTGGGTCCGCCGCAGCAACCACGCGCCCAGCCGGACCGAGTGCCGGTCGACGGCGTTCTCGAGGCGGGCCGCGAACACGGGCAGGCTCAGGTTCGCCCGGCCGGTTCGGCCGCCAGCGCCCGGGCGAGCGTCGCACCCCAGCGCCGGGCCCGGTCCTCCTCGCCGGCGACGAGGGGACCCTTGGTGTCGGTGACGGAGAAGTGCTCGGCGGGCGCGAGGAGGGCCAGGCCGTGGCCCCGCAGCAGCTTCTCCTCGGTCCGGGCGGCGTGGTCCATCTTCACCAGCAGCTTGGGGTGGTCGCTGCGGGTGTCGAACGCGGCGGCCCGGGCGCCGGTCGCGTCGAGGCGGACGGCGTCGAGCCACTCGTGCAGCCCACGGTCCGGATCGGCGATCTCTGCCCCGTGCTGCGTCACCGCTCCCTCGCGGCTGGACGGCCGGGGCATGGAGAAGCCGTGGTTGGGGGCGCCCACGACGAGCAGGTCCACGTCGGGCCCGACCTCGGCGGGGCCCTGGTCGGCGGCGACCACGTCGACTCCCAGCCCGCCGTCGGACAGTCCCTCGGCGATGGCGTGCGCGATCGCCCGTGCGTCGCCGAACACGGATTCGTAGACGACCAGGGCACGGCTCACGACTGCCTCCTCCTTCGCGATCTCGCTGTCCCGGCCGACGCTAGGCGCGGGCCGGCGGCGACGGGACGGACGAAGGGCCCGGCCGGGAGGGTCGGAAGTAGCCCACGGCTCGCAGCGCGGCCCCGGAACCGGGCTGCTTCAGCAGCCGCGGACGGCGTAGTCGCGCAGTGGCGGCCAGGATGCCGCCGGGGTGGTGGCCCAGTCCCAGACCGACACCCCGATCGCGCCCTGATCGGCCGCCGCACGCGCCATGGCGGTGTAGTCCGAGGCGGGGATCCCGACGCCGAACCCGCCGATGACCGACACCGCCGCGCACGGCTCGCCGAGGTTGCCACGCACCCGGGCGACGTTCTCGCTGGTGTACCGGTAGGCGTCCCGCCACCCCGACGCCGCGGTCCGGTTGCTCCAGTAGGCCATCGGCAGCCACACCTGGTAGTGCGGCGCGAGCTGGCGCCACGGGAACCGCGGCCAGTACGAGGTGTTGAGCACGTCGGTGACCACGGGCGGGAGCACGATCGCCCCCAGCGTGGTGGTCGGTGCGTACGCCGCCAGGCGGGCGGAGAGGTCGACCAGACGGGCGTTGCGCAGGTCGACGTCGGCGACCGTCAGGTCCTCGATGTCCACCGCGACGGCGTCGAACGCCTGCCCGGAGGCGCGGAAGTCGACCATGCCACGCAGCCGCCGCAGGTCGGCCTCGACGTCGGTGAGCTCGGGCAGGTACCAGGCCACCACCTGCATGCCGTGCGCGTGGGCGCGGGTGAGGAACTGGGCGAGCAGGTCGGGGCTGATCAGGTCGGGGAAGCGGGGGTCCTTGGACGCCGCCTGCAGGTAGATCGTGTCCACCCCGGCTGCGGCCATGGCATCGACGGCCGTGGGAGCGATCGGGGGAGTCGGGCCGCCGAACTCGCGGCTGAACCCGTATCGGGACACCCAGGTGCCGGACCGGTCGTAGGGGCCCAGCACGGCGGTGCGCACGATGCCGGTCGCCGCCGTCCAGCGCAGGAAACCACCCTGGAAGTCGCTCTGCCGCCCGGCGTTCACGTCGTACTCGTCGGAGATGGGATAGCCCAGCGCGCTGCGCTCCCACCCCATCGCGCCCCACGTCGAGAGGATCGCGCCGTGCACCTCGTGTGCGCCGGTCGCAGGGGTCCAGTAGATGGCCCCACCCTGGAAGAAGCTGGCGCGCCCGACGCCGTCGGGCATGGAGAACTCGTCGGTGACCGGGTAGCCCAGGACGCTGCGCTCCAGGCCCATCGACCGCCACTTGGCGTAGATGGCGCCGTGCACCTCGTGCGCACCCGTGGACGGGGTCCAGTAGACCGCTCCGCCCTGGAAGAAGGAGCCGCGGCCCACACGGTCGGGCGCGGTGAGCTCGTCGGTGAGGGGGTAGCCGAGGAAGCTCCGCTCCCAGCCCAGCGACCCCCACTTGGCGAGGATGTCGCCGTGCACCTCGCGGGCGCCCGTGGCCGCGGTCCAGTAGATGGAGCCGCCGGTGTAGTACTGGAAGCGACCGATCCGGTCGGGGGTGGGCAGCACCCCGGTGGTCGGAGCTCCGAGGAAGCCGCTCGACCCGCCGAGTTCGCAGTGCCGCCGCACCACCGGATCGGCCTGGGTGCACACCGCTGCGCCCGCCACGGTGGGGATGTGGACCAGCCCCGCGGTGAGCAGAGCGATCAGCAGCACCGTCACGACCCCGCCGCGAGCCCGGATCGCCATGGGAACCACCTCTCGCCGGCGGCACCGTGACCACGGTGGTCCGGCGCCGGCCCGTCACCGAAGGGTCGCGATCCGGGGTCGCCGGGGCCAGGGTCGCTCGGCTCCGGTGCTCGGGTCCTTGGGGCCCTCCGGCACCGGTGGTCCGCCGTCGCTCAGCCGGAGGGTCGGTCCTGGTGCTCCGTCCGGCGCAGCAGGCCCAGCACCGTCGTCGTCCCGGACGCGTCGGTGATCCGTACCGCCGCGCCCTGGGGGATCACGTCGGCGAGGATCTCCCGCGGGCGCTGGATCACGTGCCGGAGCACGACGGGCTGATCGGGCGTCCGCCCCGCGACCGTGACCACGACGACGTCGTCCTTGTCGTCGTAGGTGATGCCCTCGAACGGCTCCCGTTCGACCACGGAGGCGTCCCCGCCGTCCGGGTCGAGCACCTCGATGGTGACGTCGTGGTCGTGGAGCGCGATGCTGAGCCGGTCGGTGAGCGCCGCCCACTCGTGGCGTTGCTCGGGCGTGGGGTCGGACATGGCGCGCTCCGTTCGGTCCGGGGGCGGGACGCCGCCGATGCTGCGCCGCGATCCGGGCGGCCGATACCGGCGGAGGGCCGCCGGGGCAGGGACCTCGGACCCTCCCTCCGCGTTCCCGGCCGGCCGGCGACGGGTGGCGGGCGGCGGGCGTGCAGAGACGATCGTCCCGCCGCCCGTGGCCGCCGGACCCTGCCGCCACGACCGTCCCGGGGCAGATGCTGGGGCGATGGGATCCCCGGCGACGGAGGCGAACGGCCCGGCACCGGCCGGGACGCGGCGTGCGACGCCGGTGAGCTCGGTGGCCCGCCTGTTCCGCGACCGGGTGGCGGCCAGCCCGGACGTCGAGGCCTACCGGTTCCCCCGCGACGGCGGGTGGACCTCGATGACGTGGCGCGAGACGCAGGCGACGGTCGACGTCCTCGCCGCCGGTCTGCTCGCGATGGGTATCGGGCCGGAGGACCGGGTGGGCATCGCCAGCGGCACGCGGATCGAGTGGATCCACGCGGACCTGGCGACCATGTGCGCCGGTGGGGCGACGACGGCCGTCTACCCCACGAGCGGCGCCGACGACATCGGCTTCATCCTGGCCGACAGCGGTTCCCGTGTCGTCTTCGCCGAGGACGACGTCCAGGTCGCCAAGCTGCGCGCCCAGCGGGACCGGCTGCCGGACGTGCTGCGAGTGGTCACCTTCGACGGCACGGCCGACGGCGACTGGGTGATCGGCCTGGACGACCTGGCGGCCCTGGGGGCGGACCACCTCGCCAGGACGCCGACCGCGGTGGACGAGGCGGTGGCTGCCGTCGGACCCGAGCAGCTGGCGACGCTGATCTACACCTCGGGCACGACGGGGCGTCCCAAGGGCGTCGAGCTGCCGCACCGCTGCTGGACCTACATCGCGGGCGCGGCCGATGCGCTGGACATCCTCGGCCCGGACGACCTGCAGTACCTCTGGCTGCCACTGGCGCACGCGTTCGGCAAGATGCTCGAGGCGGCGCAGTTGCAGGTCGGCTTTCCCACGGTCGTGGACGGCCGCGTCGACCAGATCGTGGCGAACCTGCCCGTGATCCGCCCGACGTTCATGGCGGGGCCCCCGCGGATCTTCGAGAAGGTGCACGCGGCCGTCGAGCAGACCGTCGAGGCCGAGGGCGGCATCCGGTTGCGGCTCTACAGGTGGTCGTTCGAGGTCGGTGGCCGGGCCTGGCGTGCCCGCCTCGACGGCCGCCGCGTCGGCCCGCTGCTGCAGGTGCAGCAGGCGGTGGCCGACCGGCTGGTGCTGTCGAGGATCCGCGCCCGGCTGGGCGGGCGGATGCGCTTCCTCGTCTCGGGCAGCGCCGCCCTGTCCTCGGATGTCTCCACGTGGTTCGGCACGGCCGGCATGCCGATCCTCGAGGGGTACGGGCTGACCGAGACCGCCGGCGGCGCGTGCCTGGGAGACCTGGCGCGCCCCGTGCCGGGCCTGGTCGGGGCACCGGTGGTCGGCACCGAGGTCAGGATCGCCGAGGACGGCGAGATCCTGATCCGCGGCCCGCTGGTGATGCGCGGCTATCACCACCGGCCCGACGCCACGGCTGAGGCGCTGAGCTCCGACGGGTGGTTCCGGACGGGCGACGTCGGCGAACTCGACGCGGAAGGCAGGCTGCGCGTCACGGACCGGAAGAAGGACCTGATCAAGACCTCGGGCGGCAAGTACATCGCCCCCCAGGGCATCGAGAGCCTGTTCAAGGCGATCTGCCCGCTGGCCAGCCAGATGGTCGTGCACGGCGAGGGCCGCCACTACGCGACCGCGCTGATCGCGCTCGACGCCGAAGCGCTCGCCCGGTGGGCCGCCGCCGAGGGTCGCGCGACGACGGACTATCCGAGCCTCGCTGCCGACGCCGCCGTCCACGACCTCGTCCGAGGCTGCGTCGCGGAGCTCAACGACCGGCTCAACCGCTGGGAGACGATCAAGGACTTCCGGATCCTCGACCACGACCTCACGGTCGAGGGCGGGGAGTTGACGCCGAGCATGAAGCTGAAGCGGAAGACCGTCGAGGCGTCGTACGCCGCTCTGCTCGACTCGATGTACGAGACCCGGCGGGCCGCCACCGGGTAGGCGTCGTGAGCATCTCGGTGCTCAGACGAGCCCGAGTTCCCTGGCCTTCCGCACGGCGTCGTTGCGCCGGGAGACGGCGAGCTTCCGGTAGATGCCGCGCTGGTGGGTCTTGACGGTGTTGACCGACAGGAACAGGTCGTTGGCGATGTCCTCGGCCGACATGGCCTGCGCCATCCGGACGAGCACGGTCGTCTCCCGATTGGTCAAGGGTTCGATCGGCATCTCCGACGTCCCGGCCACCGGTGCGTCCCTCGGTCCCGAAGCGCGCCCAGCCGCCGGGGGAGCCAGGCCGAGCCAGGCGTGCGCCCCCACCAGGTCCGGAAAGGCGGCCAGCAGGCTCCTGCCCGAAGGTCCGGGACGCAGGAACGGCCGACGACGGCGCTCCGGCTCGGCGAGCGACAGTGCGCGGGCCAGCGCGTCGCGCGCGAGCGGCCGGGCGCCGTTGACCAGGTGCATGCGGGCAGCGAGCAGCGACGCCTCGATCCGGCTGCCGGAGCCGTCCGCCAGTTCGCCGGGCCAGCGGAAGGACGCCGGCGACCACAGGAAGCGGGCGCCTGCGGCGACGAGGACGAGCCCTCCCAGGGCGACGAGCACGACCGCCAGGTCGACCGCCGCCGCGAGCAGCCGAGTGACGACCCCCGCGGTCGCGGTGGGGGAGGCGGCCGGTACCCGGTTCATGGCAGGACCGGCGCGCCGCGTCCGGGCGGGCGGCGCAGCAGCCGGTCGACGAAGCCGGCGACCGCGTCGTCGGCCCGCATGGTCTCCGATCGCACCGACCGCACCGCGTCCGTGGCCATCGTTCCGGTGGAGGAGCGGACGATCTCGGGGAGGTCGACGGCATCGATGACCTCGCGGGCGAGGGCCACGAGATCGATCCGGGCGATCACGGCATCGAGGTCGACCCGGGCGACGACGGTGTCCGGGTCGACTCGGGCCAGCAGCCGCTCGAGGTCCAGGCGAGCCGCGACGGCGTCCAGGTCGACGCGGGCCACCACCTCGTCGAGGTCGATCCGCGCGACCACGGGGGCGGGATCCACCCGGGCGACGACGGCGGCGACGTCGAGTTCGGCGGCGAGGGCGTCCAGATCCACGCGGCGGACGAGCGCCTCGACGTCCAGGTGACCGGCCAGGGCGTCGAGGTCCACGTGCCGGCGGACCAGGTCGGTCAGATCGACCGAAGCGACGAGCGCGTCGACCACTCTCGGGACGAGCGCTCGGAGGGCGGTCTCCAGCCATCCGTCGAGCGTCGACACCACCGCCCGGCCCTGCCCAGCCAGCGCGGATCCGCTGCGTGTGCCCGTGTCCCCGAGAGCGGCGAGCAGGGAACCTGCGGCGCTCCGGAGCGGCTCCCCGGCCCTCCATGCCTGCTCGGCCAGGGCACTGCCACGGGCCAGGAGACCATCGGCAACAGCCGACGGCGCGCCGGTCCTCATGCTGCCGCCGGGGTCACACGGTCGAGCGGTCGCCGACGAC
Organism: Blastococcus aggregatus; assembly: GCF_900221005.1. Classification (GTDB taxonomy): domain Bacteria; phylum Actinomycetota; class Actinomycetes; order Mycobacteriales; family Geodermatophilaceae; genus Blastococcus; species Blastococcus aggregatus. Next base: position 239,526 of record NZ_OBQI01000003.1, on the reverse strand, counting down.
GGGCGCGACGGTCGGCAGGCCCGGCTGGTGGGAGCTCGGCCGCACGCGGCCCACGGCGATCAGGGTCACGCCCTCGATGAGCGTCTGCAGAGCCAGGAGCGTGCCCAGGAGGGTGAGCGTGGCGGTGGTCAGGTTGAGCAGCACCCACACGCCCAGCCCCGCCGACACCAGTCCGCTGACGAGCAGCAGTGCCCGCGCCTCCGGCACGACCGACGCACCGAACATGCGGACGAGCCCGGTGGTCAGGAACATCGATCCGGCGATCAGCGTCAGGGTCAGCGCGCCGATCGCGGAGTTCCGGAGGATGAACAGGCCCAGGACCGCGAGGACCACCCCGCCCAGGGCCACAGTCCACGACGCGCCGGAGCGGAGCCGGAGGAGTGTCCCGACGACCAGCGCGATCCCCGAGATCAGCGCCGTCCAGCCGAGGAGCAGCACGGAGACGACGGTCGCGAAGACCACGTTCCCGAGCAGGATCACCCCCGCGATGAGGAGGAGGACACCCACTGCGATGTCGACACCCGTGCGCCGTCGCTCCAGGGTCATGGTCATGGCCACTCCTTCCGCCGGTTCCGGTTTCGGCGAAGCCTGTCGAGGCAGGGGACCGGCCGGCTCATCCGCCGGGGATGAGATGGCGCGGACGAGTCGTCGCAGTGAGCCGGTTCAGCCGGCGTCCTCCGACACCTCGGCGACCTTCCGATCCAGGAAGCCGGTGACCGCCTGCTGCCCGTAGCCGAAGATGAAGGCGAGGAGCAGCGCGGACGCCACCGACGTGTAGGCACCGACCAGCAACCCGCTCCCGACGGCGACGATGCCGATGACCGCCGTCCAGATGCCCATCACGAACTTCGCCGCGACGAGCATCGGTCGGGGATCGAACCAGATGGCGTCGGAGAAATCGGTCTGCCTGATGTAGAGGGAGACCAGGCCGCTGACCAGGCCGCCGAGGGCTCCGAAGATCATGACCAGCACGAGCAGGAAACGGGGCGAGATGCCCATGCCGTCGGCCGGCGGCTGGATGAAGGGCTCGGAGCTGAACGCCTGGAGCAGCGCGACGAGCAGTGCCATGAACAGCAGCGCCGCCGAGATGGAGTAGATCCCGCGCCGCCGCTGACGTTCCCCGTCGTGCCGCGCCTCGGCTGCCCGGTGCGACCGTCGAATGGCATCCAGGGCCAGGACGCGACGCGCCTCCTGGTCGAGTCCTGCCGCGCGCAGCCGCTCCTCGAACTGCTTCCACGCCGCCTTGGGCAGTTCCTTGGCGACATGACCCCGCGCGTCGAGGACGATCTCCGCCACGTCAGGGTCCTTGGTGCGGAGGTCCAGCTCGATCTCGTGCAGCTGGTACCACGCCGAGTGCAGGAGCTCGTCCCCCCGCCACCAGGTGCGGAGACGGTGACGCAGAGAGGTCGAGTCCGTCGTCCGCGGCGCCAGGCACTGCTCGCCCACGTGAGCCAGCCGCCGGCTCACCTGTGCCCGCTCCTCCGTCGTCAACGCGCCATCGAGCCGATGGAGCTCGAGGGCGAGTGCGTCGGCACGTTCCCGAGCCAGTACGAGCCCGTCAGTCATCCTGACCTCCCTTGCGGCCATGGCGAGACGCCGACCGGTACGTGCACGCCGAGGTGGTCATCCGAACAAGGCGTCGAGGGTGACGAAGCCGTACCCGGCGGCTCGCATCCGGGCGATCATGTCCGGGAGGGCATCCGCGTCGAGCGTCGAGCCGTCGTCGGGGTTGCTGCCGATGTGCATCAGCACGATCTCCCCGGGGCGCAGCCCCGCCAGGGCGCGGTCCGTGACCTCCTGGGCGCTGCGGCCGCCACTGATGCCCTGCCAGCCCAGCGTGTCCACCGTCCAGCGGACCGCGACGTAGCCGTCGGCGTTCACCGCGGCGATGGTGCGCGCGTCACGATCACCGGACGGGAACCGGAACAGCGGACGCGGGTCCGCGCCGGCGGCCAGGATCGCCTGCTGCCCGGCGAGCACCTCCTCGCTGACGGCGGCGTCGGACAGCCCGGTGAACGCCGGGTGGGTCATCGAGTGGTTGCCGATGCGGTGCCCGCCGGCGCCGATGGCGGTCACGCCCGCGGGGTTGGCCGCAGCCCAGCGGCCGGTGAGGAAGAACGTGGCGCGGACCCCCTCGCGGGCCAGTGTGGCCAGGATGCTGGGCAGCGCCGCGGCGTTCGCACCGGCGTCGAAGGTCAGCGCGACCACCCGCTGGGAGGTCGGCAGCACCGTGAGGTCCTGGCCCCGCAGTGCCGGCGGCACCGCGACCGGTGCGGCCGTCGTCGGGGCCGTCGGTGCCGGCGTGCCGGGCTCCTGCGTGGTCGTCTCCGGGCTGGTGGTCGTCGCCCCGGCGCTCGTCGGCGCTGCGCTCGTCGAGGGGACGGGGGACGTCGTCCCGCGGGCCTGGGGAGGAGTGTCGTCCTCGCCGCCGGTGGCCACGAGCACGCCCACCGCCGTCACCACCGCGATGAGGACCGCGGCGGCGATCGCCCACCACCCCCGTCTCCCCGAAAGCCTCATGGCGGTCAGTCCAGCCGCGCCGGGGGAGGGCGGGCAAGTGGCGCACGGCTTCCCACGACGGGACCAACGGCACCGCGCGGTCGCGCCGGGACCGCCGTTCCGCCCGAAGGGAGCCGGATCAGCGGTCGGTGCGCTTCTGGTAGCGGGCGGCGCGCTTGGCCGCGGCAGCGCGCTTGCGCTCGCTCTCCTGCTGCTGACGCACGAGACCGGCACGGTCACGGTGGGCCAGGGCGGTACCCACGGGGTAGCCGGCCTTCTTGACGCGGGTCTCGGCGGACTCGGCGATGTAGGCGACCGAGTAGATCAGCGCGAGGAAGATCCCCAGGAGGCACATGCCGACGCGCAGACCCCATCCGGCGGGCACGAAGATCATGATCAGCGCGATCGGGACCGCCAGATGCACCATCGCTCGGGCGATGTGGCGCAACCACCAGGTGCCGGTCGTGGTGTCGAAGAGCACCCAGCTCCGGTGTCGTCGTGGCAGCCGGCCACCCAGGGCGTACCAGAGCCACCAGTGCGGGGCCGGGCGGACGATCGGGTCGGCGGGAGTCACGCGCTCTTCCGGGAGTGCCCTGCCGACTCGCTCGTGGTCGCTGATGCTCACGGACTCATCCTCCCCGAGGACGGTGGGCACAAAAGGTTGGGGCACAAACTGATGGCGAGGTCACATCGGACCGCGTGCTCCGGAGTGGTCCTCGGCGATGTCGTCCCGGGCGACGGTGGGGACGCGACCGCCGTCGGCCGGCCCGCTGCGCCGCCCGACGCGGCACTCAGGCGACCGTCGCCTCCGGGATCGCGTCCTGCGCCGGACTCCTGAGCGCCCGCTGGGAGGCGCCGATCACCTGGGTGAGCGTCTCGTGCAGGCTGATCAACTGGTCGATCGGCAGGCCCAGCCGCTCCACGATCCCGGCGGGGATCCTCTCCGCCTCCGCGCGCAGCGCAATGCCCTGGTCGGTCAGTGTCAACGCCAGGTTCCGCTGATCCCTCGGATCCCGCTCCCGGCGCAGCAGTCCGGCCGCCTCCAGCCGCTTCAGCAGTGGCGAGAGCGTGCCCGGATCCAGCTGCAGCAGACCCGACAGCTCCTTGACCGACAGCTGCCCGTGCTGCCACAGCGCCAGCATCACGAGGTACTGCGGATGGGTGAGCCCGAGCGGCTCGAGCACCGGTCGGTAGATCGCGACCACGTTGCGGGCAGCCACCGACAGCGCGAAGCACACCTGTCGATCCAGGGCCAGCACGTCGTCGGACGCGAGGCCGGGCTCGGCCGTCGTCTTCGTGGTCGTCACCGACCCAGGCTAGAACCTGTGGCCCAAGAGTTGGACCGCCAACCGTTTCGGGGGACGGAGGCGTGCGCCGTGCGCGAGGGCGGGCCGGGTCGTCAGCCGTCCACCTGCCGTCGCGACGATTCACGGTCGCCCGCCGGACCCGAGTCGGCACGGGGACCGGAAGCGGTCGGCTGCAGCGGGGAGAAACTCGTCGTCGGCCGGGACGTCGCGCCGTGCTCGGCGTGGCGCTTCATGGAGACCAGCGCGCCACGCAGCATCTGTCGTACGAAGGGGCGGAGGACCAACCAGTAGGCGGCGAACCGCCGGCGTGCCGCGGCGTCGGTGCAGACCGTGCGGCTCTCGTAGGTCAGCAGCGTCCGGCCCTCGCCGTGCGGGTGCAACGCGAACCCGGCCACGGTCTTGGCGTAGCCGGGGCGGTCGAACGAGGCGAACTCCCCGGGCGCGACCTTCACGATGCCGAAGTCCCGGCGCCAGAACTGCCCGACGAGGCCCGCGAGCATCTCCACGCCCGGCTCGTCACGAAGGCCCACCCAGCCGGACTCCTCCCCGGCCGCGTCCCGCATCCGGAACGTCGGGCGCCGGCTCGACCGGGCGTTCGACCGACGTGTCTCCGTGTCCGACGTCCTCGGGCGCAGGCGGTTCGGCAGGTCTCGCGCGGTGACCATCAGGCGGGTCAGCTGGTTGTCCATCAGGTCGGCATCCAGCACAGCCTGATAGGTCTCCCGGGGATCAGCGTTGACGACGATGTGCTGCACGACGTTGACATCGAAACGCGGCATCACCTCGTCGATGCGCAGGGCGATCGGACGTGGGGACCTGCCGGCCTGGGGGAACTGGTCCTCGTTCGTGGTCATGCCTCCAGGCAAGCCGCGCGGCCGCGGGAGCGACAGAGCCGACCGACCCGCGGGCCGAAGGCGCGGGTCCCTGCCGCACCCGCACGACGCGGAGGCGGATCAGCCGGCCAGCGAGCCGGCGAAGATCTGCCAGGCGAGGGCGCTCTTGGCGACCAGGCTCAGCACCAGGTAGGCCTTCTCGCCGTAGGCGTAACTGCGCCACGGGCCGATCTCCCGGTACTGCAGCCACTGGTTGAGCGCAAAGCTCGCGAAGAACACGAAGAGCGATCCGAAGATCCCGTAGACGAAGCCGGGGATCTGCTCGGCCCCGACGATGTTGGCGGTGACCGCCACCCAGGGCGCCGCCCCGGCAACGCAGCCGAACCAGAACGGCTGCATGGTCGTCCGGGTGCGGCCGGGCGGGTTCATCAGCTCCTGCAGCCAACCGAAGAGGATCATCGCGACGTTGGCACCGGCGATGCCGATCAGCGCGCTCAGCCCGGTGATGCCGGTGTAGGCGCAGATCAGCAGCACCATGATCGTCGAGCTGACCGAGTACTCCAGCCAGCGGAACCGGTTGATGCCGCGGCGCAGGTCCTCCTCGTAACGCCGGCGCAGCACCGTGGCGGTCAGCAGGTGGTCCAGCGCGGCAAGCCCGAGGAAGACCGCGATCGCGGCCCCCACGCCGACGTCGACCAGGGCTTCCGGCGCCGGTACCGCAGTCCCGGGCGGACCGGCCGGGAACGACGACGTCACGGGGATCGCGAAGCCGCTGGCCAGCAGCAGGACCGCTACGGCCTGGGCCACATGCAGCACCGTCAGCGCCAGGTTCCAGCGCCGGAGGCCGGCAAGGCGCCCGTCGTCCACCCCCGTCGCGACCGGTGCGGGCCCGGAACGGGTGTGCCTGGTCACGGCGACCTCCTGGATGGGCACGTGGCGGCCGCGCCGTGCCACCACGGTGCCTCGCCGCCGGCGTTCACACGCCCGGACGTTAGCGCGTGCAGGTTCGGGCAGGTCGGGGTCAGTTCGTCGTCAGGAAGGGCGCGAGCGCCCGCCGGGCCAGGTGGAGGGTCTCGACGTCATGGCGCCGTCCGTCGCCCTGGCTGACGAGCTCGCCCGTGAGCCGCTCGGGGCCACCCGTCGGCGTCGACGTGCGCCACGTCCTGTAGCTGCAGCCGAGGACGTCGCAGCGTGCCCGGGACCGAGGGGAGCGCTACGTCCATGGTCTCCAGGAAGCCTCGGGGCCGTGCAGGAATAGCAGGCGCCCGCCCCCTCCCACGTGTGCGGTGGGTACGACAGCCTCGGACGACCAGGGCGGAATGCTCTGGAGGACGCCGCGCTCGTCGTCGAGGTTGGGGCGCATGCGCACCGTGATCCACCATCGCCCGGTGGCCACGGAGGCCGTCCGACGGGCCCTCATGACTGTGCAGCGGGGGAGGACGCGCCGGACGTGGCTGCTCCGCGCCGGGATGGCGTCGGTGGCGGTGTACGCCGCCGGCGACCTGCATTCGGGGCGGTCGTACGAGGGCTACAGCTTCCGGGACCAGGCGATCAGCGAGCTGTCGGCCTACGGGTCTCCCGTGCGGTCGGGGGCGGTGAGGTGGATCGCCATCCACGGACTGCTGGAGAGTGCGTTCGGCGTGGGGGTGTGGCAGTCGGCCGGTGGGAGTCGGTCACTCCGGTGGACGGCGGGCCTCTCGCTCGCCGCAGGCGTGGTCACGGCGCCGCTCCATCCCTTCTTCCCGATGAGCACCCGCGGGATGGAGCCCGGGTTCAACGACACGATGCACCAGATCCTGACGTTGGCTTTCGTTCCGCTCACTTGTGGTGCGGTGGCGGCCTCCGCGGTCGCCCGCCCGGGCTGGTTCCGGCGGTACGCCACCGCATCCCTGGCGGTCATCGTGGGATCCGGCGGGCTCATGGCGCCCCTGATGAGCGCCCTCGCGGAGAACCGGCCGACGCCCTGGCTCGGCGCCCTGGAGAGAGTCAACGCCTACACCATGCACGCCTGGACGGTCGTGCTGGCCGGGGTGCTGATGCATCGCCCCCTCACCGCGGCCGGCGCGGGACCCGTCGGAGGCGTCGGAGGTGGTCACCGCCGAGGCGTCGGCGTCGCGCAGGAGGCCTGAGGCGCCCACCGGCCGCTACGTCCGGCTGATCGCCGCGACTACTCCCGCGACCACTCCTTCGAGCGGTAGCCGTGTGCCGGTCACTCTGCGCCGCGTGCAAGCCGGTGCTGCTCGCACCGTGGAGGATGACCGGCACCCATCGTGGCCCTTCGAACCCGCCGGCGGCCTACGGCCGCCACCGGCCGTCGGATCGACGTCGAGGGCGTGGACATGTACGTCTTCCGCGGCGACCGGGTCTGCCGCTACCAGGCGAGCTACGACACCGGCACCGTCGCGCGGCAGCTCGGATTGCTGCCCGCACACGACAGCCGCACGGAGCGGGTGCTGGTCCTCCTCCAGCGCCTGCTCACCGCGGTCAGGGCCGTCCGTCCCTGACTGCTGGTGGGGTCGGGGCCCCGCCGGCCGCCCCCCAGCAGGAGCACCCCCGCCGGCCCGAAAGCCGTGGGGGTCTACTCGGTGTCCGAGGGGGCGCCACGCTTCCTGCGCACACGCTGCGGGCCTCGCGATCGTCGGTCCGGGTGCCGGCGTGGCGGGTGAGGGACCGGCGGCCCGAGGCCGAGGACATTCGTCCCTGACCGGCACTGCGCGCGCGGGCCAGGGTGAGCCGATGACGTCGATCCGCGTCGGGTGGATCGGTCACTGGCTCCGGAGCTGTCATGACCACCGAAGAGGCCGGCTCGGCCCCGCTGCTGGACGCCGTCCTGAACCTGTCCCGGTTCCACAAGGAGCATGAGCGCTTCTATTCGACCGCTCCGCTGGAGACCGCGGTCAGGCTGCAGCGGCACGCCCGGACCCTGCAGGCGTTGGCCGACCGGTGGGCCAACGCTCAACCTGTGACGCGGCCTGCATCGAGCCCGTACGAGGGGGCGGAGGACCTCAACAGCGAGGCTGCCATCGCGCTCGACGGGGTGCTGTTCCTGGAGGGCGAGGGGCGCCCGGCGGAGATCACCGCGATGATCGACGAACTACGTGCCGACGCCGACGGGTTCGCGCGGATCGGAGCCTGGCTGGACCAGGCGATGAAGGCGTCCTGGAACATGGCCGCCGCCTTGCTCGACATCGAGGAACTCGCCGCCGTCATGGGCGAACGGCACCGGATCATCGGCAACGACTGGCTCTCGGCACACATGCAGGCCCTGACGGCGGAGCTCCTGGCGCGTGCCGCGGAGATGCTCGAGCGCATCGACCTCACCCCCGCGGCGGTGCGCGCCGACCTGGGCGCCGGCCGTGTCGCCCCCCGGCGGCTGTACTCGGCGGCCGAGGTGATCTCCCGCGCGGCGGACCTGTGTTGTGAGTCGGCCGGGTTGGTCCATGACAACGAGCGTCGCTGGCGGGTCTTCCGGGAGAGGGTCGACGAAGTCGTGCACGGCACCCCCCGCGGGGATCGCAGCAGCCACCCGGGCCCGCCCATCCCGGAGGTGCCGCGGTGAGCGATGCTGCAGTCCGGCCCCCGAGGATGCCGCCACCGTGGTTCGTGCACACGGCCTGGCGGGTGCACCGCCTCCTCTACCGGCTCAGCGGAGGCCGGTTCCTGTGGACGCCGGCCGGCAAGCGGGGCTGGGGGGCACTGCGCCTGACGATCACCGGGCGGAGGTCCGGCCGGCAGCGCAGCGTGATCGTCGGCTACCTGGAGGACGGCACCGATCTCGTCACCCTGGCGATGAACGGGTTCGAGGAGGGGTATCCGTCCTGGTGGCTCAACCTCGAGGAGCACCCGGACGCCGTCGTCCGCCTGGCCCACCAGGCGCCGCGCCCGGTGCGCGCCCGGCGGGCGACGGGGGAGGAGCGCGACCGGCTGTGGCAGCGCTGGGTCGCGGTCGATCCGAGCCACGACGTCTTCGCGGCACGACGCTCGACCGAGATCCCCGTCGTCGTCCTCGCCCCCCGGGACGGACAGGTGACGTGAACCGGTGATCGCCGGCTGTCCGGTCGAACGCCGAGCGGTGATGAACGCGCGCCGCGACGGGGCGGCCCCGGCCCGCACACGCCTCGGTCTCGGCCGGCCAGAGCCGCCGAACCGGCCACCCCCGCGTCGAGGGTGCTGCGCTCGCTCGGGCGGAGCCTGGAGGACCGGAGCGGCCGGTCGGCTCGACCGGCGATTCGTCTGACCACGCCCTCGCTGAGGCGTTCGCGCGGACACCTTCTGCCGGCACGACCCCGCGGCGACTCGCGTCCGCTCCGAGCCTCCACCACACCGGGGCGAGACACGGCGCGACCCGTAGGTTTCGATCATGCAGCCAACCGAGGCGTCCTCGTTGCGCGGTGACCTGAGCCTCGCGGACCTGCTGAGCGTGGCGGGCGTCGCGACGGAGGACGTGCTCCTCGTCCGGCACACCTACAGCGCAGACGGCCTCACCGGCCCGCAGGACGCCACGGTGGAGAACGTCCTCACCTACACCCGAATCCAGTCGGTCCGGCAGAGCAAGATCCCGAGGGATCCACCTGCCGTGTGGCTCAACTTCGTGGCGGACGGCAAGCGGCGGTCCCGGTTCCTCGTGGCCTACGAGAACAGGGGTGAAGTGCTCGCCGAGCGGACCGAGGTCAAGCGGTACTTCGATCTCCACCCATCCGACGTTCTCGTGTCGCTCCGGAACCGGCTCGTCATCGAGTGGTCGAACGACACGATCAACTGGGCCAAGGCGGGAGGGAAGGCCGCGCAGATGCCGGTGGTCGAGATCGCCGACCCCGCCCGCGTGCCGTTCCCGGGCTTCGACAACGTCCTCATCACCCACGACGAGCTGGTGGCCGTCGTCGAGGACTCGCGATACGCGGAGTGGAGGACAGCGCTCGCCGCCGTCCAGGGCGTCTACCTCGTCGCGGACACCAGCAGCGGCGAGCTGTACGTCGGGAAGGCGGACGGCACGGAGCGCCTTCTGGGTCGGTGGAGCGCGTACGCCCGCGACGGCCACGGCGGCAACGTCGCGCTCCGCGAACTGGCAGAGGTCGACGTGACCCACCGTCGGCACTTCCTCTTCAGCATCCTGCGGGTGTTCGGCCCGACCGCGACCACCGCTGAGGTCGACGCGGCCGAGGCTCACTACAAGCGGGCGTTCCTCACCCGGCAGTACGGCCTCAACCGGAACTAGCAGGCGGCACCGCGGACGCTGCCGCACGGAGCGGTGGCGGTTCGGCCGGGACTGCGACACCGATGCAGATGGCTGACGCAATCGTGCAGACATCCGGCGGGCATGCCGGGACCAGAGATGGAAGAACCCCCACCGGCCAGGGAGGCCGTGGGGGTCCAACTCTGTGTCCGAGGGGGGACTTGAACTTCCGTCCGCAGGTAAGCATCTAGGTGCGTCATGATGCCTCGACCAGCGCTTTTGTCCCTCTTTGTGGACACCGAGATGACCTAGAATTGCATCCAGATGCCCTCAAATGCGCCGACGGCAGTATCACGCGGAGTATCACGAGGCGATCCTCACGGACCCGACTTCTGGCCGATCGGCCAGCTCGGCGGTCCCGGGTATGCCACCCCGCGCATACGACGCGTTGTCGGCTGGGCGGCGAGTTGTCGGTGGTGCCGCTGACCGTCCTGGTTGCGATCAGCTGGGCCATTGCGCCACGCCTGGCTACCGGCTACCAGCAGAGGTGTCGTCTACTAGGCGTCCTGACCACGGACGTTGGTGACGCCACTCACCCGCCCCAACCGTCGTCAGCTCATCACCGGTAGACAGGCTCAGCCAGGCTCGTAGTCAGTCCAAGTTGTGAGCGCGGGCCAATTGTCGCCCGATGCCTCGGGCGGCGACCTGGAGCACCGGTACGAGGCGGGGGATGTCCCGCCGGTGCGGGGGGACCACGATGCCCAGTGCTGCGACGACGACGGGTCCGCTGCGGCCCTCCAGGCGCACCGGCACCGCAAGGGACGCCGCGCCCGCGGACATCTCCTCCGACGTCCGTGCGTAATGGCGACGCCTCACCTCGGCCAGTTCCCGGCGCATCCGGCCGGGCTCGACCAGCGTGTGCCTCGTCTGGCGGGTGAGCAAGCCCAGCGCCTGTTCCACCACGTCGAGCGGGGCAGCGGCCAGGAGCACCTTGCCCACGCCGGTCGCGTGCAGCGGCAGTCGGCTGCCGACCTGGCTGATGATGGGCACCGACACGCGGCCGGAGATCCGTTCGACGTAGAGGGCCTGCAGGTCCTCGCGGACGGCGAGGTGCACGGTGTCCCGGATCGTGGTGTGCAGGTCGTGCATGAAGGGCGCGGCCACCTGACGCAGCTCCATCTGAACCGGCGCGAGAAGTCCGAGGTCCCACAGCTTGCGGCCGATCTCGTAGCGGCCGTCGGGGCGCCGGATGAGCGCGCCCCACTCGGTCAGCTCGCCGAGCAGCCGGTGGGCCGTGGCGAGCGGGGTGCCGGAGCGTTCGGCGATCTCGGAGAGGGTCAGCCGAGGCGTGCGGCCGCCGAACGCGTCCAGGAGCCCCAGGGCGCGCGAGGTCACCGATCGACCGGGGGCGTTGCTGCGGCCGGCCATAGGTTCTCCTCCCGCCCAGTGGAAGTGCGGGCTTGGGCAGCCTAACCGTCGGCCGTACCGTCCCGGCATGACCGGGAGCACATCCGGTAGTCGGCTGCACCTGCCGCGCTACCTGCGCGAGGACGACTCGCTGCGCACGCCCATCGGCTTTCCCGATTACCGGAGCACGGCCCTCCGCGCCCCGTTGCGCACTCCGGTCGACCTCCCGCATCGGCTGACCGAGGTGACCGGTCCGGTGCTCGGCGAGGACCGTGTACTCGCCCGGGACGCCGACCTGACCTGGCGCAACGACGGCGAGGCCATCGGTCAGCGGATCCTGGTTCATGGGCGGGTGCTCGACAGCGACGGTCGTCCGGTGCCCGATGCGCTCGTCGAGGTGTGGCAGGCCAACGCGGCCGGTCGCTACCGGCACGTGGTCGACAACTGGCCGGCACCGCTGGACCCGCACTTCGACGGACTGGGCCGCGTGGTCACCGACAGCCTCGGCCGGTACGAGTTCCTGACCATCAAGCCGGGTGCTTATCCGTGGGGCAACCATCACAACGCATGGCGGCCGGCGCACATCCACTTCAGCCTGTTCGGCCGGGCGTTCACCCAGCGCCTGGTCACGCAGATGTACTTCCCCGGCGACCCGTTGTTCGAGCAGGACCCGATCTACAACGCCATTCCCGCCGCGGCGCGGCACCGGGCCGTCAGTCGGTACTCCCTCGAGCGGACGCAGGACAACTGGGCCCTGGCCTTCGAGTGGGACATCGTGCTGCGCGGCACCGACCAGACCCCGCTCGAGACCGACGACGACGGAGATGTCGCGTGAACCCGCTGGACGTCCCCCCGGACCCCGCTGTCCCGCACGAGCCCCGTTCCGGGCAGCGCGGCTCCGGCTTCCTGACCGCCCCGTTCCGGCTGGGCACCACGCCGAGCGCCACGGTGGGTCCGTACCTGGCCATCGGGCTGAGCTGGCCCGACGGCATCTGGGCCGCTGATGAGGGCACCCGGGACGGCGTGTGGATCCGCGGCCGGGTGCTGGACGGTGCCGGCGACGTGGTCCCCGACGCGATGGTGGAGACCTGGCAGGCGGACCCGGACGGCGGCTTCGCCTCGCCCGAGGACCCGCGCGGTGTGGCGTCCTACCCGGGCTTCCGCGGCTACGCCCGCGCCCAGACGAGCACCGGTGAGTTCGGCGTCTTCACGCTCAAGCCGGGGCGGGTGCCCGACGGGCATGGCGGTCTGCAGGCGCCGCACATCGATGTCTCGGTTTTCGCGCGCGGCCTCCTCGACCGCGTCGTCACCCGCATCTACTTCGCCGACGAGGCGGACGCCAACGCCGAGGACGTCGTCCTGCGCGAGCTGCCCGAGGACCGGCGGAGCACGCTGGTCGCCGACCGGACCGAGGACGGCTACCGGCTCGACGTGCACCTCCAGGGCGAGCGCGAGACGGTGTTCTTCGCCGTATGAGTCCTTCCGGTAGGAAGATCCCGTGAGCGGACTCTTCGACGGCACCTTCGCGCGCGGGGGTGCGGCCGCCGCTGTCTCCGACCCCGCCTGGCTCGACGCGCTGCTCGACGTCGAGGCGGCCCTCGCCCGGGCCGCCGCGCGCTCCGGGCTGGTCCCGGCCGGAGCCGCCGAGGCGGTCTCCGCGGCGTGCGCGGAGCCGGCCGGGCTGGACCTGGCACGGGTGGTTGCGCGCGCGGCGGACGCCGGCAACCCGGTGCCGCCGCTGGTGCGGGTGCTGCAGGACGCCGTCGGCGCGGAGGCCGCGCGGGCCGTGCACGTGGGGGCGACCAGCCAGGACGTGCTGGACACCGCTCTCGTCCTCGTCGCCCGCCGCGCCATGTCGGCGATCGAGCGCGACCTCGCCGTCGCCGCGGAGGCCGCGGCGGCCCTGGCGCGTGCCCACAGGGACGACGTCGTCATGGGCCGCACCCTGATGCAGCAGGCGCTGCCCACGACGCTCGGGCTCAAGGCCGCTGGCTGGCTGGCCGGCCTCGAGGGCGCGCGGGCGCGGCTGGTCGCCGTCGACGCCGCCCTCCCGGTCCAGTACGGGGGAGCCGTGGGCACCCTGGCCGCCAGCGAGGGCCACGGCGTGGACCTGCGTGCGGCCCTGGCGGCAGAGCTCGGGCTGACCACGACCGCGGTCGCGTGGCACACCGTGCGGCTGCCGATCGCGGACCTGGCCGGGGCGCTGGGCACGGCGGCCGGTGTCCTGGCCACGGTCGCCGTCGACGTCGTCCTCATGGCGCAGACCGAGGTGGGGGAGGTCAGCGAGGGCGGTGCCCGCGGCGGGTCGTCGGCCATGCCGCACAAGCACAACCCCGTCGCCGCCATCTCGGCCCGGGCCTGCGCGCGACGGGCCCCCGGCCTCGTCGCCACCCTGCTCGGTGCCATGGAGCAGGAGCATGAGCGCTCGGCCGGTGCGTGGCACAGCGAGTGGCCGACTCTCGGCGCTCTGCTGGCCACCGTCGGGTCGGCGGCCGCGTGGTTGGCCGAGTGCCTGGCCGAGCTGCGACCCGACGTGGCGCGGATGGCCGCGAACGCGGCGGCCGCCCGCGATCCGGAGCTGGCCGCCGCGCTGGCCGAGGCGCTCACGCCGTCCCTGGGTCGCGGTGCGGCGCACGACGCGGCTGCCGGCTCCGTGCGCGAGGCGCAGCGCTCGGGCCGTCCGCTGGCCGACGTGATCGCGGAGAGGGGCGACGTCGACCCGACGGGACTGCTCGGCCGCGGACCGGACGTCGGCGAGGCGGCGGGCCAGGTCGACGCCGTGCTCGCGCAGTACGACCGCAGGACAGGGAGGCCGTGATGCCCGCAGTGGACGTCTCGTACACCGAGGACGGGCCGGCCGGCGCGCCGGTCGTCGTCCTCTCCAATTCCCTCGGCGCGACCCGCGCGATGTGGGAACCCCAGGTGCCGGACTTGGCCGAGCGGTTCCGCGTGATCACGTACGACACCCGCGGGCACGGGCAGTCCCCGGCGCCCGGCGGGCCGTACTCGATCGACGACCTCGTGGACGACGTCGTCGGGCTCCTCGACCGCCTGGGCGTGGAGCGGGCGCACGTCGCGGGGCTGTCGCTGGGCGGCATGACCGGAATCCGGCTGGCCGCGCGCGAGCCCGGCCGGGTGCACCGGCTCGCCGTTCTCTGCAGCTCGGCGAAGGCAGATCCACAAAGTTTCCTGGACCGGGCGGCCGCGGTTCGCTCCGGCGGTACCGCGCCGCTGGCGTCGACCGTGGTGAGCCGTTGGCTGACTCCCGCCCACGCGGCAGCCCACCCGGGGCAGGTGGCCGGCCTGGAGGCGATGGTTTCCGGGGCCGACGACGAGGGCTACGCCGCCTGCTGCGAGGCCATCGCCGGTCTGGACCTGCGCGAGGACCTCGGCCGGATCACCGCGCCCACCCTCGTCGTCTCCGCGCTCGAGGACCCGGCGCTGCCGCCCGAGCACCAGCGGGTCATCGCCGACGGCATCGCAGGGTCCGACCTGCTGACCCTCACCCCGGCCGCGCACCTCGCCAACCTCGAGCGGACGTTCGAGGTCACCCGCGCCCTGCTGGGGCACTTCGACGCAGCAGGAGGCACCCCGTGAGCGATCCGACCGGCCCGACCACCGACGACGAGCGGCGCGCGGCGGGCATGCGGACGCGGCGCGAAGTTCTGGGCGATGCCCACGTCGACCGTGCCGTGGCTGCCACGACGCCGTTCACCGCCGACTTCCAGGACTTCATCACGCGCACCGCTTGGGGCGACCTCTGGCAGCGGCCCGGGCTGGCCCGCCGCGACCGCAGCCTGATGACGCTGTCGATCACCATTGCGTTGCGGCACTGGGAGGAGTTCGCGCTGCACGTGCGGGCGGCGAAGAACAACGGGCTGAGCGACGAGGAGATAGGCGAGGTCATCCAGCACGCCGCCGTCTACGCCGGCGTCCCGGCCGCGAACCACGCCTTCAAGGTGGCGGCGCCGATCCTGGAGGAGCTCCGCTCGACCTCCTCCTGACCGGACCGTCAGACGGTGCTGGGCAGCGGCATCTCGCGCATCTCGTCGGCCACGATCAGGGGCGCGCCGGTGGCAGCCACGACGTCGTCGGCGCTGACGCTGGGCGCGGTCTCGCGGAGTACGAGGCCGTCGTCCGTGACGTCGATGACGGCGAGGTCGGTGATGATCCGGTCCACGCACGCCTTGCCGGTCAGCGGCAGGGTGCACTCCTCCACGATCTTGGCCGATCCGTCGCGGGCGACGTGCTCCATCATGATGATCACGCGCCGAGCCCCGTGGACGAGGTCCATCGCCCCGCCCATGCCGTTGACCATCTTGCCCGGGATCAGCCAATTGGCGAGGTCGCCCCGGGGGTTGACCTGCATGGCGCCGAGCACCGCGACGTCGAGGTGCTTGCCGCGGATCATGCCGAAGGAGTCCGCCGAGTCGAAGTAGCTGGCGCCCGGCAGGACCGTGACGGTCTCCTTGCCTGCGTTGATCAGGTCGGCGTCCTCCTCGCCCTCGTAGGGGTAGGGGCCGACGCCGAGCACGCCGTTCTCGGAGTGCAGCACGACGTGGACGCCCTCGGGCACGTAGTTGGGCACCAGGGTCGGCATGCCGATCCCGAGGTTGACGTACTGGCCGTCCTCGAGCTCGAGCGCGACCCGGGCGGCGAGCTGCTCGCGGGTGAGGGACATCAGGGCGTGGCCTCCTCGCCGGCGGCGGCCGGGGTGTCGGTGCGGTCGTTGCGCGGACGGGTGGTCCGCTTCTCGATCTTCTTGTTCTCGGCGCCGACCACCACGACGCGGTCGACGAACACCCCGGGCAGGTGGACGTGCTCGGGGGCGAGCTCGCCGGGCTCGACCAGCTCCTCGATCTCGGCGATGGTGACCCGACCGGCCATCCCGGCGAGCGGGTTGAAGTTCCGCGCCGATGCGTGGAACACCAGATTGCCGTGACGGTCACCCTGCGCGGCCCGGACCAGCCCGAAGTCTGCGGTGAGCGCGGTCTCCAGCACGTACTGCTGGCCGTCGAAGACCCGCACCTCCTTAGGCGCGCTGGTCTCGACGACGTTGCCCTCGGCGTCGTACCGGACCGGGATGCCGCCCTCGGCGACCATCGTGCCCACGCCGGTCGGCGTGTAGAAGGCCGGGATGCCGGCGCCCCCGGCCCGCAGCCGCTCGGCCAGCGTGCCTTGGGGAGTCAATTCCACGTCCAGCTCCCCGGAGAGGTAGAGCCGTGCCAGCTCCTTGTTGCCCCCGACGAAGGAGCTGATCGTGCGGGAGATCCGGCCCGCGTACAGCAGTACGCCCAGCGCCTGGTCGTCGACCCCGCAGTTGTTGGAAATTGTCGTGAGCCCGCGGGCGCCCTGCTCGAGCAGGGCGTCGATCAGGATGACCGGGACGCCGCAAAGGCCGAACCCGCCGACCGCCACGGTTGCGCCATCCGGGACGTCGGCCACGGCATCGCGGGCCGTGGCGCGGACCTTGTCCACGGCTCAGAACCTCCCGGCGCGTGCGGTGACCTGCCGGCAGGCGCGCCGCAGCTTGTCCGTGTGCTTGAGATACACCAACTGCTCCGATCGGTTGAGGCTGCGCGTCAGTATCAGTGCCGATCGGTCCAGTTCTGACGCCCGAACTCCACTGGACGGAAAGCTTCCTGCACCACCGGTCATGGGTGACGCGGACGGCGGGAGACAGACCACGAGTGCGGTGTAGCCGCGGTGGTGGTCGTGCCGGTGGAGAAGCCTGGACAGGCGGCGACGCGGTCAGCCTCGCTGACATAGGGGCAGGGTGCGGCGGGACTCCTGCAGCTTCGGTTGACGGCGGTCGGGACTGGTCGTGCCGCGACTGCGGCCTGAGCGCGGCATGAGTGTGAAGGCGAGCTCGTATTCGACCGGGTGAGTTCGCCGAGGGCCCGCTGCCGGCGTCGGCGGGCGTAGGTAGCGTTCGGTCAGACAGACGATCGGCTGGTGCCGCTCGTCTCGTTCTCCATCTCCCGCCGCCGCTTCTCCCGGCGCAGCTGCACGAGCTCGTCCTGCTCGGCGCTGGTCTGCCCGTCGACGACTCCGTCGTCAATTGCGGCCGGGCGCGCCCAGCGGCGCACGGACCCGACTGAGATGTCGAAGTCAGCAGCGGCCGCGGCCTGGCTTAGGTCACCGCGGCGAGTGACCCGAACGACGTCACGCTGTACTCCGGCGGGAACTCCTTGGGCACAGCGACATCTTCTCCGCAAGACGAGATCCCGGCAGACCGAGTCTCGACCGAGTCGCGACAGTCCCCATTCTCGTCTGGGCGAGGCGCTAAAGGCAGTAGTCTACAGCTGGAGATGGTCGGTCGACGGTCGCAGAGGTGGGCACTGAGAGCTGCCTGGGAAGGGGGATCATCGTGGATGACCGGCGTTGCCACGACGGAAGGTGGTCCGGGCGCCAGATCGCCGCGTCGGCGCCCTCTCACCCCCCAGCGCACGGCCCGTTGCCATTTTGGTCCTGCTACCCCTGATGTCCACCGCCCCAGACGTGTCAAAGCCCGGCGGTGAGGATGGGCGTGAGACCCGGAGCCCGGACTTCGTGCGTGCCTTCGAGCGCGGGCTGGCCGTCATCCGGACATTCGGAAAAGAGACTCCTGAACTGACCCTGACTGAAGTCGCTCGCGCCACCAACCTCACCCGAGCCGCTGCTCGCCGCTTCCTCCTCACACTGGTCGAGCTGGGCTATGTGCAGACGGACGGCCGCGTGTTCTCGCTCCGTCCCCGGGTGCTGGAACTGGGGTACGCCTACCTGTCCGCACTCAGCTTGCCGGAGGTGGCGCAGGGACACATGGAACGGCTCGTGCACCAGGTGCGCGAAACCTGCTCCCTTGCCGTGCTCGACGAGGACGAGGTGGTCTACGTCGCGCGCGTTCACACTCGGCGGATAGTGACGTTGTCCATTAATGTGGGGACCCGCTTCCCCGCCTATGCCACCTCCATGGGGCGTGTGCTGCTCGCCTACCAGGACCGCGAATGGCTGGAGCGGTACCTGTCCACTGTCGCGATGGCTCCGAGCACGTCCCGCAGCGTGACAGATCCACGTCAATTGGCTTCCGTGCTGGCGACGGTCCGCGCCCAGGGCTACTGCGTCACCGAGCAGGAGTTGGAGGAGGGTCTCCGCTCGGTCGCGGTGCCCATCCGCGGTGGCAGCGGCTCGGTCATCGCTGCGATGAACGTCTCGGCCCACACCAGCGGGCGGGATGCGGACTCCTTCCGGAGTGAGGTCCTCCCCGTTCTCCTCGAAGTCGCCGCCGCCGTGCACGAGGATCTGGTTACTCGCTGACACGGCGACGCGGCTCGGGGCGTCAAGGACGGAGCAGCATCGGTCGGGCCGCCTCGGACAACCCCATCACACCGATCGGGGTGGGGTCTCGAGCGTGCTCGGGTAGAAGAGTCCGTCGACGGTCACATCGCGGCCCACCATCCCTTGCTCACCGGCGTACCCGAGGAACCTTTCCAGCGTTCTGCGATTCCGGTCGGAGAGGCCGTACTCCCACGGGTCGCGGCCGAGGAGCGCCCGTTCCTCCTCGATGAGGGCCCTCAGCCAGGCCAGGCTGACCGTGCGCGGATCCTCCATCCGCTCGTAGGCCAACCGCTTGGCCTCCTGGAACGCATCGAAGAGGTTGCGTGCAATCCACGGATGGGCGGCCAGGAGTTCCGCCCGGATGGCCACGGTGTGCATGATCGGGAAAATTCCGGTCGTACGGTAGTACTCCTGCTCAGCGCTCTTGGGATTGTGGAACACACGGCGGATGGTGCCCTCGTTGCGGCGGATCGGCCCTGGGATCTCGGGGTAGATGAGGCCGGCCAACTCGCCCTCGACACACATCTCGGTGATGGTGCGTCCCGCGGGAACGCGGTCCACGTGCACCCCCGGCGGCAGGTCGAGCGGTACGTCCTCGCTGTCCTGGGCGACCCAGCGGACCTGGTCCAGGGCGAGACCGTGGTGCTCGCCCAGGATGCCGCGCAACCAGACGCCGGCGGTGGTCTGCCAGCTGCGGATCCCGATCGCGGCCCCCGAGAGGTCGCTCGGGCGCCGAATGTCGGAGCGTGCCGACGCGAATACGTAGCCGTGACGGAAGCGCCTATGCGGAAAGACCGGGATGGCCACGAGGTCGTCCTCGCCGCGGCCTCGGCGCGTCACGTACGAGCCCATGGACAGCTCAGCGGCGTCGAACTCCCGGTGCTTGAGCATGCGCCAGTGGCGCGGTGGCGACGGAGCGGTCAGGACGGTGAGGTCGACCCCCTGCGGCTGGACCGTGCCGTCGAGGATCGGACGGGTGATGTCGTAGTCCCCGACCATGATGGTCATCCGCACCTTGCTGCCCACACTCACTTCTCCTTCACGCGTTGATCTACGGAAGCTCGACCGGCGTCCTTGCCGGCTCCTGCAGTCGTTGCCAAACCCTGTTCCGCGGGCTCCTGACGGCGCCGCGAGCAGCATGATCACAGCGAGGGCCTCGTCATCCGGACAAGGGCATGCGAACTCGCCCAGGACCCATGCGGGACGTCACACCCGGAACCGAGGTGCCTCAGGGGACGCGCGGGCCATCAGGGATGGTCGACGGTGGGTGACAGGTCAGCGCCTGTTGCAGCGTTCACCAGTCGTGCCGGGTCCGACGGGGGAGTGCTTCCCCGCCAGACGATGTGCATGTCGGGCCGAAGAAGCAGGAGGTCGTGCCCGTACACCTCGCGGGCCTGGGGTGAGTTGACGTGCACCGTCTCGAACGGGGCGCCGTGCGCGGCGAAGGCGTCGGTGAGGTCGTCCAGCGCCACGTCCGTGTTCCCGAGGAGCAGGAGGGTGTAGCCCTTGCCGACCCGGTCCTGCACAGCGGTTGATCCGTCGATCCAGACATTGGGCAGGCGCGCGCCGGGCCATGTCGTGGGGGTGTAGGTGAAGCTGTCCGGGTCGGGGCCTTCCTCGACCTCGTGCGCGATGAGTGGCGAGTCGAGATAGCGGTAACCTCGCTCGATGCCGTCGAGGTCGTTGCTCCACCGCTGTTCGCGGTCGGCGACCCGGGTGAGCTCCGCGCGCGTTCGCGCCCCGTCGGGCGAGTTGTCGGCGATGTCGGACTTCCACATGGCTCGCCAGGCACGGCGCCCCGTCGCCGCCTTCTTCGAGGCAGCCACGTTCCGCAGCCCGATGGGCCGTCGTTCGAGTTCGTAGGACTCGAGCAGGCCCGGGCCGCCCCAGCCTTGGAGCGTGCCGGCCAGCTTCCACGCCAGATCGATCGCGTCGCCGAGGCCGGTGTTCATCCCCAGCCCACCGGTCGGGATCACGAGGTGCACGGCATCACCGGCCATCAGTACCCGCCGGTCGCGATAGCGGTCGGCGACCATCAGTCGCTGCGTCCAGGATCCGGTGTAGAGGATCTCGTAGTCGATCGGCATACCGACGATGCGCTCGAAGAGCTTCGGCATGTCGTCAGGGCTGTCCACGACGGCGTGCAGAGAGAAATGCTTGGTGTCGTCCTGGACGATCAGGAACGAGTGCTGATCGTCCGCGACGTGGTAGTGCCGGCCCTTACCGATGGGGATCCGGTCGAACAAGTCCTCGCAGTAGAAGAGAGCCTGCTGCATCTCGAGGAGGGACTCGCCCCGGAGCTCCACGCCCAGCCGGGCGCGAACCGTGCTGGACCCTCCGTCGCAGCCGACGACATAGTCCGAACGGAGCGACAGGTCGTCGCCGTCCAGGGTCCGGGCGCGCGTCGTGACGCCCGATTCGTCCTGCGCGAAGTCGACGACCTCGTGCCCGAACCGGACTTCTACGCCCGGGGTCGCCTCCGCGACCGAGCGCAGGAGTGGTTCGAGCGTGTACTGGGAGATCAGCTGGTACGGCTCGGCCGGCTGGGTGCCGTCGTTTACGTCATGCGACCGCTGCTTCAGTTCCTCCACGGACGGATAACGATGCTGGACCAGTGGCGGCCGGGTGACGTCCTCCAGACAGATGAAGACGTCCATCGGCAGGTCCGTGTCGAAACCTGCCGAGCGGATGATGTCCGCCAGCCCCAGCCGTCGGTAGTGCTCCATGGTCCGGGCGTTGCACCGCTCCATCTTGGGGAGCCGTCCCGGGGCGGGACGTTTGTCGAGCAGGAGACAGCGGATTCCTCGCTGCCCCAGGTCGATGGCCAGACTGAGGCCGACCGGCCCTCCGCCGACGATGATCACTTGCGGGTCGCTCACAACGTCTCCTCGGAACGTGGCGGATTGAGAGGCTCGGCTCAGCCCTTGAGCTCGAGGCCGAGCATCTTGGTCACGTTGCCCCGGAAAATGGCGTCCTGTTCGGCCTCGCTGAGGCCGATCTCCTGGAGGTTCTTGATCGTGGCGCGGATGTAGCCGGGACCCTTCTCGGGGTCGTATGGGCTGTCCGACGAGAAGAGCACATGGTCGACGCCGTAGAAGTCGATACTGCAGCGGAGAGCGTGGGCGGCACCGAACATCGCGGTGTCGGCGTACATCATCTTGAAGTATTCCAGTGGACGCTTCGTCAACGGGTAGCCGGTGATGTCGTCCTTCTGGTCCTCAGGAGTACGGGCGCCCAGCTGATCCCAGCCTGGCCCCACGCGCCCGGAGAAGTGCGGCACCATGCTGCCCCCGTGGTGAATGAGCATCTTCAGGTCGGGATAGCGCTCGAGTACTCCTGAGAAGACCATGCGCGCCATGAAGGCCGACAGGTCATACTCCCATCCAAAGGTCCACCAGATCTCGTACTTGGAGCGCTGTTCGCTGGGGTAGTCCGCCCACGCGGAGCTCCGGCTGGGGTGCACCTGCAGCAGTGAACCGAGCTCGGCGACCTTGGCGTAGAACGGGTCGAACCGGGGCTCGTCCATGGGGTGGCCGGCGACGTGGGTGTAGATCTGAGCACCGAGGGCACCCAGCTCGTTCACCGCGTACTCGAGCTCCTCGACGGCGGCGTCCGGGTCGTCCATCGGCACGCAGGCTGTCCATCCAGCGAAGCGCTCCGGGTGTGCGGCGACAAGCTCCGCCATTGACTCGTTGCCGATCCGGGACAGTTCCTTGGAGATCTTGGGCGAGCCGAAGAACTCCACCGGCGGAGCGGCGATGTTGATGATCTGCCGGTAGTCGCCAAACTCGTCCATCTGGCGGAAACGGACGTTCATGTCGACGAGTGCCGGGATGTTGGAAACACGCTTACGCAGGTTCTGCACGTCCGGGGGTGCGTCCAGTTCGAAGAAGCGATCGAAATACGGGCGCGGCATGATGTGGCAGAACGCATCGATCTTCATTGTGGGACCTTCCGTCGTGGCCGTTCCTCGCCTGGCGCAGCTCTGGTCCTGCGCAGCGGCGGGTGATTTTTGTACGACGTCACTTATCCAGAGGGGGCTACGACTGCGAGTCGTGTTCGCATGCCGAACCGTTGTGCGCTGGTCGAACGTACCGGGAGCCCTGCGCCATGGTCAACACACTCAGGCCACATATCCGTGAGGTCCCGCCGCCAGGCCAAATCGCGTGGTCGGGACAGACGACAGGGGTGCGCCCCGTCCCCGGTGCCGCTGGAGGGCGTGCAGGGGAAGGTGACCCGGACAGCACGGTGTGGCGGCTCATGCCGGTGGCTGCGACGCCATCGGGCACCCCGCTGCCGCCGCCTGAACCAGGGGTCCGAGCCCCCGCGCCGATGGTGCCTGGGCGCGGGATCGTTCAGACCTCGGCGAACCGGCGCAGGCCTCTGTCGCCGACCGTGAGCAGCAGCAGCAGAGCTCCCGCTCCGACGGAGACCCAGCCCAGGAAGTGCAGCCCGTCGCCGGAGACGCCGTCGGCGTAGGCGAGCGCTGCGACACCCGTGGCGGTCATCGCGCCGGTGTACTGCGCGGTTCGGAAGAGGCCCGCTGCCGCCCCGACATGGTCCGCGGGCGCCGCTCGGTACACGAGGAGTTGGTTCGCCACGAGTCCGAGGCCGTTGGGCAGGCCGAACGCCGCGCACACGAGAACGAGCAGAGCGATCGACGAGTCCGCGTCCAGGACCAGCATTCCGGCGCTCCCCGCGAGGAGGCCCAGCGCCCCTACCATCAACGGGGGGAGCAGGCGCCGACCGCGGACGCCGACGAAGGCCGCGACGGCGCCGACCGCCGACATGCCCAGGAGTACCAGCCCCGCGGCGCTCGCGGACAGACCCCGGCTGTCCTGGAGCCAGGGAGTCAGCCCGAAGAGCACCCCATACACGACCAGGAAGGTGAGGAAGACCCGCGCGTACGCGGTCACCAGCGCGGCGTTCGTGCCCAGCATGCGGAGGTCGATGAACGGCGTACGCACGCGCACCTCCACCAGGACGAGGAGAAGCAGGCAACCCACCAGGCCCAGCAGGACTGCAGCCGGTGGCCGCGGCAACTTCATCGTGGTCAGCAGGAAGAGCGAGACGGCGCCCCCAAAGAGGGCAGTTCCGGGCAGGTCGAGCAGCCGCCAGGCTCGTGCTTCCCGGTGCCGGGGCAACGACCGGGGGAGCAGGAGGAAGCCCAGGGCTGTGACGGCCAGACCGAGCGGCACGTTGACCGCGAAGACGGCCCGCCAACCGATGGTGTCCACGAGGACGCCGCCCAGCGGGGGGCCGACGGTCAGCGTCACCAGGCTCACGGTGCTCAGCAAGGCCAGCGTGCGCGGGGGAGTGGGCACACCCAGTCGACCGGCTTGCTCCCGGAGCATCGCGATCGCCGCCGGGAATGCCGCCCCCGTGCCCAGACCCACCAGGGCCCGGGAGGCCAGCAGCCAGCTGAAATCCGGTGCGAGCGCCCCGAGCACGCCGGCCACCGCGACGAGCATGCCGCCGGCGAGGAAGACCCGCCGCGGGCCGAACTGGTCAGCCAGCCGTCCGGCCACGGGCTGGCCGATGGCGCTGGCCAGGTACATCACCGCCACGAGCCAGGCCGTAGCCGAGGGACCGACTCCCAGGTCGCCGCCGATGGGGGAAAGGGCGGTCGCGATGACCGTGGAGTTGACCGGGTTCAGCACCGCACCGGCGCAGAGCGGCACCACCAGACGTGGCCCCAGATCGACGGCCCGATGTCGTCCGAACCGGGACGCCGGGGGGGCGCTCCGGAGCTCGGCGGGACGGTTCCCCCGGTGTCGGTCGGCCGAGCTGTTCAAGCGCGAGTGCACGTTCCTCCGGGCCGATCGGCGCCCTCCGGGGGCAGCGGTGTCGATGATGGTGCGGAGCCTCGCCGAGATGGCTACATCCCGTGCAGCTGCCGGACGAGGACGGGGCACTCGGCGCTGAGCATGATGCGCTGCGCGTCACTGCCCATCAGAGCCTTGCCCACCCGCGTGCGCTTGGCCAGCCCGATGACCATCAGGTCCGATTCCCGGGTGGCTGCGATCCGCACCAGGTCCACCGCGGCGCTGACGGCGACGATGCTCGCTTCCCAGGTCGTCTCGTAGCCCTCGCCCGTGAGCATCTTCGCCTGCTCCTCCAGGCTGCGCTCGGTGCGGCGGAGCCGCTGGATCTCGTCGTCCTCGGTCCCCACCCGCACGAGCGTGACCAGGTGCACGCGCGCGGGGCTGGGGCCGGCCTTCTTCGCGAGCTCCAGCAGCGGCTCGTGCGGCTGGTTCTCCTTGAGGGCTACGAGGATGTTGGTAAACACGGAGTACTCGCTTCCGGAGCTCGTGGGTTACACCGTGGGCGACGGCGTCAGGGTGTGCGCGGCCGAATGGCCGTGGACGGGGACGCCGGACATGCGGCCAGGGCCTGCTCCACCTGGGCGAGGGACATCACGTCGGCGTACTTGTGGTGCAGGTCGAAGAGACTGACCTTGTGGCTGAGGGGGCTGCGGTCGAACACCGCTTCTTCGACCACTACCGCGTGGAAGCCGTGGGAGTAGGCGTCGACGGCGGTCGCCCGGACGCAGCCGCTCGTGGTCTCTCCGCACAGGATCAGTGTGTCGACGCCCAGCCGCTCAAGGTGGTCGGCGAGGTCTGTCTCGAAGAAGACGCTGGCCCGGCGCTTGGGGACGACCAGCTCGCCGGCACGGGGTCCGAAGAAGGGATCGAGAGAAAGGTCTGCAGCGTCGCGCTGGGACGGGGGACGGTTGGTTGCCCGTGAAGTCTCGGGGTTCTGGCTGCTGAAGAGCACGGGGAGGCCGCGCCCGCGGGCGGAGTTGAGGAGGGTGGCGATCGGCGTGCGCGCCGCCCACGCGTAGGGGCCACAGCTCCGCGGATTGCGGGCAACGGCGTCGGCCAGCGTCATCGGGCCCTCGGGGAACACGCCGCTGAAGAGGTCGACGGCCAGGACCGCCGGCAGGCCGACGATCCCGGTCTCCCGCTGGTAGGACCGGTAGACCTCCAGAGTCTCGGCGGGGATGACGTCGCGCCAGCAGTGGTCCTCGAAGGGGTCCAGAGCAGAGACGTTCGACGACATGGACGGCACCTCCAACGGCGGCAGACGGCGCAGTGCGCCGGCCCCCGGAAATCGGGACAGCGAGGTCGCTGGGGGCGCCGCCGAGCAGTTCGCCGGCGCCCCCAGTCCCCGGTGTCAGAAGGAGGCCTTGACCGCCTCGATGAACTCCGGGGAGGAGTCGATCACCGACTCGATCAGCTCGAGGTACTCGTCACCGTTGAGCACGTCCAGCGGACGCTGCTGGCCCTCGAGCTCTGCGATCAGCTCCTCATTGGTGGTGGCGCACTCGAAGGCCTCACGCAGCTCGGTCAGCTGGTTCTCGGGCAGCCCGGGGGGTGCCACGAGGCCGCGGCCGAGGGTCTCCAGGTTCACAAGGTCCTCCACCAGCACCTGCCCCTCCTCCGACTCGGGGGTGAAGTCGGTGAGGACGGGGGTGTCGGGAAGGAGCTCGACCGGCTCGTCGCTGGTGACGAGGACCGGGTTCAGCTCACCGCTCTCGATCGCACCGAGGTGACTGTCCCAGGTGCTGGCGTGGGCGTCGGCGTTGCCCGCGATGACGGCCAGCCGGGCCTCGCCCGAGCCGCCGAAGCCGGTGATGACCTCGTACGGGAAGCCGTAGATGGCCGACAGCACGCTGGCTGCGATGTACTCGTTGCTGCCGGGGCCTGTGGCGACGAAACGCACCGTCTCCTCGGAGTCGATGATGTCCTGGAAGTCCTCGAGGTCGCTGTCGGCGGCAACGGCGACCGTGTCCGGAGCGGTCGCCAGCCGGCCGATCATGGAGAACTCGGACATATCGAACATGACGCCCTCGGCGCCAGCGATCTGCGCACTGGTCGTGCCCACTGAGTTGGTGATCTGAATGCGGCGGTCCTCGGGCCCGGCTGCGGCCGTGGCGTTGGTGGCGAGCAGGCTCCCGGCGCCCGGCTCGTTGCGCACCACGACCTCCGCTCCCAGGCACTCCCCCAGATACGGGGCGATGGCGCGGGCGTAGACGTCGTAGCCACCGCCGGCGTCGTAGGGGACCACAAAGTCGAGGTTCTCCCCTTCGTAGAAATTCGCCTCGGCACCGTCGCCGGACGTCTCACCGTCCTGCCCGCATGCGGCGAGAGCGGCGACGAGGACGGCGGCTCCGCCGGCACGGCGCAGGGCGGTCAAGGGCCTGTGGGTCATGGCGTTCTCCTTGGTTCGGGTAGCTGTCGTGGTGCCCGTACGGGGTGCTGCTGGTGACCGACGAGCCGGAGGGTGCGACGGTGCGTCGGGGTCGAGGGGCTTGCTGCCGTCTGCCGGCCTGAGGAGCCCGGCGGAGGCAGATCAGAAGAAGAGCCCGGGTGGGACTTGCAGTTGCAACGCCACCTCGAACGCGAGGTAGAGCACGGCGAAGACCACGGCCGCGTAGACGAGGCTGAACACCCACGACCTGCGCACCGACAATTTCAGGTAGGTGAAGGCGAAAAGCGGGGCGGTGACGAACAGGCCAACCACGTACAGCCCCACGAAGAAGGCCGCGACCCATGCCAGCGAGCCGGCCCAGACGCGGCCACCGGCATGGGCGAAGACGTACTCGACGTCGCCCTCGGCCTCGTCGTCGGCGTCCACCCGCGACTCGACCACCGGCACGGCGCGGCGGGCGCGCAGGAGCAGCATCACCACATGCAGGAGAGCAAGAGCCACACCCAGCAAGGTCACCATGCGGGGGAACAGCCCGGCGCGCTCTGACCACTCCGTCGCGATCCAGAATGCGTTGCCGAAGAGCGCTGCCAGGCCGAGGCTGATGACGATGTCGACCACCGGCAGCCGGTGCTCGGTTTTCTGCCTGGCGGTAGGCGCCGCGGGCGCGGTACCGGCGGGGGTATCGGGCGTGGTCACGAACGGACGTCCTCGGTGAGCGGGGCGGTCTGGGGGCGGTTACGGAGTCGGCGCAGCGCCGGGACCACGAAGACTCCGACAAGCACCACGGCCATGCCGATAACGGCCGGGCGCAGGAGCCAGTCCCAGCCGAAAAGCGAGTAGGAGACGAACAGGTACCGCTCGGCAATACCGCCGAGCACGACGGCGAGGAGGAACGGCACGCGGGGCCAGTCCCAGCGGATGCAGGCCACGCCGATGGCCGCGGCGATCAGCATGACCAGGACGTCGCCGAAGGAGTTGCTGGAACTGTAGGCCCCCAGCCCCAGTAGAAGCAGGAGGAAGGGCACGAGTAGCGGGCCGGAGATGAACGTCAGGCGGGTGAGCGGGCGGAGAAAGGCAAAGGCGGCCGCGACGGCGACGAAGTTGGCCAGGACGACGATCCACACCATGGAGTAGGTGACGTCGAGCTCGGTCGTCAGCATCTCCGGACCGGGGTCGAGCCCGGCGATCAGGAAAGCGCTCAGCAGCACGGCGGTCGCCGCGCCGCCCGGGATCCCGAACGCGACGGTGGGGACGAGTGAACCGCCGTCCTTGGCGTTGTTGACCGCGCCGCTGGCGATGACGCCGTCGATCGCGCCCTTGCCGAACTGCTCCGGGTTCTTGGACGACTGGCGCGCCTGACCGTAGGCGATGAACTGGGCCACCGAGCCGCCGAGACCCGGGACCATGCCGATGGTGGAGCCGATGGCGCTTGACCGCAGGACGACCGGCCAGTGGCGCAGCGTGTCCCGGATCCCCTCGCCTACGCCGGTGATCCGGGTGGGCACGTCACTTGCCTTCGACGCGATGCTGCTCCGGCTAAGCATGAGTTGGAGCACCTCGGCCCCGCCGAACAGGCCGACGACCAGTGGTACCAGCGGAATGCCGTCCCACAGGTAGATCTGGTCCATCGTGTAACGCGGGATGCCCTCCTGCGAGTCGATCCCGATCAGCGCCACGAGCAGGCCCAGGACGGCCATGAGAAGGCCCTTGGTGACGTTCTTCCCCGAGAGCGCCACCACGAATGTCAGGCCGACCAGGGTCAGCATGAAGAACTCCGGTGCGCTGAGGGCGAGCACTACCGGTCTGATCACAGGCACCGACAGGGCGAGGACCAGGGCGCCGAACACCGACCCCAGCGCGGAGCTGAACAGGACCGCGCCGAGGGCACGGCCGCTCTGGCCCCGGCGGGTGAGGGGGTAGCCGTCGAGCGTGGCCGCTGCCGAGGTCGCCTCGCCCGGGATGCCAAAGAGGACCGACGTGATGTCGCCGGTCGTGGAGGTCACGACCAGCATTCCGAGCAGGAAGGCGAAGGCCTCGACCGGCTCCATGGTGAACGTGAATGGCAGCATCAGCGCCAGCGTCACGGGCCCGCCGAGCCCGGGCAGGATCCCGACGACGAAGCCGATCGCGACGCCGAGCAGCATCAGGCCAAGGGTCTGCAGTTGCAGAACCTGGGACAAGCTGTCGAGAAGTGCCTCGCCCACGAGAACTCCAGAGGACGTAGTGGCCGGCATGGCCGAGGTCGGCCAGCTGGTTCGAGCGCGGCGATCGGCTCCCAGGGGGTGGGGTCCGGGCCGATCGCCCTGCGTCTGACGTGCTGTGGATCACGTCCCCGAGGATGGTTGGGCAGAAAGGAGTTCTTTGTCAACCCCATCGCGCCCACTGTTCGAGACCAGCTCCGGTCCCTCCCTTGGCGGGAACTGAGGCTTGTCGGCAGCACTAAAAGCCACGTACAGTCCCGCTCGCAGAAAGAGCTTCTGCTGCGCCTCACGGGAAGGAACGCTCTTGCGACAAGTGGGAGTCGTCGGTCTTGGGGGCATGGGCATCGCCCTGGCCGAGTCGCTGCTTGACGCCGGCTGGCCGGTCCGCTGCTACGACATCCGGACAGAGCCGGTGGCCACCATGGTGGCTCGGGGCGCGGAGGCAGCGACCAGTCCGCGGGCCCTGGCCGAGGCCAGCGACGTCGTCTTGACCTTCCTGCCCGGGCCGACCCAGGTTCGGCATGTAGCGTTGGATCCCGAGACCGGCGTGCTCGCCGGGCTGCGACCCGGTGGCGCGATGCTGGACATGTCCACGTGTGGGCCCCGCCTCGCCGAGGTGCTCGGCGAGGCGTTCGACGCCGCGGGACGCCGGTACGTCGACTGTCCGGTGAGTCGTAAGGCGCCGCACATGACGGTGCTGGTCGGCGGGCCGGCAGGCGTGCTCGGTGCCGACGAGGAGGTCGTGGCTGCGGTCTCCCGCGTCATTGTCCACTGCGGACGGCGGGGGGCGGGGTACGCCGTGAAGCTGCTCAACCAGCAGGTGAAGTACAGCTGGTACCTGGCATCGTCGGAGGCCCTGCTCGTCGGCTCTGCCCTGGGGCTAGACGCCGAGACGGTGGCCACGGCCATCGAGGAGTCCAGCGGGTCGGACTCCGGCTTCTCGACCGCAGCCGAGTTCTTCCGAGGCGACGCCGCGGGAATCGCGGCCCACGCCCCGGCGAGCACGATCGAGAAGGATCTCGCCCTCGCCGAGGCCATGGCCGCCGAGGCGGGCGTGCGCAGCCGACTGCTGTCGGCGGCCGTCGACTTCTTCGTCACCGTCGGTGGCACCCCCTATCGCGGACGCCCCTACCCGGAGAGTTCCGCCCTTCTTCAGGAGCTGCGGGCGATGCCGCCACGAACAGGAGAGTCACCGTGACCATCACCCACCGGATCACGCCAGGCCTCGGCTCCTCCGCGGAACTCCGCAAGCTCGTGGCCCTCGGCTGTCGGGTGCTGGCCTTCCGTGGCCTGGCCGAGGACATCCTCGGGCACATCAGCGTCCGCACTGCATCCAACGAGCTCCTCGTCCGATGCCGGGGTCCGCAGGAGCGCGGACTGCTCTTCACCGGTTGCGCGGACGTCCATGCGGCCTCCCTGGACGCGCAGAGTGACCTGCCCCCCGGTTTCTCGGCGCCGAACGAGCTTCCCATCCACACCGAGGTGCTCCGGGCAAGGCCCGACGTCCAGGCCGTGGTGCACGTGCACCCCCCGGCAGTAGTCGCGGCAGACCTGGCCGGTCTGCCGCTCCGGCCCATCGTCGGCGCTTACAACATCCCGGCGATGCGCATGGCCCAGGCTGGCATCCCCATCTATCCGCGTGGTGTCCTCATCAACCGGCCCGAGCTGGGGCGCGACGTGGCCCGCGCTCTGGGCGACCGCCCCGCGTGCATCCTTCGCGGGCACGGCATCGTGGCCACGGGCGAGTCCGTGGAGCAGGCCGTCGTGCGCGCCCTCAACCTCGATGCGCTGGCCCGGATGACCCTGCAGGCCAGCAGCTTCGGCACCACCCCGCCGGAGCTGTCGGCGGAGGACATCGCAGCCATGCCGGACCTGGGGTCCGCCTTTAACGACGCGCAGGTCTGGGCCTACAACATCCGCCGGCTCGAGCACGCCGACCTCGCCGGCGACCTCTGAGATTGCCTGAGCGGGAGCCGGTCCGGCAGGTCCCGCTCAGTGTCCCGCGACGCGGCGAGCAGTCCGCTGGAGGTGGTCGGCCATGATTCGCTGAGCCCGTTCGGGGTCACGGGCGCGCACCGCCTCGACGAAGGTCCGGTGCTCCGCCACGCCTTGGCGTCCCTCGTGCTGCGCCTCGCGCAAGGACATCAGCACGGGTTCCCGCAGCGACCGCATGAGCATCACCAGTGCCGGGTTGTGTGCCGCCGCCGCAATCTGGAGGTGGAAATCGAAGGACATCGTGACCGTGTACGTGCCCGCGTCACGCGCCCGCTCCGCCTCGTTGCACAGCTCAACAAGCTCGTCGAGCTCCTCCTCGGTGGCGCGTGCGCACACCAGCGGAACCACGCCCAGCTCGAACACCTCGCGGGCCTCTGTCACCTCCACTGCGGAGAGCGCCGAGAGACTGAGCAGGTCGGTGATCCCCTCGCCGATCCGCCTGGTGGTGGGCGCGGTGACGAACGCGCCGCCCCGCGCGCCGACGCGGATGTCGATGAGACCGCCGGCTTCGAGCACCCGGAGGGCCTCGCGCACGGTCACCCGGCTGACCTCGAAGCGTTCGCAGAGTTCGCGCTCGGACGGAAGTCGCGCTCCGATACCGAGCTCACCGCTACGGATCAAGGCCCGCACTTGGTGAACGATCGCCTGCGAGATCCGCCCGACGGCCACCGGCTGGAACAGGTCAGCATTGGACGGGACAACGCCGTCGCTCACCGCCGGTCTCCTCTCATCGGGTGGGAAGGTTACTGCACGAACACGAACCCTTCCCGGACGTGCGGGTGTGGGAGGGCCTCGGGAGACGCGAGTTCAGACCGCGGGGCGGAGCCGGCCGAGGCCGACCGCCGGCGCTGTGATGAGCAGCCCGGCGGTGACGATGGCGGCGGTGAGCGGGATGACGGTGACCATGCCGGCAACGGCGAACGGCGCCACCAGGAGAGCTGCGGCCCGGAAGGTGCCCGTGGAGGCGATGGCATCGCCACGCTCCTCCGCGTCGACGGCGTCGGTGGCCACGGCAGGACCAACCGTCTGGACCGCCCCGGCCCCGATGCCGGAGACGAACAGTGCCAGCCCAGCGAGCGCCGCCATCCCGGCGAGCGGCCCCACCACGGCGATACCGATGCCGCTGGCCAGGATGCCCAGAACCAGCGACCGGCGCAGCCCCGCGCCGCGCAGCCGGCCGGCGATCGCGCTCCCGGCGACCTGAGCCCCGTTGGCGACTGCCACCAGGGCGCCGATCGTCGTGGAACTCTGCCGCGCGAGGTCGAGGGCGACGGGGACGTAGGAACCGAGGAGCCCGCGCCAGGCCCCGGCGCTGGCGCCTGCCCAGCAGCCGACGTCCACCCCCGGGCGCAGCCAGATCCGCACCCGGGTGCGGTCCTTGCTGCGGGGCGCGAACGGCGCCAGCCGGGCGAGCAGCAGGGCGGCGACCACGCCCGTCGCGCTGATCGCCCCTGCCACGCCCAGTGCGAACTGCGGGGACCGGGCGATCAGCAGCCCCGCCACCAATGGCCCGGCGATCTGGCCCAGCCCGGAAACCAGGTTGATCCGCGCGAGCGCGCCGACGGCGGACTCCGACGTTCGCACGGCGTGCGTCTGCGTACCGGTCCAGAAGCAGGCCCGGGCCAGACCCTGGAGCAGTTGGGAGACCGCGATGACCAGCCACGTCGTCGACAGCACGAGGACGCCGCAGGAGAGTGCGAGCGAGGCGGCGGCGACGACGACGAAGACCTTGTCCGGCAGGCGCCGCATCATGGCGCCCATGACGAGTCGGGTGCCCATCTGCGATACCGCCGATATCGCGACGATGACTCCCACCTCGGGGGTCGAGTACCCGACCCGCAGCGCCAGGAGGGGCACGGCCACGCTGGCGATCCCCAGGCCCACGGCGAAGATCACCGCGCCGACCAGGCTCGCGGTCGTGTCGCGGCGTGAGCCACCCGCATCCTCCTGTGGCGGTGGCGACATCCCGCGGGTCCTCCTCGGTGAATACGGATATCGGTCGGGTGGTTGACAGTGATCCCGACCACTCATACCATAGAATGGACTGACCATTTGCACAATGCGTGCGATGCCGACCGCGGACGGTGGGCTGGCGCTGCGGATGTGACCGCGTCCGAGCGTCCGGAGCGACTACGGAGCGACCCTCATGCAGATCAAGGCCGACGTGGGCAAGTGCCAGGGCTACGGCAACTGTGTCGACCTGGATCCCGAGCATTTCGACCTCGACGACGACGGGGTGGTCGTCCTGCTCCAACCTTCCGTCGGCGAGGCGGAGCTCGAGACGTCCGGCGCCGCCGTGCGCAGTTGTCCCGTGCAAGCCATCTGGTTGGCCGACGACGATGCGTGACAGGGCGCCCGGACGGATCCTCGTCGTCGGCACGTCGGTCGGCGGGATCCGGACCGGGCAGGCTCTCCGGGCCGCGGGCCATACCGGAGAGGTGGTCGTGGTCGGTGCCGAGGACGTCACGCCCTACGACAAGCCGCCTCTGTCCAAGCAGGTCCTCGTCGGCAGTCAGACGGCGGCTGACATCTCCTTGCTCGGTCCCGGTGGCTGGTCGGGCGACGGGCTGACGCCGATGACCGGCCGCGCCGCGGTGCGCTTGGACCCGGTGGGCAAGCAGGTCATCCTGGCCGATGGTGAGCCGGTGGACTACGACGCCGTCGTGCTGGCGACCGGCGCGTTTCCGCGGAGCATTCCGGCCCCGGAGGGCGACTTGGTGTGCACCGTCCGCGAGTTGCGCGACGCCGCCGCGATCCGGGAGCGGTTCTCGCGCGGTGGGCCGGTCGTCGTCGTGGGCAGCGGCTTCATCGGCGCCGAGGTCGCCTCGAGCGCCCGCCAGTTGGGCCTGGACGCAACGATCGTCGAGGCGCTGCCCGAGCCGTTCGCCCGTGTCCTGGGTCCGGACGTGGGTGCTCGGATCAGCCGCCTGCACGCCGATGCGGGGGTGACAGTCCTGGGGTCTGCGGCGGTGGCGCGCGTGGAGTCACTGGCCGACGGCACCGGCGTCGTGCACCTGGCGGACGGCAGGCGTCTGCCGGCGGCGACGGTCGTCGTTGGAATCGGCGTGGTCCCCGGCACCGGGTGGCTGGAGGGCTCTGGGCTGGATCTTGGATTCGGGGTGTTGACAGACGAGTTCTGCCGGGCCTCGGGTGCGCCGGACGTATACGCCGTCGGCGATGTCGCGCGCTGGTTGGACGTGCGCAGCGGCGAGCACCGTCTCGTGGAGCACTGGACCAACGCGGTCGAGCAGGCCAACCTCGTGGCCCACAACCTCCTGCACCCGGACGACCTGCGACCCTACGTGAAGGCACCGTACTTCTGGTCCGACCAGCACGGCCTGAAGATCCAGATGGTCGGGCGCATCCACCCCGACGACCGGGTGTCCTTCCTGCGCTGCACGACGACCGCGGGGGACAAGGACGTCGCTCTCTACTCCCGCGATGGCGGTTTCTCGGCCGCAGTCGTACTCGGCTGGCCACGCGCCGTCGTGGCCTGTCGGCAGGCGTGGGAGCGCGGAGAGGACCTCGCGCAGATCACCGCCCGGCTGTCCGCCCTGGCCACGGCGACCGTCCCCGTCCCGGTCGGCTGACCGGGTGCCCTTGCATGTCCCGTCCCACGGACCCCGACAAGTCCACACCACAGAGGAGAACGAGCAAGTGACGACAGTGGAAGAGCCCACCGGTACCGGCGCTCGCCAGGTACGGAGCCTGGTCGACGTCCAGAAGGGCGAGATCAGCCGCGAGATCTTCATCGACGAGCAGATCTTCAAGGCCGAGCTCGAGAATCTGTTCCCGCGAGCGTGGCTGTTCGTCGGCCACGCCACCCAGGTCCCGAACCCCGGGGACTTCTTCTCCTCGTGGATGGGCGCCGACCCCGTCCTGCTGACCCGCGACAACAAGGGCGAACTGAACGTCCTGCTGAACTCGTGCCGGCACCGTGGTATGCGCGTCTGCCGATACGACGAGGGCAACACTCTCCAGTTCACCTGCCCGTACCACGCCTGGTCGTACTCCATCGACGGCTCCCTGGTGGACACTCCTGGCGCCCTGCACGGTGTGCCGCAGCAGAAGGCGGCGTACGGCACCAACCTCGAGCGGGAGAAGTGGGGACTCGTTCGCGCCGCCAAGGTGCACAACTACAAGGGCCTCGTCTTCGCCAACTGGGACCCTGAGGCGCCGTCGTTCGACGAGTACGTCGGTGACTTCCACTGGTGGCTGGACAACCTGGCCGACGCCTTCGACGGCACGGAGGGTGGCACCGAGGCTTACCGTGGCGTGCACAAGTGGCGGATCCGGTCCAACTGGAAGTTCGTCTCGGAGAACTTCCTCGGGGACACCTACCACGGCGCCTCCACGCACGCCTCCGTCGAGGCCGTCGGCATCGGCCCCGGGGGGAAGGGCAAGCGTCGCCACGGCGAGCGACAGAACGAGGGTGGATTCTCGAAGGGCCGCATGAAGACGTCGTTCCGGCGGGGGCACGGAGCCTCGGACAACATCGCCTACGAGATCCCCTACCCCGAGTTCGCCGAGGACGACCTGGACGACTACTTCGTCGCCGCCTGGGAGAAGCGCAAGGAGAAGCTCCAGGCCGAGGGCCGCCTGCTGGGTGGTCGCGGCCCGGCGACCCTCTTCCCGAACATGTCCTTCGCCGCAGGCTTTCCGCGGACCATCCTGGTCGCGCACCCGATCAGCCCCACCGAGACCGAGGTGTGGCGCTGGTACCTGGTCGACAAGTCCGCGCCCGAGAAGGTCCGCGACTGGCTGCGCCGCTACTACATGCGTTACGCCGGCCCGGCCGGCATGACCGAGCAGGACGACATGGAGAACTGGGACTACGCCACCGAGTCCAGTCGGGGCGTCATCGCTCGGCGCTACCCCTTCAACTATCAGCAGGGCCTGGGTCAGGAGACCGCCAGCGACCTTGCCGGCTCTGTGCACTCCCACCACGCCATCGCCGGAGAGGTCAACGCCCGAGCCTTCTACCGGCGGTGGGCCGAGTTCGTCGACAACCTTTCGTGGCCCGAGCTCACCAAGCTCGCCCAGGTCGACGACCGCACCACCGAGCACGTTGCCGAAACCACCGACGTCGCCGGGGGCGTCAAGGTCCTCGACGCCGTCGACGTCGTCGACGGCCCCCCCGCGAAGTAGGACCACCACTACTCCACGAAAGGACTGCCATGCCGATCGACGAGGCTCTGCTCGAGCGCATGCTCCTGCTCGAGAGCGTGTCCGAATTCCTATACCGCGAGGCCGATCTGCTCGACGAGCGGCGCTACACCGAGTGGCTCGACATGCTCGCCGAGGACTACCAGTACTCGGTGCCCCTCCGGATGAACGTCGCCTACGGGGAGACGGACGCGCGTGAGGAGACGCGTGCCGGCCGTGAGATCCTCTGGTTCGACGAGGGCAAAGAGACGATGTCTCTGCGCGTCGACCAGCTCAACACGGGCCTGCACTGGGCGGAGGAGCCGGTGTCCCGGGTCTCGCACCTGGTGACCAACATCCGGCTCGACGCCGTCGAGCTACCGGAGGTCTCGGTGAGCTGCCGATTCTTGGTCTACCGGAACCGGGTGGCCGACGAGACCGACTTCCTCGTCGGTCGTCGCAAGGACCGCCTGCGCCAGGTGGGTGACTCGTGGCAGGTGGTCCGCCGGGAGCTGCTGCTCGATCAGTCCGTACTCCTGGCGAAGAACCTTTCTATTTTCGTCTGAGCCCGGCAGCACCTCCGTCTTGTCGCGCCGGCACGCGCCTAGGAGGCCGGCGCGACAAGACGCACCGACGCAGGGCTGGGCCCCCACAGTCGCAGGATTCAAGTCTGCAGGCGCCGTGATAGCGCCATCCCACCTCTCGCGAAGTAATCATTGGTCTTCAGCTGACTGTACTTCTGGAGGAGAACTTGCTTGACGCGCCGCGACCAGCATTGTTAATGTGATTCGGGTCACGCAGAAAGATCTTCCGCAAGCAGATTGAATTGCCTTCGCTGCTGTCCACCCCGAGCCGAAGAGCGGATCGGTTCACCGTCTTCGGCGAACTCTCCATGCGCTCGGACTCAGCGCGATGCCCGTCCCACCGACATCTATCGGTGCGATAGCTCCCCCGTCCCCTCCCCCCCAGGAAAAGAGCGATGAAACGACGCCATAGCTTGTCCCTCACCGCAGCCATGGTCAGCCTGGCGCTCGCCGTAAGCGGCTGCAGCAACCCACGCGAGTCCGGCGGTAGCGAATCCAGCGGCGGAGGAACCATTCGCATCGGGCTGGCCTCGGCTGGCTATGGCCCCTACCTGCCCGTGTACGTCGCCGAACAAGAGGGCTACTTCGAGGACCGCGGCCTGGACGTCGAAATCACGGCCTATCAGGGTGGCGGTGCGGCTACCGAGGCCCTCGTCGCCGGGGAGGCCGACATCATCAGCTACACGCCCGCCGGTGTGGCCGTCTCCCGAAGCCGCGGCATCGAGCAGCGAATTATCGGCGCCGGCCTGCCGACGTCGACGGGTTGGTCGGTCCAGGTGCGGGCCGATAGCGACATCCAGTCGGTGGAGGACCTCGCCGGACGGCAGGTGGGCATCGGGAATCCGGGGGGCACGGGGGAGTACTTCGCGTTGTGGGTGGAGCAGACGGCCGGCATCGACTTCGAGCCGGTGGCTCTGGGTTACGGCGCCCTGAACGAGAGCCTGCTGCAGGGGACAGTGGATGCGATCGTTCAGTTGCCTCCAGCCAGTTACGACCTGCCACTCAGTGGTGAGGCTCGCGTGATCATGGACCTCGGCGAGACCATGGAGCCGACATTGCCGGACGCCTGGGTCGCCAGCGACGAGTTGATCGCGAGCGACTCGGAGATGGTGCAGTTGGCCCTAGAGGCCATCTATGAGGGTGTCCGCAAGCTCCAGTCGGACGAGGCGTACGCCTTGTCGGTCCTGGAGGAGCGGGCAGGTATCACCGGCGAGCTCGCCCGTGAGGAGTACTCGAACACCATCATGGCGTTGTCCACGGACGGTGACATCAAGGCGTCGTGGATCGACAACGCGCTGCAGCTGGCAGCGGACGTTGGACTTGATTCGCAAGGAGACCTTCCGGCGGCTGAGGACGTCTACACCGGCGAGTTCGTCCCGGTAGATGTCGGGGCCGGCGACTGACGTGCACACCGTCAGAGCCCGCAGTGACGCCGTCTATGTGGCCGGCCTGATCGTCGTCCCTATTCTGCTGTGGGAGGTGGCGGTGCGGGCGGGGATTCTCCAGTCCTCGCTCGCACCGGCACCGAGCGCTGTGGTGACGGCGATCCGCGGCCTGTTCGAGGACGGCCTCCTCTACGACCTGAGGGTCACCGCGACCTACGTCATCGTTGCGTTCCTGCTCGCACTGATCACGGGCACTGTCCTAGGCGTCGTCCTGGCGCAGTCGGAGCGGGTCGCGCAGGTCGTGCGAGGCTTCCTCACCTTCCTGCTCAGCATCCCGAAGTCGCTCTTCCTGCCGCTGTTCATCCTCATCCTCGGGATCGGGGCGCTGCAGAAAATCGCCTTCGGCGTCTTCAGCGCCTTCGCGGTCATCGTGGTGGCGACCATGGTTGGCATTTCCACGGTGGACCAGAACTTGTTGCAAATGGCCAGATCGCAGGGGGCGTCCCGGGCGCAGATGTTCGTGAAGGTCCATTTGCGGTCGATGGCGCCAACGCTGCTGGAGGCCGCGCGGATCGCGATGATCCTCAACATCACGGGAGTGCTCATCGCGGAGATGTACGTGTCTCGTGAGGGTCTCGGCTTCCTCATTAGCTCCTACGGCCAGACGTTCCAGGTCGAGCGGCTGCTGGGCGTTATCGCGATCACCAGCCTGATCGGGATCTTATTCAACGAATTCTTGCGGTGGTGCGACAAGCGTCAGAACCGCTGGCGCGGAGGAGTGTGAGATGTCAGGGAACGCAGCGATGGAAACCAAGTCTACCTCGGTGGGCACCATCGAGGTCAGCGGCGTTAGCCACGACTATCAGACGACGAAAGGTAAGGTCGCGGCGCTCGAAGACATCTCTTTCTCGGCACCCGCGGGCAAATTCATCTCCCTCGTCGGCCCCAGCGGATGCGGAAAGTCCTCGCTGTTGATGGTCCTAGCCGGTCTAATGACGCCGACCAGAGGTCAGGTCCGTCTCGACGGCCGGGTTACCTCGGGCCCGCAACCGGACCAGGTCGCCGTAGCCTTTCAGGACGCGTGTCTCCTGCCCTGGCGGAGCAGCCTGGACAACGTCAGCTTTCCCCTGGAGCTCCGCGGTGTCTCGCGCAGTGAGCGCGAGGAGCAGGGCCGACAGGCGCTGGCGAAGGTGGGGCTGAGCGGGTTCGCCGACCGGTACCCGCGCGAACTGTCGGGTGGGATGCGCCAGCGTGTCGCTGTTGCGCGTGCCCTGATCCAACGTCCATCCGTCCTGCTCATGGACGAACCGTTCGGTGCGCTTGACGAACAGACGCGTATGGACATGGGTGAGGAACTGCTGAGTCTGTGGGACGAGATCCGGAACACGGTGATCTTCGTGACTCACAATCTCACAGAAGCCGTCTACCTCTCCGACGAGGTAATCGTCATGGCGGCCGGCCCCGGCCGAATCATCGAGCGGGTCACCGTCGATCTTCCCCGGCCTCGCGCCATCGAGATTACCGAGACTGAGGAGTTTCTTCACCTGCGAAACCGCATCTGGCGCTTGATCAGGAGCCACTGACATGACGGCGGTCCTAGACAGCCCAGCGGGTGAGAACACCCTGCCAACGGTTCCCCGGCGCGGCCGACGGCCGAGCTCGGTAACTGCGTGGCGCTTAGGCGTAGTGGCAATCCTGCTGCTGTGCTGGGAGCTCCTGCCCCGGCTCCTCGGGATCCCCAGCGGCTTCCTCGTCCCGCTTTCCGAGGCGCTTCAGGCGGGAGGCCGGGAAGGCGACGCGGTGCTGGCCGCGCTGTGGCCGACCGTGTCTGCGGTTCTAGCGGCACTGACCTTCACCTGGGTGGTAGGCGTCGTCGTCGGCTTCCTAGTCGGCTCCATGCCCGGTTTGCGCTTCGTTGGGACGTTTTTCGGCATTCTTTACGCCGTCCCTTTCGTGATTCTCTATCCGCTGCTTTCGGTATGGATCGGCCCTGGCCAACTTTCTAAAATCGCTTTTGCCTGCTTGTACGGTTTCATCCCGGTGGTCCTGACAGCCGCCGCAGGCGTGCGTGGTGTCGACGAGAACCTGTACCGGTCGGCCCGCAGCATGGGAGCCAGTCGCCGACAACTCATGACCAAGGTCCTGTTGCCCGCCTCGATGCCGGTGATCCTCTCCGGACTGCGTCTCGGCGGCGGGCTTGTTCTCATCGCGGTGATCGTCGCCGAGATGCTCGCCTCGACCAGCGGCGGCATGGGAACATTGATCACCGCCTACCGCGTGCAATTCGATGCCGCCGCCGTCTACTTCTGCATCATCGTCGTACTGGTGCTGGCACTGATCATGGATCAGAGCTTGGCCGCCGCTGAGCGATGGGCCGCGCGTGGTCGGTCGGTGACCGTGAACACCGTGGCGCCCGGCTGAGTCCACCCGGCCTATCGTCCCTCCCAGTCCGAGAGGAAAGCCTCCATGTCCCTGCCTTCTCACAGCCGAGCGGCACTACTGCGTGCCTTCGGTGAGCCCGCCTCCATCGAAGACGTCCCCGTTCCCCAGGAGCTCGAGCCCGGGTCGCTGCTGGTTCGCATCTCCATGGCATCGGTTTGCGGGACGGACGTCCACATCTGGGAGGGTGGGGCCTTCAATGCCTCGGCCGACAATCTGCCGTCGGTCATGGGGCACGAAATGGTTGGGGAAGTGGTCGCCTTCGGTGAGGGGCCCCACAAGGACTCCCTGGATCAGCCGCTGTCTCTCGGCGACCGGGTCGTCTGGACCCACGCACCCTGTGGACGCTGCTTCTTCTGCACCGTAGATCGGCAGCCTTCCCTGTGCTCTCACCGCCAGAGCTACGGGCGTCTCTCAGCGCACCGCTTCCCGTATCTGACAGGGGGGTTCGCGGAGTACTGCTACGTCTTTCCCGGCTCCGGCCGGGTCCGCGTGCCCGACGAAGTTCGGGACTCCTGGGCGGCCCCGGCCAGCTGTGCCCTGCGGACCGTTGTCCACGTGCTGGAGCAGGTCGGCGGGGTGGAGCCGCACGAGACCGTCGTCGTCCAGGGCGCGGGACCGCTGGGCCTGTACGCGACCGCAATGTTGCGGGCAGCCGGAGTTGGCTCAATCGTCGTGATCGGTGCCCCCGACAGTCGGCTAGAGCTGGCAACGACCTATGGCGCGACCGGATGCGTGTCAGTGGAACACGTCCCCGACGCTGCGGAACGCGCCCGCCGGGTGAGGGACCTGACACGTGAAGGCCGAGGCGCCGACGTGGTCCTCGAGTTGTCAGGCGCAGCGTCCGCTGTGCCTGAGGGGCTGGCGCTCCTGCGGGCGGGCGGACGTTACGGGATCGCCGGACAGACGAACGCGGTCCAAGCCGCCATCGACCCCAGCGTCCTGGTGAAGAAGCAGCTGACCCTCCGCGGGGTCCTGTCGGCGCACGTGGGGCACTACTGGAAGGCCCTCGACTTCCTGCGCCAGACCCGGGAGACGGTGGACTGGGACGCCCTGACCACGGCCCCCGTCGCGCTCGACCGGGTGACAATGGCTATGCAGTCCATGAAGCGGGGAGTCATGAAGCCTCTGATTGACCCGGCCCTGTGATGGCGATCGACAGGGGGCAGATCGCTGTGGCGGCGCCCGAGCCCGGTGACTCCGGGCCTGCGTCCTCGCCGGTGACCTTCGATGCTCAGCCAGACCCGGCCATGGTCGGGGCGATTGATTTGCACGTGCACGGATATCCAGATGTGGGCCTTCGGTGGCGGATGCGCACCGACGACCTCACCCTAGCCAAGCTTGCGCGCGCCTATGGCATGGCCGGGATCGTACTGAAATCACACTTCTGGCCGACGATGGACCGTGCGTTGTTGCTCAACGAGCTTCTGGACGCGGACAACTTCACGATCTACTCCAGCATTACCCTCAACCAGCTCGTGGGCGGCATCTCACCCATGGCGGTCGAGGCCGCGGCCGCGCACGGCGCACGGGTCGTATTCCTGTCGACCTGGGGCTCGGCGAACGACCACGCGCACGGCGGGGTCGTCCGCCGGCAGGTGATCGACCCGATGTTCCCGTCCTTCAGTGGCCACTTGGACCGATCGGCAATCCGGGTCGTGGACGGGAACGGGCGGCTGTCCGCGGAGTGCCGGGATGTCATGGCGGTGTCCGCTGATCTTGGTCTGACCGTGTCGACGGGGCACCTCTCAACCGACGAAAGTCTTGCTGTGGCTCGTCACGCCGCTGACATGGGCTTCCAGAAGCTCATCTTCGCTCATCCTTTCTCGCCGTCGATCCGAGCGGAGCGGGCGGTCATGGGCGAGATCGCCGACCTCGGGGTGACCGTCGAGATGACTCAAGCGCTGACAGTCCTGCCGCGCGCTCCCATCACTGTGGGTGACATCCATGCCACCATTGGCGAGCTGGGCAGCCAGCGGGTGGTTCTCACCTCTGACGTCTTCTTCGACTGGCTGCCGCCGCAAGCCGAGGTCTTCCGAATGTTTCTCGGGCAGCTCCGCTCGCTCGGCTGCACCACCGAGGAACTCCGAACCATGGTCGTCGACAACCCGGCGCGCTTGCTGAGCCGATGACTGAGCCCGTGATGGCTGTCGCCTTAACGTGCCGCCGATCTCCCGGGGGAAACCCGTCCCTCGCCCCTCTCTCGACTGTCCAGACCTGCCCGAAGGAGACCCGATGAACGAGATGGCACAGAACGCCGACGCTCAAATCCGGGAAGGGCTCATGCTCATCGGCGGCAAGCTCTGCCCCAGCGTCGGGGAGGGGTGGCTGACCGCCATCGACCCCTGCAATGAAGAGGTGCTCGGCCGGGTGCCCGACGCAACGGCGGAGGATGTCGAACTCGCGGTCGCAGCTGCGGACCGCGCCGCTCCCGGGTGGGCCGCGACGCCTGCGCTGGAGCGGGCCCGCCTCGTACGGGAACTCGCCCGCCGCGCCCTCGAACGGGCCGACGAGTTGCTGGAGCTGGAGGTCCGCGACACCGGGAACACCCGGCGACGGATGGTGCGCGACGTCACGATGGCCACGGACCTGCTCGAGTACTTCGCCGGTCTGGCCCTGGAGTTGAAGGGCGAGACCGTCCCGTCCACCTCCACCGGACTGCACTTCTCGGTGCGTGAGCCCTACGGGGTCGTTGGACGCATCCTCGCTTTTAACCACCCGTTCTACTTTGCCGCCTCGCGACTGGCGGCCCCCCTCGTCGCTGGTAACACCGTGGTGCTGAAGCCGTCAGAGGAAGCCCCGCTGTCGACTACCGTGCTGGCCGAATTGTGTGCAGAGGTCTTCCCGCCCGGCGTGGTCA
Organism: Blastococcus aggregatus; assembly: GCF_900221005.1. Taxonomy (GTDB): domain Bacteria; phylum Actinomycetota; class Actinomycetes; order Mycobacteriales; family Geodermatophilaceae; genus Blastococcus; species Blastococcus aggregatus. The sequence goes on along the minus strand of NZ_OBQI01000003.1, from coordinate 196,167 downwards.
ACATCGTGACCGGCACGGGCTTGGACGCCGGGGCCGCTCTAGTCCGGCACCCGCGGGTCAAGCGGCTCACCTTCATCGGATCGGTCCCGACCGGCCGAGCTATCCAGAGCCAGGCCGCGGAGTCCTCGGTCAAGCACGTCTCGCTCGAACTGGGCGGCAAGAATCCGATGATCGTGTTCGCTGACGCCGACCCGGAGAAGGTCGCGACCGCGGCAGTCGCGGGCATGAACTTCGGCCACCAGGGCCAGTCCTGCGGCTCGACCAGCCGGCTGCTGCTCCACGAGGACCTCTACAACGACGTCCTGGCGCGTGTGGTGGAAAAGGTCTCGGCCCTGCGGTTGGGCGACCCCATGCGGGACGACACCGACATGGGCCCGCTCAACAACGCCCGGCACCTCCAGAACGTGATGAGCCACATCGCGGCGGCGGAGGAGGATGGCGCGCGGCTCGTGACCGGTGGGCGGCGGCCCAGCGGTGCGCAGTTCGAGCGCGGGTTCTGGCTCCAGCCCACCGTGTTCGCCGACGTGACCCCCGGGATGCGCCTGTTCCGGAACGAGGTCTTCGGGCCGGTCCTGGCGGTCAGCCGGTGGTCCGACGACGACGACCTGCTCGCGATCGCGAACGGGGTCGACTACGGATTGACCGCGTCGATCTGGACCAACGACCTGAACCGGGCGCTGGTCACCGCGCGCGCCGTGCAGGCTGGATACGTCTGGATCAACGGGAACTCGTCCCACTTCCCGGGCACCAGCTTCGGCGGTCGCAAGGAGAGCGGCACCGGGTCGGAAGAGGGGCTCGACGAGCTTCTCAGCTTCACGGAGGTCAAGACCATCAACATCGTGCTTCCGGCCGAGCTGGTCTGACGGGACGGAGCGGCGTGCTGGTTGCCGGATCCGGCGACGCGACGATGCACCGGCGACCGTTAATATCGGCCAATGCCTGAGACGGTTCCCAACGCCGCGAAGGCCGGCCCCGCCTATCCGATCTCGTCGGTGGATAACGCTCTTCGGCTCGTGCTGATGCTGCGGGACCAGCCGCGGGTGCGGTTGTCGGGGATCGCCGTAGCGCTGGACATCGCTCCCTCCACGGCGCACCGGCTGCTGGCGATGCTCGCCCACCACGGCTTCGTCCGGCAGGAGGACGGCATGGGCACCTACGTCGCCGGCCCGGCCTTGCTCGACTTGGGACTGGCTGCCGTGCGCAACCTCGACATCCGCACCTACGCCCGGCCCATCCTCGCCGATCTCGCCAGGAAGACCGATGAGACGGTGCACCTGGCGCAGCTGGAAGGCGCCAAGACCCGGTACCTGGCCGCCGCCGAGAGCGGCCAACCGCTCAGGGTGGCCGACCGGACCGGCCAACTCCTCCCGGCACATCGCACGGCAACCGGCAAGGCGATCCTCGCCGCGTTCACCTCTCAGCAGTTGGACGAGACCTTCTCGCTCGAGGAGGTCGGCAATGCCGAGAGGCTCACCCCGGAGGACCGACGGCAGCTCGACGCCGAATTGGTCGAGGTGCGGGAGCGGGGGTACGCGACCAACCACCGGGCGGCCGAGGACATCATCTCCGTCGCCGTGGCGGTGCAGGATCACCGCGGAGCCAGCATTGCCGCGATCAATGCGTCTGCGCCGTCGAGCCGCATGACGAAGAAGCGGCAGATCGCGGTGGTTCGAGACCTGCACGCGGCCGCCGGGCAGCTAGAGGAACTGCTCAGCACCGTAGGCCGCACGTGACGCGTCGAAGGCAGTGCCCCCGGACGAGGAGGCGCCGTCGTCCTGAGGGCCGCAGCCCGGCTCAGCCGCCCAGCACCGGGACGTCGCTGAACCGCCGGACCGCGTCCACGACGTCCTCGGTGGAGGTATCGTAGGCGTGCGGCATCAGCAGTAGCTGGGTCCCGTACCACCGTTCCTGCAGGCGGCAGTATCACGCGGAGTATCACGACGCGATCCCCGCAGACCCGACTCCCAACAGCCGACCAGCTTGGTCCCGGACATGCCAATCCGCGCAGAAGCCTCCCACCGGCTGGGCGGTGAGGTTGCTGGTGCGGTCTCCGCTTCCGGGGTCGCAGTCAGCTGGTTGTTGTGGGTGTAGGCCCGTGGCTACCGGCCCCCAGCAGAGGAGTCGTGCAGCCCTCCGACGGCGTCGTCGACTGCCACACCCAGGACGGCCAACAGTGGTAGGCGTGGGATCAGTACTCGTCGACCCAGCCGAACCACGGGCAGCTCGCCATTCTCGATGGCTCGGGTCACCGTACGGACATCGACGCCGAATACCGAGGCCGCCTCCGCGACGGTCACCACGGCGGAGCCACTGGCCCTGAGGTCCTCGAGGTTCACCGCGGCTGCTCCAAGCCACCGATGACCTCAGGCTGGAGACGAAGCTCCGGATGACCGGCATCCGCCCGCGCCCGAGGCCCTTGACGGATCGGCGTCCTGCAGGTGGCCCAGAGCAGGTGCGCTCTCTCCTCCGGCATGAGCAGCATGTGATCGATGTCCAGAACATCGGCGAGCGGCTGCGGATAACCCATGTCGTCACCTTCCGGATATGTCCCATCTCACTGACACGGACCCGAAGTCGTGCTGAAGGACGTGCTGCCTGCTACCGGCGCCTCACGATGACGCACGGGTCTCCGGGAATCCTCCAGTTCCGGTGATGAGAGCACCGCCCGTCCCCCGTGATCGTGCAAACCGGCGCCGCGCTACGCGTCTTCCGATCACTGAAAGTTACGGGCGAAATACCGGAGGCCCGGGCTGGTGTACAGGCTGGTGGCCACTGCTCGGCGGCGCGGAGTAGTGGCCTGAGGCTCTCGCACCATCAGGCGGCCAGCGGCATGTGCCGGCCGCTGACGCGCGTCCGACTAAGCCGACGTTGCGGCTAGGGTTCGACGTCACACGAGCGGGGTGTCCACCGAATGGGTGACATGGAGGAGGGCTGCCATGGCGCGGCCGCTGCTTCGAGGTGACCGCTTGCGGGCTGCCCGTGAGGCCGTGGGGCTGACCAGGGAAGAGCTGGCCACGAAGCTGGAGCTCTCCGGCCCGGCGCGTATCCGAGTCTGGGAGGCGGGGCTCGAACGCCCGCGACCCCGCTTCGTACCCCGCCTGGCGACTGCCCTGGGCGTCGATCCGTTGCATCTTCTGGACGTCGATGCAGGTGACCCGCCCTTGGCGGCCCTCCGCCTGGCGGCCGGACTCGCCACGAACGAGGTGACTGGCCCCGGCCTATCGGTCATGACCTACGTGCGCCTGGAGGATGGCCGCCCGGGTGTAGATCACTCCGCCAAGGTGATCGCCGCCGTCGCGGAAGTCCTCGGTGTAGACGTCGCTCGCGTGGAGGCGGCCGTCCGCCGTTCCCGCAGCGACCACGCGGCCATGGCCTCCTTCGGGGGCTGAACAGGAGCATTGCAGGAGCATCGGTCTTGCTTTCCTGTCCCTATCTCGTGGTAATTTCCCGCCACTTTCGGGGAGGTGCCGTGAACCGCAGGTCAGCGCTACGCCGTGCGCTCGCAGGCGCCTTCGATCGCCTCGTGCACGGGCCCTGCGCGATGCGACCGTTGGCCGAGCCTGAACGTGGCCGGGCAGCCGGCGCCGTTGGGACCCGGGCGCGCACGCGGATCGGCCTCGCCGTCGCCGGATCACTGATCACGCTCGTTGCGTGTAGCGGTGAGGACGGTTCTGCGAGCCAGGCGTCGCCGAGCACGAAGGCGCCCGAGGCGCGGCCATCGCAAGCTGCCCCCAGCGTCGTGGAAGACCCGGAGAGCGAGGCTGCCGCCGAGGAGGCGATGGCCGTCTACGGCGACCTAACGGAGCTGATCCAGGACGCGCGCCGCGACCCCACCAAGAGCTGGCTACCTGCCTACACGCAGCTGACCGCCGACCCCTATAGGTCGGCCGAGCTCCTCGAGATCTCTGCCCTCCGGGATCGCGGCATCAAGCACACAGGTTCGGTGATCAACAGCCCCGAGGTTGCTGGAGTCGACCTTGCCGGGGGTACCGACGGGACCTTGCAGACGGTGACGATCGAAGATTGCGTGGACGCACGCGACTTCCCGGCAGCGGTGCAAGCCAGTGGCGAGGTAATCAGCGCCGAGCGACCACCGCACTTCGCCGTCGCGACCGTCGTTTTCTACCCGGCTCCCACGGATCGATGGCTGGTCACCGCCGTCGAGGTGCAGGACCAGACGTGCTGACCCTTGGACGGGCTCGGGTCGTCGCGGGCGTTCTGGCTGCGGTGCTCTTGCAGGGCCCGACCGCGGCAGCCGTGTCCCCCGACGAGATCTGCCTCTCCTCCGGGTTCTGCTACCTCGAGGACATCCGGCCGGCGCTTACCAGCATCTCGCCCTCGACGCCGGCCACCTCGAACGGGGGTGCGCCTGCCAGCTGCAGCGACGCCGGTGGGCGGATGGTGCCCTGCTACAGCGATAACCTCGGCTGGTATGAGCAGTCGAGCGACTGCTATCTCGGACTCATGGACCCCCAGCCGCCGCCGGGCTCACCGCTGTGGGACGGACACACGCCAGATGAGGGCGGTGCCCTCTACACCGCCAACTGCGGGGTGCAGGACGGCGGCTCGATCGGGTCTACAGCGACGTCGGTGGTCTGGCGGCGAGGTCCGCCCACGGGCTCCGTCGACCCCGCCGTCCTCGCGCGGCGGGCCATCGCTGCCATGCAGTTGCAGCCTCCGCTCATCCGCACCGCGCCCCCGCAGGAATCGGGCAGCGCACTGGTCGGGCTCCCGGTGTGGATGTGGACCGAACGCGGGGAGATCGTCTCCGGCCCCATTACTCGCTCCGCCACCGACGGACCGGTGTCCGTCGAAGCGACCGGCGTGGTCACCGGGATCACCTGGGACATGGGAGACGGGAACACCGTCCCCTGCGGCCTCGGAACGCCCTATCGCGCCGGAGCTGACGGCCCCTCCCCAGACTGCGGCCACACCTACGCACGCTCCTCGGTCCGGCAGGTGCCGGGCGGCGGCCCGTGGCCGATCACTGCCACGACGACGTGGACCGTCACCTGGTCCGGTGGCGGACGAGCCGGCTCAGAGGTCGTCCAGCTTTCGTCGTCCGGCGAGCTTCTCGTCGGGGAGCTGCACGTCCTCAACCAGTACGGGAGCAGCTGATGACTCGCACCCAGCCGCCGAGGACCAGCGCACCGCCTTCTTCCGAGGCGGGCAACGGGCTGTCCCGGGCGCCGGTGCTGCCGCAGCCACGTCGCCAGCGCCGTCCGGCGCTGCTGGCGCTCGCTGTGACCATGGTGGTCCTCGGAGCGCTGGGCGCGACATATCTGGCGACGTCGCTGGGCCAGACGTCTCCGGTGATCGCGCTCGTACGGGAGGTGCCCTGGGGCCAGGCCATCAGCGCCGCCGACCTGGTGGAAGCGAGGATCTCGCCCGATCCGGCGTTGCAGCCCATTCCGTACGGTGACCGAGACCAGGTGATCGGCATGGTGGCGGCGGCCACGCTGATGCCAGGTTCGCTGCTCACCCGGGAGGCGCTGACCGATCAGCGCCTCCCGGCCCCCGGCCAGCAACTGGTCGGGGTCGGGGTGTCGCCGGTGCAGCTGCCGACGACCGCGCTGCGTCCCGGCGATGACGTCCTCCTGGTTCCCGTGGCCGCCGGCAGTGCTCCGGTCGCGACCGAGGCAGGCGCGCCAGGCGTGGTGGACGCGACCGTGGTGCAGACTGGTCCGCCGGGAACCGACGGTCTACGAGTGGTCGACGTGCTCGTCGCGGCGGCTGACGGGCCGGACGTCGCCGCCCGCGCCGCTGCCGGTCTGGTCGCCATCGTTGTGGTCGCAGGCGAGTAGGCGGCGGCCGTGTTGATCGCGCTGTGCTCGGCCAAGGGCGCGCCCGGGGTGACCACCAGCGGCCTGGCGCTGGCGCTGTCCTGGCCGCAGCCGGTGGTATTGGCCGAACTGGACCCGGCCGGCGGGGACGTGCTGGCGGGATACGGCCGAGGCGAGATGTCCGCCGGCGGGCTGGCCGACCTGGAGCTCGCGGCGCGGCGTGGCGGACTGGCCCGGCACCTGGACAGCCAGCTGCTGCGGCTCGACCCGGAGGGTCGGGCGCGGTTGCTACCCGGCTTGGCCGACCCCGCCGGCGCCCGACACGTGGACTGGGACCGACTGGCCGCCGTGCTGGCGTCGGGGGAGGACGGCGCGGTCGACGTGATCGCCGACTGCGGTCGGTTGCGCGCCGAGCACTTTCCCGCAGCCGTCGTCCGGCGGGCCGCCGCCGTGGTCTTGGTCACCGGATCGACGCTGCGTGCCGTTCGTGCGGCGACGCAGGCGATCGCCGAGCTCCGCGGAGGGGGAGGCCACGCAGGCATGGTGGCCACGCTGGTAGTCCGGCCGGGTGAGCCCTACGGCGAGCGGGAGATCGGCGAGGCCCTCGGCGTTCAGGTCATCGGTTCGCTGCCGCGCGATATCAAGGCGGCGTCGGTGCTCAGCGATGGCGCGCCGGCCGGCCGGCTGTTCGCCCAGTCGGCGCTGCTGCGGGCCGCGCGGGCGGTCGCAACACGCGTGGTCGAGTTCGCCGCGGCGCACGAAGCCCGGTTGACGCCACCGCCGGCGCCCGTGCCTGCGTCGGCGACCACGATCGGGGGCAGCCGTGTCCGCTGACCTCACCACCGACCTCGTCCGCGCCGGAGCCGTGCCACGAGGACTCGACGCATCACCGGTCTCGGTGGACTGGATGCTTGTCCGCCGGCTGCACGAGGCGACGGCGACGGCGCTGGCCGAGGAGCTCAAGCGCCGCCCGGCGCTCAGCACGGTGGCGCAGCAGGAGCTGGCCCGCACTCTTGTTCAGGACGGCGTCGACGAGCTGGTGCGCGAACGGATGCGCGCCGGGCAAGCGGTGCCCACCCCGGAGGACGAACAGGCGATCGCCGAGGCGGTGTTCGCAGCCCAGTTCGGGCTGGGCCGGCTGCAGCCCTACTTGGACGACCCGCTGGTGGAGAACATCGAGGCGCACGGGCACGACAACGTGTGGGTCGGCTATTCCGACGGCCGCGATGTCCGGGTCGATCCGATCGCGGACTCGGACGAGGACCTGGTGCGTCAGCTGCAGCACATCGCCGCCCGGCTGGGCCGATCGGAACGGACGCTGACCACGGCAAGTCCGCTGCTGACCATGCGGCTGCCGGACGGGTCGCGGTTGGCGGCGGTGATCGAGACCGTGCCCCGCCCGCAGTTGGTGATCCGGCGGCACCGGATCCGCGACGTCGACCTCGACGACCTGGTGGAGCTGCGGGCGATCGGCCGGCCTCTGGCGGAGTTCCTACGGGCGGCGGTGCGGGCCCGGAAGAACATCGTGGTCACCGGCGCGCAGGGCGCCGGCAAGACGCTCATGCTGCGCGCGTTGGCCAACGAACTGCCGGTGAGCGAGAACTTGGCCACGATCGAGAAGCACTTCGAGCTGCTGCTGCACGAGCTGCCCGATCGGCATCCGCGGGTGGTGCCGTTCGAGGCCCGGGAGGGCTCCGGGGAGCGCGGCCCGGACGGCCGCCGCCTCGGCGAGGTGACGCTGACCGAGCTAGTGGAGCAGGCGTTGGTGATGAACGTCAGCCGGGTGTGGCTGGGGGAGGTCCGTGGCGAGGAGGCTTGGCCGCTGATCGAGGTGATGGAGGCCGGCGAGGGCGGCTCGTGCTGCACCCTGCACGCCCGCTCGGCACACCACGCGTTCGAGCGGCTGGCCAATCTGTGCATGCGCGGCCGTGCTGCAGTCACCCCCGAGCATGCGTACCGGTCGTGCGCGTCGGCGATCGACCTGGTCGTGCACATCACCACTGTGGACGAGCGGTGGATCGGCGGTGAGCGGCAGCGGTTCGTCAGCCAGGTCGTCGAGTGCAACGGCATCGGCGAGGGCGGACGCCCGGCGGTCACCGAGGTCTTCGCTCAGGGACCCGACGGTCGGGCAGTGCCTGAGCACGATCCGGTGGACTTGGCGGACTACGTCCGGGTCGGCTTCGACCCCGGCTGGCTGCGAGTCGGCCAGGGGCCGTGGGCCGACACGGTCGGAGGGCGACGGTGAGCGGCGCGGGGTTGCTGGTCGGCGTGTGCGGAGCACTCTTAGTCGCCGGCCTGTTACTGGCCGCCCACGCGCTCACCGCCCCGGACGCACCAGCTCAGCCGCGGCGCCGCAGACCGCGTCCGGCGTCGTCGGTCGACTGCCCGGCGGCGCGGCGGCAGCGGATGCTGTGGGGAGCCGCCGCGGTGGCGGCGGCTGTGGTGTGGCTGGCCTCGGGCTGGCCGGTCGGCGGCGTCCTGGTCGGGCTGGCGGCTATCGGCGTGCCGTGGCTGCTGGCGCAGTTCGCCGCCGGCAACGCCGCGGTGGAGCGGCTGGAGGCGCTGCAGGAGTGGGTGCGCCGCACCTCCGACGTCCTGGCCGCGGGCGGTGGGCTGGAGCAGACGCTCATCCGCTCGGCCCGTACCGCACCCGCGCCGATCCAGACGGAGGTGGCCACGCTGGCGGCGCGGCTGCAGGCGCGCTGGCCGACAGCCCGGGCGCTGCTGGCCTTCGCCGACGATCTCGACGACGCCGCCGGAGACCTGGTCGTCGGCGCACTGCTGCTGGGCGCGGAGCTGCGTGGGCCGGGACTCGCGCGCGTGCTGACCGAGCTTGCCGGAAGCCTCAGCGAAGAGGTCACCATGCGCCGCAAGGTGGAGGCCGACCGCGCCAAACCGCGCGCGAATGCCCGCTGGCTGCTCCTGATCACCGTCGCCGTCTCCGGGCTGGCCGCGTTCAACGGCGACTACCTGGCGCCCTACGGCACCGGGCTCGGGCAGCTGGTGCTGGCGGCCATCGCCGGTCTGATGGTCGCCTGCCTCCTGTGGATGCGCAGGCTCACCGTGGCCGTGCCGTCGACCCGCTTCTTGGTCGATCGCGACGGCGGCCGGCGGAACGAGCTCGCTCACGAGGAGGTGCCGGCCCGGTGAGCGGCGCTCAGGCGTTGCTGATCGGCTCCGGTGCGGTCGTCGGGCTCGGCGTGTTCCTGCTGCTGCGCGCCGCCGTGGTGGTCGAACAGCCGCGGCTTGCCGACGCGCTGGTCCGCCTGGACGGGCGCGCGGTACGCGCACCGGTCGGGCTGGTTCCGGGGGCGGGTGACCGGTGGGCACGGGCGGCCGGCCGCGCCGGTATCTGGGCCGCCGCCCGGTTGCCGGGGGCGGGTCGGCGGGTACCGGGACAGGCGCTGGCGTTGATTGGCTGGACGCTGGAGGGCTACGCCGCACGCAAGGTGGGCCTGGCAGCGTTCGGCGCGGCCTTGGTGCCGCTGCTCACCGCTGTGCTCGGGCTGGCCGGCGTCCGCATGCCCGTAGTGATTCCGGTGGCCGGATCGCTGGCGCTGGCCGTCGTCCTCTTCTTTGTCGTCGATCTCGTTGTGCGTGACCAGGCCGCCGAGGCGCGCTCCCAGATGCGCCTGGCGCTGTGCTCCTATCTGGAACTGGTCAGCCTGCGCCGCGACGCCAGCGAGGGCCCAACCATCGCCCTGGAACGGGCCGCCGCGCTAGGCGACGGGTGGGTCTTTCGGCGGATCAACGACGCGCTGGTGGCCGCCCGGTTGGCCGGGGAGCCGCCGTGGGACGGGTTGCACCGGTTGGCCACCGACACCGGGGTCGGCGAGCTGGCCGATGTCGCCGACATCGCCGCGGTCGCCGCCGTCGAGGGGGCCTCGATCGCCCCGACGCTGCGGGCCCGCGCCCAGTCGCTGCGGGTGCAGCTGCTGGCGGAGGAGGAGGCAGCGGCCAACACCGCCAGCGAGAAGCTCACCGCTCCGGTTGCGCTGCTGTCGATCGCCTTCCTGTTGCTGTTCCTCTATCCCGCCCTGGCCCGACTGATGGCTACCTGACTGCCATGCCCACCTCAGAAGGAGAGTCCGATGATGCCGCTTTTCACCACCTTGACCGCCCTCGGCGCGGCGCTGCGCGAGCGGCTCCACGATCTCCGTGACGAGCCGGAGCGGGGCTCGCTGTCGGTGGAGCAGGTGATCATCACGGTGGCGCTGATCGGCATCGCCGTCGCGTTGGTCGCGGTGATCGCCAACGCGGTCACCTCCCGTTCGGACTCGATTCAGTAGCCAGCCCGTGGTCCGCTCCGCCAGCCCCCGCGGCCCCACAGCGCTGTCCCGGCTCGGCCATGCCTCTGGCCACCGGTCCAGCGGCGTGGTGCGCCGACGGCTGTCCGGGGAACGCGGCGCGGCGTCGGTGGAGCTGGCGGTCACGTTCCCCGTCGTGCTCCTGCTAGTCATGACGCTGATCCAGGCGGCCCTGTGGTTCCACGCCCGCTCGATCGCCCTCGGCGCTGCCCAGGAAGGCGCCCGGGAGGGCCGGGTGCAGCCCGCCTCGATCGTGCGCGCGGAATCAGCGGCCGCGGGCTTCCTCGAGCAGACCGCCTCCGACCTGCTCACTGACAGGACCGTCACCGTGGCCGACTCACCGACCAGCATCGAGGTGACCGTGACCGGAACCTCCCTCAGTCTCTTCCCCGGCCTGTCCGGCTGGTCGGTCACCCAGAGCGCCATCGGCCCCGTGGAACGGGTCACCTCATGAACGGCCGGGTGGGGGAGCGGGGATCGGTGTCGGTCGAGCTGGCGCTGCTGGCCCCGGCGCTGCTCCTGCTGCTGTCTTTCGCCGTCGTCGCCGGACGTACACAGATCGCCGAGGGCGCCGTCGCCGAGGCTGCTCGCTCGGCCGCCCGGGAAGCCTCCTTGTCCGGCGATCCCGCTATTGCGGCGGCCTCGGCCACCGCGCAGGCGGAGCGCACCCTGGCCGCTCAGGACCCGCGGTGTGAGCGCACCGCGATCGATGTCGACACCGCCGGCTTCCAGGCACCGCCCGGCCAGTCGGGCGACGTAACCGTGTCGATCACGTGCGTCGTCGACATGGCCGATCTTCTGGCGCCCGGTCTGCCGGGTTCGGTGACCGTTGATGCGACCTTCTCCAGCCCTGTAGACGCCTACCGCGAACGATGAACCCCCGACAGCGCCTCCGAGATCAGGATGCCGACCGCGGTGCGCTTGGCGTCTTCCTCGCCGTCCTTGTCCCCGGCCTGCTGTTGATCATCGGCCTGGCCGTCGACGGCGGCGCCAAGGTGGCCGCCACCCAGCGCGCCAACGCCATCGCCGACGAAGCCGCCCGCGCCGGCGGCCAAGCCCTCGACGTCTCCGCCGCTCTCGCCGGAGATGTCCGGGTCGATCCCGGCGCCGCGGTCGCCGCGGCGCAGGACTACCTGTCGCGCAACGGCGTGCAGGGCGCGGTGGCGGTTGTGGACGGCGACACCCTGACGGTGACCACGACGATTACCGAGCCGACCAGTCTCCTCAGCCTTATCGGCATTCAGACCATGACCGTGGAGGGCTCCGGGACCGCCGCCCTCATCACCGACCAGGACGGGGGAGCGGAGCCATGACGACTACGCCGTGGGCGCTCGACGTGCCGCGCCGAGTGCTCGCATTGCTCCTCCTGATTGCTGCGGTCGCCGGCGTTCCCATCGGGCTGTGGCAGCTTGGCGCCGCCTACCTGCCGTTAGCGCTGCCCTCATGGGAGCAGGTCACGGACGCGTTGAGTGGGCCGGACAACGGTGCTCTCTTCCTCGGCCTGCTCGTGGTGATCGGCTGGGCCGCGTGGGCGGTGTTCGCCCTGTCGGTGGCCGTCGAGCTCGCCGCCCAGTTACGCGGTCTCCCACCGCTGCGGCTGCCCGGCCTGGCCGGACCACAGCAGCTGGCCGGCCTGCTCGTTGCCGCCGTCGTCGGCGTCGGGGGTGCCCCCCTGCTCGCCGCCCCGGCGCTCGCCGGACCACCCGTGGTCGCCGAGCAGCCGATCGACGAGCCGCCATCGACACCTTCCTCCGCACACGATGCCGAGCCAGCCGAGCCTGCGGCGAACGGCCGCACCTACACGGTGCAGCCGCGCGACACCCTCGGCCGTATCGCCGTCCGCTCCCTTGGGGACTGGACGCGGTTCGAGGAGATACTCGAGCTCAACCGCGGCCGGCCCCAGCCCGACGGCGCCGTCCTCACCGATCCGGCGCTGATCCGCCCCGGCTGGGTCCTGGTCCTCCCATCCGACGCCACGCCTCCCGAGGAGGAACCGACCGCCGGCGAGGTGACGGTGCGGTCCGGCGACACCCTCGCAGACATCGCCGCGCAGCACGGGCTGGGCAGTTGGCAGCCGATCTTCGACCTCAACGCCGGTGAACCGATCCCGGGTGGCGGCCGGTTCACCGACCCCGACTTGATCCGCCCTGGGCAGGTCCTCGACCTCCCGTCCGCCGACTCGGCAGTGTCCGACTCGACTCCGCCGAACGCTCCGGAACCATCGGCCGAGGACGCGCCGCCGTCGCCGCCAGAGGGGCGCGAGGCACCCGTGCCGGCTACCCCATCGCCGACACCGCCGGCCTCGCCGCCACGGGGGAGTCCCTCCGACGAACCAGCGCAACCGGCAGCCGACGCCACCGATGCCGAGGCCGACCAAGTCCCGTCGGAGCTGGCGGCCGTCCTCGCCGGCAGCGGGGCACTGCTCGCAGCAGGTGTGGGCGCGACGTGGCTCGCCCACCGCCGCCAGCGCCTACGTCGTCGGCGCACGGGTCGACGCCTGGCCCCGGTGCAGCCGACGCTGTCGGCCACGCAGACGGCCGTGACCTGGGCGGCCGACGCGGGCACGGCCGACTACGCCACGCTCGACCGCGCCCTTCGCAGCTTGGCTGTACGGCTATCGGAGGACCCCGACGGACAGTTACCGGACGTCGTCGCCGCCCGGCTGGATGGCGGCCGCCTGGAGCTGCGGCTGTACGCCCCGGCCGACCGCCCTCCGCCCGATCCGTGGACCGCCGACGACACCGACCTGTGGTGGTCGGTGCGGCTCGACCAGGACACCGGCGTCGCGCCCGAGGTGGCCCGGGCACGCCTGGCCCCGTACCCGACCCTGGTCACCATCGGCGCCGACGGCACAGGCCGTTGGCTGCTGGACCTGGAACGCCTCGGTGCCGTCCACGTGACCGGGCCAGCCGAGCGCCGGGAGGACTTCGCCCGGCACCTGGTCGCCGAGCTGGCCGTCAACAGCTGGTCGGACTTGCTCACCGTCACCCCCGTCGGCTTCGGCGAGGAGCTGGTCGACCTGGCTCCGCACCGCATCCGCCCCGTGGACGCTGCCGCCGCCCCTGCGCTGCACACAGCCCCGCGCGACAGTCCCGAGCGGGATACCGACGACGTGCTGGGCGGACGGCTACGCGCCGGAGCCGGCGACGGTTGGATGCCACACGTCATTTTCGCTCCACACCAACAGGATCGGGACGACGGCGAGCTGGCCGGCTCCGCCGCTGTCTTGCGGGCCCGGAAGCGGCGTGCCGCGGTCGCATTGGTGCTCGGTGTCGAGTCGACGCAGGTCGGCGACGAGTGGCTGCTCACGCTGGCCGACGACGGGTCGCTGCTTGTCCCGGCACTCGGACTGTCGCTCCCGGCCCCGCAGCTGACCGTCCAACAGGCCTGCGACATCGCCACCCTGCTGGCCTTCGAGCGCGACGCGATGGACGACGCCATCCCTGCATCCGATGGGGACCGGCCGTGGCAGGTCCACACCGACGCCGCCGGAGCACTGCTCGATGACACGACGGCGGAGGAGCCCGGCGACGCTCCGGAACGCTTGCCTCAGCCACGGCCAGCTCGCCGGTCTTCTGCTGGTGGCGCCGCACTCGGGCCGGTTTCGCGTGAACACCGTGCCAAGGCTGCGGATGGCAACGGTCAGAAGACGCACGGCGAGTGGCACCCGACCGAGCTGCGGCAGCGGATCGAGGACGACCTCGAGCAACTCGATCGTGACCTGGTGGATTGGTGGTCACCGGACTGCGCCCGGCCGCGGCTGACTCTGCTCGGACCGGTCACCCTGCGCGCGCACGGCGACGAGCACGCCGTCGCCAAGTCCGGGCGGCGACGCCGCTATGAAGAGGTGGTCGCCTACCTGGCCACCCGCCCGCACGGTTCCACCGCCGACGAGGCCGCCACCGCCTTGCAACCGGCTCGCGGCGGCAAGACCGACCCGGTCAGCGTCCGCGCCTACGTGCATCGGATGACCGCCGGTGCCCGTGCTTGGCTCGGCGACGACCCGGCGACCGGGGAGAAGCATCTGAGCTCGGGCTACCGCGGCCGGTACACGCTGATCGGCGTGCTCGTCGACGCCGACCTTTTCCGCCAGCTGCGCGCCCGCGCCGAGGTTCGCGGCGACGACGGCTTGCCCGACTTGCTGGCCGCACTCGAGCTGGTGTCCGGGCCACCGTTCGCCCAGCGGCCCGCGGGCTACGAGTGGCTGGACGGCCTGGATCTCTCGCTCACCGCGGGAATCTGCGACGTCGCCCACCAGGTCGTCACCGCTGCCCTCTCCGACGACGATCTGACTTCGGCCCGCACCGCCTCGGCCGCCGCACTGCTCGTCGCGCCGGACGACGAGAAGGTGCTGCTCGACGCGATGTGGGTCGCCTACCGCGAGGGCAGCCGCGCCGAAGCCGAGACCTACGTCGCGCGGATCGTGACCATCTACGACGGCGAGGACGAGATGGACCTGCCCATGAGTACCGCGGAGACCATCAACCGCGCCCGCCGGCAGTTCCTCGACCGGGCCTCATGAGGACGGGCCGCAGCCTGCACCCACTACGAGGGAGGTCCCACCAGCCATGCCGTATCCGTCTCGACCGCAGCTGCGCCCGCTGCCCGCGTTCGCCGGCTCCGCCCGCAGCGGCACCGTGTCCAGCCAGCGGCTGCAGGGACAGCTGGAGGCCTTCGTCCTCGCCGAGTACGCCGTCGGACGCTCGCTGAGGCAGATCGCCGAGCTGATCGACCGTTCCCCGACCGCGGTCCGCCGTGTGCTCGACAAGCATGGAGTTTCACGGCGCGCCGTCGGCGCTCCCCGGCAGACCGACCACACATGAGGGCGTCCACCGACTTCGGTAGGGCAGGCTCCGCGGCCAAGAAAGACGAAACCCCGGCGATGTGGCCGAGGCCAGGGATCGTTCCGGGGTCTTCGCCGCCGAGTCTACGGGGACGGGTCTGACATGTCCACGCCTCCACCCGGAGACAGGGAATCGCCGAATGCGACTGGTCAGCCCTCAGCGACCGCGCTGCTCATCCAACGCCACCTGTCCGCGCCCCGCCTGGCCACCTACGTGCGCGCCACCGATGGCGACCTGGACCGTGCGGTCGAGCTTTACCTGTGGAACGCGGCGGTCGCCGGTGCGCTGTGGGAGGTCCTTAACCACGTCGAGGTCGTGCTGCGCAACGTCCTGCACGACGCCCTGACCGCCCGACACCAGCGGCTGGGCCGAACCGGGCAGTGGTACGGCGACCCTACCCGAGAGCTCTCCCAGCACGCCCGCGACGACATCAGCCGAGCCAAGCAGCGGCTGCAGCGGGCCGGCGCCCCGCTGCTACCCGGCAAGATCGTCGCCGAACTGAGCTTTGGATTCTGGCGGTTCCTGCTCGCCCGCCGCTACACCGCTTCCCTCTGGCCGGCGCTGCGACCCGCCTTCCGGTACTTGCCCGGATCCGATCGGCGCCTACTGGAGGCTCCGGTCGCCCGGTTGCACGTACTGCGCAACCGCGTCGCCCACCACGAACCGCTGCTGGCCGAGCCGCTGGGCGACCGCTACACCGATCTGCTCCAGATCGTGGGATTCGTCCACCCGCAGCTGTGCGGCTGGCTGGACACCCACAATCGCCTGCTGGCCACACTCGCCCAGCGGCCCTGACCGGAACCGGAGCAGCGCAGCTTCGGCTGGTACGCCCACGTCGGTTCTCCCGTAATCCTCCAGTAGTTCGCCTGTGGTCGGCCGATCGTCACAGCTGCTGCGCCCGTCGCATGCCCGACCTCACCAGGAGACCTCAGTGCCGTAGCTGACTGGAGAACTACAGGAGGTTGGAGCGCAACGGTCGGCGCATGCAGACCACCGCCCCGTGTCGGGGATCAAGGAGCGGCCGAACGAGCCGTGACGCGCCGCCGGCGGCGTCGTTGGCGATCGCCGGCTCCGTGCGTCCTTCTGGGGACCGGCCGATGACGGTTGAGGCGTTGCGCGGGGCCGTGATCGCAATCCGCGCCGGAATCTTCGACGAGGTCAGCGGTGACGATGTCGTCTGCACAGGCCAGGTGTCCGGCACCGCGGTCGCCGGCAGCGCCTACCGGTCGGATGCCGGTCCGACTCCCTGGGCGGCAGGCGATGTCGGCGGCCCCGTCGTCCTAATCGTGGCCGGTCACGCCGGGGCCGGCGCCTCAACGGTCGCCTTGGCGGTCGCCGAGGGCCTGGCGGAGAGCCGGCGGGTCCAGCTGATCGACTACGCCGAACCGGTCCGGTCGGGCCTGACGGCGGCCTCGACCATCGAACTGGGCACGGACGGCGCCGAGTGGCGACGCGGCCGGCGCGGTCGACTCGACGTGGTCCGCCTCGCCCGCCGCCCAGGCGACGGAGAGCTCCCGCCGCCACCGGAGACCGACGCCACCGCTCGGCTGCTGGTGGTCGATGCGGGCTGGTCGCTGACCACCGCGCTGCTCGACTCACCCGGTCCCCTCATTCAAGACGCGAACGTCGTCGTCGTCACCCGGGTGACGGTCCCCGCGGTCCGGCAGGCCGAGCACGTGCTGGCCGCCCTCGCCGACGAGCCGGTCGTCGCCGCGGTCGGCCCGGCGCGCTGGCCGCGGGCGGTGCAGGCCAGCTGCGGACCACGACTGCGTGAGCTGCGGTCGCTGGGGCGGGTGGTCCGGGTTCCGGTCGACCGGCGACTGGAGACCGCCGGACTCAACGGTGACCGGCTGCCGAAGCCGGTGGCGTCCGCTGGCCAGTCGATGGCCGCGCTCCTGGTGCCGGCCGAGGACCCGCAGCCCCGGCATCGGCGTCGAGCGGGGCGGGCTGGGACCGGCTGCACAGAGGAGATCCGATGATCAGCGGGCGCCGAACCGCGCCTGCGGCGCTTCGCGCGGCCTCGGCCGTCGCACTCGTCCTCGCCGGGGTGGTGGTGCTGGGCGCCGAGCCGGCGGCTGCGGCCCCGGTGGAGATCACCGCAGCGGTCTGCCCGGAGGCGCCGCCGGGGATGCAGGCCTTCGCCGACGACGTCACCGCCTGGGTGAAGTGGGGCGTGCTCGCGCTGATCGGCATCGGCGCGGTGGTGTCACTCGGCTCCATCCTGGTGGGGCGGATCTTCTCCCATCCGCACGCCTCCCGGTACGGGGCGATGGGTATCGCAGTGGTGGTGATGGTGGCCATCACGTACACCGCGATCCTGACGATCCTCGGCTCGATCACCGGCAGTGGGTGCACCTGATGAGCCGCCGTCAGAGGCACCGGGAGAGCAGTGCGGGGGAGTGGGGCCCGGCTCGGCTGCTGACGCTTCTCGTGGGCAGCGCGCTGGGGGCGCTAGCGGTGCTGGCCGGACTGGTCCTCACCGTCATCACAACGTTCACCGACGCCGGCCCTGGCCCAGCCGGGGCCGCACCACAGCTCACGGCTCCGGCAACGGACTTGTCGCGGCATGATGCGCTGGCCGCCGCCCCTATGCCGCACGCCGAGCCGGAGGCCGCGCTGCCCGGCCCGCTGGCGACCGAGGCCGCCGGCGTGATGGAGCTGCCACGACCCACCGGCGTCGGTCCGGCAGAGGTGCCCACCGGCTTCCCCCGCACGTCGGAGGGGGCGCTGGCGCAGCTCGCGGCCATCGACGTGACCGCGATGGAGAGCGGATCGGTAGACGGCGTGCGTCGGGTCATCGCCGAGTGGGCCGCGCCGGGCGGCCCCACCCCCGAGACGTGGTCGGGTGTGGACGGGATGGCGCGCATGCTCTCGGCGGCCGGCTTGTCGAGCGCGGGGTCGCCGCAGTTGGCCATCGTGGTCCGCCCGCTGATGGGGCTGATCAAGGGCACGGTGGGCCCGGACTTTGCGGTGGTGTGCGTGGACTTCGAATTCACCGTCGCCGTGGAGCAGACCTCGCGGATCGCGATCGCCGACTGCCAGCGCATGGTCTGGACCGTCGACCGCTGGCTGATCGCGTCCGGGCCGGAGCCAGCCCCGGCTCCGTCGGTCTGGCCGGGAACCGAGGCCGCGGTCGCGGCCGGCTACCGGGACCTGCGCTATGTCTAGGCGCTGGTTCGGAGGGCGCGGCGGGCCGGTGTCGCCGCGTGTGCTGGTCCTTGTTCTCGTCCTGACCGCGCTGGCCTGGGTGGCGACGGCCTCCTCGGCGTCGGCCGACTCCACGGTGCTCGCTTTTCCAGCGGAACCGGCCGCCGACGACGGGGTTCTGTCGTGCCTGCCGCTCAATCCGTTCTGCGTGCTCGGTGAGGTCGCTGGCGCCGCGGTCGCCGATGTGTGGGTCAACGCCATGCTCTCGTTGTGGGAGGCCGGCCTCTGGCTACTGGGCCTGGCCTTCTCGGTGATCGATGCCCTGGCCACCCCGGACCTGTCCGCCGACGGACCGCTGGCGGCGGTGTATCCGGTGACCTTCGGCATCGGGGCGACCGTGGCGGCGCTGATGGCCATGGTGCAGCTGGGCGTCGCGGCGGTGCGCCGGGACGGGGAGACACTCGGCCGGCTGCTGATCGGCCTGCTGCAGTTCGGGCTGGTCTGGGCCGGCTACGTCGGCGTGGCCGCGCTGCTGGTCACCGGCGTCTCCGGGCTGACCACCGCCCTGCTGCGCAACCTGCTGGGCATCGACAACATGGCTTCTTTCGAACCGTCGATCAGCGTGGGCCGTGATCTGGTCGACGGCACGGTCGCGACTGTCCCGGGCGTCTGTTCGATCTTCCTGCTGGTGCCGGCCAGCGCCGGCTTCCTGCTGCTGATGCTGGTCCGCGAGGCGGCGCTGATCGTGCTGGCGGCAACCTCGGCGATCTCGGCCGGCGGGCTGCTGGCACAGACGGCGAGCTCCTGGTTCTGGCGCAGCCTTCGCTGGTTCCTCGCTGCGCTGCTGGTCGCCCCGGTGGCCGTGCTCGTCCTCGGCGTGGGAGTCACCATCACCGAGGGCATCGTCACCGGAGCCAAGGAGACCAGCACCGAGCAAGCGGTCGGCATGGCGGTGGTCGGCTGCCTGCTGATCCTGCTCGCCGCGATCTGCCCGCTGGCGCTGTTCCGGCTACTGGCCTTCGTCGACCCGGGAACATCCAGCGGCGCGTCGCTTCGCTCCTCGCTGGCCGCCTCCGGCGGCGCGATGGGCGCGCTGGGCAACCTCGGCGGTCGGGGTGGTGGACGGGCCGCGGGGGCCGCGGCCGTCGCGGCCTCCGGCGGGGTGGCCGCGACAGGCGCCGCGGCCCAGCTGGCTGGAGACCGAGCGCAGGGTGAGTCGACCGCGGACTCCGCCACCCAAGGCCGGTTCGCCGGCGTGCTGCACGGACTCACGGTCGGCACCGCCCAGGCGGGCCGGCTGGCCGCAGGGGTAGCCGCATCGGCAGCCGACGTGCTCTCGGGCGCCGGGATCGGGCACTCCGCGCACTACTACGGACCGTCGGTACCCGGTCGGGCCGCTCCCGGCTCCAACGGACACGGCCGAGCGGCGCCGGGCTCGGCGGGGGCGGGGCAATCAGCGCGAACGGACGACGGCACCCCCCCCGCCGGGTGCCGCAGGTCCGGCCGCGTACGGGCCGACGGGCACCGACCGGAACGACAGCCCGGCCGACCCGGGTGATGCCGGTCCTCCGGCTCCCCGGCCACCTCGTCGAGGCGACGGGCCTGCCGGTGGAGGTACCCGGTGAGCGCTCACCGCTACGGCGACTACTCCCGGGACGTCTCGGGCTGGTTCCTCGGGATGACCGGCGCCCAACTGGCTCTGGTGGCGCTCTCTGGAATGCCGGCCCTGCTGGCGCTGAACGCCCAGGCCTGGGGGCTCTTCTTCGGCTGGCTGCCGGTGTGGGCGCTGCTGGCCGCGGTGCTGCTGGTGCCCGTCCGGGGCCGCGCGGCCGGCCGCTGGTTCGCCGACCTGCTTCTGCACGCGATCGGAGTCCTCATGGGATGGACGGCGTTCGGCTCCAGCGCCGCATCGGGAACGGCCGACGACCTGGCCGAGGCGGATCTGCCCGGAGTGTTGGCCGGCATCCGTACCCACGACGGGCCGCCCTTCGGGCAGCTGTTCGACCGCCCGGTAATCGTGCAGGACTCCGCGGCGCGCACCTGGGCGGCAGTGGCCCGGATCGTCCATCCGGGTATCGGGCTGGCCGAGCCGGGTGAACGGGATCGGATGGCGGCCGGGCTGGCCGAGCTGTGCGAGCTGACCGCACGCACCGAACTGATCGACACCCTCGCCGTGCACCTGCGGACCGTGCCCGACGACGGCGCCGAACGCGCCACCTGGGAACACGCGCACACCCGCGGCGACGCGCCGACATTGGCCACTCAAGTCAACGCGCTGCTGGGCGCGATGCTGACCCCGGCGGCAGTGCGCACCGAGGCCTTCATCACCGTCGTCGCCGGCGAGAGCCGGATCGCTCGCGCCGCGAAAGAAGCCGGCGGAGGGGTGGACGGCCGCGCCCGAGTGCTGCACGGAGTGATGGCCGAGGTCGAGGCCGCACTGCGCGGCCCGGTCGGCTGCACCGCGGTGGCTTGGCTGGACTCCGCCGCACTGGCCGCCGCGGTGCGCACCGGCTTCGCCCCCGGCGACCGCGGCCAGCTGGTCGCCGCTGACCTGGCCGCCGCGTCCGGGCAGGGGCTGGCCGCGTGGGTGCCGATGGCCGCCGCCGGCCCCACCCAGGCGCGCGCCGAGGTGCGGCACTACGTGCACGACGCGTGGGCGTCGGTCACCGACACGATTCTGTTGCCCGACCAGGGGGCGGTGCTCGGTGCGTTGGCTCCCGTGCTGGTGCCGACCACGGCGGGAGAGCGGCGCTGCCTGACGGTGTTCCTTGCTCCGCTGCCGCTGGAGCGGGCCACCAGGATGGTGGGCCGGGAGGAGATGAGCGCCACCACCGGCAACGAGATGCGCGCCCGGATGGGCTTCCGGCAGCGGGCTCGCCAGCGCCGGGACACCGAGCGAATCGGTGCCGCCGACGAGAAGTTGGCTACCGGCCGGGCACTGGTTCGTCTTGCCGTCGCTGCCTGCGTCACTGTGCCGGCGTCCTGGCCGGTGGCCGAGCACGGCCGCCGGTTGTCCGCCTCCGTTCGCGCCGCCGGATTCGTGCCGCTGCGGCTGGACCTGGCGCAGGATGCTGGCTTCGCTGCCGCTGCCATCCCCCTCGGCGTGGGGCTGCCGAACCGGCGAGGACGACGATGACCCGCCGCCTTTCCCGCCGCGGGCGCGATGTCGCCGTCCTGCTCGATGACTTCGGCCACCGCCTGCCCACCGCTCTCCCTGCACCGGCGGCGCCCCGCGAGCGGGGGTCGTTTCCCGTTCTGGTGCCCCGCCGCGGCCCCCGCGGCCGCGGCCGGGGCCGGGCCGCGACACCGGCGCCGCTGTCGGTGTGGCGGATGACTTCGGAGCAGACCCCGGTGGCGTGGCCGCTGATCCCCACGCCCGGCCTGCCGCCCACCGGCGCACAGATGGGCATCGACCTGCTCTCCGGAGGGACGTTCTACTGCGACCCGGTCGGCTGGGTCACCGACGACGCCATCCCGGTCACCAATCCCAACGTCGTCGTCTTCGGCAAGCCCGGCCGCGGCAAGTCCGCCACGGTCAAGGCGTTCGCGCTGCGGATGCTCGGCTACGGCTACCGCACGCTGATCCTGGGGGACACCAAGGACGAGTACGAACCGCTGTGCCGCGAGCTGGGGGTGGAGCCGTTCGTCATCGGCTCGGGCCTGCCCGCCCGGGTCAACCCATTGGCTTTCGGCCCCCTTGGCTACCGGTGGGAGCGCCTGGACGCCGCCGAGGCGCGCCGCCGTGAGGCGATCATCTTCGCCCGGTGGCTCGTGCTGCTGCGCGGCCTGGTCGGCTCCCAGTCTGTGCCGTTTGGCCCGGTGGAGGAGACCGCGGTGGGGGAGGCGCTGCGGCTGCTCACCGGCTACCGCGGCGGCGCCACCCGGCTGACCGAGCCCACGATCCCGCAGTTGTGGCGGGCGCTCGACGAGCCTCCCGACGAGTTGGTCGCCAGCTGCCGGTACGCCGACCGCCGGCACTTCCTCGACGCCACCCGCATCTTGCGTGACGCCCTTGGCGCCCTGGTCAAGGGTTCCTTGGCGGGGCTGTTCGACGACCACACCAGCATCGACGTTGACTGGCGCGCGCCGATCCAGTCGCTGTCGCTGTCCCGGCTGGAGCCGCTCGGTGATCAGGCCGTCGGTATTGCGCTGACCTGCCTCAACTCGTGGGGGCAGGCGATGCGGGAGATTGCCGACCCGGGTGATCTGCGCATCGTCGTGCGCGACGAGACCTGGCGGCAGATGCGCCTGGGCACTGAGGCGATGAAAAGTCTCGACGCCAACTTGCGGCTGTCCCGCCGGGACGCCGACGTGCAGATCCTGCTGGCGCACAAGCCCTCGGACATGCTCACCGCCGGCGACGCCGCGTCGCAGGCGGTGGCCATCGCCCGCGACCTGCTGCACCTGTGCGACGTGAAGGTGCTGCACGGCCAGGACCAGGCCGTCGGCGACGAGCTCGGCAGCCTGCTCGGCCTGGCGCCGATGGCCCAGCGGGTGGTCACCGGCTGGGCCGTCGCGGGCAAGGGCCGGGCGCTGTGGCTGGTCGGGGATCGGGCGTTCAAGGTGCAGACCGTCCTCACCGCGCCCGAGTTGCGACTGACCGATACCAACGAGGCCCTCACCGCTGGAGGTCCGGCGTGAGCGGGACGGCGGAAGGATTGGCCCAGGCGTACGCGACGCGATGGCTGTGGAAGGCCGCTATTCCGATTGCGCTACCGGTGCTGGTCGGGCTCACCGTGTTGCTGATCCCGTTGGCCGTTCTTGTAGCTCCGGAGGCATCGACGCAGGCGGTCTCGTCCGCCTGCTCGACCGGTGGCACCGGCGCGACCGTCGCCGGCATCGAGCTGGACGCCGTTCAGATGGGGCAGGCGCAGACCATCGTGAACGTCGCCGCGGTGCGCGGGCTCGGGCCGTACGCGGCCACCGTGGCGCTGGCCACCGCCTACCAGGAGTCCCGATTCCGGATGCTGGCCAACGACGGCAGCAGCCCCGAACTCACCGCCGAGCAGGCCGCGGTGACCGCCACCAGCCTGCAGTACGCGCATGACGGGCTGGGCTCCGACCACGACAGCGTCAACACCTTCCAGCAGCGGTGGATCGCCGGCTGGGGCACCCCCGCGCAGTTGATGGATCCCGTCTACGCCGCCGAGGCCTTCTACGCCCGGCTCGTCGAGGTGCCCAACTGGCAGACGATGTCGCTCACCCGTGCAGCGCAGGCTGTGCAAGTGTCGGCATACGGGTCGGCGTACGCCCGCTGGGAACCGCTGGCCCGAGAGCTGACCGCCATGCTGTGGCCGGCCGCCCAGGCGACCGCTGCCGACGCGACCGGTGCAGCGTCCGCTGTCTGCCCGGGCCTCCCGGTGGCTGCCGGGTCGTGGGTCGGGCCCAGCACCGGAACGGTCACCTCCGAGTACGGGCAGCGGTGGGGCACCCTGCACGCCGGGGTCGACATCGCAGGGCCTCGCAACACCCCCGTGTACGCCGCCGCCGACGGCACCGTGACCACCGCCGCCTGCACCAGCGCCTACTGCGATCGCGACGGCAGCCTGAACCTGGCTGGTTACGGCAACCTCGTCGAACTCGACCACGGCGTCGGCGTGACCACCCGGTACGCGCACCTGTCCGGCTACACCGTCACGCCCGGCCAGCAGGTGCCCGCTGGTGCGCTGATCGGTTTCCAGGGCTCCACCGGCAACAGCACCGGCGTCCACCTGCACTTCGAGGTCCGCGTCGACGGAGCGCCGATCGACCCCGTCCCTTGGCTGGTCGACCGCGGCGTCGATCTACATGCCCCCAACCCCGCATGAGTCCGCCACCAATGCCGCGAGACCGAGGAGGAGCCATGAACGCTGCATGTCCAGGAGGCCGGCGGTGAGCGCCGGCCGCCCGCGGCCCGACGTCGGTCCGGCCAGCTGGGAGGTTCCCGCCGCCGCCGGTGTGGTCTGGCTGACCGCAGGCGCACTGCTGCTGCCCGTGGGTCGAGCCGCCGCGACCCTGGCGACCGGCGGCGGCTGGGTGTGGCCGACCGGATCGCCCGCGCTGGTCGCCTCCGTCGGCGGGCTGCTCACCGGCGACCTGGCCGCCGGTCTCGACCCCACACAAGCCGCGGCACTGCCTGGAACGGGCGCCGTGTATGCCGCCGTCATCACCGTCCTCGTGCTGTTCCTGACCGGCAGTGGGGGAGCGGCGTGGGCCGTACACCGATTCTTGGGCGGGGGAGTGGGCATGGCCACCCGCGGCCAGGTCGCCGAGGTCCTCGGCCGCGCCCGGCTTGGCCAGGTCGCCTCCGTTGTCCGCCCGGACCTGCCTAGCGGCCGCCGACGGCGAGACCGCACGCCGATCGAGCGCGAGGTCGGGTGGCGGTTGGGCCACGCCACCGTCCCCGCCTCCGGTGAACTGTGGGTGCCCTTCGACCGCGCCACCGGCGTCTACGGCCCCCAGGGCTCCGGCAAGACCCTGGACCTGCTCGCCCCCGCGTTGCTCGGCGCCCCCGGCCCAGCGCTGGTGACACTGACCAAGGCCGAGGACTTGCTTCTCACCCTCGACGCGCGCGCCACCGGCGACCGTCCGGTCGCCGTGCTCGACCCCTTCGGTGCGGTGCCCGGCCTGCCGGAGCTGGTGTGGGACCCGGTCGCCGGCTGCGTCGATCCGATGGTCGCCGAGCGCCGCGCCAAGGCATTCACCGCCGGCACCGTGACCGGCGCGGTCACCGGCGGCAGTAGCGACAGCGCGGCGCGGTTCTACGCGTTCGAGGCGGCCAAGGTGTTGCAGGCCTATCTACACGCCGCCGCGCTCACCGGGCGCACGATCGAGCACGTCCTGGAGTGGGCCGCCCACCCCCAGGCAGCCAGCCAGCCGGCCGACATCCTGCGCGCCCATCCGCACGCCGCGCCGTTCTGGGACGGGCTGCTGCACGGCGCCTTGAACGGCGATCCGCGCACCGCCGGCAACACGACGACGACCGTGCAGCAGGCCCTGGCCTTGTTCTTCCAGGCCGACATCCGCCGCCGGTGCGTGCCCGGACCCGGCCGGGCGGCCACCGACATCCCAGCGCTGCTGTCCGCCGGTGGCACCGTCTACCTGCTCGGCCGCGAAGACCCCTACGCCTCGGCATCGCCGCTGATGACCGCGCTGGCCGAGCACGTCCTCGACACCGCGCTGCAGTTGGCCGGCGACGCGCCCACCGGGCGGCTGTGCCCGCCGCTGCTGGCCTGCCTGGACGAGCTGCCCTCCACCGCGCCGCTGCCGACCTTGCGCACCCGGATGGCCAACGACCGGGCCCTCGGGGTCAGCTTCCTCTACGCCGCCCAGACCTGGCGGCAGCTGGTGCTCGTCTACGGCGAGGACGAAGCCCGCGCCCTATTCGGGCTCACCAACGTGATCGTCGCCTTCGGCGGCGGCAAGGACGGCGGCTTCTACCGCGAGCTCTCCGAGCTGCTCGGCACCACCCGGGTGCGGCGTACCTCCTACACATACCGCGGAACCGGGTGGGGCCGATCCACCCACGGTGAGACCGTGCCGGTGCTGCGACCGGAGGAGATCCGCCAGCTGCCGCCCGGCCGCGCCCTGGTCGTCGCGGAGAACGCTCCACCGCTGATCGCCCGGCTCACCCGCTGCCTCACCGGCCGCCGCGGCGGGGAGCTGCTCGCGGCCCAGTCCGCAGCCCGCGACCGCGTCGCCGCTGCCCGCGAGGAGACCGCGCCTTCGGCCGAGCGCGCCGCTCTCGCCCACGAGGCGGCCGCCAACGCCGGCCTGGTGCCGACCGGGCAGGACATCCGATGACCGGCTCCCAGCTCGCCGTCACGTTTCCCAAGCCGCCGCACGAGGTGCGCCGCGCCCTCGATCAGCTCCGGCTGGCCGAGGACGCCGGCCTCGAGCCCACCGGCCTGCCATTGCTGGACCGGCCCTGGGACCCGGCCACCTGTTCGGCGGTCGTACGGCAGCAGTTGTGGCCGTGGCTGGACGACGTCGCGGCCTGGCTCAACCACACCTACGTCTGGCAGACCACGAACGCCATCCCGTCCTGCTGGCCCACCCACCCCCACCTCGTCCAGGAGCTCGCCGTGCTTGCCTGCCTGCGCGTCACTGCCGCCGCCGCCCTGGTCCCGCACGGGCTGGAGGAGTGGCACCGCTACGCGTTACCGACCTTTCACGCCCGGATGAGTGAGCGACTCGGTACGGGTTGCCCGCCCGGCCGGCACACCGACTGGCCCGCCCGATCCCGGGCTGCCGACTACGACAGCCCGAAGGCCGCCGAAGCACGGCGGGCGCTGTTCGCCCGCGACCTCGGCCTCACCCCGCCCGCCGGGAGCGAGCCAGGATCGACCGGCAGCGGGATAGGCAGGCCGTGAGCCGCCCGGCCGCGCACGGCCGTGGGGACTGGGTGTCGCTACTCGACGGCGTGCGAGTCAGCCGCCGCTGGATGACCCGCCATACCCCACAGCTGCTCACCGCGTGGTGCGACGCCCCCACTGCCGGGCACCGGCGGGCGATCGCCGCCCGCATCCTGCAGATCGCAGCCGACCTGGAGAGCGAACCGGACGACGCCGACGACATGGCAGCCGAGTCGGCCTGGCGGGCGTTCGTCGTCCGGATCGATGCCCGCCTGGTGCGCGACCCGGACTGGCTTCCGCTGGCCGCCGCGCTGACCCGGGCTGCGGCCGCCGGCTACGACGTCGCCGTTCGGCTGCCCGCGCTGGCCGCCGCCGCGCCGCTGCCCGACCGTCATCCGGCCCGGGAGCTGCACTGGCGATTGCTCGACGACTGCCCGGACGCGCTGACCGCGCTCAGCCCCACCGGTGACCTCGCGGCGACCACCGAGGGGGCCCCGATCGTCCACAACGGCCCTGGCGGTCCACAGATGTTCCGCGGCATCCCGCCCGGTCTGCCGCACCGACTCAGCCTCGAAACAACCAACCCTCAGGACAGGAGACCGTCATGACCGCCGACGTGGCCAGCGATCCACTCAGCTATGCCGCCTCGCTCCTCGACGCCGTCGGCGCTGACCGAGAGCAGGTGCCCGCCGACATCGCGCTGGAGTGCCTCTACGCCGCCGAGTTGCTGGAACTCGCCGGTGCCCGTACCGAACGGATACCGCTGATCGACGGCGATCCGCGGGCCAGCGTCCGTGCCGCCATGGGAGCACTCGGCCTGATGGACGAGGCCGCCTTCGCGAACCCCCCGGTGCTCGACGCCGCGCGAGCCGCCCGACACGCCCTGCGACGACTGGGCTGAGAAGTGGCCACCACCCTGCAGCAGCTCCTCGACGGCCTCACCGAGCGGGCCACCGAGCCGCAGCCCTCGGCGACGATCGAGGACGTCACCGGCGGGTTGGCCCACCTCGGCCGGGCGCTCACCGGCCTGGCCCACGACGGGCTCACCCCCGGCAACAGCATGCGGCAGCGCGCCGCCGCCGAACTTGCCGCCGCCTGCACCACCGCTGGTCGGCTGTGGCCGCCCACCGGCGGACCGCTCACCGACCTCGCCGGCACAGCCGCCGACCTCGTCGGCCGCGACCGCGACATCATGGGCCGCTCGCATCGGTGGGCGGTCACCGTGGAACTGGCCGAGGTGGCCGACCACTGCGCGCGGCTCGGCCGCCGACTGCTGCCGCAGGCGGCGGCTCCGGAGTTGGCGACTGTTCGGGAGTCGGCCGTCGCCGTCGAACGGATCGCACAGACCGAGCCTCCGACGGCGATCGGTGCGGTAATGCTCGACCGCCTGGTACCCATGCCCGGCGACCCGCTGGCAGCCGCGCAGCTGACCGTCTTGGATGCTTCCGGGGCGCTGGCCGCGGCAATCGACCGAGCGCAGGAAAGCAGCGAATTGACTCTGCGCGACTTCCGCGCCGCCGTCGCCGCCGCCGAGATCACCAGCCGCAGCGCCGCCACCGTCACCGCAGCCGCCACCGGCAACGATGCCGGACCGCTGCTGGTCACCGGACTCGCCTGGCAGCTGGCCGGCCGCGCCAGCACGGTCTTCGACGATGGCCGACGAACTCGGTCCACCGATCCCCACGGCGTCGTCCCGTGGGCCTTGACGTTCGTGGGCTACCTGCGCGCACAGGTCGCCTTCAACACCGACATCGGGGCGCTCCGCGACCGGGACGATCTGGCGGCGGTCGCCGGCAGGATGCAGCAGGTCACCAGCCAGCTGCCGGTCCTCGCCGACCAGCTCACCGCGGCAGTCGACCGCTGGTCCCGAACCGGACAGCTGTACGCCAGCGCTCGGGACCTGCCACCCATGGACAACATGCCGGACGACCGGGTGGCTGCCGTGATCGCTGGACGACACGTGCAGGCCCGCGGCGCCGATCTGGACCGCCTTCGGCAGGTCGTCGGTAGGGCGGCGGAGCTGTCGACCGGACTGGCCGACGCGCTAAACCGCGCCACCGCAGCCGGCCCGCCCGCCCAACGACACCAGGCCCGTCTCTACGCCCAGGCAACGCGAACCCCCGACGCGCCCGAGCGCCTGCTCGACCACGCCCAGGCTGTCCATCGCGACATCACCACGATCCGGTCCCCGCATCAGGTCGCGCGGGAAGTTCCACCGTCCCGATAGTCGATCCCCCTGCGCGACAAAGCCGTAGTGGGCCTCTGCAGCGTGTATCCCTGCGGCTGTCGGCGGGGTCCGCGAGGATTCCCTCCGTGGCCAGCTCCGGTTCGTACAAGTATCTCTACGAGCGTCTCGGCGCTGATCGCTTCCAGCAACTCTGCGCCGCACTTGTCGTGGAGAGCTTCGAGGATGTCGCAGTCTTCCCCGTGCACGAGAAGGACGGCGGCCGAGACATGGTCTCGGGGACCGGCGAGAACCGCACGATCCTCCAGGTCAAGTGGACAGGCACCAGGAACCGGAAGCCGGCGTCCTGGCTGAAGGCCCAGGTCAAGGGTGAGGCCGACAACATCAAGCGCTTGGTTGGCGAGGGATGCAAGCGCTACATCTTGATGACCAACGTCGAAGGCAGCGCCACGCCCGGGAGTGGCGCTCGCGATGACCTCGATGGAGCCCTCAAGGAGCTCTCGAAGACATACGGCGTGGAGATGTCTTGTCTCTGGGCCTCCGATCTTGACGCCTGGGTAGACCTGGCGCCGTTCGAGCTCAAAGCGGCATACGTAGACATGCTTGCGGGCACCGACGCACTCTTCGCCCTCCTACGTTCTGAACTTCTTCAGGAGCGCGAAAAGCGCGAAAAGGACATACTCGTTACCTACGTCGCGACGCACTGGGATCGCGACAAGAGGGTGAAGTTCCGACAAGTCGACCTCAGCTCGGATCTACTGACTGACCTGTTTGTCGACGTGGCCGTGAGGCGAGTCCGCAGCCCCCGAAACCTCGCTCTTCCCGCAGCCGATCTGGGCGGCGTCGCGAAGCACCTGCTGAATTCGCAGTCCCCTCCCTTAACCCTGATCGAGGGCGTGCCTGGACAAGGCAAGTCCACGCTCGCGCAGTACGTCTGTCAGGTGTATCGGGCAGGGTTCATAGGCCGCAAGCAGCTCGCCGCAAGCAAGGAGTCCCTCCCCGTCGATGAGACGGAAGACCTTCGTGTCTCAATCCGTATCGACCTCGCCGACTACGCGGAATGGATCAGCGGTCACGACCCGTTCTCCGCTTCCGACACTCTCCCCAAGAGGACCAAGGAGCGGAGTCGGATCGACCTTGAGCTATTCCTCGTCGACCACCTGGCCGCAGGCGCCCCCGGCCACGACATACGGCTCGATGACGTCCGAAGCATCCTCGACCGCTTCTCAACCCTCGTAATCCTCGATGGGCTTGATGAGGTTGCCGCCTCCTCGGTCCGGGCCAAGGTCGTCCGGACGATCGACGAGTTCACGACTCGCTGGGCTCAAGCCCGCCCAGGCAACATGCGGATCATCGTCACCACCCGCCCGAACGGCTCTGGCTTGCCCGAGCCTGCGCCGGACATCTTCGACAAACTCGTCCTCCGACCGCTCGACGAAGCGACGAAGAAGCGGTACCTGCGTCGGTGGGCAGCGGCGCAGCACCTCGACGGCTCCGAGCGACGCACATTGGAGCGTGTGTTCGGCGAGCACACCGCGTCACCCCACGTCGCACAGCTGGCGGACAACCCGATGCAGCTCACGATCCTGCTGCATCTGATCCGGATCAAGGGTGAGTCCATGCCCACCGCGCGCACCAGCCTCTACCGGTCGTACATGGACCTCTTCCTCGAACGGGAAGCCGCCAAGTCAAAGGTCGTGCTCGAGAGCCGCGCCGACCTAGAGGAGGCCACTTCGTACCTCGGCTGGCTGATGCAGGCCCTCACCGAAGTCGACGCCTCGTCGACCCGGTTGCCGGCCCAGCGCATCGTCCGGGAGTTGAAGGCCTACCTGGCGGTCGTCGAGAAGGCCACCGCGCCCGTGCAGTCATTGTTCGAGGCCATGCGGGACAGGGTGTGGGTACTCACCAGCAAGCACTCCGGCACCTACGAGTTTGACGTCCAGTCGATCCGCGAGTTCTTCGCCGCCCGATTCCTTTACGACTTTGCCGAGGCAGATACCGGCCACGATTTCACCCCTGAAGGTGCACTAGTCGAGCTCCTCCCGCGTCCCTACTGGGCCAACACCGCGCGATTCCTCGGAGGACATTTCCCGCCGCGGCTGCTTCCCGAGGTGGCCGAACTGATCGAGGCCCGGTTCGGGGAACTGTCCGGTGCACGGCAGGTCCGAACTACCGTCTGGTCCCTCCTCAGCGATGGCATTTTCAAAGAACGTGCAAGCAGCCAGAGACGTGTCGCGGAGCTCTTCGCCGATGAGCTGGCCGTTCGACTCCTCGCACCTGAGATCAGTCGCCGCACTTCCGTCCCGGACCTTCCGAAGGAGTTCGGCGGGCTCGACCTGGCCGCGCGACTGCGGAACGACATCACCGCGGACGTCACTTCTCTGCTAACGCCAGCGAGAAGTTCCATCGCCGCGACAGTCGGCGACCCCGACGAGTTCAACATTTGGTGGGCTTCCGAGCTGGGCACGGCGGCTGGCACCGCCAAGGAGGCCCACTGGTTGGCTGTCGGCCGCCCGCTGGCGTCCGGGCAGCACCTCCCCCCGTCAACGGTCGAGGCGCTGGCCATGGACACGCCAGAGGGCGCAAGGGCAGCCATCGCCGCAGGGGTTTCCCCCGAACACAGCAGCAAGCGAGCCAAGCGACTCCTCGATTGGACTCTCGCAGGGCATTGCTCCGATGTATCGCCGCAAGGGACTAGCGAGGCCAGCGACCTGCTCCGGGTCGTCGCACCACACGTCCTGCTCACCAAAGCGGCGGGTGAAGCGCTGCCCGGAAGGCTCGGCATCGCCGGCCACCCCGTCACAGTCATCTCTCAGGAGCAGCGGACGGCTGCGCTCAGGCGTCTCGCCGAGCGGCATGGCGGCGACCAGCTGAAGCACGCGCTACGCGCCAAGGCCGGCGAGAAGGGCACTACGAGCCAGTGGGTCAACACCGCCCGCACCCTTTGCGCGACTTATGGCGGACCCTGCTGGCTTGCCACTGAGATCGCGGCCATCGGCGCCGCACTTCACGCCACGGAGTTCAGAACCGGCGGCGGTACGACAAAGGACGCCCCGTGCTTCGGCACCGACATGGACTACGGCCAGTGGCTACCAGCAGTACGACAGTATCGCGCCAGGCACGAGTGGTGGGAGGAACAGCGGACCAGCTGCACCGATGACCACGCGCGAGCAGCATGGGTCCTAGGGGCGCTCGCAGTCGCGAACTCGGACGTGGTGACTCGACTCCTTCCTACGATCAGCGGGGTCGTAGCTGACCTTCCCCACGACGCACTGTGTGCCCTGGTCGCCACGAGCAGCCGGATTGCTGCTTCCGGACTGCCCCGCAGGCTGAGCACTGCCGCCGTGGACAAGAAGACACCGGCTGCAGTCCGTCTCCTGCTCGCCCACTACGCAGACGACCTGACTGACCTGCTGCTTGGTGACACCTCCGTGCTCCACGAGGCCGCCCGGTTCCCAGTGGGAGCGTGGCCCGCGACACAGGTCGTCACGAGGCGCGCGCTCAAGGACCCCTCGGATGAATCGTTGGCGCTGGTCGAGCTGTTCGGGCTTAGCGCCATGGATGCGCTTCCCCTCGACAGCGAACTGCCGATAGAGAGCGCTGAACACATCCTCAGGCATCCGGATCGGTACTCGACAACTTGGCTGACGGTTGCTGACCAATCGCTGACCACGCGTCGGTACGACCAGCCGCTCAAGAGCTACGTCGACGCACACTGGGGCATCTAGCTCGTCTCAGGCAATACACGACACGCCTGAGCGGCGACTCGTCTCGCGCTCGCTCAGTCGGACGTCGAGCGAGAACGACTGCAGCGGTCCCGCACGTCGAACGTCTATCGGGAGTAGGGCAGGTCAGGCAGCGCGTCCTGCGCCGGGCGTCCCGTATAGCCCGCCCGGTGAGGATCGTCGTAAGGAAACGCCAACCGGGACGCCTGCTGCGGACTGGCCGTAGTCCTGGCGGTGATCGGTTCGGTGTCCAGCACGGCGGCGTGGACAGCGCCCAGGGGGACACCGAGAGTCTCGGTGACTCGGTCGATGTGTGCCAGCCACCGGGCTGGTGGTGTGGCGACGATGATGGCTGCCGCGTCACGCACTCCCGCCTGGATGGCCAAGGGGTTCCTGTCGCTTCGGGCCAGGGTGAGGCGGGCGTCGAGAAGGGCGTCGGCGAGGCTGTCTGAGGTCTCGATGGCCGTGCGCAGCGCGACGACGCCGTCGCGATGGAGGACGTCGGCCGGGTCGAGGCCGTCGGGCAGGGTGAGCCGGCGGGGGTCGTCGCCGCGCGCGGTGAGCTGCCAGAAGATGCGCTCGGCGGCCCTCTGTCCGGCGGCGTCGTTGTCCGTAGCCAGGAGAATGCCCGGATTGCCCTCGCGGATGTGGGGGCGGAGCAGGTCGGCTTGTCGATCGGTGAGGGCTGTGCCGAGGGGGGCGACGCCAACTGTCCGTCCGTCACCGGCGAGGGTGACTGCAAGAGCATCCAGCGGTCCTTCAACGAGGGCCGGGACGGCACCGGCAGCGAGCGCGGACCGGCTTTCGTAGAGCCCGAGCAGGTGGTCGCCCTTGGTGTAGAGGTCGGTGCCGGGGGTGTTGAGGTATTTGGGTCCGGCACGGCAGTCGTCGGCAGCGGCGGGGTTGCGGCGGGCGATGAACCCGACGATGGTGCCGTCGGCGTCGTGGATCGGGAAGATGAGCCGGTCGCGGAATCGGTCGATCAGTGCCCCGGTGCGGGCGCATTGGACGAGGCCGGCGGCGAGCAGTTCGGTGTCGGTGGCGCCGGACGTCCGCAGGTGGTCGAGGAGGGTGGTCCAGCCGGCGGGGGCGTACCCGGGGCTGAACCGCGGGTCGGCGGTGAGGTCGGTGCCCAACCGTTCGCGGAGGTAGTCCGGCGCCCAAGAGTCGTGGTAGCGGTCGGTGTAGAACGCGGCCGCCTTGGTGTTGAGCTCGATCAGCCGGTCGCGGCCGACGACGGCGGTGGCCCAGAAGTGCTGCTCGAGCAGGTAGTCCGCCTCGTCGCAGGCCGGTTCCTCGCGGGCGAAGGGGTCCGAGGTGAAATACCGCGGTCCGACCAGCGGCGATTCGACGTCGGGGTCGGGGGGCTCGGCGTCGTCGTCAGGCCTGTAAGCCCAAACGGCGCCGGTGAGAGCTGTGTTGTCGGCGGCCGGTGGGAGCAGATGCGCGTCGTCTGGTGGCTGCAGGTCGTCCGGTAGCGGCTCGGGCGTTTGCACGGGCGCGGGGTCGATAAGGGCGGCGATCCGGAAGACGAGCGTTTCGGCCAGCTCGTTCCCGGACCGGCCGCCATCGTCCGCCGACGGCAGGCCGGCGACCGCGGCGGTGAGCAAGTCGGTGGGGGACCAGCCGTCGCGGATCCCGACGGTGACCGCCGCGACGAGGGCCGGCCAGGCGGGGGTGTCCAGCACACGCTGCCCGTGCTCGTCGGGCAGCAGCGTCAGAAGGGTGGTGCACCAGTCCGGCCGGACTACGGTGGCGCCCGGCCCGGCGGCGACGGTGGCCGGGGCCAGGTGAGGGGTGAGTCGCCACCACAGGGCCGCGGCGGGCAGGTCGTCGGGCAGCGGTCGCTGTGCCACCGCGGCGAGCAGGCCGGCGGCGTCCAGGCCGGCGCGGTCGGCTGCCGTGAGCCGTTCGGCCAGGGCCGGCCAGTGCGGGTCGCGGCGCACGCGGGGGTCGATGCTGTCGGCCAGCCTTGACCACCCTGAGCTTCCAAGTGCCGGGATGGCGGCGGCCACCGCGTCGTCCAGCCGTTGCTGATGCCGGCTTTCGGCGACCGCGGGGCGGGGCGGGCCGGTGGGGCGCCGGTCGCCGTCGGGGACGGCGAGCGCAGCGCGCCAGACGGCGAGCTCGGCCCTCAGGCGTGCCTGGTCGGCGCCCAGCAGCGGCCGCGCCCAGGTGGGTGCGCTGGCCGGAGTCATGGCGGCGGCGGTGTTGACGACCCGGGTCGCGCAGTCGGTGACGTGGCGGGCGCGGGCGGCCAGGTAGGTGCCCCAGTGCGAATCGTCGGCAAGCGCCGTCGGCGTGCCGGGCAGCCACGGCAACGGCCCCGCCGGACCGGGACTGGGAGCGTTCAGGCGCCAGCCGAGGACGGCGGCGGGGTCGCGGACGCCGTTCAGCTCGCGTCTGGCTGCCGCCGTTCGCAGGGCGGCGATGGGATCGGTGCCGCTGACGGCGAGCAGCGCCAGGTGCCCGTGCAGTGTGGGCCAGGCCGGAGCCCCGGTCAGCCCAGGGTGGAGCTGCTCGGCGGCGTTTTCCAGTGCTTCTGCAGCTGTGGCGCCGAGTTGGTGGGCGGCGGCGAACCGCAGTGCGTCGGCGTACCGGGCGGCCGCGGAGTGCAGCTGTTCTTCAGGGTCGGCCAGCGCCCGGCGGGCGCCGGTGGCCGAGGTCTGCGCGCCGTCGCGGTCCAGCATGCCGAGCAGAAGGTCAGTGGCGGCGGGTGGATGGACGGCGGCGGGGGTGACGATGCTGTGCGGCTCGCCATCCCCGACGGTGGCCAGGTAGAGGTGGTTGGCGGTTCGGCCGCGGGAGAGCGCGACGTAGAGCAGCTGCCGGCTCTCGCTGCCAGTGAGCACGGTGTGGCAGGTATCGGCGGTGACGCCCTGGGCGCCGTGCACAGTGGTCGCGTAGCCCAGTTGCACGTGGTCGGCGACGTAGTCGGCCGGCAGGGTGATGCGCCGAGCGCTGCGGTTGTGGGTGACGGCGAGGGCGCCGTCGTCGTGCACGGCGGTGACGGTCCAGCGGTCGCCGTTCTTCACCCAATCCGCGGCGCCCAGCGGCAGTCGCCGGTCGTTGGTGCGGGTGATGATCGGGTCACCGGTGCCGGCCCGGGTGCCGTCGGCCAGCGCCACCTCCCGGCCAGCCGGTCCAGCGAGGGCGGCGAGTCGATCGGTGCGGGCCCGCGCGTTGAGCACGGTCACGCTCTCGCGGGTGGCGGCCAGCAGCAGGGCGTCGACGCCGCGGGCCTGGTCGGCGGCCCAGGCGGTGTAGGCCTGTTCGGCGCAGTTGGCAGCATCTCCGACATGCACCCGGCCGGAGTCGAGGTAGAAGCCCACGGCGGTGGTGTCGCCGTCGCGAACCGCGACGGTGGCCGCGGCCTCGGCCGGATCGGCGAAGCGGACCAGCTGAGTCAGCGTCACCGCGCCGTGGGTGGCGGCGATCTCGGCCAGCACTCCGCCGGCGGCGACCGCGGCCAGCTGTCGGTCATCGCCGACCAGCCGCACCGACCCGCCCCGCCCCAGCACGTGGTCGACGACGGCAGCGAGCTCGCGGGTGCCGGCCATGCCCGCCTCGTCGACGATCACCAGCGTGCCGGGGCCGATGTCGGTTACCCAGGCCGGCCGGTCGCCGGTGTCCAGCGCCCAGACCAACTTCGTCACGGTGTCGCAGTGGCCGGCGACGGCCTCGCGCAGCCCGGCGGCGGCCACCGCCGACGGCGCCAGACCGAGCACGCTGCCGCCGGCGGCGGTCCAGGCCCGGGCCAGCGCGGCCAGCGCGGTGGTCTTGCCCGTACCGGCGGGCGCGATAGCCAGCTGCACCCCCACCCCACTGCCGGCCAGGTCCCGGACCAGTTGAGCCTGGCCGGGGTTGAGCTCGGTGCCGT
This sequence comes from Blastococcus aggregatus, assembly GCF_900221005.1. Taxonomy (GTDB): domain Bacteria; phylum Actinomycetota; class Actinomycetes; order Mycobacteriales; family Geodermatophilaceae; genus Blastococcus; species Blastococcus aggregatus. Next base: position 159,963 of record NZ_OBQI01000003.1, on the reverse strand, counting down.
TGGCGGTGACCTCCAGCAGCGCCAGTTCGACCACCCGGGGATCAGCCTGGCGGCCGTCGGCGCGTCCCGCAGCGGCCAGCAACAGCGCCTCGGCGTCCAACACCTGCTGGGACGTGTAGAGCTGGGCACCGGCGACGGTGTAGACGCTGGCGCCGTCCGAGCGGCGCAGCTCCGACGGCTCGACCGCCGAGTCCGACTCGCGGAGCGGGATCGACAGAGAAGGTGAGAGCGCGGCCACGCTGACCTGCGCAACCGCGGCATCGATGACATCCGGCGCGAGGTCGGCGGCCCGGACCAACCGCTCGGCTTCGGCGCGCACATGCCAGACCTGCCAGGTCGCGCGCTGCGCGGAGACCGTGTCCAGCACCCGGCCGGCGGCTGAGCGCACCCAAGCATCGGTCACCACCGCAACGGCACGGACCCGTGGGCGCAGGGCGTCATCGAGCATGCCGGCCACCGCCGTCGGCCCGCCGAGCACGTCGTGGGCCTGTTCTCGCCAGGCCGCCCGCTGTTCGGCGAGCGAGCGGGCCTCGTGCTTGGCCTCTCGCGTTTCCAGCGTGGCCTGCTGGGCGAGCGCGATCGCTTCGGATGCCGTGGGCGTCCGGGAGTGCTCGGACTGGAAGTCGGTGGCCAGCTCTCCGCGGCGGACGTCGATCGCCTGGCGCCGCGAGGACCAGGCGCTCAGCAGCCGGGCGTCGAGGCCGACGATCTCCCGCACCGACCGCTTGCCGTCCTCCCGGCCGGGACGCTCGGCGAAGCGAACCCCGAACCCGGCCACCAGATTGGCCTCCAGTCGGGTGTTGTACCGCTCCGAGGCCGCGACGTTGGCCTTGTACAACACCCGCCCGTCCAGCGCCCGCCACCGCCCGTCGCGGCCCTGCACCTTGTTGCTCACCGCCACATGGGTGTGCAGGTCCGGATCACCGGCGCGCGAGTCGCGATGGGTGAACACCGCGGCGATCAGCCCCGAGGTGTCCACCTGCTGCGCCCCGCCGGCGCCCAGCCGGGTGAAGACGGCGTGCCGCTCGAGCCAGGCCAGGGTGTCGGCAACCGCGGCGTGGTGGGCGGCCTCGATCTGTTCGGCGATCTCACGGGGTGCCAGCGCCCACAACGCCGACACCGACTTCACCGGCGAGAACGTCAGGTCGTAGCCGGCCACCGCCTTCGTCGCCGGCCGCGACGCCCGGGCGATGAACCCGGACAATTCGCGGGCATCGGCGGGTGGGCGGCCGTGCTCGGCGGCGAACATGCCGCGTGCGACCTCGCCACGGATTCGGGCCCGTTCGGGCGCCGGCAGGGGCGCATCGGGTGGCAGCCCGCGGGCGGCGTTGACCGCAGCGAACTCATGCGCGCAGCGCGCCCGGAAGCCGTCCGCGGGTGTGGGGTAGACCAGAAACGGCTGGCCGAGGGCGCCGGCGGCGCGCGCCTGCTCCGGCGTCCGTCCGGCGGCGAGCTCCTCCCGCTCCAGACGCTCGGCGTCGGGATGGCGCCCCTCGCCGAATAGAGCCTTCATCTGCGCCTCGTCGACCGGTTGCCCGGCGCTCACGGCGGGCAACCCGGTGAGGCCGCTGCCGGTCCAGACGCCCGGCGACTCGCCCCGATGTGAGTAGTAGTCACCCAGGCCGGCATGCCCGCGTTCGGTGGCATCCAGCGCCGCGACCTGCCGTGTCAGGTACGTGTACCCGTCACCCGCGGTCAGCTTGTGCAGCGACATCACCACGGCTGCGGACGGTAGGAACGAGACCTCCAGTGCTTCTCGCGTAGTTCTCCTGTTCGGCTGCCTTCTCCACTTACTCGCGGCTCATCGGTGCGGGAAAGCGCCGTCGCGGGTCTGGCTCCTTACGGCCCGGCAGGAGGGATCGTGGTGGCCAGCGGTTCCGTGCAGGCGCCGGGGATGCACGACGACCGTCGGGCCGGTCGCGTTGCTGCACCTCTGCCCGGGAATGGACCGGGGCATCTGACGGATGAGGACGCGCACCAGGTTGGCAGGAAGGTCGGCTACCAGAAGGCGCTTGGTTGTCCGAGATGCGACCGACTCGGGCACGACCACGGGTGCGCTGAGCTGCAGCAATACTCGAGATGCCGGCGTCTCACTGCTGTGGTGCGAGTCCCAGTAGATGCAATAGGCGACCTTCTCGCCGCAAGTGCATGAGGTGTGTGGCACTTGATCTTGGTCAAGCTTCAGTAGCGATTAGGCGCAGGATGGCCGCGGGGGGCAGAGCGCCAGGATCGACGTCGAGGCCTCCGTCGAGCCGGTCTGGGAGGTGCTGCGCGAGGTCGAGCGGCGGCCGGAGTGGGCGCCGACGGTGACCTCGGTTCGCCGCCTGGACGACGGGCCTCTCGCCGTCGGGTCCCGGGTCCGGGTGGCGCAGCCGCGGATTGCTCCGACCGAGTACGTGGTGACGGAGCACGCGTGACGCTGGCCGTCGAGCAGGCCACGTTTGCGTAACGCCGCAGTCCCGGATATCGCCGTCCTATCTAGAGTGCACCGGAGTCCGATCGGGGAGCTGGGCAGTGACGACGGTGCGCAAGCAGGTGCGCTTCTACGAGCCGGTGCTCGTGCAGGGCAACGGGACCCGGTCCGAGATCAAGGGCGACTTCTGGAAAAGGGTCCGCGAGCGCGCGGACACTCTGAGCCCGAACAACAGGGAGTGCCGCTACAACTCGGTCAGCTACTTCGGGGAAGCTCGCCTCGGCGTGCACCCGGCGATTGACTACGTCTACTTCGGCCGGCTTCGACCTCGTGCGGATCACCCCGACAGCTACCGTCCGGGGAAGGGCTGGATCGGTCCGCTGAAGCCCGCGCAGGTCGGCGACCTAATCTCGGAGCCCACGTACGTGGTGCCCATCCGATCTCGCAACATCATCGCGGTCATGCGGCCGACCAGCGGCGCGACGCGCATCCAGGCCATCGAGGCGTGGCTGAACCACATCTTCGACATGATCCAAACCCCGGACCACTTTGAGCTCAGGCCGTTCATCGACGAGCAGATCCTCGAGCGCCTTCTTGGCGCATCCGGGGCGACGAAGCTCAACGTCAAGATCGCGCCGGGCACGGAGGTCCCCAGCGATCTCCCCGGTGAAGTCGGCCGCGCCATCGAGTCGGCCTCGGAGGACACGACTGACGAGATGTCCCTGGAGATGACGTGGAGCTTTGGCCACAGGACCGGCAGTCAGGGCTGGCGGAGTGCCCTGCTCAACACCGCTCAGGCCATCGCCAGGGGCTCCTGGGCGGAGAAGGCTGTGGTCAGCATGCAGGTTGAGGATGACGACGGCTTCCATGTGGAGCAGCACAACCTCTTCGAGGACCGCGTTTCGTTCCCGGCGAGCTTTGAGGTCCCCGAGGGTCGGGAGCCGTCGGAAGAGTCAGTGCTCACTGGTATCCAGGGGGCCATCGAGGAGTTCCGTCGGCGTCAGCTGTAGGTGACATGGGGCAGAAAGCAGTGATGCGCCGGGTGAAGGCCGGTACCAAGCGCGTCCGGGCCTGGGCCGAGGACTACCCCATGGCCGTGAACCTGGCGGCGGGCGTGCTGCTGGGCCTCTACTGGCTCGCTACACGGTGGTGGCCCGACGCGAGCATTCCCAGGGCCCTCGGCGGGAGCGTGAAGAACGAGGTTCTGCTGGCCCTCGACCTCGGTGCCGCCGGTGTGGCCACGATGACGGCCGGCTTCGCCGGTGTCGTGATCATTTTCGGCCTGTCCGGCGGTGGGCCACGCTTCCGCAAGCTTCGCCAAGCTGGGGGGCAGCGGCTGCTGGCCAATTGGGTCTCGGTGGTGGCGGTGTCCTTCACGGCCGCGTTCCTTGCTGTCGCCGCCGGGGTTGCAGCGCTTGCTGACTGGACGCAGGAGTCGGTGTGGGGCTTCCTGTTCGCGTGTCTGCTGGCCGCGCATGGAGCCGCGCGCCTGGTCTGGCTGCTGACCGCGCTCGCCCAGGTGGTCAAGCGGACCGATAAGGACGAACAGATCGAAGCGGACGCGGTACACATCGACGACATCCTGCGCCGAACTGCGTAGCACCAGCACGGCCAGCCAAACTCCATCGGCGCAATGTCAGGCCCGTTATCAGGGCCTGCCGGGTCGGTGAAGGTCGAGGACCGCGGCAACCGCTGGAGCAGCTGCGGGTTCAGCACCGCCGTCGCCCTAACGCTGCGCGACTGGCTTCATGCTTCATCCACTACAACGGCGCGATGGAGTTGTCAGAGGACACTCTCAAGGATCTGCTGGCGGCCCACCCAGGCGACAACCGCTAGTCCACCCCACCCATAACACGGCCGGGCTGCCTCACGGGGGCCGGGCCGGCTACGTCTACAGGTCGGTGCTGGCCGCGGGCATGGCTACTGGTCGCGGGCATGGCTACTGGTCGCGGGCATGGCTACTGGCCGCGCTCGACGAGCCCCTGCGCCGTTGCGTCATAGACGTAGCGGACGATCGCTCCTGACTGGATAAGTTCGATGGCCTGGTCGATCACGGCCCTCGGGACCACAAACCACTCCGACGCGTCGTAGTCGCGGCCCCAGCGATCCACCTGGCTGATGTCGAGGCGGACTTCTGCGAAGACTCGGTGCAGCAAGTTCTCTAGGGCAGACGCCTTGAGATTGTAGGTACGGTAGCTGGCCACCACCTCCACTGGCGCCATCAGATACGTCGGCGACTTCTCGGCGTCCTTGATTCGGAGTTCGACCGACCCGCGTGTAAAGCCGATCTTGTACAGGTCCTTGATGCCAGCAATCTGCGGGTCCGCGCTGAGGGACCGAAGCACGTAGATGTAGCCGCTCACCTGGTCATCGCTCAGGATCTCGGGCGGCTCGGACCTAACGACGATCTGGCCGTCCTCGTCGCTCAGCCTGATGCCTAGGGACTGCCGATACATCGAAGATTCGGTGCCGTTCTCGAAGATGCAGCGGAGCCGTTCGCGCTTGTTTTCTCTCACGGTCGTTTTCTTGTATTCGGTCTCACCGACCTCGGCGATGAACAGCATGACTCCGTTGAGGACGAAGAAGGCCCCAGGGAGGATGTGGGTCATGCCGGGGTAGGGCAGCAGCTTGCTCACACCGTCACGCAGCTCGGCGTGCTTCTGCTTAAAGAGCGGCTCGAACCGCTCGAAATCCTGGGCCTTCTCGCGGCGCGCCGCGTTCCCGCTGTCGTAAGTCTGACGGCGCACCGGCAGGTCGGAGACGTCCAGCAGTCCGGACTCGTCAGCGAGCAGGTCTAGGTCGTCGCCACCGAGCAGGTCGTCAAGCGACGCTGGTGCCTCGGGTGTCTCCAGGAGACCAAACTCGTCGAGTGGCTTCAGTGCAGCGATCTTCTCCTCGCTGGCGAGGATGCCGTCGAGCCGGGCGCCGAGCCTGCGTTCGGCAATCTCCCGCGTTGTAGAGCTCGGGAGCCGCTCGTGTGCACGTCGGAACTCAACGATCTCCAGGAATCCCCGCTTCAGGCGATCGGCTGAGGTGACTTTCAAGGCCCGCTCAGGTCCGTCCAGCAGGCCATCGATGTCAGAGTCGAGGATGTCATCGATGCTGGCTGGGACGACGGCGTCTGCCAACCCCGCTTCGTCGCTGGCGCTCATACGTCGTCCGGAGCCTCGGCATCGCGCTGAGCGGCATCGCGCTCTTGCTTTTTCTTCTGCAGGAACAGCACTACCTCGGCGTACCGTTTCTCGGTCGGATCATCGGAGCGCACGTTTGGCTTGCGCCCGTTGACCTTGGCCCACTGCTGAATCTTTGGCCAGGTAGTCAGCGTCTCTTCCTCGGTGATCTCGACCCTGGTCGCGGTAATCGCATCCGAGATGATACGCAGTACGGAAGGCCTGACGGACTTGGAGATGACCTCGAAGGCTCGCTGAAATGGGTTGACGGAGTCGATGAGATTAATGTTGATGTCGTCGATGTTCACGAACTTCTCCGACATTCTGATGAACCGCTTGTCGCCCACTTCGCGGACTTCGCCGTTCTTGATGACAGAGTCCACGACCACCTGCTGACGCAACTCCTCGACCTGCGACTCGTCTAGGTCGGGATAGCGCTCGCGGATGATCTTCGGGATCAGAACCTTGTTGGTCGTCTGGGGGTCCACCGAGCCAGCAGCGGCCTTTGCAAACGTGTCGTCTTGCAGGATGGTCGCCTTCAGGTCGTTGAGGTCCGTCTCGACGATCTGCTTGACCCGCTCCGAGCTGGGCTCCTTGAATCCCTTGATTTTGATGACACTCGGCGGGGTTGGAGCGTCGTCACCGCTGCGCTTGGTCTTGAACTCGAAGTTCTGGGCCAGTACTTGTTCCATCAGCAGCGACGCCGTGATGGCCTTCAGCATGTTGTTCACCGACACCTTCACCTCGCCCTGCGATGCGTCCGGCTCGGCAATCAGGTTGGTGAACTGGGCGTGCTCCTTGCCGGGCGAGTCACGGGTGACGCGACCAATGATCTGGATGACCTCAGTCAGCGATGCTCTATAGCCGACGGTGAGGGCGTGCTCGGCGAAAGGCCAGTCGAAGCCCTCCTTGGCCATCCCGAGGGCCAGGATCACGTCCACGGCGTCCCGGTCCTTCGAGGCGACGGTAGAGAGGTGGTGCAGGGTGTCGGCGCGCTTCTTCTGGTCCGTGTCGTCCACGAGGTCGGCCAGGCGCAGCATTGCGCCGGTGTCGGACCTGCGGATGCTGATGATCCCCGTGTCAGGGTCGGTGGACTCGACGTGGCCGATCGAGTCGATGATGAACCCGACCTCTTCGATCTTGTCCTTGGTGGACTCTCCCGAGTTCACGTTCGGGATGTGGATAATTGTCTTCTTGTTCAGGTCGAAGACCTCACCGATCGCCTCGGTGTACCGGCCCTGGTAAAAGTGATGGCCGATGCCCAGCGAGTGCAGATGCTCGTAACCGTTTAGCTGGTCGTAATAGTTGAACGTGACCGGCGTGAAGCGTGCCTCGTCCTCGGCCGCTAGCACGGGGACCGAGTCGCCGCGAAAGTAGGAGCCGGTCATCGCGACGATGTGAACGTCCGAGCCGTTCATGACATCGCGCAGAAGCGCGCCGAGTCGACTGGCTTCGGTGTCGGCAGAGACGTGGTGGAACTCGTCGATCGCGAGCACGGTGCCGTTGAACGCGTCTGGAGTTAGCTTCTCGAAGGCGAAACGCAGTGTGGCGTGCGTGCAGATTAGGACCGCCAGGGGGCCGTTCAGAAAGTTGATGAAGGCGCCGACCTTGCCCTGCGAGGAGCCTGGGTCGCACAGGTTGAGCTCCGGCTTCACCTCCCAGTCTGCGAAGAATCCGAACTGGGTGAGGCTCGTCGAGGCAAACGACCCGCCGATCGACCGCTCTGGTACCGCGACGATGACCTTCTTGCGACCCTGGTTGTAGAGCTTGTCGAGAGCCACGAACATCAGGGCTCGGGACTTGCCCGAGGCCGGCGGAGCCTTGACTAGCAGGTGCTGCGCTTCGCGTTTGGCGAAGACGCGTTGCTGCATCTCGCGCATGCCCATCGCGTCGGTGTTCACTGAGCCGCCCGTGCGGGCGTAGGTGACGTCGACGACGTTGGGTGGCTTCTTGATCTCGCTCACTTGCGCCTACCCCTCTGCTTCTTGGCGGGCGCGTTTGCGGCCTCCTCGGCAGTCATCGCCTCATACATAGCAAAGAGGTCCGACAACCGTTGTTCATCGGTCTCGTAGTTGCGCTTGGAGTATATTGAGTCGACCAGCGCATCGACCTCGGCGTGCGCCGCTCGCAGGTCAGCGGGCATCAGTTCGGGGTCGTACAGTTCCGCGAGGGTCTTCTCACAGTGGTACTCGCGGACGTCGAGAACCCGCAGAGCCATGACGGTGAGCTGCTCCTTCACCGCGTCGGAGAGCGGCGGTACCAGGAAGTTGTTGTAGACGATTGTGTTCGAGTACCGAAGTCGCGACTCGTGTTGTCCGCCGACTGCCCGAGTCCAGACTATGTGCATCCGCGCCGTGATCAGCGCGAACACCCACGGCTCGGCGTCGTAGACGGCGAAGGCGAGATTGGATATTATAGTGTCGGCGCCCCTGTACCCAATAGGGATATAATCGCGTCGCTCGGACGACACCGCGGGGACGATTATTGAGTCAGTGGGCTTGTAGCTGATCTGCACAAAGCGGTGGGGCTTCGCCGCGTAGGCAGCCGTACTGCCGGCGTCGCTCTTGCCTCGCTCGTCTGTCACCTGTGCAAGGCGCTCCGCGATTGCTGGCACTGAGCGCGCTAAGTCCACTTGGCCATCTTCGATCCAAAGGCAATATCGTTCTAGCCCATCCACATGCTCTTTGGTGCCAATGTAAGCCTTGATGAACTCGGAGGATAGCGGATCGTTGTCAATCATCCTCTGCCGCTCGCGGGGGCTGATTACTAGCCCGCGGGCTCGAGGCATTGACCCGAACACCATGACCGGGCGACTCGCGCCAAGCGGGCTGTTACGCCTGCCGATGAAGATGTTCGCGCCGTCCGCGAGGTAGCCGTTGATGTTCTTCGCACCGATCTGCAGGTCGTCGGTGTATAGGTACTTCGGGCCTGAGCGAGCTACGCGAAGTCCGATGACCACGACCGTGACTCCGGCGTTGCGCCTGGCGTTATTCGCCCACTTGAATGAGGTGTAAGCGAACCCGATCTCGATGCCCCCGGCGAAGATCATAGGAAACATGAGCCCAACATGCTCGCCCTGAGAGACCGAGTTGGTGGCGACAAACGCAAGTTCGGCTCTCGTGCCCCCAATGTAGTCCGCTCCCTTCACGAACCAGAGGGCGATGTAGTCCAAGTTTTTGTTGAAGGGGCGCCCTCCGAAGACGAATGGGAAGTCTGCCTTCATCTCCTTAGTCTGCGCCTTCGCACCCTTGTATGGCGGGTTCCCGATCAAGTAGATTTCGCCGTCGTCGTTGGGGCAGACTGCGTTCCAATCGACCCGCGCTGCGTTGCCCTGCTGGATCTGGCCGGCTTCCTTGAGGGGGATCAGCGGGATGGAAACGTTGAACTTTTCTCTGAACTCCGTGTTCATCTGGTGCTTTGCGATCCAGAGCGAGAGGATCGCGATCTCCGTGGCAAAGTCGTCTAGCTCAATGCCATAGAAGTTCTCGATGTGGATCTTCGACTCGGTGAACAGCACCTGGTGCTTGGGGTGAAGGTAGGCGAGTCGCTCGAGAATGGCGTGCTCAAGTTTCCGGAGCTCCTTGTAGGCGATGACAAGAAAGTTCCCAGACCCACAAGCGGGGTCGAAAACCTTGATTGCGCTGATCCGCTCCAGAAGCGACTCGAGCCTGCGAACTGAGTCGAAGCCTGCGTCGAACTCATCCCTCAGTCCGTCGAGAAATAGGGGCTCGATGGTCTTGAGGATGTTCGGCACCGACGTGTAGTGCTGCCCGAGGTCGCTGCGCTCGAGGGGATTGACGACTGCCTGGAACATGGACCCGAAGATGTCGGGGTTGATCTTGCTCCAGTTGAGCGTTCCCAGCGCGATCAGGAGGTCGCGGGCCGACTTCGTGAAGGCCGGCAGCGCGTCTTCGGGGGCGATGGTGAAGAGTCGGCCGTTGACGAATGGGAACGCGGCCAGGTGGGTGGGTTTGTCAGCCTTGTCCTCAGTGTCGAGGGCCCTGAACAGCGTGAACAAGAAGTCGCCGACGTCCGATCCGTCGGCCTGGGTGTGGGAGCCGACCGCGTTGGTGAACTGGCTCTTTGTGAAGATCTCTGTGTCCTCGGCAAAGAAGCAGAACAGCAGTCGGGCAAAAAACACATTGATCGCATGGCGCCCGTGCGTCCCCTCCATCAAGCCGGGGTTGGCGACGAGGAGCTCATCGCAGAGCTTGCCCATCCGTTCCGCTGCCTTGACGTCCGCGTGGGCCTCGGTGACGTACTGGGCCTTCTCCATCCCCGCCCAGGGCAGGAAGAACGTGAAGTGTTGATCGATGTCCCGGATCGGGATCATCAAGTTTTCGCCGGTCTTCGTGTCGACAGCCAGGAGCTCGGTGTAATCGGTGACGATCACGAAGCGGGTGCGGTACCGCACCACGGCCGGGGAGGTCTTCAGCTCATCGATGACCGCGAGCGGGTCCTCCGTCGTCTCCTTGAAGTACACGACATTCTTCTGCGCCACCTCGGTGGCCTTGTCGGACGCGACGCTCAACGACCCGTTGCGCAGGCGCGTGACATTGCCTTGGGGCTTCCCGTACGCGAGAAGTAGATCGAAGATGAACTCGCGGTCATAGAGCTCGCGACCTCCGAGCCGGGCGACGCGCTCCTCGACGGCTCTCAGGTTCAGCCTCAACTTGGCAGATCCTCTTCCACGCGCATGATCCCATCATGGCTACCTGCAGGCGCGCCCGAGCGCGCATGGGTGTCGCCGCGATGGAGTGTTCTCGCCGGTCGCCAACCGCAGTCCGCCAGCGCAGGCTCTTGCCGCTTGCAGTATGAAAGCTGCCGGGCATGTGGGTCCTGCGCGCCAACAGCGCCCGCAAGGCCGTGATGTCGATGTGCACCCTTCCGGTGCTGGCCGGAACGAACCTCGAGCCCGCGTTCGCCGCCCCACGGTAGCCTCCAGCGCTGACCTGGTCGTGCATGTGGGCACCGAGCCGTGCGGGCAGCGGCGACTGCGCGAGGTCGTGCGCTTCCCGGGCGACACCGAGGGCAGCGTCGTGGAGACGGCGGACGTCTTCGCCGCCGGCGATGGCCGGCGGGTGTGCGCCGATGCCTATCTGCGGCACGCCGACCGCTTCAGGTGACTCGGGCGCAGCGCGTCCCGAGTCAGGCAACCGTCGCCCTCTTGATGGTTTCGGCTCGGCGGCTGACCTTGCGGAGCTTGGGTCGGTGACGTGCCGGTTTCGCCAGGCGATGTAGCGGCGGATCATGCTGGCCTGCCCTCGGTGGAAGTGGGGGGCAGTCCCCACCTCTTGCGGCTCGCGGTACTCCACAGAACCGGTCCCCATCTGCAAGGCATGCCAGGCTCAGTGGAGGGCGCGCCCCTCCGTTAAGAGTCCGCGGAGAGCAGCGATTCGGGCTTCGGCCAAATGCGGATCGCGGCCGCGGCTAGGCTCTTAGCCCGACCATCGATCGAGGCCTCGGACCAATGGCTAGTTGTCGCGATATCATAGTTGATGGCAAGCGACTTCTGTTTCTCGAACTCGAGCTTTTTGGTCAACCAGCCCAAGTTGGACACTCCACGATTGAAGGTGCTGGTGACGAGCGTCAGGTTCCCAAGCCGGTCGATGCGCCGGCGACGTTCGGAGTCCAACTTGATCCAGAGCGGGTCGGATTCATCCCTGGCGACGGTGGCATTCGCCTCGTCGGTGAGCGGCCAGTGGGGCTGCCAAGATTGCGGCATGACATGCTCGATCTGGAGGTTGTCGTACGTGACAACTGCGGCCGGCTCATTCGGGTCTTCTGATCGCAGTCGGTGGTCGATCGCTCCGAGCAGCAGACGGATTCGCGCCTGAGCCATGCCGTCGTAGAAGCGGCGGCTCAGGAATGCCTCCTCGATGTCAGTGTCCTTCGGCCAGTCGAGTGCACCACCCTTCAACCCGTTGATCACGGCGTCCGCGACATCGTGGTCCTTCTCGGCAGCGAGCTTGGCTTCGCGGAGCACCCTGGTGAGGTGGGTGCCGTAGCCGCGTGTCTGCCAGCCCACGTAGGCGCGGCGAAGTGACCACGACTCAACGGCGCGAACGGCGCGGACGTGGTCCGCCGCCGAAAGGGTGTCTTTCGAGAGCGTGCGGAGCCATGCGAGCAGGGGGACTGCGGTGGTGATGTCCAGCGCTCGGATCCGCTGGTACGCGGCCGCCACCACGTCCTCGTTAACGGGCGTGGCTCCGTAGATTGCCCGATAGGCGTTGGCGAACGTGCTGAGCTGCTGCAGCACCGCCTCTGTGCTCGGGCCACCATCGAGGTACTCCCTAGCTTCTCGATAGAGATGTCCCACGTTGGCCTCGATGCCCGTTGCCGCCGTTAGCCATACGGACAGAAGGGCGTCGCGGCGACCACGCTGGGCGTGTCCGCGTCCGACCTCCTGCTTCCACCACGGCTCATCAAAGTGTGCCCAGTGGCGCTCGTACAGGGTCTCGACGTCGTCCTCGGCGAGCTCGCCGCGAAGAAACAAAAGGTTCTTCACGAGGTCTATCGCCGACAGGGGCGTCTGACGGCCATTGAGTACCTCGAAGATGACCTGAGCATCGTCGTTGTCGTCGAGATCGATAACGACCAGTTTGAAAAGACTCGACAGTGCGTCGGCCAGGGCAACCAGACGCGAGGGCTCCACCTCGCCGTCCTCGTCGGTGGCGTAGTCCCTCGCCGCGTCTGAGAAGTACTTGCGGGCCTTAAGGTAGAGGTGATCGGAATTCCCATCGTAGATCGGAATCGAATCGCTCACCGCGGCAGGCCAGAGCTCACGGTCCTTGCGTCGCGGCCAGAGCTTGTGGATCTCATCCGGCGACTCGACGACATCATCGGGATTGAAAAGCATCCGACGCACGGACTTCGTTCGATCGGAGTCGTTCTCGGCCAGCACGTCGAGCAGGCCGCGGACCAGGAGCTGCACCGTGGTGAGCCGTTGTTGCCCGTCGATGACGGACCGCAGCGCCACGCCTCCTGTGGCGAATGGCAAGCTCGCGCACACTATGGCGCCTAGGAAGTGAGGCGAGACGCTCTGCTCCTTTGATTTCAGTGCGGCCCCTTCCGCGCCGCTGGTGCGGACCTCCATGAGCCGATCGGCGGTCGACTCCAAGTCCTCGAAGAGGAGCCTCCACTGGCCGTCGAGCGTCCACTCGTAGTCTCGCTGGAACGTTGGAATGAGGTACCGGCGCTCCGGCTTGAGGATGTCCTGCAGCGGGTAGGTCTTGGCGTCCACATGCCCATGATGCCGGGCGCCGACGGCGCGGACATGCGTCGCCGACCTCTGTCGAGACCCGCCAGTGGCGGTTCAGCGCGTGTGCAGGAGGAGGCTCGCCCGTCGTGGTCGGTGGACTCCCTGTGATGTGGTCTGCTGTCTCAGTGAGAGGCAGTGCCACCCAGCATGTGCGCCCCGGACTGCAGACGGGCGGAGGGTGGTCGCCGTGGCGATGACTGCCATGGTCAAGGACGAGCTCTCCCGGGTCGGGATTACGAACAACTCCGAGCGCAAGGCTGAGGTCACCGCGCTCCTCCGGCTTTCCGGTGGGGTGCACATAGTGGGCGGCCGGGTGATCATCGAGGCCGAACTGGACGCCGGCTCGGTCGCGCGCCGCCTGCGCCGTGACATCAGCGAGGTCTACGGCTACACCAGTGGGGTCAGCGTCCTCGCCGACGGTAATACTCGGCGCGGCGTTCGCTATCTCGTCCGGATTGCCAAGCACGGCGAGGGGTTGGCTCGCCAGACCGGTCTGGTCGACCAGCGCGGCCGGCCGGTACGCGGTCTGCCGCCGTCGGTTGTCTCTGGTGGCATCCGCGACCTCGAGGCGGCATGGCGCGGGGCGTTCCTCGCGCATGGCTCGCTCACCGAGCCGGGGCGATCGTCCTCGCTGGAGATCACCTGTCCCGGTCCTGAAACGGCGATGGCGCTCGTCGGTGCCGCCCGCCGCCTGGGTATCGCCGCGAAGGCCCGCGAGATCCGCGGGGCCCATCAAGTGGTCGTCCGCGACGGCGACGCGATCAGCGCCCTACTCACCCGCATGGGCGCGCACCACGCCATGCTTGCGTGGGAGGAGCGGCGCATGCGCCGTGAGGTCCGCGCGACCGCCAACCGGCCGGCCAACTTCGACGACGCTAATCTGCGCCGTTCGGCGCGGGCAGCAGTGGCCACGAGCGCACGAGTGGAGCGGGCGATGGAGATCCTGGCCGGGGACGCGCCCAAGCACCTTCTCGATATCGGGCGGCTGCGGCTGAAGTTCAATCAGGCATCACTGGAGGAACTCGGGCAGCGGGCCGATCCGTCGATGACCAAGGACGCCGTGCACGGGCGCATCCGCCGGCTACTGGCAATGGCCGACAACCGGGCCAAGGAGCTGGGCATCCCGGACACGGGATCCGTCGTCAACGACACCATGATGGGTGTTTGAGATGACACCGGCCCCTAGGCTGCGCTCGGTCGACGTGTCAAGCACGGCAGCTTGCCCGCCGGTGGTGGGGTGGCGGCTGCTGATCTGGCTGGTCCGCGGCCCAAACCCGTGGCGGGAGCCGCCCCGCTGGCCGTGGCGACGGCGAGCCGATTAGACCGAGTGGAGCGGCAAGGCGCGGAAACGAGGCAGACGCCGTCGTGCCTCAGCAGGGGCAAAACTGGGCGGTCGGAGGCCAACAGAGGTCACCACGGTTGAGGCAGGAAACGCTGATGACTACCCGCTTGAACTGGGCAGATGAATGAATTCGCTGGTGAGGACAGAGAGCGGGTAACCGGGATCGAACCGGCATGGCCAGCTTGGAAGCCTGGGCATCTCGCCGTACCCCTTCATGGCCGCAACCTCCGTCGCGTCAACGGCGTGCCGAGGCAGGCGATCGACTTCGTCCGCGCGAGAACTATCCCCGGCAGGCCTTACCGGAGAAGTTCGGGAGGAACTCGGTAGCCCGCTCGTGAAGAGTTTCGCGGGTACTGGCGCTCGGCCGCGCGGTTGGGTTGCTGACCGTGGTCCACAGCGTCGAGTCGCGTCCACAGATGCAAGCCGGTGCTGGCTGTCGGGCTGCCGCTGGTTGTTCCGTAGTCGTAGCCAGTGGCTCCCTATAGCAGGCATCCGGCTGGCAGCGGGTGCGCTGGGTCGAACGATGGAGGTCTGCGATGGCGAAGCCACGGAGACGGCAGGCGGGCGAGGGCGGGATCAGCGAGTACATGACCAAAGCTGGTCCGCGCTTCCTGATCAAATTCACGGCCCAGCGGGCCGACGGGACAAAGCGCGTCGTCCTCAAGCGCGGCTTCAAGACCAGGAAAGACGCCGCTGCGGCTCTGCGCGCGGAGGTCCGCAAGACTGACGTAGGGGAGTGGGTCGAGCCGTCGAAGCAGCGACTCGATGCATACCTGGCCGAGTGGATCCAAGGACAGCGACTCAGCCCGGCCACGCTGGCCTCCTACCGGAAGAACATTCGGCTGCACGTTGATCCACACCTCGGTGCACAGCCGGTGGCCCGGCTCACCGGTCCGGCGGTGGACGCCTGGATGCGCAGGCTGGAGGAGTCCGGCCGAGCCGACGGCCAGGGCGGCCTTTCCCCGCGCACGGTGCGCTACGTGTTCACGATCCTTCGGTCGGCACTGAGCGACGCAGTCAAACAGGGGCGGCTCTCGGTCAACCCGACCGACCGATCGACACCGCCGAGCCCATCGGAGGCCCGTCCACCGGAGATGCAGGCGTGGACCGCGGCCGAGCTCGGTCGGTTCCTTGGCTGGGCGGAGGCCTACGACCGGGACTTCGCCATGGGTTGGCGACTGCTCGCGGCTACCGGGATGCGCCGCGGAGAGGCGCTGGCCCTGCGCTGGCGCGATGTGGACCTGGACGCCGGCCGGCTTGCCGTCCGCCGCAGTGTCGGCGTGGTGAAGACCAAGGGCGCCGGAGAACAGCTGGTCGAGGGCCCGACCAAGAGGGGCCAGTCACGCGTCGTCGATCTGGACGCGGGCACCGTGGCCGCGCTCCGCGCCTACCGCGCAGCTCGCGGACTGCTGGCGCTCGACCTCGTGCGTGACTCGGCGCTCGTACTCAGCAACTCGGACGGCACCCATCGGCACCCCGAGCGGTTCTCCCGCCGATTCACCGGCCAGGTCGTCCAGGCGCGGAAGGCGCTGGGGGAGGAGCGGCTGCCGATGATCCGGCTGCACGACCTCCGCCACACGCACGCCACCCTGCTGCTGGCCGACGGCGTGCCAGTGAAGGTCGTCTCGGAGCGCCTGGGCCACGCCAGCGCCACGATCACGCTCACCGTCTACCAGCACGTCCACCCCGGCATGGGGCGCCAGGCTGCCGACCGGTTTGCCGCCCTGCTCGAGGGCTGATCCCAGGCGCGAAGTATCACGCGGGTATCACGAGGGCCTCCGAGGCTCCTTCAACGAAACACCCCGGGCTCCTGACCTGCAGGAACACCGGGGTGAGGCTGTGTCCGAGGGGGGACTTGAACCCCCACGCCCGATAAAGGGCACTAGCACCTCAAGCTAGCGCGTCTGCCATTCCGCCACCCGGACGAGTGCGGGGCAAGACTACCGGAACCGATCCGCCGGTCGAAGCACCCCCCGCCGGTCAGGCCGCGGCGACCGAGACCCGGCCTCGACCGGCCCGCTTGGCGTCGTAGAGCGCCGCGTCGGCGGCGGTGTAGAGCCCGCGCCGATCGGTCGAGTGCTGCGCGACGTGCGCGACGCCGACGCTGATCGACAGGGCCAGCAGGCGGCCGTCGAGCAGCGTCATCGGCGTGGCGCGCACCGCGTCCAGCAGCTCTTCGGCCCGCTGCACGCCGGTGTCCCGGCCACATCCCGGCATCAGGACGGCGAGCTCGTCGCCGCCCAGCCGCGACAGGACGGCGTCCGCTGCGCGTATCCGGCTGGCGGCAGCGGCCGCGAGCATGAGCGCGGCGCTGTGCGCCGCCGCTTGCGGATCGCGCGCAGTGCTCTCACGATCCCCACGCCCTCTCCCTCGGCATCGCCGTGCGGACGGTTCAGCCTCGTGTCACCCGGTGGGAGGAGGCAGGGACCGGTGGCACCATCGGCCCATGACCGACGACGCGACGGTGCCCGGAGCCCGTGCCCAGGACGAGGTCGCCGAGCTGCTCTCGGACCTCATCCGGATCGACACGACCAACACCGGCAGCACGGCCACCAGCGCCGGCGAGCGCGTCGCCGCCGAGTGGGTCGCAGGCAAGCTCGACGAGGTCGGCATCCCGTCGGTGATCCACGAGTCCGAGCGGGGGAGGGCCAGCCTGGTCGCCCGCATCCCCGGCGCGGACCGCAGCCGCCCGGCGCTGCTCGTGCACGGGCACCTCGACGTCGTCCCCGCCGATCCGGCCGAGTGGAGCGTGCACCCCTTCTCCGGAGAGGAGCGGGACGGCTACATCTGGGGCCGCGGCGCGGTCGACATGAAGGACATGGACGCGATGGTGCTCGCGCTGGTCCGCGACTGGGCCCGCACCGGCGTCCGCCCCGACCGCGACATCGTGCTGGCGTTCGTCGCCGACGAGGAGGCCGGCGGCAAGCTCGGCGCGCACTACCTGGTCGACGAGCACCCCGACCTGCTCGAGGGGTGCACCGAGGCGATCAGCGAGGTCGGCGGCTTCAGCATCACCGTCCGCGACGACCTGCGCCTCTACCTCGTGCAGACCGCCGAGAAGGGCCTGGCCTGGATGCGGCTCACCGCCGGCGGCCGGCCCGGGCACGGCTCGTTCGTGCACGACGACAACGCCGTCACCCGGCTCTGCGAGGCGGTCGCCCGGATCGGCGCGCACCGCTTCCCGCTCACCCTCACCCCGCCGATGCGGCAGTTCCTCGCCGCGGTCGAGGACGCCTACGGCATCGAGATCGACCCGGCCGAGCCCGAGCTGGCCCTCGCCCGCCTGGGCAGCATCAGCCGGATGATCGGCGCCGCCCTGCGCAACACCGCCAACCCCACGATGCTCGACGCCGGCTACAAGGCCAACGTCATCCCCGGCACCGCGAGCGCCACCGTCGACGGCCGCTTCCTCTACGGCGAGGAGGAGGAGTTCGAGCGCCAGCTCGCCGCGCTGATCGGCGAGGGCGTGCAGCGCGAGTGGCTGGTGCACGACCAGGCCGTGGAGACGACGTTCGACGGCCCGCTGGTCGACCAGATGGTCACCGCGCTCAAGGCCGAGGACGACGGCGCGCGCCCGGTGCCGTTCACCATGAGCGGCGGCACCGACGCGAAGAGCTTCCAGCGCCTGGGCATGCGCTGCTTCGGGTTCTCCCCGCTGCGGCTGCCCGCCGACCTGGACTTCGCCTCGCTCTTCCACGGCATCGACGAGCGGGTGCCGGTCGAGTCGCTCCAATTCGGCGTCCGGGTGCTCGACCGCTTCCTACGGTCGGCATGATGCATCGCGGCCGAGCGTGCGAGGTCGCGCAGAAGGCAGGGCACCCGGGGGCACGCGCCGGACGAGCGCCAGCGAGGATGGGCGCGTGACCTCGACCACTCCTGCACCCAAGCCCGGTTCCGTCGCGCTCATCACGGGAGGCACGGGTGGCTTCGGCCGCGCCCTCGCCACCAAGCTGAAGGCGCTCGACGTCACCGTCGTCCTCGCCGACCTCGACAGCGAGCGCAACCGGCAGGTCGCCGACGAGCTCGGCTGCCCGTTCGTCGTCCTCGACGTCTCCGACCGCGCGGCCAACGCCGCCGTCGTCGCCCAGGTCGAGGCCGAGCACGGCCGGCTGGACGCCGCGTTCCTCAACGCCGGCATCGCCGGCAAGTCGCGGCAGGCCCTGGACGTCGACGAGTTCCTGCGCGTGGTCGAGATCGACCTGTTCGGCGTCGTCTACGGCACCGAGGCCGCGCTGCCGGCGCTGCGGCGGGCCGGCGGCGGCTCCATCGTCGTCACCGCCTCGCTGGCCGGCCTCGCACCGCTGGCCACCGACCCCGGCTACAGCGTCGCCAAGGGCGGGGCGATCACGTTCGTCCGCTCGATGGCCGCGCGGGTGATCAGCGAGAACATCACCATGACCGCGATCTGCCCCGGCTTCGCCGACACCGCGATCATCGACGGCATCCGCGACACGTTCATCGAGAACGGCTTCCCGATCCTCTCCGCCGAGGAGGTCGCCGACGCGATGATCGCCGCCTGGACCTCGGGCGAGCCGGGTGGGGCCTACATCGTCCAGCCGGGCATCGGCGCGGTGCCCTACAAGTTCAAGGGCGTGCCGGCCGCGCGCACCGCCAGCGGCGAGACCGCGGGCGTCCCCAGCGCGCTGAAGCCGGGTTCCGCGACCTGATCGCACGCTCCTCGGGGAGCGAACCCCTCCCGCGGGCGGGTCCGGTCGGCCACACTGCCCCCGGCCGGACCCGCCCGCTCCGAGAGGTGCCTCGATGCGACACCGGATCACCGCAGCGGTCGAGATCGAGGCACCGCCGGACGCGGTCTGGGCGGAGCTGGCCGACCTGGCCGCGTACGCCGACTGGAACCCGTTCATCCGGTCCGCGTCCGGCACCCTCGCGCCGGGGGAGCGGCTCTCGCTGCGCCTGCAGCCGCCCGGCGGCCGCGCGCTGCCCATCCGGCCGACCGTCACCGAGGTGGTCCACGGCCGCGTGCTCGAGTGGCTCGGCCACCTCGGCGTCCCCGGCCTGTTCGACGGCCGGCACCGCTTCGAGCTCACCGCGACCCCGCAGGGCACCCGCCTGGTCCAGAGCGAGTCGTTCAGCGGCCTGCTGGTGCGACCGCTCCGCGGCTTCCTCGACGGCGGCACGCTGGCCGGCTTCCGGGCGATGAACGACGCCCTGCGCCGCCGGGTGCTGGAGCCGCGCGGCTGATCAGGCGGCGTCGTCCTGGGAGCAGGCGAACAGGAACGCCGGTGGCACGTTCCACGGCGTGATCCGCCAGCGCACCGAGCGGAACCGGCGGCGGAACTCGCCCAGCATCAGCGGCGAGTACTGGATCACCACCATCACGCCCCCCGGGCCCAGGATGCGCGGCAGCACGTCGAGGATCCGCTGCCGCAGCTCGCCGTCGAGCGAGGTGAACGGCAGGGCCGAGACCAGCACGTCCGCGCGCCGGCCGCCGAGGTGGGCGTCGATGTTCTCGGCGGTGTCGGCGACGACCTCCAGCCGGTCGTCACCCGCGTAGCGCTTCGCGATCCCGGCGGCGAGCTTCGGGTCGATCTCCACGGCCACCAGGCGCGCGTCGGGCCGCAGCCGGGCCAGGATCTCCCCGGTCTGCACGCCGGTGCCGGCACCCAGCTCGACGACCAGATCGGCGGCCGGGACGTCGGCCAGGTCGAGCATGTCGCGCACCGCGGTGCGCGAGGTGGGCAGCACGGCGCCGACCTGGCGGGGGTGGGCGATGAACGCGGCGAAGAAGCGCAGCGGGTCGCTCAGGTGCTGTCTCATGCGGTCCTTCCAAGGGCCGGGCGTCGTGGGCAGCACCCTGTCACGGCACCGGGCGCGGAGCGAGTGCGGCCGGGGGCAGGTGACGGCCGTCACGCCCGGTCTGGCAGGGTCGGGCCATGCGTGCATGGCGGGTCCACGAGCTCGGCGATCCAGCGAAGGTCATGAGCTTCGACGAGGTCGACGTCCCGACCCCGGGTGAGGGCCAGGTGCTGGTCAAGGTGCGGGCGGCCGCCCTGAACTTCCCCGACATCCTCATGGCCCAGGGGCTGTACCAGGAGAAGCCGCCGCTGCCGTACACGCCGGGCGTCGAGCTGTGCGGCGAGATCGTCGGGACGGGCCAGCGGGTCATCGGCTCGCCCGCCGGCGGTCCGGGCGCGTTCGCCGAGTACGCGCTGATGGACGCCGCCGCCGCGTACCCGGCACCCGAGGCGCTCTCCGACGAGAAGGCCGCCTCGCTGTACCTCACCTACTCGACCGGGCACGTCGGCCTGCACCGCCGCGCGCACCTGCAGGCGGGGGAGTGGCTGCTGGTCCACGCCGGCGCCGGTGGCGTCGGCTCGGCCGCGATCCAGCTCGGCAAGGCCGCCGGTGCGCGGGTCATCGCCACCGCCGGTGGTGCCCGGAAGACCGAGATCTGCCGCGAGCTGGGCGCCGACCACGTCATCGACTACACGACCGAGGACTTCGTGCCCCTCGTCAAGGAGATCACCGGCGGGCACGGCGCCGACGTGGTCTACGACCCGGTCGGCGGCGAGGTGTTCGACAAGTCGCGCCGGTGCATCGCCTTCGAGGGCCGCCTGCTCGTCGTCGGTTTCACCAGCGGGGTCCACCCCTCGGCGCCGGCCAACCACGTGCTGGTCAAGAACTACAGCGTCGTCGGGCTGCACTGGGGCCTGTACCGCAAGCACGAGCCGGCACTGTTCTGGCGGACGCACGAGGAGCTGCTGCGGCTCGTCGCCGACGGGCTGATCGATCCGCTGGTCGGCGACGTCCTCCCGCTGGACCAGGCGCCGCAGGCCCTGGCCCGGCTGGGCGACCGCGGCACCGTCGGCAAGGTCGTCCTCGTTCCCTGAGGTGCGGGGCCCGCTGCCTAGGCTGGGCGGGCCATGACCTCCCGTGACCTCCCGATCGTCCCGGCGCGGGAGGGGCTGTCCGCCGACTGCTCCCGGTGCGCGGGGCTCTGCTGCGTGGCTCCCGCGTTCGCCGCGTCGGCGGACTTCGCGATCGACAAGCCGGCCGGCACCCCCTGCCGGCACCTGCAGGACGACTTCCGCTGCGGCATCCACGACCGGCTGCGACCGGAGGGCTTCCCCGGCTGCACGGTCTTCGACTGCTTCGGCGCCGGCCAGCGGATCACCCAGCAGACCTTCGAGGGGCGCAGCTGGCGGGAGTCACCGGAGCTCGCCGCCGCGCAGTTCGCCGTCATGCCGGTCATGCGGCAGCTGCACGAGGTCCTCTGGCACCTGGCGGAGGCCGCGACGCTGCCTGCCGCCGCGGCGCTGCACCCCGCCGTCGCGGACGCCCGGGTCGAGACCGAGCGGATGGCCGGGCTGGGCGCCGACGAGCTGCGTGCGCTCGACGTGGCCGCGCACCGGGCGCGGGTGGGTGCGCTGCTGCAGCAGGTGAGCGACGCCGTCCGAGCGCCGGCCGGTCCCGACCGCCGCGGCGCCGACCTCATGGGGCGGGATCTGCGCCGGACGAGGTTGCGCGCGGCGAGCCTGCGGGGCGCCTACCTCATCGGCGCCGACCTGCGCGGCACCGACCTCGGCACGGCCGACCTGCTCGGCGCGGACCTCCGGGCGGCCGACCTGCGGGGGGCGGACCTCTCCGCGTGCCTGTTCCTCACCGGACCGCAGCTGGAGGCCGCCCGGGGCGACGCCGCCACGCTGCTCCCGGCCGGGCTCCGGCGTCCGCAGCACTGGGCCTAGATGACCGGGCCGGGCAGGTAGGAGAGGCGGGAGCGGCGGCGCAGGATCACCTTGCGGGTGCCGTCGGGGTGCAGTTGGAGCCGGGCGAGCTCCCAGCCGCCGACGTCGGACTGCAGGCTCAGCATGGTCGCCGCCGCGGACCGGGACGTGCCCGGCGGGATCCGCAGCGGCGCGAATTCGTACTCGGCAGACGCCTCCATCGGCCCGATTGTGCCTGGCGGACGCCCGCCGGTCACGCCGTCGTCGCCGCCCGGCGACCGGCCGGCCTGCCGAAACGGCCTCCGGGCGGCAGGATGGACCCCGACCTGACCGCTGAGCCCGACGGAGGACGACGTGACCGATCCCGGTACCGCCAACGACGCCGACCGCGCGGAGCAGGAGGCTCTCGTCGACCCGGCTGCGGTCTCCGTGGCCGGTGACGCGGTGGCGCCCGGGGACGGCGTCCCGGAGGCCGACGCCCTGGAGCAGCAGCTCGCCGCGCGCCCCGGCGAGACCGGCAGCCCGTCCCGCCCGGTGGGGGATCGCGAGGCGGACGAGGCCGACGTCCTGGAGCAGGAGACCGACGTCCCGGCCGACGAGGACGACATCCCCGGCTGATCGCGGCACGCCATAGCAGACGGGGAAATGTGACGATCGCGTTGCGGAAGTCTGTCGAAAGCTGTTCTCGACGCCTGTCGCGCCTTCGCCCTCGCTAGCGTCGATCGTCGGGCCGCGCACGGTGCGACCCGGCACGACGCGTCCGGCGACCCACGCCGCCGGATCCCCGGCGAGAGGTACCTGTGACCGCACTTCGCGTCGACGGCCTGTTCAAGGTCTTCGGTCGACACCCTGACCAGGCGGTGGACCGGCTCCGTGCCGGCGCCTCCGCCGACGACATCCGCGCCTCCGGCGCCACCCCCGCCGTCATCGACGTCAGCCTGGCGGTGGAGCCGGGCGAGATCTTCGTCGTCATGGGCCTGTCCGGCTCGGGCAAGTCCACCTTGATCCGCACGCTGAACGGCCTGCTCGAGCCGACCGCGGGCACGGTCCACGTCGGCGACGACGAGATCACCGCGCTCAGCGGCAAGCGACTGCGCGAGGTGCGGCAGCGCCGGATCAGCATGGTCTTCCAGCACTTCGCGCTCCTCCCGCACCGCAGCGTCGTGGAGAACGCCGCCTACGCCCTCGAGGTCCGCGGCGTCGACCGCCGCACCCGGCTGGCGGCGGCGAACGAGGCGCTGGCGCTCGTCGGCCTCGAGGGTCAGGCCGACAAGCGCCCCGACCAGCTGTCGGGCGGCATGCAGCAGCGCGTCGGCCTGGCGCGCGCCCTGGCCTCGGAGGCCGACGTCCTGCTCATGGACGAGGCGTTCAGCGCCCTGGACCCGCTCATCCGCCGCGAGATGCAGGACCAGCTCCTGGAGCTGCAGGCCCGGCTGGGCAAGACGATCGTCTTCATCACCCACGACCTCAACGAGGCCATGCGCCTGGGGGACCGGATCGCCATCATGCGCGACGGCCGGCTCGTCCGGCTCGGCACGCCGGAGTCGATCCTGGCGAACCCCGGCGACGAGTACGTCGAGCGCTTCCTCGCCGACGTCGACCGGTCCCGCGTGTTCTCCGCGGGGGACGTGATGGTCCCGACGTCCACCGTCTCCGTGGACGTCACGCCGGAGACGGCGCTCGCCGCGCTCCGCGAGCGCGGCGCCTCGGCGCTCACCGTGGTCGACGGCGAGGGCCACCTCGTCGGAGTCGTCACCGGGGCGGACCTGCTGAGCTCCTCGGGGGACGTCGCCGCCGCGGTCCGGCCGCCGGCCGCCCGCGTCACCCCCAGCACATCGCTGGCCGACCTGCTCGCCCCCGCGGGTGCGAGCGAGGCGCCCGTCGTCGTCGTGGACGAGTCCGGCCGCCCCTGCGGGCTGGTGGACTCGCGTGCGGTGCTCGCCGCCCTGGCCGGCTCGGCATCCGACGGGCGTCCTCCGGCCGGCTCGGTGGGCGACCGCGCCGACCAGCTGGAGGGGTCCCGTGGCTGAGCCGACCACCATCCTGGCCGTTGACGAAGGACCGCTGCCCCGGGTGCCGGTGGGCGAGTGGGTGGACACGGCGATCGACTGGCTGAAGGACAACTTCGACCCGTTCTTCGACGCCGTCAAGACGGGCACCGAGACCTCCGTGGAGGGCGTCACCGACGGGCTGCTGGCTCTCCCGCCGCTGCTGTTCGCCGCGATCCTGGCGGCGCTGGCGCTCGTCGTCCGGTCCGCCGTGTTCGCCGTGGGCTCCCTGCTCGGGTTGCTGCTCATCCAGAGCATGGAGCTCTGGGAGCCGGCGATGCAGACCCTGGCCCTCGTCCTCGTCGCCACGCTGGTCGCGATCGTCATCGCGATCCCGGTCGGGATCGCCGCTGCCAAGAGCAGCCGGGTGAGCGCCGTGGTGCGGCCGGTGCTCGACCTCATGCAGACGATGCCGGCGTTCGTCTACCTGATCCCGGCCGTGACCTTCTTCAGCATCGGTCTGGTGCCCGGCGTCATCACCACGATCATCTTCGCCCTGCCGCCCGGCGTCCGGCTCACGGAGCTGGGCATCCGCCAGGTGGACCGGGAGACGGTCGAGGCCGGGCACGCGTTCGGCAGCTCCCCGTGGCAGATCCTGCGCGGCATCGAGCTGCCGCTCGCCCGGCCGACGATCATGGCCGGCGTCAACCAGGTGATCATGCTGGCGCTGTCCATGGCGGTCATCGCCGGACTGATCGGCGCGCCCGGGCTCGGCCAGGTGGTCGTCACCAGCATCTCCCGGCTGAACATCGGGCTGGGCTTCGAGGCCGGCCTGTCCGTGGTGATCCTGGCGATCTTCCTGGACCGGCTCACCTCGTCCTTCGGGGAGCGCCGGCGCGAGGGCGGGCTGCGCTCCAGGCTCGTGCGCCGGCGGACCGCGCCGGCCGCGGGCACGCCCGTCGTCGCTGCCGAGGACACCGTCCCGGCGAGCCGGCCCACCGCGGGCGCCGGCATCTGACCCGCACGAAAGCCGACCGGGTCCCACGAGGGCGCCCGGCGGACGAACACGTTCGACGACGGTCCGCGACGACGCGGGCCGCACCGACGAGAGGAGCACCACGTGACCGTGCACAACCGAAAGCGCCGCAGCCTGCGGGCGGCGGCAGGTCTCGCCGCGCTCGCCCTGGCGGCCACCGCCTGCGGCAGCGACGACGAGGGCAGCGACACCAACGCCTCCGGTGAGGGCGGCAGCAGCTGCGAGTCGGTCACCCTCGGCTTCATCCCCTCCTGGACCGACGGCCTGAGCATGGCCCACCTGTGGCAGAACGTGCTCGAGGACAAGGGCGTCGACGTCGAGTTCTCGGAGATCGCCGACGCCGCCCCGCTGTACGCGGGCCTCGCCGGCGGCGACGTCGACGTCTACCCGTCCGCCTGGTCGGAGGTCACGCACGCCGACTACATGGAGGAGTACGGCGACGACATCGAGGACCTCGGTGCCTGGTACGAGGGCGCGGTGCTGACCCTGGCCGTCCCCGAGTACGTCGACATCGACTCGATCGCCGACCTCGCCGGCAACGCCGACCGGTTCGACGGCCGCATCGTCGGCATCGAGCCCGGCGCCGGCCTGACCCGGACCACCAAGGAGTCGGTGATCCCCGCCTACGGGCTCACCGACTACCAGCTGGTCGAGTCCTCCACGACCGCGATGCTCGCCGAGCTGCAGTCCGCCGTGGACGCGGAGGAGGACATCGTCGTCACCCTGTGGCGTCCGTTCTGGGCCAACAGCGAGTTCCCGATGAAGGACCTCGCGGACCCGGAAGGCGCGCTCGGTGACTCCGAGGGCCTGCACAACCTGGCCCGCAGCGGCTTCTCCGACGACTGCTCCGACGTCGCCGAGATGATGGGCGACTTCACGCTCACCGACGAGCAGTACGGCTCGCTGGAGAACCTGGTCGTCAACGAGTACGGCGAGGGCCAGTACCCCGAGGCGATCGAGGCGTTCTTCGAGGAGAACCCGGACGTCGAGGAGACCCTCAAGGGCTGATCGACCCCTCTCGCCCACGGGCGCGGCACACCTCCGGGTGTGCCGCGCCCGTTCGCGTTCGCGGACGCTGCCGGGTCAGCCGGCCAGGTCCGCGGCGTACTCGGCCAGCAGTCCGGCCAGCCGGGTGCGCCGCGGCCGGACGTCGACCTCGCGGACGGCCCGCATCAGGGCCGACCCGCTGGCGTGCACGATCGACAGGTGCTTCTGCGCGCGGGTCAGCGCGGTGTAGACCAGCGGCCGCGACAGCATCCCGCCCGCCTCGGGCGGCAGGACGACGACGACGCCGGGCCACTCCGAGCCCTGCGCCCGGTGCACCGTGATCGCCCAGCCGTGCCGCAGGTCCGAGAGCGCCGACCCGGTGACCGTGACCGGACCCGAGCTGAAGTCGATGTTCAGCGAACCCTCGCCGGCCTTGGTCACCACGCCGACCTCGCCGTTGGCGAAACCGATCGGCTCCAGATCGAGGTGGTTGGCGGTGGCCACGACGCGGTCGCCCGCGTCGAAGCCGAACACCGTGCCGTCGCCCGGGTTCAGCACCGCCTTGAGCGCCTTGTTCAGCTCGATCGTCCCGGCCGGCCCGCGGTGCACCGGCGTCACCACCTGGACCGCGCCCGGCTCGATGCCCAGCGCCCGCGGGATCGAGTCGGTGACCAGCTGCACGACCCGGCGGGCCGCCTCGGCCGAGCCGGTGGCCGGCACGATGACGACCTCCCGGTCGGGGGAGTCGACCGCCGGCAGCTCCCCGCCCCGCACGCCGGTGGCCAGCCGGGCGATCGCGCCGCCCTCCGCCTGCCGGTAGAGGGTGGTCAGCTCGGTGACCGGGACGGCTCGTGAGTCGATGAGGTCGCCGAGGACGTGCCCGGGCCCGATCGAGGGCAGCTGGGCGGGATCGCCGACCAGCAGCAGGTGGGTGCCGTCCTGGCAGGCCTCGAGCAGCGCGGCGGTGAGCTCGACGTCGAGCATCGAGGCCTCGTCGACGACGACGACGTCGGCGTCCAGCGGCCACTCCTCGTTGCGCGCGAACCCGCCGGTCATGCCCTGCGCACCGAGCAGCCGGTGCACGGTGACCGCGGGGTGGTCGGTGAGCTCCTCCAGCCGCTTGGCCGCCCGGCCGGTGGGCGCGGCCAGCGCCACCTCGGTGCCCTTCGCCTGCAGCAGCTTCACGATCGCGGCGACCGTGCGGCTCTTCCCGGTGCCGGGGCCGCCGGTGAGCAGGCTGACCCCGGCGCCGAGGACCTGCGCGACGGCCTGCTTCTGCGCCTCGTCCAGGCCCTTGGACACCGAGCGCACCGACGCCGGGTCGGCGATCCGCTCGGCCGCCGCGGCCAGGCGGGCGACGTTCTCCGCGACGGCTTCCTCGGCCATGCCGTAGCGGGCCAGCGACAGCATCCGCAGCGCCGGGTCGGGCTCGGCGGGCTCGGCCGTGTCGGCATCTCCACCCGCCCCGTCGTCCTCGTCCGGCAGCGGTGGCTCGTGCTCGAGCACGTCGCCGCCGTCGACGGCCGCCACGATCGCCGCGGCCGGATCGGTGATGCCCTCGGCACGCAGCGCCGCCACCACCAGGTCGGCCGGGAGCACGGTGTGCCCGTCCCGGGTCGCCGTCCGCAGCGTGAGGCCCACGATCGCCCGGCCGCGGCGGCCGTCCTGCCGGTCGGCGCCCTGGAGGACGGCGATCGCCAGCCGGTCGGCCTCGGCGAGCGAGACGCCGGGCAGGCTCAGCAGCGCCCAGGGATCGTCGCGCAGCCGTCGCGCGGCGTCGGGCCCGAGGGCGTCGGCCACACCCGCGGCCAGCTTGGCCTGCAGGCCGGCCCCGATCAGCATCTCCACCACCTCGTAGGTGGGCGCGGCGGCCAGGAAGCTGGAGAAGAGCCGGTCGGCGCGCTGCCGCCCGACCCGCGGGATCTTCTGCAGCCGGTCGGCGCTGACGTCGTCGGGGGCGGTGATGCCGGCGGCCGGGAGCTCCGCCGCCGTCCGGCGGCCGAGGCCGGGCCAGAGCCCGGCGGCGCAGAAGGCGGCGAAGACCGGATCCGCGCCGGGGGCGGGGGCGGGGGCGGCCGCGGTCACCGGTCCGCCCGGCGCTCGGGATAGCCGGCGGGTGCTGCGGAGACGTCCTCGAGCGCGGTGCGGATCGCGGCCGGCAGCCGGACGCCGTCGGCGTCGAGCGAGGCCTGCAGCTGCTGCGCCGTCCGGGCGCCGACGACGGGGGCGACGACGCCGGGGCGGTCGCGGACCCAGGCCAGCGCCACGCCCAGCGGGCTGGTGCCCAGGCCCTCGGCGGCGGTGATCACCGCCTCGACGATCCGGTCGGACTTGGGCGAGCGGAGCCCGTCGATGAACGCCTGCCACTGCTGCGAGGCGCCCCGGGACTCCGACGGCGTGCTGTGCCGGTACTTGCCGGTGAGCAGCCCCCGGCCCAGCGGTGACCAGGCCAGCACGCCGAGCCCGAGCGCCTCCGCGGCGGGCACGACCTCGCGCTCGACGCCGCGCTGCAGCAGCGAGTACTCGACCTGGGTGCTCACGATCGGGGTGCGGCCGGGCCAGGCGCGCTGCCAGGTGGCGGCCTGCGCGGTCTGCCAGCCGGAGAAGTTGCTGATGCCGATGTAGCGGGCCCGCCCGGAGGAGACGGCGAGGTCGCAGGCGGCCAGCGTCTCCTCCAGCGGCGTCGCGTCGTCCCAGGCGTGCACCTGCCACAGGTCGACGTGGTCGAGCCCGAGCCGCTGCAGGGAGGCGTCCAGCGCGGCGAGCAGGTGGCCGCGCGAGGCGCCGCGGCCCATCGGGCCGGGAGCGGTGCGGCCGGCGGCCTTGGTGGCGACGAGCACGCTGTCGCGCGGGACGACGTCGGTCAGCAGATGCCCGAGGATCCGCTCGCTCTCGCCGTCGCAGTACACGTCGGCGGTGTCGATCAGCGTGCCGCCGGCGTCGACGAAGGCCGTGAGCTGCATCGCGGCCTCGTCCTCGTCGGTGTCCCGGCCCCAGGTCATCGTGCCCAGCGCCAGGCGGCTGACGACCAGACCGCTGCGCCCGAGCGCCCGTTGTTCCACGACCGGCAAACCTACCGGCGCGACGCACCCCGCACGCGGGACCACCCACAGCCTCGGAGCGGCGCGCCGGAGCGGTGCAGGGTGCCGCCTAGGGTGACCGGTCGTGCCCGACTGCCTGCTGCCGACCGTCCCTCCCGCGCGCTGATGGGCTGGTTCGAAGCCGTCGTCCTGGGGCTCGTCCAGGGGCTGACCGAGTTCCTGCCGATCTCCTCCAGCGCGCACCTGCGCGTGGTGGGGGAGGCGTTCGGCTGGGACGACCCGGGTGCGGCCTTCACCGCGATCACGCAGATCGGCACCGAGGCCGCTGTCCTGCTGTACTTCCGGCACGACATCTGGCGGATCCTCACCGCCTGGTTCGCCTCGCTCGGCGGCCGGCGGAAGGGCGACCCCGACGCCCGCATGGGCTGGCTGATCATCGTGGGCAGCCTGCCGATCGGGATCCTCGGCCTGCTGTTCGAGGACGACATCGAGACGACGTTCCGCGACCTGCGCATCGTGGCGACGGCGCTGATCGTCTTCTCGCTGATCCTGTTCTGGGCCGACCGGGTGGGCGCCAAGCAGCGGCAGCTCGACCAGCTCACCGTGGGCCACGGCATCGGGTTCGGGTTCGCCCAGGCGATGGCGCTGATCCCCGGCGTCTCCCGCTCCGGCGGCACGATCACCGCCGGGCTGTTCCTCGGCTACTCGCGCGCCGCGGCCGCCCGCTACTCGTTCCTGCTGGCGATCCCCGCGGTGCTCGCCTCGGGCTTCTACCAGGCCTACGACGAGCTCAGCGGCGGCGACGGCGCCGGGGTCGGGGTGTCCTGGGGGCCGACGATCCTCGCCACGGTGCTGGCGTTCGGCGTCGGGCTGACCGTCATCGCGTGGCTGCTGCGCTACCTCGACCGCGGTTCGTTCACGCCGTTCGTCGTCTACCGGATCGCCCTGGGCGTCCTGGTGCTCGTGCTGGTGTTCAGCGGCGTGCTCGACCCGGAGCCGGTCGCCTCGTCCGTCCGCTGAGCGTCGCGCCCGTAGGCTCGCGCCCGTGACCACGGTGATCCTGCTCCGGCACGGGCGGACCACGGCCAACGCCGGCGGCATCCTGGCCGGCTGGACGCCCGGCGTGCAGCTCGACGAGGCGGGGCAGGCGCAGGTCGCCGCGGTGGGGGAGCGGCTGGCGAAGGTGCCGCTCGCGGCTGTCGTCAGCAGTCCGCTGGAGCGCTGCGTGCAGACGGCGTCGGCGGTCACCGCCGGCCGCGACCTGGAGCTGCGCACCGACGACCGGCTCGGCGAGGCCCGCTACGGCGACTGGACCGGCCGGGCGATCAAGGAGCTGGTCAAGGAGCCGCTCTGGAAGGTCGTGCAGCAGCACCCGTCGGCCGCCGTCTTCCCCGGCGACGAGGGGGAGGGCCTGGCCCAGACCCAGGCCCGCGCCGTCGCCGCCGTCCGTGCGGTCAACGCCGAGCTGGGCCCCGACGCCGTCTGGCTGGCCTGCAGCCACGGTGACGTCATCAAGGCGGTGCTGGCCGACGCGCTGGGCCTGCACCTGGACCAGTTCCAGCGGATCGTCGTCGATCCGGCGTCGATCTCGGTGGTCACCTACACCGAGACGCGACCCTTCGTCGCGCGCATCAACGACACCGGCGGCGACGTCTCGGCGCTGATCCCGGCGCCGAGGAAGCGCGGCCGCCGGAAGGCGTCCTCGGACGCCGTCGTCGGCGGCGGAGCCGGCGCACCCTCCTGACCTCCCCGCGCCGACGGCGAGCCCCGGCTCCGCCCGCGTAACCTGGGCGCGTGCCCCGTCAGGTCCATCTCTTCGACCGTCCGAGCCGCTTCGTCGCCGGCACCGTGGGCCAGCCAGGGGACCGCACGTTCTACCTCCAGGCGTCCGACGGCACCGGCCGCACGGTCAGCGTCGCCCTGGAGAAGAACCAGGTCCAGGTGCTGGCCGACCGCATGGCCGAGCTGCTCGACGAGGTCGCCGGCCGCGCCGACGCGGTCATCCCGCCCGACGCCGACGTCGACGACCTCGATCCGCTCACCCCGCCCGTCGACGAGGAGTTCCGCGTCGCCGCCATGGGGCTGGCCTGGGACGGCTCCGAGCAGGCCGTCGTCGTCGAGGCGGTGGCCGCGGGCGAGGAGCCGATCGAGGAGGACGCGATCCTCTCCGACGCCGACGAGGGCCCGGACGCGCTCCGGGTGACGATCACCCCGATGGCGGCCCGCGCGTTCATCGCGCGCGCCCGCCGGGTGATCTCCGCCGGGCGGCCGTCCTGCCCGCTGTGCTCGCTGCCGCTGGACGCCACCGGCCACGTCTGCCCGAGGCAGAACGGTTACCGCCGCTGACCGGCGGTGAGCCGATGAGCGAGCAACCCGCCGAGCCGGTCACCCGGCCGCCCGCCGACGACGCCGAGGCGCTGCACCTGCTGCGCACCGGCGAGATCGACCTCGAGGGCCGGATGCTCGACGCCTCGAACGTGACCCTGGTGGGCAGCATCCGGTCCGGCGACGTCGGCGGCGAGTGCGTCTACAAGCCGGTCGCGGGGGAGCGGCCGCTCTGGGACTTCCCCGACGGGACGCTCGCCGGCCGGGAGATCGCCTCGTTCCTCGTGTCGGAGGCCACCGGCTGGCGGGTCGTGCCGCCGACGGTGCTGCGCGACGGCCCGTTCGGCCCCGGCATGGTGCAGCTCTGGATCGACGGCGACGAGGAGATCGACCTCGCCGAGTACGTGCGCCGCGACGACCCCGCGCTGCGCCGCATGGCGGTCTTCGACGCGGTGGTGAACAACGCCGACCGCAAGGGCGGCCACATCATCCCGATGCCCGACGGCCACGCGTACGGCGTCGACCACGGCATCTGCTTCTCCGTCGAGCCCAAGCTGCGCACCCTGCTGTGGCGCTGGGCCGGCCGGCCCCTCCCGCTCGCCTCGCTCGAGGTGCTGGAGCGGCTGGCCGAGGACCTGCGCGGCGCCCTGGGCGAGGAGCTGCACGAGCACCTGACCCGCCGCGAGGTGCGCCGCACCCAGCAGCGGGTCGCCGACCTGCTGCGCACGAAGCTGCACCCGGAGCCCAGCGGCGACTGGCCTGCGCTGCCCTGGCCGCCCTTCTGAGACAGTGTCGGGGTGGGTGATCTCGGCACGGACACGCAGGTGGAGCAGGTCGACGAGGGGCGCTTCACGGCGATCCCGTCGCCGGAGTGGAACATCTGGGGGCCGATGGGGGGCTACATCGCCTCCTTCGCCCTCCGGGCCGTGGGCGCCACCGTCCCGGACCACGAGCCGGCCGCGTTCTCCTGCCACTACCTCGGCGTGGCCCGCCCGGAGCCGATCGACATCGAGGTGCGCAGTGCCAAGCCCGGCCGCACGGCGGGCTCCTCGACCGTCTCGATCACCCAGGGCGGGAAGCCGATCCTGAACGCGATGGTGTGGGCGGTCGCCGGCGTCGAGGGCCTCGAGCACGACGAGTCCGTGCCGCCCGCCGTCCCCGGGCCCGACGAGCTGCCGTCGCTGGACGCGCTCGGCCGCCGGGAGGGCTCCTCGACGGTGATCCCGTTCTGGAACAACATCGAGAGCCGACCCGTCGACGCCGAGGGTCTCGGGCGGCCGGACGGCCCGCGCCCCGCCGTGTGGCAGCAGTGGCTCCGGTTCCACACGACGGCGACCTTCGCCGACCCGTGGGTGGACGCCACCCGCTCGCTGATCCTGGTCGACCTGCCGAGCTGGCCGGCGGCGGTCCGCCCGCACGCCTGGCAGCGGCCGGCGTTCACCGCCCCCACGCTGGACCTGAACGTCGCCTTCCACCGCCCCGCGACCGAGGAGCCGTGGCTGCTCTGCGACGGCTCGGCCCCGGTCTCCACCCGAGGGATGTTCGGCTGGCGGGCGAACGTGTGGTCGCCCAGCGGGAAGCTGCACGCCTCCGGTGGCGGCCAGTGCCTCTACCGGCGCCTGCCCGCCTGAGGGAGGGGGCTCCCGTGCCGCACCGCAGCCGCCTGTCGATCCTGCTGCTCGACCTGCCCCCGGAGCACCACGCCGCCGGCTCCGCGTTCTGGGCGGGGGCCACCGGGCGCCCGTCCGCGCCCGACCCGGACGATGCCGCCTGGGCCTCGCTCGGCTCGTTCGCGGACGGCTGGCACGTCGAGATCCAGCGGACGGGGGAGGGGACGCCGCCGCGCTGGCACGTCGACATCGAGACCGACGACATCCCGGCCGAGGTGGCCCGGCTGGAGGCGCTGGGCGCCACCCGGCACCGGGACATGGGCAGCTTCTGGCAGATGAAGGACCCGGCGGGGATGGTCTTCTGCGTCGTCGGGATCCAGACCGGCGAGGAGTTCGAGCGCCACGCGGTGACCTGGCCCTGAGGTCCGCCGGCTGGGTGCAGCCGCGCCATCCACCGTTCAGCCGCACCGTGACGCGGCTGAACGGTCGCCCGGGCGGCGGGACACCGGGACCGACGACCTAGTCGAGGTCGACCAGGCCGATCATCGCGGCGGCCTGGAGGCCGTCGCCGTCGACGGTGAGCACCTCCAGCGGCACCCGCCGCCAGACCGCGAGCAGCAGGTCGCCCGCGGTGCCGGTCAACGCCGCGATCGGGAAGGGCCGCGAGCCGGGGAAGAGGGTGCGCTCGGCGTCGACGTCGACGGCGTGGAGGACGACGGGGTGCGCGTCCGCGGGCGGCCCGTCGGGCAGCGCGCCCGGGACCATGACCTCGAGCCACTCGTCCAGCCCGTCGAGGCCGACGTCGGCCGGGACCGGGCGGACGTCGCCCAGCACCTGCTCCACGTCGACGGTGTGCACCGTGGCCTCCTGCAGCTGCCGGCGAAGCACGAAGCCGACGTCCTGCCGGCGCGCCCAGGTCCACACGTGCTCGCGGGGGTCGGCCGCGGCCAGCGCCGCCTCCAGCTCCGCGCTGCGGGCCGCGCCGTACGCGAGCAGCTCGTCGTCGGGATGCCGGACCGGCTCGACGTAGCCCTCGGGGCTCTGGGCGCGGGTCCGCACCACCCAGGTCCAGAAGCGCTGCACCTCGGCCAGGTGCCAGACCAGGTCCGCCAGGGACCATCCGGGGCAGCCCGGCACGCGGGCTGCCCAGCCGTGGTCCAGGACGGCGGCCGCCGCGGCGTCGGCGAAGCGGGCGTCCGTCCGGCGCAGCGCCGGGAGGTAGTGGTCGAGCTCCATGGCGTCCCTCCCCGTCGGGTGACCGCGCCGGACGGGCGGCCCGGAGTCGTCGCACCCGCAATCTAGGCTCGGGTCGTGCTCTCCTGGCCCGCTCCGCTCCTGCCGACCCTTCCCGGGACGGGTTCCGTGCTCAAGGTCCACGACACCGCGCGCGGCGAGGTGGTGCCCACGACGCCGGACCGCACGGCGCGCATGTACGTCTGCGGCATCACGCCCTACGACGCCACGCACCTCGGCCACGCGGCCACCTACCTGGCGTTCGACCTGGTCAACCGGGTGTGGCGGGACGCCGGCCACGCGGTGCACTACGTCCAGAACGTCACCGACATCGACGACCCCCTGCTCGAGCGCGCCGACCGGGACGGCGAGGACTGGGTCGTCCTCGCCATGCGGGAGACGGCGCTGTTCCGGGAGGACATGACGGCGCTGCGCGTGCTGCCGCCGGAGGACTACGTGGGCGCGGTCGAGTCCATCCCGCGGGTCGTGGCCCACATCGAGACCCTGCTCGACGAGGGCCTGGCCTACGTGCTCGACGACGGCACCGGCGACGTCTACCACGACATCTCCCAGGCGCCCGGCTTCGGCAGCGAGTCCCGCTACGACGAGGCGACCATGCTGCGCTTCTTCGCCGAGCGCGGCGGTGACCCCGACCGCGCCGGGAAGCGGCAGCCGCTGGACCCGGTGCTCTGGCGCGGCGCGCGCCCCGGCGAGCCGTCGTGGCCCGGCCCGCGCGGCACCGCCGGCCGCCCCGGCTGGCACATCGAGTGCGCCGCGATCGCCCTGGACACCATCGGCATGGGCTTCGACGTCCAGGGCGGTGGCAGCGACCTGATCTTCCCGCACCACGAGTACTCCGCCGTGCACGCCGAGGCGCTGACGGCGGCGGCATCGGGGGAGAAGGGGCCCTTCGCCCGCGCCTACGTGCACGCCGCGATGATCGGGCTCGACGGCGAGAAGATGAGCAAGAGCCGCGGCAACCTGGTCTTCGTCTCCAAGCTGCGCGGTGAGGGTGTCGACCCCATGGCCATCCGGCTGGCGCTGCTGTCCGGGCACTACCGCACCGACCGGGCCTGGACGCCGGCGCTGCTCCGCGAGGCGCAGGAGCGGCTGGGCACCTGGCGGCGCGCCGTCGCCCAGGACACCGGCGCCCCGGCGGGCCCGGTGCTGCACGGCCTGCGCGACCGGCTCGCCGACGACCTCGACAGCCCGGGCGCGATCGCGGTCGTCGACGCCTGGGCGGCGGCGACCATCGCGGGGACCGGCGAGCAGGAGGAGCAGGCGCCGGCGATCGTCTGCGACGCCGTCGACGCGCTGCTCGGCGTGGCGCTGGACTCGTGCGCCGAGGCGCCCGCGTTGCAGGACGGCTGATGACGGCCGGGCCCCGCGACCACGCCGCCCCGTTCCGGTTCACCGACCGGGCCGCGCGGGAGCGCGCCGAGGAGCAGCTCGCCCCGGCCGCCTGCCGGGCGGCCGCCACCCGGGGCCGGGCACGCCCGGAGGCGGAGGACCCGCTGCGGACGGCGTTCGAGCGTGACCGGGACCGGATCCTGCACGCCAAGGCCTTCCGCCGGCTCAAGCACAAGACGCAGGTCTTCCTCAACCCGGACGGCGACCACTTCGTCACCCGGCTCACCCACACCCTGCAGGTCACCCAGGTCGCCCGGTCACTGGCCCGCGCGCTGGGGCTCAACGAGACCCTCGCCGAGGCGATCGCGCTGGCCCACGACGTCGGGCACTCACCGTTCGGGCACATCGGCGAGGACGCGTTCGACCCCTACGTCCCCGGCGGCTGGCACCACGCCGCGCAGGGCGTGCGGATCGTCGAGGTGCTCGAGGACCTCAACCTCACCTGGGAGGTGCGCGACGGCGTCCGGGCGCACAGCTGGAAGATCAGCCCGCCGCCGTCGACCCGCGAGGCGGAGTGCGTGCGCTATGCCGACCGGATCGGCTACCTGTCCCACGACGCGCTGGACGCCGTCCGCGCCGGGGTGCTGCGCCCCAGCGACCTCCCGGCCCGCACCCGCGCGGTCTTCGGCGAGCCGGGCAGCGAGATGGTCGGCGCCATGATCGACGCCGTCGTGGCCGGCTCGCTGGCCCCCGGCGCCGAGCACGTGGTGATGGCGCCGGAGCCGCTCGAGGCGATGCACGAACTGCGGGCGTTCATGTTCGAGCGGGTGTACGAGTCGGAGACCGCCGCCGGGCAGAAGCACGTCGCCGTCGACGTCATCCGGCGGCTGGTCGACCACCACCTGGGCCACCCGGAGCTGCTCCCTGCGTCCTACCGCGACACGGAGGCCGACCCGGTCACCCAGGTCGTCGACTACGTCAGCGGGATGACCGACCGGTTCGCGCTGAACACGCACGACCGCCTGTTCGACGACGACGCCGCCGCACGGCTGACGCCATTGCTCCGCGATCCTCCGGATCGCACCGCGGCCGATTCCCGTCCCAGCCTGCGCTGAGCTGGTCCGTCGTTCGACCGCGGAGACCCTGCGGGCCCCCACTCCTCACGACAGAGCTCAGGCGCCGCTCGTGTTCCCCCGGCGCTTGAGGTAGCGCTCGAACTCGCGGGCGATCTGGTCGCCGTTGGCCTGCGAGAGGTCGCTCTCGGTGGCCCGCTCCTCGAGCGAGCGCACGTACTCGACGACCTCCTCGTCCTCGCTGGCCATCTCGTCGACGGTCTGGACCCACTCCTCGGCCTGCTGGGGCAGCGTCCCGACCGGCACGGCGATCTCCAGCACCTCCTCGACGCGGCGCAGCAGCGCGAGCGTGGCCCGGGGCGAGGGCGGCTGCGAGACGTAGTGCGGCACGGCCGCCCAGAAGCTGATCGCCGGCAGGCCGGCCTGCACGCAGGCGTCCTGGAAGACGCCGAGGATCCCGGTCGGGCCCTCGTACCGGGAGGTCTCCAGCCCGTAGGCCTGGGCCGACTCGTCGTCGTAGGCCGAGCCGGTGACCGGCGTCGGGCGGGTGTGCGGCGTGTCGGCCAGCAGCGCGCCCAGGGAGACGACGGTCTGCACGTCCAGCTCCTGCAGCAGCGCGATGAGCTCCGCGCAGAACGAGCGCCAGCGCATGTTGGGCTCGATGCCGCGGACGAGCACGACGTCGCGGGGGCTGCCCGGGGGCCGGGCCACCGAGATGCGGGTGGTCGGCCACTCGATGCGCCGGCTCACCCCGTCGATCAGCGAGACCGTCGGCCGGTTGACCTGGAAGTCGTAGTAGTCCTCGGGGTCCAGCGCGGCCAGCGGTGTCGCGTCCCAGATCAGCTCCAGGTGCTCGACCACGCCCGTCGCGGCGTCGCCTGCGTCGTTCCAGCCCTCGAAGGCCACGACCACCACCGGCTCGGTGAGGTCGGGCAGGTCCTCGGCGCTGTCCTTCGGGTCGATCACCCCTCCCAGCCTACGTCGATCACCCGCGGCGGTCGGGCTCCGCGAGGTGGGCAGCCCGAACAGGGGACCGGCTCGAACAGGGGACTCCGCTCACCGGAGGACGCGGAAGTGAGACCATGGAGCCGACATCGGGACCGCCCAAGCCTGGGCCAACCCGCCGGGGTGCCGGAGTTCGCACGCGCAGAGCCCGCACCCCACAGACGAGCACACCATGGGGATCACCTGTGTCCGAGTCACCCGTCCTCCGCCCCGACGCCACGGCCGAGCTGACCGCCCTGCTCGAGCAGCGCATCCTCGTGCTCGACGGCGCCATGGGGACCGCGATCCAGCGGGACCGCCCGGACGAGGCCGGCTACCGCGGCGAGCGCTTCGCGGACTGGCCCAGCGACGTCCAGGGCAACAACGACCTGCTCAGCATCACCCAACCCGAGCTCATCGCCGGCATCCACCGCGAGTACCTCGAGGCCGGCGCCGACCTGCTCGAGACCAACACCTTCAACGCGACGACGATCTCGCTGAACGACTACGGCATGTCCGACCTCGCCTACGAGCTCAACCTCGCCTCGGCCCGGCTCGCCCGCCGCGAGGCCGACGCGATGACCGCCCGCACCCCGGACAAGCCGCGCTACGTCGTCGGCGCCATCGGGCCGACCAGCCGGACGGCGTCCATCTCACCGGACGTGAACGACCCCGGCGCCCGCAACGTCACCTTCGACGAACTCGTCGCGGCCTACCTCGAGCAGGCCAACGGCCTGGTCGACGGCGGCTCCGACGTGCTGCTGATCGAGACGATCTTCGACACCCTCAACGCCAAGGCGGCGATCTTCGCCCTCGAGACGCTGTTCGAGGAGCGCGGCCGCCGCTGGCCGGTGATGATCTCCGGCACGATCACCGACGCCTCCGGGCGCACGCTGTCCGGCCAGGTCACCGAGGCGTTCTGGCACTCGGTGCGGCACGTCGAGCCGCTGCTCGTCGGTCTCAACTGCGCGCTCGGGGCTCAGGAGATGCGGCCCTACATCGCCGAGATCGCCCGGATCGCCGACACGTTCGTCTCCTGCTATCCCAACGCCGGGCTGCCCAACGCCTTCGGCGAGTACGACGAGTCGCCCGACGAGACCGCCGCGATCGTGGCCGAGTTCGCCGACGCCGGCTTCGTCAACCTCGTCGGCGGCTGCTGCGGCACGACGCCGGCGCACATCGCGGCGATTGCGCGCGACGTCGCGGGGAAGACGCCCCGCGTCGTCCCGGAGGTCCGGCCCGCGCTGCGGCTGTCCGGCCTGGAGCCGGTGACGGTCACCGAGGAGACGCTCTTCGTCAACGTCGGCGAGCGGACCAACATCACCGGCTCGGCGCGCTTCCGGAACCTGATCAAGGCAGGCGACTACCCGGCCGCCCTCGCCGTCGCCCGCCAGCAGGTCGAGGCCGGTGCGCAGGTCATCGACATCAACATGGACGAGGGGATGATCGACGGCGTCGAGGCGATGGACCGCTTCACCAAGCTCATCGCCGGCGAACCCGACATCTCCCGCGTCCCGGTGATGGTCGACTCCTCCAAGTGGGAGGTCATCGAGGCCGGCCTGAAGTGCGTGCAGGGCAAGGCGATCGTCAACTCCATCTCCCTCAAGGAGGGCGAGGAGAAGTTCATCCGCGAGGCCCGGCTGTGCCGCAAGTACGGGGCCGCCGTCGTCGTCATGGCCTTCGACGAGGACGGCCAGGCCGACAACCTGGAGCGGCGCAAGCAGATCTGCCGCCGCGCGTACGACGTGCTGACCCAGCAGGTGGGCTTCCCGGCCGAGGACATCATCTTCGACCCGAACGTGTTCGCCGTCGCCACGGGCATCGAGGAGCACGCGAACTACGGGCTGGACTTCATCGAGGCCACCCGCTGGATCAAGCAGAACCTGCCCGGCGCGCTGGTCTCCGGCGGCGTCTCGAACGTCTCCTTCTCGTTCCGCGGCAACAACCCGGTGCGCGAGGCCATCCACGCGGTGTTCCTCTTCCACGCCATCGCGGCGGGCATGGACATGGGCATCGTCAACGCCGGCGCGCTCGAGGTGTACGACGAGGTGCCGGCGCTGCTGCGCGAGCGGATCGAGGACGTCATCCTCAACCGCCGTCCGGACAGCACCGAGCGGCTGCTGGAGATCGCCGGCGACTTCGCCGGCGACGGCACCGTCAAGGAGGTCGCCACCGAGGAGTGGCGCAACCTGCCGGTGGGCGAGCGGATCACCCACGCCCTGGTCAAGGGCATCGACGCCTACGCCGAGTCCGACACCGAGGAGCTGCGCGCGCTGATCAGCGAGCGCGGCGGCCGGCCGATCGAGGTCATCGAGGGCCCGCTGATGGACGGCATGAACGTCGTCGGCGACCTGTTCGGGCAGGGCAAGATGTTCCTGCCGCAGGTGGTGAAGTCCGCGCGGGTCATGAAGAAGGCCGTCGCCTACCTCATCCCGTTCATCGAGGCGGAGAAGAAGCCCGGCGACGTCGAGCGCAGCAACGGCAAGGTCGTCATGGCCACCGTGAAGGGCGACGTCCACGACATCGGCAAGAACATCGTCGGCGTCGTCCTGCAGTGCAACAACTACGACGTCGTCGACCTGGGTGTCATGGTGCCGGCGCAGAAGATCCTGGACGCCGCCAAGGCCGAGGGCGCCGACGTCATCGGCCTGTCCGGGCTGATCACGCCGTCGCTGGACGAGATGGTCAACCTCGCCTCGGAGATGGAGCGCCAGGGCTTCGAGATCCCGCTGCTGATCGGCGGGGCGACGACGTCGCGCGCGCACACCGCGGTCAAGGTGGCGCAGAAGTACCACGGCCCGGTGATCTGGGTGAAGGACGCCTCGCGGTCGGTGCCGGTCGTTGCCGCGCTGCTGTCCGACGAGCAGCGGCCCAAGCTGCTGGCCGACACCGACGCCGAGTACGCCACGCTGCGGGAGCGGCACGCCGCCCGGCAGGACAGCCGCTCGCTGCTGCCCATCGCCACCGCCCGCGCCGCGGCCACCCCCGTCGACTGGACGGGCTACACGCCGCCACGCCCGCGGATGCTCCTGCAGCAGGCCAAGGACGTGTGCGACGGACCCGCGTGCACGCTCGGCACCGCGACCCAGTTCGTGCGGCACTTCCACGACTACCCGCTCGCGGAGCTGCGCGACTACATCGACTGGCAGCCGTTCTTCAACGCCTGGGAGATGCGCGGCCGGTTCCCCGACATCCTGCACAACCCGACGACCGGTGAGGCCGCACGGCGGCTCTACGAGGACGCGCAGGCGATGCTCGACCGCGTCGTCGAGGAGAAGTGGCTGCGCGCGTCGGGCGTCTTCGGGCTGTTCCCGGCCAACCAGGTCGCCGGCGACGACATCGAGGTCTACACCGACGAGGCGCGCGGTGAGGTGCGCACCGTGCTGCACCAGCTGCGGCAGCAGACCGAGGGCCGGGACGGATCGGCGCGCAAGTCGCTGGCCGACTTCGTCGCGCCCAAGGAGTCCGGGCTCCGGGACTACGTCGGCGCCTTCGCCGTCACCGCGGGGCTGGGCTCCACCGAACGCGTCCTGGCGTTCAAGAAGGAGCACGACGACTACAACGCGATCATGCTCGAGGCGCTGGCCGACCGGCTGGCCGAGGCGTTCGCCGAGCGGCTGCACGAGCGGGTCCGCAAGGAGTTCTGGGGCTACGCCACCGACGAGCGCCTGGACAACGAGTCGCTCATCTCGGAGAAGTACCAGGGCATCCGTCCCGCGCCCGGCTACCCCGCCTGCCCCGAGCACACCGAGAAGCAGACGATCTGGGAACTCCTCGACGTCGAGGCGCACACCGGCATCGAGCTCACCGAGAGCATGGCCATGTGGCCGGGCGCCGCGGTGAGCGGGCTGTACTTCTCGCACCCGGACTCGCAGTACTTCGTCCTGGGCAGGGTCGGCCGCGACCAGGTCGAGGACTACGCACAGCGCAAGGGCTGGACCGTCGACGAGGCCGAGAAGTGGCTCTCGCCGAACCTCGGCTACCGGACCGAGGACGAGTGACGGGTCACTCGACGACGAGCACGTCGGAGAAGGACGCCGAGTGGGCGCTCGTGAACGGGTGTCCGCCCGGCTCCTGAGGTGCCACGAAGGTCGACAGCGTCCCGGCCGGGAGGACGACGTCGAACGAGCCGTCGTCGGCGGTCAGCGTCACCTGCTCTCCGCTGCCGTTGAACACGGTGATCCGCGAGCCGGCGGCCACCGGGCCGGCGACGTGGAACCGTTCCTCGTCGACCAGCACCCCGACCGACAGCTCGCCGTGGTCGTGCCCCGCCATGGGGTCTGCGGCCGCGACGGGCGCGGTGCCTTGCGTGCCGGCTGACGCGCTGCCGGTGGGCGTCGCCGCCGGGGGAGGGGACGCCGCGAGGGCGACCGCGAGCGTCACGGTCGCCAGCATCAGCACGA
The DNA here is from genome assembly GCF_900221005.1 of Blastococcus aggregatus. Classification (GTDB taxonomy): domain Bacteria; phylum Actinomycetota; class Actinomycetes; order Mycobacteriales; family Geodermatophilaceae; genus Blastococcus; species Blastococcus aggregatus. Next base: position 118,062 of record NZ_OBQI01000003.1, on the reverse strand, counting down.
CCTCCCCGGCGGCGAACCGGCCGAAGCTCCGGCCCTCGCCCGCCCGGAGCCGGGGGAGGGTGCGTCTGCGGTGGTGCCGGCCGAGGACGCCGAGCAGCGTCAGGCCGGCGGTCTTCCCCACCAGCAGGGCGCCGTAGCCGGTGCTCAGCGCCGACAGCACGGCGCCGGTGCCGCCGAGCACCAGCCAGGCGGCGAGGACGCCGGAGACGGCCGTCGCCACGAAGCAGCCCAGCGCCAGCGCGCTGTACCGGGTCGCGGCCCGACCGCGCGCCACCGCACCGTGGCGGCCGTGCACGAGCAGGGCCACCAGTCCACCGACCCAGACGGTGGCGGCCACGACGTGGACGCCGAGGGTCGTGACGGCCAGCAGGTGGTCCTCCGCGCCCGAGGAGTGGCCGCTGAGCACGACCGGCAGGACCAGCGCGCCGAGCGCCAGGGCCAGCAGGGTCCGCGCGCCGGCCCGTGAGGTCCGGGTGGCCGCGACGGCGACGACGCCCGCGAGCGCCATGCCGAGCAGCGCCGCGCGTCCGGCACCGGTGTCCTCGACGAACACCCGGACCGACGCCCAGGACAGCGACGTGGGAGCGGTGCCCAGCAGCCGGCTGAGCGCGAGGATCCCGCCGACCGCGGTCGCGACGGTCCACACCAGGGCCCAGCCGGCGGCCGCGCGGAGCGCACGCCGCGACTCCGGGGGCAGCGCACCGCCCGAGCCCGGGAGCAGGACCGCGGCGAACACCAGGGTGCCGACCGTGCCCACAGCCGCGACCCGGCCGGCCAGCGTGGTCAGGGGCAGGCCCCACTCGACGAGCCGGCCCGCGTCCGGGAGCTCCGTCGCGGTCGTGGCGCCGTCGCCGATCGCCAGGGCCCAGAACAGCAGCACGCCCAGCCCGACCGCGCCGAGGGCGGCGCCGGGAACGGCGGCACGGCGGTGGCGGGTCCGTGGTGCCGCGGGCGGCGGCAGGACGAGCGGGGGGAGGGCGCTCATGCGCGTCGTCGCAGGCGCGCCCCGACCATCGCGCCGAGCCCGAGCAGGACCACCGCGCCGGACACCAGCCAGACGGGGGCGATGCCTTCCTCCTCCGGGCCCGGTGCGGAGCGGGCATCCGACGCCGGCGACGGGGCGCCGGCGGCCGGAGCGCTCCCCGCCGTCACCGTGAAGTCGAACGCGCCGGAGAGCGAGTGCCCGTCGGATGACGTGCTCCGCCAATCGACGCGATAGCTCCCCACGGGCAGGTCCGGGAGCAGCTGCTGCACCACCGCGGTGCCGCTGATCTCGGCGGGCCCGTCGGAGACGGAGGCACCGTCGGGACCGGTCACCGCCACCAGGGTGCCCAGCGGCAGGGGCTCCCCGGTGAACTCCAGGTCGACCGTGTCGGGTGCGGTGGCGAGGGTGGCCGCGGCAACCGGGCTCGAGCTGACGAGGCCGTCGTGCGCGGACGCGGGGGAGGCGCCGAGGACCAGAGCTGCGCCCGCGACGAGGGGCACCAGCGCCGGCGCCGTGCGCCGGAGGATCCGCTCCAGGGACGTGCGCAGCGATGCGGTCATGTCCTGCCTTCGTCGCCGGGTGCTCTTCCGGTTGGGCGGATCGCATCTGTTTCCCAGGTGGGTGAACCGATCACGGCCGGGATGCCGAACCCCTTGCGGACAGCGCGCCGGAAGGACTCGTCCACGCCGGCTCTCTCCCCGCTGACCTGGGTCATCCGACCGGATCGACGGCAGGCACACCGACGTGCCGGCCGGCACCACGGGCGAGCGGCGCTCAGCCGTCGCCCTGGCACCACTCCGATCGAAGGAGCACACCTTGCGCAAGGCATTCGCACTCCCCACCGTGGCCATCGCCGCCGCGGCCTTCCCGCTGCTGGCCATGTCCCCGGCCTCGGCCCACGAGGGCGCCACCAGCTACCAGGCCAACCTGGCCTCGGTGAACAGCTCGGGCGTCACCGGAACCGGCATGGTGACCCTGGACGGGAACACCGCGACCGTCATGATCGAGGCGAACGGCCTGCTCGCCGGCGCGCCGCATGCCCAGCACTTCCACATCGCCGCGCTGGGCACCTGCCCGTCCAACGGGCTCGAGGACGACGCGGACAAGGACGGCTTCGTCAGCGTCACCGAGGCCGCCAAGTACTACGGCGCCATCGGCTCCTCGCTGACGCTGACGGGCGACACCAGCCCGGACAGCGGCCTGGCCGTCGACCGCTTCCCGACCGCTGACGGCGGCACGATCAGCTACGACCGCACCTTCGAGGTCACCGACGACGTGCACAAGGCGTTCGAGGCCGGCACCGCCGTCATCGTGCTGCACGGCGTCGACAAGAACGGCAGCGGCACCTACGACGGCGACATCAAGAGCGACCTCGACCCGTCGCTGCCCATGGAGGCGACCGCCCCCGCCGCCTGTGGTGGCCTGAAGACCGCCCAGATGGGCACCGCCCCGTCCGGTGGCGCCGAGACCGGTGCGGGCAGCACCTCCGGCATCGAGAACCAGGGCGCCCTCGGCGTCGGCGCCCTCGCCGCCGTCGGTGCGGCCGCCGCCGGTGCCGTGGCCTACCGCCGCCGTTCGGCCGACCAGGCCTGATCGGCCGCCCGGCCGCGCGGAGGGCCACCCGCTCTCCGCGCGGCCGGGCACCCCGTACTCCTCTCCCCGGAAGGACCCCCGTGACCGAGCAGAGCGCCCGTCGGCCCGGCCGCCGTACCTGGATCGCGCTCGCGGTGGCCCTCGCCGTCGTGGCGGCGGTCGCCCTCGGAGTGGCGCTGACCGGGCAGCAGCAGGCCCCGCAACCGATCGCCTCGTCCGGTGACCGCAGCCCCTCCTCGTCCGTCGCGCCCGATGCGACGACGTCCTCGCCGGCCCCGCCGGCTGCCGATCCGCCGGCTGCGGCCGCGCCGGCCGTGGCCGCGCCGGTGTCGATCGGCATCCCGTCCATCGACGTGACCAGCGACCTCATGCGCCTGGACCTGAACGACGACGGCACCGTGCAGGTGCCGCCGCTCGAGCCCGACGACGAGGCCGGGTGGTACCAGCGCGGACCGGCGCCCGGCGCGGTCGGGCCCGCGGTGATCCTCGGGCACGTCGACTCCGCCGAGCATGGGCCGGGAGTCTTCTTCGACCTCGGGGCGCTGCGCGCCGGTGACGAGGTGACGGTCTCCCGCGCCGACGGGACGGTGGCGGTCTTCGCGGTCGACCGGGTCGAGCGCCATCCCAAGGACGACTTCCCGACCATCGAGGTCTACGGCGACACCCCCGACCCGCAACTGCGCCTGATCACCTGCGGTGGCGACTTCGACTCCGGCGTGCGCAGCTACGAGGACAACGTCATCGCCTTCGCGACGCTGGTCGGCACCCGTCCCGTCTGAACCGGGCCCGCCACCCCTCCACGGCAGAGCGGCCCTCGAGCGGCTCTCTAGACTCGGGCCCGTGCGGGAGCTCCAGTGAACGGGCAGGAGCCCGCGACCCCCTCAGGAACCGGTGCGCTGCGGGCGGTGCTGTTCGACATGGACGGCACTCTGGTGGAGACCGAGGAGTACTGGGGCGAGGCGATGTTCTCCCTCGCCGGCCAGCTCGGCGGCCGGATGTCGGCCGCAGCGCGGGCGGCGACCGTGGGCACGAGCATGCGCGTGGCGATGGACGTCCTCTACACCGATCTCGGTGTGACCCGGACCGAGGCGCAGGCCCAGGGCGACGTCGACCAGATCCTCGACGCGGTCGCCCGGATGATGACCGAGCGGCTGGTCTGGCGGCCCGGCGCCCAGGAGTTGCTGGCCGCCGTGCACGCCTCGGGGCTGCGCACCGCGCTGGTGACGACGACGCCGCGCCGGCTCGCCGACCTGGTGATCGCGCACATCGAGGCCGGCTACCGCGGCGGCGGCCCCTTCCACGTGACGGTGTGCGGCGACGAGGTGCCGGCCCGCAAGCCCGACCCCGCGCCCTACCTGCACGCCATGGCGTGGCTCGGGGTCTCGCCCGCGGAGTCCGTCGTCATCGAGGACTCGCTCGTCGGCGTCACGTCCGGCCTGGCCGCGGGCGCCGCCGTCCTGGGCGTGGCCGGTCTGCAGGCGGTGCCGCCGGCACCCGGGCTGGTGCAGTGCGGGTCGCTGGAGGGCATCGGGCTCGCCGAGCTGGCCGACGTCCTCGCCGGGCGCGTGACCGCGGGCGGGCCCGCGGCCTGATCGCCGGCGACCGGGGTCAGTCCAGGTCGACGAGCGGCAGCCTCCGCCAGCCCGCCGCCGCCGCGGCCTCCGCAGGGAACGGCGGGGGAGTGCCACCGAACGCCGGGCAGGCCGCCTGGTGGTCGCACCACCCGCACAGCCGTGACTTGTTCGGCCGGAAGTCGCCGGTGCTGACGGCGCGCTCGATGGCCGACCAGATGGCCTGCAGCGTGCGCTCGAAGCGGAGCAGCTCCTCCTCGTCCGGGGCGTAGGTCAGCGCGTCGCCGTCGCCGAGGTAGATGAGCTTGAGCTGGGCGGCGACCACGCCGCGGGTGCGCCACAGCACCAGCGCGTAGAACTTCATCTGGAACAGCGCCTTGTTCTCGAACGCCTCGCGCGGCATCGAGCCGGTCTTGTAGTCGACCACCCGCAGCGCGCCGCTGGGGGCGACGTCGAGCCGGTCGACGAAGCCGCGCAGCAGCAGCCCGTCGGGCAGCGTCACCTCCACCAGCTCCTCGCGGCCCGCCGGCTCGATGCGGGTCGGGTCCTCCAGGGTGAAGTAGCGCTCGACGAGCTTCCCGGCCGAGGCCAGCCACGCATCCACCGATTCCGGCGCGTTCACGTCGGTCTCGGCGCCCTCGCCCCGGGCGGTCGCGAAGAGCTCGGCCACCCCCGGCTCCGCCTGCAGGTCGGCCCACGCCGGCTCCAGGAGCTCCAGCGCACCGTCGACGGTGCGTCGCGCCGCCGGCAGGTCGTAGAGCCGCTCGAGCACGGAGTGGACCAGCGTGCCCCGCACCATGGCGAGGGTCTTGCGCTCGGGGAGCCGGTCGATGGTGCGGAACCGGTACAGCAGCGGACAGGTCTTGAAGTCAGCGGCGCGGCTGGGGGAGAGCGAGGGGCGCCGCGGGGCGCGGTCGGGCTCGGGCCCGGTGGCGGCCTCGGTGGTGGGCCCGGCGTCCGACCCCAGGGGCGCGTTCGTCTCCACCGTGAGCGTCATGGGTCCGAGGCTAGGTCGGGGCTGCGACAGTTCCGAGCGCCCGCGCCGTACCGGGGCAGCGCTGCACCGGGGACGCGGGTCACACGCGCCCCCTCCGTAGGCTCGGCGGTCGTGACCACCGAGCCCGAGCCCGACCTCGACGTCCCTGCCGAGCGACCGGAGCCGGTGCCCGGCGCGTTCGTGGCGGGCGACCGGGTGCAGCTGACAGACCCCAAGGGCCGGCTGCACACCGTCGTCCTCGAGCCCGGCAAGCAGTTCCACACCCACCGCGGCGCCATCGAGCACGACGACCTCATCGGCGCGCCCGAGGGGTCCGTCGTCCACTCCACCGCGAACACCGGTTACCTGGCGCTGCGTCCGCTCCTGGCCGACTACGTGCTCTCCATGCCGCGCGGTGCGCAGGTCATCTACCCCAAGGACGCCGCCCAGATCGTGGGCTTCGGCGACGTCGGCCCGGGCATGCGGGTGCTGGAGGCCGGCGCCGGCTCCGGGGCGCTGAGCTGCTCGCTGCTGCGGGCGGTCGGGTCCGAGGGCTCCCTGACCAGCTACGAGCGGCGGGAGGACTTCCTCGACGTCGCCCGGGGCAACGTGGGCGCGTTCTTCGGCGAGGTGCCGGCCAACTGGGACCTGCGGCTGGGCGACCTGGCCGACCACCCGGCCGACGAGGTCGTCGACCGCGTCGTCCTGGACATGCTGGAGCCGTGGGCGGTGCTGCCGACGGTGGCCGCGGCCCTCCGTCCCGGTGGTGTCCTCGTCGGGTACGTCGCGACGACGACGCAGCTGTCCACCTACGTCGAGGCGCTGCGGGCCCAGGGCCTGTGGACCGAGCCGCACCAGTGGGAGACCCTGCTGCGGCCGTGGCACGCGGTCGGCCTCTCGGTGCGCCCGGAGCACCGGATGGTCGCCCACACCGCCTTCCTGGTGACCGCCCGCAGGCTCGCCGAGGGCGCCGTCGCCCCCATCCGGCAGCGGCGGGCGCAGAAGTACTGAGCCGCCTCCGGGGGGCGCAGCACCTCGCGCGAGCCACCGGCGAACTGTCGTCGCGCGTGTATAGATTTGCGTCCTGGCTCCCCCGAATGTCCGGAGGTGCGTGATGGGCCCAGGTCCGATCGATGGTCCCGACGAGACGAAGGCGCGACGCGAGCGTGACGTCGCTGCGCTGCTGACCCAGATCTCCTACCTCGAGGAGGAGATCAGCCTGCTGCGGCGCAAGGTGTCCGACAGCCCGCGACAGACGCGGGTGCTCGAGGAGCGGATCGCCGAGGCGGAGGGCCGCGCGGCCTTCCTGTCCGAGCGCAACGACAAGCTCTCCTCGACCCTGCGCGACGCCCGCGAGCAGCTGGTGACGCTCAAGGAGGAGGTCGACCGGCTGGGGCAGCCGCCCTCCGGCTACGGCGTCTTCCTGGAGCGCCACGAGGACGGCTCGGTCGACGTCTTCACCAGTGGCCGCAAGATGCGCGTGACCCTCTCCCCGAACGTGGAAGGGCTCGAGCTGCGGCCCGGCCAGGAGGTCATGCTCAACGAGGCGATGAACGTCGTCGAGGCGCGCGGGTTCGAGCGCGCCGGCGACGTCGTCATGCTCAAGGAACTGCTCGAGCCGGTGGACGGCGTCACCCAGCGGGCGCTGGTCATCGGCCACACCGACGAGGAACGCATCGTCTACCTCGCGGACTCGCTGACCGACCAGCCACTGCGGGCGGGGGACTCGCTGCTGCTGGAGTCGCGCTCGGGCTACGTCTACGAGCGGATCCCGAAAAGCGAGGTCGAGGAGCTCGTCCTCGAAGAGGTGCCCGACATCGACTACGCCGACATCGGTGGCCTCTCGCGGCAGATCGAGCAGATCCGCGACGCCGTCGAGCTGCCGTTCCTGCACGCGGACCTGTTCCGCGAGTACCAGCTGCGCCCGCCGAAGGGCATCCTGCTCTACGGCCCGCCCGGGTGCGGCAAGACGCTGATCGCCAAGGCGGTCGCGAACTCCCTGGCCAAGAAGGTGTCCGCGCTCAAGGGGGAGGGGCAGGGGAAGTCCTACTTCCTCAACATCAAGGGCCCCGAGCTGCTCAACAAATACGTCGGCGAGACCGAGCGGCACATCCGCCTGGTCTTCCAGCGGGCGCGCGAGAAGGCCAGCGAGGGCACCCCGGTCATCGTGTTCTTCGACGAGATGGACTCGATCTTCCGCACCCGCGGATCGGGGGTCTCCTCGGACGTCGAGTCGACCATCGTGCCGCAGCTGCTCAGCGAGATCGACGGCGTCGAGGGCCTGGAGAACGTCATCGTCATCGGCGCCTCCAACCGCGAGGACATGATCGACCCGGCGATCCTGCGGCCGGGCCGGCTCGACGTGAAGATCAAGATCGAGCGGCCGGACGCCGAGGCGGCACGGGACATCTTCAGCAAGTACCTGTTGACGACGCTCCCGCTGCACCCCGACGACCTCGCCGAGCACGGCGGCAGCCGCGAGGCGACGATCGCCGGGATGATCCAGCGCACCGTCGAGCGCATGTACACCGAGGTCGAGGAGAACCGCTTCCTCGAGGTCACCTATGCCAACGGGGACAAGGAGGTTCTGTACTTCAAGGACTTCAACTCGGGCGCGATGCTGCAGAACATCGTCGACCGCGCCAAGAAGATGGCGATCAAGGAGCGGCTGGAGACCGGCACCGGCGGCTTGCGGGTCGGCCACCTGATGCAGGCGTGCGTCGACGAGTTCAAGGAGAACGAGGACCTGCCCAACACCACCAACCCCGACGACTGGGCGCGGATCTCGGGCAAGAAGGGCGAGCGGATCGTCTACATCCGCACGCTGATCAGCGGCAAGGGCAACGAGTCCGGCCGCGCGATCGACACGGCCACGAACACCGGCCAGTACCTGTAGGTCAGCACGCTCGACGACGACGACGACGACGGCCCGGCACCCGCATCCGCGGGCGCCGGGCCGTCGTCGCGCCCGCACCCGTGACGTCAAAGAATCTTGACACCATGTCGACCCCGCTTTACGTTGCTCGATGTCAAAGATGTTCGACACGAGGAGCAGGGTGTGGCGTTCGAGGAGAAGCGGGCCTGGATCATGGCGACGGTCGCGGTGCTCACCTATGCCGTGTACGCGGTCGTCGTCGTGAGCGGGGCCGGTGACGCGCCGCTCCCCGATGCGCCCTATGCGGCCGCTCTTCTCTGGAGCGTCGGCGCGGCGATCGCCGGCACCATCGCGCTGAACGTCGCGGCCGACCTCAGCGGACGCCGCGAGGACAGGACCACCGACCAGCGGGATCGGGAGATCCACCGCCTCGGCCAGTACGTCGGTCAGTCGTTCCTGGTGCTGGGCGGCGTCGCGGGGCTGCTCCTCGCCCTCGGCGAGCACGACCACTTCTGGATCGCGAACGTCCTCTACCTGGCGTTCTTCCTGTCCGCGGTCGTCGGCTCGGTCGCCCGGATCGTCGCCTACCGGAGGGGCTTCCAGGAATGGTGAAGCCCACCAGCGTCACGAACCGCATCCGCACGCTGCGGTTCGAGCACGGCGAGATGACCCAGGCCGAGCTCGCCCAGCGGATCGGCGTCACCCGGCAGACCGTCATCGCCATCGAGCAGGGGCGCTACTCACCGTCGCTCGAGATGGCCTTCCGCATCGCCCGGGTCTTCCGCGCGCCCTTGGACGACGTCTTCCAGTACCCCGCAACGACCGAGGAGCAGCCATGAAGGCGATCGTCCAGGACCGGTACGGCTCGGCCGACGTGCTCGAGCTCCGGGAGGTGGCCGAGCCGACCGTCGGCCCGCGGGACGTCCTGGTGCGCGTCCGGGCGGCGGGCGTGGACCGGGGCGCCTGGCACCTGATGGCCGGCGAGCCGTACGCCGTGCGGCTGGGCACGGGCCTGCGCGCCCCACGGCAGCCGATCCGGGGCGGGGAACTGGCCGGCGTCGTCCAGCGGGTGGGCGCCGAGGTGACCGGCTTCGTGCCCGGGGACGAGGTGTTCGGGAGCGGCAGCGGCACCTTCGCCGAGTACGCCGCCGTGCGGGAGGACAGGCTCGCCCCCAAGCCGGCCGGGCTCACCTTCCCGGAGGCCGCCGCCGTCCCGGTGTCCGGTGTGACGGCGCTCCAGGCGCTGCGCGACCAGGCCCGCCTGCAGCCGGGGCAGCGGGTGCTCGTGATCGGCGCGAGCGGCGGCGTCGGCAGCTTCGCCGTGCAGGTGGCGAAGGCGTTCGGCGGTCACGTGACCGGGGTGTGCAGCGCGGGGAAGGTCGATGCGGTCCGGGCCCTGGGGGCCGACGAGGTGATCGACTACGCGCAGCGCGACGTCACCGACGGGACGCAGCACTTCGACGTCGTCCTGGACATCGGCGGCGGCCGGCCGCTCCGCGGGCTGCGGCGGGCGCTCGCCCCGCGCGGCACCCTCGTCGTCGTCGGCGGTGAAGGCGGCGGCCGGTGGCTGGGCATGAGCCGGCAGCTCGGCGCGGTGCTGCTCTCTCCCTTCGTCCGGCAACGTCTGCGCATGCTCGTCTCCGTGGTCCGGACGCCCGACCTGGTGGCCCTGACGGAACTGATCGACCGTGGGACCGTCCGACCACTGGTCGACCGCACGTTCCCGCTCGCGGCGGCGCCGGACGCCGTCCGGGCGCTCGTGGCCGGGACGGTGACGGGCAAGGTCGTGGTCACCCTCTGACACGGCGGCGGCCCGGTCGTCGCCGTCCCCGGGAATGCCGCGCGGCCTAGGGTTGGGTCATGAGCGTGCGGCGGGTCATGGGCACCGAGGTCGAGTACGGCATCTCCGTGCCCGGGCACCCGAGCGCCAACCCCACGACGCTGTCCAGCCAGGTGGTCAACGCGTGGTCGGTGGCCGAGGCCCCGACGCGCCGCCGTCCCCGGTGGGACTTCGAGGAGGAGTCGCCGCTGCGCGACGCCCGCGGCTTCGACCTCACCCCGGCGCAGGCGCTGGACCACAACGACCTGGACGAGGACACCGGGATGGCCAACGTCATCCTCACCAACGGCGCGCGGCTGTACGTCGACCACGCGCACCCGGAGTACTCCACGCCGGAGGTCACCAGCCCGCGCGACATCGTGCTGTGGGACAAGGCGGGGGAGCGGGTCATGGCCGAGGCCACCCGGCGGGCCGCGCGCGTGCCGGGCACCCAGCCGATCCAGCTCTACAAGAACAACACCGACGGCAAGGGCGCCTCCTACGGCGCGCACGAGAACTACCTGATGGACCGCCGGACGCCGTTCGTCGACATCATCCGCGGCCTGGTGCCGTTCTTCGTGACGCGGCAGGTCTTCGCCGGCGCGGGCCGGGTGGGCATCGGCACGGAGAGCCGCACGGCCGGCTTCCAGCTCTCGCAGCGCGCCGACTTCTTCGAGGTCGAGGTGGGCCTGGAGACGACGCTCAAGCGGCCGATCATCAACACTCGGGACGAGCCGCACGCCGACGCCGAGAAGTACCGCCGGCTGCACGTGATCATCGGCGACGCGAACCTGGCCGAGCTCTCCACCTACCTCAAGGTCGGGACGACGTCGCTGGTGCTGGCAATGATCGAGGCGCGGTTCCTGCCGAACGACCTCTCGCTCGAGGAGCCGGTGGAGGCGCTGCGGGCGATCAGCCACGACCCCTCCCTGACGCAGACGCTCCGGTTGCGCGACGGACGCCGGATGACCGCGCTGGAGATGCAGCAGAGCTACCTGGAACTGGCGCAGAAGTTCGTGGCCCAGCGCGGGGAGGGCGACGAGCAGACCGACGACGTCCTGCGCCGGTGGGCCGAGGTGCTCGAGGATCTCTCGATCGACCCGATGCGCTGCGCCGATCGGCTGGACTGGCCGGCCAAGCTCCGGCTGCTCGAGGGGTACCGCTCCCGCGACGGGCTCTCGTGGGGCGACTCGCGGCTCAAGCTCGTCGACCTGCAGTACTCCGACGTGCGGCCGGACAAGGGGCTGTACAACCGGCTGGTGGCGCGCGGCTCGATGCAGCGGCTGCTCACCGACGACGAGGTCGAGCGGGCGGTGGTGCACGCCCCCGAGGACACCCGCGCCTACTTCCGCGGCGAGTGCCTGCGCCGCTTCCCGGCCTCGGTGGCGGCGGCGTCGTGGGACTCGGTGGTCTTCGACCTCGGCCGGGAGAACCTCGTGCGCATCCCGACGATGGAGCCGCTGCGCGGCACCCGCGAGCACGTCGGCGCCCTGTTCGAGGCGTCCGCGACCGCCCAGGAACTGGTGGACACGATCACCGGCAGGTGATCTCCACAGCGTCCGTCCGCCGACCCCCGCATGTCACCCCCGGCGGGTAGCTTCAGCGCCAGCAGCAGTTCCCACGACGGGAGGGGCAGGCCATGGCCACCAGGGACACCGGCGGGCAGCAGAAGGCGACGCGTTCGCGCGAGGAGACCGACGAGGTCGAGGCCTCGGTCGACACCGAGGCCGCCGAGCGCCGCCAGGAGATGACCGACGAGGTCGACTCGCTCCTGGACGAGATCGACGAGGTCCTCGAGTCCAACGCCGAGGACTTCGTTCGGTCGTACATACAGAAGGGCGGCGAGTGAATTAGATCGAGCAAGACCAGGTTTCATGAGTCGTCGGTGCGCCGATTGTTGCAGAGATCTGCCCGAAAGCAGCTACTACTTCGTCTCGAAGACGAGCGGCAAGCTGCGCGGCCAGTGCAAGGACTGCATGCGGCAGCGCAAGCTCGAACAGCGAGACCCTGACTGGACTCCTTCCTGTTCGCGCTGCGGCAGTCGGCTTTCTGTCCGGGCCGGTTCGGGACGGCGCCTCTGTGAGGAATGTTTCGCGCAGACGTATGACACGGCCCATCCCCGAGTCAATGGTGCGCACCGGATCAAGCTGAAACCCTGCAGCTTGTGCGGTGGTCGCAAGGAGCGCTTCGAGCGGGGCAAAGTCTGTCGCGCTTGCCGGCCATGGCTCAGGTTTGCCTCGTCCCTCCGACAGTTCGGCCTTACGCCGGCCGAGTACATGTCGATATTCGATGCCCAGGGTGGCCGCTGCTACGTGTGCGGTGCCCCGCCCGGCGCAATCCGACTGAGCATCGATCACGACCACTCGATTTCCGAGATGCGTCGATCTATTCGTGGCCTCCTGTGCAACGAATGCAATTACAGCCGGCTTCCCCGGTTTCAGGATGACGTGGGAATGCTCCAGCGGGCGGTGTCTTACCTGGTGCACCCTCCGGCACAATCGGCGCTCGCTGACATCCGTCACCCCGAGGCCCCCGCTCCGCCACCGCCGGAAGGCGTCGTGTTCTTTCCGGAGATCCAGGCCGGTGCTGACCCGCAGTCCGAGCGCTCGGTCGCTACAGCGAGCGACGGACACCACGTGGCCAGCCGCCCGGGGGAGCCGCCGGTAGGGTCGCAGCGACGCCCGGGCGCGCGCGGTACCAGCACGCGGAGCACCGGGCGGACCAGCGGTGCACGCCGGCGTGAGCAGGCGGGAGAGGGAGATGCGTGAGCGATCAGTCAGCCACCCGGAGCGGGTTCCCGCCCGCCTACCTGGACCGGGTGGGCTCCTCGTTCACCGACTTCCTCGCCACCGCGGCGCCTGACCTCCTGCCCGGCCGCCGCCCCGTCCCGACCATGCCCGTGGGAGACCTGGCGCCGCACGGCACGACGATCGTCGCCGTCACCTACTCCGGCGGCGTCCTCATGGGCGGCGACCGGCGCGCCACCATGGGCAACCTGATCAGCTCGCGCGACATCGAGAAGGTCTACCCGGCCGACTCCTACAGCGTCATCGGCATCGCGGGCGCGGCCGGCATCGCCATCGAGATGGTGAAGCTCTACCAGGTGGAGCTCGAGCACTACGAGAAGATCGAGGGCCTCACGATGTCCCTCGACGGCAAGGCGAACCGCCTGGCCGCGATGATCCGGGGCAACCTGGGTGCGGCGATGCAGGGCCTCGCCGTCGTCCCGCTGTTCGCCGGGTTCGACCTCGACGCCGCGCAGGGCACCCCGCCCGGCCGTATCTTCAGCTACGACGTCACCGGCGGGAACTACGAGGAGCGCGGCTACGCCGCCGTCGGCTCCGGCTCTCTGTTCGCCAAGAACTCGCTCAAGAAGACGTGGCAGCAGGGTCTGTCGGCCGACGCGGCCACCCGCACGGTCGTCGAGTCCCTCTACGACGCCGCCGACGACGACTCCGCTACCGGCGGCCCCGACCCGGTGCGCCGGCTCTACCCGATCGTCTACCGGGTCGACGCCGAGGGCATCGTGCGGCTGACCGACGCCGAGATCGCCGCCGTCGCCGACGCGATCGTCACCGAGCGGGCCGACGCCGACCGCCGGAACACCGAGCGGGGGGCCACGCGCCCAGGAGACCAGCCATGACGATGCCGTACTACGCCTCCGCCGAGCAGGTCATGCGGGACCGCTCGGAGTACGCCCGGAAGGGCATCTCCCGCGGCCGCAGCGTCGCCGTCGTCACCTACGCCGACGGCGTGCTGTTCATCGCCGAGAACCCCAGCTCCACGCTGCACAAGGTCGGCGAGATCTACGACCGGATCGGTTTCGCCGCCGTCGGCCGGTACAGCGAGTTCGAGAGCCTGCGCGTCGCCGGGGTCCGCCTGGCCGACGTCCGCGGCTACTCCTACAACCGCCGCGACGTCACCGGCCGGGTGATCGCCAACGCCTACGCGCAGACCCTCGGCGCGATCTTCACCGAGCAGATGAAGCCCTACGAGGTCGAGCTCTGCGTCGCCGAGGTCGGCGACCGGCCCGAGACCGACCAGCTCTACCGGCTGACCTTCGACGGCTCGGTGGTCGACGAGCCGGACTTCGTCGTCATGGGCGGCCAGGCCGAGGCCGTGACCGGCCACCTGCGCGAGCACTTCCTGCCGGGCATGGGCCTGTCGGACGCCCTGCAGGTCGGCGTCCGGGCGCTGTCCGCGGTCAGCCCGGTCACCGCCGGTGCCGCGCACGGCGGCCCGTCGCAGCTCACCGCCGCCCAGCTGGAGGTCGCCGTCCTCGACCGGCGCCGGCCCAAGCGGGCCTTCCGCCGCATCACCGGCTCGGCGCTGCGCACCCTGCTGGGCGACGAGCCCACGCCCGACGCCGTCGAGGACGCACCGGCCACGGTTCACCACGCGCCCAGCGTGCCGGAGCCGGGCACGCCCGCCGGCCTCGGCGACCCGGCCAACCCCGACACCGCCGGCGAGGCGGGCTTCGACGCCCACGACGAGGACGGCGGCGAGGGCTGAGCCGAGCGCGCGTGCGCGCGGAGACGATCCCTGTCGCCTCCGGCGCCTAGGCTCGGATCGTGGACCGACGGATCTTCGGGATCGAGACCGAGTACGGCGTCACGTGCACCTTCAAGGGGCAGCGGCGGCTGTCCCCGGACGAGGTCGCCCGCTACCTGTTCCGGCGGGTGGTGTCCTGGGGTCGCAGCTCCAACGTCTTCCTCCGCAACGGCTCCCGGCTCTACCTGGACGTCGGCAGCCACCCCGAGTACGCGACGGCGGAGTGCGACGACCTCACCGAGCTCGTCGTCCACGACAAGGCCGGCGAGCGGATCCTCGAGGGACTGCTGGTCGACGCCGAGCAGCGCCTGGCCGAGGAGGGCGTGATCGGTGACATCTACCTGTTCAAGAACAACACCGACTCCGCGGGCAACAGCTACGGCTGCCACGAGAACTACCTGGTCGGCCGGCACGGCGAGTTCAGCCGGCTGGCCGACGTCCTCATCCCGTTCCTGGTGAGCCGCCAGATCGTGGTGGGTGCCGGCAAGGTGCTGCAGACCCCGCGGGGTGCGGTCTACTGCGTCAGCCAGCGGGCCGAGCACATCTGGGAGGGCGTCTCCAGCGCCACCACCCGCTCCCGGCCGATCATCAACACCCGCGACGAGCCGCACGCCGACGCCGAGAAGTACCGCCGGCTGCACGTCATCGTCGGGGACTCGAACATGAGCGAGACGACGACGCTGCTCAAGGTGGCGATGACCGATCTCGTGCTGCGCATGATCGAGGCCGGCGTCCCGATCCGGGACATGACGCTGGAGAACCCGATCCGCGCCATCCGCGAGATCAGCCACGACATGACCGGCCGGCGCAGGGTGCGGCTGTCCAGCGGCAAGGAGATGTCGGCGCTGGAGATCCAGCGCGAGTACCACGACCGCGCGCTGGAGTTCGCCGACCGTGAGGGCGTCACCCCGGTGCAGCGGCAGATGCTCGAGCTGTGGGGAAGGGTGCTCAAGGCCGTCGACACCGAGGACATCAGCCTCATCGACCGGGAGATCGACTGGGCCATCAAGTACAGCCTGATCGAGCGCTACCGGGCCAAGCGCGACCTGCCGCTGTCCTCGCCGCGGGTCGCACAGATGGACCTCGCCTACCACGACATCAGCCGCACCCGCGGCCTGTACTACCTGCTGGAGCGGGCCGGCCAGGTCGAGCGGGTCACCCACGAGCCCCGGGTCTTCGAGGCCAAGAACGTGCCCCCGCAGACCACCCGCGCCCGGCTGCGCGGCGAGTTCATCCGCAAGGCCCAGGAGAAGCGCCGCGACTTCACCGTCGACTGGGTGCACCTGAAGCTCAACGACCAGGCCCAGCGCACCGTGTTGTGCAAGGACCCGTTCAAGTCCGTCGACGACCGCGTCGAGAAGCTCATCGCGAGCATGTAGGGCAGGCCGAACGGGCCCGAAGGGTCCGTGGAGGCGTGGCCTGAAGCCGCCCCGCGAGGGACGCGCCACGACGTGGGGGCCGGAGGCTCCCCGGCGCGGTGCGTCAGACGCGCTCGACGCAACCGGGGAACGGCTCCTGGCCGCGGTGTCAGCCGGAGGCTGACAGATCACACAGGGCGGCGTAGCGGCCGGCGGCCGCGGCGGCGAGGAAGTAGGCGCGCTCCTCGGGCATGCCGCGCCCCATCGTCCGCAGCGGGATGGGGGAGAGGCCGAGGGCGTCCTCGAGGCCGTCGGTGTCCACCCACACGACGGGGTTCCGGGCGGGCTGCCCAGCGAGGTCCTCGTCGACCTGCGACCCGAGCTCGGAGCCCAGGCCGCGCGGGGCCACCAGCGTCACGCCGCCCAGCGCCACCCGCCCGAACGCGGTGAGCGAGTGGTGCGACACCCCGCGGTGGCGCGGCCGCGGGTCGGCGTCGGAGATGCGCAGCGCGCCGATGGCCTGGCCGCCGAGCACGGCGACGGCGTTGCACGCCTCGCCGGCGGCGACGCCGGAGAAGCCCCACGGCGTCCCGGTGCCGAGGTTGCCCGGGCCCTGGGTGACGACGGCGAGGTCCGCGCCCAGCACGTGCCGCGCGGCCAGCAGGCCGGTGTGCACGGTGACCGCCTCGACGTCGCCGCCGAAGGCCTGACCCACCGTGACGATGCCGGCCAGCGACTTCCGCAGCGCGTCGATGGTCCGCGAGAACCCGGCCGCGAGCGCTCCGCCGTCGGTCATCACGTAGGCGACCTTGAGGTCGGGGTCGGTGGCCAGCATCCCGATGAGCACCGCCGGCAGCGCCGAGTGCAGATCGGCCACGACCACCGGCATGCCGTCCAGGGAGTCGGCCTCGGCGAGCGTCGCGTGGTGCTCGGTCTCCTGCTCGTCGACGCCCTGCACGGTCACCTGCATCGGCGTGTAGCGGGCCTTCACCAGGTGGCCCGGGCCGGAGGGGTCGGCCGGCAGCCGGTCGGGGACGGCGACCACCAGCGCGTAGCCGCCCGTGCCGAGGTTCTGCGCCCAGGCGGTCGTGTTCAGCAGCACGTCGTCGCCGACCTGCGGGACGCCGACGAGCGACGGGTAGGCGAGCGCGCGCAGCTCGCCGTCCTCGGGCACGGAGACGGTGAGCTCCAGCGAGTCGTGCCCGCTCCGCCCGAGCGCGGTCACCGCCCCGCGCCGCCAACGGATGCGGGACGGGACCGGAGAGCTCATGCCCCGCAGGCTAGCCAGCGTCCCGGGAGACGGCCGGTCGGCCGCTGCCCACTAGCCTGGGGCGCATGGCGGCCAAGCGGGCGGAACGACTGGTCAACCTGGTCATCGCGCTGCTCAGCACCCGCCAGTACGTGACGGCGGCCCGCATCCGCGCGACCGTGCCCGGCTACGAGGCCGACGACGGCACCGACCGCGCCGACGAGGCCTTCAAGCGGATGTTCGAGCGCGACAAGGCCGAGCTCCGCGAGATGGGCGTGCCGCTGGAGACCGGCCGCACCAGCGTCTTCGACACCGAGGACGGCTACCGCATCGCCCGCGCGGACTACGAGCTGCCCGAGATCCAGCTGACCGGCGAGGAGGCGGCGGCCGTCGGCCTGGCACTGCGGCTGTGGGAGTCCGCCCAGCTCGCCGGTGCCGCGCAGAGCGCCCTCGTGAAGCTCCGGGCCGCCGGCGTCGACGTCGAGACCGGGGGAGGCATCCCGCTGCAGCCGCGGCTGGACGCGGGGGAGCCCGCGTTCGAGCCGGTCTACGCCGCCGCCCGGGACCGCCGTGCCCTGCAGTTCGACTACCGGCGCCCGGACGAGGACGCCCCCGCCCGCCGGCACGTGCAGCCGTGGGGCGTCATCGCCTGGCACGGCCGCTGGTACCTCGGCGGACTGGACCTCGACCGGCAGCAGCCGCGGATGTTCCGGCTCTCCCGCGTCGTCGGCACGCCGCAGGCCACCGGGCCCGCCGGCGCGTTCGAGCCCCCGGCCGACCTGGACCTCGGCGCGATGGTCGCCAACCAGGTGGGCGGCCAGGAGCACGTCGTCGTCGTGCGTGCCCGGCCCGGCACGGCCGTCGGTCTGCGCCGCTGGGCCACCCCGCTCGGGACGACGCAGGACGGCACGGAGGACCGGCTGGAACTGCGCACGACCGAGCCGTGGGGGCTGGCCGGTCAGCTCGCCGCCCTGGGCGCCGACGTCGTCGTCGAATCGCCCGCCGAGGTCCGCGACGCCGTGATCGCCCGACTCACCCGGCTGGCCGCGATGGGGGCGTCCGCATGAGCACCAGCAGCACGCCCGACCGGATGACCCGGTTGCTGGCCCTGATCCCGTACCTGACCGCGCGGCCCGACGGCGTCCGCGTCCAGGAGGCGGCCCGGGACTTCGGCGTCACCGAGCGGCAGTTGCGCAGCGACCTCGAACTGCTCTGGATGTGCGGCCTGCCCGGGCACGGCCCCGGCGACCTCATCGACCTCTCCTTCGAGGGCGACCGGGTGCACGTCACCTTCCCCGCCGGCATGGTGCGGCCGCTGCGGCTGACCACCGACGAGGCCGTTGCACTGGTCGTGGCCCTGAAGACCCTGCTGGAGCTGCCGGGGCTCGCCGAGCGCGAGGCGGTGAGCCGCGCGCTCGCCAAGGTGTCGGCCGCCGCCGGCCATGCGGCCGAGGTCGCCCCGATCACCGTGAGCGTGGACGCGCGCGAGGAGACCCTCGCCGTCGTCCGGGAGGCGCTCCAGCGCAAGCGCGCCCTCCACCTGCACTACTACGTGCCCACGCGCGACGAGCGGACCGAGCGCACGGTCGACCCGATGCGCCTGCTGCTGGTCGACGGGCGCTGGTACCTGGAGGCCTGGTGCCGCCGGGTCGAGGGCGTGCGGCTGTTCCGCCTCGACCGGGTCGACGACGTCGCCGTCCTCGACGAACCGGCCGCCCCGCCACCCGAGGCGCACGAGCGAGACGTCGAGGGCGGGGTCTACCACCCCGAGCCGGGGTCGCCGGCCGTGCGGCTGCGGTTGTCCCGCGGCAGCCGGTGGGTGGCCGAGTACTACCCGGTCGACTCCGTCGCGCCCGTCGACGACCCGCCGGGCGGGCTCGCGGTCACGGTGCGCACCGCCGACCTGGCGTGGGCCCGGCGGCTGGTCGCCTCCCTGGGCGGGGACGCGCTGGTCGACGAGCCGACCGGGCTGGCCGACGACGTCGCCGCCGACGCCCGGGCGGCGCTGGCCCGCTACGGGATCGACGCCCCGGGCAGCGCCACCCGCTAGGGTCGCCCCGTGCTGCTGTGGGTCGTGTGGGGCGTCGTCGTGGTGCTGTCCGTCGTCGTCCTCGGCGCCCTCGCCTACGGCGTCCTGGGCGCCCGCGCCCGGCTGGCGCGGGAGGTCACCGCCTTCGAGCGCGAGGTGCAGCCGCTGCTGGACCAGATCACGGCGACCGCCGATCGCGCCGCCCGGACGGACGACGAGTCGGCCGACCGTCGCTGACGGTGCGGGGGAGCGGCCGCGTCCGGCGTAGCATCGGTCGCGACTCAACTTCTGGAGGACCAGTGAATCTCGGCCCGCTGGAGATCGGCCTGATCATCCTGGCCATCCTGCTGCTGTTCGGCTACAAGAAGCTCCCGGACGCCTCGCGCTCCCTGGGCCGCTCGCTCCGGATCTTCAAGGGCGAGATGAAGGGCATGAAGGACGACGACTCCGTGGGCGGGGGAGTCCGCGGCAAGGAGCCGGCGAAGACGACCGTGCGCGGCGAGATCGTGACGCCGGCCCCGTCGACCGCCGAGGCCGACGTGCTCGCGGCGGAGGCGCACGCCGCCGAGCTGCGCGCCGCTGAGCTGCGGGCCCGCGCCGAGCAGGCGCGCACGTCCGACCGCCCCTCCTGACCCCAGCCCCGGACCGGACGACGGTGAGCGAGGCGCCGCGGCGCAGGCGCCGGAAGCGCGACCCGCAGGCGACCATGCCGCTGGTCGGTCATCTGACCGAGCTGCGCAACCGGATCGCCAAGGCGCTGCTGGCGCTCGCCCTGGGCACGGCCGTCGGGTTCCTCTGGTACGACCACGGCCTGCTGACCTTCCTCACCGAGCCCTACTGCGAGCTCCCCTCGAGCTTCCGGTTCCAGGGCGACGAGGAGTGCCGGCTGGTGGTGCTCGACGTCTTCGGCGGCGTGCTGCTGCGCCTCAAGATCGGCCTGATCGCCGGCGCCGTCCTGTCGGCGCCGTTCTGGCTGTACCAGCTGTGGGCGTTCATCACCCCCGGCCTGCGGCGCCACGAACGGCGCTACACCGTCGCCTTCGTCGCCTCGGCCACGGCGCTGTTCGCCGCCGGCGCCTTCCTGGCCTGGCTGACCCTGCGCAAGGGGCTGGAGCTGCTGCTCTCCCTCGCCGGGGACGAGGTCGCCTTCCAGCTGACGGCACCGGACTACCTCGGCTTCGTGATCAGCCTGCTGGTGGCCTTCGGGCTCTCCCTGGAGCTCCCGCTGATCGCCGTCGCGCTCAACCTGGTGGGCATCCTGAGCTACGCGGTGCTGGCGAAGAGCCGGCGCTGGATCTTCTTCCTGACCATCGTGTTCGCCGCGTTCGTCACGCCCACGCAGGACCCGTTCACGATGCTGGCGATGGCCGGGCCGATGATCCTGCTGTTCGAGGTGGCCATCCAGATCGCGCGCTTCGTCGACCGGCGTCGGGCCCGCCGCGAGGCGGCAGAGAGCTTCCACGACCTCGGTGACGACGTGGCCTCCCCGCTGGACGCGAGCCCCTCCTCGCTGGACGAGCCGCACGACTCCGCGTCCACCCGCGGCTGACCGGGCCGCACCGTGGACGTCGCCGTGCTGGTCAGTGCTGCCGCGGGCCGTGGCCGTGCCCGGGCCGCCGGTGAGGCCGTCCTGCACGAGCTCCGGAACGCCGGCCTACGCCCCCGGATCCTGCCGGCCACCACCGGTGCCCAGGCCGAGGCGCAGGGGCGGGCGGCCGTGGCCGCGGGGGTCGCCGCGGTCGTGGCCGTCGGCGGTGACGGGACGGCGCACGCCGCGCTGCAGGCGGTCGCCGGAACCGGAACGCCCCTGGGCGTGGTCCCGGCCGGCACCGGCAACGACCTGGCCCTGGCCCTCGGGATGCCGGCCGACCCCGCGGCCGCCGCCCGGGCGATCGCCGCGGACCTGGCGGCGGGGGCGCGGCGGGCCCTCGACGCCGGCCGGGTGGGCGACCGCTGGTGGGCCACCGTGCTGTGCTGCGGCTTCGACTCGGCCGTCACCGACCGCGCCAACCGGCTGCGCTGGCCGCGTGGTCGCCGCCGGTACGACCTCGCCGTGCTGATCGAGCTGGCCCGGCTGCACCCCTACGAGATCACGCTGCGGCTCGACGACGACGAGGCGCGGACGCTGCCGGCGACGATGATCGCCGTCGGCAACACCGCCTGGTACGGCGGCGGGCTGAACATCTGCCCGGGTGCGGACCCCGCCGACGGCCGGTTCGACGTCACCGTCGTCGGGCCCACCACGCGCCGCGAGCTGATCCGCACCCGTCCCCGGCTGGCCGACGGCTCGCACGTGGACCACCCGTCGGTCTCGGTGTTCCGCGCCGCCCGCGTGGAGCTGTCCTGCCCGGGCGTCACGACCTACGCCGACGGCGAGCCGGTGGCGCCGCTGCCCGTCGTCGTCGAGTGCGTGCCCGGTGCGCTGAGCGTCATCGGTGCGTGGCGAGCCGAAGGCCGACCGCGCGCATAACGTGGGGGCATGTCCAGCCCCGCTGAGCGGTACGCCGCGGCCCGGCGCCGGACGGCCCATCCGGCGCTGGCGGAGTTCACCGCCGAACTCGGTTTCTCCCTCGACCCGTTCCAGGTCGAGGCGTGCGAGGCCCTGGACCGGGGCTCGGGCGTGCTCGTGTGCGCCCCGACGGGGGCCGGCAAGACCGTCGTCGGCGAGTTCGCGGTGCACAAGGCGCTCTCCGAGGGGCGCAAGGCGTTCTACACGACGCCGATCAAGGCGCTGTCCAACCAGAAGTACAACGACCTGGTCGAGCGCTACGGGGCCGACCGCGTCGGCTTGCTGACCGGCGACAACGCCGTGAACGGCGACGCGCCGGTGGTCGTGATGACCACCGAGGTGCTGCGCAACATGCTCTACGCCGAGTCGCCGGCGCTGCTCGGCCTGGGCTACGTCGTGATGGACGAGGTGCACTACCTCGCCGACCGGTTCCGCGGCGCGGTGTGGGAGGAGGTGATCATCCACCTCCCGCCGTCGGTCACGCTGGTCTCGCTGTCGGCGACGGTCAGCAATGCCGAGGAGTTCGCCGACTGGCTGGTCACCGTGCGCGGCGACACCGAGGTGGTGGTCAGCGAGGTCCGGCCCATCCCGCTCTGGCAGCACATGCTCGTCGGCAACCGCGTGTTCGACCTCTTCTCGCTGCGCCCGGCCGCCCACGCCGCAGAGCACGGGGACAGCCCGCGCCCGCTGTCCACGCGCGAGCGCGGCGCGTCGGTCGTCGACCCCGAGCTGGTGCGCTACGTCCGCGAGCACGAACGGCGGATCGAGGGGTGGGGCGGGCCGAGCCGCCGGGAGTCCTCGCACAAGCCGCGGTACCGCCCGCCGGCGCGCTCCGACGTCATCGAGCGGCTGGACAAGGCCGGCCTGCTGCCGGCGATCACCTTCGTGTTCAGCCGCAACGGCTGCGACGCCGCCGTGCACCAGTGCCTGATGAGCGGCCTGCGGCTCACCGACGAGGCCGAGCGGGCCGAGATCGCCGCGATCATCGACGAGCGCACCGGCTCGCTGCCGGAGGAGGACCTGCACGTCCTCGGCTTCTGGGAGTGGCGCGAGGGGCTGCTGGCCGGGCTCGCCGCCCACCACGCCGGCCTGGTCCCCGCGTTCAAGGAGACCGTCGAGGAGTGCTTCGTCCGCGGGCTGGTCAAGGCGGTGTTCGCCACCGAGACCCTCGCCCTGGGCATCAACATGCCGGCGCGCACCGTCGTCCTCGAGCGGCTGGTGAAGTGGAACGGCGAGGCGCACGTCGACGTGACGGCGGGGGAGTACACCCAGCTGACCGGGCGGGCCGGGCGGCGGGGGATCGACGTGGAAGGCCACGCCGTCGTCATCTGGGCGCCGGGCATGGACCCCTCGGTCGTGGCCGGGCTGGCCAGCACGCGCACCTATCCGCTGCGGTCCAGCTTCCGGCCGAGCTACAACATGGCGGTCAACCTGGTCGGCTCGTTCGGCCGGGCGCGGGCCCGCGAGCTGCTCGCCTCCTCCTTCGCCCAGTTCCAGGCCGACCGCTCGGTCGTCGGGCTGGCCCGGTCCGCCGCGCGGCACGAGCGGGAGGCCGCGACGTTCGCCGCCGACATGCGCTCGGACCGGGGCGACGTGGGGGAGTACGCGCGGCTGCGCCGGGAGATCTCCGACCGCGAGAAGGAGCTCTCCCGCGACTCGCAGGCCAAGCGCCGCCTCGAGTCCGCCGACGCGCTCGCCGCGCTGCGCCCCGGGGACGTCATCCGAGTGCCCTCGGGCCGCCGCCAGGGGCTGGCCGTCGTCCTCGACCCCGGCGTCTCCGACCTCGCCGACCCGCGGCCACTGGTTCTCACGGAGGACAAGTGGGCCGGCCGGCTGGCCTCCATCGACTTCCCGACGCCGGTGACGGCGCTGGCCCGCGTGCGGGTGCCCAAGAACTTCAACCATCGCAGCCCGCACGCCCGCCGCGACCTCGCCTCGACGCTCCGCAACGCCCGCGTCGAGCACGACCTCGGCGCCCGGATGGTGCGCAAGGGGCGTTCGGCCGCCGCCGACGACCCGGTGCTCGCCGACCTGCGCGCCGCGGTGCGCCGCCATCCCGTGCACGCGCTGCCCGACCGCGAGGAGCGGGTGCGGGTCGCCGAGCGGTGGCTGCGCTCGGTCCGGGAGGCCGAGGCGCTGCACCGCACGATGGCCGAGCGCACCGGCTCCCTGACCCGCCAGTTCGACGCCATCTGCGACGTCCTGGAGGAGCTGGGCTACCTGGTGCCCGAGCCGGCGCCGCTGGTCCCCGCCGAGACCGCGGTGATCGGCGCGGTCGATGACGTCCCGCTGGTCACCGACGACGGGCGGCGGCTGGCGCGCATCTGGTCCGAGGCCGACCTGCTGGTGGCCGAGTGCCTGCGCGCGGGTGCGTGGCGCGGGCTGAACGCCACCGAGCTCGCTGCGGCCGTCTCGACGCTGGTCTTCGAGGCGCGGCGCGACCTCGTCTCGCTGCCCGCGATCCCCTCCGGGAAGGTGACCGCCGCGGTGGCCGGGATGCGGCAGGTCAAGGCCCGGCTCTCCGACGTCGAGGCGGCGCACGGCGTGCGGGTCACGCGGGACCTGGACCTCGGGTTCGCGTGGGCGGCCTACCGGTGGGCCGACGGGCAGAGCCTCGACCGCGTCCTCGCCGGCGCGGAGCAGGCCGGCACCGAGCTGTCCGGGGGTGACTTCGTCCGCTGGATGCGCCAGCTGATCGATCTGCTGGACCAGGTGGCCAAGGTGGCCGACGGTCCGGTGGCGTCGGTGGCGCGCGCCGCGGTCGGCAAGGTCCGGCGGGGCGTCGTCGCCGTCGCGGTGGGGGGCTGACGGTGACCGATCCGGACCTGGCCCACGAGGACGCGTCCGCGCCGAAGCGGCGGTCCCGGGCGCCGTTCTACGGCGGGGTGCTGCTCATCGGGCTGCTCGTCCTGGTCGCGCTCGCGCTCAGCCGCTGGCTCGGCCTGGGCCCGACCCTGCTCGATCCCGGCCGGGTGGAGCGGGACGTCGCGGAGCAGTTCGAGGAGCGCTACGGCGTCGGGATCGACATCGACTGCCCGTACGGCCTGGAGGTCGTCGAGGGCGAGAGCTACGAGTGCGACGCCGAGACCGACGACCGCGAGGACGTCGAGATCGTCATCACGATCACCGACGAGGACGACGCCGCCTACACCTGGGCCGTCGACTAGGCCGCTCAGCCCAGGGCGTCGGCCGGCCAGCCCAGCGCCGCGCCCAGCCGCCGCAGCGACGAGTCCAGCCCGTGTGCGGCGGCGAGCTCGGCCAGGGCCGACGCGTCCGCCGGCCCCCGCGGCAGGTCGCCGTGGACCGCGGGCAGGTCGATGTCCTTCGCGACGGCGACGACCACCGGCGCGCGGTCGAGGTAGTCGGTGGCCGCGTGCAGCTTCTTCAGCACCGCCGCGGTCAGCGGCGCCTTCGGGACGACGGTGCGCGCGGCCGCGGCCCGGATGCCGGCCAGGTCGCCGAACTCGTTGATCAGGGCGGCCGCGGTCTTGGCACCGACGCCGGCCACGCCCGGGAGCCCGTCGCTGGGGTCGCCACGGAGGACCGCGAAGTCGGCGTAGGCGCGGCCCGGGATGCCGTACTTCGCGGCGACGGCGGCCTCGTCGACGCTCTCGATGTCGGCGATGCCGCGGTTGGTGTACAGCACCCGGACCTGGCGTCCGTCGTCCACCAGCTGGAACAGGTCGCGGTCGCCGGTGACGATGTCGACCGGGCCGCGGGCGCGGGTGGCGAGCGTCCCGATGACGTCGTCGGCCTCGTAGCCGGGAGCGCCCACGCGGACCAGGCCGGCCGCGGCCAGCACGTCCGCCAGGATCGGCACCTGCGGGCCCAGCTCGTCGGGGGTCTCCTCGCCGCCCTCGGGGGACAACCGGTGCGCCTTGTAGGAGGGCAGCGCCTCCACCCGGAACGCCGGCCGCCAGTCGTCGTCCCAGCAGGCCACCCACCGGTCGGGACCGTGCGCGGTGAGCAGCCGCGCGGTCATGTCGAGGAAGCCGCGCACCGCGTTGATCGGGCGGCCGTCCGGCGTGGTCACGCTGGTGGGCACGCCGTAGAAGGCGCGGAAGTAGAGCGAGGCGGCGTCCAGCAGCATCGTCGTCACAGCCGCGCACGCTAGCCGTCGGGCGGGACGTGCGGAGCGCGCCCGGGGCCGTGGTTAGTCTGCGCGCGTGGCATCCGCTTCCGTTCCGCGGCCTACCGGGCCGCTCGTGACCGTGGACCGGGTGCACGCCGCCCGCGCCCTGGCCGCCGAGTCCGGCACCGACCTGCTCGTCCTCACGCCGGGCTCGGACCTGCGCTACCTCACCGGGTACGACGCGCACGCCATGGAACGGTTGACCGCCCTGGCCGTTCCGCGGCAGGGAGAGCCCTTCCTCGTCGTCCCGCGGCTGGAGGCACCGATGGTCGAGGTGAGCCCGGCGGGCGCGCTCGGCCTCGACGTCCTCGCCTGGGACGAGACCGACGACCCCTTCGCCCTCCTGGCCGGCGCTGCCGCGGCCCGGCTGGGCTCCGCGCCGGCCCGCGTCGCCGTCGGCGCCCGCACCTGGGCCGAGCACGCCCTCGGGGTGCAGCGCGCACTGCCCGGCTCGGCCCTGGAGCTGGCCGGTCCGGTGCTGGACCGGCTGCGGATGGTGAAGTCGCCGGCCGAGGTCGAGGAGCTGGCCCTGGCCGGGGCCGCCATCGACCGCGTGCACGCCCGGATGGCCGAGCTCCTGAGGGTCGGCCGGACCGAGGCAGCCGTGGGCGCGGACATCGCCGCGGCGATCCTCGAGGAGGGGCACGTCGGCGTCGACTTCACGATCGTCGGTTCGGGCCCCAACGGCGCCAGCCCGCACCACGAGCTGTCGGACCGGACGATCGTCGCCGGCGACGTCGTCGTCATCGACATCGGCGGGAAGACGGCGACCGGCTACCGGTCGGACTGCACCCGCACGTACGTCGTCGGCGGCAGCGCCGCCCCCGACGTCGCCGAGTGGTACGGCGTGCTGCAGGCCGCCCAGCAGGCCGCCGTCGCCGTGGTCCGCCCCGGGGTGACCGCCGAGCAGGTGGACGCCGCCGCGCGACAGGTGATCGCCGGCGCCGGCTGGGGCGAGCACTTCATCCACCGGACCGGGCACGGCATCGGGCTGGACTCCCACGAGGCGCCCTACCTCGTCGAGGGCAACGACCTGCCGCTCGAGCCCGGCATGGCGTTCTCGATCGAACCGGGCATCTACCTCGCCGGGCGCTGCGGTGCCCGCATCGAGGACATCGTGGTGTGCACCGACGACGGTGTCCGCTCCCTGAACGTGGGTCCGCGTGAGCTCGTCGAACTCCCCGGCTGAGGTCGACGGCGTCGCCGGGCCACCCGCCGTCGACGTCGACCGGACGCTGCTCTCGGCCCTGGCGCGGGACGGGCGGGCGAGCTACACCGAGCTGGCCGAGAAGGTGGGACTGTCGGTGTCGGCGGTGCACCAGCGGGTGCGGCGGCTGGAGCAGCGGGGGCTGATCACCGGGTACCGGGCCACGCTCGACCCGACGCTGCTCGGCCTGCCGCTGACCGCCTTCGTCTCCATCACGCCGATCGGCGCGCAGAACGAGGACGCTCCGGCGCTGCTGGCGCACCTGCGGGCGATCGAGGAGTGCCACGCGGTGGCCGGCCAGGAGAGCTACATCCTCAAGGTGCGGGTCGCCTCGCCCGACGCCCTCGAGCTGCTGCTGCGCGAGATCCGGGCGGCGGCCAGCGTCTCGACCAGGACGACGGTCGTGCTCTCCACGCTCTACGAGGACCGCCCTCCGCTCTGACCCGCCCGCCCCGGTCGGGAGGTGCGTGCGCGGGCGGATAGCGTGCCCGCGTGGCCGAGATCCTCGTCGTGGGTGCCGGGATCGGCGGGTCGTTCTCCGCCCGCCTGCTGGCAGGGGCGGGGCACGCCGTGACCCTGGTCGAGCGGAGTCCGCGGGCTCCGCGACCGGGCGCCGGCCTGGTCCTGTCGAACAGCGCCGTGCGGACCCTCGCCGCGGGTGGCGTGGACGTCGACCCGATCGCGCACCGGCTGAGGAAGCTCCACGTCACCGGGCCCGACGGACGGCCTCGTGGCGGTGCAGGGAACCGGTTCGCGCTGGCGCGACCGGAGCTCGTCGCCGCGCTCGGCGAGGGGCTGCACCGGCTGGTCGACGTCCGCTTCGACACCGTGCTGCACGAGGTCCGGCCGGATGCCGGGCGCGTCCACTGCCGGATCGGCACCCAGGAGCAGCCGTTCGACTTCGTCGTCGCCGCCGACGGCATCCGGTCGACGGTGCGCCGGGCGCTGGCCCCGCACGTGGCGCTGCGCTCCGCCGCCCAGGTGTGCTGGCGGGGGATCGTCGAGGAGCGCTTCGGGGACGCCGCCACCGAGCTCTGGACCGGCCGGGAACGGATCGGCGTCGTCCCGCTGAGCGGCGAACGCAGCTACGTCTACGTCGTGCGCGGCGCCGGGACGACCGGGAACGTCCTCACCCCCGCGGACGGCGTCCCGGGCAGGGAGGCCGCGGCGGTGGAGGCGTTGCGCGCACTCCCGGTGGACGAGCTGCTGCGGCACGAGCTGGAGGAGGTGGACCGCCCGGTGTGGGGCACGTCGGGAGTGGCGCTGCTCGGGGACGCCGCGCACGCGATGACCCCCAACATGGGGCTGGGCGCCGCCCTGGCCATCGAGGACGCCGCCGTCCTGACCTCCGCGCTGCGCCAGGGGCTCCCCGGAGCCGTCGGCCGCTACCGGCGCGCCCGCGCGGTCCGGGTGCGGGCCGTGCAGCTCGCCTCGCGGGCGATCGGTGTCCTCGCCCACGGCCGGCACCCGGCGGCGACCCGGCTGAGAGCGGCGATGGGCCTCGAGCACCGCCCCTGATCCGCACTGGACAAGCGTTCGAACACGTGTTCGGATGGGTGTCATGCGATGGGAAGCGCAGCGGTTGGACCTCGAGGAGTCCTCGACCCTGCCTGGCATGCCGAGCATCCGCGGCCTGCTGCGCAGCGTGCAGGTGCCCGAGTTCCCGGGGCTGACTTTCCACGAGGTGCGGTCGCGGTCCGCGCTCAACCGCGTCCCGGACGATTCCGCGATGCCATTCCCCTTCACCATCAACACGTTTAGGGGATGCAGCCATTCGTGCGTATACTGCTTTTCTCGGAAGACACATGAATGGCTCGAGTTCGATTCCGGCAAGGACTTCGACTCACAGATCGTGGTCAAGACGAACGTGGTCGAGGTGCTCCGCCGGGAGCTGGCCCGGCCGTCGTGGGGGCGCGAGCACGTCGCGCTCGGCACCAACACCGACCCCTACCAGCGCGCCGAGGGGCGCTACCGGCTCATGCCGGGCGTGATCGGCGCGCTCGCCGAGTCGGGCACGCCGTTCTCCATCCTCACCAAGGGCACCCTGTTGCGCCGGGACATCCCGGCGCTCGTCGAGGCTGCCCAGCAGGTGCCGCTCGGGCTCGGCGTCTCCATGGCGATCTGGGACGACGCCCTGCACGCCGCCCTCGAACCGGGCGTGCCCACACCGCGGGCGCGGCTGGACCTGGTCCGGGCGCTGGCCGAGGCCGGCCTGCCGTGCGGGGTCTTCCTCGCGCCGGTGCTGCCCGGCCTCACCGACGACGAGGCGTCCCTGGACGCGGCCCTGGGCGCGATCGCCGCGGCGGGGGCGACCGGGGTGACCGTCATCCCGCTGCACCTGCGGCCCGGTGCCCGGGAATGGTTCATGACCTGGCTGCGCAGTGCCCACCCGGAACTGGTGCCGCGGTACGAGCGGCTGTACGCCCGCCGTGCCTACGTTCCGGCCGAGTACCGCACCTGGCTGGCGCGGCGGGTCGCGCCGCTGCTGGCCCGGCACGGCCTGGACCGGCAGTCCGGCGGAGCGGCGCGGGGCGCGGACGACGCGATCGCCACCGGGGTTCCTGGCGACGAGGAGGTCGGCTTCCCCGCGGGGAGCCTGCCGACGGGCGGCCTGCCGGGCGTCCGCCCCAAGGAGCGCCGGGCAGCGGCGACGAGGCCGGCGGTGCCGGCGGAGCCCGGCGAGCAGCTCTCCCTGCTGTGAGCAGAGCTGCCGGGAGGAGCGCCGCGTGACGGAACCGGCCCGGGGGCCGGATCTCAGCCGGCGAGCCGCGGCGAGCGCGAGGCGCGGGCCACCGTCCGTGCCGCCCGCACGACGCCGCGTGCCGAGACCGGGGGAGCGCCGGCCGCCAGCGACAGCCGCCGGAACGAGTCGTAGGACAGCTCCCGGTACGCCGCCGCGAGCACGTCCGCGGCGTCCTGGCGGGACGGGGGAGCGGTGGCCCGCAGGTGCTGCCCGGTGCGCCCGGCGTGCTTCGCGAACGTCACCTGCAGCGCCTGGTTGGACAACCGCCCGCCGATCCGCGAGTCGAGCCCGGGCCCGCGGCGCAGCGCCGGCAGCACCCAGGGGCTCGCGGCCAGCGCGGGATAGCGGCCGCGGACCTCCTCCCAGGCATGCCAGGCGGTCAGCGCGCCGGTGACGGACCACTCGCCGTCCTCGGTGCGGACGACCAGCCGGCGGGCGCCGGAGTGGACCTGGTCGCGGCGCAGCGAGCGGAACATGCCCACCGGGGCGGGCCAGGACAGCGCGAGCGCGCACCAGGCCACCGCGCGCACGTGCTCCGGGTCCGAACCGCGCAGCTCGGTGAGCGGGCGCAGCTCCAGCTCCAGCGGATCGGGCTCCGGCGTCCGGGCGCGGGGGAGAGCCAGCCCGCCGTACCGGGCGACCTTGGAGTAGAGCGCCACCGTCGCCGGCTTCCAGCCCCGCGCCGCGGCCAGCGGGTCCAGCCCGGTCTCCGCCAGCTGGTCGGGCCCCAGACCGAGCTCCATCGCCGCGTCGGCGAGCCGGCGCCACTGCGCCTCGTAGCCCGGCGGAACGGCCCAGCCGCGCCACGCCCGCTCGGGCGGGGGCGCGGGCATCTCCGGCAACGGCTGCTGCCACGCGCGCGACATGCCGGAACACTACCGTTATCCCCAACAACAAGGCGACACGTCGGTTGTGGTCATCTGCCGTTGCACGGTGCGCCACCCTCCGGGCGGCGTGTCACCAACGGCGGCACCCCTGCGCACGCCCGGGGAGGGGCGCCGGGGCAGGAGACCTCCCGGGCGGACGGTGCCCGGGTTGGTTAGGGTCCGCCCATGTACACCGCGAGCTGGCGCGACGTCGTCCGTGGAGATCTGTTCGGCGCATCGCCGGACCGCCGGGATCGGCCGTACCGGTTCGTGATCCGGATGTGCCTGGTCGTCTTCCACCTCTTCCGCTTCCGGTTCGACGTCCGGGGCGGCCAGCACGTCCCCGCGACCGGCGGCGCGATCATCTGCAGCAACCACGTCAGCTTCTTCGACTTCACGTTCCTGGGCCTGGGCGCGATCTCCCAGCACCGCCTGGTGCGGTTCATGGCGAAGTCCGCGGTGTTCGGCCACTGGTTCGCCGGGCCGTTCATGCGGGCGATGAAGCACATCCCCGTCGACCGGAAGGCCGGGGCCGCCGCGTTCGAGTCCGCCGTCCGGGCTCTCAAGGACGGTGAGGTGGTCGGCGTCTTCCCGGAGGCGACCATCAGCCGCAGCTTCACGGTGAAGGACCTCAAGGCCGGCGCCGCGCGGATGGCGATCGACGCGAACGTCCCGATCATCCCGGCGGCGGTCTGGGGCGGGCACCGGGTCGCGACCAAGGGCCACAAGGTCCAGCTGCGCCGCGGCGTCCCGGTCATGGTCTTCCTCGGGGAGCCGATCGTCCCCGAGCCGGGGGAGAAGGTGCAGCCGCTGCTGCGGCGGACCCGGGCGGCGATGGAGGCGCTCCTCGAGGAGGCGCAGGCGGCCTACCCGGACCAGCCCGCCGGGCCGGACGACCGCTGGTGGCTGCCCGTGCACATGGATGGCACCGCGCCGACCCCGGAGGAGGCCGCGATCGCGGACTCCGCGCGGGCCGCGGGCCACGGGCCGAAGGCGCCGAAGAAGTCGCTGCTCCAGCGCGTCACCGGGCTGCTCCGCCGCCGCTGAGCCGGGGCACTACTACTCGACGACGACCGGAGCCATCAGCCGGAAGGCCTCCAGCTCGACGTCGTACCACCGCGTCATGCGGCCCAGCGGCTGCATGCCCAGCCGGCGGCAGACCGCCAGGGACGGCTCGTTGCCCGGTCGGACGACGGCGTAGACCTCGGGGACGCCGGCTGCGAACGCGCGCTCGATGATCGCCACCGCCGCCTCGGTCGCGTATCCGCGGCCCCACGAGTCCGGGTGCAGGTGCCACCCGACCTCGACCTCACCTACACCGTGAGGCAGCGGCTTGAGCAGCAGCGTTCCGGCCGGCGGGCCGCCGTCCCCGGGTTCGACCGCCCAGCAGCCGTACCGGTCGTCGGTCGCGGCGATCGCGGCCCAGCTCCGGACCAGCTCCGCCGGGGGACGGTCGGGGCCCCCCGTGCGCGCCGCCTCTCCGCTCATGCCCTCGTGGCTACCCGACGCCCGGGGGAGCCGACACTCCGCCCCCCGCCGCGCCGGCCGACGGGCCCACCGCCACCTCCAGCGATTGCGTAACGATCAGGTCACGGTGCCTCTCACGGTCACCGTAGGTACCTGATCGGCCGCGGAGTGTCCTTACAGTCCCTGCAGTTCCACACCGGGAGCACCGTGCCGTGTCTCCCCGGATCGAGCGTGCGGGCCCTCCGGCCGGCGCGGACGGCTCCCGGGCCGCCCCGCCTCCGGGCTGCGAGAGCCGGCGTGAGACCGGGGGAGTCGGCCGGCGCCACCGGCGGAGCCTTGCGAGGACCGCGTCATCAGACAACGGTCGAGCCGTGCGCAGCCAGCGCCCGGCCGGCCGGCCCGAAGGCGCGGTACCGAGGAGGGAAACCGTCGGCGCACCCAGTGGGTGGAGCATCTCCGGCCCGCCCGGGGGTCCGTGCGACGTCGCCGGCCCCCGGGGGAGCGGGGAATGGGATGCTGGGTCAGGGCCGCAGCGACGAGGCGGCGGTCCCGACCCCCGTCCGACCGGCTCGGGGCAGCACCCGGCTCCTGGGGCCCGCCCCTGTCGACGCCGGACGACCGTCCCCGGGAGGGCACGCGTGGCCGCAGCACCTGGCACGCTGCTCCGCCGCACGCCCGAGCCCCGGCGGACACCGGCCACCCGTACCCGCCGCCTGCCCTGGCGGACGCTGCTCGCCGTCCTCGGGGGACTGGCCATGGGCCTGGCCTACCCCGGAGCCGGCCTGGTCCCGCTCGCTGTCCTCGGCCCGGCCTGCCTGGCCCTCGCGGTGCACGGCCGGAGCGCCCGCGGCGGCCTCTGGCTGGGCCTGGTCCTCGGTCTCGCCTTCTTCGCCCCCCTGCTGTCGTGGACGGGCATCTACGTCGGCGCCTTCCCCTGGCTCGCGCTCGCGGTGTTCGAGGCGCTGCACCTGGCCCTCCTCGGCGCCGCGACCGCCCTGACCTCGCGGCTGCGGTGGTGGCCGCTGTGGGCCGCCGCGCTCTGGGTCGCCGACGAGGCGCTGCGCGGGCGCCTCATCCTCGGCGGCTTCCCCTGGGGGCGGTTGGGCTTCAGCCAGACCGAGGGCCCGCTGCTCTCGCTCGCAGCCTACGGGGGTGTGCCCCTGGTCAGCTTCGCCGTCGCCCTGATCGGCACGCTGCTGGCCGCGACGGTGCTGGCCCTGCACCGCGTCCGGCGCGCGCCCGGGCCGGACCGGCGCGGAGCCGTCCTCCGCCCGCTGGGCGCGCTCGTCGCGATCCCGCTCGTCGGGGCCGCGGCCTGGCTGCCGCTGCCCGGGGCCTCGCTCACCGACGGCGGCCCGACGTCGACGGTCGCCGTGATCCAGGGCAACGTGCCGCGCGCCGGCCTGGACTTCAACGCCCAGCGCCGGGCGGTGCTGGACAACCACGTGCAGCGCACGCTGGAGCTGGCCGACGCCGTCCGGGCGGGGGAGCAGCCGCAGCCGGATCTCGTGCTCTGGCCGGAGAACAGCTCCGACATCGACCCCTACCTGAACGACGACGCCCGCACGCAGATCGACCGCGCCGCGCGTGCGATCGACGCCCCGATCCTGGTCGGCGCCATCGTCCAGGGCCCGGGCCGCTTCATCAGCAACACCGCCATCGTCTGGGATCCCGAGGCCGGGCCGGGGGACACCTACGTCAAGCGGCATCCGGTCCCGCTCGGCGAGTACGTGCCCGCCCGTGGCTTCTTCCGGCTCTTCAGCTCCGACGTCGACCGCGTCACCGACCAGTACGCCGGGGACGAACCGGGACTCCTCGACATCGGCGGGGCCACCGTCGGCGACCTCATCTGCTTCGAGGTGGTCTACGACGGGCTGGTGGCCGACGTCGCCGACGCCGGCATGCTCGTCGTCCAGACCAACAACGCGACCTTCGGCCGCACCGCCGAGAGCGCCCAGCAGCTGGCCATGAGCCGGCTGCGGGCGGTCGAGCACGGCCGCAGCGTCGCCGTGGCCGCGACCAGCGGCATCTCCGCGATCGTGGCGCCCGACGGCACCGTCGTCCGGTCCTCCGAGCTGTTCACCCCCGACGTGTTCGTCGAGGAGATCGCCCAGCGCGACTCCCGCAGCGTGGCGAGCCGGCTCGGGGCCGCACCCGAGTGGGCGCTCACCGCCCTCGGGCTCCTCGCCCTGGGGGCGGCGCTGCGGGTGAGGGCGAAGTCGCGCCCGCCGGCGGGAGCACGATGACCGCCCCGAGCGTTGGAACGAGCGTGGGACGACGACTACGCATGGCTGCTGGGCTCCTCGCGCTGGCCGAGGTGATCGTGTTCGTCCTCGTCGCGCAGTGGATCGGCGTGGGCGCGACGGTGCTCGCCGCGATCGCCACCAGCGCGCTCGGCTGGGCGCTGCTGGCCCGCCAGGGAACCAAGGCGCTGACCGAGCTGCGCGCGAGCGCCCGCACCGGCCGGGCGTCGGCCGGCCGCGAGCTGGGCGACGCCGGGCTCGTCGCCGTCGGCGGGCTGCTGATGGTGCTGCCGGGCTTCATCGGCGACGTGCTGGGGCTGCTGTGCCTGCTCCCGGGCACCCGGTCGCTGGTCCGCACCGCGCTCGGCCGGTTGATCGCCTCCCGGTTGCCGGTCGGCCTGCGGCCGCCGGTGCGGGTGGACAGCGTCCGGACGGCCGAGATGCCCCGTCGGGACGACGTCCGGACGCCGCCCATGGTCATCGAGGGCGAGGTGCTCCGCGGCCCCGACGGGCGCCCGGCGGGCTGAGCCCCGCACCCGGGACGCCCCCGGAACGCAGAACGGCCCCGGTGGGAATCCACCGGGGCCGAACCGTGCAGCGTGCTGGGATCAGCTAGCGCGGGTACGCCGGCCGCGGAGCACCTCGAGGCGCTCGGCGAGCACCTCTTCGAGGTCCTCGACGGAGCGGCGCTCGAGCAGCATGTCCCAGTGGGTGCGCGGCGGCTTGACCTTCTTGGGGGCCGGCTCGGCACCGCCGACCAGCTTGGCCGCGGCACCGTCGAACTTGCACTCCCACGTGTCCGGAAGCTCGGCGTCATCGGCGAAGGGCACCGTGAACAGGTGACCCGAGGGGCACCGGTACTCGGCGTACTGCCGATCGATGGGCGCGGTGTTCCGTTCGGTCTCGTAGCTGACGCTGCCCAGTCGGCTGCCGCGCAGGGAACGTTCGCCCATTGCACACCGTCCTCTCGTACGTGGTGTCGGTCGGGACTCGACTCCGGTCCGTGGGCCATACCCACGAACCGAGGAGTCACAGGGAAGAACGACAGATTCGGCGAAGAGATTCCGCCCAAATGGCTTCCCATCATCGCATGGGGTGGGGTCCGCGCCCCCTCGGCCCCTCGGAGGGGTGAGGTTCCCGGGTCAGGGGAGCGCGAGCTGCCCCGGACCGGCCGCCGTGGGCCCCAGCTGGCCGCGCACGTGGTGCCGGCGGCAGAGCACCTGGTAGCGCACCGCGGGGGAGGAGCCGGGCTCTCCGCCGGGCAGCTCGGCCGGCGCGGTGTCGGCGACGGTCTCGCCGGCCCGCACCATGACCCCGTCGACGACGCGGGCGTTGAGCAGCCCCGGGAGCCCGCACCAGCACAGCACCTCGACCTGCACCCGCTGGACGTCGTCCGCGACCTCCAGGAGGCGCTGGGTGCCCGGGAAGAGCCGGGTCCGGAAGTCGGTGGTCAGGCCGAACGCGTAGACGTCGACGTGGAACTGGTCGACGAGCTCGGCCAGCTGGTCGACCTGCCCGTCGGTCAGGAACTGCGCCTCGTCGACGATGAGGTAGTCGACGCGGTCGCCGGAGGCCCAGCGGTCGCGCACCAGCAGGCGCAGATCGGTGCCCGCGTCGATCTCGATCGCCGGCCGGCACAGGCCCACGCGCGAGCTGATCTGCGGCGCCGCCGACCGGTCGCCCTGGGTGACCAGCAGCCCGTGCCGCCCCTGCCGGCTCTGGTTGTGGTCGACCTGCAGGGCGAGGGTGGACTTCCCGCAGTCCATGGGGCCGTGGAAGAAGCGCAGGTGCGCGGGGGCGGGGTGCCGCCGGCGGTCACCGGACGCCGGGACGGCGGACGGCTCGGGCAGCTCGTCGACGAACGAGGAGTCGACCGCGCTCACGCCGGCTCCGAGGGGGCCGCCCCGGTCGGTGCGATCACGCCCACTGGCCGCGCTCCTCGAGCACCTCGCGGAGCATGGCCGGGCGGTCGGTCATGATGCCGTCCACACCGAGGTCGAGCATCGCCCGCGCCTCGTCGGGGTCGTCCACGGTCCAGACGTGCACCTGCAGACCCCGGGCGTGCGCGGCGGCCAGGAAGCGCTCGTCGACCAGCGCCCGCCCGCCCAGCTGGAGCGGCACCTGCGCGCAGCCCGCCTGGATGCGCACGAGCCCTGCGGCCCGGGGTGAGTAGGAGGACAGCCGCAGGGCCGCCACCCCGCGGGGGCCCAGCGAGGTGCAGACGGCCGGGCCGAAGAGCCGGCGGGCCGCGGCGATCCGGGCGTCGGAGAAGGAACCGAGGCAGATCCGGTCCGCGACTCCCATCCGGTGCACCAGCCGCACGAGCGGCGCGAGGACGCCGGCCGCCTTGATGTCGAGGTTGAACCTCACGTCCGGCCAGGCGCCGAGGAGGTCCTCGAGCCGCATGATCGGCTCGCGCCCCCCGATCCGGGCCTCGGACAACTCGGACCAGTGCAGCGCGTCCACCCGGCCGGTGCGGTCGGTCACCCGCTCCAGCGTGGCGTCGTGGAAGGCCACGAGGGTGCCGTCGGCGGTGATCTGGACGTCGGTCTCGAGGTACCGGTAACCGAGGTCCACGCAGGCCTGGAAGGCCGGCAGCGTGTTCTCGAGGTGCTCGATGGCACCGCCGCGGTGGGCCATGGCGAGGGGTGTCGGCGCGTCGAGGAATGCGAACCGCGCGGAGGGCACAGCGACACGCTAGTCAGCCCCGCGGACCTTCGCTCCGGGCCCCCTGCCGGGGCGTCCCCAGCAGCGCCCGGCAGGACCGCTGGTCAGCGCTCCGCATCGCGGTTCGGGGTGTCCCTGGCGTGTTCACCGGTTCCCGTCGGCCGCGGCGTCTAGCGTGCCGTTCCGTGGCACAGCACGCGACCGGCACGGTGACGCACCCCCCGATCTCCCCCGCACCCAACCGGGGGAGCGGCGAGGCCCGGCGGTGCGGGTGGTGTCGCCGCGTCCTCCCCGAGCAGGGGTCGGTCGGGCGGCCTCGGCTGTACTGCGGCCAGGCCTGCCGCCAGCGGGCCTACGAGCAGCGCTCCGCGGCGGCGAAGGCCGGCCTGCCGGACGACGTCGTCCTGGTGTCCCGGGCAGAGCTCGACGGGCTGCAGGACCGGCTCTACCAGCTGCGGTGCGCACTGGAGGACGTCCAGACCCTCCTGACCGAGAAGCCGACGAAAGCCGAGCTCGAGCGGTCGCTCACCGACCTCGTCCACTCCACCGGGCGTCTCGACCGGCTCTGGGTCACCGAACGCGGCTGACCCGCCGGCGGTGCGGGCCGATCAGTCCGGATCGGTCGTGTCGTCGTCCTGGTTGTCCTGGTCCGGATCCGAGTTGTTCGGCAGGTTGCCCTGCTCGTCGCTGCCCGGGTCGTCGCCGTCGCGGTTCTCGCTGTCGTCGTCGGTCGTTCCGTCGTTCTGGTCCGTCCCGGCGGCCGAGCACGCGGTCATCGTGGCACCGCCACCGAAGATCGCCAGAGCGGCCAGGAGAGCGGCGAGCGGTCGTCGGATCTGCATGCTCCGACCCTACGAACACCCGGCCCGGACCGCCCGTCGAACCCGCCC
Organism: Blastococcus aggregatus; assembly: GCF_900221005.1. Lineage (GTDB taxonomy): Bacteria > Actinomycetota > Actinomycetes > Mycobacteriales > Geodermatophilaceae > Blastococcus > Blastococcus aggregatus. Next base: position 80,332 of record NZ_OBQI01000003.1, on the reverse strand, counting down.
GATGGCCACACTTACGTCACTGTTACGTAATGCGGGTGGTGTGGCTGGAGGGGGGGAGCGCCGAAGCGGGCGGCGTTCCGTCGGTCCGCCGGCCCCGGACCGGTCCGCGGACAGGCCGACGGGCTGACCATCAAGATCGTCTCATCGACAAGATCATCCCGGGGGAGTCGCACCGGGGTGTCGAGCGCGGGCAGCATCGGCGGACGACCGCCCGGGGTCGCCGACGACCGCAGTCGGCGCCGTCGACGCACACCGGGTGCCCACCCGGCCGCGGGCGCAGCGGTCGCGGATGCGCAGCACGAGGACGACGGATGCGTCACGTCGAGCGATCGCGAGTGCCCGACGGATCCGGCGGCCCCGGGCCCCTCTCCAGGCGCCCATCCAGTGCGCCGATAATGCACATTATGTCAACTCATCCGGAGGAGCCCCGCTCCTGAGGCCCTCGCCCGCCCGCGGACCCGCCTCCGCCGCGGTGGACCGACGGCGGCACGCGAAGCACACGATCTCGCGTCCCGCCGTCGGATCCTGGCGCGGCCGCCCCGTACAGCGCTCGCGGTGTGGCCACCGCGGCATCGCGGTACCCGCCGGCAGTGGGTGCCGGGTCGCGCCCCGTTCCGCCACCCGGACTCCCCGGCCTGCATCGACCGGTTTACGTCACAGTGACGGATACCCCTCCCTGCGCCGGCGTCAGCCGATCTCGCTGCGGATGATCCGGATCCAGCCGGCCACCATGGGCGCCACCAGCCACAGCGCCACCGTCGTCGCCAGCCGCGCCCAGTCCTCGCCGCTCGACAGCAGGCCCTCGAACATCGGCGCCATCGTCGTGGCCTGGTCGAGCCAGTCCCGCACCCACGCGAGCGCGCCGACGGTGTTGGCCACGATCGTCACGACCGTCGGGAGCACGAAGTACAGGACGATCGCCAGCGGTGAGCTGAGCAGCAGCATGCCGAAGGCGACACCGATGAGGATCGTGAGCACCTGAAGCAGGGCCACCTGTGCCAGGTGTCCGGCGGAGATCCCCCAGTCCGTCGCGTCGGTCGTCAGGATCGGCGTGAGCAGTGCCCCCAGGGCCGAGGCGAGCAGCGCGGCCACGGTCCCGAGCAGGCCGAGCAGCACGCCGACGATCACCTTCGCGGTGAGCACCCGCGAGCGGGCCGGCACCAGGGTGAACGTCGTCATGGCCGTCCGCTGCGACCACTCGCTGGTGACCAGCAGGATGCCGACGACGGGCAGCAGCAGGTTCACCGGCAGCTGGGTCGTGCCGACGAACATCGCGAAGGTCTTGTCCGGCTCCTCGGCGAAGAGCATCTGCAGCGTCACGACGGTGAGCGCCGCCAGGGCGACGACCAGCAGCAGCCAGAAACCGGCGCGGGTGTCGTAGGTCTTCCGGAGCTCCACGCGGACGAGCCGCAGCAGCGACGGCGCCGCCGGGGCGTCCCCCGCCCGCGGAGCCGTGGTCGGGGCGAGGGTGGCGGTGCTCATGCGGAGGTCTCCTGGATCTGGCGGTCGGCGGCGGCTGCGGCGCCGGCGGTGGGGTCGGTCAGCGAGCGGAACAGCTCCTCGAGCCGGTCTCCCCCGGCCGGGCGGAGCTCCAGCAGCGGCACCCCGCCGGTGGCCGCGGCGATGCCGACCGCCTCGGCCGGACCGTCCGCGATCAGCGCGTCCGCAGGACCGGGGGTGACGCCGATGCCGGCCGCCGCGAGAGCGCCGGTCAGCGCCGCACGGTCGCGCGCCCGGACGAGGGTGCCGGTGCTCGCCAGGAGCTCCTCGCTGCTCCCCTGGGCCACGATCCGGCCGCCGGCGATGACGACCAGCTGGTCGGCCACCGCCTCGACCTCCCGCAGCAGGTGCGAGGAGAGCAGCACCGTGCCGCCGCGGTCGGCGAAGCCGCGCAGCAGCCCGCGCATCCAGAAGATGCCCTCGGGGTCCAGCCCGTTGGCGGGCTCGTCCAGGACCAGCACCTGCGGCTCGCCGAGCAGCGCCATGGCCAGGCCGAGCCGCTGCCGCATGCCCAGGGAGTACTTCCCGACCCGCTTGCCGGCCGGCTTGCCGGCGAGGCCGACCTGCTGCAGCACCTCGTCCACCCGGGAGCGCGCGACGCCCTGCACGAGCGCCGCCAGCGCGAGGGTCTCGCGCCCCGTCCGGCCGGCGTGCTGCGCGCCGGCGTCCAGCAGCACGCCGACGTGCCGGCCGGCGTTGGGCAGCTCGCGGTAGGGCCGCCCCGCCACCGCGGTGGTGCCGCTGGTCGGCAGGGTCAACCCGCAGACTGCGCGCAGCGTGGTCGACTTGCCGGCGCCGTTGGGCCCGAGGAAGCCGGTGACGGTGCCGGGCGCACAGGAGAAGGAGACGTCGGAGACGGCGAGCTGGGCGCCGTACCGCTTGGTCAGGTGTTCGACGGTGATCACGCGGACCACCCTCCCCCGCGGGCCCACTCCCCCGCGTCGGCCGGACGGCGGTCCGCCGCAGACCTTGGTCGACAACGCGCGCCCGGTCCTAGACCTTCGTCGCTGCCGTCGGTCGGCCGCTCTCCGTAGCCTGCTGGGGTGAGCACCGCCGTCCGGCCTCCGGCCCCGTCGCACCCGGGCGTGGACCACCCCTCGCTCGTCCCGGCCCTGCTCCTGGCCGACTCCCTCTCCCCCGGTGCCGACGTCGACGGCAGGCGGCCGGTGCGCCGGTCGGTGCGCGACTGGTTCGTCGACCTGGTCGTGTTCCTGGCCGCGGTCGGGCTGGGCCTCCTGCTGCTGCTCGAGTCGAGCGCGCGCCCCGACCCGCCGTCGGACGGCCTGCTCGCGACCGATCTGCTCGTGGGGGCGGCCGGCTGCCTGCTGCTCTGGGGACGGCGGCGGTGGCCGGTGGCCGTGGCGGCGGTGCTGGCGCTGATCGGGGCGTTCTCGTCCATGGCCGGCGTCGCCGTCCTGGTCGCGTTGTTCACCGTGGCCGTGCACCGCACCTGGCGCACGGTGCTGCTGGTGGCGGGGCTGAACCTGGCCACCTTCCTCGTCTACGACCACCTGCGCCCGGACCCGGACCTGCCCGGGCCGCTGTCCCTGGCCCTCGGCGTGGTGCTGACCGCCGCCGTCGTCGCCTGGGGGATGTTCGTGCGCGCCCGCCGGCAGCTCGTCGTCTCGCTGCGCGACCGGGCCGTGCGCGCGGAGACCGAGCAGCGGCTGCGCGTCGACCAGGCCCGCCAGCTCGAGCGCACCCGCATCGCCCGGGAGATGCACGACGTGCTGGCCCATCGGCTGTCGCTCCTGAGCATGCACGCCGGCGCCCTGGAGTACCGCCCCGACGCCGCACCGGAGGAGGTCGCCCGGGCCGCCGGGGTGATCCGGGCCAGCGCCCGTGGTGCCCTGGAGGACCTGCGCGAGGTGATCGGCGTGCTGCGCGACACCGGCGACGGTGCGCTGTCCGACCGCCCGCAGCCGACCCTCGCCGACCTCGCCGACCTGGTCGAGGAGTCCCGCGCGGCCGGGCTGCGGGTGCGGATGGAGTACCGGGTGCCCGACGTCGAGGCGGTGCCGACGATGACCGGCCGCACCGTCTACCGGGTGGTGCAGGAGGCGCTGACCAACGTCCGCAAGCACGCCGGGGGCACGGTCGCCTGCGTCCGCGTGACGGCCGAGCCCGGCGCCGGCATCGAGGTCGAGGTGACCAACCCGGCGTCGCTGAGCGCCGACCCCGGAACACCGCTGCCGGGTTCGGGCACCGGCCTGGTCGGCCTCATCGAGCGGGTCGGCCTCGCCGGCGGCACGCTCGAGCACGGCTGGACCGCCGACGGCGAGTTCCGGCTCCGGGCGTGGCTGCCGCAGCCCCAGCCGGCGGCGGAGACGTGAGCGGGGCGATCCGGGTCCTCGTCGTGGACGACGACCCCCTGGTGCGCGCGGCGCTGGCCATGGTGCTCGGCGGCTCCGGGGACTGCGTGCTGGTCGGCGAGGCCGCGGACGGCGCGGACGTGTCCGCCGCCGTGGCCGAGCACGCGCCGGACGTCGTCCTCATGGACATCCGCATGCCGCACGTCGACGGGCTGACCGCCACCGAACGGCTGCGTGCCCGCCCGGGCGGACCGGAGGTCATCGTGCTCACCACGTTCGACGCCGACGCCTCGGTGCTCCGGGCGCTGCGCGCCGGGGCCAGCGGCTTCCTGCTCAAGGACACCCCGCCGGCCGCGATCGTCGACGCCGTGCGGCGGGTGGCGGCGGGGGAACCGATGCTCTCCCCCACCGTGACCCGCCAGCTGATGGCGCACGTCGCCGACGCCGGTGGCGCGCCGACGGGCTCCGGCGACCGCCGGGCGACCGCCCTCGCGCTCCTGCAGCGCCTCAGCGACCGCGAGCGCGAGGTGGCGCTGGCCGTCGGCCGCGGGCTGTCCAACGCGCAGATCGCCGCGGAGGCCTACATGAGCGTGGCCACCGTGAAGGCGCACGTCTCCCGGCTGCTCACCAAGCTGGAGGCGGCCAACCGCGTGCAGGTGGCACTGGTCGTGCACGACGCCGGCCTGGCCTGAACCTCACGCAGCAGCTTTGACCCGGACGCCGGCGGGTAGCCGCTCCGGGACGACGACGCCAGGAGGTCACGTGACCGAGCACCGCCCCGACACCGACGAGCACTCCGAACCGGGCGGCTCCCCCACGCAGGGGCAGCACGACCTGATCCGCAAGCCGGTCACCCCCGGCACCGACGACGGCGACACCGCGGCCGTCCCCGGCGCCTACGAGGCCGACGACGACGAGCGCGAGCGGGGGAAGGCGGTCAAGCCCGGGAACTGACCGGTGAGCCGCCGGCCGTTCCCGGGCCGGTGCGGTTGACTGCCCGGCGTGGACGCGGCGGGCCGGATCTGGGACCGGGTCACCGCTCCCGCCCCCGACCCCTCCACTCCCCTGCTCCTCGGCGCGGCGGCCGTGGCGGCGCTGCTGGTCCTCTACGCGCCGCTGTGGCGGCTCACCCGGCACGCGGTGACCATCGCGCACGAGGGTGCGCACGGGATGGTGGCGCTCGCCGCCGGCCGCCGGCTGTCGGGCATCCGGCTGCACTCGGACACCTCCGGTGTGACGGTCTCCTCCGGGCGGCCCACCGGTCCGGGCATGGTGCTCACCTGCGCCGCCGGCTACACCGGACCCGGTCTCTTCGGCCTGGGCGCGGCCGCCCTGCTCGCCGCCGGGCAGGCCGTGGCGCTGCTGTGGGGGCTGGTCGCCCTCCTGGCGCTGCTGCTGGTGCAGATCCGCAACTGGTACGGCCTGTGGTCGGTCCTGGTCAGCGGCGGGCTGGTGCTGGCCGGGACGTGGTGGCTCCCGCCCGAGGGTCAGGCCGCCGCCGCGGCGCTCATCACCTGGTTCCTGCTGCTGGCCGCGCCGCGTGCCGTCCTCGAGCTGCAGACCGCCCGCCGGCACCGGGGGGCACCGGACTCCGACGCCGACCAGCTGGCCCGGCTCACCCGGATTCCCGGCGTGGTGTGGGTCGGCTTCTTCCTGGCCGTCGACGTCGGGGCGCTGCTCCTGGGCGGCAGCTGGCTGCTCACCTGACCGCTAGTGCAGCTCGGAGACGGTCCGGTGCTCCAGCGGCGGCGTGCCGGCGCGCAGCCGCCGGCGGGGCTCGCAGCCCGGAGGCTGGGTGACCGGCTCGACCTGCGGCGCCGGCGGGATGTCCAGCACCAGGTCGGCGTGGTCGACGATGACCTGCCTGCCGTGGTGCCGGATCTCCAGCGGATCGCCGTCGACCAGCCGGTAGGTCACCGTCGTCGGGGTCACCGAGACGACCAGCTTGCGCCCCCGGTAGACCATCCGGAACCGGAGCCGGGTGAGCCGGCCGGGCAGCCGCGGGGCGAAGGTGAGCGCGCCGTCGTGGTCCCGCATGCCACCGAAGCCGGCGACCGCCACCGTCCAGCCCCCGGCCAGCGAGGCGATGTGCAGTCCGTGCCCGGAGTTGTGGTGCAGGTTCTGCAGGTCGGTGAGCGCCACCTCGGCCCAGTAGTCGTAGGCCAGGTCCAGGTGACCCGTCTCCGCGGCGACGACGCCCTGCTGGCTGGCCGACAGGGAGGAGTCCCGCGTCGTCCGCGCCTCGTAGTAGGCGAAGTTCGCGATCTTCTCGTCGAGCGTGAAGGCGTCCCCCCGCAGGTGCAGGGCCATGACGAGGTCGGCCTGCTTCACCACCTGCTTCCGGTAGATCTCGAAGTAGGGGTAGTGCAGCAGCAGCGGGTAGTTCTCGGTGGGCGTGGCGGCGAAGTCCCACTCCTCGTGGTGGGTGAACGCGTCGGACTGCATGTGCACGCCGCGCTGGGTGTCGTAGGGCACCGCCATCAGCGCCGCGGCGCGCAGCCACACCTCCACCTCGTCCGCGGAGACCTGGAGCCGGCCGGCGACGTCGGGCTGCCGGGTCACGGCCCGTGCCGCCTCGCGCAGGTTGCGCTGCGCCATGAGGTTGGTGAAGACGTTGTTGTCCACCACGGCCGTGTACTCGTCGGGCCCGGTCACGCCGTCGATGCGGAACCCGTGCTCGGTGTCGAAGTGCCCCAGGGACGCCCACAGCCGCGCCGTCTCGATGAGCAGCTCGGCGCCGAAGTCGCGGTCGAAGTCGTCGTCGCCGGTGGCGTTGAGGTAGCGGACGACGGCGTCGGCGATGTCGGCGTTGATGTGGAAGGCGGCGGTGCCGGCCGGCCAGTACCCGGAGGTCTCCTCGCCGCGGATGGTGCGCCACGGGAAGACCGCACCGCGCAGGCCGAGCACCCGCGCCCGTTCCCGGGCCAGCTCCAGGATCGAGTGCCGCCAGCGCAGCGCGTCGCGGGCGGCCTCCGGCGCCGTGTAGGTCAGCACCGGGAGCACGTAGGTCTCGGTGTCCCAGAACGTGTGCCCGTCGTAGCCGGGCCCGGTCAGGCCCTTGGCCGGGATGGGCTGGCGCTCACCGCGCAGGCCGGCCTGCAGGACGTGGAACATGCCCACCCGGACGGCCTGCTGCAGCTCGTCGTCGCCCTCGATCTCGACGTCGGCCTCGTCCCAGTGCTGGTCGAGCAGGTCGCGCTGCTCTCGCATCAGCCGGTCGAACCCGGCCAACTTCGCGGTCGCCAGCGCAGCCTCGACCTGGTCGCGCAGCGCCGCTCCGGAACGGCGGGAGGACCAGCCGTAGGCGAGGAACTTGACCAGCTTCAGCGATCCGCCCGGCGGGATGCGCGCGGCCAGCGTGTACCGGGCGAGGTCGCCGTTGGCCAGGATGTCCTCGGTGCTGCTGTCCGGGATCTCCACGACGTGGTCCATCCCGGCCGCCATCCGCAGCCGGCTCCGCGCCGTCTGGTGCACCAGCACGGCGCGTCGGCCGCGGCCGACGGAGAACTCCGCCTGCAGCGGCCGGCTCAGGTTCGCCGCCGCGCGCGGGTCGTCGCTGTCGCCGTGGCCCACCTCGTTGGCCAGCAGGTCGGACTGCAGCGCCACGTACAGGTCGCCGAGGTCGTCGATGACCTCCACCTGGTACTCGATCGCGGCGATCGAGCGGCGGGCCAGCGACACCAGCCGGGTGCTGGTGACCCGGACGCTGCGGCCACCCGGTGAGCGCCACTCGGTGATCCGCCGCAGCACCCCCGCGCGCAGGTCGAGGGTGCGCCGGTGCTCGAGGATCTCGCCGTAGTTGAGGTCCAGCGGCGAGTCCTTCACCAGCAGCCGGATGAGCTTGCCGTCGGTGACGTTGACGACCGTCTGCCCCTGCTCGGGATACCCGTAGCCGGCTTCGGCGTAGGGCAGCGGCCGCTCCTCGTAGAAGCCGTTGAGGTACGTGCCCGGGACGACGACCGGCTCGCCCTCGTCGAACGAGCCGCGCATGCCGATGTGCCCGTTGGCCAGCGCGAACACCGACTCGTGTACGCCCAGCGAGGCGTGGTCCAGCCCCACCTCGGTGAGGGACCACGGCTCGATGGGGAAGGTCGCCCGCCCCTCCGTCACGCGCCCTCCCCCAGCAGCTCGGCGAGGTCGGTGACCACGACGTCGGCTCCCGCGGCCGCCAGGCCCTCGGCCTGACCGACCCGGTCCACGCCCACCACGAAGCCGAACTGCCCCGCCTTCCCGGCCGCCACCCCCGACAGTGCGTCCTCGAACACGACCGCGTGCGCGGGGTCCACGCCCAGCGCCCGGGCGCCGGCCAGGAACGTGTCGGGCTCCGGCTTGCCACGCAGCTTCTCGCGCGCGGCCACCACGCCGTCGACGCGCGCGTCGATGAGGTCGGCGAAGCCGCCCGCGGCGATCACCTGCTCGCCGTTGGCCGAGGCGGTCACCACCGCGGTGGGCAGCCCCGCTGCCTTCACCGCGCGCAGGTAGCGCACCGAGCCGGGGTAGACCTCGACGCCGTGCTCGTCCAGCTCGCGGAGCACCAGCACGTTCTTGCGTGCGGCGATGCCCTGCACCGTCGCCGCGTCGGGCGCGTCCCCCGCGGAGCCCTCGGGCAGGGTGATGTCCCGGCTGGCGAGGAAGTCCCGGACGCCGGACGCCCGGGGCCTGCCGTCGACGTACCGGTTGTAGTCGTCCTGGTCGAACGGGCGCGCCCCCGGGTCGGTGGCGGCCAGGTACTCGTCGAAGGTCCGTTTCCAGGCGGCCATGTGCACGGTGGCGGTGCGGGTCAGCACACCGTCGAGGTCGAAGAGGCAGGCGCGGACGGACCCGGGCAACCCCAGGCCGGATACAGGCACGGCAGCGACGGTACCGGCGTGCGGTCCGGTGCACGCGACGGACGGGCCGGGACGGGGAGCTGCCGCCACCGGCGCGCGCCGGGCGGCCCTGCTGCCTAGGGTCGCTGAGGGGCCGCGCATGCCGGACCCCCGCCCGACCTGGGCCGATCCAGCGATCCCGAGGAGCTCCGCATGGCCGACCGGCCGATTCCGCCCAGCCCGTACGACTTCCTCCCGCAGGTGCCGTCCTTCGCCGTCACCAGCTCCGACGTGAGCGACGGCGCGACCCTGCCCCGGCCGCACGTCAGCGGCGTCATGGGCGCCGGCGGCGAGGACCGCTCCCCCCAGCTGTCGTGGTCGGGCTTCCCGGAGGGCACCCGCAGCTTCGCCGTCACCGTCTTCGACCCGGACGCCCCCACCGCCAGCGGCTTCTGGCACTGGGCGGTGGCGAACATCCCGGCCTCGGTCACCGAGCTGGCCTCCGACGCCGGCAACAAGGACGCCCCGCACCTGCCCGAGGGCGCGCTGCAGCTGGCCAACGACGGCGGCTTCGCCGGATACGTCGGCGCCGCTCCCCCGGCCGGGCACGGTCCGCACCGCTACTTCGTCGTCGTGCACGCGGTGGACACCGAGACGCTCGACGTCGATGCCGACACCCGCCCGGCGGTGCTGGGCTTCAACCTGTTCTTCCACACGCTGGCCCGGGCGACCATGGTGGTCACCTACGCGCAGGAGTAGGCGGGCCCGATCGGCGGGGCGGCGACGCCGACGGTCGCCAGGCGGGCGAACCCGATCCGCTCGTAGACCCGGGCGACGTCGTCGTCGCCGGCGGCCAGGAACACCAGGTCGGCGGTCTCGCGCGCGTGGGCGACCAGGGCGGAGGCGATGCCGGCGCCCAGGCCGCGACCGCGCAGCCGCGGCGCCGTCGCCAGACCCACGATCTCGCTGACGACGGCGTCGCCGAGGTCGACGGGCTGGTGCAGGCCGACGGCGACCGGCACGCCCCGCTCGATCGCCACCATCATCACGGTGCGGCCGGTGGCGATCCGCTCGCGCAGCGCCGCCGTCCCCGCGGCGTCCTGCGGCGTGGGCCCCGGCCGGGGCGTCTGCACGTCCGCGTGGCCGCCCGGATGGGCGAACGCCACCGCGGAGACCTCCTGGTAGTGCGGGAGCTCGGGATCGTCGGCGCCCACGACGTAGAGCCGCACACCCGCCGGGAACAGCAGCTCGACCGGTTCGTCGGCCACCAGCAGCGGGAGCACGTCGACCACCAGCCCCGCCGCACGGGCCGCGGCGGCCACCTCGGGCGTGCACTGCGGGATCCACTCCAGGGCGCGGGGCAGCCCCGCGGCGTCCTGCAGGTCCAGCGCGGCGCGCACGTCGGCGACGGTCACCTTCGAGTCGGTGCCCCGCCGCGGGCGGGCCGGATAGGGCCAGGACGGGTCCCCCACCGGGACGTCGAGGGCGCCGGCCGGCTCGATCTGCGCGTCCGGGAGCGGCGCGGCGGCGTGGTAACGCTCGATGCACTCGAGCAGTCCCGGGCGGGCTGGCACAGGCAGAACCCTAGACCGGCATCGCGCGGCGACCGGGTTCCCGGCCGCGCCCGGGCGCCCCTCCTGACCCGCACGGGTGACCCGAGCGCAGGACGGTGCAGTGCGGGACGGCACGATGGGGGGTGTGACGGCAGGGACGCGCGGCTCCATCTCGCCCTACGCGGTGTTCGACCGCGACTCGTGGCGAGCGCTCGCCGCGGGGTCGCAGCTGCCCCTGGACGAGGCCGACCTCTCGGAGCTCGCCTCGCTGGGTGACCGCATCGACCTGGACGAGGTGGCCACCGTCTACCTGCCGCTGGCCCGCCTGCTGGGTCTGCACGTCACGGCCAGCCGCCGGCTGTGGGCGGCGCAGAGCGAGTTCCTCGGCGACTCGACGGCGAAGGTGCCCTTCGTGATCGCCGTCGCCGGCAGCGTCGCCGTCGGCAAGAGCACCACGGCCCGGCTGCTGCAGACCCTGCTGGCCGCCAGCCCCGGGTCCCCGCGGGTGGACCTGGTCACGACCGACGGCTTCCTGATGCCCAACGCGGCGCTGGAGGCCCGCGGGCTGATGGGCCGCAAGGGCTTCCCGGAGAGCTACGACCGCCGGGCGCTGCTGCGCTTCCTGGCCGACGTGAAGAGCGGCCGCGAGGAGGTGTTCGCGCCGGTGTACGACCACCAGTCCTACGACATCGTCCCCGGCCGGCAGCAGGCCGTCGACCGACCCGACATCCTGGTCGTCGAGGGGCTCAACGTGCTGCAGGCGGGTCGCCGTTCCGACGGCACCGCCCCCGAGGTGTTCGCCTCGGACTTCTTCGACTTCTCCGTCTACGTCGACGCCTCCGAGGCCGACATCCAGACCTGGTACGTCGAGCGGTTCCTCGCCCTCCGGCGCACCGCGTTCGCCGACACGTCGGCCTTCTTCCACCGGTTCGCCGGCCTGACCGACGAGCAGGCCCGGGACACCGCGCTGGGCATCTGGTCCGCGGTCAACGCACCGAACCTGCGGGACAACATCGCGCCCACGCGGTCGCGCGCCCGGCTGGTGCTGCAGAAGGCCGCCGACCACTCCGTGCGCCGGATCCTGCTCCGCAAGCTCTGAACCGGCCGCCGGGCACGGCGGCTTGGCAGATGTGCACCACCCGACGGGATGACGTGGTGATCTGCGTCACGCCGATCTGCGCCCGGTCGCGCGCACACTGGACGCGTTCGGTGATCGAACGCTCACCTTCAGCCACCAGGGCCCACGAAGCCCGAACGGACGGACTCCCCCATGTGCTCTCACATCACCCCGTGCCCCGACGCCAGCAGCGAGGCGCGTGACCTCGCCGCCGTCGTCAGCAGCCGCCCCGAGCAGGGCTGGAGCCTGCTGTGCAACGGCGTCGTCCTGTTCGACGACGACGGCGAGTTGCTCCCCGACGGCCGCGCCGTGACCCACGCGCACACCTGGCTGGCCCCGGAGCTCGCCAGCGCCTGACGCCGGTCAGCCGCAGCGCCCGGCGACGAACACGAGCTCGTCCCCGGGCCGGTCCGGGGCGTCGCGGACGTCCTCGACGACGAAGCCGGCCTCGATCAACGAGCCGGCGACCTCCTCCCGGCTGCGGAAGCGCAGCGTCGAGTCCGAGGTGAGCACCTGACCGTCGCGTTCGAGGACGAACGTCCAGCGGAACGACACCAGCGGCTCCTGCACGGCGGTGACCTCCACCCAGGTCCGCACGGCACCGACCCCCGGGACGACGGCGCGGCTGGTGGACAGCTCCGGCGTCCAGCCCCGCCAGGCACGCCGCTCCGGTCGCCGGGTCTCGAACACCAGGTGTCCGCCGGGGCGCAGGGCGGCGTGGGCCGCCGCCAGCACGCCGGCCCACTCCTCGTCCGCCAGGAAGACCTGGGCCACGTTCGCGGTCATGGTCACCGCGTCGACCTGCAGCGGTGGCAGCGACCGGACGTCGCCGTGCACCCACGTCACCTGCTCCGCGTGCGGCTTCCTGCGGGCCACGTCCAGCGAGGCCGCCGCCGGGTCCAGGCCGACCACCTGCACCCCGCGGCCGGCGAGCTGGCAGGCGAAGGAGCCCGTGCCGCAGCCGACGTCGAGCAGGGACCGCGCCCCCCACTCGTCCACGAGGGCGGCGTAGGCGTCCAGGTCCGAGCGCTCGCCGTCGAAGGTGTCGTAGAGCACGGCCAGCCGGGGATCGGAGAAGATCGCGTCCGTCCCCGGGACGGTCACCGGTCCCCCGCCTCGCGGGCCACGCCCTCCAGTCGCTCCCGGTAGGCCGGCCACCAGGCCGCGTCGACCTCGGGCAGGTTGTCGACGTCCCGCCGCGCCCCCACCGCACCGTCGATGCTCTCGCGCACGATGTCGGCGTGGCCGAGGTGCCGGTGCGTCTCCGCGATGACGTGCACCAGGATGCGGTGCAGGGTCACCCGCCCGGAGGTCCACCAGGACACCTCCCCCACCGCGTCGAGCGGCAGGTCGGTGACGGTGGCGTCGGCGACCGCCCACGCGCGGCGGTAGCCGTCCAGGATCTGCTCGCGCGACTCGTCGGCCGTCGCCCACAGGTCCCAGTTGGGGTCGGAACCGTCGTCCTCGACCCAGGCGCGCACCTCGTCGACCGGCCGGCCGAACGTCGGCCCGAAGTAGCCGAGCTCGACGAAGGTCAGGTGCTTCACCAGGCCGAGCAGGTTCGTCCCGGTCGGCGTCATCGGCCGGCGCACGTGGTACTCGGAGAGCCCGTCGAGCTTCCAGAGCAGGGCATCGCGCGCCATCTGCAGGTAGCGCAGGAGGTCGGCCTTGACGTCGTCCGCGGCGGTCACGGGCGACACCGTGCCACCCGGGTACGACAGGACGCCAGCCCCGGGCCGCCGGGTCAGGCCTGGGCGCCCACCACGTCGGCCGTCGTCCCCAGGTCGTCCGGCGCCCCGGCCGCACGCTCCGGCGTCGACCCGAACGCGTCCGGCGCGTGCTCGCCGAAGTCGTGCTCGGCGAACGCCTCGATCGGCGGGCAGGCGCAGACCAGGTTGCGGTCGCCGTAGGCCTGGTCGATCCGGCGGACCGGGCTGAGGTAGCCCCGGCCCTGCAGCCCGCGGACGGGGTAGATCGCCGTCGTCCGGGGATAGGGGCGCTCCCACTCCCCCGCGAGCATCGCCAGGGTGTGCGGCGCGTTGCGCAGCGGGTTGTCCGTGGCGTCGTACTCGCCGGAGGCGACCTTCTCGATCTCGCCGCGGATGGTCACCATCGCCTCGACGAAGCGGTCCAGCTCGGCCTTGTCCTCGCTCTCGGTCGGCTCGACCATGAGCGTGCCCGCCACCGGGAAGCTCATCGTCGGCGCGTGGAAGCCGAAGTCGATGAGCCGCTTGGCGATGTCGTCGTTGGTGATGCCGGTGGCCTTGGTGAGCGGCCGGATGTCGAGGATGCACTCGTGGGCGACCATGCCGTCCGCGCCGGTGTAGAGCACCGGGAAGTGCTCGCGCAGCCGGGCGGCCAGGTAGTTGGCGCCCAGGATCGCGTGCTCGGTCGCCTTCGTGAGGCCGTCGGGGCCCATCAGCCGGACGTAGGCCCAGGAGATCGGCAGGATGCCCGCCGAGCCGAAGGGGGCCCCGGAGACGGCCGGCCCCCGGCCGCCGGTCTCGACCAGCGGGTGGCCGGGCAGGAACGGCACCAGGTGCTCGGCGACGCCGATGGGGCCGACGCCGGGGCCGCCGCCGCCGTGCGGGATGCAGAAGGTCTTGTGCAGGTTGAGGTGGCTGACGTCGGAGCCGAACCGGCCGGGACGGGCGAGGCCGACCAGGGCGTTGAGGTTGGCGCCGTCGACGTAGACCTGGCCGCCGGCGTCGTGCACCGCGGCGCAGATCTCGCGCACCTCGGTCTCGTACACCCCGTGCGTGGAGGGGTAGGTCAGCATGATCGCGGCGAGCCGCTCGGCGTGCTGGTCGACCTTGGCGCGCAGGTCGCCGAGGTCGACGTTGCCGGCCTCGTCGCAGGCGACGACGACGACCCGCATGCCGGCCATGACGGCGCTGGCCGCGTTGGTGCCGTGCGCCGAGCTCGGGATCAGGCAGACGTCGCGGCCCTCGTCCCCGCGCGAGCGGTGGTAGCCGCGGATGGCCAGCAGCCCGGCGAACTCGCCCTGCGAGCCGGCGTTGGGCTGCACGCTGACGGCGGCGTAGCCGGTCACCTCGGCCAGCCAGCCGCACAGCTCGTCGATCAGGCGGCTGTACCCCCGCGCCTGCTCGGCGGGGGCGAACGGGTGCAGCCCGGCGAACTCCGGCCAGGTGATCGCGGCCATCTCGGTGGCCGAGTTCAGCTTCATCGTGCACGAGCCGAGCGGGATCATCGTCCGGTCCAGCGCGAGGTCCTTGTCGCTCAGCGAGCGCAGGTAGCGCAGCATCGCCGTCTCCGAGCGGTGCGCGGAGAACACCGGGTGCGTGAGGTACGCGGTCCGCCGGCGCAGGTCGGCCGGCAGCGCGTCGCCGTCGGCGTCGTCGAGCGCGGCGTCGTCGAGGGCGACCCCGAACGAGTCGGCGACCGCGCGGAGGATCTCCGGCGTCGTCGTCTCGTCGCAGGCCACCGCCACGGTGTCGGCGTCGACCGGGCGCAGGTTGATCCGCCGCTCGGCCGCAGCCGCGACCACCTCGGCCGCCCGCCCCGGGACGGCGACGGTCACCGTGTCGAAGAAGTGCTCGTGCGCGATCGTCAGGCCACCGGCCCGCAGCGCGGACGCCAGCGCATGCGCACTGCGGTGCACGCGGGCCGCGATCGCGGCGAGGCCCTCGGGGCCGTGGTAGACGGCGTAGGCGCCGGCCATGACGGCGAGCAGCACCTGCGCGGTGCAGATGTT
This sequence comes from Blastococcus aggregatus, assembly GCF_900221005.1. Classification (GTDB taxonomy): domain Bacteria; phylum Actinomycetota; class Actinomycetes; order Mycobacteriales; family Geodermatophilaceae; genus Blastococcus; species Blastococcus aggregatus. The sequence goes on along the minus strand of NZ_OBQI01000003.1, from coordinate 65,327 downwards.
GCTGGTCGCCTTCTCGCGGCGGATGTGCTGCTCGCGGGTCTGCAGCGCCAGCCGGTAGGCGAGGTCGCCGTCGGCGTCCACGGAGACCCCGACGAGCCGCCCCGGGAGCTGGCGGGCGAGGCCCTCGCGGACCGAGAGGTAGCCGGCGTGCGGGCCGCCGTAGCCCATCGGGACACCGAAGCGCTGGCTGGTGCCGCAGGCGACGTCGGCGCCCCACTCCCCCGGTGCCTCCAGGAGCGTGAGCGCGAGCAGGTCGGCGGCGACGACGACCGATGCCCCGGCCTCGTGCGCGGCCGCGGCCAGGGCGCAGTGGTCGCGGACCGCGCCGCTGGCACCCGGGTAGGACAGCAGCACGCCGAACGCGCCGGCCTCGGGCAGGTCGGTGGGCCAGCCCTGCGAGAGGTCGGTGACGTGGAGGGCGATGCCGAGCGGCTCGGCACGGGTCTCGAGGACCGCGAGCGTCTGGGGCAGCGTGTCGGCGTCGACGACGAAGACGGCGTCGGGCTTGGCCCGCCCCGCCCGGCGCACGAGCGTCATCGCCTCGGCGGCGGCGGTGGCCTCGTCGAGCATGGAGGCGCCGGCGACGTCCAGACCGGTGAGGTCGGAGACCATCGTCTGGAAGTTGATCAGCGCCTCGAGCCGGCCCTGGCTGATCTCGGGCTGGTAGGGCGTGTACGCGGTGTACCAGGCGGGGTTCTCCAGCACCGTGCGCTGGATGACCGTCGGGGTGATCGTGCCGGAGTAGCCCAGACCGATCATCGAGGTGAAGACCTGGTTCTCGGCGGCCCGCTCGCGCAGCTCGGCGAGGACGGCGGCCTCGTCGGCGGCCGGCGGCAGCGCCAGCGGCGTGCGGTCGCGCACCTTCTCGGGGACGCAGGCGTCTGCCAGCGACTCGAGCGTGGGGTGTCCCACGACCTCGAGCATGGCCGCGGTGTCGTCCCCCCGTGGCCCGATGTGCCGGGCGGCGAAGGACCCCGCGGGATTCAGCGAGTTCAGCGACGGAAGGGAGCCGGCGAACGGCGGAAGCGCCCCGCCCTCGGTTCCAGCGACGGTCTCAGCACGGTCTGCCACTGCCAGAACGCTACCAGCGGACGTCCACCCGCCCCGCGGCGGAAACAGGGGTTACCCGGGTCACTCGGGACCGACCGTTGAACCGTGGCGACCCACGACGGCGGGCCATGTGGGTCACCCGGGTTCACCGGTCCCGACGAGCGGGGCCGGGGAACGACGAATCACATGGCGCGGCGGCGGCGGCGCATGGAGAGCTCGTCGTCGGCGGAGTCCATCGGCGCGCCGTCGAGCCGCTCGGCGGGCAGCTCGGCGAGCTCGCCGGACAGCTCCCGCAGCGCGCCGGAGACGGCGATGCCGAAGACGCCCTGGCCCCCGGCCAGCAGGTCGACGACCTCCTCGGCGGAGGTGCACTCGTACACCGTCGCGCCGTCGGAGAACAGCGTGATGTTGGCGAGGTCCTTGATGCCGCGATTGCGCAGGTGGTCGACGGCCTTGCGGATGTTCTGCAGGGAGACGCCGGTGTCCAGGAGCCGCTTGACGACCTTGAGCACGAGGATGTCGCGGAAGGAGTAGAGCCGCTGGGTGCCCGAGCCGGTGGCGCTGCGGACCGACGGGGCGACGAGGCCGGTGCGGGCCCAGTAGTCGAGCTGCCGGTAGGTGATGCCCGCGGCAGCGCACGCCGTCGGGCCGCGGTACCCGACGAGATCGGTGTCGACCTCGTCGTAGGCGGGAGCCCCGACTGCGGCGTCGCTGAAGAGCTGACCCTGGGAGCCCTTGTCCTGGTCGCTCACGTCGGCGTCCTCCTCTGTCCCGCTCCGCTCGCGCGGCGCGGGTCGACGGCTGGCACCCGGGGTCGAGTTCCATGGGTCTGCGCCCACCGACCTCAGGTGTCACACCGTTGTTGTTCGCCGACCGTAAGCCGGGCCAGGGGGCCGGTCAACTGAGCGGGGCGGCGTGTCGTCCCGCTCATCATTTCGAGTGGAGTGCCGCGCGGAGCTGCCGATGATGTCCGGATGGCCGCCGTCAGGCGGCGCCGCCGCCGGATCCGGAACCGGCGCCGAAGTCCTCCGGCGAGATCTGGTCGAGGAACTCGCGGAACTTCTCGACCTCGTCCTCCTGCTCGTCGGGGATCTCGATGCCGACCTCGTCGAGCAGGTCGTCGGCCCCGAAGATCGGCGCACCGGTGCGCACGGCCAGGGCGACCGCGTCCGACGGCCGGGCGCTGACCACCCGCTCGTCACCGAGGACGAGCTCGGCGATGTAGATGCCCTCGCGCATCTCGGTGATGTTGACCGCCTCGAGCTCGGCACCGAGGGCGGTGATCACCTCGCGGAGGAGGTCGTGGGTCATCGGCCGGGCGGGGCGCACACCCTGCTGCTCGAACGCGATGGCCGCGGCCTCGACCGCACCGATCCAGATCGGCAGGTAGCGCTCCCCCTGCGTCTCCTTGAGCAGCAGGATCGGCTGGTTCCCGGGCAACTCCACCCGGACACCGACGACTCGAAGCTCCTGCACGGTACGGCTCCCTCGGCTGCGTGCCCGGCGGTCCGGACCGATGGGCGTCGTCCGGCGGCGGGGCGGTGTGGTGGCTGGTTCGGAGGCGGCGGTCGGGTACTGCGACGAGTTCACCGTACGCCGGAGTCAGGGGCGCAGGAGTTCCCGGAGCCGCGCCTCCAGCAGCGCGGTGTGCAACTGCGCGGAGAGCCCGGCCAGCTCGCGCAGCTTCTCCGTGGCGCGGGTGCGAGCCTCCTCGGAGCGGGCGCGCAGGACCGGCGCGACGAGCTGCTCCACCAGACCGGCCTCGCGCTCCACGCCGGTGCGGTAGACCCGCAGGTGGCGCGGCTCGATGCCGTGCCGGGCCAGGCCCGCGGCGGCCCGCGCGACCGCCAGGTCGGCGACCGGGTGCCGCCCCTCGGCGTCGGTGGCGAGCAGTCCGAACTGGACGCAGGCGGCGAGCTGGTCGGGCTCGAGGCCCGCCGCCCGGGCGAACTGGTCCGGGGTCAGCGGCGCGGCCTCGCCGTCGTCGTTCCCGGGGGCGCGCGGTGGCACGGCGGCCGGACCGGAGCTGTCGGGCACCGGCTCACCGCGGTCGAGCGCCTCGAGGTGGTCCTTGATGACGCGCAGCGGGAGGTAGTGGTCCCGCTGCGCCGTCAGCACGTACCGCAGCCGGCTGACGTCGGCCCGGGAGAACTTCCGATACCCCGACGGCGTGCGCTGCGGGTGGACCAGGTCCTCCGACTCCAGGTACCGGATCTTGCTGATCGTCACGTCGGGGAAGTCGTCCCGCAGCACCGCGAGCACCTCACCGATGGTGAGGCGCGGGATGTGCTGGTCGCCGGCCTCCCCCGTGGAGCGAGCCGGACCGCCCACTAGCGAGCGGCCGGCTCGCCGGTCCGGGGACCGGTCAGGTAGACGAGGCGGAACTTGCCGATCTGCACCTCGTCGCCGCCCGACAAGGTGGCGACGTCGACCGGCTCGCGGTTGACGTAGGTGCCGTTGAGGCTGCCCACGTCGCGCACCGAGAAGCCGCTGCCCTCGCGGTGGAACTCCACGTGCCGGCGGCTGACCGTCACGTCGTCGAGGAAGATGTCGCTGTCCGGGTGCCGTCCGGCGGTGGTGACGTCCTGGTCGAGCAGGAAGCGGCTGCCCGCGTTCGGGCCGCGCTTCACGACGAGCAGGGCGGACCCGGCCGGCAGGGATTCGACGGCGCCGGCGTGGGCGTCGGCGGGCGACTCGGTCGCCTCCGGCAGCTCGCCGGAGTCGTCCCCCCCGACCTTGGGGATCACGCTGGTCGACTCGCCGACCCGCTCGGGCGAGAGCGCCGAGCCGCACTGGGCGCAGAAGCGACTGCCCTCGGGGTTCTCATGTCCACATCGAGTGCAGTGCACGTTGCGTCTCCTCCGGTGCGAGGGGCGTCGCCGCGGCCCTGGAGAGGCTGCGGGCGGCCGGCGGACGACCGGCCGGGCGGCCTGTCGTGTGTCGGTCACCGCGGATGCGGCGGGCCGTGGTCATGGAACCAGCGGTGGACCCGAGGGTCAACCGCAGGTGCAGGGGCGGGATCGGGAGCTGCGCGGCAGGTCACCGGCGACTCCGTCCCCCGTCGAGATCATAGTGAGCAGGGGCCCGGACGGCGCCGCAGGCGGGGCCGTCAGGAGCCGTCGACCAGCGCCTGGTAGGCGCCGGCGTCCAGCAGCGCCCCGATCGGGTCGCCGCCCTCACCGGGCACGCTGATCTCCACCAGCCAGCCGGCGCCGTACGGATCGGCGTTGACCGTCTCCGGCGCGTCGGTGAGCGCCTCGTTGACCGCGGCCACGATCCCGGCGACGGGCGCGTAGACGTCGGACACCGACTTGGTCGACTCCACCTCGCCGATCGGCGTCCCCGGGGTCACCTCGTCGCCCACCGAGGGCAGCTGCACGAAGACGATGTCCCCCAGGGCGTCCTGGGCGTGGTCGGTGATGCCGACGCGCACGACTGTCGACGTGCCGTCGGTGCCCTGCACCAGCGCCCACTCGTGCTGGTCGGTGTAGCGGCGGTCGTCCGGAGTGGCCATGCGGGGATCTTCTCCCAGGGAGGAGGTGGGCGGCGCGCGGGGGCGGCCGAGGGGTCGGTCGGAGGGTTCAGTCGTCGTCGTCCGGCGCAGCGTATTGAGCCTCGGGGAGCGGCCGCAACGCGTCGACGAGGAGCTCGGGCACCTGCTCGATCGTCACCGAGCCGCCCCGGCTGCCGACGGCCTGCACCACTCCCCCGGGGATGTTCAGCGCGGTCTCCAGGTCCTGCGGCGAGCCGAGCACCAGCACCTCGTAGGGGGCGGTGACGGGGCGCCCGTCGATCAGCAGCGCCCCGGCGGTGCCGGTGACCGCGGTGCTCAGCCCCACGCGCACGCCGTCGAACTGCATCGTCTCGGCACCCGCGCCGCGGAGTTCCTGGATCACGTCGATCAGGTCCGTGACGCGCAGCCCGTCGTCCGGGTCCCGCAGCGTCATGCGCAGCCCCGGCCCCTCCGCGGGTGCGGTGCCGTTGAGGACGCCGAGCGCGGCGGCCCGGGTGCCCGCCTCCTCCAGCGCCGAGGCGGTCTCGCTGTCGGAGCTGGTGAGCTGCCGCAGGGCGCTGCGCTGGTCGGCGATCTGCTCGCGCAGCCGGACCCCGCGGGAGCTGACCTCGTCGACGATGCGCACCAGGTCCTCCTCGCGCGCGCCGGCCAGCACCTGCTCGTCGTCGGAGTTGCGCACCTGCACCGTGAAGGCGAAGCCGAGCAGCAGGGTGAGGACGCCGATCAGCAGGGCGGCGGGCAGGTCCCGCCTCCGGGCGGGCCGGTCCCCCTCCCCCGCCTGCGGCGGGTCGACCGGGGGCGGGCCGACCGGGGGCGGCTCGACCGGGGGCGGGTCGGTGCTCATGCCCGGAAGATGTGCCGTCGAATGGCGGCGGCGTTGCCGAAGATGCGGATGCCGAGGACGACGACGACGGCCGTGGACAGCTGCGCACCCACGCCGAGCTGGTCGCCGAGGAAGACGATGAGCGCCGCGACGACGACGTTCGACACGAACGAGATGACGAAGACCTTGGCGTCGAAGATGCCGTCCAGCCGGGCGCGGAAGCCACCGAAGACGGCATCCAGCGCGGCCACCACCGCGATCGGCAGGTAGGGCTGCAGCCCCAGGGGGACGGTGGGGTCCAGCAGCAGGCCGAGCAGCACGCCGGCCACCAGGCCGAGGATCGGGATCACGGGTCAGTCTCCGGTCGCGGGGTCGGTCGGTGGGGCGGTGGGCACGTCGGTCACCGGCCGGGCCGCACGCAGCTCGGGGGTGCTGGCCGCGGGCAGGCTCAGGTCGTCCTTGCGCGCGAAGTCGAAGCGGAGCCCGTAGGTCTCCTCGATCAGGGCGAGGGCGCCGACCTCGGGGCTGGCGAGGAACCCGCTGGAGAGGCTCTCGGGATCGCCGATGGCACGCACCTCGTAGGGGTTGGTCACCGGGCGGAAGTCGACGAGGACGGCCTCACCGGCGAACCGGATGGCACTGGTCGGCCCCAGTCGCTGGCCGTTGATGCTGATCGCCTCGGCGCCGGCGGCCCACAGCGCGTTGACCACCTGCTGGAGGTCGCCGTCGCGCACGCGGCCGCGGACGTCGGCCTCGGTGCCGCCCCCGACCGGGTCGTCGTCGGCGTCGGACCCTGCGTTGGCCAGGGTGACCAGCAGCCCCGGTCCGCTGACCGGCAGCGCGGCCGCGCCGGCCTCGGCCCGGGCGAGCTCGTCCAGCGCGCGCTGGCCGGTCGTCGAGGACGCCAGCAGCTCGTCGCGGGCCCGGCCGACCTCCGCCCGGAGCGACTCGAGCTCGGCGGCCAGCTCGTCGCTGGCGTCGGACTCGGCGCGGATGTCGTCCACCAGCGCCGCCCGGATCTCCTGCCGCCCCTGCAGCCGGGCGGCGGCCTCGTCGTAGGTGACCGCGGCGAGGACCCCGGCCACGACCAGCGTGAGCGCGACCAGCACCCGGCCGCGCCAGCGGGGCCCGGCCGCACCCGGACCGGCGGCGGCCCGCGCCTCCGCCGCCTGGGCGTAGGCCGGGTCGAGGGTCTCGGCGAGCACGTCGTCGAGCAGCGAGGCACCCAGCGAACGCGGGCCGCCACCCGGGGGACGTGCGGTCACGGCACCGCGCCCGCCGCGGGGGCGGCCCGCTCCGTCCGGACGATCCCCACCACCTGGGCGACGTAGAAGACGCCGGCCAGCAGGTACAGGGCCGTTCCCCAGATGGTGAACGCCCAGGCGAAGGGCTCGATGGCCGTCGCCAGCCAGCCGGTGCCGTCGGCGAGCAGCAGCCCGGGGAAGGCGTAGAGCAGCAGGAACGTCGCGGCCTTGCCCAGGTAGTGCACCTGCAGCGGCGGATAGCCGTACCGGCGCAGGACGAGCAGCATGACGCCGAGGACGAGCTCACGGCCCAGGAGCAGCGCGACCAGCCAGACCGGTGCGATGTCGCGCAGGGCGAGGGCGACCAGCGTGCAGACGATGTAGAGCCGGTCGGCGGCGGGATCCAGCAGGGCGCCGATCCGGCTGCCCTGGTCCAGCCAGCGCGCGAGCTTGCCGTCGGCCCAGTCGGTGAAGCCCGAGACCATGAGCACGATGACGGCCCAGCCGTCCGCCTCCGGCCCCAGCAGCAGCCACAGGAACAGCGGCACGCCCAGCAGGCGCAGCACCGACAGCGCGTTGGGCAGCGTCCACACCCGGTCGGGGAGCTCGTCCCGGCCGACGAAGGCACCGTGCGCCGCCGTCGTCTCGGCCGACGGCCCGTTCGACGACGTCACGATCCCCTCCCGGCCGCAGTTCCCTCTGCGCAGAGGCTAGTGGACGCCGGGACGGCGGCCGCCACACGCCGGACGGCGGCGGGTCCGCGCGCCGCGTGAGCTCAGGCGGGCACCGAGAGCGAGGCCGGGGCGGGCTCGTGGCCGAGCGGACGGCGGTCGAAGGAGCCGGTGCCGTGCGTGATCGAGCGCAGCACACCGGGATAGGCGAGCAGCTCGACCTCGGGCACCTCGGCGTGCACCGTCGCCCGGTCGGAGGCCGGATCGGTGTCACTGCCGGTGACCCGCGCGCGGCGCGAGGACAGGTCGCTCATCACCGCGCCGACGTGCTCGGCGGGCACCCGGACGGCCACCTCGCACCACGGCTCCAGCACGCGGGTGCCCGCCGCGGCGGCCAGCTCGCGCAGCGCCTGGGCGCCGGCGGCCTGGAACGCGGCGTCGGAGGAGTCGACCGAGTGCGCCTTGCCGTCGACCAGGGTGACGCGCACGTCGACGACGGCGCGTTCCCCGCCCAGGCCGCGCTCGGCCTGGGTCCGGACGCCCTTCTCCACGCTGGCGTGGAACTGGCTGGGCACCGTGCCGCCCACGATCCGCTGCGCGAAGACGATGCCGCTCCCGGGCGGCCCCGGCTCCCCCTCCACGACGACGACGGCGTACTGCCCGTGTCCCCCGGACTGCTTGACGTGCCGGGCCGTCACCCGCGCCGGGCCGGCCAGGGTCTCCACCAGCGGCACCCTTACCGGAACGGTGGTGACCGCGACGCCGTGCCGGCTCCGCAACCGTTCCAGCAGCACCTCGGCGTGCGCGTCGCCGACGCACCACAGCAGCAGCTGCCCGGTCTCGGGACGGCGTTCGAGCCGCACCGTCGGGTCCTCGGCGACCAGCCGGGCCAGCGCGGTGGCCAGCCGGTCCTCGTCCGAGCGCGAGGCCGCCTCCACGGCCACCGGCAGCTGCGGGGTGGGCAGCTCCCACGGCGGGACGAGCCGCGGATCCTCCGGCGAGGACAGCGTGTCGCCGGTCTCCGCGCTGGTCAGCCGGGCGATCGCGCAGATGTCCCCGGCCGGGCAGGCGGCGACCGGCCGCAGCAGCGAGCCCAGCGGCGAGGTGATCGAGCCGATGCGCTCGTCGAGGTCGTGGTCGGGATGCCCCCGGTCGGCCGCGCCGTGGCCGGAGACGTGGACGGCGACGTCGGGACGCAGGGTGCCGGAGAAGACGCGCACGAGCGAGACCCGGCCCACGTAGGGGTCCGTCGTCGTCTTGACCACCTCGGCGACCAGCGGCCCGTCCGGGTCGCAGTCCAGCGCCGGCGCCGTCCCCCCGTCCGGCCGGGTGACCGGTGGGCAGCCGTGCTCGGCGGGGCTCGGGAAGCCCGCCACCACCAGTTCGAGGAGCGAGTCGACGCCGATGCCCGACGTCGGCGCCGCGCAGAGCACCGGGTGGAAGTGCCCGCGGGCGACAGCGGTGCCGAGGTCGGCGATCAGGTCGCCCTGGACGAGCTGGTCACCGGCGAGGTAGCGCTCCATGAGCGCCTCGTCCTCGCTCTCGCCGATGATGCCCTCGATCAGCTCCGACCGGAGCCGGTCGGCCTCGTTCTCGCTCGCCGCCGCGTCGGGGTCGAGCAGCGAGACGAGCCGGCGCACCGAGCCGTCGGCGGCCCGGTCCACCAGGTGCACGGGGAAGACGTTCTCCCCCAGCAGCATCTGGCACAGCCGCACGGCGTCGTCGACGTCGGCCTGCGGCCGGTCGATCTGGGTGAGCACGACCGCACGCGGCATCCCGACGGCCGCGCACTCCTCCCACAGGGCGACGGTGGTCGCGTCCACACCGTTGACGGCCGAGACGACGAAGAGGGCTGCGTCGGCGGCCCGGAGACCGGCCCGCAGCTCGCCCACGAAGTCCGGCGCCCCCGGGGTGTCGAGGAGGGTGATGCGGTGCCCGGCGTGCTCGACGGTCGCGACGCCCAGCGACACCGAGCGCCGCTGCCGGATCTCGACGTCCTCGGTGTCCAGGCAGGTCGTGCCGTCCTCGACCCGGCCGGCGCGGGGCAGCGCTCCGGTGGCGACGAGCAACGCCTCGGCCAGGCTGGTCTTGCCCGCACCCGTGTGGCCGACCAGGGCGACGTTGCGCACCTGCCCGGCCGGTCGTGGAGCGGGCGCTGCTGCGGTCTCCTTCGCCATCTGCGCGGCTCAGTTCCGCGAGCCGGTGGAGTGCAGCACGGTCGCCGTGCCGGCCGGGTAGAACAGCGCCACGTGCCCGTCCGGCTCCCAGCGCACGCGGTACGGCGGCCCGCCACCGGGCTCGGCGCACTCGACGATCTCGCCGATGCGGTCGGGCTCCCCCTGGTGGGTCGAATGGACGACGATCCGGTCTCCGACGTGCGCTTCCACGGCGTCCTCCTGGAGGTGCGACTGTGGTCCGCGTCACAGCCTGCCCCGCCCCGGGTGCGGGATCAAGGGAACCGGTGACGGTCAGGCGGACGCGCGCCCGTCGACACCGGCGGTGTGCGCCTCGATCTCCTCGGCGAGACGGTCGAGCACCGAGGTCGGCAGGGCGTGCCCCATCCCGGGGATGGTCACCATCCGCGCGGCGCCGATCGTCGCGACGAGGTGCGCGGCGTGCGGAGGCGGGTTGACCGGGTCCTCGGGCGCCTCGATCACCAGGGTGGGCACCCGGTTCGCCTCCAGTTCACGCCCCCGGTCGAGCCCCGACTGGTCGGCCAGGGCGTGCGCGACCGTGCCACGCGCGCCGCCGCCGTGCGCCCTCACCCGCTCCTCGAGCGCGCGGAACTCGGCCGCGTCGAAGGGGAGCACGGTGCCGGCGAGGCGCCTCCAGTGCTCCACCCGCCAGGCGAGCTCCGCCTCGGCGTCGCGCTCCTCCCCCATGGTCTGCCAGTACGCGAGCAGTTCCGGGTCCGGTCCCGGCAGCTGCCCGGATGCTCCGTCCGGCCCCGCCAGGCCCGCGCCGAGCGCGGCCGTCGCGAAGACCGTGGCGCTGAGCAGCCGGTCGGGGTGGTCCAGCAGCAGGAGCTGGACGAGGACGCCGCCCATCGACATCCCGACGACGTGGGCCCGGTCGACACCGAGAGCGTCGAGCACGGCCACGGCGTCCTCGGCCAGGTCCCGCACCGCGTAGGGCCGGTCCGCGAAGACCCGGGACGAGCGCCCGGTGTCGCGGTGGTCGTAACGGATCACCCGGTGCCGGGCGCCCAGCCGGTCCAGCAGCGGCTCCGGCCACACGACGCCGCTGGCGTTCGCGCCCATGATCAGGAGCAACGGCGAGCCCGCCGGGTTCCCCCGTTCCTCGGCCCACAGGACGGTGCGGTCGTCGAGCCGGAGCAGGTGTTCCACCGGCTCACCCGATCATGGTCCCGGCGGACCGTCCACCGGGTTCGGCGTCCGTCGGGCCGCCCGCCGCTCCAGGACGCGCACCCCGCGGCGGTGCAGCAGCCACCCGGCCGCGATGAGGACGACCCCGGAGACCAGGAACCCGATGTCCCAGCTCAGCGGCGCACCGAGGTCGTCGCGGACGTGGTGCACGCCGAGGATCTGGTGGTCGACCAGCCCCTCGACGAGGTTGAACAGCCCCCAGCCGGCGACGACGAGGCCGAGGTGGAAGCTCCAGCTGGGTGCGATCCGGCCCTGCCGCCAGGCGATCAGCGCGGTGACCATGCCGGCGACGGCGGCGGCCCACGTGCCCAGGTGGAAGAACCCGTCGGCGACGGTGTTGGCCTCCAACCCGGCCAGCGTGCCCGGATCGCGACCGTCGACCGAGCTGATCATGTGGTGCCACTGCAGGATCTGGTGCAGCACGATGCCGTCGACGAAGCCGCCGAAACCTATGCCGTAGAGCAGGCCCGACGCCTTCGAGGGCAGCCGCTCCCCCGCCGCCGCTCGTGCCGATGCCGCCACGGGAGGGCCGCTACCCCGTCGACGCGCTCCGCACCCACCCCCCGCATGCTGGAACCATGAGCAGCAGCGACCACGCCGCCGGCCGGAACCAGAGCACCGGGCTGGCGCACGCCGTCCTCGCGGAGACCGCGGACCTGCCGGCGCCGTGGGCCGCCGTCTGCGGTGCCTCGGTCGACGTCGTCCAGGGGAAGTGGAGCGGCCCCCGCGGGCTCGGGTCGTCGTCCCCCTGCCCGGAGTGCCGCCGCCTCGCGGAGTCCTGAGCCGGGCCCCTGCCCTCAACTGCGGGGCTCTTCGCCCGGCGCCTTCGGCGCATGGGTGTTGGGGATAACGGTCGAGTGCCGGACCTGCCGAACCGGCGAGATCGGCGATGTCGCGCGCTCCAGGGGGCTGAAGGCGCGAGATCGCCGATCTCGTCGCGGTACGGGGGCGGGCGGACCGCCCGGTGCGCTCAGCTCTCGACGAAGCGGTTCAGCCGCTCGACGGCCTCGACGAACTCCTCGACCATCTCGAGGACGACGCGACGCGAGGGGCGGACCGTGCTCATGCTCGCGCTGCCCACGATCTGGCCGACGAAGTAGGTCGCCAGGTCGTTCGCCGGCGTGCCGGGCGTGCCCGCGACCCGGTTGATCCGCGCCTGCGCCTCGCCGACGAGCATCGGCTGCAGCGGCATGGGCAGCGTGCCGGGGCCCTCGGCGGACTCCCACTCCTCGGTCCACGGGCTGCGCAGCATCCGCGCCGGCTTGCCGGTCATCGACCGCGACCGGACGGTGTCGCCGAGCCCGGCCCGCAGGAACTTCTCCTTGACCGCCGGGTTGGTCTCGGCCTCCTCGGTCGTGAGCCAGACCGAACCGCACCAGACGCCGTCGGCGCCCAGCGCCATGCCGGCGGCGAGCTGCCGGCCGCGGCCGATGCCACCGGCGGCGAGGACGGGCAGCGGGCCCACCGCGTCGACGACCTCGGGCACGAGGACCATCGTGGCGATCTGCCCGGTGTGCCCGCCGGCCTCGGTGCCCTGGGCGACGACGAGGTCGGCGCCGGCCGCCTTGTGCTTGATCGCGTGCTCGACCGAGCCGGCCAGCGCGGCCACCGGGATGCCGGCGCCGTGCGCCCGCTCGATGAAGTGCGGCGGCGGCGGGCCGAGGGCGGAGGCGACGAGCTTCGTCTTGTGCGCGAACAGGACGTCGAGCAGCGGCGCCATGCTCTTGGGGTCGACCCGCATGCCGCCGACGCCGGAGCTGCGGCCGCCGGTCGGGGTGTCGGCGGGCAGCGGCGGGATGCCGTAGCGATCGAGCAGCCCGTCGAGCCACTGCCGGTGCCCGGCGGGCAGGAGGTCGCCGAGCGCGGCGCGGTCCAGGCCGCCGGACTCGGAGCCGGCGAACTTCTCCGGCACGAGCAGGTCGACGCCGTAGGGCCGGCCCTTCACCTCCTCCTCGATCCAGGCGAGGTCGATGTCGAGCTGCTCCGGGGTGTGCGCCACGGCGCCCAGGACGCCGAGCCCGCCGGCGTTGGTGACGGCGGCGACGACGTCGCGGCAGTGGCTGAAGGCGAAGATCGGGACGTCGATCCCGACGAGTTCGGTGGCGGCAGTGCGCACGGGGGTGCCTCTCTCTGGAGTGGGTCGAGGGGTCGGTCGGGGAGGTCAGGAACGGCCGCCGGGCGGCGGGCCGTCGGTCGCGCCGCCGGCGAAGGCCTGCGCCTTCTCCATCCAGTCGCGGGCGGCCGCGCCGTGCGTCTGCAGGGCGGTGTCGTCGACGTGCCGGCGCTGGGTGACGACCAGGCAGAAGTCCAGGGCCGGTCCGCGGACGGACTGCGCCGCGTCGTCGGGGCCCCAGCGCCAGACCTCGCCGGAGGGGGCGACCAGCTCCAGGCGCACGTCGGCGGCGGGCAGCTCCTCGCGGCGGTTGGCGTAGGTCCACTTCCGCGTGATGAACCCGATCTGGCAGATGTGCCGCAGCCGGTCGGTCGGCTCCCGGGTCGTGCCGACGGCGTCGACGACGTCCTGGCCGTGCGCCCAGGTCTCCATGAGCCGGGCGGTGAGGAACGAGCGCACGCTCATCGACGGCCCGTACCAGGGCGCCCGGCCCTCGGGGTCGACCTGCCGCACGACGTCGAGCAGGCGGGACCGGTTGGCCCGCCACGCGGCGAGCAGCTCGGTCGGCGCGAGGTGCCGGTGCAGCGTCACGCCGTCCATGTCCTCGAGCAGCGGGCCGATCGAGGCGGCGAACGCCGCCTCGTCGGTGAGCGCCAGCACGGCGGCGCCGTCGAAGTAGGTGAGGTGGCCGACCTGGTCGGCGACGGTCCAGCCCGGGCTCGGCGTGGGCGTGGCCCACTGCTCGTCGGTCAGCCCGGCGAGCACGGCGTCCAGCGCCTCGTGCTCTGCGGCCAGGTCGGCGGCGACCGCGGCGACGTCGGTCATGGGGTACGTCCTTCCACGTGGGCAGAGCCCTTCATCGAGACAAGCCCTTCAGGATGATGTCGACCGCCTCGTCGGCGGCCTGCTGGGGCGAGCTGCGCAGGGTGCGCGCCACCTCCGGGTCGGCGAAGCTGCGGCCCAGGCCGGCGAGCACCCGGGCCACCGCCGCGGTGTCGACGTCGGTGATGTCGCCGCGGGTGACCGCGGTGTCCAGGAGGATCCGCGTGACGTCGATCAGGTACTGGTTGTGGCTGTCCACCAGCGCCCGCACCGCCGGCACGGTGTCGAGGTCCCGCGACCAGGCGTGGGTCGCGCGGCCGACCGCCACGTGCGCCGCCCGCAGGTAAGCCCGGATCGCGTCCAGCGGCGGCATCCGGTCGGTGAGGATCCGCTGGGCGTTCCCGCCGATCCGCCACAGCTGCCGGTCGACGACCATCAGGACCAGTGCGTCCCGGCTCGGCGCCAGCGCGTAGAGGGTGCGCAACGAGCACCCGGCCCGGGCCGCGATCTCGGCCATCGTGAGCTCGGCGAAGCCGTCGCGGAACATCGCGTCGAGCTGCCGCAGCACCTCGCGCTGGCGCTCGGTGAGCTGCTCCTCCCGCTCGCGGTCGAGGACCGGCCGCGGGCGCTCGACGGTGGCGAGCGTGCTCACGGCCCCTCCCCGACCAGCGCCACCGGGACGTCGGCGTGCCGGGCGCGCAGCCACTCCCCCAGGCTCTTGGCCTGCCCGTCCTGGCGGGTCGAGGCGGCGACGCCCTCGTCGAGCAGCCCGTGGACGACGAAGTTGAGCGAGCGCAGCGCCGGCAGCCGGTGCCGGTCGATCCGCAGCGGCGCGGTCTCGGGCAGCAGCGCGGTGAGCCGCTCGGTCGTGAGGAAGCCGTCCAGCCACGCCCAGGCGGCGTCGGTGCGGGCGAACACGCCGAGGTTGGCGTTGCCGCCCTTGTCCCCCGACCGCGCGCCGACGACCAGGCCGAGCGGCACCCGCCTCGTGGGACCGGCAGGCGCCGGGGCCGACGGGCCGGGCAGCGGCTGCACCGGGGCGGCCGGGGTGGCCGGCGCGGTGGAGGGCACGACCGTCGTCGGCCCGCCCAGGACGGTCACCTGCTGGGGCACGAGCTCGGCGGGCACGACCGCCGGCCGGTAGACGCCGTAGGGGCGGGCGTCGCGCCCGCCGCCCCCCACGCCGAAGAACCCGGGGATGGTGGCCAGCGCGAGCTCGGTCATGGCCGCGCCGACCGACCGGCCGAGCTTGCGCTCGTCGGCGTCCTTGAGCGTCAGCCGCCAGACCGCGACGGCCTCCTCGTTGGTCGCCGGGTCCTCCTTGTCGGTGCGCACCAGCGTCGTCGTCACGTCGGCGAAGTCGGCCGGCCCGTAGGGGCACGCGGCCCAGAAGGCCTCCTCGACCAGGGCGGCCTTGGCCTCGACGTCCAGCCCGACCAGCGCGACGCCGAGGTCGGTGCGGAACCCGCCGAGCGAGTTCATCGCCACCTTGAGCGTCGACGGCGGCGGTTCCCCCTTCGCGCCGCTGATCCGCACCCGGTCGGGGGCGACCTGCTCCAGCGCCACGGTGTCGAAGCGCGCGGTGACGTCGGGGCCGAGGTAGGCCGGGGCGCCGATCTCGTAGAGCAGCTGGGAGGTGACCGTGCCGATCGAGACCTGGCCGCCGGTGCCGTCGTGCTTGCCGATGACCGAGGCACCGTCGCCGCCGATCTCGGCCCACGGGAAGCCGGTGCGGGCCATGCCCGGCACCTCGGTGAAGAAGGAGTAGTTGCCGCCGGTGGCCTGGGTGCCGCACTCGATGACGTGCCCGGCGACGACGGCGCCGGCGAGGGCGTCCCAGTCGTCGCGCGCCCAGCCGTGGTGCCAGGCGGCCGGGCCGCAGACGATCGCGGCGTCGGTGGTCCGTCCGGTGATCACGATGTCGGCGCCGGAGTTCAGCGCGTCGACGATGCCCCAGCAGCCGAGGTAGGCGTTGGCGCTGATGAACCGGGAGGGGTCGCCGAGCGGCGCCCCGGTGTCGAGGTGCGCCAGGTCCACACCCGCGGCGACGAGCTCGTCCAGCCGGGGCAGCAGGTCGTCGCCGCTGACGTAGGCGATCGTCGGAGAGAGACCGAGCTGTGCGGCGACCTCGGCGACGGCCTCGGCGCAGCCGGCCGGGTCGAGCCCGCCGGCGTTGGCGACGACCTTGATGCCGCGGTCGAGGCAGGTGCCCATGACCTGCTCCATCTGCGTCACGAACGTGCGGGCGTACCCGCCGCCGGGCCGCGACGCGCGGCTGCGCGCCAGGATCAGCATGGTCAGCTCGGCCAGCCAGTCGCCGGTGAGGACGTCGATCGGCCCGCCCTCGACCATCTCGCGGGCGGCGGAGAGCCGGTCGCCGTAGAACCCGGAGCAGTTGGCGATCCGCAGCGGCTCAGGCATCGGGGGCCCCTTCGTCCGTCGTGGCCGCCTCGGGCTCGACGACGAGGAGGACGGCGCCGTTCTCGACCTGCTGGCCGGCGGCGACCCGCACCTCGCCGACCACGCCTGCGTAGGGCGCCCGCACGTGGTGCTCCATCTTCATGGCCTCGAGCAGCACCAGCGTCTGCCCGGCGGTCACCCGGTCCCCCACCGCGCAGCGCACGTCGAGGACCACGCCGGGCATCGGCGCGACGAAGCCGCCCTCCACGCCGGCCGCGCCGGGCGGCACGAACCGCGGGACGACGGCGAGCTCCACCGTGCCGCGCGGGGTCTGGACGTGCAGCCGCTCGCCGTCGGCGGTGACGGTGCAGCGCGCCCGGTGCCCGGCGAGCTCGACGTCGATGCTCCCCGGCGACCAGGCGTGGACGCGGGCCGCCCCCAGGTCGCGCACCGCGAACGTGCCGTCCCGGAGCGCGCGGTAGCGGACCTCGACCTCGTCGTCCCGGTGCCGGAAGCGCACCGACGTGTCGGGCAGCCGGGCGTTGCGCCAGCCGGTCGGCACCGCCCGCAGCACGCCGGCCTCCGCGCGGTTGCGGCCCTGCAGCCACAGCGCCGCGGCCGCGGCCACCCGGTGCAGCGCGTCGTCGTCCAGGGCGAGCTGGGCGGCCGGCGCGTGGCGCTCGATGAAGTCGGTGGTCGTGTCGCCGTCGAGGAAGGCCGGGTGCCGGAGGACGGCGGCGAGGAAGTCGCGGTTGGTGGTCAGCCCGCCCAGGTGCAGCCGGGTGAGCGCCAGCGCGAGCCGGCCGGCCGCCTCCCGCCGGGTCGGTGCGTGCGCGATGACCTTGGCCAGCATCGGGTCGAAGCTGACGCCGACGACGGAGCCCGCCTCGACGCCGGAGTCCCACCGGACGGCGGGCTCGGCGGCGGGGGTGAACGCCGCGACCGTGCCCGTGGCCGGGAGGAACCCGGCGGCGGGGTCCTCGGCGTAGAGCCGCACCTCGATGGCGTGGCCGGTGAAGGAGACGTCGGCCTGGGTGCGGTCCAGCGGCTCGCCCGCGGCGACCCGCAGCTGCTCGCGGACCAGGTCGATGCCGGTGACCTCCTCGGTGACCGGGTGCTCCACCTGCAGGCGGGTGTTCACCTCGAGGAAGAAGAACTCGCGGGTGTCGTCGTCGACCAGGAACTCGACCGTGCCGGCGGAGCGGTAGCCGAGCGCGCCGGCCAAGGCCAGCGCCGCCTCGCCCATCGCCGTCCGCAGGGCATCGTCGACCACGGGCGACGGCGACTCCTCGACGATCTTCTGGTGCCGGCGCTGGATCGAGCACTCGCGCTCGCCCAGGTGCAGCAGGTTGCCGTGCTCGTCGCCGAGGATCTGGATCTCGACGTGCCGGGCCCGGCGCACGTAGCGCTCGAGGAACACCCGGGCGTCGCCGAAGCCGGACAGCGCCTCGCGCTGCGCACCGGCGACCGCCTCGGCGAGGTCGGCGGCGGACTCCACGACCCGCATGCCCTTGCCGCCACCACCGGCGGCGGCCTTGACCAGCAGCGGGTAGCCGACGGCGGCGCCGTCGCGCGGGTCGTCCGAGGACGGCAGGGTCGGGACGCCGGCGGCGACGGCGGCCTTCTTCGCGGCGAGCTTGTCGCCCATCGCCGCGATGACCTCGGGCGTGGGGCCGACCCAGACCAGGCCCGCGGAGAGGACGTCGGCGGCGAAGCCGGCGTTCTCCGACAGGAAGCCGTAGCCGGGGTGGATCGCGCCGGCGCCGGTGGCGCGGGCGGCGGCGATCACCGCGGCGCCGTCGAGGTACCCGGTGTCGAGCCGGACGGCCTCGTCGGCATCGGCGACGAACGGGGCCCCGGCGTCGGCGTCGACGTAGACGGCGACGCAGCGGTACCCCATGGCGCGCGCGGTGCGGAACACCCGGCGGGCGATCTCGCCGCGGTTGGCGACGAGGACGGTGTCGAAGGCCCTGACATCCAACGACGCGGTCACAGCCGGAACACCCCGAACTGCTGCGCGCCCTCGACGGGCCCGTTGGCCACGAACGACAGGCACATGCCGAGCACCGTGCGGGTGTCGCGCGGATCGATGATCCCGTCGTCGCTCACCGCCCCGGTGGCCCGCAGCGCCAGCGAGCCCTCCTCCTGGCCCGCCTCCACCATCGCCACGATCTGCGCGTCCTCCTCCTCGTCGAAGGGCACGCCCTTGCGCAGCGCCTGCCCGCGGCGGACCTGCGACATGACCCCGGCGATCTGCTTGGGGCCCATGACCGCGATCTTCGCCGTCGGCCACAGGAAGGTGAACCGGTTGCCGAAGGCCCGGCCGGACATGCCGTAGGTGCCGGCGCCGTAGGAGGAGCCGATGATCACCGTCAGGTGCGGCACCGTCGAGTTCGTGACGGCGTTGAGCATCTGGCTGCCCTTCTTGACGATGCCGGCCGCCTCGAAGTCCCGCCCCACCATGTAGCCGGTGATGTTCTGCAGGAAGACCAGCGGCACGTCGATCCGGTTGCACAGCTGGATGAAGTGCGCCGCCTTCTGCGCCGAGTCGGGGTGCAGCACGCCGTTGTTGCCGAGGATGCCGACCGGGTAGCCGTGGATCGACGCCCACCCGCAGACCAGCGTCGGGCCCCACCGGGGCTTGAACTCCTCGAAGCGGGAACCGTCGGCCACCCGGGCGACGACGTCGCGGACGTCGACCGGCTGGCGGAGGTCGCGGCTGACCAGGCCGAGCAGCTCCTCGGGGTCGTGCACCGGCTCGTCGGCGGTCAGCGAGGGCTCGGGACCGGCCTTGCGCCAGTTCAGGTGCGAGACCGCCTCGCGGCACATCCGGATGGCGTCCAGCTCGTCCTCGGCAAAGTAGTCCCCCAGACCCGAGACGTCGGCGTGCAGCCGGGCTCCTCCGAGGGTCTCGTCGTCGCTCTCCTCGCCGGTGGCCATCTTCACCAGCGGCGGGCCGGCGAGGAACACCTTCGACTGCTGGTCGATGACGACGACGTAGTCCGACAGCCCCGGCTGGTAGGCCCCGCCGGCGGTCGAGGACCCGAACACGACGCAGACCGACGGGATGCCCAGCTTGGACAGCTCGGTCATCTCGTAGAACTGCCGGCCGCTCTCGGCGAAGTGCGAGGTCTGCGCCGACCGGCCGCCCCCTCCCCCGCCGGGCCGCAGGTCTGCGCCGGCGGACTCCACGAAGCTGACGTAGGGCATCCGGTTCTCGCGGGCGATCTCCAGCGCGCGCGCCCACTTCTTCAGCGCGTACGGGGTCAGCGCGCCACCGAGGACCGTCGGGTCGTTGCCCATGACGACGCACTCGACGCCGGCGATCACGCCGACCCCCACCACCATGCCGCCGCCGGCCGTGTAGTCCGAGCCGTAGGCCGCGAGCGGGCTGATCTCGAGGAACGGGCTGTCGGGGTCGAGGGCGTGCGCGATGCGCTCGCGGATCGGCAGCTTGTCCCGCTGCCGCAGCCGCTCGGTCGCCTTCTCCCCGCCGCCGGCGGCCGCCTGGTCGAGCAGCTCGTCGAGCGTCGCGAGCTGCTCGAGCATGTCGGCGCGGTTCTGCTGGAAGCTCTCGCTCCCCGGATCGACCGACGACGGGAGCGGTGGGGCGAGCAGCGAGCGGGCCATGCGGCGAACGTAGGGCGGTAATCCCGGCGAGTCAACGTTACCGCCAGCCGTGTCGGAAGCCATTGACAGGCTGCTTGTCATGTTGACAGGCTCTCTGTCGTGACATCAGCCGACCCCGCCTACCAGGTGCTCCTCCAGGTGCGCCCGCTCTACCAGGCGTCCGAGCGCGCCGTGAGCGACGCCCTCCGGGGCACGGACCTGACGGTTCCGCTGCGTGCCGTGCTGGAACTCGTCCTGCACCGGGGAGCCGCGACCGTGCCCCAGGTGGCCCTCGAGTTCGGGGTCACGCGGCAGAGCATCCAGGCGCTCGTCGACGCCGGAGCAGCCCTCGGGCTCCTCCGGTTCGAGGACAACCCCCGGCACCGGCGCTCCCGCCTCGTCACGGCGACCGAGCACGGCGAGCAGACGTTCGCCGAGGTCCACCGGCGGGAGCTCGCGAACCTCGACCGCGTCGCCGCCGACCTGGACGCCGACGACCTCGCCCGGTGCGCCCGGGTCCTCGCCGTCCTCACCGACCGCCTCCGCCAGATCCCCGCCACCGAGGAGCACCCGTGAACCAGGCCCCCGACCTCATCGTCCCGACCGACCTCGTCGACCCGCTCGACCCCACCGACCTCGTCGACCCGCTCGACCCCACCGACCTCGTCGACCCGCTCGACCCCGGGGGCTTCGACCTCTACCTGCCCGGGCACGGTGGGCGGCCGCCCGTCGTCGTCCTGGTGCACGGGCTGTTCCCGGAACCCCCACCGGTGAGTCCCCGTCGGACCCCGTTCTTCCGGGCCTACGCCGCGCAGCTCGCCTCCCGGGGCACGGCGGCGGTGGTGCTGGACCACGAGCTGACCGGCGGCATGCGCTATCCGGAGGCGTCCGCGACGCTCGACCGCGTGCTCTCGGCGGTGCGCAGCAGCGGCGAGGTCGACGGCGACGCGGTGGGCGTCTGGTTCTTCTCCGGCGGCGGCCCGCTGGCCTACCCGGTCCTCGCCGCCGGGCACGAGTGGCTGCGGTGCGTCGCCCTGACCTATCCCCTGCTGCCCACCGAGGACATCCCCGGCTGGCCTTCCCTGTCCGACGCCCTGCGCGGGCTGGGGAACACCCCGGTGGTGCTCACGCTCGTCGAGAACGAGCTCCCCGCGTTCGTCGCCGGCCAGCAGGCGCTGCTCGCGGCACCGCCGCCCGGGCTGACGACCATCGACGTCCCGGGGGCCGAGCACGGCTTCGACACCGGCCCCGCCACGGAGCACGGCCGCGCCGCTGTCCTCCGGGCACTGGACGCCGTCACGGGGCAGCTGGTCGGAACGCCCTAGGACCGCGGCTCCTCGGCACCGTCAGGTCCGGCTCGGTTCGCCGGCGGCCCACCGCAGCCACGAGCGGACCCACGGCGGCACCGCGGGCACCGGGAGCACCCCGGCCACGACCGCGCCGAGGGCTACGACGGCCAGCACCTGGCGGGCCGTCCCCGACTCCCCCGGGGAGACGAGGAGCAGCACGCCGGCGGCGGCCGTGGTCGCGGCCGCCACGCCGGCGAGCACGAGCGGACGGTGCGCGCGCAGCGGCGCCGTGACCGCCCAGAGCAGCACGACCGCGCCGATCCCGACCGCGCCTCCGACGAGGGCCATCCCTCCGAGGGCGGCGAGGACGAGCAGCCCGGCACCGATCCGGGACGCATCGCGGTGCCCGCCGCCGTCCGGGCGCACGCGGCCGGGCCGCACCGGCAGGACCGCCAGCACGGCGAGCAGGGCCACCGCCGCGGCTCCTCCGGCGAGCGCCGTCCGGTAGATCGTCCCCGGGGCGAAGTCGATGCGGACGGTGCCGGCCGTCCCGGCGGGGAGCACGTACCCCTGCTGCCAGCCGTCGACGGCGACCGACACCAGGCGCCGCCCGTCGAGGGTGGCGGTCCAGCCGGCGTTGGTGTTCTCCGGGACGACGAGGAGCGTGTCCTGCTCGCGGGCTCCGACCTCCACGGTCCGGTGCTCGGCGTCCCAGCGGCCCACCGCCGCCGGCTCCCGGACGACCGGGGCGGTGCTCGCCGCCCCGTCGACGCGGACGAGGGTCGCCGAGTCGACGGCCAGTGCGGCCGTGTGCTCCGCGGTCAGCCGGTGCGGGCCGGTGGTCAGGCGGAACGCGCCCGCGTCCTCGCAGATTGACACCGGGATCCTCCGCAGCTCCTGCAGCGCCCCGAGGGTGGTCTCGATCCGGGTCGACATCTCTCGGCCGTCCACCAGCAGCGCCGGCCCCTCGCCGCACGGGAGGACGACGGGGGTGTCGGCGGGAGCGGGCACCCGGGGCCCGCCGATCTCCACCTCGCTGACGCCGATGCCCAGCGGCAGCGTCCACTGGAAGTACGGGTCGAAGGACATCCCCCGTCCGGCCGACGCGAGGGTGAGCTCGAGCCGGTCGGTGACGACCGGGTCCACCCGCGCGGTCCCGTCCTCGGCGAGCGGGACCGTGCTCGACGACCCGCCGCCGTCGATGGTGACGGTGTCCGGTCGCAGCGCGGCCACCCGCGGGTCCGAGACGACGCGCAGCACGTCGACCGTGCGCGGCTCGGGCCAGCTGAGCACCAGCGTGGGCTGCTCGTCCCCCGGGCCCGCCAGCCAGGACGTGCCCGGATCGCCGTCCACGGCCGCTGCCGCACCTCCGCGTGGGTCGAACACCTCGACGCTGGTGGCACTCGCCCGCACTCCGCCCCGGGCGGTCGCGAGGAGGTCGTCGAGCGCGGGGCCGGGACGGGGCACGGCCGTGAGCGCGAGGTCGTGGTCCGCCTCGACGGCCACCGTGAACGTCCGGTCGAGCGCCCCGGGCTCCTCGGTGACGGTCACCAGCTCGCCGGCGCAGCGGACCGGGCCGTCGGCGGCGGCCGGCAGGCAGCCGGGGCGGCCCGGCGGCGCGTCGAACGCGTAGACGTCGGCCGCGGTCGACGGGGTCGGTGCGACCACGGTGCGGTCGACCTCCACCCCGGGGAGGGCCACCTCGGTCAGCACCAGGAACGGGGAGCGCGCCCCGGTCGTCGTCGCGCTGATCGTGAGCGTGCGCGACGGGCCCTCGGGCAGGGCGAGGGTCTGCGGTTCCCCGGTGTCCGCGACCCGCGCCACCGTCGTGCCCGCGTCGGTGGTCAGCCGCAGCTCCGCCGGCCGCTTCCCGGCCAGACCGCCGCCCAGGACGACGGTCACCTCCGCGGCGTCGAACGGCTGGTCGGTCGTGAGGCGCCACCAGTCCGGCCGCGACCGGTCGGCGCCGGCCGCCGGCTCCCACGCGGTGAACAGGTCGGAGTCCACCGCGGCCCAGGGCTGGGCCGCGGGCCGGCTGCCGGTCAGCCCGGCGATGTCCGACGCCGAGCTCGACGCGGTGGGGGTTCCGCCCACGTAGTCGACGACGCTCCGGGCCTGCGCCAGGCCGGGGAACGGGTAGTCCGCGACCGGCTGGTCCTCGACCGGCGGCGCATCGGCGGTCAGGCCGCCGGAGGTCGCGCCGGTCAGCCGGCCGAAGTCCCGGTCCCGGCGCAGCAGCGCGTCGGTGACCATCGTCGATCCGGTGCCGACCGACGACTCCCCGGCGAGCAGCACCGGGCGGCCGGTCACCAGCCCCCTGTCCTCCAGTGCGAGCACGGCCTCGGGTCCGCCGTGGACGGTGACGGCCGAGGACAGCGGTGCCGTCCACGCCCGGGGCACGGGATCGGCCACCGCGTAGACCTCGACGGCCGGCGCCGGCTCACCCAGCCCTCCGTCGAGGACGGTGCCCGGCGGCAGCTCCACCTGCGGATGGTCCTCGCCGAACCCGGCCGCGAGGGTGATGCCCGGGGAGCCGAGCAGGGTCCGGCGCACCACGGACGACCGGGTCGAGGCCGTGTCGGCGACGTCGAGGTCGTTGCGCAGGACCAGGTGCGAGATCCCGGCCCGGGCGAGGTACCGGGCGAGCCCGGCGGAACCCTCGCCGCGCGCGAGCTGCCGCTCGACGGCGTCCAGCATCCGGATGTGCGCCTCGGGCGTCAGCGGGATGGCGGAGCGGACCTCCCAGGGCGACTCCGCCAGCGGCTGGAGCGGCTCGTCGACGGTCCTGCCCCACTCGTAGCTGCCGAAGGACGACCCCGGGACCAGGAGCGCCCGACCGGTGGGCTGCTGGGCGGCGAGGAAGTCCGCCGTCTCCCGCCAGTGCGCGGGGATGTCCGCGAACCCGGTCGGCGGCGTCAGCCGGCCGGCCAGCGCCGGGGACGCCGTTCCGGCCACCGCCAGCACGACCGCGGCGAGGACGACGCCTGCGCCCGCCCGCTTCGCCCGGGCTAGCGCGACCCCCGTGCCGGCCCCGCCCGCCCCACGCACCACCCGGACGAGGACGGCGAGCAGGTGCGCCAGCCCGAGCGCGAGCGGCAGGCGCAGCACCGGGTCGAACTTGTGGACGCCGCGCAGCGGGGCGAGCGCGCCGTCGAGCGCCTCGTGCAGCGGGCCGGCCCAGGCACCGTCGACGGTGGCCAGGTGGCCCATGGACACCAGTCCGACACCCGCGAGCAACCCCAGGACCAGCCAGGTCCGCTCGGGCAGGTCGTGCCGGGTGAGCGCCACCAGCCCGGCGAGGACGAGCACCAGGGTGGCCGCGATCGGCAGGGCGTCCTTGAGGAGGGACCAGCCGGCCGGCAGGTAGGGACCCGACGAGGGCGAGGCCAGCTGGGCGATCCAGTACGTGGTGCCGCGCAGCACGCTCAGCACGTCGGTGGGCGCCGTCGTCGTCGCCGCGGTCTCGACGTAGTCGAAGACGGGGATGCTGTAGCGGCCGAGCAGGAGCAGCGGTACCGCCCACCAGAGCGTGGCCAGGCCCACGCACAGCGTCCACCACCCGACCAGTCGGCGGCGGAGCGGGCCGGGAGGTCGCGTGACCAGGTAGAGGGCCGCCAGCGGGAGGACGGCGGCCGTGGCGACGGCGTTGACCCCGCCGACGCAGAACACCGCGAGCCCCGAGAGCGCCGCGGCCCGTCGCGGCGACCCGTGCCGCGACATCCCGGCCAGGGGCACGAGGACCCACGGGGCGAGGGCCATCGGGGTGACCTCGACGGAGGTGGCGGACAGGACCGAGAGCATCCGGGGCGCCAGGGCGTAGGCGATGCCGGCGAGCAGCGCCGTCGCCGGCGTGCCGATGCGCAGCCGGCGGGCGAGCAGCACCACGCCGAGGAAGGCGGTGCACATGAGCGCCGCCAGCCACAGCCGCTGGACCACCCACATGGGCAGGCCGACCAGGTGCCCGACCGCGAAGAAGGGGCCCATCGGGAAGAAGTAGCCGTAGGCCTGGTACTGGAGCTGCCCGGCGAACCCTTGCGGCTCCCACAACGACAGGGCCCGCGTCAGGAACGCGAGCGGGTCCACGACCAGGTCGAGCTTGGTGTCCCCGACGAGTTCGCCGGGCGACTGCGCGAGGCAGAGGACGACGAACCCCAGGCAGACCAGCCCGGGCCCCGCCGCGCTACGGAGCCGCGCCCGCCCTCGTGCTCCCGACCGGGTCGGAGCAGTGCCGGGGGCGTCCTCGCCCGACTCCCCCGGGACGACGGGAGTTCCGGCGACGGTCGCCGTCATCCAGAGCCGGAGGGAGCCCGCATTTCCTCCGGCGCGCCCCACATGCGGCGCACCCTGGCAGCCGGTCGGAGGAATCGTCAAGCAGACCAATCTTCCGGGTGACGGCGACCATTCCGGCCTATTCCGTTCCGCTCATTCTCCCGGAGCGCACTCTTTCGGGAATCGGTGCAGTCGCGCATTGTGCGGGTTGACCGGTGGCGAACAGCGTTCCATAGTGACGCCCCGCCAGCGCATTTATCCGAGCACGCTCCGAGTGCGTTTCCGGCACCGAGAGGAGCACAGGGACGTGACGAGCCAGCCGCGCGCCCGGCTCCGGGGCTCCGCCCACCGGCCGTCGCGGCCCGGCGCAGCAGGGTGCACGGACGGGGGCCTCCGATGACCCTGGTCGAGCCGGTCGTGGGCGGCCTGGTGCCCCCCGAGCCGGTCGGCGGCCCGGTCGGTGACCCGGCGACGGCGCAGGTCGAGCGACCCGTGCTCGTCCAGCTGCGGGGGCCGCGCGACGGCGGGTCGGGAGCCGAGCGCCCGGCGGCGCCTCGCGCGCCCGGGCCGGGCGTCGACCTCGAGATCGCGATCCCCGCCTACAACGAGGCGCTGCGCCTGCCGGAGACGCTGCGCCGCACCGTCGACTTCCTCCGCGACCAGCCCTGGTCCTCCCGCGTGGTCGTCGTGGACAACGGCAGTTCCGACGGGACCGCCGACGTCGTGCGTGCCTTCAGGGCGGCGACGGACGAGGCGGCGACGGACACGGCGGTGCCGGTGGAGCTCGTCGGCTGCGCGCGGCCCGGGAAGGGCGCGGCCGTCCGGCGCGCGCTGCTGCGCAGCCGCGCGCGCTTCGTCGGCTTCTTCGACGCCGACCTCGCCACTCCGGTCGAGACGCTGTGCACCGTGATGGGGCACCTGGAGGCCGGCGCGGTGGCGGTCGTCGGATCCCGGTACGCCCCCGGAGCCCGGCTCGTCCAGCACCAGCCCACCACCCGGCGGCTCGGTGGCGCCGCGTTCCGCGCGGTGTCCCGCAGCGTCGTCCCCGGGGTGCACGACACCCAGTGCGGCTTCAAGTTCTTCGATCGCGCCGCCCTCGTGCCGGCGCTGGTCAGCTGCCGCACCACCGGCTTCGCCTTCGACGTCGAGCTGCTGCGACACCTGCAGAACGCCGGCGCGGAGATCCTGGAGGTCCCCGTCGCGTGGAGCCACGCGGACGGCTCGTCGTTCTCCCCGCTGCGCGACGGGGTGTCCGCCTTCCGGGCCGTGCTGCAGTTCCAGCGCGTCGCGGCCGGGCGCGTGTCGTGACGAGCCACTCCGAGCTGCTGCGGGGCTCCCGGATCCTGGTCCTCAACTGGCGCGACATCCGCCACCCCCTGGCCGGCGGCGCCGAGCAGTACATGCACGAGATCGGCACCCGCTGGGTGCAGGCCGGCGCCCAGGTCACCTGGCTGACCTCCGCGGTCCCGGGGCAACCGGAGCACGAGCGGCTGGACGGGATCCACTTCCTGCGGGCCGGGAACGCGCTGTCGGTCTTCTCGCACACCGCCGCGCGCGGAGCCCGCGCCCGCGGGCACTTCGACGCCGTCGTGGACTGCCAGAACGGGACGCCGTTCTTCGCGCCGCTGTTCGCCGGGCGGCGGACGCCGGTGGTGCAGCTCGTGCACCACGTGCACCAGGACCAGTTCTCCACCCACTTCTCCCCTCCCCTCGCCGCCCTGGGCCGGTGGCTCGAGGGCCCCGCTGCGCGCCGCGTCTACCGGGATCGGCCGATCGTCGCGGTCTCGCCGTCCACCCGGCACGAGCTGCGCGCCAGGCTGGGATTCCGCGGACCGATCCACGTCGTCCCGAACGGGACCGTGGTGCCACCGCCGGAGCGCAACCGGCGCGCCGCCGAGCCGACCATCACGCTGGTGAGCCGGCTCGTGCCGCACAAGCGCATCGACCTGCTCCTCGGCCACCTGCGCACGGTGGCGGAGGCGATCCCGGCCCTGCGCGTCGACATCGTCGGCGACGGGCCGGACGGAGCCCGGCTGCGGAGCCTCGTCGACGAGCTGGGCATGCAGGCGACGGTGGCCTTCCACGGGCGCGCCTCCGACGACGTCCGTGACGAGCTCCTCTCGCGGGCCTGGCTGACGACCTCCACCTCGCAGGCGGAGGGCTGGGGCTCCTCGGTCCTCGAGGCGGCCGCCCGGGGGGTGCCGTGCCTGGCCCTGCGCGTGCCGGGTGTCCGGGACTCGGTCCTCGACGGCGAGACCGGATGGCTGGTGGACGAGCCGGGGCGGCTCGGTGCGGCCCTGACCGGCGCCCTGCGCCGCCTGGCCGACCCGGTGCGGGCCGGGCAGATCGCCGAGACCTGCCGGGCGTGGGCCGGGTGCTTCTCCTGGGACCGCAGCGCCGACCTCCTCGCCGGCGTCCTCCGCGCGGAGATGGCCCGCATGACGGCCGTCGCCGACGGCCTCTCGGCGGAACGGCGGGAGGCCCGTTCCGACATCGCCGTCATGGCCGTCGTCCCGCGCCGGGCGACCGGGCTGTCGGCTCAGCTGCGGGCGACCGACGAGGTCGTGCAGAGCGAGGACCGCACCGCGGTCGTCCTGAACGGCTGCGACGAGACCGCCGGCGTCTCGGTGATGACGCGGCTCGGCATGCGGCCGCTGTCGATGCAGCTGATGGACAACCGGCTCCTGCTGGCCGGCCCCACCACTCCGCAGGAGTCGTCCGACCCGGCGCTCGGTCAGCTCGGGCTCACCAGCGCCTGACCGGTCCCGGGCGGCTGCGGACAACTGGCGCCCTGCGAACGACTCAGGGGCCGCTCCCGGTCTCCCGGAACCGACCCCTGACCAGCACGTACCTTCTGTCGGGCTGACAGGATTTGAACCTGCGACCCCCTGACCCCCAGTCAGGTGCGCTACCAAGCTGCGCTACAGCCCGCGCGCCTTCCGCTTCCCGGGAACGAACCCGGGCGCGCGACGACCGCCCCGGAAGATTACCGCACCACCACCCGCCGTCCGGCGGCCCCCCGCTCAGTTCCGGGAGCCCACGGCGTCAAACCCGGTGACACCCGACGACGACGGTGCCAACCTCTCCGCAACGGGCCGTCGCCGTCCTCCTCGACCAGGGCACCGAGGTGCCGGAGGGACTCCGTCATGGGCAGATCGTTCGCGTCGCGCGTCAGCCACCGCCGCTTCAAGTGGGTCGTCCTCGTCTTCTGGCTGGTGCTCGCCGCGGCCTCGGGGCCGCTGGCCGGCGGCCTGACCGACGAGCAGGACAACGAGGTCTCCTCGTGGCTTCCCGCGGACGCCGAGTCCACGCGCGCGATCGAGCTGCAGGCCGAGCTGGGCTCGGACCCCGACGTCATCCAGGCGGTGGTCGTCTACGAGCGCACCGGCGGACTCACCGATGCCGACCTCGCCGCCGTCGAGGCCGACGCCGCCGCCTTCAGCCGGCTCGAGGACCTCGACGGCGAGATCACCGGCCCGATCCGCTCGGAGGACGGCGAGGCCGTCCAGCTCGTCGTGCCGCTGAACATGGGCGACGAGGGGTGGGAGGCGATCGCGCCGCTGGTCGACGACCTGCGCGCCGAGGCCGCCGACGCCCCCGACGGCCTGGAGTCCTGGATCACCGGCCCGGCGGGCAACGCCGCCGACTCCTCGGAGGCGTTCGAGGGCATCGACGGCGCTCTGCTGTTCGCCGCCCTGGGCGTCGTGATCCTGATCCTGCTGGTCACCTACCGCAGTCCGATCCTGTGGATCCTGCCGATCTTCTCCGCGGTGGTGGCGCTGTTCTGCTCGCAGGCGCTGATCTACCTGCTCGCCCGCCACGCCGACCTCACCGTCAACGCGCAGAGCGCGAGCATCCTCACCGTGCTGGTCATCGGCGCGGGCACGGACTACGCGCTGCTGCTGGTCGCCCGCTACCGGGAGGAACTGCGGCTGCACGCCGACCGGCACGAGGCGATGACCGAGGCCGTCCACCGGGCCGGGCCCGCCGTGCTCGCCAGCGGTGGCACGGTCGTCCTCGGCATGCTGTGCCTGGCCTTCGCCGACATGAACTCCACGGCCGGGCTCGGCCCGGTCGCCGCCATCGGCGTCGCCGTCACCCTCGTGGTGCTGATGACGCTGCTGCCCGCCCTGCTGGTCATCTGCGGCCGCTGGGTCTTCTGGCCGGTGCGGCCCGCTCTGGGCAGCCCCGAGCCGAGCGCGACCGGGATGTGGGCCCGCATCGGCGGCCTGATCGCACCCCGGCCCCGTGCCGTGTGGGTGGTCACCAGCGTGCTGCTCCTCGTCGGCGGCATCGGGATCTTCGGCCTGGACGCCAAGGGCCTCTCCCAGGCCGACGGGTTCCGCGGCACGCCGGAGTCCATCGTCGGCGAGGAGGTCGCCGCCCGGCACTTCCCCGCGACCGCCGGCAACCCGGTGTACGTCCTCACCACCGCCGCGGACGCCGACGAGGTCGCGGACGCCGTCGCGGCGACCGACGGCATCAGCGCCGTCGCCGAACCGGAGGTCACCGGGGATGCCGCGCTCGTCGAGGCGACCCTGGCCGACCGCGCGGACAGCCAGGCCGCCTACGACACCATCGACCGGCTGCGCGCCGGGCTCGACGACGTCGGGGACGGCGAGGCGCTGGTCGGCGGCAACACCGCCGTCAACCTCGACGTCCAGGACGCCGCGCAGCGGGACAACCGGGTGGTCATCCCGCTGATCATGGGAGTCGTCCTGCTGGTGCTCGGGCTGCTGCTCCGGGCGGTCGTCGCCCCGGTGATCCTCATCGCGACCGTCGTGGTCTCCTACGGCGCCGCGCTCGGCATCAGCGCACTGATCTTCGACTGGACGCTGGGCGTCGGGACGACGGACAGCTCGTTCCCGCTGTTCGTGTTCGTCTTCCTCGTCGCCCTGGGCATCGACTACAACATCTTCCTGATGACCCGGGTGCGGGAGGAGACGCACGACCACGGCACCCGGCCGGCGGCGCTGATCGGTCTCGCGGCCACCGGCGGGGTGATCACCTCGGCCGGGCTGGTGCTCGCGGCGACCTTCGCGGTGCTGGGCACGCTGCCGCTGACGTTCCTCACCCAGCTCGGCATCGCCGTCGCGCTCGGCGTGCTGCTGGACACCCTGGTCGTCCGGTCGGTGCTGGTCACCGCGCTCACCCTCGACGTGGGCCGGTGGATGTGGTGGCCCAGCCGGCTGGCGCAGCGTCGCGACGAGCCGGAGGGCACCGGGGGCAGCGAGGACGTCAGGGTGCCGTCGCCGCGCACCCGGCAGGACGCCCTTCAGGACGTCCGACCGCGGACCTGACCGACGGGAGGGCCGGTACGCCGGCCCTCCCGTCGGTCAGCTCTGCCCCACTCAGCTCTTCTTGGCGTCCCGGTCGCGGCCCTCGCGCACCTTGACCGAGACCTCGATCGGCGTGCCGGCGAAGCCCCACTGCTCGCGCAGCTTGCGCTCGAGGAACCGCCGGTAGCCGGCCTCGAGGAAGCCGGTGGAGAAGACGACGAACCGCGGCGGGCGGACGTCGGCCTGCGTCACGTACTTGATCTTGGGCGCCCGTCCGCCGCGCGCCGGCGGCGGGGTCTCCTGCACCAGCGCCCGGATGAACTGGTTCAGCTCGGCGGTCGGCACCCGTTTCTCCCACGAGGCCAGGGCCCAGCGCAGGTGGTCGGCGAGCTTGCCGACGCCCCGGCCGGTGGTGGCGGAGATGTTGACCCGGGTGGCCCACTTGATGCGGGCCAGGTCGCGCTCGATCTCGCGCTCGAGCTGGTCGTGCCGGTCCTCGTCGAGGGTGTCCCACTTGTTGAAGGCGATCACCAGGGCCCGGCCGGCCTCGACGACCTGGGTGATGACCCGCTGGTCCTGCTCGCTGATGACCTCGTCGGCGGCCAGCAGGACGACGGCGACCTCGGCGGCCTGGATCGCGGCCTCGGTGCGCAGGCTGGCGTAGTACTCCATGCCGCTGGCGGTGTTGACCTTGCGGCGCAGCCCGGCCGTGTCGACGAACTTCCACTCCTCGCCGCCGAGGGTCACGATCGAGTCGACCGGGTCGACCGTCGTCCCGGCGACGGAGTCGACGACCGAGCGCTCCTCCTTGGCCAGCCGGTTGATCAGGCTGGACTTGCCCACGTTCGGGCGGCCGACGAGGGCCACGCGGCGCGGGCCCTCCTCGTGCTCCTGCTCGCGGGGGGCCTCGGGCATCGCGTCCAGGATCAGGTCGAGCAGGTCACCGCTGGAGCGCCCGTGCAGCGCGCTGACCGGCTGCGGCTCCCCCATGCCCAGGCTCCACAGCTCGTGGACGTTGCCCTCGCTGCGCTCGTCGTCGACCTTGTTGGCGACCAGGATCACCGGCCGGTCACTGCGCCGCAGGATGCGAGCCGCGGCGAGGTCGGTGTCGGTCGCGCCCACCTGGCTGTCGACGACGAGGACGATGACGTCGGCGGTCTCCATGGCGAGCTGCGCCTGACGGGTGATCGACGCGCCCATGCCGACGGCCTTGGGGTCCCAGCCGCCGGTGTCCATCACGGTGAAGCGCTTGCCGTTCCACAGGGCCTCGTAGGAGATGCGGTCCCGCGTGACCCCGGGGACGTCCTGCACGACCGCGGCGCGGCGGCCCAGGATGCGGTTGACCAGCGTCGACTTGCCCACGTTCGGGCGGCCCACGATGGCGACGACGGGCAGCGGCCCGTCCTGCTTCTCGGTCACGTTCGGTCCCCTGTCACCAGCGCGGCCTGAGCCAGCGCCACGATGCGGTCCACCACGGCCTGCTGGCTCAGCTCACTGCTGTCCACGACCACGGCGTCCGCGGCCGGTCGCAGCGGGCTGTCCGCCCGGCTGCTGTCGTACTGGTCCCGGCGGCGCAGATCCGCGGCCAGGTCGTCGATCTGTGCGGCCTCGGTGAGGCCGAGCTGCCCGGCCCGGCGCTGGGCGCGGACCTCGGGCGCCGCGGTCAGGTAGACCTTCAGCGTCGCGTCGGGCAGGACGACCGTGCCGATGTCGCGCCCCTCGACGACGACGGCGTCGGCCGCCCCCACGAGGTCGCGCTGCTGGGCGACCAGCTGCCGGCGCACGGCCGGCACCGCGGAGACCGCGGACACCGCCCGGGTGACCTCGGCGCTCCGGATGCGGACGGCGACGTCGGCGCCGTCGACCTCCACGCGCTCCGTCCCGGCCTCGGTGCCCACCTCGATGCGGGCGGCGGCCACGGTCCGGGCGACGGCCTCGGCGTCGCCGGGGTCGATCCCGGCGTCCAGGACGGCGACCGTGGCCGCGCGGTACATCGCCCCGGTGTCCAGGTAGGACGCGCCCAGCCGGGCGGCGACCCCCCGGCCGACGCTGGACTTGCCGGTGCCCGACGGCCCGTCGAGGGTCACCGCGCCCCGGAACGGGTGCTGCTCGGGCGTCGGGTCGGTCACTGGGCGATGTCCCGGCGCAGCGCGGCGGCACCGCGCAGGTAGACGTGCTGGATCTCCGAGCGCGGCCGCGGGGTCTCCACGTGCGCCATCAACCGCAGCACCCGCGGCAGGGCGTGCGGGACGGCGATCTCGGTGGCGCACATCAGCGGCACGTCACCCATGCCCAGCTCGCGCGCGGCCAGCGCCGGGAACTCCGAGACCAGGTCGGGCGTGGCGGTGAACACGATGCTGATGACGTCGTCGTGCTCCAGCGCGTTGCGCTCGAGCACGGTGCTCACCAGCTCGCGGGTTGCCTCGAGCACCTGCTCCCGGTCGTCGGCCTCGACCTGCGTCGCGCCCCGGATGGCTCGGACGGCCATGCACACTCCTCGTTCGTTCTCTGCGCTGCACCGGCGCCCGGATCGCCGGGGGCCTCGATCGAGTCTAGGGAGCCTCCGCCACCGGTCCCCCGGAACGCCGCTCCCCGCCCGGGACCTACAGCCCGACGAGCTCCGAGAGGGTGCCGAGCTCCTGCCGGCTGAGCTTGCGGATCGTGCCGGAGCGCATCGCGCGCAGCTCGATCGGCCCGACGGCGGTTCGGGTCAGCCGGGACACCGGCAGCCCGACCTCGGCCAGCAGCCGGCGGACGATGTGCTTGCGGCCCTCGTGCAGCACGACCTCGACCACCGACTGGCCGGCGTGGGTGTCGACGACGCGGAACGAGTCGACCTTGACCGGGCCGTCGTCGAGGTCGATGCCGCCGCGCAGCCGCTTGGCCATGTCACGGGGCACCGAGCCCGACACCTGGGCCAGGTAGGTCTTCTGGACGCCGTAGGACGGGTGGGCCAGCCGGTGGGCCAGCTCGCCGTCGGTGGTGAGCAGCAGCAGGCCCTCGGTGTCCTGGTCCAGCCGGCCGACGTGCACCAGGCCGGGGGCCAGGTCGCCCACCATGTCGCCGACGGTCGGGCGGTTGCGGTCGTCGCTCATCGCGGTCAGCACGCCCGGCGGCTTGTTCATCGCGTAGGTGACCCGGTCGTCGCGGATCTCGACGCGGACGCCGTCCACGGCGATCTTGTCGCGCGTCGGATCCACCCGCATGCCCTGCACCGTGACGACGGCGCCGTTCACGCTGATCCGGCCCGCGTCGATCATGTCCTCGCTGACCCGCCGGCTGCCGACCCCGGCACGGGCCAGGACCTTCTGCAGCCGCTCCCCCTCGCGGTCGTCGCCGTCGCCCTCGGGCGCGCGGTCGCCGGGGTGGACAGGAGCCAGCTCCATGTCCTCGGACCAGCCCTCGCCTGCGGAGATGGGGACGTCATCGTTCGGGGTCTCGTCGTTCGGGGTCGCAGCGCTCATCACCGCCCAGTCTCCCACCTCGCGGGCCCGGCGACCGCCACCCGGCCGACGGCTCCCTCGCGCGGGGGTGGCTCAGCTGTCGGGGTGCTCGTCGAGGACGGTGGAGGTCTCCGGCAGCAGCGGGGCCAGTTCGGGCAGGTCCGCGAGGCTGGTGAGCCCGAGCCGTTCCAGGAACAGCGGCGTCGTGGCGTACAGCCCTCCCCCGCTGTCGGGGTCGCTGCCCACCTCGGAGACCAGCCCGCGGCTGATCAGCGTGCGCATCACGCCGTCGACGCCGACCCCGCGGATGGCGGCCACCCGGGCACGGGTCACCGGCTGCCGGTAGGCGATGACGGCGAGGGTCTCCAGCGCGGCCTGGGTGAGCCGGCTGCGCTGGCCGTCCACGAGGAACCGCTCGACGACGCCGGCGTGCTCCTCGCGGGTGTAGAGCCGCCACCCCTCCCCCACCCGGCGCAGCGTGATCCCGGCCGAGCGCGCGTCGTAGCCCGCGGCGAGCTCGGCCAGCCCGGTGCGGAGCTGGATCAGGTCGCAGCGCAGCGCCCCGGCGAGGGTGACCTCGTCGACCGGGTCGTCCATGACGAACAGCAGCGCCTCCAGCCCGCCCCGCAGCTCGTCCGGGTCGAGCAGCTCCAGCGCCTCGGGCACCTGCTCGGGTTCGGCTCCGGTTTCGGGTTCGGGTTCCGGGGCGGGCGCCGTGGCCGGGGTGTCCCCGTCGTCCTCCAGCGGGACGGGCGCGACCTCCGGCTCCTCGACCGGCAGGTCCGAGACGCGGGCGGCCAGCTCCGCGGCGACGGCGTCCCACGCGGCGGGGTCGTCCTCGCCGCGACTCGCGGCCACCTCGCGGGTCGCCGCGAGCTCGGCGGCCAGCGCCTCCCAGGAGATGGGGGCGGGCTCGTCGCGCGGGCCTGGGTCGCCGGGCCGGTCGTCGTCGCTGGTCACGAGTACTCCTCGTCGAGGTCGTCGGGGGTGCCGGGGCCGGGCAGCGCGCCGTCCACGTCGACCGCCTCGCCGGAGGCCTCCCGCCCGGTCCAGCGGACGTGCAGGTCACCGAGCGGCGTCAGCTGCTCGAAGGTCACCCGCTGCTGCCGGTAGAGCTCGAGCAGCGCGAGGAACCGGGCGACGACCTCGAGGGTGTGCGAGCAGTCGGCGGTCAGCGCGCGGAAGGAGACGGTGCCGGCGCGGGCCAGGTGGTCGCGGACGACCATCAGCTGCTCGCTCACGCTGACCGCCGGGGCGTGCAGGTGCGCGACGCCGACCGTCTCCACCGGCTTCGGTGCCAGGGCCCGCGCGGCGAGGGCGGCGAACTGCTCGGGGGTGACGTCCAGGCGCACCTCGGGCACGAGGTCGGCGAAGCGCGCCTCGAGGGCCACCGCGCGGGGGAACCGGCGGGACGCGTCGGCCTCCCGCTCGCGCAGGAAGGCCGCGGCAAGCTTGTAGGCCTTGTACTGCAGGAGCCGGGCGAAGAGCAGGTCCCGGGCCTCGAGCAGCTCGAGGTCGTCCTCGTCGTCGACGTCGGCGGCCGGCAGCAGCCGGGCGGCCTTGAGGTCGAGCAGCGTGGAGGCGACGACGAGGAACTCGCTGGCCTGGTCGAGGTCGAGCTCCCCGCCGAGCGCGCGCAGGTGGGCGATGAACTCGTCGGTGACCTTCGACAGCGCGATCTCGGTGACGTCGAGCTTGTGCTTGCCGATCAGCTGCAGCAGGAGGTCGAACGGCCCCTCGAAGTTGGTCAGCTTGACGGTGAAACGCGCGGTCTGCGGCGCCTCGGTCACGACGGCAGCCTAGGCCCGCCGGGTGCTCATCCCTTGAGCCGGCGGACCAGCACGGAGTCCTCACCGCGGTCGGCGAGGTCGGCGAGGATCACCGAGATCGCCTCCCGGACGATCCGCCCGCGGTCGGCGGCCAGACCGTGCTGGCCGCGCAGGGTCAGCCGCGCGGTCTCCAGCTGCATCAGGTCGTCGGCCGAGATGTAGACGGTGATCTTCTCGTCGTGCTTGGTGCGCTCGCGGCCGCGCGCCGGGCGGCCCCGGGTCGGCACACTCGGCCGGAGCACCGGAGCCGGCGCGGGGGCGCCGCGGAAGGCGGCGAGATCGTCGTCGGCCGTGGCCGCACCACCCGGGACGAGGGTGAGCGGGCTGGCCGCGGCGGGCTCGGCGGCCGGCTCCTCCGCCCGGCGGCCGGCGACCGCGCCGCGCAGGGCCGGCGAGCTCACCGTGCTGCTCAGGCTCGGCAGCTCGGTCACCTCCGGCAGGGCGGAGGCGGAGTCGGTGCGCCGGAACAGCTCGGACGCACCGGGCAGGACGGGGCGTCGGGTCACAGCGCCAGCACCTCCTTGGCGAGGTCGCGGTAGGCCGCGGCACCCGAGGACGTCGGCGCCCAGGTGGTGATCGGCTGCCCGGCGACGGTGGTCTCCGGGAAGCGGACGGTGCGCTGGATGACGGTCTGGAAGACGGTGTCGCCGAAGGCCTCGACCACCCGGCTGAACACCTCCTTGCAGTGCACGGTCCGGGAGTCGTACATCGTGGCGAGGATGCCGGAGATCTCCAGCTGCGGGTTGAGCCGCTCCTTCACCTTGTCGATCGTGTCGACCAGCAGCGCCACCCCGCGCAGCGAGAAGAACTCGCACTCCAGCGGGATCATGACGCCCTGCGCGGCGGTCAGGGCGTTGACCGTGAGCAGGCCCAGCGAGGGCTGGCAGTCGATGAGGATGTAGTCGTACTCGTCGCGCACGTCGGCGAGCACGCGGAGCAGGGTCTGCTCACGGGCGACCTCGCTGACCAGCTGCACCTCGGCGGCGGACAGGTCGATGTTGCTGGGGACCAGGTCCAGGCCGGGGACGTCGGTGTGCACCCGCACGTCGCGCAGCGTGGTGTTCCGCTCCATCAGGGCGTTGTAGATGGTCCGGTCCATGTTCTGGGCCGGGATCCCGAGCCCGACCGACAGGGCACCCTGCGGGTCGAGGTCGATGAGCAGCACCTTGCGGCCGAACTCGGTCAGCGCGGCACCCAGGTTGATCGTCGACGTCGTCTTGCCGACGCCGCCCTTCTGGTTGCACATCGCGATGACGCGGGCCGGACCGTGCTCGGTCAGCGGCTTGGGGTCCGGCAGCCGACGCTGCCGGGCCCGCGCGGGGTCCTGCCGCGAGGCGGCGGCACCCATCTCCGGGTCGCCGTCACGCGGGCGCGCGACGGCGTGGGCCGCGTCCGCTCGGATCGCCATGGGTCTGTCGCCTCCACCTCGTACCCGGTCCCCGGTTCTGGGGCGCGGTCAGCCGTCCTGTCCGCTCGAGTGATGAGGACGCTACGAAGCGTGGCCGGAATGCCCAAGGGGGCGCGCCGGAGACTTGTCGACATGGCGACGATTGACAACTTGTGGGACTGCTCCAGCCGAATGGGCCGTCAGATCTGCCAAGGCTTTCGCGGGCCGACTGTCAGTTCAACGCCCGTGGATGGCTGGTCGCATAGATCTCGCGCAACCGATCGACGGTCACCAGCGTGTACACCTGCGTCGTGGTCACCGAGGCGTGACCGAGCAGCTCCTGCACGACCCGCACGTCGGCCCCGCCGTCGAGCAGGTGGGTGGCGAAGGAGTGCCGGAGCGTGTGCGGCGAGACCGAGGAGGCCAGCGCACCGCCCGTGCCGTCGGCCCGCTCCGCGGCCGACCGGAGGATCTGCCAGGCGCTCTGCCGTGACAGCGGGCCGCCGCGGACGTTGAGGAACAGCGCTCCCCCGCGCACCCCGACCCGGCTCTTGACGGCCAGCTCGGGCCGCGCCCGCACCAGGTAGTCCTCCACCGCCCGCAGGGCGTAGCTGCCGACGGGCACGATCCGCTCCTTGCCGCCCTTCCCGGCCAGCCGCACCGTGGCCTGGCCGCGGTCGACGTCGTCGACGGCGAGCCCGACGGCCTCGGAGATGCGCGCGCCGGTGCCGTACAGCAGCTCCAGCAGCGCCCGGTCGCGCAGGCCGCGGGGCCCCTCGAGCGCACCGGCCGCCTCGATCAGCGCGACGACCGACTCGACCGGCACCGCCTTGGGCAGCCGGCGGGCCGGCGTGGGCGGGCGGACCTCGGCGGCGACGTCGTCCGGCACGAGGCCGTCCAGCAGGGCGAAGCGGTGCAGCCCGCGCACCGCGACGACCGCGCGCGCGGCCGACGTGGCCGACAGCGGCGGGTGGTCGTCGTCCCCACGGCGCAGGGCGGCGAGGAAGCCGGCGACGTCGGACTCGGTGATCTCCCGCAGCCCGCGCACGCCGGCCGCGTCGAGGTACCCGGTGTACCGGCGCAGGTCGCGGCGGTAGGAGGAGATGGTGTTCGAGGCGAGCCCGCGCTCCACGGTGAGGTGGTCCAGGTAGCCCGTCACCACCCGCTCCACGTCGGAGCCGGAGACGCGCGGCGGGACGTCGGCGACGGTCAGGACAGCACCTCCGTCAGCGGGACGGCGGCCCGGCCGTGCGCCCGGGCGACCTCGGGCTGGACGACCTCGCCGCCGGCCACGTTCACCCCGAGCGCCAGGGCCGGGTCCGCCGCCACCGCTCCGGCGGTGCCGTGCTCCGCCAGCGTCATGACGTAGGGCAGCGTGACGTTGGTCAGCGCGTGGGTGGAGGTGTTCGGCACCGCGCCGGGCATGTTCGCGACGCAGTAGAAGACCGACCCGTGCACCCGGAAGGTCGGCTCGTCGTGCGTGGTGGGCCGGGTGTCCTCGAAGCAGCCGCCCTGGTCGACGGCGATGTCCACCAGCACCGACCCGGGCCGCATGCGCGACACCAGCTCGCTGCTCACCAGCACCGGCGCCCGGGCGCCGGGCACCAGCACCGCGCCGATCACCAGGTCGGCCTCGAGCACCGCGCGCTCCACCGCGTAAGCGGTGGACGCGACCGTCTGCAGGTGGCCCTGGTAGATCCGGTCGGCGGCGCGCAGCTTGTCGATGTCCTTGTCCAGGACGACGACCTCCGCCTGCATCCCCAGGGCGATCGCGGCCGCGCTCATGCCGGAGACCCCCGCGCCCAGGACGACGACCGTCGCGGCGGGCACCCCGGGGACGCCGCCGAGCAGGACGCCGCGGCCGCCGTGCGCACGCTCGAGGGCGTGCGCGCCGACCTGCGGTGCCATCCGGCCGGCGACCTCGGACATCGGTGCGAGCAGCGGCAGCGCGCCGTCGGCGGTCTGCACCGTCTCGTAGGCGATCGCGGTGGTGCCGGAGGCGACGAGCGCGTCGGTGCACTGCTGCGACGCGGCCAGGTGCAGGTAGGTGAACAGCGTCTGCCCGGCGCGCAGCCGGCCGTACTCCTCGGCGATCGGCTCCTTGACCTTGAGCAGCAGCTCGCTGTCGGCCCAGACGTCGTCGGCAGCGGGCACGAGCCGCGCACCGGCGGCGGCGTACTCGGCGTCGGGGATCGAGGAGCCCTCGCCGGCGCCGCTCTCGACCAGCACGGTGTGGCCGGCGCGGACCAGTTCGGTCACGCCGGCCGGGGTGAGCGCCACCCGGTACTCACCGCTCTTGATCTCCCGGGCCACCCCGACCTGCATGGGCCGGAGTCTAGGCACGCTCCCGCCCGGGCACGCTCGACCTGCGGCCGGTGGCGGCCGCCCGAAGGATGGGCGGATGCGCCTGTACGCCCAGCACCCCGCCCTCCGCCTGCGCCAGCTCGCCGCCGACGCCGGGCTGCTGGTGTGGATCGTCGGCTGGGTGCTCGCCGCGCGGGCCGCGCACGGCGCGGTGCTGCTGCTGGCCGGGCCGGGCAAGGCGGTCGAGGACCTCGGCCGGTCGGTCGGCGGCAGCATGGACTCGGCGGCGGGCGTGGCCGAGGACGTCCCGCTGGTGGGTGACGAGCTGGCGACGCCGTTCGACGCGCTGGCCCGGGCCAGCGGCTCGGTGCGCGGCGCCGGGCAGAGCGCGCAGGACGCCGTCGACACCCTGGCTCTGATCCTGGCCGTCGCGCTGGTCGTCCTGCCGGTGGGCTGGATGCTGCTGCGCTGGCTGCCCTGGCGGACCCGCTGGGTGCGCGAGGCCACCGCGGCTCAGCAGGTGCTGTCCGGCACCTCGACCGGCGGCCCCGACCTGGAGCTGCTGGCCGCGCGGGCGCTGGCGACCGCGCCGCTCCCCCGGCTGGCCGCGCTGCCGCCGGGCACGGGCGCGGCCTGGCGCGCCGGCGACCCGGCAGCGGTCAGGTCACTGGCCACGCTGGAGCTCGACCGCCTGGGCCTGCGCCTGCCCGACGCCGGCGCCCGGACGCTACTCACCTGACCACGCACTCGGAACCAGCAGCCAGCACCCCCAGCACTTGGAACCCAGCACTTGGAACCAGCCCTCGGACCGAGCGCTCGGAACCACCACTCGTACCCAGCACTCAGAACGGCGGCGGGTCGTCCGCGGGGTCCGGCGGTGACGGTGGCGGCTCGGGTGGTCGCAGACCGGGCGGCCGGGTCGTCCGGGTGATCCCCGACGGGCTGGTGACGTGCAGCGTGCCGTCGGGATCCATGCGGAACCGCCAGCCCCGGGCGAAGGTCTTCAGCCGGTGGTGGGAACGGCACGCGCAGCACAGGTTCGAGCACGACGTCCGGCCGCCGTCCGCATGCGCCACCACGTGGTCGAGGTCGGCCCAACCGACCCGCTGACCGCAGTTCGGCATCCGGCACCGCCGGTCCCGCGTCGTCACGAACCGCTGCTGGGCCGCTCGGGGCTCGTAGCTGTCGGTGTCGGCCGGCATGCCCAGCACCGCGCAGCCGCATGCCGCGTCCGGGTGCTGCGCGCAGCCCTTGGCCGCGAGCCGCCCGAGCTCTGCACCGCTCACCGTGGCCAGCAGTTGCCCGCGCTGGTCGGTGAGCGCGAACGTGAGCGACCCACCGGCCGGCGCGGTCAGCCCGATCGCCTCCACCCGGCGCAGCAGCTCACGCAGGTGCGCAGCGGTGATCGCGAAGCCGGCGACCTCGCCACCCCGATCGCCGGCCCCGTCGAGCCCGTCGAGCGCGGCGGTCACGGTCAACTGCACCGACACCCCGCCCAGGCCGGAATCGGCGGGGCGCAGGATGAGCATCGAATGGATCGCCGACCGGATCTGCCCGATCGGCCGCTCGTCACCGTCGGCCTTCGCCATCGCGGCCAGCTGGTCGATCACCGCGTGGCAGGCCGCCGCCTCCTCCGCGCTCATGTCGGCGGTCAGCGCCGCCATCCCGTCCGCCGTCGGGTGGACGCGCACGTCGGCGGCACACTGAGCCTCGGCCCGCCGCTCCTCCACCGCCGAGGCGTCGAGCTCGGCGAGCAGCTCGAGAGCGCGATCCCGGAGGCGGGCGAGCGACAGCTCACCCGCCTCCGGCAACAGAGTCATCTCCACTGCCCGTGCCAGCTCCGGGGCAGCCCCCTGCAGAGCATCGGCCAGCACCCCGGCCCGACGCTCGTCGACCGCGCCCCGGCGCAGCGCTGCGAACGTGGCCGGCAGGTTGTCCCGCCAGGTGAACGCCCGCCGCGCCCGGAACGCCGCCGTCCCCCGGCCCAGGTTCAGCGCGTGCGCCACCTCGTCGACGAAGAACTCACTGACCCCGGCGAACTCCGGAGCGGTCTTCCGCCAGCTCCGCCGACGCGCACCGGGTGTGCCGGGCGCCGGGTCGTCCGTATCCGGCCGCAGCTCCGCCAACCGCAGGATCAGCTGCGCCTCCCGCGCGGTCTGCCGCGCCCGGTCCCGCTCGATCCGGCCCAGCTCCGCGGCGACCTGCTCGTCGTCCAGCCACTCGGCAGGCACGTCCAGGTGAGCTTCCGGCCGGGCACCCACCCAGTCGACCACCACCCCCTCCACCACGGAGGTCCCCGCCAGCGTCTGCACACTCCGAAGCTACGGGCCACCTCTGACAGTTCTGGGCGAGATGAGGACGTCTGATGAGGGAGACGACATCGGCCCGGCGGCGCCTCGGACTCGCCCAGAAGGCGGTTCATGGGACATGCGGACGTCTCCGCGCCGTCACCGTGCTCCTGAGCGTTTCCTTCCCCGACCAACGAGAACTATGAGCCCCCAAGCGATGCAGGCAACGACCGCGACGAGGGTCAGTGCAGCGCCCCCGAGGAGAGTCAGGTAGAAGAGCACCGCGCCAGGACCGTCGAGGGTCTCCCTGCCGGTCGCATCAGTCGTGGTCCACGGCAGTACCAGACTCAGCCCGATCCCCAGCAGCCACGCAGCCGGCAAACCGACTGCCAAGCCGATCAGCAGCTTGTGGCCCACCGCTGTGCCTCCCAACAGTGTTGAACGGTGGGCTCTCACTATCGAGCACTCCGCTCCCAGAGTGTCGGCCGGAGAGGAGCGGCTCTGAAGCGGGACAGGTTGGGCGTCCCATAGCGGGCGGCTACGGGACAGGCGGGCGTTTCGCAGCCGGGGTGAACAAGCGCAGCGCTTCGACCTGGTCCTCGGTGAGGACCCACCGAGAGTTGGCCGGCTCCGGATAGATCTCAGCCTGCGCCCACAGCTCGGCGCGAACGCTCGAGGCCGTGCCGACCTTTCTGCCGCGCGCGACCAGGTCGTCGCGCAATTGCGTGGCATCGAAGAGGTAGACGCTGTCGATCCGCCATGGCCGCTTTCGACCGTGCGAGCTCGTCGCCGCGCTGGTTGGACCGGTCATCACGAGGTAGTCGTCCGGCACCGTCGGGGAGGTCAGATCGACGATGCCCTCTCGCTGCAGGTACCACTTCACGTTGACTGACCGATGCTGGAGCGGGCCGGAGCGGAAGTAGCCGTCCAGGGCGGCCGACGTTGCTGACTTCTCGAGTGCGATGTCGAAGATCTCGGCAGCGATCCACTCTCCCAGATGGCCGGACGTCATCGGCCGCTGGATGAGCGCGGCGATCTCGCCGTCCACGCGATTGCGTTCGTCGAGCAGGTCTGCGACCCGCCGCAGCGCCTCGTGGTCCACGGGACCAGTCTGCGCCGAGGACGCGGACACCGCGTCAGCGGCAGGTCGCAGAGGCGGGCGTGCCGCGCTCAGGTGGCGGAGACGTCCCGCAGCCGGGGACCGGTGGCGCGCACCTGCGCCGCCGCGAGGATGCCGACCACCGCGGCGGCGCTGCGGATGTCGCCGTCGAACACCCGCTGCACGGCGTCGGCGAGCGGCACCCGCTCGATCGTCATGTCGAGCTCCTCGTTCTCGACGACGAACCCGTCGGGCAGCGCGGCGTCGTGGAGGCCCTCAGCCAGGTAGACCAGCACCATTTCGTCGCAGAAGCCCGCCGTGCTGTACGTGGTGGTCAGCAGCGACCACCGCTCGGCGGCCAGCAGCACCTCCTCGGCCAGCT
Organism: Blastococcus aggregatus; assembly: GCF_900221005.1. GTDB lineage: Bacteria > Actinomycetota > Actinomycetes > Mycobacteriales > Geodermatophilaceae > Blastococcus > Blastococcus aggregatus. The sequence goes on along the minus strand of NZ_OBQI01000003.1, from coordinate 22,126 downwards.
CGCGCTTCGCCGTCTCCAGCGGAGGCTCGCCGTCGGCGTCCCGGAGGCCGGCGGGCAGCTCCCAGAGGTAGCCGCCCACGGGGTGCCGGTACTGCCGGAGCAGCACCACCCGGCCGTCGTCGTCCAGCGCGATGACGGCGACGGCACCCGGGTGGGACACGACCTCGCGCACCGAGTCGCCGCCGCCGGGCATGGCCACGGTGTCGCGGCGCAGCGAGATGATGCGTCCGTCGTACACGGGCTCGCTGGCCACGACCCGGTAGTCGTGCCCGTCGGCGGCGTCGGTCATCAGGTGCCGACCTGCTGCGCCTCATCGATGATCACCGGGAGCCGTGCGGACTCCTGGTAGTCGATGGCGGCCTGGACGAAGCCGGCGAACAGCGGGTGCGGCCGGGTCGGGCGGCTCTTGAGCTCGGGGTGTGCCTGGGTGCCGACGAAGAACGGGTGGACGTCGGCGGGCAGCTCGGCGAACTCGACCAGCGTGCCGTCGGGCGAGGTGCCCGATAAGACCAGGCCGGCCTCGTTGAGCCGGTCGCGGTAGGCGTTGGCCACCTCGTAGCGGTGCCGGTGCCGCTCGGTGATCTCGGTCGAGCCGTAGACGCCCGCGACCACCGAGCCGTGCTGCAGCGAGGCCGGGTAGCTGCCCAGGCGCATCGTGCCGCCCATGTCGCGCTCCCCGGAGACGACGTCCAGCTGGGTGGCCATGGTCGCGATGACGGCCTCGGGGGTCTCGGGGTCGAACTCGGTGGAGTTGGCCTTCTCCAGCCCGGCGACGTCGCGGGCGTACTCGATGACCATGCACTGCAGACCCAGGCACAGCCCGAGGGTCGGGATGCCGTTGGTCCGGGTGTGCCGGATGGCGCCGAGCTTGCCCTCGATGCCGCGGACGCCGAAGCCGCCGGGGATGCAGACGCCGTCGACGCCGGCCAGCGCCTTGGCGGCGCCGTCGGGGGTCGCGCAGTCGTCCGAGGGCACCCAGCGGATCTGCACCCGGCTGCGGTGGGCGAACCCGCCGGCGCGCAGGGCCTCGGTCACCGAGAGGTAGGCGTCGGGCAGGTCGATGTACTTGCCGACCAGCGCGATCGTCACCGTCTGCCTGGGCGCGTGCACCCGGTCGAGCAGGTCACCCCAGACGGTCCAGTCCACGTCCCGGAAGGGCAGCCCGAGCCGGCGGACGACGTAGGCGTCCAGTCCCTCGCTGTGCAGCACCTTCGGGATGTCGTAGATCGACGGCGCGTCCGGGCAGGAGACGACGCCCTCGACGTCGGTGTCGCACATCAGGCTGATCTTGCGCTTGAGCCCGTCGGAGATCTCACGGTCCGAGCGGCACACGATCGCGTCGGGCTGGATGCCGATGCTGCGCAACTGGGCGACCGAGTGCTGGGTCGGCTTGGTCTTCAGCTCGCCCGACGGCGCGATGTAGGGGATCAGCGAGATGTGCAGGAAGAAGCAGTTGTCCCGGCCGATCTCGTGGCGGACCTGGCGGGCGGCCTCGAGGAAGGGCAGCGACTCGATGTCGCCGACGGTGCCGCCGATCTCGGTGATGACGACGTCGACGCGCTCCGCGCTGTCGGCGCCGGCCAGGATCCGCGACTTGATCTCGTTGGTGATGTGCGGGATGACCTGCACGGTGTCACCGAGGTACTCGCCGCGGCGCTCCTTGGCGATCACGTCCGAGTAGACCTGGCCGGTGGTGACGTTGGCCCGGCCGGAGAGGTCGATGTCGAGGAAGCGCTCGTAGTGGCCGACGTCGAGGTCGGTCTCGGCGCCGTCCTCGGTGACGAAGACCTCGCCGTGCTGGAACGGGTTCATCGTCCCGGGGTCGACGTTGAGGTAGGGGTCCAGCTTCTGCATGGTCACCCGCAGCCCGCGGGCGGACAGCAGCGCCCCCAGCGAACTGGCGGTCAGACCCTTGCCGAGTGAGGAGACAACCCCGCCGGTGACGAAGACGAACTTCGTCGGCTGGGAGTTGCGGAGGAGGCCGCGTGACGCGACGGATTCAGGCGTTCCAGACGGTCGATCCACGGGAGACGACCGTAACACGGTCCGGGTCGTCGTCCGGGCCCGAGTGGGCAGCGCCACGTGCGCCCTCCCCCTCCGTGGGGGCGCCGGGCCGCGGAGCCGCCGCCAGCCAGATCAGCAGGGGCACCAGCAGCGCGGCCGCCGTGGCCGGGAGCGCGACGCCGGAGTCGTTGACCGCGGCGCCCAGCGTCAGGCTCAGCGCACCGGCGAGCAGGCCGGCGCGCAGCACCGTCGCGTCTGCGGCGGCCAGACCGCCGGGCGGCACGCCGTCGGCGCTGCGCAGCGGCCCGCCGGGCCGGAGCAGCCACACCGCCGCCACCAGCGCGACCGGCAGCATCCAGGCCAGCGGGCTGCCCAGCAGGATGTCCAGGTTGGCGGACGCCTTCCGCGAGACGACCGTCCACGCCTCGCCGGTGAGGACCTGCTCGACGAACCGGCCCAGGTGGCTGCGCTCGGCGGCCGGCCCCGACCAGTCGAGGACGGCGATGCTGCCGACGGCGACGACCGCGGCGGCCAGGATCACGACCAGCCGGGCGACGGTGACCCGCAGCCCGGTGAGCAGCATCGCCAGCAGCAGGAACCCGGGCAGCGCGGCGAGCACGCCACCGAAGTCGCGGCCCAGCGGCGGGGCGCCGATGACGCCGACGGTGAGGACGCCGGCACCGAGGACGACGGCGCCCACGGCGAGCCGGCGCCGATCCGGCGGCACCCGGCGCCCGACGGCCGTGGCCACCGCGGCGGTGACCAGCAGCGCGCTCACCGACAGCAGGCCGAAGCTCAGGTTCCCGTAGCCGGTGAACCGGCCGGCGACGATGGCGTCGTACCCGAGCAGGCCGTTGAGCTCCAGCATCGAGCCGGTCAGCACATCGCCCACCAGCGTGCCGAAGGTGATGACCAGGACCACCAGGGGTGGCCCCAGCCGGCTGCGCCGCCAGGGCCCCAGCGCCGCGACGGCGGTGACTCCGACGACGGCGCCCAGCACCGCCAGGACCAGCGACCGCAGCGGGGCGTCGCTGCGCTCCCAGGGGACGAACCCGGCCAGGTACGTGGCCACCGGCAGCGCCGCGACGGCGAGGCACAGCACCCGCAGCGCCGCGCGGGCCCGGCGGACCGGCGCGCCGGGTTCCCGCGGGCCGGCGCGCAGCCCGAGCAGCAGGACGCCGAGGCCGACCAGCACGGCCCCGACGGTGACCACGAGCCAGAAGAAGTCGCCGACGTTGCGGTGGTGCACCGTGGCCGCGACGTTCATCCGCTCGAGGTCGGTCACCGCGTCGGCCAGCGCCGGCCGGTCGCCGGTGGCGCGCAGCGGCTGCCCGTTCATCGAGGCCGGGACGTCCAGCCCGAGGGCGCGCAGCGCGGTGGGCGCGAGGTCGATCAGCTGGACGTAGGGCGCGCGTCCCGTGCTCGCCGAGCGCAGCCAGCCGCCGCCGTCGAAGCCCGGGCCGGTGGCGATGGCGACGTGCAGCTGCGGGCGGCCGTCGTTGACCTCGGAGATCCCGGCGAGCAGCACCAGCGTCTCGCCCGGCAGCGCTTCGACGGCGGCCTGCAGCCGGACCAGCGACTCCTCGATGCGGCCCAGGGCGCCGGCCCGCGGGCGGGGCTCGGTGCCGTCGTCGGTCTGGTCGGCGCCGGGGCTCCCGGCCAGCGTGAGCTGGTCGAGGGAGACCAGAGCCAGGTCGCAGCCGCCGAGGAAGGCGGTGAGCTCGGCCGGGTCGGCCGGCAGCGAGGCTCTCCGGTCCAGCGCGACATCGGGCGCGGCCGCGGCCAGGGCGGCCGCGCGTCCCGAGACGGCGGCGCAGCCGACGCCGGCGCCCAGCGCCGCGGGCTCGGCGCCGAACCTGCTCGTGCCCTCGTCGTCGGCGGTGCGCTGCACGGTGGCCGCCGGGTCGTCCAGCGCCACCGCGGCGATCCGCTCCTGCAGCCCGCAGTGCGACAGCGAGGTGTCGACCCGCGGTTCGGGCTCCTCCCCGTCGGTCCCGGCGTCGTCGCCCGGGGCCGGGGCGCCGTCGGGGACCGGCTCCCCGGGCCCCTCCTCGGGCAGCGGCACCGTCGGCAGCGGAACCGGCGGCAGCCCCTCGTCGGGGCCCGGGAAGCGGGCGCGGTTGCCGGCGCCGAGCGTCGCCCAGCCGTCGAGCAGGCAGGTGGTCCCGCGGGCGGCCCGCACCGACAGGGCGCCGACCGACCCCTGCTCGGCCATGGCCCACAGGGTGGGGGTGGTCTCGGGGTCGACGTCGCTCCACACCAGACCGGGCACGCCCACCACGACGACGCGGTCCACGGACGGCGCGTCGTCGTCCGCGGCGGCGGCCGGCGGCGCCCAGCCGAGCAGCACCGTCAGCAGCAGCACCAGCGGCAGGGCCCACCGCCGGGCCCCGGTCACCGGGACCCGGCTGCCGGCGCGCCCAGCAGCTCGCGGTAGACGGCGGCCACGCGGCGGCCGGCGCCCGCATCGTCCGGCCACTGCGACGCCTGCCGACGGCCGGCCTCGGCGAGGGCGGCGGCGTGCGCCGGGTCGGTGAGCACGTGCTCCAGGGCGTCGGCGAGCGCGGCGGCGTCGCCGACGGGCACCAGGACCGCCCCCTCCCCCACCAGCTCGGGGATCCCCCCGGCGCGGGTCGAGACCAGCGGGGTGCCGGCGCGGAGCGCCTCCTGGGCGGTGAACGGGCTGCCCTCCCACCGCGAGGGCAGCACGCACACGTCGGCGGCACCGAGCAGGTCGGCGACGTCGCTGCGCCGCCCGAGCAGCACGACCGGCAGCCGCTCGGCGGCGATCCGGGCGGCGAGCTCGTCCTGCAGGGGGCCGTCCCCCGCGACGGCGAACAGCGGTGCCGACTCGCGGCCGCTCCAGCGGGACACCGCGTCGAGCAGCACGTCGTAGCCCTTCTGCGGGTGCAACCGGCCCACCGCCACCACCAGTGGGCGGCCGTCGGGGAGGCCGAGCTCCGCGCGGACCTCCGCGCGGCCGCGCTGAGCGGGCGCCAGCGGCGGGGCGAGGGCCGGGGCGACGCGCACGTCCGGGGCGCCGGCGCGGCGGGCGTTGGCGGCCAGGTCGCTCGAGACGGCGAGCACGAGGTCGGCGCCGCGCACGGTCAGCCGCTCCAGGGCCTGCAGCGCACCGCGCAGCCGGCCGCCACCCTCCTGCAGGGCGTTGTGCAGGGTCAGGACCAGCGGCGGCCGGGGCCCGGAGCGGCCTCGACCTCCCGGAACACGCAGCGCGGCCGCGGCGACCAGCCCGGCGCGCAGCCCGTGCGCGTGCACGAGGTCCGCCCCGGCCAGCGCGCGGCGCAGCTGCAGCACCGCGCGGGCGTCGGCGGCGGGTGCCAGCCCGGTGGAGATCCCGACGGGCGTGAAGTCGGCTCCGGTCGCGGTGAAGCCGAACAGCTCCTCGGTGGCCGGTGCACCGCAGACGCCCACGTCGGCGCCGGCCTCGCGGAGCACCGGGAGCAGCGCACGGACGTGGGTGCCGACGCCACCGGCGCTGGTGGCCAGCACCTCGACGACCCGGCGCCCTGCGAGCGGCCGCTCAGCCACGGTGCACCTCCTGCCGGTCGGGCGCGCGCAGGGCGCGGAACGCGGCGGTCAGCGGGCCGCGTGCGGCCCCCATCATGACGGCCAGGAAGACGAGGAGCACGAGCGCTCCGGCCAGCACCCCCACGCCGACCGCGGCGAGGACCCCCTCGTCGGGTACCGGGTCCGCGCCGAGGGCCCGGGAGAGGGCGAGCCCGGCGGCCGCGGCCGCCGCTGCGGCGGCGAGCGCCGTCGTCCCGATGCGGGGCAGCCCGGCGAGCGAGCCCGCGGGAGCCGATCGGGCGACCACGACGAGCAGCGCCAGACCCGCGACGGTGACGCCGAGCGTGTGCCCGGCTCCGAGCGCCGCCGCGCGATCGGCGGCCGGCAGCACGGCGGCGAGGACGACGTCCGCGACGACGGCGACCAGCCAGCCGCCGACCACGCAGACGGTGGGCGCCTTCCACTGCCCACGCGCGTACAGCGCCCGGGTGAGGACGGCGACGAGCCCGTAGCCGACGAGCCCCGGGGCGAAGGCGATCGTGGTGTCGCGCAGGGCCTCGACGCCGGCGTCGGAGCCGGAGCTCAGGAAGAGCCGTGCCATGGGACCGGCCACCGCGATCAGCACCGCGGCGGCCCCTGCCGAGGCAGCGACGACGAAGGCGGTGACCGGGGCGAGCGCCCGGGCGTACCCGGCGTCGTCGCCGAGCTCGGCCCGCTCGGACAGCCCGGGGTAGGCCGACGTCGCCAGGGGGACGGCCAGCGCGGCCCACGGGACGAGGAAGAGCGTGAGGGCGGCGCCGTAGATCACGAGGCTGCCGTCGGGTGCGTCGCCGCCGGTGAGCCGGATCGCGACGAAGGCGACCAGCTGCTGCCCGGCCAGGGTGAGCACGCCGGCCACGGCCAGCCGGCGCACCCGCGGCGCCGCGCCGACCGGGAAGCGCAGCGACGGCCGCAGGCCCAGGCCGAGCCGGCGCAGCGGGACGAGCAGGCTCAGGCTCAGCGCCACAACGCCCAGCGTCGTCCCCACGCCGAGGACGAGCTCGGCCGACCGGGTCAGGTCGGGAACGTCGCGGCTGCCGCCCATGCCCGCGAAGAGCAGGTACGCCGAGGCCACCACCACGCTGGAGAGCAGCGGGGCCACGGCGGGAGCGGCGAAGTGCCGGTGCGCCTGCAGGACGCCGGCGAGCACGATGCCGATGCCGTAGAGGACGACCTGGGGCGCGAAGACGAGCAGCAGCCGGGCGGCGAGGTCGACCTCCGCCGGCTCGCCGGGGCCGAGCAGCCGGGCGATCGGTCCGGCGAACACGGCGATGAGCAGCGCCAGCGGCGTCAGGACCAGCAGGGTCCAGCCCAGCAGCGCCGAGGCCGTCCGGCGCACCTGCTCCCGGTTCCCGGCCGCGATCCCTCCGGCGAGCATCGGCACCACGAGGCTGGCGAGCGCTCCACCGGCGACGACCTCGAAGACGATGTTCGGGACGGTGTTGGCCGCCTGGTACGTGTCGCCGGTGGTGCCGGCGCCCACCGCGTTGGTGAACACCAGCTGGCGTCCGAAGCCGGCCACGCGGGCCAGCAGGGTGAGGACGGCGATCAGCGCCGCCGCGCCGGCGACCCCCTGGGCGACCGTGCGGCGGGTCACGACGTCCGGCGGCCGAGCCGGTCCAGGTCGCGCAGGCCGGGGGTGGCCTCGATGACCCGCGTGAAGCTGACCTTCTCGCTGGCCAGCGTGAGCGCGGTGATCGCGCCGAGCAGCCCCGCACGGCGGCCGCGGGACGGCACGGCGGCCAGCCTCAGGCCGAGCAGCGCGCCGAGCGCGTTCGCCCCGGCGTCGCCGAGCATCACCCGCTCGCCCAGGTCGTCGGGCAGCACCGCGAGGGTGGCGCCGAGCGGGCCGGCCACCAGGCCGCCCACCGGCCCGCCGACCGTGGCGGCGGCCGCGAGGACGCCGGCCTTGGCGGCGCGGCCGGGGCGCAGGTCGAGCAGGTTGACCAGGTTCGCGGTCCCCGCGACCAGCCCGGTGGTGAGGACGGCGTCGGCCACGGCGCGCGGCCCGCGACCTCGGGTGGTGAGCCACGCGGCGACCGCGCCGGCGGCGCCGATGCCGGCGACCTTGACCGCGCCCGCGGAGACCCGTCCGGCGCGCAGTGCCCGCAGGTGCCCGGCCAGCCCCTTGTCGCGGGCCTGCTCCGGCCGTGCGCCGGCGAGGTCGTCGTAGCCGCCGACCAGGCCGGAGACACCGCCGACCACGACGGTGGCCGCGCGCAACCCGGCCGGGGCGCCGAGCAGCCCGCCGGCGGTGGCGGCCACGGCGAGCGCCGGGCCGCCGAGCAGGGTGACCGGCCGGCCGGCGTAGTTGGTGCGCCGCCACGCGGCGCCCGCCTCCGTGGCGGAGAGGGCGTTCGCGGCGGCGAGCGCGGCCCGGCCGGCCGCGGCACCGGCGAGCACGAGCCCGGCCCGGCTGCGGGCGGAGGGCCGCGTCGTCACGGGGTGTCGGACCGGACCGGCGGGACCGGCTGGGTGTCCTCGCCGGTGCCGTAGGCGCCCGAGGTGCCCTCGGTCTCGGCGCGGAGGGCGAGCACGGTGCTGATCCGGCCGGCCGGGGAGCTGATGTTGTCGACGGTCGAGATGGCGGCCGACGTGCCGGTGTCGTCGCGCACGGCGCCGATCAGGCCGTTCGCACGGGCCGAGGCGGCGTCGCCGGCGACGACCACGCCCGAGCCCGCGGCGTCCAGCGCGGTGAGCAGCTCGATCAGGGTCTCGTTCCGCTCGGCCGCCTGCTCGCCGGTGAACTCGTCGGCGGTGAGCACGAGGGCGACGTTGGCCGGGCTCACCGAGTCGCTGTCGGTGGTCAGCACCTCGAGGGCGGGCAGTCCGGCGAGGACCGACGACGTGGCGGCGGTGTCGGGGGCGACGCCGCCCGACGGCACCATCAGCACCTGGGCCAGCAGGGAGCCGACCAGCTGTCCGGCGTCGTCGACGTCGGGCAGCGTGATGCCCGCGGGCAGGCCGGAGCCGGTGGCGTAGCTGAGCAGACTCGACTCCGACGAGGGGTCGGTGTAGGCCGGGGTCAGCGAGATCTGCCCGGTGACGTTCCCGCCGGCCTGGGTGATCAGCGCGCTGACCTCCTCGACGTCGTCGGAGTCGACCTCCTCGCTGGCGACGACCAGCAGCACGCCGGTGCCGGCCAGGGCGCCCTCGACCAGGGCCGGGGCGAGCGCGGTCTCGAACTCGTCGGAGGTGTCGAGCTCGCTCTGCAGGGTCCGCGTCGAGTCCTCCAGCGCCCGCTTGTCCTGCTCGAGGGAGTCCACCTGTCTCTCCAGGCGGTCGAGGATCGGCCCGTTGAGCTGGGTGGTGCCGATGACGATCCCGAGCGCGATCGCCAGGAACACGGCGATCAGCGAGACCAGGTGGTAGCGGAAGTCGATCACGAGAAGAGGTTCTCCAGCCAGAACACGAAGCTGTTCCATTGGTCGAGCAGCAGATCGAGGTAGACCCGTCCGGCCGAGGACACCGCGAGGGTGGAGCCGATGGCGACGAACGCCGCGAGCACCAGCACCACCAGCGCCGCGGTGGAGATGCGGCTGCGGTAGAGGCGGCTGACGCCCTTGGCGTCGACCAGCTTGCCGCCCAGCCGCAGCCGGGTCAGGAAGGTGGAGGCCATGCCGCCGCGTCCCTTGTCCAGGAACTCCACGAGGGTGGCGTGCGTGCCGACGGCGACGATGAGCTTGGCGCCCTTCTCGTCGGCGAGCAGCATCGCGATGTCCTCGCTGGTGGCGGCCGCCGGGAAGGTGATGGCGTCCACGCCGAGCTCCTGCACCCGGGGCAGGCCCGGAGCCCGCCCGTCGGGGTAGGCGTGCACGACGACCTCAGCCCCGGAGGTGAGCGAGGCGTCGCTCACCGAGTCCATGTCGCCGATGATCATCTCGGGCTGGTAGCCGGCCTCGATGAGCGCGTCGGCGCCGCCGTCGACGCCGATCAGGACCGGCCGGTAGTCCCGGATGTAGGACCGCAGCGCGTGCAGGTCCTCCTTGTAGTCATAGCCCCGGACGACGATGAGCACGTGCCGGCCGTCGATCGGCGTGGTCACGTCCGGCACGCCGACGCCGTCGAGGAGCAGCGCGCGCTCGCGCTTCATGTACTCCATCGTGTTGGCCGCGAACGCCTCGAGCTGGGTGGACAGCCCCGCCCGCGCCTCGGCCATGGAGGCGGCGACGAGCTCGGCGTCCTGGGCGACCCCCTCGGCGACGACGGTGCCGTCCTCGGTCAGCAGCTGCCCCTCGTGCAGGCGGACCCGGGTGCCCTCCTTCAGGGCGGCGAAGACGTCCCGCCCGACGCCGTCGAGCAGCGGGATGCCGGCGTTCACCAGGATCTCCGGGCCGAGGTTGGGATAGCGGCCGGAGGTGCTGGGCGCGGCGTTGACGACGGCGGCGACCTTGCAGCCCACGAGGGCGTCGGCGCTGACGCGGTCGATGTCGACGTGGTCGATGACGGCGATGTCGCCGGGCCGCAGTCGCTTGGTCAGGTTCTTCGTGCGGCGGTCCAACCGGGCGGTGCCACTGACCCCGGGGCCCGACTCCTGTGCCCGGCGACGTCCGAGAGTGCCGATGCGCATGACCTCCATGCTTTCACGCGTGGCCGACCGGCCGTTCCACCGACGCGCGAGTGCGACCCGACAGTCACGCAGAGTGCGCGACACCAGGGGTGGCGCGACACGCCAGCGGCGCACGCGTCGGCGCTCACGAGGGATCGTTACCGACTCGTGACTAGCGTTGCGCCCGTGACTGGAGTGGCCCGCGCTGTGCCCCGTACCGACCCTCTTCCCCCCGTTCCGGCGGCACCGGAGACCGAACGCCCGCCGTCGGTCCCCTCGCCGCTGATCAGGGCGTTCCCCACCGCTCCCCCGCCGCCCGAACCTCCCGTCGAGGTCGCGGACGACGGCACGGAGCAGACCTCCGCCGCATCGCGCGCGCCGGGCTCGGCAGAGCCGGGTGCAGCGGGCGGCGAGGGTGCCGCCGACGCCGCGCGCCGCGGCGCCCGCGCGCCGGGCCGACGTGAGCAGCGTTACCAGGAGACACGGGCGCGGATCGTCGACGCGGCCGCCGAGCTGTTCGCCGAGCGGGGCTTCGACAGCGTCAGCGTGGTCGAGATCGCCAAGCGCGCGGGTGTGGTCGAGAAGACCGTCTTCAACCACTTCCCGATGAAGGAGGGCCTGGTCTTCGACGCCGACCCGCCCATGCGGGAGGCGCTGCTCGACGCGGTGCGCACGCGCCCCTCCGGAGAGTCCGTGTCGGCAGCGGCCGGCAGCTTCGTCGTCGCCGCGGTGGGGCTGCTCGGCGCGCCGGAGGCGGCCGACGGCGTCGCCCGGATGGCGCGGGTCATCCGTGGCAGCCGGACCCTGCAGGTGCGGGAGCGGGAGATCCTGGGCGAGCTGACCGACGCGCTGGCGGGGCTCATCGCCGAGGAGACGCGAGCGTGGCCGGGGCAGGTCGAGCCGTGGCTCGCCGCGCACGCCGTCCTCGGGCTGTACGCGTCGCTGCTGGAGCTGGCGCGCGACCGGGTGCTGGCCGGCGTCACCGGGCCGGAGCTCTCCGGCGAGCTGCGCCGCCAGGGCCGCCGCGGCCTGGCCCTCCTGCAGTTTGGCCTCGCCGGCTACGCCAAGCGGAGGTAGTGATCCGCGAGGGCGGGCCCGAAGGGTCCCCCTCGCGGATCACTGGCGCCGCCCTGCGAGGCGGCCCGACGAGCGGGGACCCGGAGGGTTCCCCGAGGAGGGCCGGGGACGTGCTCAGCGCAGCAGGGGTACGCCTCCTGGCCGCGGTGTGATCCGGAGGATCACAGATTGATCTGGAGAGAACGCAGCAGCTGGTCGGCGCGGTCACCGGGTACATCGGGGTTCCGGGTGAACAGCGCGATGGCGACCATGTACTCGTCGTCCCCGGCCCAGCCGCGGCCCTCGTCGCAGAGCCGGCGGATGTGGTCGCGGACCTTCGGCTCGCTGCTGTACGCGCCGTAGTCCAGGCCCATGGCGAGGAAGTTGGCGACGCGGTATCCGGCGTCCTCGGCGGTGCGCACGGTGGCCACCGGGTCGGAGTAGCTGGCGACGGCGGCGATGACGTTGTCGTAACCGGACTTCAGCAGCTGCAGCACGAGGTCGTTGCCGTGCACGCCGCCCCACAGCTCGGGCATGAGGATGTCGCGGTCGGGCGCGGGGATGTAGGGCGGGTTGGAGATCACGGTCGCGATCTGCGGGCCGCCGGTGGCGTCGGCCTGGTCGAAGAAGTCCCCCAGCTCGACGGTGTAGCGGCCGTCGACCCCCCGCGCGCGGATGTTCTCCCGGGCCTTCGCGACCGAGGCGGCGCTGATGTCGAAGCCGCGCACCCGCAGCCCCGGGAGGCTGGCCACGACGTCGGAGATGGCGGTGGCGTCACCGCTGCCCAGCTCGACGACACCGTCCCGCTCCCAGCCGAGCTGCTCGCGGTACTGGTCGAGCAGCATGCAGACGGAAAACCCGTAGTGGGCCGACTCGTCGGCCGAGGAGAAGCAGGTCACCGCCGACCACTACCCCGGAGATCGGTCGTGCAAAGCCGGATCACCCGACCGGGCTCGACGGGTCAGCGGCGCGCCTGCCCGGCGACGGCGAGCAGCTCGCGGGCGTGCGCCTGGCCGGTGTCGCTGTCGGCCAGCCCGGAGAGCATGCGGGCCAGCTCGCGCACCCGGTCGTCGTCTTCGACCGCGCGGATGTCGGTGGCCGTGACCCCGGCTCCGGTGTCCGGGGACTTGTCGACGACGAGGTGCGTGTCGGCGAAGGCCGCGACCTGCGCCAGGTGGGTGACGACGACGACCTGGTGCTGCCGGGCCAGCTGCGCCAGCCGCCGACCGATCTCGCCCGCGGCCGATCCGCCGACACCGGCGTCCACCTCGTCGAAGACCATCACCGGCACCGGATCGGCGCCCGCGAAGACCACCTCGATGGCGAGCATGACGCGGGAGAGCTCGCCACCCGACGCGCCCTTGTGCACCGGGCGCGCGGGGGCGCCGGGGTGCGCGGCGAGCAGCAGGGCGACCTGGTCGATGCCCTCGGGGCCGGGCTCGTCGGGGTGGCTGTCGATGGCGAAGGAGACGCGGGCGCTCTTCATGGCCAGCCCGGCCAGCTCGCGCCCCACCTCGGCGGCGAAGCCGTCTGCGGCCGACCGGCGGCCGGCGGAGATCTCGGCGCCGAGCGCGTCGACCTCCGCACGCGCGGCGTCCCGCTCGGCGGCGAGCTGCTCGAGCGCCTCGTCGGAGACGTCCAGCTGGGCCAGCCGGTGCGCCGCGTCGGCCGCCCAGGCGAGCACCCCGGCCACGCCCTCGCCGACCTCGGCGTACTTGCGGACCAGGCCGGTGATCAGCGACCGCCGGTCGAGCACCTCGGCCAGGCGGGCGGGGTCGGCGTCGAGGTCGGCCACGTAGCCGGAGAGCTGCGCGGCGACATCGGACACCACCGCGACGGCGTCGGCGAGGTCCTGGGCGAGCAGGACCAGGGTCGGGTCGTCGGACGCGGCGAGCGCGCGCTCGGCGATGGCCAGCGCGGCGGTGGCGTCCTGGGGCACCTCTCCCCCGCCGAGGTCGCCGGTCACGTCGCCGACCAGCGCCATGCGCGCCTCGTCGGCGGCGGCGCGCAGCGCATCGGCGTCGCTGAGCCGCTTCACCTGGGTGGCGAGCGCCTCGTCCTCGCCGGGCTCGGGAGCCACGGCCTCGATCTCCTCGAGCCCGTGCCGCAGCACGTCGGCGGCCTGGGCCAGCTCGCGCGCCTGGGTGCGGCGCCGGTCGAGCTCGGCGGCCGCGGTCCGCCAGCGGTCGTGCGCCGCGCGGTAGCGCTCGAGGAGCGCCAGGTGCTCCGGGCCGGCGTAGCGGTCCAGGGCCCGGCGCTGCTCGGCCGGTCGGGACAGGCGCAGCTGATCGGTCTGCCCGTGGACGGCGAGCAGGCTCTCGGCCAGCTCGGAGACGACGCCGACCGGCACGCTCCGCCCGCCGAGGAACGCCCGGGAGCGCCCCTCGGCGCTCACCGTGCGGGCGAGGATGAGGCTGCCGTCGTCGTCGGGGTCGGCGCCGGCGTCGGCGGCGCGCTGCCACACCGGTGAGTCCGGTGGCAGGGCCAGCCGTCCCTCGACCCCGGCCCGGCCGTTCGCCCGGACGCGGCCCGGATCGGCGCGACCGCCGAAGAGCAGCGTGAGCCCGGTGACGACCATCGTCTTGCCGGCGCCGGTCTCACCGGTCACCACCGTCAGGCCCGGGCCGAACTCGAGGGTGACGTCGTCGATCGCCCCCAGTCCGCGGATCCGCAGTTCGGTCAGCCGTCCGGGGCCGGTGGCGTCGGCGGTCGGCGCCGGGGCGGCCGGCTCAGCCGTCGTCGCGCGTGCCGCCACCGGCCGCCTCCCCTCCGGCCACGACGTCGCCGTTCCCGTCGACGACCTCGCGGTCGAAGACGTTCCGGCTGGTGGTCAGCTCGTGGCCGGGACCGGCGTGCCGGGCGTCGCGGAAGCCGCGCACGGGCAGGCCGAACTTGGCGACCAGCCGGTCGCCGAAGGTCGATGCGTGCACGCGCGCGATCCGCACGGGCCGGGACGCCTTCCGGACGTCGACGCGGCCGCCGTCGGGGACGCTGACCATCCGGCGTCCGTCCGCCGAGACGCGTGCCCGGTTGCCGTCGGCGGGGACCGAGACGGTGAGCACCGAGTTCGGCGAGGTGACCAGCGGGCGGGCGAAGAGCGCGTGGGCGTTGGTCGGGACGAGCAGCAGCGCCTCGACGTCGGGCCAGACCACGGGGCCGCCGGCGGAGAAGGCGTAGGCGGTCGACCCGGTCGGGGTTGCGCAGAGCACGCCGTCGCAGCCGAAGCTGGTCAGCGGCCGGCCGTCGATGAGGATGACCACGTCGAGCACGCGGGAGCGCTCGGCCTTCTCGATCGACACCTCGTTGAGTGCCCAGGTGCCGCCGACGACCGTGCCGTCGACGTCGACGACGTCGACCTCGATGGCCAGTCGCTCCTCCACGGAGTACTCGCACCGCTCGATGGCCTGCAGGGTCTCCTCGACCGCCTCGGGCTCGGTCTCGGCGAGGAAGCCGACCCGGCCCAGGTTCACGCCCATGAGAGCGGCGTCGGTGAAGCGAGCCAGCTCGGCGGCGCGCAGGAAGGTGCCGTCGCCGCCGAAGACCATCACGATCTCGGTGTCGCGGGCGGCCTCGGCGTCCGCCGGCACCACCTCGGCGCCGGTGATGTCCAGCTCCTTGGCCTCGTCGTCGAGCAGGCGCACGACGATGCCGCTCTCCTGCAGCCGCGCGGCGGAGCTACGGGCCAGGGCCACGATGTCCCGCCGGCCGGTGTGCACGGTCAGCAGCACGCGCCGTGGCTGCAGGGAAGTCCTGCCCTCGCTGGTCGGACTCACTGCGGTCCCTCCTGGACTGCTCGACGGATGTCGTGCTCTTGAACCGGTCCCGCATCGCGGCGCAACCACAGGAAGAACTCCACGTTGCCGGCCGGGCCGGGCAGCGGACTGGCGACCACGCCGGCGGTTCCCCAGCCGAGGACCGCCGCGGCGGTGGCCACCCCCAGGACGGACTGCACCCGGTGCTCGGGATCCCGGACGACGCCACCGGCGCCGAGCCGCTCCCGGCCGACCTCGAACTGGGGCTTCACCATCGGCAGCAGATCGGCCTCCGCGGCGGCGCACCCGGTGAGCGCCGGGAGGACCAGGCGCAGCGAGATGAACGACAGGTCGGCGACGACCAGGTCGACGGCGCCGCCGATCCCCTCGGCGGTCAGGGTGCGGACGTTGGTGCGCTCGAGGACGTGCACCCGGTCGTCGGTGCGCAGCGGCCAGGCCAGCTCGCCGTAGCCGACGTCGACGGCCACAACCTCGGCGGCGCCCCGGCTCAGCAGCACCTGGGTGAAGCCGCCGGTGGAGGCGCCGGCGTCCAGCGCGCGACGACCCTCGATCGCCACCGGGAACGCCTCCAGGGCGCCGAGCAGCTTGCGCGCGCCGCGGGAGACCCAGCTGGGCTGGTCGGGATCCGTGCGGACCACCACCGGGTCACCGGCGTCCACGCCCGTGGCGGGCTTGGTCGCGGCCCGACCGGAGACGGCGACCCGGCCCTCGGCGATCAGCGCGACCGCGTGCTCGCGGGACCGCGCCAGGCCCCGGCGCACGAGCTCGGCATCGAGTCGGCGACGGGCCATCAGAGCTGGTCGATCGTGCCGAGCTCGCGCTGGAGCCGGCCGTGCTCGGCCTCGAAGACCGCGACGTGCTCGGCCAC
This sequence comes from Blastococcus aggregatus, assembly GCF_900221005.1. GTDB lineage: Bacteria > Actinomycetota > Actinomycetes > Mycobacteriales > Geodermatophilaceae > Blastococcus > Blastococcus aggregatus. The sequence continues at coordinate 6,309 of NZ_OBQI01000003.1, read as the reverse complement.
GGGGCGCTGCTCCAGCTCGGCGAAGCGGTCGGGGGCCGGACGCTGCTGCTCCGCGGACGCCGGCTTCGGCCCGCTCGACGACGGGGACGGCGCGGCCGGACCCGCGACCGGGCGCGGCGGACCCGGCAGGGGTCGCGGCGAGCTCGGCTCGGTCATCGTCATCGCCTTCTGCGCGTGAGGTGCTGGGAGGTGGCCGTCGGAGTCGACGTCCGCACGACGGCGGGCTGCCGGTCCGTGCCCCGCCGAGGTTACCGGTCACCGACGACGGGGCACGGCGTGACGGAGCGCAGGCGATACCGTCTGGCGCCCGGTACGTCCCGACGTCGGCAGGAGATGCGCCCCCGTGGCCACGATGGATCAGTGCCTCACCGCCCTGCGCGGCATCCTCGACGACCTGGCGGCCAACCCGGCCGCGGCCGGCCTGGACCGCAGCCTGTCCTGCCGGCTGACCGACCTCGACCAGGTGGTCATGGGCCGGCTGGCCTCGGGCGCCGTCCGCGACGTGCACGTGGTCCCGCACGGTCCCGACCTGGCCAAGGCCGACATCCGGCTCACCATGACCAGCGACGACCTCGTGGCCCTGACCGCTGGCGAGCTCTCGTTCGGTCCGGCGTGGGCGACGGGACGGGTGAAGCTCGAGGCGGGACTGCGCGACCTCCTCCGGCTCCGCAAGCTCCTCTGACACGCGGGCCGCGTCAGCCGGTCGCGAGCCCCCACTCGCTGAGGGCCTCGCGAGCCGAGGTGCCCTCGCCGAGGAGGCGAGCGTCGGCGCCGTCGTCGGGGTGCCGGGCCCAGTGGGCCACGCAGAGCGCCCGCAACCCGTCGAGCCCGTCGCTCCCGGGTGCCGCGTGGTCCGTCTGCGCCTGCCGGCCCGGCTCGTGCACCAGCAGGAGACCGTCGGCCTCGGCCGGCCGGACCACCCAGTCCCCGCACCGCCACCCCGCCCCGTCACGGAGGACCGGCGGGTGGACCGCCAGCAGGCCGGCCGCGTCCCGGGACAGGTGGTCGGGCCGGTGCCCCGGGACAGCGGCGAGCAGCGTGGCCGCATCGGTGACCCCGGACAGCACGAGCAGGCTGGCCGCATCGGCCCGCCGGGCGCCCTCGATGTCGGTGTCCAGCCGGTCACCGACCACGAGCGGACGCTGGGCGCCGGTGCGCCGCACGCACTCGGCGTGCATCGCCGGATCGGGCTTGCCGGTGATCAGCGGGGGCCGCCCGGTGACCGCGCTGACCACGCCGACCATGGCCCCGTTGCCCGGGAGCGGACCTCGGGGGGACGGAATCGTGGCGTCGGCGTTCGTGGCGACGTGCCGGGCACCGTTGCGCACCGCGACGACGGCCTCGGCGAGCTGGGCCCAGCCGACCTCCCGGCCGTAGCCCTGCACGACCGCGTCCGGCTCGTCCTCCGCCCGGTCCACGACGACCAGCCCGGCGGCGCGGGCGGCCGTCGCGACGCCGGGGCCGCCGACGGCGAGGATGCGCGCGCCGGGCCCCAGGAGTTCCGCGACGACGGTCGCGGCCGCCTGCGAGCTGGTGATCACGTCGGCTGCCGTGGCCTCGACGCCGAGTTCGGTCAGATGTGCCGCCACGTCCTCGGGCGTGCGGGCGGCGTTGTTGGTGACGAAGCCCAGCCGCATGCCGGCGTCCCGGACGCCCCGCAGCGCCTCGGGCACGCCGGGCACGGCGTCCGGGCCGACGTAGACGACACCGTCGAGGTCCAGCAGGGCCACGTCGTGCGCCTCGGTCAAGGGGGTGGGCGACCCGCCGGCCAGCGAGGGCAGCTCGGTTCCGTCGGACCTCCCGGCACCGGTGTCGGTCATGTGTGTGTCCTTCCCGTGGTGGCGGACCGCGGCATCCGCGGCGCCGCACGTCTCCTCCGCGCCGGTCTCGCGACGGCACCGGTCGACGGCGCTCCTACGATTTGGTCGTGCCCTCGTCGTCGCCGGACCGCCGCCCGTCCGATCCCGCGGCAGGTCTCGAGGTGCGGCCGTTCCGGGCCCTGACCTACCGCGTGCGGGACGCCGCCCACCTGGCCCGGGTGACCTCGCCGGCGTACGACCTGGTCACCGCAGCCGGGCGGGAGCGGCTCGCCGGAGCCGATCCGCACAACATCGTGCGCCTCATCCTGCCCGAGACCGACACCGCTGACGGCTCCGCGCCGCCGCGGGCCGCCGACGGGTCCCCGCCCTGGGCGGCGCAGGCGGCACGCACGCTGGCCGCCTGGCAGGACGAGGACGTCCTCGTCCGGGACCCGGTGCCAGCGTTGTGGGTCTACGAGCTGCGGCCCGCTGATGGCGGAGCCCCGACCGTGGGCTGGTTGGGCGCCGTCGTCCTGCCCTCCCCGGCCTCGACCGCAGTGCTCCCCCACGAGGACACCTTCCCCGAGGCGGTGGAGGGGCGCCGGGCGCTCCTGGCGGCGACCCGCACCGACCTCGAGCCGATCGTCCTCGCCCACGATCCGGACCCCGAGGTCGCCGACCTCACCGAGCGCGTCCGTCGTACGGAGCCGGTGCTCCAGATCGTTGACGACGACGGCGTCCGGCACCGGCTGTGGCGCGTGACCGATGCCGCGCTCGTCACCGGGATCGGCGCGGCGCTCGGACGCACGGGTGCGGTGATCGCCGACGGGCACCACCGGTTCGCCGCCGCCCGCGCCCACCAGCGCACCGATCCGGGGTGCCGTGGATGCGACGCCGTCCTCGCACTGCTGACCCCGATGGGCCCGGGCGGGCTGCGCGTCGCGGCCATCCACCGCGTGCTGCCCGACCTCCGCCTCGACGACGCCGCCCGGGACGCCGCGAGGGGCTTCACCGTCGAGGACGTACCGGTCCACGACGGCCCGTCGCCCGTCGCCGCTGCCGTGGACGCCTGGCTCGCCGACCCCGCCGCGTCCGGCTTCCTGCTGAGCGACGGCGGCCGGCTGCTGCAGCTGAGCGACCCGACGCCGGCGGTCCGCGACCTGGTGCCGTCGGAGGCGCCCGCCGCCTGGCGTGGACTCGACGTGGTGCTGGCGCACAAGGGTCTGATCGAGGGGCTGTGGTCGCGGACCGACGAGCCCGAGAGCGTGCTCATCGCCCACACCGTCGAGGACGCCCTGCGGACCGCAGCCGAGCGCGACGGCGTCGCCCTGCTGCTGCGCCCCCCGTCGCCGGCCGACGTGGCCGCTGTCGCACGGGCGGGAGCCCGGATGCCACGGAAGTCCACGCTGTTCGTCCCCAAGCCCCGGACCGGTCTGGTCCTGCGTCCCCTGGCGGACTGACCGGCGGCTCACGCCGTGCGCTCGGCCGCCGAGCCCGCGGTGCGGGGCACCTTGCGGCCGCGGCGGCAGTTGACCTCGCACACCGACGCGGTGCCCGACCCGGTGCGCCAGAAGCGCCGCTGGAGAGCGCCCTCGACCTCCACGACGTCCCCCGGCTGCCACGCCGCGATCCGGCGCTGGAGCCCCTTGTCGTAGGTGATGCAGCTGAGCACGTCCACCGACTGACCGCTGGACCGCGGCTCCGGCCGGCGCACCACCAACCGGAAGCTCACCAGCGTGTCCCCGCTGGGCAGGGTCCGGGCCTCTGCCGGCGCTGACAGCCTGCCCCGTAGCACCACGTCGTTCCGGTCGATCACAGCCACGCTCATGGGAAGAGCCTGGAGCGAGCCACCGCCCTGGCACAGGGTTTCCCGCCGACTGTGGACACGGGCGGCGGGTGTGGACACCCGCCGCCCGGTTGTCGGTGGTTCGTGCTGTCAGGCCTCCGGCGTCGCGTCTTCGGCCGGGGTGTCCTCATCCGCGTCGCCGCCGGTCTCACCGAGGAGCTCGGCGACCTCGGCCTCGACCTCGTCCTGGAACGAACGGCCGGCGGTCGGGTAGTCAGCACCCTCGGCGACCGGCCCCTCGGCGTCGGACTGCTCGAACTCCGCCTCGATGGCGGCCTCGAGCGTGTCCGCGTCGCCGAGCTCGTCGTCCTCCGGGTCGACCTCGCTCGACGCCGCGTCCTCGTCGCCGGGCTCGTCGTCGCCGAGCTCGTCGTCCTCGAACTCGTCGATGAGGTCGGTGAACTCGACGGAGTCCGCCAGCGCGTCGGGATCCACGGCGGTGATGGCGTCGTGCCACTGCTGGGCCAGCTCCTCCTCGCCGAGGGCTTGGAGCAGGTCGGCGTAGGCGGCGGCGAAGCGCAGTCGGACGTCATCGCCCTCGGTGAGCGAGTCCGGAGTCGGACGCCCACCCATGGCGGCCTCGAGCACCAGCCTGGCGGCGGCGTCCTCGCCGAGGTCACGGCGCGCTCCTGCCTCGACGAGGCGCAGCTCGGCCATCTCCTCGTGGTCCGGGGACTCGGTGAGGGCCTCGGCCACGAGCCGCAGGGCGACTTCGGGGCGGCCGAGCGCCCGCTCGCAGTCCGCCAGGACCGCGCGATAGCCGTGGTCCCCGCTCATCCGCCGGTAGGCGCGCAGCTCGCGCGCCGCTTCGGCGTAGTCACCGGCGTGGTAGGCGGCGACGCCGACCGCTTCGCGGACGACGGCGACACGAGAGGCGCGATCACGTGCGGCCCGCGCGTGGGCCAGTGCGAGCTCCGGCTCCTCGTCGACGAGCGTGCCCGCTGCGACGAGGTGCGCGGCGACCTTGTCGACACCGCGCGGGTCGAGCCCCTTCAGCGCCGCGCGGACCGCCGGGTCGAGCTCGCGGGGGTCCGCCCACTCCGGGAGGTCCGGGCCCGGCGGCAGCGGCGGACGACGATCGGTCCGGTCGTCCACACGGGGGCCGCGGTCGGGGGTGCTGCGCCGGTCGTCCGACGGGCGGCGGTCACGCCAGCTACCCGCGCCTCCCGCGTCAGACCTGCCGGCGCTCGGGCGCTGGGGCCGGTCTCCGGAGGGGCGACGGTCCTGCCAGCTGCTGCCGCCCTGGGGGCGGTCACGCTGCGGACGGTCGCCCTGGGGCCGGTCGCCGGAGGGGCGACGGTCCTGCCAGCTGCCCCCACCCTGCGGGCGGTCACGCTGCGGACGGTCACCCTGGTAACCGCCACCCTGGGGGCGGTCACCGGAGGGACGACGGTCCTGCCAGCTGCCCCCACCCTGGGGACGGTCACGCTGCGGCCGATCACCCTGGGGCCGGTCACCGGAGGGACGGCGGTCCTGCCAGCTGCCCCCACCCTGCGGGCGGTCGCGCTGCGGACGGTCGCCCTGGGGCCGGTCACCGGAGGGACGGCGGTCCTGCCAGCTGCTGCCGCTCTGCGGTCGGTCCCCGCCGGGGCGACGGTCCTGCCAACCGCCGCCACCCTGCGGGCGATAGCCCTGTGAACGGTCACCCTGCGGGCGGTCACCCGAGGGGCGACGGTCCTGCCAGCTGCTTCCGCCCTGAGGCCGGTCACGCTGCGGACGATCCCCCTGGGGGCGGTCACGGTCACCGGACGGGCGCCCGCCCTGGTAGCCGCCACCCTGGGGGCGGTCACCGGAGGGACGACGGTCCTGCCAGCTGCCCCCACCCTGCGGGCGGTCACGCTGCGGACGGTCGCCCGAGGGGCGGCCACCCTGGTAGCCACCACCCTGCGGACGGTCACGCTGCGGACGGTCACCCTGGTAACCGCCACCCTGGGGGCGGTCGCCGGAGGGACGGCGGTCCTGCCAGCTGCCCCCACCCTGGGAACGGTCACGCTGCGGCCGATCACCCTGGGGGCGGTCACCCGACGGGCGCCCACCCTGGTAACCGCCACCCGAGGCGCGGCCACCCTGGTAACCGCCACCCTGGGCACGGTCCCGCTGGGGCCGATCGCCCTGGTAGCCACCCCGGTCGTCACGTGACGACCCGCCGCTGCGCCCGCCGCCGGCAGGAGCACGACCGGTGGGTCGGCCGCCGGATCCGCCGCGGTCGTCGGAACCGCGACGGGGACTCGAGTTCTCACCGCGCTCGGCGAAGTACCGGGCATCGCGGTCGCTCTGCGGACGGGATCGACGCTCACCGTCCGGTGCACTCCCCCGACCGCCGGCGACGTTGCGGGGGGCACCGGGGCGTCCGGAGGCGCCCGCCGGGCGCTGGGCACGCGCACCGGGCCGGCCGGAGCCCGCGCCGGGGCGTCCGCTGCCGGAGCCGCGCGGGCCGTCAGAACCGCGTCGCGGAGAAGTCATGTTCGGGGTACCTCATCGAATAGCGGCGCACTCGCAAGCCGCCGAATGCTGAATAACGGAAAACGCGAACGAGGGCCAGAGCGCGTGGCTCTGACCCCCGTTCGGTAATGGTTGTCCGGCGGCGTCCTACTCTCCCACCCCGTCTCCAGGGCAGTACCATCGGCGCTGAAAGGCTTAGCTTCCGGGTTCGGAATGAGACCG
>NZ_OBQI01000004.1 GCF_900221005.1 Blastococcus aggregatus | reverse complement strand
CGGTCTCATTCCGAACCCGGAAGCTAAGCCTTTCAGCGCCGATGGTACTGCCCTGGAGACGGGGTGGGAGAGTAGGACGCCGCCGGACAACCATTCCCCGACAGGGCCCCAGCATTCGTGCTGGGGCCCTGTCGGCATGTCTGCGTGGCCTCGCCCGAATCCCGGACTTTCGGTGCAGAAAGTCCACCGCCGGCCCCGGACTTCCGGTGCAGAAAGTCCGCCGCCGGCCCCGGACTTCCGGTGCAGGAAGTCCAGGCGTGACTAGCGGCGGGGCTCCTTGGTGGTGGCGCCGACGTTGTCGGCGAGCCAGGAGTTGAGCTGCGCCAGGTCCCGCCACGAGTCGCGCACGCGGTCCAGTACCGCCGGGGTGTGCAGCCAGTCCTCGGGCGTCCACTGCCGGGTGGCGTGCAGCGCCTTGTGCTTCAGCAGGTCCAGCCGCTCGGCGTCGGCCGCATAGCCGGCGGGAACGCGCACCAGGCGGTCACCCTCGATCGCCCAGCCGGCGATCCGCAGGCGCTCGATCTCCGCCTCCAGGCGGGAGCCCTGGACGGGATCGGCGACGGCGCGGCGGTAGCGCGCCACCTGGTCGCTCTCCAGGCGCCAGCTGCCACCCGAGACCAGCAGCCCGTCGGCGGAGATCTGCACGTACCAGGAGCCGGTGCCGCGGCCCTCGGGCGTGACGACCGCACCCTGATGGGTCTTGTACGGGGTCTTGTCGTGCGAGAAGCGGACGTCGCGATAGGGCCGGAACACCTTGGCGGTGCCGAACTCCGCGCCCAGCTCCTCGAGCAGGGCCAGCATGGGCGCGCGGACGAACGAGTCGTACTCCGCCTTGTGCGCCGTCCAGAAGGTCTTGCTGTTGTCCGCCTCGAGCCCCTCGTAGAAGACCAGCCCTTCATCAGGGAAGCCGGAGAAGCTCACGATCGGTCTCCTTCGTCGTCGTCGCCGTGCAGCAGTGCGTGCCAGCGGAGCTCGCGCAGCGGCGGCCCCCCGGTGTCGAGGGTGCGTGCCCAGCCGTCGGGCTCCCAGCCCGCGGACTCGAAGAAGGCGGCGGACACCCCGTCGGCCTCCGGCAGCCAGGTGCGCAGCCGATCGACGCCCTGGGCCCGGGCGAGGTCGACGACCGCGGCGAGCAGCCGGCTGCCGTGTCCGCGGCGTCCCCACCGCGGCTCCACCAGCAGGGTGGTGATGTCGGACAGGGGCCCGTCCGCGGACGGGGGCTCGCCGTCGGTCAGCTCCGCGGGCCCGAAGGCGGTGAACCCGACGACGGCGCTGCCCTCCAGCGCCACGAGCACCACGTGCCCGGGGGTGGGCGGTGCCTCGACGGCGGCGCGCCAGGTCGCGGCGGCGGCGGCCTCGTCCCAGCTGTCCAGCACCTCCGCGGGCAGCAGCGACCGGTACGCGGTCCGCCAGGCGACGGCCTGCACGCGGGCGATGTCCGGTGCCTCCGCAGGCCGGGCGGGACGCACCGACACGTCGGCGGAGCCGGTCAGGCGGGGGAACGGCGTGGGGTCCACGTCGGCGAGCCTAGGCAGCAGGGCGCGGTGCGCGGTCTGTCGGTGCCTGGCGGCAAGATCGGGCCCGTGACCAGTGTTCCCCGGCTGACGGCCGCCCTGGCCCGGCGCATCGCGCTGGCGGCCCAGGGTTTCGCCGTGCCCCGACCGGCGACGCCGGTGGGCACCCGGCAGCTGCGGGCCACGGCGGAGCGGCTGGCGGTCGTCCAGATCGACTCGGTCAACGTGCTCTCCAGATCGCACTACCTGCCGTTCTTCAGCCGGCTCGGGCCCTATGCGCGCCCGTCACTGGACACCCTCACCGACGGCCGGGGTGCCGTCTTCGAGTACTGGGCGCACGAGGCGTCGTTCCTGCCGGTGCGGCTGCACCCGCACCTGCGCTGGCGCATGGCGGCCGCGGACACCCTGGCGTGGGGCTCGATGACCCGGGTTGCCCGGGAGCGGCCGGAGTACGTCGCCGCCCTCGTCGAGCGGGTGCGCCGAGACGGCCCGCTCCGGGCCGCCGAGCTCGGGGAGGCGCGTCCCGACCGGCCCGGCAGCATGTGGAACTGGCACGCCGGCAAGGCGGCGCTCGAGTACCTCTTCTTCACGGGCGTGCTCACCGCCCGGGGACGGACGGCCGGCTTCGAGCGGGTCTACGACCTGACCGAGAGGGTGCTGCCCGCGGCGGTTCTCGCCCAGCCGGTGCCGGAGCGCGCCGATGCCGTCCGCGAGCTGGTCCGCACCGCCGCCCGAGCCCTGGGCGTCGCCACCGAGAAGGACCTGCGGGACTACTTCCGGCTCTCGCCGGGGGACGCGCGCACCGCGATCGCGGAGCTGACCGACGCCGGCGAGCTGACCGCCGTCGAGGTGGACGGCTGGGGCCGGCCGGCCTGGCTGGACCCGGCGGCCCATCGCCCGCGCTGGATCCGTGCGCGGGCGCTGCTGAGCCCCTTCGACTCCCTGGTGTGGGAGCGGCCGCGCGTCGAGCGGATCTTCGGTTTCCGCTACCGGCTGGAGATCTACACGCCGGCGCCCAAGCGGGTGCACGGCTACTACGTGCTGCCCTTCCTGCTGGGGGACCGCCTGGTGGGGCGGGTGGACCTCAAGGCCGATCGCCAGGCGTCGGTCCTGCGCGTGCAGTCCGCCTTCGCGGAGGACGGCGTCGTCCACGGTCAGGTGGCCGGCGAGCTCGCCGACGAGCTGCGGCTGATGGCCGACTGGATGGAGCTCGACGACGTCGTCGTGGGGGAGCGCGGCGACCTCGCCGGCGAGCTCAGCCGGGTTGTGGCGAGGCGCTGAGCCCGCCCGCCTCGACGACGAGGCCGCCCAGGACCACGACGGCGTGGATGCGCAGATCGGCCGCGTGCTCGTCGTGGGTGCGCTCCACGGCGCCGTCGGTACCGATGCCGCCCACTCCCCGGAACCGCCACCACACCCGCCAGTCCGCCGGGACCCGCACGACCAGCCCGGCCATGCCCATCCGGACGGTGAGGTCGACGCCGCGCGCGGGGAGCGGCAGGGCGGTCAGGTCGATCTCCCCGCCGGCCATCGCCAGGTCCACGCGCAGCCGCGACAGGTCGGCGTTCGTGGGACGCAGCTCGAGCCCGTTGTGGGTGACCGTCCGGCGGATGCTCGTGCTCGTCGCGTCGCCCTCGTCCCGGCGCCACGCCGTGAGGACGCCGGCGAGTGCCACCAGTGCCTGGAAGGTGAACCAGCCGACCACCCAGGGCCGCAGCCTGCGGAGCACGGACGACCAGTTCGGGTTCCTCATGGGGGCAGCCTGCCGCCGCGCGATGCGGAGGACCAGGGGCGGCGGGCTCAGCCCGGCGGCGTCCCGGCGGGCGGCAGGCCGGCGAGCCGGCTGACGAGGGCCAGCCCGCCGGGGTCGCCCGGCCAGTGCCGGGCGAGCGCGTCGGCACCGGCGCGCCTGGTCACCGACCGCAGCGTCCAGGCGACCACGATCACGTCGTCGGCGTAGCCGAGGACCGGGATGACGTCCGGGACCAGGTCGATCGGCATGAGCAGGTAGCCCAGCAGCAGCCACAGCCGGATGCGGACCCCGCGGGGGAGCGAGCCGTCGGCGGCCAGGCGGCGCACGAGGCGGACCACGTCGGGAAGCAGGCGGAGAGCCGTGCGGGCGGTGAGCTCGTCGGTGCGTGCCCGCCACAGCAGCGCGAGCAGGATCAGCCAGAGGAGCAGCAGGCCACCGACCACGACGGCCAGCGTCCGCACCCATTCCACGGGCCCAGTCTGCCGCTGCCCTCGCCGTACGCTCTCGGCGTGCCCGACATCGTGCCGCTGAAGGTCCAGGTCGTCGCCCAGACGCGGTTCACGCCGCCGGCGGACGTCCCGTGGACGACCGACGCCGACGGGGGCCAGGCGCTGGCCGAGTTCGCCGGGCGGGCGTGCTACCAGTCGTGGGACAAGCCCAACCCGGCGACGGCGACGAACGCCGCCTACCTGCGGCACCTGCTCGAGGTCGGTCACCTCTCGGTCCTCGAGCACGGCAGCGTGAGCATGTACCTGACCGGGGTCTCCCGGTCCCTCACCCACGAGCTGGTCCGGCACCGGCACTTCTCCTACAGCCAGCTCTCCCAGCGGTACGTCCCGGAGCGGGACGCCGAGATGGTGGAGCCGGCCGTCATCGCGGAGGATCCGGAGCTGCACGCGCTCTTCCAGGCCGCCACGGGCGCGGCGACCGAGGCCTACGACGCCCTCCTCGCCGGCCTGGAGCAGCGGTTCGCCGACCAGCCCAACGCCACGCTGCGGCGCAAGCAGGCGCGGCAGGCGGCGAGGTCGGTGCTGCCCAACGCCACGGAGACGCGCATCGTCGTCACGGGCAACTACCGCGCCTGGCGGCACTTCGTCGCCATGCGGGCCAGCGAGCACGCCGACGTGGAGATCCGCGAGCTGGCGATCGCCTGCCTGCGCGAGCTGCAGCGGGTGGCCGGCAACGTGTTCGGCGACTTCCGCATCAGCACGCTGCCCGACGGCAGCCAGGTGGCCGCCAGCCCCCTCGTGGGCGAGGGCTGAGGCCCCTGGGGCGGATGCGCTCCGGACTCACGGACCGTCGGCCGGTCGCCGTAGTCTCGGGTGCGTGGCAGCGCCGATCGACACCCAGTACGAGGACCTCCTGCGGCGGATCCTGGAGCAGGGCACGCCGAAGCAGGACCGCACGGGCACCGGCACCCTGAGCCTGTTCGGGGAGCGGCTCCGGTACGACCTCACCGAATCGTTCCCGCTGGTGACGACGAAGAAGGTGCACTTCAAGTCGATCGCCGTCGAGCTGCTGTGGTTCCTGCGGGGGGACAGCAACGTGGGCTGGCTGCGCGACCAGGGTGTGACGATCTGGGACGAGTGGGCCTCGCCCGAGGGCGAGCTCGGGCCGGTCTACGGCGTGCAGTGGCGGTCCTGGCCGGCGCCGGACGGGCAGCAGATCGACCAGATCTCCGCGGTGCTCGACACGCTGCGCTCGGACCCCGACTCCCGGCGCATGATCGTCTCCGCCTGGAACGTCGGCGCCCTGCCGGAGATGGCCCTGGCACCCTGCCACGCGCTGTTCCAGTTCTACGTCGCCGACGGCAAGCTCTCCTGCCAGCTCTACCAGCGCAGCGCGGACATGTTCCTCGGCGTCCCGTTCAACATCGCCAGCTACGCGCTGCTCACCCGCATGGTCGCAGCCCAGGTCGGCCTCGAGCCCGGCGACTTCATCTGGGTCGGCGGGGACTGCCACATCTACAGCAACCACGTCGCGCAGGTGAGCGAGCAGCTCTCCCGCGAGCCGCTGCCGTTCCCGACCCTCGAACTGGCCCCGGCGCCGTCGCTGTTCGACTACACCTACGACCACGTCACCGTGCACGACTACCGCTCGCACGCCGCGATCCGCGGCGCCGTGGCCGTCTGACCGGCGGCCGCCCGTGATCGGCATGGTCTGGGCCCAGGGCCGCGACGGGGTGATCGGTGCCGACGGCGGGCTGCCCTGGCACCTGCCCGAGGACCTGGCGCTCTTCCGCCGGCTCACCACGGGGTCGACGGTGGTCATGGGCCGCCGCACCTGGGAGTCGCTGCCCGAGCGCTTCCGGCCCCTGCCCGGCCGGGTCAACGTCGTCCTGACGTCGGACGACGGATGGTCGGCCGACGGTGCGCTGCGAGCCGCCTCGGTCGACCAGGTGCTCGCCGAGCACCGCTCGTGCTGGGTGATCGGTGGGGGAGCGGTGTACGCCGCGTTCCTGCCCCACGCCGACCGGCTGGTCGTCACCGACGTCGACGTCCAGGTCGACGGGGACACCTGGGCGCCGGTGCTGGACGACACCTGGACCCGCACCACGCGGACGCCGGAGCAGGGCTGGTCGGAGTCCGCCTCGGCGGGGTTGCGCTACGCGGTGACGGAGTACGAGCGCGCCGTCGTGGGCGGCCCGGTGCCCGAACGTGCGGCTCGGTAGATTCAGCCCATGACCACCGACCCCGCCCGGCCCTTCGGGCGCGTGCTGACGGCGATGGTCACGCCGCTGGCCGAGGACGGGTCCATCGACCTCTCCGGCGCGCAGGAGCTGGCCGCGCACCTCGTCGACCGGCAGGCGCACGACGGCCTCGCCGTCCTGGGCACGACCGGCGAGTCCCCGACCATGAGCGACGGGGAGTCGCACGCCGTCCTCGAGGCGGTCATCGACGCGGTCGGCGACCGCGCCACCGTCCTGGCCGGCGTCGGCACCAACGACACCGCCCACACCATCGAGCGGGCGCGGGCCGCGGAGCGGCTGGGCGCCGACGGCCTGCTGGTCGTCACCCCGTACTACAACAAGCCCCCGCAGGCCGGACTGCTCCGGCACTTCACCGCGGTCGCCGACAGCACCGACCTGCCGGTGATGCTCTACGACATCCCGCACCGCTCGGCGGTGCCGATCGAGGTCGAGACCTTGGTGCGCCTCGCCGAGCACCCGGGGATCGTCGCGGTGAAGGACGCCAAGGGCGACTTCGGCGCTTTGGCCTGGACGAAGGCGCGCACCGACCTGGCCTTCTACAGCGGCGACGACATGCTCAACCTGCCGATCCTCGCGATGGGCGGCGTCGGCGTGGTCAGCGTGGTCGGCCACCTGGTCGGCCCCCGGCTGGCCGAGCTCGTCGCCGCCGTCGAGGCCGGCGACCTGGCGCGTGCGCGCGCCGTGAACGACAGCCTGCTGCCGGTCTACACCGGCATCTTCCGCACCCAGGGCGCGATCCTGGTCAAGGCGGCGCTCAACGCTCTCGGCCTGCCGGCCGGCCCGCTGCGGCCGCCGCTGATCGAGGCGACCGACGAACAGCTCGCGCAACTGCGCATCGACCTCGCCGACGGAGGCATTCAACTGTGAGTGGCACCCGATGAGTGGCGTAGCCACCCAACCGCACCTGGGCCTCAAGGCCCCGCCGCCGCTCCCCGAGGGTGGTCTGCGCGTCATGGCGCTGGGCGGCCTGGGCGAGATCGGCCGCAACATGGCGGTGCTGGAGTTCGACGGGCAGCTGCTCGTGATCGACTGCGGCGTCCTCTTCCCGGAGGCCGAGCAGCCAGGCATCGACCTGATCCTGCCGGACTTCGGCGTGATCGAGCACCGCCTCGACGACATCACCGCCGTCGTCCTGACGCACGGCCACGAGGACCACATCGGGGCGATCCCGTACCTGCTGCGGCTGCGCGAGGACATCCCGCTGGTCGGCTCGCGGTTCACCCTCGCGCTGGTCAAGGCCAAGCTCCGCGAGCACCGCATCGACCCGGTGCTGGTCGAGGTCGCGGCCGGCGACGACCACCTCGCCGGGCCGTTCCACTGCGAGTTCATCTCGGTGAACCACTCGATCCCCGACGCGCTCGCCGTGGCCGTGCACACCCCGGCCGGGCTGCTGGTGCACACCGGCGACTTCAAGATGGACCAGCTGCCGCTCGACGGCGTCCTCACCGACCTCGGGGCCTTCGCCCGGCTCGGCGTCTCGGGCATCGACCTGCTGCTGTCGGACTCGACCAACGCCGAGGTGCCCGGCTTCGTCACCCCCGAGCGCAGCATCGGCCCGGTCCTCGACGACGTCTTCGCCCGCGCCACCCAGCGGCTGATCGTCTCCAGCTTCGCCAGCCACGTGCACCGCATCCAGCAGGTGCTCGACTGCGCGCACAAGCACGACCGCAAGGTGGCGCTGGTCGGCCGGTCGATGGTCCGCAACATGGGCGTCGCCCGCGACCTCGGCCTGCTTCACATGGCCCCGGGTCTGATGGTGTCCCTCGACGACGCGGCCAAGATGCCGCCCGAGCAGGTCGTGCTGGTGAGCACCGGTTCGCAGGGCGAGCCGCTCTCCGCGCTCGGGCGCATGGCCCGCGGCGACCACCACCAGGTCACCATCGAGCCCGGCGACACCGTCGTCCTCGCCTCGTCGCTGGTGCCGGGGAACGAGACGGCCGTCTACAAGGTGATCAACGGGCTGTCCCGGCTCGGCGCCACGGTCGTGCACAAGGAGACCGCGAAGGTGCACGTGTCCGGGCACGCGCCCGCCGGTGAGCTGCGCACCCTGCTCAACGTGGCCAAGCCGCGCTACCTGATGCCCGTGCACGGGGAGTGGCGGCACCTGCGTGCCCACGCCAAGCTCGCCGAGGAGACCGGCATGCCGGCCGACCGGGTCCTGCTCGCCGAGGACGGCGTCGTCATCGACCTGGTCGACGGCAAGGCGACGATCGTCGGCAGCGTGCCCATCGGCAACGTGTACGTCGACGGGCTCAACGTCGGCGACGTCGGCGAGGAGTCCCTGCAGGCGCGGCGGATCCTGGGCGACGAGGGCTTCGTGGCGCTCACCGTCGTGGTGGAGCCGTCGACGAGGACCATCGTGCGGCCGGTGCACCTGTCGACCAAGGGGTTCTCCGACGACCCGTCGGCCTTCGACGAGGTGCTGCGCCTGGTCGAGGACAGCCTGCGGCGCGCGCTGCAGGACGAGAACGTCGACGCACACCGGATGTCGCAGATCATCCGTCGCACCGTCGGCAAGTGGGTGTCGGACAAGCACCGCCGTCGTCCGATGATCATCCCGACCGTGCTGGAGGTCTGACCTCAGAAGTCGCGGTCGGCGGTGCCGGACTCGGTGACGGCCGTGGCGGGGGACCGGTTCCCCGCGCGGTCGAACACCGTGGTGCTCGGCGTCCAGGTGACCGTGCCGGCGGTGCTGCTGGTGACGACGTTGCCGGCGACGTCCGGCGGGCCCAGGACGACGGTGAACGCGGTGCCCGGCGTGGCCGCCCAGCTCAGCCTGGAGCGGGTGGCCGCGCCGGAGGCGCCGAAGGTGGTCGTCGCGGTCACGTAGTTGCCGCCCAGCACGATCTGGCCGAGCGGCAGCTGGGCGGTGTTCGCCGCGTTCCAGACGGTCAGCACGTCACCCCCGGTGGCGGTGCTGTCGGTGATCCGCACGGTCACGTCCATGGCGGCGCCGGTCCACCCGGGGACGACGCTGTGCGGGTCCAGCACCTCGCCCCAGCCGAACGTGACGGTGTCGCCGGCGTCCGCCCGCCGGGCCGTCCCGCCGTTGGCGACCGTCACTGAGGTCGGGGCGGGGGCGGTGTTGTCCACCACCACCCCGAGCGGGTACTCCGCGGAGGTGTTCCCGGGGGTGGCCAGATCCGTGGCCCGCACCCACGCGGTGTAGGACCCCGCAGGCGCGTACGCCTCGGTCCGCGGCGATGTCCGGTGGCTGTACGTCACGCCCGGCGCGACGGCGACCAGGTCCATGGGCGGCAGGCCGGTGATACCGACGACGACCCTGCCCACCCCGCTGGCGGGCCGGGACGACGGATCGTCGCCGACCGTCGCGTACACCTGGTAGGAGCCGCCCTGGCGGATGAAGCCCGGGGTCCCGCCCTCGGACTTGACGACGACCGCGCCGCTGACGATCGGCGGCTTCCAGTCGGAGGCGCTGCTCAGGGACATGACCGGCGTCCCCGTGCTGACGGCGAACGCCGCCTCGGTCGCCCCGGAGACGTGCAGGGCGAGGCCGAGCGCCGCGAGGACGCCCAGGCCGCGGGCCGGGCGGCTACCCCGCACGACCGACCGCCTGCGGGCGGGACCGGACGACGGGGGCGCGTCCGTCGCGGCCCTCGTGCGCAGCGGCACGGGCGTGCACGGGGAGCGGGACGGTCGCGGGGGCCGGCCGCCAGATGAGCTCGATCGCCCAGAAGGCCAACGACAGCGCGAGCACGCCGACAGCCAGCCGCCCGGCTGGCGTGCCCAGCACACCCAGGACGTAGCCCGCGGCGGGCAGGCGCAGGACGACCAGGCCGACGGTGCCGTCGGCGGAGATCGTCCACTCCTCCCCGGCGTCGTTGGCGTCGCCGCGGGTGACGACGTCGGCGAGCTCGCCCCGCCAGACGATGCTCTGCACCCGGTGCGTCACGAACCGGTCGTGGCCCGGGTCGCGGTAGGTGACCAGGTCGCCGGAGACGAGATCGGCGGGGCGCACCACCCGGGTCACGACGAGGTCCCCGACGTCCAGCGCCGGGGCCATGCTGCCCGAGAGCACGCTCATCACGCGGACCGGCTGAGCGGAGCCGCCGGTGGCGCCCGCGCGAGCACCCCGCCGGCGCCGATCACGCTCCACGTGAGCAGGACGGCCACCGCACGCAGCAGCGGGCCCCGGTGCGCGCCGGTCAACTGCGCGCCTCCCAGGTGAACCCGGCCGTGCTGGTCAGCCCCTGGGCGGCGTTGGTGTCCAGGATCTCCGCGCTGAAGCGGTAGGAGATCCGGGTGTCGGTCGCCCACGAGGCCGTGGGATCGACCAGCGCGGTGGCGAAGGTCGTCGGGAAGGTGGAGAGCGAGCCGGAGAACAGGATGCCCGGGCCCAGGCCCGTGTGGTCGGCGGTGTCGGCGGTGAACGTCGCGCACGAGCCGAACGACGGGGCCGCGTCGGTGCCGCGGGTGATGGTGATCTTCACGTACGGGGCCAGCGCCCCGGCGTACGTGCCGTACAGCCGCACCCCGGCGGTCAGGGAGCCGGTGTAGCTGACCTGCAGGCAGTTGGTCGCCGGCGCTCCCGGGCGGGCGTTGGCCAGGGAGAGCAGCGCCGTCCCGGCGTCGTTGTCGGTGAGGACGACGGTCCCGGCCGAGAAGCTGTTGGCGGCGTTCTCGGTGGTCCCCGAGAGCGCGGCCATGGTGCCGCCGCCCAGGACCGTCGACGCGCCGAACAGCACCGCCAGCGTGAGCGTCAGCCTGGCGAGGACGCCGCCGCTCAGCCGCCGCGGGGCGCGACGGGGGTCGAGGCGAGGAGGAACCGCAGCTCGGTGCGTCGTCCCTGGTGCACGTCGGGCGCGCCCGGGGCCAGGGTCACGGAGACCGCCAGGGGCAGCCGCGTGCCGGGGTCGAGCCGCACGGGGACCGACGGCGCCTGGCGCAGCGAGGACCGCGGCCCGTCGAACACCACCTGGTCGCCGAGCGCGATGCGAAGCCACAGCTGTTCCTCCCATCCGGTGGGTGGGCCGATCTCCTGGACGGTGACGTCGACCGGGAGCCTGGTCTGCGAGATGAGGTGCGTGCGTGCGTGCGCGCCGCCCCGGTCGGTGGGCCGCACCTCGGCGCCGGAGAGCAGGTGCCCGGCCCCGTCGACGCCCACCTCGCCGCTGCGGACCAGGGAGGCGTCGACGGTGAGCGGCAGCGCCGGCGGTCCGGCCGCCGGGGCGAGCGCAGGGAGCGCGAGGAGGGCCAGTCCGGCACCGACCACTGCCCCCGCGATGCGCAGCGGGAGCCGTCTCATGCCGGCCTGCTCAGGCGGTGTCGGCGCGCCATGTGTAGGTGTGCGGGCCGGAGAAGTTCTCGCCCGGGCCGCGGGGGGTGGACGAGAGCTCGAGCCGGACCTTGTAGACGACGGTGTCGTTGTCCGCCCACAGCTCGCCGACGCCGTTCGGGCTGTAGACGACCCCGGTCCCGACACTGCCGTGGTCGGTCCGGAAGCCGGTGAGCGTGCCGCTGTAGAGCGACTGCGCGGAGACGAACCCGGTGCAGTCGGGGTAGACCGGAGTGCCCGTCTGGGTGCCCGCCTCGACGGTCATCGAGACGTAGGGGCCGACGCTGCCGACCGGCGTGCCCAGGTACAGGGCGACGGTGCTGCCGGCGGTGCCCGTGTAGGAGACCTTCACGCACCGCTCGACGGTGTCGCCCGGCTCCTGGTTGTCGACGTCGTAGAGGAACGAGCCCGCGTCGTTGTCGGCGAGGTCGATCTCCCCGGCGTCGAACTGGTTGAGCGAGTTGTCAGTCGTGGCGCTCAGCGCGGCGGTCGTCCCGGCGACCCCGAGCACCCCCACCAGGGTGACGGCGGCGAGGGTGCCGAGGACCTGGACCGGTGAGAAGCGGGATCGTGCTGCCGTGGTCATGGGGAAGCCTTCCGTGGCTGACGCGGTCGGGACGCAGGCCGCGATGCTCGACGGCCGATGATCGAACCGTGATCATCGAAGGCTCTTACGGACACCGGCCCGACCGGTCGAGCCGAAACTGTTGTCACTACAGCCGCGGCGAGAACTTTGTGGTTCCGGTATCCGATCGGTCGCGCCGACGGATGGAGCCGCTGCTCAGGCAGGCGGGACGGGCGGCGCCACGTCCCGCCGCAGCACCTCGCGGGGCCAGTGGTCCAGGCCCCGCCCGGCCTCCTCGCGCCGGATCTCGCGCAGCCCGGGCGTCAGCTCCGCCGGCGCGACCGGGCCGAACCCGAGCCGCCGGTAGTAGGGGCCGTTCCAGGGGACGTCGCGATAGGTGGTGAGCGTGACGGCCGGCAGGCCCTGCTCGCGCGCCCAGACCTCCAGGTGTGCCACGAGCTCCCGGCCGTGACCGTGCCCGGCCGCGTCCGGGTGCACGCTGACCTGCTCCAGGTGGGCGCAGCCGTCGACGACGTCGGCCAGCAGGTAGGCCACCGGCCGGTCGGCGTCGTCGGTGCGCACCCACGCCCGGCCGCCGTCGGCGTACCGGCGCAGCTCCTCCAGCGGCGGGGGCTCGTCGTCGGCGACGAGGTGCATGCCGATCGCGGCGAAGGACCGCCCGGCCGCGCGCTCGATCTCCCGCAGCAGCGGCAGGTCGTCCTCGCGGGCCGGGCGGAGCGTCACGTCCCGACCACCTCGATGGGGGTGATGCCCTCCGCAGCGGGGAGGTCGAAGCCCCAGACCTGGGCGTAGAAGGAGAGCTCCCCGTCCAGTGCCGCGCGGATGTTCCCGGCCTTGCGGAACCCGTGCTGCTCGCCCTGGAACAGCAGGTAGGCGTGCGGCACGCCCTTCTCCCGGAGGGCGGCGACGATCGCCTCCGCCTGGTCGGGGGGCACGATCGCGTCCTCGTCCCCCTGGAACACCGCCAGCGGGGTGTCGAGCGCGTCCACGTGGTTGATCGGGGAGCGTGCGGCGTAGACGTCGGCACCCGCGGGCCAGGGGGCGACCAGGCCGTCGAGGTACCGGGACTCGAACTTGTGCGTCTCCGCCGCCAGGGCGCCGAGATCGGCGACGCCGTAGTGGCTGGCGCCCGCGGTGAACACGCCCGGGCGCATGGAGAGCGCGGCCAGCGTCGTGTAGCCGCCGGCCGAGCCGCCGCGGATGGCCATCCGGGCGGGGTCCACCCGGCCGGCGGCGGCGAGGTGCCGGGCACACGCGACGACGTCGTCCAGGTCCACCACGCCCCACCGGCCCTGGAGTGCGTCGCGGTACCGGCGCCCGTAGCCGGTGGAGCCGCGGTAGTCGACGTCGGCGACGCAGAACCCCCGCGAGGTCCAGTACTGGACGGCGAGGTTGAGCACCGGTGAGGCCGCCGACGTCGGGCCGCCGTGGACCACGACCAGCAGCGGTGGGAGGTCGCCCTCGGGCAGGGAGACGTCCGGGTTCGCCGGTGGGTAGACCAGGGCGTGGGCGACGCCGATGCCCGTGCCGGCCTCCTCGGTCGGGAACGAGACGTGCTCGGGTCGGGAGAACCAGGCCGGGTCGATCCCGAGCTCGCGCGCGGGGCGCAGGACGCGGGCCCCGCCGCCGTCGAGCGGCACCTGCAGCACGACCGGCTCGCTGTCCGGGCCGCCGGCGACGCACACCACGTCCTGGCCCACCGTGACGAGGTCGCGGAGCGCGGCGTAGGGGAGCGGGACCTCGCGCACGGCGCCGTCGGGGGAGAGCACCGCCAGTCGGTCGGCGCCGTCGCGGCCGTAGGCGAGGGCGATGCGCCCGTCGGGCAGCAGGGCGAAGCGGCTGCCGCCGAACACCCACTGCGGGCCGGCGATGTCGCTCCCGACGTCCAGCACCAGCTCGGCCTCCCCGCCGGCCCGCCACCGGTACAGCGACCAGAAGTTGGTGCGGTCGCAGAGGAACCACAGCGTGCCGTCGGCGGCCCACACCGGCTGGACGACCGACTCGCCGGACCCGCCCGCGACGACGGTCTCCATGCCGTCGGCCGCGCGGACGACCAGCTGCGCGGCGTCCCACGGCATGGAGGGGTGGTCCCACTGCAGCCAGGCGAGCTCGCCGCCGGGCCCGGGACGGGGGTCGGAGACGAAGTCGGGGCCGCTGACCAGCACCTCGGAGCCGTCGGGGCCCACCCGGACGATCTCGTTCACGACGTCGGCGGCGGGGGTGTGCTCGGCCGGGTGGGTCTCCCGGACGGCGAGCACGGTGCCGCCGTCGACCCGCAGGTCGGCGTACCGGACCCCGGCCCGGACGGCGGGCTCCGGGGTGACCGCGACCGGCCGGTCGCTGCCGGGGTCGATCCGGTACAGCCGCTGGTCGGAGAACTCGGTGAACCACAGCGTGCCGTCGGCGACCGTCCACGCGCCGCCGCCGTACTCGTGCACCCGGGTGCGGGCGTTCCACGGGGCGGGGAGCACGTCGGCGACCGCGCCGTCGGCGCCACAGCGCACGAGCACCGACCGGCCACCCTCGTCGGGACGGGATTCCGACCACCACACGTCGCCGGGACCGGTGGGGGAGCCGTCCACGACCACCTCGCCGATCCGGGCGGCCGCGCGGACCACCAGCTCGGAGGTGATCGGGGTCGGCCAGCTGCCATGTCGACGAGGGGCACGGTGGTGCGTCGGGCTCATGGCTGTGACGTTATGAGATGGGTCGCCGGTGCGGGACACGACGCTCTGCCTGCCCGTTCGCGGCCTCCACGCGGATTACCGTTCGACACATGCCTGCCCGCACCACGTCGACGCGCCCGGCGTCCCCCCGGAAACGCTCGGGCTCGACCGCTGCGAGCAAGAAGCGGCCGGCCGCCAAGCGCACCGGCAACCGTCGCCCGCCCGCCAAGAAGCAGGACTCCGGCTTCAACCTCTGGCGAGCCGCGAGCGGCACCTGGGGGCTGCTCGCCCGGGGAGCCGGTGGACTGGCCCGGTCGGTGGCCCGTCCGGAGGAGGCCGAACCGCTCGCGCCCGAGCACCGCCGTGACGGCGTGGGGCTGGCGTTCCTCGGTCTGGCCATCGTCCTCGGCGCCGCGGCGTGGAGCCACGGCATCGGTCCCGTCGGCGAGGCCCTGACCGACGGCGTCCGCTGGGTCATCGGCTCGCTGGTGATGGTGCTGCCGGTCGTCCTGTTCTTCACCTCGCTGCGACTGCTGCGCCGCGGCCCGCGTCCCGAGGCCCGCGGGCGGCTGGTGATCGGCTGGCTGTGCACGGTCGCCTCGGTGCTCGGCATCGCCCAGGTCGTCGGCGAGCCGGCCGACCCCGAGGCCGGCCTCCCGGGATCCGGCGGGATCATCGGCTGGGGCGTCGGCACGCCGCTGGTGACCGGCATGGGCAGCGTCGTCACCGTCGTCCTGCTCGCGCTGCTCGCGTTCTTCGGCCTGCTGGTCATCACCGCCACGCCGGTGCACCAGATCCCCGAGCGGATGCGCGAGGTCGCCGACCGGCTGCTCGGTCGCAACGACGACGACGACGAGTACGACGACGACGAGTACGAGGAGGAGGAGCTCGCCCCGACCGGGCGGCGGCACCGCCGGAAGCTGTCGGAGGACCTCCTCGCCACCGGGCCGATCGACCACGGGGCGATGGCGCAGGCCGCCGAGGCCACCCTCACCACCGAGCCCGAGCACACCGAACTGCGGCCCGCGCTGCCCCGGCCGCCGGTCGTCGACCGCACCTTCCCGGCCGAGGACCTGCCCCCGATCACCGAGCCGGAGCAGCTGTCCATCCAGCCGGTCGAGGGGCACTACATCCTCCCGGCCCTGTCGATGCTGCGGCCCGGCGATCCGCCGCGGGCCCGGTCCAAGGCCAACGACGTCGCGATCGAGGCGATCAGCGGCGTGCTCGACCAGTTCAACATCGACGCGGCGGTCACCGGGTTCACCCGCGGACCGACGGTCACCCGGTACGAGGTGGAGCTCGGCCAGGGCGTCAAGGTCGAGAAGATCACCCAGCTGACGAAGAACATGGCCTACGCCGTGGCCAACGACAACATCCGCATCCTGGCGCCGATCCCGGGCAAGTCCGCCGTCGGCATCGAGGTGCCCAACACCGACCGCGAGAAGGTCAGCCTCGGCGACGTCCTCCGGTCGGGAGCGGCCAAGCAGGACCCGCACCCGATGCTCGTGGGCCTGGGCAAGGACATCGAGGGCGGCTTCGTCTGCGCCAACCTCGCGAAGATGCCGCACCTGCTGGTCGCCGGCGCCACCGGCGCCGGCAAGTCCAGCTGCGTCAACTCGATCCTGACCTCGCTGCTGCTGCGGGCCACGCCCGACCAGCTCCGGATGATCCTGATCGACCCGAAGATGGTCGAGCTGACGCCGTACGACGGCATCCCGCACCTGATCACGCCGATCATCACCGACCCCAAGAAGGCGGCCACCGCGCTGGCCTGGCTGGTCGAGGAGATGGAGCAGCGCTACCAGGACATGAAGTCCACCGGGGTGCGGCACATCGACGACTTCAACCGCAAGGTCGAGAACGGCGAGATCACCGCGCCGCCCGGCAGTGAGCGGGTGTACCGGCCCTACCCCTACATCCTGGCGATCGTCGACGAGCTCGCGGACCTGATGATGGTGGCCCCGCGCGACGTCGAGGAGCACATCGTCCGCATCACGCAGAAGGCGCGCGCGGCCGGCATCCACCTGATCCTCGCGACGCAGCGGCCGTCGGTCGACGTCGTCACCGGTCTGATCAAGGCCAACGTGCCCTCGCGCCTGGCCTTCTCCACGTCCAGCCTCACCGACAGCCGCGTCATCCTCGACCAGCCCGGCGCGGAGAAGCTGATCGGCATGGGTGACGCGCTGTTCATGCCCATCGGCGCGGGCAAGCCGATGCGCGTGCAGGGCGCCTTCGTCACCGACGCCGAGATCGAGGCGGTCGTCGAGTTCAGCAAGCGCCAGGCGGAGCCGGAGTACCGCGAGGAGGTGTTCTCCGCAGGCAGCGCCGGCGAGAAGAAGGACATCGACGAGGACATCGGCAACGACCTGGACCTGCTGCTCCAGGCCGTCGAGCTCATCGTCACCAGCCAGTTCGGTTCCACCTCGATGCTGCAGCGCAAGCTGCGCGTGGGCTTCGCGAAGGCCGGCCGGCTGATGGACCTCATGGAGAGCCGCGGCATCGTCGGCCCCTCCGAGGGATCCAAGGCGCGCGACGTGCTGATCAAGCCCGACGAGCTGGAGTCCGTGATGTTCACCTTGCGCGGCGGGGCGGCCTGACGCGCGGAGGACGGGGATCACTCCCCGGAGCGGGGAGGACGGCGGTCCGGGCGACTACGATGTCCCGGTGACAGCTGCGCCCTCCTCTGCCCGGAAAGTGGCGGTGGTGACCCTCGGGTGCGCCCGCAACGAGGTCGACTCGGAGGAGCTGGCCGGTCGGCTGGCCGCCGGTGGCTACGAGCTCATCGACGACGCGGACGCCGCGGACGCCGTGCTGGTGAACACCTGCGGGTTCATCGAGTCGGCCAAGAAGGACTCCGTCGACGCGATCCTCGCCGCCACGGACTCCGGCGCCCCCGTCGTCGCCGTCGGCTGCATGGCCGAGCGATACGGCTCGGAGCTCGCCGGCGCGCTCCCCGAGGCCACCGTCCTCGGCTTCGACGACTACGCGCAGATCGGCGACCGGCTCGACGACGTCATCGCCGGCCGGCCGCTCGTACCGCACACCCCGCGGGACCGCCGCACGCTGCTGCCGATCAGCCCCGTGCAGCGCACCGCCGCCACCACCGCGGTCGACGCCCCGGCGATCCCCGGCCACGACTGGCTGCGCCGCAAGCGCCTGGCGTCGGGCCCCATGGCCGCGCTCAAGCTCGCCTCCGGCTGCGACCGCCGCTGCGCCTTCTGCGCCATCCCCACCTTCCGGGGCGCCTTCGTCTCCCGCCCCCCGGCCGAGGTGCTGGGCGAGGCGCACTGGCTCGCCGGCCAGGGCGTCACCGAGCTGGTGCTGGTCAGCGAGAACTCGACCTCCTACGGCAAGGACCTCGGCGACCTGCGCTCGCTGGAGAAGCTGCTGCCGGAGCTGGCCGCCGTCCCGGGCATCGTCCGGGTGCGGGTCGCCTACCTGCAGCCGGCCGAGCTGCGCCCGGGTCTGCTGGACCTCATCGCCACCACCCCGGGGATCGCGCCCTACTTCGACCTGTCGTTCCAGCACTCCTCGCCGACCCTGCTGCGCCGCATGCGCCGGTTCGGCGGGACCGACGACTTCCTCCGCACCATCGAGCGGGCCCGCAGCCTGGCGCCCGGCGCCGGCTTCCGCACCAACGTCATCCTCGGCTTCCCGGGGGAGACCGAGGAGGACGTCGCGGAGCTGGAGCGCTTCCTGACCCTCGGCCGGCTGGACGCCGTCGGCGTGTTCGGCTACTCGGACGAGGACGGCACCGAGGCCATCGGCCTGCCCGGCAAGCTCGACCAGGTCGAGATCGATGCCCGCGTCCGCCGGATCACCGACCTGGTCGAGGAGCTCACGGCCCAGCGTGCGGAGGACCGGATCGGCGAGCGCGTCGAGGTGCTGCTCACCGAGGACCTGTCCGCCGAGGAGGGTCCGGGGAGCTGGCTGGGGCACGCCGCGCACCAGGAT
This sequence comes from Blastococcus aggregatus, assembly GCF_900221005.1. Lineage (GTDB taxonomy): Bacteria > Actinomycetota > Actinomycetes > Mycobacteriales > Geodermatophilaceae > Blastococcus > Blastococcus aggregatus. The sequence continues at coordinate 490,453 of NZ_OBQI01000004.1, read as the reverse complement.
CCCGACGCCGACGGCACCACCACCGTCGCCGGGGTGCCCGAGGGCGCGGTCGCCGGGCAGCTGGTCGAGGCCGTCGTCGAGGGCACCGAGGGCGTCGACCTGGTCGCCCGGGCCGTCGTGCCGGCCGGAGCGGGAACCGGCCGGTGACGGCATGAGCGAGGTGCTGCCGGACCCGGCCGCGACGCCGCCGCAGACGGCTCGCCTCGTGAACCTGCCCAACGCGCTCACCGTGCTCCGCCTGGCGGTGGTGCCGGTCTTCGCCGCCCTCCTGCTCCAGGACGAGGGGCTCGACGACGCCGGCCGCTACTGGGCGACGCTGGTGTTCGCGCTGGCGATCATCACCGACCGGTACGACGGGATGATCGCCCGCCGCACCGGCCAGGTCACCGAGTTCGGCAAGCTCGCCGATCCGATCGCCGACAAGGCGCTCACCGGCACCGCGCTCATCGGGCTCTCCGCGCTGGGGCTGCTGCCCTGGTGGGTGACCTGGATCATCCTGGTCCGCGAGGTCGGGGTCACGGTGCTCCGGTTCTGGGTCATCCGGCACGGGGTCATCGCGGCCAGTCGCGGCGGCAAGCTCAAGACCGTCGCCCAGGCGCTGGCCATCGGGCTGTACATCCTGCCGCTGACCGGGCTGCTGGCCACCGGGCGCTGGTGGGTGATGGCGCTGGCCCTCGTGCTCACCCTCGTCACCGGGCTCGACTACGTCGTGCGTGCGCTCCGGCTGCGCCGGACGAGTGCCCGGGCCATGAAGGCCGCGGCCGCGCGCCGCTCGGCCGCGGGCAGCGCGGATCCCACCGGCACGCGGACCGACACCGCCGCCTGATGGGGTCGGCTGCCGAGCTGCACCGGGCCCTGCTCTTCCGGCGCGAGACCGTGGCCGCCGCCGAGTCGCTGACCGCCGGGCTGTTCTGCGCGCGGCTGGCCGAGGTCCCCGGGGCCAGCGCCACGCTGCGCGGGGGCGTGGTCGTCTACGCGACCGACCTGAAGACCGCGCTCGCCGGCGTGCCGGCCGGGGTGCTCGCCGCGCACGGTCCGGTCAGCCCGGAGACCGCCGCCGCACTCGCCGACGGCGTGCGGGAGCGGTGCGCCGCCACGTGGGGGGTCGGGCTCACCGGTGTCGCCGGCCCCGATCCGGTCGACGGGCACGGCCCCGGGCGCGTCTACCTCGGGCTCTCCGACGGCGCGCGGACCGACGTCGTCCAGCTCGACCTGCCCGGCGACCGGGCCGCCGTCCGGGCGGCTGCCGTCGATGCGGCGGTCGACGCGCTCCTCGCGCGACTGGGCTGAGCGCGGGGAAGCGCGGCGGGTACCGGCGCGTTACGCCGTGAGAGGACGCGAGCCGGGTGGGCCAGCCACCGGGCGCGGCGCCGCGTACCGTGAGCGCACGGCGCTCGCGAAGGGCGCCGGTGCTTCCCCCGCTCGCAGGACAGGAGAGTGGCCATGTTGCTGCTGCGTACCCAGCTCGGGAGCACCCTGCGGGGTCACCGGCTGCGTCAGCGCCGAACGCTGCGCGACGTCTCGGGTGCCGCCCGGGTCAGCCTCGGCTACCTCTCCGAGGTCGAGCGCGGCCAGAAGGAGGCCTCCTCCGAGCTGCTCGCCTCCATCTGCGATGCCCTCGACGTCGAGCTGGCCGACCTGCTGGCCGAGGTGAGCCTGGAGATGCGGGTCGCCGGTGCCGGCGGTGTCCGCGCGCTCGCCCACCCCGCGCCGGCCGAGGCCGCCGAGGCGGCCGCCGCCGAGGAGCAGCCCTCCGTCGAGGAGGCCGGCGTGCCCGCGGCCGAGCCCGCGCTCGCCCTGGTGGGCGCTCCCGCCCGCTCAGGTCTCCGCCGCGGCGAGGCGGTCTCGCTCGCCGCCTGATGTGCCGCAGCGTCCCGGGGTCGCGCTCGTGAACCCCACGCGCCGCGGCCTGCTCGACGGCGCCGCGCGGGCGTTCGCCGAGAACGGGCTCCGGCGCAGCACCATGCAGTCGGTGGCCGCGGCCGCCGGCGTCGCCAAGGCCACGCTGTACAACCACTTCCGGACCAAGGACGAGGTCGCCCGCGAACTGCTGGCCGTGGAGCTCGACCGGCTCAGCGCCCTGGCGGCCGGACTGCCGCCGGCGGGGGCGCTGGCCGCGCTCTCCGACGAGCTGGGCGGTCACCCGGTGCTGCGCCGGCTCGCGGCGACGGAGCCCGAGGCGCTCACGGGGCTGCTGGCCGTCGACGCCGTCGCGTGGGCGGACCTCCGGGACAGGCTGGCCGCCGCCCTGCGGATCGACGCCGACAGGGCCGAGCTGGCCGGCCGCTGGTTGCTCGGCGTCGTGCTGCAGCCGGGGCGCTCCCTCGACCGCCACCGCCAGGCCGCGCGCCTGGCCGGAGCCCTCGGCGCCGGTGAGCCCTCGGCTCAGGCCCGGCGCAGCGAGCGGGTGTAGACCGTCCGGTCGCACCCCGGACCGGCGTGGCCGGGGGAGGGGGCGGGAACGGCTCCGCAGTGCTCGGCCAGCCCGCGTGCCGCGGCGTCGTCCGGTCGGGCGACGCCCTGGACGGCCCGGGCCCCCGTCCCGGCGGCCAGCCCGGCGAACCGCTGGAGGAGCCGGGCGGCCAGCCCGCGACCGCGGTGGTCGGGGTGCACCGCCACGGCGTGCACGACGGCCAGCCGGTCGGCGGTGACCACCCCGAGCAGGTAGCCGGCGTCCCGGTCGTCCGGGGTGAGAGCGACCGCGCCGAAGCCGCCGAGCTGGTGGAAGAAGAGCGGATCGTGCAGGCCGACCTGCTCCTCGTCGGCCAGCACGGAGCCCGACCAGAACGAACCGCGGTGGTCGAGCAGGCGTGCCCGCAGCACCGCGGCGGAGAGCTCCTCGAACCCGACGAGCCGGAGCCCGCCGGTCATCGGGCTGCGCGCGCCGCGTCGACCTCCGCGCGCGTCGGCGGGTCGGCGCCGACCCGCGTGCAGTTCAGCGCGGCGACGAGGGCGGCGTCGTCGACGACGGCCAGCAGCCGCTCGTCGTCCAGGGCCTCCAGCGCGCCGCGGTCGGTGACGCCGGCAGCGAGCAGCCCGCTGAGCAGCCCCGCCGCGAGCGAGTCCCCGGCGCCCACGGTGTCGGCCACCTCGACCCGGGGGGAGTCGCGGTGCAGCACCGGCCGGCCCGGACGGGCGATCCGCAGCGGGGCGGCGCCGTCGGTGAGGAGCACGAGCGCCGGTCCGCGCGCGGCCCAGCGCCTGGCCACGTCGTCGAGGTCCGGAGTGCCGGGCTCCAGCCACTCGAGATCCTCCGCGCTGACCTTGACGACGTCGGCCTGCGCGACCAGCCGGTCCAGCCGGGCGGTGACCCCGGCGCGGTCGTTGCCGAGCGAGGCGCCGACCGGCCCGTCGGCCAGCGGGGGCCGGATGTTCGGGTCGACGCTGATCAGCGCCGTGCCGGCGAGGCGCTCGACCAGGGCGGCGATGGCGGTCGCGCCCGGCTCGGTCCAGCTGGAGATCGAGCCCACGTGCAGCACGGCCGTGCTCTCGGGCACCGAGCGCGCCAGCTCCTCGTCGGTCCACTGCCAGTCGGCGGCGCCGAGCACGTGGAAGCCGTAGTCGGGGGAGCCGTCGGGATGCAGGCCGATGACGGCCAGGCTCACCGGCTCGTCCGCGGCGACGAAACCGGTGACGTCCACCCCCGCGAGCTCGGCGTGCCGGCGGAGGGCGGCGCCCAGCGGGCCGGTGCCGAGCCGGGCCACCAGGGCGACCGGCGCACCGAGCCGGCCGGCGGCCACCGCGACGTTGAGGGCGTTGCCGCCGGGGCGTGCGACGTACTGGGGCGCGGTCCCCTCGGGGCCGGCTCCGGCACCCGGAACGGGCAGCAGATCGACGACCAGCTCGCCCAGGACGCACAGCTTCGGGATGGGTGCGGACACGGGGTAACGGTAGGTCGCCACGTCGAGGGTGACCGCGTTGGCTTGGAACGGCAGTCACCTGGGACGATGGGGTCGACGAACATCGCCGCGCCGGCCACCCACCCCCCGGCTTCGGTGCCGGAGCAGGAGGAACCAATGCCCAACCCGTTCGTGAAGCTGTGGAAGTACCTGACGGCGTCGGCCAATGCGCAGATCGACCAGCGGGCCGACCCCAAGATCCAGATCGCCCAGGCGATCGAGGCCGAGCAGCAGCGGCACCAGTCGCTGGCCAACCAGGCCGCCGCGGTCCTCGGCAACCAGCGCCAGCTGGAGATGCGACTGAACCGGCAGCTGGGTGAGGTCGAGAAGTTGCAGGCCTCGGCCCGCCAGGCGCTGGTCCTGGCCGACAAGCAGCGCGCCGGGGGCGACGCCGCCAAGGCGACCGAGTACGAGACCGCCGCGCAGGCGTTCGCCACCCAGCTGGTCGCGGCCGAGCAGTCGATGGAGGACCTCAAGCGCAGCCACGACGAGGCGCTCCAGGCCGCCGAGCAGGCGCGCGGCGCGGTCGAGCAGAGCCGCATGCGGCTGCAGACGACGCTGGCCGAGCGCACCAAGCTGATGAGCCAGCTCGAGCAGGCCAAGATGCAGGAGCACGTCGCGAGCTCGCTCAAGCAGGTCAACGAGCTCTCGGCACCCGGCAACACGCCGAGCCTGTCCGAGGTCCGCGACAAGATCGAGGCCCGCTACGCCAACGCCCTGGGGCAGGCCGAGCTGGCCCAGAACTCGGTCGAGGGCCGGATGCTCGAGGTCGAGAAGGCCACCCTCGACGTGGCCGGCGCCTCCCGGCTGGACGCGATCCGCGCCTCGATGAGTGGCGGAACCCAGGCCGTCGAGGGCAGCACGCCCGCCGCGGCCATCGAGCAGGGTGCGCCGTCGGCCGCGGAGCCGGCCAGCGAGCAGCAGGCGACGCAGCCGGCCGAGCGGCCCGGCCAGCAGGCCTGACCGTTCCACGCGTACGCCTCGCGGCGGTCTCCGGTTCCCGGAGGCCGCCGCGACGTGCGTGACGGGTCAGCCGGGCGTGGCCAGGGGGCGGGGCCGCCCCGGCTCGCCGGTACGGGCCAGCGGGTCGACGGGGGAGTCGGTGGCCTGGCAGCGGGGGCACCAGTAGGTCACCCGCGCCTGCAGCTCCGGCCCCTGCTCGCCCATGAGGATCGGTGATCCGCACCGCCGGCAGGGCTTGCCCTTCCGGCCGTACACCCAGTGGTCCTGGCCGCGGCGCAGGTTCCCGGTCGTGCTCTGCTCGGGATGGTCGCGGTTGGCGAGCATCAGGGTCCGTGCGCGGGTGACCAGCGGCTCGAGCTTCCCGTCGACGTCGGCCACCCGCGCCCAGGGGTGCACGCCGCAGAGGAACAGCGACTCGACCTTGTAGAGGTTGCCGGGCCCGGCGAGGTTCCGCTGGTCCAGGATCGCCACGCCGATCTGCTCGTCCGGATGGCTGCGCAGCCGTCGCAGCGCCTCCGCCAGATCCCAGTCCGGCCCCAGGACGTCGGGCCCGAGGTGGCCGACGAGCCGGTCCTCGTCGGCGGTGGGGACGATCTCGACGTCGTGCAGCCGGTAGCCGACGCACTCCCACTCGTCGGTGGCCAGGACGACGCGGACGTCGTAGGCAGGCCCGCCGCGCCACGTCGTCCCCGGCCGGTAGATGTGCCAGCTGCCGTCCATCCGGTAGTGCGTCCGGAGCGTGCGCTCGTCGGCCAGCCGGATGAGCATGTGCTTGCCGCGGGGCACGACCTCCCGGACGGTGGCACCGGCCAGGTCGAGCGCGGCCAGTTGCGACAGGCGGAACTCGCCGCGGCGCAGCGTGGCGCCGGCGAGCGCGGTGTTCATCCGCTTGGCGGCCAGCCAGACGGTGTCTCCCTCGGGCACCCACCCAGTGTCCCTGCCGGCCCGGGTTCGTGGGCAGCAGGGAACGAGCAGCCGACGGTCAGTGGTGCAGCCGAGGAGGGCCCGGTGGCCCCAGGCCGGCCAGCGCAACGCTCGCGGCGCCGGTGAGCAGCAGCAGGCCGAGCAGCGCGAGGACGAACAGCTGCGGTGTGACGGCGCCGACGACGAGCAGGCCGGTGCCGACGAGGAGCAGGAACGTGAGAAGAGTGCGCATGAGGTGATCCCCCTTGGGTGCGCCGGTACCTCCAGCGTCCCCGTCCGCGGCGGGCGGCGCACCGTTCCCTCCAGCTCTCCACGGGATCGTCATGATGTGACGGCTCCGGGGACGGCCACCCGTGGCAGCATCCCGGACGTGATCTCCGGGGTACCGACGGAGCCGGTACCCGTGCCGCCCGCCGTGGCCGGCCTGGCCGACGGCGCGCGGCTCGCGCCGGTCTGGCGGAACCAGCTGGGCGGCCTCACCTGGCAGCTGGGGGAGGGCCCGCAGCGGCGCTTCGTGAAGTGGGCGCCGGCCGGCAGCGCGCTGCCGATGGGGGAGGAGGCCGAGCGGCTGCGCTGGGCCGTGCGGTTCACGCCCGTCCCGGTCGTCCTCGCGCACGACCGGGACGACGACGGGGAGTGGCTGGTGACCTCGGGGCTCCCCGGTCGCAACGCCGTCGAACCGCGCTGGCTGGCCGACCCGCTGCCCGCCGTGCGTGCGATCGGTGCGGGTCTGCGGGCGCTGCACGACGCGCTCCCTGCGCCGGACTGCCCGTTCGACTGGTCCGCGTCCACGCGCGTCGCCGACGTGCAGCGCCGCGCCGACGTCCTGCGGCCGCGGCAGTGGTTCCCGGAGCACGCCGGTCTGACGGCGACCGAGGTGCTGGCCCGCCTGGCCGACGTCCCGGACGTCGACCTGCCGGTCGTGTGCCACGGTGATGCCTGCGCCCCGAACACCCTGCTCACCGACGACGGCGCGTGGTCCGGTCACGTCGATCTGGGGTCGCTGGGCGTCGCCGACCGGTGGGCCGACCTCGCGGTGGCCACCTGGAGCACGACCTGGAACTACGGGCCGGGGTGGGAGCGCCCGCTCCTGGAGGCCTACGGGGTGCATCCCGACCCGGAGCGCATGTCGTACTACCGGCTGCTCTGGGACGCCGCCCCCTGATCCGGGAGGGCGGCGTCAGCCGCGCAGCCGCAGCCCGCGCGGAGTGGCGCTGAATCCGGCCGCCTGGAGCGCGGCGGACAGCGGCGAGGCCTCGTGCACCGAGGCGCCGTCGGCCTTCTGCACGATCATCCGCCCCAGGGCCCCGGCGCTGACGGCGCCGGAGAGCGCCGTGGCCGCCTCCTTGAGCGTCTGCTCGTCCTCCGTCCAGGAGAGCAACGTCTTGCCACCGCGCTCGACGTAGAGGACCAGTTCGCCGTCGACCAGGACGACCAGCGCCCCCGCCTTGCGCCCGGCCCGGTGTCCGCTGGCCTTCCGGGTGGCGGCGGTGCCCTCGCCGAGGTCGACCGCGTCGACATCGGCGGCGGAGGGGCGCTCGGGCCACGGCAGCGCGGCCCCGTAGACGTTGGCCGGGTCGGTCGCGGCCAGGACGACGGCGCCCCCGGGCACCCGGTCCGGGGCGGCGAAGCTGCGCAGCCGGTCGACCGAGCCGGGAGTGCCGAACTGGGCCGCGCCGAGCGTCTCGACGAAGTACCCGCGGCGCGCGCGCCCGTTCTCCTCGAAGGCGCGCAGCACCGGGTAGACCGCCGGGAACCCGCCGGCCACCTGTTCGGCCATCACCGCGCCCCGGGTGAGCACGCCGTGCCGCTCGATCAGCGCCTCGGCCCGCGCGGTCGTCCGCCGGGTGGCGTTCGACTCGCGGTCGGGCAGCCGCGACCAGCGGCCCGCGACCGTGGGCGGCCCGGTGCGCGTGGGCATCGCCGGGCGGCCCAGCCGGGTGCGCCCGCCGCGCGAGCGGTCGAGGCGCGCCCGCGGAGGAGCGGGCGCCTTCTTGTGCGTGCCGCCCCCGCCCAGCCGGGTGCGCAGCGGCGCGAGGGTGTCGTTGGTGAGCGCGCCGGACCAGACGAGGTCCCACACCAGGTCGGCCAGCGCGGTGTCGTCGGTGGCGCCCAGCAGATCGGACAGCCCGCGGAAGAAGAGCGCCTGCCCACCGGCGAGCAGGTCGAGCAGCGGACCGCCGGCCTCCGGCGGCTCCAGCGGCTCGGGCAGCAGGAGCGGCGCCAGGTCGGCCGGGACGAGGCTGATCCACCCGTCCCCGCCCGGGAGGCCGCCGGCGCCGGCCCACAGCACCTCGCCGGCGCTGGTGAGCTCGTCGAGCATGGCGGGGGAGTAGTCGCGGACGCGGGTGGGGAGCACCAGCGACTCCAGTGCGCTGGCGGGGACCAGCGCGCCGGCCAGCTGCTCCACGACGGCCAGCACGCCGTCGGTGCCGCGCAGCCGCCCGCCGATGCCCTGCCAGGACGGCGTGAAACGGGCCAGCGTGCCGATCGGGACCGGCTCGACCTCCTGGCGCAGCTTGGCCAGGCTCCGGCGGCGGATCGAGCGCAGCACCTCGGCGTCGCACCACTCCTGGCCGGTCCCGCCGGGGCGGAACTCGCCGGCGACCAGCCGTCCGGTCGCGGTGAGCCGCTGCAGGGTCGCGGTCACCACCGCGACGCCCAGGCCGAGCCGGGCCGCCACCTCGGCCGGCTGGAACGGCCCGTGGGTTCGGGCGTAGCGGCCCACGAGGTCGCCCAGGGGATCGGCGACCGGCTCGGTGAAGACCTCCGGGACACCCACCGGCAGAGCGGTGCCGAGCGCGTCGCGGAGCCGGCCGGCGTCCTCGATGGCGACGTGCCGCTCCTCCCCGGCGATGCGCACCCGCAGGGCACGCCGGGCGTCGACGAGCTCGTCGAGCCACGCCTGCGGCACCCCGCGGGCGGCGGCTTCGGCGACGCTCAGGTCGCCGAGGCCGCGCAGCAGGTCCGAGGCGCCGTCCACGTCGCGGGGGTGCCGCTGCTCGGGCAGGCGCTGGAGCTCGGACTCGATCTCGGCCATCGCCTCGCCGTCGAGCAGCTCGCGCAGCTCGGTGCGGCCCAGCAGCTCGGCGAGCAGGCCGGTGTCGAGCGCCAGGGCCTGGGCGCGGCGCTCGGCCAGCGGCGCGTCGCCCTCGTACAGGAACTGACCGACGTACCCGAACAGCAGCGACTGGGCGAACGGCGACGCCGACTCGGTCTGCACGTCGACCACCCGCACGCGCCGGGAGCGGACGTCGCGCATCAGCTCGACCAGCCCGGGCACGTCGTAGACGTCCTGGAGCACCTCGCGCGCGGCCTCGAGGGTGATCGGGAAGGACGCGAACTCGCTCGCCACCGACAGCAGCTGGGCCGCGCGCTGGCGCTGCTGCCACAGCGGGGTGCGGCGGCGCGGATCGCGACGGGGGAGCAGCAGGGCGCGCGCGGCGCACTCGCGGAAGCGGCTGGCGAACAGCGCCGAGGTGCCGACCTCGGCGGTGACCTCGCGTTCGACGTCGTCGGGGTCGAGGACGGCGAGGTCGGCCTCCGGCGGTTCGCCCGTGGTGTCGGGCAGCCGGAGCACGATGCCGTCGTCGGAGTGCATGCTCGCCACGTCGACGCCGTAGCGCTCGCGCAGCCGGGCGGCGAGGACGAGGGCCCAGGGTGCGTTGACCTGCGCGCCGAAGGGGGAGTGGACGACCAGCCGCCAGTCGCCCAGCTCGTCGCGGAACCGCTCGACCAGGAGCGTGCGGTCGTCGGGGAGGTGGCCGGTGGCGGCCTTCTGCTCGGTCAGGTACGCGAGCAGGTTCGCCGCACCCCATTCGTCCAGGCCGGCGGCCCGTGCCCGGTCCAGCCCCGCCTCGGGGGTCGCCGTCCCGACCTCCCGGAGGAAGGCTCCCAGCGCCCGGCCCAGCTCGAGCGGCCGGCCGGGGGCGTCGCCGTGCCAGAACGGCATCTTGCCGGGCTGCCCGGGTGCGGGGGTGACCAGGACGCGGTCGTGGGTGATGTCCTCGATCCGCCACGAGGAGGACCCGAGGAGGAACACGTCGCCGACGCGCGACTCGTAGACCATCTCCTCGTCGAGCTCGCCGACCCGCCGCCCGCCGGTGCCCTCGGAGCCGACGAGGAAGACGCCGAAGAGCCCGCGGTCGGGGATGGTGCCGCCGCTGGTGACCGCCAGGCGCTGGGCGCCGGCCCGGGCGGTGAGGGTGTCGGTCACGCGGTCCCACGTGAGCCGTGGCCGCAGCTCGGCGAACGCGTCGGAGGGGTAGCGGCCGGCCAGCATGTCGAGCACGGCGTGCAGGGCGGAGTCGGGCAGCGAGCTGAACGCCGCCGACCGGCGCACCAGCGCGGCGACCTCGTCGACGGTGCGGGGGCGCTCGGAGACGATCGCGACGATCTGCTGGGCGAGGACGTCGAGCGGGTTGCGCAGGTAGCGGATCGACTCGATCGCGCCGGCTTTCATGCGCTCGGCGACCAGCGCGCACTGCACCAGGTCGCCGCGGTACTTCGGGAACAGCACGCCACGGCTGACGGCGCCGACCTGGTGACCGGCGCGGCCCACCCGCTGCAGGCCGGCCGCGACGGTGGGCGGTGACTCGACCTGGACGACGAGGTCGACCGCGCCCATGTCGATGCCGAGCTCGAGGCTCGAGGTGGCGACGACCGCGGGCAACCGCCCGGACTTCAGCGCCTCCTCGACGATCGCGCGCTGCTCCCGGGAGACCGAGCCGTGGTGTGCCGCGGCGACCGGCTGGAAGCCCTCCGGTGTCCCGCCGCCGGAGCCCGCCTGTGCCATCAGCGCGGCCGCATTGGTGCCCGGCGGCACGGGCTCCCCGCTGGCGCGTTCGTAGGCCAGCTCGTTGAGCCGGCTGGTGAGACGTTCGGCCAGCCGGCGGGAGTTGGCGAAGACGATGGTGCTGCGGTGCGCCTCGACGAGGTCGAGCACCCGCTCCTCGACCGCCGGCCAGATGGAGCTGCGCGGCTGGTTGCCGGCGGCGGAGCCCTCCAGCTCGCCGGTTGGTTGCCCCAGCTCGCTCATGTCCTCGACCGGGACCACGACGGAGAGGTCCCACTCCTTGGTCGACGGGGGTGCGACGACGCGCACCGGCCGGCCGCCGGTGAGGAAGGTCGAGACCTCCTCGATGGGGCGCACGGTCGCCGAGAGTCCGATCCGCTGGGCGGGCCGCTCCAGCAGCTCGTCGAGCCGGTCGAGCGTGACGGCGAGGTGGGCGCCGCGCTTGGTGTGCGCGACGGCGTGCACCTCGTCGAGGATCACCGTCTCGACCCCGCGCAGCGCCTCGCGGGCCGCGCTGGTCATCAGCAGGAAGAGCGACTCGGGCGTGGTGATGAGGATGTCGGTGGGCCGCTTGGCGAAGGCCCGCCGCTCGTCGGCCGGGGTGTCGCCGGAACGGATCCCGACCCGGATCTCCGGGCGCGGCAGCCCGAGCCGGGCCGCGGCCTGACCGATGCCGGCGAGCGGAGCGCGCAGGTTGCGTTCCACGTCGACGGCCAGCGCCTTGAGCGGCGAGACGTACAGCACCCGGCACCGCGACTGCTCGTCGACCGGAGGAGTGGCGGTGAGCCGGTCGAGGGACCACAGGAAGGCGGCCAGCGTCTTGCCGGAGCCCGTGGGGGCGACGACCAGCGCGTGTTCGCCGCTGCTGATCGCGTCCCAGGCACCCTCCTGGGCGGCCGTGGGCTGCTGGAAGGCGCCGGTGAACCACGCCCGGGCCGGCTCGGAGAACCGGTCGAGCGCCGAGGTGGAGGAGGTGCGGCGGGCCACGGGGCCAGTGTCCCCGCGGGGTACGACAGTTCGCCGGTCGGAGCGGCGACGAGCACCCGACCGGGCACCCCTGGGCGCCACGGGGGGACCGCGCCGGTGCGGCAGACTTCCGGCATGCGAACGGAGGCCGGTCCCGACGTGGCGGCGGTGCAGCGCCGGACCGTGCGGGTCCTGTCCGGCGGGGTGGCCCTCGCGGGACTGGGGGTGACCGTCGGGATCACGGCGGGCGGCCTGCTGGCGCGGGACGTCGCCGGCACCGACAGCGCGGCCGGGCTCGGGCAGACCGCCGGTGTGCTCGGCGCCGCCGTCCTCGCGGTCCCGCTCGCGCGGATCAGCGACAGGGCGGGGCGCCGTGCCGGGCTGTCCGTCGGCTACCTGCTCAGCGTCGTCGGCGCGGTCGTCACCGTCGTCGCGGCGGCCGCCTCCTCCCTGGTGCTGCTGCTGGTCGGGTTGTTCCTCTTCGGCTCGGCCACCGCCTGCGGGCTGCAGGCCCGGTACGCGGCGGCCGACCTGGCCACGCCCGAGCACCGCGGACGGGCCCTGTCGCTGGTGGTGTGGGCGACCACCGTGGGCTCCGTCCTCGGCCCCAACCTCGCCGCGCCCGGCGCCGACCTCGGCACCGCGCTGGGTCTGCCCGCGCTGGCCGGGGCGTTCGTCGTGTCGGCCGTCGTCTTCGCCGTGGTCGCCGTCGTCCTGCTGACCCTGCTCCGTCCCGACCCGCTGCTGCTCGCACGGCGGACCGGCGGTGGGACGGGGGCACCACCGCCGCGCACCGCGACCGGGACCGCGCTGCGGGCGGTCTGGGCCACGCCGTCGGGCCGGCTCGGGCTGGTGTCGGTCGTGGTCGCCCACTCGGTGATGGTCGGCGTCATGGTCATGACCCCCGTGCACATGGGCCACGCCGGGGGAGCGGAGGAGGCGGTGCTCCGCGTCGTCGGCCTGGTGATCAGCGTGCACGTCGCCGGCATGTACCTCTTCTCCCCGCTGGTCGGGATGCTGGCCGACCGGGTCGGCGCCCCCACGGTCGTCGCGCTGGGCGGCGCGCTGCTGCTCGTGGCGGCGGCGGTCGCCGGCACGGCCGACCCGTCCGAGTCCCTGCGGCTCGGGACCGGCCTGCTGTTCCTCGGGGTGGGGTGGTCGTGCGGTCTCATCGCGGGCTCGACGCTGGTGACCGGCGCCGTGGACGCCGACCTCCGGCCCACGGCCCAGGGCGGCACGGACCTGCTGATGGGCCTGGGGGCCGCACTGGCCGGCGTGGTGGGCGGCCCGTTGCTGGCGTGGGGCGGCTTCGGGCTGGTGAGCGCCGTGTCGGCCACGCTGGTCCTGCCGCTGGGCGTGGTCTGGGCGTCGGTCGCCCTCCGTGCTCAGCGGTCCCGGTAGTTGCGGATCAGCAGCACGATCGTCACCAGCAGGGCGCCCACGATGCCGATCTGCAGGACGACGTCGAGCGTCTCCGACCCGGTGCCCGGAACCATGGGCCGACCGTAGTGCGCGCGGGCGGCGGCGGGGGCGCCCCGCGGCGCGCTAGCGTCGAGGCGTGCGCCTGCAGGAGTTCTGGTCCCGTCTGGACGATCGGTTCGGTTCCATGCGTGCCCAGAGCGTGTCCCGGGACCACCTCTTCTCCGACCTCGGCGGGCGCAGCGCGGTCGAGGCCATCGACGCCGGCATCCCGGTGCGGAAGGTGTGGCTGGCCATCTGCGAGGCGTACGACGTGCCGCCGCGGGAGCGCTGAGCCGGCTCGTCGGGGCCGGTGTGACCGGTGGTCCACCGGTCGCCGGGTGCGGGCGTGTCGCCCTGGCAGTCGAACACCTGTTCGGCCTACAGTGGCGTCCACAGGCGATCGGGATGTCCACAATCCCGGTCGCGACCCGAGAACTGTCGGTGGCTCGTCCTAGCGTCGGTCCCGACCCGCTTCCCGCGAACCGAAGGTGACCACCATGGCGACACTCGACCGCGACAAGGCCCTCGACATGGCCCTCGCCCAGATCGACAAGCAGTTCGGCAAGGGCTCCGTCATGCGCCTGGGCGACAGCCCCGAGGTGGCCATGAAGGTCATCCCCACCGGCTCGATCGCCCTCGACATCGCGCTGGGCATCGGCGGGCTCCCGCGTGGCCGCGTCATCGAGGTCTACGGCCCGGAGTCCTCCGGTAAGACGACGGTCGCGCTGCACGCCGTGGCCAACGCGCAGGCCGCCGGCGGCATCGCCGCCTTCGTCGACGCCGAGCACGCGCTGGACCCCGAGTACGCCCGCGCCATCGGCGTGGACACCGACGCCCTGCTGGTCAGCCAGCCGGACACCGGTGAGCAGGCCCTCGAGATCGCCGACATGCTGATCCGCTCGGGCGCGCTCGACATCATCGTCATCGACTCGGTGGCCGCGCTCGTGCCTCGTGCCGAGATCGAGGGCGAGATGGGTGACAGCCACGTGGGTCTGCAGGCCCGGCTGATGAGCCAGGCGCTGCGCAAGATCACCGGTGCCTTGAGCAACTCGAACACCACGATGATCTTCATCAACCAGCTGCGCGAGAAGGTGGGCGTCGTCTACGGCTCGCCCGAGGTCACCACCGGTGGTCGTGCGCTGAAGTTCTACTCGTCGGTCCGCCTGGACGTCCGCCGCATCGAGACCCTGAAGCAGGGCACCGACGCCGTCGGCAGCCGCACCCGCATCAAGGTCGTCAAGAACAAGGTGGCCGCGCCGTTCAAGCAGGCCGAGCTCGACATCCTCTGGGGTCAGGGCTTCAGCCGCGAGGGCGGGCTCATCGACGTGGGCGTCGAGCAGGGCTTCGTGAAGAAGTCCGGCGCCTGGTACACGTACGAGGGCGACCAGCTCGGCCAGGGCAAGGAGAACGCCCGCAACTTCCTGAAGGACAACCCCGACCTCGCCGACGAGATCGAGAAGAAGATCAAGGAGAAGCTGGGCATCGGCCCGAGGCTGGACGCGCCGGCAGTCGACGCAGTCGACTTCTGAGCCGCTGGTGACCGACTCGGGCGCTCGCCGCCGCGGCTCCGGGAGCTCCTGGGGCACGCGGCGGCGGCCCACGGCAACCGCCAGCGGTGCTGACGGCGAGGACGGCTCGGGGGCCGGCCCGATGAAGGATCCCGAAGCCGTCGCCCGCGATCTCTGCCTGCGGGCGCTCACCGGCACTCCCAAGACCCGGCAGCAGCTGGCCGATCTCCTGGCCGATCGCGGGGTGCCCGAAGACGCCGCGGAGACCGTCCTGGACCGGCTCGGCGAGGTCGGACTCATCGACGACGAGGCCTTTGCCGAGGCGTGGGCGAGCTCCCGCCAGTCCGGTCGCGGCCTGGCCCGCCGGGCGCTCAAGGCCGAACTGCGCGCCAAGGGGGTCGACGACGAGGTCGCGGCCACCGCCGTGCTCGCGGTCGGCGACGACGACGAGCGGGAGACCGCCCGCCGGCTGGTGGAGCGCAAGCTGCCCAGCATGCGGCGGCTCGACCGCGCCACCGCGACCCGCCGACTGATGGGCATGCTGGCCCGCAAGGGCTACGGCGGGGGGCTGGCCGCCGGAGTGATCCGCGAGGCCCTGGACGCCGACGGCGCGGACGACGCCCCGGTCGCCGGGTTCGACGACCTGGACGAGGACGCCCTGCTGCCCTGATCGCCCGCTGCTCGGCCCGGCGTGCGTCAACCGTCGAACCGGAGAGGCCCAGAACCGACGTGGTTCTGGGCCTCTCCGGTTCAGTGGACGGAGCCGATCAGGTCGGGTCGGGGTCGTTCGGGCCCTGTCGCGGGCCAGCCGTGCCGCCGACCTCGCTGACCCCGGCGTAGGGCTCGTGCCGCTTGCCGGCGTGGGCCTCGTCCTGCAGGCGCTGGACCAGGTGCGGGTAGTGCGCCTCGAAGGCGGGGCGCTCGGAGCGGATGCGCGGGATCTCCACGAAGTTGTGCCGCGGCGGCGGGGAGGAGGTCGCCCACTCCAGGGAGTTGCCGTGGCCCCACGGGTCGTCGCGCAGGGCGAGCTTGCCGTACTTCCAGGACCGCACCACGTTGTACAGGAACGGGATGATCGAGGCGCCCAGCACGAAGCTGAAGATCGTCGAGATCATGTTCAGCGTGGTGAAGGTGTCGGTCGGCAGGTAGTCCACGTACCGGCGTGGCATGCCCTCGTTGCCCAGCCAGTGCTGGATGAGGAAGGTGCCGTGGAAGCCGATGAAGGTCATCCAGAACTGCAGCTTCCCGAGCCGCTCGTCCATCATCCGGCCGCACATCTTGGGGAACCAGAAGGCGATGCCGGCGTTCGCCGCGAACACCACGGTGCCGAAGACGACGTAGTGGAAGTGGGCGACCACGAAGTAGGAGTCGTGCACGTGCCAGTCGAGCGGCGGGGAGGCCAGCAGCACACCGGTGAGCCCGCCGAGGAGGAAGGTGACCATGAAGCCGATCGACCACAGCATGGGCGTCTCGAAGGTCATCTGACCCCGCCACATGGTGCCGATCCAGTTGAAGAACTTCAGCCCGGTCGGCACGGCGATCAGATACGTGAGGAAGGCGAAGAACGGCAGCAGCACCGCGCCGGTGGCGAACATGTGGTGCGCCCACACCGCCAGCGAGAGGAAGCCGATGGCCAGGGTCGCGCCGACCATGCCCTTGTAGCCGAACAGCGGCTTGCGGGCAAACACCGGGATGATCTCGGTGACGATGCCGAAGAACGGCAGCGCGATGATGTACACCTCGGGGTGGCCGAAGAACCAGAACAGGTGCTGCCACAGCATCGGCCCGCCGTTCTCCGCCGAGTAGATCAGCGAGCCCAGGTTGCGGTCGGCCAGCAGCCCGAACAGCGCCGCGGTCAGGATCGGGAACACCAGCAGCACGAGCAGGCTGGTGACCAGCGCGTTCCAGACGAAGATCGGCATCCGGAACATCGTCATCCCCGGCGCCCGCAGGCAGACGATCGTGGTGACGAAGTTGACGCCACCGAGGATCGTGCCCAGGCCGCTGACCGCCAGGCCGCCGATCCACAGGTTCGCGCCCACGCCCGGGGAGTGGGTGACGTCCGACAGCGGCGTGTAGGCCGTCCAGCCGAAGTCCGGCGCACCGCCGGGGGTCGCGAAGCTGGAGATCACGATCAGCGAACCGAAGAGGAACAGCCAGAACGACAGCGCGTTCAGCCGTGGGAACGCCACATCGGGCGCACCGATCTGCAGCGGCATGATCAGGTTGCCGAAGGCGAAGAACAGCGGCGTCGCGAACATCAGCAGCATCAGCGTGCCGTGCATCGTGAACAGCTGGTTGTACTGCTCCGGAGACAGGAACTGCAGCTCCGGACGACCCAGCTCAGCCCGGATCAGCATGGCCATCAGGCCACCGATGATGAAGAACGAGAACGAGGCGGTCAGGTACATCAGACCGATGGTCTTGTGGTCGGTCGTCCGCAGCAGGTTCGACAGCCGCGAACCCTTCGACGGGGCGACCGCGGCACCGGGCCGGCTGATGATCGGCCGCGGCGCGATGGCGGTCACGCCGTCACCCCGGCGCCCAGGCGGGTGCGCACCCGTCGGATCTCGATGAAGAACCCGGACATGATCGGCCCCCGGAGGTCGGTGACATGGTGCGGACGCCGCTGCGAACGGCTCCGGTCATCGTCGCCCATCGGCGCGAGTTAGGAAACCCGGGTCGGGCCGCCGCCTCCGGTGCGGTCAGGCCTCCGAGCGCCAGGCGCTGAGGTCGACAGCCACGCCGTCGGGTGCGTCGCCGTCGGCCACCAGCCAGGCGTCGTCCCGGACCTGCCCCGCGGCGAGCCAGCGGGTGATGTCGAGGTCGAACTCCGGCTGCCCGCCGTCCGAGGGCCTGCCGACGGGGCCGAGGAACGTCACGTCGGTCTCCTGCCCGTCCGCGGAGCGCAGCACCACGCGGCAGCGCGAGCGGCGGTGCCGGGCCGGGGGGACCGCCTCGCGCACGACGGCGGACTCGGCTCCCGCCGCGGCGGCGAACGCCGTCGCGGCTCCGCGGAGCCGCGCCACGAACCGCTGGGCGTCGTCGATGTGCTCGTCGGGATCGACGAGGGCGAGGGCGAGAGCGCTCGCGCTGGCTACCGTCTCGAGGGGCATCGCACCGTCGATGGCGGTGCGCGGAACGGGGGGCAGGCTGCGGCGCCGACCGGCGTGGATGGTCTCCATGGTGACGGACAGTCTCGCCACGCCGACGAGGCCGCACCGGGAGGGCGCGCCGACCGCGGGACGTGTGGGGCGGACGGGTCGGGATGCGGGCCCGGTGCGCCCGCCAGGCGCCGGTCCGGTCAGGCCGCGAGGGGGAGCGACACGTCGTCGGCAGGCGCCTCGACCGCCTCCTGCGCTCGCACCCGGGCCGCCGAGGCCGCCGCGAGCACCACGCCGGCGCCCACGCACAGGACCAGCACGCCGGCGACGACGTCCAGCAGGTAGTGGTTGCCCGACCCCAGGACGACGAAGAACGTGCTGATCGGGTAGACCGCGCCGACGAGGCGGATCCAGGTGCGGCGGGCGAGCAGCACCAGCACCAGCCCGCACCAGGCGGCCCAGGCGCAGTGCAGCGAGGGCATGGCGGCGAACTGGTTGGAGATCGCGTCGGAGCCTGGCGTCCCGGACTGCGGCCACCAGCCCCACGTCGACGTCTGGCTCATCACGTCGGCGAAGCCCTCGTCGGGGAGCAACCGCGGGGGAGCCGTGGGCAGCCAGTAGAAGCCGATCAGCGCGAGCGCCGTGGTGATCATGAGGACGCTGCTCGCCACCCGGTAACGGGTGGGCCTCCGGAAGAACAGCCAGACGAGGACCGCCGGGGTGACGAGGAAGTGCAGCGTGGCGTAGTGCAGGGCCACGGCGACGGCAGCGACGTCGGTGCGCTGCACCCAGTCGTTGAGCCCCCGCTCGAGCGCCAGCCCCCAGCCGTCCTGCAGGGCCAGGATCTCCCGGCCGTTGGCGCGCGCACGTACGGCGACGTCCCCGACGCTGTTGCGCACCAGCGAGTACGCCGCGTACAGGACGCCGATGGTCGCGAACTCCGCCCACCACCAGCGGGGACGCTCGAACGCGAGCCAACCCGCGGCGTGGCCGTCCGCCGACGTCTCGGCGGGCGCACCGCTGGGCGCCAGGGTTGCGGTCACGTCCCACCCATCTCGTCGGCGAAGCCTCGCCTCTTCTCCATCGGAGGCCCGGCCACGGTTCTTGACCGCAGGGCGACGATCCACCCTTGCGTCCCGGCGGTCCAGACGGTCAGGCGCCCCCGCCGACGGGTGCGGCTCCGGGCGCGAGGCCCGCGGTCTCGGCAGGCCCGGCCGTCGAGCGACCCGCCCGTGCCTGGCGTCGTTCGATGTACTGGGCCAGGCGACCGAGGCAGTAGTTCATGGCGATGTAGATCAGCGCGATGACGAAGAAGGTCTGGATCGGGTTGCCCAGGTTGCGCTGGATGCTCTCGCCCTGGCTGAGCAGCTCGTCGTAGTTCGCGATGAAGGTGACCAGCGAGGTGTCCTTCAGGACGACGATCAACTGGCTGATGATCGCCGGCAGCATGGTGCGGAACGCCTGCGGGAGCAGCACGATGCGCATCGTCTGCCAGTTGGTGAGCCCGTTCGCCAGCGCGGCCTCCCGCTGACCCCGGGGCAGCGAGGCGACGCCGGCGCGGACGATCTCGGCGAAGATCACCATGTTGTAGACGGTGAGGCCGATGACCAGGCCCCACAGCACCTGGCCGCCGGGCAGCCCGCTGAGGTCGACGCCCACGTCGGGCAGCACCCGGACGCCGATGAACACGAGGACGACCACGGGCAGGCCGCGGAAGATCTCGACGAGGCCGATGAGCGGGATGCGCCCGACGCGGCCCAGCGAGAGGCGGGCCACCGCGATCAGCGTGCCGAGCACGACCGACAGCACCATGGCCAGCGCCGCGGCCGTGAGCGTGTTGACGATGCCCTCGCGGATCAGCCGCCAGACGGCGTCGAAGTTCTCGTCGCCCGGATCGATGAGGGGGCCCCACTTCTCCATGGAGAACTGGTCCTGGTCGGCCAGCCGCCGGACGACCACGTAGGCCAGCCCGAGGAGCACCAGCACGGCGACGACCGTGCCGATCAGGCTCCGCCGGCGGGCCTTGGGCCCCTGGGCGTCGTAGAGGACGGCCTGCTCCTGCTGGCTCATCGGGCGATCGCCACCTTCCGCTCGAGGAGCTGCAGCAGCGCGCCCGCCGTGAGCGTGATGATCAGGTAGCCGACCGCCACGCCGCCGACGTAGATCGGGAAGGTCGCGTAGCCCTGGGCGCTGGTGAGCGACGCCCCGGTGCTCCACAGGTCACCGCCCACGCCGAAGGCGCCCACGACCGCCGAGTTCTTCATCATGGCGATCAGCACGCTCCCCAGCGGCGGGACGACGGTGCGCAGCGCCTGGGGGAGGACGACGAAGCGCAGCCCCTGACTGAAGTTCAGCCCGATGGAGCGGGCGGCCTCTGCCTGCCCGGCGGGCACGGAGTTGATGCCCGAGCGCACCGCCTCGCAGACGAACGCCGAGGTGTAGAGCACCAGGCCCAGCACGCCGAAGAAGAAGAACGACCGGTTGATCCCGAGCTCGGGGAAGCCGAACGCGCAGAAGAACAGCACCACCGTCAGCGGGGTGTTGCGGAAGGTGGTCACCCAGAAGGTCCCGAACGCCCGAAGCGGCGGGATGGGAGAGACGCGGCACGCGGCGATGAGCACGCCGAGGGGCAGGGCGCCCGCCAGTGCGAACAGGATGATCTTGAGCGAGGTCAGGAAACCGTCGACGAAGAGATCGATGTTGTCGAAGACAGGACTCACGGGCTCTCCTCCGGCGCCGGCGCTCTCGGATCAGGACGGGGTCCCGCGGCCGGCCGGCACGGATGGCCGGCCGGCCGCGGGGCGATCAGACGGTCAGGCGCACGGGGCGGGCTCGGGCAGCTCGGGGGTCTCGGTGCCCTCGACCTCGCCGGCCGTGGACTCCCACGCCTCGATGTAGGCGTCCTCGTTCTCCTGCAGCGTCTCGTTGATGAACTCGCAGAAGGCGACGTCGCCCTTGGTGATGCCGATGCCGTAGGGCTCCTCGGTGAACTGCTCGCCGACGAGCTTGAAGGCGCCGTCGGACTCGGAGACGAAGCCGAGCAGGATGACGTTGTCGGTCGTCACGGCGTCGACCTGGCCGTTGCGGAGCGAGTCGGCGCACTGCGAGTACTCGTCGAAGAGCACCAGCTGGCCCGGGTCGGCCAGGTAGGGCTTGATCTGCTCGGCCGGCGTGGAGCCGGTCACGGAGCACACCTTGGCGTCCGGGTTCTCCTTGAGGGAGTCCGGCCCGTCGATCTCGTCGTTGTCCGAGGCGACCATGATCTGCTGCCCGGCCTCGTAGTACGGCCCGGCGAAGGAGATCCGCTCCTTGCGCTTGTCGTTGATCGTGTAGGTGGCGACGACCATGTCGACCTCGTCGCCCTCGATGACGTCCTCGCGGACGGAGGAGGGGGTCTGCACCCACTCGATGTCCTCGGGCGCGATGCCGAGCGCGCCGGCGATGATCTTGGCGACCTCGACGTCGAAGCCCTCGACCTCGCCCTCGAGGTTCTCCAGACCGAAGCCGGGCTGGTCGAACTTGGTGCCGACGCGGAGCGTGCCGGCCTCGGCGATCTCGGCCATCGTGGTGCCCGCCTCGAACTCGGGGGCCTCGGCGACGGTGGGCTCGGCGGCGCTGTCGTCGGCGTCGTCACCGCAGGCGGCGGCGGTCAGGGCGACGACGGACAGGGCGGCAACCAGGGCGGTGCGGCGGAACTGCATGGGTTCGGTCCTCTCGCTGGATGGTGCTCGGTGGTCAGTGGGTGAGGATCTTGGAGAGGAAGTCCTTGGCCCGGTCGGAGCGCGGGCTGGTGAAGAACGTCTCGGGCTCGGCGGTCTCGACGATCCGGCCGCCGTCCATGAACACGACGCGGTTGGCCGCCCGGCGGGCGAAGCCCATCTCGTGGGTGACCACGACCATCGTCATGCCGTCCTTGGCGAGCCCGACCATCACGTCGAGGACCTCGTTGATCATCTCCGGGTCGAGGGCCGAGGTGGGCTCGTCGAAGAGCATCACCTTGGGCTCCATGGCCAGGGCGCGGGCGATGGCCACCCGCTGCTGCTGACCGCCGGACAGCTGCGCCGGGTACTTGTCGGCCTGGCTGGCGACGCCCACGCGCTCGAGCAGCTCCCGCGCGCGCCCCTCGGCCTCGGCCTTGGGCTTCTTCCGCACCTTGACCGGGCCGAGCGCGACGTTCTCCAGGACCGTCTTGTGCGCGAAGAGGTTGAAGCTCTGGAACACCATGCCGACGTCGGCCCGCAGGCGGGCGAGTTCCTTGCCCTCCTCGGGCAGCCGGCCCCCGTCGATGGTGATCTCGCCCTTGTCGATGGGCTCGAGCCGGTTGATGGCGCGGCAGAGCGTCGACTTGCCCGAGCCCGAGGGGCCGATGACCACGACGACCTCGCCGCGGTCGATGGACAGGTCGATGTCCTGGAGCACGTGCAGTTCGCCGAACCACTTGTTGACGCCGGACAGGCGGACGAGAGGCTCTCCGTTCGGACGGCTGGTCACCCCGGGGACACTAAAGCCGGATGGTCTCGTATCCCGAACCGTGGGATCACGAAGCGGTAACGAACGCCTCGAATTCCCCCGGCCGGGGCATCGGCGATCGGCCCGGACGGCCCCTGGCGGGCGCGCCGTACCCTCGCTCCTGTCATGGAGAGCGCAGCGATGAGCCCCGAGCGCACCTACCGGGTGCGCACCTACGGGTGCCAGATGAACGTGCACGACTCCGAGCGGCTGTCCGGGCTGCTGGAGCAGGCCGGCTACCGCGCCGCCCCCGAGGGGGACGACGCCGACGTCGTCGTCCTCAACACCTGCGCGGTGCGGGAGAACGCCGACAACCGGCTCTACGGCAACCTCGGCCACCTGCGCCCGGTGAAGGACGCCCGCCCCGGCATGCAGATCGCCGTCGGCGGCTGCCTGGCGCAGAAGGACCGCGGCGAGATCGTCCGGCGCGCACCCTGGGTCGACGTCGTCTTCGGCACGCACAACGTGGGCTCGTTGCCCGCGCTGCTGGACCGGGCGCGACACAACGCCGAGGCGCAGGTGGAGATCGTCGAGTCGCTCGAGGTCTTCCCCTCGACGCTGCCGGCCAAGCGGGACTCGGCCTACTCCGGCTGGGTGTCGATCAGCGTGGGCTGCAACAACACCTGCACGTTCTGCATCGTCCCGGCGCTCCGCGGCAAGGAGAAGGACCGCCGCCCCGGCGAGATCCTGGCCGAGGTGCAGGCACTGGTGGACCAGGGCGTGCTCGAGGTGACGCTGCTCGGGCAGAACGTGAACGCCTACGGCGTGGAGTTCCGCGAGCGGGGCGCGTTCGCCGACCTGCTGCGCTCCGCCGGCCGGATCGAGGGCCTGGAGCGGATCCGCTTCACCAGCCCGCACCCCCGCGAGTTCACCGACGACGTCATCGACGCGATGGCCGAGACCCCGGCGGTGTGCCACCAGCTGCACATGCCGCTGCAGAGCGGTTCGGACGACGTCCTGCGCCGGATGCGCCGCGGCTACCGGCAGGAGCGGTACCTCGGGATCATCGACCGGGTGCGGGCCGCGATGCCCGACGCGGCGATCACCACCGACATCATCGTGGGCTTCCCCGGCGAGACCGAGGCCGACTTCGAGCAGACCCTCGAGGTCGTCCGGCAGGCGCGGTTCGCCAGCGCGTTCACCTTCCAGTACTCCAAGCGCCCCGGGACGCCGGCGGCCGAGATGGACGAGCAGCTGCCCAAGGCGGTCGTCCAGGAGCGGTACCTGCGGCTGACCGCGCTGCAGGACGAGATCAGCCTCGCTGCGAACCGGGCCCAGGTGGGCCGGCAGGTCGAGCTGCTCGTCGCCGCGGGCGAGGGCAGCAAGGACGCCGCCACCGGCCGGCTCTCCGGCCGCGCCCGCGACGGTCGCCTGGTGCACTTCCGGGTGGGCGGGGAGATCGGCGCCGGCATCCGCCCGGGCGACGTCGTCGAGACGGTCGTCACCGACGCCAAGCCGCACTTCCTGGTGGCCGACGGCGCCCTGCTGTCCCACCGCCGCACCGCGGCCGGAGACGCGAGCGAGGCCGGCACCCGCCCGACGACGCCGGGCGTCGCGCTGGGCATGCCCGCCATCGGCGTCCCCGAGCCGCTGCCGGTGCTCGCCAGCGGCTGCTGAGCCCTCCGACGACGACGCCCCCGCACCGGAACTCCGGGCGGGGGCGTCGTGCGCGGGGAATGCCTAGCGGCGAGCGGACTTCTCGGCCTCGGTCAGCCACTCGCGGCGGGTCGCCAGGTTGGCCTGAGCCTCGTCGATCCGGCGCTGGTCACCGGCCGCCTCGGCCTTGGCCAGCTGCTCCTCGGCCTTGGTGACCGCGGCGCGCATCGAGGTGACCATCGGGTTCTCCGCAGCGACCCGCGGGCGTCCGGCGTCGGCGGCGCCGCGCACCTTCTCCTCCACGGCCTGCATGCGGTCCTCGAGCTGGCGCATGGCCCCGCGCGGGACGTGCCCGACGGCGTCGTAGCGCTCCTGGAGCTTGCGCAGGGCGTTCTGGGCCCCGCGCAGGTCCTTGGACGGGTCGAGCCGCTCGGCCTCGGCCAGCAGCTCCTCCTTGAGCTTCTGGTTGGCCGTCTCCTCGCTCGTGCGCGCCTTGTCCGAGTCGGCGCGGGCGGCGAAGAAGACGTCCTGGGCGGCGCGGAACTGCTTCCACAGGTCGTCGTCGCCGTCCCGGCCGATGCGTGGCACGGCCTTCCAGCGGTCCATGAGCGAGCGCATCGCCGCGCTCGTCGGACCCCAGTCGGTGGAGGCGGCGAGCCGCTGCGCCTCCTTGATCAGCTCCTGCTTGGCCGCGCGGGCCTCGCCGCGCTGGGTGTCCAGCTGGGCGAAGTGCGCCCCCCGGCGGCGGCCGAAGGCGTCCCGCGCGGCGGCGAAGCGGGTCCACAGCGCCTCGTCGGTCTTGCGGTCGATACCGCGGATCGTCTTCCACTCCTCGACGATGGCCTTGAGCCGGTCGCCGGCGGCCTTCCACGACGTCGACTCCGCGGCGATCTGCTCGGCCTCGGCGGCGAGCGCCTCCTTGCGGGCCACCTGGGCGGCGCGCGCGGCGGCCTTCTCGGCCCGGGACTCGGCCGCGGCCGAGTCGGCGGTGCCGACCATCGCGCGGGCGCGGGCGGCCAGGCCCTCGAGGTCGCCGACCGCGGCGGCGGTCGGGATCGACTCGGCCAGCGTCTGGGCCTTGTTCTTGATCTCCGCCGGGTTGCCGGTGTGCGCCTTCAGCCGCGCCTCGAGCAGCGTGACCTCGGTGGCGAGGTCGTCGAACCGGCGGGCGTAGTGCGCCAGGCCGGCCACGGGCTCGCCGGCCTGCCAGGAGCCGACGGCGCGCTCGCCCTCGGCGGTGCGGACGTACACGGTGCCGTCCTCGTCGACCCGGCCCCACGAGGACGGGTCGCTGACCGCTCCGGCCGTGGGGGCGATCGACGCGGGGGAGGGCACCGCCGGTGCGGGGATCGGGGACGCGGGTCCGGCCGAGCCCGGGGCGGGCGGGGTCTCGGCGTCCGGAGCCGCTGTCGCCTGCTCGGCAGCCGGTTCCTCGGCAGTCGACGCCTCGGCGGCAGGCGCCTCGGGCGCCGTCGCCTCGGTCGCCGTCGCCTCGGTCGCGGCGGCCTCGGGACCGGGCGGCGGGACGGCTGCCTCGGGAGCCACCGTCTCCAGCGTCTCCGCCGCCGGGACCGCCACCTCGGGCGCCGCCTCCGGCGTCACTGCCGCCGGTACCTGTTCCACCTCCGCGCTCGCTCCGTCGGGAGTCTCCACAATCGGTGGAGTGGCCTGCTGCGCCCCGCTGCCGGGGTTGTCCGTGCTCGACACTCCGGCAGTGTCCCACGTCGCATCGGCGACACTGCTGGATGTGAGTGCCGATCCCCGGAGGCCGCCGGTCCCGTTCGCCCCCGACGGGGTCACCGTCGCCTTCTGCCCTGCTCCGCCGCTGCTGGTGCCCGCGGTCGAGGGGCGGCCCGACGCCGACACGGCTGCCCTGCGCCGCGCCTGCGCCGACGCGGTGTCCGCGATGCTCGCCGTCGCGCCCGGGGTGGTCCTCGTGGTGGGTGTCGGTGCGCCGCCCGGCGTCCGGTTCGGCGACGGGGACGCCGGCGACCTCCGCGGTCTCGGCATCGACGTCGAGCTGCCGTTCGCCGGCGGGGTGCGGCCCGGCGGTCGCCGGCTGCCGCTGCCGCACCTGCTGGGCGCGTGGCTGCTCGACCAGGCGGGTTACGCCGGGACGCGCGTGGGCGTCGGCCCCGACGACCTGCCCGGGCTGGTGCGCTCCCTCCCCGGAGCCGTCGGGGTGCTGGCGATGGGGGACGGGTCGGCCCGGCGCAGCCTGAAGGCGCCCGGCCACCTCGACCCGGCCGCCGAGCCCTTCGACGACGCCGTCGCCCGGGCGCTCGGGCGCGGGGACGCCGCCGCGCTCGCCGCACTGGACGAGGAGGAGGGGCAGCGGCTGCTGGCGGCGGGCGTGCCCGTCTGGCGGGCCGTCGGCAGCGCGCTGGCCGACCGGGCCGTCGTCGCGCACCTGCACGCCGCCTCCGCCTCGTTCGGGGTCGGCTACCTCGTCGCCGACTGGGCGGCGCGGTGAACGGACCGCCTCCGGTGATCGCGGTGGTCGGGCCCACGGCCACGGGCAAGACCGCGCTCGCCGTCCAGCTCGCCCGGCGGCTCGGTGGCGAGGTGGTGAACGCCGACTCGATGCAGCTGTACCGCGGCATGGACATCGGCACCGCCAAGCCCGACGAGGCCGAGCGCGGTGGCGTGCCGCACCACCTGCTCGACCTGTGGCACGTGCGCGAACCGGCGTCGGCGGCCGAGTACCGGCAGCGCGCGCGGGCCGAGATCGACCGGCTCCGCGCCGCCGGCGTCGTCCCCCTGCTGGTCGGTGGGTCGGGGCTCTACGTGCGGGCGGTCCTCGACGAGCTGGACTTCCCGGGCACCGACGCCGCCGTGCGGGCCCGGCTGGAGGCCGAGCTGGCCGAGCAGGGTCCGGCGGCGCTGCACGCCCGGCTGGCTGCGGTCGACCCGGCGGCGGCGCAGGCGGTGCTGCCCGGGAACGGGCGGCGGATCGTCCGGGCGCTGGAGGTCGTCGAGATCACCGGTGGCCCCTTCCGCGCCACGATGCCCGAGCCCGTACCGCACTACCCGGCGGTGACGCTGGCCCTGGACCGCGACCCGGTCGAGCTGGACGAGCGGGTCGCGCGGCGGGTGGACCGCATGTGGGCGGCCGGTTTCGTCGCGGAGGTGGCGGCGCTGGCCGCCGAGGGGCTGCGCGAGGGGCCGACGGCGTCCCGCGCGTTGGGCTACGCGCAGGTGCTCGCCCAGTTCGACGGCACGCTGACCGAGGACGAGGCGAGGGAGCGGACGGTGGTCACCACCCGCCGGTTCGTCCGCCGGCAGCGCTCGTGGTTCCGCCGCGATGGGGCCACCACCTGGCTCGACGCCGGCCGGCCCGACCTGCTCGACGCCGCGGCCGCGGTGATCGCCGACCGTACGATCGGCCGGTGACCGCCACCCCCCGCGTGCTGATCGGGCACGGGACCGAGAACGACTTCGTCGTGCTGCCCGACCCCGACGGTTCCGGATGGGCCGGCGAACGCCTGGACGCCGCCATGGTGCGCCGGCTGTGCGACCGCCGCGCCGGACTCGGGGGCGACGGCGTCCTCCGCCTGGTGCGCAGCGCGCACGTGCCCGACGCCGCCGACGTCCTGGGGCCGGAGCTCGCCGCCTGCGAGTGGTTCATGGACCACCGCAACGCCGACGGCTCGTACGCGGAGATGTGCGGCAACGGCATCCGGCTGTTCCTCCACGCGCTGATCGAGGAGGGGCTGCTCGACCGGGCGGCCTGCACCGACGGAGTCCTGGTCGGCACCCGTGGTGGTCCGCGCCGGGTGGGGGCGACGGCGGACGGCGCCTACTGGGTCGACATGGGTCCGGCCACCGAGTTCGGGCACGGCTCGGCCGAGCTCGACGGGCGCACGTTCTCCGGGCGGGCGGTCTCGATGGGCAACCCGCACCTGGCGTCGCTCACCGACGTCGACGTCGACACCCTCGACCTGAGCCGCGCGCCGCGGTTCGACGCGGAGCTCTTCCCCGAGGGCGTCAACGTCGAGCTGGTCAACGTGGTCGAACCGGGCGCGCACATCCGGCTCCGGGTGTTCGAGCGCGGAGTGGGGGAGACCCGCTCCTGCGGCACCGGCGCCTGCGCGGCGGCGTACGCGGCCCTGGCCGACACCGGCCGGACCGAGGGAACGGTCCTGGTCGACGTCCCCGGGGGTCGCCTGTCGGTGCAGGTCGACCCCCGGACGACGGTGCTCACCGGCCCCGCGGTGCTGGTGTCGGCCGGCGTGCTGTGCCAGGAGTGGCTCGGGGCCTGAGCCCCGGGCCGGTTCGTTCCGTCAGACGCGGTCGTCGTCGTCCGTCGGCGACTCCGGCATCATCGACTCGCCCTCGGTGCCGGGGCTGCCGGTCGGCTCGCCCCGGCCGCTGTCCTGGTCGGGCCCACCGCCCATGGGGTTGCGCGGCGGGCCGCCGATGCCCTTCGGGTCCCGGCCGGGATCGTCCAGCTCGCTGTTCTTCCCCAGGCTGCTCGATCCGCTTCCGCTCATGACTGCTCCTCGTGACGGCGATGTCTGACCCACCCCCGCTACCCGGCAGCGGCGAGGAGCACTCGTGGCTGCGCCGGTGGAGGCGGTGGCCGCGGCCGCGGTCCCGGGATGGACTCGCAGGGGTGGCGTGTTGTACCGGGCGATGACAACTCAGGTGCTACCTGCCGCAGACCGTGCCACGCTGGAGACGATGACGACCGCCGCGAACACCCCCGTCGAGGAGCCGACCGCTGCCTCGACCCGCTCCGCCCCCGCCGCCGACGCACGGCGGGTGGAGAAGGACGAGACCACCGGCTCCTACGCCCTCGAGGCGCGCGGCGCGCTGCGCCGCGTCGCCGGGCTCGGTACCGAGCTGGCCGACGTCACCGAGGTCGAGTACCGGCAGCTGCGTCTCGAGCGCGTGGTGCTGGTCGGCGTCTGGACCGAGGGCACGCAGGTGGACGCCGACCGTTCGCTGGCCGAGCTCGCCGCCCTGGCCGAGACCGCCGGCTCCGAGGTCCTCGAGGCCGTGAGCCAGCGCCGGGACAAGCCGGACGCCGCCACCTACGTGGGCTCGGGCAAGGCGAACGAGATCCGCGACATCGTCGCCGCGACCGGCGCCGACACCGTGATCTGCGACGGCGAACTGACCCCGGGCCAGCTGAACCAGCTGGAGAAGGTGCTCAAGGTCAAGGTCGTCGACCGGACGGCGCTGATCCTCGACATCTTCGCCCAGCACGCCACCAGCCGGGAGGGCAAGGCCCAGGTCGAGCTGGCGCAGATGCAGTACATGCTGCCGCGCCTGCGCGGCTGGGGTGAGTCGCTGTCCCGTCAGGCCGGTGGCCGGGTCGCCGGCGGTGGCGGCATCGGTACCCGCGGCCCCGGTGAGACCAAGATCGAGACCGACCGCCGGCGGATCCGGGCGCGGGTGAGCAAGCTGCGCCGCGAGATCGCCGGCATGGCGACGGCCCGCGCGACGCAGCGCAGCAGCCGCGACCGGAACGCGACCCCGAGCGTGGCGATCGCCGGTTACACCAACGCCGGGAAGTCCAGCCTGCTCAACCAGCTCACCGGGGCCGGTGTGCTGGTCGAGAACGCACTGTTCGCGACCCTGGACCCGACCGTGCGCCGGGCCGAGGGGCCCGACGGCCGGGAGTACACGCTCACCGACACGGTCGGGTTCGTCCGGCACCTGCCCCACCAGCTGGTCGATGCGTTCCGCTCGACGCTCGAGGAGGTCGCCGCCGCCGACCTGCTGCTGCACGTGGTCGACGGCTCCGACCCCGACCCGCTCGGCCAGATCAACGCGGTGCACGTCGTGCTCCGGGAGATCGACGCCTCCGCGGTCCCCGAGGTGATCGTCGTGAACAAGGTCGACGCCATGGACGAGGAGGCCATCCTCACCCTCCGCCAGGCGCTGCCCGGCGCGGTGTGGGTCTCGGCGCGGACCGGTGCCGGGATGGACGGGCTGCGGGAGCTCATCGCGGCCCGGCTGCCGCACCCCGACGTGGACGTCGACGTGCTGGTGCCCTACGACCGCGGCGATCTCGTCGCCCGCGTCCACCGGGACGGCGAGGTGCTCGCCGAGGCGCACGAGGCCGCAGGCACCCGGCTCACCGCTCGGGTCGACGGGGCCCTGGCCTCGGCGCTCGAGGAGTTCGCCGCGCCGGTGGTCTGACCGACGGCGCTCCGTCCGGCTCGGTCAGGTCACGGCGAGGTCACGGCCCGGTACGGTGAGCCGGTGACAAGCGGCGTGGTGCACGACGCCGGCCTCCGGGGGAGCACCTCCGGGGCGCCGGTGGGACGGCCGTCGTGGTGGCTGATGCTGGCCGCGCTCGTCGTCGGCGGGCTCGTCACCGCGGATCTGCTGGCCTCCGGCACCTCCGAAAGCCTCGACATCCGCGTCTCGGAGATCGTGAGCGACTGGGGCCTGGCCGATTCGGCCGTGTACCCGCTGGTCTGGCTGGTGACGCAGCTGGGCGGTCGGGTGACCATCCTGGTCGTGCTCGCCGGGTTGGTCGGCTATCTCGCCTGGCGGCGGCGCACCGTGCTGCCGGCGCTCCGGGTGCTGGTCGCCCTCGCCCTGCTCACCGGCGTCGTCTACGCGCTGAAGTACGGCACCGGCCGGACCGCCCCGGGCTATCCGGGGAGCTACTTCTTCCACGACGACGGCGCCTCCTTCCCGTCGGGGCACGTCGCGAACGCGGTGCTCATGTGGGGCGTGGCCCGGTGGCAGGCCGTGGAGTACGGGCTGCCGGCCCGGATCCAGCGCCTCTTCTGGTGGCTGAGCGTCGTCGGCCCGGTCCTGACGGGCCTGTCGATGATCTCGCTGGACTTCCACTGGGTCACCGACGCCGTCGTGGGAGCGGCCGTCGGCATCGTGTTGCTGGGCGTGGTTCACGCACTCGACGCAGTCGTTCTGTCACGCTGGGTTCGTGCCCGAGCAGGCCGAGCGACCGCCTAGCGGCTCCGGAGGACGGCGCACCACGCGAGCGGTCCGACTCGGCGTGGTCGTCCTCCTCGGTCTCGGCCTGCCCGCCGCCGGCGCCGGAGGTGCCGCGGCCGAGGAGCCGGCGGCACCGTCGGTCCGGTGCACGGTCACCGACCCGGCGCTGGCCGAGATCTCGGGCCTGGTCGACCTCGGCGAGCGCATGCTGGTGATGAACGACGGCGGTGACCGGCTGAGCGTCTCGGTTCTGGACGCCGGGTGCCAGGTGCTCGAGGCGCGCAGTGCGGCCGTAGACCCGTACGACCCGGAGGATCTCGGGCTCGGCGCCGACGGCACGCTCTGGCTGGCGGACGCCGGCGACAACACCGCCATCCGCTCGACGGTCGCCCTCCTGGCGCTGCGACCCGACGGCTCGGCGGGCGTGCACCGGCTCAGCTATCCCGACGGCGCGCACGACTCCGAGGCGCTGCTGCTGGCCCCCGACGGCACGCCCTACCTGGTCACCAAGGACGTCCTCGGGTCCAGCGGCGTGTACCGGCCCACCGGCCCGCTCTCGGTCGATGTCACCGTTCCGATGGAGCGGGTCGCGACGGTCAACATGACGCTCACCGGCACGCCCGGCGGCCCGGTCGGCCGGGCGGGCCAGTTGCTGATCACCGGGGGAGCGGTGGCCGGCGACGGCTCCGCGCTGGCCCTGCGCACCTACACCGATGCCTACGTCTGGCCGCTCACCGGCTCGGACGTCCCCGCGGCGCTGGCGGGCACACCGGTGCGGGTGCCGCTGCCCGACTCGCCGCAGGGCGAGGCGATCAGTTTCACGACCGACAACCGGCAGCTCGTCGTGGCCGGCGAGGGCGTGCCCGGGGACGTCGTCGTGGTGCCGATCCCGGCGGGGACGTTGCCCGCCGCGGCGGCGACCTCGGGCGGCCCGGTGCCGACCCTGACCGAGCTCACCAGCTCAGGACGCTCGGCGGTGACGTCCGCGCTCATCGCCGCGGCCGTGGCCACCGTCGTCGTCTGGGTCGGCGGCCTGGTGCGCCGCCGGTCCACGCCGTGACCCGCGCCGGCTGACGCTGCCGCCGGCCCGGGTCACGGAACCGCTCAGAGCCTCCGCAGCACCGAGACGACCCGGCCGAGGACCGTGGCGTCATCGCCCGGGATCGGCTCGTACGCCGGGTTGTGCGGGAGCAGCCAGACGTGACCGTCGCGCCGCTTGTAGGTCTTGACGGTCGCCTCGCCGTCGATCATCGCGGCCACGATCTCGCCGTTCTCCGCCGTCGGCTGCTGGCGGACGACCACCCAGTCGCCGTCGCAGATCGCGGCGTCGACCATCGAGTCGCCGGCCACCTTGAGCATGAACAGCGTGCCCTCGCCGACGAGCTCGCGCGGGAGGGGGAAGACGTCCTCCACCGCCTGCTCGGCGAGCACCGGGCCACCGGCGGCGATCCGGCCGACCAGGGGCACGTAGGTGGGGGCGGCCAGCGGCTCGTCGGTTCCGGCGGCCTGCTCCGGGAGCGGCGCCGCGGGACGGGAGGTGTCGCCCGGCAGGCGGACGTCGAGGGCGCGTGGGCGGTTGGGATCGCGCCGCAGCCAGCCCTTCTTCTGCAGCACCGAGAGCTGGTGGGCCACCGAGGATGCCGAGGAGAGGCCCACGGCCTCGCCGATCTCGCGCACCGAGGGCGGGTAGCCGCGGCGGTCGATGGAGTCGCGGATGACCTCCAGCACGCGGCGCTGCCGCTGGGTGAGCCCGTCGCCGTCGGCGCCGCGGTCGGGGAAGGCGCGCACCGACGCGGTGCCGCCGTCGCTCTCCGGTTCGGCCGTCGCGCTGCGCGTGCGCCGGCCGCCCGACGTCCCGCTGGTCTCCGCCACGTCTCCTCCTCGCGGGCTGCCGGTGCAGCCGTGCTGGTTGCGTCGGGAGAACCGTAGCGCCGATCGCCCCGGCTTTCAAACAGGTGTTCGAAGAAAGTCTCGCGTCGGGGTCGCTTCTGTCGGAGGCGTCCGGTAGACATCGCACAGACGTTCGATTCGAACAGTCGTTCGAACGCGGGTGCACCGGTCGGTGGGTCGGGAGGAGTGGTCATGGGAAGCGTGGCGCAGGCCGTGGTGGAGTTCGACGAGGCGGTGCAGGCGCCCTGGCGTCCGCCGCTGGCTGATGGGGTCGGCCGGCGCGGGCAGCTCCGGGCGGTGCCGGACCCGGCGCGGCGGCCGGGTGTCGTTCGAGCGGGCGCGGGTCGTCGCCCCGCGGGCTTCGAGGTCCACGGCCGCCGGCCTCCGCTGCCGAACACCCGGCGTCCGTCGCCGGCGGGTCCCGGCCCGCGCCGGCCGGTTCCGGCCTGTTCGCCCGAGTTCGGCGTGGCGCCCGGCCTCCGGCTCACCCGGCGGGCCCGGCGGCTCGGGGTGGTGCTCGGCCTGGCCATCGGGGTGGTGGTCGGATCCTGGGTGGGCTCGGTTGCCTCGGGCGGGGGAGACGGACTCCGGCTGGCGGGGGAGAGCAGTGTCGTCGTCGAGCAGGGCGACACCCTGTGGTCCATCGCGGCCACGGTCGCCGGGAGCGGGGACGACGTCCGCGCGGTCATCGCCGAGATCCGCGAGCTCAACGGGTTGGCGAACGCCTCCCTGGTGCCGGGCCAGACCCTCGTCCTGCCGTGACGCGGGCTGCTCCGCCCGGGAGTCGGTCGGGCGCCAGGGGCACACCTCTCCAACCCGAGGCCGCGAGTTCGTCAACCCTCAGTCCGCCCGCCTTCACGCAGAGTGGTCACCCGAGCGCTTACGGTCGTTGCGTGTCAGGCCCCATGGACAGTCGCGCCGCTGTGTTCACCAGTTCCCCTCAGTCCGTCGAGGTCTACCAGGCGGGCACGTGGTGGGCGGGCGAACTGCTGGGCTGGCGGCACGATGCCTCGGGGACCTGTCAGATGTGGGTCCGCGTCGTCGTGGGCGGCGTCGAGGAGACGGCCTGGATCGACCTGACCGCACTGCGCCTGCCGGACACCGACGCCTCGCCGGCCGTCGCGGCCGGCCGGATCGACGACCGGGTCAAGCAGGTGCTCCCGCCGGCCCAGGCGATCTCCGCGCTGCGCGGCCGGGTCGTCGGCTCCGACGCGGCGACCACGGCCGCGCTGCCGATGATCCGCGACGAGGCCCCGGCGCCCGCGGTCGCCGAGCGACGCACCGGCCGCCGTCGCGCCCCCGAGGAGGCGCCGGTCGGCGCCGCCCCGGTCGCAGCCGCCCCCGTCCGGACGGTGCCCGCGGCCGGGGCAACCGCCTCCGCCGGGCGGCACCGCGCCCCGGACGACGAGGGCCGGCACCGCGCCGCCGACACCGCGGTCTTCGCCGCGGTCACCGACGCCACCGACCAGTTCCCGGCCGTGGAGCCCGAGCCGGCTCCCGAGCCGCGTCGCACGGCGGCGCGTCCGCACGTCGGCGCCGGCTGGGTGGTCCCGGCCGCCCGCACGGCACGTCCGGAGGAGTCCTACGGCCGTGCCGAGGTCTGCACCGGGCGCATCGACGTGGAGCCGGACCTGCTGACCCGTCCCATGCGGCTGAGCGACCTGGCGCCGTCCTCTCGTCGCCCGCGGCTGAGCGGCTCCCGCTCCGCCTGATCGGTTCCGGGGACCGTCCGCGCGCGCCCCGACCGGCGCGTCGCCGGGCGTGTCGTGTGACTGCTGGGAAGCCCTGTTCCTGGGGGTGACGGCAGGGTCAGGGCGGAACACGCCGACGGTGGCAGCTCTTGCACATCTAGTGGGGCCAGGCTTAGGGTTCCACTAGATCTAGTAGTTACAGAGCTGTAAGCCTTGTCCACAGGCTGGTCCTCAGGTTCTCCCCGCGGCGTCCACCGGATGTCCCCAGGAGGGTCCACAGGGGTCCTCCCGGACGAGGAGTCGCCGAAGGAGGTGGACCGCGATGCGTTGCCCGTTCTGCCACAACCCCGACAGCCGGGTGATCGACTCGCGGGAGGCCGACGAGGGGGCCACCACCCGTCGTCGCCGCTCGTGCCCCCAGTGCGGCCGGCGGTTCACCACCGTCGAGGAGGCCGTCCTCGCCGTCGTCAAGCGCAGTGGCGTGAGCGAGCCGTTCAACCGCTCCAAGGTGGTCGCCGGAGTCCGCCGGGCCTGTCAGGGCCGGCCGGTCGACGAGGACCAGCTGGCGTTGCTGGCCCAGCAGGTCGAGGACACCATCCGGGCGAGTGGTGCGGCCGAGGTGCCGAGCCACGAGGTCGGGCTGGCCATCCTGCGGCCCCTCCGGGAACTGGACGAGGTCGCGTACCTGCGCTTCGCCAGCGTCTACCGCGCCTTCACCTCGGTGGCCGACTTCGAGAAGGAGATCGCCGAGCTGAAGGCCCGCACCACCGGGGGCGTCGATCCCGCGCCCGGCCCTGCCGGCGGCTCCGCCGGCACCTGAGAACTGTCAGACCCTCCGGCTAGACATCAGTCAGAGCACACCGATCGCGGCTCTTCCCCAGCCCTCCGATCTCCCTCGCACGACACATCCAAAGCCAAGACCAGGGAGCTCCACACCATGACCGAGACCGACGACCGCTTGGCCGGGACCCGCGCGCGGCGCACCCCCAAGGCGCCCAGCCGCAAGGGCCTCAAGATCAAGCGCGTCTTCACCACCGCCGGTGTGCACCCCTACGACGACGTGACGTGGGAGCGCCGCGACGTCGTCATGACCAACTGGCGCGACGGCTCGATCAACTTCGAGCAGCGCGGTGTCGAGTTCCCCTCCGAGTGGAGCATCAACGCCACCAACATCGTCACCACGAAGTACTTCCGCGGCGCCGTCGGCACCCCGCAGCGCGAGACCAGCCTGCGCCAGCTCATCGACCGCGTGGTGCTCACCTACGGTGCGGCCGGTCGCGAGCACGGCTACTTCGCCAGCGAGGGCGACGCCGAGATCTTCGAGCACGAGCTGACCTGGATGCTCATGCACCAGTACTTCAGCTTCAACTCGCCGGTGTGGTTCAACGTGGGCACGAGCTCCCCGCAGCAGGTCAGCGCCTGCTTCATCCTCGCCGTCGACGACGAGATGGACTCGATCCTCAACTGGTACCGCGAGGAGGGCCTGATCTTCAAGGGCGGCTCCGGTGCCGGCCTCAACCTCTCCCGCATCCGCTCCTCCAAGGAGCTGCTCTCCTCGGGTGGCACGGCCTCCGGCCCGGTCAGCTTCATGCGCGGCGCCGACGCCTCCGCCGGGACCATCAAGTCCGGTGGCGCCACCCGCCGCGCGGCGAAGATGGTCGTCCTCGACATCGACCACCCGGACATCGAGGAGTTCATCGAGACCAAGGCGCGCGAGGAGGACAAGATCCGCGCGCTGCGCGACGCCGGCTACGACATGGACCTCGGCGGCAAGGACATCACCAGCGTCCAGTACCAGAACGCCAACAACTCCGTCCGGGTCTCGGACGAGTTCATGCGCGCGGTGGACGAGGGTGCCGAGTTCGGCCTGCGCGCCCGCATGGACGGCTCGGTCATCGAGACCGTCGACGCCAAGACGCTGTTCCGCAAGGTCACCCAGGCCGCCTGGGAGTGCGCCGACCCGGGCATCCAGTACGACGACACGATCAACGACTGGCACACGAACCCCGAGACGGGCCGGATCAACGCGTCCAACCCCTGCTCGGAGTACATGAGCCTGGACAACAGCTCGTGCAACCTGGCGTCGCTGAACCTCATGAAGTTCCTCAAGGACGACGGCACCTTCGACTCCAAGAACTTCATCAAGGCCGTCGAGCTGGTCATCACCGCGATGGACATCTCGATCTGCTTCGCCGACTTCCCGACCGTGCCGATCGGCGAGACGACCCGCGCCTACCGCCAGCTGGGCATCGGCTACGCCAACCTCGGCGCGCTGCTCATGGCGACCGGCCACGCCTACGACTCCCGCGGTGGCCAGAGCCTGGCCGCGGCCATCACCTCGCTGATGACCGGCACCGCCTACCGTCGCTCGGCCGAGCTGGCCGGCATCGTCGGCGCCTACGACGGCTACGCCCGCAACGCCGACGCCCACGCCCGGGTCATGCGCAAGCACTCCGCGGCCAACGACGCCATCCGCCCGGTGGGTGCCGACGACGCCGACGTGCTCCGTGCGGCCACCCAGCAGTGGCAGGACTGCCTCGAGATCGGCGGCGAGAACGGCTGGCGCAACGCCCAGGCCTCGGTGCTCGCCCCGACCGGGACCATCGGCTTCATGATGGACTGCGACACGACCGGCATCGAGCCGGACTTCTCGCTGGTCAAGTTCAAGAAGCTCGTCGGTGGCGGCTCGATGCAGATCGTCAACCAGACGGTGCCGCGGGCGCTGCGCAGCCTGGGCTACCAGGAGGAGCAGATCGAGGCGATCGTCGAGTACATCGCCGAGCACGGCCACGTCGTGGACGCGCCGACCCTGCGCCCCGAGCACTACGAGGTCTTCGACTGCGCCATGGGCGAGCGGGCCATCTCCCCGATGGGCCACGTCCGCATGATGGCCGCGGTGCAGCCCTTCATCTCCGGCGCGATCAGCAAGACGGTCAACATGCCGGAGACCGCGACCATCGAGGACGTCGAGAAGATCTACTTCGAGGGCTGGAAGTCCGGCCTCAAGGCGCTGGCGATCTACCGCGACAACTGCAAGGTCGGTCAGCCGCTGTCCGGCGGCAAGGGCAAGAACGACGGCACCAAGGACGAGGTCAAGGTCGAGGCGACCGTCTCGGCCGCGCTCTCGCACCCGGTCCGCAAGCGGCTGCCGAAGAAGCGGACGAGCGTCACCACCTCGTTCAGCGTCGCCGGCGCCGAGGGCTACATGACCGCGGGCATGTACGAGGACGGCAGCCTCGGTGAGGTGTTCCTGAAGCTCGGCAAGCAGGGCTCGACCCTGGCCGGGGTCATGGACGCCTTCTCGATCGGCATCTCGCTGGCGCTGCAGCACGGTGTGCCGCTGGAGACCTACATCTCCAAGTTCACCAACATGCGCTTCGAGCCGGCCGGCATGACCGACGACCCGGACATCCGGATCGCGCAGTCGGTGATGGACTACATCTTCCGTCGCCTGGCGCTGGACCACCTGCCCGTCGACAAGCGGGCCGGCCTCGGCATCTTCACCGCCGAGGAGCGGGCCGCCCAGGTCGCCGGCTCCTACGGCTCGTCGGCCAGCACCACGGCCGTGGCGGAGGAGGACGAGGTCGACCTGGAGGAGCTCCGCGGCTCTGCGCCGATCGAGACCGCCAAGGTGGAGGAGAAGGTCACCCCCTCCGGCCCGAAGTCGGTCAAGGAGGCCCACTCCTCGGCCGAGCTCCTCGAGCTGGTCACCGGCACCGCCACCGACGCGCCGCTGTGCATGACCTGCGGCACGAAGATGCGCCCCGCCGGCAGCTGCTACGTCTGCGAGGGCTGCGGCTCCACCAGCGGCTGCAGCTGATAGCGAGTTGCACGGTTCTGTCACCGGAGTTGCACGGTTCTGTCACCGCGATTGCAGCATTCTGTCACCGATAGTTGCAGCGGAATGACACCGGTAGCAGGGCGAAAGTAAGAGGGCGGGCGACCGGATGGTCGCCCGCCCTCTCACTTTGCTGTGGGCGCTAGTCGATGTCGGGGAGCGCGAGCCTAATGTCGGCGGTGGGCCGGTACTGGGCTTGTTCGTCGAGTTCGATGCAGCCCATGTTCTTCAGTGCCCCGAGGGTGAGTTTCTCTTGATTGCCAATGTTGCGGTGGAAGACCGGCTCACCGTTAGTGATGCGCAGGAGCGTGCGAGCCTGGCTCGCGTTGAGGCCGGAGGTCGTGGTCTGGAGCCGACCGATGACCTGAAGCAGTGACTTGGCCGAGTCGATTGGCGTGATGGTCGCCCGACCGTTGATCTTGTGCAGTCGCAGGCCGGTGCCTTCGAGCACGGGTGGGATCGAAGCCAGGGCGTCCTCGATGCGTTCGCGTGTCCACCCGAGTGTGCGGGCGGCGTGGATGATCGACGCCAGCCTCGGTACCGACACTAGTACGGGGATCAGGACTTGTGCGTCGGCTGTTGGCGAGGTTCGTTCTTCTTGTTCGGATGCCCCGTCCTGGTCGGGCTCGGCCGGGCTCGGCGGGGAAAGCAGTTCGGCGACCGTCAGTCCGAGTTCGAACGCGAGTCGGTGAATCTGCGAGAGCGTGACATGACCGTCGAACTGTCCGGTCTTGCGTGCTTGCCGGAACTGAAAGTACGGGATCTTGGTCTTCTGGACGATTGCGCGCTCGGAGAGTCCGAGAATGTTCATGCGGTCGGTGATGAGGTCCCGCTCGAAGTCGATCTTCATGCGATTGGTGCCATCCGGATCCCGTAGTTGTGCTGCCACCGGTCGGAACGCAAGGTCTGCCAGTTCGTGGCGAGGGGAAGTCTCAGTTCGCTGGTGACCTTGCGGATGCCCGCGCGGGTGGCGTTGGCGTTCTTGTCGATCAGCGGGGGGTTCTCATCGCCGGTGATGAGTTCAAGCCAACGCTGGGCAGCGAGGATGGGGCGTGCACCGTGGTCGATCGTCGTGCCCAGACGGGGAATGGTTCCGTCCGGTTCGACGTCGAGTGCGCGTAGCGCGAGGGTGTCCTCGGTGCTGACGTGGTGGGCGTGCAGTACCGCGGCGGCGGCACGCCACGGATCGGCGTAGGTCATGAGGGCCTGGTAGTGCTCGGGCGTGAGCGGGTTGACCAGTCGAAGGCGGAGGAACCGTTCGAGGTGGCCGCGGCTGACGCGGACGTTGAGGCCGTTGCGGAAGAGGCCAGCCTGGGCTGCCCGGATGGCGGTGATCGCGGGCAGCGGAGTGCAGCCGTGCCGCTGCCACAGGAGGGCGATGAGCCGAGCGATGTCTTCCTCGGTCGCTGCTGTGCTGCGGCGGGCCGTCCGGTAGGCGTCGAGGTAGACGCGGTCGGCGGTGGCCACAAGGTCTGTTGGCCAGAGGGACCGGTAGGTGGAGCGGTAGGAGATCCAGTCGTCGTCGGGGATCTCGATGTCAGCCTCGTCGTCTTCCGGCCCGGGTGGTGCCGGGGGAGTGGGGTGGCGGAGTTCGGCGGGTAGGTCGGTGAAGCGGCGGGTCATGCCGCCGAGTTGCTCGATCGTCTGCGCGTGAACGGACACCTGGCCGTAGCCGGTGATCAGGTGCAGGGTTGCGCCGATCCGCTGGGAGAAGTCGAGGCTTTCGAGGATGCCGTTGCGGTCCATGTCTTGGACTTCACCCAGGTACACGTCGGTGACGCCGTGGGCCAGTGACCATGCGCTGGCGGTGTTGAGCAGGGTGTATGACCCCTGGGCCTTGCTGTAGAGGTCTCGTGTCGCGCCGAGGCTGCGCATGATGTCGGCGGCCAGCGAGTGGATCGACTTGGCGTTGGGGCGAGCGATGGCGCGTACGGCCCGCGGAAGGGCAACGGGATCAACGAGCCCGGCCAAGTCCTTCCCCTGCGGGGCCTCGTAGTGAAGAAGCGCGGTCATGCTGCGGCCTCCTCGTCGATGGAGACGATGGCATCGTCGAAGTCAGTCCGCGTCGGTGCGGTGACGTTCCAGTCCTGCAGGGTCTCGATGAGGTCGACCCATTGACGCAGGTTTCCGCGAGCGAACTTGTCGTCGGCGTAGCGGATGACGTCGTCGGGAACCGTTGCGAGCCGGTCGTCGATGGTCCGAACGGTGTCGAACAGGTCTTGGCCGCTGAGTGTCCGGAATGTGCGGCGAAGCCGGATCCGGGAGTCGAGTGGTGTGTTCTCGCGGACCGTCGCCATGGCTCCGTAGCCGACGAGTAGCAGCGGGAACCGGGGGCGGGTGATGTCGTGGATGTACCGCGCTTCGGTCAGCCCCTTGATGCGGACGTTCTGGACTTCGTCGAGGACGAGCAGGCCCTGCCATTCGCCGAGGGCTTCGGCGAGTTCGGCTTCCATCTCGGTCTTGTTGCTGCCGGTCGGGTTGTGTCCGGTGACCGCGGTGATGCTGATCCGGAGCAGATCGAGGGGGCGCGGGTCCTCCGGCATGACCGCGATCGCGCTGGGCCGATCACTCTGCTCAGCGGCCCACTGCGCGAACGTCGACTTGCCGGTGCCGGGCGGTCCGTCGATCAGCCCGATCTTGTTCCTGGCAAGCAGGCCCGCCATGGCGCTCGCTGCGTGCCGGAAACTGGGCGTGTGTACCAGCGGATGATCGAGTTCGAGATGAGGCGGAAGGACCAGGGCGTTCAGATCCGGCCGCTGTTTGTAGTCATGCGTTGACCTGCGGCCGATGGCGGTCAGTTCAGTCGTCATTGATGCCACCAAAGTTCGAGCCGGGGCGCTTGCT
Source organism: Blastococcus aggregatus (assembly GCF_900221005.1). GTDB lineage: Bacteria > Actinomycetota > Actinomycetes > Mycobacteriales > Geodermatophilaceae > Blastococcus > Blastococcus aggregatus. The sequence goes on along the minus strand of NZ_OBQI01000004.1, from coordinate 449,547 downwards.
GATGCGCTCCTTGGCGTCCTGGATCTTCTTGTCGCGGCGCTTCTCCTCGGACTTCGTCCGAGAGGGTGCGATTGACCGCTTCGTCCGCTGGGGCGTCGTGGGGTCGACCCGTGGAGCCGCGGACGGCTCCACTGTCTCTGCACCGCGTCCGCGGTCGCGGCGGGCGTTGAGGTCGGTGACGTTGGCGATGGCCTCGTCAACCGCCTCCTGCACGTCTGGGTCGATGTCGCCGTCGTAGGCGGCGGTGTCGTCGCCGGTGGCGTTCCGGTGAATGCGGTCCTGGACGGCGGCGGCGTTGACGCGCTTGAGGAGGTCGAGGTCTCGCTCGCGGTTGCGGAGGATGGCCTGACGCTGTGTCTCCGTCAGTAGCCTCCGGTCGTACGCGCGGCAGACCCACGTGTCGCCGTCGAAGACCTCGATGAATCGGGTCTCGCGGGCCAGGTACCGGACGGTGACCTTGAAGCCCTTCTCCCGGTAGGCGTTCAACTCAGGTGCGAGGTAGTCGACGCCGCGGAACCGGATGCCTTCGCCGTTGATCGCCCGGTTGAACGAGGCGCGCATCATCATGGCGCGCACTGTCTCGACGGCGACGGGGCGGATCTCGGTGGGGTCGTCCTGCCAGGCAACGATGGGGAACTGGTCGCCCAGGCGGTGCACCCGGCCCGTGGTGTTCTTCTCCACGAGCCAGCCGTCGAGACGCTGTTGCAGGTCCTCGATGGTGAGGATCGTGTCCGGGTCGATCTTGTCTGGGGTGTCCGGACAGAGCAGCGGTTTTCCATCATCGCCGTTGCCGCCCTTGGTGTAGGCGGGCAGCCCTGCCAGTAGTTGCTTGTTCAGGCCACTGAACGTGGACTCGGCCGGACCGTTCTGGTGCTTGTAGAACGCCTTCGTCGGTGCCACGACGACACCGAGCATGACCGCCCCGCGGGTCACGGCCTCCGCGAAGTGCTCCCGGGCGTTGTCGAGCACCAGTTGCACGGGCAGCCCGCCAACCAGGATCGTTTCACCGTCCAGGACGTACTCGCGGGTGGTGGCTGCCGTCGCGAGCAGATCACACATCGCGTCCTCGTTCGGGCGGCCCACGTACGCCACCGCGGCCAGGCGCATCGAGGTGGCGTTGTCGCGGACGATGCCGATCCAGGGGCGCACCACCTGACCGCGCGGCAGGCTCACCCATACGTCGGCCTGGGTCCAGTCCAGGTGCCAGGTGTGGTTCCGGTGCGGAGCGGTCATCGACAGGTACACCTGGTGCCGTCCCATCGCGTCCCAGCCATGCAGAATGCCCTCGCGGATGCTCGGGGGCAGGTTCTTGAAGGCCCGCGTGAACGTCGTGTAGGAGATCCGCCCGGGGGAGTCCTCCTCAGGCCACAGAAGAGCGTGCGCTTCCTTCCGATTCAGCACAGACCTGATGGCCGTCAGGTGAGTCTCGTTGATCTGGAACGGGCCGTCTTTGTCGTCCTGCCGCCGCGGGTCGACCGTCCGTGGCGTGTTCGCCGCGCTCATCGCAGCGTCGCGCTCGGCGGTCTGCGCTTGGTAGTCGGCGACCCAGCGGCGCAGAGTCCGCGGCGTGATCGCCGCGTGCGAGGCGATCTGCTCGACGGCGAAGTTCGGCAGGACTCCGCCGTAGGTCGACTGGTAGGACAGCGCAGCGCGCACGACCGCGTCCTTCTCGGTGTGGGTCATGCCGCGTCCTTCCGCACGGTCGCGGCAGGGGAGTCGGTGAGCCGGTGCACCTCTCCGTCGGCGCTGATGAAGCGGGCCTCGCCGGGATTCCGCAGGGGAAGGAACCGGACCCCGGCGAACCCGGAGCCCCACTTCTGCACGCCGAACTCCCGGTACCGCTGCGGTTGCGCGAGCATCGAGGCGTCCACGTTCAGGCGCACCCACGCGGTCGTCTTCAACTCGTCGATGACGACCCCAAGACCAGGGATCGACCAGACGAGGTCGACCCGCCCGCCATCGAACGGAATCTCGGCACCGAGGTAGTCGGCGTCCGCGTCCGGCGCGTACCGGTGCAGGTAGGCGCAGGCAAGAGAGGTGATCTGAGCGCGGGCCTTCGCCAGGTTGCCGAACACCCTGGTGTCCCGGGCAGCCGAGTTCACCCACTCGGTCGCCCGCTGCGCGATCACCCCCGACTGCTCGCCGCGGTGCTCGGCGAGCGCGCCCGCGCACTGGTGAACCAGTGAGCCGATCGCCACGTGCCAGGTGCTCATTCCGGGCCGCACGTCGCCGGTCGTCTTCGAGGCCGAGGTCGACCCGCTGCCGTGCAGGCGTGCTGCCGTTACGTGCCGGGCGGTCATGCCCGGGCCCCGAGCACGAAGGTCGGCTCGACCTTCGAAAACTGCGCATGGCAGCGCACACGCTGGGTGGCTGTGCCGGTTACCGGCAGCCGCAGCGCGGTAGGGGTTGCGTTGTTCCTATGGGTGGTCATGGGCGCTCCGCTCAGATTGACGGTTGGGCGCCCCTGACCTGACTGATCAGGCGAATAGGGAGGCGTCAGGGCAGGGGTATGAGCCCGCCCATGCGAATGCGAAACCAGCGCAAGAACCCTGTTGATCGCATTGCCGTGCCTCCTCTCCGTCTCAATATCGGCCTCGAACTGAGGCGCAGAGTAAGAGTCCGGTGCAGCCTCGGCAGTGTCCCCAGGAGGAGGCGTCCCCCCGAAGAGGTAGATCCCCGGCACTGCTTCGCCGTCGGGACCGGAGCCCAGCGGACTGCTGATATTGGCCATCATCAGGCGTTGTTCTCGCCGTAAGAGGGAAGTAGCGCTTCGCTCGGCGAAGCCGCGGTCGGACGCGGCGCCTGGAGCGCCTGAAGCCGCGCCAGCCCGCAGCACCACGGGTCGAAGTCGTGCCCGCTGTGCGGGTTGTCCGCGTCTCCTGTCCTGGACTGCTGGTACGAGGCGTCCGGGATGTAGCCGACAGCACCGCGCTCGCCGAAGGTGTGCTCGAACTGGCTGTACGATTGAAGTTCCTCCAGCGCATGCTCGAACCAGGCGTCGAACGCCGGCGGGTCGGCGTGCACGTCGGGTCCACTCAGCAGCACACCGATCGCCGCCTCGTGCACCGGGTGCAGACGTGCATCCGGGCTGCGACGGACGACGCGGATCTCCTCACCCCAGGGCAGGGCGGCCAACTCGTCGTCGCTTAGCACCGAGGCGTCCGGAATGCTGATTGTCAGCAGTTCGGTGTCCTCCCCGATAAAGTCCAGCAACTCCCAGATCGACCCGTCCTCCGGCGGGTAACACATCGCGGGGTTGCCGACCGTGGCGTCGATGACCACGCCCAAGTGGATGTCCACCAGCGTGAACAGCCAATAGCGCCCGAGGTGGCTGCCGTCGACGACCGGCATCTCGGTGCGGGCCAGTTCGAACGTGAACGGCAATCCGTCGCGGGTCGTGAACTTCTTCATCAGGTCTGCTCCTGCGTCTTCGTGAAGCCAGCGGGATTGCTGACGGCCAACAGGAAATCGCCCGGATCAGACACGTACCGGCGAAAGTGCCATCGAGTGCCGCGTGGACCGTCCGGCGCCACACGCGACCGATGGCACTTGATGGCACCCGACCACCCAAGCGCGTGCTCGGACGGAAGTCAGCGACCAACAAATCCGGAGATCAGGTGGCCATTTCGGGGGAGAAGGGGCTGCGGACCGTCCAACAACTGGCCGAAGTGGCACTCGACGGCACTCGCTGGCACTCGACGAAGCCGGACGGAAACGACGAAAGGACCCGCACGGTGACGATCAGGCAGGCCGGTGTCCCGCTCGACACCTCCACGCCACTCGACTCCCGACCGTCGCCAGACGCCCCGGTCCAGTCGCTGGAGGAGATCGGGCGCCGCACCGTCCTCGCCCGCGTCGCCGCCGACGGCACCCGCTGGTGTCGCTGCTGCGACACCAGCGCCGCACCTGGCCCGACATCGGCCTACTGCCCCGACCACCTCCGGCAGCGCAACCCGCTGCTGAAGCGGCTCCGCCGCCAAGCCGAGCGCGAAGCCGCCGAAGCGGCCCGCGCCGCCGCACCGGCTACCCCGGTCGTCCGGGACGACATGGTCCAGATGCCCAGGGAGGCGCTACGGCAGATCGGGATCCGAGCCGCCGCCATGGCCACGCACATTGCCCGCGCCTCCCGCCACTACCACGCCCTCCAGCAGGAGGGCCGCGATCCGGTCTGGCTCGACAACCTCATGTGGAGCGCCAAGGAACTGGACGCCGCCATCCAGAGTGGTATCGCCAACGACGAGGTGCTCCCGCGCCACCTGGCCCGACGTCCGCCAGCCAGGCAGCAGCCCCGCACCGCCTGATCGCGACGCTCACGCCGCGCGGTGTCGGCGACCTGGGATACCGTCCGGCCCGTCGGACCGGCGTCGTCGGCTCGACTACGGGCCCGAGGGGGATGACAGTGCCCTCGGACCCTTGCGGGGGCTCGGACCGGATGACCGACGGCCCGAACCTTCGAGCCAGGGTTGTTGGCTCGAACCGCCGCGCTGGGCTCCGCTGGTCGGGGTCGCAGCGCGGCGCGCCCACGCTGCTCCACGGCCCCGCCATTCGACGGGGAGAGGATCAGTCCCCAGTGGACCAGGCCGCGGACTGTCGTAGTCGGCCTGCATGATCAGGGACAGGAGCGGCCTGCGTCGGCCGATACCCCTGTACAGGGCGCCCGCGGAGGCGCTTGGTCTTCGAAGGGACGGCGGAACAGTGCAGCAGGCCACGGCGGGCGCGAGGACTTCGTGAGCACGATCCGCAACCAGCGCCTCAAGGGCCAACTCGAACTGACCTGGACCAACAAGGACCAGCGACTGCTCTCGCACGGCGAGGACACCTACGAGTGGACGACGCCGGATGACTACCGTGTCAGCGAGGTCCGGCTGCTCCACGACATCGCCACGGTGGGTGAGACCCACAAGGACGCCGAGCGCGCCAAGGACAACCTGCTCATCCGCGGTGACGCCCTCCATGCGCTGACGTCCTTGAAGGAGTTGCCGGAGTTCGCGGCCGAATACCGCGGCAAGGTCCGACTCGCCTACATCGATCCGCCGTTCAACACCGGGCAGATGTTCGAGCACTACAACGATGCTGTCGAACACAGCGTCTGGCTCACTCAGATGCGCGACCGGCTTACGCAGATCCACGAACTGCTCGCTGACAATGGCAGCCTGTGGCTGCATCTCGACGACTCCGAAATGGCCTATTGCCGGGTCATCCTGGATGAGGTTTTCGGCCGTCAGAACTACGTCGGAACGGTCGTGTGGGAGACGGACGCGGGCCGCCGCAACGACACCGACATCAGCACCGTGCAGGACTACATTCTGGTCGTCGCCAAGGACAAGAGCATCTGGCGCAAGCAGCGCAACCTCCTGCCGCGCACGCCGGAGCAGGAGAAGCGCTACCGCAATCCCGACAACGACCCACGGGGGCCGTGGCTCCAAGGGGCAGACAGCACGGCTCGCTCCGGGTCCGACGCGCTGCGCTACGAGGTCGCGCTGCCGTCTGGCCGGACGGTGGTGCCGCCGAAGGGCGTCTTCTGGCGGTTCTCGCGGGAGAACTTCGACCGTGCACTGGCTGAGGACCGCGTGTACTTCGGCAAGGACGGCGACGGTATGCCGATCGTCAAGCGCTACCTGTCCGAGGTGCAGGGCGGGGTGGTTCCTCGCTCCCTGTGGCTCGCCTCCGAAGTGGGCAGCAACATGACCGCCAAGCGCGACCACCTGCGCAAGATGTTCCCCGACCTGCCCGCGTTCGCCACGCCCAAGCCCGAGGGCCTACTGGAGCGCGTCATCCACATCGCCACCGACCCCGGTGACATCGTTCTGGACTGCTTCGCCGGATCCGGAACCACTGCCGCGGTCGCCCACAAGATGGGCAGGCGATGGGTCACCTCAGAGTTGAGCGCCACGAACCTGGCGGACTACACGCGTCCTCGCCTGGAGAAGGTCGTCAACAACGAGGACCCCCGCGGCATTACCGCATCGATCGGATGGCAGGGCGGCGGCGGCTTCCGTGTCATGGAGGTCGGGCCGTCGATGTTCGAGGCCGACGAGGACGGCGGCATCCTGCTCGCCGAGTGGGCCACCAACGGCGCCTTCGCTGAGGCCGTCTGTGCACAGTTGGGCTACGAGCGCCTCGGCGCGGAGAGCCGCCCGTTCAGCGGACGGAAAGGCCGCATGCGGCTGGCCGTCGTAGACGGGGTCGCCGGAGACACCGAGGTCGACTTCCTCGTCTCCCACCTCGCCGACGGCGAGCGCCTCACCCTAGTGGCGAAAGCCGCGACCGAAGACGCCCAGGACCGGCTCAGGACCCTGTCACCGGGCAGTCGCCTGCGCACCGCACCGCGAGACCTGCTCCGCGTGCGCTCTCACGGGAAGGCAGCCCAATGACCCTCCTCCCCATGGACACCGACCTCATCGAAGAGGTCGCAGCGCGGCTCCAGTTGCGCGCCCCCAACAAGGCCGCCCTGGAAGCCGTCGCCCGACGCCTGGATGAGGCCGACGAACCGCTCGACGGCGTCTGCGATCTGGCTACCGGCGTCGGCAAGACCTACATCGCGGCAGCCCTCGTGGACTACCTGTACGAGTCCGGGGTCCGGAACATCCTGATCGTCACCCCAGGGACGACGGTCTTCGGGAAGACCGTCAACAACTTCACCCCCGGCCACGCGAAGTACGTGAACGGGCTGGAGTCAAACCCGCTCGTCATCACGAGTGAGGACTTCGACCGTGGCGCGGTCGCGCACGCCCTGGCTGACGACACCCGCCTCAAGGTGTTCGTCTTCAACGTCCAGCAGTTGATCAAGCCCACGCAGAACACCTCCCGCAAGGTCCGCGAGCACGACGAGAACCTCGGCGGCAGCCTCTACGAGCACCTCCAGCAGGTGTCAGACCTCGTCGTGATCGCCGACGAGCACCACGTCTACTTCGGCAAGAACGCCAAGGCGTTCACCGCCGCGGTCAAGGACCTCAAGCCGCTCGCGCTCATCGGGCTCACGGCCACCCCGTCGGAGAACACCACCGACGACCAGATCATCTACAACTATCCGCTCGCCGCGGCCATCGCCGACGGCTACGTGAAGATCCCGGTCCTGGTGGCCCGGAAGGACGGCCAGGTCACGCTGCGCCGCCAGTTAGCCGACGGCCTCCTGCTCCTGGAGCGCAAGCGCGAGGCTCTCGTCGCGTACTGCGCCAAGCAGGACTGCGACCCGGTCAACCCAGTCATGTTCGTCGTCTGCGAGAGCATCGACGACGCCAACGAGGTCGCCTCCGAACTGCGCGGTCCGGACATGCTCGGCTCCGATGAGGCCGTCCTCGTCGTCACCAGCGAGTCCCCCGACGAGTCCCTCGCCGCTCTCGACAAGGTGGAAGACCCCGCCAGCCCGGTCCGGGCCATCGTCAGCGTGCAGATGCTCAAGGAAGGCTGGGACGTCAAGAACATCTACGTCATCTGCGCCCTCCGCGCACTGGAGTCCCAGGCGCTGTCCGAGCAGATCCTCGGCCGGGGCCTGCGCCTGCCGTTCGGCTCCCGCACCGGCGTCCCGATGCTCGACAGCGTCGAGGTCCTCTCACACCGGCGCTTCCACGACCTGCTCGCCAATGCCCGCGCGCTGCTGGAAGCGACGTTCAAGGAACGCGCCGAGAAGGTGGTCGCCGAGTCCTCCACCGGCCAGGTCAGCGGCACAGCCAGCATCACCGGCGGCGAGAACCTCGCCCTCCCGAACGATGGCCAGGCCGCCGATCAGGTGACCCGCGTCGACGGGATCGTCGGCACCGGCCAGTTGACCATCGCAGGTGCCAGCGCCGCCGACAGCGAGGGCAGCATCGGTCTCGTCTTCCAGGAGTTCGAGGACCGCGCCCAGGAGGCTGAGGCTGCCGTACTGCTGCTGCAGCAGGACATGAGCCCGCGCTCCGACGCTCCCCGGATCCTCTTCCCGCGCCTGGACAAGCAGATCCAGCCGCAGCCGTTCACCCTCTCTGACGTCGCCGATGACGATGCCCGCGTCCGTGGGCTGAACTACCGGTCGGAGATCGCCAGCCCGCTCGACCGGGTCGGTCTCGTCGCCGAGCGACGCGGGGAAGCGATCGACGTGACGCCGCGCAAGCAGGCCGAAGACATCGCCGCCAGCCAGGAGATGTTGCCGGTCGTCGATCTCATCACCGAGATGACCGGCAAGGTCCTCAGTAGCGGCCTCGTCATTCCTGAGACGAAGGAGAAGAACGCCGTCCGGCGCCTCATCCGGGCGTTCCTCGCCGGAGCCGGAGTCGACGATCCCGAGACGGCTGAGTGGTCACAGCGCCGAGTCCAGGCGGCTACCGACGCGTTCCTCCACCTGGTCCGGGAGAAGCACAAGAACCGGCCCAGCGGCATCGTCGAGAAGATCGAGTCGATCGGCTACCCGCCCAGCACCCTGCCGTCGATCACCGAGACCCTCGACCGGTACACCGTCCAGAACGCGGCCACGTTCGTCCCCGGCAAGCCCTACACCGGCTGGACCAAGAGCATCCTGCCCGCAGCCGCCTTCGACGCCTACAGCACCGAATACCGGCTCGCCGACCTGCTCGACTCCGCCCCCGAGATCACCTGGTGGGTCCGCGTCCTGCCCCACTACGGCGCCTACCTAAACTACGGCGCCAACCAGCGGTACATCCCGGACTTCATCGCCATCGACACCGATGGCGTTCACTGGCTCATCGAAGGCAAGGCTGACGTCCGAGCCAACGACAAGGACGTCCTGGCGAAGAAGGAAGCAGCCGAACGCTGGGTCCGGCACGTCAACGACAGCGGCGAAGTCGAAGCCGAATGGCGCTACCTATTCGCCACCGAGACCAACGTCAAGCACGCCGCCGGATCCTGGGTCGGACTCAAACAGGTGACCGGGTGATGACTCCCTGCCGAGGGGCCCACTGGCGTATCGAGAACCGCATGAGGGGAACGCAGGGAGCAAGATGAGTCAAGCAAGACCGACCACGGCAGGGCATGCGCTTCACGATTTGCTGATGCGGTTCCGGCAAACCAGCCAAGTCACAGTCCTCAACGGGTGGGTCGACGTGCTCGGTGTCCCCGAAGGAAGCGTCGAGTGGGCTCAGCGCCACGCAGAGGTTGTTGGCCTGTACCAAGGGGTGCTCCAACAGGTATCCAGCCTGCCCGAGGGTGACCCGAACCGGGACCGAGCCCTGCGCTATGCCCCGGCGTGGTACCGCGCCGTCGTCTGGCAGAACCTCTGGCAGAGCAGCCAACAGCGCCCCAGCCAGGTCGTGAGCGACGCCGCACTCGATCAACTCGGGTCTATCGCCGAGATCCTCTCCTACCGCCTCCCCGGAGCAGCCGCTAGTCCGTCCGATGAGGCGGTCGCTCGACTCCGACAAGAACTGGAGGACTGGCTCGACCTACTCGCCGAATCAGCCGATGTCCCCCAGTCGGCGCGGGAGGAGATTGCAGGCCAGATCCGGCATGTGCTCTGGCTGCTGGACAACATCGACACCTTCGGTGTCGCTCCGGTCGTCCGGGAAGCGCGCACCGTCGTCGGCCGAGTCACCGAAGCATCGGCAACGCAAAACTGGGCGAAGAAGTGGACGACGCGCATCGGTGCGCTCGTGCTCGCGCTCGGTCTCCTGACCCAGGGCCTGGAGGCGACGACGCAGGCGTTGGAAGCAGCCCAGGAGACGGTCACCGTCGTCAGCGAGATCGTGCGCGGTGAGTCCTCAGGTAGCGAGGCTCAGACCAACCGCCCGGCCCTGCCAAGCGGCTCCGGCGCCGATCCAGTCGACGCGGAAGAGACGGCCACTCCGGGCGGCTGATGGCTCCGACGAACCCGCCTTGCGACGATCCTCCGACCGCGATCCCGCAGACGAACGGCTGATTCACCAGAGCACGAACCTCGCCACATTGAACGCCTGGCGGGCCGTGCCACGCATGCCCAGGTGCAGCACGGCCGTCTCACCGGACTCCGAGATCAAGGCGCTGCGGTGGTCCGGCTGCCCCGGTTTTGTCGGTGCCCTCCTCTAGCGTCCGGCCTGAGCGTCACACCGCCCCGGGGGGTGCGCTATGGAGCAGAGGAGCACACGCATGGCTCGATCGTCGTTCGTCAGTTTCCACTACCAGAACGACTACTGGCGGGTCCAACAGGTTCTGCAGATGGGTGCGATCGAAGGGCAGGAGGTTCTCTCTCCGCAGCGGTGGGAGAGCGTCAAGGCCCGTGGCGCCAAGGCTATCCAGGACTGGATCGACAAGGAGATGGCCTACAAGCGCGGCGTCATCGTCCTGATCGGGTCGCAGACCGCCTCTCGCCCGTGGGTGAAGTACGAGATCCAGAAAGCATGGAACGCCAAGAAGCCGCTCGTCGGCATCCGTATCCACGGGCTCAAGAACAACAACCTGCGGACCTCGACCGCGGGACCTAATCCGTTCGCCCAGATCAGCATCTCGAACAGCACCAAGACGCTCGCCGACTACGTCCCCGTCCATGATCCGGCCGGACGCGACAGCACCCAGGTCTACGCGAGCATCAAGAACAACGTCGCCTCGTGGATCGCCAGCGGCTACAAGCGGCCCTGATGATGCACCCCGACTCGGACCTAGACTGCGATTTCTGCCAGATCGTCACCCGCGAAGAACCAGCCCGGGAAGTCTTGCGTACGGACAAGGTCGTCGCCTTCTTCCCGCTCGATCCGGCCACCCTCGGGCACACCCTCGTCATCCCACGCGAGCACATCCCCGACCTCTGGTCACTCGACGACCAGACCGCCCGCGACCTGACTGACGCGACTCTGCGCATCGCGCGCGCCATCCGAGCAGCGATCCCGCTGGACGGCCTCAACATCATCCAGTCCAACGGCGAAGCAGCCACGCAGACCGTGTTCCACCTGCATGTCCACGTCGTTCCCCGCCGCGCCGACGATGCAATGGGTCCCATCTGGCCAGCGGAGACCCACTGGAGCGACATGGACAAGAACGACGTGCAGGACAGAATCCGCGCCACTCTCACGTCGGGTGCAGGCGAACAGGACGGCGCGCCTTGACCAGTTCCCCCGGCGCCATGGCCTTCGATGCTGAAGACCGCAGGAAGCACCTGGACTACGTCCAAGCGGTCATAGCCCGACTCTCGCAATCTTCAGCGACTGCCAAAGGCTGGAGTCTTACCATCGCAGGAGCCGCCTTCGGGTTCTCCGCAGTCATCGAGCGCTGGTACCTCGCACTCCTAGGCTTGGCCATCATCATCTCGTTCTCGATCCTCGACATGTACTACCTCTACGAAGAACGACTCTTTCGCTGCCTCCACAATGGCGTCGTTGCCGGAACCGTCCCGCCGTACTCCATGGACAAGAACATGTTCACGGACCAAGCATCCAGGCTGGACACGTACACGTCCTGGTCGGTCCTCGGGTTCTACGCCCCCCTTACGCTCGCCGGGATCGCCGTAACCGGCATCTCGCTCCTGACCGGGTGAGCCGGAAGCGGCGATGATCCCCGACGCCCAAACACTCACCTTCCTGCTCGTACTCGCGGAGTTCGACTCCGACGACGGGCATCAAGCCATCATGTGGATGGACGAAGACAGCGTCGACTACTGGGAGATGCCCTACGCCGGTGCATGTTGGCCTTGTATGCGCGTCCGTAACGACGCGGTCTTCCGTGGCCGTCCGGTTCCCGGCCTCACGCTGCCGGAGGCATACGACATCCCCTACTGGCGTGCCGTGCAGGATGGCGCCGACGCTGTCGCCTTCCTGCGCCAGCACGAGAGATGTGGCGAGACTCCGCTGGCTCTCCGTTCCGCGCGGAATGGAACCCTGCCTACGGGTGACCCAGCGTCGGTGCCGCCGCCGGTCCAGTTTGGCTAGCAGCCGGATCGGCCGGGGCGGCTCATGCGCAGCAACTGGTCGGCTTGTCTGACCGGAACAGCCCGGCGGCGATCCGAAGGGCCTCGCTCATCGTCAAGTAGGGCGCCCAGGTATCGGCAATGTCGTCCACGGTCATCCCAGCCTTGACGGCGTAGGTGGCCGCGAGCATCACGTCTCCGGCGCCGTCGAGAGCGGCGTGCACGCCGAGGACCTTGCCGGTGTCCGCGTCGATCACGATCTTGAGTGCCCCGAGGGTGTCCTGGTTGGTCAGCGCGCGGGGAATGTCCTGCCCGCCGAGGACTCGGCAGTCGCAGGCGTGCCCGGCGGCCAGCGCCTCCGCTTCGGTCAGTCCGGCGCTGGCCAGTTGAGGGCGGGTGAAGATGACGGCGGGGAGGCCGGTGTAGTCGACCTCGCGCTTGCCGCCGAGGGCGTTGACGGCGGCGGCACGGCCGGTCTCGGCGGCGACGTAGACGTACTGCGGGGCGCCGGACACGTCCCCTGCCGCCCACACCTTCGGGTTGCTGGTCTGCTGCCGCGCATCGACGGCGATGAACCCGCGCTCGTCCACCTCGATCCCGGCCGCCGCCAGGTCGAGCCCGTCGGTCCGCGCCTGGCGGCCGGTCGCGATCAGCAGCCGCTGGGCGGTCACCGTCTGCCCAGCGTCGGTGGTCACGCTGACGACACCCGCCTCCGCCGCCACCTGGACGGCGCGCTGCTCGACGACGGTGATGCCCACCCGGTCGAACGCCTCGCGCAGCACCTCGGCCAGTTCGGGCTCGGTGTGCGGGGCCAGGCGGCCGATGAGGGTCACGCGGGTGCCGAGCCCGGCGAACAACTGGGCCTGCTCCATGCCGACGTAGCCGCCACCGATGACGATCAGGCTCTCGGGCAGGTTCTCCAGTTCCATCGCCGTGGTCGAGGTCAGCCAGTCCACCCCGTCCAGGCCCGGCAGGTCCGGGGTGGCGGGCTCGGAGCCGGTGGCCACGATGTAGGCGGCGGCGGGCAGCGGCTCCCCGTCGACCAGCAGCGTCTGCGGGTCCGCGAACCGCGCCTCACCACGGCGGATGTCGAACCCGTGCGCCTCGGCCACGTCCAGGTACTTCGCGGTCCGCATCTGCTCGATCAGGTCGTCCTTCTGGCCCACCAGCGACCGCAGGTCGACCGGTCCGGCGCTGGTCGGGACGCCGGGGAAGGCGCTGTGCAGGGCGTGCTCGCGCTGCCCGCTGGCGGCCAGCAGCGTCTTGCTCGGCACGCAGCCGACGTTCAGGCAGGTCCCGCCGACCACGCCCCGCTCGACGAGGACGACGCTCTTGCCCTGGGCGCGGGCGTGGATCCCCGCCGCCATCGCAGCGCCGCCGGTACCGATGATTGCCAGGTCGAGTTGGTCCACGTTCGCTCCTGCACAGGTCGAGGAAGACGGTCGGCGTGGACCGTAAAGCCTCCCCTGCGGTGGAAGGTCAAGCCGAATACGGTCGACCCGTGCGCATCGGCGAACTGGCGACGAACGCGGGCCTCACGGCCAAGACCATTCGCTTCTACGAAACCGCCGGAGTGCTGCCCGAGCCTGAGCGGCAGCCCTCCGGGTACCGCGACTACAACGGCAGCGCGCTCGCCCGACTGCGGTTCGTCAAGGCCGCGCAAGCCGCCGGGCTCACCCTCGCCGAGATCCGACAGGTCATCGCTGTCCGCGACCTCAGCGGCCCACCCTGCCGCCACGTGGCCGACCTCCTCGATACACACGCCGCCGACCTCGACCGCCGCATCGCCGAACTGGCCGCACTGCGCGACGACGTCCAGCGGCTCCGCGACCGTGCCAAGAGCCTCGATCCCTCCCGCTGCGACGACACGGCCGTCTGCCACGTCATCCCCGCAGACGATCCCGCTGCGCACCCTCCGGCCCGGATACCGTGACCCGATCCGGCCGCCGCGCCGCTGACTAGGAGAGGCCCTGCGATGAGCCTGCTGGGACGGCAACCGGCCGACAACGGTGAGCGCGCGCACTGCGGCTGCTGCGGGCGCGATCTACCCCGATCGGCAGTGCACGAGTTGGGCGGCACCCCTGGCGTGTTCATGTGCCGCCGCTGCGCCCTCTGGGTCGCGACGAGGCGTGGCCGTCGCCGGTAGCGCGCCCCCGCTACACGCACTCGTTCGGCGCTCGACCGGGGCGAGGTCCTCGCGCACGAGGCGGCGGTGTCGCAAGGCCGTGAGATTCGGAGTGACACTCGGATGAGATTCGTCAGCTGATCTAGCACCGGCGAACCCGGCAGCCGCCTGCTCGCCCGGAACACACACCGGCCCGGTCCCTCCTCCGAGGGGCCGGGCCGGTGGCGTTCCGGAGCCGGGTCAGGGGGTGAGCACGACCCGCCCGACGGCCTTCCGGCTCTCGATGTACTCGTGCGCGGCGGCGGCCTCGGCGAGCGGGAAGGTGCGGTCGACGAGCACGGTCAGCCGGCCGGCGGCGACGTCGTCCACCAGGTCCTGCACCATCGTCTGGACGCGCGGCGTGGTGATCTCGCCGCCCAGGTAGACACCGGTGAGCGACTGGTTCAGCCGGCCCAGCACGCCGGCGTTGAACGGCGAGAAGTCCCGCCCGGCGTTCCCGACGGTGATCGCCCGGCCCCGGCGGCCCAGGCAGGCGACGGACTGCTGGAGCATCGAGCCGCCGACCGAGTCCACGACGAGGTCGACGCCGCGCCCACGATCGGAGAGGCTCCGCACCTCCTCGACCCAGCCGCTCTTCGAGTAGTCGACGGCGTGGTCCAGGCCGAGCTCGGCGAGCGGCTCCAGCCGGGCGAGCGAGGACGCGGTCGCGATGACCGTCGCCCCGGCCCGCTTGGCCAGCTGGATCGCGGCCACCCCGACGCCTCCGGCACCGGCCTGGATCAGCACGGTCTCGCCCTCGCGCAGCCGCCCGAACTCGAAGAGGCAGTCGTGCGCGGTGCCGAAGGGGATCGGCACGCAGGCGACCGCGGTGACGTCGGCACCCGCGGGGATCTTCCACGTGGTGCGCGCGGACACGGCGAAGAGCTCGGCGTGCGAACCATGGCTGTTGGTGGCGACGACCCGGTCCCCGACGGCGCGGTCGGTCACGTCGTCGGCGACGGCGACGATCGTCCCGGCGGCCTGGTAGCCGACGATGTGCGGCTCCGACAGGAGGGGGCCGCCCAGCCGGTTGAGGGTGTCCCCGCCCTCGATGGAGACGGCCTCCACCTTGATGACGACACCGCCCGGCGCGAGCTCGGGATCGGGGACCTCCTCGTACTGCAGGACGTCCGGGGGACCGTTGCGGTAGTAGACGGCAGCCTTCATGGGTGCGCTCCTGATGGTCGAGATGGTCGGCCCGACCGGACTGTCGGGCCGCGAGCGGTGTCCCGGCTCAGCCGGGCAGGTCCTCCGGCACGGTCACGTACCTCGAGCGCAGGTACTCGCCGACCGACTTGCCGATCTGGTCCACCCGCAGGTTCGACGAGCCGCCGGTCCCGAGCAGCCCCTCGAGCACGAAGTGCACGGCCCGGAGGTGCGGGAACTCGTGCCGGCGCAGCGTCAGCTCGCGCGCCTCGGGCATGAGCGTGCGGAAGGCGTCGGTGGTGAGCGTCGTCCGTAGCCACTCCCAGTGCGCCGGGTCGCTCACCCAGAGCCCCACGTTGGAGTTGCCGCCCTTGTCCCCGGCCCGCGCGTGCGCCAGGTCGCCGAGCATCACCCGGCGCCCGCCCGTCGGCGGTGCGGCCTCCGGCTCGGGGTGCCGGGGCTGCGCGATCTCGTCGTCGGTCGCGACGCGGGACGGCGTGGGTGCGTCGATGACCGTGCCGTCGTCCATCACCGCCCGGTGCACCAGCACCTCGGCGGGCAGCAGTGCCGGCCAGTAGTCGATCCGCGGCCACGGCTCGCGCGCGGCCTGCGCGTGCCCGTCGTGGTGGAAGCCCGGGAAGCCCTGCAGGTACAGGCTGCTCACCGCCTGCGGGAACGCCCGCAGCTGCTCGCGCTCCCGAGCGGTGGCGATCACGCGGATCGGGACCGTCGCCGCCCACTGGGTCGCCGGGTCCGGCGCCGCGGTGCCCAGCGCGGTCACGTCCAGCTCGTCGACGACGTCGCCGAGCAGCAGCTCGAGCTGCTCGCGCAGCAGCGCCACCTTGGCCTCGACGTCCGGCGACGTGCAGAACAGCATCGTGGAGATCTCGAAGCCGATCGGAGCGAAGACGGCGACCTTCGCGGTGGCCGGCGGCGGCGACCCGGTCACCGGGGCGATGGCCACCCGGTCCCGGCCGACCTCGGACAGCTGCACCGTCTCCAGGTGCACCGTCGCGTCCGGGTTGAGGTACCGCGGCCCCTGGATCTCGTAGACCAGCTGGGCGGTCACCGTGTCGACGGTGACCATGCCGCCGTCGCGGGCGTGCTTGGTGATCACGCTGCTGCCGTCGGCGGCGATCTCGCCGATCGGGAAGCCGGGCCGGACGATGCCCGGCACGGTGCGGAAGCCGGAGAAGTTGCCGCCGGTGGCGTGCGCACCGCACTCGATGATGTGCCCCGCGGTCACCGCGCCGGCCAGGGCATCCCAGTCGTCCGGCGTCCACCCGTGCCACCAGGCGGCCGGGCCGACGGTCAGCGAGGCGTCGGTGACCCGCCCGGTGACGACGATGTCGGCCCCGGCCCGCAGCGCCTCGGCGATGCCGAACCCGCCCAGGTAGGCGTTCGCCGCGATCGGCTCCACGCCCCAGTCCTTGAGCGGCGCGGACGTGTCCAGGTTCTCCAGCGCGAAGCCCTCGGCGTGGAACTCCTCGAGCCGGCCGACCAGGTTGTCGCCCTCCACGTGCGCCACCCGCAGCGACAGCCCCGCCTCGGCGACCAGGCCGCGCAGCGCTGCGGCCATGCCCGCCGGGTCGAAGCCGCCGGCGTTGCTCACCACCTTGATCCCGCGCTCGGCGATCACCCCCAGGTGCGGGGCGAGCTGGCGCAGGAAGGAGGCGACGAAACCGCCGCGCTCGGGGTTCTGCCGGTACGTCGTGGCCAGCCCGGCGAGCGTGACCTCGGCCAGGTAGTCGCCCATGAGGACGTCGACGGGGTCCCCGGCCAGCGCCTCCTCGATCGCGGTGAACCGGTCACCGAGGTAGCCGGAGAAGTTGCCGATGCGGATGGGACGCCGGTCACTCATGTGCGGACGGTAGCGAAGACCCGATCCGGGCCGGTGACGCACGGTGGACGGCGGGATACGGTCGCCTCCCGCCCGCCGACCATTCAAGGAGCCGCCGACGTGAGCCCTGCCGACGTCCTCGCCGACCTGGCCAACATCTACCGGGATCTGCACGAGCACCCGGAGCTCGCCTTCGCCGAGCACCGCACGGCCGGGATCATCGCCGAGCACCTGACGGCGCTGGGCTACGAGACGGCCACCGGGGTGGGCGGCACCGGCGTCGTCGGCGTCCTCCGCAACGGGCCCGGCCCGACGGCCCTGCTGCGCGCCGACATGGACGCGCTCCCGGTGCAGGAGGAGACCGGCCTGGACTACGCGAGCACGGCCCGCGGCACCGCCCGCGACGGCTCCGAGACCCCGGTCATGCACGCCTGCGGCCACGACGTGCACGTCACCTGCCTGCTCGGCGCCGCCGCCACCCTCGCGGCCGAGCGCGACACGTGGCGCGGCACCGTGCAGCTGGTGTTCCAGCCCGCCGAGGAGGTCGGCGGCGGCGCCCAGGCGATGATCGACGACCAGATCTTCGACCGCTTCGGCCGCCCCGACGTGGTGCTCGGCCAGCACGTCGGCCCACTGCCCGCCGGCCTCGTCGGCCTGCGGCGGGGTCCGGCGTTCGCCGGCGCCGACATGCTGCACGTCGTGATGCACGGCCGCGGTGGCCACGGCTCCCGGCCCGAGACCACGGTCGACCCGGTCGTCATGGCCGCCGCGACCGTCATGCGGCTGCAGACCGTGGTCTCCCGCGAGGTCGCGGGCGGGGAGTCCGCCGTCGTCACCGTGGGCGCGCTGCACGCCGGCAACGCCGGCAACGTCATCCCCGAGCGCGCGGAGATGCGGGTCAGCCTGCGCTCCTACGACCCCGACGTCCGCAACCGGCTGATGACGTCGATCGAGCGGATCGTGCGCGCCGAGGCGGCCGCGTCCGGCGCCCCCGAGGAGCCCGAGGTGAACCTCCAGGAGTCCTTCCCGGTGCTGGTCAACGATCCGGACGCCTGCGCCCGGACCCAGGCCGGCTTCGATCGCGACCTCGGGCCGGGGCTCACGGTCGATCCCGGCAAGGTCACCGGCAGCGAGGACGTCGGCCTGCTCGCCACCGCCGCCGGGGTGCCGCTGGTCTACTGGCTGCTGGGCGGCGCGGACCCCGCGGCGTTCGCCGGGGTGAGCGACCGCGACGGCCTGCAGCGCGTCGTCCGCGAGCTGCCGTCCAACCACTCGGCGCAGTTCGCGCCGGTCATCGAGCCCACGCTCACGACCGGGGTCAAGGCCCTGGTCTCGGCCGCGCGCACCTGGCTGCCGGCCGAGGGTCGCGGGTAGTCCGGACGCCGAACGCACAGGAGGGGTGGAGCCGGTCGGCTCCACCCCTCCTGCGCGTCGTGCGGTGCTACCCGATCAGCTGGTCGGGACCGTGATCGTCGCGATGCCGATCAGGAAGCCGCCCGCGAGGGCGTCGGTGTTGAAGGTGGAGTTCAGCAGCTCGGCGGCCTCGGCGCTGAGCAGCACCTCGGTGCCCTGGAGGGTGGCCTCGCCGCCCTCGATGGTCGGCGGGTTCAGGGTGCTGCCGTCCAGGTCGAACAGCGGCGCGCTGGGCACGGCGAGCTCGCCGTTGACGGAGACGTCACCGAACAGGCGGGACGGGGTGCCCGGGTCGATGGTGAAGTTGGTCAGCTCGACCGTGGTGCCACCGGCGGCCAGGCTCAGGCCACTGCCCTGGTGGAACACGGTGCCCTGCACGTAGGGCTTGTAGCCGGTCTCCTTGTCGAACACCGTGACGGTGCCACCGGTGATCGGGAAGGAGATGGAGCCGTCGGCGAGCGAGGCACCCCCGACGGTGCCGGGGGTCAGGCCCAGGGTGGTGAGGGCCTCGACGAAGCCCGCGTCCAGGGCGACGGCGGTGCTGCCGCCGGCGGGGATCGCCGGGAGGGAGGCGACCGGCTCGGGGCGGGCGAACTGGGCGCTCGAGGACGAGCTCGACGAGGTCGACTCGTCGGCGGAGGCGTCGTCGCTGCTGCAGGCGCTGAGGCCGAGGGCGGCGGAGAGGGCCACGCCGGCGACCAGGAGCTTCGTGGGGGAGCGGAACTGCTTCATGGGATCTCCTCGTGTCGATCGGGATGTCACCGGGTCTTCGCCCCGACGTGACCGATCGGATTGCGCCCGACCGATTTTTCTTTTTCCGGCCCGGACGTGAACCGGTCGGCCCCTCGCGTGCGAACGCAGGGGGTGAGCCGATCCCGCTGTGCCGTCGCCCCCCGCCCCGTGACCCCGGGCGCCGGTCGATGAGCCTCGCGATCGCCGACCCGGCGCCGGCCGACCTCTACGACACCGCGCTGCGGTCCGCCGGCCGGCCGGAGGAGCGGTGGCAGTGGTTCGCCCACTACGAGGGGGGACGGCGGCACTCGCTCGCCGAGGCGCTCGGTCAGTGGGTCGGCCGTGCCGACGATGCCGACCGCGACCTGCTCGCCCGGGCCGAGGGCACCGTCCTCGACGCCGGCTGCGGGCCGGGCCGCCTGGTCGCCGAGCTCGCCGACCAGGGGCGCGAGGCGATCGGCGTCGACACCTCGCGGGTCGCGGTCCTGCTGACCCGGGCCCTCGGCGCCACCGCCCTCCGCCGGTCCCTGTTCGACCCGCTGCCCGCCGAGGGCTCCTGGGACACCGTGCTGCTCGCCGACGGCAACATCGGCATCGGCGGGAACCCGGTCGCGCTGCTGACCCGGTGCCGCGAGCTCGTCACCTCCGCCGGCCGGGTCCTCGTCGAGCTCGACCCACCCGGCACCGGCCTGCGCGCCGCACGGGTCCGGCTCGAGCGGGGCACCGAGCGCGGCAGCTGGTTCCCGTGGGCGCACGTCGGTGTCGACGCCGTCGACGCGCCCGCGGCGGCCGCCGGGCTCCGGGTCGAGGCGGTCTGGGAGCGCGACGGCCGCTCCTTCGCCAGCCTCGCGCCGGCCGCCGGCGACGACGCGGCCGTCCTGCGGCTCCGGGCGTCCTGATGCGCGTCCTGGTCACCGGGGGCGCGGGGTTCATCGGCTCGCACGTCGTCGACGCCTTCGTCGCCGACGGGCACGAGGTGCGGGTGCTCGACGCGCTGCTGCCCGCCGTCCACCCGGTCGGCAGCACCCCCCGCCTGCCGGACGGCGTCGAGTTCTCCCACGGCGACGTGCGCGACCCGGCCGCCGTCGACCGGGCGCTGGACGGCGTGGAGGCGGTCTGCCACCAGGGCGCGATGGTGGGCCTGGGCATCGACGTCCAGGACATGCCCGAGTACGCGGGCATCAACGGGCTGGGCACCGCGGTGCTGCTGGCCGCCATGGCCCGCGCCGACGTCGGCCGGCTGGTGCTCGCCTCCTCGATGGTCGTCTACGGCGAGGGCCGCTACGAGTGCCCGGTCGACGGCGTCGTCCCGGCCGCCCCGCGGCGCCGTGCGGACCTGGACGCCGGCCGATTCGAGCCGCCGTGCCCGACCTGCGGGCGGCAGCTCGCCTGGGGCACCGTGGGGGAGGAGACCCCGACCGATCCGCGCAACACCTACGCCGCCACCAAGCTCCACCAGGAGCACCTGGCCGCCGCGTGGGCGGCCTCGACCGGGGGCGGCGCGATCGCCCTGAGGTACCACAACGTCTACGGCCCGCACATGCCGCGCGACACCCCCTACTCCGGGGTCGCGGCCATCTTCCGCAGCGCCCTGGAGACCGGGCACGCACCCCGCGTGTTCGAGGACGGCGGCCAGCAGCGCGACTTCGTGCACGTCACCGACGTGGCGCGGGCCAACCTCCGCGCGCTGCTCGCCCCTCCGCCCGATGCTGCGCTGCGCGCCTACAACGTCGCCTCGGGGCACCCGCACACCGTCGGGGACATGGCCAGGGCGCTGGCCGCCGCGTTCGGCGGCCCCGATCCGCAGATCACCGGCGAGTACCGGATCGGCGACGTGCGGCACGTCGTCGCCAGCCCCGCCCGTGCCGAGCGCGAGCTGGACTTCCGGGCCGAGGTCACCTTCGCCGACGGGATGCGCGCGTTCGCCACCGCTCCGCTGCGCCCGGCGCCCTGAGAACGGACTTTCTGCACCGAAAGTCCCGAACTTTCTGCACCGAAAGTCCGGGAGGGGGTCACCAGGGGGTGCGGACGGTCACCTCGACGGCGAGCGCCAGCAGCGCCGAGAGGGCCAGCCAGAAACGGTGCGAGCGCGCCGGCAACGACGCCGTCGCCGGCAGCAACCAGACCACGAACGGCAGCCAGATCCGCTCGGTCTCCCCGAGGACGAGACCGGAGAGGTCGCTGACCGCCATCCCGGCCAGCGCGGCGGCCGGCAGCCAGACCAGCCGGCCGCGCACCCCGGCCAGGCCGGCGATCACCGCGGGCCCGGCAGCGAGCACCGCGGCGGCGGGGTTGGCGGCCAGGAACCAGGTGGCGTGGGCCGCCCGGTCCTCGTAGCTGGCGCCGTCACGGACCCGTTGCGACACCACCTCGATGCCCTCGAACCACCAGTAGCCGCCGACGGTGAACAGCGCGGCCACGAGCAGCACCCCGACAGCGGCCGCGGCGAGCACCCGCAGCACGCCGTCCCACCCGAGCCGCGGCCGCTGGACCAGCACGACGGCGAGCGCGACGAGCCCGGCGGCGGCGAGCCCGAAGGACAGGTACAGGCTCACCCCCAGGACGACGCCGCCGGCGAGGGCCAGCGCGGCGCGGGTGCGGGACGGTGCCCGCACGGCGGCCAGTGCCAGCAGCGCGACGCCCCAGGCGGTCACCCCGGCGAAGAGCGCGTCCGCGCTGGTGGCGATCCAGACCGCCCCCGGCAGCAGGACGGCGAACGGCGCGACCGTGCGGGCGGCGGCCTCGTCGGCCACAGCGCGGACGGTAACCAGCACGGCCGGCACCGCGAGCGCACCGCCGGCGATGCACAGCGCCGCCGCCCAGCCGGCTCCGCCGAGGCCGATCCGGTCCAGCAGCACGAAGGCCAGCAGGGCGCCCGGTGGGTGCCCGGACACGTGCGTGACCCAGGGGTCCGGCGAGCTCACCGGCACGGAGTCGACGAACGTGGACAGGAAGGTCCCGAGGTCGCCCACCCGGCCGACGTCGTGGACGTACTCGTGCTCGGTGGCCATCGGCGCGGCGAGCGACCCCCATCCGCTGCTCACCGCGAGCGCGACCGCCCAGGCCGCCGCACCGGCGGTGCTCGCCCCGAGCAGCGCCGGCCAGCGCAGCCGGCGGGCCAGGGCCGGGCCCCACAGCACGCCCGCGACCGCGACGAGCAGCGGCAGCAGCACGCGGGCGGTGAGGACGACGTCGAACGGCCCGACGACCAGGTAGCCCTCGCGCAGGTGCAGGTCGCCGCCGTCGCGGGTGATCTGCCGGCCGGTCAGCCAGACGGCCAGCACGCCCGCGGCGACCAGCGCGACGGTGAGCCCGCGCGCGGCGCTCCCTCGGGAGGCGGTGCGCGCCGGCTCGACCAGAGGAGGGGCGGAGGTCACCCGCCGGACAGTAGGTGGCCGCGGGGCGCTTCGCCGGGCAGCGAACCGATCGGGGCGTCGGGTGCGAACCTAGGTCATGGACGCTTCCGCGCACCGCCCGACGGTCGACGTCGTCCTGCCCTGCCTGGACGAGGCGGCCTCGCTGCCGTGGGTGCTCTCCCGCCTCCCGGCCGGCTACCGGGCGATCGTCGCGGACAACGGCTCGACCGACGGGTCGGGCGCCGTTGCCGCCGAGCACGGCGCGATCGTCGTCGCGGTGCCGCAGCGCGGGTTCGGTGCGGCCGCGCACGCCGGGCTGGAGGCCGCCACCGCCGACGTCGTCTGCTTCTGCGACGCCGACGGCTCGATGGATCCCGCCCAGCTGCCCCGCGTCGCCGACCCGGTGCGCGCGGCGGAGGCCGACCTGGTGCTCGGCCGGCGCCGTCCCGCCCGTGGCGCCTGGCCGGTGCACGCCCGCGTGGCCAACCTGGCGCTGGCCCGCATGCTGCGCCGGCGCACCGGCCTCCGGTTGCACGACCTGGGCCCGATGCGCGCCGCCCGGCGCGAGGCGCTGCTCGGGCTCGGCCTCACCGACCGGCGGTTCGGGTACCCGCTCGAGATGGTCACCTCGGCCTCCGACGCCGGCTGGCGCGTGCGCGAGGTCGACGTCGACTACGCGCTCCGCACCGAGGGCTCGACGTCGAAGGTGACCGGCACCGTCCGGGGCACCGTCCGCACGATCCGCGACATGAGCGCGGTGCTGGCCCGATGACTGCGCTGCGGACCCAGGTCGTGGTCATCACCAAGGCGCCGGTGCCCGGCCGGAGCAAGACCCGGCTCACCCCGCCCTGCACCCCCGAGCAGGCGGCCGGCATCGCCGCCGCGTCGGTGGGGGACACGCTCGACACGGTGCGCGCGACCCCGGTCGCCGGCCGGGTCGTGGCGCTGGACGGCGCGCCCGGTGAGCTCGACCTGACCGGCTTCCGCGTCGTCCCGCAGGTCGGGGGCGACCTGGGCACCCGGCTGGCGGCGGCTTTCGCCGGCGCCATGGCCGGTACCGCGGCGCCGACCCTGCTCATCGGCATGGACACCCCGCAGGTGACGCCCGACCTGCTGGTCCGCTGCGCGCAGCGGCTCGAGCGCGGCGGCCCGGGGACGGCGGTCCTCGGCACCGCGCCGGACGGCGGTTGGTGGGCGCTGGGCCTGCACCGGGCCGACGGCGCGGCGGTGCTGGCGTCGGTGCCGATGTCGCGGGAGGACACCGCCGTCCGCACGCGGGCGGCCCTGAAGGCGGTCGGGCTGATCGTCATCGACCTGCCCGAGCTCACCGACATCGACCACTTCCCCGACGCCGTGGCCGTGGCGGCGCAGTGCACCCCGGAGAGCCGGACGGCGCGGGTGGTCGCGGCGACCGTCGCGGACGTCGGCAGCCGGGCATGAGCACCGCCCTCGACCGGATGCTCGGCGCCCCCGTGCCCGGGCCGCCGGAGGCGCTGCGCCGCGGCCCCTTCCGCGAGGGAGCCTTCTCCAGCCCGCTGCACTCCGAGCGCCGGGCCGCCCGCGTCGGCGTGTGGCTGGGCCTGGCCTTCACGATCTGCTTCGTCACCGGGCTGCTCAGCCATCTGATCCAGTACCCGCCCGGCTGGTTCGTCTGGCCGGCCTCGCCGTCCTGGCTCTACCGGGTCACCCAGGGGCTGCACGTGGCGACCGGGCTGGCGGCGGTCCCGCTGCTGGTGGTCAAGCTCTGGACGGTCTTCCCGGCGCTGTTCGCCTGGCCGCCGGCCGGCTCGATCGGACGCGTGATCAGCCGGCTGTCGATCCTCGTGCTGGTCGGGGCGGCCGCGATGCAGCTGGTCACCGGCATCATCAACACCGCGCAGTGGTACCCGTTCGGCTTCTTCTTCCCGACCGCGCACTACTGGACGGCGTGGATCGCGATCGGCGCGATCGCGGTGCACGTGGGCGCCAAGGCGCCGGAGATCCGGCGCGGGCTGGCCCGGCGGGGGACCCCGGCCGCAGCCGCCGAGGAGGTCGAGGCCGAGGAGACCGGCGCCGTGCCGCGGCGGGCGTTCGTGCTGGCCACGGGTCTGGGCGTCGGTGCGGTCACGGTCACCACCGTCGGGCAGACGTTCTCGCCGCTCGGGTCGGTGTCCCTGCTCGCGCCCCGGCAGCCCGGGGTCGGCCCGCAGGCGCTGCCGGTGCGGCAGACCGCCAAGGCTGCCCGGGTCACCGACGTCGGCCCCGAGTACCGGCTGGTGATCGAGGGCCCGAACCGGCTGGAGCTGACCCTCGACGACCTCGCCGCGTTCCCGCAGCGCACCGAGCGGCTGCCGATCGCCTGCGTCGAGGGCTGGAGCGCGAACGCCACCTGGACCGGCGTGCGGCTGGGTGACCTGCTCGCCGAGGCCGGGCTGGCCCGGGACACCGAGGTGATCGTCGAGTCGCTGCAGGAGGGCGGGCTGTACCGCCGCTCGACCGTGGCGCCGCCGCACGCGCGCAGCCCGCGGACGCTGCTGGCCACCGGCCTGAACGGCGCCCCGCTCGACCCCGACCACGGGTATCCCGTCCGGCTGATCGCGCCCAACCGGCCCGGCGTCATGCAGACGAAGTGGGTCACCCTGGTGACGCCGGCATGACCGCCGACGTCGACACCCGCGGCCTCTGGTGGCGCTGGCTGTTCCTGCTGCCGGGACTCGCCGCGGTGGGCTACGGAGTGTTCGGGCTCGTGACCGCCGACGTGCCGCTCGACGCCTGGGCGACCTGGTTCGTGGGCAGCGCGCTGCTGCACGACCTGGTGCTGGCACCGATCTGGATCGGTCTGGGCTGGCTGGCCGCCCGGGTGCTCCCGCGCGCCGCGCGCCCGGCCGCCGTCGTCGGTGGTGCGGTGGCCGGGGTGCTCGCGCTGGTCGCGTTCCCGTTCGTGCTCGGCTTCGGCGCGGACCCGGACAACCCGTCGTTCCTGCCGCACGACGTCGGCCGCAACCTGCTGCTGATCGTGCTCGCCGTGCTGCTCGCCGCCGCGCTGTGGGGGACCGTCGCCACCCTCCGCGCCCGGCGCGGTTAGTGGGCCGCTGAGGCAGAAGCAGGGGAGATGGTGCGAGGCCGGCCGAGCTCGTGGTTGTCCACCACGACAGAGGCCCGTTCCCACGGGCGCGCGCTGGCGAAGTACAGACGTTGGGCGCCGGTGTAGCGCCGCATCAGCTCGTGCACGGCGTCACCGGACAGGCCGTCCCGCTCGGCCATGCGTCGCTCGGTCTCCTCGAACGGCACGTCCAGGTAGATCGAATGGTCCCAGAACGACACGAGCTCGTTCCGGTGGAGGAAGGTGCCTTCGACCACTACCAAGGCATCCAGTGGAGCGAGCCTCGCCTCCGGTTCAACCGTTCGTCCGGTACGGCGGTCGAAGGAGGAACTCCGGTACCTCCCATCGCCCGAGCTGAGTGGCTCGAGCGCCCACGAACGGAGTGCCGAGTAGTTGTACGAGTCGAGCCAGAAGCCCTCCGCTGAGTGCCGCCCTCGTGCATGCCGGACCTCGGCCGGGTTGAAGAAGTCGTCGACGTGCAGCACGAGCACCGGACGAGTGGTGATCCGGCGGGCGAGTTCCGCTGCGAACGTGGTCTTACCGCTGCCGCCGACCCCGTCGATCGCCACCAGCGCGCGGCGGTCGGCAGGCGCGGCCGCGAGCACGCCGTCCACGATCGCCGGGAAGTCGCCGTCCATCCGGGCGGACGCTAGCCCAGGCCGAGCCCGGCGAGGACCGCCTGCGCCGTTCCGCCGTCGGCGGCCGCCAGCAGTCCGGACCGGTCGTCGTCCGGCCGGTAGGTGCTGCCGTCGGGTCGCACGGCGACGCCGCCCGCCTCCGTGAGCAGTAGCGCACCGGGTGCGTGGTCCCATGCCAGCGTCCGCCAGAACAGCACGAAGTCCGCCTGGGCTTCAACGATCCGGGGGTACTCCACGCCGGCGCAGGTGGTTTGCGGCGCCAGGTCCCCGAACCGGTGCTCGTTCGCCTCGATGGCGCGTCGCGCATCCGGTGAAAGGAAGCGTCGCAGGACGGCTCCGCGGAGTGCCGCCAGGTCGCCCGGGTCGGCCGGCTCCCGGTGCAGGCGGACGCCGTCGCGCCAGGTGCCGCCACCCAGCTCGGCGGTGTACGTGCGTCCGTGCTGGGGCTGATGCACCACGGCGGCGACCGTCTGGCCCCGGTCCACGAGCGCCAGCATGATGGCGTGGTCGGGTGATCCGGCGAGGAACTGCGTCGTGCCGTCGAGCGGGTCGACCAACCACACCGGGCGATCGCCGCGCAGCGCTCCCAACAGGGACGGATCGGCCGAGACGGCCTCCTCGCCGACCACGGGGAAGCCCGGGGTGAGCTCGGCCAGCCCGTCGGTCAGGAGTGGTTCCGCCTCGCGGTCGACCCGGCTGACGAACTCGCCCGGCGACTTCTCCTCCCCGGCCACTCCCTGACCGAACGCGGGGACGTGCACCCGGGCCGCGACATCGCGGACCATCGCGGCGACCGCATCCAGGTTCGCTCCGGTCAGGTGAGCCTCCGGATCACCGACAGCGGCAGTACCCGCAGGAGGAACCCGATCGGCACCCACGGCCACGCCGGGACGTAGGCCTTCGCGCGGCGCTTCTCGATGGCCGCGACCAGGCTTCGGACGCCGGTCGGGGTGTCCACCATGAACCGCGTCTTCTGCTGGACGTGCGCGTTCATCTCCGACCGGATGTAGCCCGGGTAGATGACCGTGACGTCGACGCCGGGGATGCGCTCGACCCGGAGCCCCTCGGCCAGCGCCGCGACACCGGCCTTCGTGGCGGCGTAGGTGGTCATCGCCTTGCGCATGCCGCGCAGCGCCGAGATCGACGAGATCAGCACCAGGTGGCCGCGCTGCTGGCGGCGGAAGATCTCCAGCGCCGCCTCGGTCTGGGCCAGCGCGCCGACGAAGTTGGTCATCGCCGTCGCCCGGTTGACGTCGGCCTGGCCGGTGCCGAGTGCGGCGCCCTTGCCGAGTCCGGCGTTCACGACCACCCGGTCGATCGTTCCGAAGGAGTCGGCGAACCCGCCGAAGACGGTGGGGACGGCGTGGGCGTCGGTCACGTCGAGCGCTGCGGTCTCCACCCGCCGGCCGGTGCGCGCACGGATCTCCTCAGCCAGGGAGTCGAGCCGCTCGGTGCGCCGGGCGCACAGCGCGAGGTCGTAGCCGAGGTCGGCGAACTGGCGGGCCATCTCCTCGCCCAGACCGGCGCTCGCGCCGGTGATGAGGACGACGCCGCGGCTCACGCCGCACCCCCGGCCTGCTGCTCGGCACCGCGGATGCGCGCACCCATGCCGAGCATCTGCCGGTCGTACAGCGGCCGGACCAGCCGCTTGGTCCAGAAGGCGAGCCGCGCGTTGCGGTCGGGGAGGACGAGGAAGCGCTTCACGTCGACGGCGCGCACGACCCGCTCGGCGATCTGGTCGGCGCCGAGCTTCGAGCCCTCGATCAGCCGGGTGGCCACCGTGTCCATCATCGGGTCGTCGCCGCCCAGCGAGGCCGCGAGGTTGGTGCGGAAGAACGACGGGCAGACGACCGAGACGTCGATGCCCCACGGCGCCAGCTCCCACCGGAGGCTTTCCGAGAGCGCGACCACCGCGGCCTTCCCGGCGTCGTAGGACGTCATGGCGGGCGGGTGCACCAGGCCGGCCGCCGAGGCGACGTTGACCAGGTGACCGCGCCCCTGCTCCTTGAACAGCGGCACGAAGGTGCGGCATCCGGTGACCGCGCCGAGGACGTTGACGTCGAGAACCCGGCGCCAGTGCTCGGCGGTGAGCCGGTCGATCCGCCCGCCGGCGGCGATGCCGGCGTTGTTCACCAGCACGTCCAGGCCGCCGAACTCGGAGCGGACGCGGTCACGCGCGGCGCGCCAGTCGTCGTCGGAGGTGATGTCGAGGCGCTGGTAGACCGCCCCGGCGGGCACCGCGGCGTCGGCGGCCAGGTCGGTGACCATCACCCGGTCGCCGCGGGCGGCGAACTGGGCCGCGAGCGCGGCGCCCAGGCCGGATGCACTGCCGGTGATGAGCACCCGGCGCGGGCCGGTTCGTGCTGCGTCGTCCATGGGCGTCACCGTAGGGAGCCCATCGCGCGGTGGGTCACCCCGCCCAGGCGCAGCGCCACCACCCGGCCCGCGGCGTCCCGCTCCAGCGGCACGAGCTCGCCGCCCGCCCCGAAGCCGGGCTGCGCCGCCACCCGCAGCGTGTCGGCGTCGATCACCTGGAGCTCCTCCATGCCGTGCAGAGGGTCGGGCAGGGTGGCGCGGACCAGCACGAGCCGGCCGCCCAGCTCGGCGACGTCGAGCACGCCCCACAACCCTGCGAACCGGCCGGTGAACGAGGCGAGCGGCGGGGCGTCCGCCGGTGGTGCGGGCACCTCCGCCCGCGGTGCCAGGGTGGCGTCGACCAGCTTCACCAGTCCGTGCGCGAGCTCCTGGGCGGGGCCGTCGATCGCGTTGGTGAGCACGCTGATCACGAGCCCGGCCCCCGGATCCGCGAGGGTGAGGGTGATGTGCCCCGGCCAGCCGCCGCTGTGCCCCACCAGGTGTCGCTCGCCGACGGTGCTCAGGTCGACGCCGAGCCCGTACCGGCCGACCTCCGTGCCGTAGGCGGTCACCACCGACTCGAGCCGCTGCATGATCCGCTTGGAGTCGTCGGGGAGGAGCCGGTCGTCGCCGAGGACGAGTGCGGCCTCGGCGAAGACGCTGAGCTCCTCGGCGGTCGACCAGAACCCGGTGGCCGGCGCGTAGGCGCCGTGCCGTCGTGCCCGAGCACCCGGCGGGTCTGCTCACCGAGCAGCAGCGCGGTGTGGCCGGCGGCGTACTCGTCGGACCGCGCCGGGTCGTGGTCGGCGCCGGTCCGCGTCAGGCCCAGCGGCCCGAGGACGGCGTGCTGGACGTGCTCGGCGAACGGCTCGCCGGTGACCGCCTCGATGGCCAGGCCGATCAGGCCGTAGCCGACGTTGGAGTACTTGAAGTGCTCGTTGCGTCCGTGGACGACGCCGTTCCCGGCCTCGGCGATCAGCCGCTCCCGGCCGGGGAACGATGTCTCCAGCTGCCAGAAGTCCGCGTGCGCGCCGTCGCGGGTGACCCCGGATTGGTGGCCGAGCAGCTCGCGCACCGTGGCCCGGGCGATCGGGGAGCCGGCCGCCTCGAGCTCGGGGACGTGGCTGCCGATCGGGTCGTCGAGCCGCATCCGGCCGGCCTCGACCAGCTGCAGGACCGCGGTCGCGGTGAACGTCTTGGAGTGCGACGCGACGTGGAACAGGTGCTCGGCAGTGAGCGGTGCGCCGGTGCCGACGTCGGCGACGCCCACGGCGGCCGACAGCACCAGCTCGCCGCCGGAGCGGACGGCGACCTGCACCCCGGGCACCCGGCGGTGCGCGGCCTGCGCCTCGAGCCACGAGCGCAGGTAGCCGGCGGCGGCGCGGATCGTCGCGGTCGGTCCGTCTTCGCTCGTGGTCACGCGGTCGAGCGTGTCACGGGCGGTGTGTCCCGCGGCCGCTCGCCGGTCGGCCCGACTCCGCTCAGAACGGTGGCGGGTCGTCGTCGACCGGGCTCGGTCGCGGAGGCGGTAGTGAGCGTTGCTCGCGGAGGCCGGGTGGGCGTGTGCTCCGCGTGATGCCGGACGGTGTGGTGACGTGCAGGGTGCCGTCGGGGTCCATGCGGAAGCGCCAGCCGCGGGCGAAGGTCTTGAGCCGGTGGTGGGAGCGGCACAGGCAGCAAAGGTTGTCGCAGCTGGTTCGTCCGCCGCAGTCGTAGGCCACGACGTGGTCGGCGTCGGTGCGGCCGGCGGGCTGGCCGCAGCCGGGGTGGCGGCAGGTGCGGTCGCGGAGCCGGAGGAAGCGTTCCTGGGCTGCGGTGTGGCTGTAGCCGGGCACCTCGGGTGGGGGGCCCAGCACGGGGCAGCCGCAGTCGGCGTCCCGGCCGTGCTCCAGGCAGCCGCGGGTGGCCAGGCGGCTCAGTTCGGCGGGGGTGACGGTGGCGAGCAGTACGCCGTTGTCGTCGGTGAGCGCCAGCGCGAGGCTGCCGCCCGGCGGCGCCTGCACGCCGAGAGCGTCGAGCTGCGCGAGGAGTTCGCGGAGGTGCGCCGTGGTGATCGGGCTGCCGCCGATGGTCGGTCCGGACTCCGCTGTGGGTGCTGAGTTGGAGGGGACGAGGGCGGACAGCGGGGCGGTGATCGTGACGTGCCCGGTCAGGGCAGGGCCACCGTCCTGCGTGCCGAGCACGCGCGCGGCGTGCGCCTCGGCGCGCAGCACCCCGATCGGCCGGTCATCGCCTGCGGTCTTGGCCAGCTGCGCGGCCTGGTCGATCACCGACCACATCGCCGCCGTCACCGCCGCCGGCGCCTCGGTGGTCAGCGCCGACATGCCGTCCGCGGTCGGGTACAGCCGGACCGCGGCGCGTCGCTCGGCCTCGACCCGGCGACGCTCGGCGAACTCCTCGTCCGCCGCCACCGCCGCCGCGATCAGCCGCTTCCGCAGCGTCCCCGACGACCAGCCCGCAGCGGACGGGAGGACCGCCGGCACCACGACGGCGATCACCTCGTCGGAGGCCGTGCCGAGCACGTCGGCGAAGATCCGCGCCCGGTAGGGGTCCAGCCGGCCCGCCGCACGCTCCGCGTGCACCGCCGGCATCCGTTCCACCAACTGGTAGGCCTCGGACAGCTTGTCGGTCGCGAACGGGCGGCCGCAGTTGAGCACCATCGCGACCTCGTCGGGCAGGAACTCCGACGTGCCCGGCACCGGCGACCCCGCACCCCGCCGCCGAGCACCGGGATGCCCCGGCGGCGGATCGTCGGTGTCCGGACGATGCGCGGCTAGAGCCATGAGCAGCTCGGCCTCGCGGGCGACGTCCCTCGCCTTCCGCTCCTGCAGCAGGGTCAGCGCCCGCACCGCCTCCTCCGCCAACAGCCGGTCGGCGGGCACGTGCTCGACCACCGGCGCGAGCTCCAGCAGCACCCCCTCCAGAGAGGACCGCTGCACCTCGACCACCGGCATGGAACGAACGTACGGTCGGGGTACGACAGTTTCCGCGCTCGAGGGCGCGGCAGTCCTACCGTTCCGCGGGACGTCGGGGGCAGGATGCCGGCATGGCCGATCCCCGGTACGAGATCTCCCTGGACGAGCTGGTCGCCGGAGCGCGGGTCGCCCGCGAGGCGCAGGTCGAGGTGCAGACCGACGTCGTCGTCCCAGCGCCGGTGTACGGCGAGGTGCTGCCCTACGGCGACGGGATGACCGGCGACATCGACGGCGACGGCGACTGACCGGTCACCAGCGTCGGGGCAGTTCCTTCCGGTCGCGCTTGGTCCAGCCGAGCGCGACGGTGGCGCCGGCGAGCAGGAGGCCGAGCACGGTGAGCCAGAACAACCCCTTGATGACGGCGCCCAGGATGCTGAGCGCCAGCCAGATGACCACGAGCCAGCCGAGCAGACGCAGCACGGGAACTCCTCCGGTCGGGTGCGGATGCGCCGTCCAGCCTAGGTGCCGCAACGCACAGGTCGGTCGAACGGTCCACGGGTAGGGAGACCTCATGCGCACCGACGAGGTACAGGGTGCGACGGAGCTGGCCCGGCTGACACTGCGGGGGACCACCAGCCGCGTCCGCGAGGTGCACCAGGGCATCGCCGACCGCGTGTTCGGAGTGGTCGGCCCCGTCGGCCGCCCGGTGAAGCTGTGGCACGACGCCGTCGCCGGGTTGAGCTACGCGAGCGTGGGGCTGGCGCTCGGGCTGGGCGCACGGGCCGTGGGCCGCGCCGCCGTGGAGCGGGCCAGCGGCCGCGACCTGGACGAGGAGCGACGCGGACGGGCGGTCCTCGGCTTCCTCAACGGAGCGCACGGAGACCTCGTGCAGCAGGCCGCTCCGGGGCTCGATCTCGGCATGACCGTCCGGGTGGCCGGGCGGGCGGTGCTGCCGGACGCCGACTCGCTGCGGACGGCGTTCCCCGAGGCGACCGGCCGGATCGCGGTCTTCCTGCACGGGCTGACCGAGACCGAGGACTCCTGGGCCTACGGCGCCGAGAAGCACCACGGACGCCGTGACGTCACCTACGGGTCGCTCCTGCAGGCAGACCTCGGGCTCACCCCGGTCTACCTGCGCTACAACACCGGCCGGCACATCTCCGACAACGGCGACTCGCTCGCCGCGCTGCTCGCGGACCTGGTGGCGGCCTGGCCGCGAGAGGTCCAGGACCTGGTCGTGGTCGGCCACTCCATGGGCGGGCTGGTCGCGCGCAGCGCCCTGCACCAGGCCTGCGACGGCACGGCGGAGGCGCAGCCCTGGACGCACCTGGTGCGCGACACGATCACCCTCGGCTCGCCGCACCTGGGCGCCCCGCTGGAGCGCGGGGTCCACCGGCTCACCCTGCAGCTCGCCCGGTTTCCCGAGACCCGCCCGCTCGCCCGCGTGCTGTCGCTGCGCAGCGTGGGCATCAAGGACCTCCGCCACGGCACCCTGGTCGAGGACGACTGGGCCGGCCGGGATCTCGACGGTCCGGAACCGGCCATCCGCACGCTCGTGCCCCTGCACCACGGTGCCCGGCACTTCGTGGTGATGGCGACCCTGAGCCCGAACACCTCGGGGCGGCTGGCGGACCTCTTCGGCGACCTCATGGTGTCCCCCCGCAGTGCCGCGGGTGACACCGGCGACGACGACCGCCTGGCGTTCCCGGGCGACCACGTGGAGCGCGTCGGCGGGCTGCACCACTTCGGCCTCCTGGACCACCCGCGGGTGTACGCGGCCATCCGGCGCTGGCTGGTGGACCGGCCGGAGGGTCCGCGGCCGACGGCTCCCGAGGTGCTGCCCGACCGGTGACCGGGCACGCTGTGCCGGCGGCGTGACCTCAGGGTTTCTCGGACGTTGAACCGCACAGCACAGCCGTCGTCCTTCAGCACCGAGGGAGCAGCGTGGCCGAGAACGAGCAGAACCTCCTCCAGCGACTGATCGGCTGGCGCGTGAGCGCCGCGATGGAGCCGCAGCCGCCGAACGAGACGCTCCTGCGCCTCCAGCAGCCGTTCTACGACCTGCTGAACAAGTGGTACTTCCGGCTCGAGATCGGCGGCTGGGAGAACGTGCCCGACCGGACGAGCCTGGTCGTCGGCGTCCACTCCGGCGGCGCGCTGACCATGGACGCCTGGACGCTGGTCAACGCCTGGCACACCCATTTCGAGGGCCGGCGCACGCTGCACGGCACCGCGCACGACGTGCTCATGGCGGCGCCCGGCCTGGGCGACTACTTCCGCGCCGTCGGCGTCGTCGCGGCGAACCGGAGGAGCGTCGGCGCCGCGCTGGACCAGGGCGAGGACGTCGTCGTCTGGCCCGGCGGTGAGATCGACGCGATGCGCAGCTGGCGCAAGCGCGACGTCGCCACGCTCGGCGGGCGCACCGGCTTCGTGAAGCAGGCGATCCGCTCCGGCGTCCCGATCGTGCCGGTGGCGACCGTCGGGGGCCACGACACCGTCTTCATCGTCTCCGAGGGCAAGTGGCTGGCCACCGCGCTCGACAAGGTCACCGGCCTGAAGTCCACCCTGCGCGGGGCCAACCTGCCGATCATCGCGGGCTTCCCGTTCCCGCTGGCGGTCGAGATCCTGCCGGCGCACGTGCCGCTGCCGGCGAAGATCCGCACCGAGCTGCTGGAGCCCGTCGAGGTCGACGACGACCCGGAGCGGGCCGAGGACGAGGCCTACGTGCAGAAGATCTACGACCAGGTCGAGGCGCAGATCCAGGCCGGCATGGACAGGCTCGCGGCCAAGCGCACCCTGCCCGTGCTTGGCTGACCCTCGACGCAGGGCCTCCCGTCCGGGCAGGCTCCGCGCGTCGACGAGGAGGCTGGGCATGGCTGCACGGTTCGAGTACAAGGTCGAGGAGATCCGCGAGGGGATGGTCGGCGGCAAGATGTCCGGCGGCAAGCTCGAGAAGGTGCTCAACGAGCACGCCCGCGAGGGGTGGCAGCTCAAGGCCGTCACCGCCGTCGAGGTCAAGGGCCGCATCGGCCCGGGGGGCGTCGAGGGCGTCCTGGTGACCTTCGAGCGCCCGGTCTCCTGACCTGTCGCTCGTGAGCACCGACCAGTGGCTGGTCGAGCACGGCGCCGGCGCCTCCCCCGAGGAGGCGCTGGCCCTGTTCGACTCCCTCGACGCCGTCGCGACCGACGACATGCTTGGCCGGTGGCGGGGGAGCGGTCTGCCCACCGGATCGCCGTTGGACGGCCTGCTCGAGGCGTACGGGTGGTACGGCAAGGAGTTCCTCGACGCCGAGACCGTGCACCCGCTGCTGTTCACGACCCGCGCCGGTCCGCGGCCGGTGGACCCCGTCTTCGTGCCGATGGCCGTGCTCCGCGACCGGCCGGCGCTCGCGCACTCCCGGGCGGCGCGGGCCGCGTTCCGCCTCGCCCGCCCGCTGGTGACGACGACGAAGCCGCGAGCCCGGCTGCGGACCGTCGAGCACCGCGGCATCCACACCGCGGCGATGGTCTACGACGCGCTGCCGATCATCGACGTCTTCCGCCGGGTGTCCGACGACGTCCGGCTGGGTCTGATGGATCTGCGGGGCCTGCCCGGCCCGTTCTTCTTCGTGCTCAGGCGCGAGCGCTGACCCCGAGCTCGGCGAGCAGCCCGCGGATCCGCCGCTCGATCTCGTCGCGGATCGGGCGGACGGCCTCGACGCCCTGGCCGGCCGGGTCGTCGAGCGCCCAGTCCAGGTAGCGCTTCCCCGGGAAGATCGGGCAGGCGTCGCCGCAACCCATGGTGATGACGACGTCGGAGGCCTCGACGGCGTCGGTGGTGAGCACCTTCGGCTGCTGGCCGGAGATGTCGATGCCGACCTCGGCCATCGCCTGCACCGCCGCCGGGTTGACCCGGTCGGCCGGGACCGAGCCGGCCGACCGGACCTCGACGGCGTCGCCGGCCAGCGAGCGCAGCCAGCCGGCCGCCATCTGGGATCGGCCGGCGTTGTGCACGCAGACGAACAGGACCGACGGGGTCACCGGGCGCTCCGGACGCTCGCAGGGACGGACGGGTCGCCGGGGAACCAGCGGCGCGCCGCCCACAGGGCGACGTAGACCAGTCCGACCAGCACCGGCACCTCGATCAGCGGGCCGACGACGCCGGCCAGCGCCTGGCCGCTGGTCACGCCGAAGGTGCCGATGGCCACGGCGATGGCGAGCTCGAAGTTGTTGCCCGCGGCGGTGAACGCCAGCGTGGCGGTCTTCGCGTAGCCGAGCCCCAGCCGCATGCCGAGCAGGAACGAGCCGCCGAACATCAGCGCGAAGTAGGCCAGCAGCGGCAGGGCGATGCGGGCGACGTCCCACGGGTTGGAGGTGATCGCGTCGCCCTGCAGCGCGAAGAGCATCACGATGGTGAACAGCAACCCGTAGAGCGCGACCGGGCCGATCCGCGGCAGGAACCGCTCCTCGTACCAGGTGCGGCCGCGGCGGCGCTCGCCGATCGTGCGGGTGAGGAAGCCGGCGAGCAGCGGGATGCCCAGGAAGACCAGGACGCTGACCAGGATGGCCCAGACGCTGAACTCCGCCGAGGTGGTGGACAGGCCCAGCCACCCGGGCAGCACCTGCAGGTAGAACCAGCCGAGCGCGGCGAAGGCGACGATCTGGAACACCGAGTTGATCGCGACCAGCACC
This sequence comes from Blastococcus aggregatus, assembly GCF_900221005.1. Taxonomy (GTDB): domain Bacteria; phylum Actinomycetota; class Actinomycetes; order Mycobacteriales; family Geodermatophilaceae; genus Blastococcus; species Blastococcus aggregatus. The sequence continues at coordinate 413,432 of NZ_OBQI01000004.1, read as the reverse complement.
GCGGCGGCCTCGCGGTCGCCGCAGGACAGGTCGTTCCAGATCAGCACCATCGCGATGCAGCGGGCCAGGCCCACGATGATCAGGCCGGTCCGGTACTCGGGCAGGTCGGGCAGCAGCAGCCAGGCCAGGGTGAACATCAGCGCGGGCCCGACCAGCCAGTTGAGCACCAGGCTGGCGGTGAGCATCTTCCGGTCACCGGTCACCCGGTCGAGCTCGGAGTACCGGACCTTGGCGAGCACCGGGTACATCATCAGCAGCAGCCCGACCGCGATCGGCAGACTGACGTTGCCGACCTCGACGGCCGACAGGGCGTCGTCCAGACCCGGGATCCAGCGGCCGAGTGCCAGCCCGAGCGCCATCGCGGCGACGATCCAGACCGGCAGGAACCGGTCCAGCGTCGAGAGCTTCCGCAGGACCGGCGCGTCGGCGGAGGCGCCGGGGCGTGCGGTGTCGCGGACGGCGTCGCTCATGCCGGCGTCAGCGAAGCGGTCTGGAACAGGCCGGCGACGGCGGTCAGCGCCTCGGGCCGGACCGCGTAGTAGACCCACACGCCGCGCTTCTCGCGGTCGAGCAGACCGACGGAGTGCAGCACCTTGAGGTGGTGGCTGATGGTCGCCTGGGTGAGGTCGAAGGCGTCGTTGAGGTCGCAGACGCAGGCCTCACCGGTAGTGCTGGAGGCGATCAGGCTCAGCAACCGGAGCCGCACCGGATCGGCGAGCGCCTTGAGCAGGGGGGCCACCTGCTCGGCCTGCTCGGTGGACATCGCCGTACCGGACAGGGGCGTGCAGCACGCCAGGCCGGGGTCGCTCATCGTCGTCTCCTCAGGTCCGGACATCGGTTGCCATCGTAACGACATGCATCGTATTGACAAGCGTCGATGTCAGGTGTTCATTCGATGTGCAGACATCGACGTCCGTCGAAGTCTCAGGTTCTCCCAGGAGGTCCACCGTGTCCCGTGTCCAGCTCGCTCTCCGCGTCGCCGACCTCGAGGCGGCCGTCACGTTCTACTCGCGGCTGTTCGACACCCAGCCCGCCAAGCGCCGTCCCGGGTACGCCAACTTCGCGATCGCCGAGCCGCCGCTCAAGCTGGTGCTGCTCGAGGGTCAGGCGGGCGAGCCCACCCGCATGGACCACCTCGGGGTGGAGGTCGCCACGACCGACGAGGTGACCGCGGCGACGAACCGGCTGGCCGACGCCGGCCTGGCGACGCGGGCCGAGGAGAACACCGCCTGCTGCTACGCCGTCCAGGACAAGGTGTGGGTCACCGGCCCGGGTGGTGAGCCGTGGGAGGTCTACACCGTCACCGGCGACGCGCGCCCCGATCTGGAGGGCAAGACCGCCGCGGAGCCTGCTCCCGCCTGCTGCTGAGGTCCCGCTCTGGCAGGGTCGGCGCGTGGAGTTCGACGAGGTGGCCGACGAGCTGTACGAGGTGCCGCCGGAGGAGTTCGTCGCGCTCCGGACGGAGCGGCAGGACGCGGCCAAGGCCGACGGCGACAAGGCCCTGGCCAAGGAGATCGGCGCCCTGCCCAAGCCGTCGGCGGCCGCATGGGCGTGCAACCTGCTGGTCCGCGAGCAGCGCGCCGAGCTGGAGGATCTCGTCGAGCTCGGCGACCTGCTCCGCGAGGCGCAGGAGAACCTGGCCGGTGACCAGCTGCGCGCCCTCGACGTCCAGCGGCGGCAGCTGGTCACCGCGCTGACCCGGCAGGCGCGCACGCTCGCCTCCGACCGGGGGCACCCGGTGAGCACGGCCGTCGCCACCCAGGTGGAGGAGACTCTGCGTGCCGCGATGTCGGACCCCGACGCAGGCCGGGCCCTGCTTACCGGCCGGCTCACCTCGCCGATGAACTACAGCGGCCTGGGGACGACGGTGTCCAAGCCCGACCTGCGGCTGGTGCACCCCGCTCCGACGGCCGCTCGCCCCGCCACGACCGCCGCGACGCCGGCGAAGGCGACACCGCGGAAGCCGGCGGGGGAGTCCGCCGCCGACCGTCGCGCGCGGGAGCAGGAGGAGCGCAGGCAGGCCGCGGAGGAGAAGCGGCGGCGCGAGCTGGCCGCGGCCCGCGTCGTCCTGGAGGAGGCCACCGCCGCCGCCGAGGAGGCGGCGGCCACGCTCGATCAGCACCGGGAGCAGACCGAGGAGCTCGCCGCCCGGCGCACCGACCTGCAGGCGCGCGTCGACGAGCTCGCCGACCGGTTGGCCGAGGCCGAGCGCGCGGCCGCCGACGCCGCGGCCGCCCTCAAGCGCGAGGAGCGCCGCCGGGCCGCCGCCCAGCGGGAGGCCGACGAGGCGGCCGACGCCCGCGACCGCGCGGCCGCCCACCTCGCCGCGCTCGGCGAGGACTGACGCGGGTCAGCCCATCGTCTTCTGGCCGTCGAGGGACTCCCGCAGGATGTCCGCGTGCCCGGAGTGCTGGGCGGTCTCCGCAGCGATGTGCAGGAACGTCCGGCGCACCGACCGGCGTGCGCCCGGGGGGAACCAGGGCGCCTCCGGCAGCGGGAAGGACGCATCCAGGTCCAGCGTCCGCACCAGCTCGTCGGTGCGTGCGGCCACCTCCTCGTACTCCGCCAGCACGCCGGCCAGCGTCTCGTCGGGCAGCAGCCGGTGCCCGTCGGCCCAGTCCGCGTAGCCGGCCTCGTCGGCCGGCGGGGCCACGGCCGACGGCCCCTCGGTCGTGAAGCGCGCCCACTCGGCCTCGATGCGGCTCACGTGCTTGATCAAGCCGCCGAGCGTCAGCTCGCTGACCGTGGTGCGCTCCCGGGCCTGCTGGTCCGAGATGCCCTGCACGGTGAAGCGGAGGAAATGCCGATGCGCCTGCAGCAGCTCGAGCAGGTCCGCGCGCTCGGTGGTCGAGGTGGAGGTGGTCATCGCGAGTGCCTTCCGGTCGGTGGATCGGTCACTCACGACGCTAGGAGCAATCGGTGACAGATCCTGGCCGCAATGAGGAAGGATGTCTGCTCGTGACGAGCCCCGGGAACCGCACCCTGCGGCTGCTGTCGATCCTCCAGCAGCGCCGGCACTGGGCCGGCGGCGATCTCGCCGCGCGGCTGGGCGTCTCGCTGCGCACCCTGCGGCGCGACGTCGACCGGCTCCGCGAGCTCGGCTACCCGGTGGCGGCGCAGCCGGGGGTGGACGGCGGCTACCGGCTCGCCCCCGGCGCCGCCCTCCCGCCGCTCGTCCTGGACGACGACGAGGCGGTGGCGCTCACCGTCGGCCTGCAGGCGGCGGCCTCGAGCGCGGTGGCCGGCATGGCCGAGGCGTCGGTCCGGGCGCTCACCGTCGTGACCCAGGTGCTCCCGGCGCGGCTGCGGCGCCGCGCGGACGCGCTGAGCGCCATGACGGTGCCCGCCGCCGGGGGCGTGTGGGGCGCCGTCGTCGATCCGCAGGTGCTCGTCGCGGTGGCGGGCGCCTGCCGCGACACCGAACGGCTGGAGTTCTCCTACACCGCCGCAGACGGCGCCCGGACCGAGCGGCTGACCGAGCCCTTCCGCCTCGTGGCGATGGGCCGGCGGTGGTACCTGGTCGCCTACGACCTGGGGCGGGGGGACTGGCGCAGCTTCCGCCTGGACCGGTTGAGCGCGCCGCGGGGCACCGGGCAGCGGTTCGCACCGCGGTCCCTGCCGGCCGAGGACGCCGCCGCGTTCGTGCGCAGTGGCACCGACGCGCGGTCGGCGGCGCACGTGGTCGAGGCGCTGGTCGACGCGCCCGCCGACGACGTCCGCCGGCGGATCGGGGCCTGGGCGACGGTCACCGAGCAGGTCGGCGGGACCTGCCGGCTGCGCATGGAGACCTACGACCTGAGCTGGGCCGCACTCGCGCTGGGCAGCGTGGGCGCGGAGTTCACGGTGCTCTCCCCACCCGCGCTGCCGGCCCTGCTGGCGGAGTGGGCGGGCCGGTTCGAGCGCGCCACGCGGGTCTAGCCCGGACTGCGCCCGGCGCGCTTGCGCAGGTAGAGGTCCTCGTCGGCGCGGGCCAGCACGGTGGCCAGCGTGTCGCTCGGGACGACGGTGGCCAGGCCCACCGACCAGCGGAACGGGTGGCTCTCCTCCAGCCGGTCCAGGAGCTCGTGCGCGCCCTGCTCGTCGGTGGCGGGTAGGCAGAGCACGAACTCGTCCCCGCCGTAGCGGCCGAGCAGGTCCGCGTGGCGCAGCCGGTCCGCCCAGCCGGCGGTCAGCTCGCGCAGCAGCGCGTCGCCGGCGCCGTGCCCGTCCCGGTCGTTGACCAGTTTGAAGTCGTCGAGGTCGAGGATGGCGACGCTCATCGGCTCGCCGACGCGGAGCGCGCGGGCCAGGTGGCGGGAGGTCTCGGCCTCCCAGGACCGCCGGTTGGCCACCCCGGTGAGCGGGTCGGTGTCCGCCGCGTTGCGCAGTCGGCGGGCCAGGCGTCCCTGTGCCTCGGTCAGCGCGACCACCGTGACCACGAGGGTCAGCCAGGTCGGCGCGAAGTCCGACGGTGCGGCCGCAGCGGCGCCGATGCTGGTGGCGACCACGAGGACCGCGGCGTGCGCCCGCGCGGCGGCCAGCCGCAGCACGTGCGCGGCGTAGAGACCGACGGCGATCATGGCCGGACCGAGCCCGACGATCCCCACCGCCGTCGCCGACCGCCAGGCCAGGACGCCGATGAGCGCCGACAGCGCGACCAGCGCGCCGTCGACGGCCCACGCAGGCAGCTTCCGGCCGAGGAGGGCGATGGCCGCGCCCCCGACCATGCCGACGCAGCCCAGCGCCCAGAGCAATCGCACGGGGGACTCCGGGTGCATGGGCCAGGCCGCGCCGGCGAAGCACAGGACTCCGCTGACGAGGTAGAGCGCTCCCAGCAGCATCTCCGCCGGCGCACCGCGTGGGCGATCCATGACCTGCATCTTTCCGGTCACCGCAACCTGGGCGCACAGCGCCCCATGAGGTCCATGTGACGGACGGTTCCCGCCTCGTCACGGCATCCCCGGTTCCGGTCGCCGTCGTCGCTAGCGTCCGCTGACGTGACCTCGGTAGCGCCTGTCAGCACGCCGGACCGCCGCCTCGGGATGCTCGACGTCCTGCGGCTGCTGGCCGCGATCAGCGTGGTCGCCTTCCACTTCACGGCGCGGAACAGCCCGGCCTGGGACGGGCCGGTCCCCGGAGCACTCGCGCCGGTGGGGCAGTGGGCCGCCTACGGGCGGATGGGTGTGCCGCTGTTCTTCGTCATCAGCGGCTTCGTGCTCCTGATGAGCTCCTGGGGCAGGGACGTGCCGGGCTTCGTCGCCTCCCGCGTGGCCCGGCTCTATCCGGCGTACTGGGTGGCGGCGGCCTTCAGCATCGTCCTGGTCCTCTACGTCTGGCCGGCGAACCCGGCCTTCTTCGGCCACGACATCACCACGACGGACGCGCTGCTCAACCTCACGATGGTCCAGGGCGCCTTCGGCGTGCACGACGTCGACGGGCCGTACTGGACGCTCTGGTACGAGGCGCGCTTCTACCTCCTGATCGTGCTGCTCATGCTGGTCGGCATCACGCGCAGGCGCATCCTGGCGTTCTGCGCCCTGTGGCCCGTCGCCGGGGCGCTCGCCGAGGGCGCGGACTCGCAGCTGCTGACCGCCGTCCTCATGCCCGACTACGCGCCCTTCTTCGCCGGCGGCATGCTGCTGTACCTGATCCACCGCGACGGGCACGACACCGGGACGTGGCTGCTGGTCGGCCTGCAGGGCCTGTTCGCGCTGAACTTCTCGCTGGAGTACTACCGGTACGTGCTCGGCCTGGAGACGCCCTGGACGCCGTCGGCCGCGCTGATCGCCCTCGGCACGCTCGCCTGCTTCGCGCTGGTGGCGCTCGTGACGCTGACCTCGCTGGCCCGGCGCAGCGCCCGGTGGATGACGGTCGCGGGCGCGCTCACCTATCCGCTGTACCTGGTCCACGAGAACCTCGGCTGGTACGTCATCCACCTGGTGCGCGACCGGGTCGGGCCCTGGCTCGCGGTGCTGGCCGCCACGGTCGTGGCGCTGGCCGCGGCCGTGGCGCTGCACCACCTGGTGGAGCGGCCGGTCAGCGGGCGGCTCCGGGCGGCGACGCTCGCCATGCTGAGGTCGACCGCCCGCCCGGAGTCCACGGCCCCGGAGCGGATCCCGTCACCCATCCCGGTGCCGGCGGCCGCCGTGGATCCGTTGCGGGCCGGTGAGCCCTCGACGGTGTCCTTCCCGGTGATCGCGCCGGGCAGCCTGCCGCGGCACAACGGCTACGGGCGGTCGGATCAGGCGGACTCGCGCCCGGTCACGTCCTCGTCCGCGGGCGGGGCCTCCTTGGGGCCGCCGGTCTTCGACGCCTCCCAGCCGGGGCCGAGGTGCTCGAGCGCCAGCCGGCCGTAGACCTGCTGCTGGGTGGCCACCCGCTGCGATCGGCCGCGGCCCAGGAAGCTGACCGTCCAGTGCAGGGCGGCGGTGAGCCGGCTGCGGAACCCGACGATGTAGAGCAGGTGCAGCGCCAGCCACATCACCCAGGCGATGAAGCCCTCGAACTTCAGCCGGCCGCCGAGGTCGACGACGGCGTGGAAGCGCGAGATCGTCGCCATCGAGCCCTTGTCCTTGTAGCGGAACGGGGCCTGCGGCGCCTTGCCGGCCAGCCGGCGCGTGATCGCCTTCGCGGCGTAGCGCCCACCCTGGATGGCGACCTGGGCGACGCCGGGCAGCTTGTCCAGCGCCATCATGTCGCCGACGACGTGCACCACGGGGTGGCCCGGCAGCGTGAGGTCGGGCTGCACCGAGATCCGGCCGGCGCGGTCGACGGCGGCGCCGGACTGCTCGCCGAGGATCCGGCCCAGGTCGCTGGCCTGCACGCCGGCGGCCCAGATCTTGGTCGCGGCCTCGATGCGGCGGGCCTGGCCGTCGCCGTCCTTGACGTCGATGCCGTTGGCGTCGACGGAGGTGACCATGGCGCCGAGCTGGACCTCCACGCCACCCTCGGCGAGCTGGCGGCGGGCGCGCTCGCCCAGCTTCTCGCCGAAGGAGGGGAGCACCGCGGGGGCGGCGTCGAGCAGGATCACCCGCGCGGTGGTGGGGTCGATCCGGCGGAAGTCGCGGCGCAGGGTGCGGCGCGAGAGCTCGGCGATCTGCCCGGCCATCTCGACACCGGTGGGTCCGGCGCCGACGACGACGAAGGTGAGCAGCCGGTCGATCTCGGCCTGGTCGGTGGCCAGCTCGGCCAGCTCGAACGCGCCGAAGATGCGGCCGCGCAGCTCCAGGGCGTCGTCGATGCTCTTCATGCCGGGGGCGAACTCGGCGAACTGGTCGTTGCCGAAGTAGGACTGGCCGGCGCCGGCCGCGACGATCAGCTCGTCGTAGGGGTGCACGGTGGTGCGGCCCAGGACGGTCGAGGTGACGGTCCGGCCGGCCAGGTCGATGTCGACGACCTCGCCCAGAACCGTCGTCGCGTTCTTCTGGTGGCGGAGCACCTCGCGGGTGGCCGGGGCGATCTCGCCCTCGGAGAGGATGCCGGTGGCCACCTGGTAGAGCAGCGGCTGGAAGAGGTGGTGGGCGGTCTTGCCGATCAGGGTGATGTCGACCGGGGCCTTGGCCAGTGCCCTCGCGGCGAACAGGCCACCGAAGCCGGAGCCGATGATGACGACGCGCGGCCGGCCGCTGTCGGTGTCGCGTCCGGCGGGGGCACGCGTCGCTGCTGTCGTCATGCTCACGATTCTCCCACTCCGAACGGCTCCGGCCCCCGGCGGCCCCGCGCGATCCGAACCACATCCGGCTGGTCCCGGCGGGCCGTGGGCGGCTCCGGCCGGTTGACCGCCGGGGTGACCTCGTGGCCCGCCCGGATCGTCGTCGTCCCTGGTCCGGGGCTGGACGAGCGCCCGCCGTCGTCGCCGTCCTGCTCGACCGCCCGATCAGCTCCCCGGGCTGAGCCGGGCGGCCACGTCGACGGCGTCGTCCGTGCCGATGAGCACGGTGTCGTACCGCTGCCCGGTCAGGCTGATCCGAACCGCCGGCTGGTTCCGCCGCACGGAGACGTACGACTTCTCTCCCCGGCGGCGCCACGTCCCGATGGCCCGCACGCCGGGCAGGCCGAGCCCCGGTGCGCGCAGGCCGCGGACGTCGCGCAGGCCGGCGGGCACCGCCTCGACCGCGGTGATCGCGGAGCGGGGCACCTCGAGGTCGCGCAGGAGGCCGAAGAACCTCTCCGCCCGGGTCAGGCGGACGTGCAGGGTCGCGGTCGTCGACTCGATCGTGGCCATGCCCCGACCGTAGCGACCCCTGACTTCAGGACCGGGCGGCGGCCTTCACCTCGCGGCGGGCGTCCTTGGCGGCCTGCTTGGCCTGCTTTCCGGCCAGCTTGGTGGCCTTCTTGACCGTCACGCGGGGACGGCGCTCGATCAGCCCGCGGGTCATCAGCCCGATGCCGATGCCGACCAGCCAGCTGTCCTTGGCGACGGCCAGCCCCTGCTCGGTGGGCGCCAGGCTGCCGGGCTTCCGCATCCCCGGCGTCTTCAGGTAGAGGCCCAGCAGGCCACCGGAGAAGGCGGTGAGCGCGGCACCGGCGGCGAAGGTCGGCACGAAGGGGGTGAGCAGGGCGGCGCCGAGGACGATCTCGGTGGTGGCCAGCCCCTGCGCGAACTGCTGCGGCGGCACGGACTTGAGGAACGGGTAGGTGCCCGCCGCGAAGCCGTGCATCCCGGCCGCGGTCTCCTCGTCGGCTCCGCGCTTGCCGAGCCCGCTGTTGAGGATGAAGGCGCCGGCGCTGATGCGGGGGGCGATCTCGGACAGGGTGATGGGCATCTTCAGCATGGAAGCGCAGTGCCCAGCCCCGGTCCGGTCAACCGTGGCCCAGCGAGGATCAGGTGCCCTGATCGTCGAGCGTCCTCCCTCGTGGTGCGCGGTGAGGGAGGACGCTCGGCGGTGCTGGAGGACGTCGTGCGGAGAGGTCAGCGGCCCCGGCGCGAACCGGCGCTGAACGACGCCGCCGACGACGAACCGGCGCGGGCGGCGAGCTCAGCGCGGGTGCGGGCCGGGCCGGACGAGCGGCCGGAACCGCCCGAGCTCCCCGAGCCGCCACGGCCGCCGGAGGCCGGCTTGGCCGAGGAGGTGCCGCGACCGCCACCACCACCGCCGCCACCGGCGCCGCGACGACGTCCGCCGCCGTTGCCCTGGGGCTGCTGCTCCACCACGGGCGCGGGCTCGACGTAGGGCGCCGTCGGACCGGTCAGCTCCTCGAGCAGCGGTGCGCCGGGGGTGACCTTGCTGACCAGCGGGTTGATGCCGGCCTGACGGGTCAGGGTGCGCACCTCGCCGACCATGTCCGGGGTGGTGATGGTGACGACGATGCCGCCGGCACCGGCGCGGGCGGTGCGGCCCGAGCGGTGCAGGTAGGCCTTGTGCTCGGTCGGCGGGTCGACGTGCACGACCAGCGCGACGTCGTCGACGTGGATGCCGCGGGCGGCGATGTCGGTCGCGCACAGCACCCGGGTGGAGCCGTTGCTGAACGCCTCGAGGTTGCGCTCGCGGGCGTTCTGGCTCAGGTTGCCGTGCAGGTCGACGGCGGGGATGCCCTGCGCGGTCAGCTGCTTGGCCAGCTTCTTCGCCTGGTGCTTGGTGCGGGTGAACAGCACGCTGCGGCCCAGGCCTGCGGCGAGCTGGCGCACGACCTCGGGCTTGTCGGCGGTCTGCACGTGGAAGACGTGGTGGGTCATCGTGCTGACCGGGGCGACGGCCGGGTCGACCGAGTGGGTGACCGGGCTGCTCAGGTAGCGCTTGACCAGGATGTCGACACCGTTGTCCAGCGTGGCGGAGAAGAGCATCCGCTGGCCGACCTTCGGGGTGCGGTCCATGATCCGCTTGACGCCGGGCAGGAAGCCCAGGTCGGCCATGTGGTCGGCCTCGTCGAGGATGGTGACCTCGATGGCGCCGAGGTCGCAGTGGCCCTGCTGGATGAGGTCCTCGAGCCGGCCGGGGCAGGCGATGACGACGTCGACACCCTGGGAGAGCGCCTGGACCTGCGGGTTCTGTCCGACGCCACCGAAGATCGTGGTGGTGCGCATGCCGAGCGCGCGGGCCATCGGGTCGACGACGGCGGCGACCTGGTTGGCCAGCTCGCGGGTCGGCACGAGGATCAGCGAGCGCGGGCGCTTGGGCTGGCGCTTGCTGTCCGAGGCGGACAGGCGGGCGACCAGCGGGATGCTGAAGGCCAGCGTCTTGCCCGAGCCGGTGCGGCCGCGGCCGAGCACGTCGCGGCCACCGAGGCTGTCGGGGAGGGTCGCGACCTGGATGGGGAACGGCGCGGTGATGCCGCTGCCGGTGAGCACCTCGACGAGGGGGGCGGGGACGCCCAGCGCCTCGAAGGTGGTGTCGGTGGGCAGCACGGTGGCGTCGGCCCCGACGGGGACGACGACGGGAGCCGGCGCGGCGGCGGGCGCCGGGCGGTCCTGCTGCTGGTTCTGCGAGCCCTGCTCACCGGCGGGGCGGGTGCCGGTACCGCGGCCACGGCCACCGCGACGGCGGCGGGGGGCGCCGTCCGAGGAGGAGGCGGGGGAGTGGTTGGTGCTGGAGGTCAAGGGAGTCCTTCGACGTTCGGTGGCTGCTCTCCACCTCGCGAACGCGAGCACCGGCACGACTGCACGGGGGCAGGGCGGGTTCGCATCGTCGGCGAGACGTCGGTCAGCCGGGCGCACCAAGGTGGCGCAGCCTCAGCCCGACGTCGATTCCTGCCGCTCAGGATGAGCGAGGGCGGCGCCGGTACGTAGTACTCAACCAGACGCGCCGGTCGTCTGGTCCCACCGCGGGGGAGTGACAGGTCACATCGGGTGAGCCCCTGCTGGGACTTTCGGTACATGAAGTCCTCAGGGGCGGGCGTGCAGGGCCGCGAACTCGCCGGGCGTCATGCCGGTGACGGCGGAGAAGTCGCGGGAGAAGTGCGGCTGGTCGGCGTACCCCAGCGCAGCAGCGACGTCGGCCGGCGAGGTGCCGTGGGTGCGGAGCCGGTCGGCCGCCTCCTGCAGCCGCCGGCGCTGGATCAGCCACTTCGGCGTCAGCCCGATCCGCCGGTGCACCAGCCGTTGCAGCGTGCGCTCGGTGAGGCCGAACTCCTCGCAGACCTGGGCGACGCGGGTGACGTCGCCGCGCGACTCGACGAAGGCGACCAGCCGGTTGACCAGCACGCCCTCGTCGTCGACGGGCAGGTAGGGCTGCAGCGCGTCGCCGAACGCGGCGATGGCCCGCGCGTGGGCGGACGGGTCGGTGGGGTCCGGTGCCATCGCCGTCCGGACGCGGTCGGTGAGCGACCGGCCGGCGTCGCCGAGCACCTCGGTGACGTCGACGGCGCGGTCGGAGAACCCCGCCATCGGCCGGCCGGAGATCAGGAACCCGGCCGCGGGCGAGCACGCGACGCCGACCGCCCAGCCGTCGCCGGTCAGCGTGGTGGTGGAGAGCCCGGCGACGACGCCGTAGAAGCGGGCGTAGTCCTCGGTGATGACGATCAGCGAGTTCGGGTACTGCAGCACCTTTTGCGGCGCCTCCTGCCCGGGCGGCACCGACCACACCGGGATCCAGAACCACTGCAGGAACCCGGCGAACTCGGCGGGCGGCTCGTAGCGGTGCATGCGGTGCGAGGCGTCCCGCGGGTCCTTGAGGTGGGCGCGCGCGATGGCCTCGAGCCGGACGCTGTCGGGTTTCATCAAGACCCAGGGTGCCGTAGCGGGGCAGGGTCGAGGGCATGAACGAGATCGCGACGTCGTACGAAGCAGCCGACCGCCCGCTGACCGCCGTCCTCGAGGCGCTGCCCGGGAAGGCGTGGCGCGCGCCGTCGCCCTGCGAGGGCTGGACGGCGGCCGACGTGGTCGCGCATCTGGTGACCACCGAGCGCGAGTTCCTGAGCGGGCGCGGCCTCGAGCTCGGCGAGGCGCCCGACGTGGCGGCCGACCCGGCCGGGGCCTGGCGCGAGCACGCGAAGCGGGTGCGGGAGGCACTCACGGACGACGTCGTCGCGACGCCGTACGAGAGCTTCTTCGGCCCGAGCACGATCGGCGAGACGTTCGAGCGGTTCTACGTGTGGGACATGGTCGTGCACCGCTGGGACGTCGCGACCGCCGCGGGCGTGGACGCCGGCCTCACGGACGCCGAGCTGGACCGCATCGAGCGCGGCGCCGACGGGTTCGGCCCGGCCCTGCACTCGGACGGGGTCTGCGCGCCCGCCGTCGAGCCGCCCGCCGACGCCGACCGCGCCACCCGCGTGCTGGCCCGTCTCGGCCGCCGAGCCTGACGCCCCCACTCTGCGCAGCAGTTGCCGACGTTGACGGCGCGATCGCCCCGGCAACGTCCGCAACACGTCGGCGAAGTGGGACAGCGCAGAGTGGACGGGATCCATCAGCGGGCGGCGGCGAGCTCCGGGTCCACGGTGCGGCCGCGGATCAGGTCGGCGGCTCGCTCGGCGATCATGATCGTGGGGGCGTTGGTGTTGCCGCGCACCAGCGTCGGCATGACCGAGGCGTCGACCACCCGCAGGCCGTCGATGCCGTGCACCCGCAGCGTGGGGTCGACGACGGCGAGGTCGTCGGTGCCCATCCGGCACGACGACACCGGGTGGTACAGCGACTCGAGGGTCTCCCGCACCTTGGCCCGCAGCGCCTCGCGCCCGGTGACCGCGGCACCCGGTGACCACTCGTCGGCCAGCACCGACGCCAGCGGCCCGACCGAGGCGATCTCGCGAGCCTTCTCCACGCCGCACACCAGCGCGTCGAGGTCGCGCTCGTCGGTCAGGTAGCCGGCGTCGATCGAGGGCGCCCACGTCGGGTCGGTCGAGCGCAGCCGCACCGAGCCCCGCGAGTGCACGTCCACCAGCACGACGGCCGAGGTGAAGGCGTCGACGTCCGGGTCGACCTCGGCCTGCTTCCAGAACTTCACCGGCAGGAAGTGCATCTGGAGGTCGGGCTGCGACAGGTCCGGCCGGGACCGGGTGAACAGCCCCGCCTCGGCCAGGTTCGAGGTCAGCGACCCGCGGCGGGCGCCGAACCACTTCGCGTAGCCCGACGGCGACTCCGCCCGGAACAGCGACTCGCCGGAGCGCACGTCCCAGACCACCGGCACCAGCGGGTGGTCCTGGAGACCCGCGCCCACACCGGGCAGGTCGTGGACGACGTCGACGCCGACCTCGCGCAGGTGGTCGGCCGGGCCGATGCCCGAGAGCATCAGCAGCTGCGGGGAGTTCACCGCGCCGCCGGACAGCACGACCTCCGCGCTCGCCCGGGCGGTGTGCAGCGAGCCGTTCCAGCGGTACTCGACGCCGGTCGCCCGCCCGCCCTCGACCAGCACCCGGGTGGTCAGGGCACCGGTGAGCACGGTCAGGTTCGGCCGGTCCAGCACCGGGTGCAGGTAGGCGTCGGCGGCCGACCAGCGCCGTCCCCGCTTCTGGGTGACCTGGTACTGACCGACGCCCTCCTGCGTGGCGCCGTTGAAGTCGTCGTTGCGCGGGTAGCCGGCCGCGACCGCCGACTCGAGGACGGCCTTGGTCCACGCGTGCGGCGAGCGCAGGTCCTCGACCCGCAGCGGGCCGCCCACGCCGTGCCACTCGTCGGCGCCGCGGGCGTTGTCCTCCATGCGCCGGAACAGCGGCAGCACCGAGTCGTAGGACCAGCCGTCGTCCCCGGTGAGCTGCGCCCACTCGTCGTAGTCGGCGCGCGCCCCGCGGATGTAGATCATCGCGTTGATCGACGACGAGCCGCCCAGCACCTTGCCGCGCGGCCAGAACAGCTTCCGGCCGTCGAGCCCGGGCTGCTCCACGGTCGTGTAGTTCCAGTCCCGTCGGGTGCGCCAGACCTTGTACAGCGCCGCCGGGATCTGGACCTCCAGCACGCGGTCCGAGCCGCCGGCCTCCAGCAGCAGCACCCGCAGCGACGGGTCCTCGCTCAGCCGTCCCGCCAGGGCCGACCCGGCAGAGCCGGCCCCGACGACGACGACGTCGTACTCGGTGTGCCGATCGCTCACCGGTGCCGGCCGTGCAGCATGCCGATCACGCGGGCCAGCTGGTCGGTGGTGTTGGCCGGGCGGCGGAAGCTCATGACGTTGACCGGGAGCGCGATCCGCTGCCGGGTGATGGCCTTCGAGCGGGTGAACTCCTTGAGCCCGTCCTCGCCGTGGATCCGGCCGAAGCCGGAGTCGCCGACGCCGCCGAAGGGCAGGGCCGGCACCGAGGCGAAGGTCAGCACCGAGTTGATCGACGTCATGCCGCTGCGCATCCGGCGGGCGAGGTCCATGGCCTTCGCCCGGGAGCCGGAGAAGATCGAGCCGGCCAGGCCGTAGGTCGTGTCGTTGGTCAGCCGCAGCGCCTCCTCGGCGTCGCGCACCTTGGTGATGGTGAGCGTCGGGCCGAAGGTCTCCTCGCGGATCGCCGCGGACTCCTCCGGCACGTCGAGCAGCACGGTCGGGGCGACGTACCCCTCGCCGGACAGGGCAGCCTCGCCGGTGATCACGCGGGCGCCCGCGGAGGCGGCGTCCTGCACGTGCCGGTTCACGATGTCGATCTGCGAGGGCATCGTCATCGGGCCGTAGGTGGCCTCGTCGTCCGACCCGGGCCGCAGCTCGCGCACCTGGGTGGTGACCTCGGCGACGAACCGGTCGTAGACCGCCTCGGTCACGTACACGCGCTCGACGCCGATGCAGGTCTGGCCGCCGTTGCTCATCGCGCCCCAGACGGCGGCGTCGGCGGCAGCGACCACGTCGGCGTCGTCGTCGACGATCATCGCGTCCTTGCCGCCGAGCTCCATGAGCACGGGGGTGAGGGTCTCGGCGCAGGCGGCCATGACCTTCCGGCCGGTCGCGGCGGAGCCGGTGAAGGCGATCTTGCCGACGCCGGCGCGGCACAGCGCGTTGCCGGTGTCGCCGAAGCCGGTGACGACCTGGACGACGTCGGCGGCGTCCGGGACGGCGGCCCGCCAGGCGGCGGCCAGCCAGGCGCCGATGGCCGGCGTGTACTCCGAGGGCTTGAAGACGACGGCGTTGCCGGCGGCCAGCGCGTAGGCGATCGAGCCCATGGGCGTGAACACCGGGTAGTTCCACGGGCCGATGACGCCGACGACGCCGAGCGGCTGGTACTCCAGGTACGCGGCGTGGTTGGCCGCGAGCATCCCGGACTTCACCCGACGCTGACCGAGCGCCTTCCGGGCGTGCCCGGCGGCCCAGGCGAGGTGGTCGATGGCCAGGCTGATCTCGAGGATCGCGTCGGCGTGCGGCTTGCCGTTCTCGCGGTGCACCAGGTCGGCGAGCTCGTGCAGCCGGCGGGCCACGTAGCCGCGGAAGGCGTTCAGCCGCTGCTTGCGCCCGTCGAAGCCGAGCCCCGCCCAGAGCTCGGCGGCGGCGCGGGCCTGCGCCACGGTCTCGGTGACGGCGTCCTCGTCGTGGATCGGGAAGACCCCGACGACCGCACCCGTGGCCGGGTCGGTGGACTCGAACGTGCGGGACGTGGCGTGCCGGTCGACGCTCCCTGCGGAGGTACCGGTGACCGTGTCCATCTCTTCGGCGAGCGACATGGAACGCAGGTTACCGACGGGTTCGCCCCGTGGCCCGGTCGAACGTCAGACCGCGGTGACGACGGCCCATGCCGTCTTCTGGCCGCGGCCGATCGTGGTCCAGCCGTGCCGCACCGAGAGGTCGGCGACGAGGTACAGCCCGAAGCCGCCCTTGCCCGGGTCGCGGCCCTGGGCCGGGGTCGGCGGGATGTCGGGGGAGGCGTCGCTCACCGCGACCAGCCACTGGTCGTCCGCCTGGCTGATCGCGGCGGCGACCGGGGTGCCGCCGTGCCGCAGGGCGTTGGAGGCCAGCTCGTCGGCGATCAGCACCAGCCGCTCGGACCAGTGGTCCTCGTCGGGGCGCTCGACCGTGGCGCTGCCGGTCATGGTCGAGCGCAGTCGTGACCGGAGCCGGGCCAGCTGGTCGAGGGAGCTCAGCTCCTGGCACCACAGCTCGGTGAAACCGTGCGGAAGGCGCGCGAACTCCCAGAGGGCCACCTGCACCGCCTTCCGAGCTCGTCGCGACCGGGACGTCGGCCGTCGCACGCCCCCTGCCCCGTCCCCGTGATCGTCAACCGCGGACTCACCCGGAGGAGTCGGAGCGGACCCTAGGGTCTCGCCCATGGGGAGCGTGCACGCCGCCGATCCGTTCGGCACGGCGGAGCTGCGCCGCCGGGTGCTGGCCGCCTGGACCGACTCCCCGGCGCGCTTCCGCGAGGACGCGAACGCCGAAGAAGACCTGGTCCGGGGCGGGTACCGCGACCGGCTGCTGGTCGAGCTCGCCCAGAACGCCGCCGACGCCGCCGCGCGGGCGGGGGAGCCGGGCCGGCTGCGCCTGACGCTCACCGGAGGAGTCGCGCCGGAGCTGCGCGCGGCGAACACCGGTGCCCCGCTGGACGCCGCCGGGGTCGAGGGCCTGGCGACGCTGCGGGCCTCGGGCAAGCGCGACGACGCCGGGACCGTCGGCCGGTTCGGCGTCGGCTTCGCCGCGGTGCTGGCGGTGACCGAGGACCCCACCCTCCTCTCGACGACCGGCGCCGTCCGGTTCAGCGCGGCCCGCACCCGCGCCGCCGTGGCCGGCGTGCCCGACCTCGCCGCCGAGCTGGCCGCCCGCGACGGCGCCGTCCCGGTGCTGCGGCTGCCCGAGCCGGCCGCCGGCGCCCCGGCCGGCGGCTTCGCCACCGAGGTGGTGCTGCCGCTGCGACCGGGCACCCGGGACGACGTCGCCGCGGCGCTGGCCGCCCTGACCGCCGAGCTGCTGCTCGCCCTGCCGGCGCTGCGCTCGATCGAGGTGGAGGCCGACGGCGTCGGCCGGGTGCTCACCCGCGACGGCGCACCACCCCGGGTGCGGCTCGGCGACGGCGAGGCGACGACGACGTGGGCGGTCGCGACGGCGGCCGGCGAGCTGCCCGAGGAGCTCGTCGCGCACCGCGCGGTGGAGGAGCGCGCCCGGCGGAGCTGGACGGTCACCTGGGCCGTGCCGGTCGACGACGACGGCCGTCCCGTCCCGCTCCCGGACGGCCAGGTGGTGCACGCGCCGACGCCGTCGGACGAGCCGCTGTCCCTGCCGCTGCGGCTGATCGCTCCGTTCCCGCTCGGCCCCGACCGGCGGCACGTGCTGCCCGGCCCGGTGACCGACCTGCTCGTGGCCGAGGCGGCCCGGTGCTTCGCCGCGCTGGTGCGCGAGCTGCCGGCGGACCCCTCGGTGCTCCCGCTGCTGCCGCGCCCGCGCTGGGCCGGAGCGCCGCTGGACGCCGCGCTCGACCGGGCGGTGGTCGACCGGCTGTCGGTCACCGAGTGGCTCCCGGTCGCGGGGGAGGAGGGGCGCCGGGCGCCGATCGGTGCGGTGGTGCTCGACGACGCGCCCGAGCAGCGGGTGGCCGCGCTCACCGGCGTCCTTCCCGGGTTGCTGCCGGCCGCCTGGTCGCGGCGGACCGATGCCCCCGTGCTCGGCGCGCTCGGCGTCCGGCGGGTCGGCGTGGCCGAGGCGGTCGACGCGGTCCGCGGCGTGCAGCGGCCGGCCGCCTGGTGGGCGCGGCTGTACGCCGCGCTGGACGGGGCCGACCGGGAGGAGCTCGGGGCGCTGCCGGTACCGCTGGCCGACGGGCGGACCGCGCACGGACCGGCGGGCGTGCTGCTGCCCGACGAGGGGCTGCCCGCCGCCCGGCTCGCCCCGCTGGGCCTGCGGCTGGCCGACCCCGAGGCCGTCGGGACGCCGGAGGCCCGGCGACCGCTGGAGCGGCTGGGCGCGCGGCCGGCGACGGCGGCCGCGGTGCTGGCGGACCCGACGGTGCGGGCCGTCGTGGAGGGCTCGCTGGAGGCGGTCGAGGACGGCGGGCCGGAGCCGGCCGACCTCGCCGACGCGATGCTCGCGCTGGTCGCGGCCGCCGGACCCGCGGCGGACGGGTCGACCTGGCTGGCCGAGCTCGCGCTGCCCGACGCCGACGGCGGCTGGGCGCCGGCGGGGGAGCTGCTGCTGCCCGGATCCCCCCTGGCCGACGTCCTCGAGCCGGGTGCGCTGGGCGTGCTCGACCCCGCGTTCGCCGCGGCGGCCGACGTCGACGTCCTGCGCCGGATCGGGGTGCTGGACACGTTCGCGCTCGTGACCGCCGACGACCCGGACGGGCTCGACGCCGACGCCGCCGAGGAGTGGGCCGACGCCGTCCTCGACCGGCTGCCCGCGGGCGCGCCGCCGCCGGAGTGGCCGGCGCTCACCGCCGTCCGCGACCTGGAGCTGGTGGCCGACTGGCCGGGCGCGCTCCGGCTGCTGGCCGCGCTGCCCGCTGCCGCCTGGGACGACGTGCTGCTCGACGGGACGGCGGTGCCGGGCTACCTCCGGTGGTGGCTCGCCACCCACCCGGTGCTCGACGGGCGCCGCCCCGATCGGCTGAGAGCACCGGGACCAGGCCCGTTACAGGGACTGTACGAACCGGCCGACATCGCGCCGGAGCTGCTCGCGCTGCTGCGCCCGCCCGCGACGCTCGACGACGTGCTGGCCGACGTCGACGGCGCGATCGACCTGCTGCGCCGGCTGGGCGACCCCTCGCGCACCGTTCGGCTGGGCGTGCTCGCGACGGTCTACGCCCGGCTCGCCGAGGTGCTCGACGGGCTGGAGGTCGATCCGCCGGAGCGGGTGCGCGCGGCCCCGGACCGCGTCGTCGACGACGCCGTCGTCCTCGACGCCCCGTGGTTGCAGCCACTGGTGCGAACCGCCGTCGTCCCCGGCGGCGGGCGGCCCGGATCCGTCGCGGACCTGCTCGACCTCCCGCTGGCCTCGGAGGAGGTGCGCGGCACGCCGACCGGGCGGCCCGGTACCGCCCGGCGCTGGGCGGAGCTGCCCGGCGCCGGCCTGGCTGCCACCCGGCTCGGGCTGGACGAGCTGACCGGTGAGGTGGTGGTCGACGAGCGGCTCGCCGTCGGCGGCACGCCGGTGCCGTGGTGGCCGGGGGAGCCGGACCGGGTGGACGGGACGCCGGGGGCGCTCGGCCGCGCGCTGGCCTGGCGGGCGGGGCGCTGGGAGCTGCGTCAGGCGCTGGCGGAAGCGTTCGCGCACCCCGATCGCGTCCTCGACCTGGCGGCCGAGGACGCGATCGGCTGAGCCGTGCGGGTCACTGACCCCAGCGCGGGATGGCGGTGGCTCCGGGCGCGTGCCCGTGCGTCGACGGCCGGCTGCCGCGCCCGGAGCGCGGCGCACCGGCGGCCGGTGCACGCGACGTCCGGGTCCAGCAGTCGAACAGCGAGCGCCACTGCGGAGCGGTGAGCGCCGTCGGCCGGGCGGTCGGCGGCAGCCCCTCGTGCCGCAGCCACTGCACCCCGGCGGTGCCGGGCAGCTGGGCGCGGAGCAGCGGCCCCAGGGGAGCCGACGGCGACGCCAGCACGGCGTGGGCCAGCCGGTCGAAGGCGGCGGTCTCGGACTCGGGCAGGCCGGCGCGGGCGTCGGCCGCGGGGCCCTCGGGGAGCGGATTCGGACGTGACACGGGATACCTCCAGGCGAGGCGGTGCAGAGGGGCCGCGGGCAGCAGAGGGCCCGGCGGGCGAGGAGAGGGCGCGAGGGCCCGGATCTCAGGAGGAGGTGCGCAGCCGCACGACGTACCGCATGACCGGGACCCTACGAACGGGTCGCGGCGCCGTCGAGCGATTTACCGCGAGGAGTCCTCGGTGCCGGCCTGCTGGGCCTGCTGGGCCTGGTGCGCCTCCCAGCGGCGGCGGTCCCGCTCGCGGGCGCCGGCGTTCTGCTCCCACTTCTCCTTGCGCCGGAGGGCCCGCTCCTGCTCCCGCTCCTCGAAGGTGGAGTGCTCGTCCCAGCCGCGGGCGGCGAGGGCCATGCCGAGCACGGTCAGCAGCACCACGGTCACGGCCACGGCGATGATCGCGTCGAGGACGACGAAGGCGACGGCGGACAGGACGACCGCTCCGACCGCTCCGAGGACCGGTCCGGGGCTCCACCGTCCGCGCGCAGGCTCTGTCGTCACGCGCCCAGTATCCGCGCCGTCCCGGTGTACTGCCGCGGCCCCTTGCCAGGCGAGGGGTGGTGCTCTTACGGTGGGGCGGCGGTTCAACAGCAAGCCGTTCCCTTCGCGGTACGGATCTGTCGCGTCGCTCGTTCCGGGCACGATCGATCGGCTTCCCCTGGGGTTCCAGGCATCAATCGCCGAGAGGCTTCCCGTGGCCGCACTCTTCGCCGACTCGTCGGCTTCCCACCTGGTCAGCATCGATGTCGTCGCGCACGGCCCCGCCGTGCAGGTGACCGCCGCCGGCGAGATCGACTCCTCCTCGGCCCCTGTGCTCGAGCAGCGCCTCGAGGCCGTGCTCGCCGCCGAGCTCGAGCGGCTGACCATCGATCTGCGCGGCGTGAGCTTCCTCGACTCCGCCGGGCTCTGCGTCCTCGCGGCGGCGCACAAGCGCGCGGGGGAGAAGCAGGTCGCCCTGCGCGTGCTGGCCTCCTCCCGCGCGGTCATCCGGCCGCTCCAGATCACCGGCCTGTGGCAGTTGCTCGGCGCCGAGCAGGTCGCGGCTGTGTCCGACGACGCGAGCGTCGCCTGACCGGAGGAGGGTGCGTGCGCGCGCCCGTGTGCCGCGGGGCACACTTCTCCTGACGTGCGGCGGCCGTTCCAGGGGCCGTGGACGCGGACCTACCCCAGGAGGAACCCCGTGCGAGATGCGGTCATCTGCGAGCCCCTGCGGACCCCGGTCGGCGGCTTCGGCGGCTCGTTGCGCGACGTGCCCGTGCAGGAGCTCGCGGCGACGGTCATCCGTGCGCTGATCGAGCGCACCGGCATCCCCCCGGAGTCCGTCGAGGACATCCTGCTGGGCAACTGCTACCCGACGATGGACGCACCGGCCATCGGCCGCGTCGCCGGCCTGAACGCCGGCCTGCCGGTCACCGCCTCCGGGCTGCAGATCGACCGGCGCTGCGGCTCCGGGCTCCAGGCCGTCGTCAACGCCGCGATGCAGGTGCAGTCCGGCGCTTCCGACCTGGTCCTCGCCGGTGGCGCGGAGTCGATGAGCAACGCGCCCTTCTACTCGACGGCGATGCGCTGGGGCGTCCGGGCCGGCACCGGCGTGCTGCTCGAGGACGGTCTGGTGCGCGGCCGGGTCACCGCGGGCGGCACGAACCACCCGGTGCCCGGCGGCATGATCGAGACCGCGGAGAACCTGCGCCGCGAGTACGAGATCGGCCGCGGGGAGCAGGACGAGTACGCGGTGCGCAGCCACCAGCGCGCCGCCGCAGCCGTCGAGGCCGGCCGGTTCGCCGACGAGATCGTCCCCGTGACGGTGAAGGGCCGGAAGGGCGACACCGTGGTCGACCGGGACGAGCACATCCGCCCCGACGCGAACGTCGAGACCCTCGCCCGGCTGCGTCCGATCATGGGCAAGCAGGACGACGAGGCGACCGTCACCGCCGGCAACGCCAGCGGTCAGAACGACGGCGCCGCTCTCTGCATCGTGACCACGCCCGAGAAGGCGGCCGAGCTGGGGCTGCGCCCGCTGGCGAAGCTCGTCTCGTGGAGCGTCGCCGGCGTCCCGCCGCGGACCATGGGCATCGGCCCGGTCCCGGCGACGGCGAAGGCGCTCGCGATCGCCGGCCTGAGCCTCGCCGAGATCGACCTCATCGAGCTCAACGAGGCCTTCGCGAGCCAGGTGCTCGCCGTGGCCCGCGAGTGGGAGTTCACCGAGAAGGACTGGGAGCGCACCAACGTCAACGGCTCCGGCATCTCGCTGGGCCACCCGGTCGGCGCGACCGGCGGCCGGATCCTCGCCACGCTGCTGCGCGAGATGGACCGCCGCGAGGCCCGCTATGGCCTGGAGACGATGTGCATCGGCGGCGGGCAGGGCCTGGCCGCGGTGTTCGAGCGCGTGGCGTGAACGCCCGCACACCCACCACCACGACGAACGGGAGCAACGGATGAGCAAGGTCGCCATCGTCACCGGCGCAGCGCGCGGCATCGGGGCAGCCACCGCACAGCGGCTGGCCCAGGACGGCTTCGCCGTCGCGGTGCTGGACCTCAAGGCCGAGGACTGCGCCGACACCGTCGCCGCGATCGAGTCGGCCGGTGGCCGCGCGATGGCCGTCGGCGCGGATGTCAGCGACGCGGAGCAGGTCCAGGCCGCCGTCGACCGCATCGCCGCGGAGCTCGGCCCGCCGGTCGTGCTGGTCAACAACGCCGGCGTCACCCGCGACAACCTGCTGTTCAAGATGAGCGACGCCGACTGGGACGTCGTCATGAACGTGCACCTGCGCGGCTCGTTCCTCATGACCCGCGCCGCCCAGAAGCACATGATCGAGGCCAAGTGGGGCCGGATCGTCAACCTGTCGAGCGTCTCGGCGCTCGGCAACCGCGGCCAGGCCAACTACTCGACGGCGAAGGCGGGCCTGCAGGGCTTCACCAAGACCCTGGCCATCGAGCTCGGCAAGTTCGGCGTCACCGCCAACGCGATCGCGCCCGGCTTCATCGTCACCGACATGACGCGGGCCACCGCCGAGCGGATCGGCGAGGAGTGGGAGCCCTACGTGGCCAAGCGCGCCGCGGCGATCCCGGTCGCCCGGGCCGGTCAGCCCGAGGACATCGCGCACACCGTCTCGTTCTTCGTCAGCGAGGGTGCGGGCTTCATCTCGGGCCAGGTCATCTACGCCGCCGGCGGCCCGCGGACCTGACCGTCAGGGGCGGGGCCAGTCGCGCGCGAGAGCGCGGTCGACGGCCTCGCCCCGGCGGCGCACGTCCTCGGCCGTCCAGCCGACCGGGAGGTCGTCGCGGTACTGGGCGACCAGCAGGTCCCGCTCGCGGCGGACGGCGTCCTGCTGCGCCGATGCCCGGGTGTGCCACCCGACCTCGGAGAGCAGGGCGAACAGCCGGTCGGCGACGCCCGGATCGGTCCCGCCGTAGGCGCGTGGCTGGGTGACCGCCTGGGACAGCAGGGTCTCGAAGTCCCAGGACGGCGCCAGCAGCCGCAGCTCCCCGTCGTCGTCGGCGACCCGCCGGTGCCACGTCGTGCGCTGCGCGACCAGGCCGAGCAGGTCCGAGACGTGCGAGAGCGCGTGGACGGCGGTCGTCGGGTCGTTGATGCCGGGCGACAGTGCCCGGGCCGCGATGTCCACCAGCTTCCGGAGGCCGTAGCTGGGATCGCCGCGGTCGGCCCGCTCGTAGCCCACGACGAGGGCGCCGGCGAGCGCGTCCTCGA
Source organism: Blastococcus aggregatus (assembly GCF_900221005.1). Taxonomy (GTDB): domain Bacteria; phylum Actinomycetota; class Actinomycetes; order Mycobacteriales; family Geodermatophilaceae; genus Blastococcus; species Blastococcus aggregatus. The sequence goes on along the minus strand of NZ_OBQI01000004.1, from coordinate 390,292 downwards.
GCGCCTCCGTCGACGGATCGCCGCCGGGACCATCGCGCCACGCCCAGGCGACCGGGACGCCGGCGAGCACGGACTCGCCCGGGCGCGGGATCAGCCGCAGCACGACACCGGCATCCCTCGCCGCCGCGAGCAGGGGCGCCTCGGTCACCTGCACCAGGAAGCCGCTGTGCCGGGCGCACAGCGGCCAGGCGTCGGCCGGTACCGGGGGCAGGTCGGTGTCCGGCTGCTCGTCGTCGGCCTGCTCCCGCGTCAGTCGGCCCAGGGTGGCGCCGGCCTCCACGTGGACGTCGCGCAGCATCGTCTCGACGCGCAGCTGCCGGCTCTGGTGGCTGAGGAAGGCGACCAGCGCCCCGACCGAGACCAGCGTCAGGAGCAGCGCCACGGTCACCGAGAGCCGGGGGACGAACGACGCGTCCTCCGACTCGTCGGCCGAGCGGACGCTGCGCAGCACGACGAGGGCGAAGACGAACGTGCCGAGCAGGATGCCGAGGCAGCTCTGCACCACTCGGTCGCGCACGAACGTCTGCAGCAGCCGCGGCGAGTACTGGCTGCTGGCCAGCTGCAGCGTCACGATGGTGAGCGAGAACAGCAGCGTGGTCACGGAGATCAGCGACGTGGCGATCGCGGACAGCACGGTCCGGGCGGCGGACGGGCCACCGCTGAACACGAACGTCAGTGGTTCGCCCGGCCCCTCCTGCAGGTGCCGGTCCACCTCCGGCAGCCCCAGCGCCAGCGCGATCGCCAGGAGCACCGCCGCGGCCGGCACCGGCCAGAGCGCGCCGCCCAGGGCCCGCCGGGCGGTGTGCAGCCGGCCGCCGCGCGCGCGGGTGCCCGCGTTCCGGCTCACGAGGAGGGGTCCCGGTCGGGGTAGCGGGCGCGGGCGAGGGCGTAGACCCCGAACGCGGCGAACCCGATCGCGACCCCGGCCAGCAGCCACGGGCCGGCGCCCACGCCGGCGATCGCCGTCATGGCCCCGTCCAGCCCGGTGGCGTCGGTGACGTCGGCCGAGGTGGCCGCGCGCCACAGCAGGACGCCGACCAGGCCGAACGCGATCCCCTTCGCGACGTAGCCGATCCGGCCGAGCCCCTCGATGACCGGCTCCCAGCGATCGGGGGCGGCGGGCAGGTCGACGTCCTTCATGAAGCCGCCGGTGAACCCGCGGACCAGCGTGTACAGGCCGACGGCGACCACCCCGGCCGCGACCAGGCCGACCGCCGCTGCACCGCCGGGGATCTCCAGCGCGTCGTCGGTGAGCTGGGGTAGCCGCTCGTCGGCCTGGTACTCCAGCCCGAGGGCGAACAGCAGCGCGGTGACGCCGAAGAAGCCGTACACCCCGCCCTTGGCCAGGCACTTGGTGCACACCACCGCGGCCCGCCGGCGGTGCGCGGGGTCGAGCAGCCCGCGCCACCACAGCAGCACCTCGGCCGCCTGCCACAGCCCGAGGCAGAGCAGCCCCAGGCCGATGACCCACAGCAGCGTGCGGCCGCCCGGACCGGCGCCGACGGTCTGCAGCGCGCCGGTCTGGTCGGCGTCCGCGCCCCGCAGCCCGAGCGCCATCCGGGCGGCGAGGAACGCGATGAGCAGGTGCATCGCGCCGTAGGCGATCAGCCCGACGCGGGCCAGGTGCCGGAGCGCCGGATGGTCGGTGACCTCGCGGGCCTGCTCGACGGCGGCGTGCACCCGGTCGAGCAGCACGCGGGGGGAGGTCACCAGTTGATCGTGCGGGACGTCGGTCAGGTGCGCTCGGGGTAGCGGGCGCGGACGAACAGGTAGGCGCCGAACGCGGCGATGCCGAGCGCGACCAGCGTCAGCAGGAACCGGCCGAACGGCGCCTCGAGGATGGTCCGCAGCGCGCCGTCCAGGCCGCTCGCCTTGGCCGGGTCGAAGGTGACCGCCGCCCAGACGAGCAGCCCGCCCAGGACGCCGAGGGCGACGCCCTTCCCGGGGTAGCCGACCTGGCCGAGCCGGGTCACCAGCCGGGTGGCCGATGCCGGCGCCGAGGCGAGGTCGATCTCCTTGAGGAAGTGCTTCGTGACGCCCTTGTAGACGTGGTAGATCCCGACGCCGACGACGACGAGCCCCGCGGCCCCCACGAGCCACCGGCCCCCGGGCCAGCCGAAGACACCGGCCACCGTCTGCTGCTGGGAGCCACCCCCGCCGCTGCTCCCGGTGGCGACGCGGAAGGCCAGCACGGCGAGCGCGGCGTAGATGATGGCCTTGGCGACGGCCTTGCCGGACCTCTTCACGGCGGTGTTGCGGGTGTCTCCCGAGGCCGACCAGCCGGACCGCCAGCGCAGCACCTCGAGGGCCTGCCAGACGGCGAGCGCGATCAGGCCGATCGCGACGACCCAGAGCAGCGGCTTGCCGATCGGCGACTCGGCCAGGGTGGCCAGCGCGCCGCTCTCGTTGGCCGACTCGCCGCCGCCGCCGGCGCCCCACGCAAGCTGCAGGGCCAGCCACGCCAGGACCAGGTGGATCACTCCGTAGGACACCAGGCCGACGCGCGCCAGGTTCTCGAGTCCGTCGCCGTCGGCGGCGCCCAGGGCGCCACCGGTCGAACGCTGCCCGCTCATCAGGACTCCAGTCGGTGGGAGAAGATCAACCGGCTCAGCGTGGCACGCGGACGGCCACGGTGCCTGCCGTCGTCCCCCGTCGGTGAGGGACACTGGCTGCGTGGCGAACGCTGGAACCGTCCTGACCGCTCAGCCGACCCCCGAGGTCGCCCGTCGTGCGTGGCCGCAGTGGCTCGCGCTGGGCGGCGCGATGCTCGTCGTCGCGGCGGTGTCGATCGTGTGGTCCGACGGCGGCGCCCGGCTGCTGCTCGGCGCGCTGGGCCTCTTCCTCGCCGTCCGCGGCGGGGTGCTCCTCCGGAACGCGTCGGGCCTGGACGGCGAGCTGTCCGGCCGCGCCCGCACGCTCGGCTCGGCCGCGGCCGGTGCCGGCGTCGTCGCGCTGGCCGTCGCGCTGGTCCCCGGCGGAGCGGCGGCCCGCGTGCTGCTGGTCGGCGTGCCGGTGGTCCTGCTGGCCGGCGCGCTGGCGCTGCTGACCCGCACCGGTGCCGCCCGGCGCGGCGGTTCGGTGCTGCTCGGAGTCGGCGTGGTCGTCACCGCCCTGCTGGTGGCCCGCGGGCTCGACCAGGACTGGGCCCGGGCGGCCGACGCCGCCACCGTCGTCGCCGCGGTGCTGGTCGCCCTGCTGGCGGTGCCGGTGCTGGTCAGCGCGGCCAACCTGCGGACCGTCGCCGCGCAGCCCGCGCCCGCGCCCGCCCCGGCCGGTGGCGGCTGCGGCGGCTGCGCCTGCGGCGCCGGGGGCTGCGGCTCCTGAGCTCCGCTCCGGGGGTGCGCGCTAGGCGCGCGGCTCGAGGCCGGCCAGCTCGGCCGGCAGCTCGCCCGGGTGCAGGACACCGAGCCGCTGGGTCGCGCGGGTGAGGACGACGTAGAGGTCGTTCCAGCCGCGCACGCCCTCCGCGACGATCGCGGCCGGGTCGACCACGAGCACCGAGTCGAACTCCAGGCCCTTGGCCCCCTCCGGGGGCAGCACCACCGGGGCGTCGGCGCGGTCGGGGTCGGCCTGCAGGCGCGCGGCCACCGCGTCGGCCACCGCGTCGAGCCGGCTGCGCGGGACGAGCACCCCGAGGGTGCCCTCCTCCTTGGCGAACTCCAGCGCGGCCTCGGCCACGGCATCGGCCAGCTCCGCGTCGGCGACCCGCTGCCCCCACGGCTGCACCCCGGTGGAGCGCACCGAGGTCGCGGCCGCGGTCGGTGCGCCGGTGGCGGCCAGCACGCCGGCGGCGACGGCCATGATCTCGCTCGGCGTGCGGTAGTTGACGGTGAGCTCGGCCAGCTGCCAGGTGCGGCCCAGGTGCGGGTCCAGCACCTGCGCCCAGCTGGTCGCGCCGGCCAGGGTGCTGGTCTGGGCGACGTCGCCGACCACGGTCATCGACCGGGTGGGGCAGCGGCGCAGCAGCAGCCGCCACGCCATCGCCGACAGCTCCTGGGCCTCGTCGACGATGATGTGCCCGTAGGTCCAGGTGCGGTCGGCCGACGCCCGCTCGGCGGTGCTGCGGTAGTCGACCTCCTCCTGCCGCTCGGCCAGCCCCTCGGCGTCGAGCAGGTCGCCGGCGAGCAGCTCCTCGGCCTCGTCCTCGGTCTCGGCGTCGGTGGAGCGCGAGCCGTGCAGCAAGTCCAGGGTCTCCTGGGCGTCCCGCAGCCGGCGCTGGCGGTCGCGCTCCTCGGCCCGGCGCTGCGCGGACTCGTCGATGCCGAGCAGCTCGTCGATCTCCTCCAGCAGCGGCACGTCGGCCGGCGTCCAGGGCGCGGACGGCGGGCGCTGCAGCAGCGTGCGCTCGTCCTCGGTCAGCTGGGGCGCCACCGCGTCGAGCTGCCGGCGCGAGGCGAACAGGTCGCGGAGCACCCGCTCGGCGGTGAGCCGGGGCCACAGCCGGTCGATCAGGCCGTGCACCGCGGGCTCGGCGGAGACCTCGCGGCGCAGCGCGGCGACGTCGGCCGCGTCGAGCAGGTTGGCCCCGCCGAGCACGTTCTCGCCGAGCTTGTCGGCGTACTTGCGGGCCAGCACCTCGATCACGGTGCGCCCGGCCGCCGGCCGGGCCTCGTTGTGCACCCGCGAGGCCGACCGCGCCCGGCTGCGGACGCGGGCGGCGTCGGCCTTGGTGAAGCGCAGCGGGATGCCGTCGATCTCGATCTCGGCCGGGCGGTCGAGCACCGCCTGGCGCTGCTTCACCGCCGCGGCGACGACGTCGGCCATGACCAGGCGGCCCTTGACCTCGGCGACCTCCGGCCGCTCCGGCGCGTGCGCCTGCAGGCCCGGGCGCAGCCCGCCGACGTCGGCCAGGACGACGCCGGTCTCGCCGAGGGAGGGCAGCACGTCGGCGATGTAGCGCAGGAACGTGGGGGAGGGGCCGACGACGAGCAGCCCGCTGCGGGCCAGCCGCTCGCGGTGGGTGTACAGCAGGTAGGCGGCCCGGTGCAGGGCGACGGCGGTCTTGCCGGTGCCCGGCCCGCCCTGCACGACCAGGACGCCACGGACGTCGGCGCGGATGATCCGGTCCTGCTCGGCCTGGATGGTCCGGACGATGTCGGTCATCCGGCCGGTGCGCGACGCGTTGAGCGCGGCGAGCAGCACCGACTCGCCGGCCAGCCCGCCGCGGTCGGTCGTGCCGCCGTCGAGGGCGGCCGCGCTGATGTCGAGGGTCTCGTCGGCGACGCTCACCACGGTGCGGCCGCGGGTGCGGATGTGCCGGCGGCGGCGCACGCCCTCGTCGTGCAGCGGCGTCGCCGTGTAGAACGGCCGGGCGGCCGGGGCGCGCCAGTCGATGAGCAGCGGCTCCTCGGCGCCGTCGGCGAACAGCCCGATCCGTCCGATGTACCGGGGCGTGTCCGACTCGTGCCGGTCCAGCCGGCCGAAGACCAGGCCGTGCTCCGCGGCGTCCAGGGCGACGATCCGGTGGGTGTGCAGCTCGACGGCGGCCTCGCGCTCGCCGACGGCCTGCGGGTTGTGCGGCACCATCGCCAGCGCGTCGTCGAGCCGGCCGACGCTGCGCGCCCGCACCTCGTCCAGCCGATCGAACAGCGCGGTCACGTAGGGCTGTTCCGCGGCGATCCCGGCGTCGGGGGCGTCCGCGGCTCGAGCTGTCGACAAGAGTGCCGCTTTCGGTCGGAGATGCAGTGGATCCCCGCGAGGGGCGCCGGTCGGGGCGGCCGCCCATTATGCGCGCGCGGGATCAGCTGCCGAGGTAGGCGACCAACCGCTCGGCGAGCTCGGCCGGGCGGCTCAGCGCGACCAGGTGCCCGCCGGGCAGCTCGTCCACCGGGAGCCCGAGCCGGTCGGCCGCGACCCGTCGCTGGAACGCGAGCGGGAAGAAGCGGTCGTCCCGCCCGGCCAGCACGCGGGTGGGCACGGCGGGCCACCGGTCGAGGGGCCACGGGTCGTCGAACGGGCGGCCGGACTGCTCGAACGGCTCGGCCTGCACCGCGGCGGCGACGTCGGGTGGGACGTCGGCGAAGAAGGCCTCGGTGGGATCGCCCGGATCGGCGTGTCCCGTGGCCGCCCACCACGCGCCGCCGGTCTCGCCGGGGCGCGGCACCATCGCGTTGAGCAGCACCAGCAGGCGGACCGGCAGCCGGTCGCACACCAGCGGCGCGGTCAGGCCACCCATCGACTGCGCGACCAGCACCAGCGGCGCGGGATCCGCGCCGAGCGAGGCCCGGACAGCGCCCACGACGGCGTCGGCGTAGGCGGCGAGCCCGGCGTCCGGGTCCGCGGCCGGCAGGTCGACGGCCAGGCCGCGGTGCCCCCGGCGCGCCAGCTCGGGCACCAGCCGCTGCCAGTACGAGGCGTTCCCGCCGGCGCCCGGGACCAGCACGAAGGTCGTCACGGGGAAGGAGACCACGGCGGGTGAGCCAACTCATCGGGCCTCGGGCGAAAGGCAACTCCGCGGACACCTCCACGACATCCGGGCTGCCTAGCGTCGTAGCCGTCCGCGAGGAAGGAGACCCCATGACCACCAGCACCCTCGAGCGGCCGGATGTCCGGACCGCTCCCGACGACGCGCACCACGCCACCTGGACGTGCGAGAACTGTCGGACCGAGACCCGCGCCGTCCGCAAGCGGTGCACCGACTGCGGCACGTCCCGCTACTGAGACCTCACGCGGCGGGCGGCTCCCCCCGGAGCCGCACGACGGCCGCGCGGTAGCGGCCGGCCCCGACCAGCCGCCAGGCCCACCGCCGCCGCCGGGACAGGCCGTCGAGCAGGCGGGCGCGGTCACCGGCGCAGGAGTCCTCGAGCGCGAGGCCGAGCACGAGCCGCCGTTCGCGGCGGGTCAGCCGGCACGAGGCGGTTGCGGCGACGGCGGACCAGCGTGCGGCGTCGAGGTGCGCGTCGAGCAGGGGGAGGAGGACGCGCTCCTCGTCGGCGGTGTGCGCCTCGACGGCGCCGGCGAGCCGGAGGCAGGCTCCCGCCAGGGCGTCGCGGGCCGCGGCCGTGCCGGTCACCTCCCACTGGCGGGCGGCGGTGGCGAGGCCGCGCACGGCGGAGTCGATGCCGGCGGCACGGGTCGTCCAGTCGGCGATCGCGTCGTGCAGCGCCGTCCCGGCCCGCCCCGGGACGGCGTCCAGCAGGGCCGGCCACAGGGCCTCGCGCTCGAGCCGGTGGTGGGCCAGCAGCAGCCGGGAGACGAGGTCGGCGTGCTGGGTGAGCGCCCGGGTGCGTCCGGGCTCGGCCGGGGGAGCCCACGACAGCAGCTCGGCGAGCAGCCTCAGCTCGCGGCGCACCAGCCGGTGCAGCACCCGCTGGTAGGCGGCGGCGCGGCCGCCGGGCACGGGGACCGTTCCGGCGAGGCCGGACGGGGCGGGGCCGACCGGGCCGTCGGCGGGCGCGCGCGGCACCGGGAGGACGGAGGTGGCGGTACCGGCGTGGACAGCGGTCATGCGGGACCTCGCGGGAGGCTCGGGCCGGGGCCCCGGGTGGCTCCGGTGCACGACGCGGCGAGAGTAGGGCCGGTCGGCACCGCGGGGACAGGGACTTCCGGAACGCGTCGGTCGGCCGGGCCGAGCGCGCCGGTGCGCGGCATCCGTCCGTGCCCGGAGGCTGACCCGCGGTGACCCCCTGGTCGGGTCGCGGGGCGCAGACACGCCCGGCCTCCTCCCTTAGGGTTCAGCGCGTGGGGAACGTGCTGCAGCGGAACTGCGTGCGTCTCGGTGGGACACCGGACGGACGGCCGATGATGTTCGCCCACGGGTTCGGCTGCGACCAGGAGATGTGGCGCTTCGTCGTCCCGGCGTTCGAGGACGACCACCGGATCGTGCTGTTCGACCACGTCGGGGCCGGCCACTCCGACCTCTCCGCCTACGACCACGCCGCCTACGACTCGCTGCGCCGCTACGCCGACGACGTCGTCGAGATCTGCCGCGAACTCGACCTCCGCGACGTCGTGTTCGTCGGGCACTCGGTGAGCGCGATGATCGGCGTCCTGGCGCTGCAGTCGGCTCCCGAGCACTTCGGGGCGCTGGTGATGATCGGCCCCAGCCCCCGGTACGTCGACGACGGCGACTACACCGGCGGGTTCAGCCGCACCGACATCGCCGGCCTGCTCGACGCCCTGGACGCCAACCACCTGGGGTGGTCGGCGCAGATGGCGCCGGTGATCATGGGGGTGCCCGACCACCCGGAGAGGGCCGCGGAGCTCACCAACAGCTTCTGCCGCACCGATCCCGACATCACCCGGCACTTCGCCCGCGTGACGTTCCTGTCGGACAACCGCGCCGACCTGGCGGGCGTCGACGTCCCGACGCTCGTGCTGCAGTGCAGCGAGGACGTCATCGCGCTCGAGGTGGTCGGCCGCTACGTGCACGAGCACATCCCCGGCAGCACGTTCACCCAGCTCGCCGCGACCGGCCACTGCCCGCACCTGAGCGCGCCGGAGGAGACGGCCGCCGCGATCCGGGCGTTCCTCCCGGGGTGACCGTGTCCAGGCTGCGGTCCGCCGGGGCGCCGGACCCCGACGAGTTCGGCCGACTGGACCGGCTGCTCGACGACGACCCCGCCGACCTCTACGAGAACGCCCCCATGGGCTACCTGTCGGCGGTGCCGGACGGCCGGATCGTCAAGGTCAACCGCACGTTCTGCGGCTGGATCGGCCGGTCGGCCGACGAGGTGCTGGGGGTGCGCTTCCAGGACCTGCTGAGCATGGGCGGGCGGGTCTACTACGAGACCCACCTGGTGCCGCTGCTGCGCATGCAGGGCGCCGTGCGCGAGATCGCGCTGGACCTCGTCCGGGCCGACGGGACGGCGCTGGCCTGTCTGGCCAACGCCGTCGAGCTCCGGGACGACGACGGCGCACCGCTGCTCATCCGGGCGACGCTCTTCGAGGCCACCGCCCGCCGTCGCTACGAGCGCGAGCTGCTGGCCGCGCAGCAGGTGGCGGAGGAGTCGGAGCTGCGCTCGCTGACCCTGCAGCAGGTGGTGTCCGACCTGGCCGCCGCGGTCTCGGTCGAGGACGTCGCCTCGGTCATCGTGGAGCGCAGCTGCGAGGCCCTGCTGGCGCGCGGCGCCGCGCTCGTGCTGGTCGAGGCCGATCCGCACGACCCCGAGGCGCTGCCCGACCTGCGGCCGGTGCGGGCCGAGGGGCTGCCCGAGAACCTGCTGCAGGAGCTGCGCGACGCCGCGGGCAGCCGGCTCGCGGTGGAGCTGACCCGCGGCGTGCGGTCGATCGCGCTGACCGAGCAGCTGCGGGCCGACCAGCCCTCGCTGTCGGCGGCCCTGGCCGCGGCGGCGTTGTCGGAGCTGGTGATCGTGCCGGTGACCGCCGACGGCCGCGGGCTGGGCGTGCTGGTCCTCGCGCTCGGCAACGCGCAGGGTGACCTGATCAGCCTGGACGAGCCGGGGGGCAGTCGGGAGCTCACCACGGCCGACGTCAACCTGCTCTGGACGATCGGCCGGCAGGCGGGGCAGGCGGTGGAGCGGGCCCGGCTGCACGAGCAGACGGCGCGGCAGGCAGGGCGGGCGGCGTTCCTGCTGGAGGCGGCCCGGCTGCTCGCCGAGGCCGCCGACGTGACGGAGACCGCGGACCGGCTGGCCGGGCTGGTCGTGACGCGGCTGGCCGACCTCTGCGTCGTCGACCTGGACACCGAGGAGGGGCTGATCCGGCCCGCGGTGCGGCACCGCGACCCCGCGCGGGCTCGAGTGGTCGACGAGCTGCGCAGCCGGCACCTGCCCCGGCGGTCCGCCAGGCACCCGAGCGCCCGGGCCCTGCTGAGCGGGGGCACCGAGTGGGTCCGCACGGTCGACGACGAGTTCCTGCGGGCGGTCGCGGTCGACGACGAGCACCTCGAGGCAGCGCGGGCGCTGGACCTGGCCGCGGTCGTGGCGGTGCCGCTGACCGCCGAGGGGCGCCACCTGGGCGTGCTGACCGTCGCCACCGACCGGGAGCGCGGGCCGTTCACCGTCGCCGACGTGGAGGTGGTCGAGCAGCTCGCCCTGCAGCTCGGGCTGGTGGTGGCGCGGGCGCAGCGCTTCGACCTCGCCGTCCGCACGTCGCACGCGCTGCAGGACAACCTGCTGCCGCCAGCGCCCCCCGCGCTCGAGGGGCTGGGGATCGCGGTCCGCTACCTGGCCGCCACCCGCGGAGTGGACGTGGGCGGGGACTTCTACGACGTCATCCGGATGCCGGGTGGCGAGATCGGGCTGGCGGTCGGCGACGTCGTCGGCCACGACATCACCGCCGCCGCGACGATGGGCCAGCTGCGCAGCGTCTACCGGGCGCTGCTGGCCGACGGCCCGGCGCCCGGCGCGGTGATCGAACGGCTGCAGACCGGCTGGCCGCTGCTCGGCCTGCAGCGCATGGCGACCGCGCTGTTCGCCACCCTGGACCCGGCGTCGGGCCGGCTCCGGATCGCCTCGGCCGGGCACCCGCCGCCGGTGCTGCTGGTCGGCGGCGAGGCCTCGTTCCTGCCGGTGCCGCCCAGCCGGATGCTGGGCGCCCCGCCGTCGGTCGCCGACGAGTGGATCGGGGTGCTGCCCGAGGGGGCCAGCCTCGTCCTGTTCACCGACGGCCTGGTGGAGAGCCGCTCGGCCGACATCGACGAGGGGTTCGCCCTGCTGCTGGCCGCCGTCGCCTCGGCCGGGACGTCGGATCCGGGCGCGCTCTGCGACCACCTGCTGGCCGAACTCACCGGGCCGCACCGCGCCGACGACATCGCCCTGCTGGTCCTGACCCGGGTCTGACGCGTCCGCGCTGGGATCAGGTGACCTGATCATCGAGCGTCCTCCCTCACGTCCCACGGCGAGGGAGGACGCTCGGCGGCGAGGGAGGACGTCCCACGGAGGAAGGACGCCGACGAATCACGGAGGATGTTCCAGGCCGGGCGCGCACGCGGGCGAGGGGCCCTGTACAACCGAGGCAGCAGTCCGCATCGAGCTGGGAGTGGCATGACCAACCCGTTGACACTGGCGCCGGCACCCCGGTCCGGGGCGGCCGAGCGGGTACGCGGCGAGGTGCGCGACTTCCTCGCCGAGGAACTGGCCGCCGGCACCTTCAGCACGCACGTGGACACCTGGCTGTCCGGCGTCGACCCGGAGTTCTCCCGCAAGCTGGGCGCGCGCGGCTGGCTGGGCATGACCTGGCCGAAGGAGTACGGCGGGCACGAGCGCACCGCGATGGAGCGCTACGCCGTCACCGAGGAGCTGCTGGCCGCCGGCGCGCCGGTCGCGGCGCACTGGATCGCCGACCGGCAGTCCGGGCCCAACCTGCTGCGCTACGGGACCGAGGCGCAGCGGCGCGAGATCCTGCCGCGCATCGCCCGCGGCGAGTGCTACTTCGTGATCGGGATGAGCGAGCCGGACTCCGGCTCCGACCTCGCCTCGATCCGCACGAAGGCGACGCGCAACGAGGCCGGCGACTGGGTGGTGAACGGCGCCAAGGTCTGGACGTCGAACGCGCACGCGTCGCACTACGGCATCGTCCTCGTGCGCACCGCCCCGGTGGACACCGCGAACCGGCACGCGGGCATGTCGCAGCTGCTGATCGACCTGTCGCTGCCGGGCATCACGATCAACCCGATCCGCATCCTGGACGGCGGGCACCACTTCAACGAGGTGGTCTTCGAGGACGTCGTCATCCCCAGGGACATGCTGCTGGGCACCGAGGGCGACGGCTGGCACCAGGTGACCGCCGAGCTGGCCTTCGAGCGGTCCGGGCCGGAGCGCTTCCTGTCGACCTATCCACTCGTCGCCGAGTTCGGGCGCCGGGTCGTCGACTCGGGCGACCCCGCGGCGCTGGCGGTGCTCGGCCGGCTGTCGGCCCGCCTGCTGGCGCTGCGCCAGATGTCGCTGCGCATCGCGGCCGCACTGGACCGCGGCGAGCTGCCGAACATCCCCGCAGCCCTGGTCAAGGACGTCGGGACGACGTTCGAGGCCGACGTCATCGACGAGATCCGGCGGGTGGTCGACGTGCTGCCGTCGCTGGACTCGCCCGACCCGCTCGCGCGGGCGCTGGCCGAGGCGCAGCTGCACGCGCCGGGCTACACGCTGCGCGGCGGCACCAACGAGATCCTCAGAGGGATCGTGGCGCGTGGATTGGGCCTGCGATGAGTGATCAGGATCTGGTGGTCGAGACGGTCCGCGGGCTGTTGACGCGCCACGAGCCGTTCGACCCGACGCCGGACCGCCGGTGGGACGCCGGGCTGTGGGGTGCCCTGGCCGGGAACGGGCTGACCGGCGTGGGGCTGCCCGAGTCCGCCGGCGGCTCCGGCGGCGAGCTGGCCGACGCGGTGGCGATCGTGCGCACGCTGGCCTCCGGCGCGGCCGCGGTGCCGGTCGCCGAGCAGCTGCTGGTGGCCGGCCCCGCGGTGATCGCGGCGGGCCTGTCCCTGCCGCCGGTCGACGAGCCGCTCACCTTCGGGCACGCCGAGGGCGTCCGGGCGACGCCGGCCGGCGACGCGTGGACGCTCACCGGCACCGTCGCCGACGTCCCGTGGGGTTCGACGTCCGCGCACGTGGCGCTGCTGGCGACCGGGCCGGACGGCGCGGTGCTGGCGCTGCTGCCGACGACGGGGCTGCCGGCCTCGGACGCGGTGAACCTCGCCGGCGAGCCGCGGAGCACGCTCACCCTGGACGGCGTCCCCGCACTCGCCGCACCGCTGAACGCGGCGCAGGTGCGCGAGCTGCGGGCCGGCTACGCGCTGGCGCGGGCGGTGCAGCTGACCGCCGCGCTGGAGCAGGTGCTGGCGTGGACGGTGCAGTACGCGGGGGAGCGGCAGCAGTTCGGCCGATCGCTGGCGAAGTTCCAGGCCATCCAGATGGAGCTCGCGGAGATGGCCGGCGAGGTGACGGCGGTGACCGCGCTGACCGACGCCGCGGTGCAGGCGCTGCACCACGGCTCGGACGACTTCTGGCTGGCGGCCGCGGCGGCGAAGGTGCGGGCGGGTGCGGCCGTCGAGGTCGTCGCGCGGCTGGCGCACCAGGTGCACGGGGCCATCGGCTTCACCCAGGAGCACAAGCTGCACCACCTGACCAAGCGGCTGTGGTCGTGGCGGGACGAGGCCGGCAGCGAGCTGGTCTGGTCGAAGGTGCTCGCGCAGGGGCTGCTGGCCGACGGCCCGGACGGGCTCTGGCCGGCGCTCACCCGGGTGGTCTGAGGCCGCTCAGCCGGGCAGCTTCCGCGGGACGCAGGCGGGCGGGGCCATGCCCGCGCCCGCGCACCACTGCTGCGCCTCGGCCTCGCTGCCGAACGGCAGCGCGGCGAGGGTGAGCCACCAGGCCTCGTCCAGCCCGGCGCCGGGGAGGTCGTCGCCGCGGACCAGCAGCACCGGCTGGCGCGCCGTCCACGCGCGGTGCTGCACGGAGTAGCCCGTGGCGGCGGTGTCGTCGCCGATCGGCGCCGCCGCCACCTGGGGCACCCAGGCGCCCGGGAGGTCGGCGGCCACCGCGGCGTCGGCGGCGCGGATGCTCAGCAGCCCGGCCACGTCCTGCGGCGGTCCCGCGGGGCCCAGGCCCTCGGCCTGGACGTGGCCGACGGTGGCGCCGCCGAGGAGGAGCAGCAGCGCCAGCCCGAAGCCCCCCACGGCCGCGCTCGCCACGCCGGCGGCCCCGCCTCCGGAGCCCGCGACCTTCTCCTCCTTGCCCTGCTTGCCCTCGTCCGAGGGTGAGCGCCAGTGCGCCACGGCCGACACCGCGAGGGCGAACGCCGTCAGGCAGATCGCGCAGACGGTCAGCAGGTCCCAGATCCGGGCGTTGACCACGTCGAGGGTGGCCCAGGCCGCGCGGGCGGTGGCCAGGGCCAGGACGGCCGCGAGCGCGCCGACCACGAGATCGGGGAGCCGGACCCGGGCGAAGGCGAGCGCGATCACGACGACGGCCACGATCCCGGCCAGCAGCGCCACCCAGGAGGGCCAGAACCAGGGCTCGCCGTCGCCGGGCCAGCGGGTCGCGGCGCTGCGGGCGACCGCGGCCGCGCGGTCGGTGACGGAGAAGTCGAGCCGGTCGAGGATCGCGGGGGCGAGGAACAGCCCCAGGAGGAGCCCGGAGGCGAGCAGCAGCGGGTTCGCGGCCGGGTGCCGGCCCACCGGAGTGCCGCCGGCCGGCCGGAACCGCCTGGCCCGCTGGGGTGGCGCCTCGTCCTCCGGGGGCGGGTCGTCGGCCGGGTCCGCGTGCCGGCCGCGCTGGTCGGTGCTGGGGGAGGGTTCCGACGTCGCCACGTGTGTCCGTCCTGGAAGTCCGGGGAGGGGGTCAGACCGTCTCGGGCACGCGCAGGTGGGCGAGCACGAGGTCGAACGTCGCCTCGTCGGTGACCTCGCCGGCGTACTGACTGCCCAGCTCCTGCAGCAGCGGAGCGAGGTGCGCGCTCGCCTGCTCCAGGGCGGCGTCGTCGGCGAAGGTGACCGCGGCGGCGCTGCGGCCCTCCACCGGATCGGCGAAGACGCTGACGCTGCAGAAGCCCGGCAGGTCGGACAGCCGCGGCACGATGCTCTCGGCGTAGGCGTCGAGCATGGGGTCCAGGCGGTCGGGATCGGTGCGATACCAGGTCACCCGGGTGCGCGCGCCCTCGGGGGCGCTCCGCTCGCGGTGCAGCAGCGCGATCTGCCACTCCTCGAGCGCCTGCGGGCTCTGCAGCACGTCGGCGGTCCGGGCGCGGATGCCGCGCATCTCCGACGCGCTGCGGTGCAGCGCGGCGAGGTCCTCGAAGGAGCTGGTGATGATGCACCGGCCCGAGTCGCGGTCGGCGAGCATGGAGAGGCCGACGAAACCGTCCATGCCCATCAGCGCCGGCATGGCCCGGTCGCGCAGGTAGACGAGCGCCTCGTCGATCCGGTGCGGATCAGCGTGGAACGTGGTGGAGCGTGCGTACATGCCGATTCCCCCTCGGACACCGGCGGTCGCCGCCTCGTGCGTCCGCCGCCGAGGCACACTGTGACGCAGGCCACCCCCTCGGGGCCAGTCGAGCGGTCGCGGTCAGACGGCCCGGATGTTGGCGACCGCGACCGCCATGCTGAACCCGATCGGGCCCTCGGCGTCGTGCATCGTGCAGTGCCCGACCGCGACGCCGGAGTCGCCGGCATGGCCGCCGGACTCCAGGCCGATGGAGTCGCCGACGGGATCCCGGCTCAGGGTGAGCGTGTAGTCGGCGTTGATGAACTCCAGCTCGCCGTTGCTGCGGTGTGCCAGCGGGCTGGCCAGGTCGGCGGCCAGGGCGGCCCGGACGAAGGGGGAGAGGGCCTCGCCCTCGACCAGCGGGCTCTTCTCCGTCACCCACATCCGGCGGCGGGCCGGGTTCTCGCCGAACTCGGTGACCGAGCGGGGGAACGAGGCCGGGTCGGGGGCGTCCCAGGCCGGCGTGCGCGTCGGCACGGGGCCGGGCGGCTGCTCGCCGCGGCGCAGCTGCACCGCGGTGGCCCGGGCGACCGCCCCGACGCCGGCGGTCACCGTCCCCTCGGTCACCCGGATGCGGCGGCCCTCGCGGACGACGACGCTGTTCACCTCGACCGGCTCGAAGGGCGCGTTGCGGAACATGTCCACGGTGAGCCGGCTGAACTGGAACCCCGGGTCGCCGTGGACGGCCTCGAGCTGCCTCGCCATCAGCCCGCCCAGCAGGCGGCCGTGGATCATGCCGGGCACCCACCAGCTCGCGGCGCTCTCGCCCGGGGCGAACCGGCCGTCGTCGGTCAGGGTGAAGTAGGCGGGCCGGGTCACGTCACACCGTCCGGACGTTGGCGACGGCGGTGGACATGCTGGAGCCGATCGGCCCCTTCTGGTCGTGCACCGTGGCGTGCCCGACGGCGACGCCGTCCTCGCTGACGTGGCCGCCGGCGGCCAGGCCGATGTACTCACCGACCGGGTCGCGGCTGAGGGTGAGCGTGTAGTCGGCGTTGATGAACTCGAGCTCGGTCTCGCCGCGGTGCGCCACCGGGCTGCCCTCGTCGGCGGCCAGGGCGGCGCGGACGAACGGCGTGAGCTCCTCGCCGGCCACCAGCGGGCGGTCCGCCCGGATCCACATGCCCCGGCGGGAGTGGTCCCCGTCGGGGACGAACTGGAAGTAGGGATCGGTGATCCCCGTCGGGTCGGGAGCGTCCCAGTCCGGCGTGCGGGTGGGCACGGGGCTGGGCGGCTGCTCCCCGCGGCGCAGCTGCACCCCGCTCGCCCGGGCGACGACGCCGATGCTGGTCAGCACCTTCGCCTCGGTGACGCGGATGCGGCGTCCCTCGCGGATGACCTCCGTGGTCACCTCGATCGGCTCGAACGGGGCATTGCGGAACAGGTCGACGGTGAGCCGGCTGAACTGGAACTCCGGAGCGCCGTACGCGGTGTCGAGCGCGCGGGCCAGCAGGCCGCCGAGCAGGGGGCCGCTCAGCATGCCCGGCGTCCACCAGCTCCGGGCGTCCTCGGAAGGGACGAAGCGCCCATCGGTCAGCGTGAAGAAAGCGGGCTGCACGAGCAGGCTCCTCAGGGTGGTGCGAGGACCTGGTCGGGCCCTTCGGGAGACGGGATGGGTGCCCCCAGCCTATCGCCGTGCCGGCGCGGGCTCCGTCAGCGCAGGTGGCGCAGGAAGGCGGCCGGCCGCTCCAGGAAGGCCCGCCACGACGTCACCAGGTCGCAGTCGTCGTACTCGACCTGCGTGATGCCGCCGTCGTCGAGCTGCAGCAGCGTGGCTCCGGGCAGCGCGGCCAGGACGGGGGAGTGGGTGGCCAGCACGACCTGGCTGCCCGCGGCGAGCATGTCCTGCAGGATCGTCAGCAGCATCAGGCTGCTGTCGAAGGAGAGCGCCGACTCGGGCTCGTCGAGGACGTAGAACCCGGGTTCGGCGGTCATGCCGGCGAGCACCTGCAGGAAGCCCTCCCCGTGGCTGCGGTCGAGCAGCGGGCCGTCGATGCGCTCGCGCCACCGCCCGCGGCCGGAGAACTGCTCGGCCTGGGCGTGCAGCCGCTCGGCCCGCAGGAACAGCCCGCCGGTGGGCCCGCCGCGGGTGCAGGACAGCCGCAGCGCGCGGTGCAGGTCGGAGTCCTCGGCGGCCGGCTCCGCGATCGACCGCTGCAGCCAGTCCTCGCGGAAGGCGGTGACCCGGCGTGCCCAGGCCGCGGCGATCCCCTCGACGAGCGTGGACTTGCCGGCCCCGTTCGCGCCGATCAGCACCGTGGCCCCGGGCGCCAGCGCGAGACCCGACTCGTACACGTGCCGCACCGCGGGCACGGTGTAGGGCCACCGCCCCGGGTCCGACTGCCCGCGGTCGATCGTCAGCCCGGTGACCGGCACGCCGGGCTGCCGGCCGGTGCCACGCGCTGCGGGAGCCACGGCCCGATCCTGGCAGCCCGGTCAGCGGTGCGGGATGCCTCCGGGGCCGTGGCCCTCGGGCACCCGCTCGCCCTCGGCCACCGGGCCGGGCGGGGTGCCGTCGCCGAACGGGGAGCCGCCGAGCTGCTCGCGGCCGTGCGGGGTCAGCCAGACCGAGGTGTCCGGGCCGGCCGGGATGATCTGCGTCGGGTTGATGTCGGCGTGGACGACGTAGTAGTGCTCCTTGATCTGCGGGAAGTCCGTCGTGTCGCCGAACCCGGGGGTCTGGAACAGGTCACGGGCGTATCCCCAGAGCGCCCGGAACTCGGTCAGCTTCTGCCGGTTGCACTTGAAGTGGCCGTGGTAGACGGCGTCGAAGCGGGCCAGCGTGGTGAACAGCCGGACGTCGGCCTCGGTGATCGTGTCGCCCATGAGGAAACGGCGATCGGTGAGCCGCTCCTCCAGCCAGTCCAGGGCGGTGAACAGCCGCTCGTAGGACTTGTCGTAGGCGCGCTGCGAGCCGGAGAACCCGCAGCGGTACACGCCGTTGTTGACCTCGGTGTAGATCCGCTGCATCACCTCGTCCATCTCGTCCCGCAGGGGCTCGGGGTAGAGGTCCGGTGCGCCGTCCCGGTGGTGGGCGGTCCACTCGGTGGAGAAGTCGAGGGTGATCTGCGGGAAGTTGTTGGTGACGACGGCCTTCGTCGGGACGTCGACGACGGCCGGCACCGTGATGCCCTTCGGGTACTCCGGGTCGCGGGCGAAGTACGCCTCCTGCAACCGCTCGTAGCCGAGCACCGGGTCGCGGCCACCGGGGTCGAGGTCGAAGGTCCAGCTGCGCTCGTCGTGCGTGGGCCCGCACAGGCCCATCGAGATCGCCTGCTCCAGGCCGAGCAGCCGGCGCACGATGATCGTGCGGTTGGCCCACGGGCAGGCGCGGGCGGCGATCAGCCGGTAGCGGCCCGCCTCGACCGGCCAGCCGTCCCGGCCGTCGGCGGTGATCCGGTCCTCGATGTACTTCGTGTCCCGCTGGTACTCCGGCTCGACGTAGCCCGATCCGCTGGTGCTCGTGTCACTCACCCTGCCAGCCTGCCCGGTCACGGTCCGGCTCACACCCCGGCGGGCCGACGTCACTCCGTGCGGCGGCGTTCCCCGCCCCGATCGCCCCGGGAGTGCCCGTGCGGCGCAGAATGCGGTCAGCGGGCGCCGAGCGGTGCCGGGAGTGGGGGAGCACGTGGTCGCGGTCGGGCAGAGCCCCTTCGACACCAGCGGCATCGAGGTCGGCGCGGACGGGGTCCGGCGCTACATCGCGGTCGGCGGCACGGTCGTCGACATGCTGCGCCGGACCGTGGAGCGGTATCCGGAGCGGCCGGCCGTCCTCGAGCTCGGTGGTCCGTCGGCGACGTTCGCCGAGCTGTGGGACCGGGCGCTGCGCGTGGCCGGTGGTCTGCGCGACGCCGGCGTGCGGCCCGGTGACCGGGTGGCGATCCGGCTGGGCAACGGGCTGGACTGGGCGCTGGCGTTCTGGGGCGGGCACCTGGCCGGGGCGATCGTCGTCCCGATGAACACCCGGCTGGCCGAGCCGGAGGTCGAGTACATCCTCGGCGACTCGGGGGCCGCGTACGTCGTCCTGCCCGGGGTTCCGCTGCCCGACGGCGAGCCCGGCGAGGTGCCGCAGCGCGAGCACGGCGACGTCGCCGCGCTGTTCTACACGTCGGGCACGACCGGCCGGCCCAAGGGCGCGATGCTCACCCACGAGAACTTCCTGTCGACGGTGGAGAGCGTCATCCGCTGCCGGAGCCTGGCGCGCGGGCCGGAGCACGTCGGGCTCATCTCGGTGCCGCTGTTCCACGTCACCGGCTGCTGCTCGCAGTTCATGACGCAGATGGGTCTGGGCGGCCTGTCGGTCGTGATGCCGCAGTTCACCCCGGCGTCGTTCCTCGCGGCGATCCAGGAGCACCGCGTCACGCTGGTGACCGCGGTGCCGACCATCTTCGAGCTGGCCCTGCGGCACCCGGACTTCGCGACGACCGACGTCTCCTCGATCCGGACGCTCAGCTACGGCGGCTCCCCGATCGCGCCGGAGCTGGTGCACCGGCTGCTGGACGCCTTCCCGCACGCGCGGGTGGGCAACGGGTTCGGGCTGTCGGAGACCTCGGCGATCGCCACGTTCCTGCCGCACGAGTACGCCGTCGACCACGCCGAGTCGGTCGGCTTCCCGACGCCGGTGAACGAGGTGCGCCTCGATGCGCCGGACCCGGTGTCCGGGGTGGGGGAGCTGCTGGTGCGCGGGCCGAACGTGGTGGCCGGCTACTGGGGCGACCCGGCGCGGACGGCGGAGACCTTCGTCGACGGCTGGCTGCACACCGGCGACATCGCCGCGATCACCGACGGCATGGTGCGGATCGTCGATCGCGCCAAGGACATGATCAACCGCGGCGGCGAGAACGTGTACTCCGTCGAGGTGGAGAACGCCCTCGCCGCGCACCCCGACGTGCTGGAGGTCGCCGTCGTCGGCGTCGCCGATCCGGTGATGGGGGAGAAGGTGGGCGCCGTCGTCCTGCCCCGGCCGGGTGCGCCGGAGGACTTCGTGCCCTCGCTGATCGCCTTCGCCCGCGAGCGGCTGGCCGACTACAAGGTGCCGCAGTACGTCCGGGTGCTGGACGACGCGCTGCCGCGCAACGCCGGCGGAAAGGTGCTGAAGACGACGCTGCGCGGCAGCGAGGGGTGGACCGAGATCCCGCGGCGGTGAGCCGCCGGCGGCTCACGGGCCGGCGCGGCTGAGGACCTCGGTGCCGTCGGGGCGGTAGGTGTGCCAGCGGCCGGTGCCGGGGTCGCGGCGGATGGTGAACCCGCCTTCGTGACAGCACGTGTGGTGCCGCTCGCAGAGCAGTGCCCCGTTGTCGCAGCTGGTCGGTCCGCCGTGGGCCCAGTGGACGACGTGGTGGACGTCGCACCACTCGGGGAGGGCGTCGCACCCTGCGAAGACGCAGTGCTCGTCGCGCAGTTCGACGGCCCGGCGGATCGCGGCGCTGGCGGTGCGCTGGGCGCGGCCGACGTCGAGCGGGAGGCCGTCCGGACCGGTGATGATCCGGGCGACGCCGGCGTCGCAGGCCAGCCGCCGGGCGGTCTCGGGGGTGATCGGCCCGGCCCACGCCAGCCGGCCGCCGGTCACGCCGGGGGCGCCGCGTTCGGCGCACAACGCCATCCAGTCGATGGTGACCCGGACGTGAGGGCGTTCGCCGCGGACGTCGGGCAGGGTGCCGCCGTCCAGCGCGCCCTTGGCGAGGGCGACGAGGGCGTCGGCCTGCCGCTCGGCGTGGCCGCGGGGGTCACCGGCGGGCCGGTCGCCGTTCATCAGCGCGGCGAGGGCGGTGTGCAGGTACTCGCCGCCGACCGAGTCCATCTCCCCCCGGAGGTGCTCCCGGCCGTCGAGCCCGGGTGCCATGGTGAAGCGGCGGCGGGTGTCGGCGGCGTCGTCCAGGGCTCCGTCGGGGTCCACTCCTGCCACCCACTGCGCGACGCCGCGGCCGGTCTCGTTCGGGGCCGTGGCACGGGCCAGGTCGGCCAGGATCGAGTCGGTCACGTCGAGGTCGATGCCGGCCTCGGCCGCCTGGGCGATCCGGCGGGGAGTCATGGCCTTGGTGATGACCCGGGCGTGGGCCGCGCTGATGGCACCGTCGGCGAAGGCGGCGGCGGTGGCGGGGAGCTGCTCGAGCCGACGGCCGGTCGAGACCGTTGCAGTCGCCTCTGCCGGATCCATCCGGCAGCTGCCGCGCAGCCACGCCTTCATCGACACCGCTCCGTCGCGGTCGTAGGCCTCGCGTCGATCGGCCGCGCGGACGGCTCGGGTGACCGCGGCCGTCATCCGGTTGGTGGCGGTCACCAGGCCGGCGACCAGGTCGAGCAGTCCGTCCGGGGACAGCTCGTCGAGGTCGATCGCGGCGAGCTCGTCGAGGGCGGACAGCAGCTCGGACACCGCGCCCCCTCCCGCTCGATCAGCTGGTCGACACGTCCAGACTAGAGCGGGGGTGCGACGGAAAAGCCCAGTTCAGAGTCGGTTTTCGGCGTGCAGCGCACCGTCGTCGTCGGGTGCGGCGACGACGGTGCGCTGCAGTGGTCGTCAGCCGAGCGCGGGTGGCGGCGGCGGCGCGAACACGTTCTTCTCGAAGGCGTCCGAGGCGCGCAGGATCGTGCGCTCGTCACCGTGCTTGCCGATCAGCATCATCCCGACCGGCAGGCCCGCCTCGGTCATGGCGCACGGCAGGCTGATCGCCGGGTGCCCGGAGACGTCGAACGGCGCGGTGTTCACGATCATCTCCAGCCCGCGGGCCACGACGTCGGCGGTCGGGGCGTCCGCCGGCGGGAGCACCGTGGCGACCATCGGCAGTGTCGGCATCGCCAGCAGGTCGTAGTCGGCCAGCACCGCGTCGTAGGCGGCGGTGAGCGCCGGCACGAGGTTCATCGCCTTGGCGTAGTAGGCCCCGCCGTAGGTGTCGAGCATCCACTGGCCGGCCAGCAGCGTGAGCTTGACCGTGTCGGAGAACCGGTCGGCCCGCTCGGCCTGCCCGCGGGCGAAGGCCTCGAGCAGGTCGGGGGAGTAGCGGCCGCGCCAGCCGGTGCCCATGCCGTTGCCGCGCAGCATGGTGTCGACCATGCCCTCGCTGGCCACCGCGCTCCAGATCGGCATCGCGGCGCTGTGCCACGGGATGGACACCTCCTCCACGACCGCGCCGAGCTCCGCGTACGCGGCGACCGCCGCGCGGACGGCCGCGTCGACCTCCGGCTCCGAGAGCCCCTCGATGGCGAAGCCCTCCCGGACGACGGCGATGCGCAGCCCGGTCACGTCGCCGGTGAGCGCGTCGGCGTAGGTGGGCTGCCGCGGCGGCGCCGACTGCGGCCCGCCCTGGCGCGGGTCCATCCCGTCGGTGCCGGCGAGCACCTCCAGCAGCAGGGCGACGTCGGCGGTGGTGCGGGCCATCGGCCCGAGGTGGTCGACGGTCGGCTCGATCGGCATGGCGCCGGTGTAGGGGACCAGCCCCCAGGTCGGCTTGAGGCCGTAGATGCCGGTCCAGCCGGCGGGCATGCGCACCGACCCGCCCTGGTCGCCGCCGACGGCCATGTCGACCACCCCGGCCGTCACCAGCGCCGCCGATCCGCTGGACGAGCCGCCGGTGGCCCGGTCGAGGTCGTAGGGGTTGCGCACGGGGCCGGTGTCGGAGGTGTGGCTGCCGCCGGAGAAGCACAGGTGCTCGCAGACGGACTTGCCCAGGATCGTGCCGCCGGCGTCCAGGATCCGCTCGACCACGGTGGCGTCCGCGGCGGGCACGAACCCCTCGAGCACGGCGCTGCCGTTCATCATCGGGATCCCGGCGACGCTGATGTTGTCCTTGATGGCGAGGGTCTTCCCGGCCAGCGGGCCGTCGGGGGCGCCCTCGATCCGGGCCGTGACGTACCAGGCGCCGTAGGGGTTGTCGGCCGGCTCCGGACGGGTCGCCGGACCCCGCTCGTAGCGGACCTCCGGCGCCGCGCTCTCCATCGCGTCCAGCGCGTCGTACCCGACCATCGGGCCCGCCTCGAGCAGGGCGCCGAACGTCTCGAGCTGGTCGGCGTCGAGCGTGAAGTGGAATTGACGGGCAATGCGGGACAGGTCGTCTGGGGACGGGCGGGAAACCGGCACGGGTCACCTCTCGGGAATGGGCAGGGACCCCGACCGTAGGAGCGGATTGTTTCCTGCCGGTTCCGATCCGTTTGCCGGTCCGATTCGGCATCTGCGCAGGTCGGGGCCGTGTTCGAGACGTGAGGCGCACCACTTTTGCGTTGGTTCCAGAGCCGAAACGCCGCAGCAACAAAGCGCCCTTACGTTCTGCTCGGTCGCTCCGCCAGCGTCGTCCGGATGCGCCGATCTCCCCTTTTTCTCGCGCCCCATGCAGTCGCGCTCCGTGCTGCTCCGATGGAGGGATCCAACCTTGCTCACCACCTTTGACCGCCGAGGTCGCCGTCCCCGTGCCGGCCGGCTCTCGGCCGGCCTCCTGGCGCTGGCTCTGCTCGTCTCGGCCTGCGGCGGCGCGGACGCCGCCGACGACGGTCCCGCCGGCGATCCGCAGAGCGGCGGCACCCTCGCCATCGGCATCGAGTCCGACACCGACGTGCTGGACCCGCACCGCGCCGGCGGCTGGGTGACCTACCGCGTGAACCGGCAGATGTACGAGGCGCTCGTCGACGAGGACCTCTCGAAGACCTCCGAGGAGGCGCCGATCCCGGAGATCGTCCCGGGGCTCGCCGAGTCGTGGGAGGTCTCCGAGGACGGCCTGACGTACACCTTCCACCTCCGCGAGGGCGTGACGTTCCACGACGGGACGGACTTCGACGCCGACGCCGTCGTCTTCAACGTCCGGCGCATGTCCGACCCCACGTTCGAGTTCTACGACGACCGCTCCGCCGGGCAGACCGTGTTCGTCTGGCAGCACCTGCAGTCAGTCACCGCGGTGGACCCGCTGACCGTCGAGATGACCATGAAGCAGCCGTTCTCGGCCTTCCTGCGCCTGCTCACCCAGGGCGGCGGCGGCTCGACCGGGATCATCAGCCCGACCGCGCTGGCGGAGTACGGCAACGACGAGATCGCCGACCACCCCACGGGCACCGGACCCTTCCGGTTCGTCGACCGCGTCCGCGGCCAGCGCATCACCCTGGAGCGCAACGAGGACTACTGGGGCGAGAAGCCCTACCTCGACAGCGTCGTCTTCCGGCCGCTGCCCGACCCCTCCACCCGGGTGTCCGCGCTGCGGGCCGGTGAGGTCGACATGATCGCCGTCCCCTCGCCCGACAGCGTGTCCAGCCTCGAGGAGGCCGGCTTCGACGTCGCGACCAGCGCGCCGCCGCACCTCTGGTACCTGGCCTTCAACATGACCGACCCGATCTTCTCCGACATCCGGGTCCGGCAGGCGGTCAACTACGCCATCAACCGGGAGGGCATGTCCGAGGACCTGCTGCGGGGCACCACCAACCCCGCCTACAGCGTCCTGCCCCCGGCCAACAGCGCCTACGAGGCGAGCGAGGAGTACTTCGAGTACGACCCCGAGCGGGCCAAGGAGCTGCTCGCCGAGGCCGGCTACGCCGACGGGTTCGAGACCACGCTGATGACCTCGGTGGACGGCTCCGGGCAGATCGTACCGGTTCCGATGGCCGAGTACATCCAGCAGGACCTGGCCGACGTCGGCATCCGGGTCAAGCTGGACACCACGGAGTGGATCACCTACCTCACCGAGTGGGCCGAGGGCATCCCGGCCGGCACCGGGATGGCCCAGATGTCCTGGGGCATGACGACGCCGTACTGGCTGCGCAACGTCACCTCCTCGACCCTGCAGGCGCCCAACGGCTCCAACGTCGGGCACTACAGCAACCCGGCGCTCGACGAGGTCATGCAGCAGGCGGCGACGGCGCTCGACGAGGCCACCGCCGACGAGCTGTGGCGCACGGCGGCCGAGATCGTGCACGAGGACGCGGCCCTGGCCCCGATCGTGAACGACAAGGCCCCCTACGTGCTCAGCGGGGACGTGCAGGGCTTCGTGAACCCGAGCGAGGAGTGGTACGACCTCACGTCGGTGTGGCTGCGCTGATGGTCGGCTACCTCGCCCGCCGCGCGGGCTCGATGATCCTGGTCCTGCTCGGGGTGTCGGTCCTGGTCTTCCTGATCATGCAGCTGGTCCCGGGTGACCCGGTCCGGACGATGCTCGGTCCCACGGCGACGGCGGAGTCCATCGCCGCCGTGCGGGCCGACCTCGGCCTCGACCAGCCGCTCGTGCAGCAGTACGTCAGCTACCTCGGCGGCCTGGTGCAGGGCGACCTCAACACCTCGCTGACGATGGCCCAGCCGGTCGCGGAGATCGTGTTCCCGAAGCTCGGCAACACGATCATCCTGGCCGCGGGGGCGCTGGTGATCTGCCTGGTCATCGGCGTTCCGCTGGGGGTGCTGGCGGCCACCCGCCAGTACTCGCTGTTCGACCGGGGGGCGATGTTCCTGTCGCTCGCCGGGGCGAGCGTGCCGGTCTACTGGGCGGCGCTGGTCGTGATCAGCGTCTTCGCCCTGGAGCTCGGCTGGCTCCCGACGTCGGGCATGTACGACGTCCGGGAGCCGGGCGGGCTCGGGGACCTGCTCCGGCACCTCGTCCTGCCGGCGGCCACCGCGGCGGTGGTCCCGACAGCGGTCATCGCGCGGCTCACCCGCAGCGTGATGGTCGAGGCACTCCAGCAGGACCACATCCGGATGCTGCGCGCCAACGGCGTCCCCGAGCGGCAGATCGTCTGGAAGCACGCCCTCCGGAACGCCCTGCCGCCCATCGTGAACATCGTCGGCCTGCAGGTCGGCTACCTGCTGGGCGGCGTCATCTTCATCGAGGTGGTGTTCAGCTGGCCCGGCCTCGGCGGGCAGCTCTACACGTCGATCACCTCGAACGACATGCCGATCATCCAGGCCGGCGTCCTGTTCATCGCGCTGGTCTTCGTGGTCGTCAACCTCATCGCCGACATCGTCGTCGCGCTCCTCGACCCACGTACCAGGGAGGCCGTCGGATGACCTCGACGACACTCGGCCAGAAGGTCGTCTCGCCGGTGGCCGCCGGCGACACGGTGGCCGCGCACATCACGAGCCGTTCCCGGCCCGCACTCATGTGGCGGGCGCTGCGCAGGGACAAGGCGGCCGTCGTCTCCATCGGGATCCTCGTGTTCCTGACGCTGGTGGCGGTGTTCGCACCGCTGCTGGCGCCCTACGACCCGCTCGACGGCGACGCCTCGCAACGGCTGGAGGGGATCGGCACCCCCGGTCACCTCCTGGGGCTGGACGGCCAGGGGCGGGACATCCTCTCCCGGCTGATCTACGGGGGGCGGTACTCGCTGACCGTCGCCGTCCTGCCGGTGCTCGCGGCCGCGCCGATCGCGCTGCTGATCGGCATGTTCGCCGGCTACTTCGGCGGCCGGGCGGGCAACGCGGTGATGCGCGTCCTGGACGTGCTGTTCGCCTTCCCGGTGGTGCTCCTGGCGATCGCCATCGCGGCGGTCCTCGGCCCGGGCCTGGCCAACGTCATGCTCGCGATCGGCATCACGATGGTCCCGTACATGGCCCGGGTCGTGTACACGGCGACGGTCCAGGAATCGGCCAAGGAGTACGTCGAGGCGGCCCGCGCCGCCGGGGCGACGCAGGCGCAGATCCTGCGCCAGCAGCTCATGCCGAACGTCATGTCGCCGCTGGTCGTCTACGGCACCAGCCTCTGCGGGCTGATGATCGTGCTCGCCGCCGGCCTGAGCTTCCTGGGCGTCGGGGTCACCCCGCCGGCGCCGGACTGGGGCGTCATGACCAGCGACGGCCGCAGCGTCCTGCTGGAGGGCTACGGCCACGTGGCGACGATCCCCGGCCTGGTGATCCTCGTCGCGGCGCTCGCCTTCAACCTCATCGGCGACGGCATCCGCGACGCCCTCGACCCGCACAAGCAGACCAGTTGAGCGCGACAGGAGAAGCGACGATGACCGAACCACTGCTGCGCGTCGAGAACCTGCAGACCCACTTCGCCTCCGAGCTCGGCACCATCAAGGCGGTCGACGGGGTGTCGTTCGACATCCCGCGCGGCGGGATCCTCGGGATGGTCGGGGAGTCCGGGTCGGGCAAGAGCGTGACCGGGCTGTCCATCCTGCGGCTGCTCGGCTCCCGCAACGCCACGATCGCCGGCGGCCGGATCCTCTTCCGGGGCGAGGACCTGCTGACCAAGTCCGAGGCCGAGATGCGGGCCATCCGGGGCGGCAGCATCAGCATGGTCTTCCAGAACGCGATGACCAGCCTGGACCCGTTCTTCCGCGTGGGCGAGCAGCTGGTGGAGGTCCTCCGGCTGCACCAGGGGCTGTCGAAGAAGGAGGCCCGCGAGAAGGCGCTGAACGCACTCGAGCTGGTGCGCATCCCCGATCCGGTGGCCAAGCTGAAGAGCCACCCCCACCAGCTCAGCGGCGGGCAGCGGCAGCGCGTCGTCGTCGCCCTGGCGCTGGCCTGCGAGCCGGACCTGCTGATCGCCGACGAGCCGACGACGGCGCTGGACGCCACGGTCCAGAAGCAGATCATCGAGCTGCTCCAGGAGATCAACCAGGAGCTGGGGACGGCGATCCTGATGGTCACCCACGACATGGGCGTGGTGGCGCACATGTGCCGGACCGTCGCGGTCATGTACGCGGGCCGGATCGTCGAGCACGGCGACGTGGCCGACGTGCTGCGCACCCCGCAGCACCCCTACACCCGGGGCCTGATGGCGTCGGTCCCGCGGCTGCGCACCGAGGCCGCCGGTGAGGGGCACGTGCGGCAGCGGCTCTACCAGATCGGCGGCTCGGCGCCGTTGCCGCTGCGGCTCACCGACGGGTGCGCCTTCGCACCCCGGTGCCCCGAGGTGGGCCCGGAGTGCTGGGAGGTGGACCCGCCGACGGTGGCGTCCGGAGCAGGGCAGGAGGCGGTCTGCCACCGGCGGGCCGAGGAGAAGGCGGAACTGACGGGGGTGGCTCAGCATGTCGGGGCGTGACGTACTGGTGCAGGCACAGGACCTGCGGAAGGTCTACGCGAAGCCGACGCTCTTCGGCACGGGGGAGGAGTTCGTCGCCGTCCAGGGGGCGACCTTCGACGTCCTCCGCGGGGAGACCTTCGGGCTGATCGGGGAGTCCGGGTCGGGCAAGACCACGATCGGGCGGATGCTCCTGCGGCTGGTCGAGCCCACGAGCGGCTTCGTCGGCTTCGACGGGCACGACGTGACCCGGCTGACCCCGAAGGGGATGCGCCGGCTGCGGCAGCGCATGCAGATCGTCTTCCAGGACTCCGGCTCGGCGTTCAACCCGCGCCGCGCCGTGGGCGAGCAGGTGGCCTTCCCGATGCGCCAGTTCGACCTGTGCCCGGCTGGTGAGGTGCGCGACCGGGTGGTCGACCTGCTGGAGCACGTGGGCCTGCGCGCCGACCAGGCCGACCGCTATCCGCACGAGTTCTCCGGCGGTCAGCGCCAGCGGCTGGGCATCGCCCGGGCGCTGGCCAGCGAGCCGGAGTTCCTGCTGCTGGACGAGCCGACCTCGGCGCTCGACGTCTCGGTGCAGGCGCAGATCCTCAACCTGCTCCAGCAGCTGCAGGAGGAGCGGCACCTCACGATGCTGCTCATCACGCACAACCTGGCGCTGGTGCAGCACATGTGCGACCGCGCCGCGGTGCTGCACCACGGCGAGCTGGTCGAGTCCGGCCCGGTGGACGACGTCTTCCACACGCCGCAGCACGAGGTCACCCGCCGGCTGCTCGACGCCGTCCTCGAGCCGGTGGCCGCATGACCGCCGTCGAGGAGACGACGACGGCGGACCCGGCGGCGGTCGCCGACCGGTTCCGGGCGCTCCCGCTGCGGGACCTCGAGCCCGCCCGCGGCGTGCGCTACCCGGAGCCGGGCGGTGCGGCAGATGAAGGCGTGGTGCCGGTCCTGGCAGCCGCTGGAGGCGCGCCGGACCGGGGCGACCCGGCCGCGCTCGGCCTGCAGGAGGCGGCCGCGCTGGTCGCCTCGGGCGAGCTCAGCTCCACCGCGCTGGTCGCGGCGGTGCTCGCCCGGATCGACCGTTCCGACGGCGTCCTGCAGTCCTACGCCCACGTGTACGCCGACGAGGCGCTCGCGCTGGCGGCCGAGGCCGACACGGCGGTGCGCGACGGCCGCCCGCTGGGGCCGCTGCACGGGCTGCCGGTGGCGCTCAAGGACCTCTACGACGTCGCCGGCCGGCCCACCCTGGCCGGCTCCGACGTCCGGGCCGGGCACGTCGCGGACGCCGACTCGGAGGTCACCCGCCGGCTGCGGGCGGCCGGCGCGATCGTCGTCGGCAAGACGGTCACCCACGAGTTCGCCTTCGGCGTCGTCTCCGCGCCCACCCACAACCCGTGGGACGTCGGCACCATCCCGGGCGGCTCCAGCGGCGGCTCGGGTGCGGCGGTCGCGGCCGACCTCTGCCTCATGGCGATGGGCTCCGACACCGGCGGCTCCATCCGGATCCCCGCGGGGCTCACCGGGGTGGTCGGGCTCAAGGCGACCTACGGGCGGATCAGCAAGCGCGGGGTCGCAGCGCTCAGCTGGTCGCTGGACCACGCCGGCCCGCTGACCAAGACCGTCGGCGACGCGGCACTCTGCCTGCAGGTCCTCGCCGGGCACGACCCGGCCGATCCGTCGTCGGTCGACGCCCCGGTGGGGGACTACCTCTCCGGGCTGACCGCGGGGGTCGTCGGGCTGCGGATCGGCGTCCCGGTCAACTGGTTCTTCGACTGGTCCGACGACGACGTGGACGCCGCGGTGCGCACCGCGATCGGGGTGCTCGCCGAGGCCGGCGCCACCCTGGTGCCGGTCGAGGTGCCCGACGTGGAGCTCACCGAGGACGTGCTCTCGACCCTGGCCGGCGTGGAGGCCAGCGCCATCCACCAGGACGAGATCCGCCGGATGCCTGCGGCCTACACCGAGGAGGTGCGGCTCCGGCTGCTCGCCGGCGAGCTGATCAGCGGCACCGCCTACGTCAACGCCCAGCGCGCCCGCGGGCTGGTGCAGGCCGGCTTCGCCGCCGCCCTGCGCGACGTCGACGTCCTGGTCAGCCCGACCCTCGCCATCCCCGCCCCCGCCTACGGCTCGACGACGGCGGCGCTGCGCGGGCAGGAGCACCCGATCCTGTTCGCGCTCAACTGCCTCACCGCACCGGCCAACGCCGCCGGCATCCCCGCGCTGACCGTGCCCTGCGGGTTCAGCGACGGCGGCCTCCCGGTCGGCCTGCAGGTCATGGGCCGGCCGTTCGACGAGGCCACCGTGCTCCGGGTCGGCGCCGCCTACGAGGCGGCCACGACCTGGCACCTGCAGTCCCCGCCACTGCCCGGCTGACCCGATCACCCCCCAACCCAGGAGGAACTCCCGATGTCCACCCAGTCCCGCGAACTCGTCGGCGAGGCGCTGGCGCTCGCCGCCCGCCAGGCCCGGCTCGACCTGGGCCCCGAACGGCTCGACGTCGTCGGCCCGATGATCAACGGCATCTACGCGATGCTCGACACGCTCGACGAGGTGCCGCTGGGGGAGACCCCGCCGGCCACCGCGTTCGACGCCCGGTGGGAGTGAGCGTGCAGCCCTACCAGCTGTCGCTGACCGAGGCCGCCGCGGCGATCCGCAGCCGCGAGCTCTCCCCGGTGGAGCTGACCGACTCCGTCCTCGAGCGGGTCGACGCCGTCGAGGGCGCGCTCAACGCCTTCGCCTGCGTGACCCCGGACCTGGCCCGGAAGGCCGCGGCCGACGCCGAGCAGCGGATCGTCGAGGGCGCCTACCGCGGCCCCCTCGACGGCCTGCCGCTCGGGGTGAAGGACCTCCTCGAGACCGCGGGCGTCCCGACGACGTCGAGCTCCCAGGTGCGGGCCAGCTTCGTGCCGGACACCGACGCGGAGATGGTCGCCCGGCTGCTGTCGGCCGGCATGGTCATGATCGGCAAGACGCACACCCACGAGTTCGCCTACGGTGCGACCACGCCGACGACCCGCAACCCGTGGGACGTCGACCGGGTGCCCGGCGGGTCCAGTGGCGGATCGGGCGCGGCTGTCGCGGCAGGGGAGTGCCTCGTCGGCCTGGGCAGCGACACCGGCGGCTCGATCCGGATCCCGGCCGCGGTCTGCGGCACCGTCGGGCTCAAGCCCACCTACGGCCGCATCTCCCGCCGCGGGGTGGCGTCGCTGTCCTGGTCGCTGGACCACGTCGGCCCGCTGACCCGCGACGTCGTCGACTGCGCGCACGTGCTGGCGGCGACGGCCGGCTTCGACCGCGCCGACCCCGCGTCGGTCGACGTCCCCGTGCCGGACTACGTCGCGGACCTGGCCGCGGCCGCGGACCGGGGCGTGCGGGGGCTCCGGGTGGGCGTGCCGTCGAACTTCTACTTCGAGCACGTGCAGCCCGAGGTCGAGGCCTCGGTCCGCGCCGCCATCGCGGTGCTCGAGGGCCTGGGCGCCACGCTGGTCGAGGTGACGATCCCGTACGCCGACCAGATCAAGGCCGTCTCCTGGGGGATGCTCGGCCCGGAGGCCGCGTCGTACCACCAGAAGGCGATGCGGGAGACCCCGGAGCTCTACACCGCGGAGGTGCGGGTCGCGCTGGAGGCCGGCGAGCTGGTGCTGGCCACCGACTACATCAACGCCACCCGCGTGCGCACGCTCATGCAGCAGGCCTGGCGGCAGATGTACGAGGGCATCGACGTGCTGGTCGCGCCGTCGGTCCCGGTGGTGGCGCCGCGGGCCGACCAGGAGGCCATCACCTGGGCGGACGGCTTCAGCGAGCGGCCGACCGACTGCCTGACGCGTCTGTCGGGGCCGGCCAACATCACCGGGCTGCCCGCGCTGTCGGTGCCGGTCGCGCCGGTCGACGGGCTGCCGGTGGGGATGCAGATCATCGGCCGGCCGTTCGCCGAGGGCACCGTCCTCGGCGTCGGTGCCGCGCTGGAGACCGCCACCGACTGGATCGGAGCGCTCGCCCCGCTCTAGCCGACCGGGGGGAGCAGCACTGCCCGGCAGGTCCGCGAGGACCTGCCGGGCAGTCGCGCGTCAGGAGAGTGGCGCGTCGGGGGATCGGCTCAGCGGCCGATCCGGCCCCAACCCCAACCGACCAGGTCGGGCCGCACCACCTCGGTGACCGCGCGGAGCAGGGCCGCGGCCTCGTACTGGGTGTCGACGACGGCCCGCAGCGCCAGCAGGTCCTCGGCCAGCGCGGACACCCCGGCGCACGCACCGGCCGCGGCGCGCACCCGGTGCAGCAGGTCGGGATCGGGCGGTGCGACGACGTAGGCGGTGACCAGGTGCCCGGCCTCGCGGGGAACCCCCGGCAGGACCTCGACGCGCTGGGCGTCGCGGACGACCAGCCGCCCGTCCCGGTACAGGTCGGTGGTGGTGTCGAGCCGGTCGGGCACCCACACCTCCCCGCGCGCGACGCGGCCGGGCGCGAGCACGCCGCCGACGACGGCGCACGCACCGGGCTCGAGCCGCACCACCGTGTCGACCCGGGACCGGGAGCGGCGCAGCGGCACCAGCGCGTTCGGTAGCAGGACCAGGCGCGCGCCGGCCGCGACCTCGAGCACGGTCGTCTGCCGGCCGTCGGGATCCCCGGCGCCGGCCCCGGGCAGCAGCTGGGTGGGGCCCGGATCGGTGACGACCAGGTCGGCGCCGGCGGCGAGCCGCACCCGCAGGTGCAGCTCGTCGCCCGCCGCGATGCCGGCCGTGTCCGTGGTGAGCACCAGGACGTCGGGCCCCCGGGAGGCCGGGTGGTGCACCGGGTGCACCGGCCCGGACCAGGTGCCGTGCACCCGCTGCCGCCCGGCGGCGTCGGGCGCGACCGTGCAGTCCAGCCGGGCGCGCACCGCCGGCCGGGCCAGGACGGGCGCTGCGGTCACCCGACCGTCGCCCAGGCGCCGACCAGCCCGGCGACCGAGGCCATCGACGCGTCGTCCCGGGTGGAGGTGACCGCGTAGGGCAGCTCGCCGCGGGCGGCGTCCAGGTCGCGCCGGAAGATCGCCACCGAGGCCCCGACCTGGTCGGCGATGTCGCTCTTGTTGACCACCACCAGGTCGGACTCGGTGATGCCGGGGCCGCCCTTGCTCGGGATCTTGTCGCCGGCGCCCACGTCGATGACGCAGATCCACCGGTGCACCAGCTCCCGGGAGAACGTCGCGGTCAGGTTGTCGCCGCCGGACTCGATGAAGACGACGTCGAGGCCCGGCTCGCGGGCGACCAGCCCGGTGACCGCGGCGTCGTTGACCGAGACGTCGTCCCGGATCGCGGCGTGCGGGCAGCCGCCGGTGGCCACGCCGACGATCCGCTCGGTCGGCAGCACCCCGGAGCGGGTGACGATGTCGGCGTCGACGGTCGTGTAGACGTCGTTGGTCACCACCCCGCAGGCGATGCCGTCGGCGGCCAGTCGGCGCACCAGCTCGATCATCAGCGTCGTCTTCCCCGACCCGATCGGGCCGGCGATGCCGATCCGCAGCGGGCGGGCCGGTGGCTCGGTCTCAGGTGATGAACATGCCGGATGTCCGGTGCTCGTGCCGTGACTGTGCGAGCTCCCATGATGGTGCGAAGCCGTGCCAATCCCCATGTGTT
This sequence comes from Blastococcus aggregatus, assembly GCF_900221005.1. Classification (GTDB taxonomy): domain Bacteria; phylum Actinomycetota; class Actinomycetes; order Mycobacteriales; family Geodermatophilaceae; genus Blastococcus; species Blastococcus aggregatus. Next base: position 356,866 of record NZ_OBQI01000004.1, on the reverse strand, counting down.
CTCTCCTCGCTGTCTGCAACCGCTCGATCGAGCGGGCCGGCCAGTCGGCCGAGGACGTGCTGTGCTCCGGTCGGCCCGACGCGGCCGATCCGGACGGCTGCCTGCGCCATCGCCGACACTTGGCTGAAGGCGGCGGCGCGGAGGGTGCTGCGCCGGTCGGCGCCGAGCAGCCGGGCCGCGACGCCGAACAGCACCGTGGAGCTGCCGACGGCGGCGTCGAGCAGTGGATCGCCGGGGTGCAGCGCGGCGACCACGCGCCGCAGCGCCAGCCCGCGCTGGCCCTCCGCCTGCCGGGTCGCCCGCGTGAGCCGGGTCGCGACCCGCTCGTCGACCAGCGTCTGCACCCGCGGGACGTCGTCGTCGGCCGCGGCGTCCCAGGCGAGCCCGGCGAACGCCAGGTCGCGCCCGGGCAGCGACTCCGCGACGTACTCCGTGAGCGCCGCGAGCAGGCTGTCGGCGTCGGTCACCCGGCCGCTGCGCACCAGCTCCTCCACCCCGTGGGAGTGGGCGAACCCCCCGGTGGGGCAGGCGGAGTCGGTGAGCTGCAGCAGGGCGAAGGGCAGGTCGGTCACCGGCGCTCAGACCAGCAGGTAGCGGCGGCTGAGCGGCACCGATGTCGACGGCGGGACCACGGCCTCGACGCCGTCGACCGTGACGACGAAGGAGTCGGGGTCGACCCGGACGTCGGGGGTGGCGGCGTTGCGGGACATGTCCGCCTTGGTCAGCTGCCGGGTGCCGCGCACCGGCAGCAGCCGGGACAGGTACGACGCCCCGCGCCGCTCCGCCGCGGCCAGCCCGGTCGCGCTGGTGAAGACGCGGGCCAGCCGGGCGGAGGTCGCCCCCGACGCGCCCCACTGGGGGCGGATCCGGATCGGCTCGGTGGAGACCACCGAGCCGTTGCCGGTGCCGGTGGCGGCGTGGCTGACCACCCCGGACTTCACGACCGTGGTCGGCTTGACCCCGAAGAAGCGCGGGTCCCACAGCACGATGTCGGCCAGCCGGCCGGGCGCGAGCGTGCCCACCGAGTCGCTGATGCCGTGGGCGACGGCCGGGCACCAGGTGTACTTCTCCAGGTACCGGAGGATGCGCTCGTTGTCGTCGGCGGGCTGCTCACCGGCGAGGTCGCGCATCTTGGCCGCCAGCTGCCAGGTGCGCCGCGCCGACTCCGCCGCCCGGCCCATGCCGTTGGAGTCCGAGCCCATCATGGAGATCGCGCCGACGTCGTGCAGGACGTCCTCGGCGGCCATCGTGGTGGGGCGGATCCGGGACTGCGCGAACGCCAGGTCGGTGTGGATCGAGCGGTGCTGCAGGTGCGCGCCCATGATCATGTCGAGGTGCTCGGCCAGCGCCGCCTCGGTGTAGGGGTTCGTCGGGTTGGTCGACGACGGCAGCACGTTCGGCTCGCCGCAGATCTCCAGGATGTCCGGCGCGTGCCCGCCCCCGGTGCCCTCCACGTGGTAGGCGTGGATCGTCCGGCCGGCGATCGCGTCCATCGTCTCGGCCAGCGTGACCGACTCGTTGATCGTGTCCGTGTGGATGATCGTCTGGACGTCGTGGTCGTCGGAGACCCGCAGCGCGGCGTCGATCACCGCCGGGAACGCGCCGAAGTCCTCGTGGATCTTGAACCCGGAGACGCCGACCTCGAGGTGGGCCTCCAGGTCGTCGCGCGCGCTGGCCGCCCGCCCGATCATGGCGATGTTGAGCGGCCACGCGCCGATGCCGTCGACCAGCGAGTCGTAGATCCAGCTGCCGCCCACGCCGACGTCGAACGACGGACCGGGGCTCGCCCCGATGACCGTGGTGTAGCCGTTCCGGCAGAAGGTGTCGGCCTGGGCGGCGTTCGCCAGGTGCACGTGGGTGTCGATCGAGCCCGGGGTGGCGATCAGGTTCCAGCCGCCGACGATCTGGGTCTGCGCGTCGACCACCAGGTCGATGCCGGAGGAGATGTCGGGGTTGCCGGCGGAGCCGATCCCGACGATCCGGTCCTCCTTGATCCCGATGTCGGCCTTGAGCACGCCGAGCACCGGATCGACGATGACCGCGCCCGTGATGACCATGTCGAGCGCGCTGTCCCGGGCGGCGCCGACGCGGACGCCGAGGCCGTCGCGGAGGTTGCGGCCCGCGCCGACGAGGGATTCCTCGCCGGGCTCGGTGACGCTGCGCTCGACCCGCAGCCGCAGCCCGGTGTCGGCGAGCGGGACGACGTCGCCCTCCCCCGGGCCGTAGAGCAGCCGGTGGACGTCGCGGGGGACGGCGGTCACGAGGTCACCCCGAGGTAGCCGGCGCGCTCGGCCGCGGCCAGGGCCCGGCTGCGCACGTCCGGGTCGTCGAGGGCGCCCTCGACCAGACCGGCGATGCCGCGGACGACGCGGTTGCCGGCCATCGGCACCAGCTGGACCGGGCGCCGGTCGCCGGGCTCGAAGCGCACCGCGGTGCCGGCGGCGACGTCCAGGCGCATGCCGAAGGCGGCCGCGCGGTCGAACCGCAGCCCGCGGTTGGCCTCGAAGAAGTGGTAGTGCGAGGTCACCTGGACGGCGCGGTCGAGGGTGTTGGTCACCTCGACGGTGACCCGCTCGCGGCCGGGGTTGATCAGCACGTCGTCGGTCGGCCCCGTCACGGCGGAACCGCCCCCGCCCAGCGGGAAGTACAGCGTGACCATCACGGTGCCCTCGTCGAACAGGGCCTCCACCTGGACCCGGTCCAGCAGCGCGGGGACGCCGTCCAGCACGTCGTCCGGGCCGAGCACGGTGCCGCCGATCTCGAGCGCTTCGGCGTAGGAGCGCCCGTCGCGGGCGGCCTCCATGATCTCGTCGCAGATCAGCGCGAGCGCCTCGGGATGGTTGAGGCGGAGCCCGCGGGCGCGCCGGCGGCGGGCCAGCTCGGCGGCCAGGAACAGCTGCAACCGCTCCTCCTCCTCGGGCAGCAGCTTCACCGGGTCCTCCTCATCGGGTGCTCGTTCCGGCCGTGCGCATGCGGGTGCCTTCCGTCGGGTGCGGGGGAGCGGTGAGGTGATCACCGCGGTGGACCCTGCCGGGGCGGTGTGTCGGGGCGGGGTCCGTCCGGTTCCGTTCCGGTGACACCCGCACCCCCGGACTTTCTGCACCGAAAGTCCGGGGTGGGGGCCGGACTTTCGGTGCAGAAAGTCCGGGGTGGGGGACGTCGCCGGACCTTTCACCCGATCGTCACCGCGCTGGAACACCGGCTCGGCAGGGTCGGCAGCCATGACGACCGGTTACCTGTGGCACCCGCTGTACGGCTGGAACGACACCGGCAGCGGGTCGCTGACCCCGGCCGATCCGGCGGTGGGGCTGCAGCCGGTGGGCCACCACTTCGCGCATCCCGACAACAAGCGGCGCATGCACGAGCTGGTCGAGGTCTCCGGACTGCTGGACCAGCTGCACCGGGTCCCCGCGCGGCCGGCCAAGCGGGCGGAGATCCTGCGGGTGCACACCGAGGAGCACCACGACCGGATCGTCGCCGAGAGCGCGCTGCCCAAGGGTGGCGACGCAGGGGACGGCGTCTCCCCGTTCGGCAAGGGCGGCTACGAGATCGCCGCGCTGGCCGCCGGCGGGGCGCTGGCGATGGTGGACGCCGTCGTCCGGGGCGAGGTGGACAACGGGTTCGCGCTGGTCAACCCGTGCGGGCACCACGCCGTGCCGGAGACCGGCATGGGCTTCTGCGTGTTCAACAACGTCGCCGTCGCCGTCCGCCACGCCCAGGAGGTGCTCGGGGTGGAGCGGATCGCCGTCGTCGACTGGGACGTGCACCACGGCAACGGCACCCAGGCGGTGTTCTGGGAGGACCCGCGGGTGCTCACCGTCTCGATGCACCAGGACCGGCTCTACCCGCCGAGGGGCGGCACCGTCGGCGAGCGCGGCGGCGGGGCCGGGCTGTACACGAACCTCAACGTGCCGCGGCCGCCCGGCACCGGGGACGCCGGCTACGTCGACGCGATGGACGCGGTGATCGTCCCCGCGCTCCGGGCGTTCCAGCCCGACCTCGTCGTCGTGGCCTGCGGTTTCGACCCCAGCTACTTCGACCCGCTGGCGCACACGATGGTCTCCGCCGCCGGCTTCGCGACCCTGACCGAGCGGGTGATGGAGGCGGCCGCGGAGCTGTGCGACGGGCGGCTGGCGATGGTCCAGGAGGGCGGCTACAGCATCCACTACGTCGCGATCTGCGGCGCCATCACGATCGCCACGCTGGCCGGCGTCGAGCCGATCGCCGACCCGTACCTCGCGCTGCTCGCCGACGTCTACGGCATCCACGCGCTCGAGGAGCACCAGCTCGCCTCGCGCAAGGCCGCCGAGGTGCTGGTCGCCGACATCCCCGGCCGCTGAGCCCTCCCGACCCCGATCCACCCGAACTCCCGAAGGAGCCGCCATGCAACCGTTCGAGCTGTCGCTGTCCGCCGCCGCCACCGAGATCTCCGCCCGCCGGCTGTCGCCGGTCGAGCTGACCGACTCGGTGCTCGCCCGGATCGAGGCGACCGAGCCGCGGCTGGGCGCGTTCGCCCACGTCACCGACGAGCTCGCCCGCAAGGCCGCCGCGCACGCCGAGCAGGAGATCGCCTCGGGCCGCTACCTCGGCGCCCTGCACGGCATCCCGCTCGGGGTGAAGGACCTCTACGACACCGCCGGGGTGCCGACGACGTCGAGCTCCGCGGTGCGCGCCGGCGTCGTGCCCGACACCGACTCGGCGTCGGTCGAGCAGCTGCTGGGCGCGGGCATGGTGATGGTCGGCAAGACGCACACCCACGAGTTCGCCTTCGGCGGGATCACCCCGACCACCCGCAACCCCTGGGATCCCGGCCGGATCCCGGGTGGCTCCAGCGGTGGCTCGGGCGCGGCGGTCGCGGCGGGCAGCTGCATGGTCGGCATGGGCTCGGACACCGCCGGGTCGATCCGCATCCCGGCCACGCTCTGCGGCACCGTCGGCCTCAAGCCGACCTACGGGCGGGCGTCCCGGCGCGGGGTCGCCTCGCTGGCCTGGTCGCTGGACCACGTCGGCCCGCTGACCCGCAACGTGACCGACTGCGCGCACGTCCTGAACGCGATCGCCGGCTACGACCGGCGCGATCCGGCGAGCGTCGACGTCCCGGTGCCGGACCACACGGCCGGGTTGGACGACGGCATCGCCGGCCTGCGGATCGGCGTCCCGAGCGACTACTTCTTCGAGCACGTGAGCGAGGACGTCGAGCAGGCGGTGCGGACGGCGATCGACGTCCTCGCCGGCCTCGGTGCCGAGCTGCGCGAGGTGTCCACGCCGTACGCCGAGCAGATCCTGGCCACCGAGTGGGCGATCGTCTACCCGGAGGCGAGCGCCTACCACCAGAAGGACCTGCGGGCGAAGGCCGAGCTGTACCTGGAGGACACCCGGCTCTCGCTGGAGGTGGGCGAGCTGGTGCTGGCCACCGACTACATCAAGGCGCTGCGCATCCGGACGCTCATGCAGCGGGCGCGGGCCGAGGTGTTCGACGACGTCGACCTCGTGGTCATGCCCGGCATGCCGTTCGCGGCGCCGGCGGTCGGGGCCACCGAGGTCACCTGGTCCGACGGCGTGACCGAGGCGATCTCCTCGGCGCTGATCCGGCTCACCTCACCGGGCAACCTGACCGGCCAGCCGGTGCTCTCGGTGCCGGTCGGGTTCGACGCCGCCGGGCTGCCGCTGGGGATGCAGCTGACCGGCCGGCCCTTCGACGAGGCGACGGTGCTGCGGGCCGGGCGCGCCTACGAGCAGGTGTCCGACGCGGTGGGCCGCATCGCACCGGTGGGCTGACCGCCGCGCCCGGATCGCTGTCCCTGAGGCGGACACCTCAGCGTGAGGAGTGTCCGCCTCAGGGACAGCACAGCGGTCAGGAGTGATCGTGCCCCGCGCAGCCGCAGGCGCCGGGGGCGCAGTGGCAGCGGGCGGGGCTCGGCGGCAGGTCGAGTGCGGGGTTGCCGTCGAAGAAGCCGACCGGCTTGAGCATGAAGCCGATGTAGGCGCACGGCATCACCGGCCAGTCCTCCGGGCGGACGACGTGGTGCGCGCCGACGGTGTACCAGAGCACGACGTCGGTGTTCTCCAGCGGCGCGTCGTCCGCGACGTACTCGGGCAGGCCCTGGGCGTCGCCGGACTGGTAGGGATAGTCGCCGGCGGCGTACAGCTCCCGCGGCTCGTACCTCGTCACCCAGAGGTTGTGCTGCACGAAGCGCGCCCGGTCGTAGATGGCCGAGCCCTGCTGCAGCATCGAGGGGACGACGTCGCGCGGCATGAGCTTGTAGCCGACCGGGCTGCCCAGCTCGTTGACCTTCGAGGGGTTGACCACCTTCCAGAAGCGGGCGGTGGAGAACTCCCAGTCGCGCGCGCCCTCGGCCTCGGAGGCGACCAGCGTCTCGCGGGTGATCCAGGCGTTGGAGTGCGGGTTGTGCGCCGGATCGGGCTCGGGGACCGAGTCGACCTCGTAGACGCTGTTGCCCGGCCCGTCGACGCACATGTCCATGCGGATGTTGAAGTGGTGCTGGTGGTGGGGGCCGTAGAGGCCCGGCGCCACCAGGTTTCCGTGCCGCGGCTGCTCGCCCTCGGCGATGGCACCGGTGGTGAGCACGCCGGTCAGCTTGACCTCGTACTCGATGGAGCCGTCGACGTAGAGGTACCAGAAGAAGCCGTACTCGTAGTTGCCGACGGTGGCGATGAAGGAGATGACCAGCCGTCGCGAGCGGCGGACCTCGGCGATGCCGGTGCGGAAGTCGGTGTGCTTCCAGGCGATGCCGTAGTCCTCCTCGTGCATGCACACGGCGTTCGGGATGGTCACGGCGTTGCCCCGGGAGTCGTTGACGACGCCGTCGAAGTAGAAGATCTCGCCGAGGCAGTCGCAGCCGAGGGTGAGCGGGTTGGCCGAGAGCCCCATGCCGATCTCGCCCATGTCGAAGACGTTCTTGTTCCAGTGGGTGGGGTCGGTCGCGCCGTAGGGGACGACCATCTCCGAGAGCGCGGCGCGGTACATGACCGGCCGGCGCACCCCGCGGTCGGTGTAGGCCAGCTCGTGCAGGACGAGGCCTTCGCTGCGGGTTGAAGCCCACCCGCAGCGACCACTTCTGCCAGCTGACCTGGTGGCCGTCGACGGTGAAGCTGGCGCCCTCGGGCTGGGTGATGTCGATCGGCTTGAGGCCTTCTCGGAACTGGGAGAACGCGGGGCGGTTGCCCTCGGCGAACAGGAACCGCTCCTCGTAGTTGCCGGCGAACCGGGGGAGGGGGACGACGCCGTGGTCCTCGACGTCGAGGACCGTCATGGCGTCGAGGTCGACGGTGACGATGACGCCCTCGACCGGGCGGGCGTAGCCGTGCTCGCCGGGCGCCGTGCGGACGAAGGTGAGCGGACGGCACAGCAGCGGGGAGTCGTCGTAGGCGTCCTGCGGGCCGTAGTAGCCGGCGGGCCAGGCGTCGACCATGACGAGGTCGAAGTCGGTGACGCCACGCCGGTGCATGGCCTCCTGCCAGCGCGGGTCCGCGATCACGAGCTGCTCCACGCCGGCCAGGTGCTCCAGCACGAACGAGGGGAACCGGCCGGGCACCGGCGTCCAGGAGTCGACGGCGCCGGCGTCGAGGTCGACGACCGCCTCGGAGACGAGCTTCGCCGCGCCGTCGTAGGCGACGACGAAGGCCTGCCGCGGCGGCACGTCGGAGGCGTCGAAGACCAGGTCCGCCGGCTTGGCCGGCTCGGCCAGCGAGATCATCACGAACCGCAGCGTGGGGGTGCCGTAGGCGCTCACCCGGACGATCGCGGCGGCGCGCTCGATCTCGGGGCCGCTCAGCGGGTCCAGCGGGTGGCGGGCGGCGCTGTCGGGCAGGTCGAGCTGGTCGGGCAGAGCGGTGTCGGCGGCCATGCGGGGTGAGCTCCTGACGCATCGGGGAGGCGAGCGGGACGGAGGCGGTGAGGCCCCGCGGATGCGGGTGCGCACCACCCTGCCCTGCACTGTCCGTGCGTGGTGTTTCCGCGAGCCGGGCTTCCGTCTTCCGTCGGTGTGAACGCCCGCGCGGTCGTGTGAACGCCGGATGACCGGCGGCGCGCTCAGAGCCGGCTCGTGGTCGCGTCGTCCTCCCGGCCGTCGAAGTACCGGTCGAGGACGGCGCGGAACCCCGGCTCGGCGGGGTCGGCGTGCGCGAACAGCGTCATCGAGGAGCGCAGCTTCTGCGCGTCCACCGACCCGAGGACGACGACGGGATCCGCGGCGCCGAGCTCGACCAGCGCCCGCGCGCACTCCCGGAGCCGCGGGCCGAGCACCGGGTGGGCCAGGTAGGCGCGCGCCTCGTCCAGTCCGGAGATCGCGAAGTGCTGGGCCGTGGCGCTGCGGCCGAGCCCGGCGACCTGCGGGAAGACGAACCACATCCAGTGGCCGCGCTTGGCGCCGTCGCGCAGCTCGGCGAGCGCGGTGCCGTAGCTGTCGCCCTGGGCGTCGACGAACCGCTGCAGGTCGAAGGGATCGCTCATGCCGAGCCAGGCTGCCACGCGGCTCCGGCTCCGGGGGAGACTCGGTCCATGACCGATCCGGGCCGGACCTGCGACGCCGAGCACTGCACCCGCCGCGCCACCCAGATGGGCGTGGCCGAGCTGCCGATCCGCCCCGTCGAGCTGCGCCTGTGCGACGAGCACGTCGCCGCCCTGCGCGCCGGCAAGGTGCGCGGGCTGAGCCAGCAGACCGGGTGGCGGAACGACGGCGCCCGGCCGCAGGTGTCGTTCTCCGACTAGCGGCCGATGAGGCGCCGGCGGTCGCCCGGTCCTAGCTGCATGGGAACTCCGAACTTCGACCTCGCCCCTGCGGCCGACGAGCTCCGCCGGGTGGCCGGGGCGGTCGACGATGCCCAGCTCGACGGGCCGACGCCGTACGGCCCGATGACGGTCGCGGGCCTGCTCGACCACCTGCTCGGCCTCACGCTCGCCTGCCGGATGGCCGCCGAGAAGGTGGTGCCCGGCGGCGCTCCGCAGGCCGACGCCGCGAACCTGGCCGCCGACTGGCGCACCCGGCTGCCCGCCCGGCTCGACGAGCTCGTCCAGGCGTGGCGCAAGCCCGATGCGTGGGAGGGCATGGCCGAGGCGGGCGGCGTGCAGATGCCCGGAGCCGTCATGGCGGTCGTCGCGCTGGACGAGCTCGTGGTGCACGGCTGGGACCTCGCCGTCGCGACCGGGCAGGAGTACCGGCCCGACGAGGCCTCGGCGCAGCGGTGCCTGGAGTTCGCCGCGTCGTTCGGCGACGACCCGGAGGCCCGCGCCGGCCTCTACGGCCCGGTCGTCCCGGTGCCCGAGGACGCGCCGCTGCTCGACCGGCTGCTCGGGCAGACCGGCCGCGACCCGCGCCGGCGGCCCTGACCGCTCCGACCCGGTGCGCTCAGCGGCGGAGTGCGACCAGCCCCGCGGCGCCCGCCAGCAGGAGCTGCGCGCCGACCAGGCCCAGGCCCAGCCACATCGCCGGCGGCGGAGCGGCGTGCGCGTGACCGGCCGCCGGGGCGAGCATCTGCGCGTGCAGGGCGAGCATCGCGGCGTCCAGGCCGGCGGTCGCCGCCCAGGTGCTGTCCGTCGGGGCGCGCCACAGGTGCCACGCGCAGGGCAGGCAGACCAGTGCCATGCCGAGCATCGCCAGCGAGCCGAGGGTGCCGGCGTCGACCAGCAGCAGGTGGACCGCGGCCGAGCCGAGGGCGAGCAGTGCCGCGGCGCGGCCGAGCAGCGGGGCGACGGTGCGGTCGGGCAGCACTGCTGCCGGCCGTGGGGCGAGCGTGGTCATGCGGCCGACCCTGGCTGCCCGGGGTTTCCGGCCGGTCTCGCGGGCGGGACGTTCCGCTTACGTCTCCCCGCCTCTCAGTCGGCCCGGTGCGCCGTCGTCGCGCCGTCGGCCGCGGCGTGTGCGAACCGCAGCGTCGTCGACAGCCACAGCAGCAGATCGTGCAGCCGCAGCCGGGTGAGCGCGAACCCCTCGGCGCGGACGGCGTCCTCGAGCGCGGCGAAGGCGTCTGCTGCGTGCAGCAGCTCCCGGTGGATCACCGCCTCGACGCCGCTGTCGCCCTCCCGCACGTGGGGGAGCAGTGGCCAGCGGGTGGTGTCGTGCAGGAGCGGGACCAGCGCGGGATGCCGGGCGTGCAGGGCCGCGACCACGTGCTGCCGGCTCACCTCGCGCTCGGCGCACAGGTCGGCGACCTGCCGCAGCAGCGCGCCGACCGTGCCCGGCTCGGCGAGCACGGAGAACTCGTCCTCCGGCAGCTCCCAGAACGCGCGGCCGGCGGCCCGGTCGACGACGTCGTCGGCCAGCGTCTGCACGGCGGGCAGCGCCGCGGCCATCGCCGTCCACGCGTCGCGACGGAGCCGGCCGTGCAGCCCCTCGGCGGTGAGGATGTCGGCCTCGCCGAGGGGGCCGTCCGGAACGGGCCGGGCGTCGAACCGCTCGTAGCCGAACGCCGGCACCTGCGCCCAGCGGCCGGTGCGGGCGTTGGGGGCGCGGTAGTACAGCGGCCGCCGCCCGCGGGCGTACCCGAGGACGGCGGCGAGCGCGGCGTCGCCCGGGATCGGCGCCGGGCCGGCGCTCGGCAGGTGCAGCGGTGCGGTCACGAGACCCCCCTCCGTCGGCGCCAGCATCCTCTCTCCCGCGCACCACCGAGGACCACATCGGCGCTGTGGGGCGTTCACCGCTCCGGAGCGCGCCACATCGCCGATCTGGGCGCGGGGAGGAGGACACGGGCAGCGCGGGTGGGGCGGCTGGGACGTGGCTCACCACCCGGGCGGTCCGCTCTGCGCCGGAGCCCGCCGATAGCTCACACCGGTGGCGGAGCTCCTCGATCCCGCCACCGAGGGGGCAGGTGCGGAATGGCGCGACGACGTGGACGGATCGGCGACGGACTGGCAGTGCTGTCCGGCGCCCGGGCCGACGTGCTCGAAGCGGTGCCGGGTGCGCGGGCGAAGTTCGTGGCGCTGGGTGGCGTGCTGCTCTCGACCGGCGGGCTCGCGGTGCTCTCCGCGGCGTTCGCCGTGCACATGGCGCTGGGCGTCTGGTGGCCGTTCGCGCTGCTCCTCGGCGTCGGCTGGGGCTTCGTCATCGTCAACCTCGACCGGATGCTGCTGGTCGGGATGGCGCACGACTCCTCGCTCAAGCGCAACCTGCTCATGGCGGTGCCCCGCGTCGGCCTGGCGCTGGTGCTGGGCATCGTGATCTCCACGCCGCTGACGCTGCAGATCTTCCACAAGGAGATCGACAGCCAGGTCGTCGCGCTGCAGGCCGAGGCCTCCGACGCCTACAAGCAGAGCCTGGACGGTGACGCGCGCTTCGCCGGCCTGCCCGAGCTGCGCGAGCAGGTCGCCGCCGAGCAGGCCGTCGTCGCCAGCGGGGGCGCTGCTGCCGCCGACCTCGCGCCCCTGCAGATCGGGGTGGCCACCGCGCAGGCGGCCTACGACGCGGCGCTGACCACCCAGCGGGAGCTCTCGGCCCGGGCGCAGTGCGAGCTCGACGGCACCTGCGGCACCGGCGACGCCGGCACGGGAGAGGCCTACGCCCAGGCGCGGGCCGCGGCCGACGCGCAGCGCGACGTCGTCGACTCGGCGAAGGACGACCTCGACGCCGCGCTCACCGCCGTCTCGGCCGGCGCCTCGCGGAGCATGACCCAGGCGGCCGCGAACCTGGAGACCGACCGGGCCGAGCTCGCCCGGCTGACCGAGCAGCAGACGACGCTCCAGGCGGCCTTCGACGAGACCAACGCCGACAACACCGGCATCCTCATCCGGCTGCAGGCGCTCTCCGCGCTGAGCGAGTCCAACGCCACGATGGCCGTCGCCCACTACATGCTCGCGCTGCTGTTCATCTCGATCGAGCTGCTGCCGGTGCTGATGAAGATGCTGCTCAACGTCGGGCCGCGCAGCACCTACGACCGGCTCACCGACCTGCGCGACGACGGCGACCTCGAGATCGAGCAGCTGCAGCAGTCGGCCCGGGTGGAGGTCGAGCAGGCGGTGCAGGAGCTGCTGGTCATGGCGGAGAAGGAGCGCGTCGACCGGCAGAAGGAGCAGGTGCTCGCCCGCCGCCGGGCGCGCCTGGCGGCCGCCGTGGCGCAGCGCGCGACCGCCGAGGGCGAGATCCCGGCGCCGCGGACCGAGTCCGAGGAGCCCGGCCGGCGCGCCTGGGACACCGGCCCGATCATCGGCCTGGCCCGCACCGCCGCCTCGCGGACGGTGCGGACGATGCGCCGCCGTCCCGACGCCCGTCCCGACGTCCGTCCCGACGCCCGGGAGATCGAGCGGGTCTGACTGACCGTGCGCGAAGGACTACCGACGCGAGCCGCTGACCTCTAGGTTCGCGCTCCATGGAGATCGAGCCCGTCGCGCACCGGTGGTCTCCGATCCCTCCTCAGCGCACCGGCGTCACCGCCGAGCTGGCCGAGGCGCGGGCGGCGCTGCGCGAGCTCGCGCCGGCCGACCGCTGGGACGACGTGCTCGCCGAGGTGCGCCGGCTGCAGGCAACCGAGGGGCTCGCTCCGCTGGCCGCGCTGCAGGCCGTGCACGCCAAGCTGGCCTCCGGGTGGCTACCCCGCTGAGGCTGTCGGTTCGCTGTGAACCCGCGGGGCTGCTCGCGGAACGGCGTCGTTCCGTGACAGGGTGCAACCTTCAGCACCGACGACGTGAGGCCTGCACCGATGAGCACCGACCACAGCCAGCCGACCGCTGTCCCCGTGGCGACGCAGGAGGTGCCCGGTGACCCCGGCGCTCCGTACTTCGGCGGCGCCGCAGGCCCGGCCGAGGAGCCCGAGCCGGGCTGGTTCGACCGCAACGCCACCCTCGTCATCAGCGTCTCGGTGGCGATCATCGCCGCCGCGGCGGCCTTGGTCTCGCTGTTCTTCTACCGCGAGTCGGTGGACGAGAAGAACGCCGACACCGAGTCCGCGGTGAGCGACTTCGTCGAGGAGCAGGGCGGCGAGGTGGAGAGCGTCCAGTGCGACGAGGACTCCTGCACCGCCATCGTCGACGGCGCGGCGTACAGCGTCCTGGTGCACGAGGACGAGGACGGCGAGCAGACGTTCGGCGTCTCGGCCTACGCCGGCAACTGACGTGCGGGGGGACGCGCCGCGCCCCGTGCGCGGTGCGGCCGCGCGGCGTGAGCTAGACAGAGCACATGACTGAGGTGACGAACTCGGACGCGGGCTGGCTCTCCCGGGAGGACATGGACCTCGCCCGCGAGCGGCTGCCGATCCTCTACGTCGACGTGGTGCCGGTGCGCGTGGACGGCCAGGGCACCGTGATCGCCGTCGGCCTGCTGCTGCGCGCGGGCGAGGACGGGCAGATCAAGCGGGCCCTGGTCTCGGGGCGGGTGCTGTACCACGAGCGCATCCGCACGGCCCTGCTCCGGCACGTGGAGAAGGACCTCGGCCCGCTCGCGCTGCCTCGGGTGCCGCCGGCGCCGCAGCCGTTCACCGTGGCCGAGTACTTCCCGACGCCCGGCGTGACGCCGTTCCACGACCCGCGGCAGCACGCCGTCTCGCTGGCCTACGTCGTTCCGGTCGAGGGCGACTGCGCGCCGCAGCAGGACGCCCTCGAGCTGACCTGGGTCACGCCCCTGGAGGCGCGGGACCCGGGCGTGCTCGCCGAGCTGATGAACGGGCAGAGCACCCTGCTGCTGCAGGCGCTGGCGCACCTCGGCGTCTGACGGGCAGGCCGCAGGGCCCCGGCCGGCGGCCGGGGCCCTGCGCCGGTCTCAGAAGCTGGACTTCGGGACGCCCATGCCGGGATCGATCCGGGTCGGCCCCGACGCGGACGGCTCGACGTCGAAGTCGAAGATCCCGGTCGGGATGTACACCGTCGAGCAGGAGTTCGGGATGTCGACGACGCCGGACAGCCGGCCCTCGATCGGCGCCGCCCCCAGGATCATGTAGGCCTGCTCGGGGGAGTAGCCGAACTTCGTCAGGTAGTCGATCGCGTGCAGGCAGGCCCGCTGGTAGGACAGGTGCGAGTCCAGGTAGCGCTGCTCGCCGTCCAGGGTGACCGACGTGCCGGAGAAGGCCAGCCACCGCTCGTAGCGGGGATCGACGTTGCCCGGGATGAAGATGGCGTTCTCGCTCACGCCGTAGGTCTCCATGCCGCCCTTGATCAGGTCGACGTGCAGGTCGATGAACCCGCCCATCTCGATGGCGCCGCAGAAGGTGATCTCGCCGTCGCCCTGGCTGAAGTGCAGGTCGCCCATCGAGAGCTTCGCGCCGTCGACGAACACGGGATAGAAGACGCGGCTGCCCTTGGTGAAGTTCTTGATGTCCTGGTTGCCGCCGTTCTCGCGGGGCGGTGCGGTGCGCGCTGCCTCGGCGGCCGCCCGCTCGAGGTCCGCGCCCTGCAGCGTGCCGAGGATGGCGTCCTGGGGGAGCGGGGGCAGGGCGAGCGGCGGTACGCGGTCGGGATCGGTGTCGATGAGCGCCTGCTCGCGGCGGTTCCACCTCGACAGCAGGTCGGCCGACGGCGCGGTGCCCATGAGCCCGGGGTGCACGATGCCGGTGAAGGAGACGCCGGGGACGTGCCGTGAGGTGGCCTTCTGGCCGGTGAAGTCCCAGATCACCTTGTAGGCGTCGGGGAACTGCTCGGTGAGGAAGCCGCCGCCGTTCTGCGTGGCGAAGATGCCGGTGTAGCCCCAGCCCTGACCGGCGAGCGGCCCGGAGTCCTCCTGGGGGATGGGGCCCACGTCGACGATGTCGACGATCAGCAGGTCGCCGGGCTGCGCGCCCTCGACGGCGAAGGGGCCGCTGAGGACGTGGACGGTCGACAGCGGGGCGTCCCGGACGTCGTCGGCGGAGTCATCGTTGTGGATGGCGCCGTCGAACCACTCCCGGCAGTCGACCCGGAAGGTGTCACCCGGGCGGACGGTGACGTTCGCCGGGACGTCCGGGTGCCACCGGTTGTGGCCGACGTACTTCTGGTCGGTGAACTTCTTGGACGAGTCGAGCGGGTACACGACTTTCGGCACGGCGTGCCTCCAGGGTCAGGAGTGGCTGCACCACCGCGGTGCAGCGCGTGGGGACGGCGGACTGCGGACAGCGGGCCGGTCACCTCCTCTCGCCGGTGGTGGTCGTGCCCGGACGTGCGGTGGGGACGTCCGCACGGTGCGACGGCGGGGCGGCACCCTCCCGCAGCTCGGGGGCGGGCTCGGCCGCGGGCGCCTGGGGGCCACGCAGCCGGGGGGCGAGCGCCAGCGAGGCCAGGAAGACGATCGCGAGGACGATCGCCGACTCGGTGAGGTAGTCGTCCCACACCTCGGTGAGCAGCATGAACGCGGGGACGGCGCCGGAGAAGACGCCGGCGACGACGGCCACCAGGCCGGTGAACCGGGTCCACTCCTCGCGCTTGAGGCCCAGGACGACGAAGAACAGCGCCCACAGCACCGCCCAGTAGAGCCAGATGACACCGAAGGCGGCGTCGTCGAGGCGGCCGAAGTTGAGCCCGGCGTAGACCAGGGCGCAGCCGGCGACGAACGCGGAGAACCAGCCCAGCCCGGTGCCGTCGAGGCCGGCGAGCAGGTTGAAGCCGACGTACAGGTAGGTGAAGCCGAACAGGTACAGACCGGAGGCGGCGAGGATGGTGTTCGCATCGCCGTCGGCGGTGAAGATCAGGTAGGTCGGGGTGATCACCTGCAGGCCGCCGACGAAGAAGTTCAGCGGCGCGGCCGCCCGGGCGTCGACGAATCCGAGCAGCATCAGGCCGTTGAGAATCAGTACGGCTCCGACGTACAGCAGTCCCACGCTGGCCATGGGAACCCCTTCCTCGATGGTTCGTGCTGACGATCCCCGTGCGCTGGCGGTGGTGGTGGAGCCGTGCCTCAGGGCCGCGGCAGCCGGCGCAGCGCGGGGTTGGCGCTCACGGGCACGCGGCGGCTCGGCCGGGGGCCGGGGGAGGAGACGACGTCGGGCTGGTCCGCGGTGCGCTCGGTCCGGTCGATGAGCGCGCGGCGGGTGGCGTCGCCGAGCGACAGCCGGGGGGCGGTGAAGACGCGGACCGCGGTCGCCCCGCAGGCGGTGCACTCCGTCGTCGGGCGGGCGGTGCCGATCGGGAGCGAGCGCTCCGTGGCGCCGTGGGTGTCACACCGGTACACGTAGGTGGCCATGAGCGTCCTCGTCGGCGCGTCCCCCGCTGCCGTCCGCCCGCGGTGTGCGGGCGGACGACCACCGTGCTCGCGCGCCGGAGGGCCGGTCAAGGGGCTCGGTGATCATGCGGTGGGTGTGCGCACCGCCCCGGCCGGGGTCTGGCGCGTCCTCACCCGGTGTGCTGCGCCGGTGCCGGGGCGTCGGGCGGCCGGGAGCGAGGCCGGCCGCCCGCCCGCCTCAGACCAGCTCGGGCACCCGGAGGCTGTGCACGACGACGTCGAACTCGGCCTCGTCGGTGATCATGACGCCCAGCTGCGTGGTGAAGGCGTCGCGCATGGTCGAGATCTGGTCCCGGGTCGCGTCCATGGCGGCACGGTCGGCGTAGACGGTGGTCAGCGAGCCCGTGCCGGTCTCGCGGTCGATGAGCAGGCTCAGGCTGCAGAAGCCCGGTAGGTCGTCCATGGCCGGGATGATCTGGCTGCGGAAGGCGTCCAGCGTCTCCTCGGTCCGGGCCGGGTCGATGCGGCTCCAGAGGACGCGGGCGCAGGACTCGTCGCCCGCGGCGTGCAGCCGGTGCATGACGGCGATCTCCCACTCCTGTACCTCGGTGTCGCGGGCACCGAACCGCTCCGTGGCACGTTCCCGCATCTGCACCACCCGGTCGCGGCTGGCGGAGATCGCCTCCTCGGTCTCCCAGCCGGTCGTGACGATGCAGCGGCCGGAGTCGCGGTCGACGAGCATCGACAGGCCGGTGTAGCCGTCCAGTTCGGCGACGGCGGGCATGACGTTGTCGCGGACGTCGGCGACGCCCTCGTGCATGCGCTTCGGGTCGGCCATGACGGTCGTGGTTCGGGCGTACATGACGCCCCCTTCCTGGGGGACAGGAGCGGCGCCCCTGCGGCGTCGCCGCACCGGCCATGCTGCTCCGTTCCCGGGCGCCGTCAACGGTCGAAGGTCACCGGTCCCCGGACGCGCGCGAGCCCCGCACCACCGTCGGTGGTGCGGGGCTCGCGGGGAGATCAGGAGCGGGTCAGGTCAGGAGCGGGACAGCGCCGGGCGGGTCTTCGCCCAGGCGAGGAACGCGACGGCCTCGTGCAGGTCGGGGATGTCGTTGCCGACGAGCGAGCGCAGCAGGTCGTTGCTCCAGATCGCCACGCGCCCGATCGTCCAGGCGACCTTCTCAGCGGCCGGCAGGTCGAGGTCGAAGACCAGCTTGGCGATCTCCTTCTTGCCGTCGGTCGGCGCCGTGTACTTGAGCACCGGGAGGAACCGCTCCGGCTCGACGACGCAGAGCACCTTGGTGAGCAGGGGCTCCTTGTTGAACGAGGGCAGGCCGATCTTCTTGCCGTCGATCAGCTGGGTGAGCCGGTCCTCGATGCGCAGGGTCGCGGGGCCGTGCAGGAGGTACTCGATCGACTCGCGCACCTTCTGCGCCGCCGTCGCCTCGCCCTGGGTCTTCCACGCGCGGTTGAGGCCGGACATGTTGCCGGCGTTCGCGAGGGTGGGGGAGGTGGCGAAGTGCAGCAGCTGCTCGGGGGTCGCCTCGCCGAGGCCCTCGGCGGTGAAGAGCGCCTGGTAGCGCTCCCGGAAGGCGGCGACGTCGGGGTCGGTCTCCGGCCGGTCGAGCTGGAACTCGGCCTTGAGGAGTTCGACCCGCTCGCGGACGTCGGGCCGGACCGAGGCCGCGGTCGGGAAGGTGGAGTGCAGGGAGTCGATCGTCTGCACGGCCGGCCGGCCGGGGTCGCGGCGGGCCTCGCCGCGCAGCCACTCGTGACCGCAGTCGGCGCAGTGGATCAGCAGCGTGCTGTCCGGCTGAGCGGTGCCGGTGATGTCCTCGCTGTTGCACTTCGGACAGGCGATGAGAGCCAAGGGTTTCCGTTCGTTCGGTGGGTGACGAGTCCCGCGGGGGCCCTCAGCGCTCCTGGTTGGCGGGAGCGCATCGACCGTTCGGCGGGGCGTGGAGGCGTCTCGCCGGCGGTTGACTGACCCCAGTTTCGCACCTTTGGCCGGGACGCACCTCAGCCGTGCGCCGGAAACCCCTACTCCGGGTCGGCGTCGTCCTCCGCGAGCCTGCGCACGGCGGCCACGAATGCGGTCGCGGCTGAGTCGACGGCGGCCAGTGCGATGCGCGTGAGCTCGGGCCGCAGGCCGCGCTCGGCGTGCCCGTAGCGGATCAGATCGCGCAGCAGCTCCGGAGCCCGCTCCAGGGAGGGCGTCTCGGCGTCCAGGAACCAGAGCTCGGGGTCGAGCAGGCGCTGCACGTTGTGCGGGCTCCAGATCAGCGGATCGCCGCGGCCGTTGCCGCTGGCGGAGGCGAGGACGTCGTCCAGCAGGGGCCGGAGGTCGGCTGTGGACCACGCGGTGCCGACGGCGCTGCCCAGGAAGTCCTGGGCGATCCCGGCCAGTTCGTCGTCGGACAGCTCGGAGTCCGGGACCTCGCCGCCCGGGGGCAGCAGGCCCGCCAGCCACGCGATCAGCGCACGCTGCTCGGTCCAGTCCTCCTCGCGCCCGGCCCCGGGGAGGTCGCGCAGCGCGACCTCGATGCGCGCCCGGGCGTCGACGGTCGGGAGGTCGTGAGCGGCGGCGTCCGGGCCGGCGTTCTCGAGGATCTGCGGGACGACGGCGTCCAGTGGTTGCTCGACGAGGAACCCGTCGGTGGCGTAGCCGCCCAGCTCGTTGTCCACGCGGACGACGGCGGTCAGCGGGTGGCTGCCGGGCACGGTGGCGCTCACCAGCAGGTGGTCGACCTCGCCGTACACGCTGCTGATCTGGACCGCCCGGTCGCCCGGCTCGGTGCGGTCCAGGTCGGCGAGCCAGCGGGGGAGCACCTGGCCGGCGGCACCGATCTCGCGCCGCAGCCGGCTGCGCAGCTCGACGTCGCCGGTCAGGGTGGCGATGGCCAGCAGCGCTGCCGCGGTCTCGGGTCGGTCGAAGTCGTCGAGGCCGGCGACCAGTTCGGTCACGGGCGGGGCGACTTCGCCAACGGTGGCGCTGAGCAGCGTCCCGGCGATGGCGAGGAGCGGACCGGGTGTGGGGCTCTCGAGCGCGTCGGCCAGTGCCTCCAGGAGCTCGTCCTCGGGGGTCGGCGGCCGCTGACCGGCGCTGCGGCGCTGCTTCTTCCTGCTCTTCGCCATGATCGGGAAAGGCTAGTGCGCCCTCCCGGCAGCTCCGGAGCTCGCGCGGCGGCCCGACGTCAGCGGGGCTTCCCGCTGTTTGGTAGCGCTCCGTGTGAGTCTCGCTCTGTGCGCATCGGGACGTGGAACATGGCGGGTCGGCTCGCACCGGGCTGGCGAGACCTCTTGCTGGACGGGGACTGCGACGTCTGGCTGCTGACCGAGGTGAACCTGGACGTCGAGCTGCCCGGGTATGCCATGCACCGGGGCAGCGAGTTGATGGCGCCCCGGCGTCACTGGGCGGCCGTGCTCAGCCGGGTGCCGCTGACACCCCTGTCCGACCCGCACGTCGCGAGCGCTGCGGCGGTCGTCGACGGCGTGACGTACTGCTCGACGATCCTGCCGTGGCGCAGCAGCGGGGGAGAGCCGACCTGGCCGGGCGCGGAGCCACCACGGAACCTGCATGCGGGGCGGACCCGGCACGCCCTGGCGATGCTGCTGGCCGCGCTGCCTCGTCGGGAGCTCGTGTGGGGCGGCGACTGGAACCATGCGCTCTCCGGGCGCGAATACGCCGGGACGAAGGGCGGTCGAAAACACCTGCTCGGCGCAGTCGATGAGTTGGGACTCCAGGTGCCGACCGCGTCGCTGCCGCACCGGATCGAGGGACTGCTGAGCATCGACCACGTCGCCGTCCCGGGCTCGTGGGCCGTTGCTCGCACCGAGCGGCTCGACGCCTCAGGACTCAGCGACCACGACGGGTACGTCGTCGACGTCGAGAGGGGCGCGCTGTGAGCGCGGATGCCGGTCCGCTCCTGCCGCCTCCGACCCGACTGCTGACGGGAGACGAGCCGATCACAGGGACGTCGGCGTCCGTGCGGAACTTCTGGGCATGGGCGTTGTCGGACCTGCGCACCAACACGGTGCGGCCGGTGCTCTACGAGGGGCCGGCGGACGCGGTGCGCGCTGCGGCTACGTCGCAGGAGGCGTGACGGTGGTCGAGCTGCGCGTCGACCTCGTCACCGTCGACCGAGCCCGGGAGCTGGTGCCGGCCGAACCGGGCCTCTACGCCTGGTGGTCGCGCCCGGGTGCTCTGCCGGGCGTCGCCGGCCCACGCCACCCGGACGGCGAGCACGAACTCCTGTACGTCGGGCTCGCCAGGAGCGGTCCGTCCTCCGGGGCGACGTTGCGTAGCAGAGTGGTGGGCAACCACATCCGCGGAACGACGGGGCAGTCGACCCTGCGCCGGTCGCTCGCCTCGCTGCTGCACGAGGGGGAGGGCTGGCGCAGCACGTTCACCGACCGTCCGCTGCTCGTCCCCGACGACGAGTTGCGGCTCAACGCCTGGATGCAGGAGCACCTCGCTTTGAGCTGGGTGGTGCACGAACAGCCCTGGACGGTCGAGGCTGAGGTCATCGGGAAGCTGGCGCCGCCGCTGAACCAATCGGCAAATTCGTCGCACCCGTTGTACCAACACGTCCGTGAGGCACGACGACGCTGGCGCGAGGCAGCCCGCTAACAGCTTCCTGTGGGAGGCGAGTTGCGCAGTGGGGGCACAGGGGCCAGATACGGCCGAGATCCCAGCGAAAATGGCTCGACTCGATACCCTGCGCGATCACGGAGTGCGGCGAACGAAGGACTTGTGCGGTAATGGCTGAAGAGACTTGGCACGAGGCGCGACTCATCCCGACCTCGGGGATCAATGGCGCTGACGAGCAGGAGCGGCGCGCCACGTCCGCCCTTCTCGCCGTCGTAACTGCGGTGCGCGAGTTCGGCCGTGGCCTCACCCAGCCGTTGGGGGCGCCGGCGGGCACCATCCAGACCTTCATCGAAGTCCCTTTCATGCTGGGCGACAAGCGCTGCTATCCGGACGGGCTCATCCGGGTGAGTCGCGGCCAGCGGACGTGGACGGCTCTGGTTGAGGTCAAAACAGGCACCAATGAACTCGCGGCTGAACAGTTGGAGAACTACCTCGACATCGCCCGGGACAACGGGTTCGACGCGTTGATCACCATCAGCAACGAGATTCCGCCGTCCGCCGGCCAGCACCCTACGAAGGTCGACAAGCGCAAGCTGCGCAAGGTCGCCATGCATCACCTGCCATGGAGTCAGATTCTCGCTGAAGCGGTCGTCCAGAAGGAGCACCGCGGCGTGGCCGACCCCGACCAAGCCTGGATTCTGGGCGAGCTGATCCGTTACCTGGAGCACCCACGGTCCGGAGCCCTTGAGTTCGAGGACATGGGGCAGTCGTGGGTCGCAGTTCGCGATGCGGTGAGCGCGGGGACACTTCGTGCGGCGGACAAGGGTGTCGCGGATGTGGCTGCCCGATTCGACGCCCTCCTGCGCTACGCCTCATTGCGTCTCGGTCGCACGCTCGGGACCGAGGTCGTGCCCGTCGTGAGTCGCAGGGAATCAGCTGATCCGGGGCTGCGCACCGCGGCCCTGGTCGACGGGCTGGTCAGAGAAGGTCGGCTGAGCGGGGCAATCCGTATTCCTAATGCCGTCGCGCCGCTCACTATCGAGCTCGATCTGCGCGCCGGTCGCGTCGCGCTTCACGTCGACGTGGATGCGCCGCGCGAGGGTCGTTCGACCACTCGGGTCAACTGGCTCCTTCGGCAACTGAAGGCTGCGCCGGAGTCGGTTCGGGTCGAGGCATTCGCCATGCACACCCGCGGACCCGGTGCCGCCGACCTGCTGAAGGTCGTCCGCGAAGATCCCAACCTGCTCATCCAGGATCCGAAGAAGGAACTGCGCGCGTTCCGCATCGCTCTCACCAGCCCGCTGGGGTCCAAGCGGGGTCGAGGGCGCGGCGCGGCGATCGACTCTGTCCTCGACGCTATCGACACGTTCTACGGAGAGGTGCTGCAGCACTTGAAGGCGTGGACTGCCACTCCGCCAAAGATGCGGGAGGTGGCAGAGCTTCCGGAGCCGACACGTCCCGCACTGGCGAGCACGGCGCTGTCCTCCCAGGACGGTGCCGAGCCAGTCGATGACGCGGACGACGCGGACGACTCTCAGGGCGAGGCGGACGACCCCGAGGACGAGTCGGCAGCGGTGTCCGAAACGTCGCTCCCATGAGCTCGGGTCCGGCGAGTGCGCGGGAGATCGTTGTAGGGGCTGAAGACGCGGAAGTCGTTGTGCTGGAGCGCGCCTTCGCGCGGTGAGTGACAGCGATGGCGGGTCGGGCCGACTCGTGCTGCGTCGCTCAGCCGCGCAGGGCGGGGGTGCGCTCCTCGGAGCGGCGCTCGAACAGCGGGGCGACGTCCGCCAGGGGTGCGGGCCGGCCGTAGAGGTAGCCCTGGCCGAACCGGCAGCCGATGCTGCGGAGCAGGGCGTCCTGCTCCGCCGTCTCTACACCCTCGGCGACGACGTCCAGACCGAGGACGTGGGCCATGCCGACGATGCTGCGCAGCATCGTGGCCCGGCGCTCCGAGCTGGCGACGGTCGCGATGAAGGAGGAGTCGAGCTTCAGGATCGCCGAGGGCAGGGTGTCCAGGCGGCTGAGGGAGGAGTAGCCGGTACCGAAGTCGTCGATGGCGACGCCGAAGCCGAGGGCGCGCAGCTCGTGCAGCGCGGCGACCGCGGTGGAGGACTCCGCCTCCACGAGGCTCTCGGTCACCTCGAGGACGGTCTCCTGCGCGCGCCAGCCGGTCTCCGCGAGGACGGTCCGGATCCGCTGCGGGTAGGTGGGGTCGGACAGCTCGCGGCCGGAGACGTTGACCCCGAGCCGCATGCGGCGGCCGGTGGTGGCGTGCAGCTCGGCGAGCTGGCTGCAGGCGGAGCGGAACACCTGCTCGCCGAGGCGGGGCATCAGCCCGTGCTGCTCGGCGACGGCGATGAACTCGTCCGGCCGGATCGGGCCGCGCTCCGGGTGCGTCCAGCGGGCCAGCGCCTCGACGCCGACGACGGCGTCCGCGAGCAGGTCGACGATCGGCTGGAAGTGCACGGTGATGTCACCGGCGTCCAGGGCGGCGGTGAGGTCCGCGACCAGGTCCGAGGCGACGCGACCGGCGCCGAGCTCGCAGCGCCCGCGGCCGGCGGCCTTGGCCGTGTAGAGCGCCAGGTCGGCACGCCGCATCAGCTGCGCGGCGCTCTCGCCCTGCTCGTGCTCGGCGACGCCGCAGGACATCCCGATCTCCGGGTGCATGCCGCGGATCCGCGTGACGATCTCCAGCGCCGCCGGGCCGGGGGTTCCGGGCAGCAGGAGGGCGAACTCGTCGCCGCCGTGGCGGGCGAGCACCGCCGTCGCCGGGAGGGCGCGGCCCCACACCTTGGCGACCTGGCGCAGCACGCGGTCGCCGGCGTCGTGGCCCTGGCTGTCGTTGATGGCCTTGAAGTGGTCGAGGTCCAGCAGCGCCGCGGACATCGGCTCGCCGGTGCGGGCGACGGCGCGCATGAGCTCGTGCAGCGCCTGGTCGAAGCCGCGCCGGTTGGTCAGGCGGGTCAGCGGGTCCCGGTTGGCGCTGGAGGCGCGCAGCACGAGGCCGCGGGTGACGACGCTCAGGCCGATGACCATCGCGTCGAGCGACAGGGCGGTGGGCAGCGCGACGTCGCCCTGCGCCATGAGGCCGCCGGTGAGGCCGACCAGTGCGAAGGACGTGTGGACGACGGCGAGCGGCAGGCTGAAGAAGAAGCACGCGGCGATCGCGAGAAAGCTGGTCAGGGCGCCGATGGCCACGGCCGTCGGCGCATCGGCGGCGAGCACGATCCCGGCGACGACGACGATCGTCGCCTGCAGGACAGCGACGTGGAAGGCGGGCCGCGGCCACCGGGCGCCGAACCGGAAGACGACGGCGCCGGCGATCAGCGCGGACAGCGCGAGCGCGGCCACCGGCGCCCGGTCGGACCAGGTGTTGTCGGCGCCGACGACGGCCAGCAGGGTGGCGCTGCCGCCGAAGACGTACAGGGTGCCGAGCGCCTGCGTCATCACGCGCGCGGTCGCCACCTCGGGGACGCCGGACCACTTCATGGGAACTGCATCGTCTCAGTGGAGCGGCGGATTGAACGCGCCTCCCTCGTCGGGGGGAGGCCGCCCGGCCACGAGAACAGCGGGATCCGGCGCTTCAGGTGGTGGTGCGGCCGCGCGCCACCAGCCGGGGCACCACCTCGGCCCCCGCGGCGCCGACGAGCGCCGAGCCGAGGACCACGGCCCACGACAGCGGGTCGAGCGGCGTGCAGCCGAAGAACCGGCTCAACCCGGGGGTCTGCACGATCGCGACGAGGACGGCGAGCGAGCCGGCGACGGTTCCCAGCACCAGCGGGCTGCGCCGGCCCATCCACGCCGTCTGCGCCAGCTGGGTGGCGATCAGCGCGGCCAGACCCATCGTGCCCGCGCGGCCGGGGAACACCGGGGTGGCCTTGCCGATGGCCCACGCCCCCGTGGCGCCTGCTGCGGTCGCCGCACCGCGGACGACGACCATGCGCCGGACCGCATCGGTGAAGCCGCGGTGCGGGCCGGCGCGCAGCACGGCGGCCAGCGGGTGCCCGGCCAGCGGGCCGTCGTCCTCGTCGTCGGCGACGTGCCGCGGCGCGGCCACGGCGACGGCGAGCGCCGGGAACATGTCGGTGAGCAGGTTGACCAGCAGGAGCTGCCGGGTGCCCAGCGGCGAGCGGCCGCCGACGGCCGTGCCGAGCACGGTGAACGCCACCTCGCCCGCGTTGCCGCCGACCAGGATGGACACCGCGTCCCGGACCCGCGACCACATGGCCCGGCCTTCCGCGATCGCGTCGACCAGGCGGCTGAGGTCGAGGTCGGTGAGCACCAGGTCGGCCGCGGTGCGCGCGGCCGGTGACTCCGCGCCCTCGACCCCGACGCCGACGTCGGCCAGCCGGATCGCCGCGGCGTCGTTCACGCCGTCGCCGGTCATGGCCAGCGTCGCTCCGGCGCGGCGGAGCGCGGCCACCAGGGTGACCTTCTGCTCGGGGGAGAGCCGGGCGAACACGGCGGTCTCGGCGACCAGGCGCGCCCGCTCGGTGTCCGAGGCCCGGGCCAGCTGGGTGCCGGTGACCACGCGGTCGGCGTCGGGGATGCCGGCCTCGGCGGCGATCGCGGCGGCGGTCTCGGGGTGGTCACCCGTGGCCACGACCACCCGGACGCCGGCTGCTCGCAGCTGCTCGACGGCGCGCACCGACGACTCGCGCAGCGTGTCGGCCAGGCCGATCAGCCCGCGGTAGGCCAGCTCCCCGGCCGCCTCGTCCAGGTCGTCGGGCACGGCATCGACCGCGCGGTCGGCGACGGCCAGCACCCGTAGCCCGGTGCCGGCCAGCTCCCGCACCCGGTCGCGCACGTCCGGGGCGTCGGCACAGCGGCGGAGCACCACCTCCGGCGCGCCCTTGACCACCAGGTGCCCGTCGCGGACGGCGACGGAGAAGCCGCGGCCGGCGGCGAAGGCGAGGCTCGCGTCGGGGGCGCCGTCCCACGCGTCCCCGGCCGCCTCCAGGACGGCGCGGTCGGTCTCGTGCGCGCCGTCGCCCCCGTTGCCCATGCCGGCCGCCGCGAGCTTGAGCAGCTCGTCCTCGTCCGTCTCCCCGTCGGGGAGGCGCCGGGTGACCCGCAGCCGGTTCTCGGTGAGGGTGCCGGTCTTGTCGAAGCAGACGGTGTCCACCCGGCCGAGCGCCTCGAGCACGCGTGCGCTGCGCACCACCGCGCCGCGCCGGGACAGCCGGCGAGCCGCGGCCTGCTGGGCGACGGTGGCCACCAGGGGCAGGCCCTCCGGGACGGCGGCGACCGCTATCGCCACCCCGGAGGCCACCGACTCGCGCAGCGGCCGGCCCCACAGCACGCCGAGCAGGGCGACCACCCCGCCGCCGGCGAGGGTGAGCGGCAGGACGGAGCGGGTGAGCTCGCCCAGCCGCGCCTGCACGCCGACCGGTGGGGCGGCGCCTCCGGCGGCCCGTGCGGCGCGACCGGCCTGGGTCGCCGAGCCGACGGCGACCACGACGGCCCGGCCGCGACCGGCGACGACCGTGGTGCCGTCGAAGAGCATGCAGGCGCGGTCGGCGACCTCGGCGCCCGGCGTCGCGGGCAGCGACTTGGCGACCGACAGCGACTCGCCGGTGAGCCCGGACTCGTCGACCTCCAGGTTGTCGACCTCGAGCAGCCGGGCGTCCGCGGTGAGCACGTCGCCGGCCTCGACGAGGACGACGTCCCCGACCCGGACGGCGGACGCGGGCACCTCCTCGGAGCCGCGGTCGGTCTCGCGGCGCACGGGGCTGTCCTGCTCGAGCAGCAGGCTCTCCAGCACGGTCTCGGCGCGCAGTCGCTGCAGGCCGCTGACGAGTGCGTTGATGACCGTGACGCTGCCGACCAGGATCGCGTCGGTGGCATCGCCCAGGACGGCGGTCGCGGCCGCCCCGGTGGCGAGGACCGGGGTGAGCGGGTCGGCGAGCTCGGCGGTGACCGTGCGGGCGAACCGGGTGGGACCGTGCACGACCGGGTGGGCGCGGACGGTGCTGATGACCGCGTCCGTGCGGCTGGTGCGCTGCTCGCCCGCGGCGGGCAGGTCGGCCAGCCGGCGCAGGACGTCGTCGGGCTCCAGTGCGTGCCAGGGGGTGTGCACGGTGGGCGCCGGCACGGGGCGACGGACGGTCCGGGCGGCGGTCCAGGCGCCGGTCGTCATCGTCGTGGCGGTGGCCCACTTGCCCGGTGTCGTGGCGCGGCGCTGGCCGTACAGCGGGCTGCCCACCGCGGCGAGCAGCCCGCCGAGGACGTTGCCGGTGAGCGCGGCACCCGCCGCGCGGCGGCTGAACGTCCTCGCCGCACCGGCCGCGGCGACGATGCGGCAGGCGTCGGCGAGCCCGGACGACGTCACCAGGTCGGCGCCCCAGGCGGGGGCCCGGCCCTCGAGGACCGGCGCCACCGCGACGTCGGCGGCCAGCAGGGCGGGGCCGTCGACCGCGGAGACGAGCAGGACGCCGCGCCCGTCGTCCTGGAGGCGCCGGACCGTGTCGACGAGCGTCTGGTCGGTGGGGGAGACGTCGTCGGCCAGGCCGGCGATGTCGCCGGCGCCCACGTGCGGGGTCAGGACCAGCCGCAGGCCGGCGTCGGTCGCGGTGCTGAGCAGCGCCTCGGCGTACGGGTCGAGCTCGGGGGCGACGGTGACGGTGCCCATCCGCCGGCGGCCCTGGAGCAGCGAGCGGACCTCGCCGCCGGGAGCGACGGCGGTCCTTCGCGGGGGGCCCAGCCGGACGCCGTCCTCGCCGGCGCCGCCCAGGAGCTGGGTGGCCGCCGTCCAGACGCGGGCGTCGTCCCAGCCGTCGGCCTGCGCCGTGGCCTCGACGACGACCGGTGGGCCGGTGCACAGCGCGGCGCCGTCGACCACGAGGGTGTCGACGCGGTCGAGCCGGCGGTAGGCCGAGCCGTCGAGCGGGAGGACGTCGCGGCGGGCGAGCAGCAGCCCCAGCACCGCGGCGAACGACTCGCGGCCGAAGGTGGCGGCCCGCGGAGTGAGCGCCTTGAGGAGGTCGGCGGAGCGGCCGGGACGTCGGGTCAGCGCGAGCAGCCCGAGGGCGGCACCGAGCTCGGTGGGCTCGAGGCGGGCGCGGTAGGTCTCGACGGGGCCGCGCGGCAGCTCGCCGGGGCGCGGTCCGGGCGGCTGCTCGGGCTCGGTCGTTCCGTCGTCGGGTTCGGGGCGGCAGAGCTCGCGCTCGCGACGGCGCCAGACCTGGCGGCGGGCGCGGATCTCCAGGGCCCGCTCGATCGCGGCGGCGGCGTTGAGAGCCGGCACGGTGGGGCTCTGGGTCAGGGAGTGCAGCAGCGCCCCGGTGCCCTCGAAGGCGAGCTCGGTGCCGACCGGGCCGATGCGGTCGGAGACCGCCTCCTTGAGCCAGTGCTGGGTGTCCAGCAGGGCCATGAGCAGGGTGGCGTGCCGGGTGAGCGCGGGGATCGGCAGCAGCTTGCCGAGGGCCGCGACCCCGACGGCGGCGGTGTCGACGGCGGCGGCCGCGACGGCGGCCAGCAGCGGCTCGAGGTCGGCGGGGTGGTCGGGGCGCTGAGGGAAGACGCCGGTGCCGCCGCGGGCCTGCTCGACTTCGGTGACCACGCCGACGACGTCCTCGACGCCGACCCTCCGCGAGTCGACAGCCACCAGCACCCGGCCGAGGACGTCGTTGACCGTCGCCCACTGGACGCCCTCGAGCCGTTCGAGGTGACGGCGGAGTGACTGCTTCGCTCCGGGCGTCTCGTCGTCGGCGGACAGCTCGATCTGCAGGTGGTCGCGGTCGCGGTAGACCCGCCTCGTGTGGCGGGCGCTCGGCGGCTCGACCATGCCCTTCGCGGCGTCGACCAGGTCGTGCAGGTGCCCGCCGGGGATCGGGTCGGCGCCGGTGACCAGGGTGCCGACAGCCCTGGTGGTGTGGACCGCTGCGCCCCGTGCCAGGTGCAGCGAGCCGTGCACCCCGGCGCGGGCGGCGCTCTTCGTGAGGCTCGCCGTCTCCCCGAGCAGGCCGGCGCCGACGACCACCGGGACGGCGGCCGCGAGCACGGCGGTGCCGGCGGCCAGGCGCGCGACGTCGGTGGCCAGCTGCGCCGCCCCGCGCGCGGCGCTGCCGGCCGACGCGATCCGGCGGAGCAGGACCATGGCACCCCCGTTGTGACGACGGTCACTCCGAACAGTACGTCGTCGGCGCCGTCGCGGCAGGGCCGTCGGCGCCGTTGTGGACAGCCGGTTCGGCCGGTCGGGGTGACGGACGGTGAGGGCCGTTTCGGCTCCGCCACTCCATCGAGGGACACGATCCGGCTGGCGACGGCCCATGCCCAGGCGTTCACTCGTCGTAATGCGCTGATCACCGACGGTTGAGGAGGAGCGACGGCCATGCACATGACCTCTGCCCTCCGCCGACCGTGGGGATCGCCTGTCGTCCACCGCGCGCTGCTGCTGTCCGGCCTCGCCGCCGGGCTCTGGCTGGCCGGCTCGGCGACCTCCTCCGCCGCGGCTGACGTGCCTCCGCCGGCCGCTCCGGTGCAGGGCATCGCGGACCTGACCGGCGGCCTGCTGGCTCCGGTCACCACTGCGGTCGCGCCGGTCGTGGAACCCGTCGTCGACGCGGCTGTCGTGCCGATCGCACAGACGCTGGCGCCGGTGCTCTCGCCCGTGGTGGACCCGGTGGTGGCTCCGCTGCGGCCGGCGCTCGCGCCGGTGCTGCGGCCCGTCGCCGTCCTGGCGCCCGTGCCCGCCGAGCCGGCCGCGACCGTCGTCGACAGCCCGTCCGCCCTGGACGCTCTCGTGCTCGTTCCGATCGGCGGCTCCGCCGCCGTCTCCGTTCCCACGGCCGGTTCGGACACCCGTACTGGCGCCGTCGAGCAGATGACCGGCGCTTCCCTCGACGCTCCCGCCCCTGTCCCCGGCGGGCGCAACGTGCCGGTGCCCGGACCGGCTCTGCCGTCCGGCGCACCGGCACCGGCGATGGCCTCCGGGCCGTCGTCCCCTGACCAGCACGCGGCCGATCTGCCGCCTGCTGTAACCGGCGTCGACCTCGTGGCGCTCGGCGCCGCGGCCGACGGCGCACGAGACGCGGCAGCAGACCGCGCGCTCGATCCTTCCTTCGCTCCCGACTGAGGACGCCCTGGTCAGCCCTGCGCTGACCGCGGCCACACAGCCGGTCCGATCGGACCGGTCCCTCAGTCAGAGAAGGACACCCCTCATGAACGTGTGGATGAAGCGCGGGCTGCAGACGGCCCTGATCACCGGCGGTCTGCTGACCGCCGGCACGGGCCTCGCGTCCGCCGACGAGAACGCGGTCGCGGTGACCGTCCCGGTCACCGTCACCGACAACGCACTGGCGGTGCTGGGCACCGCCGGCACCACCCCGGCCGAGATCGACCTGCCGGCGCTCGACGGCACCCTGGGCGTCGACCTCGGCGGCCTGGCGATCACCGTGCCGATCAGCATCGGCGGCAACGCCGCCGACGCTGGCGGGGTCGACGCGGCCCAGCCCGCGGCTGCTCCGGCGGCCGGCGAGGGCTCCGGCTCGGCGGTGGACGTCGACGTGCCGGTGACCGTGACCGGCAACGCGATCGGCGTCCTGGGCGACGCCACCGCCAGTGGGTCGTCCGGTGCTCCGGCTTCTGCCGCTGCTGACGACGCGTCCCTGATCGACGCCGACGTGCCGGTGCTGGTGTGCGGCACCGCCGTCGGCGTCCTGGGCGACGCCGACGCGACCTGCGCCGCCCCTGCTACGGGTGGTGCTTCGGACGGCGCCGCTTCGGTCGTGGGCGTGGACGCACCGGTCACCGTCTGCGGCATCGCCGCGGGTGTTCTGGGCGACGCGAGCGCGACCTGCACCGCTCCGGCGTCCGGCTCGGGCGGTTCGACGGACGGCACGGACCCGGTCGTCGACGTCGATGCGCCGGTCAGCGTCTGCGGGATCGGCGTCGGCGTCCTCGGTGGGGCGAGCACCACGTGCTCCGCGGCACTCGTGCCGCTGACGCCTGCCGTGCCCGGCACGCCGGGAACCCCGGTGTCCGGTCAGCCGGGCGCCTTCTCCGGCGCGGTTCCGGCCATCACTCCGGTGTCGATGAGCGCTGAGGGCGGCGCCGGCACGAAGGGTGCCGGCACCGGCTCGACGCTCGCCTACACCGGCAGCCCGGTCGCCCCGGCGCTGCTCGGCGGGCTGCTGGCGCTCGCGCTGGGCCTCGGCCTGACCGTGCTCGGCCGCCGCCGGGCCGCCGCGATCGGCTGACCCGCTCAACGACGGGCCCGGCCACCTGAGGGTGGCCGGGCCATCGGCGCGTCAGGCGGCTAGGAGCTCGCGCTCCTCGACGTGCTGCGGCGCCGTCGTGTGCGCGAGGCCGGCGGCGACCACGAGGGCCGCCGCGAGGGCGGGGGCAACGAGCCCGGCGTTCGCGCCGGCCTGGTCGACGACCGCACCGGTGACCGCCGACGCCAGCGCCTGACCCACGACGATGGCGGAGCCGAGCATCGTCATGGTGGTCGCCGAGCGGCCGGTCGGGCTCAGCTGCGCGGCGAGACTGTAGAGCGTGACCAGCGTCGGACCGACGCCGAGCCCGAGGATCGCCAGGGCGATGACGAGGTCGGTCTCCGACCGTGCAAAGGCGAGAGCAATCGAGGCGGCGAGCAGCAGCGTGCCGAAGGTCAGCCAGCGCGCCCGCAGGGTGAACCGCTGGGGGAGTGCGGCTGACCCGAGCGCGAGCACGGCCGAGCCGATGCCCATGACGCCGTAGAACAGTCCGGCGCGGTCGCCGTCGCCGTCGGCGGCGAGGAAGCCGGTGAGCGAGGTGAGGGTCGCGCCGAAGAAGATGCCGACACCGAGGGTGCCGACGACGACGGTGACGAGCGGGAGTCGGGCCAGCTCGCGGACCGGGGCCTGTTGTTCCGCTGTCTTGTCGGCGCCCGGCTCGACCCGGCCGGTGGGGTGCAGGGCGAACGCGGTGACGAAGACGAAGGTGATGGCTGCGGCGCCGGTGATGGCCACCCAGGGGGCGATGGCGCTGGCGAGGAGCCCGACGACGAACGGGCCGATGATGAAGACCGTCTCGTCGGCGGCGGACTCGTAGGCCATGGTGCCGCTGAGCGTCTTCTCCTGCCTGTCCTTATCGATGTGGCGCCGGATGAGGGCGACCAGCCGGGTGCGGGACAGTGGCGCGACCTGCGGTGCGGTGGCGCCGATCAGGACCGACAGCGCGAGCACGGCGGCGTCCGCGGCGCTGCTGGCTACCACCAGGGGGAACGAGCCGAGCAGCGCGGCGTTGAGCAGCCCGACCGGGACCAGGACCCGTCGTTGGCCGAACCGGTCGACGGCCGCACCCAGCAGCGGGCCGGCGACGGCGGTGCCTATGCCGGCGGCGGCGGAGTTGAGCCCGCCGAGGGTGACCGAGCCGCGCTCGGCGACCACGAGGGTCAGCACGCCGACGACCATCATCGCGAAGGGCAGCCGCGCGATGAAGGCGAGCGGGAAGTACGTGGGACCGGCGTGCCGGAGAAGCGCGTGGTCGCGCGAGCCTGCGTAGGACATGACCTCTGTGCATCTGCGGATCAGGCGTGCCGCCTTGATCCGCCGGCGGAGCCGACAGCAGGTAGATGCACGGGACGTGCGGAACGCTCGAGAGTCTATCCACCGCAGACTCGACAGGGTGTTCACAGGCCGACTGCTGCGTGGGAAGCGCGCCGGTCAGCGGGGATGCAGCTGGACGCCCGCCGGACCGAATGCGGCTACTGAGCGTGCCGGTCGAGTCGGTGCGATGTGCTCGTTCTACCTGGGCTCCGGCCCCGCTCGGAGAGCCGCGAGGGGGGACTGGGCCGCCGCGTCGTTCAGCACCCGGTGACCCCTCGGTCCTCGTTCGGGCCGATCACCATGCGCCTCTTTGACCTCTCTGTCTTCTTCGGCTCAAGGCGGAACGCGTGCGGTTCGATACTTCCCGTGACGCCGGCGATCCGCTCGGCCCAGCAGCCGTAGGAGCGTGAATGTCCCACCCGCATCAGCCCGCCCAGGACCAGCAACACGGGTACGAGCCTCAGTTTGGCCAGCCGGCGGCGCAGCAGTACTACGGGCAGGGGCAGCCTCCGTACGGCCCGCCGCCCGGCCCCGACTACCAGTACGGCGGGCAGCAGCCCCCCGGTGCCCGCAAGGGCTCTGGTCTGGCCATCTCGGCACTCGTGCTGGCAATCATCGCGGTCCTGCTGTGCTGGGTGCCGATCGTGAACAACTTCGCTGCGGTCCTTGCCGTGGTCGGGCTCGCGCTGGGCATCCCGGCGCTTGTTTCGGCGCGCCGTGGCAAGCGAAGCGGCTCCGGCATGGCGATGGCCAGTGTCATTCTTTCCGTTCTCGCCTTCGCCGGGGTCCTCGCCACCCAGGCCTTCTATGGCTCCGTCATCGACGACGTGGCAGACGAGATCAGGGATTCCGCTTCGGGCCTGCCTTCGTCAGCGGATGCCGCCCAGGATGCTGAGGCGGATGAGGCAGCTGTCCTCTCACTCGGCCAGTCAGGGCAGCTGAGTGAGTACACGGTCACCGTCGACTCCGTCACGGCCAACGGCAACGAGATCGTCGCCGATGCGAACCAGTTCAACGACCCACCGACCGGGCAGTACGTCCTCGTAGATATGACAGTGACCTACAACGGGACGGACGACGGAGACCCCTGGCTCGACCTCACCACCGAGTTCGTGGGCAGTGACGCAAGGAAGTACGACGCAAGCAGCTGCTACGCGTCGATCTCCAACGAGGTCTCCGACGTGCCGACTCTCCTTGCCGGCGGCACCGCGTCCTTCCAGGTATGCATGGACGTCCCACCCACCGCCATCGACGGTGGCCAGGTGCAGGTGTCGGAGAGCTTCTCCTTCGACGACGTCTCGGCCACCTGGGCCATCCAGTAAGTCAGCTCTTGGGAGCGGCCCGTGTCCCGGCCGGGGACACGGGCCGCTCCGGTTCCCGCCGAGGGCATGAGCGGTGCTTCTGGTGGCATGGGTGGGGTGACGAGTGAGGTCCCATGCGGATGCGACTGCTGCACTCGGCTTTGACCGTGACTGATCGGTGGGTCACGAATCTCCGCCAAGCGACCACGACATCTGCTCGGTGGCTGGTGAAAGAGTTCCGTGAGCTGGAGGCTCCGACGTGCATGAATTGAACTACCTGCCCCGTAGCGGCGGCTTCGAGGTCCGACTGGATGTCGGGCACCACGAGCTCGTCGCCCGCGGGACGGGCCCCGACGACGCTCATCCGGAGGTGCTCGGCAGTACAGAGCTAGCGGACAACGTGGCGCTGGTGGCGCTGGTGCTCGGATACGCCGCAAACGAACTCGGCTTCCGGCGGTCACGATCCCCCGAGAAGAGAGCCGGTCATCGGGAGGCGGCCGACGTGGAGCGCAAGGACGCGCTCGCGCTTGCAGACTTCGTGGTGAGGCTGGGTGAGCGGACGGTCAGGGCGTGGTGCTCGGGCTGCTTCAGCGAGACGGCGCATCGCCATGTCCAAGGCTCGGATCGGCCCAAGAGAACGTACCTGTGCCAGGAGTGCGGCACACCGACGGTCGACTGCGGCGTACTTGGGTGCTCGCACCGCGCAGTCATCAGGCCGCGGGCCCGGATCAGGTTCGGGTACTGCGCCGAGCATCGCCACGCAATCCCCTCGTTCGAGAAGCTGCACGCGCCCATCCCGAGCCTCGGCGACTACGGCGACTTCCTGAAGCACGAGGTGCGCAACGCGGAACGCATCGCCAAAGTGACCGGCGGAACGATCGGAGCCGCGGCCGTCGTCGCGCCCCTCGCCTTCTTCGCAGCCCCGGCCATCGGAGCGGCCCTCGGGGGCTCGGTCTTCGGGGGGACGCTCACGGGCGCAGCCGCCACCAGCCACGGACTGGCCATGCTCGGTGGTGGCGCGGTGGCGGCCGGGGGCCTCGGCATGGCAGGAGGCACAGCCGTAGTCACCGCCACAGGGACAGCGCTGGGCGGAGCCCTCGGCGCCGCGACCGTGGCCGCGTACGCCGGAGACGACCGATCGTTCGCGATCGAGCTGGTGCGTCCCGGCTCGGGGACCCCCGTGGTGTTCGCCACGGGCTTCCTCACTGAGGGGCAGTCCGCCTGGTCTGATTGGCGACGCCTCATCGACACGCGCTACCCGGACGCTCCCGTCTACCAGGTGCACTGGGGCGCAAAGGAGTTGAAGGACCTCGCCGGCTTGCTGGTGACCAACGGTGGCAAGGCTGCTGTCCGCGCGGCCCTGCTCCAGGGCGCTCGACGTGGCAGCAAGGTCGCAGCGCTCCCGGGACTCGGGTGGGTGCTCGGAATTCATGGCGCTGCGACCAACCCGTGGACGGTTGCCAAGACACGGGCCGGCATGACCGGTGCCGCCCTGGCCGAGTTGATCGCCCGGACGCAAGAGGGGCCCTACGTGCTCATGGGCCACAGTCTCGGCGCGCGGGTCATGGTGACCACGGCGCTGACTCTCGCTACCCGCCCGGGGACGCCGCGGATCCAGACAATGCACCTGCTCGGCGCCGCCGTCGGACGAAGAGGCCACTGGCACGGCCTCGAGGCAGCCGTGCGAGACAGGGTCTGGAACTACTGGTCAACGAACGACCAGGTGCTGCGCTGGGTCTACAAACTCGCGGAGCTAGGCGAGGTCGCGGTGGGCGAGACCGGCTTCGGGTCAGCGCGACCGCGACTCAAGGACCGGAACGTCAGCGGACAGGTCACAGGGCACTCGGCGTACGTCTCGAAGGTCACGCTGCAGGCCTGACAACGAACATCGGCATCCCGGTGCCTCAGGCTCACGCGAGACTGCCCACATAGGACCTGATGGAGGCTCACATCCGCAGGGCTGTCGGGCGAGGCACTATCGCGGGGATGCCGGGTTCCTAGCGACCGGCGGACCCGGAGAATTGACTCAGTCCTTCCGCTTGCCGAGCTCGACCCGGTATCCCGGCACCAGTACTCGACGGGTGACAGACGAGGCCGACCCGACCGCCCGCATGCGCGCCTTCACCAAGGCGCGCGACGTGGGCCAGTTCCTCGACGTCAAGTCGCGCTGACCCTTGCCCTGGCGGGCCGGGTGAGGGAGGGCTGGTGCAGTCGCTCCACACGACTGCTGTGCGGGAAGTCGTGAACGAGCACTCGCGGGCGCGACTCGGGGAAGAACGTCGCCGACGTCCTGCTCTACTTCGTACGACTCGCCGACGTGGCCGGCGTCGACCGTGGCACTGAGGCGCTGTCAATGCTGGCGAGCAAGAAGACGCGCTCTCCCGCGGACGGACGCCGGGGTGTTGCTCCGGTTCCCGACCGACTCGCGCGCGCGCCCGCGGCGCTTCCGTTCCGTCCTCCTCCAAGGCGGAGGCGCAGCCGCGTCTGCGAGGGAGATGTGGCCGTGGTCTGATGCCTGTCAGGAAGGTGGACCCGGCGTCAGGGCCGGTCCGCTCAGCAGGAAGGTGGGCTCGTGGCCGGATCCGGTGAAGTGCTGCTCGAGGTGGACGGTGGCGTCGCGATCGTGACGCTCAACGCTCCGGACCGGCGCAACGCGCTGACGCCCGTAATGGCCGACGAGCTGATCGCGACCTTCGACGAGGTGGACGCCAAGCCGGAGGTCGGCGCGCTGGTGATCCGCGGTGTCGGCAAGTCGTTCTGCGCAGGCGGGGATGTCGCGACGCTCACCTCGGCCGGCAAGGACCCGGCGGCTTCCGACGCCTACGAGGGCATGGGCAAGATCTACGACTCCTTCTACCGGCTCGGGCAGGTGCGGGTGCCCACTGTGTCCGCGGTGCGCGGCTCGGCTGTCGGAGCCGGCATGAACATGCTGCTGGCGACCGACCTTCGCATCGTCGCGAAGGACGTGCGGCTGCTGGCCGGCTTCCTCAAGCGCGGCATGCACCCGGGCGGCGGCCACTTCGTGATCCTGTCGCGCCTGATCGGCCGAGAGGCAGCCGCGGCGATGGCTCTGTTCGGCGAGGAGATCAACGGCGACAAGGCCGTGGAGCTCGGCCTGGCGTGGGAGTCGCTGGAGGACGCCGCGGTCGAGGACCGGGCGATCGAACTGGCCCAGCGGGTGGCCGCTGACCCCGAGCTGGCACGAGTGGCGGTCGGCAACTTCCGCAAGGAGGTCGTCAACGGCGCTATCCCGTGGGACGTCGCCATGCAGTCCGAGCGTCCGGCGCAGATGTGGTCGATGCGCCGCTCTGCTCAGTAGCCGATGTGGACGTCGGCGACCACCGGAGCGTGGTCGCTGAGTCCAGAAGCTATCCACGTGTCGTGATCGCCAACATGGACCGCGGCGCCGTCCGCCCACTCAACTGGCAACCAGATGTGGTCGATATGGAACCCGCGGACCTCGCCGAGTCGGCTTTGGTAGTACGTCGGCTCGGTCGGCTCCTCGCCCCGTTCGAGTCCCCGCGCGGTCTGGTAGACGTCGCACAGCCCCATGTCTGTGAGCCGCTGCGCGACCTTGTCGTACCGGCGCTGACTGGTACTGATCGGTGAGTTGAAGTCTCCAGCGAGAAGAATCGGCCCTACGTCGGAAAGGTCTTGTATCCAATCAATGGCTTGGTCGATCTCTCCTTCGTAGCCCCCCGATCCTGGGAACGCGGCGGTGTGGATGCCAACTATCGTGAAGCAAGCGGGCCCACTAACGCGCACGGGCAGCGTCCAATCGGGAGCAGTGTCCGCGGCCTCATGGCGTGACAGCGTCCATCGCTCGCTCGCTGGCGACGACGACAAGCTCCCTCCAGCCGGCGCCTGGGATCGGCTTGCTCAATCCCCTCACCGACAGACCGTCTCGTGTCGTGGGCCACGCGGACGGCGACTTGGCTTCGCACAAGACGGCGATGTCGACGCCAAGTTCTAAGAGGGGTGGCAGCTTGGTATCGAGTTTTCCGCGGCAGTTCCAGGTGGCGATTTTCACCGCAGCATGAGATCAGAAGCATCCAACTTCGGACGGTCAACCCCTCCGGACGGGGAGAGGTGTCCTCAGGCGATCAGAACCGAACGCTCCTTCTCGCGGTGCCCCCTTCAGGCCCTGCCCTGTAGATGCCAAGCGAGCAGATCGGCGCCGGTTGCGCGCCGCGGGAAGTGTGTCGTCTCCTCCGCTACCTCCACGAGCTGGCTGAGGAAGGCTTCGTGGGCTCCCATCGCGGGATCCTCGGCAGTCCCTCGTACGTACATGACGATGAACGTGGCCGGGCGCCCGTCGACTTTGGGCCTGATGACGCGGCCCATACGTTGGATCATCTGTCTCTTGCTGCGGCTCGCTGCGAGGATGACCCCGACGTCCGCCTGCGGGACATCGATCCCCTCGTCGAGGACGCGAGGGGCTGCGAGCACGCGGACCTCGCCCTGCTTGAACTGATCCATGCGCTCGCGGCGCTCTGACGGCCGCAAGGAACTGGTGAAGCTCATCGCCGCGACTCCGCGCTGGCTAAGCAATAGAGCCGCCGCGTCGGCATTGTCCTTGGTTTCGCTGAAGACGAGCCCGCGATCAGCTGCCGCCAACACGGGAGCCAGTTCAGCAAGTGCCTCGTGCTTGCGCCGGCACTCGGCTAGAAGCTGCCGACGCTTGCTGAAGGCGTTGAGGTAGGCGCGGGCGTCCTTCGTTGGTCGGAAGGCGCCAAGGCCCCCCTCGCTCAGCATGACGACTGCAGCCATGAAGCTTCCAAATGGCTCGGGGGGGCACCCATGGGTAGCGATGAGTCGCCCGCGAAGAGTCCGGGCTGTCGCGTTGTACTCGCCATACAGCTCACGCTCCTGCGAATCGAAGTCGACACCAAGTAGCCCGACTCGAAAGCGAGCCAGGACTCCGTCGGCCAGGCCGCGCTCATATCCGCAGGTATAGACAACACCGCCGAAGTAGGGGTCGAGGTGTCGAGCGAGGCCCTCGTCATCGCGGGCATAGGTGGCAGTCAGGCCAAGTCGCGCGACGAACTCCGGTTCCAGCGCTCGAGCGAAAGTCTCGGCGCCGTAGCGGTGCACCTCATCGGCGATGAGCAGACCGGGCGTATCTGGTTGCAAGACCTGCCACCGACTCGCCGACTGGACGGTCGCGACGACGACCTCGTGGCGGGCCAGAGCGTCCTCGTTACCGTCCCCGAGACGGCCAATCCGGATGCTCGGCAGATTTCGTTGCAGCACCTCGTACCACTGATCGAGGAGCTCCCGACCGGGGACCAGCACCAGCACCTTTTCCCCAGCGTCGACGGCGGAGGCCGCGGCCAGGACACCGACGGTGGTTTTCCCCGTTCCAGTCACCGCCTCCACGACGCCACGCCGCTCGTGCGACGTCCACGCAGCGAGCGCCTCCGATTGCCATGCTCTCGGGGCATGCCCGGTATAGGAGCGAGGCGTCTCGGGGACCAGCTGGACGCCGGCCTTCGTCCGGGGGCGCATGCCCGGCTGACTCATCACGCGCCAACGAGGCGGTGTTCCGTCGTCTGAGACGAACAGGTCCCGCCGCCCATAGAGCAGGCTGTTCACATCTGTCGTGGTCAAGTCGTGGACGCCTTGCGTACGTAGGCCCGTCAGAAGCTGCCGCTTGTCCTGAGCTGGTCGGCCCAGCAGTAGGTGGCGGAGAGCGTCTGTGGCTACCTCACGCTGCATAGCGTCGCGTTCCCTCAGGCCACTCCGTGGGCGCAGATCTCCACCAGGTCACGCGTCCACTCTCAGGGAGGGAGTCGGGGAGAACTGAGACGCGTCCGGAGGACATGATCCGATCGAGTGAGGAGGTGCGCTGCCCCCTTCGGACGCTCGCTTCGCGCGCCTGCCCGCCGCGTCGGCCGGACGTGGGACACGCCTCGACAGCCCCAATGGCCTCACTGAGCTATGCACGTCGAGACACGGCGGCTTCACGGTGTCCCCGTGTGTAGGGTCCGATCGAGGGACTGAACCACTGGTTCCCGGAAGGGTCGAAGCCTCGGTTCGACGGCGGGAATCCTTCGAGGTGACTCGCCTTCCACGTCCCGAGAGCACTGTGTGGAACGGGGAGATATGACGGCGACGATGCCCAGCTCAGCCGAGGACTTCTTGGGCGCTCCCGGTTCGGTGGTCGAGGTCCGCGACGAGCAGTGGCTCATCACCGGCGTCGAACGGGACGGCGATGGCTGGCTGGTCGACGTTCAGGGCCTCACCGAGCTGGTCCGCGACACCACGGCCACGTTTGCAACGGTCCTCGACGAGGTCAAAGTCGTCGATCCGGCAGACGCGACCGTCGTGGCCGATGACTCGTCGGGCTACCGCCGCACTCGCCTCTGGCTCGAGGCGATGCTGCGAAAGTCGCCGGTGCCGCTCACCGACCCGAACTTGACGGTCGCGACTCAAGGGCTGGCGGACGCACTCGGCTATCAACAGGCCGCGGTCCGAAAGGCCCTCGACCCGGAGAACCTGCGCCCGCGAATCCTGCTCGCCGACGCGGTCGGACTGGGCAAGACGCTCGAGATCGCCATGATCCTCGCCGAGCTCGTTCGCCGGGGCCGCGGCGAACGCATCCTCGTGGTCACCCCGCGCCATGTCCTCGAACAGATGCAGTTCGAGCTGTGGACCCGATTCGCTCTGCCTTTTGTGCGCCTCGACTCGGTCGGCATCCAGCGCATCCGGCAGCAGCTCCCGGCCAACCGCAACCCCTTCATGTTCTACAAGCGAGTCATCATCTCGATCGACACGCTGAAGTCCGATCGCTACCTGGCTCACCTGCAGAAGCAGCGATGGGACGCCGTCGTCATCGACGAGTCGCACAACGTCACCAACTCCACGTCGCAGAACAACCGACTGGCAAAGCTCCTGGCGTCCCGTACCGACGCGCTCGTGCTGGCGTCCGCAACACCGCACAACGGCAAGGCCGCGTCCTTCGCCGAACTCGTCCGGATGCTCGACCCCAGTGCGGTACGCCCGGATGGCAGCCTCATCGAAGACGAGGTGAAGCGTCTGGTGATTCGCCGGCACCGGCACAGCCCCGACGTCGCCAGCGTCGTCGGCGGAGACTGGGCCGAGCGCAAAGAACCTCAGAACCTGCTGGTCTCGCCTTCCCCGGCGGAGAGCGACATCATCCAGGAGCTGGAGGACACCTGGCTGTACCCGGCGACCGGGTCGTCCCCCTACTCCGGTGCCAACGGCGGGCTGTTCCCCTGGACGCTGGCCAAGGCCTTCCTCTCCTCTCCGGCGGCCCTCCGCGAATCCGTGCGGGAGCGGATCCGTCGGCTGGAGCCGCCGCGGAAGGGGGGCCAGCCCGCTCGGCCTGCGCCCACCCCGGAACAGCGACGCGAAATCGAGGCGCTGCAGATCCTGGACGACCTGGCCGCCGCTGCAGGGACGAAGACGTCGGCCAAGTACGCCGCACTCGTGGACTATCTGCAGAAGATCGGCGTCGGCGCGAGGAAGCCGATGCGCGCCGTCGTCTTCGCCGAGCGCGTCGCCACGCTCCGATGGCTGCAAGAGTCGCTCTGCTCCGACCTTGGCCTGTCGAAGGAGCAGGTCGCCGTCCTGCACGGCGGTCTCAGCGACGTCGATCAGCAGGCGGTCGTCGAGTCGTTCAAGCAGGCGTCATCGCACATCCGGGTCCTCGTGACTGGTGACGTTGCGTCGGAGGGCGTCAATCTGCACGCGCAGTGCCACGAGCTCATCCATTTCGACATCCCCTGGTCGCTGATCCGGATCGAGCAGCGCAACGGACGCATCGACCGCTACGGGCAGAAGCAACAGCCGCAGATCACCACCTTGCTGCTGGACCCCGACAGCGGGAAGTTCGCCGGTGACGTACGGGTGCTCAAGAAGCTGGTGGAGAAGGAGTACGAGGCGCACAAGGCGCTCGGTGACTCCGCCTCGCTGATGGGCAAGTACGACGTCGAGGCCGAGGAGGACGCCATCCGCCGAGTGCTGGCGGAAGGGCGGGACCTGGACGACGAGGTGAAGACCGTTGAGGAGGTCAAAGCCTCCCCAGGCGTAGCCGGTCTCTTTGCTCGCCTCACCGCTGCGAAACCCACCGAGGCGGCAACCACGGCACCGACGGCCGGCGGATCCGTCGGAGTGTTCGCGACTGAGTTGGACTTCTTCCGTGAGGCGGTCGAGGAGTTCCTTCCCACCCCTGGCGCTGCGCCGCCCAACGGCGTCTCGTGGAAGGAACACCCGGAGTACTCCATCGTCGAGTTCGTGCCTCCGCCTGACCTGCGGCAGCGTCTGGAGGTGCTACCGCAGTCGTACTTGGCCGCCCGCCGGGTAGCTCAGAAGATGCGCCTCGCGAGCACTCCGCAGCGTGGCAAGGCGGAACTGACGCAGGCGCTCAGCGACGAGTCGAGCTCTCTCTGGCCGGAGGCGCATTACCTGGCGCCCCTGCACCCGGTCGTGGAGTGGGCCAGTGACCGGGCACTGGCCAGTCTCGGCCGCAACCAGGTGTTCGCCGTTCGCGGTGACGTCGAGGAGCTGACCGTGGTGCTGCACGGAAGTCTGACCAACGTCCGTGGCCAGGTGGTGGCGGCATCGTTCCTGCTCGCCACCTTCCCGAACCCGGCCAACCCCTCCTTCGCTCCGGTCACGCCGTTCGCGTCAGCGGCGGCCGCGCTCGCCGAGGCCGGCTTCACCGGGGTGACGGTCAATGCTGGCGGCCTGGTCGGTGCCGACCTGTTGACCCGCTACGTCGGTCCAGCGGTCCGAGCAGCCGATCGGCTCATGGGGGACGTCGTTCAGGCAGCTGAGTCAGCAACCCGGGACCGGGTGCAGCGATGGTCGGAGCGAACCAACAAGTGGGACGACGAGGCGGGCGTACTGGTGCAGCGATCGGAGCTGCGTGATCGGCGGCAACGCGTCGAGGAAGAACGTGAGATGGCGAAGAGCATGCTGCCTGAACGGCGACTGGTGCGCCCCCTCCTAGTGGTCGTCCCGCGCGAGGCCGACGTCCGCGCGATGGTCGGAGGGAACTGATGGCCGGCAGCGACGCCATTCTCATCGGCGAGGACTGGATCTCTGAGCACTTCTTCACCACCGACGCCACCTCGCAGTCGTTCCAGGCGCGGGTGGTCACGCGTCGGAAGGCGTGGGACGAGGCACAGGCCGAGGCCCGCCCCGCCGAGGACGGCGCGGAACGTGTAGCAGCGACCACGCGTGCTCGCTTCACCCAGGCACGCCGTTGGCTGCAGGACCAACTCGCCGGGCTCGGCGAACCTGCGGGGGACACCGACCTGGTCCCAGTACCGGACGGCGTTCTCCCCGACGTGTACGCGCGGCTGCTGGAGATGCTCGGCTACAGCGGCGTGGGTTTGCACACCGAACGCACCGGTCCGGTTCTGCGCGTTAGCGCGCCCGGAATGACAAACGGCGCTCCGCTGGTCATCGTGGAAGGGCAGGCCACCGGGAGCCTGGAGACGTTGCTGCACAAGGACGTCGACACCTTGCTGTCGCCGTACACGCTGGACGACGACAAGACCGAGTTCCGCTCCGTTGCTCGCACACTGTCGACCCTGTTCGTGTCGGATGACGCGCCCGCCTTCGCCCTGGTGCTGGCTGGACGGTTCGCGCTCGTCGCCGAACGCGCGAAGTGGGCGGAGGGCCGCTACCTGGCCGTTGATCTCCAGCTGGTGTGTGAGCGCAACGAAGACCGTCGCGGTGGGGAGGTCGACCGCGCGCTGGCCTGTATCAGCGCGGAGTCCCTGGCGCCGGACGCCGAGGGCGACATCTGGTGGAGCGCGGTCCTCGAAGAGTCCGTCAAGCACACAGTCGGGGTATCGAAGGACCTACGCGAGGGCGTCCGTCTGTCGATCGAGATCATCGCGAACGAGCTGGTCAGCCGCCGCGTCCGCCAGGGCCTACCGCCGCTCCCGGCCGACCAGGCGCAGCCGCTGGCCATCCAGTCCTTGCGGTTCCTCTACCGCATCCTTTTCCTGCTGTACGCCGAGGCGTCGCCGGAGCTGGGAGTGCTGCCGGTCGGCTCACCCGAGTACGAGCGTGGGTACAGCCTCGATCGCTTGCGCGAGCTCACCCTCGTCGAGCTGGCCAGCCCCAGCGCTCAGCACGGATCCCACCTCTACGACTCCCTGGCCGTGCTCTTCCGGTTGGTCGACCGCGACACCCAGACGATCGCCGCGGACGGCGAGCCGCCGGAGGGCCTGAACTTCCGCAGCCTGCGCGCCGACCTCTTCCGACCGGTGGCCACGGCCCACATCGACGACGTCGGGCTCGGGAACGCGGCGCTCCAGCAGGTCCTGCGTCACCTGCTGCTGAGCAAGGAGTCCAAGGGGAAGGATCGCGGCTTCATCTCCTACGCCGAGCTCGGCATTAACCAGCTCGGGGCCGTCTACGAGGGCCTGATGAGCTACACCGGCTTCTTCGCCGAGACGGACCTGTACGAAGTGGCTAAGAGCGGCGACGCCAGCAAGGGCTCATGGGTCGTGCCCGTGGACCGGGCTGACGACATCTCGCCTTCGGACTTTGTTCGGGACGAGGACCCGGTCACGGGCGAG
Source organism: Blastococcus aggregatus (assembly GCF_900221005.1). Classification (GTDB taxonomy): domain Bacteria; phylum Actinomycetota; class Actinomycetes; order Mycobacteriales; family Geodermatophilaceae; genus Blastococcus; species Blastococcus aggregatus. Next base: position 312,808 of record NZ_OBQI01000004.1, on the reverse strand, counting down.
GAGCGGCCGGTACTGCACAGCCAGGGAACGTTCGTCTTCCGCCTTGCTGGTCGGGAACGCCAACAGTCGGCTTCCTACTACACGCCCGAAGTCCTCACCCGCTTCGTGGTGTCGCAGGCCCTCGAAGAGCTGCTGGACCAGGACGGCGAAAAGACGCCGGCCGATCAGATCCTCCAACTAGCCGTGTGTGAGCCGGCCCTGGGGTCCGGCGCGTTCGCGATCGAGGCCGTCCGGCAGCTTGCCGAGCAGTACCTTCGCCGCCGCCAGGACGAGCTCGGACAGCGGATCGAGCCCGACGAGTACCCGCGAACGCTCCAGCAGGTGAAAGCGTTCATCGCGCTGCACAACGTCTACGGCGTGGACTTCAACGCGACGGCGGTGGAGCTCGCCGAGATTTCTCTGTGGCTCGACACCATGGTCGAGGGGCTGGAGGCCCCGTGGTTTGGGCTCCACCTGCGCCGCGGCAACTCCTTGATCGGCGCCCGCCGTGCGACGTTCAGGCGGGATCAGGTGACGAAGAAGACCTGGCTCACCGACGTGCCCGTCGACGCCCCGCTGACCACGTTGGCCCAGGACATCGAGAATGACGCGCTCGGGACGGCGGTCACCGGCCGGGTCCACCATTTCCTCCTGCCCTCCGTGGGGTGGGGCGCAACGGCGGACGCGGACGAAGCCAAGGCACTGGCCCCGGAGGGCATGGCCCGGCTAAAGGCCTGGCGCAAAAGCCTGCAGGTGAAGCCGACTGCCAAACAGGTCGACGCCTTGGTCGATCTTGCTCACCGTGTCGAAGCCTTGTGGCAGATCGCCTATCGACGCCTCCAAATTGCTGAACATGAGATCCGGCGTTCCATCCCGGTCTGGGGTGCCGAGGCACTACCGGAGGGCGGGGCGGTCCAGCGCGCGGAGATCGAAGACGCGCTCGCCGACGCATCCGGGGCCTACCGCCGCCTGCGCCGCGTCATGGACGCGTGGTGCGCGCTGTGGTTCTGGCCGCTCACTGGCACCTTGACGACCCGGGAGGTCGACGGGAGGCCGCAGCGGATCGATCCGCCGACCTTGGACCAGTGGATCGATGCGCTGCAGATGCTGCTCGGCCGACACGCCGGCAAGGGGCGCACCGCGGCCGGTCAGCAGACAATTGCCGGAGGGACGACGTGGGCCGAGCTCGGCGACTTCGAGGTCAACGATCTCGCCTTCGCGAGCGCCTATTCGGTGCCCGCGGTCTTGACGAAGCACCCATGGCTCGTGGTGTGCGAGCAGGTGGCGGCGCAGCAGGGATTCTTTCACTGGGAGCTCGACTTCTCACCCGTCTTCGCCCGAGGCGGTTTTGCACTTCTCGCTGGGAACCCCCCGTGGGTGCAGCCGGAGTTCAGCCTGAAGGCGGCGTTGACGGAACAAGATCCGCGTTACACTTTTAGCAGATCTCAGATGGCAATGAGCGGCTCGGACTGGGCTGAATCGGCATCTGAGAGGCAGCGCATTGCCGTCCTAATCGAGGCGGGCAACGTAGAGTCGCTGACTCAGTACTTGCGGGGCAGGGCTATGTACCCCTACCAGGGGAAGGCCACCGCGGACTTGTATAAGTCCTTTCTCGGGATGGGCTGGAGGTTGCTCAGCCTTACGGGCGTTGCGGCGTTTGTTCACTCAACTTCCGTATTTCAGGAAGAAAGGGCGGACCTGCTTCGTGGAGAGACTTACAGGAGGCTCAGGCAGCTCTGGCACTTCACCAACGAGCGAAAACTGTTCGAGATTGGCAACAGAGTCTCTTTTGTTGTCTCTGTATCAGGCTCGGCGACCGATCGTCCTTCCTTCGTGAATGCGTGCTATCTGCTTGAGCCGCATACAGTCGTCAACTCTAGGCGCCACGACGGGTCGGGGAGTATGCCGAACATCAAGGATGACCTCGGGGCATGGGACGTCCGGCCCCACAGTTCTCGGATAAGGCACATCACTTCGACTCACTTCGACGCTTGGGCGCTTGGGGAGTCTGGCCCCTCGGTCGCTATGACGGGGCCGTTCATGTTCGCCGTCAACTCTGGCGTGGACAAGGTTCTGGAGAAGGTGTCCAAAGCCCCAACGATTGGTGACCGTCTCGACTTCTATCACTGGTATGGAATCGGCGAAACGTCCGGTGTGCGTGAAGGTCTGATCGTTCCCGAATGGAACGTGGTCCACGACCCATCCGCAGTCGTATTGCAGGGCCCTCATTTGAGCGTGCAGAATCCTGTTTTTCAGGAGCGGGGCCCCGAGATGCGTAGTCATCGGGACTGGAACGAGGTGAATCCAGAAGCGCTACCTGAAGCTCCCGAGTGGTCTACGGGATATCAGCTTAAGGATAAAGCCCGGGTGCAGGCGGGGTTGCCGTATTGGGGTAACTTTCGAGCCGATAATCTGTTCCGCGTAGCCTGGCGCCGACGCGTTGGGGCGGCCGGCATTCGAACGATGCAGCCGGCGATTATTCCGCCCGGCGTAAAGCACATCGAAACCGTAGTCAGTGTCGGTCACCCGGAGTGGACGACGGAAGACATCGCCACGCTCTGTGGAGCGCTAGGAAGCGTCTGCGTCGATTTCCAGTTGCGAGTTGCGCAAAAGGCAGACATTCGCACTGGCCTTTTTGCTCGTTTGAGACTCCCAAACATGTCGGTGTTCACTCAGGATATTGCGCTTCGCGTTCTCCGCCTGAACTGCCTAAATTCGTCGTACGCCGAATTGTGGAGCAGCTGGGCGGGTGACGTGAACGCCTCACCGTGGACCGCGTCGCCGCCTCAGTCGATCAGGACCTCCGACGCAGTGTTGGAAGCGGCTGCCAACTCCAGTTGGAGCACCGGAACGCCTCTGAGGACCGACTGGGCTCGGCGTCAGGCGTTGCTAGAGCTTGACGCTCTGGTGGCGCTGAATTTTGATATCTCCTGTGAGGAACTGATCGAGGTGTACCGCGCCCAATTCGGGGTCCTGCGCGGCGCCGAGCGAGGCTTAGGAGCTGACGAGTACGGGCGTTCGGTCGCGGCTGGCAAGCGGGTGCCGGAATATGACCGTGAGACGGACATGCGCCGGGCCTACGGCCATTTCGAGCAGGTGCTTAGGGAACGCTCGTGAGTGAACTGCTGCCCACGGTGCAGGCCGAGGAGATCCGAGACAGCCTTCTCGACTACCTGACGACGACGTTCGCGCTTACGGATGAGGACGCTCGGACCGCTCTCACGGACTTCCTTCAGGACCCGGATACGGGGCTGTTCAAGGGTCCATACGTGCGGCTTCGCCTGCCGTTCCGGCCAGCGGAGCCCGGCTGGCGGTCGTCGCTCGACTGGTACGAGGGGTTCCCGCCGTACGGGCATCAGGCCGCTGCGTTCGCCCGGCTGACGAGTGCTGACCTTAGGCCGGAGAAGCTGCGACCGCTGCCGACGCTCGTCACCACCGGCACCGGGTCGGGCAAGACGGAGGCATTCCTCGTCCCGATCCTCGACCACGTCTTGCGAGCCAAGAAAACCGGTATCACTGGCACCAAAGCGATCGTGCTGTACCCGATGAACGCTCTCGCCAACGACCAGGCCAAGCGGCTCACCCAGTTGCTCTCCGAGCATGACGCTCTCGCCGGTGTGACAGCAGCCCTTTACACCGGACAGGAGGGGCCCAGCCGTACCCGTGTGACCGCGGACGGCCTGATCACCGATCGGGCCGTCATCCGCAGTGACCCGCCGGACATCCTCCTTACCAACTACAAGATGCTCGACCAGCTGCTCCTGCGACACGACGACGCGGGGCTGTGGGCCAAGAGCGCCCGCAGCCTTCAGTACCTGGTGTTGGACGAGTTCCACACTTATGACGGTGCTCAGGGAACTGACGTCTCGATGCTTCTCCGGCGGCTCGGGCTCGCGCTGAAGAGCCACTGGTCGGTGGGTGATCCCGCCTTCACGCCCGAGGACTGGCAACGACCGCTGGGTCGCATCACACCCGTCGCGACGTCGGCGACCCTGGGTGACAAGGGCGATCCAGAGGCCATGCTTCGGTTCGCTCAGACGGTGTTCGGCGAGGAGTTCCCGTCGGACAGCGTTATCACTGAGACGCGGCTGGAACCGTCGGAATGGATTGACGTCGCGCCGAGCCGGGTGGGCGAGCTGGGGTTCGTGCCGGTGCCTCTCGATGACGTCGTCGTGGCAGACATCATCCGAGCGGTCGAGGCCCTCGGGGACGAGGCCGACGGCCGACGTATCAGCGAAACTGTGCTGAGCGGCCTTTTCACCGTAGAGGGCAGCGGTACCGGGGAGCTGCGCCCCGACTTGGCCGACATCACCGAAGACACGCTGCTCGACCTGCTTAAGGGGCACCCGGTCACCCCACTGGTGCTGGACGGGACCGCCGACGCGGTGTCCGCGGCACACCTCGCGGATGCGCTGGCCGCGGATGCGGGCTCAACCGAGCAGCCGGCCGGGGCGCGATGGCTGAGCTTCGTCGTCGCCCTGCTGGCCGCGTTCAGCCACGTCAGGTCGGTCGTCGGCCGCGAAGCCGTGTCCGTCGACTTGCACCTGTGGGTCCGCGAGCTGACGCGCATCGACCGGACAGCCAGCGGGACGCCGCGCTACCACTGGAGCGACGACGGCGACCTCGAATCCGTCCACGCCGGCGAAGCAACTGCCGCCGACCAGGGCCCACCTCTGCCCGCGCTGTTCTGCCGGCACTGCGGCCGCTCCGGCTGGGGGGTGATGCTCGCGCCGACGGGCACGGACCTCGACACCAACGACGAGACGATCCGCGCCCGCCGGTTCCGACGGGACGACCGGTTCCGGCCGCTAATCCACGCCCCGACCGAGGGGGACCGCACTGCGGCCCGGGATGTCGCCCCGGTCGAGGGCCTGATGTGGTTCGCCGTCCGGGAACGCCGACTGCTCGCCGCGCTGCCCGACGATGAACGGGAGATCCGTAGCGGCGGTGTCCTGCCGGTCCTCACACACCAGGGTGTCGACGCGGGCGAGTTGTCGCTCGATGACACCTGTCCCGCCTGTCAGCACAAGGACGGCATCCGCTTCCTCGGATCGGCCATCGCGACCCTGTTGTCGGTGACGCTGTCCACCCTGTTCGGAGCCGAGGGGCTGGACGAGGCGGAGAAGAAGGCTCTGGTCTTCACCGATAGCGTGCAGGACGCCGCGCACCGAGCCGGCTTTGTGCAGAGCCGCTCGTTCAGCCTCACCCTGCGCGCCGTGCTCCGCGAAGCAGTGGGCGAGCAACCGATCAGCCTGGATGGCCTTGTCGAGCAGGTCATCCTCAACGCCGGGGACAACCCGCACCGCCGCTACCGCGTCGTACCGCCCGAGGTGGTCGACCGGGAGGAGTTTGCTCCCTTCTGGCAGAAGCCCCGGCTGCGCGATGTTCCGGCCGGAGTTCGCACCCGGGTGAAGCGCCGGCTCCTCCTGGACGCATCCCTCGAGTTCGGTCTCCAGTCCCGCACCGGTCGGACGCTCGAACGCACGGGTAGCGCCGCTGCCGAGGTAGCCGTCGCACCGGCCGTGCTGGTGCGGGTAGCCGAGCAGGCCATCGAGGAGGCCGGTGGGCTCCCCACGCTGAACGGGCTGGAGCCCGACGACGAAGTCAAGACCGCATGGGTGCGTGGCGTTCTCGAACGTATGCGCGAGCGGGGCGCCATCGAGCACGAGTGGTTCAACCGCTACCAGCAGGACGACGGCAATCGCTATTCGGTGTGGGGCGGCCGCCCCCGGTCGGACGGGATGCCTGCGTTCCCCGCCGGGCGTCCCGCCCCTGGATATCCCCGGATCGGCGGCGACAAGCTCAAGAAGCAGACTGACCTCGACTCCGTCACCAGCTCGCAGAGCTGGTACGCACTGTGGACGGCGAAGAACTTGGGGCTTGCGCCCGGCGATGGCGCCAAGCTCGCTCGCCTGCTGCTGCAGCGTCTCGCGCAACTCAACGTCATCGGCGTGGTGACCAGCAAGACTGCCGCGCAGATCTACGAGCTTCGGCAATCCTCGATCCTGGTGGGACCGGTCGACCTTCCGGACCTGCAGGCCGGCGCTCACCACCTGCTCTGCGACGTCTGTCAGACGCTCGTGCCTGGTAGCAGGACCGTCGTCCAGCAGCTGTCCGGGGCACCGTGCATGGTCGCCCGCTGCGCCGGGCGGCTGCGGCCCGAGGGGCGTGAGGACAACTTCTACCGGCGGATGTACGCCTCGACCGACGTCCGCCGCGTGGTGGCCCGTGAGCACACCAGTCTGCTCGAGGACAAGGACCGTCTGCGTTACGAGGAACAGTTCAAGAGTCAGCAGGCCAACCCGGATGCGCCCAACGTCCTGGTCGCCACGCCCACCTTGGAAATGGGCATCGACATCGGTGACCTGTCGGCGGTCATGCTTGCGTCCCTCCCGCGCACCGTTGCCTCCTACTTGCAGCGCGTGGGTCGCGCCGGCCGACTGACCGGCAACGCCATGAACCTGGCGTTCGTCACCGGGCGGGGTGACCAGCTCCCGCGACTGGGCGATCCGCTGTCGGTCATCAATGGTCAGGTGCGGCCGCCGGCGACATACCTGGACGCAGAGGAGATCCTCCGCCGCCAGTACGTCGCCTCGGTCGCCGACTGCCTGGCCCGCGACCCGCAGGCGCCGCATCCCCGCACGGCTCAAGACGCCATCGGAAGCACGGTTGACGGCTCGTACCTGCACGCGTTGATTACCGAGGCCGAGACGCGTGCCGACAGCTTGCTCACGGCATTTCTCGACGGGTTCGCCAGCCTCGGCGAGACGGCGCGAGCAGCGCTGCGCCGCTGGGCGACGCCCGTCGAGGGAACGCCGGGCACGAGCCAGCTTGCCGGCCGCCTGCACCGCGAGGCGCAGCGATGGACCTACACGGTGGAGACGCTTGAGTTCCGCCGCGCGGCGATCACCACCGCTCTCCCGGACCTGCAGAAGATCGCGGAGGGGCCGGCCGCTACCGATGAGGACAAGCGGGCGTTCCGGACGGCACGCGCCTCCCTCCGGTTGACCCAGAAGCAGCTCGCGGATCTCCGAGGCGACTACTGGATCGGCGTCTTGGAGGAGTACGGCGTCCTGCCGAACTACACCCTCCTCGACGACAGCGTCACCCTCGACGTCACGCTGAGCTGGGTCGACCCGGACACCGGCGAATACCAGACCGACCCCTACTCATATCACCGTGGTGGCAGCCAGGCGCTGCGCGAATTCGCCCCGGGAGCGACCTTCTACGCCGGCGGCCACCGGCTGTTCATCGACGCCATCGACCTCGGGCAAGACGGAGAGGCGGTCCGCACGTGGGCCTTCTGCCCGGCTTGTGGTTTCGCCGCTGATATCGCCGATAGCGGGAAGGTGAACACCTGTCCGCGCTGCGGTAACGCTGAAATCGCGGACACAAAGCAGCGGCTCGACGTCGTCGAACTCAACCGGGTCTACTCGGCCATGCGTCGGGACGACGCCGCAATCACCGACGATCGGGACGAACGAACCAGGGAGGTCTTCTCCCTGGTGACCGCTGCAGATGTCGATCCGGAGCACGTCACCCGGCAGTGGTTCGTCGAGGACTGTGGATTCGGCGCGAAGCACCTGCGCGACCACACGATCCGCTGGGTCAACATCGGCAAGGCCACGGGTCAGGGATCGTCTCGGATCCTCGCCAACACGGAGCATCCCGCGCCGCTCTTCCGCATCTGCAAGTCGTGCGGTCAGCTGGACACCTCCACCGGCGCCAACCGCCCCAGCGAGCATCGCCCGTGGTGTCCGTACCGCAAGGCCACCAACGAGAACACTCGCAACATCGCCTTGAGTCGCACGCTGCGGACTGAAGGACTGGTCATCCGGCTGCCGCGGTCGGTCACGCTCGGCGACAGCTTCGCCGTCCCGAGCCTCTCCGCGGCCATCCTGCTCGGCCTACGGGAGCGCATCGGCGGGGCGCCGGACCACATTCAGGTCGCCGCCATCGTCGACCCGACCCTGTCCGACGGCACGGAGAACCACGACGCGCTGCTCCTGCACGATGTCGTCCCCGGCGGCACGGGCTACCTGGCTGAGCTCGCCGATCCCGAGACCGTCTGGTCCATCCTCTACCGGGCATGGACGGCGCTGCGGGACTGCGAGTGCCAAGGCGAGCAGCGCCTGGCCTGCCACCGCTGCCTGCTGCCTTTCGCGGCTCCGCATCAAGTCAAGTCGGTGTCGCGGGCGGCGGGGGAGCGACACCTGCGCGACATCCTCAGCAGCGGCACTGGCGACGAGCCGACGTCGGACATGAGCTGGACCTGCACAGTCACCGAGCCGAAGGGCTTCGACCCAGAGTCCAACCTCGAGCAGCGATTCCGCGCGGTGCTCGGCGCCCGGCTCAAGGCAGCCGGCGCGACGGTGAAGGACCAGCCCACGAGCACCGGCAACCGCTCGACCATCACCATGGGTGGCAGCGGGCGGGTGTGGACTCTGGAACCGCAACAGATGGTCCTGGGCTCCAAGCCCGACTTCATCCTCCGCTGTAACCAGACGGGTATTCCGGAGGCGGCGGTCTTCACCGACGGCTGGCGCTTCCATGCGAGTCCCGCCATCAACCGCCTTGCCGACGATGCCGCGAAGCGTGCGACCCTGCGCGACAGCGGCCGAATCGTCCTGGGCATCACCTGGCAGGACCTGGAGGACGCCGAGGCCGGGACCGTCTCGCCGCCGTCCTGGTTCTCGGCGGACCAGACCGGGCCGATCATCGAAGCGGCCGGCGGCGAGCTGACGTCGGCATCACTCGGCCTTATCGCTGGGGGACCACTCGACTTCATCGTCGGTTGGATCCAAGATCCCCAGCCGGCAGCCGTGGAGCGCCTCGCGAACTGGCTGCCGTATTTCCTTCTGTCCGCCGCGGCCTCTCACGCCGTGGGCGTCGATGGGCCGGCTGATACCGCGATGCGGACACTGGACGGCGGACCGGTGACAGCTGACGAAGGCGTGTTCGGTTGGGCCTGGACGAGCGACACGGTGGCCCTCGCCGCCCGGGTGGCCGACCCGGCCAACGGCTCGGCTGAGGTCGCCGTGGTCCTCGACGACCGGACTGACCGTCTAGGTGACAGTCACCGTTCGGCCTGGCATGACTGGCTGCGGCTAAGCAACCTGCTCAACCTCCGTACGGCAGCCACAGTCATCAGCACGCGGACGCGGATCACCTCCTCGACGGAGACGTCATCCTCGGCGGCATTGCCTGCGGCGACATTGCCCGCGCAGTGGCAGGAGCTCTATGAGAACGGCACTGCCCTCGAGCGAGAGTTGCTTGTCGCCTTGGCCGAAGCCGACGTCGCGGTGCCTCGCCAGGGCGAGGAGACACCCGAGGGGATCGTCCTATCGCTGTCCTGGCCTGACCAGCGCGTCGTCGTAGACATCAATTTCAGCGACGAGGACCGAGCTGATCTCCACGGAGCTCAATGGCAGGTCGTCGCGCCCGAGGTAGACGCCGTTCGTGCAGCACTCACCGTGGAAGGGTCGTAGTCCGTGCCACAGATCATCATGGGGCCCAGTCAGACCGGGGCCCTCGACTCGTCGGTCAAGAAGCAGGCCTACGCCTTCCTCGAGAAGCTGTCCGACAACGACGCGCTGCCCGGGCTGCACATCGAGCCCATCAACAACGCCATCGACGACCGGGTCCGCACCGGTCGGGTCAACGACTTCTACCGGGCCGTGCTCTTCAAGGTGCAGGGCCATGGCGCCGAAGCCCACTACGTCTACCTCGGCGTCCTCGCCCATGACGACGCCATCGCCTTCGCCAAGAAGGCGCGGCTGACCGTCAACCCGGTCAACGGCATCGCCGAATTGATCATCGCTGGTGAGGATCAACTCGCCGACGCAGCTGTGTCGCCCTCCGCGGTCGAACCGCCGGTAGTCACCACGATGACGCCAGCTCCCGAGCCCGTTGGGCCCGCACCCTTGCTGCCGACGTTCGGCATCGACGAGGACGCGTTGGTCAAGCACCTCGGGATCGACGAGAAGTTGGCCCTGGCGGCGCTTGCGGCCGTCTCCGAGGACCAGATTTTGGCGCTCGCCGACAAGGCCGTTCAATGGCAGGGACTCGCCCTGATCGACTTGGCCAGCGGCACGAGCGTCGACGACGTGAAGACGACACTCAGCATCGACGAGCAGGCGACTGCGCTGGTCGCCGACGATGGTGAGGACGAGCGGCTGCTCAAGGCGCTCCAGCACCCTGCGGCACAGATGCAGTTCGCTTTCATCGAGGACGACGAGGAGCTGCGCCGGGCCATCGAGGACACCGACTTCGCGGCGTGGCGCGTGTTCCTTCACCCTGAGCAGCGCAGATACGCGACCGCCTTGTACAACGGCCCCTTCCGCCTGTCCGGCGGTGCTGGCACAGGCAAGACCGTGGTCCTTCTGCACCGGGCCAGGTACTTGGCGCGTCAGAACCCGCAGGCGCGCGTCGTGCTAACCACGTTTACGAAGAACCTGGCCGATGCAATGAAGGCAGACCTGCGCCGGCTCGACCCCACATTGCCGCTTGCCGGCCGTCTGGGAGAGCCCGGCGTCTTCGTCTCCGGCATCGACGCCGCGATCAGCGCTGTCCTTCGGGGCGGCGGGGCGGAACTGGCGCTGGACATCGAGCCGGTGCTGGGGTCCCGTTCGTGGGAGATCGGGACTCGCACTCCCGACTCGGTGTGGCGCGATGCAGCCGCCGGTTCCGAGCTTCCACCCGACCTGAAGAGCAAGGCCTTCCTGAGCTCGGAGTACGCCATGGTGGTGCTGCCGGCCAAGATCACCACCCGAGATGAGTACCTCACCGCTCGGCGGCCTGGACGCGGGGTAGCACTAGATCGCAAGAAGCGCCTGGCCGTCTGGTCCGTCATCGAGGCGTATCGATCCCGGGCGAGCATCGAGGGGAGTATCGACTTCGCCGAGGCCGGCGCCATCGCGGCGACGTCGCTGGAACGAAGGGCGTCAGCCGGGGAACGTCGTCCGGTTGACCACGTGCTCGTCGACGAGGGGCAAGACCTGAACCCCAGCCACTGGCAGTTCCTCCGCGCGCTTGTGGAGCCGGGCGAAAACGACATGTTCATGGCGGAGGATTCCCAGCAGCGGATTTACGGACAACGAGTCGTGCTCGGCCGCTACGGCATCCGCGTCGTCGGTCGCTCTCAGCGGTTGAAGCTGAACTACCGGACCACCGCTCAAACGCTGCACTACGCCGTCGGGGTGCTCGAGGGCGAGCACTTCGTCGACCTGGAGGACGCCCAAGCGGAGTCCGGGCACTATCGCTCGGCGCGCAGTGGTCCGCCGCCGCGCGTCATGGAGTGCAGCAACCTCACCCAAGAGCTGCAGTCCGCGGCGGACGTCGTGGGGGATTGGCTGGGAAGCGGCGTGGTGCCGGAGACCATCGGCATCCTCGTTCGCGACGCCAAGCAAGCAGGCCAGATCAGTCGGGGACTGGACGAACGCGGGATCACCGCGAGGGTTCTTGATCAGGGCACGCAGCGCGACGGGCACCCGCTAGTGATGACCATGCATCGGGCAAAGGGCATGGAGTTCTCGCGCGTGCTCATCTTCGGAGTGAACGACGGCCTCGTGCCGGCTCAGTACCTGCTCAAGGACTTGACCGAGGCTGACCGTGCGGATGCACTCACGCGCGAGCGCTCGCTCCTGTACGTGGCAGCAACTCGCGCCCGGGACGAGTTGGTTGTGACCACCAGCGGCGGCAAGAGCTCCTTCCTGCCAGACAGCTGAACTGGGTCCCGGCCATGGTCGACCTCCGCCGACCGGACCTGCACCAGCAGCCCCAACTGCACCGCCCGGCAGGGCCGCTTCCCCGGGGTGATTGCGCTTTGAGGCGTCTGCGGCTTGAGTCACACCGAGACCCTGCAGTCCAGACGCAACGGGGAGCAACTGGCCGGTCAAATGAACGCCGAAGGCGTGCCGCTGAGTCTAGCGTGGCCGTTGCACAAAGTCGCCGTGCATCTCGACGGAGGCGCGCTGCTGTACGAGGACGGGTAGACGGTCCTACCGGCTGAGGGGGACCACGAGGCAGTCGCCGCTCGGGTGCTGGCGATCGTCTCAGACAGCGTGGGTAAGCAACGCCAGCGATTCAGCGAACAGCCAGGCGGAACTCATGCAGGTCCATCCGCCCAATGATTGACGAAGCGGAGTACTAAGTGGCACTCGTAAGGTCTCTCGAGTGGATCGCCCAGGGCGGTCGCGTTCATCCCAGCGAAGTCGACTGTGAGGTGCGGGCCGTGGCGGATCAAGGGGCGACGTACTTGCAGATCAGCTCATTCGGCTCGGACCAACGGCAACGTGAGAAGAAGGTCAGCCAGACGCTGCAGTTCGATCGCGAATCTGCCTTGGCGCTCGCTGCTCACATCGATCGGGTCTTCGGACGGCCGTCTGCGTAATCTGCGGATCAGGCGTCAACCAGCGGCGAGGGCGCATCGGGCGGCGGTGCGCTTCCGACAACCATCGGCTAATCCCGCCCTCTCGCGTGCAAGGCGGTGGTCATGGTGGCGATGAGGAAGAGTTGCGAAACGCAGAAATCATCGACGTGTCGGACTCCTGTCACGCTGGGCCGATCAACATCACAGCTGATCAAAATATCGGCGTATAACCCCAGCCATGAGACGACGGCGCCGGTCGAGGAATTCCCGATAAGAGCTCGCGGTCAGCGTTACCAACTCGTCAGGTACGGCGTTCTCACGCAAGTTCCTGTGCAGGTCCTCGGTCTCGATGATCTCCCCCAGCGTCAGGCGTCCGCTTTCGATCTGTTCGAGGATTTCCGCCATGTAGGTGGCCGGCGGCTTGTTTGAAATGCTGATGTTGATCGACGTCTCGGTGAGTGCGAAGTTCGCCACTTGGTTGTAGTCGCCGCGGTCCGGGAATCCATTCTTCTGTAGATAGTCCTTCGGAACGATGTGGTGAATGTCCCCCGACTGCTGGTGCATCGACGCAACGGTGATTGAGCGGGACAGAAATCCTCGAACTCCCGTGGCCACCTGTGCAGCCAGGAAGGTCTGAAAGAAGGGGCTGGAAGTGCTCGTCGTCTCCAGCGCGGCAGGTAGGGCAACCTCCCAGAAACCATCCGTGAGTTCTGACTCCTCAATCTGCTTCAGGTAGGCCGTAGCCCCGACCGTGCCGATGCGTCGAATGTCTTGTTCCCAGGTCGATTCGAAGCTCCCCGAGTGTCGGGCGGTGAGCATCGACATGACGAACCAACGACGGACGACACGTTTGCGCTCACCCTCGCTCATGGAGTCATCGGCTCGAAGGCGTAGGTACAGGGCGTATGCGAAGTTGAGCGCGTTCTTGGAACCGATCATCCCTGGTGCGATGTAACCCGCGGACTTGATGATCATTAAGAAGTTTTCAAAGTGGTACTTCTTGACGATCTGAAGCAGTGCTTCCTCGAGTCGGTCGTACGCAGCCGGAATGCGACTCTCGTCGACCTTGCGCGTCTCTGGGTCGCGACCGGAGAGCTCGCTCACGATGGATGACGCCTTCCCTCGGCTGAAGCCGAGGAGGCCAGAGACGCGGATGACGTCCCCGTAGGCGGGGTCGTAAAGATCTTCCGCGTCGTCCTTCAGCCAAGTGATGGGGGCCAAGTATTTGGAGCTCGCAAAGTCCTTATCGTTTTCTGCAATATCGGCATATGCATGCGGTGCCACCGCGAGATGGCAAAAGTAGTCGATCAACTTGCGGAGGTTGCGACCCCGCTTGCCGTAGGTAGCAATCTTGGACATGGCGAAGTCGGCGCTCGAGAGGGGGACGCCCTTCGAGTTGATGCGGATGAAGATTTCGGAAACTGTCTCAACGTCTAGGTCGTCGTTGAGGGCGATGATTCCGATCTGGGCGTTCTTTATCTGCTCGAGGTGTCCAATGTTCGCCTCTACCGATGCCTTATCGACACCCGGGTTATTACCGAAGTAGTCGCTGTAAAAGCCGTACGTCGAAGCGGCGTTGAATAGTGCGCTGATATCAGAGATCCACTCACTGTTCTTGTCGATCACGGGCGTCAGCGTGGCGAACTCTTCGGTGACCGGGTTGAACGCGATCTTGATACGCACAGGCTTGTAGCGCTTGTCGACGACCTTCAGCCCAGCGACGGCTGCACGCAGGGCGGTGATTCGCTGCTGGCCGTCGATGAGGATCTGCTGATGGGCGGCGACTTCCCCGCCCTTGAGGTGAGCGCCGACGGACTGCCAGGTGATGAGATAGCCAACCGGGTAGCCCTTGTATAGCGAGTCCATAAGGTCGCGGACCTTCACGCTGTCCCAGACGAACGGCCTTTGAAGCTCGGGAATCGCGATGTGATCACGCCGGACATCTTCAAGCAGTTGTGTGACGGCAGACTGGGTCACCCGGTACTTCGCCATGCCCGCTGTCTACCACCGTCCCGGCGCGATGCCAGTTGAGCGGCGGCAGGGTCGAGTGCAGACCTGCGAGCAGATCGACGAACGTGGTCACCGCAGCCACGTCTGTACCTACGCGCAGAAAGCCGCCTGCGATTGTCTTTACGCTGCAGGCCGCCCAGATGCCCGGCAGAACCTCCGCCGACCCGATTCGCGGGATGACGCCGGGGTCGAGACTCGGCTTCGCCGCGCCGTCCAGCGCGGCGGCGAGCTGCTGCAGGTCGGCCAGCCGCCACAGCTTGTCGGCGAACCCCCGGCACCCGGCCGCCCAAATCGCTGAGCCCGGCGTCGGCCACGCCTCGCTGTTGGACTGGTCGCCTGATAGGCGTCCAGAGTCAGCCAGCACTGTCGCCCACCGCGCGCCACGCTGGTCGGTCACCAGCGCCAGAGTCGGGATCGCCGCCAGAGGGTCGCCGCCGTCGAGTGTCGCCCGGCTCAGCTCGGCGAGGATCGCGCAGCCTCCACCGGACGACGGGTCGCCGTGGGTGAGTGCGGAGATCCCCCGTGCGGCGTCCATCGGCGCGTCGGTGCCGGAGCCGGAGAACCAGATCGCCGACGGCGTCGCGCGCATCAGCGAGCCGTTGCCCGCCGCGTGCACCGGACCGGGCGAGGTGCTCAGCCGTAGCGACGTCCCGAGGCCGCCCGGGCCGTGGCGGGCACACGCCCGCGCCAGCCCTGTGTGGCGGCGTAGCCACCCATCGGCCCTCCTCGACGCACACCACGCGCTCGACAGACGGCGTGCCCGGCGCCAGCAGCGTCGTCGCCGTCAGCGCCCGGGTCTGCCAACCGCCCTCGAGCAGCTTGCCGGCGAGCAGTAGCACGGGGCGCTGCCCGCGGTTGGTCAGCACGAGCTGGTCGACGGTGGGCGAGCCGGCTCGTTCGGCGACATGCACGGGTGCGGAGGCGCCGGTGACGTAGCCGCGAGGGGTCGAGGGTGCATCGGTCCAGACCGGGAAGACGGTCAGCGGGCCACGAACCGTGCCTTGGCCGACGTGCAGCCGGGGGAGTGCGTCATGCCGCCACCTCACTTCGAAGCACTTTTGCGTGTAAGCAGACTAAAGCGCAAACATGCCGATAGTGTCAACGGGGTGAGCGATCAGAGCGCGCAGCGTCATCGTCGAGACAGCTCGAGCCGAACGCTGGCGGACTACCCCCGACCCTCCGTGGCGGTCGACACAGCCGTCCTGGTGGTGGACCCAGGCGCGGAGTCCCTGGGTGTTCTCCAGCACGAGCGCCCCCATGGCGGCGCGAATGCCGGGGAGTGGGCGCTCCCGGGAACCTTCCTGCACGAGGGTGAGACGTTGGCCGACGCGGTGCTCCGCTCGCTCGCGGAGAAGGTCGGCCTCCGCGGAACACGTCCCCAGCAGCTGCACGTCTTCGACGATCCCGACCGGGACGACCGGGGCTGGGTCCTGTCCGTGGCGCACGTCGTCCTGGTGCTCGCGGACGATGTCGACCCGGTCCTGGCGAACCGTCCGGACGTCCGGGTCGTGCCTGTGGAGAACGCCGCTGGGCAGCCCTTCGGCCATGACGAGATCGTGCGACTCGCCGTCGACCGGGTGCAGCAGGACTACGCGCTGCGGCCGGATCCCGCGCATCTGCTCGGGGACCAGTTCACGCTCAAGGCACTGCAGGCCCTGCACGACGCCGTCGCGCCTCAGCCCGGGCCGGGGGAGGCGCGGCCGTCCATCGATACCTTCCGGCGGTACATGGTCGGCCGGGGACTGATCCAGCCCACGGGGGAGTCGGCCCGCAAGGAGCCGGGTTCGAGCGTCATGGGCAAGCCGGCCGAGCTCTACCGCCGCTCCGCGGACGTCCGGGACCTGACCGAGGTCCTCGGCGTACGGCCGGTGCGCAAGGACCGCAGCCGGGCCGATCGAGGCGCGGACGCCTCGGGGCCGGCCGGGTCGTTCCGAGGGTTGTCTGGCCACAAGGTTAATCCGCACATCCAGCGCCTGGTGGACGACGTCGGCACGCGCGTGCCCCTCACGCTCTCGGGCATGCCGCACTACGTGGCCGTTCGCCCGGCCGGGGAGGAGCGGGTCGCTGCCTACGCCAGGCCGCAGACCCTGTCCATCGGCCTCGACCCCGACGACGCGGAGTCGGTCGGGGCGGAGTTCCGGAGCTTCCGGCTCGAGCGGACGTCTGCCGCCACGCACCACGTGCACGTGCCGATGCTCGCCCTGGCCGAGCCGGTCGAACGGCGTGCGGCCATGGCCGCGCTGGAGCGGGCGCTCGCTCGAGTGGCCGGCTCCTCCTGACGGAGCCGGATCGGCCGACGGTCCGGCTTCCGCTGACCAGTTCTGTCGGTGGCACCTGCCACTCTCCCCGCTCGGCCGTCGCACGACGGCCGCGAGGACGAGGAGTGGCATGGGCGAATCGGTCGGTGTGCAGGCGGGACGCGTGTGCCCACGATGCGGGCGGGAGGACTCCGTCCCGCTGATCTACGGGATGCCAAACCCCGACGACTTCAAGGAGGCGGAGCGGGGGACGGTCGTGCTCGGCGGCTGTCTGATGCCGGAGGAGCCCGCGGCGTTCGCCTGCCGCACCTGCGAGCTCCAGTGGGGGAGCGAGTCCGATCCGACCGCCGGGGAGGCGGAGCTGGCCGCGCTCCTGGACGTAGGGCACTCCGAGGTCGTCCGCGCGCTGGGTGCCGGCTGGCGGCGCGAGAGCGGGACGGTGACGCACGACGGCGTGGCGTGGTTCGTCAGCGGCGAGCCGGCGCAGGTCGCCATCGGTGTCCAGGGTCCGTGGTTCGTCCTGGCCCGCCCGATCTCCTCGTGGGGCGAGCAGCGCCCCGGCCCGCTGATGAGCGACGGGCCGAGGTTCACCCGGGACGACGTCCTGCACCTGCCGGGCGTCGTGGCGGACGCCTCCGAACGCATCGCCTCCAGCCGGCGCCGGTCCT
Source organism: Blastococcus aggregatus (assembly GCF_900221005.1). GTDB lineage: Bacteria > Actinomycetota > Actinomycetes > Mycobacteriales > Geodermatophilaceae > Blastococcus > Blastococcus aggregatus. The sequence goes on along the minus strand of NZ_OBQI01000004.1, from coordinate 295,523 downwards.
TCCGGTGGTGCCGTACCTGCCGCCGCGTGTCTGCGCCCGAGTCGTTCATCGGCTCTGCCGGCGCCTGTCGCCAGTGCGCGGAATTCGCCTCGAGCAGGGAGGGGTGAGCCTGACCGAGATCCCGATCGTCATGCGGGCCCTGGGACCACTGGGGTGGTTGCGTGTCCGCTCCGTGCCGGAACCCGGCCGGCGCCCCCGGGCTGTGGCAAGGTCCGCTGGAGCGCCCCGGCCAGGGGCCTGCCGATCCAGCGCACGTGCAGAGGAGCCGTCGTGAGCGTCGCCGACAGCCGAACCAACTGGGCGCCCACGTGACGGCACGCGTCCTCCCCGCGGAACCGACCTACGAGTCGCCAGCGGAACGGCTGTTCGCCGAGACGCTCCGTGATCAGCTGCCCGACGAAGCTGTCCTCGTGGTCGGACAGCGGTTCAGCAACCGCAAAGAGGACCGCGAAGCAGACGTCATCGTCGCGTGGCCGGGGTTCGGCATCGCCGTCATCGAGGTGAAGGGCGGCAGCGTCTCCCTGCGCGACGGCGAGTGGCGCCAGCACGGTGGTGGCATCGACAAGCGGATCCGCCCGGTCGAGCAGGCCAAGGTGTGCAAGTACCTGCTGCGCGAGTACCTCAGGAAGGACCGCCGCTGGAGCGCCGGTGACCCCCGGATGGTCCACCTCGTGGCGCTGCCGACCACGACGCTGCCGGACGACTTCGCGGCTCCGGATGCTCCGCGCTGGATGGTGCTCGACCGGACCGACCTGCCTCTGGCCGCTGGTCGTATCGCAGCCGCGCTACGAGGGCTCGAGCGCGACGTCCCCGCTCCGACCGCGGACGAGGTGGATCTCGTCGTCGAGTGCCTGATGGGCGTCGGGATCCCTCAGCAGGACCTGGTCGCCGGCCTGCACGAGCGCGAGGCCGAGTGCGACCTGCTCACCCGGGACCAGGCGCGCGTCCTCGACATGCTCGAGGGCAATTCCCGTGTCGAGATCCGCGGTGGCGCCGGATCGGGCAAGACGTGGCTCGCGCTGGAGAAGGCCCGCCGGCTGACTTTGGAGGGGCAGCGGGTCGCCGTCATGTGCTACTCCCGCGGCCTTGCCGAGTTCCTCAAGCGCCGGGTCGCCACCTGGCCGGCCAAGCACCAGCCCGCGTACGTCGGCACGTTCCACTACCTCGGCATCGGATGGGGTGTCCCCGCCGGATCGGACGACGACAGCGCGTACTGGGAGGAGTTCCTGCCGGGCCAGATGGTCTCGCTGGCCGGGCAGCTGCCAGAGGAGGAGCGCTTCGACGCCATCGTGATCGACGAGGCGCAGGACTTCGCCGAGAGCTGGTGGCCGGCCGTGGTCGCCGCGCTCCGCTCCCCGGACGACGGTTGCCTGTACGTCTTCGCGGACGAGGGGCAGCGGGTGTTCGCCCGGCAGGGTCGGCCGACGGTGGCGCTCACTCCGATCAACCTCACCGAGAACCTGCGCAACACCAAGCAGATCGCCGGCACCTTCGGCAGCCTGACGACGTCGCAGATGAAGAACCGCGGCGGCAACGGTGTCCCGGTGCGGTTTGTCCAGTGCGCCACCGACGATGCACTCGATGCCGCCGACGACGCGATCGAGGGGCTGCTCGACGACGGCTACCCGTACGACGCTCTCGCGCTGCTGACGACCTACCGGCGGCACCCGGAGCAGGCGGCCCGCCAGAAGGAAGGTCCGGACGCGTACTGGTCGTCCTTCTGGGGCGGCGAGGACGTCTTCTACGGGCACGTCCTCGGCTTCAAGGGCCTCGAGCGCCCGGCCGTCGTCCTGACGGTCAACGGCTTCCGCGACGAGGCGCGCGCCCGGGAGATGTTGTACGTCGGGCTGTCCCGTGCCCGCGACCTGCTCGTCGTCTGCGGCGACCTGGAGCTCATCCGCCGCGTCGGCGGCGAGGCCGTCGCACACCGCCTGAGCGGCGCATCGAAGGGAAACGCATGACCCCGCCCCACCTCCCGGCCCGAGCGGCGTCCGCCCTGACCGCGGGTGAGCGCTTCCGGGCCGGCGGTTGGTACTTCGTCCTCGCTATCGCCTCGGCCGGCATCCTCGCCGCCGTGCCGTTCTGGCATGCCGCGAGCCGGCTGGCTCGGCGCGATGTCCGCACCCTGGCGCTGACGTACACGGCCGCCGGCGTCTACCTCGTCATCCTGTTCTCGATCATGCCGCCCCAGCAGGCCGACGGGACCTCCGGCAATCCGACGCTGAGCACCATCGGCGGGCTGAGCGCGCTGTTCGTCATGGTGATCGCCTGCATCCAGCTGCGCTCGCTCCGCCGGGCGGTCTACGGAGGGGGAGGAGTCGTGCCGGTGCACGCCGACCCGGTCGTCGCCCGCGCGCTGGGCGCCCGAGCCCGGCGCCAGGAGACCCGGCAGCTCATCGCCCGCGAGCCCGGCCTGCAGCGGGAGCTCGGCATCGGCCGCCCCGACCTCGGTCGAGGCTACGACGACGGCGGGCTGATCGACGTGAACACCGCACAGGCCGAGGTGATCGCCCGCGTCGCGGACATCGCCCCGCGCGAAGCCGAGGCCATCGTCGCGGGGCGCACCGCCCGCGGCGGCTCCTGGTACGACATGGCCGAGCTGATCGACAACGTGCCGCTCACCCCCTCCGCACGTGAGCAGCTGCAGGAACGGGCGGTCTTCTGATGGCAGACCTGCCCGGCGGCCCGCAGTCCTCAACGATCTCCCCGCCCTGGTGGGGCGTCGTCGGCGGCCTTGCCGTGATCGGTCTCGGCGGTGCGCTGATCGGCGGCATCGGCGGGGCCTCCGGGACGTCGGCAGTCGCGTCGTCGTCCTCGGCGATTTCGCCCTCGTCCGAGGCGCCGTCGACGGCGCCGTCGACCACGCCGAGCAGGGCGACGCCGACCTCGACTGTTCCCTCGACGCCCGCCGCTGCCCCGACACTGACCACCGTTCCGCCGACGACCGCGAGCCCGAGCGCCGTCGACTTCGTCATGCCGGACCTCGTCGGTACGGACCTGCAGTCCGCGCAGGACGCCGTCCAGGAGCTCGGCGTCTTCTACAGCGTGTCCCACGACCTGCTGGGCAGCCGGAACCAGGTCAACGACTCGAACTGGATCGTCTGCGACCAGAACGTCGCGCCGGGGGAGCGGGTCACCGGCGACGTCGAAGGACAGCTCGACTTCGGCGTCGTGAAGCGTGAGGAGTCCTGCCCCTGAGCCGGTCCATCGGCCCGGCAACGACGCGGTGCCCTGGCTGGGCGACGCGGAATCAAGAGAGCCTCACCCCGGCGGGGGAGCCGTCCCGGAGATCGGCATCAAGGGGACAGCGCGAACAGCCGACATCTCTGACGTGAGCCGGTTCCGAGTGCCCGAGGTGGCGACGACGCGCGTGATGGCGGAGACCATCACGACGCTCTTCGGCTTCGGTGGCCTGGCCGGCCTCAGCCTGGTGCTGGGCGCGGAATCCGACGAGAACCGCGGCATCCTGCTCACCATCTGCATCGGCGCCCTGCTGGCGGCGCTGGTCTTCGGCATCTGGGGCAGCCACTGGCCGCGCCAGGCCTTCCACCTGCCGGTGGTGACAGCAACAGCACTGATCGCCGTCGCCGTCGTCTTCTGTCCCGACCCGGTCACCGCGCTCGGTGCGGCGACGCTCATCGCGTTCGTGGTCCTCGACGCCCATCTCTTCTTCGCCAGCCCGCAGGCGTTCGCGCACCTGGTGTTCGCTCTGGGCAGCGTCGACGCCGCCCTCCTCTCCAACGACGTCCGGATCGGCACCGTCATCGGCCTGGACCTCATGCTCATCGGCCTCGGTCAGGTCGCCCACACCCTGGTCATGCGGGCCTCCGACGCCAGCCGCGACCCGCTCACCCGCCTGAGGAACCGACGCGGCTTCGACAACGCCCTGGCCGAGTGCATGGAGGCCGCCCGCACCGGCGAGCCCCTGGCGGCAGCCCTGCTCGACCTCGACCACTTCAAGGCCATCAACGACACCGCCGGTCACGAGGCCGGCGACCGCATGCTCTGCCGCGTCGCCGACGCCTGGAAGGCCGAGCTGCCCTACGGCGCCGTCCTGGCGCGCCACGGTGGCGACGAGTTCTCCCTCATCCTCCCGCGCATGACCGGCGACGAGGCCCTCGCGCTGGTCCGCCGGGTCTGCGCGATGCACCCCGACATCCCGCTCTCCTGCGGAGTCGCCGCCCACCACCCCGGCGAGACCGCCTCCCAGCTCATGCGCCGCGCCGACCGCGCCCTCTACGAGGCCAAGGCCGCCGGCCGCGGCCGGGTCGAGCTCGACGGCGCCACGCCCCTCGAGACCGCGACGCCGCACGCGCGCTGAGCCGCCTCAGTCCAGGCGTTCTGCGACACCCGCCGCCTGCACCGCGGGCACGGCACTGGCCAGGTCGATGAGCACGGCGCACGCGCCGGGCAGGTCCAGCGCGGCGCCCTCGGTGTGCGCGGCGGCGTACTGGCCCGGCGACAGCGCGGCACGGGTCGCGGCGACGTAGGCCTGCCCGTCCACCGGGTCCATCTGCATCGGGTCGTAGCCCACCCGGCGGCTGAGCGTCTCGATCGCACCCAGGATCACTGCGCCCGAGCGGGGTGATCCGGCCGCGGTGGCCGCGCCCGCGCCGGTGAGCAGGACGGCGAGGACGCCGGTGGCGTCGTCGTCGGCCAGCGCCGCGCTCACGCCCATGGCCGCCGCGCGCACCGCCTCCGGGCCGCGGCCGAGCGCGAGCAGCACCTTGGCGCGCACGAACAGCGCCGATCCGACCGCCCAGCTGTGCCCGATCTCGACCGCGATCGCCTCCGCTTCGTCGAGGTGGCGGAGGGCGGCGTCGGCGTCCCCGGCCATCCGGGCGAACTGGCCCCGGGTCATGGCGATCTCGGCGCGCACCCAGGCGACACCGCTGCGCTCCGCGGCGGCCACCGCCCGCCGCGCCTCCACCTCGAAGTCGGCCACGGCCTCGGTCTCGCCGAGCAGCGCGCGGACGAATGCCCGGAGCACTATCGCCAGCGCGACGGTGTCGCCGGCCTCCTCGGGGGCCAGGGTCACGACTTCCTCCACCCGCGCGCGGATCGAGACGACGTCCCCGGCGAGGTAGGCCAGCAGCGCGTCCCCGAGCAGCGCCCGCACCCGCACGGCGGCCCGCGCTGCCGGTGCGGCCGCTAGCGCATCGGCCAGCCAGCGACGCCCCTCGGCGACCTGGCCGCGCCGGTACCACCACCAGCTGACCGCCGCGGCGATGCGCAGCGCCGCCTCGCCCTGGTCGGTGGCGAGGGCGTGCGCGAAGGCGGCGCGCACGTTCAGCCGTTCGGCGTCCAGCCGCCGCCAGCCGACCGCCCCCTCGCGGCCGCGGAGGGTGGGCTCGATCCGCTCGGCGAGCTCGGCGAGGAAGGCCAGCTGACGGTCGCGCAGCCTGCGTCGTGCGGCGTCGTCCAGCAGCGTGTCGGCGTACTGACGCAGCGTCTCGAGCATCCGGTAGCGGCCGGCGCCGTGGTCGATCTGGAGCAGCGACTTGTCGGCCAGCGCCCGCAGCGGCGCCAGCGTGCTCGCGCCGTCGCCCAGTTCGGGCCCGGCGACGGCGTCCACGGCGTCGGTGGCGAAGCCGCCGGAGAACACCGACACCGCCGTGAACAGAGCCAGCTCGTTCGCCGGCAGCCGGTCGACGCTCCAGCGGATGGTCGCGGCCAGCGTCTGCTGCCGCGCCGGCACACCACGCACCCCCTGGCTGAGCACGGCGAAGCGGTCCCCGAGGCGGGTGACCAGCTCGGTCAGAGGCATCGTGGTGAGCGCGGCCGCGGCCAGTTCCAGAGCCAGTGGCAGGCCGTCGAGCTCCGCGCAGAGCTGCCGCACCAGGGCGAGGTCACCGGGGGACGGCTCCACCGAGGGCACCGCGAGCCGAGCCCGGTCGAGGAACAGCCGGACGGCGTCGCTGTCGTCGCCGTCGGTCTCGAGCGGCTCGCACGGCAGCACCGACTCCCCGGGCACGCCCAGCGGCTGGCGGGAGGTGGCGAGCACGGTCAGATCCGGGCAGCGCGCGAGCAGCGTGGCCGCGAGCAGGGCGGCGGCGTCGAGCAGGTGCTCGCAGTTGTCGAGCAGCAGGAGCAGCTGCCGGTCGCGGAGCGCGTCGGCCAGCGCGGAAACAGGATCGCCGACCGACAGCTGGATGCCCAGCGCCGTGGCCACCTGTGCCGGCAGCAGCGCCGCCGCGCTGGTGCCGGCGAGCTCCACCAGGACGGCCGGCGTGCCTCTCGCCTCATGCCTCCGCGCGGCCTCCAGCGCCAGCCGCGTCTTGCCGCTGCCGCCCGGGCCGACGACGGTGACCAGCCGCTGCGCAGCGATCCGGGCGCCCAGCACGTCCAGCTCGCGGACCCGTCCGACGAACGAGGTCAGCGGGATGGGCAGCACGGCGGCCACGTTGCCGAGGCCGCGCAGCGGCGGGAAGTCGGCTCGCAGATCGGGGTGGTGCAGCTGGGCCAGCTGGACCGGGGCGGGGAAGCCGCGCAGCCGGAACGAGCCCAGGACGGCGAGCTCCGCGTTCTGCGGCAGCCGGCCACCCGCGGCGTCGACGGCGGCCTCGGACACCAGCACCTGGCCCCCGTGCGCGCCGGCGCAGATGCGGGCCACCTGGTGCACCGCCAGCGCCACGTACCCGTTGCCCATCGGGGTCGCCTCCCCGGTGTGCACCCCGATCCGCGCCAGCACCCGCACCCGACCGGTCCACTTCGGGCCCGCGAGCCCCTGCTGGGCCTCCAGGCACGCGGCGAGGGCGTCACCTGCGTCGGCGAAGGCGGCCAGCAGCGAGTCGCCGTCGGTCTCCACCACGATCCCGAGGTTCCGCCGGCAGGCGCGGGTCAGCAGCGCCCGGTACTGCTCCAGCAGCGCGGGATAGCCGTCGCCGAGCTCGTGGAACAGCCGCGTGGAGCCCTCGATGTCGGCCATGACGAAGGTGACCAGGCCAGCAGGCAGCCCACGGGGAGAGCGGGGCAGCCGGCCTACCGACGGGGATGTCGCAGCGCCGTCCACCCCGGGGTCCGCGGGCGCCATGGCGGGACCGTACTCCCGCTGGCGGACCGGCGGGAGTGCTCCGGAGGTGCGGCGGCTACGGCCGATCCGCGCCGGGGGACTGCACGGCCAGGCGGTCCAGCGCGGCGGTGAAACTCGCGTTCCACAACCCCAGGTGCGGCCAGCGCGCGGCCACGTGCGCCGTCGCCTCGTCCGCCGCCATCCCCTCGGTGCGCATCAGCCAGGCCCGCAGCACCAGACCCGTCCGCGACGCGCCGCCGTGGCAGTGCACCAGCAGCCGGTGCCCCTCGGCGCGCAGTGCCGCCATGTCCTCCAGGACGTCGGCGAGCACGACGTCGAGGTCGCTGTTGTGCTCGTTGTCGGCGACGTAGGCCATCCGCTGCAGCTCGTGCTCGAACGGCTCGCCCAGCCGGCACAGCGAGATGACGGCGAAGTCCTGCTCGCTGTACCGGGCGCCGTCGAGGTTCGCCGCCCAGATGCCCGGCAGCACCTCCGCCGGCCCGATCCGCGGGATGACGCCGGGGTCGTAGCTCTGCTGCGCCGCGCCGTCGAGGGCCGCGGCGAGCTGCTGCAGGTCGGCGAGCCGCCACAGCTTCTCCCCGTGGCCGGGCACCCGGCCGTGCAGCGCCGAGGCCCACCGGCTCGGGATGCCGCCCATGCCGAACACCGCGCCGGCCAGGCCGCCGGCGACGCAGGCCACCGTGTCGGTGTCCCCGCCGAGGTCGACCACCAGCCGCAGCACCTCGGCGAAGTCGCGGCCGGTGCGCAGCGCCCACATCGCCTGGCCCAGCGTCGGCCACACCGCGCCGTTGGACTCGGTCGCGTCGGCCGGGGTCCAGGCCGGATCGAGCACCGTCGCCCACCGGTCCCGGTGCTCCTCGGCCACCAGCGCCAGGGCCGGCTCGACGGCGTCCAGCGGGTCGCCGCCCTCCAGCGCCACCCGCATCAGCTCGTGCAGGATCGCCGCGCCCTCGCCGGCCGACGGGTCGCCGTGGGTCAGCGCGGAGATCCGCCGGGCGCCGTCCATGGTGGCCTCGGTGCCGGCGCGGGAGAACCAGATCGCCGCGGGCGTCGTCCGCATCAGGCCGCCGTTGCCGGCCGCGTGACCGGACCGGGCGAAGTGCTCCGCCGCGGCGACGTCCCACGGACGGCCGGAGGAGAGGACGGCGCGGGTCTGGTTGCCGATGTCCGGCGGGTTCGCGTCCGCCCACCTTGTGAACCGGGCGAACACGTCCGCGAGGTCCGGTCCCGCGTTGTCCACCAGCGACGTCGCCACGAGCAGCGCCATCTGGGTGTCGTCGGTGAACTCGCCCGGCGCCCACCCCAGCGACCCGCCGCCGCACATCTCGGTCCTCGCCCCGCGCGCCGGCACCGGGAAGCGGGCGGTGAGCTGCCCGGGTGGGCCGAACTCGAACGGCGCACCGAGCGCGTCGCCGACGGCCGAGCCGACGAGAGCGCCGGCGACCCGGTGCGAGCGGTGCATGGACTGCGTCACGAGAACTCCCCGAGGTGATCCGACCGGCCACAGCATCCCCTGCCGTGCGGCTGCACCGTGCGAGGCGGTCCGGCGGGGGAGCGGGTCCGACGTCCCAGCCGTCCCGCTCGTCACCGCTCACCTGGGCGTTCTCCGCAGCCTGCGCGAGGACGGGCCGATCGTCCCTACCCTGGACCGGACTCCACGGAAGGACAGCGTTGTGGCCAAGCACCTGCTCGACGAGACCGCCGAGTTCGCGTTGCCCCGGAACGGGCGGCACGCCTCTCCGGACACCGGCGAGCTCGACATCACCCAGCGGATCGAGACCGTGATCGAGGGGCGCCCCGCGCGCCCGTCGGCGAGCCGGGACGAGGACGACCAGGCCCGCTGAGACCGACGCTTCGATGGACGCCGTCCTGGCCCGGTACCTGGACGACCGGGCCTGGCCGGCCGCGCGGGCGCGGCGCATGGTCGACGGGCTCCGGCTGCTCCGTGAGCTGGCCCGCGCCGGCGAGCGGCCGGTGACCTACGGGGAGTTCGCCGAGCAGCTACAGCCGGGGCTGGCCCCGCTCGCCTCGGCCCGCGTGCTCGACGACATCGGCGCTTTCTGCGCCGCCGCGGGATGGCCCAACGTCACCTGCTTCGTCGTCTCGGCGCGGACGGGAGAGCCCTCACCCGGCTGCCGGCACATCGGCGCCGAGGAGGCGGCCGCCGCCCGCGAACGGGCGTGGGAGGGGTACCGCGGCGACGGGTAGGCGCGCCGAATCGCGGTGGCGAACAGGGAACTGCCTAGTGTTCGTCGCCGTGGCGAACTCATTCCGCGACCCGTTCACGCTCTACGAGCTGGACATCCGCTCCCTGACGCTGAACCTGGCCACGGGGCCCAGCCTCGATGTGACCGCCACCCTGAGCAACGGCCGGGCCAGCTACATCCTGTTCCAGCACCTCGTCGCCAACCTCTCCGGTCTCGGTGAGTTCAGCGAGGGCGGGGACTCCGACCTGGTCGACGAGGCGGGGCGGGGGTACGAGGTCAAGTCCTACCGGGATCCCGAGCTGTGGTCCCGGCCCACGTGGGATCTGTTCCACACGAGCGCGTCGAGCACGTTCGGGCCGAACAACCACGGACCCCGGATCAAACAGCTGCTCCGCGAGGACGCCTACGACGAGGCGCTCGAGATCTGCATGCGCTCGGGCTACGACAAGAACGCCTTCTACGTCTACACGAACACCGGGGGATTCGTGCCCGAGATCCCGTTCCGCTACTTCATCATCCCGACGCAGACCGTGCTGGACACCCTGTCCCGCACCGACCCCCGGCAGATCTCCCGCCGCTCCCTGCTCGCGCTGCTCACCGACACGGTCCGGATCTGAGCTCTCAGAACAGTCCGCCGGGAACGGCGCCGGGGGAGACCAGGCAGGGGTCGCCGAAGATGAACTCGTTGAGCAGGTAGTTGATCTCCTGGATCGACAGCGCTTCGGTGTAGGCGACGTTGGTCGAGAACCGGCTGAAGTCGACCCGGAGCAGGGCCTCCAGCGCGTCCTCGTGCTGGAGCTGCAGGTACATCTGCGTGGTGATCTTCCGCCGGGGGAAGTCGGTCTTCACCGTGCCGCAGCCGTAGCCGAAGATCGTCAGGGCGACGTCGGCCTCGGCCGGCGTGCACTTCCGGACGACGCCCCGGTCCTCGACCTTGATCAGCGGGCGCAGCGTCTCCGCCCGCCGCCAGAGCTGGACGCAGGTGCGCAGGTTGTTCTTCGCGTACGCGTCCTCGCCCTTGACGTCGACGTAGTTGATCGACAGGTCGGTGTCGCTGACCAGGGAGAAGCGCCGGTCCAGCCGGTTCAGCACGCTCCACTTCCGCCAGGACCGCGGCACGATGAACGCGATGTGGTCGCTGTACTCGGCGCACCGGTTGAAGAAGGGGATCGACAGCGCGTTGTTCCGCCCGAACGGCGGGTTGCTCACCGCGACCGCGCCGGTCAGGTCGAGCCGCTGGGCGAGGAAATCACCGAGCACCACCTGCGGGTGGTGCGGCTCGATGTCGAAGCTGACGACGTTCTCCACGCCCGCCATCTCCGCCGCGTCGATGAAGGCGCCGGTGCCCCCGGCCGGCTCCAGCCACGGCCGCGACGTCGCGTCCGGCACGTGCCGCAGCACGGTGGCGACGACGTCCCGGGCGATCTGCGGCGGCGTGTAGAACTGCTCCTTGCCCGTGACCCGGGTGTTGCCCAGCGGACGCGCCTCGACCTCGCCGAGCAGGTCCAGCGGGGCGGGACTCATGGAACGGGCAACCTCTTCGCGCCGGCTGGGCGGCCACGGGTGCGTGCCGCCGTCGTGCTGCCAGCCAGGGTAGGGAGCGGCACCGACAGAACCGCGGCGGACGCGCGAACCGCGCTCAGGGCACGACGACGGCGCGGCCGCGCAGCGTGCCCTCGTGCAGCCGGCGGTAGGCCTCCGGCGCCTCGTCGAGGGTGAAGCGCTCGGTCTCGACGTGGATCGCACCGCTGCGGGCGAGTCCGAGCACGTCGATGAGCTCCGAGCGGGTGCCCCAGTACGGAGCGCGCACCGTCGCACCCATCGGCGTCGAGAAGAACCCGGTGGGCAGCACCGCGCCGCCGATGCCGACGATCTGGATGACGCCGTCCATGGCGACCGACGCACGGGCGATCTCCAGCGTCGACGCGTTCCCGACGAAGTCGAAGACGGCCTGCGCCCCGACCCCGCCGGTCAGCTGCCGGATGGCCGCGACGGCCGAGTCGTCGGAGTGCAGCGCACGGTGCGCGCCGACCTCACGGGCCAGCTTGAGCTTCTCCTCGCTGACGTCCAGCGCGATCACGGTCGCGCCGCTGATCGCCCGCAGGATCTGGATGCCGATGTGTCCGAGCCCACCGGCGCCGATCACCACGGCGGTGCTCCCGGCCGGCAGCGCACCCAGGCTGGAGACGATCGCGTGGTACGGCGTCAGCCCGGCGTCGGTGAGCGAGACGGCACCCACCGGGTCGAGGTCGCCGAGCGGCACCAGATGCCGGACGTCGTCGACGATCAGGTACTCGGCCAGCGCACCGGGCGCACCCAGCCCCGGCGGCTTGATGCCCAGCTCGGCGGCCCGCGCGCAGTAGTTCTCCGCGCCCCGGGCGCACGCGTGGCAGACCCCGCAGCCCCAGGCGCCGTAGACGGCCACCGACTCGCCCGGCACCACGCCGGTCACCCCCGAGCCCAGCGCGTCGACGACGCCGGCGCCCTCGTGCCCGAGCGTCATCGGCAGCTCGTAGGCGCCCTCGGGCAGGCTCATCACGAAGGAGTCGGAGTGGCACAGGCCCGCGGCGGTGACCTTCAGCCGCACCTGGCCCGGGCCCGGCTCCGGGGTCGGGATCTCGACGACCTCGGGCTCGCTGCCGACGGTCCGGTACTGCACTGCGCGCATGGGGGCTCCTCGGGAGGTCGACTGGCTCCCGACCCTAGGGCCCGACGCCGGCGGGCAGACCGTCGGAACCCGCGGCTAGGGTCCGATGTCGCCCTCCCCGCCGCCTTGACCAGGAGGCTTCGTGCCCCGGCCCGATCCCACCCAGCCGCAGCCGCTCCCGCGGCCGGCCCGCCTCGCCGCCGCCGCGCTGGGCCGCCGGTGGAAGCTGCCGGCGCCGCTCGCACCGGTGCAGGTCATGCGCGACGTCGACATCCCCATGCGCGACGGCACCACGCTGCGGGCCGACGTCTACCTGCCGACCAGCACCGGCCCGCACCCGACGGTGCTGCTGCGCTCCCCGTACGGCCGCCGCGCCGGATTCGCCCTCACCATGGCCGTGCCGTACGCCGAGCGCGGCTACGCCGTCGTGCTGCAGAGCGTGCGCGGGACGTTCGGCTCGGGTGGTGAGTTCATCCCGGTCGTCAACGAGGAGCACGACGGGCAGGACACCGTCGCCTGGCTGCGCGACCAGCCCTGGTTCGACGGCCGGCTCGGCACCCTCGGGCCCAGCTACCTGGGGTACACGCAGTGGGCGCTGGCGCTCGACCCGCCGCCCGAGCTCCAGGCGATGGTGCTGCACATCGGCCCGCACGACCTCGCCCAGGCCGGGCTGATCGACGGCGCCTTCCAGCTCACCAACGTCGCGATCTGGACCGACCTCATCGCCCACCAGGAGCAGGTCGGCTTCCTGCGCGGCATCGTCCGGCTGACGACGGCGGAGCGGCGGCTGGCCCCGCACCTCGGGCAGCTCCCGTTGCAGGGCCTGGCCGAGCGCTTCGGCGGGACGCCCGCGCCCTGGTTCGACGAGTGGCTGGACCACCCCGACCTGGCGGACCCGTACTGGGACCGGTACCGCGCCACCCCGGCCGTGCACTCCTCGACCGTCCCCACGCTGCTCATCGGCGGCTGGCAGGACTGGTTCGTCGAGCAGACGCTGTACCAGTACGCCGCCCTGCGCGACCGCGGCGTGGACGTCGCGCTGACCGTCGGCCCCTGGGCGCACCTGGGCATCGATCCGGCGGTGACGGTGCCGGAGAGCCTCGCCTGGCTGAACACCCACCTGCCCGTGGACGGCGCCCCGCCGGCACCGGAGCGGCCGGACCGGGTGCGCGTGCACGTCACCGGCGCCCGCACCTGGCGGACGATGCCCGACTGGCCACCGGCCGCCATCGAGCGCACCTTCTTCCTGGCCCCGGACGGGCGGCTGGACGACGACCCGCCCGCCCCGACCGAGGCCACGACGTTCACCTACGACCCGATGGACCCCACCCCGTCGGTCGGTGGGCGGGTGCTCGCCGGCAGCGCGGGGCAGCGGGACAACCGCGAGCTGGAGGCCCGCGACGACGTCCGCACCTTCACCACGCCCGCGCTGCGGAATCCGGTCGAGGTGCAGGGCGGGGTGCGCGTGCGGCTCGTCGTCGAGTCGGACAACCCCTACGCGGACCTCTTCGTCCGGCTCTGCGACGTCCAGCCGAACGGGACGTCGATCAACGTCACCGACCGGCTCGTGCGGCTCGACCCGGCGCCGGGGGAGGAGCCGGTCGCCGGGCAGCGGACGGTCGAGACGACGCTGCCCGACACCGCGCACCGCTTCCGCGCCGGGCACCGCATCCGCCTCCAGGTCTCCGGCGGCGCGCACCCGCGGTACGCCCGCAACCTGGGCACCGGGGAGCCGCTCGGCCAGGCCACGCACGGCGTCCCGGTCATGCACCGGATCTGCGCCGGCGGGGCGACGCCGTCGTCGCTCACGCTGCCGACGGTCTGACCCGCTCGGCCCTCCGCTGGACGCCGGTGTCGCCGAGCAGCCGGGCGAACCGGTCGCGGCCCGGCAGCTCCGTCAGCGGGAGGCCGAGCAGCACGTGCAGGTTGCACATCGCCAGCACGTAGGAGTGCTCGAGCAGGTCCAGCGTCGTCGCGCGGCCCAGCGCGCGCAGCACGGTGGGGACGCCGCTGCTCGCCTCGGCGCGGGCCGTCCAGGCGGCGCGGTTCTCCGCGGTGTCGCCGAGCAGGTCGAGCACGGCCCGCGCCCGCGCCGCGCGCTCCGGCCACTCCGCCGAGTCGCGGAACGCGTCGGCCACGGTGAACGGGGACTGCGAGATCTGCACCAGCGCTCCCCGCTGGCCAGCGCCGGTGCGCGCGGCGGCGTCCCAGGCGCGCACGTTCGCATGCCGCCGGCGCTCGGTCCCGACCTGGTACATCACGCTCTTCACCCGGAGCAGCGTCGTCAGCTCGCCGACGAGCAGCACCCGGGACCGGGGCATCCGCTCGCCGCTCGGCGCGCTGCTGTTCACCACGACGACGTCCTCGACCGAGCGCGCCTGCACCGGCAGCCCGGGCAGCCGGGCCACCCGGTCGGCCAGGCCGACCGGCCACTGGTCGGCCATGTTGTCGTAGACGCCGCCGTCGGTGAGCAGCAGATCCCGGGCCGGGTCGCGGGGGAGCCCGCGCACGTCCCGCGCCGTCGTCGGATCGAACCGGTGCGGAGCGCTCGGCAACCGCCGCGGGGAGAAGGCGCCGGGCAGGCAGGCCGAGGCCTGGACAGCCGTCGACAGGCGCAGGCCGGCCGGCTCGCCGACGCCGAACTCGTAGGAGTAGACGAACCCCGGCGAGAAGTAGAAGTGCCCCCCGGACTGGAGCTCGGTGGCGCAGAAGACGTGGTCCAGGCTGCGCCCGACGTCGGCGAGGCGGGTCGGCCGGCCGCCGGTCGAGTAGTGCGCCCCGGCCAGCGCCGAGTCGACGACGTCGGACCGCCGCTCGGCCCACCAGGCGGTGAGCGCCAGCAGGGCCGCGGCCGCGAGCAGGGGAACACCGGCCGCCCAGGTCAGGCCGTCACGGCACACGATGACGACGCCGGTGACGAGCGCGACGACGCCGGCGAGGAGCCCGCCGACCACGCTCAGCACGTACCGGTTCGTGCTCGGGCCCCAGAAGAACAGCCCGGTGTCGGCGACGTGCCGCACGAGCGGCACGGTCGCGGCGTCGACCGCGGCGGCGTCTGCCGTCCGGTAGTCGAGCTCGTGGGCGAGGACGCCGTTCGTGATCGAGCCGCCGGAGACCGAGGAGATCGCCGCCACGTCGCGGTTGGCGCCCACGTCGGCCAGGTAGAGCAGCGTGCCGAGCCCCCAGGCGCTGGCCCGGTGCCCGCCGCCGGACAGGGCGACGCCGATCGATCGGGGCATGTCAGACCTCCACGAGCGCGCCCGTGCCGTCCGGTGCGGGCGGGACCGGGGTGTAGCCGTACCGCTGGGCTGTCGAGCGCTTCAGCCAGCGCGCCGTCGTCGGGGCGGCGTAGTTGAAGACCAGTTCGAGCGACCGTGGGCGTTGCGGGTGATCGAGCACCTGCAGCAGCGCGGGCCGGTCCGGGTGCTCGTACCGGGCGCCGTTGGTGGAGACGAGGTAGCGCTCGGTCTCGACCAGGGCCAGCAGCTCGTCGGTGAGGTTCCCGCGGCTGCCGTGGTGTGGCAGCTTGAACGCACCGACCGGGAGGCGGGCCTGCCCGCGCTCGGCGAGCAGGCGGGTGATCCCGGAGACCAGCGGCGCGCTGTGGCTGTCGCCGGTCAGCAGCAGCGACCGGCCGTCGTGCTCGACCAGCAGGGAGATGCTGCTCAGGTTGGCCACGCTGTTGTCGGGCTTCGCGCGCCCGCCGAGGACGTCCACGCCGTCCAGGTCCGTGCGTCTGTCCAGTCGCTCCAGTGCCTCGTCGGCGCGGCCGGGCGTGACACCGGCGTCGGTCAGCACCTTCGTCCACGTCGACCGGAGCCTGAGCAGCTCCGGCTCGCCGGGGCCGAGCACGGTGACCGATGCCCCGCCGGGCAGCTCGACGCGGGGGAGGGGCGCCGGCGCTGCCGGCACCTGCACCGGGCCGCCGTCGAAGCTGGTGTTCCACGGGATGCCGTCCCGGTGCAGCAGCGCGCCCACCATCTCGCCGTAGTCGGCGCCCAGCAGGTCGCGCTGCGGGAGCTGCGGCCAGCCGTTGAACCACACCTCGCCGATGCGCAGACCCAGGGCGGCGCGGTCCTGCAGCAGCCGGATCACGCCCTCGATGTGGTCGCCGTCGACGTGGGTGACGACGAGGAGGTCCAGCTCCGGCGGATCGCCGAGCGCGGCGATGCGGTCGTGGACGGTCCGGTAGGTGCCCAGCGGTCCGGCGTCGACGAGCATCCGGTGCGGGTCGCCGTCGGTGCCCCAGGTGACCAGCAGCGCGTCGCCGTGCGCGGCGGGCAGCATCTCCAGGCGCAGCACCGGTCAGCCCGCCTCGGGCAGGCGCCAGCCGGTCTCGCCGAAGGCGACCAGCGACATGCCCAGGGTCGCGCCACCGGCCACCGCACCCCGGCGGAGGAGCTGCACCAGCTCGCCGATGGTCTCGGGCGTCTCGTGCCCGGATCCCCACATCAGCTGGGCGACGTGCCGGGCCAGCGGGGCGGCCTGGCGGCCGAGGATCTGCACGAGGGTGCCGATCACGACGCTGGCCCCGCGCCGGCGGAAGGCGGCCACCGCCGACTGCCACGGGATGTCGGTCACCGCCGTGTTGCAGCCCAGCAGCATCACCACGGGGCCGGCGCCACCTCCGGGGCCGACGACGTAGTCGTCGGTCATGGACTCGACCTCCCGGATGCTGGCGCGGCCGATCTGCAGCGCGACGAGGCCGTGGACCTGCTCGGTGTGCGGCAGCGACAGCAGCACGCTCGGCCGGTGCTCCCGCACGGCCCGGTGCCAGGCCCGCCAGGACTGCACCTCGACCGCCCCCTCGCCGAGGCACTCCTGCAGCAGCTCGACGGTGCGCCGGCGCTCGCCGGGGTTGAACTTGTCCACCTTGTCGCTGGCGGCGAACAGGATCCGGTCCAGCGGCGGCAGCGTCTGGCGTGTCGGGCTCATCTGCCCGGGTGACGGGTCGCCGCCGAGGGCGACCGCGGTGGTGCTCGCCACCTGGCGCTCGATGACGAAGCGGAGCCCCCAGAAGCCGAGCGGGCACACCGTGTTGACCGGGCCGGACCGCGGGCGGCAGCGGCACCGCCCGGTGGCCAGCGCGTCGAGCCAGTGGCGGCAGAGCCGGGCGGTGGGCCGGGGAAGGCCGAAGTCGTAGACGAACTCCAGCGGCACCACCTGGTCCTCGGGGGAGAGCAGCTGGATGCGCGGGCCGATCGTCGCGCCCTCCAGCTGGGGCTCCAGCACCTGGTAGAGGGTGTGTCCCTGGCGGGCCAGATCGCGCAGCAGCTCGACCTGCTGCTCGCTGCCCGGCTGGTTGCCGTGGACGTAGTCGGCGTCCACCGCGGCCCCGAGCGTCGTGATGAGCCCGTCGCGGAAGCGGTCCAGCTCCGGGAGGTGCAGCAGTCGGCCGGCGCGGTCCGGCTCGACGAGCAGCGCGTCGCCCCGGCCTCCGACGTGGAACGACAGCGAGGCGTCGACCTCCCGAGCGGGCGGTGCGACGTCCGGGGTGATCTCGGCGTCCGTCTCCAGCCGGATGCCGACGCCGTCCCGGGCCTCGTCGTCGTCGCCGACCGGGCCGCGCAGCTGGGCCGACAGCAGGACCGTCGCCCGCTGCAGCACCAGGACGGCGCCGCACACCTCCACCGCGTCGGCGGGCACCTCGACCGGCACCTGCACCTCGGTGCTCGCCCCCTGCGGTGGGAGGAACAGCGTGCGGTGCAGGGAGACGGTGCTGTCCGGCTGCTCGAGGACGACGACGACGGTGAGCTCGGCGCCGACGGCCGGATCGAAGGTGATCGACTCCTCGCGCAGCACGCTGGCGGTGACGATGCCGGTCGTGCCGGGGGCGATGCTCAGCGCGACCGTGTTCCGCTGACCGGGGGCGAAGGCGTGCCACCGGGGGCGGCCGGCGGCGTCGGTGACGGTGGCGTGCAGCCGGCGCGGTTCGCGGGTGGACGGCGACTCCGGGGCGCGAGGCCGGCGCGGGCGTCGTGGGCGGCGCGGGCGGGGGCGCTCGGGTGGGGCACCGGTGATCCCTGCGGCCGCCTTGAATCGGCGGTCGTCGAACGGATGGCCAAGGTCCAGGTCACGGTGCCGGTACCGGTGCAGGTCCAGGTCCAGGTCCAGGTCCGCGAGGACCGGCGCCGAGGGCGGCGGCGGGGGCGCCATCAGCGGGAGGACGATCCGGAGCAGCGGCTCGGCCCCCTCGGCGCTGAACTC
Source organism: Blastococcus aggregatus (assembly GCF_900221005.1). GTDB lineage: Bacteria > Actinomycetota > Actinomycetes > Mycobacteriales > Geodermatophilaceae > Blastococcus > Blastococcus aggregatus. The sequence continues at coordinate 277,429 of NZ_OBQI01000004.1, read as the reverse complement.
CGTCACGGGGACGACCCGACCGGACTCCGGATCCGCCCATGCGGGCAGTTCCTCGGCGCGACCGCCGGGGAGGACCACCGGCACGATCGTGTGCCGATCGGTGTGGATCCGGGCGCTCAGCTCCGCGAAGCCAGGGGACGCCACCACGAGCACCCAGTGGACGGTGTCGTCGTCGAGCAGGGCCTGGAGCTCGCCCGCTCCGCCGGCCGTCACGAGTTCGAGCCAGGCCTCGACGCCGTGGAGCCCGAGGAAGGCGCAGAAGGCCCGCGCCTGCTCGCGGCCCTCGGCGGAGGTGGGCGCGGCCAGCACCAGCACGCGGCTGCACGGGCTCTCGGTTCGGTTCGGTGCAGTTCCGGCGTCCACGGTTCCCCCTGCGGCCCTCCGTGCGAAGGAGAGCGTGGCACCGCGCCGGCCGGCTGGACAGGGTCTTCGTCGCGGCCGGCAACGCGGTCGCGTAAGAGGTCAGCCGGCGTCGGCGAGCCAGCTCTCGATCCGGTCGAGCTCGGCGTGGGTGAGCCCGGTGGAGTAGTCCGGCGCGACGACCAGCACCTGGCCGTGGGCGGCGATCCACTCGCTGGTGTCCTGGGCCTGGTCGGCGAGGTCGTCGTCGATCCAGACGATGCGCCGGTCCGGTTCGGCCTCGGCGACGGACCGGGCCGCGGTGAGCTTCCACCAGCCCGCGACGCCGCCCAGCGAGCCGCCGAAGCCGGTCGGCAGCACGTCACGGCCGTGCGTGCGCAGCCCGCGGGGGAGTCCCAGTGGCTCGGCCAGCAGCCGGTCGGCCAGCTGGGTCCAGGTGGTCAGCCATTGCAGTTCCACCCGGTCGGACTCGTGCATCGCGCGCAGCCGCGCCACCACGGAGGGATCCCAGGAGAGCACGTAGCCGTTGAAGCGGCCGCGCTGCCAGCCCTCGGGGAGGTCGTTCCGGACGGCGTTGAGCACGCCGTCGACGTCGAGCAGCAGGACCGGCGGGGGAGGCGTCACGCAGGTCGTCCTACCCGGGCTGCCCGGTTCGATCGCGACCGGGTCAGGCGGTGATGGCGTCCCGGCGAGCGAGGCGCAGGCGACGGCGCTCGCGCTCGGACAGCCCGCCCCAGATGCCGAAGCGCTCGTCGTTGCTCAGGGCGAACTCGAGGCACTCCGCCCGCACGTCGCAGCCGGTGCAGACGCGCTTGGCATCCCGGGTGGAGCCGCCCTTCTCCGGGAAGAACGCCTCCGGGTCGGTCTCGCCGCACAGCGCCGACAGTCGCCACGACTCGTCGTCCGCGGCCGGGGGTGCCGTCCACGGGGTGCTCCACGACAGGTCGTCGGTCGTCTCGGCGGGGGCATCGGTGACCAGGGAGAGGAACGGGCGGTAGGACGAGGACACGGGAAGCTCCAGGGGAAGTGGCTGCAGGTGACGGACCGGTACGGGCCGACGTCTCTCCGTCACGTTATCCGCGCGTGACCTCGCGCGGCTCCGGCGCATTCATCCCGAAACGGGTCCGTCCGGTTGTCGCATTGTGTGGACTTGTCGAGGCGTCGCCATGTCGCCGAGTCGACACCGGGCCGGCGACGGCCCGGTGTCGACGTCGTGGCGCGCGGACTCAGGCGACGCGACGGGTGCTGTGGTACCCGGGCACCGAGTCGACCCGCACGACCGAGACCGGCTGGCCGTAGGTCGAGGAGTGCACCATCATCCCGTTGCCGATGGCCATGCCCACGTGCCCGACCGGGTCGTAGAAGAAGATCAGGTCACCCGGCTGCATCGCGTACCAGGGGATGTCGACGCCCGCGGTGGACTGCGCCCGCGAGGTGCGCGGCAGCTGCACGCCGGCCGCCTGGTAGGCGGAGTAGGTGAGGCCCGAGCAGTCGTAGCCGCCGGGGCCCGTGCCGCCGTAGACGTAGGGCTTGCCCTGCTGGGCGAGCGCCGCGCGTACGGCGACGTGTGCGTTCCAGCTCCCGCTCGGAGCGTTCCAGCTGACACTCGAGATCGGAGCGGTGGTGAGGACCGCCGGCGCGGCGGAGGCGGTGGAAGCGGTCAGCGGAGTGAGCGCGATGCCGGCTCCGGTGAGGAGCGCGAGCGACGCCGCCCGGAAGGAACGGCGACTGAACGTGGACGTGCGGGAAGTCGTCATGGACGACGCGTTCTCCTGTTCTCCATCAACCGCCTACCGAGTTAGCTGACGGGTTCGGGCGGGGAGATCGCCCGGCGGGTACCGGCAGGGCCGGTCGCGCTTCACCCCAGAACTGCGGTTGGGTCCCCGGTCCGGCGCCGACATGACGGCGCCGGTTCGGCGGTGTCCGGCCGGGTGCCACCGGAGGCGGTGGCGACAGGGCCTCGGCCGGACCGCGACGACGCTAGGTCGGTCGATCGGAGGCCACAAAAGGGCGCCGCACCCCGGTGGCGGCCGCCGCGAGGGGTCGCCACGCCCGGGTGCTCGGAACGCGACTCGCGGCCCGACCTCGCCAGTCCGTGGCGCAGTTCGCCCCTGCGCGTGGAGACACTTAGCGGAACGTGATCGACCGTTTACTTCCCCTCCGACGGCGCGGCGTCACCCGTCGCCACCCGGTGACCCGGCTCCGCAGCGCCTACCGCACCTCGTCCGGTCGACGGGCGGCCGTCCTGCGGTTGGCGGACGTCCTTCCGGGGCACGGTGCGAGTCAGTCCACAGCTGAGGAGGCGAACATGGCCGGAATGATCCGGAAGCTCATCGCGTCCGGGGTCGCCGCACGGGTGATCCAGGAAGCGCGCAAGCCGCAGAACCAGGCGAAGCTCAAGAAGATGGTCGCCGACTTCCAGAACAAGAACGGTGGGACCAAGCGCCGCTGATCTCCGCGCACGCCTCGACGGCCCCCGATCGCATCCCGCGGTCGGGGGCCGTCGGCGTCCGCGCCCGACCTCTGACGCGCGCGGTGTAGTAGACCGGGGGCGTGCACCGCATCGCCGTCCTCGACGACTACCAGTCCGCCGCCGCCGACTTCTGCGACTGGTCCCGCGTGCCCGGCCCGGTCCGCGTCGTGGAGTTCCACGACGCCGTCTCCGACGTCGACGCCCTCGCCGCGCGGCTCGAGCCGTTCGACGTCGTGGTCGCCATGCGCGAGCGCACCGAGTTCCAGCGCGACCTGCTCGCGCGGCTCCCCAACCTGCGGCTGCTGGTCACCACCGGCATGCGCAACCGGGCCATCGACGTCGCCGCCGCGACCGAGCTCGGCATCACCGTCTGCGGCACGGGGGCGAGTGCGGCGGCAACCGCCGAGCTCACCTGGGGGCTGATCCTCGCCACGCTCAGGCAGATCCCGCGCGAGGACGCCTCGGTCCGCGCCGGCGGCTGGCAGCAGACCCTCGGCGGCGACCTCGACGGCGCCCGGCTCGGCGTCGTCGGCCTGGGCCGGCTCGGCAGCCGGGTCGCGCGGGTCGGTCAGGCGTTCGGCATGGACGTCGTCGCCTGGAGCCAGAACCTCACCGACGAGCGGGCCGCGGAGGTCGGCGTCCGCAGGGTGGAGCGCGACGAGCTCTTCGCCACCGCCGACGTCGTCACGTTGCACCTGTTGCTGTCGCGTCGCACCCGCGGGCTGATCGGCGCCGACGACCTCGCCCGGATGAAGCCGACCGCCGTCCTGGTGAACACCAGCCGCGGGCCGATCGTCGACCAGCAGGCGCTGCTCGAGGCCCTGCACGCCGGCCGGATCGCCGGCGCCGGGCTGGACGTGTTCGAGACCGAGCCGCTGCCCCGCGACCACCCGCTGCGCACCGCGCCCCGCACCGTGCTCACCCCACACCTGGGCTACGTCACCCGCGGCACCTACGAGGTGTTCTACGGCGAGGCCGTCGAGGACGTCGCCGCGTGGGTGGCCGGCGAGCCGGTGCGGGTGCTGGAGAAGTAGGTCCGCGGACAGTCGGGCTCTGCCCACGTGGGGTGGGCAGAGCCCGACTGTCCGCAGACCAATCTGTCGTGGGGAGGGTCGGCTCGACGGGCGCTAGACGAGGAAGCGGTACGCCGTCGATCCCGGCGTGAGGTGCTCGATGCGCAGCGGGCTGCGCTCGACGCGCTCCAGCAGCTCCGGCAGGCCCTCGACCCGGCCGAGCCCGATACCGGTCAGCGCCGCACCGGTCTCGCGGTTGTCGCGCTTGACGTACTCGAACCGCACGATGTCGTCGTCCGGGCCGAGCACCTCGTCGAGGAAGCGGCGCAGCGCTCCGGGCTCCTGCGGGAACTCGACGAGGAAGTAGTGCTTGAGCCCCCGGTGCACCAGCGACCGCTCGATCACCTCGGCGTACCGGCTGACGTCGTTGTTGCCGCCGGAGAGCACGCAGACCACGGTCTGCCCGGGCTCCAGCGTCACCAGCCCACCGCTCAGCGCCGACGACGCCAGCGCCCCCGCGGGCTCGGCGATGATCCCGTCGGCCTGGTACAGGTCCAGCATCTCGGTGCAGATCTGCCCCTCCGGGACGGCGATCAGCTCCGCACCCGAGTCGCGCACCATCGGATAGGTCACGGCACCGGCCCGGCGCACGGCGGCGCCGTCGACGAAGGTGTCCATCTCGGCCAGGTCGACCGGCCCGCCGGCGGCCAGCGCCGCGGCCATGTTCGCCGCCCCGGCCGGTTCCACGCCGACCAGCCGGGTGGTGGGGGAGTGCGCGCGCAGCCAGGTGCCGGCGCCGGCCAGCAGGCCGCCGCCACCCACCGGGAGGACGACGAGGTCCGGCGGCTCGGGCAGCTGGTCGAGGATCTCCACCGCCACGGTCGCCTGCCCGGCCACCGTCGCGGGTGAGTCGAACGCCGGCACCAGCGTCGCCCCGGACGTCGCCGCGAACTGCGCCGCCGCGGCCGCAGCCTCGTCGTAGGAGTCGCCGGCGATGACCAGCTCGACCATGTCACCGCCGAGCGCGGCGATCCGCTCGCGCTTCTGCCGCGGCGTCGTCCCGGGGACGAAGACGCGCCCGCGCACCTGCAGCGCCCGGCAGGCGTAGGCGAGGCCCTGCCCGTGGTTGCCGGCGCTGGCGCAGACCACGCCCGCCGCGCGCTCGGCCTCGGACAGCGCCGAGATCATCGTGTACGCGCCGCGGATCTTGTACGAGCGGCCGAGCTGCAGATCCTCGCGCTTGAGCCACACGTCCGCGCCGGTCAGCGCCGACAGCCGCGCGTTCCGCTGCAGCGGCGTCCGCTCGGCCACGCCCTCCAGCCGGCGGACGGCGTCCTCCACCTGTGCGGCGAACCGATCGGGGGAGTCGTCGACCGCAGCGCTCACGCCGTCATCGTCGTCCACGCCGCCGGCGTGCCCGCAGGGAGGCCCGTCAGGACTGGAGCAGGCGCAGCTTCGGCTCGGCGCGGAGCCGCTTCTCCAGCGCGACGCGGTGCCGGCCGTCGTCGGAGCGGACGAACTGGAGGTCGTCGACCAGCGCCTTCATGAGCACGAGCCCGCGCCCGGCCTCGAGCGGCGAGCCCTCGGGTGCCGACGCCCGCTCGAAGTCGAAGCCCTGGCCGTCGTCGAGCACGCTGACCCGGCAGACGTCGTCGGTGATGGCGACGTCGACCTGGTACTCCTCGTGCTCGCCGGCGTGCTGCACGACGTTCGCGCAGGCCTCGGTGAGCGCCAGGACGATCTCCTCGATCGCCTGCGTGGAGACGTCCAGGTGCTCGAGCGCCTGCCGTAGGAGCCCGCGCATCAGGGGCAGGCTCCGGGCATCGCGCGGCAGCCGGACGCTGAACGAGATGTCCATGGCAGGAATGATCCCCTCGGCACCGATGTCCTACTCTCGACGGGACGACGAGGTGAGAGGGGCGGTGCAGTGCAGTTCGTTGTGGAGCGACGGACGGTCGCGGGCCGTGCGGCTCTCACCGTACGTGGTGAGCTCGATCTGTCGACCACGCCACAGCTCGAAGCGGCCGCCGACGAGGCCGTCGCCGGGCCGGACGCGGAGCTGGTCGTCGACCTCACGCACACCACGTTCCTCGACTCCTCCGGTGCCCGCACCCTGCTCGGCATCACCCGCAAGGCTGCCGCCGGCGGCGTCCGCCTGTACGTGCTGGCCCCCCGGTCCAACGGCCCCGTGCGGCTGACCATCGACCTGCTCGACCTCGGCGCCTACGTGCCGCTCGTCGCCTCGGCCGGAGAGATCCGCAGCACCGTCGCCGACCGCGACGCGGGACGGTGACCGCCGGACCGGTGGACGACGAGGCCCTCGCGCGCTGCGCCGACGAGCCGATCGCGATCCCCGGGGCCATCCAGCCGCACGGCGTGCTGCTCGCCGTCACCGAACCGGGTCTCGACGTCGTCGTCGCCTCGGCCAACGCGACCGAGCTGTTCGGGCGAGCCGCCACCGACCTGGCCGACCTGCTGGACGACGCCGACCTCGCCCGCCTCCGCGACGGCCTGGCCGGCGACCTCGCCGAGGTGAACCCCCTGCGGGTGACCGTGGGCGGCGCGGAGATCGACCTCGTCCTGCACCGCGCCGACGGTCTGCTGCTCACCGAGTGGGAGCCGGTCGCCGGCGCCGAGCAGGCCGGTGCTGCGTGGCACCGCCGGCTGCCCAGCGTGCTGCAGCGGCTGGCGGCGTCCACCACGCTCGAGCAGCTCAGCGCGACCCTGGCCCGCGACGTCCGGACGGTCACCGGCTTCGACCGGGTGATGGTCTACCGCTTCGACGCCGAGTGGAACGGCGAGGTGATCGCCGAGGCGCGTCGCGACGACCTCGAGCCGTTCCTCGACCTGCGCTTCCCGGCGAGCGACATCCCCGCCCAGGCCCGCGCGCTGTACACGACCAACTGGATGCGGCTGATCCCCGACGCCGCGTACGGGCGCGTGCCGCTCGAGCCCGCCGTGCACCCGTCGACCGGCCGCCCGCTCGACCTCTCGGGCGCCATGCTGCGCAGCGTCTCGCCGGTGCACTTGGAGTACCTGGCCAACATGGGCGTCGTCTCCTCGATGTCGGTGTCGCTGATCGACCGCGGCCGGCTGTGGGGCCTCATCTCCTGCCACCACTACGCGGGCCCGCACCGCCCGTCCTACGCCGACCGCACCGCCGCGGAGTTCCTCGGCCGAACCGCCTCGCTCCTGCTGCACACCGTCGTCGCGGAGAGCGAGCTGGACGGGGTCGTCGAGGTCGCCGAGCGCGCCGCCGAGCTGGCCGCGGCCGTCGGGCGGACGCCCCGCGCGCTCGGAGCGGCGCTCACCGAGCAGGGCGTCACTGCGCTGGACCTGCTGCCCGCGGCCGGTGCCGCAGTGCGGCTGGGCGGGCAGCTCCGGCTGCTGGGGACGACGCCGCCCGCGGACCGGGTGGGCGAGGTCGTCGGCGCGCTGCTCGCCGCGGGCGTGAGCGCCACCGACTCCGCCTCGGCCCTGGTGCCGGGGGCCGCCGATCTCCTCGACACGGCCAGCGGCGTGCTCGCCGTCCCGGTCGGCGGCGGGGACTTCCTGGCCTGGTTCCGGCCGGAGACGCTGCGCGAGGTGACCTGGGGCGGCAACCCGTACGAGTCGAAGGTCGCGCAGACCGACGACGGGCCGCGGTTGAGCCCGCGCCGCTCGTTCTCGGCCTGGAGCGAGATCGTCCGCGGCACCTCGCGTCCGTGGCGGGAGCACGAGGTGGCGGCGGCGCGTGCGCTGGCCGGGCACCTGGCGGCCGCCTCGCTGAACCGTTCGGAGGAGGACAACCGGCTGGCCGGGGCGCTGCAGCGGACCCTGCTGCTGGAGGAGCTGCCCAAGGTGCCCGGCGTCGCGATGGCCGCCCGGTACGTGCCGAGCGCCGAGGACGTCGTCGGCGGCGACTGGTACGACCTCATCCTGCTGCCGGGCGGGAAGCTGGCCGTGGTCCTCGGGGACGTCGCGGGGCACGGGCTGGCCGCGGCGTCGGTCACCGCCCAGCTGCGGCACGCGCTGCGGGCGCACCTGCTGCGCGCGGCCGGGCCTGCTGCCGCGCTGGCGCTGATCAACGAGGTCACCGGTGCGCTGCTGCCCGGCGAGATGGCGACGGTCGTGGTCGCCGAGCTCGATCCGCAGACCGGCGACGTCGTCGTCGCCAGTGCCGGGCACCTGCCGGTGCTGCACGCGCACGACGGCGGCGCCGAGTACGTCGTGGGCGGGCGCGGCCCGGCGCTCGGCGTGCTGGACGCGCCCACCTACGCGGAGGCCCGGCTGACCCTGGCCGGCGACGACCGGCTCGTGCTGTTCAGCGACGGCCTGGTCGAGCGGGGGCGCGGCGGGCTGGAACGCGGGCTGGGCGCGCTCCGCGAGGCGGTCGTCGCCGGGCCGACGGACCCGGAACCCCTTCTCGAGTCCCTGCTGGGCGCGCTCGCGCCGCCCGGCACCGACGACGTCACCGTGCTGGCCCTGACGCGGACCTGAGCCTCACCCGTCCCAACCGGAGTGGCGTCACGCGTCGTGACCATCGTGGCGTCTTAGCGTGAGCCAATGCCCTCCCGGATGTTCACCCGCCGGCGCCTCGCCCGGACCGCAGGGATGCTGACCCTCATCGGCGCGCTGGTGCTCACCGCCGGCTGTGGTCCGGACGAGAGCGAGACGGCGAGCAGCCCCGCGCCCGAGACGCCCCCCGCGCCGGTGCTGGTGCCCTGGCCGCTGACCGGGATCGAGCTCGAGGCGCCGCCGCAGCGCCCGGCGCTCGCGGTGAAGATCGAGAACTCGGTCGCCGCTCGCCCGCAGACCGGGCTGAACAGCGCCGACGTGGTGTGGGAGGAGGTCGTCGAAGGCGGCATCACCCGCTTCGTCGCCGTCTTCCACTCGAACGTGCCGCCGGAGATCGGACCGATCCGCTCGGTGCGCCCGATGGACGCCGCCATCGCCGGCCCGCTGCACGGCCTGTTCGCGTTCTCCGGTGGTGGTCCGGACTTCGTGCGGGCGATCAGCGACGCCGGGATGCAGGTACTCAGCCAGGACGCCGGCGCCGACGGCTTCTTCCGGTTGGCCACCCGGTCCGCGCCGCACAACGTGTACGCCGACCCGGCGACGTTCCTGGCCCAGGCCGATGCGGGGCACCTGGCGCCGCCGGCGCCCGAGTTCCAGTTCGCCCCGGCCGGCCAGCCGCCCACAGCGGTCGCGATGGGCGCGCCCGCGGCGCTGGTGCAGCTCAAGCTCTCCGGCAGTGGCCGCCCGAGCTGGACGTGGAGCGCGCCCGACAGCGGCTGGCTGCGGGCCGAGGGCGACACCCCCGCGACCGGTGCCGACGGCGCCCGGCTGCGGGCGGCGAACGTCGTCGTCCTGCGGGTGCAGGTGGTGAACACCGCCTTCCGCGACCCGGCCGGGAACCCGGTGCCGGAGACGGTGATGGTCGGTGGGGGAGAGGCGCTCGTCGCCAGCGGCGGGAGCACGATCGCCGCCACCTGGTCCAAGGCGTCGGAGACCGCGCCCGTCGTCCTCACCGGTCCGGGTGGCGCGCCGGTGCAGCTGGCGCCCGGCAACACCTGGGTCGAGCTCGTCCCCGACGGCAGCGGCTCGGTGACGCTGGGCTGAGGCCCGATCTCCTGCCAGGGTGCCCCCGTGGACACCTTCGCGGAGATCGCCGACGAGCGGCGCGGCCTGGCCGACCTGCTGTCCGGACTGACGCCCGAGCAGCAGGCGACGCAGAGCCTGTGCAGCGAGTGGCGCGTGCACGACGTGGTCGCGCACCTCGTCGTCCCGCTGGAAGTCGGGATCCCGAGGTTCGCCCTGGCCATGCTGGTGAGCCGCGGGGACTTCGACCGGGCGAACGTCCGGCTGGCGCGGGAGCAAGGGCGCCGGCCCTTCGGCGAGCTGCTCGAGGTGCTGCGCCGCAAGGCGGACTCCCGGTTCACGCCGCCCGGGGCCGGGCCCGAGGCGCCGCTCACCGACGTCCTCGTGCACGGCCTCGACATCCGGTGGCCGCTGGGCCTGCCGCGGGTCATCCCCGAGCAGCGCCTGCGCACGTCGTTGAGCTACGTGACCGACCCGGCGAGTCGGAGCGTCGTCCCGAAGGGCGCGCTGGACGGGCTGCGCTTCGAGGCGGACGACATCGACTGGACGTACGGCAGCGGCCCGGTCGTGGGCGGATCCGGCGAGGCGCTCCTGCTGGCCCTGACCGGTCGCACGGCCGCGCTCGACCACCTCACCGGGGACGGCGTGCCGACGCTGCGGAGCCGGCTGGGCTGACCGGACCCTGCCCGGGCCGGCGCTCCGTGTGGAACGCCGACCCGGCGATCAGTCGCCCTTGACGTTGACGATCTGACGCAGCGTGTGCCGGACCTCGACCAGGTCGGCGGCGTCGGCCATCACCTGGTCGATCGGCTTGTACGCGTCGGGGTGCTCGTCGAGGAACGCGTCCGAGTGGCCCCAGGCGATGCCGGTCATCCGCTCATCCAGATCCTTCCGCGTGAACCGCTTCCGGGCCGCCGAACGGGAGAAGTTCCGGCCGGCGCCGTGCGGCGACGACATCAGCGACGGCACGTTGCCCTTCCCGACGACGACGTAGGACGCCGCCCCCATCGAGCCGGGGATCAGGCCGAGCTGTCCCTCCCGCGCCGAGATCGCGCCCTTCCGCGACAGCCACACCTCGCGCCCGAAGTGGGTCTCGCGCTCGGTGTAGTTGTGGTGGCAGTTCACCGTCTCGTGCCGCTCGACCTCGGTCCCGAGGAACCGCCCCAGCTGGTCGACGCAGCGGTCCATCATCTCCTCGCGGTTGAGGTAGGCGAACCGCTGCGCCCAGCGGAGCGCCTCGACGTACCGGTCGAACTCCGGCTCGCCCTCCACGAGGTAGGCCAGATCGCGGTCGGGCAGCTGGATGTGCCGACGCGCGCACTGCTCCCGCGCGACCTTGATGTGCTTCTGCGCGAGCCGGTTGCCGACGCCGCGGGACCCCGAGTGCAGGAACAGCCACACCCGGTCCGCTTCGTCGAGCGAGACCTCGGCGAAGTGATTCCCCGAGCCGAGCGTGCCCAGCTGCTGCGGCCAGTGCTGCGCCTCGGCGTCGGCCTGTCCGGAGCCCGGCGTCTCGCGCAGCTCGGCGATCCGCGGCTCGGCGCTGGCCCGGATCTTCGCGTTCCGGCCACCCGCCGACAGCGGGATCGAGCGGGAGATCTGTCCGTGCAGCACGTCCAGCGGGCGGCCGGCGACGTCGTCAGCCGTGAACTGGGTGCGGACGGCGATCATGCCGCAGCCGATGTCCACGCCGACCGCGGCCGGAATGATCGCGCCGTCGGTCGGGATGACCGAGCCGACGGTCGCGCCCATGCCCAGGTGGGCGTCGGGCATGAGGGCCAGGTGCGGGTGGATGAACGGCATCCGCGCGGTGCGCTCGGCCTGTTCCCGGGTGTTGTCCTCCAGGATCGACGCCCAGTTGAGCAGGCGTGCGTTGATCTTCTCCATCGTCCTTTCGATTCGCTCCGAGTGCGGTCAGGGGTGCTGCGCAGCCGGTGCAGTCAACACGGGGAGGGCGGGCGGCGCAGCCCCATTGACCTGGTGAGCAGTAGGGCTCTGCCCACGGGTGTGGGCAGAGCCCTACTACCCGGACGTCGGTCTCTGCCCACCCCGCCGGGGCGGAGACCGACGTGTCGTGAGGTCAGGGGGTGAGCAGGCCGTTCGGCTGCTCGGTGACCCGGCCGCGGTCGATCGCCGCGGCGAGCGCCTTCTCGAGCACCGCCGTCACGGCCGCCGAGCGGCGCTTGTGCCCGAACACCGCCGCCGTCTGCGTGAGCAGCTCGTCGCGGCGCATCCCGGCCGCGGCCCGGCACAGCGCGCGCATGGCGTTGGCGATCTCCTCGGGAGCCACCTGGTCGATGGGTCGGTCGGTGCTCGACACCTGCCTGCGGAAGCCCTCGTAGCTCTCTGGCGTGACGCCCTCGGGCCACAGGTGCGCGCCCTGCACCGCGGACGGCGGCAGCAGCGAGAGCAGCGTCGACTTCCGCGACTCGGTCGCCCGGTTCAGCCCGAACGCACCGACGGTGAGCTTGGCCAGCCGGTCGACGTGGATCGGCCCCTCGGCCTTGATGCCGGCGGCCATCACCCGGCGGACGGCCCGCGCCGCCTTGGACGCCGGCAGCTCGTCGAGCACCGACTTCTCGCCGGCGACCTTCGGGATCCACGGCACGAAGGCGGTCTCGCCCTCCATGACCACCGGGCCGGCGGGCTTGCGGACGGCGGCGGGCTTGGCGGCGGGCTTCGCCGGCGACGTCGTGGGCACCGCGAGCGATGCGGTCACCGACGAGCGCAGCGCGGCCACGCCCTTGAACGACTCGAGCGCCGCCGTCGGCAGGGGGATGGGGGCGGGGAGCGCCGGCGCAGAGGGAGCCGTGTCGACGGCCTCGACCAGCCGGTCGACCACGGGCGCAGGGTCGCCCAGCCACGACGGCAGCCACACCCGCTCGACCACCGGCCAGCGCAGCAGCCCGCCGAGCACCTCGATCGGGAGGCCGTCGCGGTCGCCGACCGTGCCCCGGCGCGCCCACGACGGGCCGTCCAGCAGCACCGCGGCCACCGGTGTCTCCGGGTCGACAGGTCGGGAGATCGACAGGTCGACCCGGAACTCCGAGAGCCCGACGTCGGTGCGCACCACGAGGCCGCGCTCGCGCAGGGCGGTGGCGATCTCCTCGCGATGCCGGTCGACGACGGCGACCGACCGCGGCGAGCGCGGCAGCACGTCGGTGCCCCGCTCGGCCATGTCCAGGTAGGCGCGCAGGTGCTTGATGCCGACCGAGCTCGTCTCCTCGGCCCGCAGCTGCTCCGGGTCGAAGGACGAGAAGACGACGACCTGCCGCCGCGCGCGGGTGATCGCGACGTTGAGCCGCCGCTCGCCACCGCTGCGGTTCAGGGGGCCGAAGTTCAGCGGCAGCGTGCCGTCGGCGGTGGGGGAGAAGCCGGTGGAGAAGAAGACGACGTCGCGCTCGTCGCCCTGCACGTTCTCCAGGTTCTTGACGAACAGACCTTCGCCGTCGGTGCGGTCCAGGGCGGCGGCCAGCCGCTCGTCGTCGGCGTCGCGCAGCAGCGACTCGATGTAGGAGCGCTGCTGGGCGTTGAAGGTGACCACGCCGATCGAGGGCACCGCGTCGACGCCGTCCCACTTGGGCACCGCGTCGAACCGGCGGCGGATCTCGGCGACGATCGCCTTGGCCTCGATCGGGTTGGTGCGCAGCAGCCGCCCGGCGCCGGCCCGGTGGAACGTGCCCGGCACCCGCACCAGCGAGACGCCGCGGCCGTCCGGCTCGGCCGACGCCCGGCCGTGGGTGGGCGCGGGGAACGACGACAGCCGGTTCTCGTAGTACTGGGCGTTGGAGAACGCGATGAGCGACTCGTCCTGGCTGCGGTAGTGCCACGACAGCCAGTGCCGCGGCACCCGTGCCTGCACGCACTCGCTGAGGATCGACTCCTCGTCCTCGACCGCGGTCTCCACCTCGACGACGTCGTCGGACACCGAGGCGGTCGGCTCGAGGAAGGACGTCGGCGGCATCTGCTTGGAGTCACCGACGACGACGGCGGCCTTCGCGCGGCCCAGTGCACCGACCGCGTCGGCCACCCGGATCTGCGAGGCCTCGTCGAACACGACCAGGTCGAACTGGGCGGAGGCGGCCGGGAAGAACCGCGCCACCGAGTCGGGGGACACCAGCACGCACGGCATCACGGAGGTGATCAGCTCGCCGTACTGGGCCAGCAGCTGTCGGACGCCGAGCCCGCGGCGCTGCTTGGCCAGCTCGCGCTGCAGCGCGCCGACCTGACCGGCGCCCGAGGCGGCGTCGAAGGGGCGGGAGGCGAGCACCGAGGCAGGGAGGGATGCGGTCAGGTGCTCCCGGACGGCGCGCGAGGCGGCGGTGAACCGCTCGATCGCCTTGCCGTGCAGCCCCTCGTCGAACATGTCCAGGCCGGTCGCGTCCAGCCGCTCGGTCACCGAGGCCATCGCCAGGCCGCGGTCCAGCGCGCGGACGGCGTCGTCGGCGGGGATCGCGCCGGTGACCAGGAGCCGCCGGGCGTCGAACAGCCCGGCGTAGCGCAGCGGCTCGAGGGTGTCGAGGAAGGTGACCCACCGGCGCAGCGACATGAGCACCGAGCCGTCGGTGCCGCGCTCGGGACGGGTCATCGACCAGCGGAGGGTGAAGCCGTCGTCGCCGGTCCAGGCGGCGAGCTGGTCGGCGCTCGCGCCGCCGACCTGCAGCAGCGTGATGACCGAGTCGTGCAGCCGGGCGACCGCCCCGGCGGACTCCGGGCCGACGGGCATCCCGGCGACGATCAGCTTGCGCAGCTGCACGTGGAAGGACGACGACCCGTCGACGGCCTGCCCGGCACGGCGCAGCCAGGTGACCTGGCGCTCGAGCAGCTGCGGGTCGACGAACGGGTTCCAGCCCTCGGGCACGGTCATGCCCGGCAGTGCGGCGACGCGGCCGGCGATCTGCGCCACCGCCGTCTGCACCCGCCACAGGTTCTCGACCAGCGCCGGGACGTCCTTGGGCTTGACCTTGGCGTCGGGCCGCAGGTGCGGGGCGAGCCGCTCGCGCACGGCGACCAGCCGGCGCCGGCGACCCCACCAGGACGACGCCGCGGCGGTCTGCGCGGCCACGTAGATCTCCGCCAGGGGCAGTCCGAGCACCTCGGGAGCGACCAGGTCCATGCCGGGGTGCCGGAAGGCGAGGAAGGCCGCGACCTCGCCGAGCACGGCGCCGGTCGCCGTCGTCCAGCGGCCGGAGAACGTCTCGTCGAGCACGTCGATGCCGACGGCCGGGCCGCCGAGCAGGTGGCCGAGCGCGGCGAAGTCCTCCGGGGTGCGGGCGTGCCGCAGCACCTGGGTCAGCTCGGGGAGTCCGGCGACCGCGCGCACGGCGGCGTCGACCTCGGTGGCCGCGGCCTGGGCGGCGGGGAGGTCGATGGCGGGGGAGTCGACGAACGCCCACGGGTGGCGCAGCGAGGGCCGGGTGAGGTCGGCGATCTCGGGCAGCAGGGCCAGGGCGCGCCGCACCTGGGTGAGCACCTCGGCGGGGGCGTTCGCCACGAACGGCAGCGGGATCGGCAGCGGCTGCACGTCGGTGCCTGCGGTCAGCTCCGCGGTGCGCGCGGTGTACAGCGAGAGCCCGGCGGCGTTCTCGGTGTGCAGCCGGTCGGCGTAGCGGGCCAGCAGCCGGCGGGCCGAGCGCAGGTTCTCCGAGTCGGCGGCCAGGCCCTGCTCGTCGACGGAGACGGCGTGCTCCAGCGCGAGCCGGATCTGCGCGCGCACCATCGAGGCGCGGCTGCCCTTGTCGTGCAGGTCCAGGGCGAACATGCCCATGCCGACCGCGTCCAGCCGGCGGGCGACGACGTCCAGGGCCGCGCGCTTCTCGGCGACGAACAGCACTCGCTTGCCCTCGGCGACCGCCCGCGTGAGCAGGTTGGTGATCGTCTGCGACTTGCCGGTGCCGGGCGGGCCCTCCAGCACGAAGGTGCGCCCGGCGGAGGCCTCGGCGATCGCCCGCAGCTGCGAGGAGTCGGCGGCGACGGGGAGCTGCCCGGCGAGGTCGTCGAGGTCGGCGTAGGCGCCGGTGTCCAGCGCCGGGTCGGCGAAGGGCTCGGTCGGCTCGTGCACCAGGTGGGAGACCAGCGGGTTCTCCGCGAAGTCGGCCCAGTGCTCGTCGAGGTCCTTCCACAGCCGGTACTTCGCGAACTGGAGGACGGCGAGGTCCGCCGTCGCCTCGACGCGATAGGGCAGGCCGTGGCCGACCAGCGCGACCCGCATGGCCTCGAGCGAGGCCTCGACGTCCATCGTGCCGTCGGCGGTCTCGGTCAGGGTCGGGATGCTCAGCCCGTGCAGCTGGCGCAGCTTCTCCAGCAGGCAGTAGTTCGGCGCGGTGCTGCCCGACTCGTCGAGGGCCAGGCGGTAGGAGCCGGTGCGGCTCAGCGGGGTCAGCGTGACCGGGATGAGCACCAGTGGTGAGCGCAGCGGCCGGCCGTCGAGCTCCCAGACCAGCGAGCCGAGCGCCAGGTACAGGTTGTTCGCGCCGGTCTCCTCCTGCACGGTCTTCGCCCGGTAGGCGAGGTTGCGCAGGCGCGGGAGGTACCCGCCGGTGGTGACGTCGGCGTGCACCTCGCGGCGCTCGACCAGCAGGTCGGCCAGCTGGGTCGCGGGCAGGTCGGCGGCCCCGCCGAGGCCGCGCTCGGTCTGGACGGCGGCCAGCTTGTCCCCGGGCAGCAGGGTGATCGGCGTGCCGTCGTGGACGAACCGCTCCAGCGCCGGCAGTGCGACGTCCGGGACGGTCAGCGCCAGGCCGGTCCGCTCGGTGTAGTTGATCAGCCGGTTGCGCAGGCTGAGGTCGAGCAGGGCGTTCTTCCACTGCTGGACCCGTGCCGGCGCCTCGGGCCGGGGTGCCGACGGCGTCGCCCCCTCCGGCGGAGCCGGGGCGCTGTGCACCGCGGCCCGGTACTCGACGATCTGCAGGACGCCGGCCTCGTCGCGGGCGCGGGCCGGCAGCGGCACGATGCCGTCCCGGCGGGCGCGGTGGACGTCGGTGACGCCGACGATCCGGTCGAGCTCGCCGGTGAGCCAGCCGTCGTAGGCGGGGCGGTGCAGGTCGGCGCCGGCCTCGCCCATGCCCGTGAGCAGGGTGGTCTCGACCAGGCGGATCAGCCCGAGGTCGACCAGATTCACCAGACCCGCAGCGTCGGTGGTGGCTGCGGACTCCGCGCTCCGCTCCTCGCGCCAGTAGCCGAGGAACGCGTGTGATCCCCCCTCCCTCCCGCCGATGCCCTCGGCGAGCCACAGCAGCGGCCGGATCCCGGCCTGCTCCAGCGCGGCGGCGAGCAGGACCACGGTGTCGAGCGGGGTGCCCACCTTCCAGGTCAGGACGTCGCCGGGGGTGCGGACCTGCTGGCCGACGTCGGACCAGGTGGCCGGCGGCTCGCTGTACCTCAAGCCCCGGCCGCGCAGCGTCTCGGCGATCGCGGCGACCACCTCGTCGACCCGCTCGGCGGTCGCGGCGTAGCCGACCAGCGCGCCGCTGCCGGTGGTGGACTCCAGGTGGTCGGTCGCCTCGGCGACCAGCGCGGTGACCGCCGGGTGGTTGGGCATGACGTGCGCGGCGAGCATCTCCAGCGCCAGCGGCAGAGGAGAGGCCAGCCACTGGTTGGCGGCCAGCACCTGCACCGACCGGGACGCCTCGCCGGCGAGCACCGGGCCGCCCTCGGCGACGTCGTCCACCCAGACCTCGACGTCGATGACGCCGGGGCGCTGCTCCTCGACCTGCAGCATCGCGGCCGGGTCCATGACCAGGCCGACGTCGGTGAGGACGGTGCTGCGCCCGGCGTCGAGGTCGGCGAGGAGCTCGACCGGGCGGGCGATCGGGCCCTCGGCATCGCGCACCGACAGCCGGACGGTGGCGCCGCGGACGGTGCTCTCCGAGGTCAGGGCGAGCCGGGGGATGACCGGGATGCCGTTGTGCGCGAGCGCGTAGCTGAGCACCGGCGTGGAGGTGATCTCGATGGAGACAGCCACCGTCCGCGGCGCCACGGCGTCGCGGAGGTCGAATTCGGCAGTGCTCTCCATGTCACCTGTCTACCGGGTAGGACGGAATGGTCCCTCCATGCTCCCCGACGGGTGGGGCAGGTGTGACACGTGCGTCGAGAAGCCGGTGGGAATCACAGGACTGGCACCGTGACGGCTCGGATCGTTCCGCTCTCCGGGTCCCCGGTGCGACGATGCCCGGGACGTCCCCCAGCCGGAGGTGGCATGGCCCACGCACCCGAACTGCGGGCGGGCGACGCCGACCGGCAGGCGGCGGCCGACCGCCTGCGCGCCGCCCACGACGACGGCCGGCTCGACCTGCACGAGTACGACCGGCGGCTGGCCGAGGCGTACGCGGCGGTGACCTACGGCGACCTCGAGCGGCTGTTCACCGACCTGCCGCTCCGGTCGACTGCGCCCGCGCCGGTGCACTCGGTGGCGTCGGCGGCGGCCGTGGGCCGGGCCGCGGGTGCATCGGTGGTCGGGCGGCCGGCCGGGTTCCCGCTGGCGCTGACGATCCTCTGGACGGCGTGGGCCGCCGTGGTGGCGATCAACGTGACCGTGTGGCTGCTGGTCAGCCTCGGCACCGGGACGACGTACTTCTGGCCGATGTGGCTGGCGGTGCCGGGCGTGGTGCTGGGCATCGGCACGACGATCACGATGCGGGTCCGCAACTCCCGCTGACCTCCCCGGTCAGCGGCGGGGGAGCGCGCGACCGTCCGGGAGCGTGCGGGCGCTCAGCAGGGCCACCAGTGCGCCGGTGTCTGCGCGGGTCGGTTCGCCGTCGCCCCAGGTGTGGGCGGAGCCGGTGGCCTCGAGGCGGATGCCGGTGAGGTCGACCCCGAAGAACGCGCCCTCGGCGGCAACGAGGTGGTCGAGGACGGCGGAGATGGCCCCGGGTGGAGCGACCGGCGGCCGGCCGAGCGCGACCGTGACGTCGAGCGAGTGGATGACGGCGTGGCTGAGGGCGCCCATCGCGCCACCGCCCGGCGGCTGCCACGCGTGCAGCGCGGGGGAGCGGAGAGCGCTCAGGAGTTCGGTGGTGGGCAGGGTGGCGTCGCGGGCGGCCACGGTGTCCGAGAGGACGCCGAAGTCGCCGCCGGCCGCCGCCATCTCGGCGCCGAACTGCTCGGGGGTGAGCCGGGCCGGCATCGTCACGTGCGCGACGACGTGCCGGGCCTGCCAGCCCGCGCAGAGTGTCGATGTGTCCCAGACGTCGGCGGGAGCATCGGCGAGCAGGTCCGCGAGGCCGTCGTAGGTGGCCGCGGTCCACCGCTGTAGGAGTTGCTCGTCCACGTGGTTGCTGGTTCCGGTCATGGGGCTGCCTCTCGCTCCGGGTTTCGTGCGTGGACGTGTACAGCAGGACGCTCGTCCCTGGTGGAACTCATCGCGTCACGACCGTCCGGGCTGCCGAGGGAGCGTGAGCACTTCGTCGGCGTCCACGTTCATGAGCACCTCGCAGTCGCAGAAGCCGCCGTACCTCTGCAGGGCTTGTCGCAGGCGCTCGACGTCGAGGCCACGCCGTCTCGCCCACGCCTCGGTGGCGTTCAGGGTGTGGTCGCAGCCGTCGGTCAGGACGGCGTCGTCGACGTGGTCCAGCAGCTCTTCCAGCTGTGCGGCATCGAGCGGCATCCGGGCGGCGCGCACCGCCGGGTGGTCCTTCTGGTTCTCGTTCGCCATGGGGTCTCTCCTGTTCGGGTGGAGTGATCCGAGCCGACGCCCGAGGCGTACGTCAACGAGTCCGAGAAGATCTGTGGACAGGGTGCTGACCTGGGGAAACAGGTGGCCTGCCGGTCGGGCGAGCGGTACTATTCGTACATGTGTTCGACGGACTGCGAGACGCCGACGGAGTGCCTGAGCGGCGCTCTGCAGGCGCTGGCCGGTGAGCGGATCGAGGGCTGGTTCGGGCCGGCGCTGCTGGAGCGCGAGGCGCCGCTCGTAACCGCTGCGAACAGGCTCGCGGCCGAGCTGGCTCGCACGACCCGGCAGTGCGAGGTGTCCGGTGCGGCCGAGCACGACGGCAAGGCCACGATGGCGTCCTGGCTGCGCGGGCACCACCGGCTCTCCCAGGGTGGGGCGAGCCGGCTGGTGCGCAACGGCCGCACCCTGGATCGACTGCCGGTGCTGGCCGCCGCGGCCTCGGCGGGTGCGGTGGGCGCGGAGGCCGTGTCGGTGCTCGCGCCGGTGGTGTCGGATGTCAACCTGGCCCGCGCCGAAGCGCAGGGCGTGGACGTGGCAGCGATCGACGCGCTGCTGACCGAGGTCGCCACGTCCTCCTCGCACGCCGACCTGCGCCAGGCCGTCGGGCACTATCTGGCCCGGCTGGACCCAGACGGCACCGAACCCGATCCGACCGAGCAGCGGTCGCTGTCGTTCACCAGGCACACCGACGGGACGGTGTCCTTCCACGGCACCCTGGATGCGGTGGGTGGGGAGAAGTTCCAGGCTGCGGTCGAGTCGATCCAGCAGGCCTCCCGCCCCGCCGGTGACACCCGCAGCCGCGCCCAGCAGGCCGGTGACGCGCTCGTGCAGTTGTGCGACAACGCCCTCGCTTCAGGGGCGTTGCCGATCCTCCGCGGTCACAAGCCCCAGGTGCTCGTGACCATCGATCTCGAGGACCTCATGGACACCTCGCCCGGCGCCGGGGTCGGCGCCGGGGCGGGACTCACCGGGTTCGGCGGCATCATCTCCGCGGCCAAGGCCCGCTGGCTCGCGTGCGACGGCAACGTCACCCGCATCGTCATCGGCCCCGAGGGCCAACCGCTGGACGTAGGTCAGACCAAGCGGCTCTTCCCACCGCACCTCCGCCGGGCCATCGAGGTGCGCGACCGGCACTGCGTGTTCGCCGGCTGCGATGCGCCGTCCTACTGGTGCGACGTCCACCACGTCATCCACTGGATCGACGGCGGGGACACCTGCCTGGACAACGGCGCCCTCCTCTGCGAACGCCACCACACCAAGGTGCATCACGGCTTCCGGATCGAGCGACAACCCGACGGACGATGGCGCACCTGGCGCCCCGACGGCACCGAGATCCTGATCGGCGAACCCTTCCTCGTCTCCGCCTGAACAGAGTCCGGAGCGGCCCCCGGTGATCCTCACCGCGGGGCCCGCTGCGCTGCCCGCGGCCGGGACCGGTACGAATGGCCCGTGAGCGAATCGCAGCGGTACGAGTCGGGCCTGGTCGTCGAGAACCGCGGGCACGTCCGCGTGCTCACCCTCGACCGGCCGGAGCGGCGCAACGCGCTCTCCACCGACATCCAGGCCGACCTGGTCGAGGAACTCCTCGACGCGGCGGAGGGCGGCACGGTCCGCGCCATCGTGCTCACCGGCAACGGCCCGGCTTTCTGCGCCGGGTTCGACCTCAAGGAGATCCGCGCGCAGGACGAGCGCGGGGAGCGGTTCCGGCCGCCGATGGGCCGGCCCGGACGGTCGATCTTCGAGGTCGTCACCGAGACGCCGGTGCCCATCGTCGCCGCGCTGCAGGGGCACGCCGTGGCCGGCGGGTTCGAACTGGCCCTGGCCTGCGACCTCCGCGTCGCAGCCCCCGGCATCAAGTTCGGCCTGCCCGAGGCCACCATCGGCATGGGTGCCAACTTCGGCTCCGTCGTCCTGCCCAAGCGCATCCCCATGGGCATCGCCCTGGAGATGCTGCTGGTCGGGGAGTACATCAGCAGCGAGGACGCCGAACGCTGGGGCCTGGTCAACCGCATCGTCGACGCGGACGCCGTGCTGGCCACCGCCCTCGACCTCGCCGAGCGCATCGCCGCCAACGCGCCGATCAGCGTTCGCCGGATGAAGGAGACCGCGGTCAAGGGCGTCGAACTGCCGCTGTGGCAGGCGCTGCGCCTCGACGTCGGGCCCAACCCCTACCTCAGCGAGGACCGCCGCGAGGGCATCGCCGCCTACCTCGAGAAGCGCCGTCCGGAGTGGCGCGGCCGGTAGGCCCGCCGGGCGTCCCGGGCCCGAACGGGCTGGTCGGCTGGGGCAGGAGGTGCAGCGCGAGCCCCCTGGGACGACCGCGCGAGACCCCGCGTCGGTTCCCCGCCGGAGCGGCCGGTCGCTGCCCTAGGTTCCGCGCGGAGCCGGACCGACCGGCTCGTCGACAGGAAGCAGGCGCATGTCCACGCCAGGTAGTTCCCCCGCTCAGGAGTACGGCCAGCCCTACCCGACCGCGCCGTCCGGCGGTCAGGGCCTCCAGCCCATGCCGGTCGCACCGGGGTACGCCCAGTACGCCGAGCCGCGGGGCCCCGTGGGCAAGATCCGCCCGACCGGCATCGCGATCCTGCTGGCCATCGTCACGTTCGGCATCTACACCCTGTACTGGTACTTCGCGACGCACGACGAGATGAAGAAGCACACCGGTGAGGGCCTCGGCGGCGTGGTGGCGCTGCTGCTCGCGATCTTCGTCGGCGTCGCCTCGCCGTACCTGCACAGCCACGAGGTGGGCAACCTCTACGAGCGCCGCGGCCAGGAGAAGCCGGTCAGCGCGCTCACCGGTCTCTGGTACTTCCCCGGAATCTTCATCCTCGTCGGGCCGATCGTCTGGTTCGTGAAGACCAACGGCGCCCTGAACGCCTACTGGCGCAGCGTCGGCGCCCAGGGCTGACCCGCCCGCAGCACCTCGACCGGCCGTGTCGTCGCCTCGCGACGCACGGCCGGTCCGCGTTCTCCGCCGCACGCACGGGTTGCCCCCACGCGCCGCCGCGCGGGTCCAGACTGCGGTCCTGCGCCCAGTCCAGGAGGAGTCGGATGTCCACGCCCGATCACGAGTCACCGACGTCGCCACTGCCCGACGACCGCGGAGCCGACGGGCCCCAGCCCCAGGGCGCGCCCCCGCCAGCGCCGCCGGAGTACGGCCAGCCGGAGTCTGGCCAGCAGGATCACGGCCAGCCGGAGTACGGCCAGCAGGGCTACCCGGCCCAGCCGATGCCCGGCCCGCCGCCGTGGGCGCAGTACAGCCAGCCCACCGGCGCGCTCGGCACCATGCGCCCGACCGGGATGATCATCCTGCTGTTCTTCGTCACCCTCGGCATCTGGGGTTTCGTCTACTACTTCCAGACCCACGAGGAGATGAAGCGGCACACCGGTGAGGGCCTCGGCGGCATCATCGCCCTGCTGATCGCGGTGATCTTCGGGATCGTCTCGCCGTTCCTGCTCAGCAACGAGGTGGGCAAGCTCTACGAGCGGCGCGGGCAGGCGCCCCCGGTCACCGCACTGACCGGGCTGTGGTTCTTCCCCGGCATCTTCATCCTCGTCGGGCCCTTCATCTGGTTCGTCCGCACCAACAACGCCCTCAACGAGTACTGGCGCAGCCAGGGCGTCACCCGCACCAGCCTGGTCTGAGCCCGGCGGGGCAGAATCGCCGGCGTGCCGAGGACCAGCGCCGGGATCCTGCTGCACCGGCTCGGCCCGGATGGCCGGGAGGTGCTGATCGGCCACATGGGCGGACCCTTCTGGGCCCGCAAGGACGACCGTGCGTGGTCCCTCCCCAAGGGCGAGCACGGCCCGGACGAGGATCCGCTGGCCGTCGCGCACCGCGAGTTCGAGGAGGAACTCGGCTCGCCGGTGCCGGCCACCGACCTCGTGCCGCTCGGTCGGCTGCGCGCCTCGGGGAAGGTGCTCACCGTCTGGGCGGCCGAGGGCGACCTCGACGCCGCGGCCTGCACCAGCAACACCTTCGAGCTCGAGTGGCCACCGCGGTCCGGCCGCATCCAGGAGTTCCCCGAGATCGACCGGGCCGCCTGGTTCCCCCTCGACGAGGCGCGCACGAAGCTGGTCGCGGGCCAGGTGCCCTTCCTCGACCGGCTCGCCGAGCATCTCGCCGGATCCGATCCCACTGGGTGAGCACGACGATCCCGAGACGTGGATGACGGTTGGGTGACATGTCGTCCCACCGAACTCCGGGCGACCCGGACGGGGCCCGAGGTCTGCCACTGTCCAGACGTCCGGATCCACCGGGCAGCGGCTCCACCAGCCCTCGGGGAGGCATCCATGACGTGCACTCAGTGCGACGCGGTCGCGCAGCGCGGCCGGTTCTGCGTCGGCTGCGGCAAGCGCCTGCCGCCGTCCCCGCTGCCGGTGCGCCGGCCCCGCCTGGCGCCGCAGCACCTGCGCGACGACGACACCCAGCCGGTGCTCCGCTTCGGCGTGACGCCGCGGACCCTGCTGGACCGCTCGCAGGACGCGCTCGTCTGATCCGTGCGGCCGGCCGTGACCGGCCTCACTGCTAGCAATCTGCTTGCAGGAGTTAGCACTCCCCGGGATCGGGGCATGACCAGAACCGTCAGGTCATCCCCGATCCCACGGAGTTGTTACTCGTCATGACCGACAACAACAGCAAGCTGATCAACCAGCTGCGCGCCCTCGTCCTGCTCACGCAGACCGAGGAGCAGGTCGCACGCACCCGGATCTCCCAGGCCCGCACCGATGCCGTGCGCCGCGAGCTCACCCAGAACGCCGACAACGCCGCCGCTCGCTCGTTCGAGATCACCGAGCAGCTGCGCGCCATCGGTGGCGTGCCGGACGTCGTCACCCCGGCGGTGGGCCGCCTGTCGGCCACGCTGAAGGCGACCTTCGAGCAGGCGGCCCCCTTCGAGGAGGCGCTGCTCACCGACCTGGCCCTCGAGCACCAGCTGCGCGACCGCGCCACCTACGTGAAGGTCCTCGCCGACCAGGCCGACGAGACCACGGTCCGTCGGCTCGCCGAGAAGCTCATCGAGGCCCACACGGCGACCATCGAGTGGCTGACCGTCGTCCTGGCCGAGGAGGCCATGGGCGGTCCCGCCGCCCTGGTGGCCACGCCGGTGCAGAAGGTTGCCGGCGGCGTCGCCCGCGCGGTCAACGCCCCCGTGCGCTTCTGGGCGAACACCGTGAACAACGCGGTCGACACGGTCAAGCACGCCGGCGAGGAGACCTCTGACCGGTTCAGTGCCGTCACCGACCGCGCGGCCGCCCTGACCGGCGCCGTCCGCGAGAGCCTCACCGCCGGCCGCGGCGCCACGCTGCGCCGCGCGGAGCAGATCGCCAACCGCGAGGGCAACAAGGGCGCGGCCAAGGCCGCCCGTTCCGCCCGCGAGGAGCTCGGTGACGTCTCCGCCGACGAGCTGCCGATCAAGAACTTCGACAACCTCGCGGTCGGCGACGCCATCAAGGCGATCAAGGGCCTCACGGAGGCGCGCGACATCCGCGTGATCATCTCCTACGAGGAGGCTCACAAGGGTCGGGCGAACGTGGTCAGCGCCGCGCAGACCCAGCTCGCCTCGCTCGCGAAGGAAGCCGTCGGCGTCAACAGCTGACGGTCAGCACTGCCCGAGGGCCCGCATCCCGTACCGGGGTGCGGGCCCTCGCTCGTGCGCGGAGCGTGAACACCGACGCCGGACGGGTGAGATGCGTCCCCACCGGTTTGCCACGCCCGAGCGGCGGGGGACACCTCCGGCATGAGCATCACCCCCGAGGGCCTGGCTGCGGAGTTCTCGCTGCCCACGGCCGCGACCCGACTCGACTTCCTCAGTCGCCGCGACAACGGCGACACCGCGCTCAACACCGTCCGCGACGACGACGACCACTGGGCCGCCCTCAAGGCCACCGACACCCAGCTCGACGTGCACGAGTCCCTCGAGCTGCTCGCCCTCGGCGAGGTCGTGGCGCGCAAGGCCCATGACAGCCGACTGGTCGGCATCCGCGCCGCGCTGCGCGGCGGCGCCGGCTGGGATCAGATCGCCACCGCGCTGGGGGTCACCCCGGAGCAGGCCTGGGAGACCTTCCTGGCCTCGATCGACGACCAGCTGGGCACCGAGGCCGCGGCGGCCGCCCGCGAGCTGGCCGGAGCGCGCCCCGGCCGCTGACGGGTCGGCTCCCCGCTACCAGCGCAGCGGCTGGATGGAGCGGGAGTCGGCGGTGTGGCAGGGGCGGCAGTGACCCCACGTCACGATCTGCAGGGGGGTGGCCGGGCCGCCGCACTCGGGGCACTCGACCTGCTCACCCGCCTTGGCGCGGGCCTCGGTGATCTCCGCGGCGCGCTCCTGGTGGATGTTCGCGTCCCCCCGGCAGGGGCAGCCGAGGTGCGCGTCGGCGCATCGTCCATGCTGAGCGGGAACGGGGTGCCTCCTGGACGCCGGCCGCAGCGGAGAACCGTGCGGGCTCCCTCAGGTTAGCCGTCCCTGGGCGACGGCGGGATCCCTCCCCAGGAGTGTTTCTGCAGGCAGGCTCTCCGATCCGTACCCCGAACGGGGGACCGGCCCGGGGTGCAGCAACTCGACGAGGCGACGGCGTGCCCTGGGGCGGCTGGGTCGGGCGAGTCGATCCGGAACGCATCGTTACCGCGTCGAGTCCGAGCGCGCGGTGGCGAACTGCCTGGTCAGCGGGCCGTGAGGCAAGCTCTCCCGCGACTGCACCACTTCCGGAGCACCCAGGAGAACCCATGACCGTCCCCGGCCCCGACGCCCCCGGCCCCACCGGCCCGAACGACCCGAACGTCCCCGGCCCCGGCGCCCACGTCCCCGGCTACGACCCCGCCGCCCAGTACCCGGCGCCCCAGGGTCCCCCGCCTCAGGGCCCGACGCCGCCGGCCGGGCAGGGCACGTCCTCGAAGAAGAAGTGGTTCGGCATCGCCGGTGGCCTCGTCGTCGCCGGTGCGGTGGGCGCCGGTGCGCTCGGCCTGTTCGGTGGCGGCGCCTCCGAGGTCGGCGACTGCATCACGACGACCAGCGAGACCGACTACGAGACGGTCGACTGCGGCTCCGACGAGGCCCAGTTCAAGATCATCGGCATCGACGACCAGGAGATGACCTACAAGGACTTCGAGGACGCTCCCGTCGAGGACATCTGCGTGGACTTCGCCGACAAGACGGAGTACGCCCTCTGGGAGGGCGAGATGGTGACCGAGCCCGGCACCATCTACTGCGCCGGCCCGGTCTGATCGGTCCGGGCTGCCCGTCGGCTCCGGCCGTCCGGGCAGCCCGGAACCTCCTCCGCCCGTCGTCAGGTGTGCAGCAGCGCGAAGGTGGCGACGGCGTGCCCGATGGGCTTCCCGGCCTGCTCCACCTCGGCCTCGCAGACGGTGAGGTGCTCGCCGCGCGTGCGCACCCGGGCGGTGACCGACAGCGGACCCGTCCGGCCCGGCCGCAGGTAGGTGACGGTGAGCTGGCTGGTCGCAGGCACGTCGTCAGCCATGCAGTCGCGGCTACCCGGACGCCGTGCCGGCACACGTGCGCTCCTCGACGGACCGGCTACGACGCCCGGCGCACTCCCTCGAGCGCCGAGCGGTCTCCGGCCTGCGACGTGGAGATGACGCTGAACGATCCGTCGGACTCCCGGACGACGGCGGCGACGCTGCCCAGGTCCCCGGTACCGGTGGCCCGCACCGCCTGTCGGATCTCGTCCTCGGTCACGCGCTGTTCCCGCAGCGCCCCGGGCAGGATCCTGCCCTCCTCCAGCAGCAGGGTGGGTCGCGCCGTGAGCACCGACCGGCCGCCCGGGAGGTGGGTGGTCGTCCAGGCGACGGCGAACTGGAGACACGCGAGCAGCGCCAGGGCGGTGGCCCCCTCGGCCCAGGAGACGTCGCTGCTCAGCAGGATGGTGGCCAGGGTGGAGCCCAGCGCCACGCTCACCACCCAGTCGAAGGCGTTGAGCTTGCTGAGCGTGCGCTTGCCGGTCACCCGCAGGACCACGATCACGGTCACGTAGGCGGCGGCGCCCACGGCGAGCACACGGGCGATGTCGGACCAGGAGTCGAACCACATGGGAAGGCCCCTACCCCGGGGAGCCCGATCATCCGATCTCTGCCAGGCTGGCGGGGATGGCATGGCTGGACTGGGCGATCACCGCGGCGGGCGTCCTCGTGGTCCTCGCCGCGCTGCGGGACATCTTCCACACGCTGTGGCACCCCAGTGGCCGCGGCTCCCTCAGCACGCAGGTGATGCGCGCGGTGTGGTGGGCGGGGCGGCGGCGTCGCAACCGCAGCGGCGGCCTGACCGGTCCCGGCGGGCTGGGGCTGGTCATCCTCCTGTGGCTCGCGATGCTGATCGCCGGCGGCGCCCTCGTCTACGTGCCCCACCTGCCCGAGGCCTTCTCCTTCTCGAGCGGCCTGGACGTGAGCGAGCGCAGTGACGTCCTCGACGCCGTCTACCTGTCCACCGTCACCCTCGCGACGCTCGGCTTCGGTGACGTCGTGCCGGTCGATGGCTGGCTCCGGATCGCCGTGCCCGTGCAGGCGCTGGTCGGCTTCGGCCTGCTCACCGCGTCGGTCACCTGGGTGCTGCAGATCTACCCGGCCCTCGTCCGGCGGCGGTCACTCGCCGTCCGGCTGGCGGTGCTCCGGGCGGTGGCTCCCGAGGACCTTCTGCACGACGCCGGCTCGACGCTGGCCGCGCCCCTGCTGGAGAGTCTCGCGGGCGCGCTGGTCCAGGCGCGGGTCGACGTCACCCAGTACGCCGAGACGTACTACTTCCGGGACGGGGACGAGGAGGCCGCGCTGCCGGCGATGATCCGGGTCGCGACCGCGCTGGCGGAGAGCGGGCGGTCCGCGCCGCGCCTCGACGTCCGGGTCGCCGCCGCACTCCTGGACAGGGCTGTCGACGACTTCGCCCGGGTCCTCGACGACCAGTTCCTGCACACCGGCGGTGCGAAGGACGAGATCCTGGCCGCCTACGCGGAGGCGCACCACCGCACGGGTCAGGACTGAGCGGCGGTCTCCTGCCGGTCGGTCGCCCGGCGGTACAGGACCCGCCCGGGCGCCGCGGTGACGCCGTGCGCCAGCGTGCTCGCCGCGACGACCAGGGTCCCGGCGGCCAGCACGGTGGGATCGGCGCCCAGTCGCTCGGCCTCCATCCCGAGGTAGAACAGCGCGGAGACGCCGATGGGCCCGAACCAGCCCAGGTGGACCGCGTCGGGGAGCCCCAGGCGCAGCGGTCGGCGCAGCAGGAGCAGCACGGGGAGCCGGCGGAGCAGCAGGATCGCGACGGCCAGCGCAGGCCCCTGCCAGCCGAGGTCGGCCCACGCGGACCAGGGGAGCGCCGCCCCGACGGCGATGAACAGCGGGATGACGAGGAACCGGTTGATCGCCTCGTCGATGGGTGCGTCGGTGGTCCGGTCGGACCCGCTGGCGACCAGGTTGAACGCCAGCCCGCAGACGAAGACCGCGAGCACGCCGTCGACCTCGATGATCCCCGAGAGCCCGAGCGCCGCGAAGGCCAGCACGACGGTGAACAGGGCGAGGGGCCCGTGGTCGGTGGAGCCGTGCTCCTCGCCGGCGCGCAGGGCCCGCCCGCCCAGCCAGCCCAGGGCGGCGCCCACCACCACGGCCCCGGTGACCTGCCAGAGCGACTCGAGGAGGGCGTCGCCGGTGGTCAGGGGACCGGCGAGGGCGACGGCGACCAGGACCAGCGGGAGGGCCAGCCCGTCGTTGGCGCCCGACTCCAGGGACAGGATCTGCCGGTCCCGGGCGGGGAGGTCCTCCTCGGCGGGCGCGCCGGTCACGACGTTGGAGGCGAGCACCGGATCGGTCGGGCACAGCGCTGCGCCCAGCAGCGCGGCCGCCCCCAGCCCGACGCCGAGGAAGGCGACGGAGAGCCCCGCGGTCACCAGCGCCATGGCCGGCATCGCGACCGCCAGGAGCAGCAGCACCGGCCGCAACCGGGACCGCGCATCCCCGAACGGGTACCGGAGCGCCACGGACATGACGGAGATCGCCAGGAGCAGACGGGTGGCCGTGTGCAGCCAGGTCTGGTCCTCGGTCATCGGCGCCACGGGGAGCACGTCGAGCACCGCCGGCCCGATCAGCACGCCGATCACCAGTCCGATGAGCGGCTCGGACACGGGGAGCCGGCGCAGCCGGCCCGACAGCGCCGCGACGCCGATGGCCAGCAGCCCGCCGGTGAGCAGCAGCACGTCGATGGTCATCGGACCGCACTGCCCGGACCGTCAGCCGATCATGCGGGAGCGTCGCCGGGTCGGTCACCGGGACGTGCGACCACGTCATCGTGGCCGGTCCGGTTGCGGTCGAGGAAGTACGCACCCAGGGCGCCGGCCACGGTGGCGAAGACGGCCACCGAGTAGACGGCGAGCACCACGTCGAGGACGCGGGCCAGGGCGCTGTCGGCCGAGAGCGGTTCGCCGCTGACCGTGGCGAGGGCGGCGTCGTACAGCGCCGGGCCGTAGTCGTCGTAGTCGCCCAGGACGTACAGCAGCTGGCTGGCCGCCAGCGCGACGACGCCGGTCACGGCCGCCAGCCAGCCGATCCGGCTGGACAGCAGGCGGCCGGCCGACCGCGAACCCCGGACCGCCGCCGACAGGACGCCGCCGACACGGGCCACCCGCAGCAGGGCCAGCGCGCGGACGAACCGGAGGAAGGGCAGCGCCAGGAAGATCAGCTGCCACCAGTTCCTGGCCCAGAACGCCCGTCGGTCCGTCGCGGTCGCCGCACGGTGGGCGAACTCGCCGACGAACACGGCCCAGCACAGCCAGCCGACGACGCCGAGCGTGGTGACCAGCCACGTCTCCCGGGCCAGGCTCTGGCCCAGGACCACGAGGACGAAGACCAGGCCCAGGATCCCCATCGGCCGGTCCAGCCGGCGGGCCAGCCCCTCCACCTCAGGGGGCGGGGCGGCGGTTGCTCCGGACGTCGTCATGGAGCACGCCTACCCGCAGGGCGTGGATCGGGAAAAGAATGTCCTCCCGACGTGTCGATTCCGGCGCAGCCCGTTCGACGGGAAGGTAGAGCGGAGCCTCCGCCGGCCGACCGGGACCGGCCTCCGCCTCCACGACAGGGAGAGTCCGATGCGCTTCATGGTGATCGTCAAGGCGACCGAGGACAGCGAGAAGGGCGCGATGCCCAGCCAGGAGATGCTGGCGGCGATGGGCGCCTACAACGAGGAGCTGGTCAAGGCCGGCGTCATGCTCGACGGCGACGGGCTGCGGCCGAGTTCCCACGGCGCCCGCGTCCGGTTCGACGACGAGGGCGACGCCACCGTCATCGACGGCCCGTTCACCGAGACCAAGGAACTCGTCTCCGGTTACTGGGTCTTCGAGGTCTCCTCCAAGGAGGAGGCGGTCGAGTGGGCCCGCAAGGCCCCCTTCCGCGGCGGCGAGCTGGAGATCCGGCCCTTCTCGGTCCCCGAGGACTTCGGCGAGGCGTTCACGCCCGAGCTGCAGGCCAAGGAGGACGAGCTCCGGGACGTGCTCACCGCCCAGCGCGAGGCGTGACCACCCCTCCGGCCCGGACGGCGTCGACGGCGGACCTGCACCGCGTCGTCGACGCCGTCTGGCGCATGGAGTCGGCCCGGATCGTCGGCGCGCTGGCCCGGGTCACCGGCGACGTCGGGCTCGCGGAGGAGCTCGCGCAGGACGCGCTGGTCGCCGCACTCGAGCAGTGGCCGGCGTCGGGGGTGCCGGCCAGGCCCGGCGCGTGGCTCATGGCCACCGCCAAGCACCGGGCGATCGACTCCTTCCGCCGGGCGCAGAACCTGCGGCGCAAGACCGAGGAGCTGGGCCACTCACTGGTCCAGGCCGAGGGGCTCGAGGAGGACTGGGCCGCCGCGCTCGACGAGGTCGTGGAGGACGACGTCCTGCGGCTGGTGTTCATCGCCTGCCACCCCGTGCTCGCCCGCGAGGCCCGGGTGGCGCTCACCCTCCGGCTGGTGGGCGGGCTGGCCACCGACGAGATCGCCCGCGCCTTCCTCGTGCCGGAGAAGACGCTGGCGCAGCGGATCGTGCGGGCCAAGCGCACCCTCACCGCCGCCCGCGTGCCGTTCGAGACGCCCACCGGCGCGGACTTCACCACCCGGCTGTCCTCGGTGCTCGAGGTTCTCTACCTGGTCTTCAACGAGGGCTACTCGGCCACTGCGGGGGAGGACCTCACCCGGCCGGCGCTGTGCCAGGAGGCCATGCGGCTCGGGCGCATCCTCGCCGGGCTCGTGCCGGGGGAGTCCGAGGTGCACGGCCTGGTCGCGCTGATGGAGTTGCAGGCCTCCCGGCTGGCCGCCCGCCTCGGGCCGGACGGCGAGTCGGTGCTGCTCGCCGACCAGGACCGGAGCCGCTGGGACCGCGTCCTGGTGAACCGCGGCCTGGCGGCGCTGGCCCGGGCCGAGCAGACCGCCGCGGGGGCGCTCGGCCCGTACGCGCTGCAGGCGGGGATCGCCGCCTGCCATGCACGCGCCCGCAGCGTCGAGGGGACCGACTGGGCGGCGATCGCCGCGGGGTACGAGGCGCTGGCTGCGCTGACGCCGTCCCCGGTGGTGGAGCTCAACCGCGCCGTCGCGGTGTCGCGCGCCTACGGAGCGGCGGCCGGGCTGGAGGTCGTGGACGGGCTGCGCGACGCGCCCGCCCTGCAGAGCTACCACCTGCTCCCGGCGGTGCGCGGCGACCTGCTCGCCCTGCTCGGTCGTCACGCCGAGGCGGCGGCGGAGTTCCGGCGGGCCGCCGGCCTCACCCGCAACGAGCGGGAGCGGGCGCTGCTGCTCGGACGGGCCGGCGACTGCGCGGGACCGGCCGGGATCGCCGCTCCCTGACGGGCGGGCGGGGCGCGCCCGAAGCATGCCTATAGTTAGGTGTGCCTTGCCTTCTGGTGGGGTTCTGACCGCCCCGTCGCAGGAGGACTTCGCACGTGAACACGCCGCGCCGGGCGACCACCGGGCTCCTGACCGCCACCGCCCTCGCCGCCGCCCTCGCCGGCTGCGGTGACTCGGGCTCGGCCGACGGCGAGACGCTCACCGTCTACAGCGCGCAGCACGAGAGCCTGGTCCGCACGATGCTCGAGGGCTTCACCGACGAGACCGGCATCGAGCTGGAGTTCCGTGACGCCAGCGACTCCGAGCTGGCCAACCAGATCGTGCAGGAGGGCAAGGCTTCGCCGGCCGACGTCTTCCTCACCGAGAACAGCCCGTCGATCGACGTCGTCGACCAGGCCGGGCTGCTCGCGCCGGTGGACGACGCGACCCTGGAGCAGGTGGGGGAGCAGTTCCGCCCCGCGTCCGGCAACTGGGTCGGCTTCGCCGCGCGGTCGACCACGCTGATCCACAACCCGGAGCAGATCCCGGAGGACCAGCTCCCCGCCTCGCTCCTCGACCTCGCCGACCCGGCGTGGAAGGGACGGGTGGCGATCGCCGCTGGCGGCCCGGACTTCCAGGCCATCGTCAGCGCCGTCCTCTCGCTCGAGGGCGAGGACGCGACCCGGCAGTGGCTCACCGGCCTGGCGGCCAACGCCGAGGTGTACGCGAGCAACACCGCGATCATGAAGGCCGTCGACGAGGGCGAGGTCCCGGTCGGCATCACCTACCACTACTACTGGTTCCGCGACCAGGCGCAGAACGGCCTCATCGGCGACGACGCCGCGCTGCACTTCTTCCGCAACCAGGATCCGGGGGCGTTCGTCAGCGTCTCCGGAGCGGGGGTGCTCGCCTCCTCCGACCAGAAGGACGACGCCCAGCGCCTGGTCCAGTGGCTCACCGCCCGGGGTGCGCAGGAGAAGCTCGCCGACAGCAGCGCCCTGGAGTACGCCGTCGGCGTCGGGGTGGACTCCGCGCCCGCGCTGCCGCCGCTGGACGGCCTGCAGGCGCCCCCCGTCGACCCCGGCTCGCTCGACGCCGCGCTGGTCACCGAGCTGATGCAGGAGGCGGGGCTGCTCTGACGACCACGCTGCCGCTGGACCCGGCACCCGGTGCGCCCCCGGCGGACCGGGTCCCCGGCGCGCCCGCGCGCAGCCTGCGCCGCCACCCGGTGACCGTGGCGCTCGCCGTGGCCGTGGCCGCCCTGGCGCTCCTGCCGCTGGGCTACATCGTCTGGTACGCGTTCGACCTCGGCTGGTCCGGCATCCAGGAGCTCGTCTTCCGGCCCCGCGTGGGCGAGCTGCTCTGGAACACCACCCGGCTGGTGCTCGGCACGGTGGTGGCCTGCTGCGTCCTGGGGGTCGGGGCCGCATGGCTGGTGGAGCGCACCTCGGTGCCGGGACGCCGGATCTGGCACGTGCTGCTGGTGGCGCCGCTGGCCGTGCCGGCGTTCGTGCACAGCTTCGCCTGGATCTCCCTGCTGCCCGGCCTGGACACCTACGCCGGTGCGCTCCTGGTCGTCACGCTCTCCTACTTCCCGTTCGTCTACCTGCCGGTGGTCGCCGCCTTCCGGGGACTGGACCCGGCGCTCGAGGACACCGCCCGCGGCCTGGGCCTCTCCACCTGGGCGGTCTTCCGCCGGGTCCAGCTGCCGCAGCTGCGCGTGGCCCTGCTGGGCGGCAGCCTGCTGGTGGCCCTGCACCTGCTCGCCGAGTTCGGCGCTCTGCAGATGCTGCGCTATCCGACGTTCACGACCGCCATCTACGACCAGTACCAGGCCACCTTCAACGGGCCGGGCGCCACCACGCTGGCCGGCGTGCTCGTGCTGCTCTGCCTGGTGCTGCTGCTGGCCGAGATCCGGCTGCGCGGCCGGCGGACGTACGCCCGCGGCACCCGCGGAGCGACGCGCCCGGTCCGGCCGGTGGCCCTCCGCGGGCTCACCGCACCGGCGCTGCTCGGGCTGGCCGTCCTCGTGGGGCTGTCGCTGGCGGTGCCGCTGGGCAGCCTCGGCTACTGGATGGCGCGCGGCGCGTCCGCGCTGGACTGGAACCTGCTGACCTCCACCACCGGCACCACGCTCGGGCTCGGGGCCACCGCGGCGGTGCTGACGACGGCGATGGCGCTGCCCGCCGGCTGGCTGGCGGTGCGCGCCCGCGGCCGGACGACCACGCTGCTGGAGCGCAGCACGTACCTGGGCAGCTCCGTGCCCGGCATCGTCGTGGCCCTGGCGCTGGTCACGATCAGCATCCGGGCGACGCCGTGGCTCTACCAGACGGTGCCGGTGCTGCTGGCCGCCTACGCGATCCTCTTCCTGCCGCGCGCCGTGGTCACGGTGCGCTCGGCGGTCGAGCAGGCGCCGCCGCTGTTCGACGACGTCGCGGCGTCCCTGGGCTCCTCCGCGCTCGACCGGCTGCGCCGCATCACCCTGCCGCTGCTGGCTCCCGGCATCGGCGCCGGTGCCGCCCTGGTCTTCCTGGCCGTCGTCACCGAGCTGACCGCCACCCTGCTGCTCGCGCCCACGGGAACACGGACCCTGGCCACGGCCTTCTGGTCGGCCAGCAGCTCCCTGGACTACGGCGCGGCGGCCCCCTACGCCGTGGTCATGGTGCTGCTCGCCGCACCTGCCACCGTCCTGCTGTCCCGAGATGCCCGACGAGGTCTGACGACATGAGCTCCCTGACCGTGACCGGCGTGACCCGGTCCTTCGGCGCCGGCACCCCGGTGCTGCGCGGGGTGGACCTGCACGTGCCCAGCGGGAGCTTCACCGCGCTGCTGGGCCCGTCGGGCTGCGGCAAGACCACGCTGCTCCGGATCGTCGCCGGGTTCGACGAGCCCGACGCCGGCACCGTGGCGCTCGGCGACCGGGTGGTCGCCGGCGGCCCGGGGCGCAGCGTCCCGGCCCGCCGACGTGGGATCGGCTTCGTGCCGCAGGAGGGCGGCCTGTTCCCGCACCTCACCGTGGCCGGCAACATCAGCTTCGGCCTGCCCCGCCGGCAGCGCCGCGACGGCGGCCGGGTGCGCGAGCTGCTCGAGCTGGTCGGGCTCGACGCCGCGCTCGCCGGCAGGTCGCCGCACCAGCTCTCCGGCGGGCAGCAGCAGCGGGTCGCCGTCGCCCGCGCGCTGGCCCCCGCGCCGTCCCTGGTGCTCCTGGACGAGCCCTTCTCCTCCCTCGACGCCGCGCTGCGGGAGGAGACCCGCACCGCCGTCTCCGCCGCGCTGGCCGCCACCGGGGCGACCGCGGTGCTGGTCACCCACGACCAGGCCGAGGCGCTCTCGATGGCCGACCAGGTGGCGGTCATGCGCCACGGCCGGCTCGTGCAGCTGACCGACCCGCGCACCCTCTACCGCAGCCCCCAGGACCTCGACGTCGCCACGTTCGTGGGCGAGGCCGTCGTCCTCGACGCCGACGTCCGCGGTGGCACGGCGCACTGCGCACTCGGGGCGGTGCCGGTGGACGGCGGGTACCCCGACGGCCCCGCGCGGGTGCTCCTGCGTCCCGAGCAGCTGCGCCTCTCCACGCCCGGTTCGGCGCCCGGTGAGGTGGTCGCGCGGGTGGACGGCGTCGACTTCTTCGGGCACGACGCCCGCGTCCGGCTGGCCCTGCCGACCGCGGGAACCGTCAGCGCGCGGCTCGAGGGCGGCGAGCTGCCCACGACCGGTGCGGACGTCGCCGTGACCGTGCGCGGCACGGCGCTGGTCTTCCCCGTCGCAGCGACCGGCGTCCCGGCGCCGCTGCAGCCCCTCGGCTGAACGGTCCGGCGCATCCCGCCGGACCCCTGCCGGCAGCGCGGATTAGGACAGCCTAAGCTCATCCTCCGTGGACCTTCTCCTCTTCACCGTGGACCCGTCCTGGGGGCGCGACGTCGTCGCCGCCGGAGCAGCGGGCATCGTCGTCGACTGGGAACGGCGGGGGAAGGCGCGGCGTCAGGAGGGTGAGAACACCCAGATCAACGACGACACCCCCGAGGACCTGTCGCGCATGCGGGCGGCCGTCGACGGGCGGCTGGTGTGCCGGATCAACGGCTACGGCCCCTGGACGCCGTCGGAGGTGGCCGACGCCGTCGCCCGGGGGGCCGACGAGATCCTGCTGCCCATGGTCCGCACCGAGGAGGAGGTGGACCGGACCCTCGACCTGGCCGCGGGCCGGTGCGGCGTCGGGATCCTCGTGGAGACGCAGGACGCGGTCGACCGGTCGGTCGCCCTGGCCCGCCGGCCGCTGTCGCGGATCTACGTGGGCTTGAACGACCTGCGCATCGACCGCCGCTCGACCGAGCTGTTCCGCCCCCTGGTGGACGGGACCGTGGACGCCGTGCGCGCGACGGTCGACCAGCCGTTCGGGGTGGGCGGACTGACCTTGCCCGGCGGTGGCTCCCCGGTCAGCGCCGACCTGCTGGCCGCCGAACTGGTCCGGATGGGCACCGACTTCACCTTCCTGCGCCGGTCCTTCACCGCCGACATGGCCGACCGGGACCCGTTCACCGAGGTCCCGCGGCTGCTGGACTCCCTGGCCGCGCTCCGGCGCAGCGAGCCGGCCGTGGTGGCGGAGAACCGGGCCCGGTTCGTCGAGGCCGTGACCGGGCGGCCGGTCGCGGTGGCGGCGACGCAGCCGGCGTGAGGGCGCTCGTCACCGGTGCCGGCGGCTTCGTCGGCCGGCACCTGGTGCGGCGGCTCGGTACCGAGGGCTGGGACGTCGTGCCGCTGGGCCGGAACGAGGTGGACCTCGCCGATCCCGTCGCCGCCGCGGCCGCGGTGCGCGCGGCCGATCCGGACGTCGTGTTCTCCCTCGCCGCCGGGCGCGCGAAGGCGACACCCGCGGAGCGGGCCGCGACGGTGGCGGTGAACACCAGTCCCTGGCTGGTGGACGCGCTGCCCGACCGGTGCCGCACCGTCGTCCGGCTCGGGTCCTCGACCGAGTACGCGGCGTCCACCGCCCCGCTCACCGAGCAGGCGGCGCTGGAGCCGAGGGGGTTCTTCGGGGCCACCAAGGCCGCCGGGTCGCTGCTGCTCCAGGCCGCGGCCGCCGAACGCGGCGTCCGGTCGGCGGTCCTCCGGGCGTTCCAGGTCTACGGCCCCGGCGACCACCCGACACGGCTGGTCCCGGTCGTCCTCGAGGCGGCGCGCACCGGCGGCACCGTCGCCCTGCCCGCGCGGATCAGCCGGCGCGACTGGGTCTGGGTGGGCGACGTCGTCGAGGCCTGCCTCCGCGCAGCCGTCGACGACGGGCTGGCGCCGGGCGTGGTGCTCAACATCGGCACCGGCGTGCAGACCAGCACCGAGGAGCTCGTCGAGACCGCCGCCCGGGTCACCGGCCGGCCGATCGCCACGGCACCCGGGGCCCATCCGGGCCGGGACTGGGACGCCGCGAACTGGGTGTGCGACCCCTCGGCCGCCCGCCGGGTGCTCGGGTGGGCGCCCACCGTCGACCTGGCCGAGGGGCTCGCCCGCACGTGGGCGCGGTCGTGAGCCCGCGGATCGCCGTCGTCGTCCCGGTGTACGCGAACGAGGCCACCCTGCGGCCGCTCGCGCAGCGGCTGGCCGCGGCCCTCGAGGACCGGGACTGGCGGCTGCGCCTGGTCATCGACGCCTCCCCGGACGGCAGCGCCGCCGTCGCCGCCGCCCTGGCGGCGCAGGACCACCGGATCGCGGTCAGCGGCCTTCCGGTCAACGGCGGGCAGCACGCCGCCCTCGCGCACGGCCTCGCGGCCGAGCCGGACGCCGACGTGTGGGTCTGCCTCGACGCGGATCTGCAGGACCCGCCGGAAGCCGTGCCGGTGCTGCTCGACCGCCTGGCCCGCGGCGACGTGGGCGCGGTCTTCGCCGGGCGGCGGGGGCGGTACGAGTCGGCGGCGCGGCGGCTCACCGGCGGCCTGCACCGCCGGCTGGCCGCGCGGCTGACCGGCTTGCCGGCCGATGCGGGCGCCTTCCTCGCGATGGGAGCGGCGGTGCGCGACGCCGTCGTCACCGCGGTGCGCGACGAGGGTGCGCCCAGCGTCGTGCTGGCGGTGGCGCGCGCTGGTCGGCCGGTCGTCAGCGTCCCCGTGGAGCGGGATCAGCGGCCGGAGGGGCGGTCGGCCTGGACCGCCCGGGCCCGGTTGCGGCAGTCCCTGTCGTCCCTGGCCTGGGCGCTGCGCGCCCGTCGCTGATCCAGCGGTTCAGCCGCCGGCCTCCCAGCGCTGCAGCACCAGCCGGGTCTGGGTGCCGCGGAACGCCCGCTCCTCGACCAGTTGGAGGCCGGCCTCCAGCAGGATCTCGTCGTCGTCGGTCGGCTCGGGCACCCCGTCGATCAGCCGCCGGACCAGCCACACCCGGTCCGCGTCGGCCGGTGCGTCGTCCGGGGGCAGGACCAGGTCGGCCCGCAGTCGCGGAGCCAGAACGCGTACGTAGTGGTCCAGCCCGATCGCCGAGCGCTGGTCGGCGGCCACGACCGGCTCCCCGGCCACCTGGACGTCGGCCAGCGTGCGCACGAGGTCGTCGGCGCGCTCCCGGGGCTCCCGTTCGGCGAGGGGGCTGCTGCTGAGCAGGGCGCAGGCCACCAGCAGCCCCGCCAGCGGAGCCCGTGCCGGGCGCGGCACCGCGAGCGCGCCGGCCGCGGCGAGGACGCCGAGCCCGAGCAGCCCGGCGAGGAGATACCTCGGGTGGTAGACCGGCCGGAGCAGCTCGGCGCCCACCAGGAGCAGCAGG
Organism: Blastococcus aggregatus; assembly: GCF_900221005.1. Classification (GTDB taxonomy): domain Bacteria; phylum Actinomycetota; class Actinomycetes; order Mycobacteriales; family Geodermatophilaceae; genus Blastococcus; species Blastococcus aggregatus. Next base: position 238,807 of record NZ_OBQI01000004.1, on the reverse strand, counting down.
GGGACGCAGGTCCAGGTCAGCCCGAGCACCCGCAGGTCGCGCCCGCGGCCGCCGCCACCCCGCACCGCCCCCACGACCGCCAGCCCCACGGCCAGCCACAGCAGGGGTGTGCGCCCACCGGCCCAGGCCTCCACGGCGTAGCCGAGCATGCGGCCGTCGGTGTCGCGCAGGTGCTCGGCGTTGCGCGCACCGGTGCCGTTGAGCAGGTTCAGCCCCACCAGCAGGCAGGCGGGCAGCGCGGCGGCGGCCCCGACGAGGACGACCGGCAGGGCGCGGCGGCCGCGCAGCACCGCCGCGGCGACGACGAAGGCCGCCAGGACGGTGACCGCGTACCAGTGACCCAGCCCCATCCCCGCGCCCGCGAGACCGAAGAGCACCAGCCCCCGGGGCGGCTCCTGCAGCCAGCGCACCAGGCCGAGCGCCGTCGCCCCGGTCGCCAGGACCGTGAGCCCGTAGCTGCGGGCCTCGACCGACTGCTGGAGCAGCAGCGGGCTCGCCGCCAGGACCAGCCCGGCGAGGACGCCGGTCGCCGTGCCGCCGAGCCGGGCGACGGCGCGGGTGACCAGCGCGAGGCCGCCGGCGGTCGCCAGGAGGGAGAGGACGCGGAGCGACGTGTCGCCGCCCAGCCCCGGCACCGACATCCAGGCGTGCACGACGACGTAGTACGGCGCGTTGTACGAGGGCGGGACACCCGCGAGGTAGCTGGTGACCCCCTCGCCGTCCCGGATCGCCGACAGGATCTCGCCGAGCGGCCGGCGGCCGACCTCCGCGGTGAACAGCTCGTCGAACCACAGCCCGTGCCCGGGGAGCAGGAGCACGGTCCCGAGCACCAGCGCCAGCACCGGGGGGAGGAGCTCGGCCGGGGACCAGCGCGTCGGCCGGCCCCGCCCGGATGCCGGGGACGTCGTGGGCACGAGGTCCGCCCGGGTCGCCGTCACGCCCCGAGGCTAGGCGACCACCGCTCGTGCGCCGGTGGGGGACGGCGGTGGCGCGGCGCGCTCAGGGCAGCCGGTCGAGGAGCGCCCGGGCCAGCACCACGGCCGCGGGATCGGGGTCGGCCTGTGCTGCGGCGGCACGGAGCAGCGCCACCAGCGGCCCGGCGAGCGCGGGGGAGAAGGCGGTGACCCACGCACCCGACGCCGCCCTCGCTTCGGCCACGTGCTCGGTGCCGCCGTCGGCGCGGTGCGCCACCACCTCGGGGCGGGAGGCGAGCAGACCGGCGGTCCGCCAGTCGCCCGGCGTGGTGCGGGCCGCCAGTCGCTCGATCCGGTCGGCGGCGGTGAGGAGTGCGAGGGCGTCGTCCACCCCGGCATGGTGGCGGGTGGGCGTTGCGTCCACGGCCCCGGGGTGGACGGCGCGGATGCCCGCCGCGACCCCTCAGGCGGGATCGCGGCGCATGGGCACGTGCGGGATGCCGTCCTCGTCGTAGCCCGGGCCGCTGCGCCGGAAGCCGAACTGCTCGTACCAGCCCTCCAGGTGGGCCTGGGCGCCCAGGGTGAGCGGGCCGTCGCCGTGGTCGGCGACGGCCAGCTCGATCAGCCGGGCCGCCAGCCCCTGGCCGCGGAAGGCAGGCGCGGTGACGACCCGGCCGATCGCCCGGCTCTCCCGGTTCTCCAGCACCCGGATGAGCGCGGCCACCTCGCCGTCGGCCTCGAACCACAGGTGCTCGGTCGTCGGCTCCAGGTCCCGGCCGTCCAGCTCCGGGTACGGGCAGGCCTGCTCGACCACGAACACGTCCACCCGGAGCCGGCACAGCCGGTACACCTCGAAGGGGGAGAGGTCGGCGAAGCGGGCGCGGCGCAGGACAGGGCTGACGGTCACGCGTCCTTCGTACCCGAGGCCCCCAGCTGATCGGTGGCAGCCGGCTCAGTCGTCCGGGTGGACCTGCTCCTTCCGGGAACGCAGCCAGAGCGGAACGGCGAGCCACCACCACGCCAGGACCGCCGCGACCCCGGAGGCGACCGTCCAGGCGAGCACCCGGTCGAACAGCACGTCCACGACCAGCAGCAGCGCCGAGCAGACCGCGACGGCGAGGACCACCAGCCCGGCGAAGGCCGAACGGTTGCTGCGGTGGAGCAGCGCCTCCTTGTCCTTCTGGCGGAACAGCACCCGGTGCTGCGCGGCGGGCGCGATGAGCAGGGCGGTGGCGATCGCCGCGGCGAGGAGGGCCACCAGGTAGACGCCGCGCTGGAAGTCGGTCAGCTCGTCGACGCCCTGGGAGAACGGCACGACCAGCAGGAAGGCGAAGAGGAACTGCACACCGGGCAGCGCCACCCGGAGCTCGTTGAGCAGCTCCATCAGTTCGCGATTGACGCGCTCCTGCCGGGTCTCACCGTGCTCGGCCACCTGTCCTCCTCGCGCCGTCGGGCGGGGGACATGCCCGCACGGGACGCCGGCATCACATCCGACACCGCGGAGGCACACGTTCGGGGGAGCGCTGGTCCCGGCTACAGACCCAGGGCCGTCGTCGCCTGGTCGACCAACTGGAAGTGGCCGACCGCCCAGAACGCCACCCCGGCGGCGGCCAGGCCGCCGCCGGTGACCGCCAGGGAGCTGGCGGGGTGCGCACGGGCGTGCTCCCAGGCGTCGCGGGCCTTCCGGCTGAAGCTGGTGAAGATGCGACGGGCCCACTCGAACTCCGTCGACCACACCCACAGGCCCAGCAGCACCGGCGGGATGGTGAGCGGGCCGGGCAGCACGGCCAGCGCCACGCCGAGGGCCACGCACAGCAGGCCGACGGCGAAGACGCCGATCCGCCAGGCCAGGGCGACCTCGCGCTTGCGGTGCACCCGCTCGCGGAAGGACCCCGGGCGCAGCTCCCGGGGTCGGCCGAGGCCGTCGGTGCAGTCAGGGCAGCGGGTCGACCCGCCGAGGGCGGCGGACGCGGTGGAAGTGGTCACGGGGGACCGCAGTACCCGACCCCGTGGCGGTCACTCCCGTTGTGCGCAATCGATCGGCCTGCCTCATCCCCTGTCCCTGTTCAGGTGCCGTAGCGCAGCGCCGCCCGCTCGCGGGCCTTCGCGGCCTCGACCTCGCGGTCCTTGGGCGGCGCCGTCGTCACCAGGGCGTCGAGCAGCCGCGCGGAGATCTCGGCGATCTCGTCGACGGCGCGGTCGAACGCCTCGGTGTTGGCCCGCGACGGCTTCGTCGTCCCGCTGATCTTCCGCACGTACTGCAGGGCGGCGGCATGCACCTCCTCGGAGGTCGCCGGCGGCTCGAAGTTGGAGAGCGGACGGATGTTCCGGCACATGGCCGCGAGCGTAGGAGCGCCGGGTCAGGCGGGGAAGCCCGCGCGGTCCACCTTCCGGTGGTAGCGGTCGCCCACCTTGCCGCCCAGCATCGCGCCGAGCAGCGTGGCCAGCAGGACCGCGGCGAGGGTGATCAGCCCACCGGTGGTGGCGGTGCCCTCGTCGACCGGGATGCGCGGCAGGTCGAGCTCCTGCAGCACGTTGTACTGCGCGCCCGCGACGGCGCCGGCGGCAGCCAGCACGAGGACGACGACCAGTCCGATGACCCACACCGCGAGGCCCTGGCGGACGCCGTCGAAGCGCGCCATCCGGCCCGCGACGTACCCGCCGGCCAGGTAGGCGACGAACAGCACGACGAGCGCGGCGATCGCGCCACCGAGCCCGATCGTCTCGGCTTGCGCGGCGGCCTCGTCGGCGGAGTCGACCCCCTGAGCGAGGCCGAAGGCGACCCCGGCGGCGCCGAGGACGGCGATCAGGAGGACGGCGAGGCCGTTGGCCGACAGCCAGCCGAAGAACGCCGCACCCCACCGGATGCCACCGAAGGAGGCGCGCTGGGCGGCGACGGCGGCGCGTGCGGTCGGAGGTGCTGCGTGCCGGGCGGTCGGCGAGTCGGCCACGGCGGGCTGCACGATGGTCTGGTCGTTGTCGGTGGATCCGGTGCCGGCCATGATGGCTCCTTCGGTTGCGGACGCGTCCGCGTCGGTCCCCCCGGGCAGTCGCGGTTGGTCAGTTCCCGCCTCCCACCTGGGCACACGCCGTGTCGCCCGGTCGGGCGAACGGAAGCGTTCCGGCCGGCGAGGAGGGGACGGCGTGACGGTGCTCCTGGTCGACGCGGCGAACGTGGTGGGTTCCCGCCCTGACGGCTGGTGGCGCGACCGGGCGGGCGCCGCGACCCGGCTGCTGGAACGGCTCGCCGGGCTCGTCGGCGCCACCCTCGCCGGGCCGGACGGCGAGCCGCTGACCTGCACGGCGGTCATCGCCGTGGTGGAGGGGCGGGCGCGTGCGGTGACCGCGCCGGAGGACGTCGGCGTGGTGCGCGCGACCGGCAGCGGGGACGACGCCCTGGTGGCCGAGGCGGAGCGGCTGACCACTGCCGGGCAGGAGCTGCTCGTGGTGACCGCCGACCGCGGGCTGCGTGCCCGGCTGCCCGCCGGGGCCGGGACGGCGGGGCCCGGTTGGCTGCTCGCCCGGCTGGACGAGCTGCCACCCCCGGGTTGACCCGGCCGGCGCGGGGGTAGGCCTGCGCGGTCGCACCAGCCCAGTCGAGGAGCTGAACCGCCCCCATGCCGATCCCTCCCCACGACGGACCGCTGACCGTCCTGGTCACCGGAGCCTCCAGCGGCATCGGCCGCGCCACCGGCCTGGAGCTGGCCGGCCGCGGCGCGCAGCTCGTGCTGATGTCCCGCGACCGGAGCTCGCTGGAGGAGGCCGCCGCCGAGATGCGGGCGGCCGGCGCGGCGGAGGTGGTGGTCTGCGCCGGCGACGTCACCGACGAGGACCAGGTGCGGGCCGCCGTCAGCGCCGCGACCGGGCGCTTCGGCCGGCTCGACGTGGTGGTGCACTCCGCGCAGGTCATGGCCTACGGGCGGATCGAGGACGTGCCGCGCGAGGTGTACGAGACGGTGGTCGACACCGCACTGCACGGCACCGCGAACGTCGCCCGCGTCGTGCTGCCGGTCTTCCGCGCGCAGCACGCCGGCCACCTGACCGTCGTCAACTCGCTGCTCGGCAACGTCACCGCGCCCACGATGGGCAGCTACGTCGCCGCCAAGTGGGGGCAGCTCGGCCTGGTGCGGACCCTGCAGGTGGAGACCCGCGACGAGCCCGGCATCTCGATCTCGATCGTGCAGCCCGGCGGGGTGAACACCCCCATCTACAGCCAGGCGGCATCGTGGACCGGCAACACCGGCCGGCCGCCACCGCCGGTGTACTCGCCGTTCCGGGTCGCCCGCCGGGTGCTCTCGACGCTGGACCGGCCGCGCCGGGTGGTGCAGGCCGGCATCCTCAACCACGTGGTCACGGCCGGCTTCCGGATCGTCCCGGGCGTCTACGACGTCCTGGTCGGCCCGCTGCTGCAGCAGCTCGCGGTGTCGAAGGACGAGACGCCGCCGACCGCCGGGAACGTGATCGAGTCGAAGCCCGCGGGCAACGCCACCGAGGGGCCCTGGCGCAGCATCTGAGCGCGACCGCGCTGGGTCAGCGCCGCCGGAGCAGCCGGGCGACCCGGTGTCCGCGGCCGGCGACCAGCTCCGCGGTCGTGGGCCGCGGGTCCGGGTCCGGGACGGCGTCGAGCGCGGCGTGCCGCTCGTGCAGCCGGGCCCGCACGTCGTCGGGCGTCAGCGCCCGGCGCTGGCGCTCGCTGCGGGCCAGGACCGCACCGGTCGCGGCGACACCGGCGAGGCCGGCCAGTCCGAGCAGCTTCCAGGGGCGCACGTCCGTAACGTAGCGCCCCGTGCCTCCGCTCCCGCTCGACGACGCGGTCGACCTGACCCGCACCGGTGACGTCTGGATCTTCCGTGGCGTCTCGGTCGCCGACCGCGCGATCCAGACGGTGACCAACGCGCCGGTCAACCACGTCGGGATGGCGGTGGTGCTGGACGACCTGCCACCGCTGCTCTGGCACGCCGAGCTGGGGCGGTCGCTGCCCGACGTCTGGACCGGCGAGCACCAGCGCGGGGTGCAGCTGCACGACCTGCGCGACGCCGTCACCACCTGGCGGCGGAAGTACGGCCAGCAGGCCTGGCTCCGGCAGCTGATCGGCCCGGCCGACGACGGCGGCGTGCCCCCGGAGATGGAGGACGCCGTGCTGCGGACCGTGGCGCGGCTGGACGGCAAGCCGTTCCCGACCACGCGGGGCCTGGCCAGCGGGTGGATCAACGGGCGGCTGCGCCGGCACACCTCGGCCGAGGCGGTCTACTGCGCCGAGCTGGTCGCGGCGACGTACACCGCGATGGGGCTGCTGCCCGCCTCCCGCCCGCACAACTGGTACGACCCGGGCAAGTTCTGGTCCGAGGACCGCCTCGAGCTGCTGCAGGGCGCGAAGCTGGGCGAGGAGATCGCGGTGGACGTGCCCGCGGCCTGACTCACCGCCGCACGAGGTAGCTGCTCTGCACCATGCCGCCGGGGAACGTAGAAGTGCGGACGTGCTCCAGCGGGATGTCCGCGGGGAACTCCCCGAAGGGCGTGTGCCCGGTACCGATGAGCACCGGCACGCGCGACAGCGTCAGCTCGCCGACCAGCCCCGCGGCGAGGAACTGGTGCACGGTGCGGCCGCCGTCCACGTAGACCCGGCGGTAGCCGGCCGCGGACAGCGCCTGCACCGCCTCCTCGAAGGAGCGGTGCACGGCGGTGACGCGCGCGTCGCCGTCTGCCGGCAGGGTCCTGCTCAGCACGTGCACCGGCCGGCCCTGGTAGGGCCACTCGGCGAACGGGGCGATCACCTCGTAGGTGGACCGGCCCATGACCAGCGCGTCGATGCCGGACACGAACTCGGCGAACCCGAAGTCGCCGCCCGCGCCGTCGTCCGGCGGGCCGCCCGCCTCGTCGGCGCCGGTGAGCCAGGAGAGGTCGTGGTCGAGCCGGGCGATGAACCCGTCGACGCTCATGCCGAGGAAGACAGCTCCGGTGAAGGTCGCATCCATGCGGGCAGCGTGCCGCAGGGGTACGACAGATCAGGCGGTCGCGCGCGCGGCCGCCTCGCCGAGGTGCACGACGGTGTCGCCGGCCTGCTGCACGTCGGGGTCGTGGGTCACGCAGACCACGACCCGGCCGGCGAGCGCGGCGCGCAGGTCGGCGACGAGCGCGCGGGCGGTGGGCGGGTCCAGGTGCGCGGTCGGCTCGTCGAGCAGGACGACGTCGCGGTCGGCGAGCAGGGCGCGGGCCGTCGCCAGCCGGCGGCGCTCGCCGCCGGAGAGCGCCGTGCCGCCGGCACCCACCGGGGTGTCCAGCCCGTCGGGGAGCGCGGCCAGCAGGCGGCCGAGTCCGGCCGCGGTGAGCGCGGCGGTCATCCGCGCCTCGCCGTCGGGCCCGGCGAGCACGCCGCGCGGGGCGGCCGCCGCGAGGTTGGCCCGGATGCTCGAGGCGAAGACGTGCGCCTCCTGCGGCAGCCAGGCGATGCGGGACCGGATGGCCTCGCCGGTCAGCCGCCCGGTGTCGACGTCGTCGAGCGCCCAGCGGCCGGCGCGCGGGCGGAGCGCGGCCATGAGCACCGCGAGGAGCGTCGACTTGCCCGCGCCCGACGGACCGCGCAGCACCAGCCAGCCGTCCCCGGCGCGCGCCGAGGCGGTCAGGTCGTGGAGCACGTCCGGCCCGCCGGGCCAGCCCGCGGTGAGCCGCTCGACGGCGAGGTCGTGCACGCCGTCAGGGGCGGGCAGGGGAGCGGCCGGCTCGGCGGGGAGCGCCGCCGCGACGACGGCGTCCAGCCGGGCCTGTGCATCGGCCAGCGCGCCGCGCCGCTGGAGCGCGGGGACCAGCCCGGAGAGCGGCTCGGCCAGCGCGAGCGGGGCCAGCGCCAGGACCGCGAGCACGGGACCGGCCACTCCACCGGCGACGGCGACCGAGGTGGCCAGCACGGCGGCGAGCCCCGTGCCGAGGACGACCAGACCCGTGCCGACCGCCGCGGCCCGGTCCCCGGTGCGCGTGACGGCGGCCTGCCGGTCGGCGACCGCGGCGAGGTCGGCGGCGGTGTGCGCGGCCAGCCCGTGGGCCCGGAGGTCGGCGGCGCCGTCGAGCGCGGTGGTGGTCGCCTGCAGCGCCTGCACCTGCAGCGTGCGTCCGGCGCGCGCCGCCCCGGCGTCCAGCCGGCGGTGCACGGCGACGACTCCGGCGACAGTGAGCGCGAGAACTGCGGCGACCGTCGCGGCCGCGGGGAGGTGCACCAGGGCCAGGACGGCGACGGTCGCGGTCGGCACGGCGCCGGCGACGACGAGCACCGGGCGCACCCGCACGGTCAGTTCCTGGACCACGCCGACGTCCCCGACGACCCGGGCCAGCGCGGCGCCGGGGGAGCGGTCGGCGGCCAGCCCCTGCGCGGCCAGCGCCCGCCAGACGCGGACGCGGGTCCGCGCCGCCAGGCGGAGGGCGGCGTCGTGCGCGGCGAGCCGTTCCAGCCAGCGCAGCGCCGCCCGGCCGATGCCGAAGAACCGGACCCCCGCGGTGGCGACCAGCAGGGTGAGCACCGGCGGCATCTCCGCGGCCCGCACGATCAGCCAGCCGGAGACGGCCGTGAGCGCGACGCCGGCACCCGCGGCGAGGGCGCCCAGCAGGCCGGCCCGCGCCACCGCACCGCGCACCGGCGCCGGCTCCGGCACCTCCGGACTTTCTGCACCGAAAGTCCGGGGAGGGGGCGGACTTTCTGCACCGAAAGTCCGGGGAGGGACGGCGGGGGTGGCGGGCAGGGCGACGGCGCGGTCGGCGAGCGCGGCGAGCACCGGCTCGTGGGTCACCATCAGCACGGTGACGGCGCCGCGGAGCCCGCGCAGGATCTCCGCGACCGTCGAGCCGGCCGCGTCGTCGAGGTGCGCGGTGGGTTCGTCCAGCAGCAGCAGCGAGGCGCCGCGGCGGATCCGCACCAGCGCCCGGGCCAGCGCCACCCGCTGCAGCTGGCCGGGGGAGAGGGACTCCGGCGCGCGGCCGGCGAGGTCGGTCGCGCCGACCCGCGCCAGCGCCTCGACGACGAACGCCTCGCCGACGATCGCGTCCGCGCCGGGTGCCGAGCCCGCGTGCCGGCGCAGCTCGTCGGCGACGGTGGCGCCGGTGGTGCGCGGGAACTGCGGCACGTAGGCGAGCTGCCCGGTGCCGGTGACCGAGCCGCCCTCGACGGCGTCGGCACCGAGCACGCCGGCCAGCGCGGCGAGCAGCGTCGACTTGCCCGATCCGCTCGGCCCGGTGAGCGCGACCAGCTCGCCCGGGCGGACGACGAGGTCCGTCGGGGGCAGCGCCGCGGCCCCTCGGCCGGGGTAGCGCACGGTGAGCCCGCTGACGGCGACGTCGGCACCGCGCGGGTCGTCGTCGACGGCCGGTGCCGGCAGGGGAGCGTCCGGCGCGGCGAGCACCGCCCGGGCCTCCGCGGCGGCGAGCGCGGCGTCCTCGGCGGCGTGGTGCGCCGAGCCGAGGGAGCGCAGCGGCGCGAACGCCTCGGGCGCGAGCAGCAGCGCGGTGAGCCCGAGCGCCAGCGGCAGGTCGCCGTGCACCAGCCGCAGGCCGACCGTGACCGCGACCAGCGCCACGGACAGCGTCGCGATCAGCTCGAGCACCAGCGCGGAGAGGAAGGCGACCCGCAGCGTGGCCATCGTGCGGGCGCGGTGCGCCTCGCCGAGCCGGGCGAGTGCCGCGGCCTGGTCGGCGGCGCGGCCGAGGCCGACGAGCACGGGCAGCCCGCGCACCAGCTCGGCGACGTGCGCGGCGATCCGGTCCAGCGCCCGGGCGGAGTCGGCGGTGGCGCTCTGCGTGTACTTCCCGACCAGCACCATGAACACCGGGACCAGCGGCAGGGTGACCGCGACCAGCGCCGCCGACAGCAGGTCGGTCGCGGCGAGCACCAGCAGCAGCGCCGGTGGCACCACGACGGTCCGTGCCAGCGCCGGGAGGTAGGTCGCCAGCGCGGGCCCGAGGTCGTGCAGCCGCGTCGTCGCCAGCACCGCGGCGGGGCCGGGCCCGCCGGCGGCGGCGACCGCGGCGGAGGAGGCGGCCAGCCGGTCGAGCAGCGCCCGCCGCAGCCGGTCCTCCGCCCGGCCTGCGTCCCGGGCGGCCAGCGCCTCGCCGACGCTGCCGGCGACCGAGCGCAGCGCGACCCCGGCGGCGGCCACCACCAGCGGACCGGTCGCGGACCCCTCGGTCAGCCCCGAGCCGCGGGCCACCGCGTGCGCCAGGCCCGCGGCCAGCAGCACCAGTCCGGCGGTCTGCGCCAGGGCGGCGAGCGCGGCGCGGACCAGTGCGCCGGTCAGCCCCGGGATCCCGGCCAGCGCGCCGAGCGGACCTCTACCGGCGTCCGTCCCGGTGCTCATGCGGGCACGACCTCGGTCGGCTCCTCCTGCACCGGCTCGGTGGTCAGCCGCTTCCGGAACACCCAGTAGGTCCAGGTCTGGTAGCCCAGGACCACGGGCAGCCCGACGCCGGCGGCCCAGGTCATGATCATCAGCGTGTAGTCGCTGACCGAGGCGTCGGCGACCGTCACGTCGAAGGCGACGTCGACCGTCGAGGGGACGACGACGGGGTAGGCCGCGCCGAAGATCGTCGCGGCCGAGGCCACGAGCAGCACCGCCCACGCCGCGAACGCCGCCCCCTCGCGGTCCAGCCGGATCCGGGTCCACGCCACGACGACCGCCAGCGCCGCGACCAGCCAGAGCACCCCGGTCACCGGCGTCCCGTAGCGCAGGTGCGTGATGCCCGCCCACGCCAGGAGCGGCAGTGCGGCGACCGGCGACCAGCGCAGCGCGAACGCCCGGGCGCGCAGCCGCACGTCGCCGTCCACCTTGAGCGCGAGGAACAGCGCGCCGTGGACCAGCGAGAACCCGAGCACGGCGAGCGCGCCCAGCAGCGCCGACCAGCTCAGCCCGGCGAACGCGCCACCGACGCGGGTGCCGTCGGCGTCGATCGGCAGGCCGAGGGTGGTCGCGCCCAGGGCGGCGCCGATGCCCAGGGCGGCGATCAGCGAGCCGGCGGTGATGATGCGGGTCCACGTCGCGTCCCACGCCTCGGTGTGGTGCGAGTGCCGCCACTCGAAGGCCACCGCCCGGATGATCAGGCCGAAGAGCACGAGCACGAACGGCAGGTAGAGCGCCGGCAGCCAGGTGGCGTACCAGCCCGGGAAGGCGGCGAACACCGCGCCGACGGCGGTGATCAGCCAGACCTCGTTGCCGTCCCAGAGCGGGCCGATGCTGCGCAGCATGAGGTGCCGGTCGGCGGGCTTGCGGCCCAGCACGGGCAGCAGTGCTGCGACGCCGAAGTCGAACCCCTCGAGCAGCAGGAAGCCGGTCCACAGCACCGCGACGGCGGCGAACCAGAGGGTCTGCAGGTCCACAGGTGCTCCTGACTCAGTAGGCGAACTGGAGGACGTCGTCGTCGCGGTCGCGCCGCGGTGCGCCGTCGTCCTCGTCGTCCGGAGGTTCCGGGCTGAACCCGGGGGTGGCATGGCCGTCACCGCTGGTGACCCCGGCGCGGACGAACCGGCCGATGAGCCACAGCTCCACGACGGCGAGCGCGCCGTAGACGACGGTCAGCGCGATGAGCGACGTCCAGACCTCGGCGGCGCTGATGCCGGGGGAGACCGCCTGGGCGGTGAAGAAGTACACCTGGTCCTCGACCGGCACGTCGGGGTTCGGGTAGACGACGAAGGGCTGTCGGCCCATCTCGGTGAAGATCCAGCCCGAGGCGTTCGCGACGAACGGGGCCCCGACGGCGAGCAGCGATCCGTAGACGCCGATCCGCGACGTCGGTACCCGGCCGCGGCGGGTGGACCAGAGGGCGTAGGCGGCGACCGCGGCCGACAGCCCGCCCATGCCGATCATCAGCCGGAAGTTCCAGTAGGTGACCGCGAGCAGGGGCGTGTAGTCGATCGGCTCGCCGGCCTTGTCGCCGAAGGACGGGTCGTCGGGGTAGGTCTCGCCGTAGACGGCCGCGTACTCCTCCTGCAGCTCGTTGACGCCCGGGACGGGGGAGGAGAAGTCGCCGTGGGCCAGGTAGCTGAGGATGTACGGGACGGTGATCGAGTGGACGTCGTCGCACTCGTTCGAGCCGAACTTGCCGAAGGCGAAGATGGAGAACGACGCCGGCGCCTCGGTCTCGCAGAGCGCCTCGGCCGAGCTCATCTTCAGCGGCTGCTGCTCGTACATGAGCTTGCCCTGCCAGTCACCGGTGACGGCGGTGAGCACGAACGCCGCCAGCGAGACCCAGCCGCCGAGCCGGACCGAGCGGCGCCACACCGCGTGGTCGACGTCGGTGGTGGGCTGCCCGGCCAGCTTCCGCTTCCGCAGGTGCCACAGGCCGATGCCGACCAGGAGCGCGCCGGCGACCATGAGCGCGGCGACGATGGCGTGGCTGAACGCGGCCAGCGCGGTGCTGTTGGTGAGGACCGCGAGGAAGTCGACCTGCACGGGCCGGCCGTCCTCGCCCACCTCGACGCCGACCGGGTGCTGCATCCAGGAGTTGGCCGCGATGATGAAGTACGCGCTCACGACCGAGCCGATGACCGCGGCCCACAGCGTGGCCAGGTGCACCTTCTTCGGGATCCGGCCCCAGCCGAAGATCCACAGGCCCAGGAAGGTCGACTCCAGGAAGAACGCCAGCAGCGCCTCCAGCGCCAGCAGCGAGCCGAAGACGTCACCGACGAAGCGCGAGTACTCGCTCCAGGCCAGGCCGAACTGGAACTCCTGCACCAGGCCGGTGGCGACGCCGAGCACGAAGTTGATCAGGTAGATCCGGCCCCAGAAGCGGGTCATCCGCAGCCACTCGGGCTTGTCGGTGCGCACCCACATCGTGTGCATGACCGCGACCAGGATCCCCAGTCCGATGGTCAGCGGGACCATCAGGAAGTGGTAGACGGTCGTGATCCCGAACTGCCAGCGCGCGATGTCCAGCGTGTCCATGCCCAGGACGTCCACGGGCACTGCTCCTCGTCTCTCGGCGGCGACCGTCGTACGATCGGCGCACTCTTTCTACGCCGAGTAGAAGGGTCTTTTCTACGACACGTAGAAGAACGCGCTGTGAGCCGCACGACAGGAGGACCGATGGCCACGCTGGGTGAGCTGGAGCGGGCCGTCATGGATCAGCTCTGGTCGGCCGACGGGCCGGTCGCGGCGACCACGCTGCGCGAGGGTCTCGCCGACCGCGGCATCGCCCTGACCACCGTGCACACCGTGCTGACCCGGCTCGAGCAGAAGGGGTTCGTCGTCCACGACGACGCCCGGCCGCGGCGCTTCACCGCCCGCGCCAGCCGCGAGGACCACGCCGCCGAGCTCATGCACGAGGTGCTCGGTCAGGCGGCCGACCGGCAGGCGGTGCTGGCCCGGTTCGTCGGCAGCGTGAACGACGACGAGGCGCGCCTGCTCCGGGAGCTGCTCGCCGGCGACGGTCGCTGACCCCACCCCTCATGCTGCCCGCCACCGCGGCCGCTCTCGCCGTCCTCGCCGCCGCACTGGCGTGGCCGGTGCCGGCGCTGCTGGGCCGCGCGCGCTGGCCGGGCCGCGACCCGCTCGTCGCGCTGGTCTGCTGGCAGGCGATCGGGCTGGCCGGAGGACTCTCGATCATCGGCGCGCTGCTTGTGCACGGCCTGGCTCCCTGGGGCCACTCGCTGCCCGAGGCCTGGTGGTCGTGGGTGCGCGGCGAGCCGGCCGGCGGCCCGGTCCGCGGTGACCACTGGGTCGCCATGACGCTGGCCGCCGTGCTGGCCCTGCAACTGGTGGGGGTGCTGGCACTGTCCTGGTTCCGCACCGCGCGCGTCCGGCGTCGCCACCGCCAGCTGCTGGAGCTCGTGGTCGAACCGGGCGCCGCGCCCGACACCCGGCTGCTGGAGCACCCCGCTCCGGTGGCGTTCTGCATCCCCGGCGCGCGGCCGCTGCTGGTGCTCTCCTCGGGGATGGTCGCCGAGCTGGACGCGGCCGAGCTCGCCGCCGTCATCGCGCACGAGCGGGCGCACCTGCGCGAGCACCACCACCTGCTGCTGCTGCCGTTCGTCGCGTGGGAGGCGGCGCTGCCGGTGCTGCCGGCGGCCGGGCGCGCGCACGCGGCGGTCCGGGAGCTGGTGGAGATGCGCGCCGACGACGTCGCGCTCCGCGAACTGGGCGGGGGCGACCTCGACGGCGCCGACCCGCGGCGCACCCTGGCGCAGGCGGTCGTGGCTGCCGCGGCCCGCCCCGGGGCAGCGGAGGTGCCCGGCGGCGCGCTCGCGGTGACCGGCGGCGCGGTGCGGGCCCGTGTGGTCCGGCTGCTCGAACCGCCGGCGCCACTGCCACCGGCGGCCCGGGCGGCCGCCCTGCTCGGCGCCGTCCTGCTGCTGCTCCTGCCGACGGCGCTGCTGCTGCTACCGGCGCTGTGACTGCTACCGGCGCTGTGACTGCTACGGGCGCTGTGACCCGGCGAGCACCCACTCGGCCACCGCGGAGCCGAGCGCGACCGCCGCGCTGATCCGGGCCGCCCGCCCGTACCGGGCCGAGCCGAGGAACGGCAGCATGCTCGCAGCGTGCAGCAGGTCGATGCCGGCTGCCGCGGCGAGGACCGCCGGCTCCGGACGGGCGAGCACCGCGGCGTGCTGACCGAGCATCCGGGCGCCGAGCGCGCGGAGCAGCCAGTGGCGTTCCGGCGGGAACGCCGGCGCGACGGCGTCGAGCACCTGCTGGGGGCGGGCGAGCACGACCAGCCCGAGCGTGGCGCCGGCCGCGGCCAGGACGCGGATCGGGGTGCGTGGCAGCTGGTGGCGCATCAGGACCTCCGGGGGCCGAGGGGTGGTTCGCGCACAGTCGGTCTCTGCCCACGGGGGGTGGGCAGAGACCGACTGTGCCGGAGAACGTTCCCGGCGGAGAGGTCAGTACCGGGCGGGCACCTCGACGCGGGCCGCGCCCGACGGCAGCGCGGTGGCGGCGTCCCGGTTCTCCGGCAGGGGCGCGAAGCCGCGCAGCCGCAGCGAGTTCGAGACGACGAACACCGAGCTGAACGCCATCGCGGCGCCCGCGATCATCGGGTTGAGCAGCCCGGCCATCGCGAGCGGGAGCGCCGCGACGTTGTAGCCGAACGCCCAGAACAGGTTGCCCTTGATGGTGCCCAGGGTGCGGCGGGCCAGCCGGATCGCGTCGGTCGCGGCCCGGAGGTCGCCGCGGACCAGGGTCAGGTCGCTGGCCTCGATCGCGACGTCGGTGCCCGTGCCCATGGCCAGGCCGAGGTCGGCCTGGGCGAGCGCGGCCGCGTCGTTGACGCCGTCGCCGACCATGGCGACGACCCGGCCCTCGGCCTGCAGCCGCTTCACCACGTCGACCTTCTCCTGCGGCAGCACCTCGGCGATCACCTCGTCGATGCCGACGGCGGCGGCCACGCTGCGGGCGGCCCGCTCGTTGTCGCCGGTGAGCAGGATCGGGGTGAGTCCCAGTGCGCGCAGCTGCGCGACGGCCGTGGCCGAGGTCGACTTGATCGCATCGGCGACCACCAGGATCCCGCGCGGTGCGCCGTCCCAGGCGACGGCGACGGCGGTGCTCCCGGCCTGCTCAGCGGCGTCCACCGCCCGCTGCAGCGCAGGCGTCGGCGCAGCCGACCAGTCGGCCAGCAGCCGGGGCCGGCCGACGACCACCGCCGCGCCGTCCACGACGCCGTGCACGCCCAGCCCCTCGACGTTGGTGAAGCCCTCCACTGCGGGTAGCTCCCCGCGCTCGGCGGCGGCAGCAGCCACCGCCCGGGCGATCGGGTGCTCCGAGGCGGCCTCCAGCGCACCGGCCAGGCGCAGCAGCCGGTCGGCGTCCTCGCCCTCGGCGGGGACGACCTCCAGCAGGGTCATCCGGCCGGTGGTGACCGTGCCGGTCTTGTCCAGGACGACGGTGTCGACCCGGTGGGTGCTCTCCAGCACCTCGGGGCCCTTGATCAGGATGCCCAGCTGCGCGCCGCGGCCGGTGCCGACCATCAGCGCGGTCGGCGTGGCCAGCCCGAGGGCGCAGGGGCAGGCGATGATCAGGACGGCGACGGCGGCGGTGAACGCGGCCGGGAGACCGGCGCCGGTGCCGATCCAGAAGCCGAGCGTGGCGACGGTCAGCGCCAGCACGATCGGCACGAACACGCCGGAGATCCGGTCGGCCAGGCGCTGCACCTCGGCCTTGCCGTTCTGCGCGTCCTCGACCAGGCGGGCCATCTGGGCCAGCTGGGTCGCCGAGCCCACCCGCGTGGCCCGCACGACCAGCCGGCCGCCGGCGTTCACGGTGCCGCCCACGACAGGGTCGCCCAGGCCGACCTCGACCGGCACGGGCTCGCCGGTGAGCATCGAGGCGTCGACCGCCGACGAGCCCTCGGTGACCTCGCCGTCGGCCGCGAGCTTCTCCCCGGGCCGGACGACGAACAGGTCGCCGACGGCGAGCTGGTCGATCGGCACCCGGACCTCGGTGCCGCCGCGCAGCACCGAGACCTCCTTGGCGCCGAGCTCCAGCAGGGCCCGCAGCGCCGCCCCGGCCTGCCGCTTGGAGCGCGCCTCGAACCAGCGCCCGGCGAGCAGGAAGGTGGTGACCCCGGCGGCGGCCTCCAGGTAGATGTTCGCGCTGCCGTCCGAGCGCTCGATGGTCAGCTCGAAGGGGTGCACCAGGCCCGGCGTGCCGGCGGTGCCCCAGAACAGCGCGTAAAGCGACCAGCCGAACGCGGCCAGGGTGCCGAGCGAGACCAGGGTGTCCATCGTCGCCGCGCCGTGCCGCAGGTTCGTCCACGCGGCCCGGTGGAACGGCAGGCCGCCCCACACCACGACGGGCGCGGCCAGGGTCAGCGACAGCCACTGCCAGTACTCGAACTGCCAGGCCGGCACCATCGCCAGCACGACCACCGGCACGCTGAGCAGTGCGCTCACCACCAGCCGGGTGCGCAGCGCCCGCGCCGGGTCGGCGACGGGCTCCGCGTCCGGCTCGGCACGCGGCGGCTCGGGGAGCGAGGCGGTGTAGCCGGTCTTCTCGACGGTGGCGATCAGGTCGTCGGTGGTGACGTCACCGGAGACGCTCACCCGCGCCTTCTCCGTGGCGTAGTTGACCGTGGCGGTCACGCCGTCGAGCTTGTTCAGCTTCTTCTCGACGCGGGCGGCGCACGAGGCGCAGGTCATCCCGCCGATGAGCAGTTCGACGTCGGTGAGCGGGGTCTGCGTCATGAGCCGTGCTCCTCGTGTGCGCCGACGGTCACCGTGAAGGCGGCCGTGCGGACGACGTCGCCGTGCCGGAAGTCCAGGAACAGCCGGTAGCTGCCGGCCGACGGCGCGGTGGTGACGAAGGCGATGTTCGGGCCGGGCGCCGGAGCAGCGCCGCCCGGCGGGTCGGCCGGATGCACGTGCAGGTACCCGAGGTCGCCCGAACGCAGCGCCACCAGGTGCCCGAACGCGCCCAGGTACGGCTGGAGATCGGTGACGGGGACGCCGTCGCGGCTGATGCCGAACCGCAGCTCCGACTCCTCGCCGGCGGTCAGGGAGCCGTCGAGGACGACGGTGTAGCCGTCCACCTCGGCGACGGCGGCCGGATCGGGCAGCGGCTCGGGGCTGTATTCGCCGGCCACCGAGAGGTCGGCGCCCAGGACGCGGTCCTCGCCGTCGGCCCCCGCGGCGAAGTCGGCGAAGACCCGCCAGGAACCGGGGGAGAGGTCCAGCGGCACGCGCCAGACGCCGTCGGCGCCCAGGTCGGGGTGCATGTGCTGGTAGCCGGTGAGATCCCGGCGGACGGCGACCAGGTGCAGGTCCTCGTCGTGGCGCAGCGCGTAGTCGGTGAGCGGAACCCCACCGGGACCGAGGACGCGGAAAGCCAGCGGGATCGCGGCGCCGGCCGGCAGCGTCGGCTGGTCCAGCGCGAGCGTGTAGCCGTCCTCGGAGACGGCGAGGCCTGCGGGCAGGTGCGCGTCGGTCGCCGGGCCGGCGTCGTCGTCGTGCCCGGCCGTGCCGCCCATGTCGTGCCCGGCGGCGGAGCTCTCCTCCGCCGCCGGGCCGACCGGGCCGACGACCGCGCCGAGGCCGGTCGCGGCACCGAAGACGGCGACCAGGCCGACGCCGAAGGCGGCGAGCTTGACCGGTGTGTTCATGACGTTGCGGTTCCCCGGGGGACCGGCCGGGTCAGCCGGCCACCGAGTAACCGGCCTCCTCCACGGCGGCGCGGACGGCGGCCTCGTCGACCGGGGCGTCGCTGGTGACGGTGAGCCCGCCGGACTCGAGGTCGACCTCGACGGCGCCGACGCCGGGGACGGCCGAGACCTCCTCGGTGACGGAGGCGACGCAGTGGCCGCAGGTCATGCCGACGACGGTGTAGCTGGCGGTGGTCATGGGGTGTCCTCTACCGGTTGGGGGATGGGGGATCAGGAACGGACCAGGCGGGCGATCGCCTCGGTGGCCTCGCGGATCTTCTCGTCGGCCTCGCGGCCGCCGGTCCGTGCGGCGGCGACCACGCAGTGGCTGAGGTGCTCCTCGAGCAGACCGAGCGAGACCGCCTGCAGTGCCTTCGTCATGGCCGACACCTGGGTGAGGATGTCGATGCAGTACTTCTCGTCCTCGACCATCCGCTGCAGCCCGCGGGCCTGGCCCTCGATCCGCCGCAGACGCTTCAGGTACTCGTCCTTGCGGTGGATGTAGCCGTGCTGGTGGTCGGAGTGCGCGCACTCCGCGGATGGCGTCGCGGCGCCCGCCTCGTCGACACTGGTCACTGCAGCCTCCTGATCGGGCGGCTCGGACTGCCGCCCGACAGGAACTATACCCCCCTAGGGTTTCTGCGCAAGGACTTCCTCAGTCGGTCCGCATCGGCGCGGGCGGCGGCGAGCTGGTCCTGCAGGTCGACGATCGTCTCCGCCGAGGCCAGGGGGTGGCCGTCGTCGAGCAGTCCCCGGAGCCGGGCCGCCAGGCCCAGCTGGCTCCGGGAGTACCGGCGGTGACCACCGGTCGAGCGGTGCGGCTGCAGTGCGCCCGAGGAGTCCAGGCTGCGCAGGAACGCGGCCTGCACACCGAGGAGTTCCGCGGCCTGGCTCATCGTCAGCGCCGGGAAGTCGGGGTCGTCGAGGCGGCGCAGCCGGTCGTCGGCGTCGGTCATCGCCGTCCTTCCCTCGGGTCGTGGAACGCGGAGGGGCCGGACCCGCCGGGTCCGGCCCCTCCGGTGGCCGCCGTCAGCTGGTGACGGCCTTCTGGTCCGCGGGCGAGGAGTCGCCCTCGATGGTGCGGGCCCCGACGGTCGCGGGGGTGTCCGCGCGGGTCACGGTGATCTTGCGCGCCCGGGCCTTCTCGGCGATCGGGATGCTCACCGTGAGCACGCCGTCGTGGTAACTGGCCTCGAGCCGGTCGGTGTCCAGGCTGCGGCCGAGCACCAGCTGCCGCGTGTAGCTGCCGTACGGCCGCTCGGCCGCGACCCACTCGGCGTTCTCCAGCTGGGGGACGGAGCGCTCGGCGCTGATCGTCAGCGTGGTGCCCTCGACCGAGAGGTCGATCGAGCCCGGGTCGACGCCCGGCAGGTCGAAGTGCGCGACGAAGTTGTCGCCGACCTTGTAGGCGTCCATCGGCATGCCCGAGAGCGGGCGGGCGGTCATCGAGCCGGATCGGCCGGCCAGCTGGTCCAGCGCGCGGAAGGCCGCGGACGTGGCGGCGAACGGGTCGTAGGCGGTCAGCATCATGATCGACACCTCCACAGGAGTTGCTGTTCTGTTCGCTGCCCGAGGTGAAACCTCTAGTGGCAACCGAAGATTACCTCGGACGAGCAGTAGTGCAAACGTCTGGCCGCGCCAGATGTTTCCAGCGGCTCCCGTCGGGTCGCGTGCGTGAACGGAGGCCCGGCGGGGAAGAGACAGGCGCATGGCAGAGAGCGCGGTGCGGGGCGGGTCCGGAGGCGAGACCGAGCCGGAGGTGCGCACCGCCGACGAGGGCGACGTCGTCTCGCTCACGCTGGAGGGCGAGCTCACCGACACGGCACGGCGGCCGCTGGTGCGGGTGCTGACCGAGGCGCTGCTGTCCGGGAAGCCGCTGCGCCGGATCGAGCTGCACCTGGGCGGCGTCCCGTTCATGAACTCCGCCGGCATGGCGGTGCTCGTGCAGTTGCAGCGGATGGCCGCTCCGCGCGGGGTGGAGGTGGCCCTCGTGACGCCGTCGCCCGCCGTAGCCCGGCCGCTGCAGCTGAGCGGCCTGTGGCTCCGCTTCCCGATCCTGGACGAGAACGGGGACGAGGACGAGGACGCCCCCGGCCTCCCCCCGGCCGGGGAGCGCGACTCCTAGCCTGGCCGGGTGCCTCCCAGCCACTCGCACAGCCACGGACCCGACCCCGACGCTCCGCCGCCCGGCCCGGAGGCGGTGCGGCTGCGGCGGCGTGCGGTCTGGCTGATGCTGCTGCTCCTGGTGCCGGTCGGCCTGGCCACCGTCATCGGCCTGCTGGTGATGTGGCCCGGCGGCGAGCCGACCCGCGCCGAGCAGGTGGCCGCGACGTACCTGCCCCCGGGGACCACCTACCCCGACGGCCGCGTCGTGTCGGTGGAGGAGTTCGACTGCGGCGATCCCGGCCGGCCCGCCACCTGCGCCCGCGCGGTCGTCGAGATCCTCGACGGCGACGGGACCGGCGACTACCAGCAGATCGACCTGGACGCCGTCGTCGTCGCCAACGGGGTCGAGGAGGGCGACACGCTGGTCCTGACCCGGGACGTCGGCGCCGAGGGTGGGGCCACCTACGTCTTCTACGACTTCGCCCGCGGCACCCCGATGCTCACGCTGGCGGTCGCCTTCGCCGTCGTCGTCGGGCTGGTCGCGCGGTTGCGCGGCCTCGCCTCGCTGCTCGGGCTGGCGATCGCGTTCTTCGTGCTCCTGAAGTTCGTGCTCCCCGGGCTGCTCGGCGACTCCTCCCCGGTGCTGGTGACCCTCGTCGGCTCCTCGGCGATCATGTTCGTGGTCCTCTACCTGGCGCACGGCTTCTCCGCCCGGACGACGACGGCGCTCGTCGGCACCCTCTTCGGGCTGACGCTGGTGGCCGTCCTGGGGTCGCTCGCGGTCGCCACCGCCCGGCTGACCGGCCTCACGAGCGAGGAGACCAACACCCTCAACACCTACGACCCGACGCTGGACTTCTCCGGCCTGGTCCTCGCCGGCGTCGTGGTCGCGGGGCTCGGTGTGCTCAACGACGTCACCATCACGCAGGCCTCGGCGGTGTGGCAGCTGCACGAGGTCGACCGGGCGATGACCTGGCGGGAGCTGTACGACCGGGGGATGGCGGTGGGCCGGGACCACATCGCCTCGACCGTCTACACGATCGTCTTCGCCTATGCCGGTGCCTCGCTGCCGCTGCTGCTGCTGTTCGAGCTCTACGACCAGCCGTGGGACGTCGTCGTGACCTCGTCCGGGCTCGGCGAGGAGGTCATCCGCACGATGGTGGGCGCGATCGCCCTGGTCCTGGCGGTACCGGTGACGACGGCGGTCGGCGCGTTCTTCGCCAAGGCCGCCGAAGGTTCCGCGGGTGCCGCGACCGAGCGCCGGATGACCGCCCTGCGCACCCGCTTCGCGCGATAGGCGAGGCTGTGCGGGTGCACACCGATCTCCTCGCCGCCGCCTCCGCCGCCCCCGGCTTCATGCCCGACGACGAGGGCCGCGCCCTCTACGAGGCCGCCCGGGCGCTCGACGTCCCCGGGCCGCTGCTCGAGGTGGGCAGCTGGATGGGCCGTTCGGCGCTCTTCCTGGCCGCCGCGGCCCGGGAGACCGGCCGTCAGGTGATCACCGTCGACCACCACCGCGGCTCCGAGGAGCACCAGCCCGGCTGGGAGTACCACGACCCGTCGCTGGTCGACCCGGCCGTCGGGCTGGTCGACACGCTGCCGAGCTTCCGCCGCACCATCGCCACCGCCGGGGCCGAGGACGTCGTCATCGCGATCGTGACCCGCTCGGAGGTGCTCGCCCCGCTGTGGAGCACGCCGCTGGCGCTGCTCTTCCTCGACGGCAGCCACACCGAGGAGTCCGCGCGCCGCGACCAGGACGCATGGGTCGCCAAGCTCGCCGTCGGCGGCACGCTCGCGATCCACGACGTCTTCCCCGACCCGGCCGACGGCGGGCAGGCGCCGTACGGCGTCTACCGCCGGGTGCTGGAGTCCGGCGACTTCACCGAGCTGCCCGGCGTCGGGTCGATGCGGCTGCTGCGCCGGGACCGATGAGCGATCCGCTCTCGGCCGAGCGGGCCGCCGCGCTGGCCCAGATCGAGGCGCTGACCCGCGAGTTCGACGAGGTCGTGGCGGCGTCGAAGGCGTCCAACGCCGACGACGAGCACGACCCCGAGGGCGCCACCATCGCCTTCGAGCGCCAGCAGGTGGCGGCGCTGCTGGACCAGGCCCGGCGCCGGCTGGCCGACGTCGACGCCGCCGTCACCGCCGTGGAGGCCGGCACCTACGGCCGCTGCGAGACCTGCGGCGGGCCGATCGCCCCGGAGCGGCTCGAGGCCCGTCCCGCGGCGCGCACCTGCATCGACTGCGCCCGCTGAGACCCGGGCATGGGAAGCGATACCTCCGTTTTCGCGCCGAGAACGCATGTATCGCTTCCCATGCCTGGGGCGGATGTCGAGAAGGGGCGATCGGCTCCGTCCCCGGGGTGCACGCGGCCACAATGGGCCGCACATCCGCGAGGAGAACACGATGGCCAAGTACCTGCTGCTGAAGCACTACCGGGGCGCTCCCACCGAGCCCGACTTCGTGCCGATGGACCGGTGGACCCCGGACGAGGTCGATGCGCACATCCAGTACATGCGGGACTTCGCCGCCAAGCTGGAGAGCACCGGCGAGTACGTCGACGGTCAGGCGCTCGCCGAGGAGGGCACCTGGGTCCGCTCCGGCGGCGAGGGGCGGCCGCCGGTCACCGACGGCCCGTTCGCCGAGACCAAGGACCTGATCGCCGGCTGGATGGTGATCGACGTCGACAGCTACGAGCGGGCGCTGGCGCTCGCCGGTGAGCTCTCCGCCGCGCCGGGTGCGGGCGGCAGGCCGATCCGCGAGTGGCTCGAGCTGCGCCCGTTCATGAGCCCGCCGCCCACCGTCACCGAGTGAGCCGGCGGTGGACGAGTCCCGGCTGAGGGCCGTCGTCCCGTCCGTGATCGGGATCCTCGGCCGCCGCGGAGCCGACTTCGCGGCGGCCGAGGACGCCGTCCAGGAGGCACTGGTCGAGGCGCTGCGGAGCTGGCCGGACGACCCGCCCCGGGATCCGCAGGGCTGGCTGGTCACCGTGGCGTGGCGGAAGTTCCTCGACGCCACCCGCGCCGAGACCTCCCGGCGGCGGCGGGAGGAGCGGGTCGAGGAGGAGCCGGCGCCCGGGCCGGCGCCGGAGGTCGACGACACCCTGCAGCTGTACTTCCTCTGCGCGCACCCGTCCCTGTCACCGACCTCGGCGGTCGCGCTCACGCTGCGCGCGCTCGGCGGGCTGACCACGCGGCAGATCGCCGCCGCCTACCTGGTGCCGGAGGCGACGATGGCCCAGCGGATCAGCCGGGCCAAGCGCACCGTCGCGGGCGTCCGGTTCGACGCGCCGGGCGACGTCGGCACCGTGCTCCGGGTGCTGTACCTGATGTTCAACGAGGGCTACTCCGGCGACGTCGACCTCGCGGCCGAGGCGATCCGGCTGACCCGCGAGCTGGTGTCCCGCGTCGACGCGGAGGAGGCGGCCGGCCTGCTCGCGCTCATGCTGCTGCACCACGCCCGACGTCCGGCACGGACGCGCTCCGACGGCAGCCTGGTGCCGCTCGCCGAGCAGGACCGCGCGCGCTGGGATCCCCGGCTGATCACCGAGGGCGTGGAGATCCTGCAGGCGGCACTGGCCCGCGACCGGCTCGGCGAGTTCCAGGCGCAGGCCGCGATCGCCGCGCTGCACGCCGACGCGCGGTCGGCCGCGGAGACCGACTGGGTGCAGATCGTCGAGTGGTACGACGAGCTGGTGCGGCTCACCGGCAGCCCGGTCGCCCGGCTCAACCGGGCGGTCGCGGTGGGGGAGGCGGACGGCGGGCGGGCCGGGCTGGCCGCGCTGGCCGGGCTGGATCCGGCGTTGCCCCGCCACGCAGCCGTCGCCGCCTACCTGCACGAGAAGGACGGCGACCGGGTCACCGCCGCCCGGCTCTACGCCGAGGCGGCCCGGGCGGCGCCGAACCTGCCCGAGCGGGACCACCTCACCCGGCAGGCCGCCCGGCTCCACGGGGGTCAGCTCACGTAGCGGCGGGCGGTGGAGTGGCGCTGCACTGCGTCCAGCGCGGCGAAGCGGGCCTCCGCGTGCGGGGGCAGCACCCGGCGGTCGCGCAGCACCCAGGGCGCTCCGCGCACCGCGTCGAGCAGGCCCAGCGCGGTGATCCGGTCGCGGGGAACGGTGCGCAGCAGGTGCAGGGTGCGGCGGAGCGCCGGACGGATGGGGCGGCGCAGCCACGTCGTCCACAGGGTGTTGCGGATGCCGTCGCGGCGCCGCCGATGCGGATCGCGTGCGCGGCTGGCGTGGTGGTGCACGGTGAGGGCAGGGAGGTAGCAGAGCTCCCAGCCGCGGGAGGCGAGGTCGCCGGCCATGAGCTCCTCCTCGCCGCCGAGCCACAGCCGCTCGGAGAACCCGCCGACCCCCTCGAACGCCGCCCGGCGGACTACCGAGGCCCCGGCCAGGAAGGAGCCCAGCGCCGGGCCGGGCAGCCAGTCGGCGCCGCGCACGGGGGAGTCGCGGAGCTCGGGCACGATCGGGTCCTCGGAGCCATCGGGCTCCACCAGGATCCGGGCCGTGACGACGGCGAGCCGCGGGTGGGCCGCCAGGGTGTCGGCGGCCGTGCGCAGCGAGCCCGGCTCCCACCAGGTGTCGTCGTCGCAGAACGCCACGTACGGGGTGTCCAGCCGGGCGACGCCGAGGTTGCGTCCCACCGCGCCGAGGTTCACCGGGCTGGCGATCAGCTCGACCGCCGGGAACAGCTGCCGCACCGCGGCGGCCGTCCCGTCGGTGGAACCGTTGTCCACCACCACCACGTGCGGCTCCTCGGGCAGCGCGAGCAGCCGGTCCAGCGCCAGTAGCAGCTCGTCCCGTCGCTGGTGGGTGATGACGACGACGGCGATCCGGGGGTCGGCGCTCATCCCGCCTCCCCGGCGAGCAGCCGCAGGTCGGCCCGCACCCGGGGCGGCACGGGGCGCCGGCGGCGCAGCGCGGCCGGCACGTCGGGCAGCGCCCGGGCCAGTCCGGTCAGGCCGGGTCGGCCGGCTCGCACGGCGTCGAGGAGCAACCCGGCGACCTCCGGAGCCGGCAGCCGCATCGCGGCGGTCAGCAGCCGGCTGCGCCAGATCCCGGCCTGCCGGCGGCCGGGGGCGTCGCGCCGCGGAGAGGGGTGGTGGTGGATGGTCACCTCGTCGACGTAGGCCATCGACCAGCCCGCGGTCGCGAGGTCGAGGGCCAGCCGCTCCTCCTCGCCGGGGAAGCGGACGACGGGGTCGAACCCGCCGACCGCCTCGAACGCCTCCCGGCGCACCAGGGCGGCGCACGCCACGAACCCGAGCAGCGCCGGCCCGGGCAGCCCCTCACCGCACAGCGGGCTCCGTGCCAGCTCGGCGCACACCGGGTCCAGCCGTTCCTCCGGGCCGACCAGGATTCGGGCGTTGAGGATGGCGAGCCGCGGATGTGCCCGCATGATGTCCACCGCGCGGGCGAGATCCCCGGGAGCCCACCAGGAGTCGTCGTCCGCGAACGCGACGAACGGCGTCCCGGCCTGCGCCGCGCCCAGGGTGCGGGCGCGGGCTCCCAGGTTGCGGTCCAGTGGAATCACGGTCACGGCGGGGTGCGCGGCCAGCACCGCCTCGACCGTCCCGTCGGTGGAGCCGTTGTCGACGAGGATCACCGGCGCCTCGTGACGGGGCAGGGTGACCAGGAGGTCCTCGCGGCGGTTCTGGCTGGCGACCACCACGGTGACGTCCGCGGTGGGAGAGGCGCGGTGGGATGCGGTCACGGGGTGACCGTGCCCGCACCCCCCGGGAGCCAATCCACGGTGCGCGCGCCGTCGTCGGTGGTGCCGGCCGCGGGCAGCGCCGCGGGGGCGGCGAAGAGACCGGACGCCGGCGTGGCGCCGGAGAGCGCGTCCGCGGCCAGCAGCACGGCGGCGGCGGTCCACGTGGTCCGCTCGATCGGCCAGCGGGCCTCGTCGGCGTAGACGAGGCCGGTCCAGTACGAACCGTCGTCGTCGCGCAGGTGCTGCATCGCGGCGACCTGCTCGAGGGCGGCGTCCCGCTGCCCGGCGACGATCAGCGCGAGGGCCAGCTCGCAGGTCTCGGCCCCGGTCACCCACGGCCGGTCCGAGACGCACCGCGCGCCCAGCCCCGGGACGACGAAGGTGTCCCAGCCGGTGGCGAGCAGGTCGCGGGCCTGCTCGCCGGTGACCGCGCCGCCCAGCACCGGGTAGTACCAGTCCATCGAGTAGCGCGACCGGTCGGCGAAGGCGTCGGGCCGGGTGCGCAGCGCGGTGCCGAGGTCGGCGACCGCCAGCTCCCAGTCCGGCTGCGGCTCGCCGACCAGCCCGGCCAGCGCGATCCCGCAGCGCAGCGCCTGGAACAGGCTGGCGTTGCCGGTGAGCAGCGCCAGCGGGTCGGGGGTGCGGTCGGGACGCAGCGCCCAGCCGATCGCCCCGCCGTCCAGCTGCATGGCGACCACCAGGTCCAGCCCGCGGCGCACCGTCGGCCAGAGCTCGGTGACGAGCTGCTCGTCGGCGGTGATCAGCCAGCGGTGCCACAGACCGACGGCGAGGTAGCCGGCGTGGTTGCTCTCCACGTCCGCCGAGACCTCGGCGCCGTCGCGGTACTCCGCGGCCCACGAGCCGTCGGGGCGCTGCCGACGGGCGAGCCAGCGGTAGGCCGCGGCGGCGCGGTCGTGCTCGCCGCCGATGTCGAGGGCCATGGCGGCCTCGACGGAGTCCCACGGGTCGAGCTGTCCACCACGGAACCAGGGGAGAGCGCCGTCGGCGGCCTGCTCACCGGCGATCCAGGCGACCGTCGTCCGCACCTGGTCGCCGGTCAGGATCCCCGGTAGCTCGGGCAGCAACCGGGCACCGTCAGCCGACGGCAAGGGCCCGCTCCGCCTCGACCGGTGCGGAGCCGACGGCCGTCAGGGGCTTGTCGGCGTAGATCGCGAGGCTCTTGCCGAACACCGGGTCCAGCACCTTCTCCGCGGTGCGGGTCAGCCACGGCCGGTGCATGAGGTCCCAGACCAGCAGCTTGTGGTAGCCGCGGACCGCGACGTTGTCCTCCTTCTCCACGCCGACCGCGCACTTCAGCCACCAGAAGGGCGCGTGCAGGGCGTGCGCGTGGTGCGTCGCGCCGGGGACGAGCCCGACCGAGGCGAGCCGCTCGCGCAGCTGGCTGCGGCGGTAGATGCGGATGTGCCCGCCCTCGTTGGCGTGGTACTCGTCGGACAGCGCCCAGCAGATCCGCTCCGGGCCGTAGCGCGGCACGGTGATGACCATGCGGCCACCTGGCTTGAGCACGCGGAAGATCTCGGCCATCGCGGTGACGTCGTCCGGGATGTGCTCGAGCACCTCCGAGGCCATCACCCGGTCGACGCTGCCGTCGGGGACGGGCAGGTGCAGCAGGTCGCCGCGGACCACCTCGAAGCGCGCCGGCGTGCCATCGGGGCGCAGGCCCGCCTCGCCGGCCTCGCCGATGGCGCCGAGCCACCGCTTGGTGGTCTCCACCTCGGAGACGCCCCAGTCGACGGCGACGACGTCGGCACCCCGCCGGTAGGCCTCGAAGGCGTGCCGGCCCTCGCCGCAGCCGAGGTCGAGGACGCGCATCCCCGGCCGCAGGTCGAGCAGGTCGTAGTCGACGGTCAGCAAGGACGTCCCTTCCGTTCCAGGGTCTGCGCGTACCAGTCGGCGGTGCGCTCGGCGGTGGCCCGCCAGGTGTAGTTGTCCAGGACCCGGCGCCGGCCGGCGCGACCCAGCTGGTCGCCCAGCGACGGCGACTCGAGCACCAGCTTCAGCGCCGCGGTGAGCTCGCCGACGTCACCGGCCTTCACCCGGAGCCCGGCACGGGTGCCGACGACCTCGGGCAGCGCGCCGGCGTCGGTGGTGACCAGCGGCGCGCCGCAGGCCATGGCCTCGATCGCGGGCAGCGAGAAGCCCTCGTAGAGGGAGGGGATCGCCACGACGGTCGCCCGCTGCATGAGCTCGATGAGCTCGCGCTCCGGCACCGGTCCGGTGAAGCGGACGGCGTCCTGCAGGCCCAGCCGGTCGCGCGTCGTCTCGGCCGGGCCGCCCGGGCGGGCGCTGCCGACGACGGTGAGCGTCACCGGCCGCTCCGTGCGCAGCTTGGCCAGCGCCTCGAGCAGGTGCACCAGGCCCTTGAGCGGCACGTCGGCGCTGGTGACGACGAGGATCGAGTCGGTGTCGCGGCGCTGCCCCTCGGGCGGGGGCGAGAACGTGCCGGGGTCGATGCCGTTGGGGATGAGGTCGACGCGCGAGGCGGGCAGCCCCATGTGCTTCTCGATGTCGACCCGCGAGGTCTCGGACACGGTCGTGACCGCGTCGAGCCGCTGCACCACCTTCGCCTGCATGCGGGTGAAGGCGTACCAGCGCCGCAGCGTCAGCTTCTTGTACAGCGACGGGGCGGCGGCGAGCTCGAGCTCGCGGTCGATCGCGATCGGGTGGTGCACGGTCGCGACGGTGGGCAGCCCGGCCCGCGTCAGCCGCAGCAGCCCGTACCCGAGCGACTGGTTGTCGTGGACGACGTCGAACTCGCCGGCGCGGGGGAGCAGGTGGCGGGCGGCGCGCAGCGTGAAGGTGAGCGGCTCGGGGAAGCCGGCGGCGCACATGGTGGCCCATTCGGAGACGTCGATCCAGTCGCGGAACTCCGACGGGCGGGGCATCCGGAAGGGGTCGGGCTCGCGGTAGAGGTCGAGGCTGGGCAGCTTCGTGAGCGGCACGCCGTCGTCCAGCACGGGGTAGGGCTGGCCGCTGAACACCTCGACGCGGTGACCCAGTTCGGTCAGTTCGCGGGAGAGCGCCCGGACGTAGACGCCCTGGCCGCCGCCGTGCGGCTTGCTGCGGTAGGACAGCAGTGCAATGCGCAACGACCGTCCCATGGTCGGGGACTCTAACGAGGCCACCCGGCGCATCCCGCCACCAGCCGCGTCCGGACCCCCGTCCGGGTGGCGCGCGGACCTGGGATGGTGGAGGCCATGATCCGTCACGTCGTCACCTTCACGTGGGCACCGACGGCCTCCCGGGAGCAGATCGCCGCCACGATCGAGGCGCTCCGCGGCCTGCGGCACGAGGTCGGTGGGATGAGCTACCTGGTCGTCGCGGAGGACGCCGGTCTGACCGAGGGCAACGCCTCCGCGGTGCTGATCGCCGACTTCCCCGACGCCGAGGCGTTCTACCGCTATGCCCAGGACCCGGTGCACCTGTCGGTCATCGCCGAGTTCGTCCGCCCGATCCTGCACTCCCGGGCCGCCGTCCAGTACCGCGCCTGAGGGGCGCACCCTCTCCGGTCCGGACGGGTGCCCGGTCGGCGCGGCCGGTTACGGTCAGCGGATGTCGATCACCCGCCGCTCGTTCCGTCTGCGTGGCCTCCTGGCCGCCGGCCTGCTGTCCACCGCCGTCCTCACCGGGTGCGGCGGGGACGACGGTGAGGCCGAGCCGCGGGCCGACTCCGAGGGCAAGGCGGCGGAGGCCTCGTCGAAGGAGGAGGCCGAGGTCGACCTCGCCTCCGGCCTGCTGCCCGCCGACGCCTTCGGCCCGGACGCCGTCGTGGCGGCGGTCTCGCCCGAGGAGCTCGAGCAGGGTGCTGGCCTGGCGGCCTCGTTCAGCGACGTGCAGGTGACGCCGGAGGCCTGCAACAGCGCCGTGCAGGGCACGCAGCCCGACCTCGACGACTTCGACGACATCGCCGCGGTCAGCGCCACCGAGGGCACCACGGTGGTCGTGGAGATGCTGGTCCGCGGCGGTCCGACCGAGGGGACGGTCGAGGCGCTCGCCGAGGCCGCGGAGCGCTGCCCCGAGGCGCAGATCAGCTCGCCGGACATCGGCTCGGCCAGGGTGCTGTTCGAGAACCTGCCCGTCGCCGACCTCGGCGACGGCGCGGCCGCGCTCCGCTACACCACGGTGGTGGCGATGCCGGACGGCACGGAGCTGTCCGTGCCGGCGCTGCTGGGCGCCGTGGAGGACGGCGACCGGCTGATCGTCCTCACCTCGCTGGCGGTGGACCCGACGGGAGCCGCCGTTCCGCCGCTCGACGGGGCGGCGTTCACGGCCCTGCTCGAGCAGGCGTACCAGGCGCAGGCCGACGCGCTGGACTGAGCCGTCCGGACCGGCGCCCGTCCACAGGACGGGCGCCGGTCCACAGATCCCCGCGGGTGGGTCCGCGGCGGTGCCCCGGGATCCAGGGTCGGGGCATGCCTCTCCCCGGCCCGGCAGACCCGGCCCCCTTCCCCCCGTCCGCGGCTCCGGGCTCCTGGGGTCCGCCGCCTCCGGTCACCGTCCGCATCGGCGACGCCGGCGAGCTCGCCGCGGGGTTGCCGCAGCTGCTCGGCTACCACCCGCGGGAGTCGGTGGTGCTGGTCGCCCTCGCCGGGGAGTCCGGGTACCGGGTCGGGCTGACCGCGCGGGCCGACCTCCCGCCTGCCGAGCACGACGGCGCGCTGGCGTCGATGCTCGCGTGCTACCTGGCCACGGACGGTCCGCGCGCCGCGCTGGCGTTCGTCGTCTCCGAGGTGCCCGACGAGAGCGACGTCGGCCTGCCGCACCGCCCGCTGGTGCACGAGCTCGTGCTGGCACTGGACGCCGTGGGGATCCCGCTGGAACAGGCGGTGCTGGTACGCGATGGCCGGTGGTGGGACTTCGACTGTCCCGGCGCGTGCTGCGCTCCCGGTGGGGGCACCCCGCTGCCCGACGAGGTCGGCGAACTGGCGGCCGTGGCCGTCGCCTCGGGCACCGTGGTGGCGGCCGACCGCGATGCCCTGGCGGCGCGGCTCGCCCCGCTGGGGGAGGCGGCGCAGACGGCGATGGAGGGCACGGTCCTTCGGGTGGGAGCCGAGGGGCCGGTGGCCCGGTCGGCGGCCAGGCGGCGGATCAGGTCGGCGGTGGCGCGCTCCCGTCCGGGACGCGACCAGGAGCGGCCGGGGGACGAGGAGGTCGCCCGGATCGCGTGGAGCCTCCGGCAGCCCCAGGTGCGGGACTGGGCGCTGCTGCTCTCGCTGGGCGAGGACGCGGCGGCGGCCGAGGCATTGTGGACCGAGTGCACCCGGCGGGCGCCGTCCCCGCTGGACGCCTTCCCGGCCTCGCTGGTAGCGGTCTGCGCGTGGCTGCGGGGCGACGGCGCGCTGGCGAACATCGCCCTGGACCGGGCGCTGGACAGCGAACCGGGCAACTCCCTCGCGGGGCTGCTGCAGGACGCGCTGGCGGCCTGCGTCGCGCCGCGGGAGCTGCGTGCGCTGCTGGTGGAGGCCGGTCGCGCCGCCGGCGTGACCGGTGCGCCGGGCCGCTGAGGCGGCGGCCCGGCGCCGACCGTGCTCAGAGCAGCGCGGGCCGCTCCCAGGGCTCCTCGCGCACGTGCTCGGCCAGGAACGCCAGCACCGTCTCGTACCAGACCGTGGAGTTCCCCGGGGTCAGCACCCAGTGGTTCTCGTCCGGGAAGTAGAGGAACTTCGAGGGCACGCCGCGCTTCTGCAGGTCGTACCAGAGATGCAGCGCCTCGCCGACCGGGACGCGGTAGTCCTTGTCGCCGTGGATGACGAGCATCGGCGTCCGGATCGCGTCCGCGTAGCGGTGCGGGGAGTTCTGCTCGTAGCGGCGCGGCTCGGCCAGCGGGTCGCCCCACTCCTTCTCCCAGTAGTAGGCCGCATCCGTGGTCGAGGTGAACGAGTCGATGTGCCACAGGCCGGCGTGGCTGACGATCGCCCGGAAGCGGTCGGTCTGCGTGGCGATCCAGTTGGCCATGTAGCCGCCGAACGAGCCGCCCATGGCCGCCGTCCGAGATGCGTCGATGTCCGGGCGCTCCTCGGCGGCGTCCACCGCGGCCATCAGATCGGTGTAGGGAGCCTCGCCCCACGCCCCCCAGCCACGGCGCACGAAGTCCTGCCCGAACCCCTGGGACAGCGCCGGGTTGGGCAGCAGGACGGCGTAGCCCTGGGCGGCCAGCACCCACGGGCACCAGCGCCACGACCAGGAGTTCCAGCTCATCAGCGGGCCGCCGTGGATCCAGAGCACCAGCGGCGCGGGGGAGTCGGCCGACGCCCCCTCGGGCAGGACCAGCCAGGACTGGACGCGGCTGCCGTCGGCGGCGGTGGCCTGCACCTCGTGCAGGGTGCCGGGGAGCGGGCCGATCGTGCCCGGGCTCGGCAGGACCGGCGGCTCCTGCCCGGTCGCCGCCGGATCGAGGCGGACCGGCACCGACGGCGAGTCGTAGGCGGACCGCAGGGCGTACAGGGCGCTGCCGTCCGGGGCGACCTGCAGGTCGCTGTAGGCGCCGTCGCCGGTGAGCCGGACCGGCTCCCCGCCGTCCACCGCCACCCGGAACACGGCGTGCCGGCCGTCGTCGTCGGCCAGGAAGTAGACGCCGGTGCCGTCGGCCGAGAACTGCGGCGCGCTGGGCCACCGGTCGAACCCTGGGGTCAGGTCCCGCGACGTACCCGAGGCCACGTCGACCACGAGCAGCGTGTAGTCCGGCGGCTCGGCATAGCTGGACAGGGACTCCCGCACGCACACCAGCGCCGCACCGTCGGGGGAGAAGCGCGCCGCGTACACGTCGGCCAGCGGGTCGTCGACCAGCACCCGGGTGCCGCTGCCGTCGGTGGCGGTGACGACCAGCCGGTTGCGGTGACCGGCCGGCCCGTCGGGGATCTCCTCGGACCGGGCCAGGAGCCGGCCGTCGGGGGAGAGGGTGAACTCCTCACCGGCGCCGTGCGGCGGAGTGGCGTCCGGCGTGAGGTCGCGCAGCACCGACGACCCGGCCGGATCGTCCTCGGGCACCCGGCCCGCCCAGAAGAGGTGCGGTGCCGCCGGGCCGAGGTCGTGGTCCCAGTGCCGGACCGGATAGGCCTCGTGCAGAACAGCGGTCACCCCGGCGTCCGTCCGCGCCTTGCGGCGTTCCTCGTCGGCCTCGGCCTCGGCGCCGCCGGGCAGGGTGGCGGCCGCGACGACGACGTCACCGGTGCCGGCGGCGACCGCGACGCCGGAGATCCCGCCGGGCCGGCTCAGCACCGGCCGGGCCTCCCCGCCGCCGGGCGGCAGGCTCCACAGCGACGGCTTCGGCTCGCCGGCGTCGGCCACGGTGGGATCGGGGCGGGCGGAGGTGAACAGCAGCGAACCGTCGGGTGCCCACACCGGCGAGGACTCGCCCGGCGCGCTGCGGGTCAGCCGTCGGGCGGGGCGGGCGCCGGTCGGGTCGACCTCCCACAGCGCGGACTGCCACTTCTTCTTCGCCGGGTCCAGCGTGGCGACCGAGATCGCCAGCCGGATGCCGTCCACGGACAGCGCGAGCGCGCCGACGCGCGGGAGCGCCGCGACGTCGGCCGGCCGGGCGAAGGGGTCCGGTGCGGCGGACGCGCCGGTATCGGTCGCAGTGGTGTCGGACGAGTCGGACGGGCTCACCGGGACCTGCTCTCAGGAGGGGTCGACGTCGGGCTCACCGTAGTGAGCGCCGACCCCTCCCGGGACGACGCCCGCTCAGAGCAGGGGCGCGGCCTCCAGCGGGCTCAGCTGCTCGTCGAGCGCGCTGACGAACATGTGCCGGGCGACGTCGAGCGGCAGCGGGTAGCCGTCCAGGGTCACCGAGCCCTCGACCAACTGGGCCTGCATCGTCACACCGGGGCGGACGCCGTGCTGGGCCAGCGCACGCAGCAGCTCCGGATCCTCCTGCAGCTGCTCGCTGATCCGCCGGATCACGACGGGGCGGCCCTCGGCGGTCGCCGTGGTGGACAGCACCGTGAGCGCGTCGAGCACGGCGGAGGTCTCGCCGCCGAGCGGCTCGTCGCCGCGCAGCGCCTCGAGCCCGGGGATCGGGTTGCCGAACGGCGAGACGCTCGGGTTGCCCAGCAGGGCCAGCAAGCGGCGCTCGACGGCCTCGCTCATGACGTGCTCCCAGCGGCACGCCTCCTCGTGGACGTCGGCGTAGTCCAGGCCGATGACGTCGACGAGGAGGCACTCCGCCAGCCGGTGCTTGCGCATGACCGCGGTGGCCAGCTGCCGGCCCTCGTCGGAGAGCTGCAGGTGGCGGTCGCCCTCCACGGTCAGCAGACCGTCGCGCTCCATGCGGGCCACCGTCTGGCTCACGGTGGGGCCGCTCTGGTGGAGACGTTCCGCGATCCGGGCCCGAAGCGGGGTGATCCCCTCCTCCTCGAGCTCGAAGATGGTGCGGAGGTACATCTCCGTGGTGTCGATCAGGTCGTTCACAGGTACTCCTCCGGGTCGATCGGTCAGTCTACGGGCGGGACGCCACACCGCCGGGGGCGCGCGCCGCGGACGCAGGGGGCGCGTTGCCTGGTCATCGCCGGTAGCGTCGCGCACGACGGGGAGGCGGTCGTGCTCCCGCGCACGGGCACGAGGAGGTGCGGTGACCGCGAGAGCGACGGTCGGGCGATGAGCGACTCCGTCGCCGTCATCTGGGACGAGAGCCTGCTCGGCTACACCATGGGTGGAGATCACCCGCTGCACCCGGTCCGGCTGGACCTGACCATGCGCCTGGCCGACAGCCTGGGCGTCCTGACCGGCGACCGGCTCCGGGTGATGCGGCCCGACCCGGCGACCGCGGAGCTGCTCACCCTCGTGCACGACCCGGCCTACCTCGAGGCGGTCCGGCGGGCCCCGTCCGACCCGACTGTCGGCCACGGCCTCGGGACGTCGGACAACCCGATCTTCCCCGCCATGTACGACGCCGCCGCGCTGATCACCGGCGGCACCCTCCTGGCCGCCCAGCAGGTGCACAGCGGTGCGGCACAGCACGCGGTCAACATCGCCGGCGGCCTGCACCACGCCATGCGCGACGCGGCCTCCGGCTTTTGCATCTTCAACGACGCGGCCGTCGCGATCGCCTGGCTGCTCGGCCAGGGCTACGAGCGGATCGCCTACGTCGACCTCGACGTGCACCACGGCGACGGCGTCCAGGCCGCCTTCTGGGAGGACCCCCGGGTGCTCACGGTGAGCATCCACCAGACCCCGCTCACCCTCTGGCCGGGCACCGGCTTCCCGGAGGAGACCGGCGACGCGGCGAAGGCGTCGGGCAGCGCGGTCAACCTCGCCCTGCCCAACGGCACCGAGGACTCCGCCTGGCTGCGCGCGTTCAGCGCCGTCGTGCCCAGCGTGCTGCGCGCCTTCGAGCCGCAGATCATCGTGACGCAGTGCGGGTGCGACGCCCACCACGAGGACCCGCTGGCCGACCTCGGCCTGACCATCGACGGGCAGCGCGCCAGCTACCGGGCGATGCACGAACTGGCCCACGAGATCTGCGAGGGGCGCTGGATCGTCCTCGGGGGCGGCGGCTACGGCCTGGTCCGGGCGGTGCCGCGCGCCTGGACCCACCTGATCGCCGAGGTGTCCGGCAGTCCGCTGGACCCGGCGACGGAGATCCCGCAGTCCTGGCGGGACGACGTCGTGGCCCGCGGGCTGCGGGCCCGACCGCCCACGCACATGACCGAGGGCGGCTACACCGGCTTCGCCCGGTGGGACGCCTTCACCGAGAACCGGGTGGACCGGGCGATCCTCCGCACCCGGCGAGCCAGCTTCCCGCTGTTCGGCCTCGATCCGGACGACCCCCGTGACTGAGCCGCGAGGACCGGTGACCGCCACGCCGGCCGAAGACGACGCCCCGCCCACCCCGCCGCGGCACTGGGAGGCCGACATCGTGGCCGCCGACGGCGGCACGGTGCACCTGCGGCCGATCCGCCCGGAGGACGCCGACGCGCTCACCGGGCTCATGGACCGCAGCAGCGACCAGACGCGGTACTACCGGTTCTTCGGCCCGATGAAGCGGCTGTCGGCCAAGGAGCTGCACCGCTTCACGCACGTCGACCACGACTCCCGGGTCGCGTTCGTCGTGCTCCTCGGGGACCAGATCATCGGCGTGGGCCGCTACGACCGCTATCCCGGCACCGACGACGCCGAGGTCGCGTTCCTCATCGAGGACGCCCACCAGCGCCGCGGGCTGGGGTCGGTGCTGCTCGAGCACCTGGCCGCGGCCGCCCGCGAGCGCGGGATCAAGCGCTTCGTCGCCGAGGTGCTCGCCCAGAACAGCACGATGGTGCGGGTCTTCCAGGACGCCGGCTACAAGTCCCAGCGTTCCTACGAGGACGGCGTCGTCCACCTCACCTTCCCGATCGAGCAGACCGAGGACGCGCTCGCGGTCACCTACGAGCGCGAGCAGCGCAGCGAGTCGCGCTCCATCGCCCGGCTGCTCACGCCCTCGTCGGTGGCCGTCGTGGGCGCCAGCAACGACGACGGCAAGATCGGCAACGCGCTGCTGCGGCACCTGCTCGACTACGGCTTCGCCGGTCCGATCTACCCGGTCAACCCCTCGGCCAGGCACGTGCGCGGCGTGCCCGCCTACGCCGACATCGAGGCCATCCCCGACGACGTGGACCTCGCCGTCCTGGCCGTTCCGGCCGACGAGGTGGCCGGCGTCGTCGAGGCCTGCCGCCGCAAGCGGGTGCGCGGGCTGGTCGTGGTCTCCGGCGGCTTCGGGGAGTCCGGGCCCGAGGGGCGGGAGGCCGAGCGCCGGCTGGTCGCCTCCGCTCGCGCCTCGGGCATGCGGGTCGTGGGACCGAACTGCCTGGGCATCGTGAACACCGACCCCGGTGTCCGGCTGAACGCCTCGCTGGCGCCGATGGTCCCCGGGCGCGGCCGGGTCGGCTTCTTCGCCCAGTCCGGGGCGCTGGGCGTGGCCCTGCTGGAGCGGGCCCGTGGCCGGGGCATCGGGCTGTCCACGTTCGTGTCCGCCGGCAACCGCGCCGACGTCAGCGGGAACGACCTGCTCCAGTACTGGGCCACCGACCCGGGCACCGAGGTGGTGCTGCTGCACCTGGAGAGCTTCGGTAACCCCCGCAAGTTCGCCCGCCTGGCCCGGACCGTCGGCCGTACCAAGCCGGTGGTCGCGGTGAAGAGCGGCCGCCACGTCGGCGTCACCCCGGGGCTGGCCGGCACGTCGGTCGCGGTACCGGAGCAGTCGGTCGCGGCGCTGTTCGCCTCCGCCGGCGTGATCCGCGTCGAGACGGTGGCCCAGCTGTTCGACGTCGGCACCCTGCTGGCCCACCAGCCGCTGCCGGCCGGCGACCGGGTCGCGATCGTCGGCAACTCCACCGCCATCGGGGTGCTGGTCGCCGACGCGGTGCTGGAGGAGGGGCTGCAGCTGGCCCACGAGCGCCCGGTCGACATCGGGGTGAACGGAACGCCCGAGCAGTTCCGGTCCGCGCTGCAGCAGGCGGTCGACGACGAGGGCGTGGACGCGGTCATCGCCGTGTTCCTGCCGCCGCTGATGGCCGGGTCGGACGAGTTCGGCCCCGCGCTGCGCGACGTCGCGGTCGGCTCGACCAAGCCGGTCGTCGCCAGCTTCCTCTCCACCGAGGGCATCCCGCCCGAACTCGCGGTCCTCGACGAGCACGGCATGCCGGCCCGCGGCTCCGTGCCCTCCTACAGCACGCCCGAGCGCGCGGTGATCGCGCTGGCCAAGGCCAGCGAGTACGCCCGCTGGCGGCGCCGTCCCGTCGGGGAGGTCCCCGAGCTGCCCGACGTGGACGAGGATGCTGCCCGGACGGTGGTGCGCCGCGCGCTGGAGGCGGCACCGGCCGGCCGCGAGCTGGACGACGACGAGCTGATCGCGCTGCTCGGCGCCTACGGCGTGCCCCTGCTGCACACCCGGACGGTCACCGACCCCGAGGCGGCCGTCGCGGCGGCGGCCGAGATCGGCTACCCGGTGGTGCTCAAGTCGACGGCGCCCTGGCTGCGGCACCGCTCGGACCTGGGCGGTGTGCGCCTGGACCTGGTCGACGCCGATGCGGTGCGCACCGCCTACGCCGCCATCCCCTCCGGCGACCCGGTGATCGTGCAGGAGATGGCGGCCCCGGGCGTGGCCACGGTCGTGGAGATCGTCGACGACCCGTCGTTCGGCGCGCTGGTCAGCTTCGGCGTCGGGGGAGTGGCCACCGAGCTGCTCGGCGACCGCGCGTTCCGGACGCTGCCGCTCACCGACCTCGACGCCGCGGAGCTCGTGCGCGGCCCGCGGGCCTGGCCGCTGCTCGACGGCTGGCGAGGTTCGGAGCCGGTCGACACCGCGGCGCTGGAGGACCTGCTGCTGCGCGTCGCCCGGCTGGCCGACGACCTGCCCGAGGTGCTGCGTCTGACCCTCGAGCCGGTGATCGTGGGCCCGGCCAACCCCTGGCACGGCGGGCGGTCACTGGTGGTCGCCGGCGGCACCGCTCGCGTCGGCCCGCCCACGGCGCGCGTCGACCCCGGCCCCCGCCGCATGAGGTCGCCTGTGTGAGACGACGAGAGCCCGTCCCTGGTGAGGGACGGGCTCTCGTGCGCCGTGGACACGCCCAGCGCAGCCGGGGGCGGCTCCTGGCCGCGGTGAGGTCCGGAGGACCTCAGGCGAGGTAGTCGCGGAGGGCGTCGGCGCGCTGCGGGTCGCGGAGCTTGTTCATCGTCTCGCGCTCGATCTGCCGTACCCGCTCGCGGGAGAGACCGAACTGCTTGCCGATCTGCTCCAGCGTGCGCGGCTGCCCGCCGTCCAGACCGAAGCGCAGGATGACGACGTCGCGCTCGCGGTCCTCGAGGGTCTCCAGGACGTTGCGCACGTCGCCCTTCATCATCTGGAAGGCGACGGCGTCCTCGGCGACGGCGGCGTCGGCGTCCTCGATGAAGTCACCGAGCCGCGACTCCTCGTCGGCGCCGACGGTCTGGTCCAGGCTGACCAGGTCGCGGCTGTGCTCGAGCAGCTCGACCACCCGCGCCTCGGTCATGTCCAGCTCGAGACCGATCTCCTCCGGCGTGGGCTCGCGCTCCAGCTCCTGGTGCATGCGGCGCCGGGTGCGGACCACCTTGTTCACCTGCTCGGCGAGGTGGACGGGGAGCCGGATGGTGCGCCCGGAGTCGGCCATCGCGCGGGTGATCGCCTGGCGGATCCACCAGGTGGCGTAGGTCGAGAACTTGAAGCCCTTGGTGTAGTCGAACTTCTCCACGGCGCGGATCAGCCCGACGTTCCCCTCCTGGATGAGGTCCAGGAACGTCATGCCATGGCCGGTGTAGCGCTTGGCCACCGAGACGACGAGCCGGAGGTTGGCCTCCAGCAGGTGGGCCTTCGCGGCCCTCCCGTCGACGGCGAGGATCTTGTAGTCCCGCTTCTTGGCGGGGGAGAGGGCCGGCTTCTCGGCGAGCAGGCGGTCGGCGTAGAGCCCGGCCTCGATCCGCTTGGCGAGCTCGACCTCCTGCTCGGCGGTCAGCAGCGCCGTCTTGCCGATGGTGTTGAGGTACACCCGCACGAGGTCGGTCGACACCAGGCCGGTGGTGTCGGGCTCCCGGCGCGGCGTGCGCGAGCGCACCTCGAGGGTGTCGTTGGGGGAAGACTGCAGCAGCGTCACGATGCTTCTTCGTCCTTGCCTTCGGTTCGGATGCATCCGCCGGTCATCGGTGGCGCGGCGGTCCTGGCATCCGGGCGTCAATGGGGTTCCGGGGTGTCCGGACCGGCCCCGTTGCTCATGTGTCCGGTGTGGTACGCCCTGCACAACGGTCGGTACGGGGGCGTGTGTTCCGCCATCCCCCGGTTCACAGGCAACCCGCAGGGAGTGTTGTCGCTCACGCCCACTACCCGCAGGCGACCGGGCTCAGACCTCGAGCAGCAAGGTCATCGGTCCCTCGTTGACCGAGGAGACCTGCATCCGTGCGCCGAACACCCCGGTGGCCACCGTCGCGCCGCGGCGCCGCAACTCGGCCACCACCTCCGCGACCAGCGGCTCCGCGGTCTCGCCCGGGGCCGCCTCGGACCAGGAGGGGCGCCGGCCCTTGCGGGTGTCGGCGTAGAGCGTGAACTGGCTGACGACCAGCACCGGAAGGCCCAGGTCGGACGCCGACACGGCGCCGTCGGTCCCCGGGAAGATGCGCAGCTCGTGGATCTTCCGGGCCAGCAGCCGCGCCCGGGCGACGTCGTCGTCGTGACCGACCCCGACCAGTGCCAGCAGTCCCGCGCCGATCTCGCCCACGACGGCGCCGTCGACCGTTACAGCGGCTGCATTGACCCTGCTCACGACCGCGCGCACCCGTCCATCCTCGCCTAGCGCTCGGGCACGGAACTGCCGGCCTTGAAGCGTGCCGCGATCAGGGCTTGCGGCGTAGCGTCGGCACGGGCGGGCGGTGGAGCCGGGCCGCACGGCCCCTGCACGCCCGCTGCTGGTCGCCGGCGAGGGAGCGCACGTGGACGCGGAGCGCGGGTCAGCCGGTGCCGCCGGGTCGATCACGGTCGAGCTGGAGAGCTCCGGCCGTCGCGTCCTGCGACTGGCCGGCAACGTGGACACCGCCGTCGCTGCACGGTTCCGGGCCGAGCACGGGCGGGAACGCGAGCCGGTCGACGCCGTCGACGCCGGGGCCGTGACCTTCATCAGCTCGTCGGCGGTGAGCCTGATCGTGATGTTCGTCGAGGCGTCCGTGGCGGCCGGTCGTCGTCCGGTGCTCCGCTCGGCGTCCCGCCAGATGCTGCGCGTGATCCAGCTGGCGGGCATCGCGTCCCTGCTCCCGCGCCCGGATCCCCCTGCCGGCCCGCCTGCGAGCGGCGAGCCCCGTCGGCCGGCCCGAGCGGCTGAGCGCGGCACCCGACGCACGGACCGGTGAGCGGCGGTCAGCGATCGGTCCGTGGAGAGGAGGAGCAGGCATGGGCATCCCCGAGCCGCCGGAGGACCCCGCAGGTCCCCGCGCCGCGCTGGAGCTGCTGCCGACAGGGCTGGCGATCGTCGACCGCGAGCTCCGTGTTATGCTGGCCAACCGGGCGCTGAGAGCTGTGGTCGGCGTCGGCGGCGGAGCACCGGCCGACCCGGTCGGGCGCCTGCTGGGCGACGTGCTGCCCGGAGCCGAGCCGGTGGTGGCCGCCTGCCGGGAGGTGCTGGCCGACGGCCGCCCCGTGGCCGGGCGTCTGGTGCCCGGAGGCGGCGCGCCGCGGCGCGGTGCCTCGACCTGCCTGCGGATCGACGTCAGCCCCGGAGTCGCCGTGGGCGGACGGCCGGAGACCCTGGTCGTCGCGATCGAGGACGTCACCGAGTACCGCCGCGCCCTGGACGCGGCCGCGTCCCTGGAGGCGCTCACCGAGGAGCTCTCCGGTGCCCTCTCCCTCGACGACGTCCTCCGGGTCGCGCTCGACCGCGCCGCCGCGGCCGTGGGGGCGGCCGCCTGCTCCGTCGGCCTGGTGGAGCCGGGCCGCGACGTCCTGCGGGTCATCACCGTGGGCTTTCCCGGAGAGGTGGTGGGCGCCTTCGCGGAGCTGCCGGCGGATGCCGCGCTGCCCGGCCCCGCCGTGGTGCGCGACGGGCGGGCGCGCTACTTCGCCGACCGGCGGGCCGCGGTCGAGCAGTTCCCCCAGGCGGCGGCGATCCTGGCCGGCACCGCCTTCGAGGCGGCCGCGGTCCAGCCCCTGCTCCTCGACGGTGAGCGGCTGGGTTACCTCGCGGTGCACTTCACCGACCGGGGCCAGCTCGGGCCGGTCGACCGAGAGCTGCTGGCCGCGGTCGCCCGCGGCTGCGCGGCGGCCGCCCATCGGGCGCGGCGCGGTGACGAGCAACGCGCCGAGCGGGACCTGGCCCGGCGGCTGCAGTTCCTTGCCGGCGCCCTCGCGGTCGCCTCGACCGCCGACGAGGTCGCCGCCATCCTGACCGAGCAGACCCCGGCGGTGCTGGGCGCCACCGTTGCCATCGTGGGCATCTACGACCCCGAGACCCGCTCCTTCAGGATGGCGGTGCCCACCAGCACGGTGCCCGGCCGGACCCGGGCCCAGTTCGAGCACTGGCCGTTGGATGCGCCGCTGCCCTCGCGCGACGTGTTCGCCACCGGCCGGCCGGTGGTGTTCGGGTCGCTGGCCGAGCGGGACCGGCTGTATCCGGCCCTGGTCGGGGTGGAGGTGGCGGAGCAGGCGTGGGTGCAGTTGCCGCTGCAGGTCCAGGGACGGCTGCTCGGCACCGTCTCCTTCGGCTGGCCGGATCCACGCCGGTTCGCCGCCGAGGAGATCATGCGGGCGCACACCATCGCGGAACTGTGCTCCGGTGCGCTGGAACGGGCGCGACTGGCCGACGGGCAACGGCAGATCTCCGAGGTCCTCCAGCGCAGCCTCCTGCCCCGTCGGCTCCCCGACGTCCCGGGGTGGCAGCTCGCGGCGCGGTACCAGCCGGCCGGTGAGGCCGTACGCGCCGGCGGTGACTGGTTCGACGCCTTCGGTCTCCCCGGGGGCCGCCTCGGCCTGCTCATCGGGGACGTGGCCGGCCACGGCGTGACCGCGGCCGGCCTCATGGGACAGGTGCGCGCTCTGGCCCGGGCCCTCGCCCGGAGCGGCAGCCCACCGGGCGCGGTGCTCGAGTCGCTCAGCACTGCCGTCCACGACCTCGGCGCCGGCGCCGGCGCCGACGGCGACGACGACGGCGTCTTCGTGACCTGCTGCTACGTCCAGGTGGACGCGGCGCGCGCCCGGTTGAGCGTCGCCAGCGCCGGCCACCTGGCGCCCCTCATGCGGATGCCGCCGGTGGGCGACCGGCCCGGGCGGGTCCGTGCGGTGGACCTCCGGGTCGGGTTCCCGCTCGGGGTCCGGCGGTCCGCCGCCTACGCCGAGTGCGAGTCGCCGCTGCTGCCCGGGTCCACGGTGCTGCTGTTCACCGACGGTCTCGTCGAACGGCACGACCGGCTGCTCGACGACGGCCTGGCCGAGCTGGCCGACCGGTTCTCCGCCGCCCCGTCGGGGGTCGACGCCCTCTGCGACGACCTCATGGCCGCGGTGCAGGCCGGCGGGGAGGTCAGCGACGACGTCGCACTGCTCGCCGCGAGCCCCGGGGGAAGTCCTCGCACGATGGCGTGTGCGTAGCGGTCGGCGCGGCCGTGGGCTCAGGTGGCCGCGCGGCGCCGGCTGACGCAGGCGGCGTGTCCTCGGTGCCGGACGGGTCTGGCGCGGTAGCCGTGGTCACCTCCGCCAGAAGAGGTGGTGCACGACACCGCTCGGGCTGGGGACGACCTCGCGGTGGAAGCGGTCGAGCAGCTCGTCGGGCGACGTCCACAGCCGCGTTCCCGACCCGAGCTCCAGCGGCGAGACCGCCACGTGCAGGGTGTCGACGAGGTCGGCGTCGAGGAACTGCCGGACGACCGACGCCCCGCCGCCGAGCCGCACGTCCTGTCCGCCGGCCGCGGCCTTCGCCTGCTCCAGCACCGCCGCCGGGTCGCCGCCGACGAATGAGAACGTGGTGTCCGACAGCGTGAACGGCGGCCGCGGGTGGTGGGTCATGACGAACACCGGTGTGTGGAACGGCGGCTCGTCGCCCCACCAGCCCTGCCACTCGTGGTCGGTCCACGGCCCGCGCTGCGGCCCGAACTTGTTCCGGCCCATGATCTCGGCGCCGATGCCGTGGGCGAAGTCCCGCGTGAAGTAGTCGTCCAGCCCGCGGCTGCCGCCGGGTTCGGTGCGGTTGGGGAAGCTCGCCGTGCCGAGGGCCCAGGCCATCAGCTCGCCGGGGTTCGCGTGCCCGAACGGCCGTTCCAGGCTCTGCCCCTCGCCGGCACCGAATCCGTCGCTCGACACGGTGAAGTTCTGGACTCTCAGCAGCTGGGTCACGGGGCTCCTCGTTCGTGGTGGTCGCCGGTTGGACCGCGCGCGGGAGGCGAACTCATCGCTGCGCCGGCAGGCGGATCGAGGCGGAGGCTCCGGCGAGCGAGGTCACACGCGGGAACACTGTTTGGCAGATCCATCAAGTTCTAAAGTGGTGCCGTGCCGTTCACCCCCGGTCGTCCTGTCACCGAAGCCAAGGCCGACCTGTTCAAGGCACTCGCTCATCCGGGGCGGGTGCGGATCCTCGAGCTCCTGGCCGAGGGGGAGCACACCGTGGGCGAGCTGGCCGGCGGGACGGGGATGGAGCTGTCGCACCTGTCCCAGCAGGTGACGGTGCTGCGTCGGGTGGGGCTGGTGGACAGCCGGCGGGTCAAGAACACGGTCGTCTGCTCGCTGCGCGATCCGCAGACCGCCGAGTTGCTGGCGGTCGCCCGGCGGATGCTGACGCGCACGCTGGAGCACGACCGGGAGCTGCTCGCCGCCCTCGGCCAGGCCGACGACGCGGTGGCGCTGGCCGACCGATCACGACCGCGGCCGT
This sequence comes from Blastococcus aggregatus, assembly GCF_900221005.1. Lineage (GTDB taxonomy): Bacteria > Actinomycetota > Actinomycetes > Mycobacteriales > Geodermatophilaceae > Blastococcus > Blastococcus aggregatus. The sequence continues at coordinate 194,620 of NZ_OBQI01000004.1, read as the reverse complement.
GAGTGGCGACCGCGCGGGAACGGTCGCGCGCGCACTCCGGCCGGTCCTCGGACTGCTGCCGCGGCGCGCGGACTATGCCGGGCTGCGCCGCTCCTGGCCCCGCGATCTGGTCGCTGGGGTCACGGTCGGCGTGGTCGCCCTCCCGCTGGCACTCGGCTTCGGCGTCGCCTCGGGCGTGGGCGCGGCCCCCGGCCTGGTCACCGCGGTCATCGCCGGCGTGGTGGCGGCGGTGTTCGGCGGGTCGTCCCTCCAGGTCTCGGGGCCGACCGGGGCCATGACCGTGGTGCTCGTCCCGCTGGTCGCCGCGCACGGCCCCGAGGTGGTCTACCCGGTGGCGGTCCTGGCCGGCGTCCTCGTGGTGGTGGCGGCCGTGCTGCGGCTGGGACGGCTGCTGGCCTTCGTGCCCTGGCCGCTCGTGGAGGGCTTCACCCTGGGCATCGCGGTGGTCATCGCCGCCCAGCAGATCCCGAGCGGCCTCGGGGTCGCCCGACCGGAGGTCGAGAACGCCGTGGGGGCCGCCGCGGTGGCCGTGGTCCGGTTCGCCGCGGCACCGGACTGGGTGGTGCTCGGCCTCCTGGCGATGTCGGTGGTGCTCACCGCCGCGCTGCCGCGACTGCACCGGTCGCTGCCGGCGAGCCTGCTCGCCATCGCCGTCGTCACGCTCGTCGTCGAACTGTCCGGGGCCGGCGTCGCCCGGATCGGCGCACTGCCCTCCTCGCTTCCCGTGCCGGCGCTCCCGGACTTCGGCAACGCCCGCGACCTGATCGGCGCGGCGGCCGTGGTGGCGTTCCTCGCCGGGCTGGAGAGCCTGCTGTCGGCACGCGTCGCCGACGGGATGAGCGACGTGCCGCGGCACGATCCCGACCGCGAGTTGTTCGGGCAGGGGCTGGCCAACATGGTGTCGGGTCTGTGCGGCGGCCTGCCGGCGACCGGCGCGATCGCCCGGACGGCGGTCAACGCCCGGGCCGGCGCCAGCACCCGCGTCGCAGCGCTGAGCCATGCGCTGGTGCTGGCGGGAATCGTCTACGCCGCCTCCGATCTGGTCGGGCGGATCCCGCTGGTCGCGCTGGCCGGCGTGCTGCTGGTGACCGCGTACCGGATGGTCGAGCGGCACACGACGCGCGCGGTGCTGACCTCCACCCGCGGCGACGCGCTGGTCTTCGTCCTCACCGCCCTGTGCACCGTCGCCTTCGACCTCGTCACCGCCGTCGAGGTGGGACTGGCCGTCGCGGGAGTCCTCGCCCTGGTCCGGCTGGCCGGAACCGCCCGTGCGGTGCCCGAACCACTGACCGATGACGGGGTGGACCGCGCCACCGAGCACGCCCTGCTCGCCGGGCAGGTGCTGGCCTACCGCCTGGACGGCCCCCTGTTCTTCGCCGTCGCCGACCGGTTTCTCCGCGAGATCACGGCCACCACGGACGTGCGCGTGGTGATCCTCCGGCTCGGAGCACTGGACCTGCTCGACGCCACCGGCGCCCGGGTGCTCGGCGAGATCGTCGAGCACCTGCGCCGCGAGGGCATCGAGGTGCTGGTGAAGAGTGATGACGCGGAACACCGGCGGCTGCTCACCGCCGTCGGCACGCTCGCGCCGCTGGTCGAGCGCGGACACGTCTTCGCCACCTTCCCCGAGGCTGTGGCCCATGCCGCCGAGCACGTGGCCGCACCGGCCGCCCGGGGGCAGGAGCGAGTCCGCGCCGGGCGGTGAGTGCTCCGGGTCGCGCTCGGCACGCCGGGCCTCCTACGGGTCGTGCGCCGGATCCGGGACGACGCGGAAAGTCGGGAACCGGTCGGCCACGGTGGCGATCTCCTCCACGGCGAGGTCCGGCCCGACGCCGAAGAACGCCCGGGCCTCGCGGCTGACGGCGGAGCTGCCCAGGCGTCGCCCCGCCCGCAGCGCGTAGGAGCGGATCACCGGCGCGCGGTCGGGCGTCGGCACCTCGACCAGCGTCACCACCTGGCGACGCCCCCGGCGGGCCAGCACGACGCGACCGCGGGCCGCCCGGACGTTGCGGACCCACTCCGACTCGCCGGTGAGGGAGACCAGGTAGTCCTGACCGCCGTGCTCCGCTCGCACCAGGTCGGTGCGCCGGAGGACGCCGCTGCGGCGGCCGGGCACCTCGAGGGTGACCACGTAGCGCGGGCTCAGGCCCAGGCCGGTCAGCGCGTGCCCCAGCCACTGGAGGCGGGCGTAGAGCCGTGGAGGTGGCCGATAGCGGTCCGCGCGCGGATCCCCGACCCGGACGAGGAGCCGGTCGACCATTCGCAGCCGGCGACTGCGGCCGTCGTCGGCGAGGGCCTGCAGCACCTCCGCCGTCCCGACGGCCACCGGATACCCGTGCCCCGGCGCCAGCACCCGGGGAGTCAGGGCGGCCAGCGCCGCGATGGACTCTCGAGCCGCGCGCCGGTTCCACGTCGAGTACCAGGGCGGCCCGGCGGGCTTCTGCCGGGCGGAGAGGATGCCGGAGACCGAGTTCGGGTCGACGGTGAGGATGGCGTCCCCGGAGACCAGCACGCCGTCGCGGCGCCGCAGATAGGCGACGGAGCCGGGGGTGTGCCCCGGGGCGGCGATCCACTCCCAGTCCGGCAGCCCGGGTACGGCACCCCCTGGCGGGAGGCCGCGGATGACATCGGTGATGTCACCGGCTGCCTCGATGCGGGACCGGGTGCCGGCCGGCAGCAGACGCATGATGGGCATGACGACCCAGTGGTCCAGCGGCATGTCGAACTCGGGCAGGTACCGACCGGATCCCATCGGCAGCTCGTCGGGGTGGACGTGGACCGCCACCTCCCACGTCCGGGCGAGCTCGCCGGCGGCAGCCGAGTGGTCGGGATGGATGTGGGTGAGCAGGATCGCCGCCGGGCGCGCGCCAGGGCCGAACAGCGACTCGGCCGTCCGTCGGATCGCGCCGGCGTCGCCTGCCCAGCCCGCATCGATCAGCGCCCATGAGTCACCGGAACGCACGAAGTAGACGTTGGAGGCGGGGAATCCGCGGCCCAGCGTGACGCCCTGGACGCCCTCGGCGACCTGCACGGGACCCCGCCGTCCCGCCGGCGGCGGCCAGCGGTCCCGGCTTCGTTCCAGGTGCCGCCCGAGGCCGGACCGGACCCGCCGTTGCGACCAGGCGCCGCCGACCTGCGGCAGCTGGGTCGCCGGCCGCCACGACCCGCGCGCTCGGGTCGCCCAGGACCAGCGATGCGGCCGCTCGTCGCCGGCCCTCGGCCCTTCCGTGCGGGTCACGGCCTTCCCTTCCTCACCGGTAACGGTTGCCCGGACGGCTCCGGGACCGGGAGGGCCGGACGATTCCTCGTGTGACGGACCATCGTCCCGGGCCGCCGTCCTCGTCGACGACACCCGCTGATGGAGCCGGCGGAAGCCGGCACGTGCGCTGACGAAGCAGTGCGTCCGGCGCCGAGAACACCGCCACGCGGGCGTCGGCGCGTACGGTCGCACTCTCCGTCGAAGGGCCCGACGATGCCTGTCTTCATGATCGAGCGCCGCTATGCCGACGACCTCGAACTCACGGCCGACGATGCGGACGGCGTCAACCGGATCAACGCCGACGAAGGTGTCGAGTGGCTCTACTCGTTCCTGTCCGCCGACAAGCGGAAGACGTACTGCCTGTACGAAGCGCCCTCCGCCGAGGCGATCCGGCGGGCCGCCGCGCGTGCCGGGCTGCCGGCGGATGTCGTCGTCGAGATGTCGGCGACGGTGCGCCCCGACGGCTCGATGGCGCCGCTCTGACCGGCCGCTCGGACGTCCGCTGCCCGAGTCGCTAGTCGAGCAGTCCCTGTGCGGCGGCGAACATGGCTGCTTGCGTCCGGTTCGCGGAGCCGGTCTTCGCCAGGATGCTGCGCACGTGGTTGGCCGCGGTGTTCTCGCTGATGACCAGCCGCTGGGCGATCTCACGGTTGAGCAGGCCCGCACCGAGCAGCTGCAGCACCTCCGTCTCGCGGGAGGTCAGCCCGCCGGGTGAGTGTGCCGGCGCACGGGGCGCCGGCCCACCGAGCAGTCGCAGCACCCGCCGGAGACCCAGCGGTTCGGCCAGTCGCCGGGCCCGTCCGGAGAGCTCCTCCAGCAGCCGGCCGTCGGTACCGGCCCGGCGGCCGTGGAGCACCTGTGCCACGAGCGTGTGCGCCTCGTGCACGGCGGAGCCCATCCGGATGTCCATCTCGAGGGCCGCGGCCAGGCTGTCCGCTGCTCCCGTCCTGCCGAGCAGCGAGTCCAGGGCGCCCAGGTACCGGTCCGCGCTCCCGAACACGGCGACGAACTGGCCGGCGACGAGGTTGGTGCCGGCGTACTCACCGATCATCGGTCGCAGCGCCCTCGCGGCCGACTCGTCCTCCAGGTACAGCGCCGCCTCGATCGCGTAGACCAGGACGCAGGGCCACTGCGCGGAGTCCTCGTGCCGGGCCAGTTCCCCGTCGAGCAGCCAGGCCAGCAGTCGCGCCGCCGGCCCGGGCAGCTCCAGTTCGGTGTAGAGCGCGAGCAGGCCCGGCGCCCAGTGCTCCTCGGGCCGCTCGGCCCCCGTGATCAGGGCGCGGACCCGTTCGACCGCCCCGTTCTCTCGCCGGATCATGTAGCTCTGCACGGCGCAGGGGCCCTCGGTGTCGTCGCTGCCGAACGACGTGCCCAGGTCCTGCAACTCGCCGCAGGTGCGGTGTGCCGCCGCGAAATCGCCGGCGCTGAACTGCCGGGCGTAGCTCACGCAGCCGGCCATGTACTCGAAGAAGGTCTGCCCCGTGGCCCGGGCCACCCGCACCAGGTCGCCGTGGGCCTGCGCGAGGGCGACCGGCTCACCCTGCAGGTAGGAGATGACGCCGCGGTAGTAGGCCGCAGGTCCGAGGTGCCCCAGCGCCCCCGTCCGGTCGGCCAGCCGGGACAGCTCCCCGGCGCGGGCGAACTTGTCCGGCGCGTCCTCCGGCCGCAGGCCGTTCCAGAGACTGGCCTGCAGGGTATGGGCGAGCAGGTCGTCGTTCCCGAGCTCTCGGGCGAGGGCCACCGCGCGGCGGCCGAAGGCATCGGCCTCCGCGGTGGCGCCGGTGAAGGCCATCGCCCGGCCGAGGCTGGCCAGGCCCCGCACGTGGCCCGGGTCGGTCGGGTCTGCCTCGACGGCTGCGAGGGCCGTGCCCAGGAGGTCCACCGCCCGGTGACCGGGGAGACCGGGGCGCCAGGACGCGTCCTCGTACGCGACCGCGGCCGCCAGTCGTTGCGCGGCAACCCCCGTTCCGGTGGCCACCCGCTCGGCGAGCTCCCGGGCGCGGGCGAAGTCGCCGGCGAGGAGGTGGCTGCCCGCTGCCGAGAGCACCAGCCCGCAGCTCTCGGCGTCGTCCTCGCAGAGCGCGGCGGCCTGCTCGAACCAGCCCGCCGCGTCCTCGTGGGCGAGGCCGCGCGCCGCGGACCGGGCCGCCTCGGTCAGGTAGTGCACCGCCCGGGCGGCATGGCCGAGGGCTTGCGCCTGGGCGAAGTGGAAGGCCAGCTGCTGGGTCCGTCGCTCCGAGGGAGGAACGGTCGCCTCCACCGCCAACGCCACGCCGGCGTGCTGCTGGAGACGACGGGAGGCCGGCATCAGGTCCAGGACCGCCTGCCGGCACAGTGCGTGGGGGAAGCGCAGGACGTCGTCCCCGGGCGGCACCGGCTCCAGCAGCCCGAACGCGACGGCCTCGTCCAGCCCGGCCAGCGTCGTCCCGCGGCTCCAGTGGGAGGCCGTGAGCACCGTGGCCACGTCGACGTCCTCGCCCACGACGGCGGCCAGCTCGACGGTCTGCCGCGCGGGCAGGGGCAGGCGTTCCAGCCGCGCGAGGATCGTGTCGCGCACCGAGGCCGGCGCCTGCCGGCCGACGAGCAGCGCCCCGCCGCGCGCGGCGTGGTCCCGCCACAGCTCGCGCAGGAAGAACGGGTTGCCGCCGGTCTGGTCCCGCAGGACGGCGGCGGCGCCGCGGGCGGCGCGCGGGGAGAGCCGGCCCTCCTGGACCAGGTACTGGGCGATGTCCTCGGTCGCCAGGCCGGCCAGGTCCAGCCGGCGCACACCGTCGAGCCGGTAGAGCTGCCCGATGGTCCGCACCAGTCCCGCTGAGCGGTCCGGCGCTGTGGTGCGGTGCGTGCCGAGCACCAGGACGGGGCAGTCCGCGGTCCGTTCGACCAGGTGGTCCAGCAGTTGCAGCGAGGAGGGCCCGGCCCAGTGCAGGTCCTCCAGCGCCAGGACGAGCGGCTGCCGGGAAGAGGCATCGCAGACGGCGTCGACCGCGGCGTCGTAGAGCACCCGCCGGTACTCGTGCGAGGGGGCGCCGGCGTCCTCCGGCGGCCCCCTCCCGGCCAGGGTCGACAACCGCTCGTCCTGCCCGGTCCCCGGCCGGGCGCCGAGCAGCGCCCCGAGCGGCTCCCCGAACGGCTGGTAGGGCGGCCCGAACTCCGCGGCGCAGGTGCCGACCAGCACCAGCGCCCCGTGCCGGTGCAGGGTCGTGGCGACCTCGGCGAGCAGGCGGGACTTGCCGGCGCCCGGCCCCCCGCCGACGAAGACGACCTGCCGGCTGCCGGCGAGCACCGCGGTCCAGACCTCCTCGAAGGTGGCGAGCTCGGCCCACCGGCCGACGAACGCCGGGCGCGCGGGTGCCGACCAGCGCGCCGGCAGCGGTGGTGGCGCCCAGCCGGACACCCGTCCGACGCTAGACCCCGGCGGTGCGGGAGCGCATGACCAGATCTGGTCATGCGCTCCCGCGGGGGGAAGTTCCGCACTTCTGGTCATGTGCCGGCTCCCTCGACGTCCCTAGCGTCGGCCGTGTCCCGCCGGAGCGGCGGACCGGACCGGAGGAGCAGCCATGGTCATGCCAGCACTGGACACCCTCGCCGAACGGGTGAGCGGACCCCTGGTTCGCCCCGGGGACGCGGCCTACGAGGACGCCCGGCACGTCTACAACGCGATGATCGATGCGCACCCGGCGGTGGTGGTCCGGTGCACGGACACGGCCGACGTGGTCGCGACCGTGCGCTACGCCGCCGAGACCGGCAGCCCGCTGGCCGTCCGCGGCGGCGGGCACAGCGTGCCCGGCTTCGGCACTGCGGACGACGCGGTCGTGGCGGACCTGTCGGACCTGCAGGCCGTGGACGTCGACGACGCCTTCCGCACCGCGACCGCCGGTGGCGGCACCACGTGGGGTCGCTTCAACGACGTCACCGCCGCCCACGGGCTGGCGACGACCGGCGGCATCATCTCCACCACCGGCGTCGGCGGCCTGACCCTCGGGGGCGGCATCGGCTATCTCTCCCGCGGCTACGGGCTCTCCTGCGACAACGTCCTGGCGGCCGAGGTGGTGACCGCCGACGGATCGGTCGTGACCGCGAGCGAGTCCGAGCACCCGGACCTGTTCTGGGCGTTGCGCGGAGGCGGGGGCAATTTCGGCGTGGTCACCCGGTTCACCTACCGGCTGCACCCGGTGACCACCGTCTACGGCGGTCCGATGTTCTTCGAGCTGGCGGACGGGGCGGCCGTGCTGGCGCACTTCCGGGACTTCATCCGGACGGCGCCGCGCGAGTACGGCGGCTTCCCGGCCTTCCAGATCGCCCCGCCGCTGCCGTTCGTCCCGGAGAACCGGGTCGGGGAGCCGTTCGTGGCCGTGGTGTCCTGCTGGACCGGCTCGGCCACCGAGGGCGAGGCCCTCCTCGACGGTTTCCGGCAGGTCGCCCACCCGGTGGCCGAGCACGTCGGCGAGATGCCGTATGCGGCACTGAACAGCGCCTTCGACGGCCTGGTGCCGCCCGGCCTCCAGCACTACTGGAAGGCGGCCTTCGTCCGGGAGCTGACCGACGAGGCGATCGCCGCTCACATGGAGCACGGACCCAAGGTGCCGACCGTCAACTCCACGGTGCACCTGTACCCGATCAACGGCGCCGTCCACGACGTGGCGCGCGACGCCACGGCCTTCGGGCACCGTGACGCGTCGTTCGCCCCCGTGATCGCCGGCATGTGGCCGGACCCGGCGGACAACGAGCGCAACACGGCGTGGGTCCGCGACTACTACGCCGCGATCGCCCCGCACTCCGAGACCGGCGGCTACGTCAACTTCGCGTCCGCCGACGACCAGTCGCGGGCCGGGGCCAACTACGGCGCCAACCACGCCCGCCTGCGGGAGGTGAAGCGGCGCTACGACCCCGCCAACCTGTTCCACCTGAACCAGAACATCGAGCCCTGATCCGGTGCCCACCGCGGCACCCGAACCGAGGAGACATCATGCGCGTTCTCAACCGCACGGACCTGCCCATGGCGATCGAGGACGGGGGTGTCGAGTTCCGGACCGACCCGTTCGGCGAGAACAGCATCGCCTGGGTGCGCCTTCCTGCGGGAGCGGACCTCCGGCCGGGTCTGACCGGCCTGCCCGGTGACCTCTGCCAGTGCCCGCACTGGGGCTACATGATCTCCGGCCGGCTGGTCATGCACACCAAGGACGGCGACTCCACCTACGAGGCGGGGCAGGCCTTCTACTGGGCGCCCGGGCACGCGCCGGAGGCACTCGAGGACTGCGAGTACGTCGACGTCTCGCCGTCGGCCGAGCTCGGCGCGGTCGTGCGCCACCTGCAGGGGGGTGCCGCCTAGACACTGCCCGTCCGTAGCGCCTGGCCATCGTGCGGAGGGATTGCCGGACCTGCACCACGGTTGCCGGCCGGGCAGCGAATGTGAGGACACCGAAGCGGCACCATCTCCGGTGTGCCGAACCGCCTCCCCTCGGAGGTTCTGTCATGTCCGTGCAGGCCACCTCGCGCACTACCCCCAGCTGCTCCGCCGGCCCTACGGGCTCGGACTCGCCGACGGGCGCCTGGCGGCCGCGGGCGGCCGCCAGGTAGGAGACCTGGCACGAGGGCGAACGCCCCGCCAGTCCGCTGCCTGGCTGTGGCGCGGCCACAGCGGGCAACCGCCGGCGGGGCTGGAGGTCGACACGCCGCTCTGATCCGCGGTCGGCTTCGCGGACCGAATCTCCGGCCCCCGAGCGACGAGTCCACCCCGAGGTGACGGTCGGCCGCCGCCGACGAGGTGGGTCCGGCGTCGTCGGCGGCGGTGGCGGTCGCAGCCGGGCGTCAGCAACCGTGCTGGCGGGCGATTGTCGCGGGATCTCTCTGCGGCACGATGTCCGGTGTGCCGACACTCCGCATCGCCCAGGACGACGCCGCCGACGAACTGCTCGGCCGCGACCCGCTCGCGCTGCTGATCGGGATGCTGCTGGACCAGCACATGCGTCAAGGAAGCACTGGCGTCGCCGGTCTTCCGGAGTAGGGGTACGGGAGCGGCGGGCCGCTCTGCCTGCGACGGACGTCCTCGCGAGGATGCCGGCGCATCGGTGCGGCAGCGCTGGTCTCGCCGTGGTGTCGACGTAGGGGAGGGCTCCCCGGCTGCCGTGCCCGTCGGCGATGCCGGTGGACGCCCACTGGTGGGGGCTGGCCGCGAGCTGATGTGGGGCGACCGGGCACGGCGGCTGGCGACCGACCGTGCGGCACACTGCCCGAGTGCCGCAGATCCGCATAGCCCAGGACGACGCCGCCGACGATCTGCTGGGCCGGGACCCGCTCGCACTCGTTGTCGGCATGCTCCTTGATCAGCAGTTCGCCATGGAACGCGCCTTCGCCGCTCCGCGCCTGCTGGCGGACCGGCTTGGTGTCGATGTCCTCTCCGCTGCGGACCTCGCCGACGCCGACCCGGAGCAGCTCGTGAAGGTCTTCCAGGGGCCGCCGGCGCTGCACCGCTACCCGAGTTCGATGGCTGCCCGGACTCAGGCGGTGTGCCGGCTGCTCGTCGAGCGCTACGGCGGGCGGGCCGACGGGTTGTGGACCGATGTTCAGGATGGCGCCACCCTGCTGGAGCGGATCGGTGAGCTGCCCGGGTTCGGTGCGCAGAAGGCCAAGATCTTCGTCGCACTGCTGGGCAAGCAGTACGGGGTGATGCCGCCGGGGTGGCGCGAGGCCGCCGGCGACTACGGCCTGGAGGGCTCGCGGCGGTCGGTCGCCGACGTCACCGGGCCCGACTCGCTGGCGGAGGTCCGCCAGTTCAAGCAGGAGCAGAAGGCCGCCGCGAAGAAGGCCGCAGACGCCGGCTGACGGGGCGGAGACCGGCCGGTCCGTCGTGAACGATCCACGTCCACCGTCGGGTGATCATCGAGGTGAGCCGCTTCGAGGCGCTGGACGAGAGGAGCACCCAGCAGCCTGACCAAGGCTGTCCGCAACTGTCCTTGGTTGTCCCGGCTCATCCGAGCTGCCACGACCTAGGAGCGAGGCCCAGGGCTTAGGCGTCGGCCCGCGCGTCCCGCTGAGTGTCGGACCCCTTCTCTAGGTTCGCTTCGTGTCCCACAACAACCAGGCTCGGCGGATCAACACGCTCGCGACGACCGCCATGGTGCTCAGCGCCGTCATCGTGGCGATTCTGCTGCTGGTGCTGGCGAACAATGTCTTCACCGGATGGCTAAGCACGGTCACCGAGCAGGTGGGCGGCACCGTTCTGGTGGCGGCCCTTCTGAGCGTCGCCTGGGACCTCGTCGGGCGGCGTGCTCTGGCCGGTGAGGTCATGGAGGTGGCGGGGCTGTCTGGCGACGTCCAACAGGCTGGACTGACGAGCATCGGATCCGACTTCCGGAAGGCCCCCTGGGATCGACTGCTCCAGGCGGAGAAGATCGACATCTACCTCGGACTTGGGCGAACCTTCTACACCACCTACTCCACCGCCCTGACCAACGCTGCCGCGAAGGCAGACACGAGGATCCGCGTCGTCCTGCCAGATCCGACAGACGATGCCGCCGTGGACTGCATGGCCGAGCGCTTCACGCGAAGTGCTGATGACGTCCGTGGGGACATCCGGGCGACGACGGAGAAGTTCCACGCCCTCGGCCGAGGTGGGGCTGGGACGGTGGAGGTCTACCACCGCACGGGCGAACCTCTCAGCGCGCTCTACCGATTCGACAACGAGGCCGTGGTCACGCTCTACAGCCACCGGCGGGGCTACGGCGATGTTCCCTATCTCCTCTGCCGCAGCGGCGGAAGCCTGTACGACTTCGTCCGCCAGGAGTTCGACAAGCTCATTCAGCAAGGCGTCCACCAGACCGGACAGCCACCCCAGCCGCCCTCTCCGCCGACCCCCGCGCCGACGCCCTAGAACCAGGAGGCCACCGTGGACACCACGCTGTCGTCACCCGTCATGCTCCGGCACGGGGACATCACCACCGAAGACCTGACGCTCGTCCTGTCGATGCGCTCAGTCGCTTGGGACATCGAGACCTCGGGCTTGAGCTGGGCCCAGGACTCGATCGGCACTTGCCAGCTGCACCTCCCGCACCACGGAACCTTGATGGTGCAGATGGAGGACAAGAAGGTCCCCGACCGGTTGGCCGCCGTGCTCAGTGACCCGGACGTCACCAAGGTCTTCCATCACGCAATGTTCGACCTGCGCTTCATGGCCCACCAATGGCAGGTACGCCCGGCCAGCGTGGCCTGCACCAAGATCGCGTCGAAGCTCCGTCAGCCGTATGCCGACAACTCGGAGAACAGCCTCCAGCGGGTGCTCTGGGAGCGGCTCGGCGTCCGCATCTACAAGGACCAGCAGGTCTCCGATTGGCTGGCGCCGCAGCTCACCAACGATCAGCTCCGATACGCCGCCGCCGACGTCGAGCACCTGCTGCCGCTGTACCGGGCGCTGAGGTCGGATCTTCGCGCTCATGGGCTCAGCGACCTCTACGACCGCTGCGTTGCTCATCTGCCCACCCGGGTCGACCTGGAGATCGGCGGCTTCGGGGATCCGTTCACCTACTGACTCGGCGGTGAAGCGTCCGGCCCCGCTGCTCGGGCGGCGCACCGTTGCTGGAACAGATCGAGCGCCGCTTTGGTGAGCGCGTACGCACACCCGGCAGTCATGCCCACCATGCTGATGTTGGGGCCGTCCTCTAGGAGGACCATGCCTGGCGTCGTGCTCGGAAGTGGACTGCCCCGGTGAATGGTCGGCCAGATCTTCCCGTGCGCGTCGCCGCTGGCGAGTCGCCAGGCGCTGCGGATGCCCTGCTGACGCCAGACGTCGTCAGCGGCGACGAGAGCGGCCGCGTCCTTGATGACGTCGGTCATGTTCACCGGCTGCACGGCGAACCCTCGCCGCCGCAGCTCGGCAGACGCTTTGGACTGCCGCTCCGTCGCACCTGCGAGCTGCCGCTCGGCAGCCTGTCTCGCAGATGCCGGCAGGGCATCTCGAAGTGGGAGCTCCAATGCCTCGCGGGCGAGGTGTCGGGACTCCTTGAACTCCTCATGGATGACGAGAAGCTGCCGCCTCACCCGTTCGTCCTGAGACTCCGGCTGGAGCGTCCAGAGCACCTGCGCGCCCCCCATCAAAGCCGGACGCAGGAGCGACTGTACGGCGACGGCATCATCATCTGGGACGCCTGCATGAGACGTCTGCATGCGGCTAGATGTTCGATGGCTGAGGCCATGCAGCGCCATGCAACGGTGCTGGCGGGCAGCATCGGCCATGCCAAGTCGTCGTCCGCGAGCATGCTCCCAGCCGCTGTGCTCGGGGGCGTCTTCAGCAACGGTTCCCATGTCTGCGTCACGGTGAAGATGGCCGAGAGGCGCTGTTCCCACTCGATCCATTCCGGGGTCCGGAAACTGCCTTCGGTTGGCTCGGAAGGGGTCGGCACTGGCCGAGGCTACGGGGGCGCGCGGGCGCTGCGGGTGGTCCTGTGCGGGACGGGGTCCTGCGGTCGTCGCCCACCCGGGCAGAGCTACCCGACCGCGAGGCGTGGCGGCCGGCCCGATGGCTGGTCCGGCAACGCTGGCGGAAGTGCACACGTCCAAGCAGGAGCAGAAGGCCGCCGCGAAGAACCGACGACCTGATTGACGAGGCGGGCTGCGTCGACACAGTCGCCGGCATGCGATCGACGGATGCCAACACCACCATCACCCTGACCATCAGGCTCAACGAACGCCTGGCCGAGATGCTCCCGAACAGCTCGGCACCGAACTTCTACGCGGATCAGCCCTCCCGGTTCGAGCTGCTCGGTGAGCCAGACCTGCCAGTACCGGCCGACCCGGTGTTCGCCGGCGGCACCATGAGATGGCTGGACTCCGTCACAGACCTCGTGCTGTTTCGCGCATACGAGGAGCAGCACGGGTACGCAGTCAGGCCGCTGTACGACCTGGCTGGAGAGGAGGGCTTCGTGCTGCTGTCTTCCCGGCCGAATCCGTGGGGGATCGCCAGCTAGGTCGCCGACTGCGCCGGACTGTTGCCTTCCGGCGGCGGTGCCACTGCCGACGCACCCGCTCACCGAGACGCGTACGGAGCTCGTCTGGCAGACCGAGACTGGGGGGAGGAGCGCGATGCTCCTCCCCCCAGTGGTGCTACTCCGGCTGCGCGCCGTCGGTGAGCGCGCGGTGCGCGTCCTGGACCTGCGCGGCCAGGGCGGCCCGGAGGCCCTCGGCAGTACTGCGGATGTTGATCAGCGCCTTCTCCGCGGTGGATACGTGCTTGCTGACGTCCTCGAAGCGGGTCAGCAAGTCGAGTAGGTGCCCGATGGCGGTCCGCGCGCGGCTGGCGTCGACCGTGGGGTCGGCGCCGGTCGACGCGGCGGCCAGGACGGTCAGCTCGCGAACCACGCCGAGGACCAGGGTCATCACCTGGGGATCCTCGGCGGCCACGATCCAGCTGGCGGTGTCCACGCGCGCCCAGCTGCTGCCGGGCGGCCCGGGAACGTCGTCTGCGGTTGGCACGACCGCGAGTGCGGCGTGCGCACCACGGACACGGCGGGCCTCTGCGAGTTCGTCGCGGAAGGCCCGCATGCTGGGCCGCTTCTGCCGGTGCTTGGCCTCGACGATCAGTACCGGCTGGTTGCCGGACATGATGCGCACGAGGACGTCGCCGGTCTTCCGCGTGGAGCTTCCAGGTGCCGGCCGGCTCCCCACGTGCTCTACGACGTCGGCCGAGGCCTGAGCCCAGCTGGCCACGGCCAACGCGACGGTGTCCTCCCAATCCCTCCCGATGGCGGCGGAGGTCTTGGTGTGGGCGGCCTGACCGGCCTGCTGCGCCTGAACGAGCGCACGCACCGCGGCAAGCCCGTCGACCAGCTCACGACGTGTGTTCTCCACGGTGGCCGTGAGATCGCGACGAAGTGCGGCGATGGGTGAACCCGGGTTCTCCGTAGAGATGACCGCGCGCACCTGCTCGCTGTGCAGGGTGACCACCCGCTCGAGGGCGGCAAGCGCCTCGGCCTGAGCCGTTGCGGTGGCCTGTCGGACGGCCTCTCGGACGTCGTCGGCGCCACCGGCCAGCGAGATGCTCAGCCCACGCTCGATCTGAGCGGGGAGCTGGGCCAGCGTCGTCGCGACGGCCTGCCGCGTGGCTGCCTCGGTGGCATCGACCCGGCTCAGCAGTCCGTCGAGCTGCGCCACGGTGGCAGCTGCGCGGGCCTTGACCGCCTTGTCGAAGCCGGTGAGCGCCCGCTGCATGGCTGCAGTGGTGTCACCGGTGCTGCGCTGCAGCCCGGTGGCGACCATGCCGACGACGACGGCGCCGGCGATGGTGTCGGCCAGGGCGGCCGGGCCGTGCTCGGCGAGCTCTCGTCGGGCGATGGCGACCGTCTCGGGGTGGGTGATCCGCAGGTGCGAGATTTCCACCCCGTCGTCGGTCACGGTGACGGGCTCGGTGTCGCGATCGCGCTGCACGGGGATGGCGGTCATCGGGCCAGCTCCAGGCCGATCAGCTGCCGAACGGGATCCGGTAGGCCGTCGGCCAGCCGGCGGCAGACCAGGCATCCCGTTGATGACGTCGACCCGTCGCCGGAGTGCTCGGCGTTGAGCAGCGCCAGCAGCAGGTCCGTCTGCACGGCTTCCCACGTGAGCGGGTGTCGCGAGTCCAGGACCCCCTCGATGGCGCGGACGGCGTCGGTGAGGTCGTCGGGCTCGTCCGCACCGCCGTGCGCCTGGGCGATGAGGAGACGTGCGCTGAGTGCCCACCACGAGGTGAGCAGCCGCTGCAGGTCCCGGCGCCGGTGCGCCGGCTCGGTGGCGCGTCGGGCGGAACCGGTGCGCAGGATGGGTTGTGACACGGTGACCCCTTGGGTCGCGCGGGCGCGGGGAAGAGCTCCCCGCAGGTCCCCGCGGGGTGGCTCTCGTCCACCGCCGCGGACCGTCCGCGCGGCGCCACCGGTCACAACCCTCGACGGCGAGAACCGGCAGGAGTGCCGGTCAGGCGTCCCGATCTGCGGCGAAGCGGGCTGACGCCCGCAGCGCCCGCTCCTGGTCGGCGACGGCCACCCGCTCCGGCACTTCACCGGACAGCAGGCTGGACGGCTGTGTCAACCACGTCCAGGCCGTCCAGCCGTCGATGCCGGCGCCGAGGAGTCGCTCGAGCAGCGGACGCAGTTCAGGGCGCGGCTCGGCTGCCTCGGTGAGCTGGAACGCTGGAACGACCAAGGACCGGTCCGGCAGAACGCACGCTATGAGGGAACGCTCCAGGCGCCGCACGGCCACCCAGTCGCCGGTGGCGTCGGGGTCCTGTTCACCACGTCGGGACGCGAGCTGACCGAGCGTCAGTGCGCCGCCCGAGAGGCGTGCACGAAAGTCGGCCAGCCGCCCGGCCTGCTCCTCCATCGGCCCGGTCCCGTTCACGATGGGCAAGCTACGGACAGGGACCGACCATCCGACACGACGGCCTCACGCACAGCCGAGTTGTCCGGCACTGGAGAGGCGGCTCAGCGGCCGGGGTCCGGCTGGTGGTCGCGGACCCACATCAGGCCCACGAGACCGCCGTTCCACACCTCCTCGGCGAAGCTCTGCAGCTGCTCCCAGTCGGCGTCGCTGAGGATCGTCGGGCCCGCGGCCTCGTAGATCGCGTCCAGCGCCATGCGGGGTTGTGCGGAGAGCAGCCAGGACGGTCTGCTGCAGCTCACCTCGAGGCGGGCGCACGGGCAGTGCGTGCCCTCCGCGGTCAGCCCGCACGCGTAGCAGGTGGCGCACACCACGGACGTCGAGAGCGGCAGAGTGCCCTCCAGAGGCAGACCGTCGCGCACCGCGTCGAGGCAGGCCTCGTCGCAGACCATGACATGTGCTCCGCGGGCGTCGACGGGGATGAAGAACACGAGGAGCCTCCAGGGGCTCGGTCGACGACCCGCCGGCGGGGACGGTGCCGCTGGCGGCACCGCAGTCGCACCGTGCCGTCGTCATCCGTCCGTGCACTCGACCATGAGCCAGCCACCGCGGGGCCTGACGCGCGGCACCGACAGCGATTGTGCTGCCCGACCCCTGACCGACCCGACCACGGTCTCGTCGGTGCCGCCGCAGGCGGCGAGCGGTGCGGAGCACCGCCCCCTACCCCTACAGAGCGTAGAAGGCCGTAGCGAGAAGCCGCAGGTGAAGCACGGGTTTCACCGCCGTGCGCGTGGTCGGCTCGCCACGTTCGCGTGGCCAAGCGGCCACGGACCCATGCGGACCTGCGACGGCGCCGGACCGGTGCTGGGGACGCCGCAGAGGGCGGCGTCGCTGCCCACATTGGAAGGCACCGGCAATGACCCGCGCAAACCCCACCCGACTGCTCCAGGACGTGGAGACCGAAGAGGTCATCCACGTCCTCACCCCGAAGGTCCGGCGCCACCGGCAGCCGTTCACGATGGTGTTCTGCGACGCCCTCCTGGCCCTGCTCTGCACCGAGGGGCGGCGCCACCCGGACGACACCGGGCTGACCCTGGTGCATGTGCGGGTGCTGCTCTACCTTCTGGCCAGCGCCGAGTACGAGAACCGGCTGGAGCGATTCGTGATCGAGATCGCCGATGACCTCAAGCACGACCGGAGCACCGTCAGCAAGGCTCTCGACCTCCTCGAGGAGCGGGAGCTCATCCGCAGGACGCCTAACGGCCACGGGCGCCCGTTCATCATCGACATCCACCCGGCGCTCGCGTTCCGCGGCAAGGCCGGGCAGCGTGCCGCGGTCCTGCATGAGTGCTGGGCGGACGTGCGGATGCCGGCGGCACTGATCTGGACGCCGCGGCCGTAGTCGAGGGCGTGCCCGTGCGCAGTCAGCGCACGGGCACGCCTGCGGGCCGCCGGATGGTGGCGCTCGGGCCATGGCTCGGCACCGTGGAGAACATGACCCCTCGCTCCTCCGCAGCAGCAGTCACCCGATCAACCCGACGGCTTCCTCGCGGGGGGGCCACCGACGTTCTCGGATCGGTCGCCAGCGCGCTGGAGGTCGGTGTCGACGGTGACGACTGGCTGGTTCTCGAGGCGTGGGCCCTCGCGATCACCGCGGTGACGCTGGCCGCGCTGCAGGAGGTCCCGGACGAGCTGCACGACCTTCTCTGAACTCGTCCGATGGCTGGAAGTGTTGCGGTGCACCGCTGGAAGCTCTGCCAGCGTGCGCCGGTAGAGCCCCAGCAACAGCACCTCGGGTCACATGGCACGGGATCCTGCACAGCCCGCGGCGATCGCGATCGCCAATCGAGGCTGTAGCCCTGCCTGCGATCAAGGAACGCTCATGGCTTTCGCAGACGACGTCGCTGGTCAGAGGCGCAGTAGGTCGCGTTCGCATGGAACGAGGCCCACAGGCGTCGGCTGTTCGCCGGTTGGCACATCACTTGCGTGTCGCAAGGCTTCTGTCAACATCGTCAGATGCTGTTGACGGTTGCCGAAGCGGCGTCGCGCCTCGCGGTCGGTGAGCCCGAAGTGCGGCGCCTGGCCCGGAGCGGAGCCCTGCGGGCGCAGCGCTTCGGACGGACGCTGATGTTCGATCCACATGATGTAGACGCCCGGACCCGCTTGCTGATCCACACCGGGCGCACGTGGGCGCCATGGACCGCGTGGGCGGCACTGTGGGAGCTCAGCGGGGAGCGAGCGGACTGGCTGGATGCGTCCACCAGATCCCGCCTGCGGGCCCGGCTGCGGGCTTGCACGGCTGATCAACTGCTCGCCGCCGTGCGGGGACGGGCCATGCGGTACGACCTCGCACCGTCTCACAATGACCAGAACAAGCTCGGCGCTGCGTGGTTGGTTCTGAGTGGGCAAACAGCAGCAAGGCTCGCCGGCGTGTACGTCTCGGCGGAGAGGCCAGCCCCCCGCCATTCGATCGAGGGGTACTGCGTGGCCAGCAGGCTTCAGGAGACGCTCGGCTGGTTCCGCCTCCCGTTACCCCATCAGCCCGACCGGACCATGGAGGTGATCGTCCGGGTGCCCCGATTCGATGGCCTGCCGCTGCGTCCGCGCCATCGCATGCCGGTTGCCGTGATCGGCGTGGACCTTGCCGAGTCCAGAGATGCGGGAGTTCGCCAGGCTGGCTTGAAGGTGCTCACGGACGCGCTGGGCGCTTTGAGTCGGTAGCGCGGTATCGCTCGGCGTACCGCAGGTCGAGGGCTTGCAGACCGGAGTGCTGACGCCGCCCGTGCCGTGATCCGACGTTCGTGGCATTGCGACCGTCAGGCGGCGGTACGTGGTGTCGGGGTTGGGTTCCGCGCTCCGCAGGGGCACCGGGCGAGGGTGGGCGGGCAGGTCCGTGCGGCGGAAGCGGCGGGTGCCGCCGTCGGTGACCAGCGAGGGGATGCGGCCCGCGATCGCGGCTGCGCGCAACTGGGGGACCGTCATCCCGAACCGCTCGGCCGCGGCGCCGATACCGATCAGGTCGGCTGCGTGCCGGTCTCGCCACTCCTGGGGAACCGCGTCCACGTCGGCCACCTGGAACAGCAGGGTGTTGCCTCGGACGCCGCCGCGAGCGGCGGCGAGCTTGCCGGTGTCGAGCAAGAACGCCCGCAGGTAGTGCTCGGGGACGCCGAGGCGCTCGGTGGCCTGGGGGAGGCTGAGCCGGCCGTCGTCGGTGGTGCGCTGGCCGTAGGTGGCCTGCCAGCGGGCGGCGAGGGCGCGCACGTCGGCGCTGTCGAGGACGCGTTGGTCGTAGCGGCGGGGCCGCTGCTCGCAGGCGACGAGCCCGTCATCGCTCCACTGGCGCAGCGCGCTGGTGCTGACCTGCAGGTAGGCGGCGGCCTCCCCGATGGTCAGCATCGGTCGGGGACGGGCGCCGGGGGCAACCGGCGGCGGTGCCTCGGTGAGGACGGTGCCCGGCGTCTTGCCGAGGTCGTGGTGCTGCCCGGCGGGGCCGTTCCAGAGCTCGAAGTAGCCCGGCGGCAGGTCGGTGCCGTCGGGGGTGGCCCGGCAGGTGGTGCAGACCAGGCCGGACCACGGCGCGGTCTCCACGGTGGGCAGGACGTGCAGCAGCCAGTGCCCGGCGTGGCAGTGGCGCGGCCGGACCCGCTGGCCCGGGCCCTTGATCCGCTCGAGCACGCCGCGGTACTTCTCGTTCGGCCCGTCGCACAGGTACATGACCTGCTGGATGGTGCAGCCCACGCGGGCGGCGATGTCGCCGGCGGGCAGCCCGTCCGTCAGGTCGACGCCCTGACCGAGGAGCGTGCTGAGGACGGCGAGGACCTGACGGTCGAGGGTCACGTCGCGGCCGACCCAGCTGTTGGCGTGGCTGACCGGAGCCAGGTAGTGCGGTGCGACGATCTGCTCGAACTGCTCGTCATCGCCGGTGGTGTCGCCGGTGACGGCGTTCCACACGGCGCGTTTGGTCTCCCGCAGGGGGCAGTCGACGATCGCGGACCGGCCGCCGCGGGAGGGCACGTTGACGGGGTGGTGGTCCTTGAGCCAGGCGCGCACCCGGGTGACGGTCTCGGCCCGGGTCCAGCCCAGCTGTTCGGCGACGGCATCGACGGTGTACCCGTCGCGCAAGATCAGGGCGGCGGCTGTCTCGCGCCGCGCGTTCTCCCGCGCTGCCTCGTCGAGGTCCCGCTTCCGGTTCTCGACCGGGAAGCTGATCCGCAGCGGGACGACGGTGCCGTCCTCGGCTGGCCAGTCCAAGGAATCGGTGATCCGCAGCATCCGGGGCAGCACCGGGTCGGGCCGGACGTCGATCCGTGCACGGGACAGCCGGTGGAGCACGTCGGAGACGGCGCGCGGCATGCGGTGGCCGGCGGCGCCGTCGAGGATGCCGAACAGCAGAGCCGGCTCGCTGATGTCCACGGACACGGTGCGGATCGGGACGGCCGTCTCGGTCGGCGCCGGGGAGAGGACCAGCGCCTCCTGCTCTTCGGTCAGGACCTTCAGGTCCGTGCGGGCGGCAACGAGGCTGGCTGTCGCCTGCTCGATCCCACGTCCGCGCTCCGTGGCCCGCTCGTGCACCACCTCGGCGTCATCGACGGCATCGGTCGCAACGACGATGAGGTGCTCAAGTTCGGCGAGCCGCTCGGTGCGGCGACGCTCCTGCTCGGCCGGGTCGGGCAGCGGACGCAGGTCGATGACGACCGGCTCGAAGGCGCCGATGTGGGCCGCGGCCTGGGCGATGCCGGCGCGGGCGTACCCGGTGTCGAGGTCCCACCGGCGCACCGAGAACAGGTGCTCGCCCTCCCGGCTGTTCCACCCGCGCAGCTCGGCGCGGTCGTTGTGAGCTTCCTCGCGGGGGCGGCGGAACACCTCGTAGCTGTCGCCGTTGGCGACGATGCGCAGGTTGTGCGTCCAGTCGGGGTCGCCGGCCTCGCGGCGCTCGCCGGTGGCAGTGACGAACCACTGCTGACGGACGTCGGCGAACGGAGCGCGGGGCCCGTCGGTGCGGGTGTCGCGCGGCGTGCGGTCGTGGATGCGGCGCTCCCAGGCGTCCCACTGGTCGTCGGTGAGATCGATGCAGTGCTCGGGCAGGTCGACGACCCGCTGGATGCTGCCGAACCGCCCGGGGCGGCGGTCGTCGTGGTCGACGGCGAACCCCTCGAAGTCCTGGTCGCGCCGGATGGCGAAGGGGACCCCCTTGTCGACCATGTACTCCCGGGCGCGCAGGAGCCGCACGTGCTCGGCCAGGGTGCGCGAGGCCCGCTCGAGCTGCTGCTCGGTGAGCTGGTCGTAGGTCTTCGCCGTGCCGTCAGGGTTCACGTGCCGGGTGCCCCGGACGGGCACCTTGTGAGCGGCCAGGTGCTTGCCGGCCGCGAGGAACGTGCCGCCCTCGGCGACGGCGTGCGCCCAGGCTTGCCAGCCGCCGGCGTGCTGTCCCGTCGCCGACTGCAGGTACCGGGTGCGGTGTGTCTTGCCGTCATCGCCGCGCTGCCGCTTGTACGCCAACTCGTACGCGGGGAAGAGCAGCACCTCGGCGTACGGCCACTCGATCCTGCCGCTGACGCCGAGGATCTTGGTGAGCACACCCCGTGTCGTCCGCTTGCGGATCCCGTTGCGCTCGCCGGACGCGGTCCCGTCCTTCATGCCGGCGACCATGGTGCCTTCGGTCGTGGTGATGTCGATGCGCTCGGTGCCCTCGTAGATGTCCACGCCGCCCAGCTGCGCGGCGGCCCGGACGGCCGCACCGAAGTGCGGCGAGCGAACCCAGCGGTCCCACTCGGCGACGTAGAGCCGGTGGATCTCGTCCATCAGGCACACCTCGGCGAGCACGCTGCTCACGGCGTTGCCCGGCAACGGCTCGTCGGGGTTGTCCACGGTGGGATCGGCGGCGCTGTCGAACAGCATGAGGATGACCGCCGCGTGCTCTCGGAGCGGCAGCGCCCAGCCCATGAGCTGCCCGGGGTTGAGCGCGTACCGGTGGGCGTTGGCGCGCCGGATCTCGATCAGCCCCACGGACCGCCGGAGCCGCTCGCCGGCAGCCGACTTGTCCAGTAGTAGAGCTTCCACGTCGAGCGTCTGGAGGTGGGCGATGGCCGGATGCGATCGCAGCTTCGTGCTCGCGGCGTTGACGTTGGCCTTGAGCTCCTTCGGGTTCTGGGCGCTCACCCGGAGCTCGATGGCGTCGCAGGGCCCATCCGGCAGCGTGCCGGCGAGCAGAGCGGGAAGGAGCGGCGGAACGGCGCTGAGGGTCACTGGTGTCTCCGTGAGATCTCCCGGGCTGGCCCCGGCTGCGGAGCACCGTGCGCGCCGTCCGCCGTGTCGCAATCAACTGCGCTTCGCGGCTGAGCTGGGACATCCGCGAAGCGCCGTAGATCGTGGTTCGCCCACCAGCGGGTTGAGCAGCCGGGAGATCTCCGGCGCTGTCAGCCGGCGACCCTGACCCGGGCGCGCTCGACCATGCGGCCGTCGCTCAGCAGCTCGCGGACGACTGGCTCGAGCCGCTGCGCAGGCGAGGGCGCTGCGACGTCGCTCGGGTGGTCGCCGGACGCGTGCAGGCAGCCCTCCCCATCCACGTCCTGGCTGTCGCCTGTGTCCACCTGTGGTGGCGGGGTCAGCGCGGCCTGCACGGCGGTGCGGGCATCCGCGACCAGGCTCAGGAAGCGATCGCGGGCTGCACGGTCGGGAGAGCAGATGTCGCCGGTGGCGACGTAGTCAGGCGTCGAGGTCACTGCCTGGACCGTCGGCGGGGGTCCCCCCGAGCGCAATGAGCTGCTTGTCGACGCCGACTACCTCGACCGGCCCCGACGGCGACCGGTGGGCGTCCGCTCAGCCGGTCGGGCTGCTGGGCGGGGAGGGGTCCGTCGACCAGGTGAGCGGATGTCCGCGGTCGGTGGCGTTGTCGTAGGGCGTCAGCCACCCGCGCACCGTCAGCTCTTCGCCGAGGCCGAGGACCGCGGCGAGTTGCTCGTCGTTCTCGATGCCGTCGAGGTGCGGCATGAACAGCATCTCGTGGTCGAGGTCCTGGAAGACCAAATCGGGGATCGACTCCATGTCGACGGCGCCCGGGTCGTGCCCAGTGCTCCACCACGGCGGCTCGCCGCTGTCGAGGACCTCCTGCAACTCCTCGACCAGGATCTCGGCTCGTTCCAGGACGGCGCGCATCGCGAATGCTTCCATCGTGCAGCTGGGTTGCGTTCCGGGCTGATTGCCCAGCTTCCAGATGACGGCGTCGAGAGCGTGGGTGAAGGCCAGCGCGGTGTAGGCGTCGTAGCTCCCGCGCGTCGCCGAAGGAAGGCAGTCAGCGAACCCGAACGGCCCCAGTTCGACCTCCCACGGCTGGCAGTCGGCGTCCGTGGCGTCGAGCTCCGCGCGGAGTTCGTCGACCAGCAGAGAACAGGTCAGCCACAGGTGGGCTCGCGTGTCGGGGTTGAGCTCGAGCCATGCGGCGAAGTCCTGCGAGGTAGCTCGTCCGGGCACCCACCCATCCTGCGCTGCCCCCGCGGGCGCGTCGACTACTGACGGCCGTCACCAACCGGAAGCGGGTCTCGCGGCGGACGCGCCCCGTGCCGCTGGTCACCGTCGGCTCAGGCCGCCTGCGCCTGGGGGCTGGCGCGGGAGGCCCCACGAGCAGCTCGGCAACACCCGCAGCTCGGCGACGCGGTGCGCCCAGAGGATGCCCCTGCGGTAGGCCCGCTTCTGCTCGGCGAGCCACTGGGCCGGGCGATGCGGCATCCCCGGGTTGGACTTCTGCAGCGGGCCGTGCTCGTTGGTCCACTCGACGAGCTAGCGGAGCTTGCGCTGCAACCGCTCCTCGGCGCTGACCGCGCCAGCGCGACACTCCTCCCGGGAGGTCCTCGCGCTCTGCGACGAGGTGGGAGTCGCCCTACGGGTTTCACCTTTCGGGGGTTCCTTGGCCTGTCTGACGGATTCCCGATGCAACGCGGAGGCCCCACCTCAGACCCTTGCGCTCCATACCTCCGGGGGTACGACTACTACGGACGGGTACCTCCAGGGGTACCCAGCGAAGGGAGAGTCATGACGAGCACCGAGTACGCCGTCCGCGCTGAGGTCCGGATGCCCGGCTCCCACTACGACCTCGCCTAGTACGACGGTGCACCGTGTCTCTCGCCTGGAGTCAGGGACGGCAGGCCCGTTCGTCCCTGCCGAAGGTCCCGTCCAGTAGGGCGCACCGGCTCTGAACCGTCGGCCGTCGTGGCGGTGCCTGGGTCCGGCCGCGGGCCGTCCGGCGGCTCGGAGCGGAGAGCTCGTAGCCTCGACGTCGTGGGGGTGGCCATCAACGGGCGGCGCGCAGCGGCAGTGCTGCTGCTGTTCGCAGTCCTGTTCATGCACGGGCTGCAGTGCAGCTCAGCCGATGTCGTCGCCTCCTCCGCTGCACCCGGCTCGGCGGTCCCCGTGGTGATGGGCACCGCATCGGGCGGCCACCTCGCCCCGGACCACGCCTCGCACACCGCCGCCCCCCCGTCGGTCGAGGTCATGGCCGTCGCCGATCAGGCCTCGGCCGTGGCCGTGCCGATCGGCGAGCACGGCAGCGCGCCCCACGGAGCGGGGCACTTGTGGGCGGTGTGCCTGGCGGTGCTGGCAGCCGGGCTCGCCGTCCTGCTCGCCGTGTTGGCGTCACGACTGGTGCCACGTTGGAAGGCCGTTTGGAAGAGCTCCTTCAGCCGCGCTACCGGGGGTCTGTCGTTGCCGCGACCACCGGATCTCCACGCTCTCTGCCTGCTGCGGATCTAGGCCGATCCGTCCGACCGCCTCGCCCCGGCTCCGGCCGGCCCGCGGCGGTCGTTCGCGCACGCCTTCGTCCGACCACTCATCAGGAGAGAAGTACATCCATGAAGCGCACCACCGCACGCCTCACCGGCATCGCCGGCGCCCTTGTCGCCGGGACCCTGCTGCTCGCCGGCTGCTCCGGCGACGACTCCGACGCCACCAGCCAGACCTCGACCAGCAGCGGGCCGGCCGGCGCCTCGACGAGCGCCGCGGCCGACCACAACGATGCTGACGTCGCCTTCGCCAGCGACATGATCCCGCACCACGGATCCGCGATCGTCATGGCGCAGATGGCTCAGGATCAGGCCGCTGACCAGCGGGTCAAGGACCTCGCCGCCCGCATCGAGGCCGCTCAGGACCCGGAGATCGAGACGATGTCCGGCTGGCTCGCCGACTGGGGCGCCGCCTCGAGCAGCGCCGCCGACGACGGCATGGGAGGCATGGACCACGGCGACAGCGACGACGAGGGCATGGACGACGGGGGCATGGGGGCGATGGACACCGACGCCCTGTCCGGCATGTCCGGGGCCGAGTTCGACCGGATGTTCCTGACGATGATGATCGAGCACCACCGGGGCGCCGTGGAGATGGCCGAGACGGAGCTCTCCAACGGCCGGAACGCCGACGCGATCACCCTGGCCGAGTCCATCCGCGACAGCCAGAACGCCGAGATCGCCGAGATGGAGCAGCTGCTCACCGAACTCGGCGGCTGATCCGACCGCGGCGGAGCGGGCTCACCGGCCCGCTCCGCCGCGACTTGAGCCTCCTCGCCCACTGCCCACACCTCCGGAGATCTTCCATGCGCGCTCTACGCCCGATCCCACCTGTCGTCGCCGCAACAGCGATGTCCGTGATCACCCTGCTGGCCGGCTGCTCCGCGTCGGATCCGGCTCCGGCCGCTGGCTCGACGGTGAGCCAGAACGGCGGCCTGCCCCCCGCGCACGTGCACGCCCTCGCCATCGACCCGCGCGACGGCGCACTGCTCCTGGCCACGCACGAGGGCCTCGTCGAGGTTGGCGAGGATGCACGGCCCGCCGCAGTCGGTCCGGTCATCGACCTCATGGGCTTCACCCTCACTGGCCCCGACCACTACCTGGCCTCGGGACACCCCGGCTTGCGCACGGACCTGCCCAACCCGGTGGGGCTGATCGAGACGACCGACGGCGGCGAGACGTGGACGCCGCTGTCGCGTGCCGGCGAGTCCGACTTCCACGCCCTCACCGCGCTCGGCGACGGCGGCGTCCTCGGCTACGACGGTGCGCTGCGCCGCAGTTCCGACAACCGGACGTGGGAGCAGCTGGACATCCCGGCTGAGCCGCACACCATCGCCGCCGCACCGGACGGCAGTGCCGTGCTGGCAACCACCTCGGAGGGTGTGCTGCGCTCACCTGACGGCGGCGCCACGTGGGCGCCCGTCGACGGGGCGCCGCTGCTGCAGGTCGTCACATGGGCCGATGTCGGCACGGCAGCCGGGGTGGATGCCGCCGGCACCGTGTGGACCAGTACCGACGCCGCCGGGACGTGGCAGCGGGCCGCGGACCTCGGCGCCGCCCCGCACGCGGTGGCCGCGGTGCCCGTGGACGGCGCGGTCCGGATTGCCGTCGTCACCGACGCCGGCTTGGCCGAGTCGCTCGACAGCGGGGGCACGTTCACGACGCTGTTGGCTTCCTGAGCCCACCGGCACACAGGCGCCCAGGCCAGCGGGGCGCCGCGTCGGCGCCGGGTAGAGCGCAGCTCGCGGCAGGCCGGTCGCGAGCCCGGCGGAGCCGTACCCCCCGGGGTATGCTGGACATCGTCGTCGGGCTCAGGGTGCACGCACGGACACTCGCTACGACGTTGCCGGACCGACAGGACCAGTCCGGCGACGAGGCCGTCGCGAGGGGCCCTCGGTCGACATCGAAGGCAGGGACGGTCAGTGCACATCACCGGATGGCAGGACGTGCTCGCAGGTCCCGGAGGGCCGGTCGGGGTGGGTGCCGGGTGGGGGAGCGCGACCGCGTGGCTGGTCGCCGCGATCCTCGTCTCCCTGCTGGTCTTGGTGTGGTGGGCGGTCGGACGTGGCCGGCGGGGGCGGGGAGCGGAAGTGGCGCTGCGCCGCTACGACCTGCAGCGCCCGGCTGCTCCGGATCGCGGCGTGGACGACGCCCGGCGCGGGCAGCGTCGTCGCAGGCACTGATCCGACGGACGAGACGAGAGGGAGGGGCCGTGGGATCTGGCGTGGGCATGGGCATGGGCTGGATGTGGCTGTTCTGGGTGCTGCTGATCCTCGGAGTGGTGCTGCTGGCCGTGGTCGCCGTCCGGGCGTTCGGCGGCGGTGTCACCAGGAGCGACAGAGGGGACGGTCGCATGTCGCAGGAACGGAGCCGTGCGCGGCAGGTCCTCGATGAGCGCTACGCCCGGGGAGAGATCACCACGGAGGAGTATCGGGAGCGGCTGAGCGCATTGGGGGAGGACCGGTAGTGCGGCCGATCAGCCGACGTCACGCCTTGCAGCTTGCTGGGCTGGGAGTCCTCAGTGCTGCCGTGGGCGGCACGGGGATCGTGCTGTCGGGTGGGTCGCGGCTCGATCCGGCGGTCGGCGCGCAGCTGTCCGAGCCCGAGGCGCTGCGCAGCGAGGGCGGGGTGCTGCGGCTGCGGCTCGAGGCCGCCGAGGGGTCGTTGACGGTCGCGGGCCGTCGTGCGCGCGCCTACGGCTACAACGGCAGCCTGCCAGGGCCGACGCTGCGCCTGCGACCGGGTGATCGGTTGCAGGTGCAGCTCGTCAACCGGCTGGACGCACCGACCAACCTGCACGTCCACGGCCTGTACGTGTCCCCCGAGGGCAAAGGCGACAACGTCTTCGTCACCGTGCAGCCGGGGGAGACGTTCGACTACGACTACCGGTTGCCCGACGATCATCCGCCCGGCGTGTACTGGTACCACCCGCACCACCACGGCATGGTGGCCGACCAGGTGTTCGGCGGGCTCTACGGGGCCATCCTCGTCGAGGACCCCCAGGACCTGCCGGTCGCGCGGGAGCGGGTGCTGGTCGTCTCCGACATCACGCTCGACGGCGCCGGTCGGCTGCAGCAGCCCTCGGGGATGGACCAGATGATGGGCCGTGAGGGAGACCTGGTCCTGGTCAACGGGCAGGTCCGGCCGTCACTGACCGCGCGGCCCGGTGAGCGGGAGCGGTGGCGGATCGTCAACGCGTGTGCGGCTCGGTACGTCCGGCTACGTCTGGACGGGCAGCGCATGGACCTGCTGGGCATCGACTCCGGCCGGTATCCCGAACCTCGTTCCGTGGAGGAGGTCGTGCTCGCGACCGGCAACCGCGCCGACGTGCTGGTCACCACCACCGAGGGCAGCAGTGCGCTCGAGGTGCTGGGCGTCGACCGTGGCGGCATGGGCGCGATGGGCGGGATGATGGGCGGCTCGTTCTCCGGCGACGTCGGCACCGTGGCGACCCTCGAGGTGACCGGCGGGTCGGTCACCGCGGCGGCGCCCATCCCGCCGCGGCCGGAACCGCGCGACCTGCGCGGGGTGGAGCCCGCGGGGCGCCGTCGGCTGGTCTTCGCCATGGGCATGGGTGGCGGCATCGGGCCCGGCGGGATGTCCTTCACGATCGACGGCCGGGAGTTCGACCCCGACCGGGTCGACCAGGAGGTGGTGGTCGGCGCGGTCGAGGAGTGGACCATCGGCAACACCTCACCGATGGGCCACCCGATGCACCTGCACGTCTGGCCGATGCAGATCGTCGCCGAGGACGGTCGTCCGGTTGACGACGTCCGCTGGCAGGACGTCGTCAACGTGCCCGCCGGCGGCGAGGTCACCGTCCGCATTTCCTTCGACCGGTTCGGCGGACGGACCGTCTACCACTGCCACATCCTCGACCACGAGGACCGCGGCATGATGGGTGTCGTCGAGGCGCGCTGAGGTGCCGGCCGTGCGCCGTTGCCACCGCGCCTCCGGGTCTCCGGGCGCGCGTGCCGCGTTCGTCCGGCTCAGCCCGTCGGGCAGTCGCGCAACGCTTCCGCCGGGAAGTCGGGGACCGGTCGGGCCTGGGCCTCCTGGACGGTCTCCGCCTCGCCGTTCTCCTCGATGTCCTGGATGAGCCACTCCATCTCGGCGATCTCCCGCCGCTGCGCCTCGCTGATCTCGCGGGCGAGCTGGCACACGCGAACGTCGGTGATCTCGGCGCGCTCGGAGCGGGTGATGGCCAGCGAGTGGTGCGGGATCATCGCGCTCATCCAGGCGGAGTCCTGCACGGTGGTCTGGCTGCGGTCGAGGAAGATCCCGCCACCGAGCAGCAGCAGGCTCGCCGCGACGATGGCGATGTTGGCCTTGGTGTTCTTGTACATGCTCAGCATCCAGCCGAGCATGATCAGCCCCATGGTCCCGCCCATGGTGAGCGTCATGAACAGGCGGCTCTCGCTCCACCGGACGTGGCTCCACTCCCACGTGCCGGCGAACATGGTCCAGTACATGACGACCATGGCCGTCAGGATCATGGCTCCGAAGCGCAAGTACATCTTCGTCTCGTGCGACATCCCGCCGCCCTGACCGTGCTCGTTGCCATTTTCATTCCGCGTCGTCGACATGGATCAGTTCTCCGCTTCTCGTCATCGGTGGAGGGGGTCACGCGCCTTCGTCCGCGCCGGGACGTTCCGGCCTCGTCCGGTGACGCGGAACCGGGTCGCGGTCTCGCGCGCAATGCCGGGGACCGGATGGTGCAGGCGACGACGCCGTGGATCCGTCCGCATGCCCGTACGTTCGTCCGGATAAACTCGCTACTGGAGCGATGCACTCGGTGCCCGGGGAGCAGAAGCCGGCGCTTCGCTGAGCATGCGGAGCAGCCCCTCCTCGCCCGTCGGAGGGATCGTCCCGCCTCGATGCAGGCCTACAGCGTCTGCCCGTCGATCCCTTTGGGTGCTACGTCAGGAGCCGAGCACCCGGACTATCACGGTTGGGCCAGGGCCGTCGTCGGGAGCCCCGGCGTACCCGCAGACCCCTACGGGCATGGACGGATCGGAGGTGTTGCTCGATGTCCGAACCCGACCATGGGCACCCGGTCGACCCTGAGCGCGTTGCCCACGCCCGTGCGCGACTTCCGGGGCGGGAGGAAACCGCCCAGTTGACGAGCGTGCTGAGCCTGATGGCCGACCCCACCCGGGCCCGGGTCCTTTTCGCCCTCGACATGGTCGAGGAACTCTGCGTCGGCGATCTGGCACTGGCACTGGACGCGAACGAGGACGCAGTCGGGTACGCACTGCGACTGCTGCGCACCGCGGGTCTCGTGACCAACCGGAAGCAGGGGCGTGTCGTGTTCTACCGCCTGGCCGAAGGTTTCCCCGAGCCGCTGCGGGAGCACTGCCTCCGCCAGTTGGTCGTGCTCGCGGACGCGGCGCCCGACGACGACTGACGGTGGCGTGTCGAGTCCGAAGCGGGTGGCCATCGCCGCGCGAGCGTCCTTGACCGCCCCTACAGTCGGCGATACCGGGACGGTCGTCCGGATGTTCGTATCGCCTCCCGACCCAGGTCTGGTCACTCTCGGGGGCATCTCGTGAGGCGAGGAGGGCGCCATGGTTGCTCTGCTGACGTTGGTGGCTCTCGTCGTGGCCGGCATCGTGGCGCTCTACGCCGTCTCGTCGGCGCTGCGAAGCACCCGGGAACTCGCCTTGGTGCTGCCGTACGAGTCGGGTCTGCTCCCGCAGCAGCACGCCGTCTCCCGCTACCACGCGCGGTGGTACGCGATCACGGTCCTCTTCCTCGCCTTCGACATGGAAATGATCTTCATGTACCCGTGGGCGGTCGTGGTCGCGGACATGGGGGCGAAGGCCGTCGTCGAGATGTTCGGGTTCCTCGCCGTCCTGCTCGTCGGGGTCACCTACGTCTGGCGTGAAGGTGCGCTGCGATGGACCTGATCGCTCGACTGCGGGCTTGGGCGCTGGCCCGGCCGCGGGTGCTGCTCGTCGATGTCCCCGGCGGGGTGACACTCCGGTGGTCTGTCGAGGCCGAGCTGGACCGGCGTGGCTGGCGGTTGGCCGTGTCTCCCGCGGACGCTGATCTCCTGGTCGTCCTCGGGAAACCAGGCCCGGAACTTGCAGCAGCCGTCGAAGTCCTGTGGAGCCAGATACCTGAGCCGCGGTACCGGGTCGATGTACCCGGTGAGGGCGCCGTCGCCGTCGATCTGGACGCCGGTGTGGATGCGCTGGCCCGGCGGGCCGCATCGGGGGTGGGCGGGGATGACCGGCCGTCGCCGGCGTCGTTGCTCGGTAAGGATGGCGACGCCGACGACGAGGGCATGGACCACGGCGGTGGTCACGAGGGCATGGACCACGGCGGTGGTCACGAGGGCATGGACCACGGCGGTGGTCACGAGGGCATGGACCACGGCGGTGGTCACGAGGGCATGGACCACGGCGGTGGTCACGAGGGCATGGACCACGGCGGTGGTCACGAGGGCATGGACCACGGCGGTGGTCACGAGGGCATGGACCACGGCGGTGGTCACGAGGGTCACCACATGCACCACGGCGGCGAGGTGGCCGGGCTGCCGATGGCCTCCACCGGCTCGGACCGGGACGGTCTCGAGCTCGACGTCCTCAAGGTGTCGCTCGGACCGGTGCTGCCGGGCTGGCCGACCGGTCTGGTCCTTCGGGCGGACCTGCAGGGTGACGTCCTCGCGTCCTCAGAGCTGGCCTGGCTCGATGCCGGCATCCTCCCCGCTGCGTCCCCGCCTCCGGAGGCCCAGCGGGCGGCGCTGGACCGGCTTGCCCGGTTCCTGGACGTGGCCGGCTGGCCCTCTGCCGCCCGTGACGCACGCCGGGCACGGGACGGGCTCGCCGCTCACGGGCCCGGTCACGGGGGAGCGCAACGGCTCGCCGAGACGGTGGCGCGGCGGGTGCGCCGGTCGCGGACCCTGTCGTGGACGGCCGGTGGTATCGGGCAGATCGCGACGGAGCGCGGTTCCGGTGAGGACGTCCTGGCCCGCGTCCGGCGCTGGTGCGACATCGCGTCGGGGCAACCGGTCGACGATCGGCCCGCGACGTCGCTGGCCGAGGTCGCAGCCCTCCTCGAGGGCGCGGAGATCGGCAGCGCGCGCCTGATCGTGGCCAGCCTCGACCTCGCGCCGGTGCCCGCGGCGCCGGCTCCGGAGCACGCGCATGCCTGAGCAGACCCTGGCAGAGGCGTGGGGACTGGCGCCGGCGGTCCTCGGCGTCGTGGCGATCGGCCTGGTCCTGGGGCTGGTCGTGGCGGGAGTCGACCGCGCCGTGGTCTCCGGCGCACCGAGGACCGCTGTCGAGCCGATCCGCTCGAGCGCACGCCTGCTGGTCGAGCAGCGGCGGACCACGCTGGCACCGGACCGGCTCCTGTGGCGACTGGGCTGCGCAGCGGTGCCGGCCCTGGCGCTGTTGTCGCTGGCTGTCGTCCCGATCGGCGGGCGCACGCTGTGGTCGACCAGTGCCGACCTCGTGTGGTTCAACGCCATGGAGGCCCTGCTGTGGGCCGCGGTCTGGCTGGTCGGCTGGGGACCGAACGCCGTCCACGCGCTGACCGGCGGCTACCGCTTCCTCGCCCAGGGGCTGGCCTACGAGCTCCCGCTGATGTTCGCGCTCATCACCGCCGGGCTGGCCGCCGGATCGCTGCGGACGACGGACATACTCGCCGCCCAGCAGGACCTGTGGTTCGTGGTCACGATGCCGGTCGCCTTCGTGGTGTTCGTGGGTAGCGCCGCGGCCTTCGCCTTCTGGGGGCCGTTCGCCGCCCCCACCGCGGCCGACATCGCCGGCGGTGTCACCTCCGAGCTGTCCGGGGTGGACCGGCTGCTGGTCGAGGCAGGTCGCGCCGTCTTCCTCGGCGCCACGGCGGCAATGGCGGCGGCGCTGTTCCTCGGCGGCGGTTCAGGCCCATGGCTCCCCGGCCCGCTGTGGCATCTGGTGAAGACCCTGGCCGTCGTTGCCGCCCTGGTCTGGGCGGGACGACGGATTCCCCTGCTGCGACCCGACCGCACGGTGGAGGTGGGGTGGACCGTCCTCGTCCCGCTGACACTGCTGCAGGCGCTGGTCGTCGCCGTACTCGTTCTCAACGGGTTCTACGCGTGAGGAGGGAACGATGCTGACCGAGCTCTCCGGCTGGGCAATCACCGCCGTCGCCGTCCTCGGGGTCCTGTCGGTCGCCGCGGGGATCGCCGTCTTCGTCGTCGACTCGATGGCCCGGGCGACCTTCGCCCTCCTGGCGTCCTTCCTCGCCGTGGCGGGCGTGCTGCTGGCCCTGGACCTGGTCTACCTGGCCGTCGTGACGGCGCTGATGATGACCATCGAGATGGCGATCATGGCTGTCTTCATGATCATGTTCATGATGAACCCGGCCGGGCTCATGCCGATGACGATGGTGCACAACGCCAAGGCGTCGGCCGTCATGGGTGCGGGCGCGTTCGTCGTCCTCGCCGTCGGGATCTGGACGATCGACTGGCCGACGCGGAACCCCCCGCGCCCCGCGGACAGCACCCGGCAGCTCGGCGAGGCGATCATGGGCAGCCACATGCTGGTCATGCTGGTCATCGGCATCGCACTGTTCGCGACGATTCTGGCCGGCACGATCCTGGCCACGGCGCGTGGCCGCTACGACCGGCTCGGCCCCGGGCTGGACGCGACGCACCCGGACGACCCGGTACCCGGGGGACTGCCGCGATGACCGCCGAGCTCGTGCTGCAGATCCTGCTGACGGTCGCTGTCGCCCTGGTCGGGGTGGGCCTGTTCGGTGCGCTGTCCCAGCAGTCGATCGTCATGGTGATGATGGGCCTCGAGCTCGTGCTCAACGGTGTGCTGCTGGCCGGGGGAGCGGCCTGGTACTTCCTCGCCCCCGAGCTGCCCGACGCCCAGGTCCTCGTCGTCGTCGCGCTGGTGGTCATGGCGGTGGAGATGGCCATGGGCTTCGCCGTCACCGTCGCCATCTACCGTGCCCGCCAGGTGGACATGGTCGACATGGCCACGGACCTCCGCGGATGAGCGGCGCGCTCACAGCCCTGGTGCTGCTGCCGGCTGTCTGCGGGACGGGGCTGCTGGTCACCGGACGAGTGGCGGACCGTATCGCCGGGCCGGTCGCCGTGGGTGTCGCCGGCGCCGGCGTCGTGCTCGCGGCCCTGGTGGCGGACGCCCGGCCGAGCGTCTCGATGCCGTTCCTCGGCATCGTCGACGGCGGGGATCTGCGGCTGGTGGTCGACGGCCTGTCCGCGGTGCTCGTGGTGCTGGTCGCTGCCATCGCCCTGCTGGTCACCGTCTTCGCCGTCGCCGACCTTCCGGCAGACGATGCGCGGGCCCGCTTCTTCGGCTACCTGTTGCTGTTCGTCGCGGCGATGCTGGCCACGGTGACCGCGGCGACGCTGCCGACGCTGCTGCTGGCGTGGGAGGTCATGGGTGCGACCTCCTTCGCGCTGATCGGCTTCCGGTGGGAGGAGCCGGGCAAGCTCGCCGCCGGCACGCGGGCCTTCGTCACGACGCGGGCCGGAGATCTCGGGCTGTACGTCGCCGCCGGTGCCGCGCTGGCGGCCACCGGGAGTCTCGCCCTGGCCGACCTGGGCAGGGCGACCGGCGGCTGGGCGGACGTCGCGGCTGCCGGTGTGCTCGTCGCCGCGCTGGGCAAGTCTGCGCAGCTGCCCTTCTCCGCCTGGCTGTCGGCGGCCATGCAGGGCCCGAGCCCGGTCAGCGCCCTGCTGCACTCGGCGACGATGGTCGCGGCCGGTGGGTACCTGCTCATCCGCCTGCAGCCGTTGCTGGCCGGGACCGGCTGGGCCGCGACGGCCGCGGCGTGGGCCGGTGCGCTGACCGCACTCGTGCTGGGTGCGGTGGCCGTGGCGCAGACCGACCTCAAGCAGTTGCTGGCGGCCAGCACCGCCGCGCAGATCGGATTCGTCGTTCTCGCCGCCGGGGTGGGCGCCACCGCTGGCGGCACCGCGCAGCTGGTCGCCCATGCCGCGGTCAAGGCGGGGCTGTTCGTCGCCGCCGGCGCCTGGCTCACCGCGCTGGGCACCAAGGAACTTGCCGACCTGCGGGGCGCGGCCCGCCGGTACCCGGGCATCGGCGCCGCTGCCACCGTCGCCGCCCTCGCGCTGGCCGGCGTGCCGCCGCTCTCGCTGTGGGCCACCAAGGACGAGGTGCTCGCCGGGGTCGACGGGACGGCGCTGCACGTCGTCGGCCTTGCCGCCGCCGCGGTCTCGGCCGTGTACGCCGGCCGGATCCTGGCCGTCGTCCTCGCCCGGCCGGCGGGGGATGAGGCCGTCGACGCCGAGGAGCCGGGAACCCGACGGATCCCGGTCCTGACCACCGCTGTCGCCGGTGTGCTGGCGGTGTTCGCCGCCGGGCTCGGGCTGCTCGCGCTGCCTGCTGTGGCCGAGGAACTGAAGGCGGTGCTGGACGCGCAGGGGGAGACATCCCCGGTGCTGGGAGAACTGCTTCTCTCCGGGGCGCTGGCGCTCGGCGTGCTCGGGCTGACCGTCGCCGCTGTGCGCGCGCGTCCGGCTGTCGTGGAGTGGCTCGCCAGGAGTCTGCTCGGGTCGTGGGCCGGCCTGGGCCGGTTGCTGTCCCCCCGACCGGCACTGGCGCTGGCCCGGGTGCTGGCGACCGTGGACGACCGGGTACTCGACCGTGCGGTCATGGGGGTGGCGGCCAGCGGTCGCCGGCTCGCGGGGCTCTCCGCCAAGGCGGACGACGCGATCCTCGACCGGGCAGTGTCCGGCGTCGTCACGGCCACCCGCCGGACGGCGGACAGCTCGGCTCGGATCGACAACGGACTTGTGGACGGCGCGGTCCGGGCGACCGCGCGGATGTTCCGTCGCGCCGGCGATGCCGCGCGCCGTCCTCAGACCGGGCTGCTGCACCAGTACTACGCCCAGGCCGTGGTCGGTCTCGGGGTCCTGCTCGTCCTGCTGCTCGTCGTGAGGTGAACCGGTGCTGCTGACCGTCGTGATCTTCCTGCCGCTGGTGGCCGCCGGCGTGCTGCTGGCCGCGCCCCGGCTCGGCGGCCGGGCGGCCGTCGGCGTCTGGGTGGCGGCGTCCGCCCTCGACCTCGCGCTCATCGGCTGGATGTGGTGGCGCTTCGACCCGGGCGACGGCGCCTCGGGCCTCGTCGACGGCCTGGCGTACGAGGCCGACCTGCAGTGGATCCCGACGGTGGACGCGGGCTACCACGTCGGTGTCGACGGGCTCTCCCTCCCGCTCCTGGCCCTGACCGGTGTGCTGTTCCTGGCCTGCGCGGTCTACTCCCTGCGGGAGCCGGACCGGCCGCGGACGTACGCCGCGCTGTTCCTCTTCCTGCAGACCGCCTGCCTCGGCACGTTCGCCTCGCTCGACCTGATCCTGTTCTTCGTCTTCTTCGACCTGACCATCGTCGGGATGTACTTCGTCATCGCCGGCTGGGGCCACGGCAACGCCCGGCGCAGCGCGCTCAAGTTCTTCCTCTACACGTTCGTCGGGTCGCTGGCGCTGCTGGTCGGTTTCATCGGACTGTTCCTCGGCAGCGAGGAGCGCACCTTCGACATGGTCGCGCTGGCGGCCAACCCGCCGCTGGCCGACTCCCCGGTGGCCGGCGGCCTGGTGCTCCTGGCGATCGGCCTGGGGCTGGCCGTGAAAACGCCGCTGTTCCCGTTCCACACCTGGCTGCCCGATGCGCACACCGACGCGCCCGCGGCCGGGTCCGCCGTCCTCGCCGGGATCCTGCTGAAGCTGGGCACCTACGGCTTCGTGCGGATCGCCATGCCGATCCTGCCCGACGCCTGGCAGCGGTGGGCGATGGTCGCCGTCGTCGTCGGCGTGATCAGCGTGCTGTGGGGCGCGTTCGTCGCCCTGGCGCAGACGGACGTCAAACGGATGATCGCCTACACCTCGGTCAACCACATGGGCTACGTCCTGCTCGGCCTCGGTGCCGCGGGCCTGGTGGCCTCCGCCGACGAGGGCGCGCGGACCGTGGCCACGGTCGGCGCGATGTACCAGATGGTCAGTCACGGGCTGCTCACCGGCGCGTTGTTCCTGCTCAGCGGGTGGCTGTGGTCCCGCGGGCACAGCTATGCCTTCGACCGCTGGGGCGGCCTGGCCCGCCCGGCGCCGGTGTTCGCCGCCTGCCTCGCGGTGGCCGCCTTCGGCTCGCTGGGGCTGCCCGGGTTCTCCAGCTTCATCGCCGAGTTCCAGGTCTTCACCGGCGCCCTGCAGGCCGCGCCCGTGGCCACGGTGATCGCCGTCCTCGGCATCCTGGTGACCGCCGGGCTGTTCCTGCTCACGTTGCAGCGGCTGCTCACCGGCGACACCGTCGCTCCGGAGGAGCCGGACGCCGGCCAGGAGACGGACGCCGGCCAGGTGCAGGAGGACCCGGCTCCGGCCCGAGCGGGCGGTGGCACCGCGGTCGCCGCCGAGACCCGGCAGACGACCCGGATCCGCGACCTGCGCGCCAACGAGGTGGTCGCGATCGTCCCGCTGCTCGCGCTCGCCGTCGTGCTGGGGCTGTTCCCCCGCGTCCTGCTGGATGTCCTCGAGCCGGCGGCGATGGCGGTCGTGGAGCTGGTGGCTCGGTGACGGGCATGTCCGGGAGCGGGGAGGCCTGGTCGGCCTTGCTGCCGGAGGCCTTCCTTCTGCTGGGCGCGGTCGGCGGGCTGCTCCTCGGCCTGTGGACGCCGCAGCAGCGGCAGTGGCGGGTCCGGGTCCTGGTCACCGTCGCCTGCCTGGCCAGCGCGGTTTCCGCTGCCCTGGCGCTGCCCGATCCCGCGCAGCGGGTCTTCGAGGGCACCTGGGTCGTCGACACCACCACCGGTGTCGTCCGCGTCGTCGTCGCCCTGGGTGTCGCCGCCCTCGTGTGGCTGGCCGCGCCGTCAGTGGCCGGGCATCCCCGGGAGACCGAGGCCTACGTGCTGATGCTGCTGGGCGCGCTCGGGACGGTCGCGCTGGCCGCCAGTGGCGACCTGCTGCTGCTCGTCGCCGCCTACCTGCTGGCCAGCGTCCCGCTCTACGCCCTGGCCGGCTTCGCCAAGGACTCGGCCGGGACCGAGGCGACGATGAAGTACTACCTCATGGGCGCCTTCGTCGGCGTCCTGCTGCTCGTGGGAGTCGCCGCCCTGGTGCTCGCCTCCGGCACGACCGGCTACTCCGAGCTCGCCGCGCTGCTCCCCGAGTCGTCACCGGTGCTGCTGGCCGTCGGGGTCCTCGGCGTGCTCGCCGGCGTCGCCTTCAAGGCCGGTGCCGTTCCCGTGCACTTCTGGGTTCCCGACGTGACGGCAGGGACGACGCCGCCGATGGCCGCCTACCTCACCACGATCCCCAAGATCGGTGCCGTTGCCGCAGCCTTCCGCCTGCTCGCCGAGCCGTTCGCGGACCTGCCCCTCGACGTCCCGCTGCTCGTCGCCGTCATCGCCGCAGCCAGCATGACGCTGGGCAACCTGGCCGCATTCGCCCAGACCGACGTGCTGCGGCTGCTGGCCTACTCGACCGTCAGCCAGGTCGGCTATCTGTTCATGGTCGTCGCCGTCGCAGCCCGCACCGACCTCGCGGTCCCTGCCCTTGCCATCTACCTGGCCGCCTACGCAGTCACCAACATCGGGGCCTTCGCCGCCGTCGTCGCCACCCCGGCGGCCCGCACGATCACCGACTGGGCCACGGCCGCAGCGCAGCACCGGTGGCTGGTGGTCAGCCTCGTGATCTGCCTGCTCGGCCTGGTCGGGACGCCGCCGACGGCGGTCTTCGTCGGCAAGCTCGCCGTCTTCGCCGCGGCGTGGGACGGCGCGATGCCGTGGCTGGTGGTCGTGGCCGCGGTGAACACCGTCGCCAGCCTCTTCTACTACCTGCGCTGGATCGCGCCGGCCTTCGTCGGAGTGCCAGTCGCAGCGGCCACGGCGGAGGGGTCTGTCGGGACGGGGGCGCGCACCGCGGCCGGTACGGCGCAGACGGTTCAGCGAGTTCCGGTGGTCGTGCTCCACGCCGCTGCGGCGATGTCGATCCTGCTCGGCGTGGGCGCCGGCCTGTGGCTCGGGGCGGTCTGACGCCGTACCCGCGTGGCCGGCAGACCGGACAGCGGACCCCGGCGGGACGGCGACAGGCGGTGCGACCCCCCGTGCCATCGAGCGCCTCACGCGACCGTGCGTTGTCCGGAGTGAGGTCGTTCCCCCTTTCGAGTCAGGGATGACTGCGCTTCTCCGGGGCCTGCGGACGGTCCGCCCGCATGACGACGAGCGGGGCCACCACAGCCCACTGCATCTACGACCTCGATGAGGCTCTCGCGCACCACCTCGCCGATGCCCCGGCGATGACGCCGCAGCGGTGGGCTCGCCTGCGCCCGCGCCTCGAGGCGCAGGCGGTGCGCCGCCTTCAGTCCGCCGGCGGCTCGTCCGTCCGCCAGACGATCGACAGGCGCGTGTAGTCGAACCTGTTGCTCCGCTGCACGGCGGGCCGGACGACGATGGCCGTGATCTCCTCTTCGACGTAGGCCCGGCGCTTGTCGACCGTCATGTCGTCCCAGTCCTCGGGCCCGACCTTCGCGTGCCGGACGCTGCGACCGTGCTGGAACACCCACCGCGCCCGCTCGGCCTGCAGTTCCTCCACCCGGTCCGAGAGCTTGGTGAACTCCGCGTTCAGGAGCTGACGGGCCTGGCCCTCGGCCTCCACCAGCTGCGGCATCAGCGCTCTCATCTGCGCCTTCGTGGCCGCCAGCTCGTCCTCGTCCGGCCAGGTGTCCTCCTCGTGGACCGTCAGGGTGCTGATCGCCATCCGCTGCTTCATGGCGGCCTCAATCAGCGCCTCGACCGCCCGCCCGGAGCAGGTCACCTTCCCGCAGCCGGCCTTCCCCTTCTGCCCGGTGCGAGGTTTGCAGGCGTAGAAGTGGCTGCCGTCCGACCGTGCGTTGGCCGACATCGATCCTCCGCACTGCGAGCACTGGAGCAGGCCGGACAGCAGGTACGACCGGCGGCCCTCGTTCTTGCGGTGCCCGGACCCCTTCGCCTGGAGGGTGTCGAAGACCTGCTGCCACGTGTCCTCGTCCAGGATCGGATCCCACTCGCCCTTGACGAAGGCCGTCCCCTCCTTGTCGGCGATGAACGTGCCCTGGTGCACGCGGAAGCCGGCCAGCCGGGGGCTCTCCAGCATCAACCGCAACGGTCCCGGCCTCCACTCGTTGCCGCGGGTGGTGCGGATGCCGCGCTGATTGAGGTCGCGGCAGATCGTGGTCAGCGAGACCCCGAGCAGGACGTCCTGGGCGGCCTGCTCGATGACCTTCGCCTCCGCCTCGAGGACGGCGTGCTGCCGCTTCCCGGCGGCGATCACGCGGCCGTCCTTGAGCGTGAGCGGCGCCTTGCCGTCGGTCCACTGCCAGCCGAAGGGGCGAGTGCCGCCGACAGGCCGCCCGGTGAGCGCGACCTCGCGGTGCTTCAGCGCGACGCGGCGGGCGGTGTCCCGGCTGGCCTTGTTCGCGAAGGCCACCATGACCCGGGCCAGGGTGAGGCCGTCCGCACTGGCGAGGTCGATCTTGTCCTGGGCCGTGGCGAAGAAGAGCTGGCGCCCCTCCTTCGCCGCGCGGTCGTAGATGTCGATGACCTTCTCGAGGTCCACCGGACGGCGGGCCAGGCGGTCGAGGTCGTAGACGACGATCCCGTCGATCGTGCCGTTCCGCAGGTCTTCCAGCATGAGCTCGAACTGCGGGCGGACCACATCCTTGAAGGCGCTGACGTCGTTGTCCTCGTACCAGGCCGCGACCGTCCACACGAGCGGCTGGCTGGTGATCGACATCAGCTTGCAGACCTGGTCGACCGCCTCGCGCTGCCGGGCGACGCCCGCCCCGCGGTCACCGGTGCCCTCGTCCTCCTGGTCGTCGCTGATCCGCCCGTACCCGCCGAGGAGGAGCTCCCGCGCGGTCAGGAGTTCGGCCTGCTTCTCCTGCACGAGCTGGACGGCACCCATGCGGAAGATGGCACCGTGGTCCTTGCGCGCCACGCCAGCGCCCCTCTCGACGGAGTGCGCTCGGCCGGTCGCTCTGCGTCACTGCTTGGCTGAACGATACGCTGCGACCAGCAGTTCCCGATGGAGCGCGCCTTCTCGGCGCCCCGCCTGCTCGCCGACCGGCTCGGCGCCGACACCCTGGACGCCGGACAGCTGGCCGGCGCGGACCCCGAGGAGCTCACCGCCGTCTTCCAGGGCCCGCCGGCGCTGCACCGGTACCCGGGCTCGATGGCCGGCCGCACCCAGGACCTGTGCCGGCTCCTGGTGGAGCGCTACGACGGACGCGCGGAGAACCTGTGGGCCGACGCCCCGGACGGGAAGGCCCTGCTGCGCCGGCTCAAGGAGCTCCCGGGCTTCGGCGCGCAGAAGGCCTCGATCTTCCTGGCGCTGCTCGGCAAGCAGTACGGGGTCACCCCGGCCGGCTGGCGCGAGGCCGCCGGGGCCTACGGCGACGAGGGCTCCACCCGGTCGGTCGCCGACATCACCGGCCCCGAGTCGCTGGCCGACGTGCGCCGGTTCAAGCAGGAGCAGAAGGCGGCG
Source organism: Blastococcus aggregatus (assembly GCF_900221005.1). Taxonomy (GTDB): domain Bacteria; phylum Actinomycetota; class Actinomycetes; order Mycobacteriales; family Geodermatophilaceae; genus Blastococcus; species Blastococcus aggregatus. The sequence continues at coordinate 153,752 of NZ_OBQI01000004.1, read as the reverse complement.
GCGAAGAAGCAGGCCGACGCCGGCTGAGCGCTCCGCTCAGCTCGGCCCGGGACCGGAGGCCTGACCCGGCTGCTCCCGGAGCGGGACGACGGCGACCGGGCACGCCGCGCGGTGCAGCACGGCGTGGGTGGTCGAGCCCAGACGCGCGAGACGGCTCCGGTGCCGGTGGCCCACCACGAGCAGCTGGGCGGAGGCCGAGGCGTGCAGCAGGGCGGTGGCGGCCCGGTCGCGCGCCACCACCTCCTCGATCCGCACGCCGTGGTCGCCGCTGCGCCACCCGGCGAGGGCCTCGCTCAGCTGCCGCTGCTCCTCCGCCTCGATCGCGCTCCAGTCGACCACCGGACCGAACCCGCCGACGGCCGACTCGACGGTGACGTCGCGCCACGCGTGCACGGCACGGAGGTCGACCCCCCGTGCTGCGGCCTCCTCGACGGCGAAGGCCAGCACCGCGTCGTCGCCGGGCCGCCCCTCGACGCCGACCACGACGGGCAGCCGCCCGCCCTCCTGCGTGCCGAGCTCGTCGGGCAGGGCGATCACCGGGCACTCGGCGTGCTGGACCAGCGCGCCGGCGGTGGACCCGAGCAGCAGTCCGGGCAGCCCGCCGATGCCGCGGCGGCCGGTCACCAGCAGGGCGGCCTCGGACGACAGCGCCAGCAGGCCGTCGACGGGGTAGTCGTCGATCACCGCTGCGGTGATGTCGGTCAGGCCGGTGGCCGCCCGGGCGGCGGCAGCAGCCGCCTCGACCAGCGCGGTGGCGCTCTCCCCGAACCGCGCCTGGATCTCGCGCGCGGCCATCGGGACACCTCCGCCCCGCGGGGTCACGTGCACCACCAGCAGGCCCAGCCCCCGGCGGCGCGCGCACTCCGCCGCGTGGACCGCGGCGCGGGTCGAGGAGTCCGAGCCGTCGACCCCGGCCACCACCAGCCCCGCCGCTGAGACCGTCACATCGCCCACCGGACACCTCCCGTCACAGGAACGGCCTCTGCCGTCCCGTCCGCAGTCTGCACCGGAGGGGTCCACGGGCGGAACGACCGGTACGCCTGCACGCACTCCCTCCGCGGTGGCACCATGGGCCGCGGATCCGGGGGAGCGCCGGGGCGCTCGCCCCCGCGCACCGGCCGGCGGAGGGATGGAAGCCCGTGGCCACCAGCCAGCAGTTCCCGCGGCCGGGCCGCGCCGAGCCCGTGCTCATCACCGAGGCCCAGGTCAGCCAGGTCGACCAGCACGCCGCGCGGAAGAAGCGCTACGCCCTGACCATGCTCGTCCGCGGCATCTCCCTGGTCCTGGCCGCGGTGTTCTACCAGACGGTGTGGCTGATGCTGATCTTCGCGTTCCTCGGCACCGTGCTGCCCTGGATCGCGGTGATCATGGCCAACGACCGGCCGCCGAAGAAGAAGCAGCACGTCCACCGCTACGTCGCCGGCCCCGACCGGCAGCTCGAGAGCAAGCCGCACCGCGTCATCGAGGGCTGAGCGCCTCGGACGCGCCGCGGACCTCCGCGGCCACCGGGGCGGTGGCGTGGTGCCGCCCGATCGGCAGCATGAGCGGCTTCCCCGAGATCGGGTCGGCGATCACCCGGCTCTCCAGCCCGAAGACCGCGCGCACGCAGTCCTCGGTCAGCACGGTGCCGGGCTCGCCGGCCGCGTGGATCCGTCCGGACTCCAGCGCGACCAGGTGGTCGGCGTACCGGGCGGCCAGGTTGAGGTCGTGCAGCACCATCACGATCGTCGTGCCCCGCACGCGGTTGAGGTCGGTGAGCAGGTCGAGCACCTCGATCTGATGGCTCACGTCGAGGAACGTCGTCGGCTCGTCCAGCAGCAGCAGATCGGTCTGCTGGGCGAGCGCCATGGCGATCCACACCCGCTGCCGCTGGCCGCCCGACAGCTCGTCCACGGCGCGCTCGGCCAGCTCCGTCGTCGAGGTCGCCTCCAGCGCCGCGGCCACCGCGGCGTCGTCCTCGCGGCTCCACCGCGAGAAGACGCCCTGGTGCGGGTGCCGGCCGCGGCCGACCAGGTCGGAGACGGTGATGCCTTCCGGGGCGATGGGGGACTGCGGCAGCAGGCCGAGGGTCCGCGCCAGCTCCTTGGCCGGCATCCGGTGCACCGCCCGGCCGTCGAGCAGCACCCGGCCGGCGCGCGGGGCCAGCAACCGGGACATCGACCGCAGCAGGGTCGACTTGCCCGAGGCGTTGGCGCCGACGATGGCGGTGATCCGCCCCGCCGGGACGGCGAGGTCCAGCCCCTCGATGACGGTCCGCTCGCCGTAGGCGAGCGTGAGCTCCTCGGCGACCAGCGTGTGCGTCGTGGTCATAGCGAGCCTCCGGCCCGGTTGGTGCGGATGATCAGGTAGATCAGGTACGGGGCGCCGAGCACGCCGGTGACGACGCCGACCGGGAACCGGGTGTCCAGCGCGAACTGGCCGACGAGGTCGGCGACCAGCACCAGCAGGGCCCCGACCAGGGCGGCCGGCACGAGCAGCGAGCCGTTCGGCCCGACGATGCGCGCCGCGATCGGCCCCGCGAGGAAGGACACGAAGGCGATCGGCCCGCAGGCCGCGGTCGCGAACGCGACCAGGCCGACCGCGGCGATGATCGCGATCACCCGCGTGCGCTCGACCCGCACCCCCAGCGCGGCGGCGGTGTCGTCCCCGAGCTGCAGCGTGGCGAGGTTCCTGGTCTGCCCCAGCAGGACCGGGGCGAGGACGAGCAGGGCGAGCAGGGCGGGCAGGACCGTCGTCCAGGAGGTGCCGTTGAGGCTCCCGGTGAGCCAGCGCAGCGCCTCCTGGTAGTCCCACTGGCCGGCCCGCGAGAGCACGTACTGGATGACGCTGTTCAGCATCGCGCCGACGCCGATGCCGATGAGGATCAGTCGAGTGCCGGCCACGCCGTCCTTGAAGGCGAGCACGTAGATGAGCAGTGCGACGCCGAGGGCCGCGGCGACGGCGAGGCTCGAGACGGCCGTCCCGTCGAGGGAGAAGAGCACGATGCCCACGACGGCGGCGGCGCTGGCACCCGAGCTGATGCCGATGACGTCCGGGCTGGCGAGCGGATTGCGCAGCATCGTCTGGAAGGTGACCCCGGCCAGCCCGAAGCTCAGCCCGGCGACGACGGCGAGGACGCCGCGGGGGAGCCGGAGCCGGCCGACGGTGAACGAGGCACCCGGCACCTTCTCGCCGGTGATGACGCGCAGCACGTCACCGGGCGGGTAGAAGGTCCGGCCGACCATCAGCGTGACGGCGAACGCGACGACCACCAGCACGGCCAGGACGACGATCACCAGCCGGCGGCGGGAGGCGCGACGGGTCCGCTGGTGGAGGACGGAGTCGACGGCGGCGTCCGGCGGGGCGGCGAGGGCGGTCACAGCTCGCGCACCTTCTGCCGGCGCACGACGGCGATGAAGAACGGTGCGCCGATCAGCGCGGTGATGATGCCGACGTCGAGCTCCCCGGGCCGGGCGACGATGCGGCCGAGCACGTCGGAGGCGGTCACCAGGCAGGCGCCGGCGAGAGCGCTGAACGGCAGCAGCCAGCGGTGGTCGACGCCGACCAGGAGCCGGCACAGGTGCGGGACCACGAGCCCGACGAACCAGATCGGGCCGGCGACGGCGGTGGCCGCGCCGCAGAGCAGCACCGAGCCCAGGGCGGCGAGACCGCGGGCGAGGGCGACGCGCTCCCCGAGCCCGGCGGCGAGCTCGTCACCCAGGGCCAGGGAGTTGAGGCTGCGCGCCGAGAGCAGGCTGATGACCAGGCCGACCGCGAGGAAGGGCAGCACGGGCGTGATCGTCGAGCCGGTCGCGCCGCCCACCCCGCCCACCTGCCAGGACTGCACGTTCGCGGCGATGTCGCCGCGGGGCAGCGCGATGGCGGTGATGAACGACGTCAGCGCCGCCGCGGTGGCCGCGCCGGCCAGCGCGAGCTTCAGCGGCGTGGGGCCGCCGCGGCCCAGCGAGCCGACGGCGTAGACGAACACCGCCGCGAGGGCGGCGCCGGCGATGGCCGTGACGATGATGCTGGTCGCGCTGAACAGCCCGAACCACGCCAGCCCGGCGACGACGGCGAGCGAGGCGCCCATGTTGATGCCCAGGACGCCGGGGTCGGCCAGCGGGTTGCGGGTGACCCCCTGCATCACGGCGCCGGCGAGCCCGAGGGCCGCACCGACCAGCACCGCCAGGAACGTGCGGGGGATGCGTTTGGTGACCGCCGCCTCCGCGACGGTCTCCTGCGAGCCGCCGAGCGCGGCGACGATGTCGCCCCAGCCGACGCCGCGCGAGCCGATCGCCACCGAGGCGGCCATCAGCAGGACGAGCGCGGCCAGGACGACGAGCAGCCAGAGGAACCGGACCGACCCCGGGCGCCGCGGGGGAGCGGCGTCCGGGGCCGGGACGGACAGGACCGAGGTCACGAGGAGATCGCCACAGCCAGCAGTCAGGAGGCCTTGTCGGCGGCCTCGGCCAGCATGGCCACGTAGTCCTCGAGGACCCAGGAGATCGCCAGCGGCGTCGGGTTGGCGGCGGTGCCCAGCGGGGTGTCGGGCAGCAGCACGATCGCGCCGTTCTTCACCGCGGGCATCTGGGAGAGCAGCGGGTCGGCGTTCAGCGCGTCCACGAGCTCCTGGTCGCCGTAGGTGACGATCAGCTCGACGTCGTCCAGGGTGTCGACCTGCTCGGCGCTGATCGTGCCGGAGAACTTCTCCGGGTCCGAGGAGGCCTCCCGCACGCTGGCGGGGGTCGACAGACCGAGGTCCTCGAAGAAGGCGCTGCGCGTGTCGTACGGCGTGTAGAAGCTGACCTCGCTGAGGTCGGTCGTGTCCACGTGGGTGAGGAACATCGTCGACGCGCCGGCCAGCTGCGGGTACTCGCCGACGGTGTCGCTGATCTCCTGCTCGAGGTCGGCGATCAGCTCCTCGCCCTCGTCGGCCATGCCCATGCCGGCCGAGTTGATCTCGATCATGTCCCGCCACGAGGTCGCCCAGGGGCCCTCGGGGTAGGCGATGACCGGCGCGATCTCGCTGAGCGTGTCGTAGTCCTCCTGGGTCAGCCCGGAGTAGCCGGCGAGGATGACGTCGGGCTCGGTGTCGGCGACGGCCTCGAAGTCGATCCCGTCGGTCTCGTCGAACAGCACCGGGACGTCGGCGTCGAGCTCCTCGAGGCGCTCGCTGACCCAGGGGAGCAGGCCGTCGCCGTCGTCGTCACCGAAGTTGGCGGCGGCCATGCCGACCGGCACGACGCCGAGGGCCAGGGGCACCTCGTGGTTGGCCCAGGCCACCGTGGCCACGCGCTCGGGCAACTCGCCGATGGTCGTGGTGCCGAGCGCGTGCTCGATGGTGATCGGCGAGAAGTCGCCGGAGCCCGAGGTCTCCGGGTCGGAGTCGTCGGAGCAGGCGGCGAGGCCGCCGATCAGGAGAGTAGCGGCGGCGAGAGCGACCAGTCGTGGTGCGCGGTGCATGGGGACCTTCCGGAAGATCGACTGAGGTGAGGCTCGCCTAACTTAGCGGGTTGCTCGACGCTGTCGATCACGGGACGGTCACGATCGTCGGCCGCCCTGTCATCATGGAGACCGGCGTGGGAGCGCCCGGATCCCGGGCTTCGACCGGCGCACGGACCACGAAGGAGATCCCAGTGAGCAGCAGCGACATCCTCGAGCGGCCCGACGTCCGCGATGCCGACACCGGCAGCGCGAACGAGGTCTTCCACTACGTGCGGAAGAACAAGATCGCTGAGAGCGCGGTCATGGGCACGATGGTCGAGGCCCTCTGCGGCGAGGTCTTCCCGGTGACCAAGACCCCCAAGCCCGGCAGCCCGGTGTGCCCGGCCTGCAAGGAGGTCTACCAGCAGCTCAAGAAGGACTGAGCACATCGTCGTCCTCCGGACGACACCGCGGCCATGAGCCGTCCCCTGCTGCGTGGAGTCCTCTCCCGCGGCTCCGCCGGGACCCTCCGGGCCCGCGTCGGCGACGCGGAGGCGCTTCGCGCCTAGCTCCCGTTCAGCCGCCGGGCCTCCTCGGCCAGCTTGGCCTCGCGGCGGGCGCGGCGGCGGGGGTCGTGGCGGCGCAGCGGGGCCGGCCAGCGGGCCTGGATCGTGGCATTGAGCTCGGCACCCAGCAGGACGGCCATGCCGAAGAAGAAACAGAACAGCAGGATGCCGATGGGCGCGGCCAGCGCGCCGTAGGGCAGCGCCGCGGTGAGGACGTCGGCGACATAGGTCCGCAGCACGAGGGCGGCCACCATGAAGAAGCCGAGCGCCAGCACCGCGCCGGGCAGGTGCCGGCTCCACGGCAGCCGGTTGGGCAGCGTCACGTTGTAGAAACTGGTCAGCGCCAGCAGCAGACCGACGAGCACCAGCGGCCAGTAGATCCCGTTGATCAGCACGGTCGCCGCCGGCTGCCAGCCGGTGGGCAGCAGCGCGACCAGCACCCCGCGGCCGAGCACCAGCAGTGGCAGGGTCAGGACGGCGACGACCATGCCGACGATGAACAGCCACAGCGCCTTGAGCCGGGTGCGGATCGGCCCGCGGACGTCCCGCTGGTCGTAGGCGATGACCGTCGTGTTCATGAAGGTCGCCGTCGCCGAGGAGCCGGCCCACAGCGAGATCAGGAAACCCAGGCTGACGACGTCGAGCCGGCCGGAGCTGAGGATGTCGTTCAGCGTGGGCGCGACCAGCGAGTCGACGACGTCGGGCGTGAGCACCTCGGCGGACGCGCTGAGCAGGTAGTCCTCGATCTCCCGGACCGCGTCGGCGCCGATCACGTCACCGAGGTAGCCCAGCGAGCCGAGCAGCCCGATGAGCAGCGGCGGGACGGAGAGGATCTGCCAGAAGGCCGCCTCGCCGGACAGCCCCAGGATCCGGTCCTGCCACGCCTTCGCCAGGGTGCGGCCGAGCACCTGGAGGGGCACGCGGAGAACGGCCGGCCACGAGCCCAGCCGCTCCCGGGGCCGATCCGCGGGCCGGGTGGCACCCGAGCCCTCGGCGTCCGACCCGCCGGCCGGGAGCGCGCCGGGCAGGTCCTCGGCGGGAGCGCCGGCGGATCCCACGGGCTCGTCGGCCTGCGCCGGCGGACCGCTGGGCAGCACGGCGCTCATGCGCCCAGTGTGCACGTCACCGACGTCGGACCCGGGCGCCTCCCGGTCGGGAACCGCTCCGCCGGGGGAGCCGGTCAGCGCACCCGCCGGCCGCCGGGACGCCGGCCGCCGGGGGCGGGAGCACCCGCCGGAGCGGTGCCCTCCGGGGCCGCGGGCGGTGCGGGGCTGTCCGGCGGCACGCAGTTGATGACCGCCTCGGCGTTGTAGCGGGTCCGGAAGTCCTCCCGCTTGACGACGGCGCCGGTGGACAGGTCCTTGAACACGCGCGTCACCGTGATGTCGAATCCCGGCACGCCGGACTGCCGCGTGCAGTTCCCGTCGTCGATCTTGTCGATGACCGCCGGCTGCCGCGGGTTGCGCCGCTCGCTGCTGACCGACTCGATCTCGTAGCGCTTGGTGCCGTAGAAGGTGACGGTGAGCGCGGACGGCGTCCACTGGGTGTCGATGAAGACACCGGTGTCGCCGTCGTTGCGCCACTGGAGATCGATCGCGCCTTCGTACACGGTGGCCTCGCGGCCGGCCGGGTAGCGGCTGATGTAGAAGCTGTGCGGCTTGTGGAAGACGTCCTCGAGCCCGGCGAAGAACACCGCGTTGAACATCGTCGTGGCGAACTGGCTGATGCCGCCGCCGACGGCTTTGGACAGCTCGCCGTTCTGGATGACGGCGGCCTCGACGTAACCCTGCGCCTTGCCGCGCGGGCCGGTGAACGTGTTGAGGCTGAAGGTCTCGCCCGGGAGCACGAGTGCCCCGTCGACCTCGGCCGCCACGACGCGGATGTTCTCGCCGCTGGCCGGATTGCCGATGTTGGTCGTGAAGGTGCTGATCTGCTCGCGGATGCCGAGCGCCTCGGCCTCCTGCGTGGTGAAGTCGGCCGGCACGGGGCGGGGTTCGGCGGTGACCGATCGCGGGGCGGGGTCGTCCAGCACGGGCAGGAGCTGCTCGGCCAGGTGTGTGGGGTCGATCCCGGTGCCGTCCACCGAGGGCACGATGCGCACGGAGCCGCCGGTCACCTCGAACCGGGCGTCCCGGGCGGGGGAGCCGAAGACGGCCAGCTCGTCGCCGAGGGCGTTCTGCAGCGCAGCCGGGTCGATGCCGACCTCGAGGGTGCCCGCGTCGCCGGGCGTGAAGGTGAGCGCCGCGGCCAGGGCGGTCACCGGCACCTCCGCGGTGCGGTTCCCGCCGTCGCCGGTCACCTCCACGGGCGCGGCGAGGGCCGGCTGGACGGTCTCGGCGAGCACGCGCTCGGCCTCGGGGGTGTCGACCGAGGCGGGCTCGACGGAGACGGGCAGCTCGACCGGCGTGCCGGGGTCCGCGCTGGTCAGGGCCGCGGTGATCGTCTCCTCGGCGCCGTCCCGGTCGAGCGTCCGGCCGTCGAGGGGTTCCACCACGCGCGCGGTGGTGCCGTCGATGGCGATGGTGGCGTCGGCCGGGGCGCGGTCGACCTGCTCGGCGAAGGTCGCGAGCTGCGCCTCGAAGGAGCCGAGCTCGTCGGCGACGGCGGACTCGTCGACACCGACGACCGGCTCGACCTCGCGCTCGGTGAACAGCGTCGTCAGGCGCGTCCAGGGGTTCAGCGGCTGGTCGTCCGCGGCGTCGACGGTCTCCTCGGCGTCCAGGCGGAAGCCGGCCCGCGTGGGGGAGAGGAGGCCTTCCACGTCGTCGGCCACGATGGTGCGGTCGGCCGCCACCCGGCTGCCGAGCTCCTCGGCGAGCAGCTTCTCGGCGGCCGCGGGGGAGAGCCCGCCGATCTCGACGCCGGCGACGACGGTCGAGCGCGGGACGTCGCCGGAGGAGAGGGCGAGGTCGGCGCCGTAGACGGCGCCGAGCAGGAGGACCGCGCCGGCGGGCACGAGCACGGCACGGCGCCGCCACCACGGGGAGCCGGCCCGGTCGGCGCCGTCGCCGGCCGGGGGCAGGCCGTCGTCACCGGCGCCGCCGGATCCGCCGTCGTCGGATCCGCCGTCGTCGGTCGCGTCGCCGTCCGCCCGGTCGTCGCTCGCGTGGGGGAGCGCCGCTCCGTCGAGGACGCCGGTGTCCTCGACGCCGGGCTGTGCGGGGGGCTCGGCCACCGCGGCGGTCTCGGCCTCCGGGGCGCCGCTGAGCCAGTCGCGGGGCACGGGCCGGGTGTCGTCGACCTCGCCACCGGCCGGAAACGCGTTCTGCGGTCCGGGCGTGTCGACGGCGCCCGACGTGCCGGGCGAGGCCTCGACGGGGGGCCGGCTGTCCGGCCCGTCGGGGCGCATGCGCACGGTCTCGTCGTGCGCGGGGGGCTGCTGGGCCATGGGGGTGTCCTCCGGTTGCCGCGTACCGGGGGTGCCCGGGGACGACGGAGCCGCCGACCCTCCGTCCGCTCGAGGCGGTGCGGAGGAGTCGGCGGCGTCGTCGGGTGAGGCTGTCATCGCGGGCGCGACGTTAGCGGTTCTCTCACGCAGTTACGTGCTGCTCGCCCTCGGTGTCGATGATGTCGACGGCGATGTCACGAAGCTTGCTCTCGTACTCACGCGCGTGGTGCCCGCAGAAGACGAGGTCGCTGCCACTGGCGAGTACGACTCGCACCTTGGCCAGAGCCCCACAGCGGTCGCAGTGGAAGGGAACGACGAGGTCATCGGTGGGCGGGGTCGTCGTCAGCGTCTGGGTCATCTGGCTCATCACTCGCTCTCTACCGCACGGATCCGCGGATGCGGATCGGCCTCCTGCACAGCGCCAGGATGGCCCCTCGTGTTCCCGTTCCGCTGTCGGCGAACCCGGACTCTCAGATCGAGACGAGTCCGTGATGTGCCATCGGTGGAGCGGGTTCAGCAGGGGACGTCACTGGGGTGGTACCGGTCGTTCTCGTGCTGGTCTCGCGTGCCGTCCCGGCCGGGTGACCGGAGCGGCTGTGGGTCCGCTGCTGTTCTGACGTCCCCCACGCTACGCGGTCTACCCGACAGATGTGGGGGCCAACCCGCCCGGCCGCCCCACCCGCCCCATCCGGGTGGGGCGGTGACGGGACTGCCGGTCGACGCGGACCGCCAGGGGGGTGACCACACGAGTTCGTGCCGAGTGGGGCCCGGAGGGTCCCGCGCAGGCACGACGGAGGGCTCAGCGCGGCAGGGGGACGGCTCCTGGCCGCGGTCAGCAGCCCGGAGGGCTGCTAATCGAGATAGTCGCGCAGCACCTGGGAGCGGCTGGGGTGGCGGAGCTTGCTCATCGTCTTGGACTCGATCTGCCGGATCCGCTCGCGCGTGACGCCGTAGACCTGCCCGATCTCGTCGAGGGTGCGCGGCTGGCCGTCGGTGAGGCCGAAGCGCAGCCGGACGACGCCGGCCTCCCGCTCGGAGAGCGTCTGCAGCACGCTGGTCAGCTGGTCCTGCATCAGCGTGAAGCTCACCGCATCGACGGCCACCACGGCTTCGGAGTCCTCGATGAAGTCGCCGAGCTGGCTGTCGCCCTCGTCGCCGATGGTCTGGTCGAGGCTGATCGGCTCCCGGGCGTACTGCTGGATCTCCAGCACCTTCTCCGGGGTGATGTCCATCTCCTTGGCCAGCTCCTCCGGCGTGGGCTCGCGGCCCAGGTCCTGGAGCAGCTCGCGCTGTATGCGGCCGAGCTTGTTGATGACCTCGACCATGTGCACCGGGATGCGGATGGTGCGGGCCTGGTCGGCCATCGCGCGGGTGATCGCCTGGCGGATCCACCACGTGGCGTAGGTCGAGAACTTGTAGCCCTTGGTGTAGTCGAACTTCTCGACCGCGCGGATCAGGCCGAGGTTGCCCTCCTGGATGAGGTCCAGGAAGGCCATCCCGCGGCCGGTGTAGCGCTTGGCGAGGGAGACGACGAGGCGCAGGTTGGCCTCGAGCAGGTGGTTCTTGGCGCGCTCGCCGTCGCGGATGATCCAGTTCAGGTCGCGGCGCATCTGCGGGGAGAGCTTGATGCTCTCCTCCTCGACCTGGCGCAGCCGCTCGGAGCCGTAGAGCCCGGCCTCGATGCGCTTGGCGAGGTCGACCTCCTCCTCGGCGTTGAGCAGGGCGACCTTGCCGATCTGCTTGAGGTAGGCGCGGACGGAGTCGGCCGAGGCGGTGAGCTCGGCGTCCTTGCGGGCCTGGCGCAGCGCCTCGGACTCCTCCTCCTCGTCCCACTCGAAGTCGGTGCCGGGCTCGGCTGCCTCGTCCTCGGCCGGCGCGACCTCGACGCCGTCCTTGCCCGTCACGACCGTCTCGTCGAGGGTCAGGCCCTCCGAGCCGGCGTCGACCACGGCCACGGATGACCCGTCGGCGGCCACGGCGGTCAGGACGGTGCCCTCACCGGCGGAGGTGGACGGCGTGATCGCCGGCTTCGTCCTGCCCTTGGCGGGGGCCTTGGCGGGCTTCTTCGCCGCCGCCTTCTTCGGGGGGGCGGCCGCCTCAGCGCTGTCCGGAACCGCAGCGGTGGCCCTCGAGGCGCGGGTGCCGGCAGCGACGGTCCTGGACCGCTTCGTGGCGCTCGCGTCGGCTGCTTCCGGTGCTGGCTGGTCGGCGGGCACTCAGGTTCCTTCCCGTGCTGGGGGCGTACGCCAGGGGACCGTCTGATCCTCGGGTAGCGGCCCCTGCTCCCGCCCTCCGGCGTCGGGTACCTCGGCCGACCTGCGCGGGGTTTGACCGCTGGTCGGCCGGGGGATCCCTCCTCGCTGGAGGACGTCGGCCCGGGGCATTCTCATTGTAACGACGGCCACCGGCGTTTCCACTGACCAGCGCACGGATCGGCTCCCGCAGGGGAGCCCGCGGCACCCCGTCGGGCTCAGTGCTCCGGGCGCTCGGAGGCCGCCAGGGCCGCGCCGACGATGCCGGCGTCGTTCTGCAGCTGGGCGGGGACGACGGGGGTCCGGGTGCTGAGCAGCGGCACCCACTTGTGCGCCTTCTTGCTGACCCCGCCGCCGACGATGATCAGGTCGGGCCAGAGGCCGGCCTCGAGCACGTCCAGGTACCGGTCGACGCGGCGGGCCCACTCCGGGTAGCCGAGGTCCTCGCGCTCGCGTGCGGAGGCCGCCGCCCGCTTCTCGCCGTCCTCCCCGTCGACCTGGATGTGGCCGAACTCGGTGTTGGGCACGAGGTGCCCGTCGACGAACAGGGCGCTGCCGATGCCGGTGCCGAAGGTCAGCATCAGGACGACGCCCTGCCGGTCGCGGCCCGCGCCGTACCGCATCTCGGCGATCCCGGCCGCGTCGGCGTCGTTGAGCGTCTCCACCGTTCCCGGCACGAACGCCCCCAGCCCGGCGTCGACATCGGTGCCGATCCAGCTCTTGTCGACGTTGGCGGCGGTGTACGCCACGCCGTGCTTCATGACCCCCGGGAACGTGACGCCGATCCGGCCGGTCCAGCCGAAGGACTCCACGATCCCCCCGACGACGCCGTAGACCGGGTCGGGGAGGGCGGGCTGCGGCGTCTCGATCCGCAGCCGCTCACCGACGAGCTCCCCCTTCTCGAGGTCCACCAGGCACCCCTTGATGCCGCTGCCGCCGATGTCCACGCCGAAGCCCTGCATCGGGCCAGGCTAGTGAGCGCACCTCCGGCCGCCCAGCTGCGGGAGGATCGGCCGGTGACCGCTCCCTCCGGTGCTCCCGCCCCCGACCTCCCGGCCCTGCTGGCGCTGGCCGTCGCCACCGCCCGGGAGGCAGCCGAGCTGGTCCGCCTCGGCCGGGCCGGCGCGGGCGACGACGTGGCCGTCAAGTCCAGCCCCGTCGACGTCGTGACCGCCGTGGACACCGCCAGCGAGCACCTGATCGTGGGGCGGCTGCTCGGCGCCCGCCCCGATGACGGCGTGCTGGGGGAGGAGGGCGCCCAGCGCGACGGCACCAGCGGTGTCCGCTGGGTGGTCGATCCGATCGACGGCACGGTGAACTTCCTCTACGACCTGCCGGCCTACGCCGTCTCCATCGCCGCCGAGGTCGACGGCGTCGTCCGCGCGGGCGTCGTCCTCAACGTCGCGACCGGCGAGCTCTTCACCGCCGTCGCCGGGAGCGGCGCCTTCCTCTCGACGCCGGCCGCGCCGGAGCCGGTCCGCCTGGCCGGCAGTGGGGCCACCGCTCTGGAGCACAGCCTGGTGGCGACCGGCTTCGGCTACCGCGTCGAGCAGCGGCGGGCGCAGGGCGCCGTCGTGGCCGAGCTGCTGCCGCGGGTCCGGGACCTCCGCCGGCACGGCAGCGCGGCGCTGGAGCTGTGCGCGGTCGCGGCCGGGCGGGTGGACGCCTACTACGAGGCCGACCTCCAGCCGTGGGACCACGCCGCCGGAGCGCTGATCGCCGCCGAGGCCGGCGCGGTCGTGGCGGGACTCGCCGGTCGGCCCGTCGGTGAGCCGATGGTCGTGGCGGCCGCGCCGGGGATCGGCGGGGCGTTCCTGGACCTGCTGGACGAGCTGCACCCGTAGCCGGGCGCCCGGGCCGCCTCAGCAGTCGGCGGCGGCCTCCTCGGCCGGCGCGAGCGCGGCCGTGACGTCGTCGTCGGTGGCCAGGCTCTCGCCGATGACGAAGTCCGGGCCGAGCACGAGGTCCACCTGCTGGGTGGCGCGGATGTCCTGCCACAGCTCGGCGCCGGGCAGGTACAGCGCCACGAACGCCGCGGTGCCCTTGCCGCTGGGCCCGTGCCGCACCTCGCCGACGCCGGTCACCTCGCGACCGCTCGGGTCGTTGGCGATCTCGGCGATGGTGAACCCGCGCGCGCCGAGGTCGTCCGCGACGGCCTGGGCCAGGCCACCCTGGTCGGAGGCGTTGTAGACGCGGACGGACACCGTGGCCGGGTCCAGCGCCTGGGGAGCGGCCTCCGCCTCGGCGCAGGCGGCGTCCCGCTCGGCCCGGAGGTCGGCGTCCTGCCGGAAGACGTTCCACCAGACGCCGAGGGCGACCAGCGCCAGCACCAGCAGGAAGATCAGCGGCGGCAGGGGCCGACGCCCGCTGCGGGCGCGCACCGCGGGGCGTTCGGTCCGCAGCGTCGTCACGGCCGGAATCCTAGAGCGGGATCGGCCGGCTAGATCGCACCGTCCTCGAGCGCGGCGCGTCCCAGTTCGACGACCGGGTCGATGCGCTCGGCGTAGCCGCTGGTGTTCTTGCCGGCCATCGCGCCGGCCGCCGACCGGGCGACGATGCCGGCGACGATCGCGGCGAACTTGAAGAAGGCGAAGCCGACGTACCAGTTGAGCTCCGAGAGGTCGGCCCCGCTGCGCTGCGCGTAGCGCTCGGCCACCTCGAGGCGCGTCGGGAAGCCGGGCAGGGCGGTGACCCCGCTCGCGGCCGAGGCGCGGTCCTCGCCCGCCTGCGGCCAGTAGACGAACATCATCCCGATGTCGGTCAGCGGGTCGCCCAGCGTCGACATCTCCCAGTCCAGCACCGCCTTGATCCGGCCCGGCTCGGCCGGGTCGAGCAGGCAGTTGTCGAGCCGGTAGTCGCCGTGGACGATGGTCGACCGCTGCGTCGTCGGCACGGTCTCGGCCAGCCGGGCGGCGAGGGCGTCGAGGTTCGGCCGGTCGCGGTCGCGGGTGGCGTCCCACTGCTTGGTCCAGCGGCGCACCTGGCGTGCCGCGAAGCCCTCGGGGCGCCCGAAGTCGGCCAGCCCGACGGCCACCGGGTCCACCGCGTGCAGGTCGGCCAGGACGTCGACCAGGCCGTCGCCGATGGCACGGCGCTGCTCCGGCCGGTCGGCGTAGCCCTCGGGGAGCGAGCCGACGACGTGGACACCGACGACGCGCTCCATGACGTAGAAGGGCGCGCCGAGCACCGACTCGTCGGTGCACATGTGCAGCGTGCGCGGCACCGGCACCGAGGTGCCGGCCAGCGCCGAGATCACGCGGTGCTCACGGGCCATGTCGTGCGCGGTCGCCAGCACGGCGCCGGTCGGGGGGCGGCGGAGGATCACCGCGTCGTCCGGTGAGCCGTCCTTCGGCGTCACGACGTACGTGAGGTTGGACATACCGGCTGCGATGAGGTCGACGGTCACCTCCTGCCATCGCTGGTCGCCCAGCGCACGCGCCAGGTAGGGGCCCACGACGGTCGGATCAGCACCCACAGGAGTCGCCACGGCGGCAGGGTAACCTCTGGCGCTCCGCAGCCCGGACGCCCGTCCATGGGCCCGATGTGTCGCCCATGACTCCTCGGGCACAAACCGGGCCCGTACGGCGTTGGGCGGCTGCCGGTCCTGTCCACCGTCCACCAGGACAGCAGGGAGCGACCGGCACGGAGCAGGGCGCCGCGCGTGCGGGCCCCTGTCGCAGACACACCGATCGCCCACCGGCGATCGGCCGAGACGACGGAGCCCATCCGGCACCGCGTCAGCAGAAGCGGGCGCCCGCCGCCCGCGAGAACCCGGAGGAGGGGCACCCCATGGCCACCGACTACGACGCCCCGCGCCGCAACGAGGCCGACGAGCTCGGCGAGGACTCGCTCGAGGAGCTCAAGGCCCGACGGGCCGAGGCCCAGTCCTCGTCCGTCGACGTCGACGAGACCGATTTCAACGAGAACCTCGAGCTGCCCGGCGCAGACCTCTCGAACGAGGAGCTCACCGTCCGCGTGCTGCCCAAGCAGGAGGACGAGTTCACCTGCTCCCGCTGCTTCCTGGTGCAGCACCGCAGCCGGCTGGCCGCGACCAAGGGCGACGCCCTGTACTGCCGCGACTGCGCCTGACGAAGCACCGCCGCCCCCCGCACGACGTGCGGGGGCCGCAGGACGCCGGGGAGGGGAGCCGATGACCGAGCAGTCGCCGCGCACGGGGGCAGCTCGTGACGTCCCGCCGCCCCGGCCGGTGACGCCCACGCCGGCGCCGGTCGAGGAGAGCGGGCTCGCCCGTGCCGCGCGTGCCCTCGCAGACGCCGTCTCCGGCCTCCTCGGCGGCGCCGAGCCCGCTCCCGGCGAGGCGGCGGGCGAGGCCCCCGGGCGCTCCGCCCGGACCGGGTTGCGCGACGTGCTCGGCGCGGTCGTCACGGCGGTCGGCGCGGCCGTCGGAGGGGGTCGCGACGCACCGCCGGAGGGGTCGGTCCCGGCGGACGGTCCCGCCGACGATCCGGGCCGCTCGCCCGGCGCCGTCCTGGGTGACCTGCTGTCCGCCGCCGCTCCGCGGCTGCCCATCCGGGATGCCGGGCGGTTGCGGGCGGCGCATCCCGGTGTCTCCGACGCCGGGATCGCCGACGCCCTCGTCGCCCGCTCGGCCCGCCTCACCGCCGGCATCGGCGCGGCGACCGGAGGGTTCTCGGCGGCGCACTGGTTCGCGCCGCCGTCGCTCCTCGTCGTCCCGCTCGAGCTGGGCGCCGAGACGCTGCTGACCGCGGCGGTCGAGGTCGTGCTGATCGGCGAGCTGCACGAGCTGCACGGCCGGCCGGCGCCCGGCGACGCCCGGGCCCGCGGGGCGGCCTACCTCTCCAGCTGGTCGGCGCAGCGCTCCGTGCAGAGCGCGGCGGGGTTCGGCTCCGTCCTGGGCGTCGCCGGCCTGAACGCGCTCCGGCGGCGCGTCGGCCGCCGGCTGGTCGGCAGCGTGCCCGCCGCGGCACCGCTCCTGCTGGGGGCCGCGCTGGCCGGTCGCAGCAACCGCCGGGCCACCGAGACGCTGGCCCGCCGGGTACTGCGCGACCTGCGCGGCGGGGCCTGAACCCCGCGCCCCGGGTCGGCGCGAGGACGCCGTCGCCCGGCGCGGCTAGGGTCGCCGACGTGCCCGACCTCCCCCCGTCCGACCTGGACGTGCCGGTCTCCCTGCTCTCTCCCGAGGGCACCGTGCCGCGCTACGCGCTACCCGGCGACGCCGGAGCCGACCTGACCCTCGCCGAGGACGTCGAGCTGGCGCCGCTGCAGCGCGCGCTGGTCGGCACGGGGGTCGCCGTGGCGATCCCCGAGGGCTACGCCGGCTTCGTGCACCCGAGGTCCGGGCTGGCCCACCGCCTCGGGCTGAGCCTGGTCAACGCGCCTGGGACGATCGACTCCGGCTACCGGGGTGAGATCAAGGTGAACCTGGTCAACCTCGACCCGGTGTCGACGCTGACCCTGCGGCGCGGTGACCGGGTCGCCCAGCTGGTGGTGCAGCCGGTGGTCCGGGCGCGGTTCGTGCCGGTGGACCGGCTCCCGGGCAGCGAGCGGGGAGCGGGCGGGCACGGCTCGACGGGAGTCGCGACCACGGTGGACGAGGAGCAGGGCTGACATGCCGTTCGGACGACGACGCAATCGGATCGACCGCAGCCTGCGCGAGCGCGGCGTGCCGCCGGAGCCGCAGGTGCGCGAGCGCGACGTGGCGGAGACCACCGGGCCCTGGGACGTCGCGGACGCTCCCGAGGACGGCATTCCCCGCCTCGACCTCGGGGCGCTGCGGCTGCCCGCCCGCCCCGGCATGGAGCTGCGGGTGGACCTGAACCCGCAGGGGCAGGTGGTCGGCGCGACGCTGCGCTCGGGGGACTCGCTGCTGCAGGTGGCCGCCTTCGCCGCCCCGCGGGCCGCCGGCATCTGGGACGACGTCCGCACGGACATCGCCACGACCGCTTCCGGCCAGGGCGCGTCGCTGCGCGAGGTCGAGGGCCCCTTCGGCCCCGAGCTCGCGGGCACGGTCGTGGCCGCCCCGCCGGCCCAGCCCGGCCAGCCGGCGCCGGAGCCGACCCGGCGCCCGGCCCGCTTCCTCGGCGTCGACGGCCCGCGCTGGTTCCTGCGCGGCACGATCAGCGGGTCGGCGGCGTCCAGCCCGGAGGCGGCCACCGCGCTCGAGGACGCCTTCCGCGCGATCGTCGTCGTCCGCGGGCCGGAGCCCATGCCGGTGCGCGAGGCGCTGCCGCTGACCCTGCCGGCCGAGGCGGCCGCGCGGATCGCCGCCCAGCAGCAGGCGGCCGCCGACGGCGCCACGCGCACGCCCCCCGCCGGGGGGAGCGGTGGCGGCGCGACCGCCCCCGGCGGCACTACGCTGGGCCCGTGACCGAGACCCGTCCGGTCGGCTGGTTGTCGCGGACCCTGCAGCGGCTGACCGCCGACGACCACACCATCGACGCCCAGGAGCTGCGCGCCGAGTCGGCGAGCGCCGGCTGCGAGCCGCTCGGCTCCTGCCGCAAGGGGGCGGTCGTGACGGTGACCGGCCGGCTGAAGTCGGTCGTCTACACCCCCCGCGAGACCGTGCCGACGCTCGAGGCGGAGCTGTTCGACGGCTCCGGTTCGGTGACGCTGGTCTGGCTGGGCCGCCGGCGGATCGCCGGCATCGAGCCCGGGCGCACGCTCACCGCACGCGGCCGGTTCGCCGCTTTCGACGGCAGGCGGGTCATCTACAACCCCTGGTACGAGCTCGGCTCCTGCTGAGCGCCGGGCGTCCGTGAGCGAGCACGAGAGCGGTTCGAGCGGCCCCGTGCCGTCCCCCGACGACGAGCGCCCGGCCGGCTCCGGCGACGACACCGGCGCGCGCCCCCTCGTCTTCGACCGGCACCTGGTGCTGGAGCAGCTCGGCGGCTGGCGCGGCATGGTCGATGCCACGGTGCCGACGCTGGCCTTCATCGTGGCCAACGGCATCGGCGGGCTCCGGCCGGGCATCTGGGCCGCCCTCGGCACCGCGGTGCTGATCTTCGCGCTCCGGCTGGCCCGGCGGGAGAGCGTGCAGCAGGCGGTCAGCGGCCTGTTCGCCGTCGGCGTCGCGGTGGCCATCGCGGCCGCCACCGGGCAGGCCCGCGACTTCTACGTCCCGGGCATCCTGCGCAACGCCGTCCTCACCGTGGTGCTGCTCGGCTCCGTCGTCCTCCGGCGTCCGCTCGTGGGCGTCATCGCGGAGTTCCTGGCGCCGAGCCACCTGGGGGCGATGGCCGCACCGGGCTCGGCGTTCCCGGGGATGCGTGGCCGGGTGGAGCGCGCCCGCGCCGCCGCGCACCCGGCCGAGCGCGATCCGGCGACCGGGCGGGCGCAGCCGGACCCGGCGCCCGAACGACCCTGGCGCGAGGACCCGCGGCTGGTCCGGGCGTACGGGTGGCTGACCGTGCTGTGGGCCGCGGTGTTCCTCCTGAGGGCCGGCGTGCAGGGCTACCTGTACCTCGGCAGCGAGGACGGCGACGCCACGGACCTGGGCATCGTCTCGCTGCTGCTGGGCGTCCCGGTCACCGCCGTCGAGGTGGTCGTGACGCTGTGGGTGGTGTCCCGGCTGCACCGGCACCGCGCGGTGGCCGGGACCGCCGAGGGGCCGGAGGAGCGGCCCGCCCCCTGATCAGGCGGTGCGTCCGCCGTCCGCCGCTGGGGCGAAGACGGTCTTCAGCTGGTCCTCGACCTCGGCGTGGGTGATGAACAGCAGCTCGTCGCCGGCCTCCAGCGGCTCGTCCGGGGTCGGCGTGATCACCCGCTGGCCGCGCAGGATCGCGCTCAGCACCGTCTCGCGGGGGAGCGGCACCTCGCGCAGCGCCCGGCCCACCCACGGGGTGTCCTCGGCGAGGGTGATCTCGACGAGGTTGGCCGCGCCCTTGCGGAAGCTCATCAGCCGGACGACGTCGCCCACGGTGACGGCCTCCTCGACCAGCGCCGCGAGCACCCGCGGGGTGGAGACGGCGACGTCGACGCCCCACGCCTCCGTGTAGAGCCACTCGTTGCGGGGGTCCTTGACCCGGGCGACGACGCGGTTGACCGCGAACTCGGTCTTGGCCAGCAGCGAGACGACGAGGTTGGCCTTGTCGTCACCGGTGGCCGCGACGACGACGTCGCAGGTGGCCAGCTGGGCCTCCTCCAGCGAGGAGACCTCGCAGGCGTCGGCCTGCACCCACTCGGCACCCGGCACCGACTTGGTGCGCACCTTGCGGGGATCCTTCTCGATCAGCATCACGGTGTGCCCGTTGCCGAGCAGCTCGCCGGCGATCGACCGGCCGACGGCGCCCGCGCCGACGATGGCGACGCGCATCAGTGCTCGCCTCCCTGGGGCCCGCGCTCGACGACCTCGTGCACCCGGCCGGTGATCTCGTCGGTCACCGCGACGACCAGCTGGTCGCCGTCCTGCAGGATCGTCGAGGCGGTGGGCAGCTGGGACTCCCCGAAGCGCACCAGCCACGCGGCGCGGGCGCCGGTGGCGGCCTCCAGCTCCGTCAGCCGGCGGCCGATCCAGCCCTCGGTGACGGTGATCCGCAGGAGCGAGACCTTGCCGGTGGGCTCCCGCCACAGCTCGCTCACCTTGACCGAGAGCAGCTCGCGGATCAGCCGGTTGACCGTCCACGGCACGGTGGCGACGCTCGGGATGCCCATCCGCTCGTAGACCTCGGCCCGCTTGGAGTCGTAGATGCGGGCGACCACGTGCTGGACGCCGAAGGTCTCGCGGGCCACCCGGGCGCTGATGATGTTGGAGTTGTCGCCGCTGCTGACCGCGGCGAACGCGCCGGCCGAGTCGATGCCGGCGTCGAGCAGCGTCTGCCGGTCGAAGCCCAGACCGGTGACCTGACGGCCACCGAAGTCGGGGCCGAGCCGGCGGAACGCGGCCGGATCCTGGTCGATCACCGCGACGCTGTGCCCGACCTCCTCGAGCCGGCGGGCGACGGCGGAGCCGACCCGACCGCAGCCCATGACGACCACGTGCACGTGCAGCTCCCACGGGACATCGCGCCGGCGGCCGTCCGCCCGCGCACCGGGCGCGAAGCTACACCCGTGACCGGCGCCGGTCCGGGCACGACCGGGCCTCCTCACCCGTGTGAGGCGCGGTACAGCACGTCGGCCCCGGACGGTGCCCCGGCGTCCGTACCATCGCCGCCGTGCCCACGCTGTCCGACCTCGGGCAACTCCCGAAACGCCTCGTCCTGGGGCGTGCCGTGCGCAGCGACCGCCTCGGCGAGTCCCTGCTGCCCAAGCGGTACGCGCTGCCGATCTTCGCCAGCGACCCGCTCTCCTCCGTGGCCTACGCCACGCAGGAGATCCTCATCGTCCTGACGCTGGCCGGGACGGCGTTCCTCTACCTGGCGCCGTGGCTGGCGGCGGGCGTCGTGCTGCTGCTGATCACGGTGGTGCTCAGCTACCGCCAGGTCGTGCACGCCTACCCCTCGGGCGGAGGTGACTACGAGGTCGCGATGAAGAACCACGGGCAGTTCGCCGGGCTCGTCGTCGCCAGCGCGCTGCTCACGGACTACGTCCTCACCGTGGCCGTCTCGGTGTCGGCCGGCACCGACAACATCATCTCGGCGTTCCCCGGGCTGAACCAGCACCGCGTGCTGATCGCCGTCGTCCTCGTGTCCCTGCTCGCCGCCGCCAACCTGCGCGGCGTGCGCGAGTCGGGCAAGGCCTTCGCCGCACCGACCTACCTGTTCATCACCGGCATCGGCGTCCTGATCGTGACCGGCCTGATCCGCTGGTTCTTCACCGACGGCGGGCTGGTCGCCGAGACGGCGCAGTACACCGTCACTCCCGAGCCCGCGTACGAACAGCTGGGCGGCCTGGCGCTGCTGTTCTTCGCGCTGCGGGCCTTCGCGTCCGGCTGCACCGCGCTCACCGGGGTCGAGGCGATCGCCAACGGGGTCCCGGCCTTCCGGCCCCCGAAGAGCAGGAACGCCGCCGCCACGCTGGTGCTGATGGGCGGCATCGCGGCCACGATGTTCGCCGGCGTCACGGCGCTGGCGCTGCTCAGCGACGTCAAGTACGTCGAGCACCCCTGCGACCTGCAGGGCTTCGCCGACTGCGAGACCGAGCCGCAGCGCACCGTCATCGCGCAGCTCGCGGCTGCCACGTTCGGCGGGGACACCTCGGTCGGCTTCTTCTACATCCAGGCCGCGACCGCACTGGTCCTGGTGCTGGCGGCGAACACCGCGTTCAACGGGTTCCCGCTGCTGGGCTCGGTGCTCGCGCAGGACAGCTTCATGCCCCGGCAGCTGCACACCCGCGGCGACAAGCTGGTGTTCAGCAACGGCATCCTGCTGCTCGCCGGGTTCGCGATCCTGCTGATCGTCGCGTTCGACGCCGACGTGACCCGGCTGATCCAGCTCTACATCATCGGCGTCTTCACCAGCTTCAGCATCGGCCAGTGGGGGATGGTGCGGCACTGGAACCGGGAGATGCGGGCCACCCAGGACCCGGTCGAACGCCGCCGGATGCGCCGCTCGCAGATCATCAACACCCTGGGCGGCACGCTCACGACCGTCGTCCTCGTGATCATCGTGATCACCAAGTTCACCCACGGCGCGTGGCTGGTCATCGTGGCGATGCCGATCCTGTTCGGTCTCATGCGGGCGATCAACAAGCACTACTCGCACGTCTCCGCACAGCTGGTCCCCGACAGCGACGCCCGCACGCTGCCCAGCAAGGTGCACGCCGTCGTGCTGGTGTCCAAGGTGCACAAGCCGACCCTCCGCGCGCTCGCGTTCGCCCGGGCCACCCGGCCCGACGAGCTGACCGCGCTCACCGTCAACGTCGACGACGCCGAGACCCGCGCGCTGCAGGCCGCCTGGGAACGCTTCGACATCCCCGTACCGCTCACCGTGCTCGAGTCGCCCTACCGGGAGATCACCCGACCGGTCATCGACTTCGTGAAGAGCATCCGCCGCAACAGCCCGCGCGAGCTGGTCGTGGTCTTCGTCCCGCAGTACGTCGTCGGGCACTGGTGGGAGAACCTGCTGCACAACCAGAGCGCGCTGCGGCTGCGTGCCCGGCTGCAGTTCCAGCCCGGCGTCATGATCACCACCGTGCCCTGGCAGCTGGAGAGCTCGATCGGCCTGGACGGCGGTGAGCGCGGAGGCCCCGCGCCGGGCGATCTCCGGCGCGGGCTCGCCGACGACACCATCGACGGCACGCCCTATGGCTGACCGCCGCGGCCGCCGTCCGGCCCGCGCGGCCGGCCCGCGGCCCGACCGCGGCGGTGGGTGGACCGGCACCGAGTTCGAGGTGACCGTGGGGCCCGTCGCGCACGGCGGGCACTGCGTGGCCCGGCACGAGGGCCGGGTCGTCTTCGTCCGGCACGGCCTGCCCGGCGAGCGGGTCGTGGTGCGGGTGACCGAAGACCGGCACCCCGGCTTCTGCCGCGCGGACGCGATCGAGGTGCTCGAGGCGTCGCCGTCCCGGGTCGATCGGCCCTGCCCGTACAGCGGGCCGGGGCTGTGCGGCGGCTGCGACTGGCAGCACGTCGACCCGGCCGAGCAGCGCCGGCTCAAGGCCGCGGTGGTCCGCGAGCAGCTGGCCCGGCTGGCCCGGCTCGACCACGTCGAGGTGGTCGTGGAGGAGCTCCCGGGCGGGCCGCTGCGCTGGCGCTCGCGGGCCCGGTTCGCCGTCGACCGCACCGGTGCGCCCGGGCTGCGCCGGCACCGCTCGCACGACGTCGTCGTCCTCGACGACTGCCCGATCACGGTGGAGCCGGCTGCGCAGGCCGTGCTGGGCCGGTCGTGGCCGGGCGCCGGCGCGGTCGACGTCTCCATCGACTCCACCGGCGCGGTGACCACCAGCCGGCTGGACCGCGCCGGGCGGGCGACGTCGAGCCGCGTGGTCCGGCCCGGTGGCGACCTGCCGGAGGAGCCGGCGACGCGGGCCGAGCGGCGCGCCGGCGGACGGGACTGGGAGGTGGAGGGCACCGGCTTCTGGCAGGTGCACCCCGCCGCCGCCGACGCCCTCGTCGGGGCGGTGGCGGAGTTCGCCGCCGTCCGGCCGGGGGAGACGGTGCTGGACCTGTACGCGGGCGCCGGGCTGTTCGGCGGAGCGCTGGCGCCGGTGGTGGGGGAGACCGGCCGGGTGGTCTGCGTGGAGTCCGACCCGGGCGCCTGCGCTGCCGCGGACGCCAACCTCGCGGACCTGCCGCACGCCGAGGTGTGGCAGGGGGAGGTCGACGCCGAGGGGCTGCGCGAGCTGCTCGAGGAGCTGGGCACCCCGCCGGACGTCGTCGTCCTGGACCCGCCGCGCGCCGGTGCGGGCCCGGCCGTGAGCCGGCTCCTCGCCGGCACCGGGGCCCGGGCCGTCGTCTACGTGGCCTGCGACCCGGCAGCCCTGGCCCGGGACGTCGCCGCCTTCGGCGAGGCCGGCTACCGGCTCGCGGGGATCCGTGGCTTCGACGCCTTCCCGATGACGGCGCACGTGGAGTGCGTGGCGCTGCTCGTCCCGCGCTGACTCCCCGGCCGGGGCGGGCGCCGGCGCGGCGCTGTGCCGCGCCCGGAATGACCCCCGGAGGGGCGGTTGGCTACGGTTGAGGTGTGCCCACGTGGGAATACGCCTCGGTCATCACAGCCAACGATGCGGAGTCGGAGCGGGCCGGGGTGAGCGTCAAGCTCCCCGGCGGTGCGTCGGAACGCCAGCAGGGCGACACCAGCACCGTGCTCAACCAGCTCGGCGGCGAGGGGTGGGAGCTGGTCAGCTACCACTCCAGCGGCGCCGGAACCTGGGGCTTCGAGCAGTTCTGGCTGAAGCGTCAGAAGGACTCATAGCTCCGTAGTCCGCGCCGCGTCGGTCGAACGCGTGTTCGATCGATGCGGCACACTGGAGTGGTGGACGCGACGGTGCCGCCGGGCTGGCCGGAGGAGGTGCGGCCCCAGGGCGCCCCCGACTGGGAGCGCACGGCCGTCGTCTGGCTGTTCGACCTCGTCCCACCGGACTACCGGGCGCACGAGGTGCTGCGCCGGTATCCGGTGCTGCTCGCCCGGTTCGCCGCCGACCACGTCGCCGCCGGGCTGGAGGCGGCCCGCGCCGGCTGGCGGACCGTCCGGGTCGAGCTCGCCGACCAGCTGCCCGCCGAGGCGATCGAGGCGGCGATGCGCGCCTACGAGCGCGAGGGCGCCCGGCTGGCCGCCGCGGCGCGGGGCGTGGAGGTGGTGGCCGGGGCGCTGCGGGGGGAGCGCTGGGTGCCGCGGCTGTAGGACGTCGCTGTGAGCTGCGTCCAGGGCGGGCTCTCGACCGGAAGAGATCCACATCCGCACGTACAGTTGACGGGCGGCGCGGACGCACTGCCGCGCACCTGCCGCCGACGGAGAGGAAGACACCGCACCGTGTCGCTCCTGCGATCGCTCTCCGGCCCGGAGGAACTCCGCGCGCTGGCCCCCGAGCAGCTCCCCGTCCTCGCCGCGGAGATCCGCGACGCGCTGGTCACCAGCGTGGCGAAGACCGGCGGGCACCTCGGCCCCAACCTCGGCTGCGTCGAGCTGACCATCGCCCTGCACCGGGTGTTCGACAGCCCGCGCGAGCCGATCGTCTTCGACACCGGCCACCAGTCCTACGTGCACAAGATGCTCACCGGCCGGACCGAGGACTTCGAGCGGCTGCGCCAGCGCGGCGGCCTGTCCGGCTACCCCAGCCGCGCCGAGAGCGAGCACGACTGGGTCGAGAACAGCCACGCCTCGACGTCGCTCTCCTACGCCGACGGGCTGGCCAAGGCCTTCGCCATCCGCGGTGACTCGCGTCCCGTCGTCGCCGTCATCGGGGACGGCGCGCTGACCGGCGGCATGGCCTGGGAGGCGCTGAACAACATCGCCGCCGCGCAGGACCGGCCCGTCGTCATCGTGGTCAACGACAACGGCCGCTCCTACTCGCCGACCATCGGTGGCGTCGCCGATGCGCTGGCCACCCTGCGGCTGCGCCCCGGCTACGAGAACGCCCTGCTGCAGGTGCGCCAGGCGCTGCACCGCGCGCCGGTCGTCGGCTCGGCGCTCTACGACGCGCTGCACGCCATCAAGAAGGGCCTCAAGGACGTCCTGTCCCCGCAGGGCATGTTCGAGGACCTCGGCATGAAGTACGTCGGTCCCGTCGACGGGCACGACATCGAGGTCATGGAGTCCGCGCTGCGGCGGGCCCGCTCGTTCGGCGGGCCGGTCATCGTGCACGCCGTCACCACCAAGGGCTTCGGGTACGCGCCGGCCGAGACCGACCAGATCGACGCCTGGCACGCGACCGGGATCTTCGACCCCGACAGCGGGGCCAGCGTGCGCAAGACCGGCCTGGCCTGGACCGACGCGTTCTCCGACGAGCTCGTCCGGGTCGGTGCCGAGCGGCCCGACGTCGTGGCCATCACCGCGGCGATGCTGCACCCGACCGGGCTGGCCGCCTTCGCCGAGCGGTTCCCCGAGCGCACCTTCGACGTCGGCATCGCCGAACAGCACGCGCTGACCTCGGCGGCCGGCCTGGCGATGGCCGGGATGCACCCCGTCGTCGCCGTCTACTCGACGTTCCTCAACCGGGCGTTCGACCAGCTGCTCATGGACGTCGCCCTGCACCGCCAGCCGGTGACCGTGGTGCTCGACCGCGCCGGCGTGACCGGTGACGACGGCGCCTCGCACAACGGCATGTGGGACATGTCGATCCTCTCCGTCGTCCCCGGCGTGCACCTGGCCGCGCCGCGGGACGAGGCGACGCTGCGCGAGGCGCTGCGGGAGGCGGTCGCGATCTCCGACGGACCGTCGGTCGTCCGCTTCCCGAAGGGCGTCCTGCCGCCGGACCTGCCCGCGCTGGAGCGCCGTGGCCCGGTCGACGTGCTGCGCCGGGGCGAGGGCGACGTCCTGCTCGTCGCCGTCGGCTCGATGGTCCCGATGTGCCTGGCCGCCGCCGAGCGCGCCGCCGACCACGGCATCGACGTCACGGTCGTCGACCCGCGCTGGGTGCTGCCGGTCTCCGACGAGCTGGTGTCGCTGGCGTCCGGCCACCGGCTCGTGGTCACCGTCGAGGACGGCGGCCGCGCCGGGGGCGTGGGCACGACGCTGACCCAGGCGCTCCAGGACCGCGAGATCGACGTGCCCGTGCGCGCGCTCGGTCTGCCGCAGCAGTTCTTCGACCACGGCAGCCGCGGCCAGGTGCTGGCCGACGTCGGCCTCACCGAGCAGGACGTCGCCCGCCGGATCACCGAGTGGAGCGCGACCCTCGGCGAGCGGCGCGAGGAGCAGGTCGCCGAGCGCGTGGACGGCGCCCAGCAGTGACGGTCATCGCGGAGATCCAGGTCGCGCCCTCGCCGCCGGGAACTCCCGAGGACCCGCACGCCCACGTCGAGGCCGCGATCGCGGTCATCCAGGCGTCCGGCCTGCGCTACGAGGTCGGCGCGCTCGGCACCACCCTCGAGGGCGAGGCCGACGCGGTCTGGGCGACCCTGCGCGCCGCGCACGAGGCGATGATCGCCGCGGGCGCGACCGGCGGGCTCTCGCACATCAAGGTCGCCTCGGTGCACCGCACGATGGACAGCCTCACCCACAAGTTCCGCTGAGCCGCGGGTTCTCACGCAGTGGACACGACGACTCGCCGCTGAGTCACCAGCCGATTACGTTTCGGATTCGTACTCGTCCTGCGAGAGGAATCCTGAATGCGCACGCGCGTGTCCGCGGTCGCCGCAGCAGCAGCCGCCGTCGTCCTGGCCGGCGCCGCTCCGGCCGGCGCCATCACCGGCGGCACCTTCGACAGCGAGAACGTCCACGACAACGTCGGACTGATCGCCTTCTACGACGACGGCCAGCGCTACCGCTGCTCGGCCACCCTCGTCTCGCCCACCGTGCTGCTCACCGCGGCGCACTGCACCTACGGCGTCGAGGGGGGCACCGTCGTCACCTTCGACAACCACCTCGCCGACGGGCCGCCGTCCCCCCTGCCCACGGCCGCGAACCCGACCGCGGGCTACCAGCCGACCGACGTCCTCCCCGAGGGGTACTCCTACGGCGTCGGCGAGTCCCACCCCGGGTACTCGGACTTCACCGACATGACGAACTGGAACGACGTCGGGATCGTGCGCCTGGCGACGCCGATCACGGACATCGAGCCCGCCCGGCTGGCCCCGGCCGGCCACCTCGACACGTTCGCCCAGCCGGCGCTGAACAAGACGCTGTTCGAGATCGTCGGCTACGGGACGCACGTGCGGAAGCCCGAGAGCGGCCCGCGGAAGCCCACGCCGGAGAGCTACCCGCTGCAGCGCGAGTTCACGACGGCGCCGGGTCAGAAGCTCACGCCGCAGATCCTGCAGGTCAACGGCAACGAGCACGACCCCCGCGGCGGCGGCGGCAGCTGCTTCGGCGACTCCGGCGGGCCGGCCTTCTCGCCGGACGACTACCTCGTCACGGTGACCAGCTACGGCTACACGTCGAACTGCCGCTACCTCGACGGGCTGCAGCGGGTCGACATCCCGGTGGTCCAGGAGTGGCTGGCCGGGTTCGGGGTCGTCCCCGCGGCCTGACCGGCGTTCCGCACGCGGCGTCGTCCTCCCTCACGGCAGAGCGTCCTCCCTCACGGTGCACGGTGAGGGAGGACGCTCGGGGATCAGGGAACCTGATCGTGGCCGCGGAGGTCAGGTGGGCAGTGAGGCCACGCCCTTCGGCAGGAACCGCGCACCGGTGACCTGCTCCGAGACACCGGACCGGTCCAGGTAGGCGGAGATGCCGCCCAGCCAGAACGGCCAGCCGGCGCCCAGGATCATCGCCAGGTCGATGTCCTGCACCGCCTGCACGACGCCCTCGTCCAGCATCAGCCGGATCTCCTGCGCGAGCGCTCCCAGCGCGCGGGCGCGCACCTGCTCCTCGGTGAGGGGTTCGTCGCCCGCGAACGCGTCCGCGAGCTCCGGGTCGATCACGCCGGGCGCGGAGAGCACGCTCGCCTTGCCCAGCTCGACGACCTTGCGCAGCCCCTCGCCGACGGCGAACCGGTCGGGGAAGGCCTCGTGCATGCGCTCGGCCACGTGCAGCGCCACCGCGGGGCCGACGAGCGAGAGCAGCTCGAACGGCGTCATCGGCAGGCCCAGCGGGTCCAGCGCCTTCTCGGCCACGCCCACCGGGGTGCCCTGCTCGACGGCGGAGGTGATCTCGCCGAGGAAGCGGGTGAGCAGCCGGTTGACCACGAACGCCGGGGCGTCCGCGACCAGCACGCACGACTTCTTCAGCTGCTTGCCGACGGCGAAGGCGGTGGCCAGCGTGGCGTCGTCGGTCTCCTCGGCGCGGACCACCTCCAGCAGCGGGAGGACGGCGACCGGGTTGAAGAAGTGCAGCCCGACGACCCGCTCCGGGTGCGCCAGCTTCGAGGCCATCTCGGTGACCGACAGCGCGGAGGTGTTGGTCGCCAGCACGCACTCGGCCGAGACGATCGCCTCGACCTCGGCGAACACCTGCTGCTTCACCGACATCTCCTCGAACACGGCCTCGATCACGAGGTCCGCGTCGGCGAAGACGTCCTTGGACAGCGAGCCGGTGACCAGGCCCTTGAGCTGGTTCAGCTTGTCCTGGTTCAGCCGGCCGCGGGCGGCCAGCTTGTCCAGCTCGCCGTGCACGTAGGCCACGCCCTTGTCCACGCGGGCCTGGTCGATGTCGGTCAGCACGACCGGCACCGTGAGCTGGCGGACGAAGAGCATCGCCAGCTGGGAGGCCATCAGGCCCGCACCCACGACGCCGACCTTGGTGACCTTCCGCGCCAGCTTCCTGTCCGGCGCACCCGCGGGTCGCTTGGCCCGCTTGTTCACCAGGTCGAAGCTGTAGAGCGAGGCCCGCAGCGGGTCGCTCATGAGCAGCTCGGTGAGGGCGTCGTCCTCGGCGGCGGTGCCGGCGGTGAACGCCTCGCCCTCGATGCCGTTGCGCGCGAGGTCCAGCAGCTCGACCGCCCGCACGGCGCCCGGGGAGGCGTTGCGGGTGCGGCCGGCGACCACGGCGCGGGCCCGCTCGATCGCGGCGTCCCAGCCGGACCGGTCGATCTCCGGCCGCTCGACGGCGACGGCGCCGGAGAGCACGCCCACGGCCCACTCGAGCGAGCGCTCCAGGAAGTCGGCCGGCTCGAACAGCGCGTCGGCGATGCCGAGCTGCGCGGCCTTCGGCCCCGGCGTCACCTTGTTCTGGGCCAGGGCGTTCTCGACGACGACCGAGACGGCCGGCTCGATGCCGATCAGGTTCGGCAGCAGCTGCGTGCCGCCCCAGCCGGGGACCAGCCCGAGGAAGACCTCGGGGAAGGCGACGACGGCGCCGCCGCTGATCGTCCGGTACCGGCAGTGCAACGCCAGCTCCAGGCCGCCGCCGAGCGCTGCCCCGTTGACGAAGGCGAACGTCGGGATCGCGGAGTCCTTGAGCCGCCGGAAGACCCGGTGCCCGGTCTCGGCGATCTCCCGCGCCTGGGTGGCGTCGGTGATCGACGGGACACCCGAGAGGTCGGCGCCTACGGCGAAGATGAACGGCTTGCCCGTGACGGCGATCGCCGCGGGGGCGGGGGAGTGCGCCGCGATCTCGTCGAGCGCGGCGTCCAGCGACGCCAGCCCGCCGGGGCCGAAGGTGGACGGGCGGGTGTGGTCGTGCCCGTTGTCCAGGGTGATCAGGGCGATCTCGCCGGCCAGGCCCGGGTAGGGCAGGTAGCGGACGAGGGCCTTCGTGACGACCTCGTCGTCGAACACTGCGTGGCTCACTTGGCGGCACCTTCCCAGTTCGGGTTCTCCCAGATCACCGTGGCGCCCATGCCGAGGCCCACGCACATGGCGGTGAGGCCGTAGCGGACGTCGGGGCGTTCGGCGAACTGGCGGGACAGCTGGGTCATCAGGCGGACGCCCGAGGAGGCCAGCGGGTGGCCGACGGCGATGGCGCCGCCCCACGGGTTGACGCGCGCGTCGTCGTCGGCGATGCCGAAGTGGTCGAGGAAGGCCAGCACCTGGACGGCGAAGGCCTCGTTGAGCTCGAACAGCCCGATGTCCTCGATGGTCAGGCCGGTGCGGGCCAGGGCGCGCTCGGTGGAGGGCACCGGGCCGACGCCCATGACCTCGGGCTCGACGCCCACGTAGCCGTAGCCGACCAGGCGCATGCCCACGTTCAGGCCGAGCTCCTCGGCCACGTCCTCGGCGGCCAGCAGGCAGCCGGTGGCGCCGTCGTTCAGCCCGGCGGCGTTGCCGGCGGTCACGTGCCCGTGCGGGCGGAACGGCGTCTTCAGCGTGCCGAGCTGCTCCAGCGTGGTGCCGGGCCGTGGCGGCTCGTCGACGGTGGCCATGCCCCAGCCGTGCTCGGCCGAGCGGGTGGCGACGGGGACCAGCTCCGGGCCGATCTTGCCCTCGGCGACGGCGGCGGCGTACTTCTGCTGGCTGGCCAGCGCGAACGCGTCGGCGCGCTCCTTGGTGAGGTGCGGGAAGCGGTCGTGCAGGTTCTCCGCGGTCGAGCCCATGACCAGGGCCGACGGGTCGACGATCTTCTCGCTCAGGATCCGCGGGTTCGGGTCGACGCCCTCGCCCATGGGGTGGCGGCCCATGTGCTCGACCCCGCCGGCGATGGCGACGTCGTAGGCGCCGAAGGCGATGCCGCTGGCGGTGGTGGTCACCGCGGTCATGGCGCCGGCGCACATGCGGTCGATGGAGTAGCCGGGCACGGACGTCGGCAGCCCGGCCAGCAGCGCCGCCGTCCGCCCGAGGGTCAGGCCCTGGTCGCCGATCTGCGTGGTGGCGGCGATGGCCACCTCGTCGACGCGGTCGGCGGGCAGGGCGGGGTTGCGGCGCAGGAGCTCGCGGATCACGCGGACGACGAGGTCGTCGGCGCGGGTCTCGGCGTAGATGCCCTTGGGGCCGGCCTTGCCGAACGGGGTGCGAACGCCGTCGACGAAGACGACCTCACGCAGCGAGCGGGTCATGGAACCTCCGGTGTCGATGCCGGCGCCCGGCGGCGCACGGCACCCCCTAAGTTACCCGCCGGTAACCGGGGCGCACGGAGGCCGTCCCCCCTGCGGGGCCAGTACGGCAACACGTGGGGGGTTTGGTGACACATCTGTCCACTGGGTTGGCGGGACTGGCGATGGACTGCCCGTACGGTCGCGCCGTGGCTGACGTTGTTCCCGACGATGCGAGGAGTAGTACCGGCGTGGCTGAGCCGACGACCGTGCCGGCCTACCGGGACACCACGGGTGCGTACAACCGGGACGGCTGGGTCAGGCTCAAGGGTCCGGTGACCTCGACCGCTGTGGCGGCCGCCGCCACCAAGCTGGCGTCTCGGCCGGAGGCGCGCCTGTTCCTCGCCGACGCGAAGGACACAGACCTCGGCTTCCTGGCCGACCTGCCGCCGCTGCACGCCTTCGAGGTGGTCCTCTCCGGCGTTCGGGATGTGTCGGCGTTGGCCCAGCACGCCGCGACCCTGCGCAGCGTGCACTTGGAGCTGGGGCGCCACCCGGTCTCGGTCGACGTGCTCGGCGCGCTGCCGCACCTGAGCCAGCTGTACCTGCGCAAGGACGGCGCCGCCCCGGTCAAGGGCGCGCCCGCCGCGATCGCGTCCGCCGCCCAGCTGGAGCACGTGGTGCTGCACAGCGTCGCCCTGCCGAGCGTGGCGCCGCTGACCGCGTTGCCGCGGCTGCGCGGCCTGGCGCTCAAGCTCGGTGGCGCGGCGGACCTCACCGCGTTCCCGGAGCTGCCGGCGTTGCGCTTCTTCGAGGCCTGGCAGGTGCGCGGCTTGGCCGATCTGCGTCCGGTCGCCGCGTCCCGGACGCTGGAGGTGCTGTACCTGGAGAGCCTGCGCCAGGCAGCGCTGCCGGACTTCTCCGGGGCGGCATCGCTGGCGCACGTCCGCATCGACAACCTCCCGATCACCGAGGGGCTCGCCGGCCTGGCCGCCGCTCCGGCACTTCGGCAGCTGCGCATCACCCGGCGCGTGTTCGACCCCGAGGAGGTTGCGGTGCTCCGTGGCCACCCGACCCTGCAGGCTGCCTTCGTTCCGCTCCGGGGTCGCGTGCCCGAGGAGGAGATGCGGCTCGGGTTGGCCTCGGTGCACGACGCACCGTTCGTTGCGTTCGGCGCCGGAGTGATGGGCCTGCCGCCGATCGGCTGGGACGGCGCCTACCTGCAGCAGTAGCGGCAGGTCAGCGGACGGCGAACCGCGCGCGCGGGCACGGCGGGGCTCGACCGGGTGATGCCGTCGGACCGGGACGGGGTTGCCGTCCTCGTCGAGCTTGCCGGACGGGCGGCTTCGTCGTCCGCCCCGGCGCGCCTCCTCAGCGGTCAGGGTCACGGTCACTCGGGCCACCCTCACCGCAGACGCCTGCCGCGGCGGCCCTGCTGGCCCTCAGCTCCGCTCTCGGCCCAGCCAGGATGTGTCACCAAACCCCCCACGTGTTGCCGTACTGGCTGCGGGGTGGATCCGGGGACCCGTCCTCCCTCACGGCGGAGCGTCCTCCCTCACCGTGCACCGTGAGGGAGGACGCTCGGGGATCAGGTCACCTGATCGTGGCTCCGGTGGGGGGTCAGGCGCGGGTGGCCGCGTCGGTGAGCAGGTCGGCGGTGAGACCGATCTGCCACTCGCGCGCGCCCCCGGCCCGCAGCACCTCGACGACGGCCTCGCGCTCGCGGGGCTCCGGCGGATTCCACATGAGCCGGCGCACGAGGTCGGGGGAGACCACGTTCTCCACCGGCACGGAGTGCTTCTCCGACACCTCCGCGAGGCCCGCGCGGGCCGCCTGCAGCCGGGTGGCCGCCGCGGGGTCGCGGTCGGCCCACCGGTTCACCGGGGGAGGGCCGTCACCGGTCCGGCTGTGCGGCGGGAGCTCGTCCTCGGGCAGCGCCTTGCCGCGGGCCAGCGCCTCGAACCAGTGCGCCACCAGCCGCCGGTTGGCCCGGCCGCGGAACACCGGCAGCTCCAGCAGGGCGCCCTCGTTCTTCGGATCGGCCTGCACCGCGGAGACCATCGCGGAGTCGGGCAGCACCCGGCCGGGGGCGATGTCCCGGCGGCGGGCCAGCTCGTCGCGGGCCTCCCAGATCGCCCGCAGCATCCCGAGCTGACGGCGGCTGCGCAGGCCATGCACGCCGGAGGTGCGCCGCCACGGATCGACCTTGGCCGCCGGTGGGCCGGCGGCGAGGATCGCCTCGAACTCCTGGCGGGCCCACTCGGTCTTGCCCTGCTCGTCGAGGATCGCGGCCAGGGCGTCGCGCAGGTCGACCAGCACCTCGACGTCGAGGGCGGCGTAGACCAGCCACTCCTCGGGCAGCGGCCGGGTGCTCCAGTCGGCGGCGGAGTGGCCCTTCTGCAGCGAGAAGCCGAGCAGCGAATCGACCACGGCCCCGAGGCCGACGCGCGGGAGACCGGCGAGGCGGGCGGCGAGCTCGGTGTCGAACAGCCGGCGGGGCGCCAGGCCGATCTCGGCGAGGCAGGGCAGGTCCTGGTTGGCGGCGTGCAGCACCCACTCGGCATCGCCGATCGCGTCCTGGAGGACGGAGAGGTCGGGCAGCGGCACCGGGTCGACCAGGCCGGAGCCCGAGCCGTTGCGGCGCAGCTGCACCAGGTAGGCGCGCTGGCCGTAGCGGTAGCCGGACGCCCGCTCGGCGTCGACGGCGACCGGCCCGGTGCCCTCGCGCAGCGCCTGGGCGTACTCGACCAGCTGGGTGGAGTTCTCGATGACCGGGGGCAGGCCGTCGCGGGGGGCGAGCAGCGGAACGGCGGTGGACTCCACCGCGGCGTCGTCCGTCGCCGTCCGGGGAGTGGGCTCGGTGCTCAGTTGCCGTCCACCTTCTCGCCGGTGCTCGTCGGTCGGGCACCGGGCGGACGCCCGCGTGCCGGTACCGATGTTAGAGAGTCTCGCCGGCGGACCAGTCAGCGACTCTCCCCGCCCGGGCCCAGCAGGTGGACCCCCGGCGGCGGCAGGCCGGCCGCGTTGGCCAGCACCTGGAGCCAGGCGAGCAGGTGCTTGTCCAGGGCGCTGTCCCCGGCGGTCCACGAGGCACGCATCTCGACGTCGACCGAGTGCTCGGGCGAGGCCAGCTCGCCGAAGCGCGTGGACGCCGTGCGGGTGACCGTGCCGCCGACCGTCGCGTGCGCGGCGCCGGACTCGGTCAGGGCGTCGGTGAGCCAGCTCCACGCCACCTCGGAGAACATCGTGTCGTCCACGAGCTCCTCGTCGGTCTCGGCGGAGAGGTAGCCGACGCACCTAGTGGTGCCGTGCCAGGTCTCGTGGCCCTCGGGGTCGTACAGCACGATGAACCGGGCGCTGGCGATCTCGACGTCCTCGTCGCCGTCCCGCTCGCTCACCGACGCGCCCAGGGCGTGCGCGAAGGGGGCCAGCCGCTGGGGTGCCGGGATCTGCTCCAGGACGATCTCCGGCCGGGCGCGCACTCCCGCCAGGGCGTCCAGGGCGGCCTGGAACGCGGCGGGGACGTCCCCGCGCGCGTCCTTGCCTCTGTTCCCGGCATTCGCCAGGATGTGCGGCTCCACGTCCGCAGGGTAGGGCGCCGGGTAGCACAGCGCGCCCGACGCGCCGCAGCGGTGCCCGACTCCCGTGCGACGCTCCGGGAACACGGCCGGGGCCCGTCTGGGAGTATCGGCAGGTGTGAGCTCCGCACCCGCACCGGTCCCGTCGACGTCACCGGCCGACTCCGACCTCGTCCGCGCCGCCCGAGGGCTGCCGGTCAGCCGCACCCCGGTCTGGTTCATGCGTCAGGCGGGCCGGTCGCTGCCGGAGTACCGCAGCCTGCGCGCCGGCACGGTGATGCTCGACGCCTGTCAGGACCCGGACATGGTCACCGAGATCACGCTGCAGCCGGTCCGCCGGCACGGCGTGGACGCGGCGATCCTCTTCTCCGACATCGTGCTGCCCCTGGTGGTCGCCGGGATGGACGTCGAGATCAAGCCGGGCATCGGCCCGGTCATCGCGAACCCGGTCCGCTCCGTCGCCGACGTCGACGCGCTGCCGCCCCTGGAGCCCGAGGCGCTGGGCTTCCTGGAGACGGCGGTGCGCCAGCTGGTGGCCGAGCTGGGCCCGACCCCGCTGATCGGGTTCGCCGGGGCGCCGTTCACCCTCGCCACCTACCTCATCGAGGGCGGCCCCTCCAAGGAGCACGCCCGCACCAAGGCCTTCATGTACGCCGAGCCGGAGGCCTGGGGGCGGCTGCTGGACAAGCTGGCGGTCTCGGCGGCGATCTTCCTGCGGGCCCAGGTCGACGCCGGCGCGGTGGCCGTGCAGCTGTTCGACTCGTGGGCCGGCGTCCTCTCCGCGGTCGACTACGCCGAGCGGGTGCTGCCCTTCTCCCGCTCGGTCTTCGACGGCCTGGGTGACCGGGAGCAGGGCGTCCGCGACGTCCCGCGCATCCACTTCGGCGTGGGCACCGGCGAGCTGCTGCCGCTGATCGGGGACGCCGGCGCGGACGTCGTCGGCGTCGACTGGCGGATCCCGCTGGACGAGGCCGCCCGCCGGGTCGGCCCGCAGCGCTCCCTGCAGGGCAACCTCGACCCCGCGGTCCTGCTGGCCGACCGCGCCACCGTCGACCGCGAGGTGCGCCGGGTCGTCGAGCAGGGGAAGGCGGCCCGCGGGCACATCTTCAACCTCGGCCACGGCGTGCTGCCCGACACCGATCCGGGTGTGCTCACGCACGTGACGGAGCTGGTGCACGAGCTCACCACCTCATGACCGCACGCCGGCTGGTCGTCGTCGGCGCCGGCATCACCGGCCTGGCCGCCGCCTTCGAGTGGCGGCGCCGCCGGCCCGACGACGAGATCGTCGTCCTCGAGGCCGGCGACCGGATCGGCGGCAAGCTGCATCGTGTCGAGCTGGCCGGGCACTGGTACGACACCGGTCCCGAGGCGATGCTGGCCCGGGTGCCCGAGGCGGTCGCGCTGGTCGAGGCGCTGGGCCTCGGCGACCGGCTGGTCGCCCCGGCGACCACGCAGGCGTCGGTGGTCCTGCCGCACGGCCGGTTCCCGCTGCCGGCGGGCACCGTCCTCGGCGTCCCCGCCTCGGCGGACGGCCTCGAGGGCTTCCTCTCCGACGACGGCGTCGCGCGGGTGCGCGCCGAGACCGATCTGCCCCCCGTCCGACTGGACGGCGACGTCGCCGTCGGCGCGCTGCTGCGCGAGCGGCTGGGCGACGAGGTCGTCGACCGGCTGGTCGAGCCGCTGCTGGGCGGCGTCTACGCCGGCCGCGCCGACGAGCTGTCCCTGCAGGCCACCATGCCGGCGCTCGCCGCGCACCTGCCGCGGGCCGGGTCGGTCCTCGGCGCGGCGGCCGCGGCCCGCGACGCCGGTGCCCGGAGCCGCGGCGACGCCGACGGCCCGGTCTTCGTCACCGTCTCCGACGGCATCGGCTCGCTGCCCGCCGCACTGGTCGCCGCCTCGGGCGCCCAGGTCCGGCTGCGCACGCCCGCGCACGGCCTGCGGCGGACGGCGACCGGCTTCGAGCTGTCGATCGGCTCCGCCGCGGAGCCCGAGCTGCTTCCCGCCGACCACGTTCTCGTGACCGCACCGGCGGGCAAGGCGGCCCGGCTGCTGCGCGAGGCCGTGCCCGGGGCCGTCGAGCCGCTGCTGGGCATCCCGTACGCGTCGATGGCCGTCGTCGCCATGGCCTTCCCGGCGCAGGAGATCGCCGCGGGGTCCGGGCTGCTCGTGCCCCCGGTGACCGGCCGGTTGGTCAAGGGCGTGACGGTGTCGTCGGCCAAGTGGCCGCACCTCGACGGCGGCGAGGCGCTGCTGGTCCGGTCCTCGGTCGGCCGGTTCCGCGCCGAGGAGGACCTGCAGCGGGACGACGACGAGCTCACCGCCGCGGTGGTCGCCGACGTCGCCGACCTGCTCGGCCTGGCACGACCGGAGCCGCTGGAGACGGCGCTCGTCCGCTGGGGCGGCGGGCTGCCGCAGTACCTCGTCGGGCATTCCGGCCGGGTCGCCGCGGTGCGCGCCGCCGTGGCCGTGGTCCCGGGGCTGGAGATCGCCGGCGCCGCCTTCGACGGCGTGGGCGTGCCGGCCTGCATCCGCGACGCGAATCGCGCGGTCACCGCCCTGCTCGGCTGACCCGCGCCGTCGTCTGTTGCCGAGTCCGCCCCGCACCAGCAGGGTCGGGTCCATGACCGGGACCTTTCCGCGTGGACTGGCCGCAGGTGCGGCCGGCGCCACGGCACTGAACGTCGTCACCTACCTCGACATGGCGCTGCGGGGCCGCCCGGCGAGCACCGTGCCCGAGCAGGTCGTCGACGCCCTCGCCGAGCGCACCGGCCGGTCCGTCCCGGGCCTCGGGGCGGTCCGGGAGTCGCGGCGGACCGCGCTGGGAGCGCTGGCCGGCCTCGCCAACGGGCTCGGGGTGGGCGTGCTGGCCAGCACCGTCCGGTCGTTCGGCGTGCGCTTTCCCGCCCCGGTCGGCGCCGTGCTGACCGGAGCCGTGTCCACCGCGGCGACCGACCTGCCGGTCGCCGCCCTGGGCATCAGCGATCCGCGCACCTGGACGGCCGCCGACTGGGCCGCCGACGTCGTGCCGCACCTGGCCTACGGGATGGCCGTGCAGGCGGTGCTGGAGGCCGCGCCCACCGACCGGGAACGACGCACTCCGCGCCAGCCGGCCGACGCCGGGGTCGTGCTGCGCGCGGCGCTGCTCGGGCTGGCCACCGGCAGCCGCAGCAGCCTCGGCTTCGCCGGCCCGATCCTCACCGCCCCGCGGGGGACCGGCCCCGGACGGGCGACCCGCGGAGCCAAGCTGGCCACGGGCGCCGCGCTGTCCGCGGAGTTCCTCGCCGACAAGCGGCGGGACGCGCCGTCGCGGCTGCGCGGCGCCGGGCTGCCCACGCGCGTGCTCGGCGGCGCGGAGGGCGGCGCCCGGCTGGCCACGCGCGCGGGCGCCAACGGTGCGCTGCCCGCGACGGTGGGAGCGGCGGCCGCGGCCGCGAGCTCGGTGGCGGGTGCCGCCTGGCGGCGATGGGCGGTCGGACGCATGCCGGCGGCGACCGCGGCGCTGATCGAGGACGGCGCCGCCCTCGCGCTCGCCGCGCTGGCCTGCCTGCCCGGGCGCTCCCGGCCCGCCCTGGTGGTCGTGCCGCGCTGAGTACCGGCGTGGCGGAGGACACCGGGAGGCGGGCATCCCGGTGCAGCCGCCGGTGTTGCACGGACGTGAGCACCCAGCACGACCAGACCCACCCGACCGCCCCTCGACCCCGCCGCGCCGCCCGCTGCTTCCGCCACCACGTGTGGCTGGCCGCGTGCGACGACTGCCGCGAGGCGCACGCAGACCTGCTCGGCGCCCGGCCCGCGGCTCGGTGAACCGCCCCCGCCCGTGACCCGCACACCGGGTCGCGGGCGGGTCTGCGTCCGGGGGGATGATGGGGCCATGACCGAGCAGACCGAAGAACGCAGCATCGGCAAGCGGGCGAACGAGCTCAACGCGAGCATCCGTTACACGATGTGGTCGGTGTTCAGGTTGGCCCGCCCGCTGGCCGACGACGCCCGCACCGCCGCCGCGGACGAGGCGTCCGCGCTGATCGACGAGCTCGCCGGCAAGGACGTCGTCGTCCGCGGGATCTACGACGTCGCCGGCCTGCGCGCCGACGCCGACGTCATGGTCTGGTGGCACGCCGAGACGCCGGACGCGCTGCAGGAGGCCTACACCCGCCTCCGCCGCACGACGCTCGGCCGGCACCTGGACCCGGTCTGGTCGCAGATGGCGCTGCACCGCCCGGCGGAGTTCAACCGCAGCCACATCCCGGCGTTCCTCGCCGACGAGGAGCCGCGCCGCTACGTCTGCGTCTACCCGTTCGTGCGGTCCTACGAGTGGTACCTGCTCCCCGACGAGGAGCGCCGCGACATGCTCAAGGAGCACGGCATGCAGGCGCGGCCCTACCCGGACGTGCGGGCCAACACCGTCGCCTCGTTCGGCCTCGGCGACTACGAGTGGATGCTCGCCTTCGAGGCCGACGAGCTGCACCGCATCGTCGACCTCATGCGCGACCTGCGCGCCAGCCGCGCCCGCCGGCACGTGCGCGAGGAGATCCCGTTCTACACCGGCGTCCGCAAGTCGATCGCCGAGATCGTGCACGACCTGGCATGACACTGTCGTCCTCCGGACGACACCGCGGCCAGTGGCCGTCCCCCGGCTGCGACGAGCGTGTCTTCCCGTCTCCGGCGGGAGGCCTCCGGCCCCCGCGCCGGATCCGGGATCACGCCTCGTGCAGCTTGATGCTCACGCTGTTGATGCAGTAGCGGTCGCCGGTGGGCGTCTGGGGGGCGTCGTCGAAGAGGTGCCCGAGGTGGCTGTGGCAGCTCTTGCACAGCACCTCGGTGCGGACCATCCCGTAGCTGCGGTCCTCGCGGAGGATCACGTTGTCGTCGGCCGACGCCTCGTAGAACGACGGCCAGCCGCAGTGCGAGTCGAACTTGGTCTCGGACGTGAACAGCTCGGCGCCGCAGGCCCGGCACCCGTAGACGCCGACGGTCTTGGTGTCGACGTACTCACCGGTCCAGGCGCGCTCGGTGCCGGCCTGGCGGAGCACCGCGTACTCCTCCGGCGACAGCTGCGCGCGCCACTCCTCGTCGGTCTTCTGCACCTGGGGCTGCTGGGAGGAGGTCGTCATGTCCAGACGAACGGACGCCGCCGGACGGCCATTCCCGCGGCTCAGCGACCCAGGCCGGCGTCCCGGGCGCGGACGATCGCCTGCGCCCGGTCGGTGACGTGCAGCTTGGCCAGCACGTTGGAGACGTTGTTCCGCACTGTCTTGGGCGACAGGTACAGCGCGGCGGCGATCTGCGCGTTGGACCGCCCGGCCGCGACGAGGTCCAGCACCTCCCGCTCCCGCGCGGTGAGCTGGGGGAACA
Organism: Blastococcus aggregatus; assembly: GCF_900221005.1. Taxonomy (GTDB): domain Bacteria; phylum Actinomycetota; class Actinomycetes; order Mycobacteriales; family Geodermatophilaceae; genus Blastococcus; species Blastococcus aggregatus. The sequence continues at coordinate 113,353 of NZ_OBQI01000004.1, read as the reverse complement.
CCGTCTCCGGGCCGGTCGGCCCGGCGGTGAAGAACTCCGCGATCCGGCGGGCGAGGGCCGCGCCGAACACCGCCCCGCCGCCGGCGACCGTGGTGATCGCCCGCACGACCTCCTCCTGGTCGGCGCCCTTGAGCAGGTAGCCGCGCGCCCCGGCCCGGACGGCGGAGAAGACGGTGCCGTCGTCCTCGCTCATCGTCAGCACCACCACGCCGACCGACGGCGACTCCGAGGTGATGGCCCGGGTGGCCGCGATGCCGTCCATCCCCGGCATCTGCACGTCCATGACGACGACGTCGGGCTGCTCCTCGCGGGCGCAGCGCACTGCCTCGGCGCCGTCGGCGGCGGTGCCGACGACGACCAGGCCCGGCACCGAGCCGAGCAGCATCGCCAGCCCGTCGCGGTAGACCGGGTGGTCGTCGACGACCAGCACCCGCAGCGGCCCTTCGTCCGGTTCAGCCATCTGAAGCTCCTCCCACGGGCAGCACCGCACGCACCACCGTCCCGCCACCGGCGGGGCACTCGACCGTGCACGACCCGCCCAGCTCCGCGGCCCGCTCGCGCAGCGACACCAGCCCGACCCCGGCCGCGGCGTCCGGCGGGATGCCGGTGCCGTCGTCGGCGACGGTGACCACCAGGGCGCCGTGCTCGCGCTCGAGCGTGACGTCCACCCGGGACGCTCTCGCGTGCCGGGCCACGTTGGCCAGCGCCTCCGACGCGATCCGGTAGGCGGCGACCTCGACCGCCGCGGGCAGCTCGCCGTCGTCGGCCGCGGTGACCGTCGCGACCACCGCGGGCGGCAGCACGCGTTCGGCCTGCTGGCGGACGGCGCCGGTCAGGCCGAGGTCGTCGAGCGCGGGCGGGCGGAGGTCGTGCACCAGCCGGCGGACGTCGGCGAGCGCGGCCGCGACGTCGTCCCGGGCCTGCCGCAGCACCTGGTCGGACTCCTCGGCGCGGCCGGCGGCGGCGAGGTTGCGGGCGGTGTCGATGCGCAGCACCACCGCGCCGAGGCTGGGCCCCAGGCCGTCGTGCAGGTCGCGGCGCAGCCGGCGGCGCTCCTCCTCCCGCGCGGCGACGAGCTGCTCGCGGCTGGCCTGCAGCTCGGCGGCCAGCGAGCTGGCCCGCGCGGCCGCGGCGGCCTGCCGGACGACGTCGGCGAGCAGCCGCTCGTCCCGGGTGAGCAGCTGCGCGCGCACGCCCCGCTCGGGCAGGAGCAGCCGGCCGATCTCCTCGCCCCGGTAGGCGATGGGCAGCGACTGCACCGCGGCCGGCCGGTCCCCGTGCTCGGCCAGCAGCCGGCCACCGCCGACGGAGGCGACCTCGACGCCGACGTAGGGCGACCGGAAGGCCTCGGCCACCGCCGCCGCGACGGCCATGAGCTGCTGGTCGGCGTCGTCGCTGCGCTCCAGCCGCTCCGCCAGGCCGGACACCACGCGGTAGGGGTCCGCGCGCTCGCCCAGCACCCAGCGGCGGACGATGCGCCAGAGCGCCGCCCGCAGCGGCACGTAGCCGACCGCGACCACCAGCAGCGTGACGAGCAGGGCGTTCCGTTCGTCGAAACGGTCGTCGAGGAGCACCCCGGCGGTCCCGAGGACGAGCAGGTCCAGGACGACGACACCGACCGCGAGGCCGCCGTAGACCAGCGTGCCGCCGAGCAGCCGGTCGATGTCGACGGCCCGCGGCCGCAGGATGCCGACGGTGACCGCGAGCCCGGTCAGGCCGATCGCCAGGGCCAGGTCGTAGCTGACGGTGGTGGAGGGGAAGAGCAACGCGCCGAGCATGACCAGCGCGTCGACGACGCCCGCCCAGAGCAGCCAGCGCATCCGCCGCCGGTCGTCCCCCGTCGCCGCCCGCAGCCGGTGCACGACGACCGCGAGCGGCAGCAGGATGCCGACCGCCCCCAGCGGCCAGGCGAGGTCGAGCAGCGGCAGGGCCACGCTCTCGGGCAGCGGGAGGCTGGTCGGGTCGAGCCGGAGCCCCTGGAAGGCGTCGGGGAGCGGCTGCTCCGCGCGCCGGTCGAGGATCGCCGCCGGTGTGATCAGCACCAGCACCGGAAGGAGGGCGGTGCAGCCGAGCGCGACCAGGGAGACGGTGCGCCAGCGTCCGGCCGGGAGCCGGCCGTCGGGGTAGAGCAGGAGCAGCAGCGGCAGGCCGAGCAGCAGCCACGCGCCGAAGCGCTGCACGAACCAGAACGCGAACGAGGCGCCTGGCAGCGGCGGGTCGCTCTCCAGCGCGTAGAGCAGCCAGGACGACGCCAGCCCGTCGAGCGCCCAGAACAGGCCGGTGCCGGCGACGACCCAGGAGACGGCGTTGCGCGGGGCCCGGCCGAGCAGCAGCGCACCGGGGACGGCGAGCAGGAGGCCGGAGAGCCCGATCTCCCAGCCCAGCCCCGATTCGGTGGCCGTCCGGGCCGCCTCCGGTGTGGCGGCGTCCAGGACGGCGGTGCCGGCGACGGCGGCGAGCGTGGCGGCCGCCCCGAGCCAGCCGACCGCGGGCGCCACCCGGTCCCACCGCGGGAGGGGCACCGCGGGCGCGACCGCGTCGACGGGCTCCCGGACCTGCACGCGCGGATTCTGTCGGGCCGGACGTCCCGGTGGACAGGGACGCGGCGTCCCGATCCGGACGGGACACCGGCCGGGCGGGATCGGGTGCGCCGCCCCTGGGCGCCCGGGACGCGCTCCCGCCACGGTCGTCCCTGGCGATGCCACCGGGGCGTCGCGCCCTGATCCGGAGGACCGATGACCGTCAGCGCCAGCCCGGCACCCGCCCGCACCGACACCGCCGCGCCGCACGCGTCGATGCCGACGTCCGACCCCACCCGCTTCGTCCGGCTCGGCGGGCTGGCGATGGCGACCGGCGCGGCCGCCTGGGCGATCGGCACCGTGCTCACCTACGACATCGACCCGGTCGACGGCGAGTACCCGCTGTACTACAAGGCCAGCTCGCTGCTGTTCCAGCTCGGCCTCGTCGCGTTGGTCGCCGTCCAGAAGCGGACCGGGGCCACCGGCACCGGCCGGCTGGCCCGGCGCTTCCTGCACGTCGAGCACGTCATGCTGGCCCTGGCCATCGCGTCCTCGATCCAGTGGATGGTCGCCCCGGACCTCTCCGAGGACGCCGTCTTCCTGGCGCTGGACGCCTTCTGGCCGCTGTCCATGCTGGGCATGGCGGCGATCGGCATCCGGATCGCGATCGCCGGCCGGTGGCGCGGCGCCGCGCGGGCGTGGCCGGCCGTCGCGGAGACCTGGGTGCTGGTCATGCTGCCGGTCTCCGCGCTCGCCGCCGCCGAGGTCGGCTCCTTCGTCGGTGCGGCCCACCTGCTCGCCGGCTACACGGTGCTCGGCGTGATCCTGGCCGTCCGGCCGGGGCTGACCGGCGTCCGCGACCGCTGAGCCCACTCGACCGCCGAGGGCTCCTCGGCCGGCGCTCCGCCCCCCTGTCCCCGGGGCGGGGCGCCGCCTCGTGCGGCGGGGCGGGGAGGATGGCCCGGTGACCTCCCCGTTGCCCGACACCTGGTTCACCCGCGACCTGCCCGTGCTGCGGGCCATCGCCCGGCTCGTGGACACCCCCGATCACGGCGGTTCGCCCTACCTGCTGGGCGCGGTGGTGCCGGCCAGCGGCCTGCCCAAGGCCGAGGTGACCGTGGCCGCGAAGGCGCTGGCGTCGGCCGGCTACATCGAGCCGCTGACCAACCACGCCGGCGACATCGTGCGGGTCACCGCGATCTCGGCGGAGGCGCGGCGGCTGGCCGGGCTGTGGCCGACCCCGCAGGGGGAGTGGGACCGGTTGCTCGAACAGCTGGTCGCGCGGGCGGAGAACGCCCCGACCGAGGTCGAGCGGCAGCGCTGGCGCGCGTTCGCCGACGCCGCGACCGCCGTCGGGCCGGAGGCCGGGGCGCTGCTCATGCAGGCGCTCGTCGGCGGGTACGTGCCCCGCACCTCCTAGGAACGACAGCAGGAACGACAGCGCCCCCGCCCGGACGAACCGGGCGGGGGCGCTGCGTGCTGATCAGGAGATCAGAGCGGGGTGACGTTCGCAGCCTGCGGGCCCTTCTGGCCCTGCTCGATGTCGAACGCGATCCGCTGGCCTTCATCGAGCGAGCGGTACCCGCTGGACTGGATGGCGGAGTAGTGGACGAACACATCAGGTCCGCCGCCGTCGGGGGTGGCGAAGCCGAACCCCTTCTCGGCGTTGAACCACTTGACAGTTCCTTCGGGCATTGCTCGCTCCTTGCTGAGGTGGTGCATCGGGGTCCTGCCATAGCGCAGGGCCTTCCCGACGGAGAAAGCCTAGCGGCTGATCGGCCGATGCGACCAGGGATGCGACACCGCGAGGATCAGATCCGGTGGCCGCGGCGCTCGGGGAACGGCGGAGCCGCCGGCGCCTCGTGGGCGTAGGAGGGGCCGACGTAGGTGAAGCCCGCCGGCGAGGTCTGTGCCGGCAGCGGCGCGCGGCCGGGCCGTGCAGGGTCGGGTGCGGGGCCGGGCACGGGGCCGGGAGGCGCGGGGAGCGCGGGCGGCGCGGGGGAGGGGTGGGCACCGGCGCGCCAGGAGGTGACGCCGACGATCTGGGCGTCCGGCACGACGCGGCCCGCGGCGGCGGACCGGGCGCGGTGCCACCGCTGCATCGAGCGGGCCCAGGCGGCCAGCGAGAGCCGCCCCGCGAGCAGCAGACCGGCGGCCACGGCGACGACCAGCAGGGCGTTCACCAGGGCGGTGGCGACGTCGAGCGCGTCGACGCCGGTCCAGCCGGCCGCCTCGTACTGACGGGCGAGCATGAGGAGCACGACGAGGACGACGCCGTACGCCACGAGTGCGTGCTTCATCCCGCCCCCCTCCGCTGGTCGCGCGCCGGTCCGATGGGTCCGACGTCCTGGCTTCGACCAGCCTTGCCCGAACTCGTGCGGGGCAGCCGGGTTCGGGGCCGCTCCTCACCCCGAGGGGGGACGGATCGGCGCCGTCGGCCGGTCTTGCGCCTTTCCTGCGGATCCCTGCCCCGTCGCCTGCGGTGCGGCGCGGAGGGTCGGATCTGCCGGCGAACCGGCACGCCACCCCGTCCGGAAGAGCCCGCCATGCCCCCGCTCGTCGCCCCGCCCGCCCACCCCTCCGTCGCGGAGGGCCTCGTCCCGCTGTCCTGCGTCGACGACCTGCACGACGCCGATCTGGACCTGCTCCTCGCCGACCGGCTCGCCGAGTCCGCCGTCGCCCTGCGCGCCGTCGTGAACTCCATCGCGCAGCGCCTGTAACCCGTGTCCGACGGCAACGACATCCCCGATCCGGCGGCAGCCCGGCCACCGGAGGACACCCGCGCCGACGTCACGCTGGTGGGCCGCGGCGTCACCGTCGACGCCGGCGTCGAGGTCTCCACGGAGTTCGGCATCGTCGTGCGGCCCGTCGGCGTGGGGGCCGGCTGGAAGACCGCGGTGACGCCGGGCGACGACGTGGAGCTGTACTGGCGCAGCCGGGACGGCGAGCGCACGATGCCGGCCCGGATCGTCCAGGTCGAGGCGGGAAACGAGCCGCGCTGGCACCTGGCGGCCACCGGCCCGGCCCAGGAGAGCCGGCGGCGCAAGGCGGTGCGCGGCCGGGTGGCCCTGCCGGTCCACCTGCCCTGGTCCGACGGTCAGCTGGTCGGTGAGACCGTCGACCTGAGCGAGTCGGGGGCGCTCGTCCTGGTCGACGGCTGGGGCCTCCCGCCGCAGCCCGGCACGGCCCTGGACGTGAGCATCACGGTCGAGGACGACGTCGTCCGCCTGCGCGGCCGGGTCGTCTGGCACCGGACCTCGGGTGCGCGCTGGCTGGTGTCCCTGAGCTTCGCCGGCATCCACGAGCGCGACGAGGACGTGCTGCGCAAGCGGGTCTTCCAGGCGCTGCGCGAGGAGCGCGCCCGCGCGCGGTGACCGCTCAGTCCTTCTTGACGGCCGGCTGCCTCGCGCGGCTGGGCTGCACCCGCACCGGATCGCCGGGCATGTTCCACGGGTAGATCGCGGCGACGCGAGCACTGGCGCTCAGGTACTGCCAGGCCGCCTGCACGCCCGGATGGGTGGATCGCGATCCGAACACCACGTCCCCCGCGGCCGTCAGCCGACTCGTGGTTGACGGCCGGCGGAGGACCGGCGCCGACCGTCGGCGTCGAAGAGGGTCCGATCCTCCTCAGCGGGGGTACACGCCCCAGTAGGGCGGGACGCCCCACCAGCCGTAGACGGTGCCGTAGTAGGTCGGCAGGGTGGCCAGCTCCGGGTCGTAGCCGGGAACATCGGTCATGCCGCTGCGCTGCGTGTCGATCCGCACGCAGTCGGGGTCGACGGCGACGACGGCCTCCACCGGAACCAGGTAGTGGGTGGCCAGGAAGCCGAGAAGGCCCCCCTCGGCCACGCGCAGGAACCGGACACGCCGACCGTCGTCGATCAGGAGGCCGTCGACGCGACCGACCTCCTGGTCGTCCCTGTCCACCACGACACGGCCACGGACGTCGTCGTCCGGATCTGCCACGGTCTGATCGGTGTCACCGAGTTCGTGGAGGGTGCCGGTGATCTCGGAGGACATGGCGTTTCTCCTCTCGATCGCTGATGCCTTTTCGGGTACCCGTTCGGCTCCCGGGGGATCGTCGGCCGGCGTCTCGTCACGCAACCGCAACGCGCCTGCATGCGCTCGCCGGTCGCGGAGCCGGAGACCACCCACCCCTGGGCCTTTCCTCCGCGCGAGCTCAGGTCAGGGCACAGGAGTGGCCAGGAGCAACAACTCGCCCCCCTCGTCAGCCATCGACTGCTCCAGATCGCGCAGGTCGTGCAAGCCGGCGGACTCGGCGCTGCGCACGTCGCCGAGGTCGAGGAGCACGCGGTCGTGGCCACTGCGGCGCAGGCACTCGACGGTGCCGCGCAGCAGGTCGGCGCCCTGGACGGTGAGGTGCCCACTGACACGGACGGCGCCGCGGAGAGGGTCGACCACCTCGGTCAGGGCAGGGCTGCGCTCGTAACGGCCAGTCGGTGCGGTGTCCATGTCACCAGGCTGGCATCGGCCGACTGCCCTGGGCCCGCGACGCGAGCCGTCGTCTCGGGACTGCGAACCGGGGCCTGGCATGTGCGTTCAGCGGATCGCGCTGCGCCGGGAACGCGCCCCGGGGCACCGTCATGCGATCGCAGGGGTTCGGTTCCGGCGATCGCAATGTCGTCGCGCCAGCGTGGGGGCCGACACCACTGGCCGAACGGCCGCGAACCGGGGAGGGAACCATGGCCAGCGCTCCAGCCGCTATGCGGACTTCGCAGAATCCGGAAGACGAGGTCGTCGTCCGGCTCGACGAGGCCGTGCTGGCGGACGGCCTGGCGGATGCCCGCTGGCTGATGCGCGACGCCGTGCTCGCGGGAGCCCGGTGGATCGTGGTGGACCTGAGCAGGGTGCATTCCGTCGGCAGCCCCGCGCTGGCCACGTTCCTGTCCGCGCACCGCGTCTGTCGCGCCCGCGGGGGAGCCGTGGTGCTGCGCGGCGCGGATCGGCGGACGCGCGACATGGTCCGCCGGACGGGCCTGTCCCGGGTGCTGCACCTCCAGGGCGGTCCAGTCGGGGGTGGCGAGAAACGCGATCAGCGCGGCGGCGGCACCCGTGACACCGGGACGACGGGGGCGAATCTCCGTCGCCCCCTCTGGGCGTAGTGCTCACGGCATGCGGGCACCCGGCCCCGTTCGAGCGGGCTGGGGCCGCTACGTCACCGGCTGCACGTCGGACTGCAGACGGGTGTCCGGTCCGACGTCACGAGATCGCACCGTCCACGAGTGGCTGGCGACGATCCCGCGCTGCGCGCTGCGCTGCGCTGCGGCGAGCTTCGGGCAGCGGCGCCACGGAGCGTCCCTGCCGGCCATGACAGTCCGGTGACGACTCGGGCTGAGCCGGGCACGGTGGGCGTCTCCGGGTACGGACAGAGCCGTCGCGCCCGTCGTCCCGGGCAGGCAGGGGAGAGGTGGACATGGAGATCACGAGCCGCGACACAACCGAGGCGGCCGGCCTCGCCGTGGGCGGCCCAGCCCGCTCGACGACACACGGAAACCGAGAGATGAGGCGGCAGCCATGACGTGGCCGGTCCTCGTCCTGCTGGTGGGCGCAACGGGGCTGGCAACGGCCGGTGCTGTGGTGACCCTCGGGCAACGGGCCGGCGCGACCGAGGAAGTGGGGGTGCGGCACGCGATCGCCGGGTTCGGCTTGCTGGCCGCCTCGGTCGCCCTGGCAGCGGTCGGCGGAGCCCTGCTCGGTGCTGGCGGGACGCCCACCGAGCAGATCGGTGCCTTCTCCGGCGCCTCGGCGACCGTCGCACTGCCTGTGCTCACGGTCGCACTCACCCGCCGAGCCCGGGTCAGGCGCTGGACGTGAGCGCCACCCCATGACCAGCGCTCCCCGTACGCCGCCTGCGGCGGGCGGTCACGGTCCATGCCGCAGATCCGATTCGCCCCCTGCTCCGACCCCCAGACCTGGCGCCGCAGACGGTGTCGACGAGAGCGGAACGCGGGGCACACAGTCCTCATGGCCGTGCACAGGACGTGAAGGTCCCACCAGCGGCCCGCGGCAGTCGGGCGGCGCAGCGGCCCCTGCTACGCCTGCACGTGCTCCTGTGTCGGGCGTGAACGACGGTCGGGGGCGTGTCGCGGGTGGAGCGTCGCATTGAGCTCACCGCCCAGCATGAGGGCGAGACTGAGGAGGTAGGTCCACATCATGACGATCACGCCCCCACCGAAGGCGCCCAAGACGGGGTTCCCCGCCGCCGCGATCCGCAGATAGAAGTGAAAGCCGGCCGTGGCCAGCAACCAGAGAGCCGTGGTCAGCAGCCCACCCGGCAAGGCCTCGCGCCAGGGAGTGCGACGGTTGGGGGCGTAGTGAAACAGGGTGGCCGCCCACACGACGAGACCGCCTATGAGCAGCGGGTACCGCAGGACGTCCCAGGTGAACGCGAAGGCGGCCCCGAGCCCCACCGCGTCCGCCAAGGCCGGTCCCCGGCCGAGGAATGGCCCGACCACCAGCACGGTGAGTGCCAGCGCAGCGACCACCGTCGTGGCGACGCCCATCCCGAGGCCGAGGAGCCGCCGGCGGATCCAGGTGCGCCGCTCGACGGTGTCGTAGGCGATGTTCAGCGCGTTGATGACGACGGCGAAGGCGCCGGAGATGGTCACCAGGGCGCCCGCCACGGCGACGGTGAACAACTCGCCGCCGGCTCGGTCGAACAGGCTCTCGACGGACTGCACGGCGCCAGACGCCGAATCGGTGAAGACCGCGTCGAGGGCGGAGACGACGTCCTCCTGCACCCGCCCCGCCACGTCAGCGCCGACGAGGACGTCCAGGAGGCCGAGGATGCTCGCCGCAACGAGCACACTCGGGAAGAGACTGAGCACCGCGAAGAAGGCGGCTTCCGCCGCCAGCCCGAGCAGCCGGTCGCGATTGACCTCGGCGACGTAGACCGCCAGAAACCGCCGGCATCGGGCCACACTCCTCCGCCAGACCCCCGGGCACGTTCCTTCCATCCGCACCGGAGACCACGTACCCGGCGGCGGCGCCGCGAAGGCCGCAACGCCTTTGCAGTTGCGTGACGTCGGATCGTGTCTCGTGGAGTGCGCTGCCTGCGACCCGCTTGTTCCGCGATACCGGACACGGCCATCGGTACGCCGGGCGCGCGGCCCCTGCGCTGATCAGCCGTTCGGGCAGTCGCGCAGCGCCGAGCCCTCGAACTCCGGCACGGGCCGGGCCTGGGCGTCCTCGACGGTCTCGGCCTCCCCGTTCTCCTCGATGTCCTGGATCAGCCACTCCATCTCGGCGATCTCGCGCTCCTGGGCCCGGATGATCTCGACGGCCAGCTGACACACGCGGACGTCGTCGATGTCGGCGCGCTCCGAGCGGGTGATGGCCAGCGAGTGGTGCGGGATCATGGCGCTCATCCAGTTCCGGTCGTCGACCGTGGCCTGGCTGCGGTCCAGGGCGATGCCCCCGCCCAGCAGCAGCAGGCTCACGGCCACGATCGCGATGTTGCCCTTCATGTTCTTGTACATGTTGAGCATCCAGGCGAGCATGATCAGCCCCATGGTGCCGCCCATGGTGAGTGCCATGAAGACGCGGCTCTCGCTGAACCGGACGTGGCTCCACTCCCAGGTGCCGGCGAACATGGTCCAGTACATGACCACCATGGACGTGGTGATCATGGCCGCGAAGCGCAGGTACATCTTCTTCTGCATCGCGCCGTGGCTGGAGTCGTCGTGGTGACCGGACTCCTCACCGCGGTGCCCACGCCGGCGGTCCTCGTTGCTGCTCTTTGCTGCCATGGGTCATGCTCCGTTCTCTCGCCGCCGGCCTCCGCGGGCGGCCTGCTGGTGGTCCTGCGCCGCCGATGTCCTGGCGCGCGCGGGGTGTTGGTGCGCCGGGCTGATCGCTGGTCGGCTCGGGGATTCGGTCAGCCGAGCGAGCTGATGAGGTCGCGGCACGCCTGCTCGCAGCGCCGGCACGCCTCGGCGCAGAGGCGGCAGTGCTCGTGCATCGACGCGTGTCCCCCGCACTCGTCGCCGCATGCCTTGCAGGCTGCGGCACAGGCCTCGAGCAGCGCGCGAGTGAGGTGTGCGTCGTAGCCGGTGTGGCGGGAGAGCACCCGTCCGGTGGCGTCGCAGACATCGGCGCAGTCGACGTTGGTGCGGATGCACGTGGTGAGCTCGGTGACGGAGTCCTCGGACAGGCAGGCGTCGGCGCAGGCGGTGCACGCCTGGGCGCACTCGATGCAGGCCTCGATGCAGGCCCGCAGCTTGTCGCGGTCGACGTCCCCAAGGTCCTCCGGATAGGTCTCGAGCATCTGGTCGACAACGGTCACGGTTCCTCCTTGGCCGGGGAAAGGACAGCGGGTCAATACCGCTGACGAGCCATGGCCTACCGCCAGAGGGCGGATGACCGGCGGGATGTCACAGGACTGTCACATGTCCAGTCGGTCCTCCTGTACCGGCTGGGTATGGGCGACCAGCGTCGACGAGACGGCGTCACGGAAGCGGAGGAGGACCCATGCCCCGGATCGATCGCATCGCTGAGCCTTGGGGGTCGCGAACCCCCTACGGGCCAGGCGAGACCTGGCCGGTGCGAGTGGACTCGTACCTGGCGGATGGGCTGACCGAGGACGACGTGGACCGCTGGGCGCAGTCGGCGACGATCCTGCACAGCAACGGCGACGGCCTGGACATCGCCGTGAAGGACGACCGAATCGTCGGTGTCCGCGGGCGGGCGGTCGACCGCGTGAACCACGGCCGGCTCGGACCCAAGGACCTCTACGGCTGGCAGGCCAACAACTCGCCCGACCGGCTGACGAAGCCGCTCATCCGCCGGGACGGCGAACTGGTGGAGACCGACTGGGACACCGCGATGGACGCCGTCGCCGGCCGGTGCCGGGAGCTGCTCGACGAGCAGGGGCCCAGCTCGATCGCCTTCTACACGACGGGGCAGCTGTTCCTCGAGGAGTACTACACGCTCGGACTGATCGCCCACGGCGGGATCGGCACCAACCACGTCGACGGCAACACCCGGCTGTGCACCGCTACCGCGGCCGCGGCCCTGAAGGAGACGTTCGCCTGCGACGGTCAGCCCGGCTCCTACACCGACATCGACCATGCCGACGTCATCGCCCTCTACGGGCACAACATGGCCGAGACGCAGACGGTGCTCTGGACGCGCATCCTCGACCGGCTCGCGGGGCCCAACCCGCCGCAGGTCGTCTGTGTCGACCCCCGGGAGACGCCGGTGGCCCGGGCCGCGACGGTGCATCTGGCCCCTCGGCCCGGCACCAACGTCATGCTGATGAACGCGCTGCTGCACGAGATCATCGGCAACGGCTGGGTCGATCGCGACTACGTGGACGCGCACACGGTGGGCTTCGACGAGCTGGCGAAGCGGGTGGAGGACTACCCGCCCGAGGTCGCGGCGGAGGTCTGCGACGTCCCCGTCGAGGACATCCGGAAGGCCGCACGCATCATCGGACACGCCCGGCGGCTGCTGTCCACGGTTCTGCAGGGCTTCTACCAGTCCCACCAGGCCACCGCGGCCGCCGTGCAGGTCAACAACATCAACGTCGTGCGCGGCATGCTGGGCCGGCCCGGCTGCGGCATCCTGCAGATGAACGGCCAGCCGACGGCGCAGAACACCCGCGAGGCGGGGGCCGACGGCGATCTGCCCGCTTTCCGGAACTGGTCGAACGACAGCCACATCAAGGACCTGGCCCGGGTCTGGAACGTCGACCCCATGGACATCCCGCACTACTCCCCGCCGACCCATGCGATGCAGATGTTCCGGTACGCGGAGGAAGGATCGATCCGCTTCCTCTACGTCACGGCCACCAATCCGGCCGTGTCCCTGCCAGAGCTCGCGCGGATCCGCTCGATCCTCGCGCAGGACCGGCTGTTCCTCGTCGTCCAGGACATCTTCCTGTCCGAGACCGCCCAACTGGCCGACGTCGTCCTGCCCGCGGCTACGTGGGGGGAGAAGACCGGCACCTTCACCAACGTCGACCGCACGGTGCACCTGTCGGAGAAGGCCGTCGACCCGCCGGGAGAAGCCCGTCCGGACCTGGACATCCTGATCGACTTCGCCCACCGGCTGGACCTGCGGGACAAGGACGGCGAACCGCTGGTGAAGTGGTCGGACCCCGAAGGTGCATTCGAGGGGTGGAAGGAGTGCTCGAAGGGCCGGCCCTGCGACTACAGCGGCCTGTCCTACGACAAGCTGCGGGGCGGCAGTGGCATCCAGTGGCCGGTCACCGAGGAGCATCCCGACGGCACCGAGCACATCTACGTCGACGGCCAGTTCTGGGCAGAACCGTCCTACTGCGAGAGCTACGGCCGGGACCTGGTCACCGGCGCCCCTCTGGACGGGACCGAGTACCGGGCGCTCAACCCGAGCGGCCGGGCAGTGCTCAAGGCGGCCGGGTACCTGCCGCCGCACGAGCTGGTCAGCGAGGAGTTCCCGTTCCAGCTGATCACCGGCCGGACGCTGTACCACTTCCACACCCGGACCAAGACCGCCCGGGCGCCGCAGCTGCAGGCGGCGGCGCCGGAGGTGTGGGTGGAGATGGCCGCCTCCGACGCCGGCGACCGGGGGTGGGCCGAAGGTGACCTGCTGGAGATCCGCACACCCCGTGGCCGGGTCGAGGCGCGCCTGCGGATCAGCGGGATCCGCCCCGGTGTCGCCTTCCTGCCGTTCCACTACGGCTACTGGGACCAGCCCGGTGGGGACCGGCCGGACGGCCATGGCCGGGCCGCCAACGAACTGACGCTCACCGACTGGGACCCCTGCTCCAAGCAGCCCATCTTCAAGACGGCGGCGGCCGCGGTGACCCGGCTCGCCGCCGGCGACGGTCCGTCGGCCGCACCCACCACGACCGGCTCGCGACCGGTGTCCGCCGATGTGCCCCCGACCCGGGGCGGAACTGCTGCCGAGGCCGTCGAGGTGCTCGCCCAGGGAGGTGCCCGGTGAAGCTGGGCCTGGCCATCGAGGAACTGCACCGCTCGGAGAACCACCTCGCTCGCGTGCTGCTGGCCGTCTCGGACCGGCACAAGGCCGACCACGAGGTGTTCTACGTCGCCCGCGACATCGCCGGCTGGTCGCAGCGGCACGTGACCGAGCTGGCCCGCGTCGGCGGCGACTTCGGCCTCGACCTGGATCCCGAACCGGAGGGCGAACCGGGGATCCTGGAGAAGATCCAGCAGGCGACGTCGGATCTGTTCGGCCGCCGCCCGGAGCCCGGCCTGCTGCTGCTCGCTGACCTGCGGCACGTCCACCGGGAGGCGGCCGGGGTCTCGTTGGACTGGGAGCTGCTCGCGCAGGCCGCACAGGGCGCCCGGAAACGGGAGCTGCTGGCGCTTGCCGAGCGCTGCCATCCCGACACCCTGCGGCAGATGCGGTGGGCCAACGCCAAGCTGAAGGAGTCTGCGACCCAGGCGCTGGTGAGCTGATGTCCGAACCCGTGGGGACCCGCGTCGTCCTCCGGCCGATCGCGACGCCGCTGCCGCTGGGCTTCCTGGCGCTGGCCGTCTCGACCGTGCTGTTCAGCGCCGTTCAGCTGGAGTGGATCGCCCCGGCCGAGGGCCGCATCGCTGCTCTCACAGCGCTGGCGGCCACCGTTCCCCTGCAGTTGCTGGCCTCGGTCATGGGCTTCCTCACCCGGGATCCGGTCGCGGCCACCGGGATGGGGGTGCTGTCCGGTACGTGGGCCGTCGTCGGGTTCACCACGCTGACCTCGCCGCCGGGCGGGGTCAGCGACGGCCTCGGCGTCTTCCTCGTCACCGCCGGCGTGGCGATGATGGTCCCCGCGGCCGCCGCCCTCGGCAGCAAGATCGTCCCCGCCGCAGTCATGGCGCTGGCGGGTACCCGGTTCGCCGTCACCGGGATCCACGAGCTCACCGGTTCAGCAGGGTGGAAGGCGGCGGCCGGCTGGGTGGGGCTGGCCCTGGCCGCCGTGGCTCTCTACGCGGCCCTGGCCCTGGAAGTCGAGAGAACCCGGCAGCGGACGGTGCTGCCGGTGGGCCGGCATGGGGACGGGCGGGTGGCCGTGGACGGCGACGCACCCATCGCTGCCTCGGACCTCCGCGGCGAGGCGGGCGTCCGCCCGCAGCTGTGACGGCGCCGCGGAAGAGGCGGCCAGCGTGTTGATCGACGAGGCGGTCAGCCGGTTCCCGGTGCTACCGCTGCTCCTAGGCCTCGGAGTGGTGTTGCCGTGGTCGGCCTGGGCGGACCTCGGCTGGCGCGGCCCCGCGCTGGTCGTCGGCGTGCTGCTGCGCCGGCTGCCCGCGCCGTGGGCGCAGCGGCGACCGCGTGCGCGGACGGTGGTGACCGCGCGTCCCACCCTGCTGCTCCGCGACGGGCGCGTGCTGCAGCAGGCGCTCGCCGTCGTCGACGACCGCGAGACGTCGTCGACCGCTGTCGAGCAGGCGGCCGTGCACCGCGTCTGCTGACTCCGTCGGCGCGACAGTCCGGCCGGTCGAGCGCGACAGCGGGAGTGAGGGCGCATCAGGCGAAGCGTCGTCCGGCAGGTCGCCGCGTTCCACGGTGCCACGGAGGGGCGATCCGAGCGCCATCGCCCCTCCTGTCGCCGCGGACTCGATGAACCGTTCCCAGGCCGGCGGCAGACCCGCCCCGGCGACAAGGCGACTGTCGCCGCAGGGACCCGGCACCACGCGGCGAGGTCCATGTCAGTCCTGTGACAGTCAGCGTCCGACCGGGTTGTCCCGTTGGGTGACGGGCAGGCCATGGCCACGGATCCACGCGCTCCGGCGAGCGACCGACCAGTCGGGGAGACGGCTCGGCGTCGCGCGGGGCGGGACAAGGGGAGAGGCACATGGCCGGACGAAGCACAGTGGCGCGGATGTCAGGGCTCCTTGCCGCGGCGATGGTGGCGATCGCCGGCTGCGGCGATGAGACCCCTGATGTGGACGACACGGGTGCCGTAGGCCCCGACGAGGCCGTGAGCGAGGACGTCAAGGTGCTGCAGGTGCAGCTGGCCTATCCGTCCGACGGCGTGTATGAGGTGGGCGAGGACGCGCCTCTGTACCTGGGCATCTCGAACACAGGGACAGAGGAGGACGACCTGGTGGACGTCCGGGGACCGGACTTCACGGATGCGGCCCTCACCGTGGATGGTGACTCCGCGGTGATCCCGGTACCTGAGAACGACAACGTCTACGTCGGCGCGGAAGGGGCACCGTCGGTCGTCCTCGAGGATCTGCAGACTTCCCTCCGATCAAGCCAGTCCATCCCTGTCACATTCGTGTTCGAGGAGGCGGGGGAGGTCACCGTCGAAGCGGTGGTGGCTGCCTCCGGCCAGGAACCGAGTGAGCCCTTCGACTTCGAAGACCCGGCCGATGACCCCACCGGCTCGTGAACCTGCACGGACCGGGCACCAGGTAGTCACGTCGTCCGGAACGGGCGATGCCGCGCCGGGCCAGAAGAGCGCAGCGATGAAGCGGTGACTGAGGTGACCAAGGTCGTCGGGGTGCCCTTCGGTGTCGACTTCAGAGCGATGATGCTGATCGCGGACTGGCGTGGACTCCGCCGCGGCCGAACCGACGCTCTGGGCGCCGACGATCGTGGCGGTGGTCGCGCTGACCTTGGTGGTGCCGCCGGTGGTGGCCATGTGGCGCCCGCCTTGCGTTCGCGTGTCAGGAACATGGAACTCAGCAAGCGAGTCGCGCAACAGGGCATCACGGGTGGACGACCCGGCGCGGTGACCCTCAGCCGGGTGCAGCCACCGCACCATCGACCGAGGAGATCGCCATGCCCCTGTTCCCGCCTCGCCGCATGACCGCCATCGATGCGGAGCTGCGTTCTCTCCGCGAAGTCATGAGGGGGGCATCGGGTGAACTCACGGAGGTGAGACGTCGCCAGGCCGAGCTGTTCGACATGGAGGCAGCCCTGGTCGTGGCCATCGACGTGAGAATGCGGCGTCTGGATGACCTACTCGACCAGCGGCTGCAAGTCGTACGAGACGGCGGCACGCGTGCCTCGGGCACCGCTCACCAGGCGGAGGCCGGGCTGCGGTCAGCCGACAGATCGGACGGCGAAGCAGTACCGGTGTCCGGGTCCACCTCCAGCACCCGCTGACGGTCGCTGCGGTGCTGGAAGCGGCCGCCTTGCGGCTCGGTGACAGTCCTTCGCAAGGCGGGAGGGCGCTCGCCGCGGCGGGCAGGTGACGGAGGTCAGCGGTCGGTCCTCCGGTCCGACCGTGGTGCGGCGAGGGGTTCCGCACTCTGGTTCGCCACCGCCTACAGCGAGAACGGCGGTGAGGGCACCTGCTGGGTCAGCGGGGACCTCGGCTGGTTCATCGGCGCGACGGCCGCCGTCGCGTTGATGGTGACGGCCGTTGTTCCTGGCGCGCTCGATCTCACCGACCGGCTCGGATCGGGCCTCCAGGTGTGCAGAACTCCCTCGGTAGGTCCCTGGGGGACCGCCGGGGGCGGCTTCACCATGGAAACGGCACTCTGGGTCGGCTTCTCATCGCTGCTGGCAGGCGCCGCACTCGCAGCGGTCGGTGGCCTCCTCGGTGGGAAGCTCCGTCGGCCGGTGGTGGACGCCGGACGGAGGAGTCGCGACACGGCGGCCGATTCGACCGACGCAGTGCCGCCCCGACCGTCACGATGACCGACGACTACGTCGTCGATCGGGAACCGGTCGAGCACCTCCGATGAGGTCATGGCGCCGACGGAGGATGCTCTCCGGCGACGGTGATGCGTGGGCCGGCGCGGCCGTGACCCTCCTCGGAAGGCCCATGCCGCGAACCCCGCTGCGGGGACGGGTGCTTGTCCTCAGACCGCACGAGGTGCGGCCGCGGGCCCGCCAGGCCGGCACCACCCCAGCCGCGCAGCGGCCGGCCGAGGGCGTCAGCGGCCATCTCGAGCACCCGACGCCTGACTGGCCGAATCTTCCATCCGGCGTCGGTGACGCGCTCGCTAGCGCGCAGGTCCTCGTCGAAGTCGCTGTCGAGCACCGCCGTGACGGAAGGGTCGTCCACGAGGAGGCACACCTGCTCGTTCAGGGTCAGCGACCGGACGTCCAGGTTCGTGGTGCCCACCATCGACAACTGGCGATCGACCGTGAGGACCTTCCCGTGCATCAGGCTCGGCTGGTAGCGCCAGATCTCCACGCCCGCGTCCAGCAACTGCTGGAACTGCCGCTCGGCCTGCAGGTGGACCGACGGGCGGTCCACGTGTGGGCCGGAGACCAGAAGCTGCACGGTCACTCCACGCCGGGCGGTGTCGGCGACCAGCGTGAGCAGCCAGTGAGGCAGCCGGGCGTAGGGCGTGCACGCCCTCACCCGTGTGCTCGCCGTCTGGAGCAGCGCGGCGACGGCCAGGGCCGCGTCATTCCAGCCGGGCGCCGACGAGGAACGCAGCACCTGGACGGCGCTCGTACCCTCGCCGCACAGTGGGGGACAGCGGTCCGCGGGGGTGAGAGGAGTGCCTCCCGCCCACCGGGCCTGGGTCTGGAACCACGGGCCGGCGAAGGCCGCACGCAGGCCTGCCACGGCTGGCCCCGCGACCCGTACGCCGGTGTCACGCCAGCTTCCCGGATGGTGCCCGTCGCCGTCCCATTCGTCGGCGATGCCGGTTCCGCCGGTGAAGGCCAGCGCCTCGTCGCATACGAGGACACGGCGGTGCGTGCGCAGGTTCCACACCGTCGGTCGTGCACTGGGAAGCGGGCGATAGGACAGGACATGGCAGCCGGCGCGGCGCAGAGACGAGAGGCGGTCGGAGGAGATTCTCCGGCCGCCGTAGGCATCGAGCAGGACTCGAACCTGCACACCTGCTGCCGCCCGGCTGGCGAGGGCATCGGTCAGCCGGCCGTCGACGGCCCCGCTGCGCCAGGCGAACCACAGCAGGTCGATGCTCCGTGTGGACGCTGCGATCCCCTCCAGCAGAGCTGGGAACATCTCCTCGCCGTTCCGGAGGACGTCCACCTGATTGCCGTCGGTGAAGGGCACCCCCAGGAAGCTCTCCAGGATCCGGCGGCGTGGTGTGCGGTCCGGTGCCAGGGACATGAAGTCATCGCAATGGCGGGCAGCGAACATCGATCCTCCTGGCATCGGCCGATCGAAGTGGCGTAGCGGCGTGCGCACCGGCGTCGGCCGCCACACCATGCCCACGGACCGGGTGCCGGCCGACTGGAGTCGAACAACGACACGGAGCCGTCACTCATCAGCGCAGCGCCGTTGCGGACGCGTGACAAGTCGCGAGCTGGCGGGAGCGAAGCGCCTGACGGGGGCAGCCCCAGGGAGCCCGAGAAGCATCCCGGCGGCGTCGTCCCGGCGCTGCCGTTCCCCAGGAGGAGATCTGCCGTGACCGCCATCCGCTCTCGCACCGGGCGGCTGTTCGCCGCCACTGCCATTGCCGCTTCCACCGGATTGGGTCTCGTCGCCTGCGGTGACGAACCGGATCGAGGAACGACGCTCGAGGACATCAACGAGGAAGGTGTCGAGGACCAGGGAGATCTCGACGATCTCCAGGACGACGCCACGGAGGCGGACATCGCGGAGGCACCCAACGACGACGACAGCACCGCGTTCTTCGACGACCCGGAGTCCTTCACCGCTGAGCCGGTCACCGTCCGCGGGAAGATCGTGGAGGTCCTGAGCCCGCAGGCATTCGTCATCGGCGAGGGTGACATGGCAACCCTGGTGACGCGGCCGACCCCGGACGGGGTGACCCTCCTCCCGGGGTACATCGCCCAGGTCACCGGTGATGTCGGCACGTTCCTCCTGCCGGAGGTGGAGGAAGACCTCGGCCAGGACCTGGACGACGAGGGCTACGCGGTGTTCGAGGATGGTCCCTACATCGCCGCCGTCGACGTCAACCTTCTCGACGAGGACTGACGTCGCCGGGGCCGGACTCGTGCACGTCTCGCTCACCACGGCGCAGAGCCTGATCGGTGCGCTGGCCCTGGCTGCCCTCCTGGCGGGGCTGCATCTGGCCGCGCCGCGGATCCGCCGGTTGCCGCTCGTTCCCGAACGCGCCACCGCCTCCTTCGCGGGTGGGCTGTCCGTCGCCTACGTCTTCCTTCGCCTGCTTCCGGAACTGGCGGACGGCGAGGAGGCGATCGGGCGCGCGCTCGACGACGTCGTGGAACCGACGCCCGTCGTGGACCTCGGCATCTTCGTCGTCACCCTCGCCGGCTTCGCCGCCTTCTACGGCTTGCAGCGGCTGGCTGATCGGCACTCGCCCGACCCCGCCCGGAAGGGCCCCGGCCAGAGGCCGTCGGCCCTCGAACCGGTCGGGGTCTACTCGCTCCACCTGGGCGCGTTCATGGTCTACAACGCGCTCATCACCTACACGATGGCGTTGCGACTGCAGACCGGCCTGGCGTTCATGCTGCTGTTCACCGTGGCGATGGGTCTGCACTTCGTGCTGACCGACAGATCGCTGGAGGCGCACTACCCGCACAGGTTTCCCCGCAGCGGACGGTTGCTCCTCTCGGCCGCCTTGCTCGCCGGCTGGCTGCTGGACGCGTTGCTCGCACCGACCAGCACCCTGCTGGTCGCGGTGCTCACGGCGCTGCTCGGCGGGTCGATCCTGCTGAACGTCTTCAAGGAGGAGCTCCCGGCGTCCGGGCGGTCCAGCTACCCGTGGTTCCTCACCGGCTTGGTGCTCTATGCCGAGCTTCTGGCGTCGGTCACTGCCCTGGAGGCGTGAACCCGTCGAAAGTCCCTGCCGCGTCTCGAGGAGCCAGCACGGTGAGACGATCGCCGGCCGCTTCGACCGCCGTCCGGGTCGCCTTCAGCGAGCTCAACCCGAATTCGTCGGTCGACCGCAGCTCCCGAAGGTCGACCACGACGTGGGAGAACCCGCCGTGGCGGAGGGCCTCCACGGTCCCCCGGAGCTGGTCGGCGGTGCGGCGGGTCAGATCGCCCCGTGCCCGGACACACCCGTGTGTGTTGATGACCTGGCTGAAGACCGTGGCGGAATCGCGGAGCGGGAGGGGGCGCGGGTCGTTCATGACGGCCTCGTGCTTCGTCTCCATGTCGTCCTCCGGACTGTCGGCGCGTGATGGCGGGCGGATCACCCTGCCTGCGTCAACCGTGGCACCGCTCGGGCCGGGGGCCTACCGATCCTGCGGTTCTGTCATGGAGCTGTCCGAAGGGCGTGTCACCACCTGCGCGGCGAGCGCAGTAGATGACGCTCAGGTGACCAGGGGCGGTCCGTCAACGCGGAGCAGGGCTGCCTTCGGTCGAGCTGCTGGTCGCGCCCGGAGGGGGGCTCGTCGTGGGCGGAGCGGCTGTCGATTCTGCCGGTGCGACGGAGCGGAAGTCCCCGCGGTCGACAGGGCCCGACGAGAGACCGGCATCGGTGGGCACCTCGACCGGGATCCCTTCCACGGTGAACTGGACATCCTCGACCGTCGGCAGGGCCGTGAGGGTCCAGACGATCTGCGCCACTGCGAGCAACTGGTTGCCGCCGGTGATCCCGGCGAAGCCTCGGCTCACGGCCACCGTCGCGGTTCCGTCTGGCCCCACGGCCTCGACGCCCACCACCTCTGGGGCCAATGCGGTACGGATGCCGTCCGCAGCCTCGGAGCGGGTGGGGCCGTCCACGACTTGAGCCAGTGCTGCGGCAGGCGAGGAAGCGCCGATACGACGGTCCACGGGGGCCAGGTCGGCGCCGCGCACGAAGAAGACGGTCAGCCGCGGACCCGAGGACTGATCCGGTCTCCCCATCTCCGCGGCCGGCGGTGCCCCGGTCGGCGCAGCCTCAGCGGCATCCTGAGCACGAACCCCGCAGCTGCTCACGAGTGCCACGAGCAGTGCCGCGAGCAGGGCCAGGAGGCTTCGCTTGGCAGCGCCGCTCCTCATGAGACGGCACCCATCGGCAGCTGGACGACGAACCGCGCTCCCCCCGACGGGCTCTCGGTCACGGTCACGGTGCCCCCCATCGCCTGGACGTGCCGGGCGACCAGTGCCAGACCCAGTCCGGCCCCGTCAGTACGGGTGCGGCTGCTGCCGGTTCCCCGGGCGAACCGGTCGAAGATGCGCAGCCGTTCATCCTCGGGAATACCCGGCCCGTCGTCGTCCACCGCCACACGGGCGGTGGTGTCGCTGCAGGTGACCGTGACACCGCTCAGACCGCCGCCATGCTTGTCGGCGTTGTCCATGAGATTGCCCAAGACGCGCTCGAGGCGTCGCTTGTCGGCACGGATGACCACGTCGGTCGCCGCGGCGTCCACGCGCAGCTCAGCGGTGTCCCTCCCCGTGAGGCGACGTCGGGCGAGTGTCTCCTCCACGAGAGCGGCCAGGCGGACGTGCTCCAGGACGAGGTCCGCGTTGCCGGCATCGGACCGCGACATCTCCAGAAGGTCGGCGACGAGGCGCTCGAAGCGGTGGACTTCCGAACGGAGGACCGACACGCCCTCCCGCCCCTCGGCGGGGAGCTCCGCCGCGGAGTCCTCCACCAGGTCGATCGCCCCGAGCATGGCGGTCAGGGGGCTGCGCAACTCGTGACTGACGTCAGCGGCGAACCGAGCGTCCGTCCGTACGCGGGCCTCGAGGGAGGCGGCGGTCCGGTTGAACGAGGACGCGATGGCGGCCAGAGCCGGATCCCCGCGAGGGTCGATGCGTGTGGACAGGTCGCCCTCGGCTATGGCGCCGGCGGCCGAGGCCACGCGGCTCAGCGGACGTAGAGCCGGCCCGGTGACCCACCACCCCATGGTGAGCAGGAGCGGCACCAGCCCGACGACCGAGATCCCCAGGCCCGCGGCGAGAACGCGATACGTCCGGTCCAGCTCGTCGAGGGGAAAGACCTCGAAGTAGGCCTCGTTCAATCCGGCCAGCGGGATGCCGACGGCCATCAGCGTGCCGTCCCGCGTCTCGATCCGCTGCCGCGCGGGGCTTCCCTCGAGGACCGGTCCGGCCAGGCTGTCCGGGATGGCGTCGCGGCCCACGAGCAGGGACGTCGTCACCCACTCGCCATCGTCGACGTAGAGAGAGATGGACCCGCTCTCGCGCGGCAGCTGGGCGAGTACTTGGGGGACGGTCAGTCGCTCCGTGCCCAGGGCCCGCTGGACCTGCGTGGCGTTGTCCGCGGCCTGGATGAGCGTCGTCCTCTCCCGTTGCACGAGCAGGTACTGGGAGACCGCTACCCAGACGGCGGTTGCGAGAAGGCTGCAGAGCACCGTGGTGACCACCGTGAAGGCAAGGGTTGCCCGCCCCCGGAGAGTTCGTAGCGGGTTGGTCCTCCCGCCCCCGAGCTCGGCAGAGTCTCCGTCCACCCGTGGAGGCTCGACGGGGTGCTCTGGCGCGGGGCGGGACCGGGTCGCCGTCACGGGGGGATGCGGTAGCCCATGCCGCGCACGGTCGTGACCACGGTGGGCTGGCCCGGATCCTCTTCGACCTTCTTCCGCAACCTCCGCACGTGCACGTCGACCAGGCGGGAGTCGCCGAAGTAGTCATAGCCCCAGACCCGCTGCAACAGGTCCTCCCGGCTGAGGACGCGGCCGGGCTCCTCAGCCAGCTCGCACAGGAGTCGGAACTCGGTGCGGGTCAGGTTGACGAGCTCTCCGTTGCGCGTGACGGTGCCGTCGTGGGGCGCGATCTCCAGCTCGCCGACCGAGATCCGGACGCGCGGCTCCGGAGAGCGGGTACGGCGGGCCAGCGCTCGGATCCGCGCCGACAGCTCCTTGGCCACGAAGGGTTTGGAGACGTAGTCGTCCGCACCCGCCTCCAGCCCGGCCACGACGTCGTGGCTGTCGCCCCGCGCGGTCACCATGATGATGGGCACGTTGGAGGTGCGGCGAATCTCCCGGCACACCTCGAAGCCGTCCTTGCCGGGGAGCATGAGATCCAGCAGGACGACGTCGAAGTCGCGTTCACCCAAGTGCTCGAGCCCCGCCTCGCCGCTCTCGGCCTCGGCGACCTCGAGCCCCTCGCGCTGCAGCGTCATCTGCAGGATCCGGCGGATCCGAGGGTCGTCTTCGATGATGAGCACGGCGCGAGGCACGTCGTCGAGGCTGCCCATCTCACCCTCTCCGCACCACCGCCCAGGCCCTCGAGGCGGCACCAGCCGTCGCCACCTCGAACTGCGCTGAGAATGACGTGCGCCAGCCGGCCTCACCCCCCGCCGCACGGACGTGTCCCGGAGCTGTCACCTGGTCTCGCGTGCGCCTGCTTGCGTGTGACAGTTCTGTTACTTCCGTGCCGCTGTCACGCCGCTCACGGGTCAGGCCCGCGGGGCCAGGACCGCGGACGGGCTTCGCGGGCCGGGCGAGGGTGGCCGGCGGTGAGGATCCGGCGGCTGGGCCAGCTTGCGGCGCGCCCGAGGCGGGTCAGCAGAGCTGGGGTGAGGAGGGGCCGGATGAGGAATGTGTCGAGGAGCAGACCCACGGCCATGACGAAGGCGAGCTGCCGAAAGCTGTCCAGGGGGATGATGGCAACCATCGCGAAGGTGACGGCGAGGATGAGTCCGGCAGCGCTGATGGCGCGCCCTGTGCTGGGCAGGGCGCGGGCGATGGCCTGGTGCAGCGGACAGCGGGCGGCCTCCTTCCAGATCGACCCCACGGCGAAGACGTTGTAGTCGGAGCCCAGCGCGAGAAGCAGGACGGCTGTGGTGAACGGGACGAAGAACAGCAGTCCGGGGTCGCCGCCGAGATCCTGGAAGACGAGGACGGCCAGTCCGAGCGCGGCCGCCACACCGAGGGCGCTGCACGCCAACAGGAGAACCGGCGCCACGAGCGCTCTGAGGTAGAGCACCAGGATCACGAGCTCGACTGCGAAGGCTGCCAGCAACGTGAGCCACAGGTTGTGGCGGGTCAGCTCCACGAGTTCCGCCGCGATCGCCGTCTGACCGGAGACCGCGACCGTGGCGTCGTCCACGTCTGCGTCCTGCAGCAACCGGTCGAGCTTCCCCTGCAGGACGTCGAGGTCGGCGATGGCAGGTGCGGCGAGCGGGTCGCTGTCGAAGAACACGAGCAGCCGAGCGGCGTCGCCGTCCTCCGCGAACAGGACGCCGTACTCGTCGCGGAAAGGGTGCTGCGCCGGCCCGAGCACCGCGGCCACCCCGGGCTGGGACGCGACCGACCGCTGCAGTTCCGCGAGGGCCGCCCGCTGCTCGGCCACCCCGTCCCCTTCCACGAGGATCTCGGTCGGCGCGACCATCCCCCGGAGCCCGGCGTCGTCGAGCACCTCCGCTCCTCGACGGACCGGATCGTCGTCCGGCAGGCCGGCGGCGAAGGAGACGTCCAGTCGCATGTGGAGGAGGGGTAGCGCGGCCAGCGTCAGCACCGTGACCGTGGCAGCGGTGACCAGGGCGGCTCCCTTGCGGCGGGTGACGAGGGTGACGACTCTGCCGGGGGTAGCCGGGCGGGCGGACGCGCGCGAGCCGCCGCCCTCCGTCGACACCCGCCTGGGAAAGAACAGTGCTCGTCCGAGCACGGCCAGAGTCGCGGGGACCAGCGTGAGCGATACCAGCAGACCGATGACCACGGTGAGCGACAGGGCCGGTCCGAAGGCGCGGAAGAGCTGGAAATCCGCCGCAAGCAGCGCCGCCGTCCCCCCTGCCACCGTGAGGCCGGCGACGGCCACGATCGGTCCCTCCGACAGCAGGGTGCGCCGGGCCGCCTCATGGCGGTGCAGTCCGCCCTCGAGCTGACGGCGGAAACCGGAGATGAACAGCACACAGTAGTCGGTGACGACGCCGATGAGGAGTGCAGCGGTGAGTGGGCGGAGCTGACCGGGCAGGGCGAACCCGAGGATCCCGGCGAGGAACTCCAGCACTCGCAGGGACACGAGGTACCCGATGCCGGCGGCGAACAGCACCACCACCGGTGCGACGACCGATCGGAACGTCACGGCGACGACCAGGGCGATGAGCACGAGGGTGGCGATCTCGAAGGTGTGCAGCCGGGCCTGCAGGTGGGCGGCCTGGCTCACCTGGGCCGGAACCACACCGGTCACGAAGGTCTGCACGGACGGGTCGGTCTCGAAGTGGGTCGCGTACCGCTGCGCCAAGCCCATCCGCTCGGCGAGCGCGATGCCCTCAGTTGTGTAGAGAAAGGTGACGGCGGTGTCCGACGTCATCATGGGGACGGGGATGGCCGCCTCGACGCGACCGTCCCCTGGATCTCCAGGGGTGCGCTTGGCCGCCTGCATCGTCGCCAGGGCCTGCACCACCATGTCGGCGCGGGTGAGGACATCCAGGCCGTCCGGGTCGTGCACGACCACGGCGGTCTCCGACAGCGCGGGGATGCGGAAGTCCTCGAGAGAGCGCTCGAGCACTGCGACCGCGTCGCTGTCGGAGGGGAGGAGGCTGCCGATGTCGCCGGCCCCCCCTGCACCGTCGCCCGGGAGTGCGAAGGTGGTGACGAAGGCGGCGGCCACCCATGCGCCGATGACCAGCCACCGTCCCGACACGACGGCGGTGCGCAGGAGACGACCCGGCGCACGGAGCATGCGTCCCTGCTCCGGTGGCCCGCCCCCTGGCGGCGCCGTCACGTCGGCCTGCGCACGACCGTCACGGGCCGGCCGGCGGCGATGCCGGAACGCCGGTGCCTATGGCGCGGTCGGGTCGCCGGACGTCGACATCGCAGGCTGCCGTTCCCGCTCTCAGTTGGTCGCGCAGCGGCCGGACCTCGTGGAGGACCTCGTCCAGCCGGCGGGCGTCCAGCGCCGCTATCGCGCTGCCGGCGTCCTCGAGTGCGGCGTAGACCTGTTCCGCAGCGGTCACGGCGCGCAGACACGCGTCGTCGAGCCTCCCCACGACGCCCTCGGCAGGGGGTGGACGTTCCGACGAGGGACGCGCTGCGGTGGGCGGCTCGGCGACGGCGGCGACCTCTGCACCGTCGTCGATCGTGGACACGGCCAACCCGCCAGTGACCGCTCCGAGAGCGAACGTCGCGGCGACGAGCCAGCCGGTCCGCACCCTTCCGCGGCGAGCGGACGACGAGTGCTCCGCGACCCTCACCGCGCCACCCCTCTCGAGCAGGTGGCCTCCGGCGCGGCGCGGTGGATCTCGTACCCGGGTGCGGTGGGCAGCTCGTCGTCGACGATGAAGACAAGTGGTGGCGCCGACAGGGTGGCGCCGAGCTGGTGGAACAGGCACTGCCACAGCTCGGGGCGGACGTGTACGGCAACCGGCGGGGCGGCGTCCGGCCGGTAGGCCTCGGACAGGATGTCGCCGAAGGTGTCGCCGCCGGCAGCCACGGGACTGTGCGGTGCAGCCGCCGGACTCTGCGCCCGGAGAATGGTCGTGCTCATCGTCGCTCCTCGCTGGAACCACGGCCGCGGACATCACCGCGGTCACGTCCGTGGTGCCCACGGCCAGGTCGACGGAGCTCGACGTGACGCCCTTGTCGCGAAGCTGTCACCTTCCCGCCCAACATGCGCGGCCCCCGGTGCCCCGGGGCAGGCGGATCCGCGTGATCCCCACGACCGCGAGCGGGTACGCCACACGGCGGTCCAGGCGGTGTTCCGCCTGGACCGCCGTGGTTCACGGGGTGCCTAGTCGGTCACCCAGACGTGGCCCCACATGGCGGTCGCACCCGGCACACCGTTGCCCGGTGTGCCGTCCGGGAACTCCCAGCCGCCTACGTTCTTCACCTCGTCCTGCACGGCGATGTCGGTGAGGGTGTAGCCGGTGAAGAGGTTCGGCACGTTCTCCGACACGTCGAGGCTGATCGCCTCGACCGCGGCCTGGCGCTCCTCGAGGTCCGTCGTGGAACGCAGGATCTCCAGGTTCTCGTCGATCACTGCACTGGTGTAGCCGGTGAAGTTGAGTGCGCCCGGGGTGAACGCGTCCTTGAGGATGTAGTACGGGTCCTCCTCGGAGCTGAACCGGAAACACTGCACGTCGTAGTCCCGGGCGAGCGCGTTCTGGATGTGGGCGGCCTGCTCGACGGTGGTGAGCTCGACGTCCATGCCCAGGCCGCTCCAGAAGGACTGGTAGAGCTGGGACAGCTCGTTGAGGCTCGGGTCGGGCGGGCAGGCGTAGGTGAAGGAGATCGGGGAGCCGACCGGCTGCCCGTCGGAGCGCTGCGGGTCGTTGATGTACTCGTCGTAGAGCTCCTGCGCCCGCTCCGGGTCGTAGTCCGGGAAGGCTTCCGCAGCGTCCTCGGAGTAGAAGGGGCTGTCCGGGCTGAAGTACTGGGTGGCCTCCGGGGTCAGTCCCGTGCCGCCGAGGACCTCGATGAGGGCTTCCTGATTGATGGCGTGCCCGAGTGCCTGCCGCACTCGGCGGTCGTCGAACGGCGGGCGGGTCGTGTTGATCAGCGAGCCACCGCTGTTGTTGCCCAGATACTCGTAGTTGTCCACGCCCTCCAGGTCGCGGGCCCGGGCGATGGTGCTCTGCCGCAGGGACTGCATGGCCTGGATGTCACCGCTCTGCAGGCTGGCCAGCCGGGTGTCCTCGTCGGGGATCGGCCGGAAGGTGATCCCGTCCAGGTAGGGCAGGCCGTCCTGCCAGTAGTTCTCGTTCCGCTCGACCACGAGGTCGCTGTCACGCTGCCAGCTGACGAACTCGAACGGACCGGTGCCCACCGGGTTGGCCCCGGCATCCTCACCGGCCGCTGCCGCCGCCGTCGGCGAGAACGGCCATCCGGGCGACTGCGTCAGCACGTCGGGGAATGCCGCGTTGGTGTCGGCCAGGTTGTACTGCACCGTCAGGTCGTCCACGACCTCCATCGAGGTCACGTCGGACAGCGACGCCGCCACGTTCGACGTCGGAACGGTGAGGTACTCGTCCCAGATCGTCTTGAGCGCCTGGGCGTTCAGCGGGGTGCCGTCGTGGAACTGGACGTCGGGCCGCAGCTTCAGCGTCCACTGGGTGAAGTCCTCGTTGGGCTCGAGCGACTCCGCCAGGTAGGGCTTGAGATCGCCCTCCTCGGTCCGCTTGACCAACGGGTCGTAGATCGCGTACGCCACCGAGGTGCCCGGGTTGCCGAAGGTGCCCTCGCCGGGCAGCCAGCTGTTGGTCTCCGCCTCCAGGCCCACCTCGATGGTGCCGCCGGTGATCGGGTCACCCTGCTCGGAGAAGTCGTCCTCCCCGACGGCCTGCGGCGTGCCGCCGCCGTCGCCGCCACCGCAGGCGGCGGTGCCGAGCAGGGCACCCACGAGTCCCACGGAGGCGAGCGTTCGCCTCCACGGGCCTCGTGTGGGTCGCCGATGTCCTCGCATGTGATCACTCCTTGGCTCGTCGCATGTAGGCAGGGACGGTGCCGGGAGAGTCATCGCACACACCCCGGTCGGCTCTGCTGCCGGGTCAGGGCGAGGGATCGCACCGGGCCGGCACTCACTGGGTGGCCGGACCCGGGGCCTGGAACCGCTGCCCGGCCGGATGTCAGAGAGGCGTCACAATTGGCGCCGCTCCGCGGGGTGACATGACAGGCAGGTGACCGTTTCCCGGTCGGGCAGCCGCCGTCCACCGGGGTCGCGGCGACTCAGAGGCCGTAGGGATAAGGCGGGTAGGCGTAGCCCGGTGCCCAGTAGGGCGGGTAGCCCCACCAGGCGTAGAGGCGGTCAAAGTACTGCCGGTCACCGGTCAGTTCGGGGTCGTAGCCGGGTGCGTCGTGGAGCCGGGACCGGTCCCGGCTGACGAGCACGAGCTCTCGTCCGACCACGGTGACCGCGTCGACGGGTACGAGGAACCGGTGTCTGCCCAGGCCGAGGATCCCGCCCGAGCCGATGCGCAGGAAGCGCACCCGGTCCTCTTCCTCGTCGACCAGCAGATCGTCCACCGTGCCGAGCTCGGCGCCGTTGCTGTCGATGGCCGTGCGCCCCCGGACGTCGGCCTCCGGATCCGCCACCGTGCGATAGGTGTCGCCCAGCCACACCAGGCGGCCTGGCACCTCGGTCGTAGTCATGCTGCCTCCTCGTCGCGCTGCGTCGTGGGCACGGAGGACGTGCCCCCTCTGGGCGGGTGCAGTCCGGAGAGCGCGGAGCTGCAACAGGAAGAACACGGGCCGGTCACACTCCCGGCTCCAGCCCATCCTGCGTCCGGCGCACCGGTCGGGCGGGAGATGCCGCTGCGACCGGGCGGCGTTCGCCCGCGGCGGTGGCGCAGCGGTCACCGCCGCGTCGTGCTGCAATCCGGTCATGGACCAGCCGCAGGACCTGGAGGCGGACCCGGTCCCCGCCGTGCCCGAGGGGGACGGGCGGTTCGGCGGCGCGCTGACGGCGGGAGACGCGCTCCGCGCCGTCCGTGCCGCGCGGTGGTCGTTCTGGACGCAGGCGTTCGCACGGTTCCGCTACGGCGACGGGTTCTCCCACGCCCGCGCCCTCGCACTGCAGCTGTCCCTGTCCTTCATTCCGCTGGTGATCGCTGCGGTCGGTCTCAGCGGGGCTCTTGCCACGGAGGACCTGGGGCGGGTGCTCCGGTCGACTCTCCTCAGCGTGAGCCCCGGCGGGTCGGGTGATCTCATCCGGACGACCCTGGAGGAGGGAGAGGGGTCCGCGGCGGCGCTGTGGATCGGGCTCACCTTCGCGCTCGCCACCCTGACCACGGCCATGGGGCAGGTGGAGCGCGGGGCCAACCGCGTCTACGGGATACCCCGGGACAGGCCGAGCAGGCAGAAGTACGGCCGGGCGCTGGGGATGACGTTCGCCGCCGGCCTCCCGGGGATGGCCGGGTCCGGTGTGCTGCTGGCCGGCGCAGCCTTCGGTGACGCAGTGGAGGGCGTCTACGGCTGGGACGACGACGTGGTCATGGGGGCGGCGCTGCCGCTGGCCGTCCTCCTGGTGCTCTGCGCGGTGCTGGCCATGCTGCGGCTCGCCCCTCGCCGTCGCCAGCCCGGGTGGTCGTGGCTGGCTCTCGGCACCGTGGTCGCGGTGTCCCTGTGGATGGCGTTCACCGGCCTGCTCGCGGCGTACGTGCAGCTCTCGGCGTCCTTCGGTGTCGTCTACGGACCGCTGACCGGGGTGGTGGCACTTCTGCTCTGGACGCAGCTGACCTCCGTGGCCGTCCTCTTCGGGTTCGCGGTGACCGCACAGCTGGAGGCGCGGCACGCCGGCATCGACCTCGGGGCGGTTCCGGATCGGGCATCCGCCGATCTGGCCGGGGTTCCGGCACGGCCAGGAGCCGACCGACGGACAGCTCTTCTCTCCGTCCGTGATCCGGACGGCGCTGACGGACCTGACACGGCGCTGGCCGGCTGTGTGTCAAGGAGATGACATTGCCCGGCGGCGTGCTTGTCGGGCGACGCCGGGGGCAGCGGGTCGGGGACCTGATCGCCCAGCGGGAGGCAGTGCGCCTGGCTGCAGGACACGGCCCTCGAGGTCTGGCCGACGACGTTCGCGGACGTGGTCGCGCCGTCCACCCGGACTGACCGCCGGCTGAAGGGCGTGGACGGAGGCCGACGGACGGTGTCGCCGGCCCGCCCCCGAGGGAGGAACGACATGGGTGTCGCCCCCACCCCCCAGCAGATCTACGAGCGCGCCACCGCCGAGGGCGAGCGTCGGTTGTCCAGCTCGGCCCTCGAGCAGGCCTCCACCGGGTTCATCGCAGGGGTGACCATCATCTTCGGTCTCGTCGCCCTCGGCGTCGTCGATGCCATGGTCGCGCCGCGGTTCGGCGCTGGCGTCGGGAGCCTGGCCGGTGCGTCGGCGTTCTCCATCGGCGTGGTGTTCCTCGTCGTGGGCCGGTCGGAGCTGTTCACGGAGAACTTCTTCGATCCCGTCGCCGCCGCCGTCCAGCACCGTGACCGCGGACCCTGGCGGCGGCTCCTGCGGCTGTGGGGAATCACCCTGCCGCTCAACCTCGTCGGCGGCGCCTTGCTGGTCGCGCTGCTGACCGTGGACGGGGCCCTGCCCGCGGGAGCGGCCGACACGTTGTCCCGGCTCGCGGAGGAGCTCGCCAGCAAGGGGTGGGCGGCCACGCTGGTGCGCGCCGTCCTGGCGGGCGCGCTCATCACGCTGCTCTCGTACATGCTCGATGCGGTCGACACCGTCACGGCACGGATCCTCGTGGCCTACTTGGTCGGCTTCTTCCTGGCGCTGGGCCCCTTCGACCACGTCGTGGTGTCCGCGTTGCACCTGCTGTTCGGCATCTGGCTGGACGGCGCCGCGAGCTACGGGGCCCTCGCCACCAACGTGGTGCTGTCCACGATCGGCAACATCCTGGGCGGGTTGCTGCTCATGACTTTCACGCACACGGCTCAGGTGAAGAGCGGTGGCGCCGGTGGGTGACGTCAGCGGCGGCCCGGCCCGTGATCGGTGGCAGCGTCACTGTGGCATCGCGTTCCCAGCGGCGGCCGGGACGGCGTGCAGCGGAGTCACAGCGACAGGTCAGGAGTCTTCCAGCGTCCGCGGGGACGGTGGTCCCTGATGCGGCCGGCAGGGGCGCACGAGGGAGAGGACGATCGTGACCGAGCACCGAGGGCCCATCGGAGATCCTCATGGGCACGCGTGGCGTGGCACCGACGGTCCGGAGGCCCTGGACGCCTTGGGCCGCCACCAGCCCGGAACCCATGCGCATCCCGTGACCCCCACTCTCACCGGCACGGTCGGCGCGGCCGACAATCGGTCGACCGGCCGCCCGCTGCGCATGGGACTGGTGGGTCTGCTCGCCGGTGCGCTCGTCGGAGGAGGAGCCGGCGCCGGAGTGATGGCCCTCAGCGCGTCTGACGGCGGCTCCGCGTCCTCGGCGACTGCCCGCGCCGACGTCATCGAGACGTCTCGGGCGACCACCGACGTGGCGGCGGCGTCGGCGACGGCAGCCCCCAGCGTGGTGACCGTCTACGTGACGGGCCGCACCGGTTCCGGCAGCGGCTCGGGTGTCGTCCTCACCGAGGACGGTTTCGTGCTCACCAACAACCACGTCATCGACGGAGGCGGGGGCGGGGGACAGGTCCAGGTGCGCACCGTGGACGGCACGCTCCACGATGCCACCGTCGTCGGGACGGAGCCGTCCCTCGACCTGGCCGTCCTGCGGCTGGAGGGCGCCGACTCGCTGACTCCGGCGACCTTCGCGGACTCCGACGAGGTCGTGGTCGGTGACCTCGCGGTGGCCATCGGCGCGCCGCTGGGTCTGTCGCAGACGGTCACCGACGGCATCATCAGCGCAACCCACCGGACGGTCTCCCCGGGCGGGGACGATGCCGACGCCGCCGTCATCGACGCCCTCCAGACCGACGCGGCCATCAACCCGGGCAACTCCGGCGGGGCGCTCGTCGACCACTCAGGTGCGGTCATCGGCATCAACACGGCGATCGCCTCGGTACCGGCCGGCCCGGGCCAGGCCGGGTCGGGCGGGAACATCGGCGTGGGGTTCGCGATCCCCAGCAACACCGCGCACCGCATCGCGACGGAGATCATGCGGGACGGCACCGCGAGCACGGCAGTCCTCGGCGTCCGGGCCACCACCGTCACCGACGGTCAGGTGGCGACCGGTGCCCGGCTGGTCGAGGTCCAGCCCGGCAGTCCGGCTGCGGCGGACCTCCGCCCCGGCGACGTCGTCACCGCCGTCGGCGACCGGCAGGTGGCGACCTCCACCGACCTGACGGCCGCCGTACGTCGGGCCGCTCCGGGAGACAGCGTCGTGCTCACCGTCCTCCGTGGCGCGGAGTCCTCCGAGCACGAGGTCGTGCTCGGACGGGCCGACGTCTGATCTCGGCCTCCTGCACCGGCGTCCTGGTCCGGCGCCGTCCGTCGCACGTGGTCAGTGGCCGACCTCGGCTGCTGCACCGCGGTCCAGGACCCCCTGCAGTGGCGGGGCGGTGGCTTCCCGTGTCCCGGGGCCAGTGCCCACGGGGTCCAGCGGATGCAGCCGGACGTACTCCAGGACGCGGTAGGTCACCGCGAGGACCGGGACGGCGAGCAGGGCCCCGGGGATGCCGAACAGCAGACCTCCCGTCGTCACCGCGACGAGGATGACCGCGGGATGGAGGTGCAGCACTCGGCCCATGATCAGCGGCTGCAGCAGGTTGCCCTCGACCTGCTGCACGACCAGGACGATGACAAGGACGATGACCGCGTCGGTCAGGTCGTTGGTGACGAGGGTGACCAGCACCGCCACCGCGCCGCTGAACGTGGCCCCCAGCAGCGGGATGAAGGCGCCCACGAACGTGAGCATCGTGAGCGAGAGCCACAGCGGGACGCCGAGGACGAGCAGCCCCGCGCCGATGCCGACGGCGTCGATGAGCGCGACCAGGACGGCGCCCCGCACGTAGTGGGCGAGCGTGTCCCACGCGGCGCGCCCGGCGCCGTCGACCTGGTCGAGTCGCCTCCCGGGCACCCGCTCGAGCAGCCACGACCACATGGCGTCCCCGTCCTTGAGCAGGAAGAAGACGAGGAAGGCGACGAG
Source organism: Blastococcus aggregatus (assembly GCF_900221005.1). Lineage (GTDB taxonomy): Bacteria > Actinomycetota > Actinomycetes > Mycobacteriales > Geodermatophilaceae > Blastococcus > Blastococcus aggregatus. The sequence continues at coordinate 79,599 of NZ_OBQI01000004.1, read as the reverse complement.
GACGAGGGCGCCCAGTACGGAGACGGCCATGCGGGCACCGGCCGTAGGGCTGGGCGCGGCCTGGTAGATCCAGCTGACGATCTCGTTGCGGATGTCGGCGACCTGCTGGGGGTCGAGGCCCAGTGGTCCCTCGATCGCCCAGACGCGGATCCGGTCGATGCCGGCCGTCAGTGGCCGGGTCAGGTCCCGCATCGTCGAGGCGGCGCGGAAGCCGAAGAGAAAACCGATGCCCCCGAGGACGGCTGCCAGCGACAGCACCGCCAGGAGCGCGGACGGGGCCGCCGGCAGGCCGGTCCGTCGCAGCGCGCCGGTGAACGGCGCCATCAACGCGGCCACGAGCAGTGCCAGCGCGAGGGTGAAGGTGACCAGCGGGATCCGGAGCAGCAGCCAGAACGCCAGCCAGCCCACCGCGGCGAGGCCCAGGACGGCGCCGCTGGTCGCCATCACCCGAAGCGTCCAGGCAGGAACAGCCGGACGCCCCGATCTCCGGCGACCCGGGACGACGGATGTCGTCGCCGGCCCGTTCCCGCTCCCCTCCTGTCCGGTCGGGTCGAGGGCGTCGGTCATGTCGTCGGCACGTGGTGCTCGCGCATTCACGGCTCCTGCCTCCTCTCCCGGCCACGGGGACCGGCTACCGGCCGCTCGACCGTGCTCGGCGGCTGACGCACTGCGGGGACGACGCCGCCTCGGCGACGTCGCCCCCGCGCAGATGGGACGGGTCAGTCGTTCTGGCCCTGGGCCTGCAGGATCTCCATGCGCTCGGCGGAGATGGCGATGGCACCCTCCTCCTCCTCGAACCATGCGTCGGCGTCCTCGAAGAGCTCGTCGGCGGCGACCCCGAAGTCCTCCTCGAAGGTGTCCCGCTGGACCTCCACGACAGTTCCGGTGACCCGGACGACGTCGTTGGCGTCGAGTTCTGCCGACGGCATGGCGGAGACGACCGCGATCGGGTCGCCGGACTCGCCGGCGATCCGGATGGAGCTCCCGACGTCGGTCGTCGTCACCATCTCCGACACCTCTCCGCTCACGGTCACCTCCTGGCCGACGTAGGACTGGGTGTCGTCGTAGAGGGCGTTGTCCTCCTCACCGGCCAGTTCGTCGTCTTCGCCGAGCCCGCCCTCGAGGACCCCGACGCGCTCCTCGAGGCCGGTCAACTGATCCTCGAACTGCTGCAGGTCCTCCGCGGTGACGCCGCCGGCCTCGGGACCCGCCGAGTCGTCGCTGCAGGCGGCCAGGCCGCCCATGCCCACGACGGCCGCCGCCAGCGCGGTGGCCGTGCGCCCGGCACGGAGCTTCCTGCTGCGGCTCATGCGTCCGGCGTTGCTGGTCATGTCGTCCTCCGATGCGTGGGATGGCCGCACACGGCTGTGCGCGGCGGTTTCTGGACGAGGACTGCGGTGCCCGTCAGCCGTCGGGGGATGCCGTTGATGGCAGTTGTGACACACGTTCGACAGCGGGCTGTCACAGGTCAGGCGAGGTCACGGCCGCCGAACCGGCCTGCGCGACGCGGACCATCCACCGGTGCGGCTCTGCGACGACGACGTCCGGATGGGTGAGCGGCAGCATGTGCCCTGCGTCGGGCACCGTGACGAGCTCGCCGTCCGGAAGGACCGACAGCAGCTCCCGGATCTCGTCCTGCGGGACCTCCGGGTCGGCGCTGCCGTGGAGCAGCAGCGTCGGCGCACGTAGCGCCGGCCCGAGTGCCACGCCATCGTGGCTCAGGCTGGCCATCGTCGTCCCTGCGAGGGCCCGGGGCCGGCTGCCCAGGAAACTGTCCCGGACCTGGGCCACGAGTTCCTCGGGCTCGCCGCGTGCGAAGGCGGCTCGGCGGACCATCCGGTCGGACAGCGCCTGCAGGGGCTTCACCAGCCGGCCGATCCACACGCCGCCGCGCAGCGCGTTCCACCAGCCCCACCGCAGCCACTGCTGCAGCCACGTCGGCAGATGCCGCGCCGACAGCCCCGGGGCGGTGACGCCCGAGCCCCCGGAGCCCACGAACACCGCGCCGATGATCCGGTCGTCGGGGCCGGCGGCGAGGTGGGTCAGGAGTATCCCGCCGCCGAGGCTGTGCACCGCCACCACGACCGGGCCGTCGTCGGGCGCCACGCGGGACAGCACGGCGTCCAGGGCTCGCGCGTGCGCGTCCAGCGCGTAGCCGCCCGAGCGTGCGTCACCGCTCTGGGCGTGGCCCCGGAGGTCGTAGGCGAGGACGCGGTACCGGTCGGACAGCCGCTCCGGAACCGTCCCCCAGGACTCCGCCGACAGACCGAGTCCGTGCACGAGCAGCAGCGCGGGTCCGTCGGGCTGTCCCCACGAGCTGAGTGCCAGGCGGGTCCCGTCGAAGGAGGTCACGTCGGTCATGCGCATTGGTCACCCCCGCGGAGCCTCATGAGTGCGGACGGCGGCTCTGTCAGGGAAACGTCATGCGCGCTGATCGGGGGACCGGGACATGCCTCACTCCTCCGGCTGCAGTGTGAAGAAGGCGACCTGGGGAGGGGCGTTGATCCGGAGGGGGACGACGCTGAAGCCGATCCCGCAGGTGACGAACATCCGGTTCCCCTCGGCGCCGTGGTCCTCCGGGGCCCAGCCGTCCGCGACGATCCGCTCCTCGCTCGTCAGTGCCAGGTAGGCCCAGTCCGGTGTGCCGGGCAGGGCTACCTGTCCGCAGTGCGTGTGTCCGGCCACCGTGAGCGGAGCGCTGCCGGCCGGCAGCCGGTCGAAGACGGTGGGGTTGTGCATGAGCACCACCCGCGGCGCGTCGTCCGGGACGTCGGCCAGGGCGGCGTCCACATCGACACGGTTGGGGAGGTCTGGACCGATGCCCACGACGTAGAGCTGAGCGGCCGGGTCGTCGACCGGTCCGGGCACCGGGGCGGCGGCGTTCCGCAGCACCGGGATGCCGGCACCCTCCAGCGCGCTGGTCAGCTCGTCGGCTGCATCCACCTTGTAGTCGTGGTTGCCGAGCACGGCGTAGGTGGGGATCCCGGACTCGATGAGCGGCTCGAGGAGGTCCAGGAGCGTGTCGATCTGCGTCTCGATGGTCGGGTCGGTGCTGTAGACGAAGTCCCCGCCGAGCAGGACGACGTCCGGTTCGGCTTCCACGGTCGTCTCCACCGCGCGCTCGACCATCCCGCGGTTGGCGAACCACATGCCCAGCTGCACGTCGGAGAGGACGGCGATCTCCGTTCCGCCCAGTTCCTCGCCCAGGTGCGGCAGGGAGACCTCGGCGTGCACCTCGTCGAGGATCAGCCGCGGCTCGATCAACACGCCGTAGGCCAGCAGCAGGGCGAGGAGCGTCCCCAGCGCCAGACCGATGCGGAGCAGCAGGCGCCTCACGTTGTCGTCCTTCCGTCGGGGTCCGCCCGTACGTCGGCGAGCAGGTCGTGCAACGCCGCGTCGACTGCGGCGGCGTGGGTCACGTTGACCATGTGCCCGGCGCCGGGCACCAGGACCAATCGGGTGCGCCCGCCGATGTGGTCGGCGAGCCATCCCGCCGACCGCGCGGGGATCGTCGCGTCGTCGCTGCCGGCGAGGACCAGCACCGGCACGGTGCGCAGTGCGCTCACCGCGGCCCGGGCGTCGTAGTGGGCGAGGCTGCGGGCGTAGGCCGACAGCACCACCACCGGGGTCTGGACCCACATGTCCTGCGCCCGACCGAGCGCGTCGCCCGGCTCGCCGGCGAACAGTCGCCGGCGCAGGAGCCCCCGGCCAATGCGCGAGCGGAACGGGTGCAGGGCCTGCACGAGGGGCGCGGCGAACCACACCAGCCAGGCGCCGGCCGCGGCCAGGGCGAGACGGACCCGCAGCGCCGCCCCCGAGCTGTCCAGATGCGCAGCCAGTGGAGTGGCACGGGTCGACAGCAGGGCGGCTCCGGCGATCCGTCGGCCGAAGAGCTCCGGCCGGAGTCGGGCGAGTGCCAGGACGGCCATGCCGCCCATCGAGTGACCGACCACCACGACGCGGCCTGCTCCGCCCAGGGCGTCGACCACCTGACCGAGGTCGCGGCCCAGGCGTTCGACGGTGCTGGAGCGGAGGCCTGCCCACCCACTGGCCCCGTGCCCGCGCTGGTCGTAGCGGACCAGCCTCACGGATGCACGCAGAGCGGCCCACTGGTGGTCGAACACCGAGGCGCGGGCTGCGAAGCCGTGGGTGAAGACGACCGTCGTCCCGGCGTCGGCGGGTCCCGCGACCTCCGTGTGCAGCCGCACGCCGTCATCGGTGCGTACCGAGGGCGGGGTGCCGGTCGTCCGGGCCGCCAGCCGACGGGTCCAGAGGTGACGCAGGGCGACCATCGAGGTGACGGCCACCGGAACCGACCAGACCGTGCGACGACTCATCGGCGCACCGCTCCAGGCCGCACCGGCGCCGGCCGGGTGCCCAGCTGCTCGCGGTGGTCTCCGCGGGGCAGGACCAGCCGTGCGCAGCAGTACACCCACAGCCCCCCGAGCAACAGGCCGGCCAGCACGTCGGTCGGGTAGTGGGCCGCGACGTAGATGCGGGACACCGCGATCGCCGGGGCCAGCAGCAACGGCAGCGCGAGGACCGCCCACCGCCACCGACCGCGGTGGTAGGCGATGACGAGCGCAGCGACCGCCCCGTACAGCGCCGCGGCCGCCGCCGCGTGGCCCGACGGCCAACTCGCCCCGCTCGGCAGGTTCGAGGTCAGGTCGGCCACTGCCGGGCGGGTCCGGCTGACGACCTGGGCGCTGAAGAAGTACAGCGCCACCTCTCCGCCCAGGGTGACCGCCACGAACACGGCAGGCTGCCACCTGGCGGTCACAGCCAGACCCAGCACGGCCGCGGTGAGCCCGACGGCGATCACGGCAGGCGTACCGGACAGCCCGCTGACCCACTCCATGACCGTGGTCAGCCCGGAGCTGCGGATCCCGACGAACCACCCGACGACAGCGCGGTCGAAGCGGCCCAGCCAGGTGTCCGCCAGGACCACCGTGACCAGCAGACCGAGCGCGGTGACGAGCGCGAAGATCCCGGCCGCCACCGCGAGCAGCCGGAGGGCGGCCGCCCGCGCCTGTTGCCGGTCCAACCCCACCTCGGCGGCCAGGTGCGGCTCCGCGCCCGGGTCGATGTCCAGCGGGTCCAGGGGCTCGCGGGGGTCCACCCCCCTGCTGTGCTGCCATGCCCGGAAGGAGGCCGCGGTGACCGCCAGCCAGCCGGCGCCCAGTGCCCACCCGGCGAGCACGTCGGACACGAAGTGCACTCCTAGCGCCAACCGGGTGAACCCGACGGCGACGACGACGAGCGCGGTGCCGGCCACGAGCCAGGGCCGCAGCGACCGGCGCACCGCGGGCAACGCGAGCATCAGCAGCAGGCCATAGGTCACCAGCGCGGTCATCGCGTGGCCACTGGGGAAGCTGGCGTTCGACGGTGTCTCGACCACCGGGGACTCGACCACGGGACGGGCCCGGTCGACGATCGCCTTGGTCAGCGGCCCCAGGACGGCCAGGCCGACACCCGTGGTGGCGGTGAAAGCGGCCAGCCGTCGCTGCTGCCGGATGATCAGGAAGAGCGTCGCCAGGACGAAGAGCAGCACCGCCGTCCCCGTGTCGCCCAGGGAGGTCACCGCCCTGAGCACACCGACCAGTGCCGGGGAGTCCCGCACGGTGGCGTTCAGGTCCGCCGCCACGTCACCGTCGACGGTCGACAGCGGCGCCCACGAGCGCTGGACGAGCAACCACAGGAGCAGGAACGGCACCGCGCCGAGCAGGACCGCCAGCCAGCCGAGGAACGCCCGTGACTCGAAGCGGCCGATCCCGGTGGTGGCAGCGGGATCGTCCAGGGTTGGCCTCGCAGCGTGGGTTGATCGCATCGTCTTCGAGCTACCCGTGCCCGGCACTGCCGCGAACGCCGCACACCTTACGGTCCCGTGACATCGGATGCAGGGTGCGGAACGCCCGTCGGATGTCCGCCACGACGCTGCTCACGACGAAGTGGTCGGCGTCCGTCGTCGCCGGTGTGCGACGTACCAGGGCGATGAGCATCCCCACCGCCTCGTACGCCCGGTCGACGGCGACCGGATCCGCCATCTGTCCGTGCGTCGTCCGCAGAACGCGGGCCAGTTCGTCCAGAGCCGTGGTACCTGCCGTGGGACCCGACGCCGGGGCGGCACGTGATCGCCGCACGCGCCGCCGACGGTCTCGGCGAGGTGCAGACCGCCGAGCGCACCCCCGTCGCCCCGACGGCGCTTCCGGCTACGCGGTCACCGAGGTCGAGGTCGTGTCCTGACCGCACTCACCGGACGACCGGCCGGTCGGGCGCGGCGACGACGAAGGGGACCTCGACGACGACGCCCTCCGGAGCCTGCGGCGTCATGGCCTCGGGCTCCCCGTCGGGCCTCAGGGCTGTCAGCGGCGTGACCGTCATGGACCCGCCGTCGATGCTGGCCAGCAGGAGATGCGCCTGGGCCGCCCACGCCGTCGTCATCGCCTCTGCGAAACCGTTCGGCACCTCCTCGCGGAGCTGCCCACCGGCGCCGGTCAGGAAGTAGTGGATGCCTCCGACCTGGGAGAGCTGGAAATTGTGCTCGTGCCCGGCGAAGGCCGTGCGCACCCCGGAGCGGGCGAAGAGCGGCACCAGGTGGTCGATCATCGAGCCGGTGTTGGGGTGGTGCGGTCCCGCGCAGTAGACGGGATGGTGCGAGAAGGGGATCCGCCACCGCGGGCCCGGCCCCTCTGGGAAGGCCTCGTCGAGGAAGGCGCTGTGCCGGCGGTGCTCGAAGAAGTGCTTCGTCGGCAGCGAGTCGGCCAGTGAGGTGTCGATGCAGACGAACTCGACGTCGGCACCGAAGGCGAACCGGTAGAACAACCCGGGGTCCACCGAGGCCCGTGCGCCGGCGACCTCGGGGGAGAAGCGCGCGTCGGTGTGGAAGTTGTCCCGGATCTGATCGCGATGATCGCTCGACTCCTCGTCGCTGGTGTCGTGGTTGCCGACCGCGGGGTAGACCGGCAGGCGGGCGAGGGCGTAGCGGTAGGGCTGGTAGAAGCTGCCGTACCAGTCCGCGTCGTGGTCGCCGCTTCCCTCCGGCCCGCGCCTCCCGGCGCTGGCGTAGACGTTGTCCCCCGTGGCGATCACCAACCGGATGCCCGGATTCTCGGTGAGCCGGTCGAGGACGTCGGCGACCCGGCGCTGCCGACGGCTGCTCTCGACGTCGGCCAGGATGCCGATGCCGTAGTCACCCAGCACCGCGAAGGCCAACGGTGCCGCAACATCGGCCGGCGGGTGGGTCCGGAACTTCATCGAGTAGGACCGCCCACCCGGGCGCAGGTCGAGCCCACCACGAGGGACCGGGCCCCAGTCCATCCTCGGCCCCTCCGCCCAGGGACGGCCGTCCACCGTGATGCGGTACCGGTACTCCGTGTCGGGCTCCAGGCCATCGACCCAGACGTGGTTGGCCGTGTCGGTCCTGCTGTCGGCGACCAACCGGCCCGCCGGGTCCAGGACCTCCACGAGTGCCTCGCCGTACGTCTGGGAGCGAGCGCCCATGCTGCCGTTCCGGCCGGCGTCGACTTCATGCAGCTCGCTGTCCCCGACCACCCGCCACCGGCCGTCTGGGTCGTCGCAGCGGAACCAGAAGCCGCCCCAGGCGATCAGAGCGCGGTCGGAGGTGAGGTCGACGAGGTGGACGAACGGTTCGAAGTGCGTGTCGGGCATGGTGTCCGTGCCTACCCATGGCCGGCAGCCCGAACGGTGCACCGCCTTACGGTCCGGTGACATCCGGACCGGAGGTCACCCGCCCAGCCAGCACAGGACCCCCCGGTGGGTCGCCTCACCGGCGACCACGGCGGCGGCCTGGGTGAGCGCCCAGACCACGGGCACCGCCCACCCCGAGTCGGCGTCCAGGGCGGCGAGGCCGGTGGTGGCGTGCAGCACGAGGGTCGGCAGGGCCGACGCGGCGGCCGCCAGGACGCTGAAGGAGATCAAGCCGGCGATCCCGACGTCGGTCCGGGACCCGCTCCGCCATGCGGACGGCCGCATTCGGCGCCAGGCCAGCGCGGCGGCCGGCACACCGACGGCCATGCTGGCCCCGATGAGGTCCGCGCCGTCCGAGGCACCCAGCCCACCCCGGTCCCCGGCGTGTTCGAGGACCAGGGCAGGGGCTACGACGGCACCCAGCACGAGCGCCGAGTAGGTACCCGCGATTGCTCGCGCGAGGGTCATCGTCCTTCGCGGGCGCGGAGCTCGAACCGGTCGAGCACCCGGCCGTCGGCGCGGACCGACCGCCCGGTCATCCGGTCGCCGACGACGTCGACGTGCAGGTACTGCAGCGCCGACGCGGCAGAGGCGGTGAAGCGGCTGCGACCGACCGGGGTGGTCTTGCAGCCCCCGCCACTGACGACGTAGGTCACCCCGTCCTGCGGCCGCGTGCGCTCGTAGTGGTGGTCGTGCCCGGAGAGGACCAGGTCGACCTTCCGGCGGGCCAGCAGCGGCTCGAGCACCTCGTCGGCGCCGGGGGTCGATCCGTGGGCGCCGGACGAGTAGACCGGGTGGTGCATGCAGACCACCTTCCACTGGTTCTGGGAGCTGACCAGGGCGTCGTCGAGCCACTCCAGCTGCTCGGACGAGTCGTCCCCGAACAGGCCGGGGGTGCTGGAGTCGAGGTAGAAGAAGTCGACCGGCCCGTGACTGCTCGTGTAGTGCCGGGCCGGGGTGCCCAGCAGTCGCAGCTCTGCGTCGATCTCCGCGAGGCTCTCGTCGCTGTGGTGGAGCTCGCCGTCGTGGTTGCCGATGGCGAGCTCGAAGCGGACGCCGGCGTCGATGAGGGGACGCATGGGCCGGGTGAACACGTCGTCGAAACGGTCCTCGACGCTGCCGTAATAGCAGAGATCCCCCAGGTGGGTCACGAGGCCGTAGGGAGCGTCGCGGTATCCCTCGGCCATCCGATTCGCCACGGCCATGGCCTGCCGGCCCCCGCTGCCGGTGTCCCCGACCGCGGCGAACGTCAGCCGGTCCGCGGCCCGCGTCCAGGCCCCCTCCTGGAGCGCCACCTGTGGGGTGCGCCCCGGGACCAGGTCCTCCCGGCCCAGGAGCGGCCAGAGCTCGCGGGTCACCCCGGAGCCGACCGCCAGCGTTCCGGCAGCTCCCAGGGCGGCCGCGAGCAATTGCCGTCGGTTCAGCTCCGCCACGGTCCTCGTCCACCTCCGATGTGCTCGTCGTCGTCCCGTCGTCCCTGTCAGTGGCAACACGGGCGGGGCGCGGGGCGTTCCGGTCCGCCGTCAGGCGTCGGGGCCGATCTCGGCCGCCGGGGTGATCGTCGTGAGCCGGCGGACGTCGAGCAGCAGGTGCTGCACCCGCAGGTCGCTGAGGCAGCCCCGCAGCTCCCGCCGCTCGAACTCGTCCAGACCCGGCCGCAGCCGGAAGCCGAAGTCGGTTCCACCCAGCGGCAGGAAGGTGTCCTCCACCACGTCGGCGTCGACCAGGAGCCGGCAGGTGCTCACCAGGCCCCGGGTCATCTCCTCGGTGACGGCCGGGTCCTCCCGCACCGTCGAGGCGCGCACGACGACGTCGGTGTAGGAACCGGCGGGCTGAGGCACCTCGACGGTCATCAGCTCCGCCCGGAGGAGTAGGACGCCGACGACCGCCAGCGCGGCGGCGAGTAGCCCGACGACGGCGCGCTTCACCGGTACGACCCGCTGGAGGCCGGTCCGAGCAGCACGCGCAGGGCGGCGTCGTCGGCGTAGTCGTCGCCGCACGCCAGCAGTTCGGCGTCCGTCGGTACCAGGGGAGTGGTCGGAAAGGCGATGCCCTCGAGATCAGCGGCAAGCTGCTCCTCGACCCCGGAACGTGCGGAGCTCCCGGCGACGCGTTCGATCGCCCACGCGATCCCCGAGACCAGGAAGCCGCCGCCGAGCAGCACCGGGATGAAGATGTGCGCACCGTCGAGCGACCGCGACCGCGACGGCGGCCGCAGCCACGGGAACGGCCGGCTCTCCACCGGTGCGGCCCGCAGCCGCTCGAGCGCCGCGGGCGGGTGGTCGTCGCGGGTCGGCGCACGATGCGCCACGGCGGACAGCCGGCGCAGGACCAGGCCGGTGCACAGGCCGACGAGCGTGGCGAGGAAGAGGATCCCGACCAGGAGGGCCCGGTGCCACTCCCACCGGTAGATGTAGACGAACAAGTACCCGGCACAGGCGATCAGCGCGACCGAAGCGACGATCCAGCTCAGCTTCCTCACGACGTCTCCTCCTCGACGGCACCCGAGGCGCCGTCGACCCGGACGGTCGCCCCCTCGGCGAACCGGTCCACTGCTCCGGAGAAGCCGACGACCACGGGCACCCCGGACTCGCGGGCCAGGATCGCCAGGTGCGCGAGGACGCTGCCGGTCTCGGCGACCAGACCGGCCAGCCGGGGCAGAACCGGCGCCAGGGAGGGGTCCAGCGTCCGGACCACGAGCACGGCCCCCGCGGGAGGGTCCGCGCCGTGGTGCACCGGACCGCTGCCGGCACCCCCACCGGCTCCCGTGCCGGCGGCGGTGCCGATGACGGGGATGGGCCGCCCGGTCGAGCCCAGCCGGAACCGGGCGGGAAGCGGGTCCTCCGGTTCGACGGGCTCGGGGCGGAGCTCGTAGCCGACGTCGCGGACCGCGGCGGCGAGGTCGTCCAGCCGGAGACCCCGGACGTCTTCAGGACGGGACAGCCGGCCCGCTGCGGCCAGCCGCTCGCCCAGCGTCCAGGCCGCGCGCGCGGTGACCTCCTGAAGCCACCGCACGCGGAGGCGCAGGGCCTCGCGCAGCAGTCCGGCGTCGTCCGCGTCGCCCGGAGGGCCACCGGCCGGGGCCGCCACGTCGGGCGGCAGTTGCGGGCAGCAGGCGATGCGGGGCGCGGCGAGGGCCAGGACGACCGGGTTGGTGGCGACGATCTCGGCCTCGGGGATGCCGGCCTGTCGCGCGCGGGCCAGAACCCGCAGCGCCGCGCTGACGCCGGTGAGCCGCGGGGCGGCGGGGTCCACGAGCATGCCGACGAGCACCTCGTGCGCGTGCACGGAGACCAGGGCCGGCCGGGCGCGGTGCAGGACGGCCACGAGTTGCCGGTCGGTGAGCTCCGGGAGCTCCGGGACCCCGCTCAGGACCCCGTCCGCGGACACGAGCACGTCCCGGGCGAGCGCCGGCAGCGCCGAGCGCAGCCGGCCGACCCGCCAGGACGCCCGCAGCCTGCGCACGCGCGGGCGGGGATCGAGCCGGTCGAGGACGCGGGGGGTCTCCTGCCGCGGTTCCAGCAGGTCGAGGTCGACCGCGACGCGGCCGCCGAGGACGGTGACCAGCGGCGAGGCGTCCACCGAGGCTCCGTCCGCGGTGCCGGCGAGCAGCAGGGCCTCCCGGAGTGCCTCGCGCAGCGGCGCCACCCACAGGTCGATCTCGAGGGGCTGGAGCGGCTCGGGGAACGTCTCGGTGATCGGACCCGGGCCGAGCACCGGTCCCGTCGGCCGGCCCCGGGGCTCGGCGGTCACGGGTCTGCTCTGCAGCAGCCGTAGCCGCCCGGCGTCGTCGTACGCCCACTCCACGTCCTGCGGCCCCCCGAAGACCTCCGCCGTCCGCTTCGCCAGCCGGGCCAGCTCGCGCAGCTGCGCCCTGCTCAGCCGGACGCCGCCGTCTCCGCGGCTGATCTCGGTGCGCTCGCCGGTCGGGTCCAGCTCGTAGCGGTCCCCGTCGACCTCGCCGCTCACCAGGCGATCGGGTCCACCTTCGACGGCGGCGACGACCAGCCGGTCCTCGCGGCCCGACACCGGGTCGATCCCGAACAGCACCCCGCCGCAGCGGGCGTCGAGCAGCGGCTGCACCAGGACGGCGAGCGGCTCGTGGCCGGTCAGGGTGTCCGACCCCGCGGCGGCGTCGTGCCGGGACGCCACGACGACGGCCACGGCGCGTCGGAACGCATCCCACCCGGTCACGCCCACGACCGACTCGAACCGCCCGGCCATCGAGGAGTCACCCAGATCCTCGACCGTGGAGCTGCTGCGGACGACGAGGGCTCTGCGGCCGTCGTCGGACAGCTCGCGCCAGGCCTGGAGGACGGGCTCGCCCAGCGGCCCGCCGGCCGCGATGCGCTCGACCTCGTCGACGGTGATGACGAAGCCGGGAACGGTCGGGAGGCCCTGCCTGCGGGCGGTGGCAAGCGCCGAGGCCTTGGCGCCGGTGAGCTCGTGCTGCGCGGCCGTCTCCTCCTCGAGGCGCACAACGCACGGACCGGCTTCTTCCGGGGGAGACGAGGAATCGTCGTCAGCAGGGGCAACCTTCATGATCACGTGAGTTGCCATGAGGGAGGCGCCCAAGGCATCGACGGGCGTCTTGTCAGGAAACTGTCATGTGGCCGCTGTCGCCGGCATGCAATGACGGTCTGCGCAGGCGGCGGTGATCCGTCACGGCGCCTCCTCCAGGATCGTGGCGAGGAGATAGACGTCGTCATCCCAGGCGTCGAGTTCCGTCGCGTCCAGGTCGAGGCGCAGCTCCTCGATCGCGGTATCAGCGTCGAAGTCCTCCACCGGTGTCGCTGCGATCACCAGCTCCTGGCCGACCTCCGGGTCGATGTTCCCGACGTCCGCGGTGGTCACCACGAGGACCGGATCGAGATCCTCACCGGCGGTGGAGGTGACGGTGAAGGCCCGCGGGGAGATCACTTCCTCGACCGCGGCGAGCAGCGTGACCTCCTGCTGGGAGTAGGCCTCGAGGTCCTCGCGGAAGGCCTCGTCCAGCAGCCCGACGTAGGGATCGTCGGGGTCCTCTGGCCCGCGGATGTCCGGCACGCTCGCCGGCTCGAGCGACGGCGCCAGGGCGTTGTCGTCCTCGTCTCCGCAAGCCGACAGCCCCAACGTGGCGAGCACCAGGGCGGCGGCCAGCAGTGGCCGGGTGTGCGGTCGTCCCAGCTGATCGGCCATGTCGGGCCTCCTCCGTCGTCGCGGGGGGCGCGGAACGCGCTCTGTCGACCTGTCCACTCTGCAGACGGCTGGCCGGCAACGGCACGGTGGATCGTGCGTCTGTCACGAGACCGTCATGGCACCTCGGTACGACTCCCGAGCGGGCATGGCATCGCCCACGGGGCAGGGGCCGACGATCGGGGCGTCGCCTGCACGCCGCGTCGCACCTTCGGGAGACGGGATGTCACCCCGGAGGCAAGGCGTGCCCGAGCAGTGTCGCTCCCAGGACCTTCAGCGTTCGCTGATCCGCGGCTCGCGCGCGGCTGTCACCAACCCGGCTCGTTCCGCGCCTTCTCGAGGTGATCCGGCGCCGGCCGAGGCGGCGGGCCAGCTCTCCGGAGGAGCCATGACAAAGCCTGCCCGCGAGCCACATGCTGCATCCGGCGAGCGAGCGGTGCGCTACCAGTGCTGACGGGTCAGCCAACTGTATCTTCGCTGGTAGGACGCTTGGCGCGGCTGGGCTGCACCCGCATCGGCTCGCCGGGCATCTTCGGGGTGTAGACCCGGGAATCGGTGTGCTGACCTGCAAAGACGCAGGTGGCCGGTGAGCGAAAGTCCGCAGGTTGTCGGGCGAACGCCGCCAGATGCCGCGCCCCACTATGCCTGTGACGAAATCTTGCGGTCCTCACCCGCCCATCACCGGCTTCCGTAGGCACTTCATAGCGCCTTGTGCCGCTTCGAGCGGCCACAATGTCGGTGCCTGGCGAGACAATGGTGCCGTGCTGGACTGGGCAGGACTAGATCCTGCAAAAGTGGAGCGAGTCGGGCAGCTCCTGGTCCGCGATGCGTGCGGTGCCACGAGCGTCGACGGCAGCGGCGGTGACGGCGCCCAAGACCTCCGGCAAGACGGTCCTGACGGGCTGACCATCTTCGAAATCAAGTCTTTCACCCGGCGCCTGACGAGTGGCCAGAAGCGGCAGATTGCTAGCTCCTGCCAGCGGGCCATCGAACTGCACCAGCCGCGTCGGTGGGTGCTGGTTATCCCGCTCAACCACAGCCCGGCAGAGCTGGCCTGGTTCGACCGACTCCGCGCCAAATTTTCCGACGTGGCGCTGGAGTGGTACGGGCAGGACTGGCTCGATGGACGAATCGCCGGTCGCGAGGACCTAATCAGCTACGTCGAGGGAGCGCAGTACAAGCTGCTGCGCCGGGCGAAGCAGCACGGCATGGAGCGCGCCGCGCTCACTTCGGGCGCCGACCTGGTCGCGCGGATGGACGACCTGCTGGAGCTCGGCGCGACTATCTCTCCGTACTGGACGTGGCGTTCCGGGGACACCCCCTGGGGACCGGCGAACATTTTCACCGCTCAACGACCCGAAGCGCCGGCCGAGGACCCGGTTCAGCTGACGCCACTATTCTCCTTCCCGGCAGATGATCCCGAAGCCCAGGCCACCTTTGAGCGTCTACGCCAGACGCTGCGGGTGGGTGGCGACGTCCAGATCCCCGGGCGCTTCATCGACGAGCTTCGCCTCACCGCCGCATCGGAGGCGACCCAGCGGCTGCTCGGTGAACCGACCCAGCAGGTCGCCGAGCTGCGCCTAGTAAGCATCCCGAACGCCACGGGAATGCCCCTGCACTGCTCCCTTGTCCTTGAGCGGCAGGACGATCAGCAAGGGGTGTCGCTGCCCTTTACCTTCACCGAACGGGTGTCGGGAAGCCACGGCACGACGTTGACCGGCACCGACGCCAGTGGACTACTGCAGGGGCAGTTGCTGTTTGAAGACGACGGGGAGCGTGCGGACGGGCGGTTCACGATGAACCTGGCTCCCGTGGCCGGCAGCTACCCGCACGACGCGCTGCCAGCCGTCCGGCTGCTGGGCGCCTGCGCCGCCGGAGATACGTTGCGGCTGCGACGAGGGCCGGTCAGCCTCGCCTCGTTCCTGGCCGGCGCGGAGATGCCTGACGGGCTGGCCGGGCTGCTGGAGCTCGTCGCTGCCCTCGAGGTGGTGCAGGACCACCTCGGCGCGCTAATCCCCATCCCAGCTGAGCCGCTCTCGGACGAGGATGCCCATGACCTGCTGACGCTCGCGCGCGCTTTGAGCGGTCAGCGGGCGCGGCTGCGCTACCCAGGCCTGGATCTAGCCATCCGGCCGGGACAGGTGCGTTCCTTCCTCGATGCGGTGACGAGGACGCCGGGCGCGCTCTATGGCGTGCCTGACAGCGGTTTCACCCTCACCCTCGACGGCCACGAGCATCAGGTGCCGGGGCTGGCGTTCTGGGCTCCGAACGTGCAGCTGAGCAATCAGGCGGAACTGGAGTCTGTCGCCGCCGCCGACGGCAGCGAGGCAGTCGCTTCGTTCACCAGCCCCGACGGGTTGTTCGTCATCCGCGCGGTGGAGGACCCGGGCCCGCAGTACCAGCCGGTCGGTGAGGCGGTGGCGGGGCGCAGGAGCGTCGGCCCCGCTGGAGATCAGCCGAGGACCGCTTCGCTGTCAACCGGGTGAAGCAGCCCGCAGCCCGCAGTGCGCTCTCCGGTTCCGTGCGCGCCTTGCTGCTGTGCCACAGATGTTCGGGGACCCACCGCCACGGTGTCGGATGGACGCCAGGATCAGAGAGTGGCTGCCAGCAGGAAGCCCACTGCGAGAGCAGGGCCATAGGGGAAGGTGGTCTGACGGTCCCCGCTCCGCATCAACGAGATGACGGCCTGCGTCACGGTAATCACGGTGAATGCGACGAACGCCAACCAGAGCCCCTGGTGCGTGGCGTGTCCAAGGCCCAGCCCGCCGAGCGCCGCCATTCGGACGTCCCCGAATCCCGTCCCCGCGAACCGCCAGCACAACAGTAGGACCGCTCCCGCCGCCGCAGCAGCTAGACCGCTGAGCAGCAGGCCACGCCAGTCGCCGTGCGCGGCGGAACCGGCGGTCAGCAGCACGCCGGTGGCGACGGCGGCTTGCCGGACAAGTGGTGTCGGGATGCGTTGCGTGACTGCATCGCAGGAGGCCGCGGCGACCAGGGCACATCCCCAGACCATCAGGGCAGGTACGAGCCACCACGTCTCCGCACGGTGAGACGTCGCGATCGCTGCGGCTCCTGCCCCACCGCCGGCGACGGCGCTGGCCAGCGCCAGGGCCGGACGGGCAGCGTCGAGCTGCGCGAGCTGCGCAAGCCCACGAGAAGTAAGCCAGGGGGTGGTTGCGGCGCCGATCAACGCCGCCGCCACCGAGGCCGCCATCCACGTGCCGTTCATCCGCTGGCGGCCGCCCTCGAATCCAGGGGTCATTGCCCTTCGCTGCGTAGCCCTGTGGATATCTGCGCCATCCCAGCTTCCGGTACGGGAGCGTGTCAGGACCTCGAGATACACCCAGACGCGGAGGACGAGTGACGGACTCAGGGACAACCTGTCACCCGAAAGGGTGGGAACGAGACGGCGGTCACACGGCCGCTCGGCCGGGAGGGCAACCTCGGTCGACAGACGGTGACGTGCTGGGAGGTGATCAGGCGTGATGCGGACGATGGCGGGGGCGGCCGCGGTGCTCCTGGCGCTGACGGCCCTGGGTTGTTCGTCGTCCGATTCCGACTCGTCGACTTCGCCGACGTCAGGGACAGCGCCTTCCGAGACGCCGAGCCCCTCACCGACAAACTTCGACTCTCGCCGAGGAAGCGCAGGCTCTGGCGGTCGCGCTCGTCCCGGACTACCTGCGGACGATCGACGACCTGTACCTCGACCCGTCGCTCCCGCTCGACGGGATCTACGAGGTCGCGGTGGCTCCGGAAGCCACTGCCCAGGCGACGGCGATCGGCAAGTTCCGTTCCCAGGGCTACCGGCAGACCGGCCGGTCGCAGCTGGTGACTGCGTCGGCCGCCAGCACCGACCTCTCGAACAGTCCCGCCGCTTCGCCGGCACCCGTGCTGCCGACCGTCGTCGTCACCGCCTGCGTCGACGTGGGCGAGGTGGATGCGATCGATGCTTCCGGGACGTCCATCGTGCCGCCCGGTCGTCCGAGGTACCTCATCCAGCAACTCACTGTCGTGAACACGAATTACCCGGAGACGTCGTCGTGGCGGATCAGCGACGCACCGAATAAGCAGGCGCAGTCATGCGACGAGTAGTCCTCGCCTTGGCGGGTGCGCTGCTGGGCGTCGGCGCCTTGCTGGTCTCTTCGCCAACTGCTGTCGCTGACCCGGCGACCTGCCAGCAGTACGACTCGCACGGCATCTGCGTGGTCGAAGTCGACAGGGTCGAGGGTGACGTGGGGATGGCGCCCCCACCGGGCGCGACGACTCCCGTCGCCGGAGGCGGTACGTCGCCGGCTGTCTGCTCTGTGAGCCCCTCCGGCACCGTCATCCCCTGCCAGGACGGCCAGTCCTGGTGGTCACAGGACATGCAGTGCTACGTGCAGGCGCTGGCCCAACAGCCGCCGAAGGACTCGCCTGTCTGGGGTGGCCGCACGGACGGCGCGATCTACAGCTGCCTCTTCTCCACCGGCGCTGGGGCGTTCCCCGGTACGAGCAACTTCACCTTTTGGTCGGCGAGCCCGCCAGCGGCTCCGCCCGCGATCGATCCAGCGCAGCTCGCGCAACAGGCGCTCAGCACACTCACTGTGCCGTCACCGACAACGGGCCGATATCCGGCCGGGACGCTGCAGGACGGGCAGCCGTTCACGGTCGTCAACGCCTACACCTGGTTCTGGACCGCCCCCGAATCCTTCCGAGCGCTGACCGCGCGTGCCGACGCAGGAGGCGTGTGGGCGGAAGTGAGCGTGACCCCGACGTCGCTGTCGTTCGCGCCGGGCGATGGGGCTGTCGCGGTGTCGTGCCCCGGTCCTGGCGTGGCCTGGCGGCCGGGCAACGGGGTGTGGACCCCGTCGCCGGCTGGCTGCGACTACCGGTACCCGCACTCATCGATCCACCAGCCCGATGGGCGGGTGACGGCGACGTACGGAATCCAGTGGTCGGTCACCTGGACCTCATCGACCGGGGCCACCGGCACGCTGCCGGGTCTGACGACGACCTCGAACGCGACGTTCGCAGTGGCGGAGGTGCAGTCGGTGGTGATCAGGTGACGACGCGGGTCGACGGGATGGTGTCGCCGGCGGCCGGGCGCTATCCGGCTCCGGCGCCAGAGGCCGCGCCGCCGGCGGCTCCTCCGCTGCGTAGCGCCGCGGCCAGGAGACGTACCAGCCGCAAGTCGCTGGTCCTGAGCGTGCTGCTCGTGCTGCTCGGGGGGCTGCTGGCTCTCGCCGCCGGCCAGATGCTGACCGCGCACACGGAGGTGCTGGCGGTCGCCCGAGACGTGCCGCTTGGCTCGACGATCACCACGGAGGATCTGGCGGTTGCGAACGTGACGTCGGATCCCAACCTGTCACCGATCCCAGCGTCGCAGCGGTCCCGGATCGTCGGGATGGTCGCCCAGGTCCCACTAACCCGGGGAGAGCTGCTGACCGGCGCGCAGGTCGGCCCGGACAGCGGGTTCGCGGCGGGGGAGATGTTGGTAGCCCTGCCATTGAAGGAAGGGCAATTTCCGGCCCGCGGGCTGAGCCCAGGCCAGCGGATACTGATCGTGGCGACGCCCGGCGGCACCGGCTCGACCATCGGCAGCGGTACCCCGGCTGCCGACACGGACGGTGCCCGCGATCAGCAGGTCGACGCGACGGTCGCCGAGGTCGGTCCGCTGAACCAGGCCACACAAGTGACGGTGGTCGACGTGCGAGTCAGCGCGGACGACGGCGTGCAGGTGGCAGAACTGGCATCCACCGGAAACCTGGCGTTGATCGTGCTGCCGGCGGGGCGGTGAACCGATGCTCACCGTCCTGACTTCGGGAAAGGCCGCGCCTGGGGTAACCACCTCGACCTGGGCGTTGGCCTTGGCGTGGCCCGGGCCATTGCTGGTGGCCGACTGTGACCCGGCCGGCGGGGACATGGCGCCGGGGCTGCTGGCCGGCCGAATCAGCGTCGACCGGGGGCTGCTGTCATGGTCGACGGCGGCCAGGCGGGGTGTCCCGGCGAGGCAGGCCGCCACGATGCTCGTCGAGCATGCGGTGGAGATCCCCGAGCAGCCGCAGGTGTGGCTGGTTCCGGGAGTGACGACCGCCGCGCAGGGCACCTCGTTCACCGCCGAGGCATGGGAGCGGCTTGGGTCTGCCCTGCACACATCGAGTGCGTCGATCGGGCGGGACGCCTTGGTCGACGCCGGACGGTTGGTGACCGAGCGCGGATGCTGGCCGGTGCTGCGGGCCGCCGATCGGGTGCTGCTGGCGGTGCGGCCCAGCGTGCGGTCGGTGCACGCGGCGCAGGATGCGACGCAACGACTGCGCCACGAACTCGGCGACCTGGCGAAGGTCTCCGCACTCGTGGTCGGGGACGGTCCGTACTCCGCCGGCGAAGTTGCCAAGGCGTTGGATCTGCCGCTGGCGGGCACGTTGCCCTATGACCGGACTACAGCGCAGGCGCTCTCCGACGGCGCGACCGTCAGTCCGAAGACGCTGCGACGGTCCGCGCTGCTGCGCGCGGCGTCGTCCCTGGGCGAGACGCTGACCAGTCCGGTGGAGGCGTCCCGTGTCGCCGAGGCGGTGGCCGGATGAGCAGTGAGGACACCGCGTCGCCGCGGTGGGAAGTCCCGACCGGCCGTGACTTGCTGCGGCCAGCGGCCGCCCCTGTCGACGCGACGCCCATCGAAACCAGGGAGCTCGACAGCACGGAGTACCGCGTCGTCGTGGAGCTGCGTGACCGGGTGTCGACGCGGTTGACGGTGGAGGACAGGAACTACGCCCCGGGACCGCGGCGAGAGCTGACCCGGAAGTTGATCCGGGACGAGTACGACCAGTGGCTGCTACACGAGGCCAACCGTGGCCGTCCGGCGCCGACGGTGACCACCGAGGACACGATCTTCGCGGCCGTGCTGGCCGAGCTGGACGGGCTGGGGCGACTGGCTCCCCTCATGGCCCTGGGCGACGTGGAGGACATCCACTTCGAGGGCTGCGAGCCGACGATGCTGCGGATGGCCAGTGGCCAACTGGTGCCCGGGCCGGCGATCGCCTCCAGCGACGAGGAGCTCGAGCAGCTGCTGCGGTCGATCGGTTCCCGGTCGGACGACGGGCAGACCAGCCGTGAGTTCTCTTCGGCCAACCCCATTCTGAACGTGCGGCTGAACGGCGTGACCGAGCTGGGCGCCCGACTGCAGGCGGCGATGGACGTGCTGCCGCGCCCGGCCGGGGTGATCCGGGTGCACCGGTTCAGTGATCCGAGCCTCGACGACCTGCACGGCATGGACATGGTCGACTCACCGGTCCGAGCCTTCTTGCATGCCTCGATCCTCGCCGGCGCATCGCCGCTGGTCAGCGGAGCGCCGGGGGTCGGCAAGACAACGCTGCTGCGTGCGCTGGGCAACGCGATCCCGTGGAACAACGTGGTCATCACCGTGGAAGACGAGCGGGAGCTGGGCCTGCACCTGCCTCGGTGGGATCCCGACCGCCGGCAGCTGGTCAGGCGGCACGCGGTGTGCCGACCGTTCGAGTCCCGGCTGCCCAACGCCGAAGGCAGAGGCGGGTTCGACATGGGGGATGCGCTGCACCTGGCACTGCGCGCGTCCCCGACCTGGGTGCTCGTGGGCGAGGTCCGCGGCGCCTATGTCACCTATCTGCTGGAGGCCGCGACCAGCGGCATCTCGTCGGTCATGTGCACGATCCACTCGCCGTCGGCCGCCGGCGTGTTCGACAAGGTGCTGATCAACGCGCTGAAGGCGCATCCGGCGCCGTCCCCGGAGCTGGTCCTGCGCTCGCTGGCCGCCCTGAACCTGGTCGTGCACGTGCATCGCGACCGCGACTACGCCCGGTATGTCTCGGGCATCTACGAACTCGGCCCGATCGGCGACTCCGGTCGACCCGACCTCAAGCCGATCTTCGCGCCGCGCGCCGAGGACGGGCGCGCGCAGGCCACCGGACTTGGGATGCTCAGCGAGTCCCTGGCCGAGCGGCTGACTGCGGTCGGCTTCGATCTGAACTGGCTGCAGCCGGGCGTTTCGGACTGGCACACCGGCCTCCACCGCCGCGAGCGTGCGTCGTGACCGTCGGTGGACTCCTGCTGACCCTGGCCGGGCTGCTGCTCTCGGCCGGTCTGGTCGGCGTCGTCGGGGCGGTGCGCGGCGTCTCCTTCCTGCCCGAGCGCTCGCCGTCGGTGCGCTCGTCCTCCCGGCGGCGAGCCACTCCACTGCTCCTCGGTGGGCTGGCCGCCGGCGTTCTCACTCTGCTTGTTACGGGCTGGCCGGCCGCGGCGCTGGGCGCCGCGGGCGGCGTCGTATTCATCCCGAAGTTGCTCGGCGGCGGTCAGGCAGCCAAGCGACTGATAGCTACGTCCGAGGCGCTGGCGGACTGGACGCGGCGGCTGGCCGACCTGATCAGCTCTGGCGCCGCCGGCTCGACGCGCGATGCTCTGCGCCGCTCCCTCAGCTCGGTGCCGGAGCCGCTCGCCCCTGCGGTCACCAACCTGGTGAACAGGATGGGGCCGCAGGGCACCGAGACCGCGCTGCGCCAGTTCGCCCGCGAGATCGACGATCCAGCCGCCGAGAAGATCGCCATGGTGCTCATCCTGCGCGAGCGCAACGGCGGGCCAGGACTCGCCGAGGTGCTCACCGCCCTGGCCGCCGACCTCGACGACCGCTCCCGCATGGTCCGGGAGGTGGAGGCCGAACGCGCCAAGCCGCGGTCGAACATGCGCACCATCGTCGTGGTGACTCTGGCGCTGGTGGTCGGGATGACGCTGTTCGCCCGGACCTTCCTGTCGGGCTACTCGACGCCGGTCGGGCAGATCGCCCTGCTGGCAGTGGTGGCGATCTTCGCGACATCGCTGCGGTGGATGCGCCGGTTGTCCGAGCCGGTCAAGCCGCCGCGGGTGCTCTTCGATCCGGCCACGGCTCCGGTGAATCCGTGACCGGGCTGCAGACGGCAACCCTCGCCGGGATGCTGATCGCCGGTGGCCTCGTACTCGGGGTCCGTGCCCTGCGTCCGGCGCCGCCGTCATTGGTGGCCGCACTGGAGCAGTTGGCGGCCGAGCCGACCGTGCGAACGGCGCCGTCGGTGCCGGCGTCCATTCAGAACCGGTGGGACTGGCTGCCGGTGCCGGTGGCGCGGGTGTTGGACGGGCATCTGGGCGTCTCGGACGCCGACCTGGCGATCATCGGCCGGACTCGCGCTGAGCTGGCGGCCCGCAAGCTGACCCTGGCACTCGCCGGATTGCTCACTCCGTCCCTGTTCGGACTGGTGTTCGTGTTGGTCGACGTTCCGGTGCCCTTCGTCCTGCCCGCCGTGGTCGGGCTCGGGATCGCCGTCGTCGGGTGGTTCTTGCCCTCGGCCGAGGCCCGTGAGGCGGCGGACAAGGCGCGGGTGGAGTTCCGGAGCAGCCTCGAGTCCTTCCTCACCCTGGTGGCCGGTGAACGTCGGGCGCGCGGCTCGGTGGAGCAGGCGCTGGAGGAGGCCGCCGAGATCTCGGGAAGCATGCCGTTCGTTCGCATGCGCCGCGCCATCCGCCGCGCAGCGTTGTCCGGCCGCAAGCCGTGGGGCGAGCTGCGCGACCTCGGTGAGGAGCTACAGGTCGTCGAGCTGCGCAACCTCGCCGACATCGCGGCAGTGGCCGCCGACGGCGCCTCGGTCTACAACACCCTGCTGGCGAGCGCCCGCACGCTTCGCCACGCCGAGCTGTCCGACGCCCGTACCGAGGCCAATCAGGTCAGCGAGCGGATGGCGCGCCCGCTGGCCCTGCTGGTCACTGGACTGACCCTGTTCGTGCTCGTTCCCTTCATGCTCCGCATGTTCGGGATCTCATCGTGACCGCAGCGCCAACCAGGAGGTTTCCCATGTTCCAGCCCATGGCTCGCCGGGGTGAGCAGGCCATCGTGGCGCAATGCGTCATGGCCCTGTCTGTCATGGCTCTGTCGGTCCTGGCCTGGCTGCGCACCGAACAAGTCGCCGACGACCGAGGCTCGGACTCCTCAGAGAAGGCCTTCATGGTGATCCTGGCTATCGCTCTGGGCGGTGCGGTCAGCGCAGCGGCTATTGCGTTCGTGGCCAGCAAGACGTCGCTGTTCCAGTAGAACGGGCAGCCATCCCATGCTCGAGGCGCGTACTGCGGACCATGCGGCATCCTCGCCGCACGGTCCGGTCGCGCGCCCGGGCTCTCTCCGGGATCGCGGCCGCGGAAGGGAGCGGGGCTCATCCAGCGTCGAGTTCGCGATTCTGTTCCCCATCATCGTCGCGCTGCTGTTGGCCGGCCCGCAGCTCGCGCTGTGGTACTTCGCCCGGGAAGCGGCCGACGCCGCGGCGCACGCCGGAGCCCGCGCCGCGAGCGTCCACGGGGCGGTCGGGGGAGCGGGGCGGGCGGCGGCGGACACGTACCTGGACAACCTCGGCACCGGCACGATCACCGGCTATTCGGTGACCGAGTCCGACACCGCCACCACGGTCTCGGTACACGTCACCGCCAGCGTGCCCAACGTGATCCCGCTGCCCGGCTTCACCCCGACCGTCGATGTCACGGTGGTGCGCGGCAAGGAGCGCTTCACCACCCCGGACTCGCCATGAGCCGCGACCTGCAGCCGGCCACGAACGGCCGCCGGCGGTGGTGGCGCGACGACCGCGGCTCGGAGTCCGTGGAGCTGGCGATCCTGCTGCCAGTCGGACTTCTCTTGGTGGCCATGCTGGTCGTCGGCGCCCGTATCGCGCTGGCCGGCGACCGCATCAGCGGCGTCGCCGGGATCGCGGCGCGGGACGCCTCGCTGGCCCGATCGGCCGCCGCGGCCCAGCAGATCGCCACCGAAACTGCCACCACCGCACTGACCAGCCAGGGCCTGCACTGCATCAACGTCCAGATCCGCGTCGACACCTCCGGGTTCTCCGCGCCACCGGGAGCCTCCGCGTCGGTCACCGTCGCCGTGTCGTGCACCGTCAACCTGTCCGACATCGGCGTCGCCGGCTTGCCCGGCTCGCGGACTCTTACCGACAGCGCCACCAGCCCGCTCGACCCAGCCCGGGACTTGTCGTGACTTCCCCGCCGCACGCCCGCGCGCGGCTCCGGGACGACCGAGGGTCGGTAGCCGTGCTGTTCTGCTTCATCGTGCTCATCACCGGCGTCCTGGTCACCGCACTCGTCGACGCAGGAACCGCGATCCAGGCCGCCAACCGCGCCGACACCTACGCGGCCGAAGCAGCCCGCGCAGCCAGCATCGCCATCGGCCCGGTCCCCACCGGCGGCAACACCGACGCGCAACTGGCGGCAACCGCGGCCCGCTCCTACCTCGACCAAGCCGGCGCGACCGGAACGGTGACCGTCACCGGCCCCGGCATCGTCGAGGTCAGCGTGACCGTCACCGACTCGACACCCATGCTCGGCATCCCGGTCAGCCAGACTCGCGTGCACACCGCACAGCTGCTGGTCGGGGTCACCACCGGTAAGGGACTGTCGTGACCGGCCACGCCGCCCGCCTGCTCAAGGCCGTGGCCGCCCTCGTGGCGCTGCTCGCCGTCGTCGTCGGCGTACCTGTGCTGATGGCGGTGCTGCGTCTGGTTCCGGACAGCCTGCCGTCGCTGGACGAGATCGGCGCCGTCCTGACGTCTCGCGACGACGGGCAGCTCGTCGGACTCGTCCTCGCGGCCGGCGTGTGGGTGTGCTGGGCACTGTTCACCGCCGCGACAGCGGCGGAGGTCGTGGCGTTCGCCCGCGCGCGGCCGGTTCGGGCGCTGCCCGGGCTCGGGATCTTCCAGCGGCCGGCCGCCGCCCTGGTCGCCGCCGTCGCGGTCGGACTCACCGTCGCTCCACTGGCCGCCGGCGGTCCCGCATCCATCACCACGGCGCCGCCACTGCCGGTCGCGGCCACATCCACCGCCGTCCCGCCCTCGGTGGAGTACGCCAGCCCGCTCTTCACGGAGCAGGCGCCGGTCACGTACTCGATGCCGGACGAGCAAGCGCCCCCGGCTGAGACCGCGACCTACCAGGTGCA
Source organism: Blastococcus aggregatus (assembly GCF_900221005.1). GTDB lineage: Bacteria > Actinomycetota > Actinomycetes > Mycobacteriales > Geodermatophilaceae > Blastococcus > Blastococcus aggregatus. Next base: position 54,749 of record NZ_OBQI01000004.1, on the reverse strand, counting down.
GCGCCGGGACACCCTGTGGGCATTGGCCGAGCGGCATCTCGGGGACCCGTTGCGGTATCCGGAGATCGCCAGGCTCAACCCGACCGCAGTCGGTCCGGACAACGAAATCTTCACGGGCACGGTGCTGGTCCTGCCGCCCGACGCGGTCGGCCTGCCGCCGATTGGCTCAGCCCCGACCACCGCGATGACTGTAGAGGACGTCACGGTGGAATCCGGTGACACCCTGTGGGACCTCACCGAGGAGATCACCGGCAATGGGCACAGTTGGCACCAAGCTTGGGAGCTCAACCGCGGACGCACCCAACCCGGAGGCGCCACCTTCACCGACCCGTCGCTGATCCGACCGGGGTGGACGCTGAGCATCCCGGACGCAACCAGTCCCGCGACGCCCGCGCCCGGCGCACCCGGGCAGCCTCCAGACGAGTCGGCACCGCCCACGAGCGAGCCGGCACCGCCATCGGCGCCAGCCCCGAGCACCGCGCCTGCCGCTGACCCGACCCCGCCGGGCACCGATGCGCCGCCTCCGCCCGCGCCGGGTCCGGCGACCAACGCCCCCACCTCGTCTCCCACGGCTGCCCCGAACAGCGTCGAGCCGTCGTCCGCGAAGCCTCACGAGACCCCGACGGGGAGCACCTCGGAACTGCCGACGATCGCCTTCGCTGCCGGTGGGGGGCTGCTGCTGGCCGGGGCCTCGTTGACCGCGCTGCTGCGCTACCGCCGCAGTCAGTTCCGGCAGCGACGTCCCGGCCGCACGATCGGCAGCACACCACCAGAGCTGCTGCACGTCGAACGAGCACTGCAGGTGGCCGGCAGTGTCGGCAGTGCGGACGTCACCTGGCTGGACCAGACGCTGCGGGCCCTGGTGCAGGCATTGGCGAGGGTCGACGGTGCTCGCCTGCCCGACGTGGTGGCGGTCTGCATGACCGACGACGTCCTGACTCTGGTACTCACCGAGCCGGCCTTGGAGGCCCCGGAGCCGTGGACGGTGGACCCGGTTGGCACGCGCTGGTCGATCCGGCGCGACGACCCGCTGACCTACGACGAGCAGCAGCGGGCCTACTTCTTTGCACCGTTCCCCATGCTCGCGTCGGTGGGCTACACGGCTGAGGGCGAGCGCTGGCTGGTCGACCTGGAACGGGTCGCAACCCTGTCCCTGTCCGGGGACGTCGAACGCTGCCTCAACCTGGCCCGGTTCCTCGCTGCCGAGCTGGCGCACAACACGTGGTCGGAGATGCTGCAGGTGACCCTGGTCGGCTTCGGCCAGGAGTTGGCCCAGATCAATCCCGAGCGGCTGACCTACACCGACGACGTCGAGAAGGCGATCGCGGTGCTCGGCGGCCAGCTCGAGTCGGTCACCGACGCCATGCATGTCGCCGACGTCGACGTGCTGTCGGGCCGGTTGCGTGATGTGGCCGGCGATGCGTGGGCGCCCCACGTGCTGCTCATCGCCCCGGACGTGGCCAAGGACGACGCCGGGCTGGAACGACTGATGGCTGCGATCCAGCAGCAGCGCGGCCGCGGCGCGGTAGCGTTGGTGCTCATCGACGACCCGGCCCTCGGGGACGCCGCCCGATGGCAGCTGACGATCGATGAGGCCGGGATACTCCGCATCCCGGCGCTGGGCCTAGAGGTGATTGCGCAGCAGATCCCGGCCGACGAGGCCGCGCAGCTGGCCGAAGTGCTCGCGCTGGCGGCCGTCACCGACGACCGGCCGATGCCACCGGCCCACGGGGACAAGCCTTGGGACGAGCACGCCGACGCCTGCGGTGGCCTTCGAGTCGACCTGTCCCGCGCCGCGCGGCTGCAGCCGTCGGGTACGGCCGGAGCGGATGTCGGCCCGGTGTCCGGCCTGGCAGACACCTCGCCGTGGATGACCAACTCGGTGTTACCGCTGTCCGAGCAGACCTATCTGGACCGCGCCGCGACCACCGAGCAGGATCTGCAGGCACTGGCTCCCGCTACCGACGTGGGCATCCGCCACGAGGTCGAGGCTGCCGATCCCGCCCTGGACGCCGACCTCGCCGACTGGGCTGACCCGTCGTGTCCACGGCCGAAGTTGACCCTGCTCGGACCGGTCGAAGTGCGGGCGCAGGGCACGCTGCCCGAGCGCAACCCGCGGCGGCAGTTCTACACCGAGATCATCGCCTACCTGGCCACCCGGCCCGGCAGCGTGACCAGCGAGCGCTACGCCACCGCGATCTGGCCGAACGAGCCCGATGTCGTCGGCAAGACCAAGGTGCGGCAGTCGATCTCGATCGTGCGCGCATGGCTGGGCACCAACCCCGTGACCGGCGCGGACTACCTCCCGTCAGGGGTCACCGCAGGCGGAGTTGGCCGCTACCGCATCGACGATGTCCTCATCGACGCCGAGCTGTTCCGTCGACTGCGAGTCCGCGGGCTGGCCCGCGGTGTCGACGGGATAGCAGACCTACAGGCCGCTCTCGACATGGTCACCGGGCAGCCGTTCGACCTGCCCACGTCGCGGCAGGGTGCGCCCGGCGGCTACAGCTGGCTGGTCGAGGAAAACTCCCGGATGGACCACGAGTACGCCGCCATGATCGTTGACGTGGCGCACACCGTCGCGACGCACCACCTTGCCGCCGGCGAGCCCGAGCTCGCTGCGGCCGCCGCCAAGGTGGCTTTGAGAGCCGGCAGTTACGAGGACGTGCCGCTGCTCGACCTGGTCGCCGCCTGCGATGCCCTGGACAACCGGGCCGAAGCCGATGCATACGTCGCTCGCATCCTGGCCAACCACGACGCCGAGGTCGAAGAAGATCTTCCACCCAGAACCGCTGAGATCCTCTTCCGCCGTCGGTGGACCAACCGAGCCAGCTGACCAGGGCGGTCGGCGGCAGCGTGATTCCGGTGACGCCGGCGTTGCAGGCGGAGCGGCAACGGTGCCCCGCCGTGTGAGGCGACCGGCCGGCGGTGCGATGGGTGTGTGAGGGCGGCGACAGAGATCCCGACGGCGTGGTGTCCGGGGACGGGATCGCGTCTCGCAGGATCGTCGGGGGACCACGCCGCGACGACGCGCTCCCGCCCGGGGCATCGAGATCCAACGCGTTGAACAGCTCGGCTACTACTATCCGTCGTAGTGGATGTTGTGCAGGGGGATGTAGGCGGGCCGCCAGGTACGCGGACAAGCGGCTCGTTCTTCTACGTCTTGGGCATCCCGCCTCGTCGTTCCAGCAGCCTCACAACGCGATTCCATTACATGGCATCCGACCTAGGAGCACTGAGTGCACGGCACGCAATCCACTAGCGCTCAGTCTCGATGGCGCACCGTTGCGCGTTCGATCGGAGAGGTCCTGGTGACCGGGGGCCTCGTGGTGCTTCTATTCGTCGTCTACGAGCTGTTCGTGACCGACGTGCTCACTGACCGCAGGCAGGACCAGCTGAAGAGGGATCTGCGTCAGGGATGGACGGCGGAGGCAGAAGCCCGTCCGGCGCCGCGCGTCAGCATCCTGGGCGACGCGTTCGCCGTTCTGCACATCCCAAGGCTGGGTGCTGACTACGAGCAGGTCGTGCTCGAGGGCACCGCCGAGGAGCAGCTGGCGCAGGGGCCGGGCCACTACGAGGGGACGGCGTTGCCGGGCGAGCAGGGCAACGTGGCGCTCGCGGGTCACCGGGTCGGCAAAGGGTCGCCGTTCCTGGATCTTGACCGGCTGCGTCCGGGTGACCCCATCGTCATCGAGACGGCCGACCGCTGGTTCGTCTATCGGGTACTCGGGGACCCTGTGACGGGCGACTTCACCACCGACCCGAGCGGGATTCCCGGCCAACAGATCGTCCGTCCGTCCGACATCGAAGTGATCTCGCCGACGCCCAATGGAGCCGAGGACGGTCCACCGAGCGGGGCATATCTGACGCTGACCACGTGCCATCCGAAGTACTCCGCGCGGCAGCGGCTGATCATCCACGCCGGGCTGGAGGGCGACGGCCTGACCAAGACCGAGATGCCCGACGGCCCGCCGGCCCTGCGCGAGAGCTGAGAGGACCCGCATGTACCTCTGGATGTGGCGTCACCTGCCCGGTGGCACGGCGACCAGGGCGGTGACCGCGCTGGCCTTGGTGCTTGTGGTCTGCGCGCTGCTGCTGTTCGTCGTCTTCCCGTGGATGGAGCCGCGCCTTCCGTTCAACGACGTGACGGTGGGCGGCTGATGGCGTCCCGGCACAGACGACGACGTCAGTGGCGTGCTCACGACGCCTCCGGTGGACGACCTCCGTGAGCCCGGAGTCCCGCTTCTGCTGCTAAGGCGCGGGATGGGAGGGCGGACGGCCTCGCGGTTCAACGGCCGTGGTGTTGTCCCGGCTGGCTGTCACCGAGCAGGCTGCTGGTGAGTCCGTGGAGTCGTTCGCGGATGTCACCGTTCCCACCCAGTGCGAGTCCCGCCATCGACACCGTCGTCGACCGGTCGTCGACAGAGCTCGACACCTGCGAGCTGGCAATTCGAGCAAAGACCCGCTCCCGGCGCACCAGCAGTGTGACCAGAAGTCCGAGCAGCATGGTGATGGCGCTGATGAGGACAGCGACCTGCCCCGGATCGTGCGACACCTGCAGGGCCGCGAACTCACGGAACCCGTCGAAGCGGACGACGGTGCCGTCTTCGAACTCTGCGCTCTCGCCGATGTCCAAGTTCGCCTCCCCGATCTGGTTCAGCGCACCGACGTCGATCTGTCGTTGGTCCAGCGTGAAGACCGACTGTGGCGCACCGCTGTCCAGCCCCAGGTAGCCGCGATAGCCGACGATGGCGACCTGCGGGTTGAGCGGCCGCGCATCCACCGAGGTCAGGACGCCGCCCTGGATCAGGCCGGTCGGAGCGAAGAAGCCCTCGAGGGCGAACCCGTCACCGGAGCCGTCACCGAGATCCGGCAACTTCACGACTCCCTCGCTGGCGAACGTCGTGCTGTCCCGGGGCAGGAACGGTGCCGACAGCTGCTCGAAGACCTGACCGCCCGGCAGCGTCACTGTGAAAAGGGGTGTGAAGCCGTGCCCCGTCACGTACAGACGGTCCCCGTCGGAGCGGAACGGGTCGTTGACCCCGATCGTCGTCTGCTCCGTGGCCGCTCCCGGCTCTGCCTGCACCCCGATGTCGGCGGTGAAGGAGGCCGGCGTGCCGTTCGGCTCGTACGTGGCGCGGAAATCCTCCAGGTCGAAGCAGAGCGGCGTCAGGCCGTCCGGATCCACCAACGGCCCTGCGACATACCGGTCGTACTGCTGGAAGGAGTTGCAGAAGCCGTCTCCCTCGGTAACCAGGATGCTGCCTTCGTAGCCCCACAACCTGCCGCCGGCCAGCGCGACGAGCAGGGCCAAGAGCGAGACGTGAAAGACGAGGTTGCCGGTTTCCTTCACCCGACCGCGCTCGGCCGATATCTCCACACCACCGGGGATGCTGCGTCGGGACACCCGGAACCGCGCCGATCGCAGATCGGCCTCGAGCTGCTCAGCCACCGTCTCCGAGGGCAGTGACACCGTGTTCTCCGTGTGAACCGGGAGCCGGTGCAGATGCCGAGGTACGGGCGGCGGCTCGGCCCGTAGGGCCCGCAGGTGCTCGGTGCAGCGCGGGACCAGGCAGCCGATGAGCGAGATGAAGAGCAGGAGGTAGATCGCCGAGAACCACGGGCTGGCGAAGACGTCGAACATCCACAACCTGTCGAGGACAGGCGCCAGGTCGGGATTTTCTCGGAAGTACCGGGCCACCGCGCTGGGCGTCAACGACCGCTGCGGGAACAGCGAGCCGGGCACAGCCGCCAGCGCCAGCAGGAACAGCAGCACCACCGCCGTCCGCATGCTGGTCAACCACCGCCAGCGGCGCACCAGCCACCGTCCAGGTCGGCGCAGCACCGAGTTCTGATGGGCGGCGACCGATGCTCGGTCGGGCTGGGTCTGCAGGTCGGTCATGCCGTCCTCGCTGTACCCGTGCCTTGAAGAGGGGTCGTTGAACTCGTCCGGACGCTCGAGCACCAACTCACTGCGGCTCCTTCTTGCAGGCTGCCTGCGCGCGCCGCGGTCCATGCGGACCGTGGCCGACGGCGTGGTCGAGCGCTGGTGGGAGTGCCGACCGCCGATAGATTACGATGCGCTTTAGTAGATAGGAGCGACGGGTCATCAGCTACCGACGGCGAGCCGCGCAGACGGCACCGATGCGGTCCATCGGTTCGATGCGACTTGCGGGCGGGATCGCTGGAGCGCAGAGCCGAAGTGCACGCAGTCGGTGTGGCGGGATGCAGCGGTGGGCCGTCTTCATCGACCAGAAGCGTCTCGGCGAGGTGAGCAGACTTGCGCCAGCGAGCAGAGGCGGGACCTGCTGTCAGCGCCGTCCGACGAAGCTGTCTCCTCGCTCGAGGCGACTGCCTACGAGAGCACCCGGCGAATCACGGTGGGATCGCCCACCGACTGGATCTTGACGACCTCGCCGGGTTGTGGCGCGGCAATCATCTTGCCGTCACCCATGAAGATCCCCACGTGGTCGATACCTGGCCTCTCGGGCGAGTAGTCGAAGAACAGCAGATCCCCCGGGCGGGCCTCCGCCATCGACGGGACAGCTCGTCCAGCGGTCGCCTGCTGAGAGGAGACGCGGGGGAGGTCTACGCCCTGACTCTTGTAGACCAACTGTGTGAATCCGGAGCAGTCGAGACCCTTCGAGGGGTCGGTGCCGCCCCATAGGTAGGGCACTCCGAGATACTGGAGCGCCTTTCCCGTGATGGCGGACTCGCGGTCCGTTCCGGCGACCATCGGCGCCGCATCGGTCGCGCCGGCAGGCGAACTCGTGGCCACAGCCGGCGGCCGTGAGGCGTCCACCAGACCGGCAGCGGTCGCAGCGGACATCCAGTCGGCCGCGGTCGCGCGCGGTCGCGCACTCAGTGGCGCGAGCTGCGCCTGAATCTCGGCGATGCGTGACTGCACCTGCGACATCCCATCCATCATCAGGTCTCCCGCTGTCGTGCACCGGTCCGCAGGTCAGCGTCGAGGTAGGCCCAACTGTTGCCGGAACAAGTGGGTCCCATCGTCCTGGAGTGCGTAGACGTCACGACTAGTCAAGGTAGTAGCCGTCGATGCGGCACGCCGGCACGGCTCGCTGCCGGCGTTCCTCTCTGGTTGGGCCGAGAGCGGGCCGTGGCGTGTCGCAGCCCGCAACGCAGGTCGCCGCACGAATCCGCGGTCGCGGATTGTCGCGATTGCCAAACTGGCCTCGGCGTTGCCCGACCCGATCATCAGCCCGCCTTGAGTCTGGGTGCCGAGCGGACCAGACTCCTATGTCGGATAGTAGCCTGGCCGTGGTGTGCGCCCTTCAGTTTTCAACGTGCGAAGCTCCGCGGATCCTGTCGTGACTGACGAGTCGCCGCCGGCGGACCGACCGGCGGAGAGGCAGGAGCGCGGCCTGTCCCGTCGAAAGCTCTTCGGCATGGCGGGGCTCGGGACCGCGGGCGTCCTGGCGTCCGGGGCAGTCGGGGGAGTAGTAGGTCGCACGACCGCCGCGAGGCCGCCGTCGCCCGTCGTGTCGTCGTCGACAGCGCGGGAGTCTCCCACGCCGGTCGAGTTCACGGGTACTCACCAGGCGGGGATCGTGACGCCGGCGCAGGACCGGCTCCACTTCGTCGCGTTCGACGTCGTCACCGACAGCCGTGAGGCGCTCGTGGCAATGCTGGCGTCGTGGACGGCGGCCGCCCGGCGACTGACCGCCGGTGAGATCGTCGGCCCGGACGACAGTGGTGAGGCGCAGGGACTACCGCCGTCCGGCCTCACGCTGACCGTCGGATTCGGACCGACGCTGTTCATGACGGGCGATGGAGTCGACCGCTTCGAACTGGCGGCTCGTCGCCCGAAATCCCTGGTCGAGCTACCAGTGTTCCCAGGCGACGCGCTCGATCCCTCCATCAGCGGGGGGGACCTGTGCGTCCAGGCGTGCGCCAACGACCCCCAGGTGGCGGTGCACGCCGTGCGCAGCCTGGTGCGCCTGGGCGTCGGGGTGGTGCGTGTGCGCTGGACCCAACTCGGGTTCGGCCGCACGTCATCCACCAGTACGGCACAGGCGACGCCGCGCAACCTCCTCGGCTTCAAGGACGGCACGGCCAACCTCAAGGCCGAGAACGGCAGCGCACTCGAGCAGTTCGTATGGGTGGGGGAGGACGACGTCGCTTGGCTGGCCGGCGGTTCCTATCTGGTCACCCGTCGGATCCGCATGCTGATCGAGGACTGGGACCAGGTGCCCGCACCCCACCAGGAGGCGGTGATCGGACGCACGAAGACCGCGGGCGCGCCGCTGGGTCAGCGAAAGGAATTCGACCCGACCGACTTCGGCGCCGTCAGGGGCGATGGTCCGGCCATCCCGCATAACTCGCATGTATTCCTGTCTCATCCCACCAATTCAGGAACGGCCATGTTGCGGCGTGGGTACAGCTTCGTGGACGGCACAGACGATTCCGGCCGTCTCGATGCCGGCCTCTTCTTCATTGCCTACCAGCGCAACCCGGATACCGGCTTCGTGCAGGTGCAGCGAAACCTTGCCGCGGATGCGCTCAACCGGTTCATCCAGCACAGGTCCTCCGCCGTGTTCGCCTGCCCGCCGGGAGCTCGCGATGCCGACGACTGGTGGGGAAGGACTCTGTTCGAGGCTTGACCGCCTACGCCACGGGCTTGCCGAGGCGCTACCGAGGGGTCAACAGCAGGCGCCACGGGGCGGACGCAGTCAATGCCCGTGCAGCGGGTCGAGCGGGCGGGGTGGGCCTACAGCGACCCACCCCGTCTCGAAAGGCGGACCGGGGCGCCGGCGAATGGTCGGTGTCGTTCCTCCCAGTGGCTCAGGTGACGTCAGGGTCGTTCGGGCCTTGACGCTTTCCCGTGCCTGGGATGAGCTCGCTGACGTAGGGGGCGTGGCGCTTGCCCGCGTGCGCCTCGTCCTGCAGCCGCTCGACCAGGTGCGGGTAGTGCGCCTCGAACGCGGGGCGCTCGGAGCGGATCCGCGGAAGCTCCACGAAGTTGTGCCGCGGCGGCGGGGACGACGTCGCCCACTCCAACGAGTTGCCGTAACCCCACGGGTCGTCGCGCAGGGCGAGCTTCCCGTACTTCCAGGACCGCACCACGTTGTAGATGAACGGGATCACCGAGGCGCCGAGCACAAAGCTGAAGATTGTGGAAATCATGTTCAGCGTGGTGAACCCATCAGTGGGCAGATAGTCGGCATATCGGCGCGGCATGCCCTGGTTGCCCAGCCAGTGCTGCACGAGGAACGTGCCGTGGAAGCCGACGAAGGTCATCCAGAACTGCAGCTTGCCCAGTCGCTCGTCCATCATCCGGCCGCACATCTTGGGGAACCAGAAATAGATACCGGCGTAGGCGGCGAACACCACGGTGCCGAAGACGACGTAGTGGAAGTGCGCCACGACGAAGTAGGAGTCGTGCACCTGCCAGTCCAGCGGCGGGGAGGCCAGCAGCACGCCGGTCAGACCACCGAGCAGGAAGGTCACCATGAAACCGATGGAGAACAGCATCGGCGTCTCGTAGGTCATCTGACCCCGCCACATGGTGCCGATCCAGTTGAAGAACTTCAGCCCGGTAGGTACCGCGATCAGGTAGGTGAGGAAGGCGAAGAAGGGCAGCAGCACCGCGCCGGTGGCATACATGTGGTGCGCCCAGACGGCGAGGGCGAGGAAGCCGATGGCCAGAGTCGCCCCGACCATGCCCTTGTAGCCGAACAGCGGCTTGCGGGCGAAGACCGGGATGATCTCGGTGACGATGCCGAAGAACGGCAGCGCGATGATGTAGACCTCGGGGTGGCCGAAGAACCAGAACAGGTGCTGCCAGAGCATCGGCCCGCCGTTCTCGGCCGAGAAGATGAGGGACCCGAGGTTGCGATCGGCGAGCAAGGCGAGTAGCGCCGCGGTCAGGATCGGGAAGGCCAGCAGGATCATGATGCTGGTGACCAGCGTGTTCCAGACGAAGATCGGCATCCGGAACATCGTCATGCCGGGGGCGCGGAGGCTCACGATCGTGGTGATGAAATTGACCGCACCCAGGATCGTGCCGAGACCGCTGACCGCCAGGCCGGTGATCCACAGGTCACCGCCCACGCCCGGGGAGTGCAGCTCGCTCGACAGCGGTGCATAGGCTGTCCAGCCGAAGTCCGGGGCCCCGCCGGGGGTGGCGACGCTGGAGACCACGATCAGGCTGCCGAAGAGGAACAACCAGAACGACAGCGCGTTCAGCCGTGGGAACGCTACGTCGGGGGCACCGATCTGCAGCGGCATGATCAGGTTTGCGAACGCGAAGAAAAGTGGCGTCGCGAACATCAGCAGCATGATGGTGCCGTGCATGGTGAACAGCTGGTTGTACTGCTCGGGGGAAGTGAACTGAAGGCCCGGAAGGGCTAGCTCGCCGCGCATCAACATGGCCATCAGGCCACCGATCATGAAGAACCCGAACGACGCGACCATGTACATCAGGCCGATGGTCTTGTGGTCGGTGGTTCGCAGCAGGCTGGTCAGTCGCGACCCCTTGGTCGGTGGCGGAGCCAGACTTGGCCGGGAAACGATCGGGGCTGGGGCGATCGTCATCGTCGCGGCTCACTTTCACGGAGGCGGGGGCCGACGATCAGCTGGGGCTGCGCCCGGCGGGCTGATCGATCTTCTAAGCTGAATCGTAGAGGTATCTCCTAAGTAGGATCGTAGAAGGGGTCGACGAGGGGCGCGTCCCCTGCGTGCGGCCGTCACGGTGCTTCGGCGGAGTCGCGGCGAGAGGAAGTGGGTCCATGCGACCGTTCGGAGAACTTGAGGCGGCGATCATGCGGGATCTGTGGGAGCGAGCGGAGCCTGCGACCGTCCGAGATGTGCTGGCCTCGCTCAGCACGTCCCGCAAACTCGCCTACACGACCGTGATGACGGTGATGGACAACCTGCACCGCAAGGGTCAGGTGACCCGTGAGATGAGCGGCCGGGCGTGGCTGTACCGGCCAGTGCGCACGCAGGCCCAGCACGCAGCGGCCCTGCTTCAAGACGTGCTGGCGGAGTCCGCAGATCGGCAGGAGGTGCTCATGCACTTCGTCGCCGACCTGGATTCCGACAGCGTCACCCAGCTGAGGTCGGCAGTGGAGAGCGCGCGCCGGCGCGGTCAGCAGGCTGAGGGCGGCGGACCATGATCGCCAGCCTGAGTCTGCTCTGCGTGGCGGCCGCGATCCTCCTGGTGGGTCCGCGGCTGGCATCGGCGCCCTGGACCCGGCAGGCACCGCGCGTGGCGATCTTCACCTGGCAGGCTCTGACCATCAGCGCGGTGATCACGGTCGTCCTCGCCGGCGTCACCCTGTTGATCCCGATCACGGCGCTTGCCGGCGATCTCGGCGCAGTCGTGCACGCCTGTGCCATGAGTGTCGCGGACGCCTATGGCGAGTCGGAGTTGCTGCCGGGGAAGCTTTTCGGTGCCTTTCTGGCCGGTGCGCTCCCGATGTGGGTGCTGATCTGTGGAGTGCGCGTTCTAGGCGGTGGCTGGTGGAGTCGCCGTCAGCTACGCCGTTCTCTCAGCCTCATCACCGAGACGGACGCCGGCTTGGGCATCTCCGTCATCGAGACGCCCGCCCCTGCCGCCTTCTGCCTGCCGGGACGGTCGGCGCAGATCGTGGTCACACGGGGAGCGCTGAGCAATCTGTCCAGCTGTGAGTTGGATGGGGTGCTGGCCCACGAGGCGGCTCACCTCCGTGGCCGCCACAACCTGGCTGTGGCGCTGTCGCAGATCCTGGCGCGCGCTTTCCCTCGTGTCCGCTTGTTCCAGGTGGCCACCCGGGAGACCCGGCAGCTGATCGAGCTGCTGGCGGACGACGCGGCGCTGCAGCGGGTCGACCGGGTCAACCTGGCCTCGGCCATCGTGAGCCTTGCCGAGATGAAGGCACCTGCTGCTGCCCTGGCGATGGCTCAGGATGCGGCGGTTCTTCGTGTCTCACGCCTCCTGTCCCCGGAGCCGCCGCTGAATCCGTGGCGGTACCGCGTTGCTGTCGTCGGTGCACTGACCGTCGTCGTAGCGCCGCTGCTCATCGCCGGCTACCCCGCCGTGTGTGCCGCGCTGAGCGACATCTGCAACATCCCGTGACAGCGACCGGGGTGGCAGTGACCAATGGCTGAGTTGATCGTGAGCCGGCGAACGGTGCTGCTGACCGGTCTGGCGGGGGTGGGCGCCATGGCGTTGTCCGCCTGCGGCTCGGACCCGGACGAGTCGTCCGACGACGCGCCGGCTGACGTGGCGGTCGACGGAACGGTCTCCATCGCCCCGGACGGGACCCAGGAGGTCACAGTGCTGGTGCGCGACGACTACGACTTCTACCCTGCCGCGTTCACGGTGACCACCGGGCGGGTGCGGCTCTCCCTCATCAGCGAGGCGAAGGAGTTGACGCACAACTTCCGGTTCACGCCCGGCGTCGGGCCGGCCGAGATCGCCGAAGAGATTCCCATCCTGGCACCGGGCGAAAGCGACACGATGGAGTTCCCCGTGGACCAGCTGGGCGACTACCAGTTCGAGTGTTCGTTCCATGTCGCTCTGGGCCAGATCGGGACGATGACCGTCACGTCAGCCTGACGTCACGGACGCAGGTAGCCAGACCGCTTCCACTCGCCAGATCACGTTCACGCTCAGCCCGCTCCTATCCGAAACGCTACTGAGGCCCCCATGGTGTCGTCTGTTCCACGCAGTCTCGTTCTAGCCGCTGCGACGGTCCTCGCCTCGCTACTGCTCGTCCTCAGCGGCGGTCCGGCTGCGGCCCACACCGGCTTGCAGTCCTCGACGCCGGCTGACGGGCAGACGCTGACCGTCGCTCCGGACGCGATCAGCCTCACGTTCTCCTCGGCGGTCGCTTCGGAGTTCGCCCAGGTGGCTGTCACCGGCCCGGATGGGGAGTCGGTCACCTCCGGGGAGGCCGCCATCGACGGTGCGGTCGTGTCACAGCCGGTCAGCACGAGCGGTGACGGCGCTTACGTGGTGGCCTACCGGGTCGTCTCTGATGACGGCCACCCCGTGTCCGGCCAGCTCACCTTCACCCTGACGGGCTCCGGCGGTGCGGCGACGGAGACGGCCCCGGCTCAGCCGACTCTGGCGACCACGCCCGCTCCCAGCCCGGACACGGCGAGCGCGGTCTCCCCGGCCGTCGACAGCGACGCAGACAGCAGCTGGGGCCTGTGGTTGCTCCTCGCCGCGGTGGGCCTGCTGTTCATCGTGGCCACGTGGCTCGCGCTGCGCCGGCGCGGCGACACCGGTGGCTGAGCCGCGCGTGGACGAGAGCTCCTCGCCGCCGGCGACGGTGCGCCGAGGCCTCCTGGTCCTCGGTTCCGCGCTGGTGGCCATCGCGGTCTGTGCGCTCACGCTGTGGGCCGGCGGCGCGGCCGCCGTCGTCTCGGTCCCCGGCATTCCGGCCCCGCCGGCGGTTGTCGCCTGGCTGGTCCCCGCCCTGCGGCTGATCGCCGACGCTTCAGCGGTACTGACCGTGGGCTGCCTGTTCGGAGCCGTGGTTCTCGTGCCGGGAGACACGGTTCTGAGTACAGCCGGCTACCGGTGGGTGCGGCTGGCCGGCTGGGGTGCAGTCGCGTGGGGCCTGGCCTCGCTGGCTTCTCTGCCGGTGCTGCTGGCCGACTTCCTCGGCACGGGGTTCTCGGCGATCTCGCTGCGCAGCGTCTGGAGCTTCGTCGAAAGCGTCGAGCAGGGGCGGGACCTGGTCGTGGTCGCCGCCCTCGCCGCCGTCGTGGCTATCTTCGCCCGAACCGTGTGGCGCCCGGCCGGGGCGCGGGTGCTGCTCCTCGTAGCCCTGGCCGCGACTGTTCCGCCGGCCTTCACCTCGCACTCCGCCGACGAGGCCGACCACGACCTCGCCGTCACCGCCGTCGCTGTGCACGTGCTCGGCGTCGTGCTGTGGGCCGGTGGCCTGCTGGCGCTGATGCTCGCCGCTAGGCTCACCGGCCCGGCGCGGACCACCGCGGTCGAACGGTTCAGCCGCCTCGCCGCACCGTTGGCCGTGGTCGTCGCCGGCAGCGGCGCCGCCACCGCCTTCACGCGCTTCTCCAGCCTCGACCAGGTGGTCGACACCGGCTACGGGATCGTGCTGCTGGCGAAGATCGTCGCCTTCGTGGGACTGCTGGCGCTGGCCGCATGGCACCGCCGGCGGGCCCTTCCGGCGCTGCGGGCGGGTCAACCGCGGGCGTTCCTGAGACTGGCCGGCGTCGAAGTGGTCCTCTTCGCCGCCACCATCGGGCTCGCCGTCGGGCTGGCGCGCACCCCCACGCCCCCGCCCGTTGTCGACGCGACCGCGGCTGCGGCCGAGCAGGTGCCCGTCTCCTACGGCAGCGATGCGGTCTTGTGATCGCAGTTGCGCGGCGCCCTTTCTGGTAGAGCCGATGTCTCGCCAACCGAGCTCTACACCTCGCGCGACCCCGACGTTTCGGCAATTGGCATGAACGGCGGCAGGTGTACTGCCGTTGATGCGTGCCGGTGTCGCGTCAACGGGGGAGGCGTCGCGTTGTTCCCCGAAGGGCGCGAGGGTGACCACAGCTTCACGAGGTCACGCTCAGTCGTGCGCCGCAAGCTCGTGTGAGGCGTGCGCCGGGGTCTCCAGCTGGAACGTCGAGTGCGCGATGCTCACGTCGAAGTGCTCGGCCAGGCACGCCTGCAATTGGTCCAACACCTGCGGCGCGTGCCCGTCCTGGAAGCAGGAGTCCTCGACCACCACGTGCGCCGTCAGCACGGGCAGCTCGCTGGTGATCTGCGAAGCGTGCAGGTCGTGTACGTCCAGCACGTGCCGAACACCCAGCAGGTGACCACGGACGTCGACGAGGTCCAGCCCCGGCGGCGTGCTCTCGAGCAGCACCGAGATGGTCTCCCGCAGCAGCTTGATCGTCCGCGGGATGATCAGCACGGCGATGAGCAAGGAGGCGACGGCGTCCGCCTGCTGCCATCCGGTCAGCACGATCACGATGGCGGAGAGGATGACGGCCACCGAGCCAAGGGTGTCGTTCAGTACCTCGAGGAACGCCGCCCGCATGTTGACGTTCGAGCTGCGTCCGCCCCTGGTCAGGATGACGATGCCAATCGCGTTGGCGACGAGGCCGACGACGCCGAAGACGAGGACCGGTGTCGTAGCGATCTCCGCGGGCTCGAAGAGTCGTCTGACGCCTTCGATGAGGACGTACGTGCCCACGGCGAACAGCGCCGCCGCCTGCAGCGTGGCGCCGAGGACCTCCGCGCGGCGGTAGCCCCACGTGCGCTTCGCTGTGGCGGGGCGCATCGCCAGAGTTGCGGCAATGAGCGCGATCGCCAGCCCGGCAGCGTCGGTGAGCATGTGTGCGGCGTCTGCCAGGAGCGCCAGGCTGCCCGAGATGAGTGCACCGATCACCTCGACCACGAGGACGGTGGAGGTGAGAGCCAGGACGATCGCGAGCCTGCGACGGTGACCTGCGGCGTTCCCCGCGGTCCCTCCGTGGTCGTGCCCGTGGGAATGTCCGCCGCTCACCGGGCTGCTACCGCCGTCGCCAGCCATGTTCTGCTCAGTACGTCATGGCGCGCGGGCAGCAGTGCAGCTGACGTGCCGGGTCGAGCGATCACTGGGGAACTCCGTTACTGGCGGGCTGCCGCTGGGTGACGTAGGCGGTGGTCGGCGCCAACGCGTGGGCAAGTGGCCGCCGGTAGGCCTGCGGCCGGCCGGCGCGTACGCCGTTGGCGATGACGAGGACCTCCGCAAGTTCGTGCGTGACGATGACAGTGCCAAGTCCGAGGACGCCGAAGGCGGCCAGCGGGATGAGTACGACCAGGATCGCCGCCGACAGCAGCAGGCTCTGCAGCATGATTCGCCGCGCCCGACGGGCGTGCGTGAGCGTCCGGGGCAACTGGCGCAAGTCCTCGCCCATGAGCGCAACGTCGGCGGTCTCGATCGCCACGTCGGTGCCCATGGCGCCCATGGCGATGCCCACGTCGGCAGTGGCCAGCGCGGGTGCATCGTTGATGCCGTCGCCGACCATCGCGACCCTGCCGTGGCGGCCCAACTGCTCCACGAGGGTGGCCTTGTCTTCAGGACGAAGCTCGGCGTGCACCTGCTCGATCCCAGCGGCGGTGGCTAGTTGCGCGGCGGTGCGGCCATTGTCCCCGGTGAGCATGCTGGTGCTGATGCCCAGCCGGTGCAGTGCACGGACGGCCTCGGCAGCTTCGGGACGGAGCTCGTCGCGGATAGCGAGCGCTCCCAGCAGACGACCGTCGAGCTCCACGAGCACCACCGTGGCTCCGGCGTCCTGGTGGGCAGTCACGACCGCGGCGAGCGGTCCGGGGTCGATGTAGCCGGGCTTGCCCAGGCGTGCCGATCGTCCGTCGATGGAGCCGGTGACGCCCTTGCCAGCCAGCGCCTGGGTGTCCGCAGCGGGCTCGACTGCAGGCTCGTCCGCCGGCCAGGCGGCCAGCACGGCTCCGGCCAGGGGATGCTCGCTCCGCGCTTCCAGCGCCACCGCCACAGTGAGGACCCGACGCTGGTCGTACCCGGGCAGAGCTTCGATGGCGACCACGGCAGGCCGGTTGCGGGTCAGCGTCCCGGTCTTGTCCAGCGCCACGGCGCGCACTCCGCCGAGGGCCTCCAGTGCTGCCCCACCCTTGATGAGCACGCCGGCGCGGGTAGCCGCGCCGATGGCGGCGACGACCGTGACCGGGACCGCGATCGCGAAAGCGCACGGTGAGGCAGCAACCAGCACCACCAGAGCGCGTTCGATCCACACCTGGGGGTCGCCCAGGATGCTGCCGAGGACGGCGATCGCGGTCGCGACGACGAAGATGGCAGGCACGAGCGGCCGGGCGATGCGGGCGGCCAGACGTTGCGCGGCGCCTTTGCGCTCCTGGGCCTCCTCGACGATGTGCACGACGCGGGCCAAGGAGTTGTCCGCCACCCCGGCGGTGACCACCACCTGCAGAACGCCGCCGCCGTTGATGCAGGCGGCGAATACTTCGTCACCGGGGCCCACCTCGGCCGGCACCGATTCCCCGGTGACGGCCGAGGTGTCGA
This sequence comes from Blastococcus aggregatus, assembly GCF_900221005.1. Taxonomy (GTDB): domain Bacteria; phylum Actinomycetota; class Actinomycetes; order Mycobacteriales; family Geodermatophilaceae; genus Blastococcus; species Blastococcus aggregatus. The sequence goes on along the minus strand of NZ_OBQI01000004.1, from coordinate 37,743 downwards.
CTGCGGAGCGCCCGGTCTGCACGAGCCCGTCGGTGGCCAGCCGCTCACCGGGCTTGACCACCAGCACGTCACCGGCCACGAGTTCGGCCGGATCGACATCGAACTCGACCCCGGCGCGCACCACCGTCGCTCGGGGCGGAACCAGGTCCAACAGTGCGCGCAGCCCGCGGCGGGTCCGGGCTACCGCATAGTCCTCCAGCGCCTCGGCCATGGAGAACAGGAACGCCAGCATCGCGGCCTCGCCGATGGCACCCAGCGCGATCGCCCCGACCATCGCCACGGTCATCAGCGTGCCCACGCCGAGCCGGCCACGCCGTAGCGCGCGGACAGTGCCGGGCACGAAAGTTGCACCGCCGCTGAGCACTGCACCTGCCGCCAGCACCGTCGACGCCGTAGCGGCGGCCCCGTCGTCGGTCACCCATGCGAGAAGCTGAGCGGACAGCCACAGCAACCCGGCGAGGCCCGCCAGCTGCGCCGAACGCGACCGCCACAGCGTGGTCGCTTCCGCCTGCTCATCGCCGCCCGGTGCCGGCGCCGAGCAGGTGGGGTCCCCGCAGCCGTCCCCGCCCTGCGCGGGGGGCACCCGCGTGTCTCCTGGCCGCGTCGCTGTCGGGCCGCAACAGGCACAGCCGTCCGCGCAGCCTTCCGAGCCGGGCGGCGCGTCGGCGACTGCTGGGCTCAGCGCGAGCCCGAGCGAGATCGCGGTCTTGGTGCTCGTTCGCCCGGTTGTGCCGACGGCCGGGCGGCGCTCGTCGTCGCTACCGCAGCAGAGGTCGGACATGTCATACCCCCTGAAGGTCGGCGGGGCCTGCGCAGCCATCCCGGCCGGATCGGACGTCGCCGGGTCGGACGGCGGACCTGAAATGACCTGCGGCCCCGACCGGATGAGACCGTCGGCCGCTGCCTGTGAGCCGCACAAGCCAGCGATCGGTGCCTGACCGGGGCGCAGGGAGCATCAGCAGCACTCGTCCGTCGCCGCGGTCGGGCAGGCGTCGGGATCCACGGCCAGGACGACGCCCAGCAGATCACCGAGGGCGTGAGTGAGCCGGGCGTCCGCCAACTCGTACCGAGAGCGCCTGCCCTCCGGAACCGCCACGACCAAGCCACACCCGCGCAAGCAAGCCAGGTGGTTGGAGAGGTTCTGTCGCGTCACGCCGAGCATCTCGGCCAGCTCGGACGGGTACCCCGGCCCTTCGCGCAGCGCGAGCAGGAGACGAGTACGGGTGGGGTCGGACAGGGCGTGGCCGAAGCGGGCGAGCACTTCAGCGTGCAGCACAGGCATCACGACATCACCGTATAGCGTTCGCTGAATACAGCCAATACTGTCCTTGCGGTCTATCCGGCTGCGATTCCCTCGAGACCTATTAGATGTCGACGCCTCGTTCGCGGAGCCATGAGGCCGGATCAGCGCGGCGCCCGTCGAGCCCACCCTCGAACACCTCGAAGTGCAGATGCGGGCCCGTCGACTGGCCGCGATTGCCGAGCAGGGCGATGGTGTCACCGGCCCTGACGGTCTGGCCGTCGTCGACCAGGATCTGCTCCATGTGGCCGTACACGGTGACATCACCGTTGTCGTGGAGGATGTAGACCGCGAGCCCGAAACCTTGGGCGGACCCTGCGCGCAGGACGACGCCATCCGCGGCGGCGTACTCCGGGGTCATCATGGGCGCCGCGATGTCCAGTCCGTAGTGCATCGAGCCCCATCGGCGTCCGTAGGCGCTGGTCAGGCGCCCCTCCACGGGCATGACAGCCTTGGGTCGCGCTGCCTCCTCCCGCGCAGCACGAGAAGCGGCTAGCTCCTGGCTGCGCGCAGCCATCTGGGCTTCTGCGATCTGAGGCCGAGCGGCTTCGTCGGCCAGGATGTCGAGCGTTCCTTCTGTGAGCACCACCGACCCGGCCGGACCCTCGTGGGCGTGCGCGACCGGAGTGTCCAGCCACCAGCCGCCTTCCCAGAGGCTTGCTGCTACAGCGCCGACGACGATCGTGCTGAGGAGGAGTCGCGGCCGCTGACGCAGGCCGGGGGCGGGCCGGGAGTGCCGGGATGTCGCAATCGCCGGCCTGCGCAGTCGCCCGATCACCGCTCACCGTCCCGATGCTCTCGCCGTTGATTCCGAGAGAGATAACAGCACGCCGTGATCGAACGGTAACCTAAGCAGCTTAGTAGTGGGCGTGTCCTGACCGCGCGCTCGACGGTCAGAAGGCAGAGGTGCCGAAGCCGGTGGAAGCCAGCCAGGAGCGCAGCCACACCATGATGTGGTCCCAGCCGCCGGTGACCAGCAGGATGCCGAGCAGGATGAGGAGCACGCCGCCGATCCGCATGACGGTCTGGGCGTGCCGGCGGGCCCACGAGGACAGCGTGAGGGCGCGGCGGGCGCCGAGTGCGACGAGCACGAAGGGGATTCCCAGGCCGAGGCAGTAGGCGAGACCCAGAACGGCGCCCCGGGCGGCCGAGGCCTCGGTGTAGGCCAGCGTGTTGACCGCCGACAGCGTCGGCCCTAGGCACGGCGTCCACCCGAGCCCGAAGACGACGCCCAGTACGGGGGCGCCGAGGAGGCCGGCCGGAGGGCGCCGGGTGATGCGTCGCTCGCGCTGCAGCCAGTGGAGCCCGCCGAGGAAGGCTAGCCCCATGATGATGGTGACGACGCCCATGAGTCGGGTCAGCAGGGGAGCCCATTCGAGGAGCAGGCGGCCGAGGCCCCCGAAAAGTGCTCCGAAGGACACGAAGACTGCGGTGAAACCCAGTACGAAGAGCAGGGCGCCGGTGACCACTCGGCGCCGTTGACCGGGCGGTGCAGTGATGGTCGAGCCGGGACGGTCGCCCGCCGCGGTGGCCTCGCTGCGGTTGACGGCGGGTGCTGCAGCGGCGCCGGTCTGGGCGCCGGTCAGGCCGGCGACGTATGCGAGATAGCCGGGGACGAGCGGAAGCACGCACGGCGAGGCGAAGCTGATGAGGCCGACCAGTGCGGCGACTCCTGCGGCGAGCAGCAGTGAGCCGTCGCTGACGATGGTGGCGAACGCGTCGCCGAGCTCACTCACCGTGGGGTCTCTTCGGCCAGGAGTCGATCGATCGCCCGCCGCAGGTCGTCTTCCGGGACGACCGCCACGTAGACGGCGGCCACCTGGCCGGCGGGGTCGATGAGGATGGTGCTGGGCACGACGTTGGCCGGGAAGCCTCGGAAGGCCATCGCCACCTCTCCTCGTGGATCGAAGAGCGACGGGTACTCCGCTCCCACGGATTCGACGAAGGCCTGCGCCATCTGGCGGTTGTCCTTCACGTCGACGCCGAGGAACTCCACGCCCGAATCGGCAACGTCGGCATACACGGCCTGGAACTCCGGCGTCTCCACGCGGCAGGGCGCGCACCACGATCCCCAGAAGTTGAGCACCGTGATCTCGCCGGCCAACTCCGCGGATTCGAATGCAGTCCCGTCGAGGAGCTCTCCGGTGAAGGTCGGCGCCGATTCCCGCTCTGCCGGAGGGATGACCTCGCCGAGCGGCGTGTTGCCCGCGAAGTCGAAGTCTCCCGAGCTCTCTGTGGCCGTGCTGGCGTTGGTAGCGCTCTCTCCGGAGCAGCCGGCCAGGGCGGCGGCGATCATCAGGCCGCAGAGCGCCAGATTTCCGCGACGGGATCCGATGTCAGTCAACGAGAGTGCTCCAGTACAGCCAGAACCGCTCCAGGATGGCGGCGGTGATGAAGAGGAACCACATCGTGAGCACGACACCGTGATGGGCTCGTGCCCGCGCCACCGCGCGGGCGAGCCAAGGCGGCAATCGCGATGTGATTGCGGTGGCGTTGTGCACGGTGACGTACCAGAACATCGGAACCGTCACCGCCCAGACGACCATGCAGTACGGGCAGAGTGCGCCGATCCGGTACAGGCTGCTGAAGATCAGCCAGTGCACGAAGACGACGCCGAGGGATACGCCGACCTGCAGGCCGCCCCAGAACCAGCCCGCGACCCGTGCCCCGGCGACAAGGGCCGCGCCGGTCGAGGCCACGACGGCGAAGCCGGCGATGCCGAGCAGCGGGTTGGGAAAACCGAAGGCCTCGGCCTGAGCGCTGGACATGATGGAGCCGCAGCTCAGGACGGGATTGAGGCTGCACGTCGGCACGTAGGACGGATCAGCCAGGAGCGCGTACTTCTCGACGGCGAGAACGAAGGACGCAACGAGCCCGAGCAGCCCGCCGACCAGGAGCAGCCAAGCCAGCCCGCGCTCCGACGGCGCCTCCCGGCCGTTCGAACCGGAGAGCTGCTTCGAGTGCTCAGTGGGGGTGACGGTCAGGGTCGTCTCAGTCGGCGAGCGCAGCATCGATCAGTTCGATGAACTCGTCGGTGGTCTGCGCCTCGACCTTTTCCCCGTTGAGGAAGAACGTCGGTGTGCCCTCCACGCCCAGCGCGAGACCGTCCTCGCGATCCCGCAGCACCCGCTCGAGAGTGGTGGGATCGCCGACCGCTGCGTCGTAGTCGGCCATGTCGAGGCCCATTCCCTCGGCGAAGCCGCGGAAGACATCCGCCTGAGAGTCCTGCCGCTCCCCCCACTCCGTCTGCGTCTCGTACATGCGGTGGTACATGTCTTCGAACCGGCCCTGTCGGGCTGCGGCCTCGACCGCCACGGCCGCGTTCTCTGCGTTGGCGTGGCCCGGCATCGGGAAGTAGCGGGCGACGAAGGTGACCCGCCCGTCGTAGTCGTCGCGAAGCTGCTCGACGAACGGGTACGCGGCCTTGCAGGCCTCGCACTCGAAGTCCAGGAACTCCACCAGCGTGACCCTGTCGTCGGCGGCGGTGGAGAGTTGGTGGCTGTCTTCGCGCACGACGGGCGCGCCGCCTGCTTCGGCCGTGCCGGTGTCGTCCGCCCCGGAGTTGTTCACCCCGAGGAGGACGGCGACGGTCACGACGAAGGCCGCCACCAGCGCGGCGGAAATCTTCAGGTTGGTGCTCAACCGCTCTCCTCGTTGATCCGGTCCGGCGGATCGAGCGCCGACCGCGGCCATCCGGCGGGTGTAGCCGGCCGACTAGCTGGAAGCTCCGCTCTACGAAGCTGCCTAGGAGGGTACAGGCGGTTGGCTCGTCGCCAGTCTGCTCGTGGGCGTTTGCGTGTCGATCGCATCTACTACCCTACGTAGGAATGTCTGGAGGTGAAGGCGTCAGGCGTGCTGCGGACGGGGGTGACGTGCGGACCCACGAGGGCCGGGTCGAGGCGGTGGTCCCATGGCCGGTGGCCGCTCTCCTGGCCGCGGGCGGCGGGGTGTGCCTGTGGCTGGCCTTCCCGCCGTACGGACTCTGGCCGCTCGCTGTGGGTGGTCCCTTCGCCCTCGCGCTGGCGACGCGCGGCCGTAGTGCACGGTGGGGCGCCGCGCTGGGGATGCTGCTCGGCTCTAGCTTCTTGTTCCCCTTGCTGAGCTGGACCGGCGTCTTCGTCGGCGATCTTCCTTGGCTGGCGCTGTCGACTTTCCAAGCGGTCTTCTACGCCGCCTTGGGGGGCGCGTCGGCACTGGTCGGTCGGCTTCCGGCGGCTCCGGTCTGGATGGCGGCGTTGTGGGTGGGGCAGGAGGCCGCCCGTTCCCGCATTCCGTTCGGGGGCTTTCCGTGGGGACGACTCGGGTTCAGTCAGGCCGACGGGCCGTTGGGTTCTTTCGCCGCGTACGGCGGCGTGGCGCTGGTGACCTTCGCCGTGGCGCTCACCGGCACGTTGCTCGCCCGCGCTGTCTGGCGCTCTTTGCTCGGGCGACGTGAACGCCGCGCCGGCCAGCCTCGCGCCGTCGCGATACTCGTCGCTGCAGCCTTACTCGTCCCGGTGGTCGGGGCGCTTGCCTGGCTACCGCTGCCCGGGTCCAGCCTGACGGCCGGCGGGCCGACGGCCACGGTCGCTGTTGTCCAGGGCGACGTGCCCCGGGCCGGCCTGGACTTCAACGCCCAACGTCGCGCAGTTCTCGACAACCACGTCGAGCAGACGCTGGAGTTGGCCGAAGCGGTAGCTGCCGGCACGGCCTCGCGGCCGGACCTCGTGATCTGGCCGGAGAACTCCTCCGACATCGATCCTTACAAGAACCCGGACGCGGCAGCCGCCATCGACCGAGCGGCGCGCGCAGTAGGCGTGCCGATCCTGATCGGTGCCGTCCTGGACGGGCCCGGGGAGAAGCTGACGAACGTCGGTGTGGTCTGGGATCCGGTGGAGGGTCCTGGCGAGCGCTACGCAAAGCGGCATCCCGTGCCGTTCGGCGAGTACGTGCCGGCCCGCTCGTTCTTCCGGCTGTTCAGCGATCAGGTCGATCGCCTGCGTCGGGACTTCGTCGCGGGGGATGAGCCCGGCGTTCTGGACGTCGGGGGAGTGCGGATCGGAGACCTCATCTGTTTCGAGGTGGCCTACGACGGACTGGTGTCCGACGTCGTGGACGGCGGCGCCTCGCTGTTGGTGGTGCAGACCAACAACGCGACATTCGGCTACACCGCCGAGAGCGAGCAGCAGTTGGCGATGAGCCGCCTGCGTGCCATCGAGCACGGCCGGACGGTCATCGTCGCCGCAACGAGCGGGATTTCCGCGGTCGTCGCACCCGACGGCACTGTCATCGACCGGTCCGAACTCTTCACGCCCTACCTGTTCAGCGGCGCCATCGCCCTGCGGCAGAACACCACCCTGGCGAGCCGAATCGGCGCCGGCGCCGAGTGGGCCGCCACCGCCACGGGCCTGGCCGCGCTGCTCGCCGCCGTCGTGCTCCGCCGACGTGAGCCACATCGGTCGAACGTGCCCTCGAGCGCTCGCCACGAGACCGTGCCACGCGATGTCCACACCGACAAGCAAGGATCCCGATGACATCCGACCAGTTCTCTGCCCTGTCCGACTCCCTCTTCAGCGCCTCGATCATCATCTATGCCCTCGCGGCGCTCGCTTTCTGTGGCGAGCTCGCGTTCGGAAGGCGCGCCTTCCGGCCGAGTCAGGAGCTGGCCACCGTCGGTGTCGGCACGTCCCTGTCCTCTCCGGAGGACGGAGCCCAGCCGCCGGCGGCGGCGTCCGGCTCGGCCGGTCGCCGCTGGGGGCTCCTGGGCGTCGGGCTCACGGGTGCCGGCGCCCTCGCCAACGCCGGTGTGCTCGTCGCCCGCAGCGCGGCGACCGGGCGGGTGCCGTGGGGCAACATGTACGAGTTCGCAACTGCCTCGGTACTCGCCGGCGTGGTCGCCTACCTCGTGTTCGCAGTCCGGGTGCCGGCGGTGCGACGCATCGGAGCCTTTGTGCTTGGGCCCGTGGTGCTCGGGCTGGTTCTCATCGGGCTCTACCTCTACGCGGAATCCGGTCCGCTGATTGCCGCCCTGCGTTCGGACTGGCTGGCCGTGCACGTTTCGGCGGCCATCATCTCGTTCGGCATCTTCATCGTCAGCGCCGTCGCCAGTGCGCTGTACCTGGTCGCGGTCCACCGCGAGAGGACGCTGGGGGACGGCGGCCGTAGGAGCGGGGGGATCGCCGACAAGCTGCCCAGTGTGGCCGTGCTCGACCGGGTGGCGCACCGCACCGCGGTCTTCGGCTTCCCCGTCTGGACGTTCGCGGTCATCGCCGGCGCGATCTGGGCGGAGAGCGCCTGGGGGCGGTTCTGGGGATGGGACCCGAAGGAGACCTGGGCTTTCATCTCCTGGGCTCTGTATGCGACTTACCTGCACGCCCGAACCACCGCCGGGTGGCGAGGCCGCCCGGCCGCGTGGGTGAACCTGGTCGCCTTCGCGAGCCTCGTCTTCAACCTGCTGTTCGTGAACCTGGTGTCGACCGGTCTGCACTCCTACGGCGGCGTCTCGTGAGCGCGACGGCCCCTGGGATGTCCTCGGTGCAGGTGTTGTTGACCAGCAGCTTCGTCAGCCGTCGTTATGCAACCGTGACAACTAAGGAACTTCGTACTACGGTTCCGGGCGGTCCTACCGAGCTGTGCCTCTCGACCGGAGAGCCTCGGTCGGACCCCGCCTAACTGCCCGTGCCACACGGCCGGACGGACCGGGGACCCACCGTTCCCCTGGGGTGAATCCCGCGTGAGCGCGACTGCGAGCACGCGGGTAGGGCGCCTTCCCGCCCGAACCCGTCAGCTAACCCGGTAGGCGGCGAGGAAGAACGGAGATCCGCCGCCTTGGCGACGCTGCACAACCGATCCGTCCGCACGACCGTCGTCCCGTCCGTAGTCCGCTCCGATCGACTCCGCCGAGACAGTCGAACGGGTCTCCCCGGAGTCGGTTCCGCGATCATCCGCCACCGGCGCACCGGCCTTGTTGCCGCCACGGCAGCGCTTGTCATCGGACTGTCGGCCGTGACGGCACTTGCTGCCCCCGCCGAAGGGCAGTCGGAGGAGGCTGTTTTGAGTACTGAGGTCGAGAGGATCTCGGGGTTGGTGACCGCGGCTGAGAAGGATCTGGAGAGATCCACCGTGGAAGCGGAGGCTGCGGCCGACGCCTCCCGCGCTGCGCAGGCTGCGCTTGTGGATGCAGAGACGCAAGCCGCTGCCGCTGCCGCTGAGCTGGAGGCGACTCGCGCGGCGGTCGATGCCGCTCGGGGCGGCATTGCCGCTCTCGGCCGCGATGCCTTCATGGGTGCCGATTCGCTGGGCGATGCGGCCGCGCTGCTCGACGCGGCCGGACCTGACGAGGTGCTGGAGAGGGCTGCGATGCTCGACCTCCTGGGTGAGGACCGCGCCGAGCGGCTCGAGGAGTTCGAGGTGATCCAGGGGCGGCAGGAGCGCGCTGATCGGGCGGCCCAGGCTGCGGTTGCGGAGCGCGATGCGGCCGTGCGCGCCTCGGTCGAGGCGGAGGCTGCAGCCCAGGCGCAGCTCGCGGCATCTCAGCAGGCGTACGACGCTGCTGCTGGCCAGAAGCTCGCCCTCGACGCGCAGCTCCGCGACGCGGAGATCAAGCTGTTGGGGGCGCAGGGAGTGGCAGATCCGGTTGCCGCGCGGGACGAGCAGCAGCGAGGCGAACTTGCGATGGCGCGCGCCGGCACCGCCGCGCTCGTGGCCGGTCGGGTGACGTCCTGCTACGGAAGCCGGTCCGGCGCCAAGCACAACGGCGTGGACATCGCCGCTCCCATCGGTACGCCCATCTATGCACCGGATGACGGAGTGGTGCTGGACGCGGGGCCTGCGAGCGGGTTCGGCCTGGCCGTCTACATCCAGCACGGGGACGGCACCATCACCGTGTACGGCCACATCAACGAGTACTTCGTGAACGCGGGTCAGGTGGTCACTGCCGGTCAGCAGATCGCCGAGGTGGGCAACCGGGGGCAGTCGACGGGACCCCACCTGCACATCGAGACCCATCGGAATGGGCTCTACCAGGACCGCGTCGATCCAACGCCGTGGCTGGGGGCCCGCGGCATCACGCTCGGTGGCGGCTGTGGCTGATCGGTAACCACGTCGAGAGACGACGTGGCACCGGGTCGCACGGGTGCGCAGGACCCCGGGGCAGCCGACGCGGTATGGCGGCCACTCTGAGTGCCCAAGGCGTGACTCGGCGGTGGGAAGTGAGTGACATGTGTGCCGCGTGTTGCCATCGCTACTATCTGAGTTAGTGGGACTCTGCTCTGGCTCATCCATACCGCCACCCTCTTCCCCAGGGAGCGAGCCATGTCCGATCACCGTTCTCTCCGACGGGCCGGCCCGACAGTCGCTGGACGGCCAGGTCACCGCTGGCCGACAGTGAGTCGTCCGGGTTGTCGCCGTCCGGTGCGGAGCACGCTGATCGGTGTGCTCGCCAGCATTGCGCTCGTCGGCTTGGCAACGCCTGGTCTCACCGCGCCCGCGCCTCCCAACCCCACGGACGGCCAGATCGGTGCCGCGCAGGCCGAGCAGGCGACTGCGGCGGCCGAGGTCGGCCGTATCGCCGGCCTGGTAGCGGTCGCCGAAGCCCAGCTCGAACGCGTCGGCATCGAGGCCGAGGCCGCAGGGACCGCCTACATGATCGCCGAGGAAGCGTTCCTGCAGGCCGAGGCGATGGCTGAACAGCGAGCAGCCGAGCTCCAAGCAGCGGCGGCTGCCGTCTCCGTAGCGGAAGCTCGCATCGCCCAGTTCTCCCGTGACAGCTACATGAACGGGTCGACGATCTCCAGGACGGCCGCGCTGTTGAGCTCCGAGGGACCTGGCGAACTGATCCAGCGCGCCGCTCTGCTTGACTACGTCGCAGTCAACGAGGTGGACGTTCTCGGCCAGCTCCAGTTCGCCAAGGTGACTCAGACCAACGCCGACTCCTCCGCTCGCGCCGCCCGCGACGAGATGGCTGCCGCCGAGGAGACGGCCCAGGCCGCCAAAGCGCAGGCGGACGCGCAGCTGACCGCCCAGCAAGGTGTCTACGCCGAGGTGGCCGCACAGAGGGCGGCGCACGAGGTGGACCTGAAGGCCGCCCAGATCAGAGTTCTCGAGCTGCAGGGGGCACGGAACGCCTATCAGCAGTGGACGGCCCAAAAGCAGGCCGAGGAGGCCGCCGCCGCTGCCGCAGCCGAGGCGTCGGCCCGGAAAGTCGCCGAGGCCGCGGCGGCGGCGCGGAGCAACAGGCCCAGCAATGCTGGCTCCGGCGGGTCTTCCGGTTATACCGCGCCCTTCTCCGGACGCGTCACCAGTTGCTTCGGCGCACGCTGGGGAACCTCGCACAACGGGCTAGACGTCGCCTCTCCCATCGGCACGCCGCTTTACGCCCCCATCTCGGGAACCGTCCAGCGTGCTGGGCCGGCCACCGGTTTCGGGCTGGCTGTCTACCTGCTCGGCGACGACGGTGCCGTGTACGTCTACGGGCACATCAACGACTACTTCGTCCGCGCCGGCGACCGTGTGGTGGCCGGCGAGCAGATCGCCGAGGTGGGAAACAGGGGTAACTCGACCGGGCCGCATGTGCATTTCGAGGTGCATCCGAACGGGGCCATGTACAGCGGAGCCTCAAACCCGGCTGCGTGGCTGAACGCTCGTGGGATCTCTGTCGGTGCCTGCGGGGGCTGACGTACCCCGCGGGCTCGGATCCCGGCGGGGGCCAAGTCCTGGTCTCGAATCTGCCCGTCTGTCTGGAACGGCGCCGCCGCGCCTCACCTGTTCAAATACGCCATGGCGCGAAGTCGAGCGTTGTACTCCGCCAGCTCGGCGTCACCGGTCCGGTCGGCTGCCCGGTCCAGGGCCTTGCCGCGCCGCTCGTCGGAACTGGCCCAGGAGAAGAAGACGACTGCCAGTACCAGCACGGTGGGCAGTTCTCCGAAGGCCCAGACGATGCCGCCGGCCTCGCCCTGGTCTCGCAGCGGGTCGATGCCCCAACCGGCCGGGGGCTGGGCAAACGTGTCGACGACCAGTGAGCTGGCCATCATGATCGCGACGCCGAAGAACGCGTGAAACGGCACGGGCAGAAAGAGCTCGAGCATCCGGCCGGGGTGGCTCAGCGTCCGGGGCCAGGGATCCTGCGCCACGATCGGCCCGAAGAACAGGATCCCGGTGACGACGAAGTGCGCCAACATCAGCTGGTGCCCGGCGGGGTTGCTCATCAAAGCGTCGAAGAGTGGCGTGAAGTAGACGCCGTAGAGGCTCGCAAGGAACAGCGGGATAGAGAACAGCGGGTGGGCGAGAAGCCGTGCCAGGCGGCTGTGTAGCCCGTTGAGGAGCAGTGCCCGCGGGACGCCGGACACGCCTTGGCCTCGGGGCAGGGTCCGCAGCGCGAGAGTCACCGGTGCGGCGACCAGGAGCAGCAGTGGCGTGATCAGTGACAGGACCATGTGCTGGGTCATGTGGACGCTGAACAGCACCATGCTGTAGCCGTTCAACCAGGTGCCGGTGACGGCGAACAGAGACGCAGTCCCGGCGAGCCAGGAGAGCGTTCGCCACCAGGGCCAGGAGACGCCCGTTCGGCGCAACCGCATGACCGCGGCCAGGTACACCACCAGCGCGACGAGGCTCAGCACTGCCAGGACCGACGAGGCCTCCAGGTGTGGCAGGAACATCCGCCCCCACGTCGGTGGCTCGTCGGGCACCCACATGCCCGAGTGTCGCCCGTGCTCCACGGAACCTCCTCCACGGCGCTGATCCACATTCTCCTAACGTGGATCGTAGACGAGCGAGAGTCGGCATAGGGGAGTGTCGCCAGCTCCTACTAGTCTTGTTAGTGCCGGCCCAGAGATCTGACCGGCCCCTCGAAGTCGAAGGAACGGGATGACGACCGCCTCAGGAACACGCGAGGTTCCGTTCGCTCGGCAGTCCGTGTGGCGGGCACTGACCGCCCTGACCCCGTACTGCCCGGTGTGCGACGTCTCCTACGTCTTCTCGGAAGGCGTAGGGACGGAAGCGGACGCGGTCATGGGCAGGGGGACTCGCTTCGTCTGCGCGCAGGGGCGGTTGGACGGTAGGCCGCCGCCGCAGGGCGCGGTGAGCGGGGAAGTCGTCGAATGGGTCGCGGAGGAACGCATCGGGACCCGGTTGGAGTTGGCGTCGGAGAACTGGCAGACCCGCGTCGAACTCGCTGATGCCTCGCAGGGTGCCACGCACGTCACGGTGACCGTGACTCACGACTCCCAGGGCGGCAACCGCCTGCGGCAAGTCCTGCAGCGCAAGGCGATGCAGCGGATGGTGCAGCGGACCGTGGACTCGGAGCTGGCCAAGCTGCCGGATCACGTCAGCTGGATGTCCGAGCGCCGCAGTGACGTCGTTCCCGTCGAGCGGGGAGCAACTCCCGTCAAGCAGGCGCCCAGTTCTGTGGAACAGGAGCGAGACGGGTGGGTGGTTCACCTTCGGGGTGAGGTCGACGCTCCGACCGTCGACCGACTCGGGCTCCAGCAGCGTCTGGAGGAGTTGGCGGTTGTGGCCATCGATGTCCGCGGACTGACCTACATCGACTCCACTGCATTTCCGCCTCTGCAGCGGTGGGCGAAGCGCACCTCCCGGGCGGGCGGCCGCGCGGTCATCCGAGGCGACAACCCCTACATCGATCAGATGTTGGCAGTCATGGGACTCACGTCGATGTTCCTGAGGGAACGCTGACCCGGCAGCACGTCAATCGGACCGTCGCCGACGTCGTCGGTCACGGTGAACGGGTCGACTCGCGGTGAACAGGCGTTGCCGTGGCTCTGTCGTCCTTCGTCCAACTGGCTCGTAGGCAGTAGCGATTGAGACATCTAGTAGGACGGGTTCGGCGTAGGGCCGGGTCCGACTCAGGCGAACGAGCGCTTCGTGACACCTCGACTGGCCCGGACGCTGACCGTCGGTCTCGCTTCGATGTCGACAGTGCTGGGCCTGGGTGTGACCGCCGCGTCAGCCCACGTGGGGATCAGCTCCGCTGACGCAGCGCCCGGCAGCTTCGGGGAGGTGACCCTTCGGGTGCCCAACGAGAGCCAGACGGCTTCCACCGTATTGCTGCGGGTGCAGATCCCAACCGAGACGCCGCTGGCATCGGTGCGGACGAAGCCCATTCCCGGGTGGACCGCGACCCTGACACGGAGCCCGATCGATCCGCCGGTCGATGTCCACGGCACCGAGGTCGGCGAAGCCGTCACGGAGATCGTTTGGACCGCCGAGCCGGGGGCGGGAATCGGCCCGGATCAATATCAGACCTTCGCCATCAACGGCGGCCCGTTCCCGGACGTCGACACCATCACCTTCCCGACGCTCCAGACCTACGACGACGGTGAAGAGTCCGCGTGGATCGAGCCCACGCTCGACGGCCAGCCCGAGCCCGAGAATCCCGCACCCGTGCTGACGCTCGTGGACAGCGCAGCTGACGGCGACGAGGCGGATGGGGCAGCGACCGAGGCTGCTGGCGGCGACAGCGCCGACGAGTCCGATGGCTCGGGACTGACCGTGACCGCGCTCGTCGTCGGCATCGCTGGACTACTAGCCGGATCGGCGGCGCTCGTCATGGCGCTCTCGGCTCGGCGGCGGCACACCATGACCTGAACCGACTGGGTCGCTGTCGCGTGCCCTCCGGCGGAGCAGCCACAGCGCACCGCCGGAGGTGACGCAAGGACGACGGCTGGTACTGGTGCGCACGGCTGAGTCAGAAACCGAACAACAGTCCCAGACCGCCGAAGGTGAACATGACCATGACGACCACGAGCGGCAACTGGTCAGAGGCAGGCGCTCGCGGCGCCACACGAAGAGCCTGCTCGTGCGCCAGCGTGACGCCCAGAACATGGCCGGCGACCACCCCGCCGACCTGCACGTAGGCAATCGTGTCCGCGGACACGGCGGTCAGGTCAACCCGATTGCCGTAGGTGCCGAACAGGTCGACCCCGTCGAGGCCGAACGGGTTGCTCAACAGGATCCATGTCGTCTGGCCGTCGAGGAGCAGCAGGCTGAAGTAGTGCGCGATGGTGTAGCCGACCGCGATGGGGATGACCGTTGCGGCAAAAACGCGTGGTTGCTTTCTCAGCGGTAAGTGGCTGAGGCGCCCGGATAAGCGTGTGCCCCCGACGTACAGCACGGCGACCACAGCAATCATCGTGGCTAGACCCCAGGTGCCGGACGCAGCATCGTTCGCCGCTCCCGGCCCGGTCTGCCAGTAGACCGTTCGAGACAGGCCGTCGAACGCGGTGGAGCCGAGCAGCACCACGACGACCGCGGCGAGGCCAGGCTCGGCCGGCGTCGTCATGACGTTCGTGAGCGGGTTGCGGAGCACCAGGCGCCCGTCGTCGCGACGTCCGAACGGTGAGAGTCGTCCCAGCAGCGTCGAGTACACCTCGAAGCCGTCACCACGAGCGAACCAACCCTCCCCGAACCAGAACCCGGCGGCGGTGTGGATGACGGCGTACAGAACGAGAAACCACCCGACGGTCGCAGGCTCAGCCCGCTGCGGCGGGACCAACTCGAGCCATACGAAGACCGCCAGGGACACGGCCCCCGGCCACAGGCCCAGCCGGGGGAGTGTCTCGGCTGCTCGGGCAGGGCCGGCGATGCCCCGGAGCGCTCGATGGACGAGCCTCAGCGGGTTGACAATCCGCCATACGGGACCCAACAGCAGGCTCACGGGCACGAGCCCCACCCAGAAGGTGACGTAGACAGCCCACGGCGCGATGTTGCGGGAGGTCTCGTCCGGACCTGCGAAGGCGACGACCGTCACGAAGACGGCGACCGCCAGCGCGAGGATCTGGAGCCCCCGACGGACGGCTGAGCTGTCCACGGCGCCCTGCACCACGTCCGCCAGCGCTCGACCCGAGGACGAGTCGCCCATCTTGGGCTTGCGCCAGAAGAGCAGCAAGGCCGCGAAGCTGATCAGGACAGCGGCCCCGCCGCCGTAGAGCGCGAGCCCCAACGGGATGGGTAGGTCGGTCCTCGAGCCGACCCCGTGGGCGAGAAGTGTCATCCGACCTAGAGGGTGAACAGGAGCGTGCCCAGCTCTTCCAGCTCTACCTCGAAGACTCCCGAGATCGACGCTTGAAACGTCAACGCGCTCATGGTGTCCGGCCCGACGGGAGCGGAGAGGTCGTAACCGTGCAGGTGGATCTCGTCGGCCACATCGCTCGTGACGGTGATCGTCACCTGGTCACCGGGCGTGACCGGGATCCGGCCTGAATCTCCGGTCACCTGACCGCCCATGTACGACACAGCAATGTTCGTGCCTTCCGGCGCTGCGGTGGTGCTGTGGGCTGCTGACGTCGCCGCGGTCGTAGAGCTGGCCGGCGAGCTGGAACTGCCCTGTGCCCCGGCTTCCGACTCGTCCGTCCCAGCACAGCCGGTCATGGAAACGACGGTTGCGAGCAGCAGGGCCGCCGGCAACCGGCGGGAGCGGGAGGCGGAGGCGGTCATTAGGTGAGCTCCCAAGTGTGTCGACGATGGAACATGACAAGTTCGGCTCACTCAGGCGCCTCGGTGCGTTGCTCGGCTTCTTCGTTCTCGCGTGCTGCCAGACGGCGGTCTCGGATGACCGCGCCGGTCACAACTGCGAGGAGGACCGCCGCCGGCCCGAAGAATCCGATCGTTCCGATGACGGCCAGGCCATCAACGGCGAGGACGGCGTCGAAAGCACGGGCACTGGAGATTCCGCCGTCTACTACTCGCACTAGTGCATGTCACATCGACCGACGTCAGATGTCAATCGGAGCCTGCTCTTTCCCCTTACGTGCAGCAGCGCTGACAGGGTTTCTCGTGAGCGAGTAACGCTGTGTGGAGGCGACTCGGGCCGACTTCGCGCACGGTCATGATCAACCGTCGCAGTCGAGCCGTTGACCAAGCGTCACCCCGAGACGTGCCGCTTTCACGGTCGTGTTTGGAGTACGTCACCCCTCGCCCGAAGGAATGCCGAGTCCCCTGGACGCGATAGCGGTAACGAACGGGTGACGCGGTGAGGTGACCAGCACTGTCACCCCTGCCGAGGGTGACGGCTCGTTGAACGTCGCTGCGGAGCGTCGACGGCATCCCACCGATGCCGGAGGACCACACATGTTCTACGACCCCACCATCGTCGGCAGCTGGCCGACGCTGGCTGCACGCCTGGACTGCGACGCCGTCCTTGTCCGTTGGGCCGCCACCGAGCCGACTCTGGCCGGTCTGAGCAGCGTCGACGACCTGCTCGCAGTCTGGGTCGAGGGCAGCCCGGAGGACCGCCGCGACGTCGTTCTCGCTGCGCTCGTTCGGCTGGCCGCCGTGGACGGGAGCCGTGACGACGACGCGCTGCTGCTGACCCTTCACCTGCTCAGCGGATTGGCGCACACGATGGCCAGGCAGCTCGCAGACCTGAGTCACGACATCCTTGCCGTGGTCGTCGGCGAGCTCGCTTGCCAGATCCGTCGCTACCCATGGCAGCGCCGGCCTCGCGCGATCGCGGCGAACCTACGCGCCGAGACCCGACGGGCGGTACTCGCCGAACTGCGCCCCAGCAGCCGCTACCACCGCGACCGAGTCGAGCTCCTGACCGCTACGGGCGACATCGGTCGGATCGCATCTGCCACCGCCTACGAGGAGGGGGAGGACCTCGACGTCGTCGACCTGCTGCAGTGGGCGGTGCGCTCAGGGATCGACGCCGAGGACGTCGCACTGCTGATCGACACCGAGTGCAGCCGCGACCGTCAACACCAGCGCGCCGACCAGCAGGTCGCCGCCGCGCACGGCATCACGACGCGCACGCTGTACCGCCGGCGGAACCGCACCCTGACCGCCTTGCGCGGCGTGGCACCGCAGTACCTGGCGGCCGTCGCGTGAGTCCGCTGCTGCAGGACGTTGAAGAAACCGGTGTCGCGACGGGCGGTGTGGCCAACGGCCGCGACCCCGACGGTCGACAGCTGTCGGTCGCGGAGATCCAGCAGGCCTTCCGCGAGCTGCGCGCCCGTCGTCCGCGAGCTGCCGCAAGCAGGCCGGTGGCGTCGACGCGTCTCCAGGAGCTCTCCGTGTCCGAGGACCCTGCACCGGCGGGTGTACCGGTTCTACCTCCGCGCCGCTCATGGCTCGACGGGGACAGCACGGCGCTTCCGGCTCGGGAGGACATTCACCGCGAGCCGTCCGCTGGCAGGGGTGACAGAGCGCCGCGGCGAGGCGCAAACAGGGGTGACAGCGCGCACGCGACTGTCATGGGCAGGGGTGACATCGACGCGCTGGGGGCCGACTACATAACGGTCGTAACGGCACACGCCGGCGCCGGCGCTTCCACGGTGGCGCTGGCCATCAGCGACGCCGCGGCGGCCACTGACCGGCGAGTGCACCTGGTGGACGCTGCGCGTCCCCATCGGTCGGGCTTGATTGCTGCGGCGTCGGCGGAGCTGGGCACCGACGCCGCCGGTGCCTGGCGACGTGGCTCCCGCGACCGCGTCACTATCGACCGCCGCGTCGCAGACGTGGAGCCTGACGGTTGGCCGGTCCTCCCCATCAACGAGGAACCGGCGATCACCGTCCTGGACCTCGGGCTGCTTGCTCCGGAAGACGTGGCCCGACTGGCGGCCGCCCGCACGCGCACCGTCGTCGTCTGCCGGCCGACCGTGCCGGGGATGCGACTGACCGAGCACGTGCTGAGCCAGCTCGTCGAGCAGCCGGTGGTGGTGGCCGTCGTGGGCCCGGCGCGCTGGCCCCAGGCGGTGAACGCCAACTGCGTTCCGCGGCTTCGCGAGTTGCGGTCGCAGGGGCGGGTGATCCGAGTTCCGGTCGACCGACGACTGCAGACCGCCGGTCTGACCGGGGACCGGCTGCCCAAGGCGGTGGAGGCTGCCGGCCGGTCGCTGGCCGCGCTGCTGATGCCAGCCGTGCCACCGCAGCCTCGGCATCGGCACCGGGCGGCAGCGTTCCAGCCGGGCACGGCGGGGGAGACCCAGTGAGCCCCCGCAGGAGAGCAGCGGTACGGGCAGCCTCGACCGTCGCGCTCGTCGCTGTGGGTCTGGTCGTGCTGACCGCGTTGCCTGCCACCGCGGCGCCGGTGGAGTTGACCGCGGCGGTCTGCCCGGAGGCGCCGCCGGGAGTGGAGGCCTTCGCCGATCAGGTGACGGCGTGGGTGAAGTGGGGGGTGCTGGCGCTGATCGGGATCGCCGCGGTCGTCTCGCTCGGCTCGGTCCTGGTGGGCCGGATGTTCTCCCATCCGCATGCCTCCCGGTACGGGGCGATGGGCATCGCGGTGGTCGTCATGGTGGCCATCACCTACACAGTCATCCTGGTCATCCTCGGATCGATCACCGGCAGTGGGTGCACCTGATGCGCCGCCGTCTCGACGTCCGGGGGAGCGGTGCGCCGGAGTGGAGCCCCGCGCGTCTCCTCACGGCGCTCGTGGCCAGCGCGGTGGTCGCGCTGGCGCTTCTGACCGGCCTGGTCCTGGCAGTCGTCGGAGGGCTCACCGAGGAGCCAGACGAGAGGGACGCCGCACGACAGGCTGCTGCTCCTTCCCGGGACATGTCGCGGCACGATGCGCTGGCCGCCGCGCCGATGCCGACCGCCGAACCCGACGACGCGCTGCCCGGCCCGGTGTCGAACCAGGCTGCCGGCGTCCTCGAGCTGCCGCGCGCCACCGGCGTAGGCCCCGCGGACGTGCCCACCGGCTTTCCGCGAACTCCTGAGGGTGCGCTGGCGCAGTTGGCGGCGATCGACGTGACGGCGATGCAGAGCGGCTCGATGGACGGCGTGCGACGGGTGATCGCCGAGTGGGCCGTTCCTGGCGGGCCGACCTCAGAGACGTGGTCCGGAGTGGACGGCATGGCGAGCCTGTTGTCTGCAGCGGGCCTGTCCGGTGCGGGGTCGCCGCAGCTGGCGATCGTCGTCCGTCCGGTGATGGGGCTGATCAAGGGCACGGTGGGCGAGGACTTCGCCGTGGTGTGCGTGAACTTCGAGTTCACCGTCACCGTGGAGCAGACCTCCCGGATCGCGATCGCCGACTGCCAGCGCATGGCCTGGGTCGGGGACCGGTGGGTCATCGCCCCGGGGGAGGAGCCGGCGCCGGCGCCCTCGGTTTGGCCAGGCACCGACGCTGCCATCGCAGCCGGCTACCGGGACCTGCGCTATGTCTGAGCAGCGACGTGAAGGGCGTAGCGGCTGGGGGCGCCGACTGGGAGCGGTCCTTCTTCTGTCCCTAGCAATCTGCTTGGTGTCCACAGGTCCAGCAGCGGCCGCGGACCAGATGGTGACGGCCTTTCCGGCGGTTCCAGGGGTGCCCGGCTCGCTGCCGTGCCTGCCGATCAACCCGTTCTGCGCGGTCGGCGAAGCAGCCGGCGCCGTGGTCGAAGACGTCTGGGTCAATGCCATGTTGTCGCTGTGGGAGGCCGGGCTGTGGCTGCTGGGCCTGGCGTTCTCGGTGATCGACGCTCTCGCCACCCCGGACCTGTCCGCCGGTGGCCCGTTGGCCGCCGTCTATCCGGTGACGTTCGGGATCGGCGCGACCGTGGCCGCGATGATGGCCATGGTGCAGCTGGGCATCGCGGCCGTACGCCGGGACGGGCAGACGCTGGGCCGGCTGCTGATCGGGCTGGTGCAGTTCGGACTGGTGTGGGCCGGCTACGTCGGGGTGGCGGCGCTGCTGGTCACCGGGGTCTCCGGACTGACCACCGCCCTGCTGCGCAGCCTGCTCGACGTCGACACCATGGCGGCCTTCGACCCGTCGATCAGCGTGAGCCGCGACCTCGTCGACGGCACGGTCGCCACCGTGCTGGGGGTCAGCTCGATCTTCCTGCTGGTGCCGGCCAGCGTGGGCTACCTGCTGCTGATGCTGGTCCGCGAGGCGGCGCTGATCGTGCTGGCCGCGACCTCGGCGATCTCGGCAGGAGGACTGCTGGCGCAGACGTCGAGTACGTGGTTCTGGCGCAGCCTGCGCTGGTTCCTCGCCGCGCTGCTGGTTGCCCCCGTCGCCGTGCTCGTCCTCGGCGTCGGAGTGGCCATCACCGAGGGCATCATCACCGGAGCTGAGGAAACGAGCACCGAGGCCGCGATCGGCATGGCGGTGGTCGGCTGTCTGCTCATCCTGCTCGGAGCCATCTGTCCGCTGGCGCTGTTCCGGCTGCTGGCCTTCGTCGACCCGGGCACGTCGAGTGGTGCGGCGTTGCGCTCCTCGCTGGCCGCGTCCGGCGGAGTCATGGGCGCGCTGCAGAAGGCCGGTGGCGGGCGAGCGGCTGTGGCCACCGCGGCGTCGGGTGCCGCATCCGGTGGTGTGGCCGCCTCCGGCGCCGCGGCGCAGCTGGCCGGTGACCGCGCGCAGGGCGAGTCGACCGCGGACGCGGCGACCAGCGGGCGCTTCGCCGGCGCTCTGCGTGCGCTGACCACCGGCACCTCCACGGCCGGCCGACTGGCCGCGGGGGTGGCCGCCTCGGCGTCCGACGTGCTGTCGGGCGCCGGAGTCGGGCACACCCACCCCTACTACGGGCAGCCGCTGCCCGCCCGGCTACCGGCGCGCGGCAACGGCGCCACAGGAGGGACGGCGACCGGAGGCGGGCAGGGCCGAAGGCGCCGTCCCGACGACGGCGGAACAATGCCGACGAGACCGACCGAGAACGGGCACGCCCAGCCCCCTGAGGACAGCCCTCCTGCGGCCTGGCCCGCCGAACGCCTCGACGGCATGGCACCTGACCGGCCCGACGAGAGCGGCCCGATAGGCCCCCACCAGGACGACGCCCGATGAACGCCGTCCGCTACGGCGACTACTCCCGCGACGTCTCCGGCTGGTTCCTCGGCATGACCGGCGCCCAGTTGGCCCTGGTCACTCTCGCCGGCGTACCGGCGCTGCTGGCCCTCAACGCGCAGGCATGGGGGCTGTTCGCCATCTGGCTGCCGGTGTGGGCGCTGCTGGCCGCCGTGCTGCTGATCCCCATCCGAGGGCGGGCCGCGGGCCGCTGGTTCGCCGATCTCTGCCTCCACGCGATCGGAGGTGCGATGGGCTGGACGGTGTTCGGCTCCCGAGCCGCGTCCGGGACGGCCGAGGATCTGTCCGAGGCGGACCTGCCCGGAGTGCTCGCCGGCATCCGCACCCACGACGGACCGCCCTACGGGCAGCTGTTCACCCGCCCGGTGATCGTGCAGAACTCCGCGGCGCGCACCTGGGCGGCCGTGGCGCGGATCGACCATCCCGGCATCGGCCTGGCCGAGCAGGGCGAGCGGGACCGGATGGGCGCCGGCCTGGCCGAGCTGTGTGAGATCGCCGCGCGCACCGAACTGATCGACGTCCTGGCCCTGCAGGTGCGCACGGTGCCCGACGACGGCGCCGAGCGCGCCGCGTGGGAACGAGCCCACACCCGTTCCGACGCCGCCCCTCTGGCCGTCCGGGTGAACGCACTGCTGGGTGCCACTCTCACCCCGGCCGCGGTGCGTACCGAGGCCTTCGTGACCGTCGTCGTCGGCGAGAGCCGGATCGGGCGGGCCGCGAAGGAGTCCGGCGGCGGGGTGGACGGCCGCGCCCGGGTGCTGCACGGGGTGATGGCCGAGGTCGAGAGTGCGTTGCGCGGCCCGGTCGGCTGCACCGCCGTCACCTGGCTGGACTCGGCGGCACTCGCTGCCGCGGTGCGCACCGGCTTCGCTCCCGGCGACCGTGGCCCACTGATTGCCGCCGACCTGGCCGCCGCCAACGGCGCCCAGCTGGCGACCGGGGTGCCGATGGCGGCCGCCGGGCCCACCCACGCCCGCGCCGAGGTGCGCCACTACGTCCACGACGCATGGGCGTCGGTCACCGACACGATCCTGCTGCCCGATTCCGGGGCGGTACTCGGTGCACTGGCCCCGGTGCTGGTCCCGACGACGGCGGGAGAGCGGCGCTGCCTGACGGTGTTCCTCGCCCCGCTGACGCTGGACCGAGCCACCCGGGTGGTCGGGCGGGAGGAGATGAGCGCCACTACCGGTAACGAGCTGCGCGCCCGCATGGGCTTTCGGCAGCGGGCCCGGCAGCGACGGGACACCGAGCGGATCGGTGCCGCCGACGAGAAGCTGGCCGCCGGTCGGGCACTCGTCCGTCCCGCTGTTGCGGCCTGCGTCACCGTCCCGGCCACGTGGCCGGTGGACGAGCACGGCCGCCGGCTCGCCGCCTCCATCCGTGCCGCCGGCTTCGTGCCATTGCGGCTGGACCTGGCGCAGGACTCCGGCTTCGCCGCCGCCGCCATTCCCCTCGGCGTCGGGCTGCCCGACCGCAGGGCACGACGATGAACCGCCGCGGCTCCCGCCGGGGCCGGGACGTCGCCGTCCTCCTCGACGACTTCGGCCACCGACTGCCAGCGCAACCCACCGTGGACATAGCGCCACGCGAGCGGGGCCCTTTCGCCCAGCTGGTGTCTCGCCGCGGGCCGCGCGGACGTGGCCGGGGCCGGGCGGCGGCGACCGCGCCGCTGTCGGTGTGGCGGATGACGTCGGAGCAGACGCCGGTGGTGTGGCCGCTGATCGCCAGCAGCGGGCTACCGCCCACCGGTGCACAGATGGGCATCGACCTGCTGTCGGGCGGAGCGTTCTACTGCGATCCGATCGGCTGGGTCACCGACGACGACATCCCGGTCACCAACCCGAACGTCGTCGTCTTCGGCAAACCCGGCCGCGGCAAGTCCGCCACCGTCAAGGCCTTCGCGCTGCGGATGCTGGCCTACGGCTACCGAACCCTCGTCCTCGGCGACACCAAGGACGAGTACGAGCCGCTGTGCCGCGCGCTGGGCGTGGAGCCGTTCGTCATCGGCCACGGACTCTCCGCCCGAGTCAACCCACTGGCCTTCGGCCCGCTCGGCCACGGCTGGGAGCAGCTCGACGCCGCCGAGGCCCGCCGCCGCGAGGCCATCATGTTCGCCCGCTGGCTGGTGCTGATCCGGGGCCTGGTCGGCTCGCAGAACGTGCCCTTCGGCCCCGTGGAGGAGACCGCCGTCGGCGAGGCGCTGCGACTGCTCACCGGCTACCGCAGCGGAGCCACCCGGCTGACCGAGCCCACCATCCCGCAGCTGTGGCAAGCCCTGGACGAGCCCACGGACGACCTCGTCGCCTCGTGCCGCTACGCCGACCGGCGGCACTTCCTCGACGCCACCCGCACCCTGCGCGATGCCCTCGGCTCCCTCGTCAAGGGATCGTTGGCCGGCCTGTTCGACGACCACACGTCGATCGAGGTCGACTGGCGCGCGCCAATCCAGTCGCTGTCGCTGTCCCGCCTCGAGCCGCTCGGTGACCAGGCCGTCGGCATCGCGTTGACCTGCCTGAACTCCTGGGGACAGGCGATGCGAGAGATCGCCGACCCAGGCGACCTGCGCATCGTCATCCGCGACGAGACCTGGCGGCAGATGCGCCTCGGTGCCGAGGCGATGAAGAGCCTGGACGCCAACCTGCGGCTGTCCCGCCGCGACGCCGACGTGCAGATCCTGCTCGCGCACAAACCCTCGGACATGCTCACCGCCGGCGACGCCTCCTCCCAGGCCGTGGCCATCGCCCGCGACCTGCTGCACCTGTGCGACGTCAAGGTGCTGCACGGCCAGGACCAGGCCGTCGCCGACGAGCTCGCCACCATGCTCGGGCTGACCCCGATCGCCCAACGGGTGGTCACCGGCTGGGCGATCGCCGGCAAGGGCCGCGCCCTGTGGCTGGTCGGCGACCGAGCGTTCAAGGTGCAGACCGTCCTCACGGCGCCTGAGCTGGCCCTGACCGACACCAACGAGGCCCTCACCGACGGACGCCCGGCGTGAGCGGGATTGTCGAAGGACTGGCTAAGGCGTACGTGAAGCGATGGCTGTGGAAAGCCGCCGCTCCCGTCGCCGTCCCGGTGTTCGGCGTACTGACGCTGCTGCTGATCCCTCTCGCGGTTCTCGCCGCTCCGGAGGCGTCGACGGCGTCGGCGTCGTCGTCCTGCTCGATCGGCGGCACCGGCGCCACCGTCGCCGGCACCGAACTGGACGCCGTCCAGATGGGCCACGCGCAGACCATCGTGACCGTCGCCTCGGGAGATGGGCTCGACCCGTACGCGGCCACCGTGGCGCTGGCGACCGCCTACCAGGAGTCGCGAATCCGGATGCTGGCCAACGACGGCAGCAGCCCCCGACTCACCGCCGAACAAGCCGCGGTCACCGCAACGAGCCTGAACTTTCCGCATGACGGGCTCGGCTCAGACCACGACAGCGTCAACACCTTCCAACAGCGCTGGATCGCCGGATGGGGCACCGTCGCCCAGCTGATGGACCCCGTCTACGCCGCCGAGGCCTTCTACCGACGACTCATCGAAGTGCCGAACTGGCAGGTCATCCCGCTGACCGAGGCAGCTCAGGCAGTCCAGGTGTCGGCGTACGGGTCGGCGTACGCCCGCTGGGAGCCGCTCGCCAGCGAGCTGACCACCATGCTCTGGCCGGCCGCCCAGGCGACCGCGGCCGACCCGGGCGGCGCGGTGGCCGGCGTCTGCCCAGGCCTGCCGGTGGCCTCCGGGTCGTGGATCCGGCCCACCGCCGGCACGGTCACCTCTGGGTTCGGGCCTCGTGGGGGCACCCTGCACGCGGGGGTCGACATCGCCGGACCCCGCGATACCCCGGTCTACGCCACCGCCGACGGCACCGTGGTCATAGCCGCGTGCACCAGCGCCTACTGCGACCGCGACGGCAGCCTGAGCCTGACCGGCTACGGCAACCTCGTCGAACTCGACCACGGCGGCGGCGTGACCACCCGCTACGCGCACCTTTCGGCCTACACCGCTACTGCCGGCCAGCGCGTCAGCGCCGGGGCGCTGCTCGGTTTTCAGGGGTCCACCGGCAACAGCACCGGCGTCCACCTTCACCTCGAGGTCCGCCTCGACGGCGCGTCCGTCGATCCGGTGCCGTGGCTTGCCGACCGCGGCGTCGACCTGCAGGCCGCCACCATCGCCGGCTGACCGGCAGAGAGGAATCACGACGTGGACATCCACCACCGACCCAGGGCCGGCGCGTGACGCCCCCGTTTCGGCGCCGCGATCCGCAGCCGATCGCCCGGGGATGGGAGATGGCCGTCGCCGCGGCCGGCGGTGCCCTGATCGCTGTCGCAATGGCGGCCCTGGTCGGTCTCGGGCTCGCCTCGGCGTTGTGGGGCGGTGGCTGGGTGTGGCCGCGGGGCAACGAGACGATCACCCGCGTCCTCGGCGGACTGATGCAAGGCAAACCGGGCCGCGGCCTGCCGCCCGATCAACTGCGTCAGGTCGCCGGGCCCATCCCGGCGTACGCCTGCGTTGCCGCCGCCGAGCTCGTCCTGGTGACCGCCGCCGTCATCACCGCGGTCCTGATCACCCGCTACCGACGCCCGGGCGACGCCCGCGGCGGCATGGCTACCCGCAGGGAGGCCGAGCAAGCCCTTGGGCTGCGCCAGCTTCGCGCCGGGCGAGCGGTCATCCGCCCGGACCGCTACCCGACCAGAGGCGGCCGGCTCCGCCTTCATCGCCTCCTGTCCACAGGCGGCGACGCGATCCGAAGTCGTACCCACAGATCCCCCCAGAGCGCCAGTTCCCGACCGACCTCCCCAGCACCGTCGACCCAGACATCACCCATCCGCACCGTGAAGGAGACCCCTCGATGAGCTCGACCGACGACGGCTTGAACCCTGATCTGCTCGCCGCCCGCGCGAAGGCTGCGGCACTGTTCGCCGCCGCTTCCCGCAACGAGCAGGCGGGGCCGACGGCCCAGCTGCACTGCCTTGCTGCCGCCACCGCCCTGCGCGCGCCCAGCGCCCCGGTACCCGCGACGGCCGACGCCACCGACCCTGACCGGCTCGTCGAGCAGGCGCTGCGCATCCTCGGCAATCTGCCGGCCGCTGATTTCGCGCACCCCGACGTCCTCGCTGCCGCTCAGCACGGCCACCGAGCGCTACGTGCGCCACGCTGATGGCTACCTCGCTCGGGCAGCTGCTCGACGCCCTCGCCGACACAGCGCGGACCACGGACGACAGCCCGGCCGCGCGCGCCGATGCAGGCACCGCATTGAGCCACTTGGGCCGGGCGTTGGCTCACCTGCGCCGTGACGGCGTCTCCCCATTCGCCGGCGATCGCCGCGAACAACAGGTCGCCGCCCTGGCTGCGGCCTGCACCGAGCTCGGCGTTCGCGCTCCGGCGACCGAGTCGGCGTTGACCCGGTTGGCGGCAGCCGCAGCTGACACCGTGGGCGTCCTGTACGACCACACCTCCGTGACCAGCCGGTGGGCCGTCGCCACCGCCGTAGCCGAGACAGTGACGCCACTGGCCGCGGTGGTCGCCCACCGCCTGCCTGCCGGTCCGGCGACGCAGTGGCACACCGAGGTCGAGCGACAGGCGGCCCTGGTCCAGCAGACAGCCGCGCTGCAACCGCCGAACCGTGCCGACGTCGCCATCCTCGACCGTCCCGTTCCAGGACCCGCGGTCGTTACGTCCGCGGATCCGGCACGCGTGGTCCCCGACGCCATCGGCGTCCTTCTCCAGGCCACGGCCCGCGCCAATGATCCGCCGTCGGTCACCGAGGTCCTGGCCTACACGATCGCCGCCCAGACACTCAGCTCAGCCGCGGAGCGCCTCGGCTCCACCGACGCACCACCACTCGCAGGTCAGACAACGGCGGCGAACGCCTGGCGCGCCGTCCGAGCATCCCTGCGTCCGTACGACGACGGCAGCCGCCACTTCCACCAGCACGCACCAACCGGCGTCACCGCGGCCGGTCGACTCCATGCCGCCCTCTGCTCTGCCGAACCTGACCCGGCCACCTGGACGGCGTCCCTGCGCGCATCGGTCACGTCCGCGGCCCAGCACCTGCCCGCTCTTGCCACGCAGCTGCTGTACCGCACCGTCCGGTCCTGGGCCGACACCGGATCCCTGATCGCTTACGCCCGCGACGTGCCGCCGCGCGACGAACGGGTGGCCGCGTACCTGCGCGGATATCAACCCGGCGGGCTGGTCCGCGTGAACGCCACGGACCTGCAACCGGTCGCCGGCGCTCTGCACAACGCCCGACTGCTCTCCCTCGCCGTCGCCGACCAGGCAGCCGATCCGGATGCCCGCGCGACGGCCGGCTTTCCGCGCCGGGCCTGGGCCGCGAATCGGGCGCTGCTCGACGATCCGCAGACGCCGGTCGCGCTCAGCGTGGCCATTCAGCAGGCACACCAACAGCTGCAGGCGGCGCGAGTCCAGCGGTCCGGGCCCGGCCGGGCGCGGTGAAGGGAAGTCGGATGTTCACGTCAGGATTCGACCCGACCGACGTCGGCTGGCGGCTGGGCCGCTCGGTCCAGCCGCACGGGGTGGAACTGTGGTGCCGGTTCGACCGCACCACCGGCGTCTACGGCGAGCAGGGTTCCGGCAAGACCCTCGACCTGCTCGCTCCCGCCCTGCTGGCCCACCGCGGCGCCGCGCTAGCGACGCTCACCAAGGTCGACGATCTGATGCTGACTGCGGCGCGGCGGCAGCGGCCTTCTGGCCCCGACGAGCCGCCGCGCCCGGTCGTGGTCCTCGATCCTTTTGGCGCCGCCCCGGGGCTGGCCGAGCTGGTGTGGGATCCGGTCGCCGGCTGCGTCGATCCTCGGATCGCCGAGCGACGAGCCAAGGCGTTCGCCGCCGGCACCGTCGCCGGCGCGGTCACCGGAGGCCGGCAGGACAACGCCGCCCGGTTCTACGCCGCGGAGACAGCCAAGGTGCTGCAGGGCTTCCTGCACGCGGCGGCACTCACCGGTCGAACTTTGGAGCACGTCCTGGAGTGGGTCGCCAACCCGGTCGCCGCCGAGCAGCCCGCTGAGATCCTGCAGCAGCATCCGCACGCAGCCCGGTTCTGGGACGGGCTGCTGATCGGCGCGCTGCACGGCAGCCCGGACACCGTTGGCAACACGGTGACCACGGTCCAGCAAGCGATGGCGCTGTTCTTCCAGCCGGACATCAGGGCTCGCTGCGTGCCTGCGCGCGGGCGGCCGGCGACCGACCTGGCTGACCTGATCTCCCGGCAGGGAACGGTCTACCTGCTCGGACGGGAGGACCCCTACGCCTCGGCGGCACCGTTGATGACCGCGGTCGCCGAGCACGTCCTCGACACCGCCCTGCACGTCGCCGCCACCTCGCCGCACGGGCGGCTGACCCCGTGCTTCCTGGCCTGCCTCGACGAACTGCCGTCCACCACGCCGCTGCCGACCCTGCGGGTGCGAATGGCCAACGAACGCGCGCTCGGTCTCTCCTTCATCTACGCCGCCCAGACCTGGAAACAGATGGTCGTCTCCTACGGCGAGGACGAGGCCCGCTCGCTGTTCGGGCTCACCAACAACCTCGTCATCTTCGGCGGCGGCAAGGACGTCCACTTCTACCGGGAACTGTCCGACCTGCTCGACGACGTGCGGATCAGCCGGCGGACCGTCACCGATGGGCCCGGCGGCATGGGCACGTCCCGCTCGGGTGAGGACGTGCGGGTGATGCGCCCCGGCGACATCCGTCGCATCCCCGAGCGGCACGCTCTCGTGGTCGCAGGCACCGCGCCGCCGATCATCGCCCGGTTGCGGCGGTGCCTCGACGGCAAAGATGGTCAGCAGCTCATGACCGAGCTCGACGCCGCCCGCGCGCGTGTCAGCCGCGCCCGCCCGTACACCGACGACGTCCAGCAGCGCACCGCTGCCGCCCTGGCCTACGCCCGCGATCACCGGCTCGTCCCCGGCCGGCACGTCGACCCGGCCGACCCGCCGACGGCACCGCAGCCCGAGGCGGGGTCCTGGTGATCGTCCTGCCGTTTCCACCGCCACCCCTCGCGGTGCTGCATGCGCTTGAACTTCTGGGGAACGCGCGTCGAGGCGACCGAGGGGGAGCGACCCAAGCCGGCGCCGTGGCAGACCTGGAACGCCCCTGGGAGCCGGCCGCCTGCAGCGGGGAGCTGGGCGCAGTGGTCTGGGGTTGGTGTGACGACGTCGTCGCATGGATCAACCACGAGTACGCGTGGCGGCCTGCGCAGATGGTCCCGGCCTGCTGGCCCCACCACGCCCACATCGCCCGGGAGCTGCCGGTGCTGGCGGTGCTGCGGTGGGAAGCAGAGAACGCAGCAGGTCCCCAACTGGTGGAGGAATGGAACCGCTACGCCTTCCCGATGTTCTGCGACCGCATGGCCCAGCGGCTCGGGGAGAGCACCTGCCGCACCGGCCGGCACCAGGACTGGCCCGCCGAAAGCCGCTACACAGCCTTCCTCGACGCCTCCGCGCGATGATCAACGCAGGCGCCAGCGGCTCACCGCGAGGAAACGAGCGGACGGAGGCCAGGAAAAGACGTAGCCCCGGCGACATGACCAGAAGTCAGCGGTCCACCGGGGCTTTCACGGTCACTCTACGCCAGGATGGGTCGTGATGACAACGCCGACGCCGCCTACCTTTCCACCGGCAGGTGGTTGGGTGGAGGCCTGGCTCAGTAGCCCGCGCTTTTCGGTCTACCTTGCCGCCACGGGCGCGGACAGGGACCGGGCGCTGGCCCTGTACGAGTGGAACGCCCGACTCAGCGCCGCGTTGATGCACGATCTGGCGCACGTCGAGGTCGGGTTGCGCAACGCATACGACGGCGCCCTGTCTGCTCGCTGGCCGGGGCCTCCGCACTGGACGCTGGCTGCAAATGCCGTCTTCGCTCCAGTCTACCGGACCCGCGGACGACGCCGCGTCGACGTCAACGAGAAGCCCCGGGACAGCTTGCGCCAAGCGATCGCAAACGCCGGTGGTACGGGTGCCCCGTCCGGAAAGATTGTCGCTGAGCTCATGTTCGGCTTCTGGCGCTACCTCAGCTCCGCAGCGCACGAAAAGACGTTGTGGGTGCCCGCGTTGCACCGCGTCTTTCCGCCGGGCACTGACCGCGCCCTTCATGTCGACGGTCCGGTCGGCCGCCTGCACGCCCTGCGCAACCGGGTGGCACACCACGAACCGCTACTGACGACCGACGTCGCCGGTCGGCTGGCCGACATGCTCGGCCTCGCCGCCCGTCTCGATGCCCGACTGGGCCAGTACCTGCAGGCGACCAGCACGGTGGCCAACCTGCTGACCAGCCGGCCGTAGGGGCTGCGCGCCAGGACGAACAAGCTGTACTCGTCTCACACCGTGAGCTGGCTCGAGGGAGCCTGGTCCTCCCTAAGCATCCTGACCCCAGGATTATTCATCCATGGCGCTTGTGACGGTACGATTATCGGCTGCTCTGGCTGATCGCATTCACATGGACAGCGTGTACCCACGGTTCTCGCATACGGGATCATCGCTGCTGCCGCGAGTTCGCTCATGTGGCCATCCTCACTCCGCCTCGTAGTTAGGTGCTACTTGCAGTTCTCGGTGTACCAGTTTTCCATCGCGATATTCACGACCCATCCCGAGTGGGGTCCGCCCCAGGTAATCTGCTTCAGCAAGCCTTGGTTGTACTCATTGAGGTTCTGGTAGAAAACGCCATCGGCGTAAATTGGATGGTTCCCACCCTTCGAGCCTTGAGCCGCCAGCTTGGCTGCCTGGTTGACCACGTCCCCCATGTAGACGACATCGGAGATGCCGCTGCCGTTGTAGCCGGCCTTAATCATGAGCGCGCGGCCGTATGAGAGCCCGATTCCCGCCTTGACTGGAGTCTTGTAGCCCTTCTTCTCCATCTTGTAGCGCAGCACCTTCATCATCGAATTGACTTCGGCCGCCCTTGAGAAGAGGTCGTCGACGTCGGTCTTCAAGGTCGTATCGAAGACTCCCCAGACGCAGTCGCCAACGATGTTGATTTCTCGCGCATCGAGGTCGCTGTTCATGATTGCGACGACCTCAGAGATGAACGATCGATAAATCTTGGCCAGGACGGGTCTCTTGTAGCTAGCCGGCAGGCTCGATGAATCACGGAGATCAACGAACATTGCCGCGCAATTGGCGTAGTAGCCGTTGCTGTACGTCAGCTTGTCCCGACTCGGGAGGGAGTCGGTTTCCTCGTAGTTGCCTGCCGCTGCATCGAGGTACTGGTCCAGTCGGTTGAACGAGTTGGTGTAGCTGTAGGTCTTGTAGTTGCTATCCACCGATAAGTCCAATCGAATTGAGAGCAAGATATGTCCCTGTCCAGCTGCAGGCGACGATCGATGCGATGAGTAAGACGAGAGCGCGGCCAGCCCAGAGGTACTTGCGTCGAGCGACCGTTGCGTTGACCCACACCTGCTGAGCCACCTGCTGCAACTCGGCTTCGCCGGAGGTAACCAATCCCCGCAAGGCTCGCCCGTACGCCTCCGGGGTGTTGTAAGCCCGTGCGATGTGATCGAAATACAACAGGCTCGTCGGCGTCTCCCGTGCTCGCAGCTGAGGCCATAGCGCGATGATCGACATGAATCCGGCCAGAGCTGCCAGTAGCCCGCAGGCTGCGGCCGGAACAGTCAAGGTCCACGGCGGCTGGGATTGCTTGTCGAGCAAGTTGTAGAGCACGCCAGCCACGACGCCGGCCGCCGCGAGAATCGTGCCCGCCTTGGCCTCTGCATGGCGGACCCACTCGTTGACCAAGCTGAGCACCTCCCACGGGCGGGCGGGATCAACCTCGACCGGGACGTCGTCGGGGATCGGCTCCGGAACAGGGCGGCCGTGAGGACGACGGCGCAGGAACCTCATGCCGGGCGGTCGGTGAGCGGAGGACGTGGCACAGCTGCAGTCGTACCAGGCGGGGCCGACATTCCTACCCGAGGCGACTCACAGCAGACTGAGACTCTGTGCCGATCCCTCTAATGTCGGGGTGGCCCCGGCGGGGTTGAGACGCGCGAACGGCGTGCCGCGGCAGCAGCACGCCGGGCCGCCTGCTGGCTGTCGGTCAGCGTCCCTCGCCCTAGCTCCGCTGCAGATGTCACAGAGGTGGAGGGCTCCGTCCCCTGGTCAGTAGAAGCTGTGGGAGTTCCGCCGCGCAGCGCTGTGCGCGCCGGCGCGTGAACATCCTTCGTCCGACCCTGAGCTGCGTCGAAGACTTCTGAGAGCGCGATGTCGGGCGCGATGCCGGTGCGGGCCACCACGTGGGTGAGGTGCGCCGGCCAACTGGTGGACGGAACGGCGGCGATGACCTCGGCGGCGCGACGGACGGCGTGCACCTGGCCTTCGACGGTGTTCAGCCGGTCGGTGTAGACGGCGACGCGGGCATCGATGAGCGTGCTGGCGAGGCTGGGGGAGACCGCGAGGGCCTGACGCAGAGTGGCGGCGCCGGCCCTCTGCAGCAGCTCGGCGGGGTCCTTGCCCGTCGGGATGGCGAGGTGGCGGGGATCGTCACCACGGGCGGTGAGCTGCCAGAAGATGCGCTGGGCGGCCTGTTGTCCGGCCTGGTCAGCATCCGTCGCGACGATGATTCCGGACCGTCCGTCGCCGAGGAATGGGCGTAGCGCCTCGGCCTGCGTGTCGGTGAAGGCGGTGCCCAGTGGGGCGATGCCGACGTAGTCGCCGTCGCCGGCGAGGGTGACTGCCAGCGAGTCGAGGGGGCCCTCGACGATGACCGGGACGGCGCCGGCGGCCAGTTCAGCGGCTCCTTCGGTCAGTCCGTACAGCTCGTGGCCCTTGGTGAACAGCTCGGTCTCAGCGGTGTTGAGGTACTTGGGGACGGCGTGGCCTCCGTCGTCGTGGGTGGGGTTGCGGCGGCCGATCCAGCCGTGGATCTCTTCGCCGTCGCGGATGGCGAAGACGAGCCGGTCACGGAAGCGGTCGATGACCCGGCCGGTGGAGGCGTAGCTGCCCAGGCCGGCGGCAACGATCTCGGTGTCGCCGGCGCCGAGGCGGCGCAGGTGGCTGGTCAGCGCGGTCCAGCTATCGGGCGCGTAGCCGACGGTGAACCGGTCGTCTTCCGTCAGATCGGTGCCGAGCCGGTCGGTGAGGTAGGCCGGTGCCCAGGAGTCGCGGTAACGGACGGTGAAGAAATCGGCTGCCTGCTGGTTGAGCTCTAGGAGGCGCTCCCGATCAACTCCGGTGTCTTCTTCGTCAGCCCTGTCGGCTGCGGGTGGGCGACTGGCGTCGGCAGTTCGATCGTCTAGTCCTGTCGAGACGGGGTGCTCGGCAGTGGCTGGGTCGTCGCCGTTGAACTCCTCGTGGAAGAGTTCGGTGTCGTCGGGTTCAACCAGACTGGCCAGCCAGTCGTCGTCGGCAACTCCGTCGGCTGTGGGCAGCTGGTCGAGGTCGGTCGGCGGGGTCGGTGCCTGGGTGCCTGCGGCGGACGCCGGGTCGGTGAGCACGCGAATCCGCCACACCAGGGCGGTGGCCAGCTCGTCCGGGCGCAGCTGGTCGTCGTCGGGATGACCGGCGCGCAGCAGGTCATGGGCTGTGGACAGCACCTGGTCGGGCTGCCAGCCGGCGTCGCCAGCAGAGGTGACGGCGGCGACCAGCGCGGGCCAGGCTGGGTCGGCGACCACCCGCTCGGCGCCTGCGGGGCCGACGACGTCGGCCAGGACGGGGCTCCAGTCCGGGCGCAGCGCCTCGGAGACGGAGGTGTCGGTGGCGGTCATCGCGGCGGGGGAGAGGTGCCCGCACAGTCGCCACCACAGCGCGGCGGCGGGCTGCTCGTCCGGCAGGGGACGTTGGGCGACGACGGCCCGGGTGAGCCCAGTGATGTCGATTCCGGCGCGGTCGGCGGCGGCGAGCCGCTCGGCCAGGACCGGCCAGTAGGGGTCGCCGGTGATGCGTGGGTCGATGCTCTCGACGAGCGGCGCCCAGCGCGCGGTGAGCGCGCGCTCGTCGCCGAGCAGCCGCGTGACGCGGTCGTCGAGCGCCCGCTGGGCCCGCGCGTCGGCGGCGCGCGGTAGCGCCGGGCCGCTGGGACGGCGGTCGGCGTCGTCAACGCCGTGGGCGGTGCGCCAGACGGCGAGATCGGCGACCAGCTGGGGATCGCGGTCGATGAGTGGAAGCGCCCACGCGGGAGCGCTGGTGGGGGTCCAGGCGCGTGCGCGGGCGGCGACGTCGGCGGCCGGTGAGCTGACCTGGTCGGCGGAGTCGGCGAGGTAGGGGCCCCACTCGAGGTCGTCGCCGAGCGCCTTCGGAAGGCCGGGCAGCCACGGCAGGGGGCCGGTCCCGGCCGAGTGGTGCCCGGTGGGGTCGACACGCCAGTCCAGGACCGCGGCCACATCGCGGGCGTCGTCCAGACCTCGATCCGAAGCCAGGGCCTGCCGGAGGACTTCGGAGGGATCACGACCGGAGACGGCGCACAGCGCCAGGTGCGCGCGCAGGACGGGGTAAGCCGCCTGCGTGGTCAGGCCCGGCATCACCGCGTCGGCGGCAGTGTCGATGGCCTCGAGGGCGTCCCGGCCGAGGCGGTCCTCCGCGGCGGTATTGAGCGCGTCGTAGTACCGATCTGCAGCGCAAGCAAGCAGAGCGGCGGGATCGGCCAGCGCGCGGCCTTGGCTGGTGGCCGAGGTCGGGGAGCCGTCGCGAGCCAGCACACGAGTCAAGACGTCGACGGCGGTGGGCGGCAGCAGCGCGTCGCGGGTGATCACGCTGTGCGGGTCGCCGTCCCCGGCGGTGGTGAGGAAGAGGTGGTTGGCGTGCCTGCCTCGAGTTAGGGCGACGTAGAGCAGCTGGCGGGACTCCTCACCGGTGGCGACGGTGTAGCAGGTGTCGGCGGTGAGGCCCTGTGCGCCGTGCACGGTGGTGGCGTAGCCGAGGTTCACGTGGTCGGTGACGTAGTCGGTCGGCAGGGTGAGTCGCCGTCCGGTGCGCTGGTGGACGACGTCGAGGGCGCCGGTGTCGCGCACGGTGGTGACCGTGAACCGGTCGCCGTTCTTGACCCAGTCGGTGGCGCTGATCGGAAGGGTGCGCTCGTTGCGGCGGGTGATGACCGAATCGCCGGCGGATGCTTCCGAAGCGTCGGCGAGGGTGACCTGGGGTCCAACCGGGCCGTTCTGCTGGGCGAGGCGGTCGCGGCGGGCGCGGCTGTTCAGTTCGGCGACCAGATCGCGGGTGGGTGCCAGCATGATGGCGTCGCGGCCGGCGGCCCGGTCGGTCGACCAGGCGGTGTAGGCATCGTCGGTGACCGTGGCCAGGTCGCCGACGTGCACCCGTCCGTGATCGATGTAGTAGGCAAGGGCGGCCGGGTCGCCGTCGCGCAGCGCCAGGGACGCGGCACCCTCTGCGTGGTCAGGAGCGCCGGTGTCGGGGTCGGTGAAGCGCAGTACCTGCGAGAGGGTGACCGCGCCGTGGGTGGTGACGATGTCGCGCAGCACTCCGCCGGCGCCGATCGCTGCCAGCTGCTGGTCATCGCCGATCAGCCTGACCGACCCGCCGGTCCCGGTGACGAACGCGATCACCCGGGCCAGGTCGGAAGTGCTGGCCATGCCGGCTTCGTCGATGACCACGAGGCTGTCCGGTCCGATGCGCGCGACCCAGGGCGGGGCGTTGTTGCCGGTGGCCAGTGCGTGGATCAGCTTGGCGAGGGTGTCGGTGTCGGTGCCGACTTCCTCACCTAGCGCCGCAGCCGCCGCCGCCGAGGGAGCAAGGCCGACGACGTTCCCGCCGTCGGCCTGCCAGGCCGCGGACAGCGCACGCAGGGCGGTGGTCTTGCCGGTACCTGCCGGGGCCAGTGCCAGTTGCACCCGGGCGCCGGAGGTGGCCAGTTCGCGGACAAGCTGTACCTGACCGGGGTTGAGCTCGACCCGGTTGGCGGTGGACTCCAGCAGCGCAACGTCCACGGCCGCGGGCGGCACCACGCGTCCGTCGCGGCGTCCGGCCGCGGCGAGAATGGCCCGCTCAGCGGCGAGGATCTCGGTCGAGGTGTACAGCGCCGAACCGGCCACGGTGTAGACGGAGCTGCCGTCCGAGCGGCGCAGCGCCAGGGGCTCGGTCACCGGCTCGCGGCTGCCCAACGGCGTCGACAGGGACAGCGCTCTGTCGACGACGGCGTCGATGGCTTGGTCGAGGTCGGTCAGCCGGATCGTGGCGGCGCGGGCCTGCCGCTCGGCCTCGGCGCGGACGTGGTTCACCTGCCAGGTCGCGCGCGAGCTCTGCACAGTCGACAGCACGTGCTTGGCGGTCTGGTCGACCCATCCACGCGTCGGGCGCCTCGCTTGGGGGCCGTGGCGAGGGCTGAGTGCACCGCGGAGGTAGTCGCTCAGGCCGGTCTCCCCGCCCAGCACCGCCAGCGCCTCGGTGCGCCAGGCAGCGCGCTGCTCGGCGTAGGAGCGGGGCTGGTGCTTGCGCTGCCGGGTCTCGAGGTTGGCCCGCTGCGCCAGGGATACGGCCTCTTTCGGCGTCGGCGGCCGCCCGTGGTCGGCCTGGAACTGCGCCGACAGCGCCGCGCGGCGGGTATCGATCGACGCCCGCCGCGACGACCAGAGCCGGGGGAGCTCGCCGTCGACGCCGACGATTTCTCGCACCGGCCGCTTGTTCGGATCCGCGCCGGGGCGGTCGGCGAAGCGGACGTCGAGCCGCTCGGTGAGCAGGGCCTGCAAGCGGGTGTTGTACCGCTCGGAGGCGGTGACGTTGTTCTTGTAAAGGAGTCGACCGTCCAGCGCCAGCCACCGCCCGTCGCGCGTCTGCACCTTGTTGCTGACGGCCACGTGGGTGTGCAGATCCGGGTCGCCGGCGCGTGAGTCGCGATGGGTGAACGCCGCTGCGATCAGTCCGCGCACCTCCACCTGCGCCACTCCGTTGCGGCCCGTGCGGGTGTAGCCGGCCTGGTCCTCCAACCAGGTCAGGGTGTCTGCCACCGCGTCGGCGTGCGCCTGCTCGATGACGGCTGCGACCTCTGGCGCAGCGATTGCCCACAGCGTGGAGACGCTCTTGACCGGGCTGAATGTCAGGTCGTACCCGGCGACCGCGGTCGTGGCCTGCCGCGAGATGCGGGCCAGATGACCGGACAGCTCGCGGGCGTCGGCCGGCGGACGGCCGTAGGTCTCGACGAACATCGTCGAGGCAAGCTCGGTGCGGATGCGGGCTCGTTCCTCGGCCGGCACGGGGGTGTCGGCGGGCAGGCCGAGCGCGGTGTTGTGGTCGCGGAACGCCCCTGCCGAGCGGCGGTGGAACATGTTGGCCTGCTCGTGAATGCGGTAGGGCGCGCCCAGGCGGCTGGCCTGATCGACCTCCTGCGGGTCCTTGCCAGCCAGCTGCGCAGCGCGCTCGATCTGGTCGGCGTTCGGGTGCCGCCCCTCCCCGAACAGCGCGACCATCTGCGCCTCGGTGACCCGATCACCGACCGGAAAATCGGGCACGGCAGCAAGCCCGCGTCCCATCCAGACGCCCGGAGTCTCACCCTTCGCGCTGTAGTAGGCGCCCAGGTTGTCGAAGCCGCGGGTCGTGGCGTCGTGCGCAGCCACCTGGCGGGTCAGATACGTGTATCCGTCTCCCGCAGTGAGCTTGTGCAGCGTCATCACGACCCGACAGTCGCGACCCCCTCTGCCAGCTCCGGCGCCGCGGCGCATCGATAAAGGGCCGGTTCGGGCCGTGATGAGCTCCTATGTGTCAAGACGGCCCGGGAGTAGCGTCCGGGTCGGCGGTGGGTGCGGTGGACTGACCGCAGCGAAGAGCAGGTCTGGGACTGA
>NZ_OBQI01000001.1 GCF_900221005.1 Blastococcus aggregatus | reverse complement strand
CGGTCTCATTCCGAACCCGGAAGCTAAGCCTTTCAGCGCCGATGGTACTGCCCTGGAGACGGGGTGGGAGAGTAGGACGCCGCCGGACAACCATTCCCCGACAGGGCCCCAGCATCCGTGCTGGGGCCCTGTCGGCATGTCCGGATGCCCTCGCCCGAATCCCGGACTTCCGGTGCAGAAAGTCCGCCGCCGGCCCCGGACTTCCGGTGCAGAAAGTCCGCCGCCGGCCCCGGACTTCCGGTGCAGAAAGTCCGCCGCCGGCCTGAAGTCTCGGTGCGGGCGAGCTGGGTTGCGGAGGAAGGGTCGAGGATCGCCGGCCGCGTGGCCTGCCCGATCCCCCTGTCCCCCGGTAATGCCCGGAGCACGAGCGAGCCCCCGTTCCGTCACGGTGACGGAACGGGGGCTCGCGTGCGTTGCCGGGTCCTACGGGACGACGCGCCGGATGCCCGGGAAGGAGGCCAGCGCGACCGCCACCGCGACCACGAGGGGCAGGCCGATGGTGAGGGTGGCGACGGACTGGTCGGCGAACCAGTCGCCGACGCTCTGCCAGGCTTCCAGCCACGTGATCAGCAGGGCCAGGCCGCCGAAGAAGATCATCGAGCCGATGATCAGCCCCCACGTCCCGGTCTGCCCCCACCGCTTGTGCACGATGCCGACGCCGATCCCGACGGACATGAAGGCCAGCATCGGCGCCCCCGACGCGAGCACCTGCAGGACGGCGTTGTCGACCTCGAAGACGCCCGGGGCCCAGTACTGCATGCCGGCGCCCCAGCCGTCGGTCGCGTTCTCGATCGCGACGAGCGCCGTGATGGCGACGCCGTAGACCAGCGACTGGACGACGGCGACGAGCGCCGTCCCCAGGTAGAAGGTGCGGCGGCTCAGGCTGGTCCCCATGGCGAAGGGCAGGAGTTGCGTCACCGCCTGCACGTAGACCACCAGCACCGTGAAGTAGAGAGCCAGGATGCCGCCGGTGAACCCACCGTCGTCCTCGCCGGCGGGGGTGAGATGCCAGACGGCCGCGTTGATGGCGAAGCTGATGCTGACGACCAACCAGGGGATGCCGAGGATCACCAGCGGATGGATCAGGTGCAGCCGCGCGGCCTGGAGGACGCGGTTCATGAGGAGACCTCCTCGAGTTCGGCCGGGCCGGTGGGGTGGTGCTGCCCGCGCGCTGCGGGCGTCTGCAGGGTCATGGCGACCACGAGCTGCTGGAGGTTGGTTGGCTCCACGGCCAGCCCCTGCGCGGCTGCCGCGCGACGATCGGTCGCCCCGCTGATGCGGACGACGGCCCGGCTGGAGCCGCCGAGGGTCTCGGTGTGCAGGAGGTCGTGCTGCCGGGCGAACGTCTGCACCGTCTCCGCGGGGCCGGTCACCGTCACCGCGCTGTCCCGCAGGGACTCGGCGTCCGCGTCGAGCAGCACCCGACCGCGGTCGATGAGGAGCACCCGCTCGAGCAGGCTCGCGATCTCCTCGATCAGGTGCGTCGAGAGCACGATCGTGCGCGGGTGCTCGGCGTAGTCGGCGAGCAGCCGGTCGTAGAACATCTGCCGGGCGACGGCGTCCAGGCCCAGGTACGGCTCGTCGAACAGCGTGAGCGGTGCGCGCGATGCGAGGCCCATGACGATGCCCACCATCGAGTTCATGCCGCGCGACAGCTTGTTGACGGGCCGCTTGGCCGGCAGGTCGAAGTCGGCCACCAGATCGGCGGCGAGGTCGCCGTCCCATCCGGGGAAGACCATCGCTGCGGCGGCGAGTGCGTCCCGGACGCGGAAGTGGTCGGGATAACGCTGCCCCTCCTTGATGAAGCAGATGTGGCGCAGGACCCGGTCGTTCTCGTAGGGGCCGGCGCCGAGCACCTCCACCCGCCCTGCGGTGGGGACCCGGTGGCCCGACAGCAGCTGCATCAGCGTCGTCTTGCCGGCGCCGTTGCGGCCGAGCAGTCCGGTGATGGTGTTCTGCTCGAAGGCGGTGCTCACGCCCTCCAGGGCGGTGTGCTCGCGGAAGCGCATGGTCACGTCGCGCAGGGTGGCGACCGCCGGCGTGGGGGGTGCGGTCATCGCTGGTTCGTCCAGTCGTCGATCATGGCGGCGAGCTCGCCGGCGGAGATGCCGAGCTTCTGCGCCTCGGTCATCAGGGGGCGGACGTACTGGTCGGCGAACTCGCCGCGCCGCCGCTTGAGCAGCTGCTCGCGGGCGCCGGTGGCCACGAACATCCCGACTCCTCGTCTCTTCGTGAGGACCCCGTCGGCGACCAGCTGGTTCAGGCCCTTGGCCGCGGTCGCGGGGTTGATCCGGTGGAATGCGGCCAGCTCGTTGGACGAGGGGGCCTGGCTCTCCTCGGCGAGGGAGCCGTCGACGATCGCGTTCTCGATCTCCGCCGCGACCTGGCGGAAGATGGGACCGGCGTCCTCGTTCACCGGCCGATTCCAGGGCGGGTGCGGTCCCTGGGTTCATTACTCATGTAATGAACCATAGGAGCACCCGCGTGCCGGGCGCAAGGGCCGTGTCCGGCGGCGGCGTCTGCGGCTAGGGTCGCCAGGTCCGTCCCACTCCCCGAAGGAGCGTCGTGTCCCGTCGCCTGCTGCTCGTCCTGATGGCGGGTGCGGTGTCGACGCTGTCCGCCTGCGGCACCGTGTCGCTGGGGACCAGCTCC
This sequence comes from Blastococcus aggregatus, assembly GCF_900221005.1. Taxonomy (GTDB): domain Bacteria; phylum Actinomycetota; class Actinomycetes; order Mycobacteriales; family Geodermatophilaceae; genus Blastococcus; species Blastococcus aggregatus. Next base: position 1,132,602 of record NZ_OBQI01000001.1, on the reverse strand, counting down.
CTCTCGGACGCGGAGGTCGCCGATGCCGCGGAGGACGCCCTCGAGAAGGAGGTCGGCACGCGGCCGGACATCACCTGCCCGGAGGGTCTCGACGAGGAGGAGGGGGCGAGCACGCGCTGCACCCTCACCGCGGGCGACGACCCCGTCGAGTACGGGGTCACCGTGACGGTCACCGCGGTCGGCAAGAGCACGAAGATCGACGTCCAGGTCGACGAGGAGCCGTTGGACTGATCGGCCCCGCTACAGGGCCTCGGCGAGGGCCTCGAGATCCTCGAGCGTCACGTCGAGGTGCGGCGAGACGCGCAGCACCGGGCCGGCCATCTCACCCGGAGCGCGCTCCCGCCCCAGAGCGCTGACCACGATGCCGTGTTCGCCGAGCAGCCGTGCCCGCGTGGCGACGACGTCGACGCCGTCCGGCGGCGTGAGGGTGGTGGTGGCGCTGGGCTCGTCGGCCGGCTCGATCACCGTCCAGCCCGCGGCGCCGTCCAGGAGTGCTCGGGTCGCCCGTCCGATCCCGGTCAGCCGCTCCCGGGCCCGGTCCGGCCCGGCGGCCAGGTGCTCCCCGACGGCCATGATCAGCCCGATCCGGCCGGCGATGTGGCCCTCGGCGCTCTCGAAGGCACGCATGGGCGGCAGGTCCTCGCCGCCGGGCATCACCGGCGTGAGCTCTTCGGTGATGGCCGGCCGGGCCAGCAGCACGCCGACGCCGCGCGGGCCGGCCAGCCACTTCCGCGAGGTCCCGTAGACGACGTCCGCCCCGACGTCGGTGTCCACGTGGCCCAGCGCCTGCGCGGCGTCCAGCACCAGCGGCACCCCGGCCGCCCGGCACAGGGCCGCGATCTCCGCGGCGGGCTGGACGATCCCGCGATGGCTCGGGACGTGGTCGAGGTGCACGAACCGCGGCGGGTCGGTGCGCAGCAGCCGCTCCACGCCCTCGAGGTCGGCCCGGCCCGCGCCGTCGACCGGCAGCGGCTCGGGCCGCAGCCCGTAGGCGCCGAGCGCCCCGATGTTCGGCGCGTACTCCCCGGGCAGGCAGGCGACCCGGGATCCGGCCGGCAACCGCCAGCCGGTGAGCAGGGCGGAGAGCGCGGCCTGCGCCGACTCGACGAAGGCGACGTCGGCGGCCGCCATGCCGACCAACCCGCCGATCACCGACCGGCCCTGCTGCAGGAGGTTCTCCGCTGCCTGCGCGGCGACGTACCCGCCGAGCTCCGCCTCGTGCCGGGCGTGGTGCGCCGCTGCCTCCAGGGCCCGCGAGCTCTGCCGGCTGCTCGCCGCGCTGTCCAGGTGCCGCCCGGCGGGCCGGGGGCGCGCCTTGCGCCAGGCGGCGCCGAGGTCGTCGTGCGGGAGGAGGCCGGGAGGCGAGGACGTCACGGAGGGCAACGCTAGGCGAGCCGCCCGGTCAGGCGTCGAGATCCCCCCGGGCCACCGAGACCCCCGAGTGCGTCGGATCGCCGTCCAGCGGCTCCACGGAGACGTCGAGCAGCGGGAACTCGGCCAGGTCCAGCCCGGCCGGCAGCTCGACGGTCTGGGTCCCGGGGGTGACGACGCCGAGCGGGAACATGCCGTCCACGGCCCGGTCGATCAGCCAGACCTCGTAGTAGCTGCCCTCGAGCGCGGGTGCGTCGAGCTCGAGCTCGAGCACGCGCGACCCGTCCCCACGGACGACGACGTCGGCGACCCCGGAGGCATCGGCGTCGGGCAGCGGGGCGAGGGCCACGGTGGTCACCGCGTCGCCGTCCGCACCGGTGGACTGCACCACCGCGACCGCACCGGCACCGACGACGGCCCCGGCGACGACGGCGGCCGCCACCAGCAGGACGGGCCGCCGGCGGGAGCGGAAGGGCACCACGGTGCCGCCGTGGTCCGGCTCCACCGGGGGCGGGGGCACCGAGCTCAGGGCGGGCGCCGGCTCGGCCGACGGGCTGGGGACGGCGGTGACGCCGGTGGCCGCCGCTATGGCGTCCCACACCCGCGGAGGGGGCGGGACCGCGGCGCCGGGAGCGGCGAGCTGCGGGACCGAGAGCAGGTCGGGGGCGCGGCGCAGGGCGGCCACCTCGGCGCGGCAGGTGCCGCACCCGTCGAGGTGTGCGGCGTCGGACGCGGGCAGGGGCTCCTGCAGTGCCGCGAGGGCGAGCTGTTCAGGCGTGCAGTGCTGCACCGTCCACCTCCAACCGGGTCCGCAGGCGCTCCAGTGTGCGCCGGATGTGGCTCTTGATCGTGCCCAGCGGCAGGCCGGTGCGTTCGGCGATCTGCGCGTGGGTGAGGTCCTCGAAGAATGCGAGCTCGATGATGCCGCGCTGCGGCTGGCCCAGGTGGTCCAGCTCGTCGAGCAGCAGCACCCGGTCGGTCGCGGCGGTGTCGACGCCGGCGGTGACCGGGCCGCCGGGCCGGGCCTGCGCCTCGGTCATCGCGGCCTCCGCCTCGCGGCGGTGCTTGTCGCGGCGGGCCCAGGCGTCGGCGATCTTGTGCCGGCAGATGCCCACCAGCCAGGCCGGCAGCGGCGAGTCGTCGGGGCGGAACCGCGCGCGGCCGGTCCAGGCGGCGACGAACACCTGCTGGGTCACGTCCTCGGCGTCCGGCCCCGGACCGAAGGCCCGCACCGCCATGCCGTGCACCTGCCCCGCCCAGCGTTCGTAGGCCCAGGCGAGCGCCTGCTCGTCGCCGGCGGCGAAGCGCCGGCCGACCTCGGCGTCGTCCGGATCGACGCCGCTGCGCGTCCCCGGTACGTGATCCACGCCCCGAACGCTACCCAGGATCGGGCTGCGCAGGGCCAGCGCCCCGCTCACGGCGCCGGCTCCGCGACCACGACGACGTTGTCGCGATAACTGCGGAACTCGGGCAGGAACGGCCCGCCGCAGGTGATCAGGGTGAGCCGTGGGGCGCCGTCGCGGGCGAACAGCCGGTCCAGCGGCAGCGCCTGCTTGGTGATCACCTCGCGGGAGACCACCCGCCAGCGCGTCGCGGTCCCAGCGGCGTCGGTGACGGTCACCTCGTCACCCACCGCGGCGTCCGTCAGCGGGAACAGGGCGCCGGGGCCCTGCTCGCGGTCGTCGACGTGGCCGGCCAGCACGGCCGAGCCGTCGGCGCCGGGGGTCGGCCCGAACCGGTACCAGCCGACGCGGGAGACGTCCTCGGGGAGCTCCATCTGACCGTCGGCGGCGATGCCGACGGCGTCGACGGGGGCGTCCACGCCCCACGCCGGCACGCTGATGCGGGCCGGTGCGGGGGCGGCCTGGGCCGCCGCGGGGGCGGCGTCCCGGGCGGTGACGGTCGGGAGGGTGGGCAGGTCCCCCGCGCCGGCCGGGGCGGCCGGCGCGGGGAGAGCCTGCTCCACCGGGATGCCCGCCGCCGGCTCCGGCCGGGTCAGCGCCCAGGCGGTCGGGGCGCCGACGGCCAGGGCGAGGCCCAGGACGGCGGAGGCGGCGGCGGGTCGCACGGAACTGGTCCGGTCAGCCGCGGTTGCGGGCGACGCGGGCGGCACCGGCACCGGCGACGGCGAGGCCGGCGACGGAGAGCGCGGCGACCATCGGCAGCGAGGAGCTGTCGTCGGCCAGGCCGGCCGAGCCACCGGGGACGCCGGCGGGCATGGAGTGCATGCCGCTGATCGTCTGGACGGCGAGGTCGTAGCCGGCCTCACCGTTGCCCCAGGCGTAGACGATGGTCGAGGTGCCCTCGGCCAGGGTCAGGTCGGCCGGGCCGATCGCGACGGTGTCGGTGCCCGCGAGGGTGACGTCGGCGGTGATCGTGCTGGCCGGCACGGTCAGCGTCGCCTCGTCGGGGTTGGTCAGCCCCTGGACGACCGGGGTGCCACCGGCGCGCACGTCGACGGCGGGGGCCGCGGCGGTGTGGCGCACGGTCACGCGGGCCTGGCCGGCCGGGACGGCGGAGGTGTCGTTGACGAACGGCGTCAGCGTCGGGGTGCCGTCCTCCTTGAGGTGCGCGACCACGGTGGCGTTGGCGCCGGCCGGGACGGCGACGTCGTCGGCCTTGAGCAGCGGCTCACCGGAGCCGTCGGCGGCGTCGGCCGGGAAGATCGCCAGGTCGTAGGCGCCCGCGGGGAGGGTCAGCGCGTCGGTCAGCGTGCCGGGCTGGAAGTCGTCGATCAGGCGCTCGCCGTTGGCGTAGACGTCGACCGGCGTGTTCGGGATGCCGTGCAGGACCGAGACGGTGGCGGTCTCGGCCGCGGTCGCCGGGGTGGCGACGAGGACCAGACCGCCGACGACGGCAGCCGCGCCGGCGGCGCTGCCGAGGGTGCGCAGGGTGCTCATGGATCGTCCTTCCAGAGGGGGGTGGTGCCTGTCATCCACTCCTTCCTGGGCGGCTCCCGGTACGGATGCAGTTGAAAACAGAACTTCTTTCGGTCGCCTCATCGGGTGCAGGATGGGCCCGTGACCACGCGCGACCGGGACGACGAGGGCCGGGCCCGCAACGCACGGCCCCGCGACGCGCTCGGCCGGCCGCTGCCGCACGACGCGGTCGGTGAGCCCCGCGCGCCGGAGGGGATCGTCCGCGCGCCCCTGGTCGCGCTGGCCGAGGCGCAGGCGCTGCTGGACGCGGGCCGCCCGTTCCACGCGCACGAGGTGCTCGAGGACGCGTGGAAGTCCTCGGTGCCGGAGGAGCGGCAGCTGTGGCGCGGCCTGGCCCAGCTCGCCGTCGGCCTCACCCACGCCGCCCGAGGCAACGCACGGGGTGCGGTCACGCTGCTGGAGCGGGGCGTCGGCAACGTCGTCCCGTACGCCGACACGCCGCCGCACGGGATCGACGTCGCCGGGCTGGTCGGGTGGGGGCGGACGCTGGCCGCCGACCCCTCGACGGTCCGGGACGCGGCCGCTGCGGCGCCGCGACTGCGCGGCGCCTGACTCAGCGCGCGCGGACGGCCGCGTAGCGGTCGAGGGAGACCTGGCGCTCGTGCGCGTGGTCGACGACCGGCTCGGGATAGCCGGCCGGGATGCCGCCGGGTGCGGTCCACGGTTCGTGCACGTGCTTCGGGTCGAGGTCGCGCAGCTCCGGCACCCAGCGTTGCACGTAGGCGCCGTCCGGGTCGAACTTCTTCCCCTGCGTGATCGGGTTGAAGACCCGGTAGTACGGCGAGGCGTCGGTGCCCGTGCCCGCGACCCACTGCCAGCCGTGGTTGTTGCTGGCCAGGTCGCCGTCGACCAGGTGCTGCATGAACCACCGGGCACCGAGGGTCCACTCCTGGTGCAGGTCCTTCACCAGGAAGGAGGCGACGATCATCCGCACCCGGTTGTGCACGTAGGCCTCGCCGAGCAGCTGGCGCATGCCGGCGTCGACGATCGGGAAGCCGGTGCGTCCGGTCTGCCAGGCGCGCACCAGCGCCTCGGCCTCGGGCCCGCTGTCGTAGCCCATCCCCTGCAGCTCCGGCTTGAGGTACTCGCGCGCCGACCCGGGCCGGTGCCAGAGCACGTCGGCGTAGAAGTCCCGCCAGGCCAGCTCGTCGGTGTAGCGGCGGGCCGACTCGCCCTCCTCGCCGGCCAGGTCCGCGACCAGCGTGCGCGGGTGGATGCAGCCGTACTTCAGGTAGGCCGACATGCGGCTGGTCCCGGCCGTGCCGGGCAGGTTGCGGCCCTCGGCGTAGCCGGTCAGCCGCTCGTCGCGGAACCGCTCCCACGCCTCGAGCGCGGCCCGCTCGCCGGCCGGCGGCAGGTCGGCGAGGACCTCGGGTGCCGGGGGCGGGTCGTCGGACCGGACGCCGGTGCGCCAGCGGACGCCGTCGGGCGCACCGGCCGGGGCGCGCCAGCCGTGCTCGCGCCAGGCCCGGGCGAAGGGCGAGAACACCTGGAACGGCGTGCCGGTGCGGGTGGTGACCCGGCCGGGGGTGACCAGGTAAGGGGAGCCGGTGCGCACCAGGGGGACGTCGTCCAGCGCGCGCTCGACCGCGGCGTCGCGCTGCCGGCCGTAGGGCCCGGTGTCGGCGCTGACGTGCACGGTGGTCGCGCCCACCTCGCGGGCGAGTTGCGGGATCACCCGTGCCGGGTCGCCGGACCGCAGCACCAGCGCCCCGTCGAGGTCGGCGTCCAGGGCGGTCAGGCAGTCGAGCAGGAAGCGGCGGCGGGGCTCGCCCGAGGGGCCCCAGAGCCGGTCGTCGAACACGAACACCGGGACGACGTCACCGTCCGGGCCGGCCGCATCTCGGGCGGCCAGCAGTGCGGGGTGGTCGTGCAGCCGTAGGTCGCGCCGGAACCAGAGCAGCGACGTGGGCACCGGTCGAGCGTAGGAGGGGGCACAGCGCATGGCACGCGGAACTGGCAGGTCGTGCCGAGTGGGGCCGGAGGGTCCCGCGCAGGCGCGACGCAGCGGCTTCACCCAGATGGGGACGGCTCCTGGTCGCGGTCGGAGTCCGGAGGACGACAATGTCACGATGCCCGAGTTGCCCGAGGTGGAGGCGCTGGCCGCCTTCCTGCGCGCCGACGCGGTGGGGCGGGTGCTCACCCGCGCCGACCTCGCCGCCGTGCAGGCGATCAAGACCTTCGACCCGCCGCTGTCCGCGCTCGGCGGCCTGGAGATCACCGGCGCCGGCCGGCACGGCAAGTTCCTCGACCTCGACGTCTCCGGCCTGCACCTCGTCGTCCACCTGGCCCGCGCCGGGTGGCTGCACTGGCGGGAGAACCTGCCGACCGCGCCGCCCAAGCCGGGCAAGGGCCCGCTCGCGCTGCGCGTCCATCTGGATGACGGGAACGGCTTCGACCTCACCGAGCAGGGCACGCGCAAGGGTCTGGCGATCTACGTGGTGCGCTCGCCGGCGGAGGTGCCGGGCATCGCGCGGCTGGGTCCCGACGCCCTCGAGGTGGACCTGGAGGCCTTCGCCGCGCTGATGAAGGGCCGCTCGGGCCAGCTCAAGGGCGCGCTCACCGACCAGACGCTGCTCGCCGGCATCGGCAACGCCTACTCCGACGAGATCCTGCACGCGGCCCGGCTCTCGCCGTTCAAGGGCGCCGACAAGCTCAAGGACGACGAACTGGTCCGTCTCTTCGAGGCCGTCCGCGGCACGCTGACCGACGCGCTCGAGCGCCAGGTGGGTCAGCGCGCGGCGACGATGAAGGGCGAGAAGCGCTCCGGGCTGCAGGTGCACGCCCGCACCGGCCTGCCCTGCCCGGTCTGCGGCGACACGGTGCGCGAGGTCAGCTTCGCCGACACCTCGCTGCAGTACTGCCCGACCTGCCAGACCGGTGGCAAGCCGCTCGCCGACCGGCGGATGTCCAAACTGCTGCGCTGAGCCCCTAGCCCGGCAGCAGGGCGGTCAGCCGGGTCAGCGTGCGGGCGAGCACCGAGCTGCCGACCCCGGCGGAGCCCTCGTCCTCCGGGGTGTCGGCGGCCGAACCGACCGCCGTCCACCAGTCGTCCAGCGCGGGGGGAGTCAGGACGTCGATCCGCTCACCCGGCCGCGGGACGACGACGGCGACGTCGCGGGGCCGCGCGGCGGCCAGGAGCCGCTGCACCGGCTCGGCCCAGCGGTGGAACGCCAGGTTGAAGGTGGCCCAGTGGATCGGCAGCAGCACGGCGCCGCCGAGGTCGCCGTGCGCGCGGACGGCCTCCTCGGGGTCCATGTGGATGGCGTGCCAGGCGTCGTTGTAGGCGCCGATCGGCAGCAGCGTCAGGTCGAACGGGCCGAGCCGGGCGCCGATCGCGGCGAACGCGGGCGTGTAGCCGGTGTCGCCGCCGAAGTAGACGCGGTGCGCCGGTCCCGCGATCGCCCACGACGCCCACAGGGTGGTGTTGCGGTGCAGGTAGCGACCGGAGAAGTGCCGCGCCTCGGTGCAGGTGAGCGTCAGCCCGGCGACCTCGTGCACGCCGTCCCAGTCCAGCTCGACGATGCGCTCCTCGGGCACGCGCCACTTGCGCAGGTGCTCGCCGATGCCCAGGGGGACGACGAACGGCGCGGTCTGCGTGGCCAGCAGCGCCCGGACCGTCGGCAGGTCGAGGTGGTCGTAGTGGTCGTGCGAGATGAGGACGGCGTCGACCGGGGGGAGGTCCTCGATCGGCATCGGCGGCTCGTGCAGCCGGGTCGGCCCGAACACCGGCGACGGCGAGACGCGGTACCCCCACACCGGATCGACCAGCACCCGCCGGCCGTCGACCTCCAGCAGTGCGCTGGCGTGCCCGAACCAGGTGACCGCGAGCTCGGCGGCCTCGGCCGTGAACTCGGGCCGCGCCAGCGGGATGGGCCCACCCGGCAGGCCGACGTGCCGCTCCTCGTGCCACTGCCGCAGCAGGCCGTCGCGGGTGTTGGCCGGGGCGAGCGCGGGCGTGGGCAGCGTGTTGGAGAAGGTGCCGTCGGAGAAGTGCGGCGATCCGGCGACGACCGGCCGCAGCCGGCGGCGGTGCGCGCCCAGCGCCGTCGGCAGGCCCCAGGCGGCGGCGGTCAGCCAGCCCACCGGTCCGGCGAGGACGGTGGCGGTGACGGCGGCACGGCGGCGGAGGGATGGCACGTCCCCGAGTGTCCCAGCCCCGCCGACGCCGCCGAAGGTTTCCCGTGGAACGTCACACGTCCCCCAGGGGCAGAAATGGCCAATTCTGCCCCCGGGGGAGGTGATCAGGCGGCGATGGCGGCCACCGGGGAGGTGCGGGCGGCCCGGCGGGCGGGCAGCACGGAGGCGAGCAGCCCGGCCAGCGTGGCGACGACGACGATCGCGGCCACCTGCAGCCACGGGACGTCGAGCACGATCTCGCCCTGGTTGCCGAGCACCGACGCGACGCCGGTCAGCCCGTAGGCGCCACCGATCAGCACGCCGAGCACCGCGGCGACGCCGGCCACCAGCACCGCCTCCCAGGCGAGCAGCCCGCGCAACTGCCCGCGGGTGAGGCCGAGCGCGCGCAGCAGGCCGTTCTCCTGCCGCCGCTCCACCACCGACAGCGCGAGCGTGTTGCCCACGCCGATGAGCGCGATGACCACGGCCACGCCCAGCAGCCCGGTGACGACCAGCAGCAGGATGTCGAGCACCTCGTTGAGCTGGTCCCGCTGGGTGACCACGCCGGTGACCTGCGCCTCGGGGTCCGCCTCCGCCACCGCGTCGGTGACGGCGTCCACGGTGGACACCTGCCCGTCGGGGTCGCCGTCGTCGAGCAGCAGCCACAGCTGGGAGGTGCCGGCGTCGGGGAGGAGGGAGCGGAGCGCGTCCGGCTCCACCAGCACCCCCTGCTCGAAGCCGGTCACCTTCGCCTGCAGGGTCACCGTCCGGCCGTCGGCGGTGAAGGTCACGGGTGCGCCGTCCTGCACCGACCAGGTCTCGGCCGCCCACTCCGGCAGCACGGCCACGCCCGTCGAGGGCAGGTCGATCTTGTCCGTGGACCGGAGCACGGCCCCGGCCTCCGCGGGGTCGACGGCCTCCACGTACGCCGGCTCGCCGTCGGGCCCGGTGACGTCCCCGCCGATCACCCCCGCCGTGCGCTGCACGCCGTCGACGTCCAGCAGCGTCCGGTTCAGCGAGGCCGGCAGATCGGCGTCGTAGCTCCGCACCAGGACGTCGGTGGGGAACTCCGCCTCCAGGCCGGCCTGCGCCGTGGCCTTGGTCGAGGCCGCGCCGACGACGAAGGCGCTGGTCAGCGTCACGCCGATGAGCAGGGCGGTGGCCGTGGCCGCCGTCCGGCGGGGGTTGCGGGTCGCGTTGCCCGCCGCCAGCCGGGCCGGCACCCCGCCGAACCGGCCGGCCAGCCGGCCCGCGGCCGCCACGACCGGGGGGATCGCCCGCTGGGCGAGCAGGACGACGCCGAGGAAGCTGAGCACCCCGCCGAGCAGCCCCACGTACACCGACGCCGTGAGCACACCGGCGGCCAGCAGCAGCACGCCCGGGACGACCATCAGCAGCCCCAGGACCAGGCGCAGCACACCGGGGCGTGACCGCAGCGGAGCGGTGTCCACCGGCCGCAGCGCGGCCAGGGGGGCCACCTTCGTCGCGGCCCGCGCCGGAGCGAAGGCGGCCAGCACGGTCACGACGGTGCCGACGCCCAGCCCGGCGAGCACCGCGTAGAGCGGGACGGCCACGCCGGACAGCGGGATGGCGGAGTTGCTGCCGACGAGCGCCGAGACGCCGGCGGCCAGGCCGATGCCGAGGGCGACCCCCAGAGCGGAGGCGACCAGCCCCGTGGCCAGCGCCTCGCCCAGGACGCTGCGGCGGACCTGCCGGGCCGTGGCGCCGACGCAGCGCAGCAGGGCCAGCTCGCGGGTCCGCTGGGCGAGCAGGACGGCGAAGGTGTTGGCGATGACCAGCCCGGCGACGACGACCGCCACGGTGCCGAACACCAGCAGCACGCCGGCCAGCGCGGTGCTGTCACCCATCATCGCGGCGGCGGCCTTCTCGGCCTGCTCCTCGCCGCTGCGCACCACCGCCTCGGCGGGTGCCGCGGCGGCGAGGTCCGCGCGGACCTGGTCGGCCGAGAAGCCGGGGCCGGCGGCGATCCGCACCTCGAGCGGCTCCGGCGCCTGCCAGGCCCGCGCCTGGTCCTCGGTGACGAAGCCGCGGCCGTAGAGCCCGGCCTCGGGGTCGCCGCGCAGGTCGACGATGCCGGTGACGGTCGCCTCCGCCGTCGTCTCCTCGCCCTCGTCGTCGTAGCTCGAGACGGTGAGGACGTCGCCGACCTCGGCGCGGGCACGGTCGCTGACGGCGACCTCGCCGGTGCCCTGCGGGAGCCGGCCGGTGGTGAGCTCCTGCCAGCGCAGCTGCGGGGCGTCGGCCACCGACTCGACCATCAGGTACTGGGATCCGGAGCGCCCGGGCACCGACGCCTGCACACCGGTCTCGTAGGAGGGGGCGACGGCGCCGACGGAGCCGACGCCGGCGAGCGCGGTGACGTCGTCGTCGGTGAAGGGCCGGTCGTAGGGAGCGCTGACGACGGCGGCGGCGGCCACGTACCGGGCGCCGACGGTCTCGAGCACGGTGCTGCGGGAGGTCTCGTTGAGGACGAGGGTGGCGACGACGAAGGCCACGGCGATGACGACGGCCAGGGTGGAGGCGATCAGCCTCGCCGCGTGGGTGCGGAGCTGGGTGAGCACGACGGTGCGCATCGGGTCAGGCCCCCAGCCCGCGCAGCGCGTCGAGCACGGACTCGGCGGTGGGGTCGGCGAGGTCGCCGGCCAGCCGGCCGTCGGCGAGCAGGACGACGCGGTCGGCGTAGGCGGCGGCCGACGGGTCGTGGGTGACCATGACGACGGTCTGCCCGGTCTCCTTCACGCTGGAGCGCAGCAGCCCGAGCACCTCGGCGCCCGAGCGGGAGTCCAGGTTGCCGGTGGGCTCGTCGGCGAAGACGACGTCGGGCCGGGGCATCAGCGCGCGCGCGATGGCGACCCGCTGCTGCTGGCCGCCGGAGAGCTCGTGCGGGCGGTGGCCCAGGCGCTCGCGCAGGCCCAGCCGGGCCACGACGGCGTCGAACCAGGCCGGATCGGGCCGCAGGCCGCCCAGCTGCATCGGCAGCACGATGTTCTCGCGGGCGTCGAGCACCGGCAGCAGGTTGAACGCCTGGAAGACGAAGCCGATCCGCTTGCGGCGCAGCGTGGTCAGCTGGTCGTCGCGCAGGCTGGTCAGCGCGGTGTCGCCGAGCCACACCTCGCCGGCCGTCGCGGTGTCCAGGCCGGCCAGGCAGTGCATGAGCGTCGACTTGCCCGAGCCGGAGGGGCCCATGATCGCGGTGAACTCGCTCGCGGCGAAGGTGACGTCGACGCCGGCGAGAGCGTGCACCGCCGTCTCCCCGCTGCCGTAGGTCTTGCGCAGCCCGGTGGCCCGGACGGCGGCGTTCGTCGTGGCGGGGGCGGGCGGCTCGCCGGGGACGGTCATGACGGGAACGGACACTTCGGACCTCCGGTGCGGGGGATTCGGCAACGGTGATCACGCTTCCGCTCCGGGCCGTCCTCCCGCGTCGGAGCGGAGGGCGATCCTGCCGCCGCCGGCCGTGCCCCCCGGGGCGGACGCCGTCGTCCACCCCCGGTCGTACATCGGACTTCCTGCACCGGAAGTCCCGGACTTTCTGCACCGAAAGTCCGGAGGGGAGCGGGTCAGGCGTCGCGCAGGAGGTCGGCCGGCTGCACGAGGCCGGTCCGGTAGGCGAGGACGACGGCCTGCACCCGGTCGCGCGAGCCGGTCTTGAACAGCACCCGCCCGACGTGGGTCTTCACCGTCGCCTCGCTGACCACGAAGGACCGCGCGATCTCGGTGTTCGAGGCGCCGAGCGCCATCTGCACCAGCACCTCGCGCTCCCGCGGGGTGAGCTCGGCCAGCGCCGCGTCGTCCCCACCGCCGGGGGCCGGCGCCGCGCCGCGCAGCATCGGCGCGACGTGCTGCAGCAGCCGCCGGGTCGAGGACGCCGCGATCACCGAGTCGCCGGCGTGCACGGTGCGGACGGCGGCCAGCATCTCCTCGGGGGGCGCGTCCTTGAGCAGGAACCCGCTCGCGCCGGCACCGATGGCCGAGACGACGTACTCGTCGAGGTCGAACGTGGTCAGGACGACGACCCGGGGCGCCTCGGGGAGTGCGGTGACCTGGCGGGTGGCCTCGATCCCGTCGACGCCCGGCATGCGGATGTCCATCAGCACGACGTCGGCCGGCGTGCCGCGCAGCAGCTGCACGACGGCCGCGCCGTCGCCGGCCTCCCCGACCACGGTCAGGTCGGGCTGGGAGTCGATCACCATGCGGAAGCCGGCGCGGACCATCTGCTGGTCGTCGACGACGACGACGCGGACCGGGGAGCTCGTCATCGTCGGGAACCGTAGGGCAGCGCGGCGTGCACGCCGAACCCGCCGCCGTGCCGCGGCCCCGCCTCCAGCCGGCCGCGGTGCAGCCGGGCGCGCTCCTGCATCCCGCGCAGCCCCTGCCCGTTGCCGTCGGCGGAGGTCCCGTGGGCGGAGATCAGGGCGGCCGACGCCCCGCGACCGTCGTCGAGGATCGAGAGCTCGAGCGCGTCGGGCCGCCACTGCAGCCGCACCCACGCCCGCGAGGCCGGGCCGGCGTGCTTGAGCACGTTGGTCAGTGACTCCTGCACGATCCGGTAGGCCGCCAGCTGCGGGCCGGCCGGGAGTGGCTGCGGCTCGCCCTCGACGATCAGGTCGACGTCCAGCCCGCTGGCCCGCACGTCCTCGACCAGGGCAGGGATCGCCGCGACGTCGGGCTGTGGCGCGTACTCCTCCCCGCCGCCCTCGCGCAGCACCCCGAGCAGCGACCGCATGTCGGTCAGCGCCTGCCGGCCGGTCGCGGCGATCGCCTCCAGGGCGTCGGTCGCCGCCGCGGGATCGGCCTTCCCGGCGTACCGGCCGCCGTCGGCCTGCGCGATCACCACGGACAGGGAGTGGGCGACGACGTCGTGCAGCTCGCGGGCGATGCGCGCCCGTTCGGTGGTGGCCGCCAGCCGCATCTCCTGGTCGCGCTCCAGCTCCAGCAGCTGCGCGCGTTCCTGGAGGGCAGCCAGTTGCTCGAGCCTCGCCCGGCGCAGGTTGCCCAGCGCCCAGGAGGCGACGACGGAGACGCCGATGGCCAGCGCGACGGGGGCGACCGACGTCGTGACGTCGTAGTTCCAGTACCGCATCGCGGCGAGCAGGGCGCCGACCAGGCCGGCGCCCAGCCCGGCCTGGGCCGCCCAGCGCGGCGCGTACGCGGCCAGCGCGTAGACCGTCATCAGCACGGCGACGTTGGCGGCGAGGAAGTCGGGGGAGACCAGCAGCTCCAGCAGTCCGACGGCCACCACGGCCGCGCCGGCCGCGATCGGCGCGCGACGGCGCCAGGCCAGCGGCAGCACCATCAGGGTGCCGACGAGGAAGGCGATGTTCCGCGACTCCCAGTAGGAGTCCACCGGCAGCAGGACGGCGAAGAACCACACAGCGCCCGCGAACGCCATGTCGACGGCGACCGGGTGCCGGCGCAACCGCTCGGTCGCGCGATCGACGGGGCTCTCCACGCGGTCGAGCGTAGGCAGCCGACCGCGCCGTCTCGTCGTCCCCCGGGATGATCTCCGGGTCCTCCCCGGGGGCGATCAGTCGTCGTCCGGAGTGGGGTCCTGAGGGGTGTCGAAGTCGCCGTCGGCCGGGGACTCCGGCGCCACCGGCGCCTCGATGGTCACCTCGCCCGCGTCCTCGAAGACGAACGTCACCGGGATGGACTGCGAGGAGCGCAGGGAGCGGTCGACGTCCACGAGGACGACCGACGGCGGGCCGTCCGGCTCCAGGTACAGGTTGTCGTCCTCGGCGACCTCGAGGGGACCGTCCGTGCCGTCCTCGCCGATCAGCCGCGCGTCGGCGAAGTTCTCCCCGCGCACGTCGACGAGCCGGGCGGGCTCCTCGCCGGTGTTGGCGATCGCCGCGTACAGCGGTACGTCGTCCCCCTCGGCCCAGAGTCCGTCGTCGGGGAAGGCGAGCAGCACCGCCTTGACGGAGAGATCCTCGGTGACCCGCTCGTCCGGGGCCGCTGCACCGCCGACGACCTCACCCCCGGGGACGTCGAGCGGAGCGTCCTCGCCGCATGCGGTGAGGGACAGTCCGACCGCGAGCAGCGCGGCCGAGGTCCGGGCGTGTCCGGGCATCCGCACAGTTCTTCCTTCCGTCGACACTGGTGCGGAGGGGACTACCCGTGGTCCGGTGACGGAGGCCCGCCGTCACCGGATCGCAACCCGATCGTCAGGAGCCCGCATGACCTCGACCGACGACGAGGGCGGCGACCCGGCCTGCTGGCTGCGCCGGGTCTGCCCCGAGTGCGGCCGGATGGCCGAGGAGGACCCGCCGACGCGCTGCGCCGAGTGCGGCGCGCAGCTGCCGGCGGACTGACCCGGGCTCAGGCGGCCAGCCGCCGCCGCTGCCCGAGCATCCGGAAGTCGCACAGCGCCTGCCGCAGCGCGACCCCGCGCGCGTCCGCGGGCACGTGCACCTCGTCGCGGGGATCCAGCGGCAGGCCGGGCAGCAGCAGCGCCGCCTGGCAGCGGATGTCCTCCTCGAGCACCTGCTGCTGCAGCGCCACCTGCTCGGTGACCGTGGCCGGTGCGGGCAGCCGCTGCCCCGGACCGGTCGCCAGCATCAGGCAGACGTAGATGCGGGTGGAGTCGGCGTCCTCGGGCTGCAGCAGGTAGAGCAGCGTCGTCGTCGCCCCCGAGTCGAGGAACTCCTGCCGCAGCCGGAGCTGGAAGGGGGCGCGGTGCACGTAGGTCGTGCGGCGGCGCTGGCGCAGCGGGCGCTCGCCGGTGGCGACCGCCGGGTCGACCGGGTTGTCCACCTCCTGCTCCTGCACGCTGCGGAAGCCGCCGGGCTCGCGGATCAGCTCGTACGGGCCGGTCTCCGGGAGGGCGGCGAGGGTCGACGGGTGGACGAACGGGCCGTGGGTCGCGTCCAGGAACGTGTCGGCGAGCGGACCGGCCGGCCCGGGAGAGCGCAGCGGGGGCAGCCAGCCACCCACGAAGGACCGGTCCCCGGCCTCGGGCACCTCGAGCGGGACGTCGGCCGGCTCGGCCGGCGCCAGCCAGACCAGGCCCAGCCGCTCGCGGACGGCGAACGCGGGTGGATCGGCGCCCACGCCGCCGTTGCAGCGGTTCAGCGTCCAGGTGCGGCCGAGCAGCCGGACCTGCAGCCAGCCGCCGTCGCGCAGCTCGCGGGAGAGCGCCACGGGGTGCCAGGCGTGCTTGAGGGACGGGTCGAGGTTGCCGAACATCGGACCCGACGGGCGATCCGGCTCGCGGGCGGGCTCGATCCCGGGAGTGCCCGCCGGCCGCGGCGGTGAGGGCAGGGCCGCCCGGTCCGGGGCGATCCACACCCAGCCGTGCCGCTCCTCCACGGCCCAGGGAGTCGACAGGTCGGCGCGTGGCGGCGGCGTGCCCTCGGCGCCGAGCGACGGGATCTCCGCGCACCGGCCCTCGCCGTCGAAGCGCCACCCGTGGGCCGGGCACTCCAGCCGCCCCTCCACCACCGACGCCGTCGCCAGGGGCACCAGCCGGTGGGGGCACCGCGCGGGGAACGCGCTCACCTCGCCGCCGGGTCGGAGCCGGACCACGACGTAGGACCGGCCCGCGGCGCTCACCGGGACCGGCACCGTGCCGACGTCGGTCGCGCGGGCCACCGGGAACCAGCCTGTCGCTCCGCCACTCGTACCCATGCCGTAGTCCAGCAGGCCGGGATTTCCCCGCGGTTACGGCCGTGGAGCGGCCGGCGCACGGAGACGGCGCCCCCGAACCGGTGACGGCCCGCCGCGCCTGGTGGTGTGAGCCAGCTCTCACGGCCTACGGTTCGCTGTCCACTGTCCGGCGGGGGAGGACGGCGGGCGCCGATCGCGGGGAGGGAGGGTGGGGGCGCCGCCCCGACTGTCGATGCGGGATGCACTGCGCTGGCTGCGACGCGGCCACCTCGGGACCGAGGCGGAGCACGCGACCTTCCGGACCCTCCACTCGGCGTCGCTCACCGCCCCCGAGCTCCGCCAGGGCCTGACCAGCGAGTCAGCGGAGCGCTCCGCCCGGCACCTGCGCAACCTGCTCGGCGTGCCGGCGGTCGCGCTCACCGACACGGTGGCGACGCTCGCCTGGGACGGCCGGTCCGGGCACCACGAGCGCGACACGGCTGCCCTGGCGGACACCGTGCTGGAGTCCGGCAACACCGTGGTCCGCGACCGCCGGGACTTCGCCTGCTCCGACCCCGGCTGCGACCTGCGGCAGGTCGTGGTCAGCCCGCTCGTCGTCGAGGACCGGGTCGTCGGCACCCTGCAGGCCTTCACCTCCTCGGCGTCGGCCGGGCTGGTCCGGGCGGTGGCCGAGGTGGCGCACTGGGTGTCGGGGAACCTGGAGCTGGCCGAGCTCGACGCGTCGCGCACCCGCCTGATGGAGGCCGAGGTCCGGGCGCTCCGGGCGCAGATCAGCCCGCACTTCATCTACAACTCGCTGACCGCGATCGCCTCGTTCGTGCGGACCGACCCCGAGCAGGCCCGCGAGCTGCTGCTGGAGTTCGCCGACTTCACCCGCTACTCCTTCAGCCGGCACGGCGAGTACACGACGCTGGCCGAGGAGCTGCGGTCGATCGAGCGGTACCTCGTGCTGGAGAAGGCGCGGTTCGGCGACCGGCTGCAGGTCACGCTGCGGGTGGCGCAGGAGGTGCTGCCCGTCGCCGTGCCGTTCCTCTGCCTGCAGCCGCTGGTCGAGAACGCCGTCCGGCACGGGCTCGAGCACAAGCAGGGGGTCGGGACGGTGACCATCATCGCCGCCGACCGTGGCGGCGAGTGCCTCATCACGGTCGAGGACGACGGCGTCGGGGAGGATCCGGAGAAGGTGCGGCGGGCGCTGGCAGGAGACGCGTCGGTGGACTCGGTGGGGCTGGGCAACGTGGACGCGCGGCTGCGCACCGCGTTCGGCGACGACTACGGCCTCGTCGTCGAGACCGCACCCGGCGTGGGGACCAAGGTCGTGGTGCGCGTGCCGAAGTTCGCGCCGGGGGTGCACCCGTGAGCGGTGACCGGATGACCGTGCTCGTGGTCGACGACGAGCGGCCGGCACTCGAGGAGCTGCGCTGGCTGCTGGAGCGGGACGAACGGATCGAGGCGGTGCTGACCTGCGACTCCGCCACCGAGGCGCTGCGGCTCCTCCAGGAGCGGGGGGTCGACGCCGTCTTCCTGGACATCCGGATGCCCGGGCTGAGCGGCGTCGACCTGGCGCGGGTGCTGTCCCGGTTCAAGGCCCCGCCGCCGGTGGTCTTCGTGACCGCCTACGACGACCACGCCGTCGACGCCTTCGACCTGGGGGCCGTGGACTACGTGCTGAAGCCGGTCCGCGACGACCGGCTGGCCGAGGCGGTCCGCCGGGTCGTCGGCGCGCGGGCCGGGAGCGCACCGTCGTCGGTGGACGACATCGCCGTCGAACTGGGCGGGGTGACCCGGTTCGTGCCCCGCTCCAGCGTCGGATACGTCGAGGCGCAGGGCGACTACGCCCGGCTGCACACCCCGTCGGGCAGCCATCTGGTGCGGGTGCCGCTGGCGACCCTCGAGGAGGAGTGGAAGGACGCCGGGTTCGTGCGCATCCACCGGTCGCTGCTGGTGGCCCTGCAGCACGTGCAGGAGGTCCGGATGGACGCCGGCCGGTGCACCGTCGTCGTCGGCGGAACGCACCTGGGCGTGAGCCGGCGGCACACCCGGGAGCTGCGCGACCTGCTCGTCCGCCGCGCCCGGCCGGGCACCGCGGGCAGGGGGTGAACGGTGTCGGAGAGCGCGCCCCGCCGGGTGCGGGTCACCAGCCCCCGCACCAGCGCCGCCCGCGCGCAGCGGGTGCCGGCCGCCCGGGAGATCGACGCCCAGACCCGGCTCGGCGAGGTGTACATGTCCTCGCTGATCCGCTCGCAGCTGCGCCTGGCGCTGCTCGCGCTCGCCGCCCTGGTGGTGTTCGTCGGCGGGATCCCGCTGGTGTTCTGGCTGGCCCCCGACCTCTCCGACATCGAGGTGCTGGCCGTGCCGCTGCCGTGGCTGCTCCTGGCGTTCGCCGTCTACCCGTTCCTGCTGCTGGTGGGCTGGCTGTACGTCCGCGCCGCGGAGCGCAACGAGCGCGCCTTCACCGACGTGCTCGACCGCACCTGATCGACCGCGGATGACCGCCGCCGGGTACAGCGTCATGGGTGTGACGGCGGTCTTCGTCGCCACCCTGGCGGTCGGTGCGTACGGCTGGCGGTTCTCCCGCACGACCAGCGACTTCTTCGTCGCGTCCCGCACGGTGCGCCCGGGGCTCAACGCGTCGGCGATCGGTGGGGAGTACCTCTCCGCGGCGTCCTTCCTCGGCGTCGCGGGCCTGGTGCTCGCCTTCGGCACGGAGATGCTCTGGTACCCGGTGGGCTGGACGGCGGGCTACCTGGTCCTGCTCGTGCTCGTCGCCGCGCCGCTGCGCCGGTCCGGTGCCTACACGCTGCCCGACTTCGCCGAGAGCCGGCTGGAGTCGCGGGGGGTGCGACGGCTCTCGGCGCTGCTGGTCGTGGCCATCGGCTGGCTCTACCTCATGCCGCAGTTCCAGGGCGCCGGCCTGGCCCTGGCCTCGACCACCGGCACCGGTTCCTGGCTGGGCGGCGTGCTGGTCGCGACCGTCGTGCTGGTCAACGTGCTGTTCGGCGGCATGCGCAGCATCACGTTCGTGCAGGCGTTCCAGTACTGGCTCAAGCTGACGGCGCTGCTCTTCCCGCTGCTGTTCATGGCCGCGATCTGGCTCGGGGACGGCGCGGTCTCGCCCGCCTCGGTGGACGTCGCGGACGTCGGCGGGACCGGGGACTCGTGGGTGTCGCCGCTGGCCGGGGGAGAGCACGAGGTCTACACGACGTACTCGATCATCATGGCGACCTTCCTCGGCACGATGGGCCTGCCGCACGTGGTGGTCCGCTTCTACACCAACCCCGACGGGGCGGCGGCCCGCCGGACGACGCTGCTGGTGCTGGCCCTGCTCGGCCTCTTCTACCTCCTCCCGCCGGTGTACGGCGGCCTGGGCCGGCTCTACGCGCCGGATCTCGTGGCCAGCGGCCGGGCGGAGTCGGTGGTGCTGGAACTGCCCTCGCGGATGCTGGCCGGCACCGCGGGCGAGCTGCTGTCCGCGCTGACGACGGCGGGGGCGTTCGCGGCGTTCCTCTCCACGTCGTCCGGGCTGACCGTCGCGGTGGCGGGCGTCATCAGCCAGGACGTGATGGGCCGCCGGTTCGGTGGGGTGCGCGCCTTCCAGGCCGGCGCAGTCGTCGCCGTCCTGGTGCCGCTGGGCCTCTCCCTCCTCACCGAGGGGGTGGGGGTGGCCCAGGCCGTCGGCCTGGCCTTCGCCTTCGCGGCCTCGACCCTCTGCCCGCTGCTGGTGCTGGGCATCTGGTGGCGCCGGCTCACCGACGTCGGCGCGATCGCCGGGATGCTCGTCGGTGGCGGCTGCGCGGGCGGGGCGGTGCTGGCGACCCTGCTCGGCGTCGGCCCCGAGGGCTGGGGCGGGGCGCTGCTGGCCCAGCCCGCCGCGTGGACCGTGCCGCTCTCCTTCCTCACCATGGTGGGGGTCTCGCTGGCCACGCCGCGGCGGGTGCCGCGGCACGCCGCCCGGACCATGGTGCGGCTGCACACCCCGGAGTCGGTCCAGCTCGACCGCGGGAACGCGCCACGCTGAATCACCGGTCCGCTGCTCCTCCGGGAGGCGACCGCTCGTCCCGCCGGACCTGCCGTACACCGAACGCCGGTGACCGCTCGGCGCACCGGCCGATTCGTCCGGCCTCCGGGACCGAGCGGCTCTCCTACCGTGACGGGGCTCACATCTCCCGGGTGTGACGCCCGCCCACGCTGACCAGGAGGTCGCACCTTGACCGAGCCCAAGGAACGGCGTCTGCTGACGCCCGAGGAGTACCTGCAGGCCCAGAACTCGCCGGAGTTCGCCGAGCTCAAGCGCAGGTTCCGGCGGTTCGCCTTCCCGATGACGTTCGCCTTCTTCGCCTGGTACCTGCTCTACGTCCTGCTCTCCACGTACGCGCCGGACTTCATGTCCACCGAGGTCTTCGGCAACGTGAACCTGGGCATCCTGCTCGGCCTGGCCCAGTTCGTGACGACGTTCGCGATCACGCACCTGTACGTGGCGCACGCGAACCGCAACACCGACCCGATCGCCGACGAGATGCGCGAGCGCCTCGAGCGGCACGACTACCGGTCCGGCACGGACACCACCGACACCCAGGGGGCCACCCGTGTCTGACCTGTTCGCCGCCGACGACACGATCGGCGAGCCCGCCGTCAACATCTCGATCTTCGGGATCTTCGTCCTGATCACGCTGATCATCACGTTCCGGGCCAGCCGCACGAACAAGAGCGCCGCGGACTACTACGCGGCCGGACGCAGCATCACCAGCACGCAGAACGGACTGGCCATCGCCGGGGACTACCTGTCGGCGGCGTCCTTCCTGGGCATCGCCGGCGCGATCGCCGTCTACGGCTACGACGGCTTCCTGTACTCCATCGGCTTCCTGGTGGCGTGGCTGGTCGCCCTGCTGCTGGTCGCCGAGCTGATGCGCAACACCGCCCGGTTCACCATGGCCGACGTCCTGGCCTTCCGGATGCAGGAGCGCCCCGTGCGCATGGCGGCGGCGATCTCGACCCTGGCCGTGTCGCTGTTCTACCTGCTGGCGCAGATGGCCGGGGCGGGTGGGCTGGTCGCCCTGCTGCTCGGCGTCAGCGGTGACGCGGCGGAGGCGCTGGTCGTCACGCTGGTCGGCGGGCTGATGATCTTCTACGTGCTCGTCGGCGGCATGCGCGGCACCACCTACGTCCAGATGATCAAGGCGACGCTGCTGATCGCGGGCGCCTTCGTGATGACGGTCTGGGTGCTCGCCAAGTACGGGTTCAACCTGTCCTCGCTGCTCGGCGGCGCGCAGGACCTCGCCGTCGAGGGCCGGGACGTCCTGTCGCCGGGGGCGCAGTACGGCGCGACGGAGACCTCCAAGCTGGACTTCGTCTCCCTCGGCCTGGCCCTGGTGCTCGGCACGGCGGGCCTCCCGCACGTGCTGATGCGCTTCTACACGGTGCCCACGGCCAAGGACGCGAGGAAGTCGGTCGTCTGGGCCATCTGGCTGATCGGCATCTTCTACCTGTTCAGCCTGGTCATCGGCTACGGCGCCGGCGCCCTGGTCGGCCCGACGGAGATCCTCTCGGCGCCCGGTGCGGTCAACGCGGCTGCTCCGCTGCTGGCCTTCGAGCTCGGCGGCACGGTGCTGCTGGGCATCATCGCCGGCGTCGCGTTCGCCACGATCCTCGCGGTGGTGGCGGGTCTGACGATCACCGCTTCGGCCTCGTTCGCGCACGACGTCTACGCATCGGTGATCAAGCGGGGCAACGTCCCGCCGAACGGCGAGGTGCGGGTCGCCCGCATCACCGCCGTCGTCATCGGGGCGGTCGCGATCGGGCTGGGCATCCTGGCGCTGCAGGCCGGCATCAACATCGCCTTCCTGGTGGCGCTGGCCTTCGCGGTGGCGGCCTCGGCGAACCTGCCGACGATCATCTACACGCTGTTCTGGAAGAACTTCACCACCCAGGGCGCGCTGTGGTCGATCTACGGCGGGCTCATCGCCTGCATCGGCCTGATCATCTTCTCTCCGGTGGTCTCCGGTGCGCCGGTCAACGAGCTGACCGGGAAGAGCACGTCGCTGATCCAGGACGTCGACTTCTCCTGGTTCCCGCTGAACAACCCGGGCCTGGTCTCGATCCCGCTGTCGTTCTTCCTCGGCTGGCTCGGGTCCAAGCTGTCCAAGGAGAAGCCGGACGCGCTGCTCAACGCCGAGCTCGAGGTGCGGGCGTTCACCGGCATCGGGGCGGAGAAGGCCGTCGCGCACTGAGATCGCCGCCTACCCGCTGGGATCAGGTGACCTGATCGTCGAGCGTCCTCCCTCACTGCACACCGTGAGGGAGGACGCTCCGCGGTGCGGGAGGACGCCGGCGCGTCCTGCTACCCCGCCCGCGGATGCTCAGCGGTGGGGGGCGCCGGCACGAGCTGCTCGGCCCAGGGTTCCGACGCCGCGACCGCGAACGCGGCGACCTCGTCGGCGGCCATGTCGAGGGCGATGTAGCCCCCGCGCCCGGCGCCCACGCAGGCGACGGCGGAGGCCAGCCCGGCCCGGCGCTGGAACCACGACTGCTTCACCTGCCAGCCGACCACCGCCCGCCGTTCCAGCACCGCCCGCTCGCGCACCAGCCAGCCGACGCGGACGGCGAACGAGCGAGGCCCGGTCGAGTGCCCGAGCGAGGCGTAGCGGCCCAGCCCGAGCGGCACGCCCAGCGCGGTGAGGACGACGCCGGTGAGCAGCAGCGGCCACCAGCCGGCGGTCGCGGTGAGCACCGCCCCGGCGGCCGTGACCAGCAGTCCGGCCGCCACCGCCCGGACGAGGCGCCGCCGCCGGGCCGCGGCGGGGTGGGGCGTGAGCGGCCCCGGGTCCTCGACCAGCCGGGCGGCGAGCGCCTCCGCCTGCGCGCGCGGTCCCAGCGGGAGCAGCTGGCCGCGGCGCTGGGCGTCGCCGAGGCCGGTGACCAGGCCGGTCACCCGCGCCGCCCCGGCCAACCGCATGCCGGCGCCGTCGGCCACGGCGACGCCGCGGATGCGATCGATCTCCAGCTCGGTGTGCCGCCGGGTGAGCAGGCCGCGCACGGCCACCAGCGAACCCCCGCGCCGCACCAGGCGGAAGCGCCAGTTCACGATGGCGGCGCCGATCACCGCGCCGACCGCGAGCAGCACCAGCGCGACGGCCACCACCGCGATCACGCCGCCCGGGGAGTCGACCGTCGGGCCGTCCACGTCGGGCAGCGCGCCGTCGGGCACCTCGTCGACGACCCGGGACAGCGCGCCGACGGCGGCCAGCGGGACGGCGAGGTAGCCGCCGACCAGCGGGGCGTAGAGCAGCCAGCGGTTGTCGAAGCGGGCGAACTCCTCCTCGGTCTCCTCCGGCGACGGCGTCTCGGCGTCCTCGGCGTGCTCGGGTGCGGCGCTCCGGCTGCGGGAGCTCAGCACGGCCGTCCGCAGCCGGTCGCCCTCCGCGCGGGGGACGCCGTCGATGAGCAGTTCCTCGTCCTTGCCGACGCCGGCGCTGCCACCGGCGGCCGCGTCGATCCGCAGTCGGACCAGCCCCACCAGGCGGTGCAGCGGCGGCGCCTCGACCTCCACGCCGCGGATCCGGTCGGTGGGCACGGTGCGCACCGAGCGGGAGACCAGCCCGCGCGTGACGACGACGGCGCCCGGGCCGTCGAGGTAGCTGAACCGCCACCAGGACAGCGTCGCCGTCGCCAGGGAGACCAGGGTGATGGCCACGACGAGCCCGACGACGGTCCACCGCCCCCCGCCCAGCCCGACCGCCGCCAGCGCGGGGAGCGCGTACGGCACGAACCGCCGCGCCTGCCGGAACGTGGCGGTGTGCACCAGGACGATCCGCGGCGACGTTCGGCGCGCGGGCACCGGTCCGGTCACGTCGCCTGGTCCCGGACCCGTTCGGCGCGGGCGGCGAGGTCGTCGGCGACGCGCTGGGCCATGCCGTGCTCCAGGTGCCAGATGCGCACCGTGCCCTGGCTGGAGGCGGTGAACACCGCGACCGTGGCCAGCCCGAACACCTGCTGCAGCAGCCCGCGGGTGACGTCGACGGTCTGGATGCGGGAGACCGGCACGAGCGTCCAGGTCTGGCTGAGCCAACCGGTGCGGGTGTGGACGGCGTCCGCGGTGATCTCCCAGCGGTACACCCGGTGCTTGAACCACGGGCGGACGGCGACGGTGACCACCACGTCGACGGCGGCGGCGATCGGAACGGCCCAGCGCAGGAACGGCATCGGCCCGCCCAGGTCGTCGGGGATCCAGACCAGCAGCGCGACGACGACGGCCACGGTGATCGCCGCGTTGATCAGGCTCTCGGTCAGCCACAACCCGATGGCCGAGCGGGGCAGCGACCAGGCGGGATCCCGCACGGGGGAGGGGGCGGTGGTCATCGCGGTCATCCTCGCAGTCGGCGGCGGTCCGCCGGCCCGTGCCACGATGGGACGCGTGATGCCGCAGCAGGTTCCGACCGTGTCCGTCAGCGAGCTGCCCGAGAACGCCGTGATCCTCGACGTCCGCGAGGACGACGAGTGGGTGCACGGCCACGTGGAGGGCGCGACCCACATCCCGATGGGCGAGATCCCCAGCCGGCTCGACGACCTGCCCGAAGCCGACCCGCTGTACGTGACCTGCCGCGGTGGCGGTCGCTCGGCGCGGGTCGCCGCGTGGCTGAACCAGAACGGCTACGACGCGGTCAACGTCGCCGGGGGCATGGGTGAGTGGGAGGCCGCCGGCAAGCCCATGGTGAGCGAGACCGGCGAACCCCCGTTCGTGCGCTGAGCGACCGGACTTCCTGCACCGAAAGTCCCGGACTTTCGGTGCAGGAAGTCCGCCCTCAGAAGTCGAGCAGCTCCTCGAGGATGCTCTTGCGCCGCTTCCTCTTGGCGTACTTCGGGTCGTCGCTGCGGCCGTAGTAGCGCTCGTCGTAGCGGTGCTCGCCGTAGTTCCGCGGATCGCGGTCGTACGGGTCGGGCACGGGCGGGCGCGGTGCCTGCGGGGGCGCGACGGGCCGCCCCTCCTCGGCGTCCAGGTAGGCACGCTCGGCGGCGATGAGGTTCTCCAGCTCACCGCGGTCGAGGAACAGACCCTTGCACTCGGTGCACTGGTCGACGAGGACGCGGTTGCGCTCGTACTGCGCCATCACGTTGTGGCACTTCGGGCACAGGAGCTGCATGGCGTCAGGCTACCTGCGCCGCCGTCCTGCAGTTGATCATCGCCTGCGCGCTCCCGACATGGGGTGACACGCCGCAGGGGCGAGCACGCAGACGATGATCAACTCGGGGTCAGGACTTCAGCTCGTACTCGGCGAACTTCGCGCGCAGGTCCTTCTTGGAGAACTTGCCGACGCTGGTCTTGGGCACCTCGTCGATGAACTCGACGGCGTCGGGCAGCCACCACTTGGCGACCAGCGGCTTGAGGTGCTCGAGGATCTCCTCCTCGGTCGCCGTCTCGCCCTGCTTGAGCACGACGCAGGCCAGCGGGCGCTCGTCCCACTTCGGGTGCGGCACGCCGACGACCGCGGCCTCGGCCACCTTGGGGTGGCTCATGATCGCGTTCTCCAGGTCGACCGAGCTGATCCACTCGCCGCCGGACTTGATCAGGTCCTTGGTGCGGTCGGCGATGCGGATGGAACCGTCGGGGCTCATCGCGGCCACGTCACCGGTCTTCATCCAGCCGTCGGCGGTGGTGAGCTCCACGCCGGCGTCGGGGTTGTAGTACTCCTTCGCGCACCAGTTCCCGCGGACCTGCAGCTCGCCGGTGGCGGTGTCGTCCCAGGCCTGCGGCTCGAGCGTGTCGGCGTCGACGATGCGGGCCTCGACGCCGAACAGCGGGACGCCGGCGCGGGCGCGGGCGTTCGCCTTCGTCTCGTCGTCGGCGTCCTGGAGGCGCTGGGGCAGCACGCCGGACGACGCCACCGGCGAGGTCTCGGTCATGCCCCAGGCCTGCAGGATCGGCAGCCCGACCTGCTCGCGGTAGGCCTCGCTCAGTGCCTTGGGCACCGCCGAGCCGCCGCAGCCGATCTCGCGCAGCTGGTGCTTCTTGCCCGCGAGGTGCGGCAGCACGCCCTGCCAGATGGTCGGGACGCCGGCGGTGAAGGTGACGCCCTCGTCGACGATCAGGTTGGCCAGCGCCTCGGGCTGCATCATCGGGCCGGGGAAGACCAGCGCGGCTCCGGCGGCCGGGGCGGCCTGCGCGATGCCCCAGGCGTTGGCGTGGAACATCGGGACGACCGGCATCGCGACGTCGCGGACGCTGAGCCCGAAGGCGTTCGGCGAGAGCGCGGCCATCGTGTGCAGCACCGTCGAGCGGTGCGAGTAGACGACGCCCTTGGGGTTGCCGGTGGTGCCCGACGTGTAGCACATCGAGGCGGCCAGGTTCTCGTCCCGGACGTCGAACTCGACCGGGGAGGCGGCGGCCAGCAGGGTCTCGTAGTCGCTGATCCGCGGGTCGTCGGGGAGCTCGGCGTCGCCGCCGTCCTCCATGACGACCACGTGCCGGACCGTCGTCATGGTGTCGACCAGCGGCCAGAAGAGCGGGAACACCGAGCGGTCGACGAAGACGACCTCGTCCTCGGCGTGGTTGGCGATGTAGGTCAGCTGCTCGGGGAACAGCCGGATGTTCAGCGTGTGCAGCACGCGGCCGGTGCACGGCGCGGCGAAGTAGAGCTCCAGGTGCCGCTGGCTGTTCCAGCCGAAGGTGCCGACGCGGCCGTCGGCACTGATGCCGAGGGTGTCGAGCACGCCGCCGAGCCGGCGGGTGCGGTCCGCCCACTCGCCGTAGGTGCTGCGGGTGACCCCCTTCGGCCCGTTGGTCACGATCGGTACGTCCCCGTAGTGCTGTTCGGCGTGCCGGAAGATCGTGTCGATGGTGAGGGGGCTGTCCTGCATCAGGCCGCGCATGATCCGGATCCTGCCAGTGACCGGGCTCACGATCCACCCGGGAGTCGCCCGGACGGCTCAGTCGCGAGGGAGCGGGCGTCTGCGGGCCCGTGGGTTCAGACGGTCACGTCGCCGTCACCGGATTTCGTCTCCTCCGGTTCGGTATTCATCTTGTCCGGTTCGCTGAGTCGGTGGCGAGTGCCCACCGCCAGCGCCCGGATGGACAGCGCACCGAGGGCAACGACATCGGCGAAGAGCAGGAGGAGAATCGGCCACTCGCCGGGGCCGGTGTCGGGCTGGAGGGCGGCGTTACAGAAGCCGATCAGTGCGGCGATGGTCGAACCGCAGCCGAACACGACGGTGGCAGCCAGGAGAGCGCCCACCGGGTCAGACTTTTTCACGTCCCTCAGCCGCGGAAGCCAGGCGTAGACCTCTTGCGCCTTCATGTCCAGCCCACGCTCGAGGGCCGATCGGTGCACGTCGGAGACGTGGGCCCCCAGTTGGACGACGAGGGCGATGATCAGCGCCCCGGTGAAAGTCAGCAGCGTGGGAAGCACGGTCATGCTGGCGCATCGGCACCCCTGCCCCCCGCCTTTAGCCCATGCGGCTGCGCGTCACAATGTCGCGCCGGACCGCGTCAGCCGAGGACGACGGGCAGCGTCTGCAGGCCGCGGATGACGAACTCGGGACGGCGCTCCGGCTCGCCGCCCAGCTCGAACGTCGTCGTCCGGTCCAGCAGCGCGCCGAACGAGGCCTGCAGCTCGACGCGGGCCAGCGGCGCACCGATGCAGAAGTGCACTCCGGCGCCGAAGGTGATGTGCCCGTTGTCGGTGCGGCCGACGTCGAAGGTGTCCGGCTCGGTGAAGACGGCGGGGTCGCGGTTGGCCGCCCCGAGCAGCGCGGCGATCTTCTGGCCGCGCTCGACGGTGATGCCGCCGATCTCGACGTCCTCGGTGGCGGTGCGCTCGAACAGCTGGAGCGGGGAGTCGTAGCGCATGAACTCCTCGATCGCCGTCGGCAGCAGGGTGCGGTCCGCGCGCAACCGCTGGAGCTGCTCGGGGTGCTGGAGCAGCGCCAGGGTGCCGTTGCCGCTCACGTTCACGGTCGCCTCGTGGCCGGCGTTGAGCAGCAGGATGCAGGTGGTGACCAGCTCGTCCTCGGTGAGCCGGTCGCCGTCGGCGTCGCGCATGGACACCAGGTGGCTGACCAGGTCCTCGCCGAGGTGCTTCCGCCGCTCGGCGGCCAGCTCCCGCAGGTAGGCGACGAACTCGTCGGCGGCGCGCTCGGCGGAGTCCTCGATCTCCGTCGTCCGCCCGTACTCGTACATCTTCACGATCGCGTTGGACCAGGGGCGCAGCAGCGGGCGGTCGGCCTCGGGCACGCCCAGCAGCTCGGCGATGACGGCGACCGGCAGCTGCTCGGCCATGCCGGCCAGCAGGTCGACCGGCTCCGAGCCGCCCGAGCGCTCGACCAGCTCGTCGACCAGGGACCGCGCGAGCTCCTCGACCCACGGCCGCAGCCGCTCGACGTGCCCGCGGGCGAACGCCGAGCTGATCAGCCGGCGCAGCCGGGTGTGCTCCGGCGGCTCCATCTCCAGGATCGCGTTGCGGTGGATCAGGTTGAAGCTCTCGAACCGCTCCGCCGGCGCCTTGTCGCGCCAGATCCGGCCCAGCCGCCGGTCGCGCAGCACCGCGTTGGACTCGGCGTGCGTGAAGGCCAGCCACAGCCCCATCTCCTCGTGCCACTGCACCGGAGCCTGCGCCCGTGCCCGCGCGAACGACGGGTAGGGGTCGGCGACGACGGCGGGATCGGTGAGGTCGAGTGGTGCGGAGGTCACGACCGCGAGCCTAGGAAAGCCGGGCAACGACGCCCGTCACACCCTCGCGGGGAGGCGCACCTACGCTGGCCGCATGGCTTCCCGCAAGCGCTCCGCCGCCCCCGCCGCCGCGCCGGAGGGCGTCAACCCGAAGGCGCCGTGCCCCTGCGGCTCCGGCCGTCGTTACAAGCACTGCCACGGCTCGGGCTACGCGCCGCCGGTGATCCGCTCCTTCGAGGGGCTGCCCGGCGAGGCCGACTGGGTCGCGCTGCGCGAGCTGGTGCCGGCCGCGACGGCCGTGCTCAAGACCACGGACGGCCGTGAGGTCACCCTCGCCAGCATCCTGCCCGGCGGCGCCCCCGCCCTGGTGCGGGCGAACGGCGAGATCATGCTCGGCGTCCAGCTGCAGAGCTCCTCGGACGACGTGAGCCGCGACCTCGGCACCGCGCTGGCCGCCGCGCTCGAGGCGCCGGCCGGCGCGCCGGTGGACCCGGGCCCGATCGGCGGCGCGGGCTCGGCGGGCCCCCGGCTGCAGGAGCTGCTCGACACCTCCGCGCCCTTCGAGGTGACCGTGCGGGACGACTTCGGCTTCTGGCTGGAGGGCACCGACCCCAACCCGGCGGTGCAGGCCGGCCTGGAGCACGCCAACGAGGCGATCCTGCCGACCGTGCGGCTGGCCGGTCTGGACGCGGCCTACTGGGTGCGCCCCACGGACGAGCGCGCGCACCTGCGCTGGGTCCGTCCCGAGCCGGAGGAGAAGCTGCTCGACGCGCTGGCCCGACTGCGGGCGGCCGGCGAGCCGATGCTGCTGGGCGAGGGCACCCGCTACGCCGGCGCGTTCCGGGCGCACGGCCTGGTCGTGCCGGTGTGGGACCTGCCCGCCGACACCTCCGCCGAGGAGTGGATCGAGCCGGCCACCCAGTGGCAGACCCGCCTCGAGGAGGCGCTGGCGGTCACCGAGCCGCTGAACGCCGACGAGCGGCGCGCCCGCGCCGGCCTGCTCTCCCGGCAGATCACCATCCGCTGACGCCGTCGGGGGACTTTCTGCACCGGAAGTCCGCCGACGGGTGCGGACTTCCGGTGCAGAAAGTCCGTCAGACGGTGCGGAGCAGGTGCCGGACGAAGCCGGCGCCGCGGTGCAGCGCCGCGATCGAGATCCGCTCGTCGGCGGCGTGCAGCGCGGCCAGTTCCTCGCGGGTGACGTCGAACGGCATGAACCGGTAGACGCTGTCGCAGATCTCGGCGAAGTGCCGCGAGTCGCTGGCCTGCACCATGAGGTACGGCGCGACGACGGCGTCGGGATAGGCGGCCTTCGCGGCCGCGGCGACCGTCGCGTACGCCTCGTTGTCGGCCCGCGAGACCGGTGAGGGGTCGGCGCCCCCGGCGAGCACGCGCAGCTCCACCGTCGGGTCGCCGATCACCTGCCGCAGCCGCTCCACCGTCGAGGCGACCGTCTCGCCGAGGGCGATCCGGATGTTGAGGTTCGCCTTGGCCGTGGTGGCCAGCACGTTCGTCGCCTTGCTGCCCTCGAGCCGGGTCACCGCCACCGTGGTCCGGACCAGGGCGTTGGCCTCCCGTCCCGCGCGGGCCAGCACCCGCGCGAGCACCGGGCCCAGGACGTCGGCGTGCGCGAACACGGCCCGGAGCGGCCCGGGCGCGTGCCGGCCCGCGGCGTCCACCATGCCGAGGACGACGTCGTTCATCCGGGCGGGGAACGGATGCTCGTCCAGGGCGGTGATCGCCTTCGCCAGCCGCGCCGGCGCCCCACCGGGCAGCGGCGACGACGCGTGCCCGCCCGCGTCGGTGGTCACGAGCTCGACGTCGAGCCGGCCCTTCTCGGCCAGCCCGACCACCGCGACCTGTCCCGGCACCCCGGGGAACATGCCGGTCACGACGGCGCCGCCCTCGTCGAGCACGGCCCACGGGCGGATGCCGCGCTCGGTGAAGGCCGCGACGGCGAGCTGCGCCCCGACCCCGGTCACCTCCTCGTCGTTGCCGAAGGAGAGCCAGACGTCGCGCCGGGGCGTGAAGCCCTCGGTGACCAGCGCCTCGACGGCCTCGAGGATCGCGACCAGGTAGCCCTTGTCGTCGATCGCGCCGCGGCCGTGCACGACGCCGTCCTCGATCAGCCCGGCGAACGGGTCGCGGCTCCAGTCCTGGCCCTCCACCGGGACGACGTCGTAGTGCGCCATGAGCACCAGCGGCGGCTCGTCGGTGCGCCCGCGCCAGCGGTAGAGCAGGGCGCCGTCGCCCAGCTGCTCGCGCTCCAGGGCGGCGTGCGTCCGGGGGTAGAGCTCGGTCAGCCGGGTGCGGAAGCGGGCGAACGCCTCCTGGTCGATCTCCGACCGGCCGCGGGAGGAGACGGTGGGGATGCGGATGAGCTCGGCGAGCCGCCCGGCGGCGCCGTCGGCGTCCAGACCGGCGAGGTCGGCGGGCTCGACCGCGGTGCCCGCCGGGCGGAACCGGGACACCCGTCGCGCGGTGGCGCCGACGGCGGCGGCCAGGGCCGCCGTGCCGGCGAGGGCGGTGGGACGGCGCATGCCGGCTCCTCGGATCCGGGGCCACCCTCGGTGGCCTGGGGAGGTCGCAGCGTAGTGGTGCGGACAGTCGGGCTCTGCCCACCAGGGCTGGGCAGAGTCCGAGGGAACGGGGCCGTGCCTGCTCGGCCTCTGCCCCGTCAGGCGGGGCAGAGCCCGACTGTCCGCGGGACCACTGTCAGCGGGGAGGCAGCGGGGCCCGGGCCACGGGGCAGGACATGCACCGCGGGCCGCCGCGCCCGCTGCCCAGTTCCGAGCCCGCGATCCGGACAACCTCGATGCCGGCGGCCTCCAGCGCGGCGTTGGTGACGGTGTTCCGCTCGTAGGCGACCGCCAGCCGGGGCGCCAGCGCGAGGGTGTTGTTGCCGTCGTCCCACTGCTCGCGCTCGGCGGTGACCGGGTCCAGCCCGGTGTCGATCACCCGCAGCTTGTCGATGCCCATCGCCTCGGCGGCGGCCTCGACGAACGGCCGGGGACCGGTCACCGACAGCTCGACCGGGTCGGCGTCGTCCGCCACGCCGTCGGGGGCGGTGACCGTCCAGGCCCGCAGCGAGTCGGCCATCGCCGGGTACATGACCATCGCGTCGACGTCGACCATCGTGGCGATGGTGTCCAGGTGCATCGTGGCCCGCTGCTGCGCGATCGGGACGACCAGCACCGTGTGCGCCAGCCCCCGGGCGAACAGCCGCCGCGCGAGCCGCTCGGCCCCACCGGGCGTCGTCCGCTCGCCGACCCCGACGGCCAGCACGCCCGGTGCCAGCAGCAGGACGTCGCCGCCCTCGAGGTGCTCGAGGTCCGCGCCGTAGAGCTGCTCGCTGCCGGCGAACCACGGGTGATGGGTGTAGACCGCCGCGGTGATCGTGCTCTCCCGGTGCCGGGCCGGCATGGCCAGCGAGGTGACCGCGACCTCGTCGCCGATCCACACCGAGGAGTCCCGGGTGAACAGCAGGTTCGGCAGCGGCGGGACGACGAAGTCCGAGCGGTCCATCACCTCGTAGGCCAGCCCGCGGCCGCCGCGCAGCTCGTCGTGCGCCAGGCCCCCGATCAGGGTGGCGGCGAGCTCGTCGGGGGCGAGCCAGGCCAGGTGGCGGGTGGCGGCACGCTGCAGCGAGGCGCCCAGCCGCGGGTCGTCGACGGCGGCGCCGATCAGCTCCGCCCGCGCCGACGGGAACGAGAGGACGTCGGTCAGCAGCGCGTCCAGGTGGAGCACCTCGACGCCGCGCTCGGTGAGCGCCGCGGCGAAGGCGTCGTGCTCGTCCTGCGCGCGGTCCACCCACGGGACGCCGTCGAACAGCAGCTGGTCGTTGTTGCGCGGGGTCAGCCGCCGCAGCTCGTTGCCGGGCCGGTGCAGCAGGACCGTCTGCAGCGCGCCCACCTCGCTGGTCGCGCCCAGGGCCGGGGACGGGGTCATGCCCCGAGGCTGGCACAGCGCCCGGCGTCCGGCGCTCGCGGCAGGCCGCGCGGGCGGTCTGGCTAGGGTGCGGGGCGGGCCGGCAGCGCAGCCGGGAGCCCGACGACGGAGGTGCGGCGTGGACCTGTTCGACCTGACCGGCAAGGTGGCTGTGGTGACCGGGGGGACCCGCGGCATCGGCATGATGATCGCCCGCGGCTTCCTCCAGGCCGGTGCGCGCGTCTACATCAGCTCGCGCAAGGCCGACGCCGGCGACGCCGCCGTCGCCGAGCTGTCCGAGTTCGGCACCGTCGTCTCCATCCCGGCCGACGTCTCCCAGGAGGCCGAGTGCATCCGGCTGGCCGAGGAGGTCGGCAAGCGCGAGGAGCAGGTGCACATCCTGGTCAACAACGCCGGCGCCACGTGGGGCGAGGACCTGGAGAAGTTCCCCGAGTCGGCCTGGGACAAGGTCCTCGACCTGAACCTCAAGGCGCCGTTCTTCGTCACCCGGGCGTTCCTGCCGCTGCTGGAGAAGGGGGCCTCGCACGAGGACCCGGCCCGCGTCATCAACATCGGCAGCATCGCCGGCCTGCAGCCCTCCGCGGCGCGCACGTACTCGTACTCGACGTCCAAGGCCGCGGTGCACCAGCTGACCCGCAACCTGTCCAAGGAGCTCGCGCCGCGGCACATCACGGTCAACGCCGTCGCCCCCGGGCCGTTCGAGTCCAAGATGATGGCCGCCACGCTGGCCGCCGCCGGCGACGAGATGGCCAAGCGGGTGCCGCTGGGCCGGATCGGGCGCCCCGACGACATGGCCGGGATTGCCGTCTTCCTGAGCTCGCGGGCCGGCTCCTACCTGACCGGCACGATCATCCCGGTGGACGGCGGCATCGCGACCTGACCCCGGGACAGGTGTGACTCGGCCAGCGCCACCTGGTGCGGCGAGCCGATGAGCACGCCCTGCTCACGGGCGCCGGCCCACCAGCGCCGGGCGCCGTCGGCATCGCCGCGTCGCTCGGCGATCCGGCCGAGCAGCTCGTCGTAGGCGCCCAGGCTGAGCGCCGGCGTCCCGAGCACCGCCTGCCGGCCGCGGTAGGGCAGCAGCGACTCCGCCGCCGCCGCCCAGTCCGGCTCGTCGCCCAGCCACAGCGAGCTCTCCGCCTGCAGGTAGACGGCGACGTCGCTGGCCCAGTCGCGCACCAGGGTGCGCCCCCAGCGGGCCCGCAGCCGGCGGGCCTCGGCGACGTCGCCGGACTCGGCGGCGGCCAGCACCGCCATCTCCTGGAGCAGGGGGTTGCCCTCGTCGCCGGTCTCGACGAGCAGCGGCAGCGCGGCGGCCTCCCGGTGGTCGGCTCGCCGCAGGGTGAACTGGTGGGCGGCGTAGGCGTGCCGCGCGTGCGGCGTCACCCGCCGGAACAGCTCGTAGGCCTCGGTGGTCAGCTCCTCGGCGCGGGCCGCGTTCCCGCGCAGCCAGGCCAGCCCGCCGGCCTGCCAGAGGACGTGCGGGCGCACCTCCGGCCCGCTCAGCGACACCGCCATGCGCCGGGCCGCGTCGTGGTCCTCCTCGAAGCCCGCCAGCCGCCGCTCCGCCGCACCCGGGCGCCCCCACACCGCGAGGCAGAAGTTGTTGAGCGTGCGGCCCAGCAGCTCGGGGTCACCGATCCGCCGCGCCATCTCGACCGCCCGCTGCGCGGCCTGCACGCCGCGGTCGTCGGGGCCGAAGGCGAGCTCGACGCCCAGGGTGCCCAGCAGCCGCGCCGTCGTCGGGTCGTCGTCGTCCCCACGGGTGGCGAGCAGGTCCTCCAGGACGCCCACCATGTCGGCGTCGACCACCCCGTGCGGCCGCCAGTTCCACAGCGTCACGCTGCCCCAGACCGCCGCGGACTCGGCCAGGCACTCCCGGTCCTCGAGCTGGCGGGCCAGCCCGATCGCCTCGGCCACCACGCCGCGCGCCTCGGTCAGCTGCCCGCTGCGCAGCAGGTCGTTGCCCAGGGCGGTGAGCAGGTCGTGCCGGGTGCGGGCGGCGTCGGGGGCCAGCGGGTCGAGCAGCGCCAGCGCCTGCCGCCCGTGCGCCGCGGCCTCGCCGTGCGCCAGGCGGGCCCGTGCCGCGCGGGCCGCCGCGGCCAGGTACAGCAGCGCGGGGCCGGGGCCGACCACCGGAAGCGCCCCGACGAAGTGGTGGGTGAGCCGCTCCACCAGGCCGTCGTCGGTGGAGCCGGCGATCCGCCGCTCCAGCGCCTCGCCGATGCGGGCGTGCAGCCGCGCCCGCCGCAGCGCGGGCAGGTCGCCGGCGAGCACCTCCTGCACGAGCGCGTGCGTGAACCGCCACCTCCACGGCCGCGCGCCCGCGGCCACCAGCCCCACGGCGACCGCGGAGTCCATCGCGGTCAGCGCCTCCTCGGCCGGGGTGCCCGCCGCCTCGAGCAGGTCCAGGGAGACCTCGCGCCCCGCGACGGCGGCCAGCTCCAGCACCGCGCGGGTGCACTCGGGGAGCCGGGCGAGCCGGGTGCGCAGCACCTCCCCGACCGACGGCGGCACCGGGACGTCGTCCAGGTGCCGGTCGTGCGCGCCGATCATCCAGCGGGACAGCTCGACGACGAAGAACGGATTGCCGCCGGTGCGGTCGTGCACCGCGGTGGCCAGCGCCCGGTCGCCGGGGGAGCCCAGCTGCGCGGCCAGCAGCGCGCCGACGTCCTCGGCCTCCAGTCCGCGCAGCCGCAGGCAGGTGGCGGTCGGCTCGCGGGCCAGCCGGCCGAGGCACTCGGCCACGGCCTCGGGCAGCTGCTCGCCGACGGTGCGCGCGGTGACGATCAGCAGCACCGGCGCGCGGGGGAGGTGCCGGGCGAGCAGGCCGAGCAGCGCCACCGACGTCGTGTCGGCGCCCTGCAGGTCGTCGAGGACGACGAGCACCGGGCG
This sequence comes from Blastococcus aggregatus, assembly GCF_900221005.1. Lineage (GTDB taxonomy): Bacteria > Actinomycetota > Actinomycetes > Mycobacteriales > Geodermatophilaceae > Blastococcus > Blastococcus aggregatus. Next base: position 1,097,049 of record NZ_OBQI01000001.1, on the reverse strand, counting down.
GGTCGCCGCCGCGGTGAGCCGGGTGCGCAGGTCCTGGAACAGCCGGAACCGGGCGGCGTCGGCGTCGTCGCCCGCGGTGGCGCCGGCGGGGTCGAGCTCCGGCTGCGCCAGCTGCTCGAGCACCTGGGTCCACGGCCACAGCGCCGGGGCGCCCGCGTCGTCGGCGCACCGGCTCCACGCGACCGACCAGCCCAGCAGCCGGGCGCCGTCGGCGACCGCCTCCGCCAGCCGGGTCTTGCCGATGCCCGCCTCGCCCTCGACGACCACGACCGCCGCGCGGCCGCCGGTGACCTGCTCGGCGACGGCGCGCACCTGGTCGAGCTCCGCGCGGCGGCCCACCAGGGCGTCGACCGATGTGCTCGGCGCCGGCGCGGGTGCGGACGGCAAGACCGGGCGGGGGAGCCGTTCCAGCAGCCGTGGGTCCTGGCGCAGCACGGCCTGCTCCAGGTCGCGCAGCTCGGGCCCGGGGTCGATGCCGAGCTCGTCGCGCAGCAGCTCGGCGCACCGGCGGCAGGCGTCCAGGGCGTCGGCCTGCCGGTCGGCGGCGTACAGCGCGGTGACCAGCCGCGCCCAGAGCCGCTCGCGCAGCGGGTGCTCGGCGACCAGGTGCTGCAGATCGGGGACGGCGGCCTCGGGCCGGCCGAGCGCCAGCAGCGCGTCGCAGCGCCGCTCGCGGGCACGCACCTGGAGCTCGGTGAGCCGCAGCCGGTCGCTCGCCGCGGCGGGGAGGTCGCCCAGCTCGGCGAGCGGCTCGCCGCGCCACAGCCCCAGCGCCTCGTCCAGCAGGGCCACGCCGCGCTCGGGGGCGCCGTCGGTCACCGCGCGGTCCCCGGCCTCGACCAGCTCGGCGAAGCGCAGCAGGTCCAGGTCGGCGGCCTCGGCGATGAGCAGGTAGCCCGGCGACCGCGTGACCAGCACCGTCGGCGCCTCGCGCGGCCCCCGGTCGGGTTCCAGGACGCGGCGCAGGTGCGAGACGTAGGCCTGCAGGGTGCCGGTGACCGTCGGCGGCGGGTGCTCGCCCCACAGCGTGCTCACGATCCGGTCGATCCCGACGACGCGGCCGGCGTCGGCCAGGAGCAGGGTCAGCAGGGCCCGGGGCTTGGCCCCGCCCACGTCGAGGAGCTCGCCGTCGGGACCGGCGACCTCGAGGGGACCGAGGACTCGGAAACGCACGTCCGGCGATGTTCCTCGCCTCGCGACGGCGGGGGTACCCCTGCGCGCGTGCGGGCTGCAAGCCGGCGTCCTAGTCGGCTGCAAGCGGCGGTCAAGCGGAGCGTCCCACCCTTCGTCCGTCCCTCCAGCCGCGGCCGACGCGGCGCCCCCGATCCGCGGCTCGGACCGCGGCCTCGAGAAGGAACCCGCATGTCTCTCCCCACGCCCCGCGAGCCCGAGCAGCCCGTCGTCCTGCTGGACGCGGCGGCCGTCGCCACCCTGGCGCCCCCCGTCCCCTCCGTCGACGTCGAGGGGTTGCGCGGCCGGGTGCACGGCCCGGTCTACGCCGCCGGCGACGACGGGCTCGCCGCCGAGGTCGCCACCTGGAACGTCGCGGTGCAGCACACCCCGGCGGTCGCGGTCGGCGCCACGTGCGCCGCCGACGTCGCCGCCGCCGTCTCCTGGGCCGTGGCGCACGGGCTCGGCGTCGCCGTCCAGGCCACCGGCCACGGGCCGGTCCGCAACGCTGCCGGCGCCCTGATGATCACCACCCGCCGGATGCAGGGCGTCTCCATCGACCCCCGGCGGCGTGTGGCCCGCGTCGAGGCCGGCGTGAAGTGGAAGCGGGTCATGGAGGCCGCCGCCGAGTTCGGGCTCGCCGGCCTGTGCGGCTCGTCCTCCGACGTCGGCGTCGTCGGCTACAGCCTCGGCGGCGGGGTCGGCTCGCTCGGCCGGAAGCACGGCTTCGCTGCCGACGCCGTCCGCGCGGTCGAGATCGTCACCGCCGACGGCCGGCAGCGCACCCTGTCCGCCGACTCCGAGCCCGAGCTCTTCTGGGCGGTGCGCGGCGGCAAGGGCAACTTCGGCATCGTGACCGCGCTCGAGATCGAGCTGGTGCCGGTCGGCGGGCTGTACGCCGGCGGCATCTTCTTCGCCGGCGAGGACATGGCCGCCGTCCTGCACGCCTTCCGCCGGTGGGCGCCGACGCTGCCGGAGGAGGTCGGCACCTCGATCGCCATCCTGCGGCTGCCCGAGGAGGAGTTCGTGCCGCCGCCGCTGCGCGGGCAGACCGCCGTCCACCTGCGGTACGCCTACTCCGGGACCTACGTCGGGGACGGCGAGCGGCTGCTCGCGCCCATGCGCGACGCCGGCCGGGTGCTGCTGGGCTTCGTCGGGCCGATCCGGACCGACGAGATGGACTCCATCCACATGGACCCGACCGACCCGATGCCCGCGTGGGAGAAGGGTCAGGGGCTCACCGAGCTCACCGAGGAGGGGGTCGAGGCGCTGCTGGCCGTCGCCGGCCCGCAGGCGCAGATCCCGCTGGCCATGGTCGAGATCCGGCTGATGGGCGGCGCGCTGGGCCGCCCGGCGAAGGTGCCCAACGCGGTCGCCGGCCGGGACGGCGCCTTCACGCTGATGGCCCTGGGGCCGTTCGTGCCGGAGCTGGCCGAGGTCGTGCCGGCCGTGGGCCGCGCGGTGCTCGGTGCCCTCGCGCCGTGGAAGGCCGCCGGGACGCCGGTCAACTTCCTCGGTGACGTCTCCGGACCCGAGGAGGTGGCCGCGGCCTACCCGCCCGGTGTCTACGAGCGGCTGGCCCAGGTGAAGGCGGCCGTCGACCCGGGCCGCGTCTTCTCGTTCGGCCACGCGTTCTAGGGCCCGCCGTCACCCCGGCATGGGAAGCGATACACCTGTTCTGGGCGCCAGGACGGGTGCATCGCTTCCCATGCCCGTTGATCAGTCGGGGAGCAGGACGCCGGGGTTGCAGATGCCCTTCGGGTCCAGCCGCGACTTGACCGCCCGCAGCACCTCGACGCCCAGCGGCCCGATCTCCCGCTCCAGCCAGGGGCGGTGGTCGGCGCCGACGGCGTGGTGGTGGGTGAGCGTCCCGCCGGCGGCGAGCAGCGCGTCGGTCGCGGCCCGCTTGGCGTTGAGCCACTGCTGGATCGGCAGCTCCTCGTCGCGGTCGGCGAGCACCGTGAAGTACAGCGAGGCGCCGGTCGGGTAGCCGTGCGAGAGGTGCGTCATCACCAGGGGACGACGCCCGCCGGCGGTGAGCGACTCGCGCAGCGCCCGGCGGACGGCGTCGTACACGGTGGGCAGCGCCGCCCAGGTGGCCGCGGTCTCCAGCGTCTCCACCATCAGCCCGGCGTCCAGGAGCGTGTCCCGCGTGTAGGGCGCCCCGAACCGGTGCTTGCGCCACGACTCGCCGACCGAGTGCCCGAGCCGGATGCCGCCGCGCGACCGGAGCAGCGCCGACGCCGCCCGCGTGCGCGCCCGCACGATGTCCGGCAGCCCCTCCCAGCCGACCACGAGCAGGCAGCCCTCGCCGTGCCTGCGGGCGCGCAGCATCCCGCGCAGCACCCGGGCGCCGGTGCCGCCGGACATGAGCAGGTTGGCCCGGGTCTCGTCGACGTCGGAGAGGCGCACCACGTCGGGCAGGAGGTCGTGCCGCGCCAGCCGCTGCAGCGCGGCGAGCCCCGCGGCCCAGGTGCGGAACGACCAGCCCTCGTAGGACGTCGTCGCCGGCTTCGGGCGCACGCGCAGCCGCAGCTCGGTGATCACGCCGAGCGTCCCCTCCGAGCCCAGCGCGAGCCCGAGCAGGTCGGGCCCGGCCGCCGAGGCCGGCGGATGACCCACCTCCAGGACGCCGGACGGCGTGGCCAGCGTGAGCCCGGCGACCAGGTCGTCGAACCGCCCGACGCCGGTGGAGGCCTGCCCCGAGCTGCGGGTGGCCGCGTAGCCCCCGAGGGTGGCGAACTCCCAGCTCTGCGGCAGGTGGCCGAAGGTGAGGCCCTCCTTGCCGAGCGCCTCCTCGAGCTGCGGCCCGCGCATGCCCGGCCCGACGGTCACCATCGACGAGGGCACGTCCAGCTCCTGCACCGAGGCCATCCGCCGCAGGTCCAGCGCGACCGCCGGCCGGTCGTCGGGGTCCACGCCGGCCAGCCCCCCGACGACGCTCGTGCCGCCCCCGAACGGGACGACGACGACGTCGTGCACGCTGCACAGCGCCAGCAGCGCCGCGGTCTCCTCGGTCGTGCCGGGCAGGACGACGGCGTCCGGGGCGTCGGTGGCGTCCCCCGCGCGCCGGCGCAGGAGGTCCAGGTAGCTCTTGCCGCCGGCACGCAGCAGCCGTGACTCCCGGTCGGTGCGCACGTTCTCCTCGCCCAGCAGCGCGGTGAGGGCCGCGAGGGTGGGCTCGGGGAGGCGGGTCGGCGTCAGCCGGATCTCGGGCACCGGCACCGGCGGCGTGCGCCGGGGCGTCCAGCCCAGTTCCCTGGCCAGGTGCCGGCGGGCCGCCTTGGGCAGCGCCTCCTCCAGCCCGGCTGCGCGGTCGCCCGCGGCGTCGGCGGGATGTCCGGCTGGGGACGGACCCCAGCCCTGGATCGTCAGTTCCGGCTGTTCGGCCACGGCTACAGTCTGCCGGTGCCCGTGCGTGGGAGATCACAGTGACCGGCGCGCTGTCGCCCGAGCGGCGTCGGCGGGACCTCGAGGAGGTCGCCGGGTCGCTGGTCGACGTCGTCGTGGTCGGCGGCGGGGTGACCGGCGCGGGCGTGGCCCTGGATGCGGCGGCGCGCGGCCTGTCGGTGGTGCTGCTCGAGCGCACCGACCTGGCCGCCGGCACGAGCCGCTGGTCCTCCAAGCTGGTGCACGGCGGGCTGCGCTACCTGGCCCACGGCGAGATCGGCCTGGCGCGGGAGAGCGCCCGGGAGCGCGCCGTCCTCATGGGGACGACGGCGCCGCACCTGGTCCGCCGGCTGCCCTTCCTCATCCCCGATGCCGCGGGCCGGGACGTCAGCGCGCTCGGTGCGGTCGGGGGGCGGCTCGGCGACCTGGTCCGGCTCTCCGTGGCGGGTGGCCGCGGCTCGCTGCCCTCGACCCGGCGGGTGGACGCCGACGAGGTCGGCCGCCTGGTGCCGGCGGTGCGGCCGGGGCGCGGGGGCGTCGTCTTCTGGGACGGGCAGCTGAGCGACGACGTCCGGCTGGTCGTGGCTCTGGTCCGCACCGCGGCCGCCCAGGGCGCCCGCGTGCTGACCGGGGCGACGGTGACCGCCGTCGACCGCACGTCGACGGCCGCGCTCGGCTCCGCCGAGGTGCACGCCGACGTCGACGGCGAGGCGCTCACCCTGCGGGCGCGGGCCGTGGTGAACGCCGCCGGCGTGTGGGCGTCCCGGCTGGCGCCCGGCATCCGGCTGGTGCCCTCGCGCGGCTCGCACCTGGTGCTGCGCGCCGACCGGCTGGGCTCGCCGTCGGCGGCGCTCACCGTGCCGCTGCCCGGATCGCGGTCGCGGTACGTCTTCGCGCTGCCGCAGGCCGACGGGCTGGTCTACCTCGGGATCACCGACGAGCCCGTCGAGGGGCCGGTCCCCGACGACGACGCGCAGCCCTCCGACGCCGAGGTGCAGCAGCTGCTGGAGACGGTCAACCAGGTGCTCGCCGAGCCGCTGACCCGCGCGGACCTGGTGGGCGCCTACGCCGGCTACCGCCCGCTGGTGCTGCCGGAGTCGGCGGGCACCGGCCCGGGTGACGCCACCGCCGACCTCTCCCGCAAGCACCTGCTGTCGTGGGACGGACCGGTCCTCACCGTCGTCGGCGGCAAGCTGACGACCTACCGGGCCATGGCCGAGGAGACCGTGGACGCCGTCGTCGCCCGGCTCGGTGGCGCCGCCCGCTCGACCACGGCCCGGCTCCCGCTGATCGGCGCGGCGCCCCGGCCGGCGCTGGACGCGCTTCCCGCCCCCGCGCGGCTGGTCGCCCGCTACGGCACGGACGCGCCCCTGGTCGAGGAGCTCGGGCCGGACGTCGTGGTCGCCGGGCGCCCGGAGACGGTGGGGGAGCTGCGGTTCGCCGTCCGCGCCGAGGGGGCGCGCACGGTGGCGGACCTGCTGGACCGCCGCACCCGGTTCGGGCTGGTCCCGGAGGACCGGGCGCGGGCGGTGCCGGTCGCGGAGCAGGTGCTGGCGGAGGAGCTCTGATCCCACTCTGCGAGAAGTCTGTTTCGCTGGATGGGACGGCGGAGTAGGACTGGCGGCGTGGACACCTACACGCACGGGCACGCCGAGCCCGTTCTGCAGTCGCACCGCTGGCGCACGGCCGAGAACTCCGCACCCCACCTGCTCCCGTCGCTGCGGCCGGGCCTCGACCTGCTCGACGTCGGCTGCGGCCCGGGCACGATCACCGTCGACCTCGCCGCGCGGGTGGCGCCCGGCCGGGTGCTCGGGCTGGACCTCTCGCCCGATCCGCTGGACGAGGCGCGTGCCGCGGCCGAGCGCGTCGGCGTCCCGGTGACCTTCGCGGTCGGCGACGTCTACGCCCTCGACCTGCCCGACGCGTCCTTCGACGTCGTCCACGCCCACCAGGTGCTCCAGCACCTCACCGACCCGGTCGCCGCGCTGCGCGAGCTGGCGCGGGTCTGCCGGCCCGGCGGGCTGGTCGCGGTCCGCGACGTGGACTACGCGACGTTCACCTGGTTCCCCGTGAACCCCGGCCTGGACCGCTGGCTGGAGGTCTACTACGGGGTGGCGCGGGCCAACGGCGCCGAGCCCGACGCCGGCCGCCGGCTGCTGGCCTGGGCGCGCGCCGCCGGGCTGCGCGACGTCACCGCGACGACGTCCTCCTGGTGCTACGCCTCGCCGGCCGAGCGCGCGTGGTGGGGGAACTCGTGGGCGGGGCGGGCGACGGCGTCGCCCTTCGCGGAGCAGGCGGTGGCCTACGGGCTGGCCGCACCGGCGGAGCTCGATGCGCTGGCCGACGCCTGGCGCGCGTGGCGGGACGCCGACGACGGCTGGCTCGGGATGATGCACGGCGAGCTGCTCATCCGGGTCTGAGCGTCAGGCGGGGACGACCGGGCGGGGCTCCTCCGCGTGCAGCGCGGCCAGGCTGCGCCGCACACCGACGGCGACCGCGCCGAGGGCGAAGAAGCCCTCGTCGTCGTCCACCGTCGACTCGCGCAGCAGGGTGACCAGCCGGTGCAGCGCGACGCCCGCACGGGCGATCTGCTCGTCGCGCTCGTCCGGAGTGGACCCGTCGGTCGTGTGGTACGGCGTGCAGACGACGCCGGCCAGGCTGTCGAGGGTGTCGGCGAGCACCCAGCCGGTGCCGGCGTCGACCTGGTCGATGCCGCGCCGGTGCGGGTGGAACTCGACGACCAGCGAGGTGAGGTCGTCGACCAGGACGGCGACGCGGTCCACGGCGCGGGCCTCCTCGCGGATCTCCGTGGCGCGGCCCTGCCAGCGCCGGGCCCGCGGGTTGGCCCGGCGGGCGCGCTCGACGCGGGTCGCGGCGAACCGCATCCGGTCCAGCGCGCGGTCCAGCCGGCGGTTGCGGTCGGTCCACTCGGAGGTGTCGGGCACCCGGCCGTCGCGCAGCGTGGCCGCGATGTCGGTGAGGTGCTGCGCGAGGATGCCGCGGGTCCGCGCGATCTGCTCGACCGCGTGGGTCAGCTGCAGCGGCGGGAAGAGCACGGTGGTGACCAGCACCCCGATGGCGGCACCCAGCAGGGTCAGGCCGGCGTAGCGGAGCACGTAGGTGTCGGGGTCGTCCAGCCCGACGGTGAGCATGAGGACGGCGGCGAAGCTGACCCAGCTGGCCTGCTCCCGCCACAGCCGCAGCTGCTCCACCAGCACCGCCAGCGCGACGATCGCGGCGACCGTCAGCGCGTTCGGCACCGCGTGGGTGAGCTCGTAGAGCCCGACCGCCAGGCCGAAGCCGGTGAGGATGGCCGCGACGCTGCGCCAGGCGGCCGAGGCGGAGTCGGCGATCGTGGGGCTGACCGCGATCACCGCACCGAGCGGTGCGTAGTAGGCGTAGTCGGACAGGATCGGCGGCAGGAGCAGCGCCACCTGCCAGGCGAGCCCGGCCGCCAGCGCCGCCCGGATCATCCGCTGCACCCACGGCTGCTGAAGCCGTGCCATCACCCAACCCACCCGCACAAGGATGCGGGTCCGCGGGGGTGGTCCGCCGACCGCTCGTGGTGACGTCGGTCTCCCCGGCGGGGATCAGCCCTGGCGCACCGCGTTGGCTTGGACGGCGGTGCTCACGTACCGCGCCAGCCCCGGCGCGCGGCCGTCGTGGTGCGCCGCGAACCGCTCGTCCTCGACGTACATCCGGCCCAGCGCCGCGTGCATCTCCGGCGGGCAGTCGTAGTAGGTGCCGGTGATCTGCTGCCGGTGCTCCTCGGCCAGGTCCATCGCCTGCGGGGAGTCGGCCGGGACGCCGGCGGCCAGGGCGGCGGCGAACCGCGCCTCGAGGTCCTCGGCCGCGGCCTTGATCCGCAGCCAGTCCTCCTTCGCGTAGGCCGCCGTCCGCCGCTTCGACTGCGCGTAGGCGTCGGTGTCGCCCCACCGCTGCGATACCTCCGCGTCGTACTGCGCCGGGTCCTGCTCGCCGAACACCTCGAACCGCTCCTCCGGGGTCAGGGAGATCCCCATCGCACGTGCCTCCAGTTCCTTCTCGACGGCCGCGACCATCGCCGACGTCCGGTCCCGCCGGTCGAGCAGCAGCCGGTGCTGGCGGCGCAGGTGCTCGGTGGGATCGGCGGACGGGTCGTCCAGCAGGGTCGCGACCTCCTCGAGGGAGAACCCGAGCGCGCGGTACAGCAGCACCGAGTGCAGCCGGTCCAGGTCGGCCGGCGCGTACTGCCGGTATCCCGCCGATGTGCGCCCGGACGGCGACAGCAGCCCGATCCGGTCGTAGTGGTGCAGCGCGCGCACCGTGACGCCGGCCAGCGCCGCGACCTCGCCCACGTTCATCGGGTCCTCCCTTCCTCTGCTGGAGGAGAGACAACTGCCTGACGTCGCGTCAGGGTCAAGCGGGCCGGCGCGACTTCCTGCCCGCCCGCAGCGATTCCACCGTCCCTGCTCAGGTGAGCGTGCGGATCGTCTCCACGACGGCGACCGCCGCGAAGACCAGGAACAGCCCGGCCGCGACCCGCCGGATGAGCGCGATCGGCAGCCGGTCGGCGAGGTTCTTGCCCAGGAACACGGCCAGCGCCGAGACCACGAGCAGCGCCGCCCACGCCCCGACGAACACCGACAGCGGCTCGTCGTACCGGGCGGCCAGCCCGGCCGTGGCCAGCTGGGACAGGTCGCCCCACTCGGCGGCGAACAGCACGCCGAAGGAGATGGCGGCGACCCGCAGGAAGGACCGGCCCTCCTTGCCCTCGCCCGCGTCGTCGGCGTCCTCCGCACCGCTGTTCGCGCTGCGCCAGAGGATGACCGCCCCGACGAGGAACAGCAGCGCGACGACGCCGCTGACCAGGGCCTCGGGCAGCAGCGACAGCAGCGAGCCCGCCGTGACCGCGATGGCCACCTGCAGCCCGAACGCCGCACCGACGCCGACGAACACCGGCACCGGGGGGAAGCGGGTGGCGAGCACCAGGCTGGCGAACAGCGTCTTGTCCGGCAGCTCCACGGGGAGCACCAGCACGAACGCGGCCAGGACGACCGACAGGACCACGAGGTTCCTACTTCCGCGAGGCGCCGCCAGGCGGGGGCAGGGCAGCCTCCGACCGGCAGCACGGGATGGCTGCGATCGAAGGTCTCGCCCATCCGCGCCGGGGCGCGGACCCGCTGACCGGGCGGCCCGCGAGCGGGCGCGCCAGCATGTCGACCAGCGGACGGGGGGCTACTCCCCTTCGCCGGGAAGAGTAGCCGGTGCTGTGCGGAAACCGGCTGCGACGGTCGGACGACGGCGCTAGCGTGCCGTCATGCGCCGACATTGACCCGCCTCGACCGTGCCGCCACCGCCAGCCCGATCCCTCGCCCGGCTCGCGGTGGGCTGGGCCGCGCTCTCCGAGCTGGTGCCCCTCTACCCGCTGTACGCGCTGCTGTTCCTCGAGACCGGCCTGACGACGGCGGGCGTCTCCGGGCTGTTCGCCGTCTGGTCGGTCACCGCGTTGCTCGCCGAGGTGCCGGCCGGTGCGCTCGCCGACCGGGGGTCGCGCCGCGGCGTCCTGGTCTGCGGCGGCGTGCTGCAGGCGGCGGCCTTCGCCCTCTGGACCGTCGCGCCCGGGACAGCGGGGTTCGCGGCCGGCTTCGTCCTCTGGGGTGTGGCCGGCTCGCTCTACTCCGGCACCGCCGAGGCGCTGGTCTTCGACGGCCTCCGCGACGTCGGCGCGGAGGAGGCGTTCGCCCGGGTCAACGGCCGGATGACGGCCGCGGAGCTGCTGGTCCAGGTGCCCACCGCCGCCGCGGCGACCGGGCTGCACGCGATCGGTGGGTTCGAGCTCGTCGGCTGGGTGAGCGCGGCGACCTGCCTGGCCGCCGCGGCGCTCGCGTTGCGCTTCCCGGAGCCGCCGCGCGAGCGGACCGGCGCCCTGCTGACCACGCTGCGGGCCGGCGCGCGGCAGGTGGTGCGGCACCCGCCGCTGCGGATCGCCGTCGTCGCGGTGGCGCTGGTCGGCGGGCTGGACGCCATGGAGGAGTACTTCCCGGTGCTCGCCGCCGACCGGGGCGTGCCGACGGGGGCGGTGCCGTTCGCCGTCCTCGTCATCGCGCTGGCCGGCGCGGCCGGTGCCGAGCTCGGCGGCCGCGCGGCGGGCCTCCGCGACGGCCTGCTGCCCGCAGCGCTGGCGACGGCGGGGCTGCTGCTGGGCGCGGGAGCGGTGCTGCCCGCGCCCGCGGCGCTGACCGCGCTGGCTCTCGCCTACGGGCTGTACCTGGCGGTGCTGGTCGCCGCGGAGGCCCGGCTGCAGGAACGGATCGAGGGGCCCTACCGCGCGACGGTCAGCTCGGTCGCCGGGCTCGGCGTCGAGCTCGCCGGGCTGCTGGTGTTCGCCGCCTGGGCGCTCGGCGGCCCGGTGGCGACCGCGGTGCTGGTGCTCGCCGTCGTCCCGGTGGTGGTGCGGGGGCTGCGGCCGCCGGTGCTCGACTAGCGCGCGTCGACGGTCAGCCGGGGGAGCAGCGGCTGCACCAGGGGCCCGATGGCCAGCGCGTAGACCACCGTGACGACGCCGACCGTGCCCCCGAGCAGCCAGCCCGAGACGACGACGAGGACCTCGATCGTGGTGCGCACCGGCCCGACCTTCCGCCCCGTCCGTCGCACCAGCCCGGTCATGAGCCCGTCCCGCGGCCCCGGGCCGAGCCGCACGCCCACGTAGGCGGCGGTGGCGACGGCGTTGCAGGCGATGCCGCCGGCGGCCAGCGCGATCCGGACCGCCAGGGACGACGGCGGATCGACGACCGCCAGCACCGCGTCGGCCACCAGACCGACCACGATCACGTTGCTGACGGTGCCGAGGCCCGGGCGCTCGCGCAGCGGGATCCAGGCCAGCAGCACGAGCACACCGACGACGATGATCACCGTGCCCAGCGACCAGCCGAGCTGGCGGGCCAGCCCCTGGTGCAGCACGTCCCACGGCATGACGCCCAGATCGGCGAGCACCAGGGCGGCGATCGAGACGCCGTAGAGCGCCAGGCCGAGGAAGAGCTGGACGACCCGCCGCGGGAGCCGCCGCCCCACCATCGAGTTGATCAACTGGGGATGCAGGGTGGCGGGTCAGCGGGCGGCGCGGCGCGCGACACGAGCGGCGAAGACGCCGGCCGACCAGCCGTTGTCCACGCCGGTCACCGCGACGCCCGGGGCGGCGGCGGTCAGCATGGTCATCAGCGCGCCCAGGCCGCCGAGGCCGACGGGCTGACCGGCCGACGTCGGCACCGCGACCACGGGGACGTCGGTGAGCGCGCCCAGCGTCGCGACCAGCGCGGCGTCCATGCCGGCCACCACGACCAGGCAGTCGGCGTCGGGCAGCCGCCCTGGCTCGGTGAGCAGCGCACGGATCCGGCTGCCAGCGACGTCGTCGTGCCGCACGGCCGCGCTGCCCGAGACGCGGGCCACGAAGGCGACCTCGGCGGCGATCGGGGTGTCGGCGCCCCCGGCGGACAGCACGGCGACCCGGCCGACCTGCTCGGGCAGCGGGCCGACGGCGGCGGCCATCGCGGCGGCGTCCATGGTCGTGTACGCGTCGTGCTCCGAGGCGAGCGCGACCAGCGTCTCCGCGCCGGCCCGCAGCACGAGCGCCGGACGGTCGGGGTGCTCGCGGCGCGCCTCGCGCACCAGTGCCAGCACCTGCTCGGTGGTGCGCCCGGTCGCCCAGACGACCTCCGGCTCGGGCACTCGGGGCGTGGCCGGCGGGGTGCTCGCGGGCTCGCGGTCGTCCTGGGTGGCAGGGGCGCTGGGCAGCAGGCCGAGCAGCGGCTCATCCGGCCGGTCCACGCCGAGCGGCGGGTCGGCGGGTTCCGGGACCACCAGCAGCGGCGCGAAGCCGTCGTCGGAGGTCGAGAGGTCCTTGACCACTGCGACGTCCTCGACGGTCTCGACCGCGGGGAGGTCCGCGGCCGTCAGGACCTGCTCGGCCGGCCGCTCCGCCGGGGCGGGGCCGCCGAACAGCACGTCCAGCGGGCTGCCGCCGGCCCGCTTCTGGGTGACCCCGGAGAGGCGCACGACGCGGTCCCGACCGCTGCGCTTGGCGTCGTAGAGCACGCCGTCGGCGGCGGCGAACAGGGTGCGCCGGTCGTCGCCGCGGGCGGCCGAGGCGATGCCGACGCTGATCGTCACCGGCGTGCTCAGCCCGAGCGAGGCCCAGTCGTAGCCGGCGACCTTGCGGCGGGTGCGCTCCAGCGCCCGCTCGGCCTGCTCGGCGGTGGTGTCGGGCAGCAGGACGACGAACTCGTCGCCGGCCCAGCGGCAGACCTCGTCGGTGTCGCGGACGCCCGCGATGAGCAGCTCCGACACCGCGCGCAGCACGGCGTCGCCGCCGGGGTGGCCGATCGCGTCGTTGATCGACTTGAACCGGTCGACGTCGACGACGGCCAGCGCGGGGATCCCACCGCCGGCGAGCAGGCCGTCCAGCCGCGCCTCGGCGTAGCGCCGGTTGGGCAGGTGGGTGAGCGGGTCCTCGTAGGCCTGGCGGCGCAGCTGCCCGGCGGCCCGCTCGGTCTCCAGCAGGCTCTTGCGCCGGCCGAACAGCTCCACCCAGCGGGTGCGCCGCTCGTCCACCCGGTCCAGCTCGTCGGCGAGGTAGGCCTGCAGGTAGGGCAGCGCGCGGCCGGCGTCGTCCAGCTCGGCGTGCAGCGTGCACAGCTCGCGCAGGGCGGCGCGGCGCAGCCGGGGGAGGCCGTGCTCGGTGGCCAGCTGGAGGGTCGAGACCAGGTGCTCGTCGGCGCCGGCGGGGTCGCCCTGCCGGCGCAGCGTCCGGCCCAGCGCCAGCTGGGCGGAGGCGCGCTGGGCGCGGTCGTCGGCGGCCGAGGTGATGCGGACGGCGGAGCGCAGCGGCCCGGTCGCGGCGGCGTGCTCGCCCAGACCGACGAGCGCCCAGCCGTGCACGATCTGCGCCGCGACGACGCCGGGCGCCTCCGGGGGAAGCAGCTGGAGGGCCTCCTCGGCCAGCGTGCGGGCCTCGGCGAAGTGCGGGTTCGCCGACTCCGGCAGCCCGTCGTCCAGCAGCCCCTCGCCGAGCTCGGCGCACAGCTCGCCGAGCCGGGTGGCCGCCCCCGCGACGAGCTCGTCCGGATCGCCGTCGCCCGGCTCCAGGAGTGCGGGGTCGGCCGCCGCCCAGCGCGCCGCCTCGTGCGCCCGGCGCTGGAAGTCCAGCGCCAGCGGCATCAGCTCCAGGTCGGCGAGGACGCCGGCCAGCGTGCCGAGGGTGTCCACCAGCAGCCGGCTCGGCGGTAGGCCGGGGTCGAGCAGGCTGGCCGCCTCGACCGCCTCGTCCATGGCGGCGTCGATCCGGCGGGAGAGCAGTTCGATCCGTGCGTGCCGGGCCAGACCGGCGGCGCGCTGCAGGGCGTCGTCGGTCGCGTCGAAGGCCGCCTTGGCCGACCGGACCAGCGCGATCGCCAGCGCCGCCCGGGAGGCGGACTCCGAGCGCGGGTCGGCGCTCTCGCCGTCCCCGTCGATCAGCTCGGCCACCCCGGCGTGCAGGTCGAGGGCGGGCTCGCGCTCGGACTCGGGGCCGCCGGTGGTCACCGGCTCGCCGACGAGCGTGAACCCGGCGACCCGCAGCCGGCGGACCAGGAGTTCGGCCCGCAGGGTGTCGGCCCAGGCGCGTCGGAGGTCGGAGCCGCCGGCCGTGACCGGGTCGGGCTCGGCCGCCTGGTACGGCGAGGGCTCGGAGTCGACGCCGGCGAGCAACTGCTCGGCGTCGTCCAGCTGCCAGTTCGCCAGAGCGGCCGTCACCCGCTGATGCAGGGCTCCGGGTGGCACGAGCGCACTGTGCACCGGAGTTCCGTCACTGTCGAGCACGTCGTCGCGAACGCGCCGTCCTCCGCCCGTCGCGTCCCACCTGTCCCATCCCGCCGCCGTCGTCACGCTCCGGTCCGCCCGTCGGCCGGGCCGCCGCCGGGAGCGCGCACCCGGTTGCGCCCGCTGCGCTTGGCGGAGAACAGCAGCAGGTCGGCGGTGTCGAACAGTGCCCGCCAGCCCACCACCGGCTCGGGCTGGTCCTCGCCCACCTGGGGCGCGGTCGCGACGCCGACGCTCACCGTGACCGGCTCGGTCAGCCGCAGGTCGCCCCAGTCGGCGGCGGCCACGGCGGCGCGCAGCCGCTCCATGACGACGACGGCCTGCGCCTCGGTCGCCGTCGGCAGCAGCACCAGGAACTCGTCGCCGGCCCAGCGGAACACCTCGTCCCCGGTGCGGCTGTGCTCGCGCAGCAGGTCGGCCACCCGGCGGAGCACGACGTCGCCCTGCGTGTGCGAGGCGCCGTCGTTGACCGCCTTGAACCGGTCGACGTCGACCACCGCCAGCGACAGCGGCTCCTCACCGAACCGCAGGCCGGCGAGCCGGCGCTCGGCGGAGCGCCGGTTGCCCAGGCCGGTCAGCGGGTCCTCGAGGGCATGCCGGCGCAGCACCGCCGCCTGCCGCTCGGCCTCGCGCAGCCGGCTCCGGCGGACGAACATCTCCGCCCACAGCTCGCGGCCGCGGGCGTGCGCGCGGCCGGTGTCGGCGCGGTAGGCCTCCAGCCAGTGCAGCGCCTCGGCCGGGCGGCCCAGGTCGGCGGTGTTCTGCCCGAGCTCGAGCAGGCACTGCCGGTAGCGGCGGCGGTCGCCGGACGCGGCGAAGGCGCCCGAGGCGTCGACGAGCAGCCCCACGGCCTCCTCGCCGCGGATCAGGTCGCCGTCGCGCGCGGCGAGGCGGGCCAGCAGCCGGGCGAGCACGAGGTCGGTGTAGCCGCGCAGCCACACCCCGCCGTCGGCCTGCACGTGCCGGTGCACGCGGCGCAGCGGGCCGAGCGCGCCGTCGAGGTCGTCGGTGCACGTCATGGCCCACGCCTGGACGACGTCGAGCAGGTCGGCCTCGGCCGGCTCGGGCTCCCGGTCGAGCCCGCGGGCGGCGGTGGCGCAGCCGATCGCTTCCTCGGCGAGCTCGGCGGCGCGCTGCTCGTCGCCGCGGCGGTGCAGCGTCTGGGCCAGCTCCACGTGCTGCTGGGCGCTGAGCAGCAGCGTCCGCCACTGGTCGTCGACGTCGGGGAGCTGGGCGGCCACCCGGTGCGCCCGGCCGGCGTGCGCGACGGCGAGCTCCTCGAGGTCGAGGCCGGCGAGGGTGAGCGACAGCCAGCGGTGCGCCTGCAGCAGCGCGCGGGAGGGCTCCTGCGCGGAGGGCTCCTCGGTCTGCAGGCTGGCGTCGACGGCCATGAGCATCGCGGCGTCGACGTGGTCGGCGGTGACCTCGAGGTGGGCCAGGTAGGCCAGGGTGAGCGCGGTCCACACCGAGGGCAGGCAGCCGTGCAGCGCCTCCCGGGCGGCGGTGATCGCCTCGGTGGCCGCGTCGGCGTCGCCGTCGGCCAGGCCGCGGCGGGCCGCCAGCGCGGAGCGCCACGCCACCCAGTACGGATCGGCGCTGGACGAGAACACGTCGTCCACGTCGTCGACGAGGTCGCCGAAGGCGGCGTCGTCCCGCTCGCCGGTGGCCAGGAGGCGCCACAGGGCGGCGTGCAGCCGATCGAGCTCGGACGGCGACGGCGTCGGGGAGGCAGCGGCTGCCGAGGCGGGGGGCACGCCACCTCCAGTCGCGGGTCGTCGTCCGGTTCGTGGGAGCCGGAGTTCCCGATCAGCGAGGCAGCTTCCCCCGGGTCACGCGTTCGTCGTGACCCGCCCGCACTACCCTCGTCGGATGCCCGGGATGCAACCCAGCACGTCTCCCACGCGGTTCGCCTATCTCGGGCCCGAGGGTACCTTCGCCGAGGCAGCGCTCAGCAGTGCCGTTGACACCGGCGGGGGAACGCGAACCCCCCGCCCGAGTGTCCCGGCGACGCTGGCCGCCGTCCGTTCGGGGGACGCCGACGCCGGGCTGGTCCCGCTGGAGAACTCGGTGGAGGGCTCCGTGCCCGCCACCATGGACGGCCTGGCCGACGGCGATCCGCTGATCATCACCCGCGAGGTGTTCCTCCCGGTCGCCTTCACCCTCGCCGTCCGGCCCGGGACGACGCTGGACGCGGTGCGCTCGGTGGCCAGCCATCCGCACGCGCTGGCGCAGACCGGCCGGTGGCTCGAGACGAACCTGCCCGGCATCACGCCGCTCCCGGCCAGCTCGACCGCCGCGGCGGCCGCCGCCGTGGCCGCGGGCGAGCACGACGCGGCCGTCTGCGCGGCGATCGCGGCGGAGCGCTACGGGCTGGAGGCGCTGGCCGACGACATCGCCGACCACGCCGGCGCCGTCACCCGCTTCGTGCTGGTCAGCCGGCCCGGCCCGCTGCCGGCGCCGACCGGCAACGACAAGACCTCGCTGGTCGCCGTCGTCGGGGACCGCACCGGGGCGCTGCTGGACCTGCTGCGGGAGTTCGCCGCCCGCGGCATCTCGCTCACCCGCATCGAGTCCCGGCCCACCCGCCAGCGGCTCGGCGTCTACTCGTTCTCGCTGGACTGCGAGGGGCACATCGCCGACCGCCGGGTGGGCGAGGCGCTGGCCGCGCTGCACCGGGTGTGCGAGGACGTCCGGTTCCTCGGCTCCTATCCCCGCGCCGACGGGCGGCAGAACTGCCCCGTGCCGGCCGAGTCCGCCGACGACGCCTTCGCCGAGGCGGGCGACTGGCTGGACCGGGTGCGCTCCGGCGCGGTCTGACCCCGGGGGCGCGCCGCGCCGCTACGCTCCGCCGCCGTGATGCCCGCGACGCCGCTGGTCCGGCGCCCCGACGAGCCCGGTACCCGGCGCGCCACCGCGATCGAGCTGGGGATCCTGCAGGGCGGCTACCTGCTGTTCCTGCTGCCGTGGTTCTTCCTGGCCATCGGCGGGACGATGAGCCTGGCGAACTGGGACTCGGTCGCCGCCGCGTTCGTGATCCTGGCCTGGTGGGTCTACCCGGTGGTCGCCCTCGCGACGACGGTCGCCGCGTGGGTGCTGTTCGCCAACCGGCTGCTCGGCGCCGCCCGCTGGGTCAACCGCGTCCCGCTGGCGTGGGTGCTGGTCGGGGTCGCACTGGTCGGCTGGATCGCCGTCGCCGGTTGAGCTAGACGCGTTCGAGCTCGCGGTCGTCGGCCTCGGGGGCGGTCGGGCCCTTCGCCAGTGCGCTGGGCCACCAGACCTTGTCGCCGATCAGGTGGACCGCCGCCGGCACCAGCAGCGTGCGGACGACGAAGGTGTCCAGCAGGACGCCGAAGCCGACCAGGAACCCGAGCTGGATGAGGATGACCAGCGGCAGCACCGTGAGCGCGCCGAAGGTGGCGGCGAGCACCAGACCGGCGCTCGTGATCACCCCGCCGGTCACCGTCAGCGCCCGCAGGATTCCGTCCCGGGTGCCGTGCCGCATCGACTCCTCCCGTGCCCGGGTCATCAGGAAGATGTTGTAGTCGATCCCCAGCGCCACCAGGAACACGAAGCCGATCAGCAGCACCTGCGGATCGCTGTCCGGGAACGAGAACAGGTGGTCGAAGGCGAGCGCCGCGACGCCGACCGTCGCCGCCGTGCTGAGCGCGACGGTGCCGACCAGCAGCAGGGGCGCCACGACCGCGCGCAGCAGCAGTGCCAGCACGACGGTGATCACCAGCAGCACCAGCGGGACGATGACCAGCAGGTCGCGGGCCGCGGTCTCCTGGGTGTCGAGGTCCTGCGCGGAGCTGCCGCCGACCAGGGCGTCGGGGTCGACGTCGCTCACCGCCGTCCGGAGGTCGGAGACGGTGCTCTGCGCGGCCTCGCTGTCCGGGGCGTCGTCGAGGGTGGCCTCGAGGCGGACCAGGCCGTCGACCTCGAGCGGCTCGGCGTCGCCGGCTCCGGGCGGACCGGCCTGCCGGCCGGTGAACGGCTCGACCCCGGCGACGCCGTCGGTCCCGGCCGCGGCGTCCGCGACCTCCTGCCAGCCGTCGGCCGGCGTGATGATGACGGCGGGGCTGGCGGCGCCGGCTTCGTAGTGCCGGGCGATGGCCTCCTGGCCCGCTCCGGACTCGGAGCCCCCGCGCACGCCCTCGGACAGCGGGATGCCGTCGGAGTCGAAGGTGGGCAGGAACAGCGCGAGGACGACGAGCGCGCCGACGCTGCCGAGCAGGTACCGGGTCGGACGGCGGCCGACCGAGGTGGAGATCCGCTCCCAGCCCTTTCCGTGGGCGTGCTCCTCGCCGTACTTCGGGCGGAACGGCCAGAACGCGGCCCGGCCGAACAGCACGAGCACCGCGGGCAGGAAGGTGAGCGCGGCGAGCATGGCGAAGGCGATGCAGACCGCGGAGATCGGGCCCAGGCCGCGGTTGGAGCCCAGATCGGAGAAGAGCAGGCAGAGGACGCCGAGGATGACCGTGCCGCCCGAGGCCAGGATCGGCTCCCACGACTGCTTCAGCGCCACCCGCATCGCGGTGTACTTGGACTCCTCCTGGCGGAGCTCCTCGCGGTACCGGGCGACCAGCAGCAGGCCGTAGTCGGTCGCCGCACCGACGACGAGGATCGAGGCGATGCCCTGGCTCTGGCCGTTGACGTCGATCCAGCCCTGCTTCGCGAGGAAGTAGGCGACCGCGAGGGAGACGACCAGCGCCATGCCGGCGGTGCCGATGACCAGGAAGGGCAGCAGCGGGCTGCGGTAGACGACCAGCAGGATCAGCAGGACGACGCCGAACGCCGCGAGCAGCAGCAGCCCGTCGATGCCGGAGAAGCCTTCGGCGAAGTCGGCGAAGATCGCGCCGGGACCGGTGACGAAGGCGGTCGTGCCGTCGATGCCGTCCAGCCCTCGCAGTTCCCCGACGATCTCGGGGAGGGCGTCCCCCAGGTCGGGGTCGAACGGGAGCACCGCCTGCACGGCCTCGCCGTCCTCGGACGGGATCACGGGTGAGGCCTCGCCCTCCAGCGCGCCGGCGTCCTCGGCGATCGCGATCGCCTGGTCCAGCCGGTCCTGCGCTTCGGCCTGCACCGCGGGGTCGAGGGCGCCGTCCTCGCTCTCCCACAGCAGGATCACCGGCAGGGTGCGCTCGCTCTGGAACTCGCGGCTCAGCTCGGTGACCTGGGTGGACTCCGCGCTGTCGGGCAGGAAGGCGGCGGAGTCGTTCTCCGAGACCTCGGCCAGCTTGCCGCCGAACGAGCCCAGGGGGCCGGCCAGGACCAGCCAGGCGACGGCGACGAGCGCCGGGATCAGCCAGCGGAGGAGACGGGTGCGGCGCTGCATGATGTCCTTCGTCGGTCGATAATCTCGATCATCGAGAGATTACGTCGGCGGGTTGGGGCGCGCGAACGGAGGTGGCATGTCCGAGGACACCGCTCGCGCGCGCCAGGAACTGGCGTTGCTCCTTCGCCGGCTGAACGTCGAATTGGATGCAGTCGGGCAGCGATTCGCCCAGCTGCACGGGCTGAACCGCACCGACGTCCGTGCCCTGGTCGCGATCATGGACGCCGCCCGGCGGGGTGAGGCGCTCACCGCCGGCCGGCTCGGCGAGGCCGTCGAGCTGCGCTCGGCGTCGGTGACGGCGCTGGTCGACCGGCTGGAGAAGGTCGGTCACCTGCGCCGGTCGCGCGACGACGCCGACCGCCGCCGGGTGGTGCTCGAGATGTCGGACTCCGCGATGGCCGCCGGGGCGGACCACTTCGGCGGGCTCGCGCAGGACATGACGGCCGCGATGGACGCCTACACGCCCGCGGAGCTCGCCGTCGTCCACCGCTGGCTGGAGGACATGACCGCGGTGATCACCCGCCACGCCCGCGCCGAGCCGCCCGCGGCGCCCTAGGCATGGGAAGCGATGCACCCGTTGTGGGCCCGAGAACGGGTGTATTGCTTCCCATGCCTGCGAGGGGTGTCAGAGGTAGAGGCCGGTCGATTCCTCGATGCGCTCGGCGGCGACGGCGTGCACGTCGCGCTCGCGCAGGATGATCAGGTCCTCGCCGTGCACCTCGACCTCGTGCTGGTCCTCGGGCGAGAAGAGCACCTGGTCGCCGACCTTCACCTGGCGCACGCTCGGGCCCACGCCCTTGGCCTCGCCCCACATCAGCCGCTTGGCCACCTGGGCGGTCGCGGGGATGAGGATGCCGCCGCTGGACCGCCGGTCGCCGTCCTCCTTGCGGAGCGCGACCAGGATGCGGTCGTGCAGCATCTTGATCGGCAGCTTGCCGGCGGCGGCGATGTTGTCGGGCACGTCCCGGAACGCTACCGGCCGCACCTGACCGGACTTTCTGCACCGAAAGTCCGCACAGGGAGGGTCAGCCCGGCGGCAGCAGGGGGCGTCCCTCCGCCGACCAGGCCTGCATCCCGCCCCTGAGGTCCACGATGTCGGCGTAGCCGAGCTCGGTCAGCGTGGCCACGGCGTCGGCGCTCATGCTGCCGGAGCGGCAGTACACGGCCAGCGGCGTACCGCGGTCCGCCGGCAGCGCCGCCTTCTGCTGCTCGATCCGGTCGAAGGGGATGGCGGCGTCCGTGCCCTCGATCGAGCCCTCGTCGGGCACGTGCACGTTGATGACGAAGGCCTCCTCGCCCGCGACGACATCGGCGAACGCGGTCGGCTCCAGCAGTTCGGCAGACGCGGACGGCGGGGCGGCCTCGGTGCGCCCCGTCCCGCTGCCCGCGCAGCCGGTGGTCAGCAGCGCCGTCGCGAACAGGGCCAGGCTCACACGTCGCGTCGTCGGCAGGGGCACCTGTCGAGCGTAAGCCGCCGCCGTCAGCCCCAGCCGAGCTCGTGCAGCCGCTCCTCCTCGATGCCGAAGTGGTGCGCGATCTCGTGGACGACGGTGATCGTGACCTCCTCGACGATCTCCTCGGCCGTCTCGCAGATGTCGCAGATCGCCTCGCGGTAGATCATGATCCGGTCCGGCAGCGCCCCGCCGTACTCCCAGCCCCGCTCGGTGAGCGCGAACCCCTCGTAGATGCCGAGCAGGTCCGGTTCCTCGGGGTTCCGGTCCTCGACCAGGACGACGACGTTGTCCATCAGCGCCAGCAGGTCGGGCGGCACCTCGTCGAGCGCGTCGGCGACCAGCGCCTCGAAGACCGGGAGCGGGAGCGGCTTCACCAGCTGGTCGGCAGGGGGCGGCCCTCCTCGAAGCCGGCCGAGCTCTGCACCCCCAGCACCGCGCGCTCGTGCAGCTCGTCCACCGTGCGGGCGCCCGCGTAGGTGCACGAGGACCGCACGCCCGCGACGATCTGGTCGATCAGGTCCTCGACGCCGGGGCTCTGCGGGTCCAGGTACATCCGGGACGACGAGATGCCCTCCTCGAACAGGCCGGCCCGCGCCCGCTCGAACCCCGATGCGCCGGCCGTCCGTGCCTTGACCGCGCGCGCGGACGCCATGCCGAACGACTCCTTGTAGAGCCGGCCCGAGCCGTCGTCGTGGATGTCGCCGGCGGACTCGTAGGTGCCGGCGAACCAGGAGCCGACCATAACGTTCGCCGCGCCGGCAGCCAGGGCGAGGGCGATGTCGCGCGGGTGCCGGACACCGCCGTCGGCCCACACGTGCCTGCCCAGGGTGCGCGCCTCCGTGGCGCACTCCTCGACGGCGGAGAACTGCGGGCGGCCGACGCCGGTCATCATCCGGGTGGTGCACATGGCGCCCGGGCCCACGCCGACCTTGACGACGTCGGCACCGGCCTCGATCAGGTCGCGGGTGCCCTGCGCCGTCACCACGTTGCCGGCGACGACCGGTACGGAGCCCGCCACCGAGCGCACCGCGCGCAGCGCCTCGATCGCCTTCTCCTGGTGCCCGTGCGCGGTGTCGACCACCAGGACGTCCACGCCGGCAGCGAGCAGGGCCGACGTCTTGCCGGCGACGTCGCCGTTGATGCCCACGGCTGCGGAGGTGAGCAGGTGCCCGTCCGCGTTCACCGCCGGCGTGTAGATCGCCGAGCGCAGCGCGCCCTTCTTGGTGACGACGCCGACCAGCCGGTCGCCCTCGACCACGGGCGCCGCGCTGATCCGCTCGCCGGAGAGGACGTCGAAGATCTTGGGCAGGTCGGTGCCGGCCGGGATGGTGAGCGGCTCGCGGGTCATCACCTCGGACAGCTGGGTGAACCGGTCCACGTCCTGGCACTGCCCGTCGGTGACGACGCCGACCGGCGAGCCGTCCTCGACCACGACGACGATCCCGTGCGCGCGCTTGGTGAGCAGCGACAGCGCCTCGCCCACCGTGGAGTGCGGGGAGAGCGTGATCGGGGTGTCGTAGATCGGGTGCCGCTGCTTGACCCAGGAGACGACCGCGGCGACGACGTCGACCGGGATGTCCTGCGGCAGCACCGCGAGGCCGCCGCGGCGGGCCGTGGTCTCGGCCATGCGCCGGCCGGAGATCGCCGTCATGTTGGCGACGACGACGGGGATGGTCGTCCCCACGCGGTCGGGCGTGGTCAGGTCGACCTCGAGCCGGGAGCCGACCGTCGAGTGGTTGGGCACCATGAACACGTCGGCGTAGGTGAGGTCGTGGTCGGGCCGCTGCAGGAAGCGCATTGCTGCATTGTCGTCCTCCGGACGACACCGCGGCCACGCACCGCCCCCAGCGGCGACGAGCGAGTCCGGCCCACGCCGCCGGGAGCCCTCCGGGCCCCGCGCCGACGCGGGCCCTCGCAGGCGGCTCCCGCGGACGCGGCCGTCGCAGGGGCGGCTCACCTAATGTTGTCCCCGTGATCGACCTGCGGCTCGTGCGTGAGAACCCCGACCTCGTCCGTGCCAGCCAGCGCGCCCGGGGTGACGACGAGTCCCTGGTCGACACGCTGCTGGCCGCCGACGCCACCCGCCGCGAGGGGGTCAAGCGGGTCGACGACCTGCGCGGCGAGCAGAAGGCCGCCTCCCAGGCGGTCAAGAAGGCCACCCCCGAGGAGCGGCCCGCCGTCCTGGACCGGGCCAAGGCGCTGGCCGCCGAGGTCAAGGCGGCGGAGGAGGGCCAGCGGGAGGCCGACGCCGCCCTGCGCGCCGCCCACCTGGCGATCGCCAACGTCGTCCACGAGGACGTCCCGCCCGGCGGTGAGGACGACGCCGTCACCCTGCGCACCGTCGGCGAGGTGCCGGCCTACGACTTCCCGGTGCGCGACCACCTGGAGATCGGCGAGGCCCTGGGCGCCATCGACATGGAGCGCGGCGCCAAGGTCTCCGGCTCGCGCTTCTACTTCCTCACCGGACCCGGCGCGCTGCTGGAGTTCGCGCTCGCGCAGCTGGCCATCAGCCGCGCCGTCGCCGCCGGGTTCACCCCCGTCATCGCCCCCGCGCTGGTCAAGCCCACGGCCATGGAGGGCACCGGCTTCCTCGGCGAGCACGACGAGGAGGTGTACCGGATCGAGCGCGACGACCTCTACCTCGTGGGCACCTCCGAGGTGGCGATCGCCGGCATGCACGCCGACGAGGTGCTCGACCTCTCCGCGGGCCCGAAGCGCTACGCCGGCTGGTCGTCCTGCTTCCGCCGCGAGGCCGGCTCCTACGGCAAGGACACCCGCGGCCTGATCCGCGTGCACTGGTTCGACAAGGTCGAGATGTTCAGCTTCTGTGCACCCGAGGACGCCGCTGCCGAGCACCTGCGTCTGCTGCAGTGGGAGGAGGAGTTCCTCCAGGCGCTGGAGCTGCCCTACCGGGTGGTCGACATCGCCGCCGGTGACCTGGGCACCAGTGCCGCGCGCAAGTACGACATCGAGGCGTGGTTCCCGACCCAGGGCACCTACCGGGAGCTCACCAGCACCTCGGACTGCACCACCTTCCAGGCTCGGAGGCTCGGCATCCGCTACCGCGACGCGGACGGGAAGAACCAGACGGCGGCCACGCTCAACGGCACCCTCTGCGCGATCGCCCGGACCATCGCCTGCCTGCTCGAGGTGCACCAGCGCGCCGACGGCTCGGTGCACGTGCCCGTCGCGCTGCGCCCGTGGCTGGGCGGGGTGGAGGCGCTGACGCCGGGCATGACGCTCGCGGCCCCGGTGCCGACCGCATGACCGGCAGCCCCCCGCGCGCCATCCGGGCCCACGGGGTCCTGGACGGCGCCGACCGCGTGGTCGACCTCGGCGACCTGGGTCCGTGGCGGCCCAAGCTCGTCGCCAGCGACCTCGACGGCACCCTCCTGGACGCCGACGGCCTGGTCGGTGCGCGCACCCGGGCGGCGCTGGAGGCGTGCTGGGACGCCGGCATCCCCGTCGTCGGCGTCACCGGCCGCGGGCCCCGCCTGCTGGACAGCGTGCGCGCGGCCCTCGGCGGCCGCGGGCTGGCCGTGCTGTCGCAGGGCGGGTTCGTCGTCGACCTGGAGCGCGACGAGGTGCTGCGCACCGTGGCTCTGCCGCGGGAGCAGGCGGCCCGCGTCGTCGAGGCCATCGAGCGGGTGGTCGGCGACGTCGTGCTCGCCGTCGAGGACGCCGCCGAGCAGGGCGAGGTCCGCACCCGGCTGCGCGTGCAGCACGGCTTCGACTGGCCCTACCCCGAACCCTCGCACCTGCTGGCGCGGCACGAGGTGCTGCCGGCCGGCGCCGTCCTGAAGGTCTTCCTGCGCTCGGCGACCCTCGACCAGGACGAGCTGCTGGCGCTGGCCCGCACCGTCGTCGACCCCGCCGACGCGGAGCTGACGCACGCGGGCCTGGGCTTCATCGAGGTGCTGCCGCCGGGCATCACCAAGGCCAGCGGGCTGCAGCTGGCACTGGACCGGTACGGCGTCGGCTTCGGCGACGTCCTCGTGTTCGGGGACATGCCCAACGACCTGCCGATGCTGGGGGCGGTGCAGGACGCCGGCGGGCGCGCGGTCGCCGTCGCCAACGCGCACCCCGCCGTCCGGGCCCTGACGCCGGAGGTCACCAGCGGGCACCAGGCCGAGGGCGTGGCCCGCTACCTCGAGGCGGTGCTGCGCGATGTCTGACTGGCGACCGCGGCTGATCGCCAGCGACATGGACGGCACGCTGCTGCGCTCCGACGACAGCGTCAGTGACGCAACGGTCGCGGAGCTGGACCGATGGCGCGCCGAGGGTGTGCCGTTCGTCCTCGCGACCGGCCGCCCGCCGCGCTGGATGCACAACGTGCGCACGGTGCTGGGCAACGGGACGGCGGTCTGCTGCAACGGCGCCGTGCTGCTCGACCTCGAGCCGATGGAGATCATCGACGAGGCACCGCTGGAGCCCGACGCGCTGCAGGCGATCACCGCCGCGCTGCGCGAGCACCAGCCGACCACCTGGTTCGCCGTCGAGTACGGCTGGCAGTTCCGCCACGAGCCGGTCTACCGCCCCCGCTGGGACGTGAACGTGCCGGGTGTCGCCGTCGCCACGCTGGAGGAGATGACGGCAGCGCCGGCCGCCAAGCTGCTGGCCCGCCACGGGTCGATGGACCCCGACGCGTTCGTCGAGCTCATCGAGGCGGTCGTCGGCGACCGGGCCACGGTGACGCACTCGTCCACCGACGCCCTGGCCGAGATCTCCGCGCCCGGCGTCACCAAGGCCACCGGGATCGGGCGGGTCGCGGACCTGCACGGCGTCGGCCCGGAGGACGTCGTCGTCTTCGGGGACATGCCCAACGACATCGCCGCGTTCGAGTGGGTGCGCGACGGCGGCGGCCGGGCGGTGGCGATGGCGCACGCCCACCCGGACCTGCTCGCCGTCGCCACCGACGTCACCGTCGGCAACGACGAGGACGGCGTGGCGGCGTTCCTCGCCTCCCTCTGACCACTCTGCTCAACTTCCGCGCCCGGCGGCCGATAGGCAGTGCGTCGGGTTTCGACGTCCAGTCGTACAGGAAGCGGGCAGGGATGATGCAGGGAGACGACCACGCGGTCGGGACGGACGGGAACTCGTCCGAGGAGTCGGCCGAGCGCGTGCGCAGCACCCGGTTCGGCCTGCGGAGCCGGATGCTGGGCTCGATCCTCGTCGTCGCCCTGACCACCGTCGGCGTGGGCGCCTTCGGCATCAACCGGATGGGCGAGCTCAGCGACAAGGCCGAGCAGGTGTACGAGCGCGGCGCCGTCCCGCTCGACGGCCTGCGCCGCCTGGAGGCCGACTGGTGGCAGCTGTCCGCCAACGTGGCCCGGTCGAACGTCGCCGTCCTGCCCCCGTCGACGATCGCCAAGGCCAAGGAGGGTGCTGCGGAGTACATGCAGATCCTCGCCGACCGGACCGCCGCCGTCGGCGCGATGCCGCTCCCGGCCGAGGCGCGTGCCGCGTTCACCGAGTTCGCCACCGCCGTCGACACCTACCTGCCGGCGCTCGCCGAGCTCTCGACGCCCGGGTTCATCGCGAGCAACCCGCCGCGGGCGATCGAGCTCCTCGGGATCATGGGTGAGCAGGAGATCGTCATCAAGGAGTCGATCACCACCGCCACCGCGGCCGCGTCGGAGGCATCCGCGGCCACGGCCGCCGGAGCCGCTGACGCCTACGCCTCGGCGCGCAACCTCACCGTCGGCATCATGCTCGCGGGCCTGCTGATCAGCGTGGTCCTGGCCACCATCGTCTCCCGCGGGGTCACCCGCCCGGTGCAGCGGATCCGCGAGATCCTGGGCCAGGTGGCCGCCGGTGACCTGACCGTGCGCGCCGGCCGCACCGGTGGTGCCGAGCTCGGCGAGATGGCCGAGTCGCTCGACGAGACCCTCGACGCGATCTCGCACGTCCTGCTGCTGGTGAACGACTCCTCCACCCGCCTCGCCGCGGCCTCCACCCAGCTCAACGCGGCGTCCGAGGGCATCTCGGCCAACGCCCGCCTCGCCGCCGGTCAGGCCGACGACGTCGTCGCCTCCGCCGGTGCGGTCGCGGCCAGCGTCGACACGGTGGCCACCGGCTCCTCGCAGATGGAGTCGGCGATCCGGGAGATCGCGCACAACGCCACCGAGGCCGCCCGTGTCGCCGGTCAGGCCGTGGCGGTCGCGGAGAACACGACCCGCACGGTCGGCAAGCTCGGCGACTCCTCCCAGGAGATCGCCACCGTGATCAAGCTGATCAACGGCATCGCGGAGCAGACCAACCTGCTGGCGCTCAACGCCACCATCGAGGCCGCCCGCGCCGGTGAGGCCGGCAAGGGCTTCGCCGTCGTCGCCAGCGAGGTCAAGGAGCTCGCGCAGGAGACCGCGCGGGCGACCGAGGACATCTCGCAGCGGGTCGAGGCCATCCAGGCCGACACGGCGGGTGCGGTCGAGGCGATCAGCCAGATCTCCTCGGTCATCGGCGAGATCAACGACTTCCAGGCGACGATCGCCGCGGCCGTCGAGGAGCAGACCGCCACGACCAACGAGATGAACCGGAACGTGGCCGAGGCCGCCAGCGGCACGCAGGGCATCGCCGCCGCGATCTCCGGCCTCGCCGCCGGCACGCAGGAGACCAACCAGCGCGTCGACGACGCCCAGGCCGCCTCGGCGGACCTCGCCCGCATGAGCGGCGAGCTGCAGGAGGCCGTCGCCCGCTTCAAGGTCTGACCCGCAGCTGGGATCAGGTGACCTGATCGTCGAGCGTCCTCCCTCACGGTGCACGGTGAGGGAGGACGCTCTGCGTTGAGTGAGGACGTCCCGGCAGGGGACGGCGCGGTCAGGCGGCCGCGTCCCCGAGTTCGGCGCCGGGCTCCGGACGTCGGACGACGCGGAAGCGGCGTGGGCCCGTCATCGGCCGGCTGCTGAGCTCGCGCAGCCGGCGGATCGGACGTTCCAGGCGCGGGAGATCGGCCTGGACGATGCGGACCACGGGCACGTCGAGATCCCGGATGAGGTCTTCCCTCCGTTTCTCCTCCCAGGCGACCTGGGCCGGCGTCCGGCCATCGCGAGGGTCGGCGTACTTGATCCAGCCGTCGAACTCGACGGCGGCGCAGATGTCCTCGAGCCAGCCGTCCACCCGCGCCACGAACCCGGCGGGGCCGTGCAGCTCGACCTGCGTCTCGAACTGACGGAATCCCGCGTCGAGCAGAACCAGCCGACCGCGGGTCTCCAGCGGCGATTCCGCGCGTCCGTCCGCCAGGTCGACGGCGCGTGCCGCTGAACCGATGCCGAGCCAGTGGCTCTGCCGCAGGACCATGGCCGTGAGGTCGCGTCGCATCACGAGCTCGCCGTGGAGGGCGGCGTCCAGCGCGACGACGGCGTCGACGAGGGCCCATTCCCGAGCGCAGTCGACCAGGGTCCGGGACACGGAGGTCACGGGGAGGGCGCCGTCCTGGACGACCTCGTCCGGCGACAGCGCGGCCGCGGCGATCCGGTAGCCGCGGCCGTTCCGCCACTGGTCGCTGTGCGTCATCCGCACGTCGGCGCCGGTCCCGCGCGGCAGGATCAGTCCGTGGTAACGCGCCGCGGAGGAATGGCTGAGGACCGGCCCGGGCCCGAGCGCCGCGAGGGCGGCGAGGGAGTGCAGCAGGTGGCGCGCCCGCTCGTCGGCGGCTGCGGCGGCCCACGTCCCGGCGGAGACGTAGACCCCGCGTCGCAGCCGGCGCCACGATCGGGTGCCGACGGCGACGCGGATCTCGTCCGGGCGGTATCCGGCAGCACGAGCGTCGGCGACGGTGAAGACGCCACCGCGGAGCTCTGCGGCTGCCGCCAGATGGGGATGCATGGGCCCACGATCGAACCGCGGGGCGGGACGAGGGAACGGCTCGAGGAGATCTGTGGAAAACCTCGTCCACCCTCAGCGCCGAGCGTCCTCCCTCACGGTGCGCGGTGAGGGAGGACGCTCGGGGATCAGGTCACCTGATCCCAGCGTGGGAGCGCTAGAGGTACTGGCCGCCGCCGGTGCGGTGGTCAGGCTGCGCGACGGCGCCCGGACCGGCGGGCAGCGCCTTGCGCCGGATCTCCTCGAGCTGGGCGCGGGCGGCCATCTGCTGGGCGAACAGCGCCGTCTGGATGCCGTGGAAGACGCCCTCCAGCCAGCCGACCAGCTGGGCCTGGGCGATCCGCAGCTCGGCGTCGGTGGGCGTCACGTCCTCGCTGAACGGCAGCGTGATCCGCTCGAGTTCCTCGCGCAGCTCCGGGGCCAGCCCCTGCTCGAGCTCGCGGATGGACGACGCGTGGATGTCGCGGAGCCGGTTGCGGCTGGCCTCGTCCAGGGGTGCTGCGCGCACCTCCTCGAGCAGCTGCTTGATCATCGTGCCGATCCGCATGACCTTCGCGGGCTGCTCGACCATCTCGTTGACCTGCATCGCGCCGCCGTCGTCCTCGTCGGCCCCCTGGGGCAGGCCCATCGGCAGGACGCCCACGGGCTGACCGTCGGGCCCCACGACGACGACCTGCTGCTGGCGCTCGCTGCCGGTGCCGGGTGCAGTCATGGCTCCATCCTGCCCCCCGGCCGTGCAACTAGGGTGCGCAGGCATGGAGGCCCGGCTCGACGTCGCTCGGGTCCGCGGTCTCTTCCCGGCGCTCGCCGACGGCTACGTGCACGTCGACGGCCCCGGCGGCGCGCTGCTGCCCGAGGACGTCGCCCGGGCGGTCGGGCACGCGCTGCGCATGCCGGTCGCCGAGCGGGGCGGGGTGTTCGCCGCCTCGGCGCGGGCGGAGGGCCTGGTCACCGGTGCCCGCACGGCGGTGGCCGACCTCGCGGGTGGCGTCCCGGGCGGCGTCGTCCTGGGCGCCAGCATGACCGCGGTGACGTACACGCTCGCCCGGGCGATCGCGAAGACCTGGCGGGCCGGGGACGAGATCGTCGTGAGCCGCCTCGACCACGACGCCAACATCCGGCCGTGGGTGCAGCTGGCCGAGGAGCGCGGCGTCGTCGTCCGCTGGGCGGAGGTGGACATCGAGACCGGCGAGCTGCCCGCCTGGCAGTACGACGACCTGGTCAACCGCCGCACCCGTCTGGTGGCGCTCACCGCGGCCAGCAGCGCGATCGGCACCTGCCCCGAGGTCGCGGAGATCTCCCACCGCGCCCACGCGGTCGGGGCGATGGTCTACGTCGACGCGTCCCATGCCGCCCCGCACATGTACCTGGACCGCACCGCGCTGGGCGCGGACTTCGTCGCGCTGTCGGCGTCGAAGTGGGGCGGTCCGCACGTCGGTGCGGTCGCCGCCGACCCGCAGCTGCTGGCGCACCTGCACCCGGACAAGCTCCTGCCGATGTCGGACAAGGTGCCCGACCGCTTCGAGGCCGGCGCCGCGCCGTACGAGCTCTACGCCGGCGTCTCCGCGGCGGTCGACCACCTGGCCGCCCTGGCCGGCGAGGCGACGGGGTCGCGCCGCGACCGGCTGCGCGCCTCCCTGGCCGCCGTCGCCCGCTACGAGGGCGAGCTGTTCGGCTGGCTGGACGACGCCCTGCGGGCGATGCGGCACGTGCACGTGCTCGGGCACCCCGCGCGGACGACGCCGACGCTGGCGTTCCGGGTGGAGGGCATGCGCCCCCGCCAGGTCGCCGCCGAGCTGAACCGGCAGGGCATCTGCGTCTGGGACGGCGACGCCTACGCCCGCGAGCTGTTCGACGCCCTCGGGGTGACCGAGAGCGGCGGCGCCGTCCGCCTCGGGCTGATGCACTACAACACCCCCGACGAGGTCGGTCAGGTCATCGACGCCGTCGCCGCGCTGCGCCCGCGCCCGGCGCCCCGCCCGCGCTAGCGGCCACCTCGCCGGGCGGTGAACCGGATGCCTCCGGCCGCCGTGTCCTCTGTGTCGGGTGCCGGTCAGGATCCGCGCCCCGGGCGAGAGGCGCCGCCATGAGGACGACGAGATGGGCCACCGCGCTGGCCCTGGGCGTGGTCGGGCTGGCCGGCTGCGGGTCGGACTCCGACGGGTCGCCGGCCGCCGGATCGTCCGCCGGGGAGAGCCCCGGCGCCGTCCTCGCGACCGCCGACAGCCCGCTCGGAGAGATCGTCGTCGACGGGTCCGGGCTCACGGTGTGCGTGTTCGACGAGGACACCGCGGGATCGGGGAAGAGCGCGTGCAGCGGCGGGTGCCTGCGGATCTGGCCGGCGGTCGTCGCGGACTCCGACACCCCCGCCGTGGACGGCGTCGACGGCCAGGTGGGCACCATCACCCGGGACGACGGCACCCGGCAGATCACCCTCGAGGGGCTGCCCCTGTACACCTACGCGGCCGACTCCCAGGCTGGGGACGTGACGGGTCAGGGCGTGCAGGGCGTGTGGTGGGTCGTGGCGCCGGACGGCGGGAAGATCAGCGCCGCCGGGTCGTCGGCGCCGCCCCCGATGCCGGGGTACTGAGGCAGTGCGGTCCCGGGCGGCGCGCGAGGAGGGCCTGCGGGCGCTCTTCGACGCGCACGCCCGGGCCCTGCTGGCCTACGCCCTCCGGCTGACCGACGGCGACCGCGGCCGGGCGGAGGACATCGTCCAGGAGACGCTGCTGCGGGCCTGGCGGAACCTCGACCGGCTCGACTCGGACACCCGGCCGGTGCGCCCCTGGCTGTTCACCGTGGCCCAGCACCTCGCGGTCGACGCACGGCGGGCCCGGCGTGCGCGCCCGCCCGAGGCCGGTGACGCGGTGCTCGAGTCGGTCCCCGGGCTCGACGAGGTGGACGGCGCGCTGGACCGGATCCTGGTGACCGACGCCCTCCGGTCGCTGTCGGCCGAGCACCGCGAGGCGATCGTCGAGACGTACTACCGCGGGCGGACCGTGGCCGAGGCCGCCGCCGTGCTCGGCATCCCGCCCGGCACGGTGAAGTCCCGCTGCTACTACGCACTGCGGGCGCTGAAGCTCGCCCTGGCCGAACGGGGGGTGTCGACGTGACCTGTCCGGAGGCCGTCGACGGGCTGGGCGCCTACGTGCTCGGGGCGCTCGACCCCGACGAGCGCGCCGCCGTGGAGGCGCACCTGCGCACGTGCCCGTCGTGCGCCGCCCAGCTGGCCGAGTTCAGCCCGCTGCCGGCGCTGCTGGACCGGGTGCGGCGCGAGGATCTGGGCCCCGACGACCTCCGCCCGGCCGAGGTGGCGCCGACCGCGGCCCTGTTCGACCGGCTCTCCGCCGCCGCCGGACCGGCGCCCCGGATCCGGGCGCGCACCTGGGCGCTGGTCGCGGCGGTGGTGGTGGCCGTGCTCGGCATCGGGATCGGGGTGGTGGCCCGCGGCGGCGACGGGGAGCAGACCGTGACCGCCGCGGCCGGGGCGGTGCGTGCCACGGTCATCGCGAGCACCGTCGACGACGGCAGCGCGCTGGAGATCAGCGTCGCCGGCATGCGTCCCGGGGAGGAGTGCCGCGTGGTCGCCGTCGACGCCGACGGGAACCGGTACGCGGCGGGCGCGTGGTCGACCTCGCCCGCGGGCGACGGCGCCTGGCGGGGGTGGGCCGCCGTCGATCGCGGCGAGCTGGCCGAGGTGGTCCTGACGGGCGAGGGCGGTCGGGAGCTGGTGCGGATGACCTTCTGAGCGGGTCAGTCCGCCGGGAGCAGCAGCACCTTGCCGACGTGCTCGCTGGCCTCCACCGCCCGGTGCGCCTCCGCGGCGCGGGACATCGGCAGCCGCCGGTCGACGATCGGCCGGATGGTGCCGCGCTCCACGTCGGGCCACACGTCCCGGCGGACCGCCTCGATGATCTCGGCCTTGCCGCCGGGGCCCGTCGCCGGGCGGGACCGCAGCGCGGTGGCGTGCACCGCGGCGCGCTTGGCCAGCAGCTTGCCGAGGTTCAGCTCGGCCTTGGTGCCGCCCTGCATGCCGATGACGACCAGCCGCCCGCCGACGGCGAGGGCGTCGATGTTCCGGTCCAGGTACTTGGCGCCCATGTTGTCGAGGATGACGTCGACCCCGCGGCCGTCGGTCGCCTCGCGGACCTTCTCGACGAAGTCCTCGTCGCGGTAGTTGATCGTGACGTCGGCGCCCAGCTCGCGGCAGACGTCCAGCTTGGCCCGGGTGCCCGCGGTGGTGAAGACCCGGGCCCCGGCGCGGGCGGCCAGCTGGATCGCCATGGTGCCGATACCGCTGGAGCCGCCGTGCACCAGGAAGCTGTCGCCGCGACGCAGACCGGCCAGCATGAAGACGTTGGACCAGACGGTGCAGACGACCTCCGGCAGGGCGGCCGCCGTCGCCAGCTCCACGCCGGCGGGCCGGGGGAGCAGTTGCACGGCCGGGACGGCGACCCGCTCGGCGTAGCCGCCGCCGGAGAGCAGCGCGCACACCTCGTCGCCCACCGACCAGCCGGTCACGCCCTCGCCGACCTCGCTGATGACGCCGCTGCACTCCAGGCCGAGGATCTCGCTGGCGCCCTTCGGCGGCGGGTAGAAGCCCTGCCGCTGCATGAGGTCGGCCCGGTTCACCGCGGTGGCGGCGACGTCGACGATCACCTCGCCGGGGCCGCAGACCGGGTCGGGCACCTCCGACCAGCCGAGGACGTCGGGGCTCCCGGGTTCGCTGATCGTCACCGCACGCATGCCCGAACCCTAGAGCTGCCCCGTCAGACGGGGACGGCGACGGGCGCGCCACCCGAGACCGACACGCAGCGGCCCACGTCGTCGGTGCCCGTGGCCAGCCGGGCGAGCACCTCGCCGACGGCGCGACGGGACACCTTCATCCCCTGCACCGACCCGTCGGTCGACCGGGCGGCCGGCTCCTCGCCGTCGGTCAGGTAGACCGGCTGCACGAGCGTCCAGTCCAGCCCGCTGCGCCGGACGACGTCCTCCTGCACCCCGTGGTCGGCGATCTGCGGCTTCAGCAACAGCGCGAAGACCAGCCGGGAGGACAGCGGCAGCAGGTCCCTGGTCTCGCCGACGCCGTACGAGGACTGCACCACCAGGCGGCGCACGCCGTGCTCGTGCATCGCCGCCACGACGGCGGAGGTACCGCGTGAGCGCACGTCCAGCGGAGTGCCGGCCGGGCCCCGCAGGCGCACCCGCATCGGGCTCTCCGTGATGCCGAGCGCCACGACGACGGCGTCCTGACCCCGGACGGCGGCGTGCACGTCCGCCGCCACCGTGGCGTCCCCGTCGATCGGCCGCACACCCGCCCGCCCGCCGAGCAGCGCGCCCGCCCGGCGTGCCATGGCGGTCACCTCGTGCCCCTCCGCGACCAGGGCCTCGACCGTCGCCCGGCCCGTTCCACCCGTTGCTCCCACGACCAGCACCTTCATGTCCCGCTCCTCCTCCGGTGATCGCCGGCGACTGCCGACGGGATCCACCGTGGCGCGGACGGACGGTGCGCAGAAGGGCTGCGGATCCCGAAAGCATGACCGTTCGTCCGGCGGGGGTGGACGCGGACGGTCGAGGCCGCAGGATGGAGTCATGGACGAGGAGCCGGTGATCCCCTGGGCGCCGGTCGACCCGCTGGGCGGCGTGCTCGGCGACCTGCGGATGCGCGACACCTTCTACTCCCGTACCGAGGGCACGGCCCCGTGGGGCGTGGAGATGCCTGCGCTGGGCGCCTGCATGACCTTCCACGTGATCACCGAGGGCAGCTGCCTGCTCGAGGTGGGCGGCGAGGTGCACGCGCTGAGCGCCGGTGACCTGGCGCTGGTCCCGCACGGCCGGGGGCACCTGCTGCGCAGCGGCCCGGGCGCCGCGATCACCGGCCGCGCCGACCTGCTCCCGCAGGACTACCTCGCGGAGCACTACTCGGTGCTCCGCCTCGGCGGCGGGGGTGCGGCGACCCGGCTGGTCTGCGGCGTCCTGGAACCCGAGCGACCGGGTGCTGCGCACCTGCTCGACCTGCTGCCGCCGGTCCTGCTGGTCGATGCCGGGAACGCGGCGCGCGGCGGCTGGCTGTCGGTGCTGCTGGGGATGATCACCGACGAGGTGCGGCACGACCGGCCCGGCGCCGAGGCGGTGGTGACCCGGCTGGCCGACGTCGTGGTGATCCAGGCGATCCGCGGCTGGCTGGAGACCGGTGCCACGGGCCCGGGCTGGCTGCGGGCGCTGCGCGATCCGCAGGTGGGGCGGGCGGTCGCACTGGTGCACCGCGACCCCGGCGCGCCGTGGACCCTCGAGCGGCTGGCCCGCGAGACGCGGATGTCGCGGTCGGCCTTCGCGGCCCGGTTCACCGAGCTGGCCGGCGAGCCGGCGCTGCGCTACGTCACCCGCTGGCGGATGCACCTGGCCACGGTCGAGCTGGGCCGCGGGGCGCGGGTCGGGGAGGTGGCCCGCCGGCTGGGCTACGACTCCGAGGCAGCGTTCTCGCGCGCCTACCGGCGGGTGACCGGGATACCACCGGTGGCCGCGCGCGGCCGGCCGGGCTCGGCGGAGGACGCCCGGCCCGCGGCCTCGCGGGCGTAGCTCAGGCGGCCTTCTTCTTCTCGGCGTAGCGCGGCACGTACTCCTGGCCGCTGAGCCGCTGGATCGAGGCCATCAGGGCGTCGGTGGCGGTGCGCACGTCGGCGCCGGCGACGTCGACCGGCGGGCCGAAGCTGATCGCCACGCGAGGTCTGCGCCGGCCCAGGAGGTCCCGCGGTCGCACACCGTCGGTGCCGCAGATGCCGACCGGGACGACGGGGACGCCGCAGCTCTGGGCGAGCCGGAGCACGCCGGTGCGGCCGCGGTAGAGCCGCCCGTCCGGGGAGCGGGTCCCCTCCGGGAACACCGCCACCATCCCGCCGCGGGCGAGCACCGGCACGGCGGACGCGAACGCCGCGTCCGAGGCCGCGCCGCCGGCACGGTTCACCGGGATGACGCCCAGGCCGTGCATCAGGCCGCGGTTCAGGGCGCCGCGGGGCCCGGTGCCGGTGAAGTACTCCTTCTTGCCCCAGAAGGCGACGTGGCGGGGGATGACGGCGCCGAGGAACAGTTGGTCGGCGAACGAGAGGTGGTTCGACGCCAGGACGACTCCGCCGTCGGCCGGGACGTGCTCCAGTCCGCTGACCTGGGGCCGCCAGCCGCTGCGGATGGCCGTGCCGACCGTCTGCACGGTGAGCCAGTAGAGCGGGAGCATCGGGGATCCTTACGTCAGCCGAGACCGGCCGCCGCGGGGATCGCGGCGGCCGGGCTCCGGTCGTCTCCGTGCCATTACCCGGAGAACGCCCCGGTGCACCCCCGTCAGGGGCGGGCCTTGAGCTCCTTGCGCAGGATCTTGCCCGCGGAGGACTTCGGCACCTCGTCGATGAACTCGACGAAGCGGATCTTCTTGTGCGGCGCGACCTTCTCGGCCATGAAGTCCATGACCGACTCCTCGGAGAGCTCCGAGCCCATGGCGCGGACGACGAAGGCCTTGGGCAGCTCCTCGCCGCTCTCCTTGTCGGGCACGCCGATGACCGCGGCGTCGGCGATCTCCGGGTGGTTGATCAGCACCGCCTCGAGCTCGGCCGGGGCCACCTGGTAGCCCTTGTACTTGATCAGCTCCTTGACCCGGTCGACGACGGTGTAGATGCCGTTGTCGTCGACGACGGCGACGTCGCCGGTGTGCAGCCAGCCCTCGGCGTCGACGGTGGCCGCCGTCGCCTCGGGGTTGTTCAGGTAGCCCTTCATGACCTGCGGGCCGCGGACCCACAGCTCGCCGCGCTCGCCCGGAGCGGCGTCCTCACCGGTGCTCGGGTCGATCAGCCGGCACTCGGTGTTCGGGATCGCGAAGCCCACCGAGCCCTTGGGCACGTCGACGGTGACGCCGGGCGGCATGGCGTCGGGGTCCGGCGTGGTGTGCGAGACCGGCGACAGCTCGGTCATCCCGTAGCCCTGGGCGACGGTGACGCCGCTGCCGGCGCCCTTGCGCAGCCGCTGCTCGACCGCGTGAGCGAGCTGCTCGTCCAGTGGAGCGGCCCCGGAGAGGATCGACTCCAGCGAGCTGAGGTCGTACTTGTCGACCAGGGGGTGCTTGGCCAGCGCCAGCAGGATGGGCGGCGCGACGAACGCACGGGTGATCTTGTACTCCTGGATCGTCCGGAGGAAGTCCTCGAGCTCGAACCGGGGGAGGGTCACCACGGTGCCGCCCAGCGCCAGGCCCTGGTTCATCAGCACGGTGAGGCCGTAGATGTGGAAGAACGGCAGGACGGCGATGATCCGCTCGTCGGCACCCGTCTTGAGCAGCGGCAGGCACTGCGCCACGTTCGCCACCAGGTTGCGGTGGGTGAGCATGACGCCCTTCGGCAGGCCCGTCGTGCCGCTGGAGTAGGGCAGCGTGACCAGGTCGTTCGCCTGGTCGATCTCCACCTGCACGCTGGGGGCGTCCGCGCCGAGCAGGTCGAAGAGGTTGGCGTGGCCCTCCGCACCGTCCAGCACCACGATCTCGTCGAGCGGCGCCTTCTCGGCCGCGGCGGTCGCCCGGTCCAGGAACATCGAGATCGTGATCAGGATCTTCGCGCCGGAGTCCTTCAGCTGGAAGGCGATCTCGTCGGGCGTGTAGAGCGAGTTGATCGGGCTCATCACGCAGCCGGCGGCGGCGATGCCGTGGAAGACGACCGGGAACCACTGCGTGTTGGGGCAGAACACCGCCACGACGTCGCCCTTGCGCAGGCCGCGGGCGTGCAGGTTGGCCGCGACGCGGTCGACGTAGCCGGCCAGCTGGCCGTGCGTGATCACGTCACCCTTGAGGCCGTCGATGAGCGCCGGTGCGTCGGGGCGCTCCCTCCCGGCGGCGAGGACGAACTCGGGAACCGACAGGTTCGGGATCTCGACGTCGGGATAGGGGCTGGCCAGTGCCACGGGGTCCTCCTCGGAAGCTGGTGTGGCGCCAGTCTCACATTGATCGTGCGCGGCACCACACGTGGGTTGGCGCCGGGTTCCCCCCGGTTCAGCGCGGCCAGAGCACCGACTGGGTGCAGCGGAACAGCGCGATCGTCTTCCCGGTGGCGTCGTTGCGGACCACGGCGTCCCACACCTGCGTCGTCCGCCCGGCGTGGACGTTGGTCGCCGCGCAGCTGATCCGCCCCTCCCGCGCCGTGCTGAGGTGGTTGCTCTTCAGCTCGATGGTGGTGAACCCGCTGGAGCCCTCGGGCAGCAGCGCCCGGGTGGGCAGGCCGCAACTGGTGTCGGCGAGCGTGACCACCGTGCCGGCGTGCAGGTAGCCGTTGGGCGCCAGCAGCTCCGGGCGGACGTCGAGGTGGCTGGTGAGGCGGCCGGGCTCGTGGGTGTCGACGACGATGCCCAGCAGGCCGGGGAGGGTGCCCGGCAGCATCGCGTTGAGCTCGTCGGCGGTGAGGAATCCCGTGGCGGCCATGCCGGGCAACCTAGGCGAGGCCGCGGGTGGTGCGCAGGGGCGGGCGGGTGCCCTGGATCGAGGCGACCATGTCCAGGGTCTGCCGGGTCGGGGCGACGTCGTGGGCGCGGAACACCCGTGCCCCCAGCCAGGCGCTCACCGCCGTCGCCGCCAGGGTGCCGGTGAGCCGCTCCTCCAGCGGGACGCCGAGGGTCTCGCCCACGAAGTCCTTGTTCGACAGCGCCACCAGCACCGGCCAGCCGGTCGCGACGAGCTCGTCCAGCCGCCGCGTGGCCTCGAGCGAGTGCCGGGTGTTCTTGCCGAAGTCGTGCCCGGGGTCGATGAGCACCCGCTGGCGGTCCACCCCCGCGGCGACGGCGGCCTCGGCCAGCGCCGTCGTCCGGGTGACGATGTCGGCGACGACGTCGTCGTACTGCACCCGGTGCGGGCGGGTGCGCGGCGGCAGCCCGCCGGCGTGCGTGCAGACGATCCCCGCGCCGGCCTCGGCCGCGACAGCCGCGAGCTCCGGGTCCACCCCGCCCCAGGCGTCGTTGACGACGTCGGCGCCGGCCGCGAGCGCCTCACGGGCGACCTCGGCGCGCCAGGTGTCGATCGAGATCGGCAGCCCCGGGTGCGCGGCGCGGATCGCGGCGACCAGGTCGACGGTGCGCCGGATCTCCTCGGCGGGGGAGACCTCCTCGCCCGGCGCGGCCTTCACACCCCCGACGTCCACCATGTCGGCGCCCTCGGCTACGACCCGGTCCACGCGATCCAGGGCGGCAGCCATTCCGAAAGTCGCGCCGCGGTCGTAGAACGAGTCGGGTGTCCGGTTCACGATCGCCATCAGCACGAAGCCACCGGCTGGCACATCCAGCGCACCGATACGGAGCAACCCGTTCCTCCCCCTACGACGCCGATGTGGTGGAGTCAGCCAACCAGACCGAGGAAAGGGGCGAGCAGATGGCGCAGACCACCGTCGACGGCGTCGAGGGCGTGCAGGGGCTGGTCGGCCAGCACCTGGGCCACAGCGACTGGGTGACGATCACGCAGGAGCAGGTCCAGCAGTTCGCCGACGCCACCGGTGACCAGCAGTGGATCCACGTCGACCCCGAGCGCGCCGCGAAGGAGAGCCCCTTCGGCGGCCCGATCGCGCACGGCTACCTGACGCTGTCCCTGCTGCCCTCGCTGATCCCGCAGATCGTGACGATCACCGGCTTCAGCATGGGCGTGAACTACGGCACCGAGAAGGTGCGCTTCCCCTCGCCGGTGCCCGTCGGCGCCCGCGTGCGCGCCGGCGCGACGATGGAGTCCGCGACCCCGTTCGCCGGCGGCATCGCGATGAATCTCGCCGTGACGATGGAGATCGAGGGCGGCACCAAGCCGGCGATGGTCGCGACCGTCGTCTACCGCCGCTACGTCTGACCCCACCCGGACTTTCGGTGCAGAAAGTCCGGACAGCCGCCCCCCGTAGGGACTTTCGGTGCAGAAAGTCCCTACGGGGACGACGTCAGTCGACGAGGGCCTGGTTGACCAGCTGCCGCAGGTAGTTGCGGATCGGCAGCGTGCTCGAGGGCAGCAGCTGCGTGTAGAAGCCGACCGTGATGTCCTCCACCGGGTCCACGTAGAACCCGGTGGACGCCGCCCCGCCCCAGCTGTAGTCGCCGGGGCTGGAGAGCACGCCGTAGGCAGCGGGGTCCATGACCATCGAGAACCCGAGCCCGAAGCCGACGCCGCGCATCGGGGACTCGGCGTGCAGCGGCCGGCCGAAGGACTGCAGGTCCTGGTTGCCGGGCAGGTGGTTGGTGGTCATCTGCCGGATCGTGCGCGGGCTGAGGATGCGCCCGCCGTCGTAGGACCCGCCCCGGCGCAGCATCTCGAGGAACCGCAGGTAGTCACCGGCGGTGGAGACCAGGCCGCCGCCGCCGGACAGGAACGTGGCCTTCTTGTGCGCGCCCCGGTCCATCGCCTCGCTGAACGTCATGCCCGAGGACGGGCCGCCCGGCTTCCCCGGCGTCGCGAGGTAGAGGCGGGCCAGGGACTCGGGGTCGTCCTCGGGGCGCAGGCCGAAGGAGGTGTCCCGCATGCCCAGCGGGGCGAAGATGCGCTCCTCGAAGAACTCGTCCAGCGTCTGCCCGGAGACCACCTCGACCAGCCGGCCGAGGACGTCGGTGGAGACGCCGTAGTTCCACTCGCTGCCGGGCTGGAAGACCAGCGGGGCCGAGGCCCACTGCCGGCAGACGTCGGCGGAGTCGGCGCCGCGCGGGGCGCCCCACTCGTGGCCCAGGGCGCGGTAGATCGCGTCGACCGGGTGGGCGTGGTGGAAGCCGTAGGTCAGCCCGGAGGTGTGGGTGAGCAGGTGCCACACCCGGATCGGCTCGATCTGCGGGACCGTCACCGGCTTCTGCGCGGAGCCCCCGGTGTAGACGCGGGTCTCGGCGAACTCGGGCAGCCACTTCGTGATCGGGTCGGTGAGCTCGAAGGCGCCCTCCTCGTACAGCATCATCGCCGCGACCGAGGTGATGGGCTTGGTCATCGAGAAGATGCGCCAGCGGGTGTCGTCCTCGACGGGGAGACCGGCC
The DNA here is from genome assembly GCF_900221005.1 of Blastococcus aggregatus. Classification (GTDB taxonomy): domain Bacteria; phylum Actinomycetota; class Actinomycetes; order Mycobacteriales; family Geodermatophilaceae; genus Blastococcus; species Blastococcus aggregatus. The sequence goes on along the minus strand of NZ_OBQI01000001.1, from coordinate 1,056,039 downwards.
TCCATGTTGCGGAAGCCCCCGCGGCCGACGTGGACCAGCTTGCCGTGCCGGGCGACGGTGACCAGGAAGCCGGGCAGCTGTCCGTCGTCCACCCAGCGGCTCAGCCGCCGGTCGAGCCGCTCCAGCCGGCCGGCGTCGAAGCCGACCTCGCCCGGGTCGGTGCTGACGGTCAGATCACTGCCCACGTGGACCTCCGTGCCCTGTGCGCCGTCCGCCGTCGGGCGGCGCCTGCACCCGCATCCTGGCCCATGCCTCTGTGGCCTGGACCACACGGGGTGCGGCGCGACGCCCGACGGCGACGGCGGAGCGGTCAGGTCAGGAGACCGGAACGGCGCTCGCGGCCTTCTTGAGGTTCGAGCCCGCGGTCACCTTGACGGTGTTCGCGGCCGCGATCTCGATCGCCTCGCCCGTCTGCGGGTTGCGGCCCGTGCGAGCGGAGCGCTGCGTGCGCTCGACGGTCAGCAGGCCGGAGACGGCGACCTTGTCGCCGCGGGTGATGGCGTCGACGAGCTCGTCCTGGAGACCGGCGAGGACGGCGTCCACGGTCGAGGCGGGCACGTCGGCGCGCTTGGCGATGGCGGAGACCAGTTCAGCCTTGTTCATCGAGTTTCCTTTCCGTTGGGTGGCAGGTGCCTCGTTTCGACACCGAACCGGCGCCCCGGGCGCGACTTGCGCCGTCGGGGTGTCCGGATCCGCGCCACGGGACGCGGGAGTCCGTGCCCGGCCAGATGACAGCCGGACCCGGGGCACGGTGCCACGTCGCCCCGACAATCCGCCAGTGGACGGCGTTTTCCGGGTGCCGGATGGCTCGCAGGTCACATCCGCACCACCCCGGGACGGCGCGCGGGTGTCGTACGGCACACCTAGCGTGGGGGGCATGCCGCAGCTCCCCGGGACCGATCTGATCGTGAGCGACCTCTGCCTCGGCGGGAACGTCTTCGGCTGGACGGCGGACGCGCCGACGTCCTTCGCCGTCCTCGACCGCTTCGTCGACGCGGTGGCTCCGCAGCCGGCGTTCGTCGACACCGCCGAGATGTACGGCAACGGCGCCTCCGAGCAGATCATCGGCGACTGGATGGCCGCCCGCGGCGCCCGCGACCGGATCGTGCTGGCCACCAAGGCCTCGCCCGGGAAGAAGGAGCACCCGCTGGCCGCGGGGGAGATCCGGATCGCGGCCGAGCGCTCGCTGCGCAACCTGCGGACCGACCACATCGACCTCTACTACGCCCACTACGACGACGCGACGACGCCGCTGGACGAGACGCTCAGCGCCTTCGACGAGCTGGTGCAGGCCGGCAAGGTGCGCCACGTCGCGGCGTCCAACTACTCGGCGGCGCGGCTGACCGAGGCGCGAGAGACCGCGCAGCGGCTGGGGTCGAGCGGGTACGCGGCCCTGCAGATGCACTACAACCTGATGGAGCGCGCCGTCTTCGAGGACGAGCTGCGCGACGCCGTCCAGGCGCAGGGCCTCGGCACGCTGCCCTACTTCGCGCTGGCGAAGGGCTTCCTCACCGGCAAGTACCGGGCGGGCGAGCAGGTCGACTCACCGCGCGCGAAGGGTGCGGCGGCCTACGTGGGGGAGCGGGGCGACCGGGTGCTCGCCGCCCTGGGCGACGTCGCCCGGGAGCACGGGGTGCCCGTGCCGGCGGTGGCGCTGCGCTGGCTCGCCGACCAGCCCACCGTGGTGGCGCCGATCGCCTCGGGCCGGACGGTCGAGCAGCTGGCCGACCTGCTGCCGATGCGCGACCTCGTGCTCACCGACGCGCAGCGCAAGGCCCTCGACGAGGCCAGCGCCCCGTAGCCGGGCAGCACGGCGGGCCGGGCGCGTGCGCCCGGCCCCGGCCGCGGGTCAGACCGTGGAGATGAGGCTGCGCACCGTCGCCTCGAGCTCCGGGGTCACCTCGTCGATCCCGTGCTCGGCGGCGGCGTGCGGCACCGCCTGGGCGAAGATGCCGGCCTCGTCGGCGGCGGTGAACGTGGCGTTGCAGCCGGGAATGACGTCGCCGCAGGCGAATCGCTTCATGGTCGGGACTCCTTGTCGGTGGGGCGTGCGGGCGGCCGGCTCCGTGCGGGGCCGGGGTCTGGAGGGGTCAGCGGGCGGCGCGGCCCGCGGTGATCAGGTCCTCGATGCGGAGGATCCCGAGGACCTCGCCGGCCGGGTCGGTGCAGACGACGGGCTCCCACCGGCGCGCAGGCGCGCGGGTGAGGGCGCGCTGGAGGGTCTGCTGGATGTCGGTCGAGGGGTGCACCCGGAGCGAGACCGGTGCGGTGTAGACCTCACCGGTCCGCGGGTCGCTGAGCAGCAGTCCGGCCGGCTCGCCGTGCGGCCCGACCAGGACCGCCGGGGGGAGGCCGAGGACGTCCTCGCCGTGCGCGCACTGGCGGACGGGGCGCAGCAGGCTGGCCACGCTCTCGGTGAGCCGGGCGCGCGCCACCTGGGCGCGCACCAGCTGCACCACCTCGGGGGCCAGCGGGGCGAACGTGGGCCCGGGGCGGCCCAGCAGCCACCCCTGCGCGAGCGGGACGCCGAGCTGGGCGAAGGCGGCGAGCTCGGCCGCCGTCTCCACGCCCTCGGCGAGCAGCCAGGCATCGATCCGGCCGGCGAACTCGCCGACCATCTCGGCCAGGGCCATCCGCACGGGGTCGGCGTCGGCGTCGGCCACCAGGGCGCGGTCGAGCTTGACCAGCTGCGGCCGCAGGGCGGCCATCTGCTGGAGCCCCGAGTAGCCGCTGCCGGCGTCGTCGAGGGCGATCAGGGCGCCGCGGGCGTGCAGCGCGTCGGTCTGGCGGCGCAGGACGCCCAGGTCGTCGACGGGGGTGTGCTCGGTCAGCTCGACGACGACGCGGTGCAGGTCGGGGCGGGTGGCCAGGGCGTCCTGCACCGGCCGGGTGCCGAGGAGGTGCGGGCTGACGTTGACGGTGAGGAACGTGTCGTCGGGCAGCAGCGGGACGGCGGCCAGCGCCTTGTGGATGGCCAGCGCCTCGAGCTCGGCGGCGACGCCGGCCTCCGCGGCGGCGGCGAACCACACGTCGGGCCCGGCCGCGCCGGGGAAGCGGGCCAGCGCCTCGTAACCGGCGACCGTGCCGGTCTCGAGGCCGACGATCGGCTGGAAGGCCAGCGTGAGGTCGTCGGGGTCGGCCAGCAGCGGACGGCAGTCCGGCAGGCCGGCCGTGCGGATGCCGGGCATGAGGAGGGGATCGGACGATCCGGGCCGCTCCTTGACCGCCCGTGGCGGGCGTCACCCGGCAGGGGGAGCCGCGTCGCCGTCCCCATCCCCGCCACCCGGCGTGCCACGATGACACCCGGCCGCGCCACGTCCCGGACGCTGCCCCGTTACCGCCAGGGGGTGCACGTGTCCGGCTCGCCGCCGCTCGACGGCGTCCTGGCCGACCCGGCGCGCATCGCCGTCGCCCGCCGGCTGCTCGCCGAGGTCTCCGGCACCGCCTCCTACGACCGGCTCTCCGGCCTGGCCGCCCGCCTCGTCGGCGCCGGCCACGCCAAGGTCACGCTCTTCACCGACCAGGACCTCGTCGTCGGCGGTCACGGCCTGCCTCCGGGGGTGGTGGGTGGTCCGGCGCTGCTCACCGGGGCCCTCTCGGCGATGGTCGTCTCCAGCGGGGCGCCGCTCGTCGTCCCCGACGCGCGCCGGACCCCCCGCGTGGCCGACCTGCCCGCGGTGACCTCGGGCCAGGTGGGCGCCTACCTGGGCTCGCCCCTGGTGACGTCGTCCGGGCACGTGGTCGGTGTCCTGGCCCTCTACGACGCCGCGCCCCGGCCCTGGACCGGCGACGAGGCCGAGCTGTTGCGCCAGCTGGCGAGCTCGGTCGTGGCCGAGCTGGAGCTCGCCGCGGCGAACGCCGACGTCGCCTGGTCCGCGCGCCGCCTCGGCGTGGCGCTGGAGGCCAGCTCCGTCGGTATCTGGGAGGTCGACCTGCGGGGCGACTTCATCGACTGGGACGAGCGCACCGCGGCGATCTTCGGGTTCGACCAGGCCACCCGCATCCCGATGGACCGCCTGTTCGCCGAGTACGTCCACCCCGACGACCAGGAGGTCTCGCAGCGGACCATGGCCGACGCCGTCTCGGCGCGGGCGCAGTACACGGTGGAGCTGCGCGTCCTCCGGCAGGGCGGGGGCGTCCGCTGGATCGTCTGCCGCGGGCGCGTGCTGACCGGCCCCGACGGCGAGCCGGCGCGCATCCTCGGCACCGTCCTGGACGTCACCGACGCGCGGGACCAGGCCGAGGCCCGGCTCGTCGCGGTGCAGCGGACCGCCGCCATCTCCGCTGTCGCCGCCGAGGTGGCCAACGCGACCGGCATCGCCCAGCTCGCCGACATCACGCTGCGCGGCGCCGAGGTGCTCGGGGCGGTGTCCGGCGGCGTCGCCGTGCGCGAACCCGGGGCCGAGGACCGGATCCGGCTGTACCTGGGCCGGCGGATCCTGGAGGTCTTCCGCGACGAGGTGACCGAGCTGTCCGAGGACGGCGTGCTGGTCGACCTCGACGACGAGCTGCCCACCCAGTACACGGCGCGGACCGGTGAGCGGGTGGTGCTCACCAGCGCCGAGGAGTGCATCGCCCGCTTCCCGGCGATGGCCCAGGTGACCGAGTGGCTCGGGCTGCGCGCCCTGGCGTCCCTCCCGCTGGTGGTCGAGGGCCGGCTGCTGGGCAGCTTCGTCGTCTACTGGGCCACCGACCACCCTTTCGACGCCGAGGAGCTGCGGCTCCTCGAGGGGCTGACCGCGCAGATCTCGCTGAGCACCTCGCGGCTGCAGGCCGACGCCGCCCGCGACCGCGCCGTGGCGGCGGTGACGGAGGCCAACCAGCGGCTCGAGCTGCTGGCCGAGGCCGGGCGGGTGCTGTCGAGCACGCTCGACATCGGTGAGCAGCTGCAGCGGCTGGCCGCCCTCGTCGTCCCCCGGCTCGGCGACTGGTGCTGGATCGTGAGCACCGACGACCACGGCCGGCTGCAGGAGTCGGCCAGCGCGCACCGGGACCCCGACCGCTCGGACTTCGTCGCCGCCTACGTCGAGCGCATGGTCCGGACGGTCAGCCCGGAGGGCGCGCCGCGCCGGGTCTTCCGCACCGGCCAGCCGCTGGTCGTGCGGAACCTCTCGCCCGAGCGGATCGCCTCGGTGCTCTCCGATCCGGAGGCGCGCGCCGCGCTGGTGGAGCTGGCGCCGTCGTCGGTCGCGGCGGTGCCCCTGACCATCCGCGGCCAGACGGTGGGCGTCCTGTGCCTGCTCAACGGCGCCGACCGGGGTGCGCACTCGCCGGCCGACGTGGAGACCGCCGTCGAGATCGGCCGCCGGGCCGGGATGGCGCTGCACCACGCGCGCCTCTACGGGCAGCAGCGCGCCCTGGCCGACGCCCTGCAGCGCAGCATGCTCACTGCCCCGCCCGCCATCGAGAACTGCCAGATCGTCGTCCGCTACGTGCCGGCCGCCGAGGGCGCGGAGATCGGCGGGGACTGGTACGACGCCTTCCAGCAGTCCACCGGCACCACGGTGCTGGCCATCGGCGACGTCGTCGGGCACGACACCCGCGCCGCCGCCGCGATGGGACAGGTCCGGGGGCTGCTGCGGGGCATCAGCTACTCCAGCGGTGGCTCCCCGGCCTGGGTGCTGACCGAGCTCGACCGGGCGCTCGAGGGGCTGGCGCTGCACACGATGGCGACGGCGCTGGTGGCCCACCTCGAGCCGGAGGGCGCCGGGCGCATGCTGCTGCGCTGGTCCAGCGCCGGGCACCCGCCGCCGGTCCTGGTCGAGGCCGACGGCACGGTGCGGCTGCTCGACGTCACCGAGGCCGACCTGCTGCTGGGCGTGCAGCCGGGCTTCCTCCGCGAGGACCGGACGGCGCTGCTCGAGCGCGGCGCGACCGTGCTGCTCTACACCGACGGGCTGGTCGAGCGGCGCGACCGCGACATCGACGCGGGCACCGAGGAACTGCTCGCGGTGCTGCGCGAGTGCGGCGCCCTCCCACTGGAGTCGCTGTGCGACGAGGTGCTGCGCCGGATGTTCCTGCCGGACGCCGAGGACGACGTCGCCGTCCTCGCCGTCCGGCTCTGCTGAGCTCCGCTTACTGGCCCGGGGGGACGTCGACGGCGGTGGCCGTCCCCTCCGGGGTGCTCTCCCCGTTCTGCGCCCGCAGCTCGGCGTCACGGGCGGCCATCGCCTCCTGCCGGCCGGGCTCCTCCGCCAGGATCGCGGCGGCCTTCCACGACTCCGGGATCGCGAAGCCGTCGACCAGCGTGATCAGGTGCGGCCGGAGCTCCTTGAGCAGCTGGTTCACCGTGGCGGTCAGCGTCTTGGCCCGCGCGGGGGTGAGCTGGCCGTGCTCGAGGAACCACGCCTTGTCCGCCTCGAGGGTCGACAGCGCGTAGAGGTCGCACAGCGTGTCGAGCAGGTGGCGGGTGGCCGGGTCCTCGGTGCGGTCGACGCCGGCGACGAAGGCCTCCAGCACGATCCGCTCGATGTGCGTCTGCGCCGACTTGAGCACGTGGTCCTGGACGTCGTTGAACATGTCGAATGGCGCCATGCCCTCGGTGGTCGAGTTCTTCCGCAGCCGGCGGGTCGCGCCCTCGAGCGAGTGCTTCTCGCGGAACTCGAACATCTTCAGCTGCCAGCCGCGGTCGAGCATCGGCACGTCGTCCACACCGGGGACGGCGTCGACCAGGCGGGCGATCAGCGCGCGCGCCGCCGTCCGCTCCAGCACCGTCTCCCGGACCATGTCGGCGACGAAGCTGACCCGCCCCCAGCCGTCCAGGGACCCGAAGTTGTCGCGGTACCCGGTGAGCAGCCCCTTGGCGACCAGCTGCAGCAGCACGGTGTTGTCGCCCTCGAACGTGGTGAACACGTCGGTGTCGGCCTTGAGGTGCGGCAGCCGGTTCTCCTGCAGGTAGCCCGCCCCGCCGCACGCCTCGCGGCACATCTGGATGGTCTGCGTCGCGTGCGCGGTCTGGGCCACCTTGAGCCCGGCGGCGCGGGACTCCAGCTCGCGCTGCGCCTGCTCGTCGATCTCCTGGCCGTGCACGTGCACCGCCGTCTGGACGTCGTGCATCGTCGAGACCAGCTCGCCCTGCGCGAAGTGCAGCGCGTAGGTCTTCGCCAGCGCCGGCAGCAGCTTGCGCTGGTGCACGAGGTAGTCGTTGATGACGATCTCGCGCTCCTCGCCCGGTGCGGCGAACTGGCGGCGCACCTCGCCGTACCGGACGGCGATGTCGAGGGCCAGCTTGGTCGCCGACCCCGCGGCGCCGCCGACGCTCACCCGGCCGCGCACCAGCGTGCCGAGCATGGTGAAGAAGCGGCGGGTCTCGTTCTCGATGGAGCTGGTGTACGTGCCGTCCGCGGCGACCTGGCCGTAGCGGTCCAGCAGCATGTCGCGCGGCACGCTCACGTGGTCGAACGAGAGCCGGCCGTTGTCGACGCCGAGCAGGCCGGCCTTCGGGCCGTCGTCCTCGATGGTGACGCCGGGCAGCGCCGTGCCCTGCTCGTCGCGGATCGGCACCAGCCAGGCGTGCACGCCGTGGTTTGTCCCCTGGCTGACCAGCTGGGCGAAGACGACGGCCATCCGGCCGTCCTTGGCCGCGTTGCCGATGTAGTCCTTGCGGGCGGCCTGGTGCGGCGTGTGCAGGTCGAAGGTCTGCGTCGCGGGGTCGTAGGCGCAGGTCGTGCGCAGCTGCTGGACGTCGGAGCCGTGGCCGGTCTCGGTCATCGCGAAGCAGCCGGGCAGGTCGAAGCTCATGACGTCGCGCAGGTACGCGTCGTGGTGCCGCCGGGTGCCGAGCAGCTGCAGCGCGCCGCCGAACAGGCCCCACTGGACGCCGGTCTTGACCATGATCGACAGGTCGTTGAACGCGAGCATCTCGATGGAGGTGACCGAGCCGCCGGAGTCGTCCTGGCCGCCGTACTCCTTCGGGAAGCCCAGCAGGACCCGGCCGGACTCGGCCAGCGTGCGCGTCGCGCGCGTCACCCGCTCTCGGGCGTCGGCCGTCGTCTCGCCGTAGACCGGCAGGAAGTCGGGGTCGTCCAGGTTCGCCCGGGCGTCGCGGCGGACGTGTGCCCACCGGCCGTCGAGGACCTCGCGGATCGCCGCCGGATCGACCGGGGCGGGCAGGGACTTCGTCACGACTCCTCCATGGTGTTCGGTGTGGGTGCCACGACGCCGGAGAGCCCGGCCCAGGCGAGATCGGTCAGGTGTGCGGCGAGTTCCGTGCGCAGCATCGGACGCTCGGCGCGGAGCCACCAGTCGGCGGCCGAGCGGACCAGGCCGACCAGGCCGTGCCCCCAGGCGCCGGCGGCGGCGGGATCGCGGCCGGCCTGCTCCAGCGCGAGCGCCATGAGCGCCGCGGCCTGGTCGCCGACGAGGTCGGCGAGGTTGGCGATCGGGTCGGCGACGGCGGCCGGGTGCGGGGAGACCACGAAGCGGTAGACCTCGGGCTCGGCCTCGAGGAAGGCCAGGTAGCTGCCGATCGCGGCGGCGGTCATCGCGCGCGGGTGCTCGCTGCTGGCCATCGCCGCCCGCAACTGGGCGAGCAGCCGCCCGGCGACCTCGTTGCACACCGCGACGTAGAGCTGGGACCGGTCCGCGAAGTGCCGGTAGACGACGGTCTTGCTGGTGCCGGCCGCGGCGGCGATCTCCTCCATGCCGACCCCGGCACCGTGCCGGCCGACGGCGGTGAGCGTCGCCTGGACGAGTTGTTCCCGCCGCGCGCGGCGGTGCTCGTCCCATCTCGAGTCGCGGCGGTCGCGCGGCTGGGTCACATTCCCTGGGGCGCGCAGGGCGGCCGCGCCGGGCTCGCGGCCCGGCTGCGAGGAGCGTCTCACCGCCTCAGCTTTCATGTGAACGACGGTACCGCGTACCCTGGGTACCGGCCACTCACCCGACCTCGGAGGTCCCCATGGCTGACAACTCGAAGCCGGCGACCCGCAAGGCGGCGATCGTCGGCGGGAACCGGATCCCGTTCGCGCGGTCGAACACCGCCTACGCGCAGGCGTCCAACCAGGACATGCTCACCGCGACCCTTGACGGGCTCGTCGCCCGGTTCGGGCTGCAGGGGGAGCAGGTGGGTGAGGTCGTCGCCGGCGCCGTCCTCAAGCACGCGCGCGACTTCAACCTGACCCGCGAGTCGGTCCTCGGCTCGACGCTGGCGGCCACGACGCCGGCCTACGACGTCCAGCAGGCGTGCGGCACCGGCCTGGAGGCCGCCGTCCTCGTCGCCAACAAGATCGCCCTCGGGCAGATCGAGTCCGGCATCGCCGGCGGCGTCGACACCACCTCCGACGCCCCGCTCGCCGTCGGCGACGACCTGCGCCGGGTGCTCATCTCGCTCAACAACGCGAAGACCGTCGGCGACCGGCTCAAGGCGCTGGCGCGGATCCGCCCCGGCCAGCTGGTGCCCGAGATCCCGCGCAACGCCGAGCCGCGCACCGGCCTGGCGATGGGCGACCACGCGGCGATCACCGCGAAGGAGTGGGAGATCGGCCGCGAGGAGCAGGACGAGCTCGCCGTGCGCTCGCACCACGCCATGGCCGCCGCCTACGAGCGCGGCTTCTTCGACGACCTGGTGACGCCGTACCTCGGCCTGGCCCGGGACAACAACCTGCGACCCGACTCCAGCGCCGAGAAGCTCGCGACGCTCAAGCCGGTCTTCGGCAGGGGCGAGGGCGCCACGATGACGGCGGGCAACTCCACGCCGCTGACCGACGGCGCGTCGGCCGTCCTGCTCGCCTCCGACGAGTGGGCCGCTGCCAAGGGCCTGCCGGTGCTGGCGCACCTGGTGGACGCGCAGACCGCCGCCGTCGACTACGTGCACGGGGGCGAGGGCCTGCTCATGGCTCCGGCGTACGCGATGCCGGTGATGCTGGCCCGCAACGGCCTCACCCTGCAGGACTTCGACTTCTACGAGATCCACGAGGCCTTCGCCTCGACGGTGCTGTCGACGATGAAGGCCTGGGAGGACCCGGAGTTCTGCAAGGAGAAGCTGGGCCTCGACGCGCCGCTGGGCTCGATCGACCGGTCCAAGCTCAACGTCAACGGCTCGTCCCTGGCCGCGGGCCACCCGTTCGCCGCGACCGGCGGCCGGATCGTGGCCTCGCTGGCGAAGATGCTGCACGAGGCGGGCCCGGGCAAGCGCGGCCTGATCTCCATCTGCGCCGCCGGCGGCCAGGGCGTCGTCGCCATCCTCGAGTCCTGACCTGATCCGAGCCCGGGGACTTTCGGCGCCGAAAGTCCCCGGCCTCGACGACCGCACCCTCCCAGCCCCCGGACTTTCGGCGCCGAAAGTCCGCTCGGAAGGACCTCCTCTCGTGGCTGACTGGTACAGCAACTTCGCCCACTCGGGCTTCGGCACGACCGTCACCAAGCAGCTCGGCCTGCCCCGTCCCGGCGTGCTGCGCCGGTACGAGCCGGGCGGCCCGCTGCTGGAGGGGCCGGCGGTCGTCGGCTCCGCCGGCACGGGCCGGCTGCGCGACACCGTCACCGCCGTCCTGCGCGACGCCGGGGTGACCGTCGTGTCGCCGGTCGTGGCCGACGGCGACGCGAGCGGGGAGAAGCTGGGCGCGGTCGTGCTGGACGCCACCGGGGTGACCGGCCCGGCCGACCTCGCCGCGGCGCACGACTTCCTCGCTCCGGCGATCAAGCGGCTGCGCGCCAACGGCCGCGTGGTGATCCTGACCGACCCGCCGGCCGCGGCGGACTCCCCGGCGCAGGCGGCGGCCCGCCAGGCAGTCGACGGGCTCACCCGCTCGATCGGCAAGGAGCTGCGCGACGGCTCGACGGCGAACGCGATCTACGTGCCGGAGGGCGCGGAGTCCGGCGTCGCCGGCCCGCTGACCTTCTTCCTCTCCGGCCGCTCGGCCTACGTCGACGGCCAGGGCGTCACGCTGTCGGCCGCCGACGTACCCGCGACCCAGGACGCCGCGAAGCCGCTGGCCGGCAAGGTCGTCGTCGTCACCGGGGCGGCGCGCGGGATCGGCGCCTCGATCGCCGACGTCATGGCCCGCGACGGCGCGCACGTGGTCGCCGTCGACATCCCCGCCGCCGGCGACAGCCTGGCCGCGGTCGCCAACCGCATCGGCGGGACGGCGCTGCAGCTGGACATCACCGCCGCGGACGCCCCGCAGCGGCTGGTGGAGCACCTCAAGGAGCGCCACGGCGGGGTGGACGTGATCGTCCACAACGCCGGGATCACCCGCGACAAGCTGCTGGTCAACATGGACGCCGCCCGCTGGAACTCGGTCATGGCGGTGAACCTGCAGGCGCAGCTGGACCTCACCGAGGCGCTGCTGGACGGCGACGTGCTGAACCCGGGTGCCCGCGTCGTCTGCGTCTCCTCGCAGTCGGGCATCGCCGGCAACCGTGGCCAGACCAACTACGCGGCGTCGAAGGCCGGTGTCATCGGCATGGTGCGCGCGTGGGCGCCGACGTTCGCCGAGCGCGGCGCGACGATCAACGCCGTCGCCCCGGGCTTCATCGTCACCGAGATGACCGCGAAGATGCCCTTCGGCACCCGCGAGATCGGGGCCCGGCTGAACTCGCTGCAGCAGGGTGGGCTGCCGGTCGACGTCGCCGAGACGATCGCCTGGCTGTCCCAGCCGACCAGTGCCGGCGTCAACGGCCAGACCGTGCGGGTGTGCGGCCAGTCGTTGCTGGGCGCCTGATGGCCACGGTCCTGGACGGCCCGCCGAACCTGGCGGCGCTCTACGCGCGGGCCGCGCTCACCGCGCGCGGCCGGGGCGGCGCGCTGCCGGACACGCACCTGGCCCGGCACGGCGTGACCGTCGACCGCGACCACCTGGCCGCCTACGCCCGGGTGTGCCGGCTGCCGCTGGACGACGTCCTGCCGGCGACCTATCCGCACATGCTCACCTTTCCGCTGCAGATGGCGCTGATGACCGACCGCGCCTTCCCGCTGGGGCTGGTCGGGCTGGTGCACGTGCGCAACCGGATCGAGGTGCTGCGCCCGGTCCGCGCCGAGGAGGCGCTGGACCTGGAGGTGTGGGCCGAGCGCTTCGCGACCCACCGCAGCGGGGCGACGGTCGACCTGTGCGCCACCGCGACGGTCGGCGGCGCGGAGGTCTGGCGCTCGCGGTCGACCTACCTCTCCCGCGGGGCGACGGCGCCCGACGGCGCACCGGAGGCCGACGTCGAGGTGCCCGTGGGGGCGCTGGAGCGGGTGGCCGCCACCTGGCGGGTGCCCGACGACGCCGGTCGCCGCTATGCCAAGGTCTCCGGCGACGTGAACCCGATCCACCTGTCCGGCCTGACGGCGAAGGCGCTGGGCTTCAAGCGGGCGATCGCGCACGGCATGTGGGTGAAGGCCCGTGTGCTGGGCGCGCTGGCCGGCCGGCTGCCCGAGGCGCTGGAGTTCGACGTCCAGTTCAAGAAGCCGCTGTTCCTGCCCTCGACCGTGGCCCTGTCCACGGCCGAGGTGGCCGGCGGCTGGGACGTCGCCGTCCGCAACGCCGGCAGCGGCACCGAGCACGTGGTCGGCACGATCCGCACCCTGGAGGAGAAGCACTGATGGCCGTGTCGTTCGGACTCACCGAGGACCAGATCGAGCTGCAGAAGTGGGTGCACACGTTCGCCGAGGACGTCGTGCGCCCCGCGGCGCACGAGTACGACGAGCGGGAGGAGACCCCGTGGGAGGTCATCCAGGAGGCCGCCAAGATCGGGCTGTACTCGATCGACTTCTTCGCCACCCAGTCCTTCGACGAGTCGGGCCTGGGCATCCCGATCACGATGGAGGAGCTCTTCTGGGGTGACGCCGGCATCGGCCTGGCCATCGTGGGCACCGCGCTGGCCGCCGCGTCGGTGAGCGCCAACGGCACGCCCGAGCAGGTCGGCCAGTGGGTGCCGGCGATGTTCGGCACGCAGTCCGAGCCCAAGGTCGCGGCCTTCTGCTCCTCCGAGCCCGACGCCGGGTCCGACGTCGGGGCCATGCGCACCCGCGCGGTCTACGACGAGAAGACCGACGAGTGGGTGCTCACCGGCACCAAGACGTGGGCGACCAACGGCGGCATCGCCGACATCCACGTGGTCACCGCCGTCGTGGAGCCCGAGCTCAAGGCGCGCGGCCAGGCCAGCTTCATCGTCCCGCCGGGCACGCCCGGCATCTCCCAGGGGCAGAAGTTCCTCAAGCACGGCATCCGCGCCTCGCACACCGCCGAGGTCGTCCTCGACGGGTGCCGCATCCCGGGCGACTGCGTGCTCGGCGGGCGGGAGAAGCTGCAGGAGCGGCTCGCCCGTGCCCGTGAGGGTGTGAAGAGCGGCCGCACGCAGCCGTCGATGGCGACCTTCGAGCGGACCCGCCCCGCCGTCGGCGCGCAGGCCGTGGGGGTGGCGCGGGCCGCCTACGACTACGCGCTGGAGTACGCCAAGCAGCGCGAGCAGTTCGGCCGCGCGATCATCGAGAACCAGTCGATCGCCTTCATGCTCGCCGACATGAAGACCTCGATCGACGCCGCGCGGCTCCTGGTGTGGCGCGCGGCGTGGATGGCGGCCAACGGGCAGCAGTTCACCGCCGCCGAGGGCTCCATGTCCAAGCTCGTCGCCGGCGAGACCGCCGTCCGGGTGACCGAGCAGGCGATGCAGATCCTCGGCGGCAACGGCTACACGCGCGACTACCCGGTCGAGCGGATGGCCCGCGACGCCAAGATCTACACGATCTTCGAGGGCACCTCGGAGATCCAGCGGCTGGTCATCGCCCGGACGATCTCGGGCGTGCACATCCGCTGAGCCACTCGCCCTCCCGACCACGCCGCGTGGTCGCCGCCCCCGCCGCAGACCGCGAGGACGGCGACTGCGCGGCGTGGCCCGTTCCCGGGGACGGAACTGCGCCGTCCGGTTCAACAACGGTTGTACACAACAACCGAGGGCCGTTCTAGGCGCTTTCCGGCTGGAATCGCCGGGCCGCTGACCTGCGAATTCGTCGAAAGGTCTCGATCAGGTCACGGCGCGCACCACTGGTTCAGGCGCGCGTGGCGGCACCGATCCGGCCGCTCGCTCCGTGGTCTGGTGCGCCCGTCCGGATGGCCGGGCCAGCGACCCGGCGTCCCGGGACCTTTCGAGGGAGCGAAACGTGCAGCTCACGTCCTCACCCCGTCGTGCACTCGGTCTCCTGGCCGTGGGCACGATCGGCATGTCCACCGCGGTACTCGGCGTCACCGGCACGGCCTCGGCCGGGACCGAGTCGTGGACCTTCACCACCGCGTCCAGCGGCGCCGAGCAGACCAGCGTGACGCTGCTCGAGATCGCTGCCGCCGCCTCGGCGGACTGCACGGTCTCCTTCACCGTCGACGGCGCGGGCGGTGGCGCCGGCCTGGAGGCGGACGGCTCGACACCGGGCGCCCCGGGTGGCCGGGTCACGGGCGAGATCAGCGCCATCGACGGCGACTCGTTCGACCTCTTCGCCGGCACGGTGGGCGGCACGGGCGAGAACGGCACGGCGGGTGCCGCCGGCACGAACGCCCACGGGTACGACGGCTCGGCGGGCAACACCGACGGCACCACGTTCTGGGGCGGTGGCGGCGGTGGCGCGTCCACCGTCTCGCGTTTCGACGACTCGCCCGTCCTCGGCGCGTACGGCGGTGACGGCGCGGTCGCCGAGGCCAGCGGCTCCGGCGCCGGCGGCCTCGACAACGAGAACCTGAACTACGTGGACGGCGTCGACGGCATCGCCACCAACACGGGTGCCGGCGTCATCAGCGGCACGGTCACCTGCGTGAGCGGCGACGCCGTCGCGCCGGGTGCGCCCACCCTCGATGGGTACGTGGACGCCGGCGACGGCACCGCGAAGTTCTGGTTCGACGAGGGCTCGGACGCGCTGGACGAGTTCGAGAGCTACGTGCCCTCCTCGTACGAGTACAAGGTCACCGACGGCCAGTGGACGGCGTTCACGCCCGGCTTCACCGGCAGCGACCAGCTCACCGGCACGATCACCGGCCTCACCAACCTGAAGAAGTACAGCCTCGTCCTTCGCGCGGTCAGTGCCTCGGGGACCAGCCCCGAGAGTGCTCCGGTGGAGTTCACGCCGTTCGCTGCGACGCCGGCTCCGGCCACGGTCGCGGCCTCGGTGGGTGTCTCCTCGGTGCGGGTCTCCTGGACGCCTCCGGCCGACGCCGCCGGGATCAAGGACTACATCGCCATCGTCGCCCCGGCCGGTGCGCAGAGCAGCCAGGACGTCGTCGTCTGCATCTCGTCGGGCACGTCCTGCACCGTGAAGGTGAAGGCGGGCATGGCCTACGGCTTCGGCGTGGCCAGCCGCGACGCACTCGGCAACGAGGGTGACCGCACCTGGGGCGAGAACCCGACCGCGGTCGTCCCGGCCTCGGCCATCGCCCCCGCGCTGCCCACGTCCAACGGCACGCTCGGCAACAGCGACACCGACGGCACGATCGTCGCCGGCACCCCGGTCACCCTCACGGGCGCCGGCTTCGCACCCGGCTCGACCGTCGAGCTGGTCGCCTACTCCACCCCGGTCAAGCTCGGTGAGGCCGTCGTCCTGGCCGATGGCACCTTCACGGCCACCGTCACCGTGCCCGCCACGCTGACCAACGGCGTCCACCACCTGGTGGCCACCGGAGTCGACCCGGCCGGCAACGTCCGCAACCTGGTCGTCGAGGTGACCGTCTCCGGCGGCACCGCGGTCCTGGCCAGCACCGGGTTCTCGACCCTGCCCTACCTGGGCACCGGCGCCCTGGCGCTGCTGGCCGGTGGTGGCCTGCTCGTCGCGGCCCGCCGCCGCAACGCCGCCTGACCCACCCGCACCACAGCACCACCTGCACGGAGCCCCGGCCCCGGCCCCGTCCCGCACCGCGGGGCGGGGCCGGGGCCCGTCTGGCGCGGGAACCGGATCGCGCCCGCTGCCTCACCTAGCATTCGAGGGTCGGATCGGATCCGACCGGAACCGAGAGAACCGGGGGAGCGGGATGACGGACCCGGACTGGGCTCGGCGCGAGGACCGGACCGAGCCCTGGGACCGGGTCCCCGCGCTCGGCGGCCCGCCGCCGCGGAGCCGGCCACCGGTGCCCGGCGCCCCGACCTCCGAGCCCGCCCCCGCCCCCGAGCCGACCGCCGTCGACCGGCCCGCCGACCGGGCCCGCGGCTGGGACAGCTGGGGCGAGGCCTGGGCCGACGACGAGGGCCACGACGTCGACTGGGACGACGCCCCGCGCGGCCGCGGCTTCTGGCGCTCCGCCGCCCTGGGCGCCGGGGAGCTGCTCGTCACCGCCGGCATGGTGCTGCTGCTGTTCGTCGCCTACGAGGTCTACGTGACCGACTTCCTGACCGGGCAGCGGCAGGACGAGCTGAGCACCGAGCTGCGCGAGCAGTGGGCGGCCGAGCCGGCCGACCGCGGATCGATCACCCAGGTCGAGCTCGGCGACGCGTTCGGGGTGCTGCGCATCCCGCGGCTGGGCGAGGACTACACGCGGGTCATCCTCGAGGGCACCGAGGAGAAGCAGCTCTCCCAGGGCCCGGGCCACTACGTCGACTCCGCGCTGCCCGGCGAGGTGGGCAACGTCGCGCTCGCCGGGCACCGGGTGGGCAAGGGCTCGCCGTTCCTCGAGCTGGACGCCATGCAGGCGGGCGACCCGATCGTGGTCGAGACCAGGGACAGCTGGTTCGTCTACCGCGTGCTGGGGGAGGACGACCCCAGTGGCATCCCCGGCATGCACATCGTCAGCCCCACCGCGGTCGAGGTGGTGTCGCCGACGCCCAACGCGGCGGTCACCGCCGCGCCGTCCGGCGCCTACCTGACCCTGACGACCTGCCATCCGCGCTACTCCGCACGGCAGCGGCTGATCATCCACGCACGTCTCGACGGCGGCCCGATCAGCAAGGCAGAGTTCCCCGACGGGCCCGATGCCTTGTTCGAACGCTGAGCCCTGTACGAACGCTGACCACGGGAGACCTGACCATGTACAGCTGGATCTGGCGGCACCTGCCCGGGGGGACGCCGAGCAAGACGATGCAGGCACTGATCCTGGTCGTCGCGGTGGCCGCGCTGCTGCTGTTCGTCGTCTTCCCGTGGGTGGAGCCGCGGCTCCCGTTCAACGACGTCACCGTCGACTGAGCCGGTAAAGACCGCGCAACGATCGCGGGAAGGGCCGCTTTCGGGTGGCCGACCTGCGCGGACGGGGGAAAGGTCGACGGTGGACGACGACCCTCGACGCATCCGGAGGCCCCCGTGCGCGCCACCCGACCGCTCGCCCTCGCCGCTGCCGGCGCCCTCACGCTGACCGCCTGCGGGGGAGGGGATTCCGTGGACACCGGCGGCGGGGACGGCGGTGGCGACAACACCCTCGTCGCCGCCGTCAGCGCCCAGCCCGACCAGCTCGACCCGCACGTCACCACGGCGTACGCGAGCTTCCAGGTCCTGGAGAACGTGTACGACACCCTCGTCGTCCCGGACCCCGAAGACCTCACGATGCAGCCGAGCCTGGCGACGGAGTGGGAGACCAGCGAGGACGACCTGGAGTGGCGCTTCACGCTCCGGGACGACGTCACGTTCCACGACGGCAGCGAGTTCGACTCCGCCGACGTCGTCTACTCCTACAACCGGATCATCGACGAGGAGCTCAGCAACTCCTTCCGCTTCCAGAACGTCGAGTCCGTGGAGGCCGACGGGCCGGACACCGTCGTCATCAGGCTGACCCAGCCGACGCCGAACCTGCTGGAGCGGATCGGCTCGTTCAAGGGGATGGCGATCCTCCCGGAGAACGCCGCCGAGGACCTCGACCTGACCACCGAGGCGAACGGGACCGGCCCCTTCCAGCTGGAGAGCTCCGACGCCAGCAGCACCGTGCTCACCGCCTACGAGGACTACTGGGACGGGGCGCCGAGCATCGACGGCGTCGAGTTCCGCTACATCACCGAGCCGGCCGCGGCGCTCACCGCGCTGCAGAACGGCGAGGTGCAGTGGACCGACAACGTGCCGCCGCAGCAGATCGAGTCCCTCGACGGCGACGACTCGGTGGAGCTGGAGACCACGGCCAGCGTCGACTACTGGTACATGTCCATGAACTACGCCCGCCCGCCGTTCGACAACCGCGACGTGCGGCGCGCGATCTCCTTCGCCATCGACCGCGAGGAGGTGGCCGAGGCGGCCTGGTTCGGGGCGGCGGAGGCCAACCAGACGGCGATCCCCGAGGACAGCTTCTTCTACTACGACTACGCGCCCTTCGAGCGCGACCCCGAGCAGGCGCGGCAGCTGCTCGCGCAGGCCGGCGTCGCGACGCCGCTGACGATGGGCCTGATGGTCACCGACGAGTACCCCGAGACGGTCACGGCCGCCCAGGTGATCGCCAGCCAGCTCGCGGAGGTCGGGATCACCGTGGAGATCGAGACGCTGGACTTCGCCACCTGGCTGGACCGCCAGGGTGCCGGTGACTACGACGCCTTCTACCTGGGCTGGCTGGGCAACCTCGACCCGGCGGCGTTCTACCAGGAGCAGCACCAGACCGACGGGCCGAACAACTACCAGGGCTACAGCAACCCGCAGGTCGACCAGCTGCTGCTGGAGGGCTCGACGGAGACCGACGACGAGGCCCGCAAGGAGATCTACGACCAGGCGGCCCAGATCATCGTCGACGACGTCTCCTACCTGTACCTCTACAACCCCGACGTCGTGCAGGCGTGGGCGCCGGGGCTGTCGGGCTACCAGATCCGGGCGGACAAGGCGATCAACTTCGAGAACGTGGAGCTGCCCTGACCGGGTACCTCCTCCGCCGCACCGGTCAGTCGGTGGTGGTGCTGGCGGGGGTCAGCGTCATCGTGTTCGCCCTGGTGCACCTCGTACCGGGCGATCCGGTGCGGCTCGCGCTGGGGACCCGGTTCTCGCAGGAGACCTACGACGCCCTCCGGGAGCGGTCCGGCCTGGACCAGCCGCTGGTCCAGCAGTTCTTCAGCTGGCTCGGCGGGGCGCTGACCGGAGACCTGGGCGTCAGCTTCCGCAGCGGGGACACCGTCACCTCGCTGATCGCCGAGCGGCTGCCCGCCACGCTCACGCTGGCCTTCGCCTCGATCCTCGTGGCGCTGGCGATCGCCATCCCGCTGGGCACGATCTCGGCCCTGCGGCCGCGGTCGCTGGTCGACCGGTTCGCCACCGTGATCAGCCAGTTCGGCATCTCGGTGCCGGACTTCTGGGTGGCGATCGTGCTGATCCTGGTCTTCGCCGGCACGCTGGGCTGGCTCCCCTCGGGCGGCTACGTGCCGCTCAGCGAGGACCCGCTCGGCTGGCTGCAGCGGCTGATCATGCCGGCGGTGGTCACCGGCACGGTGTCGGGCTCGGTGATCACGCGCTTCGTCCGGTCCAGCGTCCTGGAGGCGCTGGGCGCCGACCACGTCCGGACGGCGCAGGCGAAGGGGCTGCCCGCGCGGCAGGTGTTCACCTGGCACGTGCTGCGCAACGCGCTGCTGCCCCTGGTCACGGTCACCGGCGTGCAGCTGGCCTACCTGCTGTCCGGCGTCGTCGTCGTGGAGATCGTCTTCTCCTGGCCCGGCCTGGGCCAGCTGGCCCTGCAGTCGGTCCAGTCCCGCGACTACCCGGTGCTGCAGGGCGCGATCCTGCTGTTCGCGGTGGTCTTCCTGGTGATCAACCTGATCGTGGACCTGCTCTACACGGCCATCGACCCGCGGATCCGGCGATGACCGGCCAGCCGCTGCCCCCGCCGGACGCGCCGGTCGCCGGTCAGGGCGACGCGAAGGGCACGTCGCCGGGGCCGACGACGCTGCGCCCGGTCCGCCCGCGCTGGCGCGAGACGCTGGGCCTGCTGGCCCGCAACCCGACGGCCGCCACCGCCACCCTGGTGCTGATCGGGATCATCCTGATGTCGGTCTTCGACGAGACGCTGGCGCCGCAGGGGCCCAACGAGATCGACGTGGCCGACCGGCTGCAGTCGCCGAGCTGGTCGCACCCGTTCGGCACCGACGACCTCGGCCGCGACATCCTCAGCCGCGTCATCCTGGGCGCCGGCGTCTCGCTGCGGGTCGGGTTCCTCGCCGTCGGGATCGCGCTGGTCATCGGCACGCTCATCGGCCTGCTCGCCGGCTTCTACGGCCGGTGGGTCGACGACGTCCTCATGCGGATCATGGACATGTTCTTCGCGTTCCCGGCGGTGCTGCTGGCGATCGCGATCCTCGCCGTCCGCGGGCCCGGCTCGGGCAACACCGCGCTGGCCATCGGCATCGTCTACATCCCGATCTTCGCCCGGGTGACGCGGGCCAGCGTGCTCGGCGTCCGCGAGGAGGTCTACGTCCGGGCCTCGCGCTCGGTGGGCGCCTCGGACCTCCGGCTGCTCACCCGGCACGTGCTGCCCAACGCCGCGCCGCCGATCATCGTGCAGACCTCGATCAGCCTGGCCTTCGCGGTGCTGGCCGAGGCGGCGCTCTCCTTCCTCGGCCTGGGCACCCAGCCGCCCAGCCCGTCGTGGGGGCTGATGCTCGCCGAGGGCCGCGGCTTCATCGACCTGGCCTGGTGGCTGGCCTTCTTCCCGGGGATGGCGATCTTCCTGACCGTGCTCTGCTTCAACCTGCTCGGCGACGGGCTGCGCGACGTCCTGGATCCCAAGCAGCGGACGCTGATGGCCGGGGGTGGCCGGTGACCGCGGGCGCGCCGCCGGTGCTGGAGGTCGAGGACCTGCGGGTGCGGCTGCGCACCCCGCGCGGCCCGGCGGACGTGGTGAACGGGCTCTCCTACACCGTCGGCGCGGGGGAGACCGTCGCCGTGGTGGGGGAGTCGGGGAGCGGCAAGAGCGTCTCGGTGCTCGCGCTGCTGGGCCTGCTGCCGGCACGGGTCGCGACGGTGACCGGGCGGGCGGTGCTGCAGGGCGAGGACCTGCTCACCATGAAGCCCGAGCGGCTGCGGCAGGTGCGCGGCCCGGGCGCAGGCATGGTGTTCCAGGACCCGATGACCTCCCTGAACCCGGTGCTCACCATCGGCCGGCAGCTGGTCGAGGGTATCCGCGCGCACGGCGACGTCGACAAGGCCGCGGCCCGGCGCCGGGCCGCAGAACTGCTCGCCGAGGTGGGCCTGCCCGATCCCGAGGGCACGCTGGACCGCTATCCGCACGAGCTCTCCGGCGGCATGCGGCAGCGGGTGATCATCGCGATCGCGCTGTCGAACTCCCCGGCGCTGCTCATCGCCGACGAGGCGACGACGGCGCTCGACGTCACCGTGCAGGCGCAGATCATCGACCTGGTCGAGAAGCTCCAGGCCGAGCGCGGTACCGGGGTCATCTGGATCACCCACGACCTGGGCGTGGTCGCGGGCATCGCCGACCGGGTGCTGGTCATGTACGGCGGGCGGTGCGTGGAGGACGGCACGGTCGACGACGTCCTGGAGAACCCGGTCCACCCCTACACGCGCGGCCTGCTGGGCGCCCTGCCCGACCTGGCCCAGCCGGCCGTGGACGGCGTCGTCCCCGACCTGGCCACGGTGCCCGGGGTGCCGCCCGCGCCGACGGACCTGCCGAAGGGCTGCGTGTTCTGGCCGCGCTGCCCCGTGCGCGGCGACGCCCGCTGCGAGACCGAGCAGCCACCGCTGGCCGTCATCGGCTCGGCCGACGTGGCGCTGCCGCACCGCGCCGCGACCTGGTGCCTCGAGGGGACTTCCGGTGCAGGAAGTCCGGAGGGGGGTCTCCGGTGAGCGGCGACGTGCTGGTCTCCGCCCGGGGGCTGGAGGTGCACTTCCCGATCGGCGGGCGCGGCCTGCGGGGGAAGCCGGCCGGGGTGCTGCGCGCCGTCGACGGCGTGGACCTGGACATCGTCCGCGGCGAGACGCTCGGGCTGGTGGGGGAGTCCGGCTGCGGGAAGTCGACGCTGGGCAACGCGCTGCTGCGGCTGGTGCCCACCACCGGCGGCAGCATCATGTACGACGGCACCGACATCACCTCCCTGGACCGCCGCGGGCTGAAGGAGATGCGCCGCCGGGCCGGCATGGTCTTCCAGGACCCGTTCGCCTCGCTGGACCCCCGCCGCACGGTGGCGCAGACGGTGAGCGAGCCCCTGGAGGTGCACGGCCTGCGGAAGGGCCGCGACAAGGCCGCCCGGGTCGCCGAGCTGCTGGAGCTCGTCGGTCTCGATGCGGGCGTCGCCGGCCGGTATCCGCACGAGTTCTCGGGTGGCCAGCGACAGCGGGTCGGCATCGCCCGGGCCCTGGCCGGCGAGCCGGACTTCCTGGTCTGCGACGAGGCGATCGCCTCCCTGGACGTGAGCGTGCAGGCGCAGGTGCTCAACCTGCTGCGCCGGCTGCAGCGCCAGCTCGGCCTCACGCTGCTGTTCATCTCGCACGACCTCTCGGCCGTGCGGCACATCTCCGACCGGATCGCGGTCATGTACCTGGGCCGGGTGGTCGAGATCGGCCCGGCCGAGGCGGTCGGCACCGATCCGCAGATGCCCTACACGCAGGCGCTGCTGTCGGCGGTGCCGCTGCCGCACCCGAAGCTCGAGCGGGAACGGAAGCGGATCGTGCTCACCGGCGACGTCCCCTCGCCGGCCGCCGTCCCCAGCGGCTGCCGGTTCCGCACCCGCTGCCCGTACGTCTTCGAACCCTGCGACGACGTCGACCCCGCGTTGCAGCCGGTCGGGGCGCCCGGTCAGCAGGCGGCCTGCCACCTGCACGGCGTCGTCGGCACCCCGGTGTCCACCACCCCCGACGGCGTCACCACCACTCCCTGATCGCCGTCCTCCCTCACCGCCGCGCCTCCTCCCTCACCGCGCACCGTGAGGGAGGACGCTCGGGGATCAGGTCACCTGATCGTCGCTCGGGTGCTGCCCTCAGGCGGCGGGGGAGAGCAGGCGGGGGCGGGCGGCGGCCAGGCCCACCACCAACTGCAGGACGACGGCGGTCAGCATGAGCAGCAGGCCGGGCGCCCACGCGCCGGTGGCGTCGTGCAGCAGCCCCACCCCCAGCGGTCCGGTCGCCGCGAGCAGGTAGCCGACGCTCTGCGCGGTGGCCGAGAGCCGGCCGGTCTGGGCGACGTCCCGGCTGCGGGCCACGATCAGCATAATCGACAGCGGGAACGCGACGCCGCTGCCGAACCCGTAGAGGGCCGCCCACAGCAGGGGCGCGGCCTCCGGCGCCAGGAGCAGCCCGGTGATCGCCGCGATCGCCGGGAGAGCGCCCAGCAGGATCCAGCCCTGCTGCCCGGGGCGGCGGCCGGCCAGCCCGGGGATCACCAGCGCCAGGGGCACCGCCAGCCCGGTGGCCACGGCCAGCAGCCCGCCGGCGGCGACGGGGGAGACGCCGGACTCGGACTCCAGGACGTCGGCCAGCCAGGTGAGCATCGCGTAGAAGGACAGCGACTGGAATCCGAAGTACAGGGTCACCGCCAGGGCCACCCGGTCGCGCAGGATCGCGGTGCGGCCCCCGGAGGGTGCAGCCCCGGGCCGGGGAGCCCCGCGGCGGGCGCGGGCCAGCGCGCCCATCGCCAGCAGCGCGACCAGCACCAGCACGCCCCACAGCAGCAGCCCGGCGCCCGGGCCGCCGGCCGCCGACGACAGGGGCCGGGCCAGACCCGCCCCGAGGGCCGCCGAGCCGGACATCGACGCGGTGATCAGCCCCAGCACGACGGCGGCCCGCGCGCCGTACTCCTCCCGCGCCGCGGCCGGCAGCAGCACGTTGCCCACCGCGATCCCGCCGCTGAGCAGCACGGTTCCGATGAAGAGCCCCGGCGCCCCCGCCACCCGCAGCAGCACACCCGCCGCGATCAGGGCCACCCCGACCAGGACGGCGCCGTGCACCCCGAACCGGGCGGCCAGCGCGGGGGCGAAGGGGGACACCAGCCCGAAGCAGACCAGCGGCAGCGCGGTGACGACGGCGAGCGCCCCGGTCGAGAGCCCGAGATCGTCGCCCAGCTCGCCGAGCAGCGGCCCGACGGCGGCGAACGGCGCCCGGAGGCACAGCGCCACGAGCACCAGCACGGCCGCCGGAGCGGCGACCCACCACCAGCGCGGCGTCGTCCCCGCCCGGGCGGCGTCCGCGGAGGCCTGCTGCGACACGTGCCCTCCGTTCCGCCGCGCGGCGCACGGCGCAGCCATTGTCGGCGCGCCCCGGAGGGCGCCGGCAGTCGGCTCCGGAACGGCCGGAACCTGCCCCCGGCGGGGGAGGCCGCTCAAGCAGGCGACCCCGAACGCCGAAGGCAGCACCATGCGGATCCAGGAACGGGCGGCACAGCGCCGCCGGGGCACGCCCCTGTGGGCGTACCTGACCGCTCTCGTCCTCGTGCCGCTGGTCGGCGTGGTGGCTCTCACCGGAACGATCACGCGGGTGGCGATCCAGGACGCCGAGCAGGCGACCCGGTCGGAGGCATCCGTCGGCGCCCTGGCGCGGCTGAACGCCGTCCGCAGCGCGATCGTCCACGAGATCGTGCCCACCCTGTCCCTCACCGTCGTCGGGAACCCCGACAACCTCAGCGAGTTCGGCATCGCCGAGGGCGTGCCCGGGCTGGGCGAGCTGGTCACGGACCTGGTCCGCTCCAGCCGCTCGGCCACCGACGAGGCGCTCGGGCGGATCCGCCCCGGCTCGATCGACGAGCCCACCGCCCGGACCGCGACCCGGCGGCTCGCCGCCCTGCGCGTCGCGGCGGACACCGGGGCTGCCGACGTCCGCGAGATCTTCCAGCGGTACCTGGCCCTGGCCGACGAGGTGGCCGACGCGCAGGACCAGGCGGTCCGCGCCGCCGGCTCCGCCGAGGCGCCCGTGCCGACCACGGCCGCGACCCACGACGTGCAGGACATCGCCGACGTCGCGGCGGCCGCGAGCCGCCTGCTGCCCGAGTTCATCGGCCGGCAGCTGATCCCCGACCAGGTCGACCCCACCGCGTGGGGCGTCAGCTGGGAGCTCTACCTCGACGAGCGGGCGCACCTGGACGACCTGTCGCAGGCCTCGCTGCGCGACCGCTGGGACGAGCTGACCGACTCCCCCGAGCTCACCGCCGTGGACGACGTCCTGGCGGCGTACGCCGACGGCCGGACGGCCGCCGCGCTGCCCATCGCCCAGCTGGTCACCCTCGTGCAGCAGACCGTGGAGCGGGACGTCGTGCTCACCGGGTTCCTCGACCAGGCCGTCGCCGAGGCCCAGGAGCTCTCCGCCGCGGACCGCGCGGCGGCCATCGGGCGGCGGAACGCGGTGCTGGCGATCGGGCTGGGGCTGGTGCTGGCCTCGCTGGCCGGCGCCGTGCTGGTCGGGCGCAACGTCTCGCGCGTCCTCCGCCGGCTCGCCGACCAGGCCGAGCAGATCAGCCACGGGCAGCTCGTGGACATCACCAGCAGCGGCCCCCGCGAGGCGCGCACCGTCTCCGCAGCGCTGGCCACCACGGTGGCCGGGCTGAGCCACATCCAGACCCAGGCCGCCGCCGTGACCCGCGGCGACCTCTCCGACCCGGTCCTCGCCGATCCGCTCCCCGGCCCGCTGGGCGAGCTGCTGCACGCCTCCGTGGAGCAGCTCGTGGCCTCGGTCCGCGAGCGCGAGGCGCTGCGGACCGCGCTGGCCCACCAGGCCGCGCACGATCCCCTCACCGACCTGCCCAACCGCACCCAGGCGCGCACGCTGACCGCGGCCGCGCTGCACCGCGGCCGCCGCGCCGGGACCATGACCGGGCTGCTCTTCGTCGACCTCGACGGCTTCAAGGGGGTCAACGACCGCTTCGGTCACGCGACCGGCGACACGGTGCTGCGCACCGTGGCCGGCCGGCTGCGCTCGGCCCTGCGCCCCGGGGACGTCGTCTGCCGGCTGGGCGGCGACGAGTTCGTCGTGCTCGTCGAGCAGGTCTCCGCGGAGCGCGAGCTGGCCGAGCTGGCCGAGCGGCTCATCGACACCCTCAGCCGGCCGATCCACGAGGGCGGCCAGGACATGCGGGTCGGCGCCAGCATCGGCATCGCCGTCGCCCAGGACGCCGCCGTGGACGCCGACGCCCTGTTCGCCGAGGCCGACGCCGCCGCCTACCGCGCCAAGGCGCGCGGACGAGGGCGGGCCGAGCTGTTCGACGAGTCCCTGCGCGCCCAGCTGGCCGCCCACTCCGAGATGGAGACGGCGCTGACCGCGGGGCTGGCTGCCGGCGAGCTGGAGGTCCACTACCAGCCGGTCGTCGGGCTGGCCGCCGGCCGGCTCGAGGGCTACGAGGCGCTGGTGCGGTGGAACCGTCCCGGCGTCGGCATGGTGCCGCCCAACGACTTCATCCCCGTGGCCGAGAGCAGCAAGCTGATCTGCGACCTCGACCGCTGGGTCCTGCACGAGGCCACCCGGCAGATCGCTGCCTGGCGCGCCGAGGACCCGGTCGCGGCGGAGCTCACCGTCGCGGTCAACGTCTCGGGCCGCCACCTCTCCGACCCGCGCGTCGTCCAGGACGTCACCGACGCCCTCGCCGCCTCCGGACTTCCCGCCGAGCTGCTGATCGTCGAGGTCACCGAGACCGTGCTGGTCAGCGAGCCGGCCGCCTTCGGGCACCTCGTCGCGCTGCGCGAGCTGGGCGTCGCGGTCGCGATCGACGACTTCGGCACCGGCTACACCTCGATCGGCCAGCTGGCCGGCATGCCCGTGGACACGCTGAAGATCGACCGCAGCTTCATCTCCTCGGCCGACTCGGGCCACGCGGAGCTGGTCGCGCTGATGATCCGCGCCGCGCACACCTTCGGGCTGAGCGTCGTGGCCGAGGGCGTCGAGGAGGAGGCCCAGCTCGCCTGGCTCCAGGGGCAGGCGTGCGACTTCGCGCAGGGCTACCTGCTCTCCCGCCCGCTGCCGGCCGAGGCCGCCGCGGCCGCCTGGCGCGCGGCCCTGCTCCCGGCGTCCTGAGGGCGGTCCAGGTGTGCGATGGCACACTGCACCGGGAGTGCACGGCCCCAGCGGTCGTCCCTGGCCTGCTGAGGAGCCTCATCGTGCGAGCGCAACGGTCCCGGGACGTCACCGGATGACGGGTTGGACGCCGAAGCGCGACGAGGCGCTGTTCCGCCGGGACGGCGACCTGCTCGTTCCCGGGCCGCTCACGCGGGGGCCCTGGTACGAGGGCACCCTGCACGGCAGCGCCATGCTCGCCGCCATGGGCCGCGCCGCGGAGCGCCATCCCAGCGAGGTGCAGCGCCAGGTCGTCCGGCTGACCGTCGACATGATGCGGGCGGCGCCGATGGTGCCCCTCCGGGTCGAGACGACGGCCGCCCGGTCCGGCAAGAGCATCGATCTCGTCGACGTCGCCATGTACGCCGGCGACGAGCTGTGCGTCCGGGCTACCGCGCTGCGGGTCCGGGTGGCCGACCTCGTCGTCGACGAGACCGAGGACGCGCCGCCGCCGCGGCCTCCCGCGGGCGACCCCACGGGGGCCTCGCCCTTCACCCGGCCCGGCTCCGATCGGCCCGCCTTCCACCACGCGATCGACGTCTCCGTCGACGTCGACACCGACGTCGTGTGGTTCCGGCTCGCCGTGCCGGTCGTCGAGGGGGAAGCGAACTCGAGCACCGTCACCGTCGCCGCCATCGCCGACTGGACCTACGCGGTGCCGCACCTCCTCCGCGGCACCCGGGGAGCCGCCCGGCCGGCCGCTCCTGCCGTCCAGGCGATCAACGCCGACACGACGATCAACACCTTCCGCCCCCTGTCCGGGGACTGGGTGGGCCTCAGGACGACCGCCCACATCGGTTCCCTCGGCGCCGGCACCAGTGGCGCCCACCTGTTCGACGCCGACGGGCCGCTCGGCTTCAGCGCGCAGAGCGTGCTGGTGCGGGGGCCGAGCGGCGCGCCACTCACGATCCGAGAGACGTAGAGGACGGACGCATGCGCATCGCCACCGGTGTCGGGTACGCGAACGGGATGAAGGAGGCGGCCGAGCGGGTCGCCACGCTGGAGTCGGCCGGCATCGACATCGTCTGGGTCGCCGAGGCCTACGGCGTCGACGCCGTCTCGCTGATGGGGTACCTGGCCGCCGTCACCGAGCGGATCCAGATCGGCTCGTCGATCCTGCCGATCTACACCCGCACCCCCAGCCTGCTGGCCATGACCGCCGCGGGCGTCGACCTGCTGAGCGACGGCCGCTGCATCCTCGGGCTCGGTGCCTCCGGGCCGCAGGTGATCGAGGGCTTCCACGGGGTCCCGTACGACGCTCCCCTCGGACGCACGCGGGAGGTCATCGAGATCTGCCGCAAGGTGTGGCGGCGCGAGCCCGTCGAGCACGACGGCCGCTACTACTCCCTGCCGCTGGCCGAGGGGCAGGGCACGGGCCTCGGCAAGCCGCTCAAGCTCATCACGCACCCGGTGCGCGACCGCATCCCGATCTACCTGGCCGCCCTCGGCCCCAAGAACGTCGAGCTGACCGCGGAGCTCGCCGACGGATGGATGCCGACGCTGTTCTGGCCCGAGCGGGCCGCCGAGGTGTGGGGCGAGTCCCTCGCCGAAGGCAGGGCCGAGCGGCCGGCCGACCTGGGCCCGCTGGAGGTCGTCGCCGGCGGCGCCGTGGCCATCGGCGAGGGCCTCGAGCACCTGCGCGACCGCGCCCGGCCCGGCATCGCGCTCTACGTCGGCGGCATGGGCGCCCGCGAGCGCAACTTCTACAACCAGCTCTTCCGCCGCTACGGGTTCGAGGCCGAGGCCGAGCTCATCCAGGACCTCTACCTCGCCGGCAGGAAGGAGGAGGCCGCGGCCGCCGTGCCGCAGGCCTTCCTCGACGCCACCTCGCTCGTCGGGCCCGAGAGCTTCGTGCGCGAGCGCATCGAGGCCTACCGCGACGCCGGGGTGACCGTGCTCAACGTGTCGGTCGACGGGCCCGACACGGTCACGACGCTCGAGAAGGTGAAGAACTGGGCGTCCTGAGCCGCGCGTCGCACGCCGCCTAGAGTGCGGGGGCCAGGAGGGCTCGCCTAGTGGCCGATGGCGGCGGTCTTGAAAACCGCTACCCATCACCCGGCGTGACATCCTTCAGCGCTGCTCTGACCTGCGGGTTCGTCTGGCTATCGTGTTGTGACCTGCGGATTCACCGGTGGGATCCCCGTTCGGGCATTCTCCACCGTTCATCACTCTCGGTACAGCGTTCGCCAGCATTCCGGGGGGTTTGTGGCTGGGGCGTGGCTGAGGAGGCGGTCGCGGAGTCGCCGGGCGACGGCGACAGTAGGCGTGCTGTCGGCCGGCGGTCTTCCGCCCTCCGCTCAGGGCTATGCGCATCCGCGCGACGTTGTCGGCCTGAACCAGCCGTAGGCAGTTCTCCGATGGGCGGGTGTTACCCAGGAACCCATGCGCGGGTCGGTGGTCGCGTAGGTGGACGACGGCCGGTCGCCGGCTAGGTCGGCCGCAGTTGCAGCCCGCACCGAGCGCCGTGGCGAGCGATTGGCGGCACGTCGGCGTCTGGCACAGTCGGCCAGGAAGCGGAGGGAGGCATAACGTGGTCCGCAACACCCACGTGCCGCCGCAGTTCCATGCCGCCCTGGACGAGGCTCTTACCCCGACCAGAGCCGACGTCCTCGCCGCCAAGCAGTTGGTCCTCGACACGCTCGCCGCCCGTGGCGCGGTAACCACCGACGCGCTCGAGGCCGCTGTGCGGGAGCGCGAAGGCGTGCCCGCCCTGACGCACGGGGAGACGCTGGACCTGCAGGCCGACGCCGACCCGGCCCCCCTGGCCCGCCGCGACGTGCCGCAGTTGGCTCGGGTGCGGATTGCCCGGGCGGTCCGCCGCGCACTGGCCGAGCTGGCCGCCTCCGGAGTCGTCCTGCCGGTGCGCAACCCCGACGGCGAGGTGTCGATCCACAACGTGCGCAGCGGCAACACCACCGGCGGCTACTACGCCCCCGACGTCGTGGAGGAGGTCGCGTCCTCCTACGCGCTGACCTCACCGCCAGCGCTTGGCGGGACCGCGCTGCTCGACACCGACCTGTACACCGCCGACATCGCCGGGCTGCTCGGCGAGCGCGGCGTGCGCTGCGTCGACGAAGCCTTGCGCGCGCACCGCCGAGGCATGCACCTGGCCGCGGTGAACATGCTGGGCTCGGCCAGCGAGGCCGCCTGGTACGCCCTCGGCGAGCGGCTCCGTGGTCGCTCCGCTCAGCTGGCGCGCAAGCTCGACGAGGACACCGCCACGGCCGCGGTCATCCGCCTGGTCCACGAGACCCTCGTCCAGCAGAAGCTGGGCGGAGTACGGCGGGAGGCGCTCGAGGAGCTCCGCTCCCACGCCACGTACCTGCGAGACCTGCGCAACTACGGGCTACACCCGCGCGGTCGGGTCTCAGCGGACCTCGAGCACCACTTCACCGAGCACGCTGCAGCACTGACCTTCATGACCAGCCACCGGTACTTCATCCGGCTGGCGGAGATCGCCGCACACCTGCCCGCCGGGGACGCTCAACCGTTGGAGAGCTAACCATTGGTCCGCCACGCAATCTACGATGTGCGGGTGACGACCACTGAAGCCCGCACGGACGCCGCTGTCGCCTCCGATGACGTCCTCGCCCTCGATCGACAGGTCTGCTTCGCCCTGTCCGTGGCGGCGCGCAACGTGGTCGCGGTCTACCGGCCGGTCCTCGAGCCGCTCGGCCTCACCCACCCGCAGTACCTGGTGATGCTGGCGCTGTGGCAGTACGGGACCTTGTCGGTGAAGAAGCTCTCCGGCCTGCTCCAGCTGGACCCCGGCACGCTGTCGCCGCTCCTGAAGCGGCTGGAGGCCGCCGGGCTGCTGCGCCGGGAGCGGGATACCGACGACCAGCGGAACCTCGCCCTGGCGCTCACCGACAAGGGGCAGGCGCTCCGCGCGGAGGCGGAGAAGATCCCGGCCGGCATCGTCGAGCGCCTCGGCATGCCGATCGAGGAGCTGGTGAACCTGCACGGGGTCCTCACCCATGTGATCGCCGCCTCGCAGCAGGCACTCTCCGCGCCCGGCGGCGAGGCCGCCAAGTCGGCAACGCCCGCCTGACCTCACGCGGCGTCGACCCGAGGACTGTTAGCCTGCTAACACTTGGTGCACCAACTCTTTGCGTACTTACTATTCGAGCGCATCATTGGGGTGTGACCGCGACTGAGCAGGAGCACACCACCGCGATGACCACCCCCGCCGCTGAGCCGGGCGAATCGGCCGAGCCCATCGTCCGTCCGGCCCCGCACCGCTGGCTCTGGTACGCCCTCGGCGGCCGGCTGCCCCGACGCCACCGCACGTGGGTGCTCTTCGACACCACGACCGACACCTGGTGGATGCGCCACGTCGCCCGCAGCATGGTGCAGCTCGCCGTCCCGATCGCGTTGATCATGATCTTCGTGCCCGGCAGCTTCGGGCTCCGCGTCGGCATGTGCCTCCTGGGCATCTTCCTCGCGCTGATCTACAGCACCGCCTACATCGCCGAGACCACCGAGAACCGCGTCAAGAAGGCCGGCTACCCCGTGGGCACCGCCCTGGCGCACCGGGACCAGGCCGGCCTCGTGCGTCAGCGGCGGGAGACCGAGCGCAAGCACGCCGCCGCGGCCAAGCGCGCCGCCCGCTACCAGAAGCGCACCGACCGCTGACCCGGCTGCCCGGGCGGTACCAACAGCTGCCTTCGGTGGCCCCTGAACCGTGCGGCACCGATCCGGCTCGTCACGCGGCGCTGCACACCCAACCGGCACCACCCATCTGAAGGAGAGATCGTGGCTCGAACTGACGTGCTCGTCGACGGCGACTGGCTCGAGAAGCATCTGGCCGATCCGGCCGTGGTCATCGTCGAGGTTGACGAGGACAGCGCCGCCTACTACGCCAACCACATCCCCGGGGCCGTCGCGCTGGACTGGCGCACCGACCTGCAGGACCCGCTGCGTCGGGACTTCGTCGACCGGGCCGCCTTCGAGGCCCTGCTGTCGGCCAAGGGCGTCACCGCCGAGGACACCGTCATCCTGTACGGCGGCAACAACAACTGGTTCGCCGCCTACGCATACTGGTATTTCAAGGTCTACGGCCACCGTGACGTCCGTCTGCTCGACGGCGGCCGCAAGCGCTGGGAGCTCGACGGTCGCCCACTGGACACCGAGCCGGTCTCCCGGCCGACGACCACCTACGTCGCTCAGGACGCCGACCCCGCCATCCGCGCCTTCCGGGACGAGGTGGTCGCCTCCATCGGCTCCAAGACCATCGTGGACGTCCGCTCCCCGCAGGAGTTCTCCGGCGAGATCCTCGCGCCGGCCTCCTTCCCCCAGGAGCAGCCGCAGGTCGGCGGCCACGTCCCTACCTCGGTCAACGTGCCGTGGTCGAAGGCTGCCGCCGAGGACGGCACCTTCCGCTCCGATGAGGAGCTGCGCGCGCTCTACACCGGCGCCGGTGTGGACCTGTCCGGACAGCAGGACACGATCGTCTACTGCCGCGTCGGTGAGCGCAGCGCGCACACCTGGTTCGTGCTGCGCGAGCTCCTGGACCAGCCGCAGGTGAAGAACTACGACGGCTCCTGGGTCGAGTACGGCTCCCTGGTCGGCGTCCCGATCGAGAAGTGATCGACGCCCCCTCGTTCTACGAAGCGGTCGGCGGGCAGGACACCTTCGTCCGGCTCGTCGACCGCTTCTACGACGGCGTCGCCACCGACCCCGTCCTGCGCGCCATGTACCCCGCCGACCTGGGCCCGGCTCGCGAGCGGATGACCGCCTTCCTGGCCCAGTACTGGGGCGGACCCCGTAGGTACAGCGAACTGCGCGGACACCCTCGGCTGCGGATGCGGCACGCCACCTTCCGCATGGACGAAGACACCCGCGACCGGTGGGTCAGGCACATGCGGGCCGCGGTCAAGGACCTGCGACTGAGCGCCGACCCACGAGGCGCAGTTGTGGGCCTACCTTGAGCGCGCCGCCTTCAGCCTCACCCCAGCCGCCACCTGATTGGCTGCACAGACGAAGTGGACGACTGCCGCGCATCCGTCCCGCATCGAACCCACCGCCCCGCTCGTGCCCGACGATTTGGTCGTGCCCGTGGGCTGCTGCCCGGCCTCACGGCGGCATGGATCGAGGACTTGCACGACAGCGCCCAGCGACGTGCGGCTGCCGCTTGAGCCCGAGCTGCTCGACGCTGGCCCGGTCGACACGAGTCCCGCGCTACGCCACCGTCCTCACCTAGCCGCCGGGAGCAGCGGTGGGCCGGAAGCGCACCCATCCGTCGCCGACGTCTTCGACGACGACCCAGGACCACGCCGTTGCGGTGCCGGCGACGACGACAGCGCCAGCGGTGGGCGCATCTGTCAGGAATACTCGAGCCAGGTTCAGGCCGTCGTCGTCGACGAGGTTCAGGTCAGCCGGTAGGTCGATGTGTGGCACCAGCGGCTCCTCTGACGGGTCGTTCAGGTCGAACCATCGCCCGACCAGCCGTACCTAGGGCGCGCTCGTTGCGACGAACCGCTCGGCGGCGCGGAGGGCACGCTCCGGCTGCGTACACGCCACTTCCTGTGGGACACCTCCGGACAGGTAGCTGCTGCTGGCGGTCAACCAGCTCCACAGCTGCCAGCCGTCGACGCCGCCGGCAGTCAGGGTTGAGACGAGCGGTCGCAGCTCTGGGCGCGGGGAGCCGTCCGCAGCGAACTGGAATGCGGGCGCAAGGGTCTGCCCGGCGTCCTGCACCGTGAACAGCGCCGTGCCCGCAGGACTGCGGCCGGAGTCCCTCTTCTCCCCGCTGTCCGGCACGATGAGCGCTCCGTCGTTGAGCAGGCGGGTCCTGTGGTCGGCGAGACGCCGCGCCTGCGTGCTCGCCGCCGTCTCCACATCTGCAGTGTGCCCCAGGAGCAGCTTTGCAGCGACCGTGGCAGCCGCCGTCGGCAGCGGGCCACCGCAGCGTCACCGCGTTCTCGAGTGACCACTGATCTGGCGCGATCTGACTCTCCTGGTTGCGCGCAGGCGGGGCGCCGCGACGGTCCGCCGTGGACACCAACATGTCCCGCGCGGATCGCCGGGGCATCAGCGTTCCGGCACGCGCCTCCTCTTCGGAGGGCACCACATGCCTCAACCGATTCAGACCGGCCGCCCGGCGCAAGCCCCGGTGGCTCGCCAACGCAGTGCCCGCCAGTTTCCTTCTCCCCGGCAGGTGCGAGAGCAGGACTGGCAGGCTCTGGTTGGCACGCTGAGGCTCTTGTCACGGCTGGTGGTGGAGCGCACCAAGCACCGCCTTCCCGACGACGCGGACGCCCTGGCACGCCAGGCCGTCCTCATCGAGGCGGAGTTGGAGCACGACTTCCCCACCCGTTGGCCTCTTCTGCATCCTCAGCTCCTGCTGGAAGAAGCCACATGGTGGGCCGAGGAACACGATGACGATCTGCTCAGCTGCCGGTCCTGCCAGCTGCAGAACGGGATCGCATCAGAGCGGATCGACGTGATCCGGCCCCACCGCGTCTCGGCGTAGCGCAAGACCGAATGGCCCCCGTCGACCTGGCGGGGGCCATTCCTGATCGTCGTCAGTGGGGCGGGCCGCCGGTCACCACTCCAGGAAGGGGTGCCGGAAGGCCTTGAGAACCTCCTCGGCCCGGTGCATGCCCTCGAGGTGGGTCGCCCACCGTGGATCACCCGACCCCCGTGACTGCCGGTGCCGCAGCGCCAGCGCGCACGCCGCGTCCAGCGTCTCCGGGTCATGGGCCTCAAGCCGGATCAGGCCGTGCGACCAGCTCTCGGTACCGGGCGAGCTGTGCAGCCGGAGGTACGTGGAGACGACGGCGCGCTCCGAGGTGGTTCTGGCGGGCAGACTGAAGACTGGGCTGCGCCAGCCGGCTTTGTCTGGCAGTGCGGACTCATCTCCGAGGTACTGCGTATCTTCCACAGCCTTGACGACGCCGACCAACCCGTCGCAGGCGTACCGCCGGATCGATCCATCCACGATGAGGTACTTGCCCTCGGGGATCGCCGTGCTCGCAATGACATCCCGCTCGAGCCCCTGCCGCCATTCGTCGACGAGGGCTTGTGTGGCGACGGCGACGCCCCACGGGGTGAGCTCCTCAAGCAGGTGGAACGGCAGTCCCCGGCCCGCCCTGCTCAGCCCGGCGAGGACCGCGCCGTCCGCGGCGGAGCCGACCAGTTCGAGCCGCTGGCGGAACTCCAACAGGGTCGCGCTTGGTGCGTGAACGGCGCCGGCTGCCACCCAGACCAGCGAAACGGGCCGGTGCTCCACGTGCCGGAGCAAGGACCTTGTCTGGACACCGTCGGCGAAGCCGATCACAGGCAACGGCAGCACTCGGCTGATGTCGCGAGCGACTGGGTCCACCGTGCGGACCACCCGTCGGTGCCCGGTGCTCGTCGCGGCTCCTCCGCCGTTCCAGCCCGCCTTGAACACATCGGGCAGGTTGTAGCCGAGGCCGTGGAGCCTGCTGCGGTGTCTCGGCGAGGAAGTGGCGGCGGTTCCGGTGGTCCGGGTCGTCGTCGGGATCTCGGGCATGGGTGCCTCCATCGGCTCGATTGAGCGGCGCCGCGGTGACCCGCGGGCGGCGACAACGTGCCGCTTGGCCGGCGGACCGCATTCGGGTTCAGGAGCCGGGCGGGGCCCGGCTGACGCCGACGTGGACCGCCTGGACGCGCAGACAAACAGCCCCCACAGGGCGCCTGTGGGGGCTGTCCGCAGCGGTTGTGCGGGTCAGTGCACCTCCCAGCCGTCGAGGCTGTAAACGCCGCACTCGGTTCCGGGGATGGGGTTGTCGTCCTCGTCGAGGTCCAGCAGATCGATGACGATGCGACCGCTGTGAGCGTCGAGGTAGAGCCCGCCGACATGGAAGACGGCGCCGTGTTCGTTGACGACGATGCGGTGCAGAAGCTGGAGGGCGTTCATGTTGCGGATCCGGACGCCACGCGCCCGGCCGAGGACGACCTCGTTGAGGCGAGACCGCTCGGCGTTCGCCGCCCAGACGTCGGTGTGGGCGGCGACGCGGAGCTCGCCGTCCGCCTGCCGGGAGATGACGGCATAGACGGTGTGGCCGGCGCTCAGGCGCTCGCTGCGGCTCTCCACCCAGCGGTCGCCGTTGCGGGTGACCTCGGAATCGGGCGTCATGCTCATCAGCACGCTGATGCACGCGGGGTCGTCGATGACGTTCGTGCCCTCCGGGCTGAGCTCGGTAAGCCGAGCGTGGATGGACTCGATCATGGTGATGCGGTCGTTCACGGTGTCTCCTGGGGTCGTCGGTGATGACGACCCGGACGGTGCGGAGCGTGTGCGGTACGGCAGTCGACCGTGTGTGACGTAGGGCGCACCGACCGCCGCGGAGCTACTGCCGGCCCATGACGGGCGCCCGGTGACCGCGGATGACCCCAGAAGTGGCGGCCCTGGTTGGGACAACCCTGGCCTCTGCTTCGGAGAAAAGTGCCGGTCCCAAAGTGGTCGGTTCCGTGCATTTGCCCAGGTCAGCCGGACGGTCGTTGCTGTCCACGCCCAGTGAGGGCGACAACCGGCGACGAATGCCGCACCCAGGCACCGGCGCACGGTTGTCGCCTCGCGGCGCGCAGCGTCCGACCTGAAGGAGACCCGGTGACGACCACCCTGCCCGTGCCCCTCTCGACCGCCGTCACCGACGACTTGGGCGAGATCGTCGTCGGCGAGCTCGTCGACGAGACGATGGCGTCGCTGCTCGCGGGCCGCGGGATCGTGTCACCGCGGATGGCGCCGATGATGCCGCTGCCGGAGGTCGACGCGGAGACGCTAACGAAGCTCGGCGTCCACGCCCTCCACAGTGTCGAGCTGAGCCAGAGGGCGCTGGCCTCCAACACCCAGCGCAACTACGACGCGGCCTGGCAGGCGTTCTGCGACTGGTGCGAGGAGCGGGGCGTGGCCGCCCTCCCAGCCGAACCGGTCGTCGTCGGCGCCTACCTGACCTCGCTGGCGCTGGCCTACAACGAGGCGGGCGAGGTGCTGTTCACCGACGAGGGCAAGCCGCAGCGCGGCAAGCTGCGACCGCAGTCGATGGGTGTCCATCTGACGGCCATCAACCGCTACCACGCGTCGAACCGGTTCCCTCGGCCCTCCGACGACCGGTACGTCAGCAACGTCGTCCGCGGCATCCGGCGCACCTTCGGTGTGCACAAGGACTGCCGCAAGGCGGCCATCGACCGGGCCAAGCTCGAGCGCATCGTCCGGGAGGTCCGCACCGTCGAGCCCGGTGTCGCCCGTGATCGGGCGCTGGCCCTGCTGGCGTCCCGGCCGGCGGCCGGGGCCGGGGTCCTCGCTCGGCTGACCTGCGGGCGAGTCGAACTCACGCGCCGCGAGGCCATCGTCCGGCTGCCCAGCCCGCACAAGGGCGCCTCCGGCGAGGTCGAGGTGGTGTTCGCCGCGACCGGCGACCCGGCGACCTGCCCGGTGGAGCTGCTCGCCGTCCAGCTGCGGCAACTGGCCGGGGAGAACGGCGTGCTCGCGCCGGACACGCCGCTGCTCGCGGTGCCACGGACAGCGACCACGGTCGCCGAGGACGGGGCCGAGGCGACGTCGGTCGAGCGCAGGCCGCTGACCAAGCAGGGCGTCGCGAAGGCGGTCCGGCGGCTGGCCGGACTCGCCGGACGCACGGCCCTGGCCGGTGCCAGCGACGGAGAGCTGCGCCAGGTGCTGCTGGCGCTGGCCGCCCCGACGCTCGGTCAAGTGCGCGATGAGGCTGTGCTGACGACCGGGTGGATCACCGCGATGCGTCGGTCGAACCTGAGCTACCTGCGCTGGGAGCACTTCGACTCGATCGACGAGGAGGGCTTCGTCATCGACCTGAAGTGGTCCAAGACCAACCAGGACGGGGAGGCGGAGGACACCCTGGTGTCGGTTCCGGTCTCTCCCGATCCCACCGACGTGCTCAACCCAGGCCGCGCGCTGCACGCCTGGCGCACCGCCGTCGCTCGCATCGTCGGTGGGCCGCCCGAGGAGGTCATCCCCGACTGGCCGGTGTTCGCCCCCGTCGACCGGCACGACAGCATCGACCGGGTCCCAGGGCGCGACCGCTTCCAGTCGCTCTCCGGCGAGGCCATCAACGCGCTCGTGCAGCTCTACGTCTCACGCATCGGCCTCGACCCGGGCAAGTACGGCGCGCACAGCCTCCGAATCGGACTGGTGACCGAGCTGATCCGCCTGGGCTTCCCCATCCCGGAGATCCAGAAGATCACCAAGCACAAGAGCGTGCAGGTTCTGATCGGCTACGCACGCGCCGAGGACCGCCGGGTCAACGACCCTGCACGGCGCCTGTTGAGCCGCCGGGTCGCTGCGGCTGGATGAGGACCCGTGCCCAAGGCGCGGTCGTCAGCAGATCGCCACCCCCGTACACCCGGCGTGGTGCAGCGCCACCGCCGAGCACGACGGTGACCGCACCCAGATCGCCCCGAGGGGTCCGACGCCGTCATCGCCCTCACGACGGCGGCCGCGACCATCACCCTGACGTGGGCCGCGGCTGAGGCGCTGCTCCCGCTGCTGCGCGACGCGGCGCTCGAGAGCACCGACGAGGTGGGCATGACGGCGTCCCCCGGGCGCTGCTGACCCCAGGCTGCCCGCGGCGCATCCAGCCGCCATCCTGTGGATCACGTTGTGCACAAGCGGTGGACGTAAGCGGGGAAAGTGGTGTACGCGACACCGTCCTGTCACGTGACAACGTCACCCGAACCGGGCATGCTGGGATCCGTCCGTTGGAGGACGTCTTGAGCGGGTTGGCCCCCGCTCCATGCAACTGAGCGGGACCTCGTGGTAGCTCCGAGGTCCCGCTTGGTTGCATTTCGTGTCGACATGTCGGCGCGTCGCGCTTGGTTCGCACGCGTGTTCGGCTACCGTCGAGAGGCCCAGAGGTTGGACTCGCCCCCCGACCTGACGCCTCCAACGCACAAGGACCCGGAATGCCCGGACACCCCGGGCGGCTCGATGCTCGACCGCTGTCGTCAGCCCACCGGAGCTGGCCGGCCGCAGTCCCCACATCGAACGACGCCCACGTACCCGCCGATCGTGCCGTCGCGCCCCAGCGTGACCTGCGGCGGCGTCGTGGCGTCGGGACCATCCAGGGTCCACCACTGACTTCCGCACGAGCACGACAGCAGCGGTGTCGCGGTCCCCCGGCACAAGTTCGTCTGCAAGGTCATCCACTCCTTCCACGGGAGAGGCGGTGATCCGTGGCCCGCTACACGCGACGTCTCGGTGCCCCGCTCGGTCCGGGAGGCGCTTGGAAGACAGGACAGCGGTGCCCGAAGGCTGGCTACTGGCGAGACCAGTACGGCCAGCGGGCGTTCATCCGCCAGCACTCGACCCTCCCGCCCTGCATCGGGCGGTCTGGTGAGTGCGCGTTCTGGACCTTCGTGAGCGCCCCCCGACCTCTGTTCCCCTAGGCCTGACATCTCGGCGGCCGGAAGCCTGCCAGCAGAAGCCGTCGAGCGTCGGTGTCTAGGACTGCACACTCTGCACCAACCGTTGTAGTCCGCCCAAGCCGCCCCTGCGCCTTGTGATGAGTCTGAGACGGTCGATGCCGGTGTGCCCCACGTAGCTCGGCGCGGAAGAAGGCCCCGCCGGTCCTCCAGTCGGGAGGGCCGGCGGGCGCCCCCGCGGTCCTGAGCCGATCACGCACGACCTCGGCAAGATCCGTCCCCGTCGCCCGACGGAGACAAGCACCCGCGACTCGAATGGAGCAGCTAGTGACTGTCGATGAGGACTACCTGTGGGGCGACGCGGAAGTCACCTACCCGGACTGGAAAGGCACCGCGCAGCTCGACGAGCGCATGACGGGCCGGTCGCTGTACGAGCTGGTCGGCCTGGACCAGGACGACTGGATGATCGTCGGCCTGGACCTGGGCGGCGGCGAGCACCGGCACAGCTTGCACGTGGTCGCCGTCCCGGCGGGCACGGACATCCACGGGCAGGGCGAGGTCCGGGCGACGGACTTCCTGATCCACGACGTGGACCCGTACGAGGTGCTCCAGCAGATGACGCACATGTTCGAGCTCCGCCTGCGGCTCCGGGCGCTGGTCGGCCGGGAGATCCGCATCGTCGAGCGGTCCGACGTGCCCGAGCAGGACTAGCTGATCTGCGCTGGGCCCGCCGATCCCACGCCGGCGGGCCCAGCGAGCTCAGGCGGCGGGCGCCGCGGTGGTCAGGCCGGTCGGGGCCTCTTGAAGGTGTAGGAGCCGGCGTGGTCACTGCAGAGCTCCCAGCCTTCCTCTCCCACATGGTTGAATTCCCTCTCCATGACCTCGATGCGGTCGCGGATCTTCATGTTGGGCTCGACGACCTTGTACTCCCAGACAGTCATGCCAACCATGATCGGCGAAGCAGACGGCGGGGAGCCCGCGAGCTTCAGGCCCCGAGCGCCTCGACGGTGAGGCCGTCGTTGATGCTGCAGGCCCGGGTCGACCTGGACCGAGTGCGCACCCAGCTCGACGCCCTCGCAGCCGCGCCCGGGGTGGACCGTGGCTAGCGTCGGGCCCCGCATGACCCGGCGGACGGGGCGGGAGGTAAAGGTCTACGACGTCCGCGTTCCGCGAGCCGGACGGCCGACAGCGCAAGAAGACGTCACCGGAGAAGGGCGACGCCGACCGCTTCGTGACCCGCATGCCCGAGCTGCCCAACGCCACGCATGCCAGCACCGCGTCAGAGCGGGGGGTGGTACTGGCCCGAGTGTGGGTCGACGATCCGCAGGTAGCGGGTGAGCTGCGGCATCGACCGGTGCCCGCTGACATCCCCGATAGCGCGGAAGTCTGCCCCTTCGGCGCGTAGTGCGGTGATCGTGCCCGCCCGCATCGAGCGGGTGCTCACGTCGTCCCGGCCGAGCAGCCCCCGGAGGATCTGCGTTCCGTACCAGTCGTCCAGCGGGCCGCTCGGACCGCGGTTGCCGTGCATCGCCGGAAGGAGCAGGCCGTGCTCGACGAGCCAACAGCGGCGCATGACGAGCAACCACCGGTCGAGGGCACAGGCAGGGCACCACGCCAGGCATCCCGCGCGGCTCTCGGCCTCGTGGTCCACCGGCCTGACGCGGACCAGCTCTTCGACGCCCTCCGGGTTGTTCTTCTCCTGCCGGAACCGCACGTCCCACCCGGTGTCGGTGGCCTCAAGGTCGCGGATTTCCAGATCGGCCAGGCCGGCGTGGCGGCTGGCCGTGGCGGTCCCCAGCAGGCCGTAGGTGAGGTCGCGCAGCTGCCGCACCATGCTCGGGTTCAGGTGGGCGAGCAGCCATCCGGTGTCCGCGTCGCTGAGGCCGGCCCCGCACCCGTCATCCCCGAGAGACGCCGGGTCCAGGCCGGCGCGGACGGCGGCAGCGACGAGCTGGGCGCGGATGCGGGAGACCAGCTGAGGAACCCCGGCCTCGGTCGCCGCCGGCGTCTGCCGCCCGCCGGCGCGACGCAGGCCGAAGCCGAGCAGCCGGGTCGTGCCCGCCGGCAGCAGTTCCAGCAACTCCTCAACGGCGGCCACCGGGTCGAGTGCGCGACCGGACCGGGCCAGCATGACGGTGCGCGCCTCCGATGCCGGCGTGGTGCGGCCGATGCCGCGGTGGGGAGGCACGGTCAGATGTAGCCCGGCGGCGGTCGCCGTGACTGTGTCTAGCTCGATGCCGGCCACTTGGCCCAGCGGTACGTCCAGTGCATGGGTCAACAGGACCGCAACCTCGCCGCGCAGCTCGAGCAGCCGCCCGCCGGGCTGCTCGGAGTGCAGGTCCCGTTCCGCGGCCCGCGCCATCTCCGCTAGGTCGAGGGCGACGACGCGGGGCAGCGTCCGACGCCCCTTCGTGCGCCCGACCGCCGACAGGTAGTCCCGGACCATGCCGCCGGTTGGATCCGCGCCCCCGGCCGCAAGCTGCGCCCGGCGCAGGTCGTCGACGTACACCCCCATCGTCCCGTGCCCCCACAGGTCGAGGTGTGCGTGCAGCCAGCGGGTGATCGCCTCCGCATCGGCCGCGGGCACCTGCGGCTGGAAGTTCGCGACTGCCCACTTGTCGTACCGGGCGGCGGTCTTGGCTGTCCGCCTGCGGGTCCGCTCGCCGATGTGGGCTGCCGCCATCCGGTTGGCGGCGGCTACTTCCGCCGGCCGGGAGGCCGGAATCGCGGTGCTCACGCGGCCGGCTCCTTCCAGCCGAGCACCTCGGCGAGGACCTTCGGGTCGGCCCGGCCGCGCAGCCCGCGGGCGTAGTAGCCCACCATGTCGGGATCACGGTGCCGCGTGACCGTCATGAGGTCGGGGATGGACGCACCGAGCTTGACCGCGGTGACGACGAAGCCGATCCGCAGCGAGTGGCTCGAGTAGCGGCCGGTCAGGCCCGCCGCGGCCGCGCGAGCGCGCACTGTCCTGCTCACCGAGGTGGTCGTCATCGGCCGGTCGAGCCGGGGACGGCCGCCGTGCATCGAGGTGAACACCGGTCCGGAGTCTCGGCCGCGGCGAAGCAGCCATGCATCTAGCGCGGCAACCGGGTTCAGCAGCGGCTCACGTGTCGACATCAGGCTCAACGGAGTGCCGGCCGCGACCTGGTCGCCTTTGGTGCGGCCCAGCCTCGCGGTGTAGCCCAGGGGATCGCGGGTTAGGTCGGCCATCGCCAGGGCCCCGCCCACCTCCCCGCCACGCAGCGCAAGGTGCCAGCCCACCAAGAGGGCGGCGGTGTCGCGCACCCACGTTGTCGTCTCCGGGTCCAGCCGGGCCATCAGCAGCGCCAGGGCGTCGTCGTCGTGCACCGGCAGCGGCGCACGCGCCGGCCAGCGCACGCCGGCCCCGCAGACCGCGGCCTGGACGGCGCGCAGGACCCGTTCGGTCGCCGCAGACTCCGGGTAGGTCAACGGACCGGCTCCCCGGTTCCGGTCGGCGTGCACGACGCCGAACAAGAGCTCAGCCCGGGCCGGCAGGTCGGCGTCCAGGTCACGCAGTACGGCGACCGGACACAGCAGTTCGCCGGCCGGCGCGGTGCACCGGCATGCCAGGGTGACCGGGCCTGTGGGCAGGCGCAGGACTGCCCGGGCGGCGAGGATGGTCAGGGCGGAGCGGGGCAGGGCGGCCACCTCGGTGAGCGTCATGCCGGTGGCGCGAGCGACCAGCACCGCGGCGCGGTCGCGAACGGCGGTGACCGCCGGCAGCGGCGGGCGCAGGGTGACGAGCTTGAGCAGCAGGTCGTCGGTGAGCGGATCCTGCTGGCGGGGGCGGCGAATCCACAGGCAGCGGGCGATGCCACGCATCACTGCACGCACGTAGGGGT
Organism: Blastococcus aggregatus; assembly: GCF_900221005.1. Lineage (GTDB taxonomy): Bacteria > Actinomycetota > Actinomycetes > Mycobacteriales > Geodermatophilaceae > Blastococcus > Blastococcus aggregatus. The sequence continues at coordinate 1,012,986 of NZ_OBQI01000001.1, read as the reverse complement.
CGGCGGTCGGGTCCGACGCCCCGGCGCGGCGGTGAGCCAGCCCTATGCCGCCACGGGCGATGCGGATCGTGCTGCGCGCGTACGGCCTCCGCAGGACACGGCCGTCCACGTCCACCTCCCCTGCGGCCATCCAGGCCAGGTAAGACGCAACGACGACCGGGAGCGCGGGCATCGCAGTCACACCGTTGCCGTGCGCAGCGGCCCACTCCGCCAGCTTGCGCTGCTCCTCGTCGGCCAGGCCCAGGGTCCGTGGCGCGTGGTGGGCCAGATCCAGCAGCGCGCTGATGCCTGCGTCCAGCGCACTCATGTCCTTCACCACTCGTGGCGCCCGTGGTGCGGCCCCACGGCGGGTCACCGGATGCGCCCGTCGAACGGGTCACGATGACCGGCGGCGCGGTGCCGGTCTCCGACGACGACGATGATGTCGAGGAGGGCGTCGGCATCCGGCATGTCGCCTGCGACGTCCGCCGCGAAGGCCTGGGCAGTCTCCGGTGAAGCCGGCAGCGGGGGAACTCCGGCTCGCCAGCACCAGTCGGCCCAGCAGGCCCAGTCGGCGCCGAGCGCATCGTCGCCTCGAGCCTCGTGACCGAGCTGAGCGAGGGCGTCGGCCAGCGTCGGCAGGTCGTTGGTTCTGGTGGCGCGGTGCTTGCCGGCCACGAGTCGGTACCGGGGGACAGGACGGACGGACAGGGGCTCGTTCATGCCGACACCGCTCGGCGCTGCGTCCAAGCCCACAAGGGCTTCCGTCGCATGCTTGGTAGTGCGCCAGCTCCTGGGCGCCAGTTCCGGCCGCCGCCCTTCGGGCAGTCACCGACGAGAGACGCCCCCGATCATCCGGCAGCCGCTGCGGCGCCGACGCCCGCAGCGCCCGTCGACGGGCACGCACCGCCAGGTGCTATCTGGGCCGACTCCGCCAGCGGGATCCGGACTGCACCTGCGCCGCTGCGCTAGCCGCCGCAAAGCGTGCGGCGGCGCGAGCAACGCGCGCAGCGTCGGCGGCGGCCTGGTGAGGCACCTTGCCGGAGAGGTAGCTGCTGGGTGAGGCCAGCCGGGTCCAGGAGGCTCAGCCGCCGAGGCCGACTGCATGCAGCAACGCCAACACCTCACCTCGCTCCGACCGGGGTTCGTTCGCCACGGGTGAACGTCGTAGCCCGCCAGGGGCCGACCTGCGCGAGGTCACCACGGTGAGGACCAGGCGGCAGGGTGCCGCTGTGGCGGCAGCGCAGAAGATCCTCGCCTCCGTAGGTGCCATCACCGCAGGCGTAGGCCTCATGGGGCGCCAGCGTCACAGAAAGTCGTGGAGTTCCTCGGGAACGGCCCGCAGAGCCGCCCAGGTGACAACGGTGAGGGCGAACACCCAGGCTTCCAGCACGGCCCAGTCAGGGCCGTCATGGCGCAACGCAGTGGAGACCGCGGCGAGTACATCGGCCTTTGGCAGCGGCGGCGGGCCGACCGCCGCTGCCGGGAGCGAGCGAGTGTTCATTGCGCTGACCGTGCGGATGTGGGGACGTAGCGCCACCATCCCGGAGTCAGCCGGCACCGTGCGGGGCGGTCCATTCCGGTTCGGCGGTCGTTTGAGCTGCCGGCGTCCACCCGCCGAGCGCGGGCGGGAGGGGTGTGTTGCCCCAGTGCTCCCTGAAGACCGCGGCACGCTGCTTCGCCTTTCCGCGGAAGCACAGGGCGGGGTGGATGAGGATCGTCAGCGGTCGCCCGGGGCCCTCGCGGTGGGTTCGGATCAGGCCGCGGTCCTGCAGCACGCGCAGCGCCTTGCTGACGGTGCTGCGGTCGTTGCCGAGGTCGCGTGCGATGTCTGCCACGTACCGGTCGATCCGGTTCTCGTAGCTGATGCTGGCGATGACCCACCACAGCAGTCGCCAGTGCACCGGGCGCAGCGCCGAGTCCCGCTCGTGCCGGCGTCCTTGGGTGAGCAGCAACGTCTGCATCGGGTGGCAGAAGACCAACGTGAACTGCTCGTAGTGGAGCTGGGCCTTCGGGGTGATGGCGAGGACGACTTCACCGGTGTGCATGTCCCGGAGCTCGCGGGTCGTGCTGCCGCGCTCCCTACTGGTCTTCTTGGCCATCGGGGGAACCCTCTCGTCGGTGGTGTGACGGCGCGGGCGCGCCGGACAGCACCGGTCCGGGGTGGCGATGGGTGCGCAATGAGGTGTGGCCATTCGGTCACGCGTGTGGGGCCAGATGGCCACACTTCGGCGGCATGACACCCCCGCTCAGCTGTGGGTTTGCGGTCGCCCCTTCTACGCTCTGTTGTAGGCGTGCTGACGCGGCGGCGCTGCGCGCCGCTCGCCGCCTACGGCGGCGCCAAGGAAGGCGTGGAGCAGCTGGCCCGGGGCCGGCCCGGTGTGGCAGGCCTCCGAGCGTGACCGTGCGGTGATCGGTTGACGGGTCGATGGCGGGCGTGCCGATCGCAGCCGACGGGAGGGCGAGCGGAACGCCGAGAGACCCATCTCGTCCGCGCTGTCGCTGTGAGAGGAGCGCGCACCTGGTCGGGGCTCAGTTTCGGCGCAGCCGCCGGCCGAGCAGCCCGGCGGACCACCCGACGGGCCGGCCGCACAGTCCTCCACCGTCCTGGTCACTACCCGGCGGCGGCCTGCCCCCGACGCCGGCCGTGGCCGCTCGTTCCGGAGACGACGGATGCCGCGACGGCCCCGCTGTCCGTCGGCGCCCGCGTCCACACCGGCGCGCTCTCGATCGGACGCGACGCTGGTGAGTGACCAGCGCGACGAGGTCGGCACTGTCCGTCCGGTGGAGGCCGGAAGCTGCCGACGACGGGGAGCCAGCGGGCGCGACCGCGTAGGCCGTAGGCCCTACATCGAAATCGCCCGATCTCCCGGCGCGAGCGGGTCCTCGCTCCACGCACGCTGTTCTCAGGCCGCGCAAGCGGCAACCCCAACAGAAGGACGAGACCGTGAACGACTTCCTGCCCCGCGTCGCCCGCCTGCACCCGACCGCCGACATCCCTGCGACGTCCCCCACCGAGGAGACGCAGGTGCGGGTGTACGACGCGCTGTGCGCCATCAGCTCCGAGCCCAGCCGCGCTCTGGAGCTCCGCGAGGCGCTGATCGACGACATCGTGGCCGGGCCGGCGGAGTGCCTGCCACAGGCCCTCACTGAGCTGCACGCACTGGCGGCGTTCCTGATCAACCACGAGGTGGCACTCCACGGCTTCTGCGACACGGGCGTGGAGAGCACCACGATGTGGAACGAGCTGTCGTCCCTGATGTCCAACCCGTACCGCTACGCGGCCGGACAGTGCGACCACGTCGGTCCCACGCTGGAGCACCTGCGGGCGGTCGCGGGCCTGGTGATGGTGATGGTGATGGCCTGGCCCGCCGAGGTGGACGGCTGCCCCGTCTGCTGCTTCGTGGTCGAGGAACACGGCCCCGAGGACTTCGTCATGCCGCCGCACCCGTCGGCCGTGCAGTCGGCCTGACGGCCCGCCGGACCGAAGGTCGCGTGTTACTGCGGTGTCCGTTGCCGGCCCCGGGGCTGCCACATGGCGGCCCCGGGGCCGGCCGCGTTCGGCCGCCTGATCACGGGCCGGTCACGGCACGTTCCGGACGGGCGTGTTTCGTCGATGCTGCGCGTCGACGAAACGCAGACTGCGGACATGGGGCGGCGGCGAGTGTGCGCGGGGTGTCGGATGCCGCTGGAGCACGCGGGAACGGGCCGCCCGCGGGAGTACTGCGGGCAGCGGTGCCGACAGGCGGTGTGGGCGCGGCGCAGCCGTGCCGAGCAGCGGCGCCAGGCGGTTGCCGACCGGTCGCAGTGGTGGACTCCGTCGACGTTGCGCAAGCGCGTGCTCGACACCTGGAACATCGGCTTGGATGCCGCAGCCTGCGCCGAGAGTGCCTTGGTCGACAACTGGCTGGGACCCACCCACTCGGATCCTGCCCGCAGGGACGCCCGCACCGTCGTCTGGGCGGACCTCGTTGAGGGTGAGCAGGTCGTGTACTGCAACGCCCCGTACTACCCGGCATCACTGCTGGGGCAGTTCCTGGAGCTCTGTGTTGACACCGCTCGCCGCGGAGTCGGGACGACCGGGCTGATCCCGGCTTCGCCGTGCACCGGATGGTGGGTCCGGTGGGTGGCCGACGCAGGAGCGGAGGTGGAGTTCTTGCGGGGAAGGCTCAGCTACGACGGACCATTCAGCTCAGGAGGCGTGGCGCCGTTCGGGGCAGCGCTGGTGCACTGGCCCGCCCGCGGATGACGCGCTCGCCGCTCCTCTCGCTGCTGCCGGACCATTGCGGCAGCCGAGCTCATGCCTCCGGCATGAGGATCTGCTCCGGCGTTGTCGATGCCGCCGTGGGGCGCGGCAGGTTGCGCCGGTCGGACGGCACCGGGAGGACGCCGGCATCGGTCAAGTCGGCCACGGTGATGCTTGCGCCGCTCATGACGCGCTCGAGGAGCTCTGCTTGCTCGGGCTCTGCCTGCGTCACGAGGGTGAGGACCTCAAGCAGCTGGAGCAGGTCGGAGGTGTACGCCGCAGGCCAGGAGGTCGGTCTGATGTCGTCGAGCGGGGACTGTTCGCCGCGCGTCCTGGGCCTCGTCGCACGCCGGTAGCCGAACCACTTCCGGAGGACGTTCATCCCCGACACCTCGTAGGCCCAGACTTCCGGGGCGACCGGTCCGATCCGGCCCTCACCAACGGACAGGACACGCGTGGCAGGGTCGTAGCCGAGCTCGTCCGGCATCCCATCGGGCGAGTCCGGGACGGCGGTGAGCACCTTCGGCCGGGCCGACTCGTCGGCGATCCGCGGAAGCCCGGCGGGACGGCCGGCCGAAGGATCCGCCATTCGTTCTCCGCGGGTGTGTAGCCACAGGATCCTCCGGCCGAGGGTGACGGCGGCGGACCACACGTCAGGGTCTGCGGTCAGCGGAACACGGATGCCCGGGGTGCGCAGATCCTCGGCGAATCGGGCGGCGAACCCGGGATGAGCGGTCACCGCGGCGACGTAGGCGATCAAGTCCTCCGGGCCGACCTCCACGTCGAGGTGCTCGGCGAGCAGGTCGAGCAGGCCGGGTGCGACGTTCGGTCGGCTGCGGTCGGCGGAGGCGTGCAGCGGGAGGACGCGACCACCCCCGCTGCCCTTGAAGTGGTGCATGTCCGGAGTGTGGGCCGCGAACGTGAGCGCCGGACCTGGCCGGATTGCCTCAGAGTGCAGCTCTGTGACGTACAGCTGGTGCTCACCACGGACCCGCCACAGGTCTGTTCGGGGCGTCGACAGCACGCGGTCGTCCGGGATGACGTACTGGAGGTCGAAGGACCGGTAGGCGACCTGCACCGGCGGCAGGCACGGGCCGCTCTCGTTGGCGACAGGACCAGCGGGGTGCTCGAATCCGGGCAGTCCCGGTTTGCTCCGCGTCAGGCTGGCATCCCGAGACTCTCGGAACAGGTCGGGCTTCTCGTCGTCCGGTGCGGTGACCAGGGTGCGCCAGCGTTGGATGAGCGTGTTCGGCAGGGGTGCGTACACCCAGGTCCGGTTCGGCTTGACGCCCGGGCTCTGCCACGGGAAGAGGTCCTCCAGTGCGGGACTGGCTGCCCACTCGTCGCCGCCGGCCGGCAGGAACGGGGCGGTCCATCCGGTGGGGCAGTCCTCCCAACCGTCGGGCTCGTCGACGCTGATCGCCTTGAGCGCGTCGAACTTCTCCGACTGCCGGCCGTGTAGCGCCCGGTAGTGCACCGGGGCAGGCACCTCGGGGTCGTTGTCGCTGCGACGGACGAAGAGGCCGATCGCGACGGGTTGCTGCACGCCCCCGAAGATGCGGGTGTTCACGTCGGGCTGGTGGCCCTCCGGTGTGCCGTCGATGATCCAGCCCTCGGAGGCGTGAGCGCGCAGGTAGCGCCGCATGCCGGCGAACCCGGGTCCCTTGAGGTACCCGGACGTGGTGATGAAGCAGATGACCCCGTCGCCGCTGTCGGGGTGGGCGTCGAACACCTTCCACGTCGCCCAGCGCCAGAAGTAGACGTACAGGTTGCTGAGGACGTACTCGGCCAAGCCGTTGCCGGGTTCGCGAAAGGCGGCCAGCGGTGGGGTTGCCCACTGCGCGGTGTTCGGAGCGCCGTCCTCGATGAAGCCGCCCTGGCCCTTCGCCCGCTCCCGGTACGGGGGGTTGCCCAGCACCACGACGACGGGCTCCTCGGCCTTCATCTTGTTGGCGTAGCGGCGGGAGATCGCGATCGGGTCGAGGGTCGCGGCGAGCCGGGCCTGCTCGGCGAAGGGGTTGTCCAGGGTGTCGGCGACGTAGAGGCGCACGCCGCCGGCCGGCGCCACCGCACCGTGCCGGTGCAGAGCTTCGGCGACGCGGAGCTCGGCGACGGCGAACGGCCCGGCCTGCTTTTCCACCCCGACGATTCGGGCGGCGGCGTCCTTCAGCTGTGCGGGTACTGCGCCGGGGCCCTGCTCGGAGCGGGCGTTGTCGGCGACGGTCTCCAGCACGTCGAGGACGTATGCGCCGGTGCCCATCGCCGGATCGACGATGGTGACGGTCGGGTCGGCCAGCCCGGCCGAACGGCCGAGGCGGGTGCGCAGCACCTCGTCGGTGAGGCGGGTCATGCCGGAGACCACGGCCGCGGGGGTGTAGTAGGAGCCGGTCAGCCTGCGCAGCGCAGGGTCGTACTCGGCCAGGAAGTGCTCGTACAGGTGCAGGTAGGGGTCGGCTCGGTGGTGGGCGAACCGCCCGAAGTCCACCACGGCGATGACCCGAACCAGCGTGTCCAGGGTGACGGTCAGGACGCCGATCGTCTCGTCGGTGAGCACAGACAGCGCCTTGCCCAACAGCGAGTGCGTCCGACCGAGCTCTCGGGCGATGGCGTCGACGGACTTGCCAGCGAACTCGATGTCCTCGGTTCGGGCCAGCAGCAGGGCGAACGTGACCGCCTGCGCGTACTGGTCAGCGAAAGCGGCGTCGTCGGCGTCGGGGAACAGCAGCGCGCGCCAGTCTGTGGCGACCCGGCTGAATGGGCCGTCGCCGACGCGCTGCTCACGGGTCAGGGTGTCGGTGACCTCTTCGCGCAGCAGCCTGGTGAGCGGAGCGACGGAGTTGACGAGCTGAGAGATCGAGCGCGGGGCCACCGGCTGCCACAGCAGGAACTCCGACAGCAGCCGGGCCAAGCCCTCGTCCGACGCGGTAAGCGCGGCGCCTGCGGTGTGGATGTCACCGGTGAGCGTCGCGATCTCGCCGATGCGTTCGCCGGTGCGGTACAGCGCCCACTGCTGTCCGTCGGTGTAGAGCACGTTGGGTAGCGCCCTGAGCTTGGCCCACTGGATCCCGTCGTGGCTGCCGGCCGGCCACCGCGTCGGGTCGGCTCCCCGCCCGGGGCGCTTGACCTCTACGTAGCCGGTGATCGCGTCGTTGACCAGGGTGGCGTAGTCCGGGCGGACGCGCAGGTCAGCCAGCGACGCCTCGCCCACCGCGGAGAAGCGCACGCCGAGTGCAGCGGCCGCCGTGTCCAGCAGGTTCTCGAGCGGCCCTCGGATCTGGTCTTCGGGCTCGCCTGCTCCGCTCGCCAGCCGGGGGGCGACAGCGGCGCCGAAGGTGGAGACCGCGGCGGCGACATCGGCAGCCAGCCGACCAGGGACCGTCATGCGCGCTTGACTGCGTGGCGCACCGGGACGCCGCGCACCGCGGCGGCCGCCGGGGCAGGCGCCGGTGGGCGGCTGAGAGGCATTCCGGGACTGTACCGATCAGGTCACGGGCTGTACCGGACCTCCGACGATGGCCCCGCGCGTCCGGTCAGCCGGGGATGACCAGTTCTCGCCTGTGGTGCGACTGGTCCCGAGCTCCCGGCTCGTTATCCGTCGGTGTCAGAAGCCGTCGGTGGCGGAGCCGCTGTCGGCAGGTACGTCTCGTCCAGAGGTTGCACCCGCCGCGGTTCGTCGATCATCAGCGGCCGGCCCGGGATCCGGCGGACCCGGCCCTCGCAGACGACCGAGCGGCCGTCGCGCGCCCAGTCGAAGGTCTCCAGCAGTTGGCCAGCGCGGAGTCGTACTCGCACCTCCGTCTGCCGCCCACGGCGGACCGTCTGGACCGAGATCTCGCCAAACGGGTTGTCCGGCTCGTGCCGTACTTCCACGATCGGCCCGGTGACGATCTCGTCCGGGCTGTACGAGGACGCCTTGAGCTGCTGCGCCGCCTTTTCCAGCCGCGGTGCGGCAGCCGCCGGCAGCCGCACGCTGCTCGGGATCCCCGCGGGTGCCATGACGCCGCCCGCCCACGAGAAGGCCGCCTCGAACTCCGCCACCGCCTCGTCCGTGAGCACCCGGTGCAAGGCCATGACCATCTCCCGGCTGGCGCCGGCGACGACGGCAGCTTGCAGGTCCCCGCCGGACGGCGTCCGCTCGGGGGCGACGATCACCCGGTCGACAGCGGCGAGGGCTTGCGCGAACGTCCGCATCACGCGCCGCTCGGGGGGCTCATGCACCAACCGTTGCAGCTCGAGGCCAGGAACCGCGGGCCGTTCCGCAGCCTCCGCTTCGGGAGGGGTGAGGGGCATGAGTACGGGGATGACGTAGGACCCCTCCTGCGTGTGACCCAGCCGCGCCTGCTCCACGATTTCGTCTGCCTGCCGGGAGAAGCTGCCGGCGATGTGCCCCCGAGGGCGCACCGCGGTCGTTGCAGAAGCGCGCAGCATGGACCAGGCGGAGCTGACGAGGCTCACCCCGGCCTCCAGCGGGATGGACCCCCGGATCACGATGTCGTTCGCAGCTCGCAGGTGGGTGACATCCGTGAGGTGGAACTCGACGCTGGTCGCGATCTCATGTGATGGACGCTGTTCGAACCGAGCGAGGCGCTCGAGGACGCCACGCCACTCCATCGCCGTCGGGGTCAGGTCATGAGGTACGGCGATGGCGGCGCCGCGACCGTGACGCCACAGTGCGCCGGCCGGGCCGGGCGGATCTGCTGTCCAGCCGTTCCTCTGCAGGTACAGCTGCAGTAGATGACCAGCGGCGGCGTCAAGAAAGGCGCCACTTCCCATGGCGGGGCCAGGCACCAGGGCCCGCCACTTCTGGTCTGTCACGACGCGCCTCCGCCGCTGAAGGACGCGAGCAGGTCGCGCCGCCAGATGTCCAGGGTGTCGGCGGTCAGCCGCTGGGTCTTCGGGACGTCGAGTCGCGTCTCACCCACTGCGGGCGGGAGCCGCCGCCAGAAGGCGGCCGCGCGGTGAGATGTGCCCTTTGCGTGGTGGTCGAGCCAGCAGGAGATGTCACTGCCGACGATGACCAGCACGAAGTAGACGGGTACGAGGTGGTGCGACCACGCGCGGACCCAGCCCTCTTCGAGCGGCCAGCTTGCGCTCCGCCCGGCGATCGTGAACTGGCTCGTGCACTTCACCTGAACGCGCACCGGGGCCTCGGCGAACTCGACCGAGCAGTCGACGGCGAGGACATCTTCGTCGGCTGGTGTCTCGTTCATGCCGACTCCCGCCTGCGCGCACACGTTCCGCAGGTACGCGACGCCGTATCGCGCCTTGCGTGCGCTCGGGAGCAGAGTTGCGGTCGGCACCGACAGTTCCAGCGGCTGCCTCAAGGCGTCATCGCCGACCGTCCGGTCGGCCGTCACCGGACGACGCCGGGGGCGGGGGACGTCAGGTCTGCACCCATCACCGCCGCCTCACCCCCCCATGCGCGTCCGCGGACGAGGTCAGCTTGCCACTCGGATGATCGGCTTGCGGTCGGCTTCGCGGACCAGGATCGAACCGCAATGTCCGGGTCCGGCTCTGCGTAGCCCCTCTTAGCGCGGTCGGCGGGTAGGACCGCCCTCTGGGTCGACGACGCACGGTGGCCCCGGGCCTCGTCGCGAGGACGAGGCCCGGGGCCGGCACCCTTGCGGGTGCGGCGGCCGGGTGGGAACGCCACCCCGCCGCAGCCTGTGGTCAGCACAGTCACCCGTCGACTGACATCTGGTGCGCTGACATGGAGGTGTTCGGCTGATTTCCCGAGGGGCCTGAGTGCCCCCGGTGGACATCACCAGAACGAGGCAGGCAACAGCCCGCGAGACGGTGACGGGGCTAGAACCCACGACGGCCCGCTCTTCTCGACAGGAGCGGGCCGTCGTCCCGTGGGTACTCAGCTGGCCAGCGGCTGCAGGGCCGCCGCGCGGTGGTTGGCGCGGTAGGTCTCCATGCGCTGGTTTCCGATGGCGCGGTCGGCGTCGATGACCGAGGCGTAGACCTTGAGGAGGACCGGCACGTCGTGGCCCATTCGGTCCGCTACGTCCTTCGGTGGCACCCCGGCGTTCAGCGCGTGACTCGCGGCGGTGTGCCTGAGCAGGTAGGCGGTCATCGTCCGAAGCGGGTGATCCTCCCGCGCGATGAAGTGCGGGCTGTCCGCAGTGGCGAACGTAGCGTCGCGGGCCGCGGCGATGGCCCGGCCGAGCCCGGTCGGGTTGACGGGGCCTCCGCGGGCGGCACGGAACAGGCGCCCCTCCCCGTCGGAGCCGAAGGCCTTCTTGTGCGCGCGGAGGTCATCGACGGTTTCCGGGGACAGCGGCACGAGCCGCGTAGTCGGCTTGTCCGCGCGGTCCGACCACTTCGGAGGGTTCTCGTCGTAGGCGAGCGTCTCCTCCTTCGTCCACCTCGTGCCCGCGGCAACCACCGCGTGCTGGAGCTCCACCTCGCCCCAGCCCTGCTTCGGGAGGGTCAGCCACGAGTCGCGCACCGCGACCGCCTCGGAGGGGCGGAGTCCCTCACGGACCATCAGCGCGGCGAGCGCTCGGTACGGGTCATCGACGTGGTCAAGGAACGCCTCGGCCATGACCGGGTCCATCGCGATGCGCCGGTCGATGGTGCGCACCGTCGCCGAGGCGTAGGTGCGGAGGCTGAGGTGGTCCATCGGGTTGGCGGGTAGCAGGTCGGCGACGACGGCGTCCACGAGCGCCTTGTGGAACACGTTGCGGAGCCGGTTGCGGGTGGTCGACGCGGAGAAGGTGCCGTCGAGCTTGAACGTGTACGCGGTCAGCACCGCCTTCGCGTCTGCCTGCGTGGTGGAGGCGACCGGACGGCTGTGCTCGGTCAGCCACTCGCCGGCGGTGAGCACCTCCGCGCGGGGCAGGTACACGTCGCGGCGGGGGGTGCCGAAGCCGCGACGGGCGAAGACCTGGTCGGGCAGCTGAGCCAGCCGCTCGGCGCGCAGCCGCGCACGCTCGGCGTCACGAGGGGTCGGCGGCAGCGCGGGGTCGACGAAGACGGGGTCGCCCACGACCTCGAGGTAAGCCTTCAGCGCGTCCCGGCCAGGGTGGTCCGGGACGTCATCGACCAGCGTCCACACCGCGACCTTCAGCGCCTCGTGCCGGCTCTTCTTCGTCTTCCCCTTGTCACCAGCCGCGGCCATGTCGTCGATGTGCTGGCAGACCCAGGCCAGCCAGGTCATCGGCTGGTCGGCCGGCTCGGGCGCGGACGGCTGTCCCCAGTTGGTCGGGGCGAAGCTGCCGGTGTCGAAGTCCTCGCCGAGGCCGACGGCTGCGGTCAGCCTGGCGTAGTAGGCCTTCGCCGCGGTCTTGGTGGGGAACGACTCCTTGCGCTCACCGGGCAGCCCGGCCAGGCGCACGATGACCTTCTCCGGCTTGCTGTCGGACGGCACGGTGCGCCGGTACAGCTTGACCCGGCTGCAGGGGACGAGCACGCCGGTCGGGGACCAGTCGCGCCGCCGGCTCACGCCGCCACCGCCGCGCCGCCGTCGTAGTCCGAGTTCTCGCCGGGCAGGTTCGCCAACCAGGCGTCGTACCAGTCCCCGCGGATGCGCCAGGTGCGGTTCGGCAGCAGCTTCATCCGCGGGCCGACACCGCGCTTGCGCCACTTGTCGAACGAGCCGCGGTCGATGCCGAGGTCGTTGAGGACGTCGGCGATGGTCAGCCACACGAGGTGACGGGGCTTGTGGAGGGGCGCTGCGGCGCCCTTGCTGTTGCTCATGCGGCGGACCGTGTGGACGTCAGCGAGCACGGCAGTCGGGTCCTGAAACCGCTCCCTCGGACTGGGGAACAGCACACGGACGGTGGCGAACCGTGGCGCATCGTTTCCGGTCCGTGGCTGTCCCGTGGCTGGCGCGGGTAGCGTCAACATCCCAAGCTCCTGTCCTGCGCGCGTTAGCGCAGGTCAGAAGCTCGGAGGAGGGCTCGCCTAGTGGCCGATGGCGGCGGTCTTGAAAACCGCTATGGGGTAACACCCATCGTGGGTTCGAATCCCACGCCCTCCGCTCCAGCTCCCAGCCCCGGCCGACGGTGTGCGCTGATGCGCAGTTCCGGCCGGGAGAACTGCGCATCAGCGCACGCTGTCTCCCGGTGCGATGTCCGACACGCCATGCGCGGGACGCCGTCCCAGGTCACCGCGGCCCGGAACGGCCTTTTCACGCTGGTCAGGGGGCTGTTTGTCGACAAGACGCCGGGTGGGGAGGGGGGTCACCAGCCCTCTCCGGGGGCTCCCGCAACGATCCGGTGACGGGGCGGTCACATGCGTGCCGCGGACTGCCGATGCGGAGACCGGAGAGCCCTAGCGTCTGCCCTGTCCGCGGTACTTCCCCGCCGCGGCATTGGCGCTGAGGAGTACCCGCGTGACCATGGGCGCGACGCTGGTCTGGCCGGCAGTAGTGGTGCTGGGCTTCCTGGTGTTCACCGGACTGGTGGTGGCCCTCGGGGCCAGCTCCACGGCCCGGTACGAGTTCGAGCGCAACGGGGCGCAGCAGCCCGCGCGGGCCGCCGCGCCGCGGTCCGCGAACCACCCCGCGGGGCGTCGTGCCCCCGCGCGGTCCGGTGAGGCGGCAGCCGCGGCCCCGTCGCGCGACGGGCAGTCCGGCAGCCTCGCCGTCCGCACCGCGCCGGCCGCGGTCGCCGAGGGCGGTCCCTCCTGGTGGCTGGTGGGCGAGGCCGCGCAGGTGGTCGCCGGTCCGTTCGCCGACCGGGTCGACGCCGACTGGGCCGCCTTCGCCGACGACCTCTCCGCCGTCGCCGTCTTCGGCACCCGCCGCACCGACGGCACGGTCAAGCCCAAGCCCTCACCGGAGGAGCGCGCCTGGCTCGGCGAGCTGGGCCGGCACCTGGACCGGCTGCCGGCCGAGTGGGACGACCTGCTCACCGACACCGACCCGCTCACCACGCTCGTCGTCGAGGTCGCCGCGGCGCTGGTCGAGGCGGGGCTCCCGCTGCACGACGCCGGCGCGACGCAGTCCGGTGGCGGCGTCTGCCTGGTGCCCGACCAGGAGGCCGGCGGGCTGCTGGTCAGCTGGCGCCCGCACGACCGGATGAGCCTGCAGCAGTCGCGCGGCGCCACCGCCGACGAGGCCGTGCAGCGGCTCATGAACGCCACCATCCTCGAGGTGCTCGAGCAACTGGGCTTCGTGGTGGAGCCGGCCGGCGCCACGGCCTGCGCCCTGGTGACGGCGCTGCGCTGACCGGGCATCGTCAGCGGCTGGGCGTCAGGCGGAGACGACGGCCTGCGCCATGGTCCACGCCGCGGCGACGTCGACCTTCCCGGTCGCCGTGTCGTGGATCATCAGCTCCGGTGGGAGCTGGACCAGCGAGGACACCGCCTGCTCGGCGATCGCGCGGTAGGCGTCCGGCTCCGGCCGGCCGAGCCCGGTCTCCCGCTGCTTCTCGGGGCTGATCCGGTCCACCAGCCGGGTGGCGAACAGGTGGGCGAAGAGGAAGATCCGGCCCACCAGCGCGGGCTCACCGGCCGCCCCGGCGGCCCGGCTCGCCGCAGCCCACCACTCCCACGGGCGCCGTGCGATCTGCGCCATGCAGGCGAACATGGCGTCGCTGTCGCCCAGGGCCGCGTCCCAGCGGTCCATGAGCGTCGTGACGTCGGCCAGTTCCGCGGCACCGATCGAGGGCGCCTCCCCGGACGACGACGGTGTGGCCCGCCGGTCGAACAACCCCATGCTCGCGACTCCCTGATCGGCGGTGGAGCCTCGATTCTCCCCTGCCGCGGAGGGTCAGACCGCGTCGGTGCCCAGCTGGCCGGTGTGCTGCAGGACGAGCTCCCCGCCGTCCTGGGCGTAGCTGACCCGGAGGCTGCGCAGCACGTCCAGCCCGGCGTCGTCGGCACCCAGCACCCCGCCGAGGTCGACGACGACGCGCCGGTGCCCGCCCTCGCGCAGCGAGTCGGCGGTGCCGCGCAGCAGGTCCGCGCCCTGGACGGTGAGGTGACCGCTGGCCCGGATGACGCCGATCCGCAGATCGACGGTCTCGGACAGCATCACGCCACGTCCCGGCCGCGCTCGCTGTCCAGCCGCAGGACCCGCCACAACCCGGTCCGCCGGAGCAGGTCGAGGGTGCGCCGGTTGGCGCCGCGGAGGACGACGGTGCCGCCGCGGGCCCGGCAGATGCGGTGCGCCCACAGGAAGCTGGCCACCGCCGTGCTCGACAGGTGCTGCACCCGGCTCAGGTCGACGACCAGCCGCCGGGCCCCGGCCAGCAGGGCGTCGTGCAGCAGCCACCGGACGTCGGCGAGGCCGTCGGCGAAGAGGGAGTCGTCCAGATGGATCGTGACCTCGTCCCCGGTGGCGTCGACGCGGCTGGAGGCGGCGGCGCGGACCGCAGCGGTGGTGGCCATGCAGCATCTCCCTCGATCCCGGAACCGGACGCCTCCAGCGTCGCCCGGGCAGGTTGCGATTCCCCGGGGCGCTCCTTTGCGATCACGTGACGCTCCGCGACCGACGGAGGACCGGACCGGCCGCGGTGGCAGCATGGCGGGCGTGGCGCTCCGTCTGCTGGTCGTCGAGGACGACGACTCCATCCGCACCGCCCTGCGCTGGGCGCTGGAGGACGAGGGCTACGACGTCGCCGAGGCCGCGTCCGGCGAGGACGCCGTGCGCTCCGTCGCGATGGCCACGCCCGACCTGATGGTCGTCGACCTGATGCTGGGCTCCATGGACGGGTACGCCGTCATCCGCGAGGTCCGGCGCGCGCACGACCTGCCGATCATCGTGGTGAGCGCCCGGGCCGACACCCACGACATCGTCGCCGCGCTGGAGGCCGGCGCCGACGACTACGTGACGAAACCGTTCGAGGTCAAGGAGATCACCGCGCGGCTGCGCGCGCTGCGACGGCGGGCCGGCAGCGGCACCGCCGAGCGGCCGCCCGAGGCGGTCGTGCTCGACTCCGATCCGGCCGGCCCGCTGGTGCTCAACGAGGGCCGCGGCACGGTGCACCGCGGTGAGGAGCAGCTGCCGCTGACGCTGACGGAGTTCCGTCTGCTGTGCGAGCTCGCCGGCTCACCGGGGCGGGTCTTCAGCCGGCAGGCGCTGCTCGAGCGGGTCTGGGAGCACGGGTTCTTCGGGGACGAGCGGATCGTCGACGTCCACGTCCGGCGGCTGAGGACCAAGGTGGAGACCGATCCGGGCGCCCCGCGGCTGGTGGTCACCGTGCGGGGGCTGGGCTACCGGCTGGACCCCCGGTGAGGGCGGCTACGGGATGAGGCTGGCGCTCGGGCCGCGCGGGCTCCGGGCGCGCATCGTCCTCGGGTTCGCCGCGGTCACCCTGCTGGTGTCGGTCGTGCTGGTGAGCGCCACGTTCCTGCTGTCCCGCAGCTACCTGCTCGACCAGCGTGAGGCCTCGCTCACCCGGCAGGCCTTCGCCGACGCCAACGTGTTCAACAGCCGCCTGGCGACGGCGGGCTCCGACGTCGGTGACCTGCTCACCGAGCTGGTGCCCTCCGGCGGTGCCGACGTCGTCGTCCGCAGCGGCGAGTCCTGGTACTCCTCGAGTCTGGACGTCGGTGCCCGCGACGTGCCGGGGTCGCTGGCGGAGCTCGTCACCGCCGGCTCGGCGGGGACGGCGCGCATCGACACCGCCGACGGGCCGGCGCTGATGGTCGGCGTGCCGCTGCGGGCCGCCGGCGTCGACTACTTCGAGGTCGCTCCGCTGACCGAGCTCCGGCAGGTGCTCACCACGCTGTCGGTGGTGCTGGCGGCCGCGGCGGTCGCGGCCACCGCGGCGGGTGCCGGCTTCGGGATGTGGGCGGGGCGCCGCGCGGTCCAGCCGCTGGAGCAGGTGGCCGGGGCCGCCACCCGCATCGCCGGTGGCGAGCTGACCACCCGCCTGCCGCCGACCGACGATCCCGACCTGGTCGCCATCGTCGCCGGCTTCAACAGCATGGTCGACGCCCTCGCCGCGCGGATCGAGCGCGACGCCCGGTTCGTCGGCGACGTCAGCCACGAACTGCGCAGCCCGCTGACCAGCCTGGTCACCAGCGTCGAGGTGCTGGGCGCGCGTCGCGAGGAGCTCTCGCCCCGTGCGGGGCAGGCGCTCGCGCTGGTCGAGGGCGAGCTCGGCCGGTTCCGGCGGATGCTCGACGACCTGCTGCAGCTGGCCCGCGTCGACGGGGACCCGGCGACGGCGGCCGGCGGGCCGGTGTCGCTGACCGCGCTCACCCGCGAGGTGCTGGCCGTGACCGGTCGCCCGGCCGAGATGCTCGCCGGGGACCCGGACGAGGAGACGATCGTGCTCGGCGACAAGACCGGTCTGGAGCGAGCCGTGCGCAACCTGCTCGAGAACGCCGACCGGCACGCCGGCGGGGCGCAGCGGGTGGAGGTCCGGCGCCGGGACGACGCCGTCGTCCTGACCGTCGACGACGCGGGTCCGGGGGTGCCGGTGGAGGACCGCGAGCGGATCTTCGAACGCTTCGCCCGCGGCGCGGGGGCGGCCCGCCGCTCCCTGCCCGGCGCGGGGCTGGGGCTGGCGATCGTCTCGGAGACCGCGACCCGGCACGGCGGTGCGGCGTGGGTCGCGGAGGCACCGGACGGCGGCGCCCGCTTCAGCCTGTCGTTGCCGAGGGTGGCGTCGTGAGGGGCATCAGGCTCGGGCGCGCCGCCTGGTCCGCCGTCGCGCTGGCCGTCGTGCTGACCGGCTGCGGGGTGCCGACCGGCGGGGCGCCGTCGACCATCGCACCGTCCGATGTCCCCTACGGGCTGGCCTCCCCGAGCCCGACGGCGAGCCCGACCGCGCCGCCGGATGCGGTGGGCGACACCTCCCGGGTGCACTGGATCTCCGCCGAGGACACCCTCGTGCCGCGGACGCGCGAGGTGAGCGGGGCGTCGCGCCGCGAGCGGCTCGCCTACCTGTTGGAGCAGCTGGCGGCCGGGCCGAGCCGCGGCGAGCGGGACGAGCAGCTGTCCACCGCGCTACCGCCCGAGGTGGAGCTGAGCGTGACCCGGCTGGACGACGGCACCGCCACGATCGACCTCGACGCTCTGGGCCAGGCGCCGGCCGGGGTCGCCACCCGCCGCTCGGTCGCGCAGATCGTGCTCACCGCGACCAGCGTCCCGGGCGTGCAGTCGGTGCTGCTCCAGCTGGCCGGCGAGCCGGTCGAGGCGCCGCTGCCGTCGGGCGAGCTCACGGCCAGCCCGCTGACCGCACGGGACTACCTGTCCTTCACGACACCCGCGCCGACGGTCGCGGTCGAGACGGCGCAGCCCGAGCCGCCGGCCGGCCCGCCGCCGGTCGAGGAAGGCCCCGCTCCGCCGTCCTGACCTCGGAGGTCAGGGCAGCCGGCGGGCGGCCGCGGCGAGGGTGCGCAGCGTGAGCCGACCGTCGGCCAGCCCCAGATCGACGACGTCGTCGAAGACGCGCTGGTCGGCGGCGGCGGCGCGGAAGGCGGCGTCCATGATCCGCGGCCACCGGCTCAGCAGCGAGGCCGCCGACGAGTGCCGCAGGTGCCGGCCGAGCCGCCGGTGCAGCGCCCGCCGGTGGTCCCGGCCCGCCCGGTCGCCCGACGCGGCCGCCGCGCCGGCGAGCGCTCCGGAGAGCACCGCGTAGAAGATGCCCTCGCCGGTCATCGGGTTGATCAGCGACGCCGCATCGCCGGCCAGCAGCACCCGGCCGTCGGGCTGGCGCGGCCGCTGGGTGGACAGCGGCAGCCGGTGCGCCCGCAGCCCGTCGGGCTCCACGCCGGGCAGCAGCCGGTGCAGGCCCTCGACCAGCGCCGTCCGGCTGGCGCCCCCGGAGACCAGCTCGCCGTAGCCGACGTTGGCCCGGCCGTCGCCCAGCGGGAACGACCACGCGTAGGCCGGCCAGCGCTGCTCGGTGGTGGCGATGACCTGCACGCCCCGCTGGCCGGGCGGCTCGGGCGCGTAGCCGCGCAGCGCCACGGCCATCCGGTCCGGCCGGTTGGGCGCCAGCCCCAGCGCCCTGCGGACGACGGACTCCGCGCCGTCGGCGCCGATCACCACGTCCGCGGTCAGCGCCCCGTCGATCTCGACCCGGTCATCGTGCACGGTCAGCCGGCGCACCTGGTGCCGCCGCAGCTCCGCGCCTCCGGCCAGCGCGGCGTCGAGGATCCGGGCGTCGAGCACCTGCCGCGGCACGACGTGCGCGGGCCGGCGCATCGCCCGCTCGACCGCGGCGCCGCCGGGGGAGCGCAGCCGCAGCCGCGGCACGGGGGCGAAGCCCTCGGTCAGCGCGGCCGGGTCGACGCCGAGCCGCTGCAGCACGTCGAGCGCCTCGGGGGCGATGCCGTCGCCGCAGACCTTGTCGCGCGGGAAGTCGGCGCGGTCCAGCAGCAGCACGCGGGTCGACGGCGCGGCCCGCCGCGCGGCCAGCGCCGCGGCCGCACCGGCCGGTCCGGCCCCGACGACGACGACGTCCCAGTGCTCCACGGCGCCGACGCTAGGCAGTCGGCGGGTTCACCGCTCGGCCAGGGCGCGCTCCGCCCGCTGCTGGGCCAGCAGGGCCCGCCAGCCGTCGCGGTCGTGCTCGACCGGCTGCGTCTCGGCGATGAACTCCAGCAGCACCTCGGCGAACCGGTCGGGCTGCGCCAGGTGCGGCCAGTGCCCGGAGTCCGGGAAGATCTCGACCCGCGCCGACGGCACCAGCCGGCGCACGGTCTCGGCGTGCGCCACGGGGACGATCGGGTCGCGAGCGCCCCAGATGACCAGCATCGGGATGGCCTCGGCCAGGTAGAGCCGGTCGATGGCCGTGACCGACTGCCCGTGGACGTCGACGACGCTGCGCAGCGTCCGCAGGAACGCCCGGCGGGCCTCGGCGTCGGAGAGCGCGAGCAGCGCCTCGCCGGCCTCGGCGAGGTCCTGGACCCGGATCCAGCCCATGGCCCGGCTCAGCGCGTCCACGCCCCGCAGCCCGGCGTTCAGGGGCAGCGGCAGGTGGGTGAGCGCGGTCAGCACCGCCTCGCTGCCCGGCAGCGCGGCCGCGCGCAGGCCCAGCGAGAGCTCCGGGCCCAGCCCGCCGCTGCTCACCAGCACGAGCCGCTCGCAGCGCTCGGGGAACTGGTAGGCGAACTGCAGCGCGATCCCGCCGCCGAGCGAGTGCCCGACGACGGTGGCCTGCTCGATGTCGAGCACCGAGAGCAGGTCCCGCATCCCGTTGGCGTAGCCGGCGACCGAGTAGTCGCCGCGGGGCTTGTCGGAGGAGCCGTGGCCCAGCAGGTCGGGCGCGATCACGGTGTGCGACGCCGCCAGCCGGTCGACGACGCCGGCCCAGGTCTGGGCGCTGTTGCCGATCCCGTGCAGGAGCAGCAGCGGGGGGCCCTCGCCGGCGCGGACGAACGCCCGCCGGTGGCCGTGCACGATCCGGGACTCGCGGGGCAGCGGCGTCGTCGGCATCACCCCAGTGGAGCACGTTCGGTGTTGCCGAGGGGTTACGGCAACCCGTTCCCGGACCTTCTGCACCGGAAGTTCGGGACTTTCGGTGCAGAAGGTCCGCAGCGGGCGGCGGTCAGGAGGACGAGGGGGCCGTCCACTTGCGTGCCGGGTGCTCGTAGGCCTCGACGAAGCGCAGCAGCGCCGCGACGTCCTGCACCACGCCGAGCGCGTCCAGCCGCCCGGCGTCGAGGTAGCCGTCGTCGACCATGCGGCGCAGCTGGCCCACCAGCGGCTGCCAGAACCCGTCGACGTCGACCAGCGCCGTCGGCTTCGCGTGCAGCCCGAGCATGCCCCAGGTCCAGGCCTCGAACAGCTCCTCGAGGGTGCCCGCGGCCCCGGGCAGCGCGACGAAGGCGTCGGACAGCTCGGCCATGACCGCCTTGCGCTCGTGCATCGTCTGCACGATCTCCAGGCGCGGCAGGCCGGTGTGCGCGACCTCGTCGTCCACCAGGTGCTGCGGGATCACGCCGATGACCTCGCCGCCGGCCGCCAGCGCGGCATCGGCGACGACGCCCATCAGCCCGACGTTCCCGCCGCCGTAGACGATGCCGACGCCGGCCCGCGCCAGGTCACCGGCGAAGGCGGCCGCCGCCTCGGCGTGCGACGCCGGCCCGGCGTGCGACCCCGTGAAGACGGCGACGCGCACGCGCTCAGCCGCCGTAGTAGCGGTACACCGGCTCCGCGATGCAGACCGGCTTGTCGCCGCCCTCGCGCTCGATCACGCAGGAGAAGGTGAGCTGCTTGCCGCCGGCGATGTCCTCGATGCCGGCCAGCGTCGCGGTCAGCCGCACCTTGGCGCCCACGGGCACGGGGGAGGGGAAGCGGACCTTGTTGAGGCCGTAGTTCACGCCCATCACCGTGTCGGTGACGCGGAGGACGCTGCCGAACAGCGGGACCAGCAGCGACAGGGTCAGGTAACCGTGCGCGATGGGGCCGCCGAACGGGCTCTCCTTGGTTGCGCGCTCCGGGTCGACGTGGATCCACTGGTGGTCACCGGTCGCGTCGGCGAAGAGGTTCACGTGCTCCTGCGTCACCTCGTACCACTCGCTGGTGCCCAGCTCGGTGCCGACGAGCCCGGGCAGCTCGGCCATGGTCGTGGTGGTGCTCATTGGGAGATCCTCCGTCGGGAAGCGCGGACGTTGTCCTCTGGAACCTACGTGCTGACCCCGACGGCCCCGGAGTGGTGGGGTTCACTGTTCGTGTGTTCGCCTCCACCGACGGCTGGACCTCCTGCGCGCTCGGCCACGATCACTGGGGCCGGGCGGGGGCCGCCGGGCTGTTCCTGCACCGCGACGGCGCGGCCGGGCCCGAGGTGCTGCTCCAGCACCGCGCCCTGTGGTCGCACCACGGCGGGACCTGGGGCACCCCCGGCGGTGCGCTGCACACCGGCGAGCCGCCGCACGTCGGCGCGCTGCGCGAGTGCCGGGAAGAACTGGGCCTGGTGCCGGACGACGTCGTCCTCGGTGCCCGGTCGGTCGACGACCACGGCGGCTGGGCCTACACGACCGTCCTGGCCCGCCCGGCCCGGCCGATCGACCCGGCGGAGCTGCGCCTGGACGGCGAGAGCGACGGCGTGGCCTGGTGGCCGCTGGCCGGCCTGGGCGCCGTGGCGCTGCACCCCGGTCTCGCGGCGTCGCTGGACCGGCTGCTCCCGCTGCTGCTCACGGGCGGGCCCGCCGACACGCGCGGGTGATTCCGGAACAGGACTACTTCACAACCGGGCTGGGCACAGGCCCGGACAGGTCTCCAGTCCCGTTCTCCGAGGAGCAGTGTTGTCCCGCCCTGCCCGTCATGCAGCACCTGTTCCTGCGCGGACGGACGCGGTCGCCGCGAGCCCCCGGCCGGACCGCCGGCGCGCACGGGCGCTGCTGCTGCTCTCCCTCGCCTGCGCCGCACTGCTGATCGCCGCGCCCCTGGCGATCGTCCGGTCCTCCCTCGCGCCGGACGGCGCGAGCCGGGAGGCCGACGTCTTCCGCGGGGTCGATCCGGGTGCCGGCGGCGGCCGCGACGACGAGGGCCCGGACGCCGACGGCGGGACGGACGCCGCGCCGCTGCCGGTACCGGCGGCGGGACCGCCCGGCCCGGACACGACGGGCGCGGAGGGTGCGCCGAGTGCACCGGGTGCTCCGTCGGGCGGGGACGCCGGGACCGGCCAGGCCGGCACGGCGCCGGGGTGGACCGCGACCGGCACCGGCCCGGGCGCTCCCCAGGGCGGCAGCACCCAGCCAGGCAGCCCGCAGCAGGGCGCCACGCAGCCGGGCACCACGCAGCCGGGGACCACGCCGATCCAGGTCCTCCCGTCGAAGCCGGCTCCCGCGCCGGCCCCGCAGCCCTCCCAGCAGCCTCCGCAGCAGCAGCCCCCGCAGCAGCAACCGGTCCAGCCGCAGCCCCAGCAGCCGGCTCCCCAGCCCCAGCCCCAGCCCGAGCCGGAACCGGGGACCGACGCCGAGGGAGTGCCCTGCCCCTGCACGCTCGTCGGCGGCGTGCTGGTCAGCCTCTCGCGGCTCGCGGGCGGGGTGCTGAAGCCGGTCCGCGGGCTGCTCGGCCAGTGATGCGGGCGGGCGCCCCGCGGGGGCCCTTCGTAAGGTTCGCTGCATGAGCGCCCGCGACGACGTCTCCGAGATCTTCGACAGCTCCGCGTGGCGGCCGGTCGAGGGGTTCGACTTCGCCGACA
Organism: Blastococcus aggregatus; assembly: GCF_900221005.1. Taxonomy (GTDB): domain Bacteria; phylum Actinomycetota; class Actinomycetes; order Mycobacteriales; family Geodermatophilaceae; genus Blastococcus; species Blastococcus aggregatus. The sequence goes on along the minus strand of NZ_OBQI01000001.1, from coordinate 990,702 downwards.
TCACCTACCACCGGGCCGTCGACGCGGGTGTCGTCCGCATCGCGTTCGACCGGCCCGAGGTGCGCAACGCGTTCCGGCCGCAGTCGGTGGACGAGCTCATCGCCGCCCTGGAGCACGCCCGGCTGTCCACCGACGTGGGCTGCGTGATCCTCACCGGCAACGGCCCCAGCGAGAAGGACGGCGGCTGGGCGTTCTGCTCCGGCGGCGACCAGCGGGTGCGCGGGAAGTACGGCTACGAGCACGCGCAGGGCTCGAGCGGCCGGCTGCACATCCTCGAGGCGCAGCGGCTGATCCGCTTCATGCCGAAGATCGTCCTCTGCGTCGTCCCCGGGTGGGCGGCCGGTGGCGGGCACAGCCTGCACGTCGTCTCGGACCTGACCCTGGCCAGCGCCGAGCACGCGCGGTTCAAGCAGACCGACGCCGACGTCGGCAGCTTCGACGGCGGGTTCGGTTCGGCCTACCTCGCCCGGCAGGTGGGGCAGAAGTTCGCCCGCGAGATCTTCTTCCTCGGCGAGGAGTACTCCGCCGCCGACGCGCACGCGATGGGGATGGTCAACCGCGTCGTCCCCCATGCCGAGCTGGAGGCGACCGCGCTGGAGTGGGGCAAGAAGATCGTGGCCAAGTCGCCGACCGCCCAGCGGATGCTCAAGTACTCGTTCAACCTGATCGACGACGGACTCGTCGGCCAGCAGTTGTTCGCCGGCGAGACCACCCGGCTGGCCTACATGGCCGAGGAGGCCGTCGAGGGCCGGGACGCCTTCCTCGAGAAGCGCGACCCGGACTTCACCCGGTTCCCCTGGCACGTCTGAGGAGGAGAACGTGATCGTCGAGGTTCTGACGGGTGCGGACGAGCGGCCCGAGGCGCGGGTCGTCGCCATCGACGACCTGAGCCGGGTGGCCCTGGCCCTGGGCCAGGTCACGGACGAGGAGGCGGCCGAGGTGCTGGCGCGCTCCGGCCTCGGCCGGTTGCGGGACGACGGCGCGGCGCTGCTCGACGCCGCGGCGCTCCGGGCCGCCGCCGAGCCGCGGGCCACAGCCGCCGAGTGGGCGGCGCAGTGGGACGCGATGGTGGAGCGGGCGCGGGCCGAGGGCCGGCTCTCCGAGGACGGCGCCACCATCCGGGTGAACGTGGAATCCGCCGCCGGAGCGTGACGTCGGCGCTACCACCTGGGGTTATGAACCGAACTCGTCGGTAATGACCGGGCGTGGGGTCATTGTGGTCACTCCACCGTCAGGCCACTATGTCGCGGTGCAGATGATCCGCAGGCTCGGGGGCCAGTCGTGAGCGGCACCCCCGGGCGGCCCCTGAGCGCCGAGTTGTCCGAGCAACTCCTGGCCGTGGCCGTCGACATCCTCGCCGACGAGGGTTGGGGCCGGCTCAACAGCGACCGCGTCGCCGCCCGCGCTCGCGCCGGCAAGGCGGGCATCTACCGCCGCTGGCCCACGATGGCCGCGCTGGCGCGGGCGGCGGTGGGCCGGTTCCGGCTCGTGACGCCGCCCGGGGACACCGGCACGGTCCGCGGTGACCTGCGCTCCCTGGCCGACCGCTGGACGGTTCCGCTGGACCGCGAGGAGCGGGCGGCGGCCAGCATCGTCGGCGCGGCGCGCTACGACGAGCAGCTGCGGGCCGGCCTCGACGAGGCGCTGGTGCGGCCGCTGTCCGAGGCCGTCGCGCTCATCGCGCAGCGCGCCGAGGCGCGCGGTGACGCGGTCGAGGAGGACCGGCTGGCGCTGCTGCACTCGGTGCTCGAGGCGTTCTGGTGGCAGCGTCTCACCGCCGCCGGGGACGGCGCGGTGCTGGCCGACCAGGTCGACCGCGTGGTCGACGAGGTGCTGTGCCCGCTCGTGGAGCCCGAGGACCTGCCCGTCGCGGTCTGACCGCGGCGGACCTCAGCTGACGCGCAGTTCCTTGGCGAGGGCCGGCGCGACCAGTTCGTTGATGGCCTCGGATCCGTCCTGGAGGCGGGCGAAGAGGCGCTGGCCGATCTTCTCGACGGCGGCGGCCGCCTCGGCGGCGGCGAGCCCTTCGACGATCCGGAGGCGGTTCTCGACGATCAGCACCCGCACGACGGCGAGCCAGACGGCGGCGGTGAGCGGTGCGGCGATCGGGGGATGCTCGGGCGTGGACGGATCGGCGGACGCGGTGCCCTCCCACGCGTGCAGCAGCGCCTCGGACAGCCGCCGCTCCGCCTCGAGGACGAGCAGCCGGTTGTGGGTGCGCAGGGCCTCGGACGCCTCGATGGTGGCCCGGAAGGAGCGCTCTTCCGGGGTGCCCATGCGACTGAGCTGGCCGGTCATGAAGGCGAGCAGGTGGCCGCGCAGTGCCGCGAGCGGGGTGGTGCCGGGTGCGCGGTCGTGGACTGCGGCGGGGATCTCCTCCACCCACGGCACCCGGCCGTCGAAGAAGAGGTCCTCCTTCGTGGCGAAGTGGTTGAACACCGTCTGGACGGCGACGTCGGCCTCGCGCGCGACGTCCGCGATGGTGACGCGGTCGAACCCGCGGGCGGCGAAGAGCCGGTGCGCGGTGCTGCGGACCAGCTCCCGGGTCTGAGCCTTCTTCTGCGCGCGCCGGTCCCCAAGATCACCCACTGTATGGATCCTAGCCACCGAAAGTGATTTGCCGCAGGGCTACCGGTGAGAGTCGTATCTCGTTCCGGGGTCGGCGGACGCCTCCTCGCGGAGCCCGCGCAGTGTCACCCCGTACAGCCGGCCGGTGTCCGGGTGTCGGTTGAGCCGGCGTCGTGGTGGGCAGCCCCCGGGCCATGAGCTCTCCGCGCATCGCCGTCCTCGATGTGGACGGCACCCTGGTCGACACCAACTACCAGCACGCGCTGGCCTGGTACCGCGCGTTCCGGTCGCTGGGGGAGATCTATCCGGTCTGGCGGATCCACCGGCTGATCGGCATGGGCGGTGACCAGCTGGTCTCCGCGCTCGGCGGCGACGACGTCGAGCGGCGGATCGGGGACGCCGCCCGCGAGCGCTGGGTCGGGGAGGTCGACCCGATGATGGGCGAGACCGCGCTGCTGCCGGGCGCGCGCGAGCTGATCGTGGCGCTCAAGGACCGCGGGCACCGGGTCGTGCTGGCCAGCTCGGGCAAGCCGCACCACGTCGACCGCGCCCTGGACCTGCTCGACGCCCGCGAGCTGGCCGATGCCTGGACCACCAGCGAGGACGTCGAGGAGACCAAGCCGGCCCCGGACCTGCTGCAGGTCGCGCTGAAGAAGCTGGGGGAGCCGGTGGACGCCCCGAGCGTCGTCGTCGGCGACTCGGTCTACGACGTCGAGGCGGCGAAGAACGCCGGGATGCCGGCGATCGTGGTCCGCTCGGGCGGCTTCGGCGACGACGAGCTGCGGAACGCCGGCGCCGTCGCCGTCTTCGACACCCCGGCCGACCTGATCGGCGCCCTGGACGAGCTCGACCTGCTCTGAGCCTCCCCGCCGACCTGTCCCGCGCACAGTAGGGCTCTGCCCACCCCCTGTGGGCAGAGCCCTACTGTCGGCAGAACGGCTCTCCGCCCACCTTCGGCCTCTGCCCCGCGGGTGTGGGCAGAGCCCGACTGTCGGCAGAACGGCTCTCCGCCCACCTTCGGCCTCTGCCCCGCGGGTGTGGGCAGAGCCCGACTGTCGGCAGGGGAACCTGCCGGGGTCAGGAGGCGGCGGGGGTGCCGCGGCCCAGGCGGCGGAGCATCTCGTCGGGGTGGTCGGTGATGACGGCGTCGACGCCGAGGTCGCGCATCAGGTCCATGTCGGCGGTCCGGTTGACCGTCCAGACGTGGACCTCCTTGCCGGCCGCGTGCGCGTCGGCGACGAAGTCGGGGTCCGCCCGGATCAACGAGATCCCGGGGCCCAGCGCCGTCGCGTTGCCCAGCAGCAGCTCGCGGCGGACCGGGCGGAGCCGCTTGCCGATCAGCTGCACGGTGGGGATCCCCGGCGCCAGCTCGGCCATCCGCCGCACGGCCAGCTGGGAGAAGCTCATCATCCGGACGGCGGGCTTGCCGGCCCACTCGACCGGGCCCCCGTTGCCCAGCAGCCCGAAGCGGCGCAGGCACTCGACCAGCGCCTCCTCGACCTTGCGGGTGTGCCGGGTCGGGTGCTTGGTCTCGATCGCCAGGCGCAGGCTGCCCGGGGATGCGGTGATGTACTCCAGCAGCCGGTCGAGCGTGAGCACCAGCCCGTTCTCGACGTCCGGCTCGTCGGTCACCGACAGGATCTCGTCGTCGGCCCACCGGCTGCGGCCCCTGGGCTTCGGCTTCCGGGGGCCGAACTGGTACTGCTCGAGTTCGGCGAGGTGCAGCGCGGAGACGATCCCGCGGCCGTTCGAGGTGCGCCGGATCTGCCGGTCGTGCACGCAGACCAGCACGCCGTCGCGGGTCAGGCGCACGTCGCACTCGACGGCGTCGGCGCCGAAGACCGCGGCCTGGCGGTAGGCCGCCAGCGTGTGCTCCGGGGCTTCGGCGGTGGCGCCGCGATGGGCGACCACCTCGATGGCGGTCAACGGAGCGGGGCGGGGGGAGCAACCGGCACGGGAAGAATCCTGCCTCTCCCTGGCTCCGTCGCGCGACAGGGGTCAGCCGGCGAGTCCCGCCGCGCGGGCGCGGTACTCGGGGACGGTCAGCATCGGCGGCCGCTCGTCGAGGGCGACGGCGGTGCTGCGCGGCACGAACGCGGTGCCGTCGTGCCGGAACTGGGTGAGCAGGCCGGCGGCGTCGAGCGAGGACCCGGCCCGGGCGAGCACCGTGGCGACGACCTGCCCCGCCATCGCGCCCAGCGCCTCCTGGCTCTGCGAGGTGTGCCGGCGCTCGCCGAGGTCGACCTGCGCCAGCGCGCCCAGCCCGACGAGCTCCAGCAGGTCGACCAGCAGCCCCACCTCGACGCCGTACGCACCGGCGAACGGCACCCGCTCCAGGGCCGACCGGCGGCCGGCGTACTCGCCGCCGAGCGGCTGGACGAACCCGGCGAGCTCCGGCCACAGCGCGTTGAGCAGCGGCCGGGCGGTCAGCTCGGTCACCCGCCCACCACCGGAGGGCACGCTCACGCCGTCGATCTCCAGCGGCCGGGTGTAGCAGCCCTTCACGTACTGCACCTGCGGATCGGCCAGCAGCGGGCCGAGCAGCCCGGGCACGAAGTGGCCGACGTCGCCCTGCAGGTCGGAGTCGAGGAAGACGACGACGTCGCCGGTGGTCGCGGCGAGGGACTTCCACAGCGCCTCGCCCTTGCCGGGGCGGGTGCCGTGCGCGGGCAGCACGTCGGCGGTGGCGACGACGTCGGCGCCGGCGGCCCGGGCGACGGCGGCGGTCGCGTCGGTGGAGTCCGAGTCGACGACGACCAGCTCGTCGACCAGCCGGTCGCGGTGCATCCACCGCTCGGCGATGTCGGCGACGAGCCGCCCGACGGTCTCCTCCTCGTCGCGGGCCGGCAGGACGACGCTGACGCCGGTGCCGCTGCGCCGCTTGGCGGCCAGCAGCGCCTCGACGTCGATCGCGGCGAGGGAAGACGCGGACGTGGTGCGGCCGCGGAACCAGGCTCGGGCGTCGGGTCGCATCGCCTCACTGTCGGCCACGATCACGCTTCGCACCACCGCCCTGTGAGGGTGTTCACTCCTCCGTTCCCCGGCGCTTCCCGCGTCGTCACCGGGGCGGGGTGCCTCAGCGGCCCTGGGGCTCCCGGTGGCGGGTGCCCTCGTCGAGCGCGCGGCGGCTCTGCTCGCCGACGGCCGCGCCCTCGCCGGTCGGCTCGGGATGGCCCAGGTCGGTGAGCCAGCCGCGCAGCACCCGGTGCAGGTGCTCGGCGCCCACGATCTCGCCGGGCGCCGCCCACGACGCGGGATGGGTGAGGAAGCCGCGCTGCTGCGGCCCGCCCAGCCCGCCGTGCGAGCCGACGTGCGGCTCGAAGGCCGACGCCTCGTCGGTGTCCGGGTCGTACCGGCTGTTGATCACCAGGTCGGGGCAGTGGGGGAAGGTCGAGGTCCGGGCGACCAGCGCCCCGGCGTGCGGGCCGTAGGGCAGCAGCGGGTCGGTGCCCAGCACGACCCCCGAGCGCAGCCGGTGCACGCCCTCGGCGCCGAGGACGACCGGACCGAACTCCGCCGAGTGCACCAGCACGAAGCCGACGCCGTCGTGGTCGACGAGCCCGGGCAGCAGGTGCGGCCAGCGCTGCTCGATCTCCTCCAGCGAGGCGCGACCGGGGATGCCCGCGAACGAGACCGACGCGGTGTGGCCGGAGACCGCGCACACCACCCCGGGCGCGACCTGCGGCACCTCGGCGGCGCTCAGGGCCGACGGCGGGGCACTCCGCGTGGCGGCCTCGTCCGCGCGCTGGCGCAGCCGGCGGGCGATCGGCCCGCTGCCCTCGGCCATCGCGGCGCCGAGCTGCCACCCCTCCGCCGTCCGCCGGCTGTCGCGGGGCCCGGAGAGGTGCCGCTGCCGGGCCTCGACCGGGACGCCGCACAGCGAGCCGACCAGTTCCTCGATCGAATGGCCGAACCGGTCGGCGAACGCCCAGCCCTGGGTCTGCCCGTGGTCGGAGAGGCAGACCAGGGAGTACGCCCGAGGGGCCAGCGCGCTCGCGCGGTGCAGCCGGCCGATCTGCTGGTCGATGCTGCGCAGCACCTCGAGGGTGTCGAAGCGCTCGACGCCGGAGTGGTGGGCGACCTCGTCGTAGCCGAGGAAGTCGGCGTAGACCACCGGCCGCCCGGCGAGCATGTCCTCGAGGATCGCCGAGACGACGACGTCGCGCGCCAGCACCGTCGTCCCCGCGCGGGCCAGGGGGTACAGCCCGCCGCGCGGCACCCGCGGCCGGACGTCGGCGCGGCGCTGGCGGGACGCGGCCGTCAGCTCGCGGACGACGTCGACCAGCGCCACCCCCAGCGTGCGCACGGCGTTGACCGGGTTGGCGAAGTAGGCGTAGTAGCCGGCGCCGACGCGGTCTCGGTGCAGGCGCCGCCGTCGGGCTCCCGCCGGCACCACGTGGGCCAGCGAGCTCAGCGTGAGGCTGACGTGCCGCGCGTCGCCGGTGAACAGGTTGCCCCGCCCGGCGCCGCCGCCGGCCAGCAGCCCGCGGCCGTCGGAGTGCCGGCGCTCGACCTCGGCGGCGTCCCGCGGGTTGGAGACCTGGACGAGGCGGTCGCGCTCCTTCTCGTACCAGCGGAAGGCGGGGACGTCGTGGTTGGAGCCGTGCAGGATGCCGCACACGCTGGCGCCGGTCTGCGAGCTCCAGTCGGTGTGCCAGGACGTGAGCACGTGGCTGCCCGACCGCAGCCAGGCGGCCAGCGTCGGCAGCGAGCCGTCGCGCACGGCCCGGCGGGCGGTGTCGTAGCCCAGGCCGTCGATCTGGAGGAAGAGCACGCCCGGCGGCAGCGGCTCGGCAGCAGGGTGCGCCTGCGCGCGGCGGCGAGCCCGGCGGAAGAAGACCTCGTCCTCGTCGACGGCGAGCAGGCTGTTGATGACCCCGGACACGGCGGCCATCGCGACGGCGACCACCACCGAGGTGGCGAAGCTGCGCACCTCCACCCCGGGGATCGCGTAGAAGATGCCGAGCACGCCCGCACCCAGCAGCAGGAAGCCGCCCAGGCCGAGGGTCAGGAAGGCGAGCGGCAGCGCGACCCGCAGCACCAGCGGCCAGACGCCCGCGGTGAGCACGCCGAGCAGGAGTGCGGCGACCGGCGGCTGCCACCACGAGCGCATCGCGAACCCGGTGAGCCAGGCGTCGAGCGCGATCAGGGCGCCGGTGGCCAGGGCCCAGGTGAGCAGGACGCGGGCCAGCGTCCGGCCGGCGCGCAGGACGCGGCCGGAGGTGGCCGGTGCGCTCACCGCACCTCGCTCGGCGCGGGCTCGGGGGCGGGGACCCGGTCCGGCGCGGCGTCCGGCGTCCCCAGACGTCGGCGGCGGCGGGCCCCGAACGTGTTGAGCACCGCGCCGACCAGCAGCACGAGCAGCGTCGCGATGAGGACGGCGACCAGCGGGCTGTCGAAGACGCCGCCGCTGATCACGCCGAGCAACGCGTAGGCCAGCGCCCAGAGCAGCGCGGCGACGAATTGGGCGGGCACGAGCCGCTTCCACGGGTAGCTCAGCGCGCCGGCGGCCAGCAGCACCGGGATGCGCCCCGCGGGCAGCAGCCGGCCGACGACGATGATCTGCCAGCCGTGCCGGCGGAACTGCTCGCGCACCTCCTCGAGCCGCTCGGTGTGCTGCCCGCGGGCGATCCGGCGCACCGCCGCCGGCCCGCCGAACCGGCAGACGGCGAAGGTGATCAGGTCACCGAGCAGCGCGGCGAGAGCGGCCAGCGCCAGCACGGTGGGCAGGCCGAGGTCGTTGCTGGTCATGGCGAAGGCCGCTGCGGAGCCGACCACCGCGCCCGTGGGCACGACCGGCACCACCGAGCCCAGCAGCACGCCGAAGAACAGCAGCGGATAGCCGACCGACGTCCCCTCGGCGCTCGCGGTCAGGAGGTCCACGGGAGCACCTCCGGCAGCAGCGGCACCGGAGCGCCGGGCCGGGCGACCAGCACGGTGGTGTCCAGTCCGCGGTCGGCGACCTCGCGGGCGAAGGTCAGGGGCGGCTCGACGAGCAGCCGGCCCATGCGGGCGCGCAGCGGCGTGGGCAGCCGGGTGCTGCCGGCCGGCGCGAGGGTGCCCCAGTGGACGGGGACGGCGGTCCGGGGCCGCAGCCGCGCCACGGCCTCGGCCGCCTGGGCGGGATCGAGGTGGCCGGGGCCGAGGTCGGCGCCCCAGCCCCACACCGGGAGGACGGCGACGTCGATCCCGCGGTCGCCGAGCGCGTGCATGCCGTCGTGCAGGGCGGTGTCGCCGCTGAGGTAGACGGTGCTGCCCGCGCCCTCGAGCAGGTGGCCGACCGCGCAGGCGTCGGGGCCGCCGGTGAAGCGCGGCCCCCAGCGGTGCCCGCTGTGCGCGGCGTGCACGGCGGTGATCCGGAGCGCGCCGTCGGTCAGCGTCTCGCCGGCCGAGATCTCGTCGACCCGCGCGAAGCCGTGCCGCCGGAACCAGGCCCCGGCGCCGCGGGGCACGACGAAGCGGGCGGCGGGGTGCAGCATCCGCAGCGAGCGCAGGTGCAGGTGGTCGGCGTGCAGGTGGCTGAGCAGGACGACGTCCACACCTGCCCAGGAAGCCGGATCAGGGACCGGGACCACCCGGCGCAGCGGGCCGACCGAGGCGGTGAGCAGGGGGTCGGTGAGCACCGTGCGCCCGGCCAGCTCGACCCGCACGGTCGAGTGGCCGAGGAAGTGCAGCCCGGGTCCACCCACGAGGGCCATTCAACGCCGCGGCCACCACGGTTCCCAGCTCCCCGGCCCCGAACGGGGGAGATCCCCGAGGCAGAACCAGGGCACTCCCGGGGCTCCCCGGACTTTCGGCGCAGAAAGTCCGGGAGAGGGGGCGGGTCAGGCGGTGGGGGCGGGGGCGGCGGCGACGAGTTCCTCGGCGGTCAGGTAGTCCTCGACCAGCGACCGGCCGTGCACCAGGGAGGCGCCGGCGGCGTGGACCGCCGCGCGCACCTCGGGGGTGACGACGCCGCCGACGATCGTGGTCAGCCCGAACGTGCCGGTGGTGCGCACGATCGCGGCGAGGATCTGCAGGGCGCGCTGGGTGTCGTCGTGAGGGGCCAGCGCCGTGACGTCCACGCGCACCAGGTCCAGGGGCAGGCGGGCGAGCTGGGCGTACAGGCTCTGGCCCATGCCGTAGTTGTCCAGGCACAGCCGGACGCCGGTCGCCCGCACCGCCTCCAGCGCGGGCAGCAGCGCGGCCGACGAGGTCAGCAGCGTCTCCTCGGTGACGCAGAGGACCAGCCGCGAGGGGGCCAGCCCGGAGGCGGCCAGGGCGTCGGCGATGGTGGCGGCCAGGGTCTCCGGGGTCATGGAGCCGGTCATCAGGCTCAGCGCGATGCCGGTGCGCTCGTCGAGCAGCCGGGCCGCCGCCATGGTCGCCTCGGAGATCAGCCAGGTCTGCAGCTCCTCGCTGCGCCCCTGCCGCTGCGCGTAGCCCCACAGCTCCGGGCCCTGGACGCCGCCGAACGTGGGATGGGTGAAGGTCGGGACGACGTGCACCAGCCCGACGCTGCCGTCGGCCGCGCGGAAGGGGTCCATGCGGACGCCGAAGACGCCGTCGGCGACCAGGTCGGGGAAGTCGGCGCGGGCCTCCATGTCGGGGACGGCCGGCGCGGTGGCCAGCCGGACGCAGCCCTTGCCGGCCGCCTTCGCCGAGCGCAGCGCGGCGTCGGCCTCGCGGAAGGCGTCCTGCCCGCCCGAGGGTCCGATGGGTGCGACGCCGACGCTGGCGCCGACGGCGAAGGTCCAGTCCTCGACCCGGTGCGGCATCGCCATGACGGCGACGACCCGGGCGGCGACCTCCTCGGCCTCGGTCATCGAGCCGGTGGCCAGGACGGCGAACTCGTCGCCGCCCAGGCGGGCGATCAGGTCGCCGTCGCGGACGACCGTGCGCAGCCGGCGGGCGACCTCGACGAGCAGCTGGTCGCCGGCCTCGTGCCCGGCGACGTCGTTGACCGCCTTGAAGCCGTCCATGTCCAGCACCAGCAGGCAGCGCTCGGCGACGGCGTCGGCGGCCATCTCCTGGAAGAGCATCGCCCGGTTGGCCAGCCGGGTGAGGTGGTCGGTGTAGGCCATGCGCTCGAGCTCGCGCTCGCGGCGGCGGCGGGTGGTGACGTCGCGCAGGTAGAGCACGCGGCGGCCGCTGCCGGGCCGCTCGGACGAGGTGGCCTCCAGCTCGCGGGCGTGCCCGCCGGTGCCGACGACGCCGAAGTGCATCGGCGCGCCCTCCCCGGCGGGGAACTCCTCGGTCGCGGTGCGCACGAGGGCGCGGTCCTCGGGGCGGACGACGTCGAGCAGCGAGACGTCGCCGTCCCCGTCGATGCCGAGCAGGGTCCGGGCCGCGGGCGAGGTGAACAGCAGCCGGTACCGGGCGTCCATGATCGCGATGCCGTCGGAGCTGGCCTCGACCAGCTCGCGGAAGTCCTCCTCGCTGCGCACGAGGTCCTCGGTCATGCGGCCGTCCTCGCGGATGCGCAGCACCAGCCGGAACGCCATCAGCGCGAAGACGGCGCCGCAGCCGATCTCGGCGGCCGACGACAGCGCCTGGTCGTTGGCCAGCGCGACGCCCAGGGCGACGGGCAGCCCGGCCATGGCGACGACGACCAGCGACATGCCCGCGGCGCCGACCACGGGGGCCGAGGCGCGGGCGCTGCGGTCGGCGGCGGTCAGCGGCGCGCGGTGGATGGCCAGCGCGGAGAACATGAGGGCGAGGGCGACGGCGGTGTCGGAGGCCGCCGTCCACAGCGGCGACGGCGCCACGATCGCCATGGCCTCGCACGCCGCGGCCGTCGCCTGGGCGGTGACGGAGGCGATCATCGTGGTGGCCGCCCGCCGCAGGCCGCGGGTGGAGACGGGTGCACAGCGCGCCGGCACCGCCGAGCATGACCGCGGCGTAGCCGCCGTAGGCGAGCACCAGCGAGCGCAGGTCCTCAGGCGCCCCGACCGGGTTGACGAACGGCGTCCGCAGCACCTCGGTCATGACCAGCAGGGCGGCGGTGGTGAGCAGGCCGTCGACGACCAGCGCCGTCCACCGGGTGCGGATGACCCGCCGGGCGAGGAGGGCGCAGGTGACGAGCGGCGAGGTGGCGCCGACCAGCACGACGACGTCGTCGGCACCGAAGCCGTCGAGGGCGGGGCCGGGAAAGGCGCCGGCCAGGTACTGGCCGACGGCGAAGCAGAGCAGGCCGACCAGCAGCGGCCACCAGGGGCCGGTGACGCGGCGGTCCATGAGCCGGAGCCGGCCGAGGACCATCGAGGCGCTGCTGAGCGCGACCGAGCCGAGGACGAGCTCGTCCCACTGCATGCCGGTGCCGTCGGGGGCGCTGAACGGCACGGCCAGCACCAGGCCGAGCAGGCCGAGCGCCAGGGTCCAGCGGAGCCGGCGGGGCAGGTCGCGGAGCGCGGTCACGGCGTGACCACCTCCGGACCGTGCAGCGCACCGGCGGCGAGCCGTACGCCGGCGGCGAGCGCGTCGGCCTCCAGCGGGCGGGAGAGCTGGAAGCCCTGGAGGTAGCGGTGCCCCATGTCGCGGAGCAGCGCGAGCGTGGCCGGGGTGGTCACGCCCTCGACGATGACGGGCAGGCCCAGGCTGGTGCCCAGCTGGAGCACCGCCCGGCACATGGCGCGGCGGGACGGGTCGTGCTCGACGCCGGACAGGAAGTACTGGTCCATCTTCAGCACGTCGACGGGCATCCCGACCAGGTAGGCCAGCGAGGACCAGCCGGTCCCGAAGTCGTCGACGGCGATGCGGACGCCGATGCGGCGCAGCACGCCGAGGTCCTCGACCACGTGCGCGTCGTCGAGCAGCACCGACTCGGTGATCTCGACGAGCAGCCGGGCGGGGGACAGGCCGCTGTCCTCGAGCGCGGCGAGCACGTCGGGCACCAGGTCGCCGCTGCGCACCTGGTGGGCGGAGACGTTGACGGCCACCGCCAGCTCGGCGTCGTCGAGGGAGGCGGCGGTGCGGCAGGCCTCGAGCAGCACCCAGCGCCCGATGCCGACGATGAGCGCGGACTCCTCGGCCAGCGGCACGAACTCCATGGGGGAGACCTCGCCGAGGACGGGGTGCCGCCAGCGCAGCAGCGCCTCGATCGAGACGGTGCGCTGCAGGACGGCGTCCACCACGGGCTGGAAGACCAGCCGCAGCTCGCCGCGCTCCAGGGCGCCGTCCAGGTCGGCGCGCAGGACGCCGCGCCGGTCCTGCTCGGCGCGCAGGGCGTCGTCGTAGCGGTGGACGGAGCCGGCGCCGGAGCGGCGGGCGCTGCGCAGCGCCAGGTCGGCGCGGCGCAGGGTCTCGCCGGGGTCGACGTCGGGGGTCAGCGCGCCGACGCCGGCCACGGCGGTGAGCGGCACGGTGGTGGTGGAGGTGGCGAGCCGGCCGATGGTGGCGACCAGGCGGGCGGCCACGACCTCGGCGTCGGAGATCGTGCCCTGCACGAGGACGGCGAAGTCGCCGTCGGTGCCGCGGGCCAGCCAGTCCTCGGCGCGCAGACCGCGGCTCAGGCGGGAGGTGAGCGCGCGCAGCACGGTCGCCTCCTCGCCCGGGGAGAGCGCCTCGGACTGGCTGATGCCGATGAGCGCCATGGCGTGGCTGCGGTTGCGCGGGCCGCGCTGCAGCGCGCCGAGCCGCCCGATGAGCGCGGTGCGGTTGGGCAGGCCGGTGACCGGATCGGTGAGCGCGAGCTCGAGGAGCTCGGAGTCGGCGCCGGGGGCAGGGGCGCTCGGGCTCACGTCTCGGCAGTGCAGCACCAGCGCACCGACGTCGGGGTCGTCGCGCAGGTCGCGGACGGTGATCTGGACCAGCCGCCACCGGCCCTCGGGCTGGCGGACGCGGGCGGTGCGGACGGCGGACTCGCCGGTGCCGCCCTGGAGTGCGCCGAACAGGGCGGCGCGGTCGTCGGGGTGGACGGTGTCGGTGACGAGGACGCCGGCCAGGGGTGCGGTGCCCAGGCCCAGCAGCGCGCCTGCGGCCTCGGAGGCGAAGGTGATGCGGAGGGTGTCGTCGAGGATGACGACCGGGTCGACGCTGCTGCGGACCAGTGTGCGCAGCGAGTTCTGGCTGCGTCGCAGGGCGCCGGCGAGGCGCCGCTGCCGTCGCCAGAGCCCGGCCTGCACCGTCAGCACGACGGCGAGGCCGCACGCGACGAGGACGGCGGGAGTCACCTGCATGTTGTCGGTCCGGCCGGGGGTGCCCTGCAGCGCGCCTCGCGCGCACCTCACCCGTTGGGGGCAGCGGGGGCTTGCCCGGCGGCCGGTGCGGTGATCGGCGTCACCGGCCTAGCGTTCTGCGCCGTGGACGCGACGACGGGACGACCTGCGATCCGGCCGGCGACGGCGGACGACGCCGCGGCGATCGCCGGCATCTATGCGCACTACGTCGAGCACAGCGTGGCGACCTTCGACCTCGAGTCGCCGGACGAGGCCTGGTGGCAGGCGAAGCTCGCCGACCTGGCCGCCGCGGGGTGGCCGTTCCTCGTCGCCGAGGCGGACGGCGAGCTGCTCGGGTTCGGCTATCTCGCGCCGTGGCGGGTGAAGCCCGCGTACCGGCAGACGGTCGAGGACACGATCTACCTCGCCCCCGGGCGCACGGGGCGGGGCACCGGCCGGGCGCTGCTCGGTGCACTGCTGGAGCAGGGGCGGGCCGCGGGCGTGCGCCAGGTGATCGCGGTGGTCACCGACAGCGGCGATCCGTCGTCGGTGCGGCTGCACGGGGCCTTCGGCTTCGTCGAGGCCGGGCGGCTGCGCGCCGTCGGCTTCAAGCACGGCCGCTGGCTGGACACCCTCGTGCTGCAGGCCGATCTGACCTGACCGCCGGGATCTTGCGGATCCCTTGCGGAACTCTCGGGTGCGGCGTGCGGAAGCGCCGTCAGGGTCGGAGGCGAGTCAGGAGCGGAACCACCGCTCCCGCAGCCTGGAGGACATCCGAGCATGAGCAGGACCATCCGCACTCCCGGCCGGCTCGGCGCCGTCAAGGTCGCCGGATCGATCGCCGTCGTCGGCGCGGCCGCGGCCGTGGCCGGCCTGGGCACGTTCGGCAACTTCACCGCCAGCACCGAGGCGGTCGACGCCGGCGTCGACACCGGCGTGCTGTCCATCGACGTCTCCCTGACCGACGGGTCGGCTCCGCCGTCCGTCCCGGTCGCTCTTCCCCGGATGAGCCCCGGCGACGCGATCTCGATGCCGCTGGACCTGCGCAACAGCGGGAACGTCGACCTGGCCTCGGTGACCCTCACGTCCACGGCCACGACGTCCAGCCTCCTGGACCAGGAGGCGGAGCACGGGCTGCAGCTGACGCTCGAGTCGTGCGCCGCGCCGTGGACCCGCACCGGGCCGATCTCCTACTCCTGCGCCGGCACGGCCGTGCCGCTCTACACCGGGCCGATCGCCGCCCAGGCGCAGCTGCCCGCCGCGCGGAGCCTGGCGGCCGGCGCCACCGACCACCTGGTGGCGACCATCTCCTTCCCGACGACGGGCGGCGACGTCATGCAGAACCAGACGAGCATGTTCGCGTTCGTGTTCGACGCCGTGCAGCGGGGCGGCGCGGCGCGCTGATCTGCGGTGGGGCGCCGTTCGGGGGAACCGGCGCCCCACCGCTCCTTTCCGGCAGTTCCCATCGGGGCGACCACGGGGTGCCCCGATGGGAACTGTGACGGCTCGGACGCGGTGCGTCCCACTCGTCCCACCCGCCCCAACCGCTCGGCATCCGGCCTGCTGGGGTCGTAGCTTCGGTCCCTGCGACGAAGGGGGACGCCATGGAGCACGTGCACCAGCAGCAGCCGGCCGAGGCCGTGCGGCGCTACCTCTCGATCGGCTTCTGGCTCTGCGCGGCCTGCGCCGCTGCCGCGCTCGGCCTGGACCTCGACGGCGACGTCCTGGTCTGAGCGCGCCGGTGGCGGCGTGCCCGACCTCCTCGACCGCACCTGCCCCCTGAGCACCAACACGTCCCGCGAGACGGTCGCTGTCCGCATCTCCGCGGATACGTTGCGTGTGCTCCGCGTCACCGACCGGGTCGGCGCGCGATGACAGAGGGACGGAACATGAGACGACGCATGGGCATGGTGGGCGCGATGGCGCTCGGGCTGGGACTGCTGACCGGGGGGCCGGCGCACGCCGCCGACGCCGGGACGATCCACGTCCCGGAGGACTTCGTCCCGGCCCTGTCGGACACCCGGGCCACCGGCCATTACGAACTCGTGGGCACGGGTCTGCGCCTCTGGACGGAGAACGCGACCAGCACCGACAAGGTCGCCGAGTACGTCGCCACCAGCACGCCCCTGGCTGAGGTCGGGGAGCCGACCCTCGAGTACACCAACACCAGCGGCGGCGGGGTTCCCGGCTTCCAGTTGGTGATCGACTTCGACGGCGACGGCAGCAACGACGGCATCCTCGTCGGCGAGCCCGGCGTGTACGGCGCCGACTGGTGGCTGAACACCGCTGCCAAGACGTTCGTCAAGGACGGCGCACCCGTCACGGGCGGAGGCTCCGGGAGCGCGTGGCACGGCACGCTCGCGCAGTGGAGCACCGCCTTCTCAGAGGCCGACGTCACCGCCTTCGGCTTCTCCCTGGGCTCCGGCGTCAAGGGCGACGGCGTGCTGACCGCGATCACCTTCGCCGGCACCCGCTACACGTTCGCGGAGCACGTCGTCCTGGAGGGCAAGAACGACTGCAAGGGGGGCGGCTGGAAGACCAGCACGAAGCCCGAGTTCCGCAACCAGGGCGAGTGCGTGAGCTCGTTCGCGTCGGCGAGCAAGGGGTCGGGCAAGAAGTAGCCCGGCCGGCCGGTGAGGGGGTCGCACGACGGCCCCCTCACTTCCGCCCGTTCTCGTTCTGCAATTGTCCGCGACCCTCCGTAATCTGGAGTAGCCGAGGCGTCACCACGGACGCCGGGGGAACGGCTGGGGGATCGACGTGTCGTGGTGGATGTGGCTGCTCGCTGCCTGGCTGCCGTTGTCAGCGGCCGTGGGGCTCGTCGTGGGCCGGGCGATGCGGCGGGCCGATCAGCGGGAGGGCGAGGGGCGTGTCTTCGACGGGGACCGGTGGTTCGCCGACGAGGACGCCGCCTGACCGCAGGTGGGTGGCCGGGACCGGTCGGCCGACCTGACGGACGAGGTCAGCGCGTGCCGGTGGCCGTCGCCGGGGCCGCGGCGAGCAGGTCGCGGACCAGCGGCTCGATGAGGTCGGCGAGGTAGGCGTGCCCGGCGTCGGTCGGGCTGATCGCGTCGCGGCCGATGAGGCCGACGCCGTCGAAGAACCAGCGGCCGACCAGAGGGTCGATGAAGGGGACGTCCGCCGCGGCGGCGGCCTCGCGGACGGCGTCGCGCACGGGGGGCAGCTCCGAGGGGACGGCGGCGTCGGTCCACGCGGGCCCGATCACGAGCAGCCGGGTCTGCGGGGCGGCGGCGCGGATGATCTCGAAGGTGCGGGTGGCGGCGGCGGTGATCTGCGCCGGCGTCGCCTCGTAGTCGTTCCGGCTGCCGAAGACGACGGTGACGTCCGCGTCGGGTTCGGGCCGCAGCTCGGCGAGCGAGACGAAGGTGGCGTCCCCGAAGCTCGACGTGGCGACGTACCCCGCGTCGGTGAGCGCGTGCGGCTCCGTGCTCTCGGCGCCGAGCCGCTCGGTCACGATCGCCGGCCAGCCGGCCGGGCCGAGACCGCCCTGCTGGGTACCGGCGGTGAACCGGTCGCCGTAGAAGGCGAGCACCGGTGCGTCCGACGACTCCGCGGGCGCGCTGCTGCGCGGGGCGGTCGTGCCGGCCGGCGGGGTGGTGCGCTCCGTGGCGGCGGCGTTCGCCGGCGGCTCGAACTCCGGCGGCGTCCGGTTGCTCGCCACCCACGCGGCGATGCCGACGGCGATCGCCGTCAGCAGGAGGAGCACCGCGATGACGATGCCCTCGGTGCGGCTGGGGAGCGGGAGCCCGCTGAAGAATCCGGGCCGGTCCGGCTGCCTTGCCACGTGCGGCACGGTACCGCCCGGTTCGGGAACTCGTCGGACGGGGCGCGAGGCGGACGAAAGCCTCTTGTCGAGCGCGCGGAGCGGCGAGATCGTGCGCGCATCGGCACATGGAGGTGCGCGATGCCCTGGTGGATGTGGCTCGGGATCTCGCTGGCGTGGGTCCTGCTCGCGTTCGGCGCCGCCGTCTTCCTCGGTGCATCGGCGAAGGTCGTCCGCATGGAGGAAGAGCGGGCCTTCCCCTACCGGGACGACGAGGTCGTCGACTGGGCCGATGCGACGTCACCGGACGCGGCTGACCGTGGGGGCCGACCGGCAGGATGACCCCGTCCTCCTGCTGGATCGCCCTCGCCCCTGAACAGCCGTGCGCCGTCGTCGCGCCGAGCGCCGGATCCGGTGGCAGCATGGCCGGGGTGAAGACGTGGCTCGACAGCTGGCCGGTCTACCGGCAGCTCACCGGCGCGGATCCGTTCGGGCGCGGAAGCGCCGCGCGCAGCAAGGCGACCGACGCGACGGTGTCGCGCACGGCCACGGCCGACAAGGTCGTGAAGAGCGTCTGCCCGTACTGCGCCGTCGGCTGCGCGCAGAACGTGTACGTGAAGGACGAGAAGATCGTCCAGATCGAGGGCGACCCGAACTCGCCGATCAACCGCGGCCGGCTGTGCCCGAAGGGCAGCGCGAGCAAGCAGTTGGTCACCAGCCCGTCGCGGGTCACCACGGTCCGGTACCGCCGTCCGTACGGGACGGAGTGGGAGGACCTCGACCTCGACACGGCGATGGAGATGATCGCCGACCGCGTGCTGGCCGCCCGCGAGAAGGGCTGGCAGGTCGAGGACGGACCAGCGGACAACCGTCGCAGAGTCAATCGGACGATGGGGATAGCGAGCCTCGGAGGGGCGACCCTCGACAACGAGGAGAACTACCTCATGAAGAAGCTCTACAGCGCCCTGGGCGCGATCCAGATCGAGAACCAGGCCCGGATATAGCACTCCTCCACGGTGCCCGGTCTGGGTGCCTCGTTCGGCCGTGGTGGCGCGACCAACTTCCTGGAAGACCTGGCGAACTCCGACTGCATCGTCATCGAGGGTTCGAACATGGCCGAGTGCCACCCGGTGGGCTTCCAGTGGGTGGGTGAGGCCAAGGCACGCGGCGCCAAGGTCATCCACATCGACCCGCGCTTCACCCGCACCAGCGCGATCGCCGACCTGCACGTGCCGCTGCGCATCGGCACCGACATCGCGTTCCTCGGCGGGCTGATCAAGTACGTCCTGGACAACGAGCTGTACTTCAAGGACTACGTCGTCGCCTACACCAACGCCGCGGCGCTGGTGAACGACGAGTTCGTCGACACCGAGGACCTCGACGGCCTGTTCTCCGGCTTCGACGCCGAGAACAACATCTACGACGAGACCTCGTGGTCCTACGACCCGGGCGAGCAGGACGCCGCCACCGAGCAGCCGGCCGAGGCGGCCGAGCAGGAGCACGAGGAGGACGCCCCCGAGGTCAAGGCGTCCGACCGCGGCCAGGCGGCCGGCAGCGGTGGCCCGCCGATCCCGAGCAAGCCGCACCGGGACGAGACGCTGCAGCACCCGCGCTCGGTGTTCCAGATCCTCAAGCGGCACTTCGCCCGCTACACCCCGGAGATGGTGTCCGAGGTCTGCGGCATCGAGCCCGAGGTGTTCGAGCAGGTCGCCCAGTGGGTCACCTCGAACAGCAACCGCGACCGGACGACGGCGTGGGTGTACTCGGTCGGCTGGACGCAGCACAGCGTGGGCGCGCAGTACATCCGCACCTGCTCGATCCTGCAGACGCTGCTGGGCAACATCGGCCGGCCCGGCGGCGGGATCATGGCGCTGCGCGGGCACGCCAGCATCCAGGGCTCCACCGACGTCCCGACGCTGTTCAACCTGCTGCCCGGCTACCTGCCGATGCCGCACGCCGACCAGCACGGCACGCTGGACGAGTACGTCGCCGACGCGGCCGGCAAGGCCGGCTTCTGGGGCAACAAGCGCGCCTACATGACCAGCCTGCTCAAGGCCTGGTGGGGCGAGAACGCGACGGCGGAGAACGACTTCGCCTTCGACTACCTGCCCAAGATCAACGGCGACCACAGCTCGTACCAGACGATCGCCGACATGATCGCCGGCAAGGTGTCCGGCTACTTCCTGGTCGGCGAGAACCCCGGCGTCGGCCACCCGAACAGCCGGATGAACCGGTTCGGGCTGGCCAACCTCGACTGGCTCGTCGTCCGCGACCTCCAGATGATCGAGTCGGCGACCTTCTGGAAGGAGGGCCCGGAGCACGAGACCGGCGAGCTCTCGCCGGACACCGTCGGCACCGAGGTCTTCTTCATGCCCGCGGCGACGCACGTGGAGAAGGAGGGCACCTTCACCCAGACCCAGCGCGTGCTGCAGTGGCGGCACAAGGCGGTCGAGCCGCCGAACGACGCCCGCAGCGACCTGTGGTTCTTCTACCACCTGGGCCGGATCCTGCGGGACCGGCTGAAGGACTCTCCCGATCCGCGCGACCGGCCGCTGCTCGACCTCACCTGGGACTACCCGGTCGAGGGCGAGACCCAGGATCCCGACGCGGCGGCCGTCCTGCGCGAGATCAACGGGTTCGGGCCGGACGGGCAACTGCTGAACTCCTACCTGCAGATGAAGGACGACGGCTCGACCAGCGGTGGCTGCTGGATCTACTGCGGCGTCTACGCCGACGGGGTCAACCAGGCCGCCCGCCGCAAGCCGGCGAAGGAGCAGGGCGCCGTCGCCTCGGAGTGGGGCTGGGCGTGGCCGCTCAACCGCCGGATGCTCTACAACCGCGCCTCGGCCGACCCCGAGGGCAAGCCGTGGAGCGAGCGCAAGGCCTACGTCTGGTGGGACGAGGACGCCGGCGAGTGGACCGGCAAGGACGTGCCGGACTTCGAGAGGAACAAGCGCCCGGACTACGAGCCGCCCGAGGGCGCCAAGGCGCAGGACGCGCTCGCCGGGACGGACCCGTTCGTCATGCAGGGCGACGGCAAGGCGTGGCTGTACGCGCCGGCCGGGCTGGTCGACGGGCCGCTGCCCACGCACTACGAGCCGGCGGAGTCCGTCGTCGAGAACGCCTTCTACTCCCAGCAGGCCAACCCGACGATGGAGCACATCGAGGGGCCGTGGAACCGGGAGAACCCCGCGCAGAGCGAGGTCTTCCCGTTCCAGGTGACCACCTACCGGCTCACCGAGCACCACACCGCCGGGGCCATGAGCCGCACGCTGCCCTACCTCTCGGAGCTCCAGCCGGAGTTCTTCGTGGAGGTCAGCCCGGAGCTGGCGCGGCTGCGCGGCCTCTCCAACGGCGAGTACGCGACGCTGATCAGCGCCCGGACGGCGATCGAGGCGAAGGTGCTGGTCACCGAGCGGGTGCGGCCGATCAAGCTGCGCAACGGCACCGTCGTCCACCAGATCGGCATGCCCTACCACTGGTCCTACGCGGGCATCTCCACCGGCGACGCCGCCAACGACCTGCTGGGCATCGTGCTCGACTCGAACACCCACATCCAGGAGTCGAAGGTCAGCTCCTGCGACATCGTGCCCGGGCGCCGCCCCCGCGGGCCGGAGCTGCTCGAGTACGTGGAGTCCTACCGGCGCCGGGCCGGCGTGGACTCGGGCCGGGTCACCCGGAACGGCGGCGCGCCCCGGGTGGCGCCCATGGACGGCCAGCAGGAGGGTTCGTGATCCGAGCTGGGATCAGGTTCCCTGATCGTGGCGCGTCCTCCCTCACGGTGTGCGGTGAGGGTGGACGCGTTGCGGTGAGGGAGGACGATGTGAGGGAGGGAGCGGCATGACCTCGATCAGCTCCGTGAGCGCGGCGTTCACCGGCCGCGACCCCGGCAACCGGCTCTACGGCCCGGTGCCCGACGTCACCGAGCAGTCCGGGTACGAGCCCGAGCACCCGAAGCGGGTCGGCTTCTTCACCGACACCTCGGTGTGCATCGGCTGCAAGGCGTGCGAGGTGGCCTGCAAGGAGTGGAACACCCTCCCGATGGACGACTCGCACGGCGTGCGGGACGCCCTCGGCGACCTCTCCGGGATGTCCTACGACAACACCGGCCAGCTGGGCGCGAACTCCTGGCGGCACGTGGCGTTCATCGAGCAGAGCCGCGCCGTCGACCTGCCGATGCCGTCGTTCGGGCGGCCCGGCGACGACCGGCCGCACGCCCACGGGATGCCGGCACCGGACACCGGTGACCTGAACTCCACCGCGACGGCGCAGGCCAGCGTGCTCAACGCCGAGGCGCTGAGCGAGTTCGACCCGCAGACCGGCCAGAGCGGCGCGGACAAGCAGGTGCGCTGGCTGATGAGCTCCGACGTCTGCAAGCACTGCACGCACGCCGGCTGCCTCGACGTCTGCCCGACCGGGGCGCTGTTCCGGACCGAGTTCGGCACCGTCGTCGTGCAGCAGGACATCTGCAACGGCTGCGGCTACTGCGTGGCCTCCTGCCCCTACGGCGTCATCGACCAGCGCAAGGACGACGGCCGGGTCTTCAAGTGCACGATGTGCTACGACCGGCTGACCGACGGGCTGATGCCGGCGTGCGCCACCGCCTGCCCCACGCAGTCGATCCAGTTCGGCGACCTCGACGAGCTCCAGGCCCGTGCCGATGCGCGGCTGGCCACGCTCCAGGACCAGGGCGTGGAGACGGCGCGGCTGTACGGCCGGGACGAGAGCGACGGCGTCGGCGGGGTGGGCGCGTTCTTCCTGCTACTCGACGAGCCGGAGGTCTACGGCCTGCCGCCGGACCCGATCGTGACCACCCGCGACCTGCCGGCCATGTGGAAGGCGGCCGGCAAGGCGGCGCTGATGATGGTCGGGGTCGCGGTGACCGCGATCGTCGGCTCGCGGCGGCCTCGATGACCGGCGGGATCACCAGCCCGGGTGCCGGGTGGCGGCAGGCCGACCGGGGCCCGGCGACCCAGCAGACGACGCGGAAGCGCCGGAAGCGCGGCGGCGGGCGCGGTCGCGGCGAGGTCGCGATGGTCGACGACGTCGAGTTCACCTCGTACTACGGCCGGCAGATCGTCAAGACGCCGGTGTGGAAGAGCCCCGACGTCCCGCTCTACCTGTTCCTGGGCGGGGCGGCCGGGTCCTCGGCGATCCTCGGGGCGCTGGCCGACGTCACCGGCCGCCCGGCGCTGACCCGCACCGCGCGGCTCACCGCGGGCGGCGGCTCGATCCTGTCGGTGGTCTTCCTGATCCACGACCTCGGGCGGCCCGAGCGCTTCCTGCACATGCTGCGGGTGTTCAAGGTGACCTCGCCGCTGTCGGTCGGCACCTACATCCTGGCGCCGTTCAGCGCGGCGGCCGGGGCGACGGCGGCGGTGGAGCTGCTGGGCTGGTTCCCGAAGCTCAAGCGCTTCGGCGGCGCGGTGGCCGCGGTGTTCGGCGGGCCGCTGGCCACCTACACCGGCGTGCTGCTGGCCAACACCGCGGTGCCGTCGTGGCACGAGTTCCACACCAAGCTGCCGTTCGTCTTCGGTGGCTCGGCGATGGCGGCCGGCGGCGGCATCTGCATGGCCTTCACGCCGGTCGGTGAGGCGGAGCCCGCGCGCAAGATGGCGATCCTCGGCGCCGGCATCGAACTGGCCGCGCTGCGCGGCGTCGAGGGCAGCGACAGCATCCTGGCCGAGCCGTACCACGAGGGCCGGCCCGGCCAGTTCATGCGCGCGGCCCGGGCGTGCACCGCCGGTGGCCTCGGGCTGGCCGTGCTCGGCGGGCGCCGGCGCTGGGGTGCCGTTGCGTCAGGCGCGCTATTGGCGGCCGGCTCGCTGCTCACCCGCTTCGGCGTCTTCGAGGCCGGCATCGCCAGCACCAAGGACCCGAAGTACGTCGTCGTCCCGCAGCGGGAGCGGATGGCGGCCCGGGAGGCGCAGCGGACCTCCGGTGCGCCGGCTGGTGACCCGCACGAGGCGAGGTCGGTCAGCTCCTGAAGAGCGCTGCGGGCGGCGCCGGCAGCGGTGCGAGATCGAGCGCCGTCGCTCCAGGCGCATCACTCCAGCCGCAGAGCGCCTCGACCAGCGGCTCGACAGCTGCCTGGATGCGACGGGCGGTCGCCCGGTGGCCGGCAGCATCGAGACCGATCGGATCGGCGATGTCGTCTTCCTCGCGGGCGGTTCCGGTCCGGAGTGCCCGCTCCGCGTTCAAGGCGTCGACGAGGGAGGGCCGCGGGTGGCCGCCGGGGGGTCGGGGGGCCACCCGGCTCAGGAGTGCCGCCGCCTCGGCGAGGGTGAAAGTCCGGCGGAGGGCACCGGGAGCGAGGAGCAGGACGGCGTCCCGGTGCCTGCGCGTCATCGTGAGGACGAGGTCCGAGCTGCGGACGTCGTCGGCGGTGAGCTGCCGAGCGGAGAAGCCCTCGGACTCGCCGCCCAGCTCGACGAGCGCAGTTGCGGCGAGGGGGTGGACCGGAGCACCGACGACAGCGCGGGTGCCGGCGCTCGCGGTGCCGATGGCCGCCGCCGAGGCCCCGAGCGTCGCGTCGAGCAGGGCCCGTGCTGTGCGTTCGGCCACAGGCGACCGGCAGACGTTGCCGGTGCAGACGAAGAGCAACCGCATGACGTGATTGCAGCACGTAGTCAGTCGACCACCCTGAATGAGCGCCGTGCGGGCGGGTCGCTCGACCCGCGCAACCGTGCGCTTCCGATGTCCCCGTGCAGGGTGAAGCTGCCGAGTTCGACCCTTCAAAAAGACTGGTTCGTACAGGTACCGTTCCCCTGCCTCGAAACACGCTGTGACGTGCGAGGAGATGAGCAGGCTCGACACCGGGGGCGGGTCTGCATGTGCGAGCGGGGGCTCTGTTGGACCTGAAGGACGTACTGCAGGCGGTGCGTTCTGGCTGGTGGTTGCTCGTCACGGGGGTGCTGGTCGGCCTCGCTCTGGCCGGCACGCTGAGCTGGCTCGCCACCCCGCTCTACTCGTCCTCGACTCGGCTGGTCGTTGCTGTGGCCGGTGCTCCGGACACGTCCGCGGCCTACCAGGGCAACCTCTTCTCGCAGCAGCGGATCAACACGTACACCCCGCTGCTCACCGGCAAGTCACTCGCCGGCGAGGTGATCGACGAGCTGGACCTGGACCTTTCCCCGGCGCAGGTGGCCGGCAAGGTTTCTGCTCGGGTGCTGCCCGACTCAACCATGATCGAGGTCACGGTCACCGATACGTCGGCAGCGCGCGCCCAGGCCATCGCTGCGGAGCTCGGCCGTCGGTTCAGCGACCGTGTGACCGAGCTCGAAGAGGACGTCACTGCGGTCCGGGTCACCACCGTGGAAGAGCCGGAGGTCAACGAGAACCCAGTGAGTCCGGGCGTGAATCGCAACCTCGCGTTGGGTGCCGTCCTGGGCCTCCTCGTCGGTCTCGGCCTCGCTCTGCTCCGCAGCCGGCTGGACAACACGGTGAAGACCGCCGACGACGTGCAGACCCTCAGCGGCGCCGGCGTGATCGGCACTGTCCTGGAGGACCCGAAGCTCGACGACCAGCACGTCGTCACCTCGCGCGACGGGCACTCCCTCTCGTCTGAGTCGTTCCGCGCCATCCGCACGAACCTGCAGTTCCTCAACGTGGACAACCCGCCCAAGGTCATCGTCGTCACCAGCTCCGTCCCGGGCGAGGGCAAGTCCACGCTGGCGGTCAACCTCGCGACGGCACTGGCGCAGTCCGGCAGCCGGGTCATCCTCGTGGAGGCGGACCTGCGCCGTCCGCGGGTCACTCGCTACATGGGGCTCGTCGGGGGAGCAGGCCTCTCCAACGTCCTGGCCGGCACCGCTGACCTGAGCGAGGTCGCGCAGCCCTGGGGCGACGGCAAGCTCTCGGTGCTGGCGGCCGGGCCCATGCCTCCCAATCCCAGCGAGCTGCTCGGCTCGGAGCACATGCGTTCCCTGCTGCAGGTGCTCCGCGACGAGCACGACTTCGTCATCGTCGACACCCCACCGCTGCTGCCGGTCACCGACGCCGCCGTACTGAGCGTGGCGGCCGACGGCTGCCTGATCACCACGCGTCACGGAGCAACGCGGCGCGATCAGCTCGCCGAAGCGGCGAACGTACTGGCGCGGATCGACGCCAAGTTGCTGGGGGTCGTGCTCAACCGCGTGCCGCAGTCGGCCGCCATCGCCCGCGGCTACGGCTACGGCTACGGCTACGCGGCGGATCCCGGCCGGGTGCCCGTCGCCGAGCCGAAGCGGGAGCGCGGGCGGCGGATCGGACGCCGCCGGCACGCTCCGCTCGACCCGGCAACCACGACGGAGCCTCCGGGCGCCGGGGGCATGTCGTCCTGAGTCGCCGGAAAGCGGCGGACACCACCGTCACCCGAGACCGGTTGGTCCGTTGTCCCTGCATCCCCGAATCCCCGCGCCGACGTGCTGTCGGCCGGCCCATGAACTGGAGGCCCGCACGGTGATCCCGCGTTCTGGAGCGTTCTTCAAGCTCGCGCGCCTCGCCATGGTGGTGGCCGACCTGTTCTCGCTGCAGGCCGGCTACATCCTGGTGGTCGCCGCTCGCTACGACGGTGACCTCGACCGTGTGCGCTTCGCCGGCCTGCTGGCCGTCACCGCGGCCGCGGCAGTCGCCTTCCTGCTGGCCTCGGTCGCGCTTCGGCTGCACCAGGGGCGCTACGCGGTCGGCGGGGCGGACGAGTTCAAGGCGCTCGCGGCGGCCGTGGCCGTCGGCGGACTCGTCGGGTTCGGGCTCGCCCTGGTGGCAGGGCTCCCTCGGCTCGTGCCGCTGTCGGTGCCCTTGATCGGGTCCGTCCTGGCCTTCGTGGTGATGACGACCTACCGGCTGGCGATCCGCAGCCAGCGCGAGGGCGCGGTTCGCCCGCGCCAGGGCCAGCCGACGCTGGTCTTCGGGGCGGGCAACGCCGGTGATCAGCTGATCCGCTCCATGCTGGCTGACCCGGCGAGCCCGTACGTCCCGGTCGGTCTGCTCGACGACGACCCCGTGAAGCGGCATGTGCGCATCCGGGGCGTCCGGATGCTCGGTGGACGCGATCAGATCCGCGCCGCCGCCATCGCCACTGATGCCGAGGTGCTGGTGCTCGCGCTTCCCTCGGCTGATTCGGCGCTGGTCCGCGACATCTCCCAGCGCGCCACGGACGCCGGGCTCACCGTCAAGGTGCTGCCGACGCTGTCCGACCTGCTGACCTCGCGCATCGGCATCCGCGACATCCGCGACATCGACATCGCCGACCTGCTCGGGCGCCACCAGATCCAGACCAACATCGGCGAGATCGCGGGCTACCTCAAGGGCAAGCGGGTGCTCGTCACCGGCGCCGGCGGCTCCATCGGTTCCGAACTGTGCCGGCAGATCCACGGCTTCGGGCCGGCCGAGCTGATGATGCTCGATCGCGACGAGTCGGCGCTGCACGCGGTCAGCCTGAGCATTCACGGCGAGGCGCAACTCCACCTGCCCGAGGTGATCCTGGCCGACATCCGCGATGGCGACGCGCTCCGCGAGCTCTTCTTCCGCCGGATGCCCGACGTCGTCTTCCATGCGGCTGCGCTCAAGCACGTCAACATGCTCGAGCAGTACCCGGGCGAGGGCTGGAAGACGAACGTCCTCGGCACCCGGAACGTGCTCGAGGCTGCGGTGTCGGTGGGGGTCAGCCACTTCATCAACGTCTCGACCGACAAGGCCGCCGACCCGGTCAACGTGCTGGGCCGCACCAAGCGCATGGCCGAGCGGCTCACCGCCACCTACGCCCAGCGGAGCGAGGGCCGGTTCCTGTCGGTGCGCTTCGGCAACGTGCTGGGCAGCCGGGGCTCGGTGCTGGAGACCTTCGCGGCGCAGATCGCGCGCGGCGGGCCGGTCACCGTCACCGATCCGGCTGTCACCCGCTTCTTCATGACCATCCCCGAGGCCGTCGAACTCGTCATCCAGGCCGGCGCCGTCGGGACCGGAGGCGAGGCGCTCGTCCTCGACATGGGCGAGCCGGTACGGATCGCCGACGTCGCGGCACAGCTCATCGCCATGGAGGGTCGTCCGATCCAGATCCGGTACACCGGGCTGCGGCCGGGGGAGAAGCTCCACGAGGAGCTGTTCGGTCGGGAGGAGCTCGACAGCCGTCCCGTGCACCCGCTGATCAGCCATGTGCCGGTCCCCTCGGTCGAGGGCGACCTGGAGGCCTGGCTGCAGCGCCCGTTCCCGCCGCTGGAGGATGTCCTCCAGGTGGACGCCATCGAGACCCGCCTGGTCCAGATCGCAGGACAGCAGTGACCACCACGCCGGCGCCCACCTCTCGGATCTTGCTGTCCTCCCCGGACGTGGGAAAGCGCGAAGAAGAGCTGGTCGTGGAAGCCGTCCGCTCAGGGTGGATCGCGCCCTTGGGGCCGATGGTCGACGCGTTCGAAGCGGCCATCGCGGAGCGTTGTGGCCGGCAGCATGCGGTCGCCCTCTCCTCCGGTACTGCCGCGCTGCACCTCGCCCTGTTGGAGGTCGGCGCCCGGCCCGGAACCATTGTCATCGTGCCGACCATGACCTTCGCGGCGACCGCGAACGCCGTTGCCTACACCGGTGCCGAGCCATTTTTCGTCGACTGCGAGGAGCAGACCGGCAACCTCGATCCGGACCTGCTGGAGCGTGCGCTCGCGCAGCTTCAGGCGGAGGGCGCCACCGTCGCCGCGGTCGTGCCCGTCGATCTGCTCGGCCGGTGCGCCGACTACAGCCGGCTGCTGCCGATCTGTGAACGCTTCGGCGTGCCGGTCGTCTCCGACGCGGCGGAGTCGCTGGGCGCCAGCCACGCCGGCCGGCCGGCCGGCTCCTTCGGCGTCATGGCGGCGCTCTCATTCAACGGCAACAAGATCATGACGACGAGCGGTGGCGGGATGCTGCTCACCGACGACGCAGCGACGGCGGCTCGAATCCGCTACCTGAGCACGCAGGCCCGCCAGCCCGCAGCGCACTACGAGCACACCGAGATCGGCTACAACTATCGGCTGAGCAACGTGCTGGCGGCTCTCGGAATCGCCCAGCTGGAACGGCTGGACGGGATGATCGCCCGACGTCGAGCCGTTCGTGAGCAGTACGTCGAAATCTTCGCCGGCGTCGACGGGGTGCGCGTGTTTCAGCGCGACGGCGACGCCGCGGACAACTGCTGGCTCACCGCCGTCGTGATCGACCCGGCCGAGGCCCGCTGGACAGCCAAGGACCTCCGTGCCGCTCTGGACGCGGCGGACATCGAGTCTCGGCCACTGTGGAAGCCGATGCACCTGCAGCCGGTGTTCGCGCAGTCGCGCTCTCTCACCGTCGGCGCCGCGGAGCGGTTGTTCACGTGCGGGGTCACGCTGCCGAGCGGCTCGGCACTCAAACCAGATGACATCCAGCGGGTGGCCGAGGGCCTCGTACGCTTTCTGGAGCGAGCATGATTGCCTGGCCTGGGCTCTATCCCCCGGTCAAGCGTCTCCTCGACATCGCGGCCTCCGGGACGGCGCTGGTCATCACGGCGCCCGTGATGGGTGTGGTCGCCCTAACCGTGCGTAGCCGGCTCGGTTCGCCCGTGTTGTTCCAGCAGTTGCGCCCCGGCAGGGACGGCGAACTGTTCGAGCTGAGGAAGTTTCGGACGATGCGCGCTGGGGCGGGAACCGACGCGGAGCGCATGACCGACCTCGGTCGCTTCCTCCGCAGCACGAGTCTGGATGAGCTCCCGAGCCTTTGGAACGTACTCCGAGGCGACATGAGTCTGGTGGGACCGAGGCCACTCCTGCCCGCGTACATGGATCGCTACACCGCTAGCCAGGCACGCCGGCATCACGTGCGGCCCGGCCTCACGGGCCTTGCGCAGGTGCGCGGACGTAACGCTCTGTCCTGGGAGGAGAAGTTCGCCTCGGATGTCGAGTACGTCGAGACTATGAGTCTCGCCACCGACGTGAAGGTCCTCTTCGCCACGATCCTCGCGGTTGTGTCGAGGCGAGGAATCTCCGCTAATGATTCCGAGACAATGCCCGAATTCCTGGGAACTGCCGACAGCGTAGCTGCAACCTCCCCGGAGCGACGATCATGAGCACCGTTCCACTGGTCATTCTGGGCGCTGGTGGTTTCGGTCGCGAAGTTCACGACGTCGTGGAGGCGATCAACAGCGCAGCGGTGGAGAAGGGGGGAGTTCCGAAATTTGACGTTATCGGATTCCTCGATGACTCTCCGAGGGACGAGTATCTCGTCGCCGAGAGAGGTCTGACCGTGCTTGGGCCGCTTGACCGGTTGGACGCACTGCCGGACGAGGTCGAGTACGTGATCGGAATCGGAAACGGTGAGGTGCGGAGGCGGCTTGATCAGAGGGGTTTTCGATTCGGGCGGCGCTCCCCCGTCCTGGTACATCCGCGGGCGGTCGTGGGGCAGCATCGGGTGACGTTCGGCCCTGGCGTGATTGTGTGCGCGGGTGCAGTCATCACAACGAACGTTCGCTTGGGACGACACGTTCATCTCAATTTGAATGTAACCGTCGGGCACGACTCGGTCCTTGATGACTACGCAACTGTGAATCCAAATGCATCAGTCTCCGGCGGATCCCAGCTTGGCTCGGGCGCGCTTGTTGGTACGGGTGCGGTAGTACTTCAGGGGCTGAAGGTTGGCCTAGATAGCTCGGTTGGCGCGGCGGCCTGTGTTGTGCGTGACGTGCCGGATGGCTTGACGGTTGTGGGGGTTCCCGCCCGAGCAATAGAGCCGAGGCGGGCGCCGTGGCGACATGGGTCGGATGCGTCGGAGCCGGGCGGTAAGAGGTAAGCGTGAAGATTGTCTACATCCATCAGCACTTTAGAACGCCGTCTATGTCTGGCGGTACTCGCTCCTATGAGTTCGCGCGCAGACTCGTCGAGAACGGCCATGAGGTCGCGATCGTCGCCGCGGACGCTCAGGCCGAACCAGGCGCGCTCCGCTGGCGGAAGACGCTCGAGGGCGGGGTCACCGTCTACTGGACGCCCGTCCGCTACGACAACTCCATGCCGCCTTGGCGCAGGCTGTGGGCGTTTGGTCAGTTCCTTGTGGCTGCCGCGCGGAAGGCGGCGGCGCTGCCGCAGGACGTCGTCGTCGCAACGAGCACCCCGCTGACTGTTGCGATCCCTGGCGGCTGGTCCGCAATGCGAAACAAGGTTCCTTTCGTCCTCGAGGTCCGGGATTTGTGGCCCACGGTGCCCATCGCTATGGGAGTACTGCGGTCACGACTGGCGCGTGGCGCTGCCCTGTTGCTCGAGCGGTGGGCCTACCGTCGTGCAGCGCAGGTCATCGCCCTATCTCCGGGTATGGCCGAAGGCGTTCGGAACGTGCGTCCGCGTGTGCCCGTCACCGTGATCCCCAACGCCGCGGATCTTGCCCTCTTCGGCGTCCCTACGGAGGCGGATCGGTCGCTCGTTGCGCAGCACCCTTGGCTGGGGGACGGGCCAGTCGTCCTGTACGCAGGGACGTTCGGCCGAGTGAACGGAGTGGGCTACCTAGTCGAGGTCGCGGCGGAGTTGCAGGATCGGATGCCGGAGGCGCTCATAGTGCTCATCGGCAATGGAGCCGAATTTGAGCCGGTGCGCAAGCGGGCTAGCGATCTCGGCGTTCTGGGTAAGAACTGCCACGTACTCCCGGGGGTGCCCAAAGACGAGGTGGCAGCGTGGTTTCGGCGCGCCACGGTCGTCACTTCCACGGTCATTGACATCCCTGAGCTTCGCGCCAATTCTGCCAACAAGGTTTTCGATGGTCTGGCTGCTGGCCGCGCTGTAGCGGTGAATCATGGGGGCTGGATTGCTGACCTGCTTGAGCGCACGGGTGCCGGCCTCGTTCTCTCACGCCAGCCGGCGGACGCGGCCGCGGAGTTGAAGGCGTTTCTCCGCGACGGCGAGCGCGTGCGGGCCGCACAAGATGCCGCGCGTCGGCTTGCAGTCGATGAATTCGACCGTGACAAGCTCGCGATCTCGTTCGAAGGAGTCCTTTCGGCCGCGATTGCTGGACCCGCATGAGGTGCTTGCGCCAATGACTGGCGGGGGAGTTCGGCGGCTTGTCGTCGCGGTGACTACTTGGTCGTCAAGGGGCGGCTTCAAGAATCTGGTGGCGGCCCAGGTCGCCGCCGCGGCCGCGGGGCTGTTGGTCAACGTTCTCGCGGCTCGCGGCATGGGCCCCGACGGCCGTGGGGCCCTTGCGTTCTACCTGCAGCTGGCGTACGTGCTGAGCGCGGTCCTTCTTGCTGGCACCGACCGGGCGCTGCCGGCCGTGCGGCGGAACTCCTTCGCGCTGCGTGCGGCCGAAGGGCAGATGCTTCGTTTGCTCGGACCGGGCGTGGCGGTGACCGTGTTCGTGCTGTTGCTAGGACCAGTCGTTGCCGGGTTCGCCGGTGCGGAAATGGGTGGCATCCTGGCGGCCGCCGCCGCAGCAATGGCGTTGTGGGGCAACACGGTTCTTCTCGCTCTGCGTGCTGCAGCAATCGCCGCCGAGGACACGGGCCGCTTCTTGAGGGTGATGGTCAGCGGCCAGGCGATCCTCGTTGTCGGCGCCTGTGGCCTGCTCGCGCTCTCGATCGAAAGCACGACGGTGTGGCTCTGCCTCTATGGTGGCGCCCTGCTCCTGCCAGCGGCGGTAGCACTGGTCTTGCAGCGCCCCGACCTCCACGGGAACGCCGCGGATCGAAGGACGACCCGCCGGCTCGGCCTGCGTCTGGCACCGACGGTGATCGCGAACATGGTGATGCTGCGGTCCGACCGGTTGCTCCTACCGGTCCTCGCCGACCCGGCGCAGCTCGGCCTGTATGTGGTCGTAGCCGGTGTAACGGAACTGATTTCGTGGCCCATCCAGAGCTTCGTGGACGGCCGCGTTCCTCTGTGGCGGCGCGCCCTCGACCAGGGCAGTCTGGCGACCAGTCGTGTCTTGGGAGGTGCGGCTGTGGCGGCTGTGGTCGCGACGGTGACCGTCGGGCATTCAATCAGCTGGTTGCTGGTCCCAGTGTTCGGCACACAGTACGAGTCGGCCCGCCCTCTCATTTGGCCGCTGGCCATCGCGAGTGGCCTCTATGCCTTCAGTCGATTTGGGGCGGCCATCACTGTGGCGGCCAACCGCTCGTCGCTCGCGACCGCTATTGATGTCACCGGGATGCTTGTATCCGCCTCGGCGTACGTCTTCCTGATCCCGGAGCATGGTGCCAGCGGCGCCGCCGTCGGCTCTCTGCTCGGTTATGGCGTCGCTGCGGTGGCGTCGGCGGGTGCGGTGCTCCGCTTGAGTTGGCCCATGTCGTCTCACAGCGGCGGAGCGTCCGCTGACGGTGAGTCTTTCAATCTTGATCCCATCAGTTCTCGCAAGGAAGGTTCGTAATGAGTGCAAGTGTGTTGCGCAGCGAAGAACGCGAATTGACGGCTGAGACATCCCGCCCAGTGGTGGTCGTCGGCCTCGGCTACGTCGGTCTCCCTTTGCTCGTCGAGATGGTCCGTGCCGGACACCGAGTCATTGGTCTCGACCGCGACGAGGCGATAGTCGCGAGGTTACACAGCGGTTCCTCGCATATTGACGACATCGATGAAGCCACGGTTGCGGGAATCCTCGCCGCGGGGTTTCGTGCGACGACAGATCCATCATGCGTGGCTACTGCTGGCACTGTGGTGGTTTGCGTACCCACCCCGCTCTCCAAGGATGGTGCTCCGGATCTCGGTGCGGTCGAGGGCGTCGGGCGCATGCTCGGCAGAGAGTTGACCGCCGACACTCTGGTCGTGCTCGAGTCGACCACCTATCCCGGAACGACGGAGGAGTTCTTCCAGCCGCTCGTGGAGTCCGGCGGCTTGAAGGTGGGGGCCGAGCTCAACCTGGCCTTCTCTCCGGAGCGAGTCGACCCTGGGAACAAGGTCTACGGGATCAAGAACACGCCCAAGGTCGTCGGCGGTGTCACAGCGGCTTGTACAGACCGCGCGGTCGCCTTCTACGCGACGTTCATCGACAGCGTGGTGCCCGCGAAGGGCACGCGTGAGGCCGAGATGGCCAAGCTGCTCGAGAACACCTACCGGCACATCAACATCGCGCTGGTCAACGAGATGGCTCGGTTCTCCCACGAGTTGGACATCGACCTGTGGGATGTCATCGACTGCGCCAAGACCAAGCCCTTCGGGTTTCAGGCTTTCTACCCCGGGCCTGGCGTCGGCGGGCACTGCATCCCGATCGACCCCAACTACCTGTCGCACACCGTCCAGGCGCGGCTGCACTACCCCTTCCGTTTCGTGGAACTGGCTCAGGAGGTCAACGCCGGGATGCCGGCGTATGTCGCGCGTCGGATCCAGGACCGGCTCAACGACGACGGCAAAGCACTCCGCGGCTCGAAGGTGTTGCTCCTGGGCGTCACCTACAAGGCGAACATCGCCGACGAGCGGGAGTCGCCGGCCGTGCCGTTGGCGCTCAAGCTGCTCGGCATGGGGGCCGACCTTCGCTTCCACGACCCTCACGTGTCGGTGTGGAACGCGGCGGAGCACGGCGGGGAGGAGCGGCTGCTCAAGGGCGAGAGCGATCTGGCGCAGGCGATGGAGGAGGCGGATCTCGTCGTCCTGCTCCAGGCCCACGACGAGTACGTGGGCGGCGCGCTCGACGGTGTCGCGGTGTTCGACACCCGCGGCGTGCTCACCGGTGAGGCTGTCGAGCGGCTCTGATCTCCTGGCGGAAACGACCTGTGACAGATCCTGCCCAGGGAACACAGCGTCACTGGCGGTCGTAGCGCGTGACGTCCCGGCGCCGGTAGCGGCGTTCGCTCACAATCGTCGGGTGCCTGCTGCAGCTGTGGACCCCTCGTTCCGGGTTCTACTCGTCTGCACCGGCAACATCTGTCGATCGGCGTTCGCGGAGCGGCTGGGACGGGCTTGGGTCGACGAGACGCTCGGGGAAGGCGCGTCTCGGCTGCAGTTGTCGAGCGC
Source organism: Blastococcus aggregatus (assembly GCF_900221005.1). Lineage (GTDB taxonomy): Bacteria > Actinomycetota > Actinomycetes > Mycobacteriales > Geodermatophilaceae > Blastococcus > Blastococcus aggregatus. Next base: position 956,320 of record NZ_OBQI01000001.1, on the reverse strand, counting down.
CGGCACCCGTGCCGTCGTCGGAAGCGGGATGCACCCCGACACCGCCCTCGTGCTCGCCGGCTATGGGGCCGACTCCGGCAACTTCCGTGCTCGGCAGTTGACCGCCGATCATCTGGCTGACGCCGATCTCGTCCTCACCATGACGCGCGCCCACCGCAGGGACGTCCTGTCACTGGCACCGCGAGGACTCGGTCGAACCTTCACCTTGCGCGAGGCCGGAGCCCTCCTCGACTTCGTCGACGGGGGCTCCGAGCGGGGCGAGGGAGATCATGCGGCCAGAGCACGAGGGCTGGTCGCGGCGCTGGCTGAGGCGCGCTCCCGGCGCCCGGCGGCCGGCGACGACGACGTGCCCGACCCGATCAACCAACCGCTGGAGACCCACTCAGAGGCGGGCCAGCTCATCGTCGACGCGCTACTACCGCTGCTACGACGGTTGGCCGGAGCGTCCTAGCGGCGTCAGCGGGGGACGTCGGGCAGTGACTCGTCGCTGAACTCGTCGGCGTTCCCGGCCAGGGAGTCGTTGCGCAGGTACTCCCACATCCGCTCACCGGTGGTGGCGTCGAGGTAGACGACGCTGGCCGCCCCCTCCATGCCCGTGCCGAGCACGGGTGCCGTGAAGAACTCGACGTTGGCCGGCGTCAGCCCCCGCAGGGAGTAGGCCATCTGCAGCAGGTCGGCGTTGCCGAGCGTGTCGTCGATGACCACGGCATCGGTCACCGTGCGCAGCGCAGAGTCCAGCCGCCCAGGGTTGGTGAAGGTGTCGGCACTGAAGAGCTTGCTGAACATGGCCTTGAGGTACTGCTGCTGGCGCTTCACCCGGTCGAAATCGCCCCCGGGGAGGTTCTTGCGCTGCGCCAGGTAGGCGCGCACCTGCTCGCCGTCGAGGTGGTTCGCTCCCTCGGCGAATGTGAAGTCTTCGTTGGTCGTAGTCTCGGCCACGACCACGTCGACACCGCCGAGTTCGTCGGTCACCTGGATCAGACCCTCGAAGTCGATCGCGACGTAGTGGTCGATGCGAACCTGCGTCAGCTGCTCGACGGTCTGGATCAGCAGGGAGGGGCCACCGAAGGCGTAGCTCGCATTGATCTTGTTCAGCCCCCGACCGGGGATCTCCACCCACGAGTCACGTGGGATCGAGACCAGCTGGGCGTGCTCTCGATCGGCGGAGAAGCGGGCAAGCATGATGGCGTCGGATCGGCCTCCCGGAGCGATGCCCTCCTCGGCTTCTTCCCGGGTGTCCGAGCCCACCAGCAGGAACGTGATCGGTTCTCCGCCGCCCTGCGCGGGGGTTGCCGGGGCCGGACGCACCTCTTCGTCGAGGCTCTCGAAGACATCGGCGACGCGGTCGATGTTGCCGGCCCAACGCTGGGTTAGATACCAGAGGCTTCCCCCGATGGCGAGCGCCAGGACGAGCCCCAGGATGCCCAGACTGACCAGCACGCGTCGCGCCCTGCGGCGGGGGCGCTCGGCAGCGGACCTGCCTGCCTCCGGGGCAGCATTCGCTCCCGGGGCGTCGTCGCCATGGCCGGGAGACGCCTCCGCTGCGGGTCGATCCGGCTCAGCAGCTGCTGAAGAACCGTCCGTCGCCTCGCTGTTCATGCCGGACCCCCGTGTCCACCCGATGACCGGCTCACGGTACGGCGCCTCGTGGCGCCCTGTGGGCGGACCCACTCGGCGGGGTGAGACTCCGCTCAGCGGCACGGGGCCTCTGGCCATGCGCGCACTTTCCGGCTCGACAGGCGGCCCGCACCGCTGCGTGATCCACTTTTTCGGTAGTGCGCACGGGACGCTCGGAGGTGGACGTGCGGATCTCGGTCATCGGCTGCGGATACCTGGGAGCGGTGCACGCCGCCTCACTGGTCGAGCTGGGGCACGAGGTCGTCGGCGTCGACGTGGACGAGCGCAAGATCCATGCGCTGTGCCAGGCCCGCGCGCCCTTCTACGAACCCGGGTTCGGGGACCTGCTCCGCTCATCACTGGCGACGGGGCGGTTGAGCTTCAGCACCGACATCGCCGCTGCCGCAGGAGCCCGCGTGCACTTCGTGTGCGTCGGCACGCCACAGAAGCACGGCGAGTACGCGGCCGACCTCCGCTTCGTCCAGGCGGCGGCTGAGTCGCTGCTGCTGGTGGTCGAGGCCGGCGACGTGGTCGTCGGCAAGTCCACCGTGCCCGTGGGCACGGCCGCCGGTCTCGCGACGATGTTCACGGAGAAGGTGCCGGGAACGTCCGTCGCCTGGAACCCCGAGTTCCTGCGCGAGGGGTTCGCGGTTCGCGACACCCTCTATCCCGACCGGCTCGTCTACGGCATCCCGGAGGACGGCGAACGGATCGTCGGCATCCTGGACGAGGTCTACGCCCGAATCGTCGCCCGGGGAATCCCGAAGGTCGTCACCGACTACGCGACAGCGGAGATGGTGAAGACCGCCGCGAACTCGTTCCTCGCCACGAAGATCTCGTTCATCAACGCCATGGCCGAACTCTGCGAAGCCACCGGCGGCGATGTGAAGCAGCTCGCTGACGCGATCGGCTACGACGACCGGATCGGCCGGAAGTTCCTCAACGCCGGGCTCGGCTTCGGCGGCGGGTGCCTGCCCAAGGACATCCGCGCCTTCATGGCCCGCGCCGGTGAACTCGGCGCTGACCAGGCGCTCACCTTCCTGCGCGAGGTGGACAACATCAACATGCGGCGACGGATCCGCATGGTCGAGCTGGCACGAGAGGTCTGCGACGGCTCGCTGCTCGGCAAACGGGTGGCCGTCCTGGGGGCCGCCTTCAAGCCCGACAGCGACGACATCCGGGATTCCCCCGCGCTCAACGTCGCCGCGCAGCTGCAGCTCCAGGGGGCGGTGGTGCGCGTGACCGACCCGGCCGCAGTCGACAACAGTCGCCGCGAGTGGCCGCAACTCGACTACGTGGCCACGGCGGAGGAGGCGGCCGAGCGGGCGGACGCCGTACTCCTCCTCACCGAATGGCGCGAGTACCGCGAACTCGATCCCGTCGCGTTCGGCGAGGTGGTCGCTCAGCGCCGTGTCCTGGACGGGCGCAACGCCCTCGACCGCGACGCGTGGACGGCCGCCGGTTGGACTTATCGGGCCTTGGGGCGCCGGGTCGGCTAGTGACCCGGGCGACGCAGATGGCAGGCTGCGCGGGTGGCGAAAGTGCTGGCTGCCGTGTTCGCAATCCTGCTGATCGCCGAGGTCGTCATCGCGCTGGTCATCGCCGGCGTCCTGTTCTGGCTCGGGTCGCCGCAGACCATCGGCGTGGGCCTCGCGTTGGTCGTCCTCGCGGTGCTGGTGGGCGTACTGACCGTCCGCTTCCTTCGCTCCGGGCGGACGTCGACCGCTGACGACAGCGTCGCGCGTGGCCGTACCGCCTGAGACCCGGTCACCCGAACGACCGGACTGCTGCGAGCCGTTCACGTTTCTGCGCGAAGCTGCCGATGGAGAGAACGTGTGGTGGGTCTGGGTTCTGGCAGTAGCGCTCGTCTGGATGGCGCTCGCCGTCGTGGGGGGAGTGGTCCTCGGTCGCGGGATGCGCATGGCGGACCAGCGGGAGCTGAAGCCTTCCGTCCGGCTCGCGCCCGCTGATTCGCCGGTCACCGCGCCCGCGCCGCAGCGTGCCGCCGTCCGCACCCGCCGCCGGGCCGTGCCCCTCCCGCCCGTCGGCATCGCTCTGGCCGCGCTCGCCGTGGCGCTCGAGACCGTCGGTTTCGTCGTCCGTCTCCGCGGCGAGAACGGCCCAGTCGCCAGCGCCCTCTCCATGGACGCCCCCTACTCGGTGCCCCGCACCTTCGTCGCCGTCCTCTTCGCCGTCGCCGCGGTCGCGGCAGTGGCCGGCGCCTCCCGCCTGCCCGGCCGCCGCTCCTGGTGGCTCGGGGTCGGGCTCGTCGCCGGTCTCATCGCCACGGTCAAGGTCGGCAGCACCGTCCACGTCAACGCCATGAACGCGCTCAGCGAGGCGTTCGGCGACGCCGGAGCCCTGGCTGTCAGCGTCGCGGCGGCCGCCGCCGTCATCGGCGCCCTCTGGTTCCTCAGCCGCACCGAGCGCCGTGACCGGCGCCGGGTGCTCGGCGTGCTCGGCCTCTACGCCGCCGCCTCGGTCGGCCTCTCCGGCCTCTCCAGCGTCGCGGCGACCACCTTCACCGCGAACATCGCCACGGCGGCCACGTATCTCGAGGAGTCCGGCGAGGCGTTGGCCGGCGTCGCCTTCCTCATGGCCGTGCTCATCGGTGTCGCGCCGCGCCTGGTGCTCCCGGCCGAATGGGCGCTGCGCCGCACCGCCGACGCCCAGACCCTCGAGGCGCCTGTCGCCGACGCACGGCATCGGCCGGCGACGTTCTGACCCCTGCGGGTCAGGAAGCCTGACGGCGGCCCGCACTCCGACTAGCGTCGTCACCTGCGGTGCGGGTCAGGGAACGTGCCCGACTAGACCGATAGTGGGGAAACCACCATGCGCATGCTCGTCACCGGCGGTGCCGGCTTCATCGGCGCCAACTTCGTGCACCAGACGCTGCGCGAGCACCCCGAGCACTCGGTCACCGTGCTCGACGCGCTCACCTACGCCGGGAACGAGGCCTCGCTGGCACCCGTGCGCGGCGACATCGAGTTCGTCCACGGCTCGGTAGCCGACGCCGAGTTGGTCGACCGGCTGGTCGCGCGGCACGACGTCGTCGTCCACTTCGCCGCCGAGTCGCACAACGACAACTCGCTGCGCGACCCCTCGCCGTTCCTGCAGACCAACCTGATCGGCACGTTCACGATCCTGGAGGCCGTCCGCAAGCACGGCGTCCGGCTGCACCACATCTCCACCGACGAGGTCTACGGCGACCTCGAGCTGGACGACCCGGCCAAGTTCACGGACGCGACGCCGTACAACCCGTCCAGCCCGTACTCCTCGACCAAGGCCGGCTCGGACCTGCTGGTGCGCGCGTGGGTGCGCTCGTTCGGCATCCACGCCACCATCTCGAACTGCTCCAACAACTACGGGCCCTACCAGCACGTCGAGAAGTTCATCCCGCGCCAGGTCACCAACGTGCTCTCCGGGCTGCGGCCCAAGCTGTACGGCGCCGGCGAGAACGTCCGCGACTGGATCCACGTCGACGACCACAACGCCGCGGTGCACCTCATCCTCGACAAGGGCCGCTCGGGGGAGACGTACCTGATCGGGGCCGACGGCGAGAAGAACAACCGTGAGGTGCTCGAGCTGATCCTCGAGCTCACCGGCCGGCCCGCCGACGCGTTCGACTCGGTCACCGACCGCGCCGGTCACGACCTGCGCTACGCCATCGACGCCTCGAAGCTGCGCGACGAGCTGGGCTGGGCGCCGCGGTACACCGACTTCCGCGACGGCCTGGTCGCGACGATCGACTGGTACCGCGAGAACGAGCCGTGGTGGCGCCCGCTCAAGGAGCAGGTCGAGGCGCAGTACGCGGCGCGCGGCCAGTGACCGTTCTCATCCTCGGGGCCCGCGGTCAGCTGGGCCGGGCGCTGCAGCGCCAGTTCCCCGACGCCGTTGCCCTCGACCTGCCCGAGTTCGACATCTCCGACCGGGCCACCGTCCGCGACTACGACTGGGCGGACGTCGACCTCGTCCTCAACGCCGCTGCCTGGACGGCGGTGGACGCCGCGGAGGACCCGGCCAACCTGGCGGCAGTCCGTGCGGCCAACGTCGACGCCGTCGGCTACCTGGCCCGCGCCGTGCGCACCTGCGGCGCCACGCTCGTCCACATCTCCACCGAGTACGTCTTCGACGGCCGACACGAGGGGCCGCATCCCGAGGACTGGCCGGCCAACCCGCTGAGCGTCTACGGGCAGAGCAAGGCCGACGGCGACCTGCAGGCGGGTTACGTCACCAAGCACTACCTGGTGCGGACGACGTGGGTCGCGGGGGAAGGCGGCAACTTCGTGCGCACCATGGCCGGCCTGGCCGACCGCGGCGTCTCCCCGTCGGTGGTCGACGACCAGATCGGCCGGATCACGCACGCCGACGACCTCGCCGCCGGCATCAAGCACTTGGTCGAGACGCGGGCGCCGTTCGGCACCTACAACCTCACCAACGACGGCGATCCGGCGTCGTGGGCCGATGTCGCCGCCGCCGTGTTCGAGGCCCGTGGCCGGTCTGCGGACGACATCACGCGGGTCAGCACCGCCGACTACTTCGCCGACAAGCCGGGCGCCGCGGCGCGCCCGCTCAACAGCGTGCTCGACCTGACCCGGATCAAGGCCGCCGGCTTCTCACCGCCGGACTGGCGCGACGCCCTGTCGAGGGTGCTGGCCGCGGAGTAGGGGCAGGCGACGGAGCCCTTCGGGCCTCCGCGCCGGCACTGCCCCCTCGGCTGAAAGACCATCGTGGTCCCTTCCTGTCGCCGGAAGCGCCCCCTATGGGCGACGAATGGGCGGCACCGACCGGTTCAGGCATGATGTGCCCCCGTGACGGGGGCTGAACAGATGACGAAGAGCGCGCGGGCAGCTGCAGTACCAACTGGGGCCATGGGGATACGTCCCGAGGGTGCCCCGCGATCGAATTTCCGAGGAGACGTTGAGGGCCTCCGAGCCATCGCCGTCGGCCTCGTCCTGCTCTACCACGCCGACAGCTCGCTGATGCCTGGGGGCTTCATCGGCGTCGACATCTTCTTCGTGATCTCCGGCTTTCTGATTACAGGGCTGTTGCTGGCAGAGATAGAGACCACCGGCAAGATCTCGCTGGTCGGCTTCTACGGTCGGCGGGCGAAGCGGCTTCTCCCAGCGGCAGCCGTCGTGCTCACGACCGTCGCGGTCCTCTCCGTCGCGCTGTTGCCAGAGATCCGCTGGACAAGCATCGGCGGCGACATCGTCGCGAGCGCTTTCTATGTCGCGAACTGGCGTTTCGCTCAAGGCGCGGTCGACTATCTCGCCCAGGACGCCGCCGCTAGCCCCGTGCAGCATTTTTGGTCGCTGGCCGTGGAGGAGCAGTTCTATCTGATCTGGCCATTGCTGCTTCTCGCGGCGGTGGCCCTAAGCCGCAGGAGCGGCAGGCGCGGTCGGCCGAGCACCAGGGCCCTGATGGTGGGGCTCGGCATTGTCGCGGTGCCGTCGCTTGTGTTCTCGGTGTACTTGACGGCCGCAGACCCGGGCCGTGCGTACTTCGTCACGACCACGCGAATGTGGGAGCTGGCGGTCGGCGCCGCCATTGCTATTTTGGCTGTCCAGATCGCGCGCATCCCCCGCGTCATCGCCGCCGCTCTCGCGTGGGCCGGCCTGCTGACGGTGCTCGCCACTGGCTTCCTGCTGACCGTCGAGGTCCCGTTCCCCGGCTCCATAGCCCTCGTCCCAACCCTCGGTGTCGCAGGAGTCATTGCGGGAGGCATGAGCGCTGGCGGCCTGGGACCTGCCCGGGTTCTGGGTGTCGCGCCCCTCCGCCTGGTCGGCGCGCTCTCCTACTCGCTGTACCTGTGGCACTGGCCCCTGCTGATCATCGCCGAGGGAACCTGGGGCGAGCTGTCGCTGAGCGAGAGCTTGGCAGTCGTCATCTTCTCTGCGCTCCCGGCCTACCTCACGTATCGGATGGTGGAGAACCCCCTGCGCCGGTCGAAGCGATTGGCGGCACAGCCCAGGCGTGCTGTCGGCTTCGGCGCACTGGCCACCTTGGCGATGCTCAACGTGGGCATGTTGGTCGTGTTGGCTGCGCCTGCCGTCCCCGAGAGGTATGTGCCCTCACCGGCTGCCCTGGCCGCAGCTGCCGATGACGACACCGCTCCCGAGATTGGGGCGGCGACGCTGGCATCTGTTCCCCGCGACGACGCGGCCGGAGCCCCGACGGATCAAGTTGAGTCGTTCGTTCCGGCGGCGGTGGCCGCGCGTGATGACATTCCGCCGGTGTACGACCTCGGCTGTCACGGTGATCAGCAGGAAACTAAAGCGGAGGCTTGTACTTTCGGGGACGAGGACGGTGACTTCCAGGTCGCCCTCGTTGGGGACTCTCACGCAGCGCAGTGGGTGTCACCGCTAGCTCAGATCGCTACCGAGCGCGGATGGTCACTTAGGACCTACACGAAATCGGCCTGTCCGTTCGCCGACGTCACCGTGATGGCGGGTCAGCAACCGTACGATGCGTGTGCCACCTGGAACCGCAACGTACAAGACGAACTGACCGGCCAAGCCCAGCCGGACATGTTGATCACGACGAACAGTAGCTATCTGATCGCCAATGGCGGCACGTCACTCGGATCCGTCGCGAGTGCCGAGGCGTTGAAGGCCGGCCTTGCGCGGTCATGGCAGGTGGTGATGTCCGCCGGCGTCCGAGTGGTCGCGCTAGCCGACACTCCCCGGCCAGGAATTGACATCGCCGAGTGCGTGTCAGTGAACGAGGAGCAGCTGACCAAGTGCGCCATTTCTCGGGCAGAGGCGATGGGCGACCAGGCGGGCGTGCACCGCGAGGTGGCCGCAGCGGTCCCCGGAGTAGCCCTTATTGACCTCAACGACGCAATCTGCCCGACTGACTCCTGCGCGGCGGTTATTGGTGGCGCTCTCGTCTACCGTGACACCAACCACCTGACCGACACCTACGCCCGGTCGTTGGCGCCCCGCCTCCTTGCCGAGCTCGACAGGGTGATGGGCAGCGAGCTCCCGGCTGCGGAGGGCCCCTAAAGGTGAAGGCCCCTATGGGCGCCTGGGTAGCCGCAGCTTCAGTGTCGTTGAGCGATGGCCGAGCAGAGGCGAAAGTGGCCTCCCTGGCGACGTGACCGATGAATGATCAGTACCTCTTGGATCGGTGGACCCTGGTGGGTCGTGTGGGGCTGGGCCGAGTTTGGCCTGGTGCTCGTGTTCTGCGCCCTGTGTTCGATCGTCAACTACGCGGTGACGCCGCGGGCGAGGCGACTGGCCGAGGATGCGGCGTATCGGCTGGGCTCAACCGAGGGTGACCGCGCCGGACCCTGGCCCGGCCACAGCTAGCGTCGGCGTGCGCCTCGCCGGCCAGGCGGTCTCGCAGGGCAGAGGGGAGCAGTTTCGGGTCGCGGTTCCACAACTGCGGCTGGCGGACGGGCCGATTGGTGAACCACAAGATCGCGATGAGCAGGATCAGTAGCGGTAGCCGCGATAGCTGACGGACCGCCCAGGTGTGCGTGCCCGACCATGCGAGGTCGGCGATGCCGCCGGCGAGCATCGCCCAGAACACGAGAGACACCAAGGCGTAGGGCTTCGACGCCAGGTCGGTCAGGGAGCGGCGGAAGCGGCTGTCGACGGCGATGAACAGCCAGGACAGGACGGGTACCGCGAGTAGCAGGCCGAGCGACCCAAAGTTCCAGTACCACTCGCCGTAGACGGTGCCGACGACCGAGTAGCCGCTGCCGAGGCGACCGGCGTCCACCAGCGCGACCAACTGGTAGCCGAGAGCCGGCGGCACCCAGTCCGGTTGCAGCTGCTCGGGTACGACGGCAAAGGGGACGCTGAGGAACGTCGTGCCCCAGCTTGGGGTCAGGGCGCTCACATCGATGGCCTCGATGATCTGCCCGAACAGGCGGATCGGGGACAGCATGGATTCCAGGCCTGTGCGGCCCTCGCTGGCGCCGGGGTTCAGCGACTCCTGATAGTCCAGGCGGTCCTGCGCCAGCCACCAGACCGCCAGCGGGGTGACCGCGACGGCAGCCCACTTGATCCCCCGGTACGGGAAGCGGGCGGTGAGCAGCAGGCCCAGCACGCAGGCCAGGGCGACGAGCCTGAGCCGGCCGGTCCCCTGGTGGAAGACAGTTGCGTACAGCACGAAGGCGCCGAGGGCGTAGAGCACGCGGCGTGATGCGAGTTCCGTGTCTTCACGGAAGATCAGTCCGGCGGCGAAGAGCGTCACGCTGGCGAACACCGCGGCGTCGACGACGCCCAAGTCGGCGAAGGGCAGACCGGCACGCTGGGCGATGAACACGGCGACGATGCCCGCCGCCCCCAATCGGGTGATGAGACGGGCGCCTTGGATCGGCGGCGTCCCGGGGGTCTCCGCTTCGGCCGAGGACGCCTTGCGCCAGCTGGCCTGGTTTACCAGTAGCTGGACCACCAGCGCCAGGGTGATGGCTGCGGACACGTAGCCCGCACTGGTGCGCGCCAGGGGGTCGAGGCCCTCGCTGATGCCGCCGACGCCCACGAACAGGGCGAAGGCGAAGTTGAATAGCCCCAGCGCCGTGATGCGACCGTGCCCGTGGCTCAGGAAGGCCCACGTCCCGTACAGGACCGCGACGACGCCGAGCGCCACGTTCAGGTCATCGTCCCCCCCGGGGCGGAGTCCAGTGAAAAACCACGTGGCTGTAATGGCTCCGACCACGACCAGCGAGGCCATCGCGCGTGGTGCAGTAGCGGGCACGGCTTGCGAGACTACGGCACCTCAGATGCCGCAGCGGGCGACGTCCCCGATGGTTCGAACGGCCACATGCGTTGTGGCGAGGTGGGCCGTGACGGTCTCGAGGTCGTCAGTGGAGAACTCGGTGGCTTCGTCGTCGATGCCGGGCGGGACGATGCGGTGCAGCACGAGGATCAGCCACGTCTTGTTGGCGATGGCCTTGTCGATCTCGGCGGCCCGCTCTGCCGCGGTTCGGGTGTTGACGCAGAGGACGATCCGCAGCCGATGCGGCGGCGGGCGGGTACGTCTCGTGGTCTTCTTCAGCCATGGTGCGGGCGGTGGCGAAGGAGCGGCGGACCTGGCGCAGCGGTTTGGCGGCGCAAGGCCGCCGGGGGTACGCGAAGTGGTCGGCGCCCGCGGTGAACCCGTTCTCGATCATCCAGAGCCGGCGATGGTGAAGTCGGCGGCGGGGATGCCGCACTTGCTCATGATGGGCAGGGCGGCTGTGTGCTGGTCGGGCTTGCCGTCGTCGAAGGTGACTGACACGACGTGGCGGTCGGCTCGTTGACGATCGCGAGGCCACGGAACCATCTGCCTGCCTGGACGCCGTTGCTCGTGGTCCGGAGCGGACCTCCGTGGCGTTGATCGCTGACCGGTTCGGGGTGCCGGTGACGCCGGTCGGCTTGAAGGGCAGGCTGATCCCTACCTATTCCCCGTCGAGGCGAAGGGGCGGGCGGCGCTGGGGCTGTCGAGCATCCGGGTAAACCAGGCCGAGGCCATGCTCTCGCTGGATGGGTACAGGGAGAACTCGGCGAGGCATACCCATGCGAAGGCACGCACCCAGACCAGGATCGACTTCCCCGTGGAGTCGTGGGGGCAAGCCGGGCAGGTTGGTGCGCCGGATGATCGTGGACCCGGAGCCGCCGCCGCTCGTGACCTTTACCGACGGCGAGCCAAGCACATTGACGGTCGTGTCATCAGCCATCGCCCCATTGCAGAGAACTTGAATCATCCGTGCCCGGGACTGCATGGCCCGCACGACCTCCGATGCGCGACGCCTACGTGGCGCTCCGGACGCGCCGCTGGCCCGTAACAATTCCTGCCCGACTGACGGAAAGGCCCCCTCCGTGTGCGGGCGCGAGACGCCCGCGGATCGGAACGGCGGCTACGGTGACGCGGTGCGAACACTGACGGTGACCCGACTCGAGCATCTACCCCGTCTCGCCTGGCTGGTGCAGCTCGACCAGGGCAGCGACACCGTGTCTGCCACGGTCGGCCCGTGGGTGGATGCCCGCCCCGATGCAGTGTTCGAGGGCACCTGGGCCGGAGACGTCTCGTCGGACTTCAGCGACTCGTTTTCCCTCTTCGGCAGCGGGGTGCTGCTCCGGGGTGATGAGCTCGTCGTCGCGGCGCCGTGCCACACGATGGAGGCCGTCTACTCCGTCCGCCACGACGGCAAGCTGGCCTTCTCCAACTCGATCGCCTTCCTCCTGGAGGCCGTTGGCGTCGAGCTGGACATGAACTACCTCGGCTACGAGGCGGACGCCCTGAGCATCCGCGGAGGGCTGGACAGCTACCACCGCGAGTGGCCACTGGCCGACGGGGCGCGCCTAGGCGTGCACTTCTACTGCAACGTCGTCGTCAACGCGGCTGGGGAGCTCCGCGAGGAGCGGAAGCCGGTGCCTCCCCGAGTCGGCAGCTGGCAGGAGTACCGGGGCTTCCTGGGAGACCAGATGGCCGCCGTGCACGCCAACGCCACCCACGCGGGCCGGGTGCACACCTACCCGCCGATCGTCTTCTCCTCCAACGGGTACGACTCGTCAGCCTGCGCCGCGCTCGGCAAGGAGATCGGGTGCAACGAGGCGGTGGTATTCGAGTCGAAGCGGGCATCCAGATCCGACAGCGGCCGCGACGTCGTCACCGCGCTCGGCTACACCGAGATCCACGAGAAGCACGAGCTGGACTACCGGGACACCGACACCGCGGACCTCTTCGTAGCTAACGGCGAGCTCGGCACCTCCATGTACTTCGCCGCCGCTGAGCTCGAGCTCACCGGGAAGATGCTGCTGTCCGGCGCCTACGGGGACAGGGCGTGGGACCGGACGGCCAAGGTGAACGACCAGGTCCGCCGGTACGTCCCGCTCCCGGACACCTCCCGCAAGGAGTTCCGGCTGGCCGCCGGTTACTTGATGGTGGCGCCGGCGTACCTCTCGACCATGCACCTCGCCGACGTGGTGGCCATCTCCAACTCCCCTGAGATGGCCCCCTGGACGCTGCACAACGACTACGACCGTCCCATCCCGCGCCGTGTCGTGGAGGAGGCTGGCGTGCCGCGTGAGCTGTTCGGGCAGCACAAGGACGGTGGCGCCGGCACGTCTCTGCGGTTCGGAACGCTGGCCCAGCTGCGCCGGACCATGCCGTCGAAGAGCCTCGGGCGGTTCACCGCCTACCTGGGGGAGGCGCGCAAGCGGCGCAACAAGCTCCGACCGAAGTACCTGCTACGGGTGGTCGCCTACGGGCTCTACCTGTTCACCGCGGTCCTCGACACCCGCGGCGTGAAGAAGCCGATCCGCGTCCTTCAGGACCGTTGGCCGATCGAGTACCAATGCAGCCCGTTCGCCCCGTCCTATCTGTTCCCCTGGGGCGTGAGCGAGGTCCGCTCGGCTTACCGCGCTAGCCCGTAGGCGGTCAGGCCGACCCCAGGAACGCGGCGAGGGTGTCAGTGATCAGCGCCGCGCCATTGTCCGTGGGGTGCACGTCGTCCCAGTACAGCCCCCGGTGGTGGTTCACGTTGGTCACGAGCGGGGTGCCGTTGTAGATGGGCGGGATCCGCAGGTTGAGGTCGAGGATGGCGATGTTGTTCGGGTCGGCCGCCGCGTTCTCGTACTGGACGTCGACGTAGGTCTGACGCACCTCGGCGGTGACCGCGTTGCGCTTCCACACCGGCAGCCGCAGGAAGCTCAGGTTCGTCGTCAGCTTGGACCGGATGTCGGCGATCATCTGGAGCAGGTTGGCCTGCGATTGGACCGCCGGTGATCGGCTCACCCGGGACGTTGGCCGCCAGGTTGATGATGACGAGGTCGGCGAGAACGCGGCAGCGCTGTCGCCCTTATGGGCGGCGCACTCAGGGCGAGCAGCGTCCTTGCGCTCGCTCCGGTGCGCGAGGACGGTGGCGCGCAGGAGGCGCGCCGATGCCGTGGTGGACGTGGGTGCTGGCCGTCGCGGCCGGCCTCGGCCTCGGGCTGGGGCGCGCGATGGCGCGGTGGGACAGGGCCGACCTCGGACAGCGTGCGGTCCGGAACAGGCGCGTTCGCCCGGCCCGCCGGGCCCGGCCTGGCCGGCAGATCAGGCTGCCGACTGCCCGCCGGAACGGCGAGAGTCTGCCCGGGCAGGGCAACGGCGCGACCAACGGTGCAGGTCTCGAAGGACCCGGTCAGGGCGATACCTGACGCCGCCGGGGGCGATCAGGAGAGCGGGGCGGTCGCCTGCTCGCGCAGGTAGCGCTCCACGCCGTCGATGCGGAAGGGGTCCTGATCCCGCTGGTCAGCGAGCCGCATGCCCCGGCCCAGCAGCATCCCGAAGGGCAGAGCGGCACCCACCCACACGAGTCCTGCGATCAGCGCGACGGTCATGATCTATTCCTACGGGGCTCGTCGTGATTCTCCGTGACCCCCCGCGGGCAGATTGTGACGAACTGGTCCGACGGTGCTGGTGGATCAGGTCGCGGCGCGAATCTGCCCACGCCAGCAGCAGCAAAACGTCGTGCTGCTGAACGGGTCGGGCCCCGATCCGCCGCTACCGGTGCAGGTGCATCGACACGTCGCGACGGGCCCGGGGCCCGCCGTACGCGGCGATGAGCGCGGTCCGCTGCTCGGCCGCGGTGTTGAGCTCGAGGTGCGCCGACCATCCGGCCACGTTGGCCCGGGCCGCCGCCGCATCTGCCAGGCAGGCCACCGCAGGCGCCACGTCGTCCTCTCCGGCCAGCGTCAGCCCCGATGACACGTCGGCGAACGTCGGCAGCCGGCGCACCAGGGTGGGGACCCTCAACGCGGTGGCCTCGGCCACCATCAGCGGAAAGCCCTCCCAGAGCGCGGAGTGCACGTACAGGTCGGCGGCTGCCAGCGCGGGCAGCGCCTCGGCGCGGGGGAGCCAGCCGGAGACCTGGACGCCGCCGGCCTCGAGCGCCGCGCGGAGGGCCGGGTCGCCGTCGCCCAGCCAGACGGCACGCAGGTCCGGCACCTCCGGGCGCAGCCGCTCGACGAACCGCAGGAAGAACTCCGGGTCCTTCTGTGGCGACAGCCGTCCGCCACCGACCACGAGGGGGTGGCCGGGCTCCCGGGCCGGCCGGTGCGGAACGGCCTCCGGAGCGATGTTCGGGACGAGGTGGCGCGGCGCGCGGCGCGTGGGCCACGCGGACAGCTGCCACTCGCGCGGCGCGCACGCCGCGAAAGCGGAGGTGTTCATCGCCAGCAGCGCCTCGGCCAGCCAGAAGGCGCCGCGCACCGGCGCGGAGATGTCGCGCCGCTCGAAGGCGTAGCAGTGCGGCGTGTAGACGAGACGGCTCCGGGTCCGCGCGACGCCCAGCCGGGCGTACACCCCGCCGTGGCTGGAGTGCGCGTGGACGACGTCGGGGCGCAGCTCGCGCACGACCTCACGCACGCGGCGCACCTTGGCGCGGTGCGAGCCGGTCATCTCGGTGGTGCTCCGGAAGACCGCCTGCTCGGCCAGGTCGCCCTCGGCGTCCACCGGGGTGCCCGAGAGCAGGTGGTGCTCCGCCTCGGGCAGCGTGCGGGTGTACTCGGCGATCGCCGACCCCACCCCGCTGCTGAACTTCTGCACGACGTGCAGCACCCGGAGCCCGGAGACGTCTCCGGACCCGCCCGGCGATCCGGAGGTCACCGACCGGCGCCCAGGAGCACCGCGCTGAACGTGCGCAGGATGATCTTGATGTCGAGCCACAGCGACCAGTTCTCGATGTAGTAGTTGTCGAACCGGGCGCGATCGGCGATCGAGGTGTCCCCCCGCAGCCCGTGCACCTGTGCCCACCCGGTGAGCCCCGAGGGCACCCGGTGACGGGCCTCGTAGCTCGGGTAGAGGCTCTGGAACTGGCTGACGAAGTGCGGCCGCTCCGGGCGCGGCCCGACGAGGCTCATGTCGCCGCGCAGGATGTTGTACAGCTGCGGCAACTCGTCCAGCGACGTCGACCGCAGGAACCGGCCGACCCGCGTCAACCGCGGGTCGTCGCCGATGTTCCACGTCGTCTGGGACTCGGCCTCGCTGGCCGGACGCAGCGACCGGAACTTCATCAGCTCGAAGTGGTGCCCGTCGACGCCGACGCGCTCCTGGCGGAAGAGGATGTCGCCCTTCCCGTCCAGGCGGACGGCCAGGGAGATCAGCCCCAGCAGCGGGGCGAGCAGCACGATCGTGACACCGGAGACCAGCACGTCCATCGCCCGCTTCATCCCCCATGCGCGGCTGCGGTAGGTCGCCCGGCGCAGCCGCACGAGCGGGAAGCCCCAGGCGGTGTCCATCGAGCTCTCCACCTGGTGCAGCTCGAACAATCGCGGGACGACGAACAGCTCGCAGCTGAGTCGGTCGCAGGTCCGGATCAGGCTCACCATCTGCGACTCCTTCATGGAGGAGAACGCGACGATCACGGCGCGCACGCCCCCCTGCAGCAGGACGTGGGTGAAGGCCTCCGGTCCGCCGAGCACCGGCAGGATGCGCGGCGGGTCGGTGTCCGGCGGGTCGGCGTCGAGGAAGCCGATCGGGTGCAGCCCGTACTCGGGGTGCGCGCGCAGCACGTCGGCGACCTGGCTGCCGACCCGGCCCGCCCCGAGGATCAGGGTGCGGTGGGCGACCAGCCTGTGGGCGCGCGCCCGGCGGACGACGGCGTAGCCGAGTGCGCGGCACAGCGCGACGGTGACGGTGACGACCATCGCGCCGCCGAGGTAGGACCAGTTGACGTCGTACACCCCCGACGTCAGCTCCGCCCAGGCGATCTGTGCGAGAGCGGACAGCGCGGCAGCGGCGAGTGCCCGGCCGACGAGGGTGGGCAGGTCGTCGAGGGCCGACAGGGAGAGCCGGGACCGGTACAGGCCGCCGGTCCACAGTCCGAGGAGCAGGCAGACGCCGAACGTGAGCGTCCTGGTGATCGGGGTGTCGAAGCCGGGGCCGTCGACGGCCAGCTCGAGGATCACGATGCCGACGGCGATCGCGACGACGTCGAGGGCGACGAGGAGCGGCCGGACGCTGAAGCGGGTGATCCAGGCCCAGCGTGCGGGCGGGTGCGCGAAGGGCTCCGTCATCTCCGCCCAGTCGAGCGGCGTGACGGACTGGAGGGAGCCGCCGGGTCGAGCGTCCAGGCGGGCGGGCGGGGAGGACTCCGCGCTGGGTTTCACGGAGTGCAGGCTCTTGGTCATCTGAGGTGGTCCTCGGCTGGAGCGCTGGGTGTGCAGAGAGCGGCGGACGCGACGGTCCGGAGGAGGGCACGCCGGTGCGTGCCTCTGGAGTGCGGGAGGTCCCGGCGCGCGGAGCAGGCGCCGTCCAGGGAGGACCGAGGTCAATCCGGGGTGTTGCTCATGTCGTCGGCGCTGCCGACGACATGACCCACGGCGCCCGAGACGGCGCGGGCCGACTCGCGGGCGAGCGATTCGGTCACCGCGTCGCTGAGCACCGCGAGGGGGGAGTGGACCGCGCCGTGCGCGCCGCCGCCCGACGCGGCGCCCACGGAGGCGGACGTGCACGGCCCGGCCGGCGCGGGGGACGGTGCCGGCGGGGCGGGCAGCGGCGGCACCGGGGGAACGGGCCGCGGGTCGTCGGCAGGCGACGGCGGAAGGCTCGGGGTGCTCGCGCCCACCGGGGACACCGCGGCGGGGCGCGAGACGGACCCCTTGCGCCCGTCGGAGCCACCTCGGAGCCGGTCGCTCGCGCAGACTGCCTCGCCAGTTCCCGAGGCGGATGCGGACGGCATCGCCTGGGGCTCGGTCACGGGCGCGGCGACAGGGAGCTCGGCGACCGGGGGTGCGGCGACAGGCGTCGCGGCGGCCGGTGTCCCGTCGACAGGCGTCGCGGGGGTCGGTGTCACGGCGGCCGGTGTCGCGGCGGCAGGCGCCGCGGGGGGTGCCGCGACCGTCGTGTCGGAGGCGTCGGGGCCGGCGCCCGCGGCCGCCGCGGCAGGGAGATCGGCCGGGACCTCGACCGGGAGGGGCGCCGTCGTCACGTCCGTGATCGCATCGACGACGGTCGTGCCGCCGCCGCCGCCGCCGCCGCCGACGCCGACGCCGGGGTCGGGGTTGGCGTCGACCCCGCCGGTGTCTGGCCGCGTGTCGTCACCTGTACCGACCGCGACCGGGGGGAGCGGCGGAAGCGGCCGGGGCGGCGGGAGCGGGTCCGGGGTCACGACGACCGGCGCGGTCGGGACCGGAACCCGCACGGGGCCGAGGTCACCTGCGCTGTCGATGGCACCCGCGCTGCCGTTGGCGCTGCCGCTGCCGCTGCCGTTGGCGCTGCCGCTGCCGCTGCCGCTGTCGCGGTCCGGCGCCGGCCGAGCCGTGGGTGCCGAGCCGCGCAACGGCTCGCCCGGCGGGACGTCGGGCACCGATGCGGCCGCCGGTGCCACGCGGCCCGGGCCGTGGGCCCGCCCGTGGTCGTCGTTCCCGGCCCGCGCGTGGGGGGAGAGAGCGGTGAGGAGGATGCCGAACCCGACGACGGCGAGGAGTCCGAGCACGAAGCGCAACGACCAGGTCGAGCCGTCGCCTCGCCGGCGTCCCGGGGAGCTCGCGGAGAGCGGCCGTTCGGCCAAGCCGCACGCCATGTGCGTCCTCCCCCCGCGGTCGGCCAGATCGTTTCTGACCTGGGCTTATCTCACGATCATGGGGCATGCGGGATCGTGTCGACCCGGTTCCGTCGCGCGAGAGCCGTCCGGCGGCGCAGAGGCAAGCGGATGCGGCCCGCCGTGACTCAAAGTGATGATGTTGGTCAGCAATCGTCGTGTGATCTCGACGACACCTCACCGACCGCACCGGCAGGCAGGATGATCACATGGGTCCTGCCAGCGTGTTCGGTCGCGCGCCCCGAGTCCTGATGTACCACTCGATCAGTCCGTCGCACGGCCCGGACCCGCACGCGCTGCGCGTGGCCCCCGACCGGCTCGACCAGCAGCTGGCGCACCTTCGCCGACGCGGGCTCCAGGGCGTGTCGGTGGCCGAGTGGCTGGTTGCCGTCGACCGCGGTCGGGCCCGTCGGCTGGTCGCGCTCACCTTCGACGACGGCTACCGCGACTTCGTCGACCACGCGATGCCGGTCCTCGACCACCACGGCATGACGTCGAGCGTCTACGTCGTCACCGGGAAGCTGGGCGGGCGCAGCGACTGGGACCAGGAGCCGAGCCTTCCGCTGGTCACCGCCGACGACGTCCGGGCCATCGCGGCCGCCGGCCACGAGGTGGGCAGCCACAGCGGCACGCACGTCCGGCTCGCCGGAGCTACGGCCGCGGAGCGGACCGCCGAGATCGCCGACAGCCGCCGGGCGCTGGCCGAGGTCCTCGGGAGGGACGTCCCTGGCTTCTGCTTCCCCTACGGGTCGTTCGACGAGGCGGCCGTCCAGGCGGTGGTCGACGCCGGCTACGACTACGCCTGCGTCACCGACGACCACACCCGGCCGCGGCGGCATGCGATCCCCCGGTTCTTCGTCGGGCAGAAGGACACGGGCCTCCGGCTGGAGGTGAAGTTCCTCAGGCACCGTCTCCGCGCGCGGTCCAGGGCCGCGGCGTCCTGACCCGTGGGCGTCACCCGACGGGCAGCTCCACCGGTCGGCCCGACCGGCGGAGCACCAGGGCCAGGGTCTGGGTGATCACCACGGAGACCTCGGCCAGCATGATGGCCAGCGCCGCCCCGGTGACGCCCTGCAGCGGCGGGAGGACGACCATCGAGACGGTCACCACCACCATGCTGATCGCGGTGCTCAGCGCCAGCCAGGTGCTCATCCCCAGGGGGACCAGGTGGTGGAAGCCGAGCGTCGTGCCCAGCGCGACGCACACGATGCTCACCGCGGCGAACACGATCGCGATCCCCGGCACCTCGATCCGGCCGGCGAACAGCACCTCCAGCAGGGGTGGCGCGGCCAGCAGGAACCCACCGGCCAGCAGCAGCCCGGCCGTGGCCGTGACCACCAGCGCCGTCCTGCGCCGGCGGGCCGGCGACTCGGAGGGTTCGGCGACCCAGCCCTGGAACGCCAGGCCGACCGGACCCAGGGCGAAGACGGCGAACTTGGTGATCCGGTCGAGGGCGGCGAACGCCGCGACGGTGCGGGGCGCGACCGCCGCCAGGATCGTCAGGGGCAGGGAGGTGTTGACCGCCGCCTGGACCGACACCCCCACCGCCGCCCACTGATCCCGCACCACGCGGCCGGTCGTCCGCAGCGGAGTCAGCCGCGTGCGCTCCCAGTAGCGGGCGGACACCACCACGGTCAGCACCGTCGAGGTGAGCAGCAGCACCGCCGGGTACAGCCAGGCCAGCGGGTGGAGCGAGACGAGCAGCGCGGCCAGGGCCGTGGCGGCCACCCGCGGCACCGTCTCGTACCGGGCGATCGACCCCGGCCGGCCCGATCCGACGAAGAACCAGGTGGCGGACAGGCCCAGCATGGACATCGCCAGCGCCATGAGGCCGGTCGCGGTCCGCACCCCGTCGGGGGAGAGCAGCACCGCCAGCGCGACGCCGCACGGCGCGGCGACCACGAACACGGTGAGCCGCGAGATCAGGCTGCGCGTGTAGAGCGCCCGTCCCCGGCCAGGGGCCGCCGCGACGGCGGAGGGGCCGACGACGGGCCAGCCCAGCAGCACGAGGGTGGAGACCCCGGCCCCGATCGACTGCCCGATCGCGATGCCCGCCCACGCCTCCGTCCCGACGTAGCGCAGCAGCACGGGCAGCACCAGGAAGGGCGCCGCGGCGGAGATCAGCGGGAGCCCCATGAACCCGGCCAGCCGCTTGACCGGGACACCCGTGAGGAGCGAGCGACGCCCCGGCGGAGCGGGCGCCGGCATCACGGGCCGTGCAGATCGACGTCGGCGGCCGCCCAGCCGGCCAGCCCCAGGCAGATCCCGGTGAGGATCGATCCGGGGCCGCCGAGGTCGCCGGTGATCATGCTGACCAGCTCGAAGGAGAGCAGGCCCACCCCGGCCAGCGCGATCGTCGTCGACAGGTCGGAGCGCCGTCGGGCAGCACGCACCAGCCCCCGCGCGAGCAGGACGGCGAGGACGGTGACCAGGACGAGGAGCGCCACGAGGCCCTGCTCGCTCGCGACCAGCAGGTAGAGGCTGTGCGGTGACTCCAGGGCCACCCGGTCGAAGGACGACCCGAAGGAGATGTCGCTCGAGCCCAGCAGGCTGAAGTCGGCGTAGGCGTCCCGGAAGTCCGGGAAGGCGCGCAGTCCGACGCCGGTGAGCGGGTTGTCCAGGGACATGTCGACGGCGGCCGCCCACAGCGCCTGCCGGTCGACGAGCGACTGGTCCGGAGCCGCGTCGGAGGACAGCAGGCTGGCCACGCGGTCGCCGATCGGGGTCTCGCTGGTCACCAGGGGCGGGAGGATCAGCGCGGCCAGGGCGAGTGCGGCGGTCACCGCGCCGAGCAGCCGGGCCGGCCGGCCACGGCTGACCGTCACGAGGGCGGCGACGGCGAGGGCGACCCAGGCGCTGCGGCTGAGGCTGGCGAGGTTGGCCAGCAGGAGCACCGTCGCGCCCGCGGCCGCCCAGGCGCGGAAGGCACCGTCCTGGACCACGACGACGGCGAGGCAGATGACGAACCCGACCGCGGTGATCTGCGCCAGCGAGCCGATGTTGTAGGCGCCGAACGTGCCGACCGCGCGGATGCTGTCCTCGCCGATCCCGGCGCCGGTGCCCGTCGCGAACTGGACCAGGCCCAGCGCGCCTTCCCCCACCCCGAGCCCGACGAGGGCGCCCAGCAGGATGAAGGCGTCGGTGCGCGTCCGGAGCGCGACCATCACCGCGAGCGGGGCGACGAGGAACAGCTCGACGTACCGGACCGCGCCCACCACGTTGGTGGGCACGTTGTGCGAGAGAACCGCCGCGATCAGGCCCGCCGTGCCGATCGCCAGCAGTCCCAGGGCCGGCACGCTGCGGGCCACGTCGAGCTGCTCGCCCCGCAGGATCGTGCGGACGGCGAGCAGCCCGGCGACCGCGACCGCCACGTCGCTCAGGGCGATCGGGCTGTCGCCCGAGGTCGCCGCCGGGGACACCGCGAGCAGCAGCACCGCCACGGCGATCCAGGTGGCGGGCCGCAGCGCGAGATCGGGCAGCCGCCGCGCGAGGTCGGGGAGTCGCCGCTGGGAGAGGTCGAGGGAGGAGACCTGGGCCAGTGCCATGCGTCGCTCACCCCCTGCCCGTGGACGGCGCCCCCCGGTGGACCGGCGGGCCGGTCCGGCCCGACGGGACGCTGGCGGCAGTCTGCCAGCCGGTTCGGCGCCGGCAGGTTCACGCGGCGCCCGCACCCGCCCGGGGTCACCCGTTCGCGTGGCAGCGCGGGCCCGATGGCCGCCGGAGCCTAGGATCGCGCCGTGGGGACTGGGGGGAGGACCGGCGCTGTGCCGGCCGTCGGCGAGGTCGACGAGCCCTCGCCCGGCGCCCCGCAGTCCGACCTCCGGGACGAGACGCCCGGGGTCGACGACCCCGGAGCCACCGCCGTGCCGCGCTCTGCGCAGCAGGGCGCTCCCCTGGTGGGCGCGCGCAGGCGGCGGTCGTGGGTCTGGCTGGTCGTCCTCCCGCTGCTCGGCGCACTCCTGCTGGGCGGCGCCGGCTTGGTGGCCAACCAGCAGGCCGAACCGACCTACGCCGCCGAGGCGCTGGTGACGGTGCTGCCCACCGACCCCGCGGCCCCGGTCTCCCAACCCGTCGCCGGGATCTGGGTGAAGATCGGCAGCTCCGACGCCGTCCTGTCCGACGCAGCCGACGCGCTCGACGTGGCCACGCCCGTGCTCGCCTCCCGGTTGGAGCTGGTGCTGGATGCCGACTCGCCCGTGATCGCCGTCCGGGTCACCACCGCCGATGCCGAGCGGTCCGCCACCTGGGCCAACGCGGTGGCGGCGGTGCTCCTGGAGCAGGACCGGGGCGAGCGGGTGCCGGGCTACGAGCTGGAGCAGGTCGCCACCGCCGTGCCTCCGGCCGGCGGCAGCGAGCTGCTGAGCCCGCTCCTGGTGACGGCGGCCGCGCTCTTCGGGGGCCTGATCGGGCTCGTCGGCGCGCAGCGGCTGCGCCGTCGCCGGACCACCTGACCAGCTGACCGGCTGAGGGCCGGATCGGACGCTCCGGGCCTGCTCAGTACCTGAGCAGGTCCGGGTCGGGCTCGGCCTCGGCGGCCGCCTGGTCGTCGGCCCGGCTCCTCGATGCGGTCCGCCGTCCGGGGATCGTCGCCGCGAGCACCAGCGCCAGCGCGGTGCCCAGCCCGGCGCCACCCGCCGCCTCGACCCAGGTCGGCGTGCGCGGCCCGGGAGGCAGCTCGGCGTCCGCGACGACCGTGGCGGTGAACGGCGGGTACGGCTCCAGGTCGGCGAGCGCCTCGCTGACCGTCGCGGCGAGATCGCGCGCCGTCGACGCCTCGGACGCCGCGCCGGTGATGGTCAGGATCGGCGCGTCGGGTGCGGCCTGCGCCCGCACCGAGCGGCGGGGATTCGCGGCGGCGTCCGGGAGCCCGGCGGCGCGGAGCGGGTCGCGCACCACCCCCGGCTCGGTGGCGAGCCGGGCGAGGGCCTGCGCCGCGCGCGAGGCGTCGCCCGACGTCACGCCGTCGCCGGCGGAGACGGTCAGGACGGCCGTCGACTCGAACACCGGCGGGCGGACCGCACCGACACCCGCGCCGGCTCCGAGGCCGACCGCCAGTCCGAGCGCCACCCACCAGGAGCGGCGCAGGACGAGCCGGACACCCGGCAGTCCGCCCACGGCGGGTGCGCTGTCCTCGCTCATGGCCGGTCTCCCGCGGGGTTGCAGTTCTGGGTCATCATGGCAGGCGGGACGTGGTGTCGGCCGCAGTGCCCGCCCACGTCGGAGGAGGTTCGCCCGTGCGAGTGATGGCGGCACCGACGGCCTCCGCGGTCCCGGCCGCGTCCCCTCGCCGCGGGCGGACCTGGCTGGTCGTGGCGGCCGTGCTCGCCCTGGTCGCGGCCGGCGGACTGGCTCTGCTGCCCGGGGGGCCTGCCGAACCGGCGCGTGGCGGCACGAAGGTCGTCGTGCCGTTGAGCCCCGTCGGCGGCGAGCAGCCCGACGGCAGCACCCAGACCCGGGCGAACGCCTACGACGAGGTGACGCGCGCGGCCGCCGACGGGGCCGCCGGCGTCCGGGTGACCGCCGACCTCAGCTGGCTGTGCGACGCGGACCGGAGCTGCACCACCGCACCGCTGGACCCCCTGGTCGAGCGCGCGGACGAGCTGGGGCTGCGCTTCTACCTGCACGTCAACAGCACGCCGCAGTGGATGGATCCCCGCGGCACGTGGTTCGCCCCCGTCGGCCCGGACGCCGAGGTCTGGGCGGGCCTCTTCGCGCAGCTCGTCGAGCGCTTCGGCACGCGGGTGGCCGGCTACGAGGTGTGGAACGAGCCCAACCTCGTGGAGGCCTGGCGGCAGGGGCCGGATCCGCGCCAGTACGCGGGCCTGCTCAAGGCGGTCTGGACGGCCGCCGACGCCGTCGACCCCGACGCGCAGATCATCGGCGGGATCTTGAGCAACAACGACCTCGGGTACATGCACGAGCTCAGTACCGCGCTGGCCGATCTGGGCGGCAACGCGTCCAACCGCTTCTTCTACGACCAGCTCGGGGTGCACCCCTACGCCGGGGGCGACGGCGTCGGCTACGACCCCCTGGAGGAGGCGGGGAGCCGCGACGTCGAGACGCCCTACGGCGTCAAGGACATGACCTTCCTCGGCCTGGAGCGGCTCCGCGCGCAGGTCCACGCGGACGAGGGCATCTGGCGCGACGTCGTCGTCGGCGAGTTCGGCTACGACCGGACGCCCGGGAACTGGTACTTCGTGCCCGAGCCCCGCCGCGGCGAGTACCTCGCCGCCGCGCTCGACCGGGCCGCCGCGTGGCCCTGGCTCCAGGGCGTCACGGTGTACACCGGCGAGGGCTTCGCCATCGCCGGCACGCCCAGCGCCGACGTGCTGGAACGGGACGCCGACCGCTGAGCCGAGGCCGGCCGAGCCGGCCCGGCCTCAGGAGGGAGCCGGCCCCGTCGGCGCCGGCAGGGAGGGACGGCGGTCGGTGACGATCGCCCACACGGAGCGGCCGATGCCCAGCAGGTGCCGGCGGCGGTTCGCGGTCCCGGCGAGGGAGAGCGGCGCCCGGATGACGAGGGCGGCCAGGCACACCGCACGCGCACGCAGCGGAGGCACGCCCAGCAACTGCAGGTACACCACGGCGGACCAGGCGATCACCGGGAGCACGAGGTGGATCTTGGCCCCGGTCGACGAGGACAGGGCGTGCGGGACACCCAGGTCGAAGCTGGTGATCCGCAGATCGGGGGCCGCCGCACGCGCCTGGCGCACGAACCAGGCGTCCTCGTAGCAGAAGGGCAGCTGCTCCTCCATGCCGTTCGTCTGCTGCCACAACCGGGCGCTGATCGCGACCAGCCCGAAGGAGGGGTAGACGTCGTCCTCGCGCGGCGTCGACTCGCGCGACAGCGGGCGGCCGAGGCCGTACGCCACCTTCTCCACGAGGGACAGGCCCGCGAAGACGCCGGCGGTCCCGGGGAGGTGGCGCCACGGCTCGTCGGTCAGCCGGATCAGGTGGGGGCGGTCGTCCGGTTCCCCGGCGAGGTGCGCAGCCAGCGCCTCGAACGCCTCGGGGACGAACTCCATGTCGTCGTTGGCGACGACGAGCCATCGGAAGCTCCGGCCGGCGGCGGCCAGGTTGATGCTGGCCGCGAAGCCGGCGTTCGAGCCCGGCACGACGATGTCCGGCCACTGGGCCGCGAGAGCCTGGGTCTCGGCACTGTTGGCCACCAGCACCGCCCGCAGGTCAGCGCCGCCGGCGATCGCGGCCGCCGCCGTGGCGCAGAAACGGGCCGCGTGCGAGGCCGTGACACTGGGCGAGACGACGAGGGTCGTGGTCACCGGTGAGCCACGGGGTGACCGGGTGCCGCGTGCTGCGGTCGGCCTGCTGTCCGGGTCATCGCGGCGATCCTAGGACCGCCGCCGCCGGGCTCGACGATGATGTCGCTCCCAGGGGTGAAGTTCGCCGATGCAACCGCGTGCTGTGTGATGGTCGACCAGCGAGGCCGTGCGCGCAGCGGTGGCGAGATCGGAAGGGTGTGCGGCATGGCGACGGACGAGCGGAAGCCTGGCTCCGCGGTACGGTGCCTGACCTCGGTCGCCGACGTCCGGCGCTCGACCGCCGGGTGGGACGCGCTCCCCTCGCGCAGCGGTCCGGTCGGCGGCAGCGCCTGGGTCCGTGCCTGGCTCGAGGTCTACGGCTCCCGGCACACCCTCGCCGTCGGCGTCGCGGGCGCACCGGACGCGCCGGACGCGGTGCTGCCGCTGGTCCGGCGCCGGGGCCGCCCGTGGACCGCCGAGATGCTCGGCGTGCGGCAGCTGCTGGAGCCGACGGATGCCCGGGGCAGCGACCCGGCCGCCCTGGCGGCGCTGGTGGAGGACGTCGTCCGCCGCGGCCAGCCCGTGCGGCTCAAGCGGCTGCCGGACGACTCGCCGCTGCTTCCGCACCTGCGTGCGCTCCCCGTGCGCCGCGCCGCGGTGCTGGACCGCGCGGTGGCCGGCACGCCCGCGATCGCGCTGTCCGAGCGGTGGCGCGAGCCCGAGCACCACTTCAGCAAGCGCCGTCGCGGTGACTTCCGGACGGCGCTGCGCCGGGCGGAAGGGCTCGGCGAGGTGGAGTTCTCCGTCGAGCAGCCGGCACCGGGCGAGGTCGACGCGCTGTTCGAGGAGATCACGGTCGTGGAGGCCGCCGGGTGGAAGACCGCGGCGGGGACGTCGCTGGTCGCGCGGCCCGACCAGCGCGAGTTCTTCCGGCGGTTCTGCACGCTGGCCGCCGAGCAGGACGCCACCCGCTTCGCCTTCCTGCGCATCGACGGCCGCCCCGTGGCGGTGCAGCTGGCCGTCGAGGCGCACGGCCGGTACAGCCTGTTCAAGATCGGCTTCGACGAGCAGTTCGCCCGCTGCTCACCGGGCAACCTGCTGATGCTGCACACCGTGCGCTGGGCCGCGGAGCGGGGGCTCGAGACGTTCGAGTTCCTGGGCACGGAGGAGCCGTGGACGTCGTTGTGGACGGACGTGTCCCGCTCCTGCCGCGAGGTGCACGTCTATCCGACGGCGTGGCGCTCGGTGCCGGCGGCCGCGGTCGTCGCGGGCGAGATGGCCCGCCGGAGCGGAACTCGGGCGCTCACGAGGCTGCGGGAGCGGGGCGCGCCGTGACCCGCCCGGTGGACCGTCTCCTCACGCCGATCCTGCGCCGGGCCGGACGGGCCTACCTGGCCGGCAGCGAGCGGCCGTCGGCGCTCGCGGTCGCCGGGCGGCTGCTCGCCCTCGGCTCCATGGTGTCGATCGCCTACTGGAACGCCCCCGTGGAGCCACCGGCCGCGGTCCTCGCCGAGAACGCCGCGGCCCTGGACGCGCTCGCTGCCTGGGGCCGGCGCGCCCGGCTGGCGATCAAGGTGCCGGCCCTGGGCCGGGACTGCGGGGCGGTCCGGGAACTCGCCTCCCGGGCCGCGGAGTCGGGCGTGCGGCTGGACTTCGACGCGCACGCGCCCGCCGACGCCGACGTCACCCTCGAGCTCGCGGGTGCCGCCCGGGCGCAGGGTGCGCGTGTCGCGGTGGCCCTGCCGGCGCGGTGGGCCCGCAGCCTCGACGACGTCGCCCGGGCGGCCGACGGCGACCTGGGCGTGCGTGTGGTGAAGGGGCAGTGGCCCGAGGAGGGCGGCCGGCACCTGGTCGGGGACCGCGAGCTGCGGGCCGCCTACCTGCGGCTGGTGGAGCGGCTGTCCGGCACCGACGTCCCGTTCGCGCTGGCGACGCACGACCCGGTCCTGCTGGGCCGGGCGCTGGAGCTGACCGGTCGCTCCTCGGCCCCCGCGGCCGTGGAACTGCTGCCGGGTCTGCCGCTGCGCCGTCCGCTCGCGGTGAGCGCTCGCGCCGGGGCGCGGGTGGACTTCTACGTCCCCTACGGTTCCCCCTCGCTCGGCTACCCCGTGTCCTCGGTCCTCAGCCGGCCGCGCCTGGCCGCCGCCTTCGGGCAGGGGCTGCTGCGGGGCTCCCGCAACCAGTCGATCCAGCTGGGCGAGCTGCCCGGCTGACTCCCGCCGCTACACCCGCTCGTACAGGTCGTCGATCCGGGCGGCCACCCCACGGACGTCGAACGCCGTGAGCGCGTCCGGAGCCGGGCGTGCCGGACGGGCGACCACACCGGCGAGCGCGGTGGCCAGGTCGGCGTCGGAACCGATGCGGATCGCGCCGGGCACGTCGCCGCCCATCTCGTCCACCGCCGGGCAGCGGCGGAAGACCACCGGCAGCCCGGCTGCCAGGCCCTCCAGGACGGCCAGCCCGAAGGTCTCGTAGCGGGAGGGCGACGCCAGCACGTCCATGGCCGACAGCGCGGGTGCGACCGGGCGCTCGCCGACCAGGTGCACGAACGGTGCCACCCCGAGGTCGGCGGCCAGCGCGGTCAGGGACGCCCGCTCCGGCCCCTCGCCCACGATGAGCAGCTGGTCGCTCTCGCCCAGGGTGGGTGCGAGTGACCGGATCAGCTCGTCGAACCGCTTGCCCGGGTGGAGCCGGCCCACCGCGCCGACCACCCGTGCGTCGGCCCCGACCCCGATGTCGGCGCGCACGGCGGCACGGTCCGTGGGGTCGAACGCGAGCGCATCGAGGTCCAGCCCGTTGGGCACGGTGAGCACCCGCTCGGGCGCGACCCCCCAGCGCAGCAGGTTGTCCCGGGTCGCCGCCGAGACCGCGACGGTGGCGCGGCCGAGCCGCTCGGTCGCCAGGTAGAGGAGACGGACGCCGCGGCCGGCCGATCGTCCTTCGAGCTGGTCGTCGAGCAGCGAGTGCTCGGTGGCGACGACCGTGCGCACCCCGGCCAGGCGGGCGGCGACCCGCCCGTACAGGCAGGCGCGGTACAGGTGGGTGTGGACCACGTCGTAGCGACCACGCCGGATCAGCCGCGCCAGCCGCAGGACGGCGCCGACCTCGGTGTTGCTGCGCATGCCGAGGTCGTGCACCGGCACCCCGTCGGCGCGCAACTGGTCGGCCACCGACCCGGCGTTGTACAGCGTGACCACCTCGGCGTCGTGCCGGCTGTGGCGCAGCAGGAGCCGCAGCTGCGTCTCCGCGCCGCCGGCCGCCAGGCCGGTGATCACGTGCAGGACCCTCATCCCGTGGCGCCCGGCCCGGGAACGTCCTCGGTGGGCGAGCGGCGGGCGAGCACGATCAGCTTGTTCCCCAGGCCGAGCCGACGGAAGACGCGCTCGGCCAGCGGCCACGCCCCGGCGAGGAGCCGCCCGCCCAGGGACGGCTGCCGTTCCAGGTCGTGCGAGAACGTGTGGGCCATCTTGGCCCGCGGCGAGGTGAGGCGGCGCACCTCCACCACCTCGAACCCGTGGGTGGCCAGCAGGCGGCGCAGGCCGGTCTCGGTGAAGTAGACCTTGTGCTCCCAGTAGTACATCGCGCCGATCAGGTCGACGCGGCCGCGGCTGCCCCAGTGCAGCGCACGGAAGACGGCCCGCACCGGGAACGCGGCGTCGGGCGTCTCCAGCAGCAGCGCGCCTCCGGGGGCGACGTACGGGGTGAACCGGCCGAGGAAGTCGCCCGGCTCGAAGACGTGCTCCACGACGTCCCACATGGTGAGGACGTCGACCCGGCCGAGCGGGCCCAGGACGTCGTCCAGCTCGTCGGGCACGGCGGCCACGAGCCCGCGGTCGCGCGCCGCGGCGACGGCGCGCGGCTCCACGTCGACGCCGACGGCATCGAGGCCGTGGCGGCGCGCCCAGTCGAGGAAGTTCCCGACCCCGCACCCGACGTCGAGCACGGTCCGCACCGCTCCGGCGCGGCCGCGCAGCATCCCGAAGGCGAGGTCGTAGCGCTCGTCGTAGCCGCGCCGCACGTCGTCGGAGTCGTACACCTCGAACTTGTACTCCTCCCAGTACTCGCTGTCGGTCCCGGTCCGGGTGGCGTCATCGCCGCCGGCCGGGCGGCCGTCCGAACCCGGGCCGGCCTCGATGCGCCGGAGGTACTGGGTGCCGCAGCCGGGGCAGCCGACCAGGCGGCAGCCCGGCTCCACGACCAGGGCGAGCGGTCGGCCCGGAGAGCCACACGCCGGGCAGGCGACGTCCAGCCCCTCGGCCGTCGTGCGGGAGCGTGAACGGGACAGCATGGCCATGGCGGACTCCTCGGACGTGCTGGGCTCCCGGGACATCGGACGATAGAGGGCGCCGCCCGGTCGCGGCCACGGATCCGCCGCCGGGCGCGGCCGGTCGCCGGACGGGCTCACCGGGGTGAACGGGATCGCCAGCGGCTCACGAGGGTGTGCAGCAGCACGCCGAGCGCGGCGCCCGCGGAGTTGTGGACGATGTCCCGGACGGTGGACTCCCGGCCCGGCAGGACCAGTTGCACCGTCTCCACACCCGCCGAGGCCGCGGTGCAGATCAGCCAGACGAGCACGCCGGACAGCCGCGGCGCCGCTGCGGCGAGGAGGAGCGCGACCGGCACGAACAGCAGGATGTTGGCCCACATCTCGACGGTGGGCACGGAGAGCTCGTCGAGCCCCGGCACGGACCGGGCGAGGGTGAACAGCACCTCCCCGGGCGAGGGGCCGATGGTCAGCGCGGCCACTCCGAGGGCGACCACCACGGCACCCGCGGTCAGCCAGGGCCGGTTCACCGCAGGAACGCTAGTGGCCCGGGTCCGGTGCTCAGAGGCCCGGGCGGACCAGACCGCAGCGGCAGGCGTACATGCCGGCCGGGCCGAGCGGGTCCTCGCCCACCCGGTGGAACCAGTGCACGTGCCACGGCGGCCGGGGGGCGGTGGACAGGCCGATGCCGGCTCGTCGCGACGATCGACGAGGAGGCATGCCCTCAGCGTGCATCAGGAGCGCCGGTGTGTCGACCGGTTCGCTCCGCCGCCGGAGGCCGCCGGTCACTCGTAGAGGTAGGCCGAGGCGCCCTCGCCCGGGTACCACTCGATCCAGCCGTACTCGAACTCCTGCACCGTGCCGCCGTCCTGGGTGTCGTACTCGGGGGAGGTCGGGTAGCCCAGCTCGGAGTTCTCCCAGCCCAGCGACGACCAGACGGCGTGGAACTCGCCGGTGACGGCGTACGCGCCGGTCCACGGCGTGAAGTAGATCGAGCCGCCCTCGAAGTGGTTGAACCGGCCGATGCCGTCGGGGGTCGGCAGCTCGCTGGTCAGCGGGTAGCCCAGCGGGCCGGTCTCCCAGCCGTTCGAGGCGTAGGTCTGGGAGATGGCGCCCCACACCGCGTGGGCGCCCGTGCTCGGCGTCCAGTAGACGAGCCCGCGCTGGAAGGCGTTGAACCGGCCCCGCCCGTCCGGCGCCGTCAGCTCCCCCGTCGTCGGGTACCCGAGCTGGCTGGCCTCCCAGCCGTGCGAGCCGTACTCCTGGAGGATCGCGCCACGCACCGCGTGCGCGCCGGTCCACGGCGTCCAGTAGATGAGCCCGCGCTGGAAGACCTGGAAGCGGCCGAGGCGGTCGGGCGTGGGCACGTCGCTGGTCAGCGGGTAGCCGAGGTGACCGGCCTCCCAGCCGACCGTCCCCCACTCCGCGAGGAACGGAGCCCACACGGTGCGGGCGCCGGTCCACGGCGTCCAGTAGATCGAGCCCTGGCCGAAGACGCTGAACCGCCCGAAGCGGTCCGGCGTGGTGAGCTCGTTGGAGCGGGGGATGTTCAGCCGGCCGTACAGGCCGCCCTGGGCCCGGTACTCGTCGAGGATCGCGCCCTGCACCGTCCACGTGGCGTAGTTGGGGTCGGTGTAGCGGAACGTGTCCGCCTGCGCGGGGCTCCCGCCGAACGTGACGACCGCCGCGACGGCGGCGGAGAGCAGGGCGGCGGCCGTGCGACGGCGCGCGCGGGTGGAGCGGGACATGCGGGATCCTCCGACGGCGGAACGGGTCGGCCGTCGACGGGGAGCGATCGGCACGCGAGCGGCCGGGTGGCCGCGGTCGGGCGAAACGTAGACCAGAACCGTGCCGGTCCGGTAGGTGCTGATCTGCCGACGCCACTGGTGTCACACCGGTCGCATCGGGCCAGCTCAGCGCGCCGTCGTCAGTCCTGCGTCCAGGCCAGCAGCTCGTCGGCGGACCGGGTGTTGATCACCCGGCCGGGCTCCACGCCGCACTCGATGGCCCGCTCGACGCCGTTGTACTGCCAGTCCAGCTGACCGGGTGCGTGCGCGTCGGTGTCGATGGCGAACTCGCAGCCCAGCTCGCGGGCCAGGGTGAGCAGCCGCCGCGGCGGGTCCAGCCGCTCCGGGCGGGAGTTGATCTCGACGGCGGTACCGAACTCGACGCAGGCGGCGAACACCGCCTCGGCGTCGAAGGTGCTCTCCGGGCGCGGCTTCTGCTCGCCGTTGCGCTGCTTCCGCCCGATCACCAGCCGGCCGGTGCAGTGCCCGAGGACGTCGGTGTGCGGGTTGGCGACGGCGGTGAGCATCCGCTCGGTCATCTCCGCGCTGGCCGCGCGCAGGTCGGAGTGCACGCTGGCGACGACGACGTCGAGCCGGCCGAGCAGCTCGTCGGTCTGGTCGAGGGTGCCGTCGGCGTTGATGTCGCACTCGATGCCGGTGAGGATCCGGAAGGGCGCGAGCTCCTCGTTGAGCGCGGCGACGACGTCCAGCTGCTGCTCGAGCCGCGCCGGGGACAGGCCGTTGGCGACGGTCAGCCGGGGGGAGTGGTCGGTCAGCGCCATGTACTCGTGGCCGATGGCGATGGCCGCCTCGGCCATCTCGCGGATCGGGCTGCCGCCGTCGGACCAGTCGGAGTGCAGGTGCAGGTCGCCCTTGAGTGCGGCCCGGAACGCGGCGACGTCGTCGGCCATCGGGACGAGCTCGGCGAGGTCCTGCTCGAGCTTTGTCAGGTACTCGGGCACCTGGCCCTTGTGCGCCTGCACGACGACGGCGGCGGTCTTCGGGCCCACGCCCTTGAGGTCCTTGAGCGTGTTGGTGCGGATCTTCAGGTCGAGCTGGTCCGCACCGAGCCCGTCGACGACGGCGGCGGCGGTGCGGAACGCCTGCACCCGGTAGCTGGGCTCGCGGGCGCGCTCCAGGAGGAAGGCGATCCTCCGGAGCGCGGCCGCGGGTGCCAGGGGCGTGCTCAGTGCCCGACCCTGCTCAGTGCTTCTTCTTGAGCTTCTTCTCGGCCTTCTTCTGCGCCTTGGCGGCGCGCTTGGAGGCCTTCTCGAAGCTCTTCTCGGTGGCGACGGCCGCGGCCTTGGCGCCCTTTCGGGCGCGGTAGCCGACCGACGGCTTGCCCTCGGTGTCGACGGTGGCCAGCAGCAGCCCACCGATCAGCCCGAGGTTCTTCACGAAGTGGGCGATCTTCTCGAAGGAGACCTTGGGGTCGTCCTCCTCCCAGAACCGGTGACCGGCCAGCGTCGTCGGCACGGTCGAGCCGGCGAGCGCCAGCGAGGTCAGCCGGGGGAGGCGGCCGAGGGCGAACAGCGCACCCGCACCCACCTGCAGCGCGGCGTTGGCCTTCACGTACTGCTCGACGTCGCGGGGGACCTGGACCGGGAGCTGCTTGTCCGCGGTCTCGGCGATCTTCTCCACGACCGGGGCTGCCCCCGGGACGCGGTCCTGCGGCTTGCGCAGGGTGCTGATGCCGCCGTAGATGAACGGGGCGGCGAGCAGGGGCCGAGCGATCCGGCGGACCAGCATGGTGACCTCTTTCCCTCTGTACCTCGATGGACGTCGGATCGTGCACTGCCCGGCCCGCGCCCGGGGCAATCCCTGCGTCCGACCGTAGTGATCACGGGCGCGGTCCGCCCCTCGACGGCTGGCACGCACTCAGCGGGCCGACTCCGGACGTTGCCGCCGCGATCGTGTCCGCAACGTCCGGAATACGCCGGCACAGTGGACGAGGTCAGCGGGGGCGGGAGCAGTAGACGGTCAGCGACGCGCGCTTGCGGAAGCGGAACTCGGTGGCCGGCTCGCCCATCTCGCCGTCGTAGGCCACCCGCTGCGGGCCCGACCGGGAGACCACGTCCAGCTCCGTCGTCTGGAACTTGCCGTAGCTGCGGCTGTGCTCGCTCACGCCCAGCAGCGTGGCCAGGACCGCGCGGGTGCGACCGAAGCGGAGGTCGGCGCGCAGGTACTGGACGTCGAGCAGACCGTCCTCCAGCCGCGGGCGCCAGGCGGGGGAGAGCCCGCGCGGGGTGTAGAGGCCGTTGCCGACGAAGAGGATCCAGACCCGCAGCCGCTGCCCGTCCACGTCGAGCTCCACCGGCGTGCCCGTGCGCAGCACCTGGGCCGCCGCCACGGTGAGCGCCAGCCACTTGCCCATCCGCCCCGACAGCCGGTCGCGGCGGCGCACCATCTCCGGATAGGCGCCGATGCTCGAGGTGTTGAGGAACGGCGTCCCGTTGACCTCGGCGACGTCGACGGTCACCCCCTCGCCGGCCAGCACCCCGTCGACGGCGTCCTGCGGGGTGAGCAGGCCGACGTCGCGGGCGAAGTGGTTGAGCGTGCCCGCGGGGATGACGGCCAGCGGTAGCCCGTGCTCGAGCGCCACCGCGGCGGCCGCGGCCACGCTGCCGTCCCCGCCCGCGACGCCCAGGGCCCGGGCGCCCTCGCGGGCCGCCGGCCCGAGCAGCTCCTCGACGCCGGCGTCCTCGGTCAGCTCGAGCACGCGCGCGCGGGGCAGCAGGCGGCGGATGTCCTCGGCGGGGTCGTAGTCGTCGGGGCCCGAGCGCGGGTTCACCGCGACCACCAGGCCCTCGCCGTCGGGGAGGGCCGGGGCGTCCGAGGCCGGGCGCACCCGGGCCGGATCCGTGGGGCGCACCCGCCACCAGTGCTGCGTGGCCGCGGCCACCCCCGCGCCCACGGCGAAGCCGGCGACGACGTCCCCCGGGTAGTGCACGCCGACGTGCACCCGCGAGTAGCCGACGGCGAGCCCGACCGGCGCGAGCGCGGCGCCGACCGGCAGCGACTCCATGGCGACACCGGTGACGAACGCCGCCGCGGAGGCCGCGTGCCCGCTCGGGAAGGACGACGACGTCGGCGAGCGGTGCAGCATCCGCTCGCTGCGCCCGCTGTGCTGGGGCCGGCCGCGCCGGACGACCGGCTTGAGGACGGTGTTGACCAGCGCGCTGGTGATCGCCATGGAGCCGGCTCCCCGCAGGGCGGCGCGGCGCAGCGGCCCCCGGCGGAGCGCCAGCAGCCCGCCGATGCCCAGCCACAACCGGCCGTGGTTGGCCGAGCGGGTGAGCCGGTGCAGCCATTGGTCGGCCGGGGAGCTGGGCAGCCCGCCGACGAGGGCGTGCAGCCGGGCGTCCAGGTTCGGCGGGGTGGGCACGCCGGGACGCTAGTTCAGCGTCGGCCCGCGTGCGGCCAGGGACGCGGGGAGGTCAGGCGACGAGCGCGGTGGGCGCGGTGCCGACGAAGGCGTACCGGCCGGCGAAGTCCCAGGCGCCGGCGACCCACTTCTCCAGCCGGTACTCGTCCGGGTCCAGGGCGCCCCCCGAGGCGCGCACGGAGGCGTCGCGGACCGGCAGGCCCCGGCGCATCGCGGCCAGGTCGTCGTCCGCGGCGAGGAACGCACCGGCCTCCTGGCCGTCCTGGGTCACCACTCGGTAGCGCATCACGGCCGCAGCGTCGCCCGGAGTCCGTGCGGAACGGGCCAGGCTCGCTCGCGGCGCTTCCCTGGCGCCCCACCCGCCACGCCCCGCCCCAGCCGTGCCGGGATCAGGGAACCTGATCGTGCTGCGTCCTCCCTCACGGTGGGCGGTGAGGGAGGAAGCGCGGCGGTGAGGGAGGACGGGCGTCGACGTGGATCGCCGTACGTCAGCTGTGGCTGTGCGCCGCCCTGTTCGGGAGCGCCGCCAGCCGGCGGAACTGGACGGATCCGCGGTACTCGAAGTGCACGGCGCCGTGCGGCCCGAACACCTCCTGGGGCCCCACCACCCGGAGCGTCGACCAGTCGGCCACCCGCCGCTCGTCGTCCGCGGCGATGAGGCGGTGCAACTCGGTGCGGAGCGCGGACGTCGCGCCGGCGAGATGCGCGAACGGCAGCGTCGTCGTCGTCCTGTACCTGTCCATGCCGGGGATGTCGGACGCCGCCCCGCCTGACTGGACCCGCTCCACCGACGCTTCACCCGATCGGGTGAACGCACGCCCCTGACCTGGGCTTTCGAGTCCGGATCGGCCGCTATTCGGTCTTCTGGCGGGCGCGGTACGCGGCGACGGTCGAGCGGCTGGCGCAGGTGTTGGAGCAGTAGCGGCGGCTGGCGTTGCGCGAGGTGTCGACGTAGACGTCGTCGCAGCTCTCGGCCGCGCAGACGCCCAGGCGCTGCCAGCCGTGCTGCACGACCACCTGGGAGAGCCCCATCGCCACGGTCGTCGTCAGCTGCTCGAGCGCGGGGGCGTCCGGGCGGGCGTAGTGCAGGTGCAGCTCGCCGTCGTGGTCGGTGGCGTAGGGCCGCGGCCGGGCCAGGGCCAGCAGCTCGTTGAGCCGGTCGAGGACGTCGGCCTGCGACTCGGCCAGCGCGACGGCGCGCACCAGGTCAGCTGTCGCGGCTGCCCGGGAGGTCTCACCGGGGGAGAGCTCGAGCGAGGTGCCCGGCGTGAACCACTCGTCGTGGGAGGCCAGGAAGGCACGCGCCCACTCCGGGTCGCTGCGCTCGGTGTTGGCCAGTTCGATCGCCAACTCCACCGCAGTCGACCCGTAGGTGTCGTAATCCATGTGACTCCCTACCGATCCGTGCTACCGTCGCGTCTCGTAGGTGGTCAACGTGCATTGACCGCCTACCGATTCCTTGTCCTGCAAGTGGAAAACGAGCTTCCCCGTGCGTGCGTACCTCCCTGTCTGGCGGCTGCCCTCGGCCCCCGTGCTGCTGCTCGCCGGTTTCGCCGGCCGGCTGCCCTCGGCCATGGTCCCGCTGGCGCTGCTGCTCATGGTGCAGCAGCAGACCGGCTCCTATGCCGTCGCCGGGCTCGCGGCCGCCACGCTGGGCGTCGCCTCGGCGGTCATGGCGCCGATCCTCGGCCGGCTCGCCGACCGCCGCGGCCCCCGCCCGGTGCTCCTCGCGCAGGCCGCCGCCTATCCGCTGCTCCTGGCGCTGCTCGTGGTCGCCGTCCTGGCCGGTGCGCCGAACGCCGCCGTGATCGCCGCCTCGGCCGGGGCGGGCATGGCCACCCCGCTGGTCTCGGGCACCGTGCGCGCGCTCTGGTCGCGGGTCGATCCGCGGGTGCGCCCGACCGCCTACGCGCTGGACGCCACGGCCACCGAGCTCGTCTTCGTCGTCGGCCCCTCGCTGGTCGCGGCGCTCGCCGTCCTCACCTCCCCGGCCCTGGCGATCGGCGTCGCGGGCGTGCTCGCCGTCGCCGGCTCCCTGGGCATCGCCACCTCGGCGGCCACCCGGGCCTACGTCCCCTCGCCGGGGGCGGGTGCGGGGATGTTCTCGACCGTCCGGACGCCGGGCATGCCGCGGCTGCTGATCAGCGGCGCGGCCCTGATGCTCGGGTTCGGGGCGCTCGAGGTCGCCGTCCCGGCGTTCGCGGAGCAGATGGGCCGGCCGGGCATGTCCGGGATCCTGCTGGCGCTCTGGGCGCTCGGCTCGACCATCGGCGGCCTGTGGTTCGGCGCCCGCGTGCTCAGCATGTCGCTGCCCCGGCAGTACCGGCTGCTGCTGCTCGGCGTGACGATCGGCCTCGCGCCGCTGGCCTGGATCTCCAGCCCGTGGGCGCTGGGCGTGCTGCTCTTCCTGGGCGGGACGGCGATCGCCCCGACCCTGACCGTGCAGAACACGCTGGTCGGCTCCATGGCGCCGATGCACGCGACCACCGAGGCCTTCACCTGGCTGTCCACCATCACCGTGGGCGCCTCGGCCATCGGTGCGGCCGTCGGTGGCGCGCTGATCGAGGGCCGGTTCGGGGTGAGCGGCAGCCTGGCGCTGGCCGCCGTGGGTGCGGCCACCGCCGTCGCCATCACGCTCGTGCCGGGGCGTCGTCCGGTGGCGGTCGCCCGGAACGCCGTCCGCGAGCCCGTTGCCGCCTGACCCCACCGGCGAGTGCGACGAACTCGTGGCCATCAGCGCCTCATCGCCACGAGTTCGTCGCACTCGTCGCGGGGAGCGCGTGGGCGGGAGCGGGAGGGGCCACCCGGGCTGCGAGCGCGGCCCGGGGCGCTGGTAGTCTCTCCGTCGGCGGTTACGAGGAAACTCGGACCCCGGGAGGCTTCGCCTAGTCCGGTCTATGGCGCCGCACTGCTAATGCGGTTTGGGTTAATCCCCATCCCGGGTTCAAATCCCGGAGCCTCCGCGCACCACAACTGAACACAGGCACCCGTAGCTCAACGGATAGAGCATCTGACTACGGATCAGAAGGTTAGGGGTTCGAATCCCTTCGGGTGCACGTCTGGTTGAGACACCGAGCGGCCCCGCACTTCGACGGAAGTGCGGGGCCGCTTCGTCGTCCGGCGCGGGCGGTCTCCAGCGGGGTCGTGCCCGCCTCCTCAGCGCGACCGCAGTTCGTCCCCGTGCACGACGATCGCGTAGATGATCAGGACGTCGACGGCGATGACGATCGTCGACCAGATCGGGTAGGCCGGGATGAAGGCGAGGTTGGCCAGCGCGCTGACGCCGGCCAGCGCGACGCCGACGATGCGGGCGGCCAGGTTGCCGGCCAGCAGCCCGAGGCCCAGGAGGATCGCGAGGACCCCGATGGCCAGGTGCGCCCAGCCCCACGTGGTGTAGTCGACGTCGAGGACGAGGCCGCTCGGCCGCACCACGAACAGTCCGTCGTCCAGCAGTGCGACGAGTCCGAGCACGACCTGGAAGGCGCCGGACAGGATCAGCATCGCCCCGCCGAACACCACCCATCCGGTCCACCCGGAGGGCCGGCTCTGCGGTGCGGAAGGGCTGCGCGGTGCCGGTACGCCCGGGCGCGCGGTCGTCGTGGTGTCCTGCTGGTTGCGTGTGGTCTCGGTCATGTCGCCCCCTCGGTGGCCCTCGTCCGGTGCGGGTGCGGAGCGCCAGCGGCGCCGCGGATGGCGGCGCGGGACCAGCCTTCGACGGCGCCCGGGGGGAGGCGAGGGGCGAACGTCACGGGGACCCGGGCGGGACGTCCTCCGGCCTCGTCAACCAGTTTGCGGTTGCGTGACGACCTGCCCGAGCACGTGGCTCCCCGCGCAGAGGCGGGCACGGTGGACGGTGGCCCACCCCTGGGTGGGCCGACCGCTGTCGTCCCCGAAGGAGCTCCGTGTCCGTCCGTCGTCCCGCAGGCGGCCTCCTCCTGCCCGCCGTCGAGGACGCCCCGCCGACCCGCCCACGCCGGCTCCGGGCCCTGTGGCTCCTCCTGCTGGGCGTCGTCCTCGCGGGCGCGCTGACCGCAGGGCTGGCCTGGCCGCTGGTCGGTGGGGCGGCCCTGGCCACCCGGACCACGGCCGAGGTGTTCCGCCCGGTCGGTGCCGACCTGCTGGACCGGACGCCGCCCGGCAACACCCGGATCCTCGCCGCCGACGGCCGCCTCGTCGCGGAGCTGTTCCGGCGCAACCGCACGGTGGTCCCGAGCGAGGCGATCGCGCCGGTGGTCAAGGACGCCCTCGTCGCCATCGAGGACGCGCGCTTCTACGAGCACTCCGGCGTGGACGTGCAGGGCTTGGCGCGGGCGGTGGTCACGAACGTGGCCGCCGGTGGCGTCGTGCAGGGCGGCTCGACGTTGACCCAGCAGCTGGTGAAGCAGATCCGGCTGCAGACGGCGGACGACGCCGACGCGCGGGAGGGCGCCACCGAGCAGAGCGTGGGCCGCAAGCTGCGGGAGGCGCAGCTGGCCCTGGGCCTGGAGAAGCGCTACACCAAGGACGAGATCCTCACCCGGTACCTCAACCGCGTGTACTTCGGTGCCGGCGCCTACGGGATCGCCGCCGCCGCCGAGACCTACTTCGACGTGACCCCCGAGGCGCTCGACCTGGCCCAGGCCGCCACGCTCGCCGGCCTCGTGCAGAGCCCGTCCGCCTACGACCCGTTCGTCGTACCCGAGCGGGCGACCCAGCGGCGCGACGTCGTCCTGGGCCGCATGGTGGAGCTCGGCATGGTGGAGCAGCAGGCCGCCGACGAGGCGCGGCGGGCCCCCGTGGTCCTGCAACCGGGCGACGGGCCGCCACGGGGTTGCCGCGAGGCGACGACGGCCGGCTTCTTCTGCGACTACGTGCTGCAGTACCTGACCGGCGAGCTCGGCCTGTCCCGCGACCTGGTGGAGACCGGCGGG
Organism: Blastococcus aggregatus; assembly: GCF_900221005.1. Lineage (GTDB taxonomy): Bacteria > Actinomycetota > Actinomycetes > Mycobacteriales > Geodermatophilaceae > Blastococcus > Blastococcus aggregatus. Next base: position 916,579 of record NZ_OBQI01000001.1, on the reverse strand, counting down.
CTCACCGTGCGCACCACCCTCGACCCGGCCATGCAGTGGGCCGGCGACCTGGCGGTGCGCGCCACCGTCGCCGAGGAGGACCCGGTCGCCGGCATCTACACCGCGGTGGAGCCCGGTACCGGCCGGGTCCTCGCGATGGCGGTGAACCGGACCTTCGGCGCCGTGTCCGGTGACCCCACCCGGACGTCGGTCAACCTGGCGCTGGCCGCCGGGCAGGGCGCGGGCTCCATCTACAAGACGTTCACCGCCGCCGCGGCGATGGAGCAGGGTTTCGGCCTCGACCACGTCATCACGACCCCGGACCCCTACGTGTCCGACGTCTACACCGACGGGGACGGCCCCTACGACGTGGAGAACGCCGGCACCTACCCGAGCACGCTGACGATGGAGGAGGCGCTGTACCGGTCCTCCAACACCTACTTCCTCGCACTGGAGGACCAGCTGGGCTCGGTCGAGGGGCCGGTGCGGATGGCCCAGCGGATGGGGCTCACCTCGCTGGACCCGGTGGCCGACGCGATCGTCGCGGAGAACCGGGGGTCGTTCACCTTCGGCTCCGAGGCGACCAGCCCGCTGGCCCTGGCCAACTCCTACGCCACCCTGGCCTCCGGCGGGGTGCGGTGCGCACCCACGCCGGTCGACGAGGTGCTCGACCGCGACGGGCAGCCTCTCACCGACGCCGACGGCCGCCCGCTGGGCGGGTCGCGCGGGTGCGAGCAGGTGGTCGACGTCGGCCTGGCGAACACCCTCTCCCAGGCCCTGCGCAAGGACGTCGAGCCGGGCCACCCGGGTCAGACCGGCCGCCGGGCCTACGTCCCCGGTCACGAGATCGCCGGCAAGACCGGGACGACGCAGAACAACTACTCGATCGGCTTCGTCGGCTTCACGCCGCAGATCTCGGCGAGCGTCCTGCTCTACGACCCCGTCGCCAACCGCGACGTCGGCGGCTTCGGTGGCGGCAAGGCCGCCCAGATCTGGCACGACTCGCTGGCGCCGGTCCTCGCGGACCGGCCGGTCGCCCGCTTCGCGCCGGCCGATCCCCGGTACGTCGAGGGCACCCGGCAGACCGTGCCCGGCGGCTGCGTCGGCGCCGACGAGAGCCGGTGTCGCAGCCTGCTGTCCGGCGTGGGGCTCACCGCGGTCGTCACGCCGGTCGACAGCGCCCGCCGGCCGGGCGTGGTCCTGGAGGTGCGGCCGGGGCCGGGCGTGGTGGCGAGCACCGACCAGCCCGTGACGGTCCTGGTGAGCAACGGCGCCCGCTGGACGCCGCCACCGCCACCGCCGCCGCCGCCGCCGCCACCGCCACCGCCACCGCCGCCGCCGCCGCCGCCACCGCCCGCCCCCGAGCCGGAGCCGGAGCCGGAGCCGCAGCCCGCGCCGGCCACCGGACCCCCGGCGGCTACCGGACCCGGCGGACCCACCGCAGCGCGGTGACGGCGAGCATCGCCGAGCGGCCGGTCAGCCGGGCGCGGACGTCGGCGATCGCGGCGTTCCACTGCGGGTCGGCGTAGGTGGGATAGGGGTGGACCGCGCCGGTCAGGTGCGCGGTCGTGAGCCCGCGCGACACCGCCAGCGTCAGCTCGGCGAGCGCCTCGCCCGCCCGCGGGCCCACCACCGTGGCTCCGCGGACGCGGTGCCGGCCGTCCACGACCAGCCGGGTGAACCCCTCGGTCGCCTGCTCGGCGATCGCCCGGTCGGCGTGGTCCAGCCCCTGGGTGTGGACCTGCCGGTCCGGCCCCGGGTCCGCCGTGGGCTCGCCGACGGCAGCGACCTCCGGCCGGGTGAACGTCACGCGCGGCACGGCGGACAGGTCGATCCTGCGGCGCAGGCCGAGGACGGCGTTCAGAGCCGCGGTGTTGCCGTGCACGCCGGCCACGTGCGTGTAGGCGGGGTGGCCGGTCACGTCGCCGGCGGCCCAGATCCGCGGGTTCGTCGTCCGCAGCGCGTCGTCCACGACCACGCAGCCGCGGCCGTCCACGGCGACGTCCGCCGCGTCGAGCCCGAGGCCGGCGGTCCGCGGGGTCCGGCCGACGGCGACGAGCAGCCGGGTGAAGCCGGCGGTGCCGCCGTCGGACAGGTGCAGCGTCCCGCCCTGCGGGCCGCCGGTCACCCGGACCGGCGCGCCGCCCGTCCGCACGTCCACGCCGTCGCGGCGGAGCGCGTCGGCCACGACCGCGGAGGCCGCCGGGTCCTCACCGGGCAGCAGCCGGTCGGCGGCCTCGACCAGGGTCACGGGGACGCCGAGCCGCGCGAACGCCTGGGCCAGTTCGCAGCCGCTTGTGCCACCGCCCAGGACGGCGAGCCGAGCGGGGAGATCGGGCAGGTCCCACAGCGAGTCGGTGGTCAGCGGATCGACGTCGGCCAGTCCGGGCAGCTCCGGCAGGTCCGGGGCCGAGCCCGTGCACACGAGGGCCTGCCGGAACCGGACCGGGACGCCGTCGACCTCCGCCCGGTCGCGCCCCGTGAACCGCACGTCCCCCGTCGCCGTCCCGGCGCCCGAGGCCCGGACGGCCTCCGGCGAGTCGACCGGCTCGATGGTGGTGATCGCCTGCCGCACGGCCGCGAGCACGGCCGGGCCGTCGACGCGCACGTCCCCGACGTGCACGCCGTAGCGGCTCGCGGCCCGGGCGTCGGCAGCGGCGTGCGCCGCCGCGAGCAGGGCCTTGGAGGGCACGCAGCCGGTCCACAGGCAGTCCCCGCCGAAGCGGGCGCGCTCCACGAGCAGGACCCGGGCGCCGGTCGCTGCCGCGACCTGGGCGCCGACCAGGCCGGCGGTCCCGGCGCCGACGACCAGTAGGTCGACGCGGTGGCGGGGGAGTGCGGGAGCGGACATGCCCCACCTTGGCACCGTCGGGCGGCGATCTCCGCCCGAGCAGGCGGTCCGGTCAGGCGGGCACGAGGTCGGCGAAGACGACGATGTTGTCGGTGTAGCTGCGCTCGCTCGCATCGAAGGATCCGCCGCAGGTGATCAGCCGCAGCCCCGCGTGGTCCAGGTCGCCGTAGACGGCGTCGGTCGGGAACTCGTCCTTGTCGAACTGCTCGACCGAGGTGACCGCGAAGACGACCGAGCTGCCGTCCGCCCGCGCGACCGTGATCCGGTCCGCCGGCTCGAGGGAGCGCAGGTCGTAGAAGACCCCGGGCTCGCCCTCCCAGTCGACGTGCCCGGCCATCACGGCCGGGCCGGTGGCGCCGGGCATGGGGGCGCCGGTGAACCAGCCGGCCGGGAAGCCGGTGGGCGGCACCTCCAGCGAGCCGTCGGCCTGCAGGCCGAGCTCCATGAGGTCCGAGTCGACGCCGATCTCCGGGATGAGCAGTCGCACCGGCGCCGCCGTCGTCGCGGCGACGACGGGAGCGACCGGAGCGGCCGGGGACGACGACGCCGTCGCGGTGGGAGCCGCCTCGACCGGCGCGCTCCCGCCGCCGCACCCCGTCACGAGGACGGTGAGCAGCGCGCCGGCCAGCGCGCCGCGGGCTCGGGTCGAGCCGGGGAAGGTCACTCGCAGGTGCCGCGCACGCTGCTGCCGTCGCCGGCGTCGACCGAGCCGACCGGGACTCGGGAGACCTGGCGGCCCGAGCCGGCCGGGGAGCCGTCGCCACCGGAGGCCGCCGGGACGCCGGTGGTCGCGGAGGCCGCAGGGCCGTCGGCCGCGGGGCTCGAGGGCGCCGCCGTCGTCGTGGGCGGCGTGCTGCAGACCGGGCGCGTGATGACGTTGTCGATGAGGGTGACGGCGCCGTTCTGCGCGAGCAGCCGTCCGGTCACCTCGGCGCGGTCGTCCAGCGTGATCGTCATGCCGGCGAGGATGGTGCCGACGAACTCGCTGTCGGAGCCGAGCGTCGCCGAGACGGCCACCCGCCAGTACACGTTGCACGCCTGGGCGCCGTTGGTGAGCACGATCCGGCTGGCCGAGCCGGTCGTCAGCGTGTCGCCCGCCTGGAAGATGAAGACCGAGTCGGCGTTGCCCTGGCCGTCGAGGGTCAGGGTTCCGGTGAGTCCCATCGCCGTCGCCTGGGTGTAGACGCCGGGGGTCAGCGTCGCGGCCGGGTTGGCGAGGTCGGCCGAGATGGTCTGCGTGGGCGCCTGGGCCGCCGCGGCGTTGAACGCGGCGAGCAGGCCGGCCTGGGCCGCGGTGGCCTCCGGCACGGTCCGGTGCACGCCGTCGAGGACGATGTCGGACTCCCCGGTGACCGCCGGCGTGGGTGCGGTGCCCAGGTCGCCGGTGATCTCGGTGCTGCCGGTGTTCGTGATCCCGGCGCCGGCGAGCACGGCGTAACCGTCCGCCGCACCGAGGTCGATCGAGGTCGCGGCCCGGGCGCTGCTCGACTGGTCGAGCAGCAGGCCCGCCGTCGTGAGCAGGGCGAGGGCCGCCGCGGCGGCGCCGAGGCGTCGCCGGGTGGACGAGGTGGGCGCAGTGTGGTCGAGGACCGACGTCACGTCGGCGCTCCCGTCTCCCGGCACGAGGACGCCGGAGTTGCCGTGCTCGAGGACGACGGCGACTCGGGGGTCGGCATCGAAGAGTCCTCGAGGGCGACCCTACGGGCCTGTGATCGGATAACTACTGCCTGTCATCAGATCGGGCGAGTGTTTTCGGTCGAGATCCCAGGCGCCCCAGGGGCATCAGCAGCGGTACGGCCGCCTGCGGGAGATGAGGGGCGGGGGGCCGGTCCTGACGGTCTGGCCGCGTTGGTCGGTCTTCCCAGCGATGGGAAGCCACTCGTTGCCGGCTGCCCCCGCCCGACCCAACTGTGAGCCAGGCCACAGTGCGGCGTCAAGCGTTCCGGGCGAGTTCGTCGGCGCCGGACGTCGGATTGCCGACACACCGGCGGACACGCCGGGCCGGGCCCCTCCGCCCCGGTGACGCACTGGCAACGATGCGTGACCTCGGTCATCATCGGAACAACGACGAGCCGGATCCGGGGGGCAGGCCGATCGACATCAACCAGCGCCGTGCTCCGCGCGCGGCGACGCCGGGGCTCGCCGCCCTGCTCGCGGGGCTCGTGCTGGGCTTCGCCGTGGTGGGGGTCCTCGCGGCCGCGCCGGCGGCGGCCATCGACGACCCGAGCCTGCCCGACGCGCAGGTCACCCGCGGCCCCAGCTGCCAGCCCGGCGGCCTGGTCGTCGAGGTGGTCGCCGGCACGGCGCCCTACGCCGTCCGCCTGGCCACGACGCGGCTGCCCACGGGCGAGGACGAGTCCCTGCTCCAGCCCGGCGAGACCGTCGTCCTGCGCACCGGCGACGTCGCTCCCGGCGAGACGATCGACGGACGTCTCGAGTTCACCGCGCAGGACGGTTCCGGGTTCGGCTACGTCGACGAGCTCGACGACTACACCTTCACCCGGCCCACCACCGAGGACTGCGACAAGGCCACCGCCCCGCCGTCGAGCCCGTCGATCCCGTCGCCGTCCCCGACGCCGACTCCGGTGCCGAGCCCCGGGTCGACGTCCCCGGAGCAGCCCGCGGGCACGCCGTCCTCGTCGTCCCCGCGGCCGACTCCGCCGCGGTCCTCGCCGTCGTCCACCACGCCGGCCCCGGCTCCGACGGCTGCGGGACAGCCCGCGCCCGCCCCGCCGTCCGGCCATCCGCCGGCTCCGCAGGCCGAGGCGCGGGTGAGCCCCGCGCCGGTCGCCGCCGGTGACACGATCCGGGTCCGCGTGGACGGCTACCTCCCCGGCGAGCGGGTCACCATCGCGCTGCACGGCAGCGGCGAGGTGCTCGGTTCGGCCGTCGCCGACGACGACGGCGCAGTCGTCGCCGAGGTGCTGATCCCCGCCTGGACCGCCTCCGGCCCCACCTCGCTCGACGTCGTCGGCGCCAGCTCGACCGCCGCCGCGGACGTCCCGCTCGACGTGGCCGCGGCTGCGACCGGCGCGCCGGAGGGCGACGAGCCCTCTCTCGTGCCGCTGCTCGCCGCCGCCGGGGCGCTCGTGGCCACCGGTGCCGGGCTCGTCTCGATGACCACCCGCCGGCGGCCAGGGCGCTGATCCCGACGCGACCCGCGAGGGAGCGGTTTCGGCCGTCCCCCGGTGGGGGACGACGGCCGCGTGCACCTGTCCGAGGACGCGCCCGTGCGCGAGGTTCCCCGGGATCCCGCCGCGCTTCCCGGAGCCGCTCCCCGCCCGGCCGAGACGTGGTTGCGCATCGTGCAGGTGCACGACCGGATCACCCGCCGGGTCGACTCCGCACTTCACCGCCGGCACGACCTCTCGCTGACCGGCTTCGAGGCACTGCGCCGGATCGCCGAGTCACCCGGCGAGCGGGCCTCGATGAGCGAGCTCGCCGAAGCCCTCGGGCTGTCACGGCCGGGGGTGACCAGCACGGTGAGCCGGCTGGTCGCCGACGGCCTGGTTCTGCGCGAGCGTCGGGACGCCGACCGGCGGGTGCTGCACGCGACGCTCACCCCCGCGGGGCGGCAGCGGGTCACCGAGGCGGCGCGCACGCACGACGAGCTGGTCGCGCATCTGCTCGCCCACCTCGGGGACGACGCCGCCGTCGTCACCGACGCCCTGGCGCGGGTGTCCTCCGCCGCCCGCGCGCGGTCCTGACCCGGCTGCACGCGGCCCGGGGACGGACCGGTCCGGATCGTTGCCGCTTCGTTGCCCCGCCGACCTGTCCGGTGCCCTGACCTGTGTTTGCATGGTGTTGCTCAGGTCACAACGTGGTGCACGAGACGAGGGGGTGGCGACGATGCGGCGAGCATCCAGGGGCGTTCCGGTGCTGCTGCTCGTGGCGGCGGGCGTGCTCGTCGGCTGCGGGGACGACGCCGACGGGGGTGGCGACGCCGCGGACTACCCGAGCGACGACATCCGGCTGCTCGTGCCGTACGCCGCCGGCGGCCCCACCGACCTGACCACCCGCACGGTCGGCAGCTGCCTGGAGTCCGAGCTGGACACCACCGTGGTGGTCGAGAACCTGCCCGGCGGCTCCGGCGCCCTGGCCACCACCGAGCTGGTCGGGGCCGAGCCCGACGGGCACACCCTCTCCCTGGTCACGGCCGGCACGATGGTGCTCACCCCGCTGGCCAACGAGGTCGGCTACACGGTCGAGGACATCACGCCGATCGGTGTCATGGCCGAGGTGCCCTCGGTGCTGGCCGTCGGGGACAACTCGCCGTACGCCTCGGCGGAAGATCTCGTCCAGGCGGTCGAGGCCGAACCGGGCTCCGTGGACGTCGGTGTCCCCGGCGCCTCCACTCCGCAGGGGATCGAGCTGCAGCGCTGGGCCGACGAGCACGGCATCGAGGTCACCGTGGTCCCGTTCGACGGGAACGCCGAGATGACGACGGCGCTGCTCGGCGGCAACGTCGACGCCGTCCTCATCAACGCCTCGCAGGACGTCACGGCGAACATCGACGCCGGCCAGTTCGTCCCGTTGATCGCCTCGTCGGAGGAGCGGCTGGACTGGCTGCCCGACGTGCCCACCTTCACCGAGCTGGGCTTCGACGGCCTGACGCTCTCGGGCTCCACCTTCGGCCTCGCCGGTCCGGCCGGCCTGCCCGACGACGTCGTCACGACGCTCGAGGACACCCTGCAGTCGTGCCTCGAGCAGGACGAGGTGCGCGAGGGCATCGGTGAGGTGTACGTGCCGGAGGAGTTCGCCGGCGCCGACGACCTCGCCGAGATCCTCGACGAGACCCAGCAGGTCTACGAGCCGATCCTCGGCTGACGCCCGACCCATCCGCGAGACCGACGACCGGAGGACCCCATGCGCCGCACCCGATCGACCGCCCCCGCCCTGCTCGCCGCGTCCGTGCTCGTCCTCGCCGCCTGCGGGGACGACGAGGGTGGCTCCGGCGGCGGCGGTGAGGCCGCCGACTACCCGACCGACGACATCAACCTCTACGTGCCCTACGCGGCGGGCGGCCCCACCGACCTCGCCGCGCGCACGATCGGGAGCTGCCTGGAGGAGGAGTTCGGGCAGACGGTGATCGTCGAGAACCGCGAGGGGGCGTCGGGCTCGATCGGCATGCAGGCGATGCTGGCCGGCGATCCCGACGGGTACACGCTCTCGCTGATCGCGGTGCCGGCCACAGCCACGAACCCGCTGCAGGACGAGGTCGGTTACACCAACGAGGACTACATCCCGATCGCGGCGGTCACCGAGATCCCGTCCGTGATCGCCGTCGGCGCGGACTCCGAGTTCGCCGACGCCGAGGCGTTCTTCGCGGAGGCGAAGGCGAACCCGGGATCGATCAACGTCGGCGTCCCGGGGACGACGACCTCCCAGGCCATGGAGCTGCAGCGCATGGCCCAGGAGTACGACACCGAGCTGACCCTGGTGCCGTTCACCGGCAACGCCGAGATGACCGCCGCTCTGCTCGGCGGCAACGTCGACGCCGTCTTCATCAACAGCTCGCAGGACGTCCTGACGCAGATCGAGGCCGGCGACTTCGTGCCGCTGGCGGTCAGCACCCCGGAGTCCGTCGACTACATCGACGCCCCGCCGCTGGCCGAGCTCGGCTTCCCCGAGCTCACCAACAGCGTGTCGGTCTTCGGGCTGGCGGCTCCCGCCGAGACCCCGGACGACGTCATCAGCACGCTCGAGGACACCGTCGCCACGTGCCTGGAGAACCCGGAGACGATCGAGCGGCTCGGCGAGCAGTACGTGCCCGACGAGTTCATCGGCACCGACGCCTTCCAGGAGCGGATCGAGGAGATCGTCGAGGCCTACGGCCCGATCATCGAGGACTGACCACCCCGGCCACCGTCCCCACGGGAGAGAGATGTCCAAGCACCTCTACCGGCTGGCGCCGCTCGTCCTGCTGCTGTTCGGCATCGCCGCGATGCTGCAGGCGCGCGACCTGTCGCTCGGGGAGTTCAGCTCGCCCGGGCCCGGGCTGTGGCCGTTCCTCTGCGCGGCGCTGCTCTCGCTGACCGCGGCCGTGCTGCTGATCGTCGACGACCCGGCCGACTACGAGCCGTGGACGCGGGGCACGGCCGGCATCGCGCTGGGGTTGCTCAGCCTCGGGATCTTCATCCTGCTGTTCCAGGAGATCGGCTTCATCATCCCCGCGGTGCTGATGCTGCTGATCTGGCTGCGCCTGTTCGCCCGGGAACCCTGGCGGTGGGCGGTCCCGCTGGCGGTGATCGGGGCGGTGGTGTTCCACCTGGTGTTCGTGGAGGCCCTGGGCGTGCCCTTCCCCGACGACATCGTGCTGGGAGGCTGAGATGGGTATCGCCGACGGCCTCGGGGAAGGTTTCTCCGTCGCGCTGGACCCGACGAACATCCTGTACGTCTTCATCGGCGTGCTGATCGGCACAGTCATCGGCGTACTCCCCGGCCTGGGCCCGACGGCGACCATCGCGCTGCTGCTGCCGCTGACCTACGAGCTCGAGCCGGTGACGTCGGTCATCCTGCTGGCCGGCATCTACTACGGCTCGATGTACGGCGGCACGATCACCTCGGTGCTGTTGCAGCTCCCGGGTGAGGCCGCCTCGGTCGTGACCACCTTCGACGGCTACCAGATGGCCAAGCAGGGCCGGGCCGGGCCGGCGCTGGGCATCGCCGCCGTCGGCTCCTTCATCGGCGGCACGCTCGCCGTGGTCGGGCTGATCCTCCTGGCGCCGCCGCTGGCCGACCTCGCGGTCGAGTTCGGTGCGCAGGAGTACGTCGCGCTGACCGCCTTCGGCATCCTGCTGGTCACCTACCTGGGCACGAAGCATCCGGTGAAGGCGCTGTGCATGGCGGCGCTCGGCCTGCTCCTGGCCACCATCGGGCAGGACCTGACCACGGGCACCGGCCGGTTCACCTTCGACCAGGTCGAGCTCTTCGACGGGCTGGACTTCGTCGCTGTGGCGATGGGCCTGTTCGGGGTGGGGGAGATCCTCTACAACCTGGAGAAGACCGAGAAGGCCGAGCAGATCAAGAGCCGGATCAAGAACATCTGGCCCAGCCGCAAGGACTTCAAGGACTCCTCCGGCGCGATCGCCCGCGGATCGGTGCTCGGCTTCTTCCTGGGTGTGCTGCCCGGTGGTGGCGGTGTCATCTCCTCCCTGGCCAGCTACGGCATGGAGAAGCGGCGCGCGAAGGACCCGTCCCGCTTCGGCAAGGGCGCCATCGAGGGCGTCGCCGGGCCGGAGACGGCGAACAACGCGTCGTCCACCTCGGCGTTCGTGCCGCTGCTCACGCTCGGCATCCCGCCGAACGTGGTCCTGGCGCTGATCTACGGGGCCTTGCTCATCAACGGCGTGCAGGTCGGCCCGCAGCTGATCGACACGAACCCGGAGATCTTCTGGGGTGTCATCGCCTCGATGTTCATCGGCAACCTGATGCTGCTCGCGCTCAACATCCCGCTGGTCGGCATCTTCGTGCAGCTGCTGCGGGTGCGAGGCGGCATCCTGGCCGCGTTCGCGCTGCTGATCACCATGGCCGGCGTCTTCTCGGTGAACAACGACATCTTCGACATGTGGGTCGTGCTGGCGTTCGGTGTCATCGGCTGGCTGATGAAGAAGACCGGCTTCGAGCCGGGCCCGCTGGTGCTGGCCTTCGTGCTCGGCGCCATCCTCGAGACCAACTTCCGCCGGGCCATGATCACCTCGGACGGTCAGTTCGACACCTTCGTCACCCGGCCGCTGTCGGGCACCATCTTCGCGCTGATGGCGCTGGTCATCGTCTACAGCACGGTGATGGGCATCCGGCGGCAGCGGCGCGGGCGGCCGCCGGCCCTGTACTCCGACCAGCTCGACGCCGCCGCTCCGCACGAGACGGCGCCGGGGAGCGAGGCGGAGGGCACGGCGGGGGTGGGAGCCACCGGTGACCGAGCCGACGGCGGCGGCTCCCCGGGCGCAACCGGCGGCAGCACGCGCGCCGAACCCTGAGCCGCGGCCCGGCCGGGGCTGGTGCAGAGTGGGGGGAGCCGGGCGCGCCGCCCGCACGAGCGGACGGGGAGCCTGTGATCGACAAGAGGGTCGGCTCGCTGCCCGAGGCGGTGGCCGGCATCGGGGACGGCGCCACGGTGCTCGTCGGCGGGTTCGGCAACTCCGGCATCCCGGTGGAGCTGGTGCACGCCCTGCTCGACGAGGGTGCCCGCGACCTCACGCTGGTCACCAACAACGCCGGCAGCAGAGAGACCGACGTCGCCGCGCTGCTCCGGGAGCACCGGGTGCGCAAGATCATCTGCTCGTACCCCCGGTCCAGCGGCTCGATCTGGTTCGAGGAGCGCTACCGGGCCGGGGAGATCGAGCTGGAACTGGTCCCGCAGGGCACGCTCAGCGAGCGGATGCGCGCCGCCGGGGCGGGCCTGGGCGGCTTCTTCACCCCCGCGGGCGCGGACTCGCTGCTCGCCGAGGGCAAGGAGGTGCGGATCATCAACGGCCGCCGGCACGTCTTCGAGGAGCCCCTGCACGGCGACGTCGCCCTGATCAAGGCGCGGAAGGCCGACCGCTGGGGCAACCTCGTCTACTCCACCGCCGCGCGGAACTTCGGCCCGACGATGGCCACCGCCGCGACCACGACCGTCGTCCAGGTACGCGAGTTCGTCGAGCTCGGCGACCTGGACCCCGAGTGCATCGTGACCCCCGGCATCTTCGTCGACCGGGTCGTGCGGGTGGAAGGCTCGTGAGCGGCCCCCGGCTGTCGCTGACGGACATGGCCCGCCGCGTGGCCCGCGACATCCCCAGCGGCGCCTACGTCAACCTGGGCATCGGCATGCCCACGCTGGTCGGCGAGGTCGTCTCGCCCGACAAGGAGATCATCTACCACTCGGAGAACGGCATCCTCGGGATGGGACCGGCGCCCGCGCCGGGTGAGGGCGACCCCGAGCTGATCAACGCGGGCAAGCAGCCGGTGACGCTGCTGCCCGGCGGCGCCTACTTCCACCACACCGACTCGTTCATGATGATGCGCGGCGGGCACATCGACGTCACCGTGCTGGGCGGCTTCCAGGTCTCCGCCGCCGGGGACCTGGCGAACTGGGCCACCGACGAGGTCGGTCACCCGCCGGCGGTGGGCGGTGCGATGGACCTCGCCGTCGGCGCGAAGCGGGTGCTGGTGCTGATGACCCACACCACCAAGGCCGGCACGCCCAAGATCCTGCCGCTGTGCACCTACCCGCTCACCGCGGCGGGCGTCGTCGACCGCATCTACACCGAGCTGGCGGTCATCGACGTGACCCCCGGCGGGCTGGTCGTGCGCGAGCTGGTCGCGGGACTGAGCCGCGAGGAGCTGCAGGAGCGCACGGGTGCCCGGCTGACCTTCGCGGACGACGTCGTCGAGCTGGTGCCCGGCGCGGTCTGAGGGCCCGAACGCTTCGAGCCCGTAGTGTTTCTGCCCCGGCCCGTCCGGGAACGGAGCCGGACATGCTGACGGAGTGCACCGTCGTGGTGCCCACGATCGGGCGGCCCTCGCTCGACGTGCTCCTCGACGCGCTCGCCACAGCTCCCGGTCCCCGTCCGGCCGAGCTGATCCTGGTCGACGACCGCCCCACCGGGGCGCCGCTGACCCCCGCCCGCCCGGGCCTGCCGCCCGTCCGCGTCGTGCGCACCGGCGGCGGCGGGCCGGCCCGCGCCCGCAACCTCGGCTGGCGCAGCGCCCGGACGCCGTGGATCGCCTTCCTCGACGACGACGTCGTGCCCGACGCCGACTGGTACGAGCGGCTGGCGGCCGACCTCGCCGGCCTGCCCGCCGATGTCGCCGGCAGCCAGGGCCGGGTGCACGTGCCGCTGCCCGGCGACCGCCGCCCCACCGACTGGGAGCGCGGCACCGCCGGCCTGGCCACCGCCAGCTGGATCACCGCCGACCTCGCCTACCGCCGGGCCGCGCTCTCCGCGGTGGGCGGCTTCGACGAGCGCTTCCCGCGCGCCTTCCGCGAGGACTCCGACCTCGCGCTGCGGATTCTGGACACCGGCGCTCGGCTGGTCCGCGGCCAGCGCCGGATCACGCACCCGGTGCGGCCCACCGACCGCTGGGTCAGCGTCCGCGTCCAGGCCGGCAACGCCGACGACGTCCTCATGCGCCGGCTGCACGGCCGCGACTGGCGGCGGCGCGCCGACGCCGCGCTGGGCCGCCGTCCGCAGCACACCGCCGTCACCGCGGCGGCGCTGGCCGCCGTCGGTGGGGTCGCGTTCCGGCGGCCGCTGGCGGCCGCTCTCGCCGCGGCCGGGTGGCTCGCCGGCACCGCGGAGTTCGCCTGGCGCCGGATCGCACCCGGGCCGCGCACCCGCGCCGAGGTCACCACGATGGTCGCCACCAGCGCCGCCATCCCGGCGCTCGCGACGTGGCACTGGCTGCGCGGGGTGGTGCGGCACGTCGGCGTCCGCCCCTGGCGGGGCCTGCCTGACCTGGTCCTCTTCGACCGCGACGGCACCCTCGTGCGCGACTACCCCTACAACGGCGACCCGGCGCTGGTGACGCCGGTTCCCGGCGCCCGGGAGGCCGTGGACGCGCTCCGCGCCCGCGGCGTCCGGGTCGGGGTGGTCAGCAACCAGTCCGGCGTGGCGCGCGGGATCATCACGCGGGCTCAGGTCGACGCGTGCATGGCCCGGCTCGAGGAGCTGCTCGGCCCGTTCGACACGGTGGGTGTCTGCCCGCACGGCCCCGACGACGGCTGCGAGTGCCGCAAGCCGGCGCCCGGCATGGTCGAGGCCGCCTGTGCCGAGCTCGACGTCGACCCGGCCCGGTGCGTGGTCATCGGCGACATCGCCGCCGACGTCGACGCCGCGGCCGCCGCCGGCGCGACCGGGATCATGGTGCCGACGCCGGTGACGCGGAAGGACGAGGTCGCCGCGGCGGCGCATCCCGCCCCGACCCTGACCGCTGCGGTCGACGACGTGCTCGGGGGCCGCTGGTGACCGCCACCCCCGGACTTCCTGCACCGGAAGTCCGCCCCGATCCCGGACTTTCTGCACCGGAAGTCCGGACGGTGCTGGTCGCCCGGCTCGACAACGCCGGCGACGTGCTGCTGCAGGGCCCGCTGGTGCGCGCTGTCGCGCACGGCGCCGACCGGGTGGTGTTCCTGGCCGGCCCGGCCGGAGCCGCGGCCGCGGAGCTGCTCCCGGGCGTCGACGAGGTCTGGACCTGGGCCTGCCCGTGGATCCTCGGCGATCCGCCCGCGGTGGACGCCGACGACCTGGCCGCGCTCGCCGACCGGGTGCGCGCGCTGGCGCCGGACGAGGCGGTGATCTCGACGTCGTTCCACCAGTCGCCGCTGCCGCTGGCGCTGGTCCTGCGCACCGCGGGCGTGCGACGGATCTCGGCGATCAGCGTCGACTACCCCGGCTCGCTGCTCGACGTCCGCCACTCCGTCGACGACGACCTGCCGGAGCCCGAGCGGGCGCTCTCCCTGGCCCGTGCCGCCGGGTTCGAGCTGCCGGCCGGCGACGACGGCCGCCTCGCCCTGCGCCGCCCCCTGCCGGCGGTTCCGCACGAGCCCGGGTATGTCGTGCTGCATCCCGGCGCCTCGGTGCCGGCGCGCGCCTGGCCCGCGGAGCGGTGCGCGGAGGCCGTCGAGGCGCTGGCCGACGCCGGCCACCGGGTACTGGTCACCGGCGGCCCGGCCGAGCGGGAGCTGACCGCGTTCGTCGCCGGCGGCCGTGGCGTCGACCTCGGGGGTGCGACGACGCTCGCCGAGATGGCCGCGCTGCTCGACGGGGCGGCGGCGGTCGTCGTCGGCAACACCGGCCCGGCGCACCTGGCCGCCGCCGTCGGGACGCCCGTGGTCTCGCTGTTCGCTCCCGTGGTCCCCGCCGAGCGGTGGGCGCCCTACGGCGTGCCCACCGTGCTGCTCGGCGACCAGTCGGCCTCCTGCCGGGGCACCCGCGCCCGCGAGTGCCCGGTGCCCGGCCACCCGTGCCTGACCTCGGTGACGGCACACGACGTCGTCGCCGCCGTCGAGAAGCTGGGAAGCGCATGAAGATCCTGGTCTGGCACGTGCACGGCTCCTGGACGACGGCGTTCGTGCAGGGCGGGCACGAGTACCTGATCCCCGTCGTGGAGGACCGGGGTCCGGACGGGCTCGGCCGCGCCCGGACCTGGGACTGGCCGGCGAACGCCCGCGAGGTGACGCCCGCCCAGCTCCGCGACGACCAGCCCGACGTCGTCGTCCTGCAGCGCCCGCGCGACCTCGAGCTGGTCCGCGAGTGGCTGGGCCGCGAGCCGGGCCGGGACCTGCCCGCGGTCTTCCTGGAGCACAACGCGCCGGGCCTGGACGACGGAGCCGCACCGATACCTCTCACGCTGCACCCGATGGCCGACCGCACCGACATCCCGATCGCGCACGTGACGCACTTCAACCGGCTCTTCTACGACAACGGCCGGGCGCCGACGACGGTCATCGAGCACGGCATCGTCGACCCCGGCGAGCGCTGGACCGGGGAGCTCGCGCGGGCCGCCGTCGTCACCAACGAGCCGGTGCGCCGCGGCCGCACCGTCGGGGCCGACCTGCTGCCCGGGCTGGCCGAGGTGGCACCGGTCGACGTCTTCGGCATGGGGCTGTCCGGTCTGCACGAGACGGTCGGGCTCGACCCCGACCGGGTCGCGCTGTTCGACGACCCGCCGCAGGCGGCCATGCACGCCGAGCTCGCCCGCCGCCGCGTGTACGTGCACCCGGTGCGCTGGACCTCGCTCGGCCTCTCGCTGCTCGAGGCGATGCACCTCGGGATGCCGGTGGTCGCGCTGGCCACCACCGAGGTGGTCGAAGCCGTGCCGGCCGACGCCGGCGTCATCTCCACCCGCCCGGAGCGTCTCTGGGAGGGGGTGCGCCGGTTCCTCGACGACCCGGACGCCGCGCGGCTGGCCGGCAAGGCCGCCCGCGCCGCTGCCCTGGACCGCTACGGCCTGGCCCGCTTCCTGCGCGACTGGGATGCCCTCCTGGGAGAGGTGACGCGATGAGGATCGAGATGGTCAGCGAGCACGCCAGCCCGCTCGCCGCGATCGGCGGGGTGGACGCCGGCGGGCAGAACGTGCACGTCGCCGCGCTCGCCGCCGGCCTCGCCCGCCGCGGGCACGACGTCACCGTGCACACCCGCCGGGACGACGAGGCGCTGCCCGAGCGCGTGGTCACCCAGGACGGCTACAACGTGGTCCACGTGCCCGCGGGCCCGCCGCACGAGCTGCCCAAGGACGACCTGCTGCGGCACATGCCCGAGTTCGCCGCGCACCTCCGCCGCACCTGGGCCGCGCACCCGCCGGATCTGGTGCACGCGCACTTCTGGATGAGCGGGCTGGCGTCGGTCGCCGCAGCCGGCGACGTGCCCGTGCTGCAGACCTTCCACGCCCTCGGCTCGGTCAAGCGCCGGCACCAGGGCGACGCCGACACCTCGCCGCCGAACCGGATCGAGCTCGAGCGCTCGCTGTGCCGCACCGTCGACCACGTCGTCGCCACCTGCACCGACGAGGTGTTCGAGCTGCGCCGGCTGGGGCTGACCACCGACCGCGCCTCGATCGTGCCGTGCGGCGTGGACACCGACGTGTTCACCCCGGACGGCCCGGTGGCGCCGCGCAGCGACCGGAAGCGGCTGCTGGTGCTCGGCCGGCTGGTCGAGCGCAAGGGCCAGGACGACGCGGTGCGCGCGCTGACGGCGGTGCCGGACGCCGAGCTCGTCGTCGTCGGTGGCCCGGCGGCGGACCGGATCGACGCCGACCCCGAGGTGCGCCGGCTGCGCGCGATCGCCGCCGAGGCCGGGGTGGCCGACCGGCTGGTGTTCGCGGGCTCCGTGGCCCGCGCCGACGTGCCCGCCTGGGTGCGGTCGGCCGACGTCGTCCTCGCCGTCCCCTGGTACGAGCCGTTCGGCATCACGCCCCTGGAGGCGATGGCCTGCGGCCGGCCGGTGGTGGCAACCGCGGTCGGCGGGCTGCAGGACAGCGTCGTCGACGGCGTCACCGGCGACCTCGTGCCGCCGCGGAACCCGGAGCGGCTCGGGGCGGTGCTCGCGGCGCTGCTCGCCGACGACGCCCGCCGGGCCGCCTACGGCCGGGCCGGCGTGGCGCGGGCCCGCGACCGCTACCGGTGGAGCCGCGTCGTCGCCGACACCGAATCCGTCTACCGGCAGGTGCGCACCGGCCGCCGTCTCGTGGAGGTCGCCCGATGAGCGTTCCGCACTCCTTCTTCGAGAACGTCGTGCAGGCCCCGGCGCCCGGGAGCACCGCCGCCGAGGTGCCCGACCCGGCGACCTGCACCCACCTCACCGGCGCCGACCACGTCGGCTCGCTCACCACCGCGCTCGGCTCGCTGAACACCCAGCTCGACGTGCTCGACGACTGGGGCCGGCTGCTCGCCGGCATCCTCTGCGGCGACGCCCGCGGCCGGCTGCTGGCCGCCGGCAACGGCGGCAGCGCCGCCCAGGCGCAGCACCTCACCGCCGAGCTGGTCGGGCGGTACCGGGCCGACCGGCCGCCGTTCTCGGCCATCTGCCTGACCGCGGAGACCTCGTCGCTGACCGCGATCGCCAACGACTACCCGGCCGACGAGCTCTTCGCCCGGCAGGTGGAGGCGCACGGCCGCCCAGGCGACGTGCTGGTCCTGCTCTCGACGTCGGGCCGCTCGCCGAACGCGGTCGCCGCCGCCCGTCGCGCCCGCGGGTGCGGCATCACCACGCTGGCGCTCACCGGGCCGGCACCCAACCCGCTGGCCGCCGCCGCCGACGACGCGGTCTGCATCGACTCCCCGTGGACGGCGACGGTGCAGGAGTGCCACCTCGTCGCGCTGCACCTTGTCTGCGCAGCCTTCGACGCCGCGGTGCTGGCCGAGCCGTCGCGGGTGCCGGCCGGGCCGTCGCTGGGCGCGGCCCGATGAGCCGGCCGCTGGTGGTGGTCGGTGACGCGCTGCTCGACGTCGACCTGGTCGGCAGCGCCTCGCGGCTGACCCCCGACGCGCCCGTCCCGGTGGTCGAGGACGTCGAGCGCCGCGAGCGCCCGGGCGGAGCGGCGCTGGCCGCGGTGATCGCCGCCGCCGCGACGTCCCGCGAGGTGGTGCTGGTCGCGCCGCTGTCCGACGACGAGGGCGCCGACCGGCTGCGGGCGCTGCTCGCCGGGCGGGTCCGGCTGGTCGGGATCCCGGCCGGCGGCGGCACCGCGGTGAAGCAGCGGATCCGGGTCGGCGACCACTCCGTCGCCCGCCTGGACAGCGGCGCCCCCGTGGCGACGCTGGGCGCGCTGCCCGCCGAGGCCGCCGAGGCGATCCGCGACGCCGCGGCGGTGCTGGTCGCCGACTACGGCCGAGGGACCACGGCCGCCGCCGACGTCCGGGCGGCCCTGGCCCGCGCCCGCGGGCCGGTGGTCTGGGATCCGCACCCGCGTGGCGCGGACCCGGTGCGCGGCATCCGCCTGGTCACGCCCAACAGCGCCGAGGCCGCCCGGGTGGTGCCCGACGTGCCCGGCGAGGGGCTCGCCGCGGTGGGCGCCCGGGCCGAGGCGCTGATCGAGCGCTGGGGCGTCGGCGCGGTCGCGGTGACCATGGGGGCTCGCGGCGCGCTGCTCTCCTACGGCCCCGGGGCGCCGATGGTGGTGCCCGCCGTGCCGGTGACCGGCGGCGATCCGTGCGGCGCCGGCGACTCGTTCGCGGCCGCCGCCGCCCTGGCGCTCGCCGACGGCGCGGTGACCGGCGAGGCCGTGGCCGCCGCGGTGGCCTTCGCCTCGGCGTTCGTCGGCCGGGGCGGCGCGACGGCGTGGGACCGCGAGACGCCAGAGGTCGTGGACGGCTCGGGCGCCGAGGGCGTCATCGCGCGGGTGCGGGCCGCCGGCGGCACCGTCGTCGCGACCGGGGGCTGCTTCGACCTGCTGCACCCCGGGCACGTCGCCACGCTGCGGGCCGCCCGCGGGCTGGGCGACTGCCTGGTGGTGTGCATCAACTCCGACGACTCCGTCCGCCGGCTCAAGGGCCCCTCCCGGCCGCTCACCAGCGCGCCCGACCGGGCCCGCGTGCTGGAGGCGCTGGAGTTCGTCGACGCCGTCGTCGTCTTCGACGAGGACACCCCGTCGGCGGTGCTCGAGCGGCTGCGCCCCGACGTGTGGGCCAAGGGCGGCGACTACGCCGGCGCGGACCTGCCGGAGGCCGCGGTGCTGCGGACGTGGGGTGGGCAGGCCGTCGTCCTGCCCTACCTCGACGGCCACTCGACCACGGCCCTCGTCGAGCGCTCCCGCGTGTGATGGGACGTCCGGACCGGACTTTCGGTGCAGAAAGTCCGGCCACCCCTTCCGGACTTCCGGTGCAGAAAGTCCGGACGGCGGTGGTGCTGCGGCCGCTCGGGCTGGGGGACCTGCTCACCGGCGTGCCGGCGATCCGGGCGGTCCGGGCCGCGGTCCCGGAGCACCGGCTGGTCCTGGCGACGACGGAGGCGCTGGAGCCGCTCGCCCGGCTGATCGACGCCGTCGACGAGGTGCTGCCCGCCCGCGAGCTCGAGCCGCTGGACTGGTCCGGCCCGCCGCCGGTGCTCGCCGTCGACCTGCACGGCAAGGGCCCGGCGTCGCACGTGGTCGTCGCCGGCCTGCGTCCGGAGCGGCTGCTCACCTTCGACAGCCCCGGCTACCCCGGGCCGACCTGGTACGCCGACGAGCACGAGGTGCACCGCTGGTGCCGGCTGGTCTCCGAGGGGCTGGGCGTGCCGGCCGACCCCGATGCGCTCGACCTCGCCGTCCCGCCGGTGCCGCCACCGGTGCGCGACGTCGCCGTCGTCCACCCGGGCGCGGCGTACCCGGGCCGGCGCTGGCCGCCCGACCGGTTCGCCGCGGTCGCCCGGGTCCTCGCCGACGCCGGGCACGACGTGCGGATCACCGGTGGGCCGGCCGAGGTGGAGCTGGCCCGCTCGGTCGCCGCCGCGGCCGGGCTCGGGACGGACGCCGTGCTGGCCGGGCGGACGACGACGCTGGAGCTCGCCGCCGTGATCGCCGCCGCCCGCGTCGTGGTCTGCGGCGACACGGGGGCGGCCCACCTCGCGACCGCCTACCGCCGTCCCTCGGTGGTGCTGTTCGGACCGGTGTCACCCGCGCTGTGGGGCCCGCCGCCGCGGGAGCAGCACGTCGTCCTCTGGCACGGGGACGGCACCGGCGACCCCTGGGGCGCCGACCTCGACCCCGCCCTGGAGAAGATCACCGTCGAGGAAGTGGAGAAGGCCCTGACGCCCCTGCTCTAGGGACTTTCTGCACCGAAAGTCCCTCGTACCTCCGGACTTTCGGTGCAGAAAGTCCGCTATCCCCGCTGGCGGAGGGCGTCGAAGAGCACCGTCTGCAGGTCGTTCTCGTCGAGGGCGGAGTAGGCGGCGCCACCGGTCGCCTCGCCGATCCGCTGCAGGGCGCTCAGGTCGGCGTCGGGGCCGAGCGCGATGCCGATGACCTTCACCGGCCGGCCGGGATCGGCCTCCGCGGCGAGGGTCTGCAGCAGCCCGTCCAGGCCGATGCTGCCGTCGTCCTCGTCCGTGCCGTCGGTGATGATCACGACGGTGTTCACCGCGGTCGGGTCGTAGTCCACCCGGGCCTTGCGGACCGCGGCGAGGGCCGTGTCGTACAGCCCGGTGCCGCCGGGGGAGAGGCGCGACGGGAACGAGTCGGCCTGCTCCTGGAGGATCGCCCGCTGCGTGCGCCCGTCGATCTCGGCGTCCAGCACGCGGGTCGGCACCAGTTCCTGCCAGTCGGTGGTGCCGTCGAGCTCGCGGGCGAACACCCACAGGCCCAGCGCCGAGCGGCCCGGGATGAGCGCGAGCGCACTCTTGGCGGCGTCGCGGGCGAGGGTGGCGCGGGTGCCGCTGCCGACCCCGGCCTCCATCGACGCCGAGACGTCGACGACGGCGAGCAGCCGGGACGGCGCGGCGAGGGCGGCCAGCCGGCTGAACAGCGCCTGCACCTCGGTCGGGTCGAGCGCCACCGACTCGGGGGCCTCGGCGCGGATCCCGCTCTCCTCGCCGGCGGCCGGCGGTGCGGTGCCGTCGGCGTCGCGGAAACCGGCCTCGCCGGCGGCGGTCCGGGCCTCCTCGGAGGTCAGCACCGCGACGACGGAGTCGACCGCGCGGCTCTGGTCGCCGGTCGGGGAACCCACCCGGACGACGGGGTAGTCCAGCGACGGGGAGCCCCCGGAGGGGTAGACCGCCACGAGCTCGGAGGCAGCGTCGGAGGCGCGGGCGGCGTAGACCGCCTGCTCGGTGACCGGCACGAGCGGGGCGTCGGCGCTGCCCGCACCGGCGGACTCCAGCGCGCTCGAGGCGCCGCCCGCCGCGCGGTCGGCGGCCAGCACGGCCTGCACGACGGCGGTGTCGCCCTCCTCGCCGTCGCCGACCGTGCTGCGCAGCGCGGAGAGCGCGGCCAGGGCCTCGCCGCTCGAGGCGATGTCGGGCATCGCGACCGGCTGGTCGCCGGTGAGGGCATCCCCCCAGGACGGCGCCTCGTCGGACCAGGCGCGCGCGTCGACGACGGCCGTGCTGGTGGCCAGGACGATCGGCGAGGTGGCCATCGACGTGCCGGGGGAGAGCTCGGCGTCCCCGGCGCGGGGGAACCAGAGGGAGGAGTCGGGCACCCAGACGTCGGGCAGCGCGTCGGCGTCGAGGGCGGCGAGGTCACCGGCGGTCTGCAGCGGCTCCTGGGCGGTCACCTCGGCGGTGACGCACCCATCGGCACCCAGGGCCTCGGGGTCGGAGAGCAGGTCCTCGGTCAGGCCGGCCAGCTCGGGGGTCACCGTCACGGCGACGGTCGACCGCGTCGCGCAGCCCTCGTCGTCGTCGCCCGCCAGCAGCCACCACGCGAGGCCCCCGACGAGGAGCAGCGCGACCACGGTCCCGGCGGCGATCAGGAGCGGAGGGAACCGGCGCGGGATGGCGGTGGGATCAGCGTGGCGGCCCATGCTCGCTCTCTGTCATCGACTCGGGACGAACGCGGCCCCCCGGTCCGCAG
Source organism: Blastococcus aggregatus (assembly GCF_900221005.1). Lineage (GTDB taxonomy): Bacteria > Actinomycetota > Actinomycetes > Mycobacteriales > Geodermatophilaceae > Blastococcus > Blastococcus aggregatus. Next base: position 894,777 of record NZ_OBQI01000001.1, on the reverse strand, counting down.
GACCAGCCTAGTGGGCAGCGGAGACACCGCGGCTCGCCCCGCCGGATCAGCCGGCGCGCACGTCCCGGTCGGCGAGCTGCTCGGCGAACCAGTCCACCGTCCGGCGCAGCCCCACCTCCGACGGCACCGTGGGCCGCCAGTCCAGCAGCTGCTCGGCGCGGGTGGTGTCCGGCCGCCGGACCTTCGGGTCGTCCACGGGGAGGTCGATGAACTCGACGGGGGAGTCCGAGCCCGTGAGCTCGAGGATCCACTCGGCCAGCCGCAGCATGGACAGCTCGTCGGGGTTGCCGATGTTGACCGGCCCGGCGTGGTCGGAGAAGGCCAGGGCGAGGATGCCGGTCACCGTGTCGTCGACGTAGCAGATGGAGCGGGTCTGCGAGCCGTCGCCGGCCACGGTGAGCGGCCGGCCGGAGAGCGCCTGGCCGACGAAGGCGGGGATGGCCCGGCCGTCGTCGGCCCGCATCCGCGGGCCGTAGGTGTTGAAGATGCGGACGATGCCGGTGTCGGTGCCCCGCGAGCTGCGGTACGCCGTCGTCAGCGCCTCGCTGAACCGCTTCGCCTCGTCGTAGACGCCGCGCGGGCCGACCGGGTTGACGTTGCCCCAGTACTCCTCGGGTTGCGGGTGCACCAGCGGGTCGCCGTAGACCTCCGACGTCGACGCCAGCACGTACCGGGCGCCCTTCTCGCGGGCCAGGCCCAGCGTGTGCAGCGTGCCGAGGCTGCCCACCTTGAGCGTCTCGATCGGCATCCTCAGGTAGTCCAGCGGGCTGGCCGGCGACGCGAAGTGCAGGACCAGGTCGACCGGGCCGGGCACGTGCACGTAGTCGGTGACGTCGCAGCGCACCAGCCGGAAGCCGGGGCGCTCCATGAGGTGCAGGACGTTCTCCGGGGAGCCGGTCAGGAAGTTGTCGAGGCAGACCACCTCCACGTCGCGGTCGAGCAGGTGCTCGCAGAGGTGCGAGCCCAGGAAACCGGCGCCGCCGGTCACCACCGCCCGCTGGATGGTCCGCGCCGGCCGGATCGGCTGAGCCATGACCGCTCCCTCGCTCTCCGCGGACGCACGGCGACGCGCCCGCTCCGCGGCCCTCCTACCCGGCCGGTGCGCACCGACACCCCCGGCGGACCGGTGCGGGAGGGGGCTGGGGGACCCTCGGCGCGGCGACGATTAGGTCACGAGTACGTCCGTGAGCACCGGCTGGGCCGTGCGGCGGGTCACAATGGGCTCACCGCACAGTCCTGGCGACGACGTGTTGTGCTGTACGTCACGTCGCGGCGGGTCGCGCCAGTCGGAGAAGGAGATCGAGTGCAGGCGTTCGACACCGAGGTCTCGTCCCATCTGGTCGACCTCGCCCCACTGCTGCTCGAGCAGTTGGACGCCATGACCGATCGGATGGTGGACGTCCTCTCGCGCACCGAGCCGGCCTACCGGGACTTCATCGCCGAGTCCGAGGAGGAGCTCCGCCGCTCGACGCGGGACAACCTCGAGCACGGTCTCCTCGCGCTCGTCGGCGCTCCCGTCCCCGACCGTCCGGCCCTGCACGGCGCCCGCGAGGTGGGCCGCCGTCGGGCCTCCCAGGGCATCCCGCTGGAGTCGGTGCTGCGCGCCTACCGGCTCGGCGGGCAGGTCACCTGGGAGGCGCTGCTCCGGGTGTCGGCCGCGGCCGGCGGGCGGCACGACACGTTGCTGCTGCAGGTGGCCGGCACGGTCTGGCGCACCAACGACTTCGAGTGCGCCGCCCTCGCCGAGGGTTACCGCGACGAGCAGCGCCGGCTGGCCGGTGTCGACGACGAGACCCGCCGTCAGGTGCTCGACGGGCTGCTGGACGGCCGCGGCGACGACCCGTCATTCGTGCGCGCCGCCGCCGACATGCTGGCGATGTCCCTCGACGGCCGGCTGATGGCCGTCGTCGCGCTGCCCGCCGGGGACGGCGAACCGGGGCTCGAGGGCGTGGGCCCGGAGCTGCTCCGGCACGGCGTGCGCTCGGTGTGGGGCACCCGGTCGGGCGCGCAGGTCGGGCTGATCGCGCTCGGCGCGCTCGGCGCCAACGAGATCCGCGCCCGCCTGCAGGCGCTGACCACCGGCCCGGTCGGGGTGTCCGCGCCCGTGGACGGTGCCGCGATGGTGAGCTCGGCCTACCGGCTGGCCGAGACCGCCGCCCGGACGCTGCCGCGCGAGACCCGCCGCGTCGTGACGATCGACGAGCGGCTGCCCGAAGCGCTGCTGAGCAACTCCCCGGAGATCAGCTCCCGGCTGGTGGGGCAGACGCTCGGCGGCCTCCTGGCGCTGCCGCAGGACGAGCGCGAGGTGCTGCTGGACACGCTGTCGGCGTTCCTGGCCTCCGACGGCTCGCCCACCCGCGCGGCCGACGAGCTGTACTGCCACCGCAACACGGTCATGCACCGGCTGCGGCGGATCGAGCAGGTCACCGGCCGCAAGGTCGCCGACCCGCGGGCCCGTCTGCAGTGGCAGCTCGCGCTGCTGGGCGCGCAGCACGGGCGGCCGGCCCAGCGGTCGGCCTAGCTGCTCACTGCAGGTAGCTCTCCACCTGCGGCTCGGGGCGGGGCTGCGCCTCGTCGGGGTTCTCGTCGTACTGGCGCTTGGCCCGCCGCTGCCGCAGCAGGTCCCAGAGCTGGTCCAGGTCGGCCTCGAGCTTGTTCATGCGGGCCCGCGTCTCGTCGGTGTGCTCCGCGCTGTCGCGGAGCGCGTGCTCCTCGTCGACCAGCGAGTGGATGCGGCTGAGGATGTCGGTCTCGTCCATGCCCGGTGCCTGCCCCTCCTCGGCGGCCCGAAACGGTCAGCCGGGCATCCAGCCCTCGAGGAAGGCCGCCGGCCGCCCGGTGACCGCGCCCCCGGCGCGGCCCAGCGCCAGGAGCGCGGCCCGCTCGAGCGGCACCCGCACCGGCCGGCGCCCCACCTGCCGGGTCGCGACGGCGTGCCCCGCGGCCACGAGCTCCGGCCACGGGCGGTCCAGCTGGGCGCGCACGCGGGCCAGCGCCGCCGTCGCCGGGCCGGCGTTGCCCTCGACCATGGCGGTGACGAACGCGGGGTCGCTGCCGATCACCCGTGTGCCCGAGCCGAAGCTGCCGGCGGCCAGCGCGAGGGCGAGCGGGCCGGCGTCCGCCGCGGCGGTGGCGAGCGCGGCGGCGAGCAGGTGCGGCACGGAGCTGATCGCGGCGACGGCGTCGTCGTGCTCGGCGGCGGTGACCGGCACGACCTCGGCGCCGACGGCGAGCGCGACCTCGGCGACCCGCAGCCACCGCGGCAGCTCGGTGTCCGGCTCCAGGCACAGCGCCCAGCGGGCGCCGGTGAACAGGGCTGCGTCGACGGCGGCGTGGCCGGAGCGCTCGGTGCCGCACATGGGGTGGCCGCCCACGAACCGGCGCCCCAGCGACGGGCCGAGCGTCTGGAGCACGGGGACCTTGACCGAGCCGAGGTCGGTGACGGTCGCGTCGGGGTCGAGGGACAGCCCGTCCAGTGCCGTCGCCATGGCCGGCAGCGGGACGGCGAGCACGACGACGCCGGACAGCTCCCGCGTGATCGCGACGCCGCGGGCCGCAGCGGCGTCGCGGGCGTCGGGGTCGACGTCCCAGCCGGACACGGGGCGGCCCGCGGCCGCCAGCGCGGCGGCCAGCGAGCCGCCGAGCTGGCCGAGCCCGATGACGCAGACCGGCGGGACCGGCATCGTGGACACCGGGAGGGAGGGGGCATCGGCCATGATCAGAGGCTATGACCCCCAGGTCGTTCCTCCTCACGCCGCAACTCGCCGAGTACGTCCGCGCCTCCTCGGACCCGCTCGACGAGGTCATGGCCGACCTCGTCCGGGAGACCGCGGAGCTGGCCGCCCGGGGCGAGGTGTCCGCCACGATGCAGATCGCGCCCGAGCAGGGCGTGCTCATGCGGCTGCTCACCACCGCACTCGGCGCCCGCACGGCGATCGAGATCGGCACCTTCACCGGCTTCTCCGCGCTCTGCATCGCCCGCGGGCTGCCGGCCGACGGCTCGCTGCTGTGCCTCGACCGCGACGAGCAGGTGACGGCGGTGGCCCGCCGGTACTGGGCGCGCGCCGGGCTGGCCGACCGGATCGAGCTGCGGCTCGGCGACGCGCTGCCCTCGCTGCGGTCGCTGCCGGCCGAGCCGACCTTCGACCTCGCGTTCGTCGACGCCGACAAGACCGGCTACGCCGCCTACGTGGCGGAGCTGCACCCGCGGCTGCGCCCGAACGGCGTCGTCCTGCTGGACAACACGCTGCGCGACGGCCGGGTGCTCGACCCGCGGGACGAGGACGACCGCGCGCTCGCCGAGCTGAACGCAGCCCTGGCCGCGGACCCGCGCTGGGAGACCGCGCTGCTGCCGCTGGCCGACGGCCTGACCCTGCTGCGCAAGCGGTGAGCGCGGTCGACGGCGCGCCCGCCGGTCCGGGCAACTACGCGGTGCGGGTGTCCCGGGCCGGGGGCCGCTGGGCGGTCGAACTGCTGGCCGGGGACGCCGGGGACGAGCTGCCGGTGCTCGAGCGGGCGCTGGGGGAGTTCGACGCCGCCGCCTGGCCGCCGCCGTTCGTGGTGGTCGTCGACTCGCGGCTGTACTTCGTCGTGCTGCGGCACGGGCCCGGTGGCATGGTGCGGGCGCTGATCTCCGACGCGACGATGCTCGAATGGGTGCTCGCCGCCGAGGTGGTGGAGCGGTACGGGATCGGCGTCGACACCGACGGCGCCTTCGACGACGACGAGAGCGGCTGGCCGGGCGGGGATCTGGAGATCTTCGCCGACGACGGCCTGCCCGGCGAGGAGCTGAGGACGATCGTGACTGCGGATGACCTGTGGGCCGAGGAGATGGTGGAGCGGATCGCCGCCCGGCTCGGGTTCGCCGACGAGCTCGCCGCGGCGGTGACCGCATGAGCGGCACCGTCTCGGCGGTCGTCTTCGACCTCGGGGGTGTGATCACCGAGAGCCCGATGATCGCGTTCGCCGCCTACGAGCGCGAGGCCGGACTGCCCGACGGGCTGATCCGGCAGCTCAACTCGACCGACCCCCACACCAACGCCTGGGCGCGGTTCGAGCGCAACGAGCTGGACGTGGTCGGTTTCTCGGAGGCGTTCGAGGCCGAGGCCGCGGCACTCGGGCACCGGCTGGACGCGAGCCGGGTGCTCGCGGCGCTGCGGGGCGAGGTGCGGCCGGCCATGGTCACCGCCATCCGCCGGCTGCGCGAGGCGGGCCTGCCGCTGGGGATGGTCTCCAACAACGTCTCCCCGATGGAGCGCGGCGGCCGGATGGACGAGATCCTCGACCTGTTCGACGCGATCGTGGAGTCGTCGATCGAGGGCGTCCGCAAGCCCGAGCCGGAGATCTACCGCCGCACCCTGGTCCGGCTCTCCGAGGCGGTCGGCCGCCCCATCGAGGCCACCGACTGCGCCTACCTCGACGATCTGGGCATCAACTGCAAGCCGGCCCGGGCGCTGGGCTTCTCGACGATCAAGGTCGTCGACCCGACCGTCGCCATCGCCGAGCTCTCCGCGCTGGTCGGCTTCCCGCTGGACGACGCCGCTTGACCCGGCACCTGTTCCCCGGACAGTCGGGCTCTGCCCACGGTGGTGGGCAGAGCCCGAAGGTGCGCCGAGAGTTCTTCTCCGGACAGTCGGTCTCTGCCCACACCGGCGGGGCAGAGACCGACTGTGCACGGGGGAACCCGTGACCCTCGACCTCGACCTCGACGCCGCGATGGGCCGGGCGCTGGAGCTCGCCGCCGCGGCGCAGGAGTGGGGTGACACCCCGATCGGCGCCCTCGTCCTCGGGCCCGACGGTGCGGTGCTGGCCGAGGCGGCCAACGAGCGGGAGAAGCGCGGTGACCCGACCGCACACGCCGAGGTGCTGGCGCTGCGGGCGGCCGCGGAGCAGCACGGCGACGGCTGGCGGCTGACCGGCTGCACGCTGGTCGTCACCCTCGAGCCGTGCACGATGTGCGCCGGCGCGAGCGTGCTGTCGCGGGTCGACCGGGTGGTCTACGGCGCCGACGACCCCAAGGCCGGGGCGGCCGGGTCGCTGTGGGACGTCGTCCGCGACCGGCGGCTCAACCATCGGCCGGAGGTCACCGCGGGCGTCCGGGCCGAGGAGTCCGCCACGCTGCTACGTGCGTTCTTCCGGGCGCAGAGGGGCCTGTAGTCTCTTCGGCGGTGGCGTGTCCGAGCGGCCGAAGGAGCACGCCTCGAAAGCGTGTGAGGTTCATAGCCTCCGTGGGTTCAAATCCCACCGCCACCGCAGTCCGACGGCGGCGTCTCCTCGCGGAGGCGCCGCCGTCGTCGCGTCTGCTAGACCTGCTCGTCCCGATCGAGCAGCAGCCGGCCGTTCGCGTCGGCCTCGAACCGGAGTTCGTGCCGCTCCGTGGTGCTGGATCCGTCGGGCCGCACGTAGGTGATGTCGGCGAGCGCCCGGTCGTCCCCCCGGGGCTCGATGTTGCTGATCTGCACGCTGGAGAAGTCGTCCCAGAAGCCGCTGAAGCTGGCCAGGGGAAAACGCTGCTGGAACCCCGGGCTGGTCAGCTGGTAGGCGGCGTCGAGGTTCCCGGGCACCAGCGCGAAGAAGGCGCGGACCGCGGACGCGGGATCGGTGGCGGGGGCGACGACCGGCTCGGTCGGCTGCTGGCCCGTCGGCTCGGTGGGCTCCGCGCTCGGAGCGGCGTCGTCCGTCGGATCGGCGGTGGTGTCGTCCTCGGTCTGCGGCTCCTCCGAGGCCGAGGGCGACGCCGACGCAGGCGCCTCGGCGGACGGGGACGCGGAGCCCTCGGCCTGCGTGTCGCTGCCTCCGGGGTCGTCCCGGCCGAGCGCCCAGAACCCGATGAGCGCGGCGACGGCGACGACGGCCAGTGCCGCCGCCACCCACACGCCCCTGCGCCGCGCGGGCGGCCGGGCGGCGGGCACCACCCGGGGCCGGTCGTCGACGTGCACCGGCGGCGGCGGGGGAGGGGGCTCGGCCGCCTCGGGGGCGGCGGCGGGGAAGACCTCGGTGCTCGGCCGCCCGCCGGCCGGGCGCAGGTCGGTGCGGGCCAGCAGCACGGTGGTGGTGTCCCCGCTCCGGCCCGCGGCGAGGCGGGCGAGCTCGTCCCGGACCTCGGCCATCGAGGGCCGCTCGGCCGGGTCGGCGGCGAGCATCCGCGTCAGGGGCCCGGACAGCGAACCAGCCCGCGCCGGCGGCCGGATCGAGCCTCCGGCCACCTTGTGCAGCATCGCCAGCGCGTTGTCCTCCATGCCGAACGGCGGCTGGCCCTCCAGGCAGGTGTAGAGCGTCGCGCCGAGCGAGAAGACGTCGCTGGCCTCGCCCATCTCGTAGCCCTGGGCGACCTCCGGGGCGAGGAACGCCGGCGTCCCGGTGATCTGGCCGGTCTGGGTGAGCGTGACGTCGCCGTGGGCGTGCGAGATCCCGAAGTCGGTGATCTTGACCAGGCCCTCGATCCGCTCGCCCTGGCCGATCAGGATGTTGGCCGGCTTGACGTCGCGGTGCACGATCCCGGCCGCGTGGGTGGCGGCCAGCGCATCGGCCACCTGCGCCCCGATCTGCGCCACCTGGTCCACCCGCAGCACGCCGTCGGCCTGCACGACCTCGGCCAGGCTGCGGGAGGGCAGGTACTCCATGACCAGCCACGGCACCTCGCCCTCCTGGGCGACGTCGTAGACCGAGATGGCGTGCGGATGGCTCAGCCGCGCGGCGATCCGGCCCTCGCGCAGGGCCCGCTGCCGTTGCTGCTCGGCCAGCGCCTCGTCGCTCTCGGAGACCAGCACCTGCTTGACCGCGACCTGCCGGCCCAGCAGCTCGTCGAGCGCCAGCCAGACCGCGCCCATGCCGCCGCCGCCGATCTGCGACTGCAGCCGGTACCGCCCGGCGACGAGGCGACCGGGCGCGGTGAGAGGTGTGGACATCGGAGAGTCGGGAGGCGGACCGGTCGGTCAGACGCCCGAGGGCTCCCCGTACCGGCGCACGTACTCCTCGCGGGCGCCGGCGGGCAGGGCGTCGAAGAGGGTGCCGAGCTCGGTGTGCACCGCCGGGTCGAGGTCGTCGAAGATCTGCGCCCACGTGGGGGGCTCGTCGTAGCTGCGGGTCACCAGCAGTTCCCAGGCCTGCGACTGGCGGTCCCGCTTGCTGCGGTCGGCCACGAAGTCCGAGAGGTAGGAGTCCTTGGCGGCCGCCTTCTCCGCGGCGGTCGCGCCCTCCGGCAGGGCTCCGGCGTCGCCGCCCTTGAGGACGCCGACGATCGCCTCGACCACGTCCGGCCGCACCTGCGTGTCCTCGCCCATGTCCGCCTCCTCCTCCGGTCGCCGCCGGGGAGCACTCCCCGGGGCCGCTGGTGCCCTATCCGTGCGCCCATGCCCGCCGCTCGGGACACTCAACCACCCCGGCGGGCAGGAAACGGCATCGTCCCTGGTCGGATGCCCTAACCTGTCGCCGGCCGCCTGACGGGCCGGCCATCTCGGCGCCGGCTGCCGCGGCTCCAGGCGGAGGCAGGGCATGGGCGAGATCAGGACCACCACGACGCGGGCGGCGCGACCGGGCAAGGCGGTGAGCCGCCGCACCCGCATGGCGGCGCCGGCGACCGGCGCACCGGTGCACCGGGCGCCGCGCCCCACGTCGACGCCGACGCCGGGCCAGCGGCTGCGCTACCGGTTCGACAACGCCCTGGCGCGCGGGGCCGGCGTCGTCATCGGCTGGCTGGCGCTGCTCACGCTGGCGATCTTCGTCGTCGCCGGGCTGGCGTTCTGGGCCTTCGGGCTCGACGGCGTCAACGGCGAGGGCCCGGTGCCCAACCCGGCCGAGGGCATCTGGCAGGCGATGCTGCGCGTCGTCGACGCCGGCACCTTCGCCGGTGACAGCAGCTGGCCGATGCGGCTGCTCTCCTTCGTCGTCACCCTCGCCGGCATCTTCATCGCCGGCAGCCTCATCGGCCTGATCGCCAACGCCGTCGACCAGCGGATCGAGGGCCTGCGCAAGGGCCGCAGCGACGTCCTGGAGTCCGGGCACACCGTCGTCCTCGGCTGGTCCCCGCGGATCGCCGCGATCGTCTCCGAGCTCGTCGTCGCCAACGCCAGCGAGAAGCACGCGGCCGTCGTCGTCCTCGGCGTCGAGGACAAGACGGTCATGGAGGACACGCTGTCGGCCGCGGTCGGCGACACGGGCACCACCCGGCTGGTCTGCCGCTCCGGCTCCCCGGCCAAGGTCGCCGACCTCGAGATGGTCAACCTGCTCGGCGCCCGCTCGGTGATCGTCATGAGCGCCGGCAACGGGGACGCCGATGCGATCCGCGCCGTGCTCGCGATCAAGACGCTCGACCCGGACTTCACCGGCCCGCGCGTGGTCGCCGAGATCTCCGACCCCACCTACGCCGACAGCCTGGCCGCGCTCACCGACGGCCGCGTCGTCACGGTGAACTCCGACCACGTGATCGCCGAGATCACCGCGCAGTCCTGCCGGCAGAGCGGCCTGTCGCAGGTGCTCCGCGACCTCATCGACTTCGACGGCGACGAGATCTACTTCGCCCCGTTCGACGAGCTCACCGGCGGCACCTACGCCGAGGCGCTGACCGCCTTCGACACCTCCGCCGTCCTGGGCCTGGCCCGCGCCGACGGCAGCATCCTGGTCAACCCGCCGGCGACGACGGTCCTCGAGGACGGCGACCAGGTCATCGCCGTCGCGGAGGACGACTCCACCTTCCGCTGCACCGGCGCCCGCTCCTGGCCGGTGCCCGTGCCCGCTCTGCCCCAGGACGAGGTGCAGCTGCCCAAGCGGCTGCTGATCGTCGGCTGGAGCCTGCTCGGCGCCAAGGTCGTGCGGGAGTTCGACCAGTTCGCCGTGCCCGGCACGGTCGTCGACGTCGTCGTCGACCCGTCGCTGGTCGATCCGGGCGATGTCCGCATCGAGGGGCTGCAGCACACCGACGTCCGCGTGCACCCGACCAGCGCCGGCCCCGAGGAGCTCGCGGCGCTCGTCCGGGACGAGGCCTACGACCAGGGCATCGTGCTCAGCTACCGCGAGGCGGTGGAGGCCGCCGACGGCGACGCCCGGACGCTGCTCACCCTGCTCGCCCTGCGGCGGGCCTGGCCGGCCGGCGGCGAGCGGGCCGTCCGGATCGTGGCCGAGGTGCTCGAGCGCGACGACGTCGAGCTGGTCCGGGCCGGCGGCGTGGACGACTGGATCGTCAGCGACGAGGTGACCAGCCTGATGCTCGCCCAGCTCTCGGAGCGGACGGAGCTGGCGCAGGTCTTCGTCGAGCTGTTCGACCCCGAGGGCGCGCGGCTCAGCTTCGGGCCGGCGCAGCGCTACGTGGGCAGCGACCCGGTGCCGTTCGGTGCGGTGGTGGCGGCGGGCGCGGCCCGGGGCCAGTCGGTGCTCGGCTACCGCGTCGGGGCGACCGGCGCGGTGCGGCTCAACCCGGGGAAGAGCGAGGTCGTGAGCCTCGCGGCGGCCGACTCCGTGCTCGTCGTCGAGAGCCGTGCCCAGCTTGCCGGGGGCGCCCGGTAGCATCGGACCCGCAGTTGGAGGATTCGCCTAGTGGCCTATGGCGCTCGCTTGGAAAGCGGGTTGGGATAAAACCCTCGGGAGTTCGAATCTCCCATCCTCCGCAGCACCGGGCCCGCCCCGTCCTCCCGGACGAGGCGGGCCCGCCCGCGTCCCGGGTGCGAGGCGGCAGTGCTCTACAGTGGATCCCGACCCCTCGTGTGGCGTCACCCTGTGAACCTCCCCAGGGCCGGAAGGCAGCAAGGATAAGCGGGCTCTGGCGGGTGCGCGGGGGGTCCCTTTCTTTTCCGCGGCCCCGCGATCGTGACCTGCTTCACAGCTCCCTGCCAGGTTCGTGCGCTTCGATGCATGAACCGTCAAGCAGGGAGTGGCCATGCGTGGACGCATCTGGTGGATCGTCGGGGGCGGCCTCGCGCTGCTCGTCCTGGCACTCGGAGCCGGACCGCTGATCTACGCGGCCCTGGACGAGGACGCGCCGCCGGCCGAGACCGTGGTGGCGCAGCCCGAGGGCGCGACGCTCTCGGTGGAGACCGACGGCACCTGGACTGTCGCGCCCGGCTCCACCGCCGGGTACCGCGTCGACGAGGTGCTCAACGGCGTCGACAACACCGTCGCCGGCACGACCGACCAGGTCAGCGGCTCGGTCGAGGTCGCGGGCGGCTCGCTGACGTCGGCGGAGGTGACCGTCGACGTGGCCGGTATCGCCACCGACAACGGCCGTCGGGACGGCTACTTCCGCGACACCGTGATGGACGTGGGGCAGTTCCCGACCGCCACGTTCGCGGTGACCGAGCCGGTGGAGCTCCCCGAGCTCGCGGGCACGCCCGTGCCCGTCCCGGTCGTGGGCGAGCTGACGGTCAAGGGGGTGGCGCGCGAGGTGCGCACCGAGCTCTCCGTCGTCCGCACGCCCGAGGGGGTCGACGTCTCCGGATCGGTGCCGGTGACCTTCGCCGACCACGGGATCGACCCGCCGGACCTCGGCTTCGTCCGCGTCGAGGACGCCGGTGCCGTGGAGTTCCTGCTGCACCTGACCCGCTGAGCCGCACGGCGGCCCGGGAACGTGACCGGAGCGTCGGAGGGGCAACGTAACCTCGCCCCGTGGCCCTGGCTCTGTACCGGAAGTACCGCCCGGCGACCTTCGCCGAGGTGGTCGGGCAGGAGCACGTCACCGGGCCGCTGATGAACGCGGTCGACGGCGGCCGGATCAACCACGCCTACCTCTTCAGCGGCCCGCGCGGCTGCGGCAAGACGTCCTCGGCGCGGATCCTGGCCCGCTCGCTCAACTGCGAGCAGGGCCCGACGTCCACCCCGTGCGGCGTGTGCGGGTCCTGCATCGCCCTGGCGCCCGACGGCCCGGGGTCGCTGGACGTCATGGAGATCGACGCGGCCAGCCACGGTGGCGTCGACGACGCCCGCGACCTCCGCGAGCGGGCGTTCTTCGCGCCGGTCAACAGCCGCTACAAGGTCTACATCGTCGACGAGGCGCACATGGTCACCACGCAGGGCTTCAACGCCCTGCTGAAGGTGGTCGAGGAGCCGCCGGAGTTCCTGGTCTTCGTCTTCGCGACGACGGAGCCGGACAAGGTGCTGCCCACCATCCGGTCGCGCACGCACCACTACCCCTTCCGCCTCGTGCCGCCGACGACGCTGCGCGGGCTGCTGGAGCGGACCTGCGAGGCCGAGGGCGTCACGGTCGAGCCGACGGTCTTCCCGCTCGTCGTGCGCGCCGGTGGCGGGTCGGTGCGCGACTCGCTGTCCATCCTCGACCAGCTGCTCGCCGGCGCCGGTCCCGAGGGCGTCACCTACCGCACCGCGGTCGGCCTGCTCGGCGTCACCGACGACGCGCTGCTCGACGAGACCATCGACGCCCTCGCCGCGCACGACGCCGCCGGCGTCTTCCGCGCCGTCGACCGGGTGGTCGAGGCCGGGCACGATCCGCGTCGGTTCGCCACCGACCTGCTCGACCGGCTGCGTGACCTGATCGTGCTGGACGCGGTGCCCGACGCCGGGGGCAACGGGCTGCTCGACTCGCACTCCGACCGGCTGGACCTGATGAGCCAGCAGGCGCAGGCGCTGGGCTCGGCGACGCTGTCGCGCATGGCCGACACCGTGCACGAGGGGCTCACCGAGATGCGGGGGACGACGGCGCCGCGGCTGCTGCTCGAGCTCGTGTGCGCCCGCATGCTGCTGCCCGGCGTCGACGGCTCCGCGGTGGCCACGCTGCAGCGGCTCGAGCGCCTCGAGCGGCGGATGTCGATCGCCGGCGAGCACGCCGGCCGGGTGGGCGGTGGAGCGATGGCAGCCGCACCGCCGGAGCCGGCACGCGCCGCCGAACCGCGGCCGGCGGCCGTCCGTGAGCCGGCCCGTGCCCCCGAGCCGGCCCGCGCCCCCGTCGCCGCCCCCGAGCCCGTCCGCGCCCCGGAGCCGGCCGCCGCGCCCGCGCCCGTGCGCGAGCAGCCGGCCGCCGCGGCCGCCGGGTACGTCCGCCCCTCCCAGCGCCGGGAGCCGGCCGCGCCGACCGCGACGCCGGCGCCCGCGGCCACCGCTGCCGCCGCCGACGACTGGCCGGAGACCGTGCAGCCCGGCTCCGGCGCCCGGGCCACCGCGGCCGCCGCCGGCGCTGCCGCCGCGGCCGCCCGACCCGCGGCCCCGGCGGGGCCGCCGACCGCCCGCCCGGCGGCCGGCGAGCCCGACATCCCGCTACCGCCCGAGCCCACCGACGACGAGGACTGGCCGCACCCGGCCCAGCCCGAAGCCGTGCGCGCCGCCGCGGCCCGGGTCGAGGAGCCCCGGTCCGAGGCCGCACCGCGCCCCGCCGCGGAGTCCTCGCCCGCGCCCCGGGGCGGCGAGCCCACGCCGGTGGTGTCGGCCAACCCGGAGTCCGAGGGGACGCTGAACACCAGCGACGTCCGGCGGGTGTGGCCCGAGCTGCTCAAGATCGTCCGCGGCCACAAGCGGACCACCGAGGCGCTGCTCAAGAGCGCCCAGGTGCACGACCTCGCGAACGGCGTCCTCACGCTGACCGCCACCTCGCCGGCCCTGGCGAAGATGCTGGGCGAGGACCTGAACCGCGACGTCATCCGTGGCTCGCTCCAGGAGCTGCTCGGCGTCCGCTGGAAGGTGCAGGTCGTCGTCGAGGGCGCCGTGGCACCGGGGCCGGCGGTCAGCAAGGAGGACGCCCGCGAGGCGGCGGACGCGGCGGAGGCCGCCGAGGCGCGCGAGCTCATGGCCGAGCGCGCGGCGGAGGCGTCCCGGCCCGAGAGCGAGCGCGAGCCCGCCGTCGACCCCGAGCAGGCGGCCCTGTCGCTGCTGCGCACCCAGCTCGGCGCCCGCCCGATCGACTCCTGACCGCGGCGCCCGCACCACCCGCCCCAGAGGTCGGCGGGAAGCCGCTGCGCGTCGTATCCGCGGCCTACTCTCGAACCATGAACCCCTCCGGCATGCCCGACCTGTCGCAGCTCATGCAGCAGGCGCAGCAGATGCAGCAGCAGCTCGTCGCCGCGCAGGAGGAGCTCGCCGGGCGCGAGGTCACCGGCACCGCCGGCGGCGGGCTGGTCTCGGCGACCATGACCGGCGCCGGCGAGCTGACCGCGCTCACCATCGCCCCGGCCGCGGTCGACCCCGACGACCTGGAGACGCTCCAGGACCTCGTCGTCGCCGCCGTCCGCGATGCCAAGCGTGCCGTCGACGAGCTGGCGGCCGACACCATGGGCCCGCTGGCCGGCGGGCTCGGTGGCCCTGGCGGCGGCCTGGGCCTGCCCGGCTTCTGACCGGCGCCTCTCCACACCCCAGAGATCGAGGAACACCGTGTACGAGGGCGCCGTCCAGGACCTCATCGACGAGCTCGGCCGCCTCCCCGGCGTCGGGCCCAAGAGCGCGCAGCGGATCGCCTTCCACCTGCTCGCGTCGGAATCCGCAGACGTCGGCCGGCTCGTGGCCGCGCTCAACCGGGTGCAGGCCGAGGTCCGCTTCTGCGTGACCTGCTACAACGTCGCCGAGGCCGAGCAGTGCCGGATCTGCCGCGACCCGCGCCGCTCCGAGGACGTCATCTGCGTCGTCGAGGAGCCCAAGGACGTCGTCGCGATCGAGCGGACCCGCGAGTTCCGCGGCCGCTACCACGTGCTCGGCGGCGCGATCAGCCCGATCGACGGCGTGGGCCCCGACGACCTGCGGGTCAAGGAGCTCATGACCCGGCTCATGAACAGCGGCATCACCGAGCTCATCATCGCCACCGACCCGAACCTCGAGGGCGAGGCGACCGCCGCCTACCTGGCCCGGCTGGTCGGCCCGATGGGGCTGACCGTGAGCCGGCTGGCCAGCGGCCTGCCCGTCGGCGGTGACCTGGAGTACGCCGACGAGGTCACGCTGGGGCGCGCGTTCGAGGGCCGCCGCACCATCACCGCCTGAGAGCGGATCCCGGCGTCCGCGACGGACTTCCTGCACCGGAAGTCCCGGACTTCCTGCACCGGAAGTCCGGGGGGTGGGGGGAGGGGCGCCGAACTGGTTGAGCGTTCTCTCACATCCGGTCGCGGTCCGTGGCCGGAACGCCCGCGGCGGGGGATGATCGACCGATGGTGGGCGGGGGTGTGCTGACGCGTCGGCGCGCCATCGACCTCATGCGCACGGCCAGCCGGCTCTAGCTCCGGACTGTTCGCGCCCGCCGGGGGTACCCCGGCCCGGCGCCCGTCCCGTGCCGTACCACCGAGCTCCCGCCGAGGCCCCCGTGATCGAACTGACCGACGTCCGCAAGGTCTTCCCCGCCCGCCGCGGGGCGGCCGAGGTGACCGCAGTCGACGGCGTCTCGCTGTCGGTCGCCGCGGGGGAGTTCGCCGGCGTCGTCGGCCCCAGCGGCTCGGGCAAGAGCACCCTCGCCCGCCTGGTGAACCTGCTCGAACGGCCGACCTCGGGCCGGGTCGTCGTCGACGGCCAGGTGCTCACCGACCTCGACGACGACGGCGTCCGGAAGGCCCGGCGCACCGTCGGCATGGTGTTCCAGCACTTCAACCTGCTGGACTCCCGCACCGCCGCCGGCAACGTCGAGCACCCGCTGGAGCTCGCCGGCATGGGCCGGGCCGAGCGCCGCGCCCGCGTCGCCGACCTGCTGGACCTGGTGGGGCTGGCCGACCGGCACGGCTCCCGCCCGGGCCAGCTCTCCGGCGGCCAGAAGCAGCGCGTGGCCATCGCCCGAGCCCTGGCCGCCCGCCCGAAGGTGCTGCTCTGCGACGAGGCGACCAGCGCGCTCGACCCGGCGAGCACCGCCGGGGTGCTCGACCTGCTGCGTCAGGTCCGCGCCGAGCTGGGCCTGACCGTGCTGCTCATCACCCACGAGATGGCCGTGGTCCGCGCGGTCTGCGACAGCGCCGTGCTGCTCGACCGCGGGAAGGTGGTCGACGGCGGCCCGCTCGCCGAGGTGCTCACCCGACCGCACTCGCCCCTGGCCGCCCAGCTGCTGCCCGCGCCCGCGGTCACCGACACCCGCGGAGACCTCGTGCGGATCACCGTCACCGAGTCCGCGCCGGAGGGCCGGGTGCTGCGTACCCTCGCCGGCGAGCTGGGGCTCGACGTCGAGATCGTCGGCGGCTCGGTGGAGACCGTGGCCGGCCGGCGCTTCGGCCGTCTACTGCTGGCCGTGACCGGCGACGACGGCCGGCTGGACCCGGCGCTGCAGCGGCTCCGGGACGGCGGCTCGCTGGTCGAGCGGGCGCTGCCCGGCGACGAGCCGGTGCCGGTCGACCTGACCGAACCGGAGCCCGACCCCGCGGGGCAGGCGCCCGCCTTCGCCCGCCTCCTCGACTCCCCGGACGTGCAGCGGTGAACGACTGGTCCCGGATCGCTCCGCAGCTGGCCGAGGCCACCTGGGACACCCTCTACATGGTCGGCGTCTCCACGGTGCTCACCGTGCTGATCGGGGTGCCGCTCGGCGTGCTGCTCACCATCACCGCACCCGGCGCGCTCTCCCCCCGGCCGGTGTTCAACCGGGCGCTCGGCCTGGTCGTCAACCTGGGCCGGTCGCTGCCGTTCATCATCCTGCTGGTGCTGGTCGCACCGGTGACCCGCGGCCTCGTCGGCACCACGATCGGCTCGACGGCGACGATCGTCCCGCTCACCATCGGCGCCGTCCCGTTCCTCGCCCGGCTGGTGGAGACCAGCCTGCGCGAGGTGAGCCACGGCAAGGTCGAGGCGACCTTGTCCATGGGCGCGCGCCGGCGGGACGTCGTCCGCACGGTGCTGCTGCCGGAGGCGCTGCCGTCGCTGGTCGCCGGCGTCACCGTCACCGTCGTGGCGCTGATCAGCTACTCCGCGATGGCCGGGGCCATCGGCGGCGGGGGGCTGGGCGACTTCGCCATCCGCTACGGCTACCAGCAGTTCCGCACCGACATCACCCTGACGACCGTCGTCCTGCTGCTGGTGCTCGTGCAGCTCCTGCAGTGGGCCGGCGACCGCTGGGCCCGCCGGCTCGCGCACGTCTGACCTCCCGTACCCCGCACCGCCCACGTCGCAAGGAGATCCACCATGAACCGCCCCCGTAGGTCCGCCCTGGCCGCCGTCGCGACCGCCGCGCTGCTCGGCATGTCCGCGTGCGGGGGTGACGCCGAGCTCTCCGGGGCCGACGAGCCGCTGCGCGTCGGGGCCTCCCCGGTGCCGCACGCGGAGATCCTGCGGTTCATCGACGAGGAGCTGGCCGAGGACGCCGGCCTCGACCTCGACGTCGTCGAGTTCACCGACTACGTGCAGCCGAACGTCGCTCTCGACGACGGCTCGCTGGACGCGAACTTCTTCCAGACCGTGCCCTACCTGGAGGAGCAGGAGGCCAACGCCGGCTACGACTTCACCGCCCTGGAGCCGGTGCACATCGAGCCGCTGGGCCTCTACTCCGCGACGCTGACCGACGTCGCCGACCTCCCCGACGGCGCGACGGTGGCGATCCCGAACGACCCGACCAACGCCGCCCGCGCGCTGCGCCTGCTCGAGAGCAACGACCTGCTCACGCTGGCCGACACCGGGGACAAGGCGCCGACGGCCCTGGACATCGACGAGAACCCGAAGAACCTGGAGATCCAGGAGGTCGAGGCCGCGCAGCTGCCCCGCTCGCTGGTCGACGTCGACGCCGCGGTGATCAACGGCAACTACGCGATCGACGCCGACCTCTCGCCGGCCGAGGACGCGCTGGTGCTCGAGGAGGCCGAGGGCAACCCGAACGCCAACCTGCTCGTCGTCCGCAGTGGTGACGAGGACGACGAGCGCATCCAGCAGCTCGAGGAGCTGCTGCACTCCGACGAGGTCCGCCAGTTCATCGAGGACACCTACGAGGGCGCGGTCCTGCCCGCGTTCTGACCCCCGCCACCCAGGCATGGGAAGCGATGCACCTGTTCTGCGGCTCGGAACGGGTGCATCGCTTCCCATGCCTGCGATCGGCGGACGACGTCCGCGTGCCCGGGCCTCCTGCTGCAGTCACGACGTCATAACGGTGTCGGAGCAAGATTCCTTGCGGCGGGAACCGCGTGTTACACCTACTTCATCCACTGTCCTGTGGTGGGCCGCGGTGTCGCCTGTGCGCGCATCCCGGACCGCATTTCGACGAAGACGAGGTATCGGATGATCTCCGGATCGAGCAGCCGTCGGCGCATGGTCGCCACGGCGGGCGTCGCTGTGACGGCTCTCCTGCTGAGCGCGTGCGGCGGCGACGACGGTGACAACGGCGGCTCCGAGGGCGGCAGCAGCAGCGGCGGTGCCCTGACCATCGGCACGACCGACAAGATCACCTTCCTCGACCCGGCCGGTTCCTACGACAACGGCTCGTTCGCGGTCATGAACCAGATCTACCCGTTCCTGCTGAACACCCCGTACGGCAGCCCGGACGTCGAGCCCGACATCGCCGAGTCGGCCGAGTTCACCTCGCCGACCCAGTACACGGTCACCCTGAAGCCGGGCCTGAAGTGGGCCAACGGCAACGACCTGACCAGCTCCGACGTCAAGTTCACGTTCGACCGCCAGCTGGCGATCGCGGACGAGAACGGCCCGTCCTCGCTGCTCTACAACCTCGACAGCGTCGAGACGCCGGACGACACCACGGTCGTGTTCAACCTGAAGACCGAGAACGACCAGGTCTTCCCGCAGATCCTCTCCAGCCCGGCGGGCCCGATCGTGGACGAGGACGTCTTCTCGGCCGACGCGATCACCCCGGACCAGGAGATCGTCGACGGCGAGGCCTTCCACGGCCAGTACGTCATCACGAACTACGACCAGAACAACCTGATCTCCTACGAGGCCTACCCGGACTACGAGGGTGTGCTGGGCGAGGCGAAGACCGAGCAGGTCAACGTCAAGTACTACGCCGAGGCCTCGAATCTGAAGCTGGACATCCAGCAGGGCAACATCGACGTCGCGTGGCGCAGCCTGACCGCGACCGACATCGAGGACCTGCGCGGCAACGACGAGGTCAAGGTCGTCGACGGCCCCGGCGGCGAGATCCGCTACATCACGTTCAACTTCAACACCCAGCCGTTCGGCGCCACGACGCCCGAGGCCGACCCGCTCAAGGCTGCCGCCGTCCGTCAGGCGGCTGCCGACCTGATCGACCGCGAGGAGATCGCGGAGCAGGTCTACAAGGGCACCTACACCCCGCTGTACTCCCACGTCCCCGAGGGCCTGACCGGTGCGGTCGAGCCCCTGCTGGAGAAGTACGGCGACGGCGAGGGCGGCCCCGACGCCACGGCCGCGAAGGCCCGCCTCGAGGCGGCCGGCGTGACCACCCCGGTCGAGCTGAACCTGCAGTACTCGAACGACCACTACGGCCCGTCCTCGGCCGACGAGTACGCGCTGATCAAGGACCAGCTCGAGGCGGACGGCCTGTTCACGGTCAACCTGCAGACCACCGAGTGGACCCAGTACTCGGAGCAGCGCACCGCGGACGCCTACCCGGCCTACCAGCTCGGCTGGTTCCCGGACTACTCGGACGCGGACAACTACCTGACGCCGTTCTTCCTGCTGGAGAACTTCCTCAGCAACCACTACGAGAACCAGCAGGTCAACGACATGATCCTGGCGCAGGCGAGCACCGCTGACGCCACCGAGCGCCAGGGCATGATCGAGCAGATCCAGGACCTCGTCGCGGACGACCTGTCCACGCTGCCCTACCTGCAGGGTGCTCAGGTCGCCGTCGTCGGCTCCGACGTCGAGGGCGCGGAGGACACGCTCGACGCGTCCTTCAAGTTCCGCTACGGAGCCCTCAGCAAGGGCTGATCCCACCAGCTGGGAGACTGTAGGCACCACGGCCCCGGGTGACCCGCCGCGAGCGGATCACCCGGGGTCTGCCGTGTGAGGGCCCGATGAACGAGTGGGAGAGATGACCACCACCACGACCGAGCCGACCGGGGGAGGCGGGGCTCCCGACGCCACACCCACGGCGGCTCGTCAGCGCCGCAGCGGCGGGCTGGGCAGCTACCTGCTCGTCCGCTTCCTGCTGATCTTCCCGACGATCTTCATCCTGGTGACGACCGTCTTCGTCCTCATGCGGCTCACCGGTGACCCGATCACCGCCGCGCAGGGCGGCCGGCTCCCGGCCGAGGAGCTCGCCCGGCGGATCGCCGAGGCCGGCTACGACCGGCCGATCCTCGTGCAGTACTGGGAGTACCTGGGCCAGCTCGTCCAGGGTGACTTCGGGACGGCGATCAGCGACGGCCGCGAGATCAGCGACATGCTGACCTCCTTCGGCGCCGCCACCCTGGAGCTGGCGTTCTACGCGCTGATCGTGGCCTTCGCCGTCGGCATCCCGCTGGGCCGGCTCGCCGCCTACCTGCGCGACCGCTGGCCCGACGCCGTCCTCCGCGTGTTCGCGATCCTCTGCTACGCCACCCCGGTCTTCTTCGCGGGCCTGCTGCTCAAGCTGGTCTTCGCGGTGAACCTCGGCTGGCTGCCCGTCGCCGGGCGGGCCTCCACCGGTGCGGAGATCCAGCTGCAGCAGCAGGACAGCAGCACCGGCATCTACCTGATCGACGCGCTGAAGCTCGGCGACGGCGACGTGATCCAGGACGTGCTGGAGCACGCCGTCCTCCCGGCCGTCGCGCTCGGCCTGCTCACCGCCGGGGTCTTCCTGCGGCTGGTGCGCACCAACGTCATCGGCACCCTCGGCAGCGGCTACGTCGAGGCCGCCCGCTCCCGCGGGGTCAGCGAGCGGCGGCTGCTGCGCAAGCACGCCTACCGGCCCGCGCTCATCCCGATCGTCACGGTCATCGGCCTGCAGATCGCGCTGCTGCTCGGCGGCGCGGTGCTCACCGAGACGACGTTCGAGTGGAAGGGCCTGGGCTTCCAGCTGGTCGAGTACCTGCAGGCCCGCGACTTCGTCGCCGTCCAGGGCATCGTCGTCCTGGCCGCCGTCATCGTGGCGCTGGTCAACTTCGTCGTCGACGTCATCGCCGCGCTCATCGACCCCCGGGTGAGGTACTGAGATGGCCACCTCCACGACCGCCGTCGACGCTCCCGCCGACGTCCCGGCTCCCGGTCGCCGGCCGCGCGGCTGGCGCGGCCTGCCGGTGATCCGGCAGCTGCGGCAGAGCGTCGGCCTGCAGCGCGGCATGCTCGTCGCCGGCCTGGTCCTGACCGGGATCTTCCTGGTGACGGCGATCTTCGCGCCGCTGCTGGCGCCCTTCGAGTACAGCCAGCTCCGCGACCCCTCCGGTGCCTTCGGTGCCCAGCAGGCGCCGTCGTCGGACCACTGGCTCGGGACCACCGTCGGCGGCTACGACGTGCTGTCCCGCGTCATCTGGGGCACGCGGACGGCGCTGTACGTCATCGTCGCGGCCGTCCTGATGTCGATCGTGATCGGCGTGCTGCTCGGCCTGGTCGCCGGCTACTTCGGCGGCTGGCTCGACCGCGTCCTCGTGGTGGTCGCGGACGCGATCTACGCCTTCCCGTCGCTGCTGCTGGCGATCGTCGTGGGCATCGTGCTCAACGGCGGTGAATCCAGCCTGCGGGGCGGCATCATGGCCGCGGCGCTGTCGATCACTGTCATCTTCGTGCCGCAGTACCTGCGGGTGGTCCGCGCCGAGACGGTGCGGATCAAGGCCGAGGCCTACGTCGAGTCCGCCCGCGTCATCGGCGCCTCGCACTGGCGGATCATGTCGCGGCACGTCTTCCGCAACGCCACGCGCACGCTGCCGCTGATCCTCACGCTGAACGCCTCCGAGGCGATCCTGACGCTGGCCGGCCTGGGCTTCCTCGGCTTCGGCATCGAGCCCACCGCAGCCGCGGAGTGGGGCTACGACCTGCAGAAGTCGCTGTCCGACGTCACCAGCGGCATCTGGTGGACCTCGCTGTTCCCCGGCCTGGCCATCGTGCTCGTCGTCCTCGGGCTGACCCTGGTGGGCGAGAGCCTCAACGACCTGGCCGACCCGCGGCTGCGCACCCGGCGGCGGGGCCCGGTCACGCCGGCCGACGTCGGCGAGACCTCCGTGGTGCCCGGCAGCCCGTCGGCGGACACCGCCTACCTGGACGGAAAGGGGCCCGCGTGACCACCGCACCCGCCCGCGACGTCGTCGAGATCGAGAACCTGTCGGTCACCTTCGCCACCGACGCCGGGGACGTCGACGCCGTCCGCGACGTGTCCCTGACCGTCGGGGCCGGCGAGGTGCTGGCGATCGTCGGGGAGAGCGGCAGCGGGAAGACCGTCACCGCCCGCAGCATCCTCGGGCTGCTGCCCGAGACGGCGCTGACCCGCGGCGCCATCCTGCTGACCAGCAAGGACGGCTCGGAGACCCACGACGTCGTCACGCTCTCCCGCCGCGGCCTCGGCGAGGTGCGCGGCCGGGACGCCGCGATGGTGTTCCAGGAGCCCTCGACCGCGCTGAACCCGGTGTTCCCGGTCGGCTGGCAGATCGCCGAGGGGCTGCGCGCCCACGGCGACTACAGCAAGAAGGAGGCGCGGGCCAAGGCGATCGACGTCATGCGCCGGGTGGGCATCCCGGACCCCGAGGAGCGCGTCGACCACTACCCGCACCAGTTCTCCGGCGGGCAGAAGCAGCGCATCGTCATCGCCCAGGCGCTGGCGCTGGATCCCGGCGTGATCATCGCCGACGAGCCCACCACGGCCCTGGACGTCACCGTGCAGGCCGAGATCCTGGACCTGCTGCGCCGCTGCCGCGACGAGTTCGGCACCGCGATCGTGCTGATCACGCACAACATGGGCGTCGTCGCCGACCTCGCCGACCGGGTCGCGGTCATGTACCAGGGCCGGATCGTCGAGCAGGCCGACGTCCGCACGCTGTTCTCCGCGCCGGTGGACGAGTACACCCGCCAGCTGCTCGGCTCGGTGCCGCGCCTCGGCGAGGGGCGGGCCCGCACGGCCGACCGGGCCGGCGCCCGGGCCCCCGGCTGGCAGGAGGCGACGCCGGTGGTGGAGGCCCGCGACCTGCGGATCGTCTACCCCGGCCGGCTGCGCCGGCCCGACTTCGTCGCCGTCGACGGCGTCAGCTTCGCGATCCGCCCCGGCGAGGTGCTCGGGCTGGTCGGCGAGAGCGGCAGCGGCAAGACGACGATCGGCCGGGCCATCGCCGGGCTGACCAAGGTCACCGGCGGCTCGCTCACCGTGCACGGCGCCGAGATGAACGGCATGAAGGAGCGGGCGTTCCGGCCGCTGCGCGAGCGGATCGGGTTCGTCTTCCAGGACCCGGCGTCCAGCTTCAACCCGCTGCTCACCATCGCCGACGCCGTCGCCGAGCCGCTGGTCGTGCACAAGCGGGCGAAGAACCCGCAGGAGGCCCGCGGCCGGGTGGACGAGCTGCTCGAGGCGGTGCAGCTGCCGAAGAGCTTCGGCGACCGCTTCCCGCACGAGCTCTCCGGCGGGCAGCGGCAGCGGGCCAGCCTCGCCCGCGCGCTGGCTCTGGATCCCGAGCTGCTGATCGCCGACGAGCCCACGTCGGCGCTGGACGTGTCGGTGCAGAAGCGGGTGCTCGAGCTGTTCGACGAGCTGCAGCGCGAGCTGGGCTTCGCCTGCCTGTTCATCAGCCACGACCTCGCCGTCGTCGACCTGCTGGCCGACCGCATCGCGGTGCTCTACAAGGGCGAGCTGGTCGAGGAGGGCACCGGTGAGCAGGTGCTCGGGGCGCCGCAGCACCCCTACACGCAGCGCCTGCTGGCCTCGCTGCCCGTGCCGGACCCCGACGAGCAGGCGCTCCGCCGCGCCGAGTGGGACCGCCTCCGCTGACCCCGTTCACTCAGGCATGGGAAGCGATGCACCTGTTTCGAGCGCGAGAACGGGTGTATCGCTTCCCATGCCTGGGTCACTCCAGGACGACGTCGTCGCCGTCGCGGCGAGCCCGGCGCACGCGCAACCGGGCCACCGAGCCGATCAGCCGGATCAGCTGCGTGTAGCCGGGCGTCGGGCCGTGGTAGCCGAGGAAGCCGCGCGGGCCCTCGACCATCTCGCCGGTGCGCACGTCGTAGCGGCTCCGGTGCCAGGGGCAGACCAGGCAGCCGTCGGCGTCCACCGTGCCCTCGGAGAGGTCGGCGAGCTGGTGGCGGCAGCGGCGGGAGACCGCGAAGAAGCGGTCCTCGCCGTCCGGGCCGGGGCCGCGGTTGCCCACGGCCCAGTCGCCCGATCGGCGGACGGCGCCCGGGGGCAGCTCGGCGGCGGGGATCCGGTCGTCGTCCGGCACGGGGGCTCCTCGGTGGTCGGGATGTCCGGCGCCCCTACCCACAGGGCGACCGCCGGACCCCTCTCCCCGTCGGTACTGTCGATCACCCGTACCGAATCGCTCAGGAGGTAGCCGTGCGCCGGCTGTTCGTGGTCCTGGGCGCATCCGCCCTGCTCTCCCTCGCCGCGGCTCCCGCCCTGGCCGAGGAGCCCTTCCGGCTGGACGACCAGATCGTCGACGAGGCGGGCGTGCTGAGCGGCGAGTCGGAGATCGAGTCCGCCCTGGACGAGCTGCAGTCCGCGGACGGCACCCAGCTGTTCGTCGTCTTCGTGGACTCGTTCGACGGCGTGGACTCCGACGACTGGATGCTGGAGGTCGGCGAGCTCTCCGGGCTCGGCGGTGGCGACGCGATGCTGGCCGTGGGTGTCGACGACGGCATCTACGACTTCGTGCTCCCCAACGGCACCGAGCTCACCCCGGACGAGGTCGACCGGCTCGCGGGGCAGTCGGTGGAGCCGGAGTTCGGCGACGGGAACTGGGAGGCCGGCGTCGTCGCGTTCGCCGACATCCTGCGCACCGGCGAGGCCCCGGGCGAGGGCGGTTCCGGCGGCGGGGACGCGCTGCTCCTGCTGGGCGGCATCGCCGTCCTCGGCGGTGGCGGATACCTGGTCATGCGCAACCGCCGGAAGAAGCAGCGCGCGGCGCTGCCCCCGGTGGCGCGGATCGAGAAGGTCGACCCGTTCGAGGGCGAGACGACGGAGAAGCTGCAGTTCCGGGCGAGCAGCGCGCTGCTGGAGCTGGACGAGGCGATGAAGACCTCGCAGCTGGACCTCGACTACGCCCGCTCGCAGTACGGCGACCAGGCGGTGGCCGGCTTCGACAAGGCGCTGGCCGCCTCGCGCGACGAGCTCTCCCGCGCGTTCACGCTGCGCCAGCAGCTGGACGACGACGTGCCGGAGGACGAGCCGACGACCCGCCAGATGCTCGGCGAGATGCTGGCGCTGACGAAGGCCGCCGCGGCCCGGCTGGACGAGCAGGCCACGGCGTTCGCCCAGCTGCGCGACCTCGAGCACACCGCGCCGCAGGTGCTGGACGCGCTCGCGCCGCGGATCGCCGAGCTGCACGCCCGCATCCCGCAGGAGGAGCAGCGGCTGGCCCAGCTGCAGCAGCGGTTCGCGGCCTCGGCGGTCGCCCCGGTCGCCGACAACGTGACCGAGGCCCGCGCGCGGCTGGCCGCGGCCGAGCAGGAGGTGCAGGAGGCGCGGACCGCGCTGGCCTCGCCCGAGCCCGGCACCGCCGTGGGCGACATCCGCGCGGCCGAGGACGCGGTGGCGCAGACCGCGACGCTGCTCGACGCCGTCGGCCGGCTGGGGGACGACCTGGCGGCGGCCGGCGGCCGGGTCGCCGCGGTGCGGGCCGAGACCGAGAAGGACCTCGCGGAGGCGCGGGCGCTGACGGCGTCGGGTGACCGGAGCGGCCTGCGCCCGCAGATCTCCCGTGCGGAGGCGGCGCTGACCACCGCCGACGGCCTGCTCGGCGGCGAGCGGCCGGACCCGCTGGGCGCGCTGCGGCAGCTCGAGGAGGCCGACATCGCCCTGGAGCAGGCGCTCGCCGTGGCCCGCGACCAGCAGACCCAGGTGCGCCGGGCAGCGGCCGCCCTGGACCAGGCGGTGATGACCGCACGGTCGGAGATCGCCTCGGCTCGCGACTTCATCGCCACCCGCCGGGGTGCGGTGGGCGCCGAGGCGCGCACCCGCCTGGCCGAGGCGCAGCGGCACCTCGACGCCGCGACGGACCGGGGCCGCGACGAGCCGGTGGCGGCGCTGCAGGAGGCCCACCAGGCCACCTCGCTGGCGCGGTCGGCGCTGGAGCGGGCGCAGGACGACGTGCAGGGCTGGGGTGGCGGCTACGGCGGCGGCCCGGGCGGCTTCGGGGGCGGCTACCGCGGCGGGTACCGCCGCGGCGGCGTCGACCTCGGCAGCCTGGTGCTCGGCGGGATCCTCGCCGGCGGGCTCGGCGGCGGCGGTGGCGGCTTCGGTGGGGGAGGCGGCTTCGGCGGCGGCGGCGGCGGTGGTGGCGGCTTCGGCGGCGGCGGGTCGGGCGGCGGCCGCTTCTGATCTGACGGCGGCGGGGCCGCATCCTGTCGGACCCCGGTGGCATCGTGACCTCCCTCACATCCGAGGAGGAGGAACGAGATGTCCACTCGAGACACCGCCTGGCCCGCCGGCAGCCCGTGCTGGATCGACTACGGCGCCGCGGACGTCGACGGCGCGAAGGCTTTCTACGGCGAGCTGCTGGGCTGGACCTGGTCCGGTGGCGACCCGGAGTACGGCGGCTACCTGAATGCGGCGAAGGACGGCCGGCAGGTGGCGGGCCTCGGCCCGCTGATGACCGAGGGTGACCCGCCCTCGTGGACGACGTACTTCGCCACGGACGACGCCGCGGCCACGGCGCAGCGCATCCGCGCGGCCGGCGGCACCGTCGTCGTGGAGCCGATGGAGATCGGGCCCGTGGGCACGATGGTCATCGCCCTCGACCCGCAGGGGAACGCCTTCGGGCTGTGGCAGGCCGGGGAGCACACCGGCGTCCAGCGGTTCAACGAGCCGGGCTCGCTGGTCTGGAACGAAGCGGCCGTCGAGGACCGCGCCGGTGCCCAGGACTTCTACACCGCGGTCTTCGGGTTCGAGTGGGACCCGATGGAGGGCATGGACTACGCCACCTTCCGGACCGGGGACCGGCCGCTGGGTGGCCTGGGTGCGGTCCAGCCGGGGCTCCCGAAGGGGTGGTCGGTGTGCTTCGCGGTCGCCTCGGCCGACGGCGCCGTCTCCGCGGTCGAGGCCGGCGGCGGCAAGGTGCTGCACCCGGCGGAGGACAGCCAGTTCGGCCGGTTCGCGGTGCTCGAGGACCGCTGGGGCGCCGCGTTCTCGGTCATGCAGGGCGCTCCCGAGGAGTGAGTGCCGTGCGGCCTCGCCCCGTCCGGGCCCGCGGGTCCGGAGGGGGCGAGGGCGACCGGTGCCGGTGGTCGGCTACCGGGACTCGCCGTGCACGGCACCGTGCGGCAGCCGGTCGCGGCGCCCGTACGCGGCCGGGATGGAGCCCAGTCGGCCCTTCTGGAAGTCCTCGAAGGCGTCGAGGACCTCCTGCCGGGAGTTCATGACGAAGGGGCCGGCCATGGCGATGGGCTCGCGGATGGGCGCGCCCCCGAGGACGACGACGTCCAGCGCCGGGGTGCGCGACTCCTGGGCCACCGCGCCGGTGATCGACACGGTGTCCCCGGGGCCGAGCACGGCGAGCTGGCCGGTGCGCACCGGCGCCCCGTCGATCCCGACGGAGCCCGCGCCGGAGAGCACGTACACCAGCGCGTTGAAGTCCGGCCGCCACGGCAGGTCCAGCCGCGCGCCCGGTGCCACCGTGGCGTGCACCATCGCCATCGGCGTGTAGGTCGAGCCGGGGCCGGTGTGCCCCGCGACGTCCCCGGCGATGACGCGGAGCAGCGCCCCGGCATCCGCGCTGGCCAGCAGGACGGACTCCTGCGCCCGGAGGTCCTGGTACCGCGGCTCCACCCACTTCTGCGCGCGCGGCAGGTTCACCCACAGCTGCAGGCCGTGGAACAGCCCGCCGCTCAGGACCAGCTGCTCCGGCGGGCGCTCGATGTGCAGGACGCCGCCGCCCGCGGTCATCCACTGGGTGTCCCCGTCGGTGATCGGGCCGCCACCGCCGTGGGAGTCGGCGTGCTCGAACGTGCCGTCGATGATGTAGGTGACGGTCTCGAACCCGCGGTGCGGGTGCCAGGAGGTGCCCTTCGGCTCCCCGGGGGCGTACTCGACCTCGCCCATCTGGTCCATGTGGATGAACGGGTCCAGGTCACGGAGGTCGACCCCGGCGAACGCGCGGCGCACCGGGAAGCCCTCGCCCTCGAACCCGGACGGCGCCGTGGTGACCGAGCGGGTCCGGCGGCGGACGGTGCGCGGCTCGGGCAGCGGGATCCGCGGCAGGGTGGTGGTGTCCTCGACGGTCACGGCAGGCATGCCGGCCTCCTCGGTTGAGTGTTCAACTAGTGCCACCGTAACCGCGGGCGGGCGAACTGTCTTCCCACGGAGCGCGCCTGGTTTCGGCTGCTCCCGGACGGGACACCGTCCGACGGTGCCGGACCTGCTGCCTCCCCGGCTCGGTTGCCCGAAGCGCATGGTCTTCGGCCCGTGCGGCGGGGTCCGCCCCGACGCGCGCTGCGAGGTGGCCGAGCACGCGTGCGTCTTCCTCGACGGTCCCCTCCCGGCCTGGCCGGAGCCGCCCGTCGCCGCGGCCGGGACCAGCCGACTGCTGACCGCGGCGGCCACCGGTCCCGTCGTCCTCACCGACCTCACGACGGCGCCCTTCGACGCCGATTCGGTCCGCCGCGTCGTGGAGGTGCTCGCACCGGTCTCGGACGCGCTGCTCGCCGGTGAGCACGCCAATCGGCCGGACTTCCCGCCGACGATGCTGGCCGCCCTTGTGCACGACGCCGGCGGCCGGCTCTGGACGACGCTCGCGTGCCGGGACCGCAACCGGGTGGTGCTCGAGCAGGAGCTCGCCGGGCTGTCCGCGCTGGGCGTGGACGGCGTCCTCTGCGTGACCGGCGACGCCCGCGGTCCGAGTGTCGCGGCGGCCGCGACCCAGGTGTTCGACCTCGACGGTCCGCGGCTGGCCGCGCTCGCCGCGGGGATGGGGCTGCCGGTCGCCGTGCCCGAGTCGCCCGAGGCGCCGCCGGTGGCCGCCCGGCCCGCCCGCGTCGCGGAGAAGCAGCGGGCCGGCGCGCAGCTCTGCGTGCTCAACCACGCGAGCAGTCCGGCGCGGGTCGCCGGGTTCGTCGCCGCCGCCCGGGCGGCCGGCGCGACGCTGCCGTTCGTCGCCGGGGTCGCCGTCTACACCGACGAGCGCTCGGCGCGGGTGCTGCAGCGCTTCCCCGGGCTGCACCTGGACGACGACCGGGTCGAGCAGGTGCTGGCCTCGGCCGACCCCCGGGCGGCCGGCATCGCCGCGGCCGTCGAGGAGGCGCGGGCGCTGCTCGCCGTCGACGGCGTGGTCGGGGTGAACCTCTCCGGGATGGGCTCGGGGCGGGGCGAGGACGACGGCGCGCGGGTCAAGGCCGCCGTCGCGACGGAACTGAGAGGACGTGCATGAGCGAGCTCGCGAGCGAGGCGATGGAGGCGGAGTTCGACACCGTCGCCGGCTGGACCGAGGAGGCCGTGCGCGCGCTCGGGCCGGACCACGCCGTCCCGGCCGGGTGCCGGGGCAGCGGCAGCGAGGGCGCGCTGCGCTGGCTGGCCGACCGGCTGGAGCTCCGCCCGGGCAGCCGCGTGCTCGACGCGGGCGCCGGTGTGGGCGGGCCCGCGGCCTGGCTGGCCGCCGAGCGGGGCATCCGGCCGGTCTGCGCGGAGCCGATGGTCGCGGCGGTACGGGCCTCCCGGCGGCTGTTCGGCCTGCGCTCGGTGGTCGCGATGGGTCAGCAGCTGCCGTTGGCCGACGCCTCCTTCGACGCCGCGGTCTGCCTCGGCGTCCTGGACACCACCCCGGACAAGGCCGGCGCGCTCGCCGAGCTGCGCCGGGTGCTCACCCACGGAGCCCGGCTGGGCCTGCTGGTCTTCGTCGCCGACGGCCCGCTCCCCTCGGCGGCGCCGGAGGGCAACGAGTTCCCGTCGGAGGCGGAGACGCGCGACCTGCTCGCGGCCGCCGGCTTCGAGGTCGCCGGGTCGGCCGAGGCCGACCTCTCCGACAGTCCGCCCGAGTGGACCCGGGCCGCGGACGCCGTCGACGCCGAGGTGGCCCGGCGGCACGGCGAGGACCCGGCGTTCCGGCAGGCGGAGGAGAACTCCGGCCGGGTCGGCCGGCTGCTCTCCGACGGCGCGCTGCGCCCCTGGCTCGCCGTCGCCACCGCCTGCTGACCCCGAGGCGATCCAGATCGGCGATCCGGGTGCATCCCGGGCGCTGATGGCCCCACATCGCCGATGTGGGTGGGCGCGCCGGTTCCGTACTCACGCGCCGAAACGCGCGGGACACATCCCCGAACTAGGTTCGCAGCCATGGCGGACCTCTTCGACGGCTACCTCCTGGGGCAGCAGTGGGACGAGATGTTCGGCGCCGTCGGCAGTCCCCGGCCGGCGTACGCCGGGCTCTTCTCCTCGCTGCAGCCGATCGACGGCGAGGAGCTGGCCGCCCGGGCCGACCTGCTCAGCCAGACCTACCGCGACGCGGGCGTGACCTTCGCCCACGCCGGCGAGGAGCAGCCGTTCCCGCTCGACATCGTGCCGCGGGTCATCGGCGCCGACGAGTGGGACGTCATCGAGCGCGGCGTCGCCCAGCGGGTGCTGGCGCTGGAGGCCTTCCTCGCCGACGTCTACGGCGCCGGCCAGGTCTTCGCCGACCGGGTGGTGCCGCGCAGCGTGGTCACGACCAGCGCGCACTTCCACCGCCAGGCGCACGGGCTGGTCCCGCCCAACGGCGTCCGCGTGCACGTCAGCGGCATCGACCTGGTCCGTGACGAGGCCGGCGACTTCCGGGTGCTCGAGGACAACCTGCGCTCGCCGTCGGGCGTGAGCTACGTCATCACGAACCGGGCGGCGATGAGCCAGGTGCTGCCCGAGCTGTTCGCCGACCACCGGATCCAGCCGGTCGACGACTACCCGACCCGGTTGCTGGCCGCGCTGAAGGCGAGCGCGCCCTCGAACGTCGCCGACCCGACGGTCGTCGTCCTCACGCCGGGCGTCTACAACTCCGCCTACTTCGAGCACGCGCTGCTGGCCCGGCAGATGGGCGTCGAGCTGGTCGAGGGCCGCGACCTGGTCTGCGCCGGCAACCAGGTGAGCATGCGGACGACGGACGGCCAGCGCCGCGTCGACGTGATCTACCGCCGGATCGACGACGAGTTCCTCGACCCGGTGCACTTCCGGCCTGACTCGGTGATCGGCTGCGCCGGCGTCCTCAACGCCGCGCGCGCGGGCCGGGTGACGATCGCCAACGCGGTCGGCAACGGCGTCGCCGACGACAAGCTGCTGTTCACCTGGGTGCCCGACCTCGTCCGGTACTACCTGGGGGAGGAGCCGGTGCTGCAGAACGCCGAGACCTACCGCCTCGACGACCGCGACACCGTCGAGTGGGTGCTGGAGTCGCTGGACCAGCTGGTGCTCAAGCCGGTCGACGGCTCCGGAGGCAAGGGCATCGTCATCGGCCCGCGCGCCGACCAGAAGACGCTCGAGGAGCTGGCGGTCAAGGTGCGGGCCACCCCGCGGGACTGGATCGCCCAGAAGCCGATCGGCCTGTCCACCTGCCCGACGCTGGTGGGCGGCCGGATCGCGCCGCGGCACGTGGACCTGCGGCCGTTCGCGGTCAACGACGGCGGCAAGGTGTGGGTGCTGCCCGGGGGGCTGACCCGCGTCGCGCTGCCGGAGGGAGAGCTGGTCGTCAACTCCAGCCAGGGCGGCGGGTCGAAGGACACCTGGGTGCTCAGCCGCCCGCGGCCGCTCGGGGGCGCCGACGACGCGGACCCGGCGCGCGACCTCACGACGATCGAGTTCACCGCCGCCGACCTGCCCGAGGACCCTCCGACGCAGGATCCGGGCCCGCCCAACGACAACGCGCTGGCCCAGTCCCAGCAGCAGCAGCAAGGGGCAGAGATGGCCATCTCCGCCCTCGGGGAGGGGGCGCCGTGCTGAGCCGGATCGCCGAGTCGCTGTTCTGGATCGGGCGGTACGTGGAGCGGGCCGACGACACCGCCCGGATCCTCGACGTGCACACCCAGCGGCTGGTCGAGGACCCGTGGATCGACGAGCGGCGGGCCTGCGCCAACCTGCTCGCGCTCATGGGCACGCCGGTGTCGGAGCAGGAGGCCGACACCGAGCGGGTGCTGGCGGCCCTGGCCTTCGACCGGTCCAGCCCGAGCTCGATCGTGGGCGCGCTCTCGGCCGCCCGCGAGAACGCCCGCGGCGCCCGCGAGGTGCTCAGCGCCGAGATCTGGGAGTCGCTGAACGTCACGCACAACGCGCTCCCGCAGCAGCGCACGATGGCCCGCCGGTACGGCCCGCACTCGCTGTTCCGCTTCGTCCGCGAGCGCTCGGCGATGGTCTTCGGCCTCGCCGACGCCACGATGAGCCGCGACGAGAGCTGGCTGTTCCTCATCCTGGGCCGCTCGCTGGAGCGCGTGGACATGACCTCGCGGATGCTCTCCACCCGCGTGCTGGCCGGGGACGCGGCGCCGTCCTGGACCCTGGTGCTGCGCTCCACCGGCGCGTACGAGCCCTATCTGCGCACCTACCGCGGCGTCGTCGACTCCAGCCGGGCCGCGGAGTTCCTGCTGCTCGACCGGCTGTTCCCGCGCTCGGTGTTCGCCTCCCTCGAGCAGGCCGAGGCGTGCCTGGCCGAGCTGGAGCGGGCGACCGTCCGCGACGCCACGCGGATCGGCGTGGCCGGGGAGGCGCACCGCATCGTCGGCCGGGCACGCACGATGCTGGAGTTCATGAGCACCCCCGACCTGCTCGCGCAGCTGCCCGCGCGGCTCGAGGAGCTGCAGCGCACCTGCTCCGCGGCGAGCGCCGCGGTCACCCATCGCTTCTTCACCGAGCAGGCCCCGCAGGTGTGGGTGCCGGAGGAGGCAGGGTGACCCAGACCCAGACCCAGACCCAGACCCAGACGCCCGCGGCGCGCACGCCCGGTTCGCGCTGGCGGCTGCAGATCGTGCACCGCACGCGCTTCTCCTACAGCGGGCCGGTCCGCTCCTCCTACAACGAGGCGCGGCTGACGCCGGAGAACAGCCCGCGGCAGACGACGCTGCGGTCCCGCGTCGAGATCGAGCCTGCGGCGACCGCCTACGCCTACCGCGACTACTGGGGCTCGACGGTCACCGCTTTCGACCTGCACACACCGCACGCCGAGCTGGTGGTCACCGGCACCTCGACCGTCGAGGCCGGCCCCGACCTGGCTGCGCACGACCGGCTGGGCTGGTCGGCGCTGGCCGGCCGGGAGGTGCGCGAGCAGTTCGGCGAGCTCCTCGGCCCCACGGCGCTCACGGCCATCGACGACGACGTCGTCGCCGCGGCGCGGGAGGCCGTCGGCGACGCGATCCCGCACGACGCCGGCCCGCTGGTGTGCGCCTTCGTGCACGACCACATGGAGTACCTGTCCGGCTCCACGAACGTGAAGACCAACGCCATGCAGGCCTGGACCCGGGGCCTGGGCGTGTGCCAGGACATCACGCACGTCGCCGTGGGCATCCTGCGCGCGCTGGGGCTGCCGGCCCGCTACGTCTCCGGCTACCTGCACCCGCGGCCCGACGGCGAGATCGGCGACACGGTCACCGGCGAGAGCCACGCCTGGGTCGAGTGGTGGGACGGCGGCTGGAACGGCTTCGACCCCACGAACTCGGTGCCGATCGGCAACCGGCACGTCACCCTCGGCCGCGGCCGGGACTACGGCGACGTCCCGCCGTTCAAGGGGCTGTTCTCGGGCCCGAGCAGCGAGGGGCACGCGGTCACGGTGGAGGTCACCCGCCTGGCGTGACCCGCGACACTCCGGGCCCGGTGGAGCCACTACAGCGGCGTGACCTGCCAGGATGCCGCGGGTGCCCCGGCCGGTCAGGCGTGGGCGGAGTGGATGAGGGTCCATGCGTCGTCGTCGGTGGTCGGTCCTGGGTGCAGCCGCATGCGTGCTGGTGGCGGCGGGGTGCACGAGCGGGTCCGAGGAGGCCGGCGGTGAGCCCGCGGCCGACGGCGAGGGCTGGACGGTGCTCGTCTACTCGATCGCCGACACCGACCTCGAGCCCTACCTGCTCGCCGACCTCGCCGAGTTCGCCGAGGTCGGGTCGCAGGAGTTCCTGCAGGTCGCCGCCATGGTCGACCGGGCGGCGGACTACAGCAGCGATCCCCTGCTCGACCTCGAGGACTGGGTGGGCGCCAAGTACGTCTCCATCGGCCAGGGCAGCGCCGAGGAGCTCGACGACCTCGGGGACGTCGACACCGGCGACCCGGCGCAGCTGGCCGAGTTCGTCGCCCAGGGCATCGCCGACCACCCCGCCGAGCACTACGCGCTGGTCATCAGCGACCACGGCGCCTCGTGGCCCGGCGTCGGCGGGGACGAGGGCTCGGACTACAGCAGCCTGACCCTGGACGAGATCCGCGGCGGCATCGCCGACGGCCTGGAGGAGGCCGGGCTCGACAAGCTGGACCTGCTCGGCTTCGACGCCTGCCTGATGGCCACCTACGAGACGGCCAGCACGATGGCGCCGCTGGCCGACCGGATGATCGCCAGCCAGGAGCTCGAGCCCGGGCACGGCTGGGACTACCGCGCCTTCCAGGTGGCGGCCGACGACCCGGACGTCGACGTCGACACGCTGGGCACCGCGATCGTCGACGGGTTCGCCGCCCAGGCCGAGGCCGAGGGCACCGGCGCGGACATCACGCTGTCGATGATCGACCTGAACCGGATGGCCGCCGTCGACGACGCCCTGACCGAGTTCAGCGAGGCCCTCAGCGAGCGGGCCGCCGACGTCGCGCCCGTCGTCGGCCGGGAGCGCGCCGACGTGCTCTCCTTCGGCCGCGACCCCGACCCGGAGGTCGACACCCACATGGCCGATCTCGGCCTGCTGGCCGCGGAGATCGGCGTGGAGGCCCTGGACGTCTCCGATCAGGCCGACGCGCTGATCCGGGCCCTCGGCGACGCCGTCACCTACGAGGTGGCCGGCCCGGCGGCGCTGGGCGCCAGCGGGCTGTCGATCTACTTCCCGCCGACCGAGGAACTGCTCAACGCCGACTACGCCTCGGTGGAGAGCGCCGAGGCCTGGGGCGGGTTCCTGGCCAGCTACTTCGAGGCGGGCTCGGCGATCCCCGCCGACCAGCAGCCGGTCTTCGCCGGCGACGGCAGCGCGCAGGTGTTCTTCGACGAGGACGGGCTGAACTTCTTCGCCAGCTTCGAGGCCGCCGCGGCCGACAACGTCGTGTGGTCCTCGATCAGCTACGGCGAGCTGGGGGAGGACGGTTCGACCACGTTCTTCGGCGAAGAGGAGGCCGAGGTCGCCGAGGACGGCTCCGGTGACGTGCTGGGCATCTTCGACCTCACGGTCATGACGATCAGCGACGGCCTCGACACCTCCTACGCCTACCTCACCCTGGCCTACGACGACGAGGCCGAGATCGCGACGATCGACGTCCCGCTGGCCTACTACGAGCCGGGCGAGGACGAGGAGTACCGGGACGTCACGCTCACCATCACGTTCGACCCGGAGTCCGGGGACGTGCTGAACGAGACCTACTACGGCTACACGGAGGCAGGCACCTACGGCGAGCTGACCGCCGACCCGGAGGGGATCATCGTGCCGAAGCTGCTGGTGGTCGCCGCCGACGGCACGCAGTCCTGGGAACCGGCCAGCGACGTCGGCCTGTACGCCGACCTGCCGAACCTGCAGTACGACTTCGAGACGCTGGCGAGCGGCACCCCGCTGCTCGCCCAGCTGACCGTCACCGACTTCGGTGGCAACAGCGACTCGGTGACCGCGGAGGTGCTGGTTCCCTGAGTCCGGTCCCCTGACCGAGCCCGCCGCGCGCGCACGGGGATACTGGTGGCGATGAGCGCACCCCTGAACCTGGTCAACCTTGAGCGGGTGCACAAGGCGCACGGCACCACCGTGATCCTCGACGACGTCTCCCTGGGCGTCGCCGCGGGCGAGCGGATCGGCGTCGTGGGCCGCAACGGCGGCGGCAAGTCGACGCTGCTGTCGCTGCTGACCGGCACCGACGAGCCGGACTCCGGGCGGGTCACCCGCCGCGGCGATCTCGCCATGGGCGTCCTCGACCAGCTGGGCACCCTCCCGGACGGGACGACGGTCCGCAACGTCGTGCTGCCCACCAGCATGTTCGCCAGCGAGCACGAGTGGGCCGCCGACCCCGCCGTCCGCAGCGTGCTGGCCGGGCTCGAGCTGGACCGGATGGGCCTGGATGCGCCGGTGGCCCCGATGTCCGGCGGCGAGCGGCGCCGGGTCGCGCTGGCCGCCCAGCTGATCCGTCCGCTGGACCTGCTGGTGCTCGACGAGCCGACCAACCACCTCGACGTCGAGGGGGTCGCCTGGCTGGCCGAGTACGTCAACCAGCGCGCCGGCGGGCTGGTGGTCGTCACCCACGACCGGTGGTTCCTCGACGAGGTCTGCACCACGACGTGGGAGGTCGCCGACGGCGCCGTGCACGCCTACGACGGCGGCTACTCGGCGTACACGCTGGCCCGCGCCGAGCGGGCGCGGATCTCCTCGGTCACCGAGGAGCGCCGGCAGAACCTGGTGCGCAAGGAGCTGGCCTGGCTGCGCCGCGGCCCGCCGGCGCGCACCAGCAAGCCGAAGTTCCGCATCGAGGCCGCGCAGGCGCTGATCGCCGACGAGCCGCCGGCGCGCGACACCATGGCGCTCAAGGGCTTCGCCGCCCGACGGCTGGGCAAGACGGTCTACGACCTGGAGCACGTCGACTACGCCGTCCCCACCGACGACGGGCCGCGGACGCTGTTCCGCGACCTGACCTGGAACGTCGGCCCCGGCGACCGGATCGGCATCGTCGGCGTCAACGGCGCCGGCAAGACCTCGCTGCTCAAGCTGCTCGTCGGGGAGAACAAGCCGGACGCCGGCTCGATCGTCGTCGGCCAGACCGTGGCACCGGCGTACCTGTCGCAGCACGTCACCGAGCTGCCCCCGAAGGCCCGGGTGCTGGAGGCCGTCCAGGACGTCGCCCGGATCGCGCGGATCGGCAACCAGGAGATCTCCGCCTCGACGCTGGCCGAGCGGTTCGGTTTCGCGGCCAACCGGCAGTGGACGCCGGTCGGTGACCTCTCCGGTGGTGAGCGCCGCCGGCTGCAGCTGCTGCGGCTGCTGATGGCCGAGCCGAACGTCCTGGTGCTCGACGAGCCGACCAACGACCTCGACATCGACACCCTGACCGCGCTGGAGGACCTGCTCGACAGCTTCCCCGGCACGGTGCTGGTGGTCAGCCACGACCGGTACTTCGTGGACCGGGTCTGCGACAAGGTGGTCGCGCTGCTGGGCGACGGCTCGCTGGCCGAGCTGCCCGGCGGGGTGGACGAGTACCTGCGCCGCCGCGCCGCCGGTGGTGCCCCCCTGACGACCGCGGCCGGGAGCGCGGGCGCCCGTCCGGTCGGGTCGCCGTCCACCGCGGGTCCGGCGGTCTCCGCCGCCGACGCCCGGGCGGCGAAGAAGGAGGTCGGACGGCTGGAGCGGCGGATGCTCAAGCTGGACGCCGACGAGAAGAAGCTGCACGAGCAGCTCGCCGCCGCCGCGACCGACTACGCGAAGGCCGCCGAGCTGAACGCGAAGCTGCAGGAGCTGCAGGCGGAGAAGACCGAGGTCGAGGAGGCCTGGCTGGCCGCCTCCGAGCTCGCCGACGGCTGACCGGACGCGTCCTCCCGCACCGCAGAGCGTCCTCCCTCACCGTGCACCGTGAGGGAGGACGCTCGATGATCAGGGAACCTGATCGTGGCGGAAGGTCAGGCGGTGGTGGCCTCGGCGCGGGAGCGCTGGATCATCCGCAGGCCGATGACCACCGTCGGGACGGCGCCGACGACGGCGAAGGCCGCGAACGGCAGGGGCGAGAAGGCCATCGACATCGAGGCGCCGAGCGCTGCCACGGCGGGGGCGAACAGCCACCAGCTGGTGACGCCGGCCCGCGCCAGACCGGCGTAGACCACCAGGGGCCCGAGCAGGCCGAACAGCGTCAGCGTGCCGGCGACGGCGACCGCCGGGGAGCCGGACACGTCCTCGAACAGGCTCAGGGCGGTGCCCGGGTCGAGCATGCGGCCGATGGCGCCGGTCCAGTAGTCGTACATGACCATGCCGGTCACGCTGACCAGACCGATCGCGGACAGCAGCGCACCGACGATCGTCGTGGTGCCGCCGCGCCGGCCGCGGACCAGCGCCGGCGCCGCCAGCCAGGCCAGGGCCAGCGCCATGTTCCCGTAGTGCAGGAGCATCGCCGAGAGCGCGGTGCGGCTCTCGTCCCGGCCGAGCGCGGCGATGTAGTCCGCGTTGTCCATCGAGTCCTGCGGAGGCGAGGTGGCCATGCCGGTGACGTAGAGCAGCGAGCCCACGATCAGCGCGCCGCCGGCGATCGGCAACAGGCGGGAACCGGCGGAGCGGGCGGGCCGCCCGTCGGCGGCGTCGGCGGTGGTGGTGGTCGGGGTGGTGAGCGAGGTCGTCATGGCCGAGAAAGCTAGGGACGGCGGGGGATGCCGGGCGTCCGCCGCAACGCACCGACCTGGGTCCGCCGCACGGGGGAACGGACCGGCCGCCGGTTCGGCCGCGAGAGGGATGTGCGCGGGTCCGGAAGGCCAATAGCGTGCCGGTCATGCCCCGCTGGTCCGACTCCGCCCGCCGGCTGCGCTGGCCCGCCGTGGGCGCGCTGCTGGGTGTGCTGTCGCTGGCGGAGTGGCTGATCGAGGGCCTGGAGAACAGTCTCGCGCTGGCCGCTCCCGGAGTGCTGGTGGCCGCGCTGCTCGCGGTCTGTCCGCGGTGGCCGGCCGCGACGGCCGTCCTCGGCGCGAGCAGCGTCCTGGTGAACCTGCTCGGGGGTGCGCCCGGCCCGGGTGGCGCCCAGTTCGTCGGCATGGGGCTGCTCGTCGGCCACGCCGTGGCCGTCCTCCCGCGGCGCCGCGCCTCGGGCGCCGCCGGGGCGGCCGTCGTCGTGGCCACCGTGCTCGGCTCGGTCCTCGCGCCGAACCCGTGGGAGTCGATCTTCTACGTGCTGGTGCTCGGTGCCGCGTCCGCGGTCGGCGCGCTCGTGGCGCAGTCCCGGCGCCGGGCCGCCGAGCTGCAGGTGCTCGCGGCCCGGCTGGCGGCCCAGCAGGAGGCGGTCGCCGCGGCCGCCGTCGTCGCGGAGCGCTCCCGGATCGCCCGCGAGGTGCACGACTCGGTCGCCCACTCGGTGAGCGTCATGGTGCTGCAGATGGGTGGCCTGCGGCGACTGCTCCCGGACCAGCCGCAGGCTCAGGAGGTGCTGCTCGGGCTGGAGCGGCTGGGCCGGGAGGCGGTCGACGAGATGCGCCGGG
Organism: Blastococcus aggregatus; assembly: GCF_900221005.1. Lineage (GTDB taxonomy): Bacteria > Actinomycetota > Actinomycetes > Mycobacteriales > Geodermatophilaceae > Blastococcus > Blastococcus aggregatus. Next base: position 855,589 of record NZ_OBQI01000001.1, on the reverse strand, counting down.
TGGTCGGCATCCTGCGCGACGGGGACGGCCGGGGACACGGCGCCGCCCCGGCGCCGCAGCCCTCGCTGTCCCGGCTCGACGCCGTCCTCGACGAACTCCGCGCCGGCGGGCTGCCGGTCGAGCTGTCCGTCACCGGGACACCACGGGAGCTCCCCCCGCTGGTCGACGTCTCCGCCGTCCGCGTGGTGCAGGAGGCGCTGTCCAACGTCCTGCGGCACGCCGGGGGAGCGGCCACCGCCGTGGAGCTGCGGTACACCCCCGAACGGGTCACCGTCACGGTCACCGACGACGGACGGCGCCGGCTGCCGCCGCCCGAGGACGAGGACCCGGCCGTGGGCGGGCACGGCCAGCTGCACATGCGTGAGCGGGTCGCCGTGGCCGGGGGCGCGCTGGAGGTCGGACCGGTCCGCGGCGGCGGCTACCGGGTGCGGGCGTCGTTCCCGGTGCCCGCGACCGTGCCGCGGACCGCGACGACGGTCAGCGCATGACGATCCGCGTCGTCCTCGTCGACGACCAGGCGATGGTCCGCACCGGCCTGCGCATGGTGCTGGCCGCGGAGGGCGACATCGAGGTCGTGGGAGAGGCCGCCGACGGTGCAGCCGGCGTCCGCGTGGTCACCGAACTGCGGCCCGACGTCGTCCTGCTGGACGTGCGCATGCCCGGCACCGACGGGCTGGAGGCCGCCCGGCAGATCCTCGCGGCCGAGCTGCCGACGCGCGCCATCGTGCTCACCACCTTCGACGAGGACGAGTACGTCGCCGCAGCCCTCCGCGCGGGGGTGAGCGGCTTCCTGCTCAAGGTGGCGCCGCCCGAGGACCTGGTGGGCGCCGTCCGCACGGTCGCCGCGGGCCAGGGGCTGCTGGACCCGGCGGTGACCCTGCGGGTCATCGAGCGCTACGCCGCGGCTCCGGCGGCCGATCCGGCCCGGGCCGCAGCGCTCGCGGGGCTCACCGAGCGGGAGACCGACGTCCTGTCGCTCGTCGCCGCCGGGCACTCCAACGCAGAGATCGCTGCCCGCCTCTACCTGGGCGAGGCGACGGTCAAGACCCATGTGAGCCGGATCCTGCTCAAGCTCGGGCTGCGCGACCGCGTGCAGGCCGTCGCCTTCGCCTATGAGAGCGGACTGGTCACGCCGGGCGGTCGCTGAGCGCGAGCCGGTAACCTGACATCTACCGCCGGTGTCCCCCGACGTCTGTGGTCCCCCGAGCCCCTCGAGACTCCCGGAGACCCGTGCTCGCACTGCTGCTCCTCCACCTGGTCGCCGCGACGGTTGCGCCGTTGCTCGTGCGCTGGTGGGGCCGGCAGGCGTTCCTGGCCCTGGCCCTCGTCCCGGCCGCGGGCTTCGCCTGGACCATGGCGCAGCTCGGCACGGTCACCGACGGCGGCGAGGTCCGGGAGACGACGCCGTGGGTGCCGGCGCTGGACCTCGAGATCGCGCTGCGCCTGGACGCGCTCTCCCTGACGCTGGCCGCGCTCGTCACCGGGGTCGGTGCGCTCGTCCTGCTCTACTGCGCGCGCTACTTCGAGCCCGACGACGAGGGCATGGGCCGCTTCGCCGGCACCCTCACCGCCTTCGCGGGCTCCATGCTCGGGCTGGTCCTCGCCGACGACCTGCTCCTGCTCTACGTGTTCTGGGAGCTCACCACCGTCTTCTCCTACCTGCTGATCGGTGGCTCCGGCGCCCGCCTGGCCGCCCGGCGGGCGGCGAGCCAGGCGCTGGTGCTGACCACGGCCGGCGGCCTGGCGATGCTGGTCGGGCTGATCATGATCGGCGAGACCAGCGGCAGCTACCTGCTGTCGGAGGTGGTCGCGAACCCCGGCGACGGGCCGTTCCTCATCGCCGGCACGGTGCTGGTGCTGGTCGGGGCGATCACCAAGTCCGCGATGATCCCGTTCCACTTCTGGCTGCCCGCGGCCATGGAGGCGCCGACGCCGGTCAGCGCCTACCTGCACGCGGCCGCGATGGTGAAGGCCGGCATCTACCTCGTGGCCCGGCTGGCCCCCGGCTTCGCCGATGTGCCCGGGTGGCGGCCGATCGTGCTCGGGCTGGGCCTGGCGACCATGCTCGTCGGCGGCTACCGGGCGATCCGGCAGAACGACCTCAAGCTGCTGCTGGCCTTCGGCACCGTCAGCCAGCTGGGCTTCCTCATGGTGCTGGTCGGCGCCGGCAGCCGCGAGATGGCCGCCGCCGGGCTGGCGATGGTCGTCGCGCACGCCCTGTTCAAGTCCACCCTGTTCCTCAGCGTCGGCGTGATCGACCACGCGACCGGCACCCGCGACCTGCGCGTCCTCTCCGGGCTCGGCCGCCGGCTGCCGGTGCTCGCCGTGATCGCGGGTCTGGCCGGCGCCTCGATGGCCGGCGTGCCGCCGCTGCTCGGGTTCGTCGGCAAGGAGGCGGCGTTCACCGCACTGCTCGACGGCGGACTGCCCGACCGCACCGCCGCACTCCTCGAGCTGGCCGGGCTGGTGCTGGGTTCGGTGATCACCGCCGCCTACACGTTCCGGTTCCTGTGGGGCGCCTTCGCCCGCAAGCCCGGCTGCGCCGACACCGAGCTGGTGCACCCGCCGACCCCGCTCTTCCTGGCCGCCCCGGCGCTGCTGGCGCTGCTGAGCCTCGTCCTCGGTCCCGCCAGCCCGCTGCTCGAGCCGCTGGCCGCCGGTTACGCCGAGGACCTCCCGCTGATCGCCCCGGAGGCGGAGAAGCTGGCGATCTGGCACGGCCTGCAGCCGGCGCTCGCGCTGTCGGCGGTGACCCTGCTCGGTGGCTGGGCGGTCTTCGCCCTCCGCGCACCGATCAACCGGTTCCAGCGGCGGGTGGCCGTGCACGCCTCCGCGGACGAGGGCTACTGGAACGTCCTGCAGGGCCTCGACCGCGTCGCCGTGCTGGTCACCGGCACGACGCAGCGCGGCTCGCTGCCAGCCTACCTCGGCACCATCCTCGTGGTCGTCCTCGCGCTGCCCGGCTCGATCCTGATCTTCCGCGCCCCGTGGCCGGACGAATGGCGGGCCTGGGACAGCCCGATCCAGGCGCTCGTCGGGGCCGTGGTCCTGGTGGCCGCGGTGCTCGCGCTCCGGATCCGGCAGCGGCTGTCCGCCGTCCTGGTGGTCGGCGTGACCGGCTACGGGCTCGCCGTGCTGTTCGCGCTGCAGGGCGCCCCCGACCTCGCGCTCACCCAGTTCCTCGTCGAGACGCTCACCCTGGTCGTCTTCGTGCTGGTCCTGCGCAAGCTGCCCAAGGACATCACCGACCGGCACCGGCCCCGGGAGCGGGCGGGCCGCGGGCTGATCGCGGTCGCGGTCGGTGCGCTGATGGCGGCGGCGGGCGCGGTGGCGATGAGCGTGCGGACCGCGACACCGGTGTCGGTGGCCTACCCGGACGAGGCGTACCGCTTCGGTGGCGGCCAGAACATCGTGAACGTGACGCTGGTCGACATCCGTGCGTGGGACACCCTCGGGGAGATCTCGCTGGTCGTCGTCGCCGCCACCGGGGTGGCGAGCCTGGTCTTCCTGCGCAAGCGGACCGGAGCGGTCGACCGCCTGGACCCGGTGCAGCTGGCCCGCCAGGGCCGCTCCGGCCGCCGGGCACCGCGCGGGCAGTGGCTCGCCGCCACGGCCGCCCTGGCCCCCGAGCGCCGGTCGGTGATCCTCGAGGTGATCACCCGGGTCCTCTTCCACACGATCCTGGTGTTCTCGCTCTTCCTGCTGTTCAGCGGGCACAACGAGCCGGGCGGTGGCTTCGCCGGCGGCCTGGTCGCCGGGTTGGCGCTGGTGCTGCGCTACCTGGCGGGCGGCCGCTACGAGCTGGGGGAGGCAGCCCCCGTCGACCCCGGGCTGCTGCTGGGCGTCGGCCTGCTGTTCGCGGGCGGCACCGGTGCCGTCGGGCTGGCGGTGGGTGCGGAGGTGCTGCAGACGGCGATCCTGGAGGGCACGTTCCCGGTCCTCGGCGACGTGAAGCTGGTGACCTCGCTGTTCTTCGACATGGGCGTCTACCTGATCGTCGTGGGCCTGGTGCTCGACATCCTCCGCAGCCTCGGCGCCGAGCTCGACCGCCAGGCCGACGAGGACGACCCCATCGACGTCAGCCCGGGAGAGGTGATCGTCCGATGACCCCCACCGTGGTCCTGCCCGTGATCATCGGCGGCCTGTACGCGGCCGGGGTCTACCTGCTGCTCGACCGCAGCCTCACCCGCGTGCTCCTCGGCTTCCTGCTGCTGGGCAACGCGACCAACCTGCTCCTGCTGTCCTCGGGCGGACCGGCGGGGCTCGCCCCGATCCTGGGATACGCCGAGCCGGAGGAGATGAGCGACCCCCTGCCGCAGGCGCTGATCCTCACGGCCATCGTGATCACGTTCGGGATCGCCGCCTTCCTGCTGGCGCTCATCTACCGGTCCTGGCGGCTGGTGCGGCAGGAGGTCGTCGGCGTGGACGAGGAGGACCGCCGCATCGCGCGCCGGTCCGCCACCGACGCCGACGAGATCGACCCGGACGACCTGGCGCCGGAGGACCGGCCCGCCATGCACGCCGACACCCTGTCGGACGAGGAAGTGGAGCGTGCTCTGGCGCGGGACTACGCGGACATCCCCTCCGACGACGTCGACCTCCCCCCGACGCGGCGGAGCGACCGGTGATCAGCGTCCTCACCCCGCTGCCGGTGCTGCTGCCGCTGCTCGGCGCCGCTGCGGCACTGCTGATCGGCGGCCGTCATCCCGGGACGCAGCGCACGCTCAGCATCCTGGTGCTGGCCGCGGTGCTCGCGGTGTCGGTCGCGCTGCTCGTGCTCGCCGACAGCGACGGGGCCGCGTCGGTCTCGGTGGGCGGGTGGCCGGTCCCGCTGGGCATCGTGCTCGTCGTCGACCGGTTGTCGGCGCTCATGCTCGTCGTCGCCGCGACGGTGGCGCTGGGCGTGCTCGTCTTCGCGGTCGGCCAGGGTGCCGCCGACGGGGACGAGGAGACACCGCTGTCGATCTTCCACCCGACGTTTCTCGTGCTCATCGCCGGCGTGGCCAACGCGTTCCTGGCCGGGGACCTGTTCAACCTCTACGTCGGCTTCGAGATCCTGCTGACCGCGAGCTACGTGCTGCTGACCCTGGGCGGATCCGCACCCCGGATCCGCGCGGGCATCACCTACATCATCGTGAGCCTGCTCAGCTCGCTGCTCTTCCTGGCCGCGATCGCGCTGGTGTACGGGGCGACCGGCACGGTGAACCTGGCCCAGCTGGCGGTCCGGCTCCAGGACCTGCCGGACGGCACCCAGCTGCTGCTGCAGTCGATGCTGCTCATCGCGTTCTGCATCAAGGCGGCGGTGTTCCCGCTGTCGGCCTGGCTGCCCGACAGCTACCCGACCGCGCCGGCCCCGGTCACCGCGGTGTTCGCCGGGCTGCTCACCAAGGTCGGCGTCTACGCGGTCATCCGCACCCAGACCCTGCTGTTCCCCGGGGGCGCGCTGGACCACGTGCTCATGTGGGCGGCGCTGGCGACGATGGTCGTCGGCATCCTCGGCGCGGTCGCGCAGACCGACATCCGGCGGATCCTCTCGTTCACCCTGGTCAGCCACATCGGCTACATGATCTTCGGGATCTCACTCGCCTCGCAGGCGGGCCTGGCCGGGGCGATCTTCTACGTCGTCCACCACATCGCCATCCAGACGACGCTCTTCCTCGTCGCCGGCCTGGTGGAACGCCAGGGGGGCTCGACGTCGGTCGACCGGCTCGGTGGGCTGGCCATGGCCTCACCGGTGCTGGCGATCCTCTACTTCGTCCCGGCCATGAACCTCGCGGGCATCCCGCCGTTCTCCGGGTTCATCGGCAAGCTCGGGCTGATGCAGGCCGGGGTGGCCGACGGCGGATGGCTGCCGGTCGTGCTGGTGGCGGGCGGGGCCGTGACGAGCCTGCTCACCCTGCTGGCCATCTCCCGGGTGTGGAACCGCGCGTTCTGGCGGCCGCCGGCGCAGGCCCCCGAGGGCGACACCTCGGACGCCGCCGCGGAGGACGCCGGTCCCGAGATCACGCCGGCGGAGGTGGCCGCCGACGCGCCGGGTGCGGCGGACACCGACGACGTCGCCGAGCCCGGTGCCGACGAGGACGCCGACGACCTGGTCGGGGCCTCGTCGACGCCGACCTCCGGTGGGCGGCAGGCCGCCCGGCGGGCCGCCTGGAAGCGGCACACCGCCGTGGCCACCGCGTCCACCCCCGCCACGGACGGTCTCGGCGACGAGCAGGACCAGGGTCGCGATCGGCCGCTGGAACCGCTGCCCCGGGTGATGGTCGGGGCGACGGCGGCGATGGTCGTCGTGACCGTGGGGCTCACCGTCGTGGCCGGTCCGCTCTACGCCGTGGCGGACCGTGCGGCCGGGGACCTGCTCGACCGCGCGCCCTACATCTCCGCGGTCTTCGGCACGGAGGACCCGCAGTGAGCGCCGGGGTCATCGCCGAGGTGGGTCCGAGCACCGCCCACCGGTTGCGGCACCAGATGCCGTTGCTGCTGTGGCTCGTGCTGGTCTGGAACCTGCTCTGGGGCACGTGGTCGTGGGCCAACCTGCTCAGTGGTGTCGCCGTCGCCCTCGGCGTCACGCTGCTGCTGCCCCTGCCGCCCGTCGTCGGCGGTGCCCGCCTGCGGCCGGTGGCCCTGCTGCGCTTCCTGGGGCACTTCGTGGTCGACCTGATCAGCTCCGGCGCCCTGGTGGCCTGGCAGACCGTGCGCCCGGCCGGCATCGACCGCAGCGCGATCATCACCGTGCAGCTGCGCACCGACTCGGACCTGCTGCTGACGATCCTGTCCGAGTCGCTGACGCTCGTGCCCGGGTCGATGGTCATCGACCTGGATCGCGAGCGCCGCACGATCGCGCTGCACATCCTGCACGTGCGGGACCAGGCCGACGTGGAGCAGCAGCGCGACGCGGTGCTGGCCGAGGAGGAGCGCGTGGTGCGTGCCTTCGGTTCGCCGGACGAGATCGCCGCGCTCGGGACCCCGCCCGGGACCGAGATCGCAGGCGAGGGGAGGAGGACGCCATGACGGTCGTCTCCTGGCTGGCCTACGGCCTGCTCGGCACCGGTGCGCTCCTCGCGCTGGTCCGCCTCGGGCTGGGGCCGTCCCTGCTCGACCGGGTGGTGGCCACGGACACGCTGCTGGTGATCATCGCGGCCGGGCTCGCGGTCCACGCCGGGCTGCAGCGGGACCCGACGGTGGTCCCCGTGCTCGTGGTGGTCTCGTTGCTCGCGTTCGTCGGCTCGGTGTCGGTGGCCCGGTACATCGGCGGCATGCTGATCGCGTCGACGGGTGACGGCCAGGACGTCGGCCTGCCCGAAGCGGCCGAGGAGCGCACCGCCCGGAGCCTGGAGGTGGACCGGTGAGCGACGTGCAGTCCGTGACCGACGTCGTCGCCGTCGTGCTGCTGCTCCTGGGGGCGTTCCTGTGCCTCACCGCGGGGCTGGGGCTGGTGCGCTTCCCCGACGTCCTGACCCGGATGCACGCCGGCACCAAGCCGCAGGTGCTCGGTGTCCTGCTGATCATGATCGGGGCGGCGTTCCGGCTGCAGGGCTGGTCGGCGACCTGGATGCTGCTGCTGGTCGCGGTCTTCCAGATGCTGACCGCGCCGGTGAGCGCGCACATGATCAGCCGCGTCGCCTACCGCCGCCGGCACGTGCGCCGCGACCGCCTGCTGGTCGACGAGCTGCGCACCGGGGAGGCGGCCGACCGGCTCTACCGCGGGGACGAGCCGGCCGACGCGCCTCCGGAGGAGCCGGCGACGGCGCTGCTGGAGAACCGTCGCGACGAGGGGACGCTCCCGTCGTCGTGAGCGGGAGCGCCCCTCGGCGTTCCTAGCGCTGGGCCCGGTTGACCGCCGAGACGACCGCACGCAGCGACGCCGTGACGATGTTGGCGTCGATGCCGACGCCCCACAGGATCCGGTCGCCGACGCCGCACTCGACGTAGGCGGCGGCGCGGGCGTCACCGCCGGCGGACAGGGCGTGCTCGGCGTAGTCGAGCACCCGGAGGTCGACGCCGATCGTGGACAGGGCGTCGACGAAGGCGGCGATGGGACCGTTCCCGTGGCCCCGCAGAGTCACGGGTACACCGCCGTCGACCAGGTCCACGACGATCTCGTCGTGCTGCTCGCCGTTGGCGGTGTGCCGGTGACCGGCCAGGCCGAAGCGGCCCCACGGCGCGTCCGGGTCGGGCAGGTACTCGCTGGAGAACGCCGACCACATCTGGGCCGCGGTGACCTCGCCGCCCTCGTCGTCGGTGTGCCGCTGGATGACGGCGCTGAACTCGATCTGCAGCCGGCGGGGCAGGTCCAGGTGGTTCTCGGTCTTCATGATGTAGGCGACGCCGCCCTTGCCGGACTGGCTGTTCACCCGGATGACGGCCTCGTAGTTGCGGCCGACGTCCTTGGGGTCGATGGGCAGGTACGGCACGGCCCACGGCATCCGGTCCACGGTCGTCCCGGCGGCAGCGGCGTCGGCCTCGAGCGCCTTGAAGCCCTTGTTGATCGCGTCCTGGTGGGAGCCGGAGAAGGCGGTGTAGACCAGGTCGCCGCCGTAGGGGTGGCGCTCGTGGACGCCCAGCTGGTTGCAGTACTCGACGGTGCGGCGGATCTCGTCGATGTCGGAGAAGTCGATCTGCGGGTCGATGCCCTGGCTGAACAGGTTCAGGCCCAGGGTGACCAGGTCGACGTTGCCCGTGCGCTCACCGTTGCCGAACAGGCAGCCCTCGATGCGGTCGGCGCCGGCGCGGTAGCCCAGCTCGGCGGCGGCGACCGCCGTGCCACGGTCGTTGTGCGGGTGCAGGGACAGGATCACCGAGTCGCGCCGGCCCAGGTTGCGGTGCATCCACTCGATCTGGTCGGCGTAGACGGTCGGCTCGGCCATCTCGACCGTGGCCGGCAGGTTCAGGATCGTGGGCCGGTCGGGGGTGGGCTCCCAGACGTCGGTGACCGCGTCGCAGATCTCGACGGCGAAGTCGAGCTCGGTGCCGGTGAACGACTCGGGGGAGTACTCGAAGCGGATGTCGGTGTCGCCCATCTGCTCGGCGAACTTCCGCACCACCCGGGCGCCGTGGACGGCGATGTCGACGATGCCGGCGCGGTCGGAGTCGAAGACGACCCGGCGCTGCAGGGTGCTGGTGGAGTTGTACAGGTGGACGATCGCCTGCTTGGCGCCCTGCAGGGACTCGAAGGTGCGCTCGATCAGCTCGTCACGGGCCTGGGTGAGCACCTGGATGGTGACGTCGTCGGGGATCAGGTCGTCCTCGATGAGCTGCCGGACGAAGTCGAAGTCGGTCTGGCTGGCCGCCGGGAAGCCGACCTCGATCTCCTTGTAGCCCATGCCGACCAGCAGCGCGAACATCCGCCGCTTGCGGTCGGGGGTCATCGGGTCGATCAGGGCCTGGTTGCCGTCGCGCAGGTCGACCGCGCACCAGCGCGGTGCCTGGGTGGTGACCGTGTCCGGCCACGTGCGGTCGGCCAGGACGACCGGGGTGAAGGGGGCGTACCGGTGGATCGGCATCCGCGAGGCCTGCTGCGGATGGCGTGCGTGGGGGTGCTGCTCGTTCACGTGGGGGCTCCTCTGGCGCGGGCTGGACTCAGCTCCGGTGGGGCGGTCAGCAGGCGCCGGGAACGCGCTCGGTCACGGCTGGACACCGCGGCGAGGGGGCCGACCTAGGAGAGGGCCTCGCCGCGGCGGGTAAGCAGGAGGCTGCCGCGCACGGGTCCACGGTAGCAGCGCCTCAGCCCAGGTCGCAGGAACACGGGCAGTCCTCCACGTGGACGGGCCGGCCGGACCAGTCGTCGAGCTCGTCGCAGGCCGGCGGGCAGGCGCAGCTGAAGGTGTTCTCAGGTGCCGGTAGATCGCCGGCCGCGCGCCGCCGCTCCCACTCCTCCAGCCGACGCTGCCGTGCCTCGGCCCGGCGGGCCGCCCGCCGCTCCTCCGGGGCGTCGCCCGGCTGCGGGAGCAGGTGGTCGTCGGGCCGGTCCGCGGCCCGCCCGTCGGCGTCGTCCCATGGCGAGCGCCGGTCGAACGTGTAGCTGGGCTGGCGGAGGCGCGGACGGTGCTCCCAGCGGGACGAGCGCTCCTCGCTCAGCACGGTGTCCAGGTGCGCCGGGAACCGCCGCCCACCGCGGTCGCGCACGGCGCCGGGGTGCATGCCCTGCACCTCGACGCCGTGCGCGTCGAGCAGAGCCAGGCGGAGCCCGGCCAGGGCGGCGGCCTCGGCGAGCAGGCGTACGTCGACGCTGCGCGTGCCCGCCTCGATCGCCGCGACGGTCGACTTCGACAGCTGCAGCCGGGCAGCCAGCTCACGCTGCGAGAGGTCGGCGATCCGTCGGATCCGGCGCACGAGACCCGTCACGTCGACACTGACGTTGCGCTGGTCCCCGGGCACGCTCCGAGCCTGCCGCTGGAACCGGGTCGGGAGTGGTCGCAGAACAGTTCTGTGGACAGTCGGCCTCTGCCCACAGGCGCGGGGCAGAGGCCGACTATTCGCGAAAGGTCGCTTGCCCGGCGCTAGGGCTCTGCCCACCACGGCGGGGCAGAGGCCGACTGTTCGCGAAAGGTCGCTTGCCCGGCGCTAGGGCTCTGCCCACCACGGCGGGGCAGAGCCCGACTGTGCTGGGGACAAGTCCTGGAGGACTCGGGGCAGGTGCGGGGAGCAGTCTCAGAACTGCTTCTTGAGGCGCAGGCGCAGCGGGCGGCCGTCCGGGTCGACCAGCAGCCGGTAGACCGGGGTGGCCCACAGCCGGGTCAGCCGGGACAGCTTCTCGGGCCGGTGCGGTCGCAGCCGGCCCGGCGGGCGGGGGCCGCGCCGGCCGCCGTCGTGCCATGCCGCCAGGGCCGCCGCGCGCGACTCGAGCGTCGCCACGAAGCGCTCCGGGTCGATCGCCAGGTGGTCCTCGCTGCCGTCGGGGGCGAGGTCCAGGTGCTCGCGGGCCAGTTCCAGACGCAGGTCCCGCGCGAAGGTGCGCGCGCCGTCCCCGGCGCCTCCGGGATCGGTGGGCTCGCGCGGGTCCCGCGTGGTGTCCAGCACGGCGGTGGAGAGCTCGCTGTCGTGCGTCCAGGAGCGGCGGTTGAAGTTGTCGCTGCCGATGCTCGCCCACACGTCGTCCACCGCGCACACCTTGGCGTGCACGTAGACGGGCGTGCCCTCGTGGTTCTCCACGTCGAACACGTGCACGCGGTCCTCCCCGCCGGCGCGGATGCACAGGTCGATCGCCTGCCGGCGGCCGACGTACTGCGGCGTCGCGTTGAACGACCCGCTCTGGTCGGGCAGCCGGGGCACCACGACGACCAGGTGCAGCTCGGGGCTGGCTTCGAGGGCGTCCGCGAAGAGTTGCGCCACCTCGGCCGACCACAGGTACTGGTCCTCCAGGTAGATCAGCCTGCGGGCCCGCTCGACCGCCTTCGAATAGCCCCGGGCGATCGAGCGCTCGCCGTCAGGGGCGAAGTCGTACGGCGGCCGGATCTTGGGATAGCTGCGCAGCGTCTGCACCAGGTGCGGGCCGCAGGGAGGCGGCGGCGGCAGCTCCGGCGGCAGCGGATCGGCGTCGAGCCGCGCGTGCCGCAAGCGGTCGAGCACGTAGGAGATGGGATTCCCGCTGTCCGGGTTCGTGGGGTCGGCCCACCGCTGGCGGAACACGGTCTCCAGGACGGCGACGGCCGGCCCGCGGATCTCCGCCTGGACGTCGTGCCAGGGCGGGGTGGGGCCATAGGCGTCCGACATGGCGATCGCCTGCGGGTCGCCGCCGTGCTCGGCGTCGTCCCGGCGGCTGTGGCACAGATCGATCCCGCCGGCGAAGGCGACGTCACGGGACGGGTCCGCCGGGCAGCGGATGACCACGATCTTCTGGTGGTGGCTGCCCACCCGGCGCACCCGCTGGTCGAGGATGACCTTGCCGCCGTCCTCCTCGATCTCCACGTCCAGGGATCGGTTCTCCTCGGCGCTGAAGGACATGGCGTCGGTGTGCGAGCGCCAGACGAGGCCGCGCACGTCCACCCCGCGGTGCGAGGCGGCGCTGAAGAGGGCGTTCACCGTGGGGCCGTCGGGGCGCAGCCGCTCGTCGGGATCGCCCCGCCAATCGGTGAACCACACGCGGTCGCCCTGGCCCAGCTTCTCGACCTCCTCGACCAGCCGGTCGAAATAGGTGACTCCGTGCACCAGTGGGCGGACCAGGTTCCCCTCCGTCCACGCCGGGAGCCCACCTGCGGGGTTGTCGCGCTCTTCCGAGGTCAGCAGCCACTCGCCGGGGTCGTCCACCGGTTGATCCCATACCGCGGGAAAGCCGGACGCAACCGCCGGGAGCGCGGCCCGCGCCGGTAACCTGCTATCCCGTGGCCCTCGTCGTCCAGAAGTACGGCGGTTCCTCCGTCGCCTCCGCAGCACACATGAAGCGTGTCGCCGAGCGGATCGTCGCCGCCAAGAAGAACGGCGACGACGTCGTCGTCGTGGTCTCCGCCATGGGGGACAGCACCGACGAACTGCTCGACCTCGCCGGCCAGATCACCGACGACCCGCCCGGTCGCGAGCTCGACATGCTGCTCACCGCGGGCGAGCGCATCTCCATGGCGCTGCTGGCCATCGCCATCTCCACGCACGGCTACGAGGCCCGCTCGTTCACCGGTTCGCAGGCCGGCGTCATCACCACCGGAAGCCACGGCAAGGCCCGGATCATCGACGTCACGCCCGGCCGGCTGCGCTCGGCGCTCGACGAGGGCTCCATCGTCATCGTCGCGGGCTTCCAGGGCGTCAGCCAGGACACCAAGGACATCACCACCCTCGGCCGCGGCGGCTCCGACACCACCGCCGTCGCCGTCGCCGCGGCGCTGAACGCCGATGTCTGCGAGATCTACACCGACGTCGACGGCGTCTTCACCGCCGACCCGCGCATCGTCCCCAACGCCCAGCGGCTCGACACCATCACCTACGAGGAGATGCTCGAGCTGGCCGCGTCCGGGGCGAAGGTGCTCATGCTCCGCTGCGTCGAGTACGCCCGCCGCTACGGCATCCCCGTGCACGTCCGCAGCTCCTACTCACACCTTCCCGGCACGATCGTGTCCGGCTCGATGGAGGACCTCCCGGTGGAACAGGCGATCATCACGGGCGTCGCGCACGACCGCTCCGAGGGCAAGATCACCGTCTACGGGGTGCCGGACCGGCCGGGCGAGGCCGCCCAGCTCTTCCGCGTCCTCGCCGACGCCGAGGTCAACATCGACATGATCGTGCAGAACGTGTCGACCGCGGCGGACAAGCTCGCCGACATCTCGTTCACGCTGCCGAAGGGGGACGGCCCGATCGCCCTGGCCGCCCTGGAACGGGTGAAGCACACCGTCGGTTACACGGACGTGAGCTTCGACCAGCACATCGGCAAGGTGTCGCTGGTCGGCGCCGGCATGCGCTCGCACCCGGGCGTCTCGGCCAAGTTCTTCGGCGCCCTGGCCGACGCCGGCGTGAACCTCGAGCTCATCAGCACCTCGGAGATCCGCATCTCCGTGGTCTGCCGCGACACCGACGTCGACATCGCCGTCCGCGCGGTGCACGACGCCTTCGACCTCGGCTCCGACGTCGAGGCCGTCGTCTACGGAGGGACCGGACGATGAGCGCAGCCATGCGTCCCCTGCACATCGGCATCGTGGGCGCGACCGGCCAGGTCGGCGCTGCCATGCGCTCGATCCTGGCCGAGCGCGACCTGCCCATCGCCTCGATCCGCTTCTTCGCCTCCGCCCGCTCGGCCGGCACCACGCTGCCCTGGGGCGACGGCGAGATCACCGTGGAGGACGCCGCCACCGCCGACCCCACGGGGCTGGACGTGGCGCTCTTCTCCGCCGGCGCCACCACCTCGCGCGCGCAGGCGCCCCGGTACGCCGCGGCCGGCGTCACCGTGATCGACAACAGCTCGGCGTTCCGCCGCGACCCGGAGATCCCGCTGGTCTGCAGCGAGGTCAACCCCGGTGACATCGCGAAGGCGCACGGCCGGATCATCGCCAACCCGAACTGCACCACCATGGCCGCGATGCCGGTGCTCAAGCCGCTGCACGACGAGGCCGGCCTGGTCCGCATCGTCGCCAGCACCTACCAGGCCGTGTCCGGCTCGGGCATCGCCGGCGTGCAGGAGCTGCACTCGCAGGCGAAGGCCGTCGTCGACAAGGCCGACGAGCTCGCCTACGACGGCTCCGCGGTCGAGTTCCCCGCGCCGGTGACGTACGTCGCGCCGATCGCGTTCAACGTGCTGCCCATGGCCGGCTCGGTCGTCGACGACGGCTCGTTCGAGACCGACGAGGAGCAGAAGCTCCGCAACGAGAGCCGCAAGATCCTCGGCATCCCGGACCTCCGCGTCTCGGGCACCTGCGTGCGGGTGCCGGTCTTCACCGGGCACTCGCTGTCGCTGAACGTCGAGTTCGAGCGGCCGATCAGCGTCGAGCGGGCCACCGAGCTGCTCGCCGCCGCACCCGGCGTCGAGCTCTCCGACGTCCCCACCCCGCTGCACGCCGCCGGCCGCGACCCCAGCTACGTGGGCCGCATCCGGCAGGACGGCGAGCGCGGCCTCGCGCTGTTCGTCAGCAACGACAACCTGCGCAAGGGCGCCGCCCTCAACACCATCCAGATCGCCGAGCTCATCGCGCAGAGCTGACGGACTTTCTGCACCGAAAGTCCGCCCCGGCGACGGACTTTCGGTGCAGAAAGTCCGCTCGTCACGGCTTGACGTGCGCCAGGGCGAAGGCCAAGGCGACCTCGACCTGGCGGATGGTCTCCTCGATGACCAGCGAGCCATGGCCGGCGTCGAACCGGTAGACCTCGTGGTCCTTGCCGAGCCGCTCCAGCTCACCCAGGTAGTTGTCGATCTGCCGGATCGGGCAGCGCGGGTCGTTGGCGCCCGCGACCACCAGCACCGGCGCGGTCACCGCGTCGACGTAGGTGATCGGCGAGGAGCGCACGTAGACGTCGCGCACCTCGTCGGGTGACCCGCCGAACAGCGCGCGGTCGTAGGCCCGCAGGCCCTCCATCTCGTCCTCGTAGGCGGCCAGGTAGTCGGCCACCGGTACCTCGGCGATGCCGGCCGCCCAGCGCTCGGGCTGGGTGCCGAGGCCGAGCAGGGTGAGGAAGCCGCCCCACGAGCCGCCGGTGATCAGCGCCCGGGCCGGGTCGACGATCCCCTCGGTGACCAGCGCGTCGTAGACCGCGCCGATGTCCTCCAGCTCGGTGAGGCCCGGCCGGCCGGTGAGGGCGTCGCGCCAGGTGGAGCCGTAGCCGGTGGAGCCCCGGTAGTTCACGTGGACGACGGCGTACCCGGCGTCCACGTAGGCCGCCCGGCGCGCGCGGTAGGAGTCGTCGTCGGCCGCCTCCGGCCCGCCGTGCACCAGGAACGCGGTCGCGTACGGGCCCTCACCGGCCGGGCGCACCAGCAGCGCGTGCACGTCGCCTCCGGGGCCGGCCACCCAGCGGTCCTCGACCGGATAGGCCGCCGGCGGCTCCTCGTCGCTCACCGACAGGACGACGGGGCCGTCCGCGCGGCGGATCACCGGCGGCAGCTCGGCGTTGGACCAGGCCAGCTCCACGGTGCCGTCCGGGCGCGCGGTGGCCCCGCGGACGACGCCGGTCGGAGTGTCCAGCTTCTCCAGCGCGCCGCTGGCGAGGTCGTAGCGGTAGAGCTCGGTGCGGGCCGCGTGGTCGTGCCCGACCAGCAGCGCGGTGCCGTCGGGGTACCAGCCGGCCGAGACGTCGCCGGGCAGGTCGAGCACGATCTCGGTCTCGGTGTCGGCGGCGACGTCCCAGATCAGCAGCTCCTCGCGGCCGCGCCGCTCGTGGCCGACCAGCAGCCGGGTGTCACCGCTCAGCGGGGCGAACTCCGAGGCGTGCAGCCCGCGGCCCTCGCCGTCCCACTTCTCCGCGACGACGGCCGGCGCGTCCTCGGTGGTGTCGGCCGTGCGCAGCACGCGCAGCGCCGGGTAGCGCGGGTCGCCGTGCTCGGAGTGCGAGACGACCAGCAGGTCGCCGTCGTGGGTCAGGGCGTCGACCGAGGCCGGGTCGGCGTGCCGGTAGACCACGCGGGGCGCCGCGCCGCGCGGGCACAGCCACAGCTCGCTGCCGTCGTCGGTGGACCGCCCGATGGCGACGACGTCGTCGCCGATCTCCAGGCCCGCCGGGTAGGCCGCCTCGACCTCGGGGACGGCGACGGTGTCCTCGCCGCCGGCGAAAGGCTGGGTCATCCAGACGCCGAACTCGTCGCCGTCGGTGTCGGCGAACCACCAGATGGTCTCGCCGTCAGGGCTGAGCGTGCCGATGAGCGTCCCGTTGGGCCGGTCGGTGACCTGCCGGTGGGTGCCGGTCGAGCGGTCCCACGCGTACTGCTCGATGACGCCGCTGAGGTCGGAGGCGTACAGGTTGCGGTGCGGGGCGTCGAACGCCCAGTCGGGCAGCGAGACCCGCGGCGCGCGGAACCGCGCCTGCCAGCGGGCGGTGACCTCGGGGGAGAGGGCGGGGGCGGTGGGCTCGGCAGTCACCGACCCATCCTCCCAGCCCCCGGGAACGACTCAGGGGCCGCCATCGGCGGCCCCTGAGTGCTGGTCGGGGTGACAGGATTTGAACCTGCGGCCTCGTCGTCCCGAACGACGCGCGCTACCAAGCTGCGCCACACCCCGAGGTGCGCTGGTCGAGTCTAGCGCTCCCCGCCCGGCGATCTCCGGGCGGGGGAGACGCCCGCTCAGGCGTCGCGCGCGGTGAGCGTGAGCAGGGTGGCCTCGGGCGGGCAGGCGAACCGGACCGGGGCGTACGGGCTCGTGCCGAGGCCCGCCGACACGTGCAGCCAGGTGCCGTTCGGCCGGTCCGCCGAGGGCTGCGCCCAGCGGTGCAGCCAGCGCACCCGGGCGCGGTCGATGCCGCAGTTGGTGACCAGCGCGCCGTAGAACGGGACCCGCAGCTGCCCGCCGTGGGTGTGGCCGCACAGGAGCAGGTCGTAGCCGTCGTCGGCGAACCGGTCGAGGACCCGCGGTTCGGGGGAGTGGGCCAGGCCCAGGCGCAGATCGGCGGTGGGGTCCGCCGCCCCGGCGACGACGTCGTAGCGGTCGCGCTTGAGGTGCGAGTCGTCGACGCCGGCGAACACGATCCGCCGTCCGTCGACGACGAGCTCGCCGGCGCCGTTGGTGAGGTCGAGCCAGCCGCGGTCGCGCATCCCGTCGCGCAGGTCCCGCCACGGCAGCTCGGTGCCGTGCACCCGCTTGTGGCCGGGGAAGAAGTACTTGAACGGGTTCTTCGGCCGCGGCGCGTAGTAGTCGTTGCTGGCCAGCACGAAGGCGCCGGGCCGGTCCATCAGCGGGTCCAGTGCCCGCAGCGTCCCGGGGACGGCGTCGAAGCCGGCCAGGTTGTCGCCGGTGTTGATGACCAGGTCCGGCTCCAGCGCGGCAAGCCCTGCGACCCACTCCTGCTTCGACCGCTGGCCCGCGGTCATGTGCAGGTCCGAGATGTGCAGGACGGTCAGGGGTGCCGAGCCCGGCGCCAGGACCGGGACGTCGAAGCGGCGCAGCGTCCAGCGGGTGCGCTCGTAGAGGCCCGCGTAGGCGAGCGTGCCGGCGCCGGTCGCGGCGAGGGCTGCAGGGACGGTGTACCAGCGCACACCGGGAAGCCTACGGGCGCGGGCTCGCCGGACGACGTGCCAGGCTGGTCCCCGTGTCCGACCTCAAGAACCAGCTGCGCGCCGACCTGACCACCGCCATGAAGGCCCGTGACGAACTGCGCACCGCGACGCTGCGCATGGTCCTGACCGCGGTGAGCGCCGAGGAGGTCTCCGGCAAGGAGGCCCGCGAGCTCGACGACGACGAGGTGCAGGCGGTGCTGCGCCGCGAGGCGAAGAAGCGCAAGGAGGCCGCCGAGGCGTTCGGGGGCGCCGGCCGCGTCGAGCAGGCCGAGCGGGAGCGGGCCGAGGGCGAGGTGCTCGCCGCCTACCTGCCGGCCCAGCTCGAGGACGCCGACCTGACCGCGATCGTCGCCGATGTGATCACCCGGACCGGAGCCAGCGGGATGAAGGACATGGGCAAGGTCATGGGCGCGGCGAACGGCGTCGTGGCCGGCCGGGCCGACGGCGGGCGCGTCGCCGCGGAGGTGCGCCGCCAGCTCGCCTGAGCGGGACCGGTCGTCAGCCCTCGTCTTCGAAGGGGAAGCCCGGCTCGAACTCGGGCTGGCCGCCCTGCGGCGGCCGGGGGCCGCTCGGCGGGGGGACGACCGGCGCCGGCTGCGCCGGGGGCGGAGCCGGCTGGGTCTCCGGCTGGGGCTGGGGCTCCGGCTGGGGCACCGGCTGGGGCTCCGGCTCGGGACGCCCGCCGCTGAGCAGGATGGAGACCGGCTCCCGGACGAAGGCCTGCTGCCCGACGGCCGGGCTGGTGCCGAGGAAGGTGCCGACCGGGGCGTCGCTCTCGACCCGCGCGACCTGCACCTGGAGGCCGGCGGCGGCGAGCGCCTGCTCGCACTCGGCCTGCGAGGTGCAGCTCGGCACGGGCACGCTGCGGCCGTTGAGCACCTGCGGGTCCGGCGGCGCGAACGGCACGTTCGGCTGGGCGCTCAGGATCGGCGCCAGGGCGTCGTGCCAGATCGTCGCCGGCTTGTTGCCGCCGAAGCCGCCGACGTCCTGGTTCGTCTTGGGGTTGAGCACCATCACGCTGGCCACGTACTGGGGGGTGTAGCCGACGAACGTGGCCGAGTGGTTGTCCTGGATCGTGCCGGTCTTGCCCGCGATGTCGATGCCCGGCACTGCGGCCCGGGTGCCGGTGCCCTCCGGGCTCATGACGTCGCCCTTGAGGATGTCGTTCAGCGTGCTGGCCACGCCCGACGGGATGGCCTCGGGCGTGCAGACGTTGCCCGTCCACACCGGGGTGCCGTCCTCCTTCTCGAGCGGCTGCCCGTTGCGGTCGAGGACCCCGGTGATCGGCGTGGGCGGGCAGGCGGTGCCGTTGGCCGCCATGGTGCCGTAGGCGCTGGCCAGGTCGAGCGGGCTGGTGGCTTCCGGCCCCAGCGTGAAGGAACCCCGGCGCTCGGCGATGATCTGGTCGGCGACCGGGTCGAGGGACCGCAGCCCCATGGCCTGCGCCATGCGCACCGGCTTCTCGACGCTGCCGAGCTGGTCCAGCAGGGCCACGAAGTAGGTGTTCGACGAGCGCACCAGCGCCCCGCGCATGTCGAGGGTGTTCGGGTAGTTGCCGACGTTCGAGATCGTGTACGGGGCGCCGCGCGTCCCGCCGTTCTTCTTGAACACGCTGGAGGTGTAGGTGTTCGGCGTCGTGATCGTGTGGCTCGCGGGGAAGCCCTCGGCGAGCGCGGCGGCGGCGGTGAAGACCTTGTACGTCGAGCCCGCGCCCTGGCTGGCGCGGGCGTTGAGGATGACCGACTCGCACTCGAGGCCCTCGCAGCCGAAGCGGCGGTTGACGCTCATCGCCAGCAGGTTCCCCGTCGCCGGCTCCAGGGCGGTGTACATGCCGGCGAGCGGGTCGCCCATGGGGAGGGTGTTGAGCACCGCCTGGTCGCCCAGGACCTGCATGTCCGGTCGCAGCGTGGTCTGGATGGTCAGCCCGCCGGTGCGCAGCTGCGCGTCGGTGAGGCCGAGCTTCTGGACCAGGTAGTCGACGGCGTAGGCGCAGAAGAACCCACCGACCGTGGCGTCGACGCAGCCGTTGGCCGGGGCGATCCCGGGCGCGACCGCCACCGGGGTGGGCGCGATCTCGGTCAGCTCGGCCTCGGTGATGTGCCCGAGGTCGAACATCCGCTGCAGCACCTGGTTGCGCCGCGTCTGGGCGTTCTCCGGGTTGTCGATCGGGTCGTCGTAGAACGGGCTCTGCACCAGGCCGGCCAGCATCGCCGCCTGCGGGAGGGTCAGGTCGATGGCGTTGACGCTGAAGTAGCGCTGGGCCGCGGCCTGGATGCCGTAGGCGCCCTTCCCGAAGTACACGATGTTCAGGTACCGGGTGAGGATCTCGTCCTTGTCGTAGGTCTCCTCCAGCGCGAGCGCCAGCCGGGCCTCGCGCAGCTTGCGGGCCGGCGTCTGCTCGGTCGCCGCGTCCCGGCCCTCGGAGGAGTCCGCCGTCTGCAGCAGCGTCTGCTTGACCAGCTGCTGGGTGAGCGTGGAGCCGCCCTCCTGGACCGAGCCCGCCGCCAGGTTCTTCACCAGCGCGCGCATCGTGCCCTGCACGTCCAGGCCGTTGTGGTCGTAGAAGCGCGAGTCCTCGATGTCGACCAGCGCCTGCTTCATCACCTCGGCGATCTGGTCCGAGCCCACCGGCGTCCGGTTCTTGTCGTACAGGTGGGTGATCAGCTGGCCGTCGGCCGCCAGCACCCGGGTCATCCCGGCCGGTGTCGCGTCGGTGAGCTCCACCGGCAGGGCGTCCAGCAGGTCGGCGGAGTTGCGCGCGACCAGCCCGCCACCGCCCACCCACGGCAGCAGGAGGCCCGCCAGCAGGACCCCGGCGACGACGATCGTCAGGGCCAGCTTGGCGAGCACGCGGGACCGGAGGCGGGCGTTCTCGGACATCCCCGTCAATGTACGGCGCGCGGCCCCGCGTCGGCCGGGGTCAGCTGCGGCGCGCGGGGAGGATCCGTGTGCGCGGCGTGCCGGTCGGCGTGTCCGCGTCGGCGCCGGTCAGCGCGGCGGCCATCGTGCGCAGCCCGTCGAGGTCGTGCACGTCGCCGGCGGCGGCCGGCACCGTGCGGACGGCGACCTCCGGATGGGCGCTGGTGAAGCGGTCGGCCAGGTGCTGCTCGCGCGCGGCGAGCGTCATCCGCTCGGCGTGCACCCGCAGCGCGGCCGCCGCCAGCGGGGCGTCGGGACCGCCGGCCTCGAGCACCTCCTCGGCCGCGGCCGCCGCTCGGGTCGCCGAGAGCGCGGCGGTCGCCGGCGGGTGGGTCCGGTTCACGACCAGCCCGGCCAGCGGCATCTCGTCGGCGGAGAGCCGGTCGACGAAGTAGGAGGCCTCGCGCAGCGCGTCGGGCTCGGGCGAGGCCACGACGACGAACGAGGTGCCCGGCCGGCGCAGCAGCTCGTAGGTGGCGGTGGCCCGCTCGCGGAAGCCGCCGAACATGGTGTCCAGCGCGGCGACGAAGGCGGAGATGTCGCGCAGCAGCTGGCCGCCGAGGATCTTCGACACGATCCGGCTGAACAGCAGGAAGCCCGCGCTGGCGAACTTGAACCCCGCCCGGCTCGGGGCCATCAGCAGCCGGATCATCGTGCCGTCGAGGAACCGGCTCATCCGGTTCGGGGCGTCGAGGAAGTCCAGCGCCGACCGCGACGGCGGGGTGTCGACGATGATCAGGTCCCACTGGTCGCTGGCCCGCAGCTGGCCCAGCTTCTCCATCGCCATGTACTCCTGCGTCCCGGAGAACGACGAGCTCAGGGTCTGGTAGAAGGGGTTGTCCAGGATCGCCTGGGCCCGCTCGGGCGTCGAGTGAGCGGCGACGATGTCGTCGAACGTCCGCTTCATGTCCAGCATCATCGCGTGCAGCTCGCCCGCGGCCCCGGGTACGTCGACCCGCCGCGGCTCGTTGTCCAGCTCGGTCAGGCCGAGCGACTGCGCCAGCCGCCGGGCCGGGTCGATGGTGAGGACGACGACGGAGCGGCCGGCCTCCGCGGCGGCCAGGGCGAGCGCCGCGGACGTCGTCGTCTTGCCGACGCCGCCGGCGCCGCAGCACACGACGATCCGGGTCTCCCGGTCCTCGATCAGCGCGCCGAGGTCGAGCGCGGGCGCCTGCGGCCGGGGCCGGCCTGCGGGCGCGGTCACGCGGCCACGTCCGCGGCGAGCAGGTGCTCCTCGAGCCGCCCGGCGAGCTCGAACAGCGAGCCGAGGTCCATCGGGCCGGTCAGCAGCGGCAGCTCGACCGTCGGCCGGCCGAGGGCCTCGACGTCATGGCGCAGCGCGTCCTGTGCCATCCAGCGGCGGGCGTGCTCGACGGTCTGGGCGGCCAGGGCGTCGGCGATCCCGCCGTCGGCGGGCAGGTGCGCCGCGGCCAGCGCGGGTGCGAGGTCGGCCCCGGTGAGCCCGTCGCCCGCGGCGCGGGCGAGGCCGTCGGGGGGCAGCACCGGCTCGGTGACCAGGTTCACGATCACCGAGCCGATCGGCAGCCCGGCCTTGTGCAGCTCGTCGATCGCGTCGGCGGTCTCCTGTACGGGCATGTCCTCGAGGATCGTGACCAGGTGGACGGCGGTCTGCGGGGACTTCAGCACCGCCATGACGCCGTCGCTCTGGGTCTTGATGGGGCCCGAGCGCGCGAGCTGGGACATCTCGCCGGTGACGCCGAGGAAGCGGGTGATCCGGCCGGTGGGCGGTGCGTCGACGACGACGGCGTCGTAGACGGGGCGGCCGTCCTGGCGGCGGGTCACCGCCTCCTTGATCTTGCCGGTGATCAGCACGTCACGGAGGCCCGGCGCGATGGCCGTGGCGAAGTCGATGGCACCCATCTTGCGCAGCGCCCGGCCGGCGCGACGGAGGTTGTAGAACATGTCGAGGTACTCCAGCAGCGCCTCCTCGACGTCGATGGCGAGCGCCTTGACCTCACCGCCGCCGCGGGCCACCGCCACGCGGCGCTCCTCGTAGGGCAGCGGCGCGGTGTCGAACAGCTGGGCGATGCCCTGCCGGCCCTCGGTCTCGACGAGGAGCACCGTGCGCCCGTCGGCCGCCAGCGCGAGCGCGAGCG
Source organism: Blastococcus aggregatus (assembly GCF_900221005.1). Taxonomy (GTDB): domain Bacteria; phylum Actinomycetota; class Actinomycetes; order Mycobacteriales; family Geodermatophilaceae; genus Blastococcus; species Blastococcus aggregatus. The sequence goes on along the minus strand of NZ_OBQI01000001.1, from coordinate 832,936 downwards.
CCGCCGCGACGGTGGTCTTCCCCGTCCCGCCCTTGCCGGTGACGACGTGCAGGCGCGCGGACGAGGGGGAGGGGCTCACGGTTCCAGCGTAGGAGCACGTCGGCCGCCCGGCCCGGCGCAGCCGGGGATGCACGGTCCGGGACGGTCGCGCGCTGCGCTAGCGTCGCGCGCATGACCGAATCGGCACGCCAGCGCTGGGAGTACGCCACCATCCCGCTGCTCATCCACAACACCAAGGCGATCCTCGACTCGTGGGGCGTGGACGGGTGGGAGTTGGTGACCGTCCTCCCGGGTCCCAGCGGCTCGGACCAGCTCGTCGCGTACCTCAAGCGCCCGGCGTGACCGCGCCCACGGGCGGCTGGCACGCCCGGCTCGCCGAACTGGGCATCCGGCTGCCGCCCGTGGCCGCGCCGGTCGCCGCCTACGTGCCCGCGGTGCGCTCCGGCTCGCTGGTGTTCACCTCGGGCCAGCTCCCGTTCGTCGACGGCGGCCTGCGCCGCACCGGCAAGGTCGGGGGCTCGGTGGACGCCGAGGCGGCCGCGGCCGACGCGAAGGTCTGCGCCCTCAACGGCCTGGCCGCGATCGACGACCTGGTCGGCCTGGACGAGGTCGCCCGCATCGTGCGCGTCGTCGGGTACGTCGCCAGCGCCGAGGGCTTCACCGGCCAGCCGCGGGTGGTCAACGGGGCCAGCGAGCTGCTGGCCAAGATCTTCGGCGAGGCCGGCCGGCACGCCCGCAGTGCCATCGGTGTCGCGGAGCTGCCGCTCGGTGCGCCCGTCGAGCTCGAGCTCACGGTCGAGCTGCGATGAGCGACGCGATCCGCCACGCCGCCACCGTGCTGATCGTCCGCGACGGCGACCCCGGCCTCGAGGTGTACCTGCTGCGGCGCACCAAGGGCATGCCGTTCGCCGGCGGGATGACCGCCTATCCGGGCGGCGGCGTCGACGAGCGGGACGCCGACACCGAGATCGGCTGGGCCGGGCCGACGCCGGCGGAGTGGGCCGAGGCCTTCGGCTGCGACGAGCGGCTGGCCCGCGAGCTGGTCTGCGCCGCGGTGCGGGAGACCTTCGAGGAGGCCGGCGTCCTGCTGGCCGGGCCCGCCGAGGGCGTCGTCGTGCCGGACGTGTCCGGGGACGACTGGGAGGAGCAGCGCCAGGCGCTGCTCAGCCGCGACCTGTCGCTGACCGAGCTGCTCGCCGGCCGCGGGCTGGTGCTGCGGTCGGACCTGCTGCGGCCCTTCGCGCACTGGATCACCCCGCCGATGGAGTCCCGCCGCTACGACACCAAGTTCTTCGTCGCGGCGCTGCCGGCCGGGCAGGAGGCGCGCGACGTCTCCGGCGAGGCCGACGAGGCGGCGTGGCTCTCCCCGGCCGCCGCGCTGGCGGAGCACCACGCGGGTGGGCGGCCGATGCTGCCGCCGACGTCGCACACGCTGTCGCAGCTGGGCCGGTTCGCCGGGGTCGCCGCCGCGCTGGCCGGCTCCCCGCCGGACCCGATCGTGCCGATCCTGCCCGAGTTCGAGCAGACGCCCGAGGGCCGCTTCGCCGTCCTGCCGAACGGGGATCGCATACCGCTTGTGGCACCGACGAGGCAGTGAACGCGAGAGGCCCAGAACCGGATCGGTTCTGGGCCTCTGGCGTTCAACGCTTCGTCATCGCGCGCGGCGGCGGAGGCGGTCCTCGTCGAGGACGACGACCGACTTGCCCTGCAGCTGGATCCAGCCGCGGTGCACGAAGTCGGCCAGCGCCTTGTTCACCGTCTCGCGGGAGGCCCCGACAAGCTGGGCGAGCTCCTCCTGCGTGAGGTCGTGCTTCACCCGCAGGCCGTCGGTCTCGCGGTTGCCGAAGCGGTCGGCCATCTGCAGCAGCGCCTTGGCCACGCGGCCGGGGACGTCGGTGAAGATCAGGTCGGCGACGGAGTCGTTCGTGCGGCGCAGGCGGCGGGCCAGCACGCGGAGCAGCTGCTCGCCGATCTCCGGGTGCGCCTCGATCCACGGGCGGAGCAGCGACTGCGGCATGCGTGCGAGCCGGACGTCGGTGACCGCGGTCGCCGTCGCCGTCCGCGGGCCGGGGTCGAAGACCGACAGCTCGCCGAACTGGTCGGAGGGGCCCATGACGGCCAGCACGTTCTCACGGCCGTCGGGAGCGCGGCGCGACAGCTTGATCTTGCCGGTCATCACGATGTACAGGCTGTCGCCGGCCTCGCCCTCGTTGAAGACGACACGGCCGCGGGGGAGCGTGACGATCTCGAGGCGGCTGAGGACGGGGTCCACCGCGTCCTCCGAGAGCCCCTGGAAGAGCCCCGACTGGGCCAGCACCTCGTCCACTGCACGTCCTTTCCCACTGCTGCTCGACGGGCGCAAAGCTCCCGTGTCCGCAGCGAGTCTAGGGGGCTGTGCGCGGCGTCACCCGTTCGGTGGCACCGACGTCCCCCCTGCGAGCGAGTGCGCCGGCTCACAGGCGCCGCCGGCGCGCGGCTCAGACCAGCGGGGGATTGGTGGTGCCGGCGACGCCCTTGCGGCGCCGGCGCCAGCGGAACAGCGCCCGCCGGAGGCCGGACTGGGCCAGCGTGTCGACCTCCGCGGCGTTGGCGGTGTCGAGGAACTCGCCGACCTCGCGCGGCGAGGCGGGGCGGCGCAACGGCTCCTCGACCCGCTCCATGACGAGCAGGAAGGCGATCAGCAGCGGCGGGAAGAGGATGACGCTCAGCGCGACCACGGGACCTCCTCCGGAGCTGTGCTGCGACGCGACGACGGCACCCCCGGGCGGGGGCAGTCACCCCCGATGATGGCACGGACGGGCGTTGTCAGCGGGGCCGCCTACGCTCGGTCGCGTGTCCGCCCCCGCTCCCTCGCCGGCCTACGTGCGTCCGGTCAAGGTCCGCCGGCCCACCGTGGCCGCCCGCACGGGGGCCTCCCCCTACGACCCGGGCGAGACGCCGCTGAGCCGCACCCGACGGGCCCGCCGCATGGCCCGCGAGCTGGCCGTCATCCACCCCGACGCGCACTGCGAGCTGGACTTCACCAACGCCTTCGAGCTGCTGGTGGCCACGGTGTTGTCCGCGCAGACGACGGACAAGACGGTCAACAAGGTCACCCCCACGCTGTTCGCGCGCTACCCCGACGCCGTGGCGCTGGCCGGTGCCGAGCGGGCCGACCTCGAGGAGATCCTCAAGCCCACCGGCTTCTTCCGGGCGAAGGCGAACTCCGCGCTCGGACTGGCGCAGGCGCTGGTCGAGCGGTTCGACGGCGAGGTGCCCGGCCGGATGGCGGACCTGGTCACCCTGCCCGGCGTGGGCCGCAAGACGGCGAACGTCGTCCTCGGCAACGCGTTCGGCGTGCCGGGCCTGACCGTCGACACCCACTTCGGCCGGCTGGTGCGCCGCTTCGGCTGGACCGAGGAGGAGGACCCGGTCAAGGTCGAGGCGCAGATCGCCGAGCTGGTCCCGAAGAAGGAGTGGACCGACTTCTCCCACCGCGTGATCTTCCACGGTCGCCGGGTGTGCCACGCCAAGAAGGCCGCCTGCGGGGCGTGCGGGCTGGCGCAGTGGTGCCCCTCGTACGGCATCGGCCCGGTCGAGCCCGAGGCGGCAGCGAAGCTGGTGAAGACCCCCGCCGCATCGGACACCGAGTGATGCGCCGCTGGGCGCTCGCGGTCGCGGCCCTCGCCCTGCTGTCGGCCTGCACCGGTGACGCGACGGAGGACGCCGCACCGTCGTCGGCGATCGCGGAGGAATCCGCCCTCACCCCGTGCCCGGAGCAGCCGGAGCAGCCCGCGGCCGGCGCGCGGACGCTGCCGCCGCTGTCCTTCGACTGCCTCGGCGGCGGGACGCTCGACCTCGGTCGGGCACCCGGCGTCCCGACGCTGGTCAACCTCTGGGGGAGCTGGTGCGCGCCCTGCCGAGCCGAGCTGCCGCTGCTGCAGGAGCTCGCGACGCTGGCCGGGAACCGGGTGCAGGTCCTGGGCGTGATCAGCAAGGACGGCGCGCCGCAGGCCGAGTCCCTCGCCGACGACGCGGGGATCACGTTTCCCGGCGCCTTCGACGGGGAGGGGGAGCTCATGGCCCAGCTCGGCATCAACGCGTTGCCGTACACCTACTTCCTCGACGCCGACGGCGCGCTGGTGCACACCGAGATCGGCGACGTCTCGTCGGTCGAGGAGCTGCGGGCCCTGGTCGCCGAGCACCTCGGGGTGCAGCTGTGAGCGCGGCCGACCACGTCCGCACCGACGGCCTGCCCGAGTACCTGCGCCGCCTGCTCGACGGGGCGCACGACCTGCCGCTGGCCCACCGGATGCCGGAGGTGACGGCCACCGCCCGGCGGTCGGCGGTGCTGATCCTCTTCGGCGAGGGCCCGGCCGGCCCCGACCTGCTGTTCATCGAGAAGTCGGCGCACCTGCGCAGCCACGCCGGCCAGCCGGCCTTCCCCGGTGGGGGCGTGGAGGCCGCCGACGACTTCCCCGTCGGCACGGCGCTGCGCGAGGCGCACGAGGAGGCCGGGATCCACCCGGAGAGCGTCCGCGTGCTGGCCACCCTGCAGGAGCTGTACCTGCCGCCGTCGGACCGGCTGGTCGTGCCGGTCGTCGGCTGGTGGGACGACCCGCGCGACGTCACCGTCGGCGATCCGCACGAGGTGGCCCGCGTGGCCCGGGTGCCCCTCGCCGACCTCGTCGACCCGGCCAACCGCTATCGGGTGCGCCACCCGATGGGGTTCATCGGCCCGGCCTTCGCCGTCGCCGACATGGTGATCTGGGGCTTCACCGCCGGGCTGGTCGACGCGATCCTCGAGGCGGCCGGGCTGACCCGCCCGTGGGACCACACCGACGTGCGGCCGATGGGTGCGCCCCGACTCAGCCCGTACACCCTGCCCGGCTCCGGGGACGACGACCCGGCCGGCGACACCGCCGCGCCGACGGTCGCCACTCCCGCGCCCGACGGCCCGCCGACGCGTACGGTTCCGCCCCGATGAGGACCAGGGCGAGGCGGGGGACGGCGGCGCTGTGCGTCGCGGCGGGAATCGCCGCGGGCGTGCTGGCCGGGTGCGGCAGCGACGAGGGCTCCTCCGGCGGGGCCTCCGGCCCGTCGACCGAGGGCCTCGGCACGGTGACCGTCGCCGAGGACGGCGTCCAGGAGGTGACGCTGCAGACCCAGGACGACTACGTCTTCACCCCGGACACCTTCACCGTGGCACCGGGGAAGGTGCGGCTGACCGTGGTCAACGTCGCCGACGAGATGACGCACAACCTGAAGTTCGACGACGGCGAGGGCCCCGAGCCGATCGGCGCCGGCATCGACTTCCTGGCGCCCGGGCAGGAGATGACCATCGACTTCGAGGTCTCCGCGCCGGGCGACCACCCCTTCACCTGCACCTTCCACGCCCAGCTCAACCAGGTGGGCACGATGACGGTGAGCCAGGGGAGCTGACCGTGTCGCTCGTGGACGTGGTGCTCATCGTGCTGGCGCTCGCCTTCGCCCTCTCGGGCTTCCGGCAGGGCCTGCTCGTCTCGGCCACCTCGATCGCCGGCTTCCTGGGCGGCGCCGTGCTCGGGGCCCAGCTGGCCGGGCCGGTGGCCGAGCGCATCGACGGCTCCAGCGTCACCCGGGTGTTCGCCGCCCTCGTCGTCGTCCTGGCCGGCGCCCTGCTCGGCCAGATCCTGGCCGCCGCCATCGGCCGGGCGGTGCGCCGCACGGTGACCTGGGAGCCGGCGAAGATGCTGGACTCGGTGGCCGGCGCGGTCGTGTCCGCCGCCGCCGTGCTGCTGGTCGCCTGGATGGTCGCCTCGCCCCTGGCCACCTCGCCGTTCCCGCAGGTCGCGGGGCAGGTGCGCCAGTCGGCGCTGGTGCAGGCCGTCGACAGCGCCGTCCCGGCCGGGGTGCGGTCGGTCTACGACAGCCTCCGGGAGGCCATCGACCGGCGCGGGCTGCCCGACGTGCTCGACCCGCTCACCCCGACCGAGGTCCGCGACGTGCCCGCGCCGGACCCTGCGCTCGAGGGCAGCCCCGTGGTCGCCTCGGTGCGCGGCTCGGTCGTGAAGATCACCGGCATCGCGCCGTCCTGCTCGCGGCAGATCGACGGCTCCGGCTTCGTCTACGCGGCGGAACGGGTCATGACCAACGCGCACGTGCTGGCCGGCGTCACCGAGCCCACCGTCGAGGCGGAGGGCGAGGAGTACGAGGCGACGCCGGTGTTCGTCGACGAGTCGGTCGACGTCGCGGTCCTCTACGTGCCCGGGCTGCCGCAGGTGCCGCTGACCTTCACGCCGGCCCTGGCCCAGGCCGGCGACGACGCGATCATCATGGGCTTCCCGGGCGGCGGCGACTTCTTCGTCGGCGCCGCCCGGATCCGCGACGAGGGCGAGATCAGTGGCCCGGACTTCCGCAACAGCGGCACGGTCGCCCGCGACGTCTACGCGCTGTTCGGGAGCGTGCGGGCGGGTAACTCCGGCGGGCCGCTGCTCGCGCCCGACGGCAGCGTGCTCGGCGTGGTCTTCGCCTCGGCCATCGACGACCCGAACACCGGGTACGCGCTGACCGGCCCGGAGGTCGCCGAGGCGGCGACCGCGGGCAGTGCCACCCGGGCAGCCGTGGGCACCGGCCCCTGCGAGTGAGGGGCGCTCAGCCCCGCGCCCAGTCGGCGATCGCCGCGCTGACGGTGTCGGGGGCCTCCTCCGGCAGGAAGTGGCCCAGGCCCGGGAGCTCGCGCCACTCGTAGGCGCCGGCCACGTACCGGCCCGAGCCGCGAGCGGTGTCGGGCAGCACGCAGGGGTCCAGCGCACCGTGCAGCTGCAGCGTCGGGGCGGTGATCGGCGCGGCCATCCGGCGGGCGTAGCGCAGCCCGTCGGGCCGCAGCTGCGACCGGCCGGCCCAGCGGAAGTACTCCATCGAGCTGTAGGCGGCCTGGGGGATGCGGGCGGCGGCCCGGTACCGGTCGACGGACTCGGCGAAGTCCGCGGTGTGCGCCCAGTCGGGGCCCGACCAGGTGCGGAGCAGGTCGGCCACCGGGTCGTCGTCGTCCCGGGTGAGCCGGCGCTCGGGCAGCCGCGGGAGCTGCGCGCCCAGGAAGTAGCGGAAGGCCCGTCGCTGCGCCGCGTCGGCCATCCCCGCGCGCAGCCGTCGCGGATGGGCCATCGAGAGGACGGCGAGGCGCCGCACGGTGCGCGGGTGCAGCGCGGCCATCGTCCAGGCGACCAGCGCCCCCCAGTCGTGCCCGACGACGACGGCGTCGCGCTCGCCCAGGGCGCGCACGAGCGCGGCGACGTCCGACGACGCGGTGGGCAGGTCGTAGCCGCGGGGCGGCTTGTCACTCGCCCCGTAGCCACGCAGGTCGGGCGCGACCACGCGGAAGCCCGCCTCGGCCAGGGCGGTGAGCTGGGCGCGCCAGGTCCACCAGAACTGCGGAAAGCCGTGCAGCAGCAGCACCAGCGGGCCTTCGCCGGCTTCGGCGGCGTGCAGCGAGATCCCGTTGGCCGAGATGTCGCGATGGGTCCACGGCCCGGGCAGCAGGACGCTGGTGGCGTCCGGCTGCCCGTCCGGAGGGACGGTCACCGGCGGCTCAGACCTTGTACGACTCGTTGCCGCGGAGCACGACCTTGCCGTTGCTGACCTCGGGCACGGCCCGGTGCCGCTGACCCGGGGCCTCGCGGTGCAGGACCTCGGGCAGATCGGAGAGGGTCTCCATCGTGCGCTCGGGCTTCTCGATCTTGGAGATCATCCGCTTGCCGATCAGCGCGCAGACGCCGGCCACGAGCAGCAGGAACACCCACACGATCAGGTAGGACACCCAGCGCGGCAGGCCGAGCGCGGTCAGTGCCTCGGCGATGGTGATGAACAGGAAGAACATCGAGAAGGCGGCGACCACGCCCGCGGCGCCGAACAGGCCGCCACCGATGGCGCCCTTCTTGGCCGACCGCCCGATCTCCGCCTTGGCCAGCTCGATCTCGGCGCGGACCAGCGTGGACATGTCCGCCATGGCGCTCTGCACGAGGGTCCCGACAGAGGGCTCCTCGGCTCCGGCCGTCGCGTCCCGGGGGGCCGGCGACACACTGTGGGCCACGGGGGCTCCTCCTTCGATCGGTTCAGCTGGTCAAGTAGGAATCGTGCCGCACGACGGCGGGACGCGCGCCCCCGCGTCCCGGAAGGGACGCGGAGGCGGCCGCTTCAGTCCTCCGAGGGGGCTGCGGGCAGCTTGTCCTTGATCAGGTTCATCACCGACGAGTCGGTCAGCGTGGTGACGTCGCCGAGCTCGCGGTTCTCGGCGATGTCGCGGAGCAGCCGCCGCATGATCTTGCCCGACCGGGTCTTGGGCAGCTCCTGCACGACCATGATCTGCCGGGGCTTGGCGATCGGGCCGATGTCCTTGCCGACGTGGTTGCGCAGCGTCTGCACCAGCTCGTCGCCGGAGTCCACGCCGCTCTCGCGCAGGATGACGAAGGCGACGATGCCCTGGCCGGTGGTCGGGTCGGTGGCGCCCACGACCGCCGCCTCGGCGACCGCCGGGTGCCCGACCAGCGAGGACTCCACCTCGGTCGTGGAGATCCGGTGCCCGGACACGTTCATGACGTCGTCCACCCGGCCGAGCAGCCAGATGTTGCCGTCGGCGTCCTTCTTGGCGCCGTCCCCGGCGAAGTAGACGTTCTTCCCGAACCGCGACCAGTAGGTGTCGACGTAGCGGTCGTCGTCGCCCCAGATGGTGCGCAGCATCGACGGCCACGGCTCGGTGAGCACGAGCAGACCGGTCGAGTCGTCGGAGAGCTCGTTGCCCTCGTCGTCGACGACCTTGGCGGAGATCCCCGGGAAGGGCACCTGCGCCGAGCCCGGGACCAGCGAGGTCACGCCGGGCAGCGGGTTGATCATGTGGCCGCCGGTCTCGGTCTGCCACCAGGTGTCGACGATCGGGCAGCGGCCCCCGCCGACGTGCTCGTGGTACCAGAGCCAGGCCTCGGGGTTGATCGGCTCACCGACCGAGCCGAGCACCCGCAGAGTGGAGAGGTCGAAGCCCTTCGGGACGTCCTCGCCCCACTTCATGAACGTCCGGATGACGGTCGGGGCGGTGTAGAGGATGGTCACGCCGTACTTCTGGATGATCTCCCACCAGCGGCCGCGGTGCGGCGTCTCGGGGGTGCCCTCGTACATGACCGAGGTGGCCCGGTTGGAGAGCGGGCCGTAGACGATGTAGCTGTGGCCGGTGACCCAGCCGACGTCGGCGGCGGTCCAGAAGACGTCGTCGTCGGGCTTGAGGTCGAAGCTCGCCCAGTGCGTGAAGCTGACCTGGGTCAGGTAGCCGCCGGTGGTGTGCAGGATGCCCTTGGGCTTCGCCGTCGTCCCGGACGTGTACATGATGTAGAGCGGGTGCTCGGCGTCGAAGGACTCCGGCTCGTGCTCGGGGGACTGCCGCTCCACGACGTCGTCCCACCACAGGTCGCGGCCCTCGGTCCACTCCACGTCCTGGCCGGTGCGCTTGACCACGACGACGTTGCGGACGCCGGGGCTGCGGCTCACGGCGTCGTCCACGGCCGGCTTGAGCGCGCTGGGCGCACCGCGCCGGTAGCCGCCGTCGGAGGTGATGACCAGGACGGCGCCGGAGTCGTCGAGCCGGCTGGCGAGGGCGTCGGCGGAGAAACCGCCGAAGACCACCATGTGGACGGCGCCGATGCGGGCGCAGGCCAGCATGGAGATGACCGCCTCGGGGATCATCGGCAGGTAGATCGCGACGCGGTCACCCGCGTTCACCCCGAGCTCGAGCAGCGCGTTCGCGGCCTTGCACACCTCGTCCTGCAGCTGGGCGTAGGTGATCGTGCGGGTGTCGCCCGGCTCGCCCTCCCAGTGGTAGGCGACCTGGTCGCCGTGGCCGTCCTCGACGTGCCGGTCGACGCAGTTGTAGGCGACGTTGAGCTTGCCGCCGACGAACCACTTGGCGAACGGCGGGTTGCTCCAGTCGAGCACCTCGTCCCAGTCCTGGGTCCAGGTGAGCCGGCGGGCCTGCTTCGCCCAGAAGGCGAGCCGGTCGGCCGCGGCCTCCTCGTAGATCTCGGGGCCCACGTTGGCCCGGGCGGCGATCGCCTCGGGCGGGGAGAAGGTCCGGCCCCCGGTCTCGGTCGTCTCGCTCATGCCTACCTCCGTGTCCGGCGTCGCACGGAACCGGCGACGCAGCGTGGCTCGGATCACCGTATGGCCTCTCGTGCCTGCCCGTCTGCCCCGGGACGGCGGGCGGGCGGTTCCGTGCGGCGGCCGGTCAGACTGGCGGGGTGCGGACGCCGGAGCAGGACGCCGTGGCCGGCCGGCTGCGCGGAGCCGCGTCGCTCGGGCTGGTCGTCCCGCCGGGCACGGCCCTGGTGCCCGGCGTCCGGTTCGCCGACCCCGCGTGGACGGCGCAGGTGCTCGATGCCCGCACCCCGCGGCGGGGGCCGGTCGAGCGGGGAACGGTCGCGACGGTGTGGTGGTACTCGGCCTCGACGGTGCTGGTGACCCCGTCCCTGGCCGGGCTGGTCGCCGGGATCCCGCTGTCGGCCCGGCTCGCCGACCTGACCGTGGCCCTGCTGCCCGGTCCCACCCCGATCGCGGCGGTGGCTCCGACCGGCGCGGCCGACCCGGCGGCGGACCTGCGCGGGACGCTGGCCGCGGTCGTCGCCGCCGTCGCCGAGGCGGGCGGGGTGCGGGAGCGCCCGCTGTGGGCGATCGCCACCGATGCCCTGGCCAACGCGCTGCTCACGCTGGGGCGGGCCACCGGCCGGGTGCCCGAGGTGACCGCCCTCGCCCGGCCGCTGGCCGAGGCGATCGGGACGCCGCTGCCGCTGCCGCGCTACGAGGACGTCGGCCGGGCCCGCTTCACCCGCCGGGCGTCCTGCTGCCTGCTGTACCGCATGCCGGCCGGGTCGCTGTGCACGTCGTGCCCCCGCCGCCCGCCGGCCGAGCGGCACGCCCTGCTGGAGGACGTCGCCCGCCGCTGGTGAGCGCTCAGGGGGAGTGCCGCACGTCCCGGAACGGCACGTCGCGGTCCACCTCGGGTTCGCGGGGCAGGCCGAGCAGCCGCTCGCCGATGATGTTCCGCTGGATCTGGTCGGTGCCGCCGCCGATCGAGGTGAAGTAGGCGTTCATCGAGGCGAAGTTCGCGTCGTCGCCGTCGGGGTGTGCGGGCCCCTCCAGCAGCGCCTCGGCGCCGACGATCGCGGACTGCACGCGGCCGGTCTCGTGCACGATGCGCGACATCGCCAGCTTGCCCAGCGAGGCGAGCGGGGAGGAGCTGCCCTGCTCGAGCTGCGCCTGCGCCCGCTGGTTGGTCCAGCGGTTGACCGCGCGCAGCGCGTGCACGCGGGCGATGTCGCGGCGCAGCAGCACGTCGTCCGCGCGGCCGTGCCGGCGGGCGAGCTCGACCAGGTCGGTCTCGCCCCGCCCGTTCGCGCGGGTGCTGGCGCCGAGGTTGGCCTGGCCGAGGGCGACCCGCTCGTAGGCCAGCGCGGTCTGCAGCACCCGCCAGCCCTCTCCCGGTGCGCCCAGGAGGTTCTCCGCCGGCACCCGGGCGCCGGTCAGGAACACCTCGTTGAAGTGCGCCTCCCCGGTGATCTGCCGCAGCGGCCGGACCTCCACCCCGGGCTGGGCCATGGGGAGGAAGAAGAAGCCCAGGCCCCGGTGCTTGGGGACGCCCGCGTCGGTGCGGGCCAGCAGCATCCCGTAGTCCGCGCCGGCCGCGTTCGACGTCCAGACCTTCTGCCCGTCGACGACGTACTCGTCGCCGTCGAGCACCGCGGTGGTGCGCACGCCGGCGAGGTCGGACCCGGCGCTCGGCTCGCTGTAGAGCAGGCACATCCGCACCCGGTTCTCCAGGAGCGGGCGCAGCAGCCGCCCCCGCAGCCCGGCCGTGCCGTAGGTGAGCAGGGTGTTGGCCCACAGGTTCGTGCGGTCCTGCCCGCTGCCCGGCGCGCCTGCCCGCGCGAACTCGGCCTCCACGATGCGGGCCTGGTCCTCGGCGAGCTCCCGGCCGAACGCCGCGGCGGGCCAGCGCGGCACGGCGTACCCGGCGTCCACGACGGCGGCCGCCCACGCGGTCCGGTCCGCCGCCGGATCCCAGTGCGCCGCCAGCCAGGCGCGGACCTCGGTGCGGACCTCGTCGTCGCTGCTCATCGGGTCAGGGTCGCAGCACGACCGTGGCCAGCGCCATCACGCCGACCAGGAGGATCAGCGCCGTCACCGCCGCGAAGAGGCGGGCGTCGGGCAGCGACTCCTCCCGGCGCAGCCGCGCGTCGGCGGTGTGGTGGCGCAGCGCCGCACGGGCCCCGATGACCGCGACGAGCACAGTCGTGCAGGCGGCCAGCGCCACGGCCGCGACCGGGGAGCGGTCCAGGAGCAGGCGGCCGATCAGCAGGGAGGCGCCGTAGCCGGAGAGCACCGTCCGGCGCCAGGCCAGCGTCGTCCGCTCGAGCTGCAGTCCCGGATCCCAGGGGGCGGGCCCCGACGGGGTGGCCGGGGAACGGCGCAGGAGCCGGGGACGGACGCGGCCGGCGAGACGTGCCATCAGAGCAGGATGAGGAGCACCAGGCCGAGAGCCACCACCGCGATGCCCGCGGCCAGCACCGTCCCGAGGCCCAGGCCGGGCAGCGGCTCCTGCCGTCGCATCGCGCGCTCGTTGGCCATCCACCGGGCGAAGGCCGCCGCGCTGGCTGCCATGCCCAGGACGATGAGGGCCGCCGCGAGCGGCCGGTACCCGTCGGCCTCGGCGTCCCCCGACTCGGCCAGGACGTCGACGGCGACGCCGGCGACCACCAGCGCCAGCGCCGTCCGCAGCCAGGCCAGGAAGGTGCGCTCGTTGGCGAAGGTGAACCGCGGGTCCGGTTCGGCGCCCTCCCCGTAGACCCGTGCCGGCCAGCGCCCCACTAGTCCTGCTTCGGCGCCAGGAGCCGCGCCGACGGCCCCGCCTGCGGACCGGTCCCGTCGATGACCTTGCGCGACTCGGCCGCCGCCCAGGTGAAGATCCCGCGCGCCATGAGCGACTCCTCCTCCTTGGCCCGGGCGCCGTAGACCTCGGCGCGGGCGGCGTGCGCGGTCGCGTCGCCGGCGTCGGCCTGCACGGCCAGCTCGGCGAAGTGTGCGGCCAGGCGCAGCTCCCCGGCGTCGGCGTAGCGGCGGGCGACGTCGGCCAGCGCCGTCGAGCCGCCGGCCAGCTCCGCCACGGCGGCGGCGAGCTGCGCGTCGGGCGCCGGCTTGAGGTTGGCCGGGTTGCCGTCGTACCAGCCGGCGTAGCGCCGCCAGAGGTTGCGGACGATGAACTCCGGCTCGTCGTAGCGCGCCCGGAGGTAGGGCCGGTCGGCGAGGTGCGCCGGGGGAGTGATCGCGTGCACCAGCTCGTCGAGCCGGGCGCCGGAGTTCATCCCGTCCAGCGTCTGCTCGACCAGGCTCTCCAGCCACTCGGCGGTCTCGGTGAGCGCCTGCCGGATGCGGTCGGCGCCGAAGATCGGGGCGCCGTGCGAGGGCAGCATGATCTCCGCGCCCAGCGCCGCCATCCGGCGCATGGCGATGGCCCACTCGCGCGGATAGCGCTGCACCTTCTGCGGGTTGCCGCAGTTGGGCGTGACCCAGATGAACATGTCGCCGGGGCAGAGGATCCGCTGTTCGGGCAGCCAGGCCACGGTGGCGTCGTCGGTCTCGCCCTGGACGTGGAACAGCTCCATCGTCAGCCCGCCGCGGGTCAGCGTCATGCCGTCCCGGTAGGTGACGTCGGGACGGCGGTACTCGGTGGGCCAGGTGAGCTGCGGCGCCTGGAACTGCCGCTGGTTGATGACGGCGTTGTAGCCGTTGGTGAGGACGTAGCGGTCGAACCGGTCGCCGATCAGCTCCTGGGCGACGACGATCGGCCGGGGGGAGCTCTCCGCGTCGAACGGCCCCACGCCGAAGACGTGGTCGATGTGCCCGTGCGAGAAGACGACGGTGCTCACCGGGTCGGGGCTCCACTGCCGGACCGCGCCGTGCAGGGCCTGCGCGCCCATGGGGTTGCCGCTGTCGAAGAGGATCAGCTCCCCGTTCGCGCGGAAGGTGATCACGTTGCCGAAGCCGGGGTGGAAGCCCACGCCGTCGGCGACCTCGAGCACGCCCGACCCGCCCGAGCCGCTCTGCGCGATGTTGTCGTCGGCCGCGCCGTTCCAGACGTCGTCGGCGTAGTCCGTGAGGGAGCGCGTCATGGCGTCCACCGTGGCGGCTGGCGACCGGCCGGGCAACAGGCCGTGGCGCCAGGTCGGTCGGCCTATCGTTGTGAGATGTCACAGCCGAGGAGCGACGACGGTGTCGAGGCGCGGGCCGCCGCGCTCGCCGCCCGGCTCGTGCCGCAGGTACCCGCGCTCGCCCGGCGGGTGGTCGACCGGATCCGCGCCGAGGTGCCCGGCTTCGAGTCGCTGCCCGGCGAGGTGCAGGACCTGGAGGTGGCCGCGACGGCGCGCTCGGCGATCCGGGCCTTCCTCCAGCACGCCCAGGGCCTCCCGGGCTCCAGGACGGGGCTGTCTGAGGAGCGGGCCGTGCAGCGGGCGGAGGAGGGCATCCCGCTGGCGGCGCTGGTGCAGACCTACCTCCTGGGCGCCGAGGTGGTCGTGGATGCGCTCGCCGCGGCGGCCGGGCCGGACGACGCGGCCGCGGTGCTGCACCTGACCCGCGAGCAGCTGCGCGCCGTGGGCCTGGCCGTCACCCGGGTGGCCGAGGCCTACCTGGCCGGCGCCGCCGACCAGCACGTCGCCGTCCGCGAGCTCACCTGGGCGCTCGTCCGGGGGGAGCGGCCGGAGGACGTCGCCGCCCGCTACGGGCTGCCGCTGGAGAACGGCTACCTGGTCCTCCGCGTGCGGGCTGCGCACGGCGGTGACCGGCAGGCCGCCCGCGCCGCGCTGCGCTGGGTGCTCGCGCGGACGGCGCCCCGCGCCGGCGGCCGGGCGCTGAGCCTGCGCGACGACCTCGGCGGCTTCGTGCTGCTGCCCCCGTCGTTCCCGGTCGAGGAGCTCACGCGGCCCGCCTCGTCCGGCGACGCGGTTCCCGTCGTGGGGGTCGCGCCGGCCGCCGCGCCGGCGGACGTCCCCGCGGCCGCGGCGCGGGCCGACCGGATCGCCGCCGTGGCGGGACGGCCGGGGATCCACCGGCTCTCCGACGTGCTCCTCGAGTACCACCTCACCGGACCGCTCGACAGCGCCGCGGAGGTGGCCGCGGTCCTGGAGCCGCTGGCCGGGCACCCCGACCTGCTGCCCACCCTGGTCGCCTTCCTCGGCGCCGACCTGAACCGGCGCGGCGCCGCTCAGGACCTGGGCGTGCACGCCAACACGGTGGACAACCGGCTGGAGCGCATCGGCGAGCTGACCGGCGTGGACCCCCGCTCGGCGCGCGGCATCCAGCTGTTCGGGGCTGCGATCGCGGTGCGCCGGGCCATCTCCTGAGGTCGGCGGCTCCGGCGCGCCCGGGGGGTGGGAACGGTCCGTCCCGTTCTGATCGCGTGGAGTAACGGCACACGTGCGTCACAGGTAAATCCCAGGCCGTCGGCTGGCGGGCCCGTGGACCCCTCCGGACAGTGAGGGCGCTCACTCACTTGTTCGTAACCGGGGGTCACACTTGTCTCTGCGCCGTTCCTCCTCGTCACCCGGGCGACGCGCCCTCGTGGCGACCGGCCTCGCCGCGGCGTTGGTCGCCGTTCCCGCTGGTACGGCCGCTGCGGCCGACCCGGTCGACACCGTGACCGGCTTCCTGGACGGGCTGGCGGCCGAGGCGCCGTCGGCCCAGACGGCCCCCGGGGTGCCCGCCTTCGAGGTGCCCCCGGCGATCCGGGCCGCCTTCCAGCAGCTGGCGGACGCCGCGATGCTGCCGGAGAACTGCGTGGACGGTGTCGCGGACGCCATCGAGCTGATCCTGAACGGCCTGATCGCGCTGCCGCTGGAGCTCGCCGACGTGCTCGCCGACCTGCTGGCCCTCCTCGGCGGCGGCGGGGCGCCGTTGCCCGGTGACCTGGCGGCGCTGCAGGAGCTGCTCGAGGAACTGCTCGGCGGCCTGACGGACGCGCCGCCCGCCGCCGCTCCGGTGGCCGCGGACGACGCGTCCGCCCTGGACCTGCCGATCCCCGTTCCCGGTGCCGAGACCCCCGAGGAGCAGCCCGGCGAGGAGCTGCCCGACGAGGAGATCCCGGGCGGCGAGAGCCCTGAGCTCCCGACGCTGATCGACGGCCTGCTCGCGCTCGGCGCGGCGCTCCAGGCGTGCGTCCCGGCGGCCGCCGCCCCGGCCGAGACGCCGAAGCCGACCACCCCGCCGGTCTCCGCCCCCACTCAGCAGCCGCCGGCGGCCACCCCGGCGCCGCACACCCCCGCGCCGGCGGCGCAGCCGGTCGCCTACCTAGGCTACGCCCCGACCGGCGCCGACTCGGCCCGGGCCGACGACACCTCGGTGCCGCTGACCGCCGTCGCAGGCGGGCTGGTGCTCCTGGCGGGCGCGGGTGCGGCCGGACACTGGATGCGGGGCCGTGCGGTTCGTACGGGGGATTGATGTCCGTACCGTCGGCGCCTTCCTGGTGGTGCTGGCGGTAGGAATCGGCATGCTGCTGCTCGTCGCCGGGCGGCCGGATGCGGGTGCGACCCCGCAGCCGGCCCCCGGAGCGTCGGCACCGCTCGACGGGGGACCCGTCGGGCCCATCCAGCCGGCGGCGCTGAGCATTCCGGCGATCGGGGTGGACACCCCCGTGGAGTCCCGCGGGACCGTGCGCTACGAGAACCCGTTCACCGGTCAGATGGTCGACGGCTACGGGGTGCCCGAGTCGATGGCGACCACGTCGTGGTGGTCGGACGGCCCGCTGCCCGGCTCCGGCCAGATGGCGGTCATCCTCGGCCATCAGCAGGCCGGCGGAGGGGCGGTCTTCGACCGGCTGCACACGCTGAGCCCCGGGGACGAGGTCACCCTCCGCGACGGCACCGGCGCCGTGCTGCGGCTGCAGGTGCTGGGCGAGCCGGTGACGGGCCTGGACAAGGCCACGTCCGCGCTGTCGGACACGCTCAACGGGCATCCGGCGGACGCCGACGTCGCGCTCGTGACCTGCGGCGGGGAGTTCGTGGAGGACGCCGGGACCAGCACGGACAACACGGTGGTGTTCGCGACGGTCATCGAGGGCTGAGCCCAGCCGAAACTGTCGGACCCCGAACGTATGTTCGATGCATGACGGTGACCGACTCGACGAGCCCGCCGGAAGGTGGGCTGGTCGAGTGGTGGCTGCACCAGCCGCCGTCGGTCGACCGCTTCCCGATCGAGCTGCTGACGTCCGAGGAGGTGGTCGTCGAGCTGCAGCGGGTGCAGGCCCAGAAGGCGATGCAGGCGGCCTACGAGGCGGAGCTGGTGATGGCGCTGGCCGCCGCCCGGCCGGATACCGACGACCCGCCGCCGGGACACCCCGGTGCTCGGCGGCGGGGTGCGGGGTCGCCGGTGCCGGGGACGTCGGAGTTCCTGCCCGACGAGCTGGCGATGGTGCTCAACTGCGGTGGCCCCTACGCGACCGGGAGGCTGTCCGACGCCTACCAGCTGGTGGAGCGGATGCCGGCCGTGCACGCGGCGCGGGCGGCCGGTCGGCTGGACGACTACCGGGCGCGGATCTTCGCCGACGTCCTCGGCACCGCCTCGGACGAGGTCATCGCGGTGGTGGTGCCCGCGGTGCTACCGGTCGCGGCCTCGATCTCGTCGGGGAAGCTGCGGAAGAAGCTGATCGCCGCCGCAATCGCGGCGGACGAGGAGTTCGCCGAGCGGCGCCGGATCGAGGCCGAACGCCGCGCCGCGGTCCGGCTGTACCCGACGGCGGACGGCATGTCGGCGCTCACGACCGAGGCACCCTCGGCCGTGGCGGCGGCGATGTGGTCGGTCATCGACCAGGCCGCCCAGCTGGCGAAGACCGCCGGGGATGACCGGCCCATCGGAGTCCTGCGCGCCGAGGCGCACGCGGCGCTGGTGCTGGGCACGCGGGACGACGACCGACCGGCGATCACCGGCCACCTGACGATCACCGCGCCTCTGGCAACCCTGGGGGGACAGTGCGAGCCGGTCGACGCTGCATGGATGCCGACCGTGGCCGGCGCCCCGGTCACCGCTGCCCACCTGCGCGAACTACTGACCCAGCTGGGCGCTCTCGGTGTGCAGGCACCGCCCGGCGGCAGCCTCGCGCTGGCGCTCACCGACGACGACGGCGCCCTGCTGGCCACCGCGAGCCTCGCCGAACTCACCCGGCTCGTCGCCCGCGGCTGCGCAGAGCACGGGAAGGCCGCCGACTGCGACTGCGACTGCCCCGTCCTCGGCCCACCACCCGAAGTGCCCGGCTACAGCCACACCGCAGCCCAGGAACGCTTCCTCCGGCTCCGCGACCGCACCTGCCGCCACCCCGGCTGCGGCCAGCCCGCCGCCCGCACCGACGCCGACCACGTCGTGGCCTACGACTGCGGCGGACGAACCAGCTGCGACAACCTCTGCTGCCTGTGCCGCAGCCACCACCGGCTCAAGACCTTCGCCCGCGGCTGGCGCTTCCGCATGGACCCCGACGGCACCCTGCACGTGACGACCCCGTCGGGCATCACCAGGAGCACCCGACCACCGGGGCTCCGCGATCAGCGGGCGCTACCGCCACCGCGACCGAGCCCGGTCGACGACGACCCACCGCCGTTCTGAGGCGCCGTCCGAGGGGCGGCGAGGCAGGTCAGGCGGGGGTGACGTCGGGTGCCAGCGAGACGACCGGGCCCACGACCCAGACCGACGGCGGCCGGATGTCGGCCGTCGCGAGGATGCCGGGCAGCCCGGCCAGCGTCGTGCGCACCGTGCGCTGCGTGGGCATCGAGCCGTCGCTGACGACGGCCACCGGCGTCGCGGGGTCCCGGCCGTGCTCGACCAGAGCCGCGGCGATGGCCGGCGCGGTGTCCACGCCCATGAGCACGACCACGGTGCCGCGCAGCCGGGCGATCGCCGACCAGTCGACCAGCGAGCTGGGATGGCCGGGTGGCAGGTGGCCGGAGACGACGACGAACTCGTGGGTCAGCCCCCGGTGGGTGACCGGGATGCCGGCCAGGGCGGGCACGGCGATCGCGCTGGTGACGCCGGGGACCACCTCGACGGGCACCCCCGCCGCCACGCACGCCTCGACCTCCTCCATGCCGCGGCCGAACACGAACGGGTCGCCACCCTTGAGCCGCACCACCCGCTTGCCGGCCAGCGCCCGGTCGACGAGCAGCTCGTTGATCTGCTCCTGCGCCATCGAGCGCCCGCGCGGCAGCTTCGAGGCGTCGATCACCTCGACGTCCGGGGGCAGGGATGCCAGCAGGGACAGCGGCGCGAGGTGGTCGGCGACGACGACGTCGGCCTGTGCCACGGCCTGCCGCCCGCGCACGGTGATCAGGGCGGGATCGCCCGGCCCACCGCCCACCAGCACGACGCTCCCGGCCCGCCCGGCCGCGACCGCACGCGAGGTCCGGTCGGCGACCGTGCCGTCGGTCAGCCCGGCGAGCACCGCGTCGCGCACGGCGATCGCCCGCTGCGGGTCGCCGCCGCCGTGGACGCCGACGACCAGGTCGCCGTGCCGCCCGGTGGCGGGCGTCCAGACACTGGAGGCGGCGCGGTCGTCGGCGCGCGCGCAGAAGATCCGGGCGGCCTCGGCCTCGGCCGCGACGGCACCGTTGACGGCGGGGTCGTCGGTCGCCGCCACCGCGTACCAGGCGCCGTCGAGGTCGCCGGGCTGGTAGGCCCGCTGCACCCAGGTGAGCGTGCCCGGCGCGACCAGCGCCTCGAGGGCCGCGGTCACCTCGGGGCTGACCACCGTCACCCGCGCCTGCGCCTCCAGCAGCCCGGCCACCCGGCGGTGCGCGACCTGCCCGCCACCCACGACCACCACCCGCCGGTCCCGCAGGCGCAGGCCGACGGGGTACACGACGCCGGTCACCGGGTGGACGGGGGAGGCCATCAGTTCTTCTCGGTCACGCCGGCAGAGTCGAACGTCGCGACGTCGCGCAGCGCGCGGGCGGCGCTCTGGACCAGCGGGAGCGCCAGCAGGGCGCCGGTGCCCTCCCCGAGCCGCAGGTCCAGGCCGAGCAGCGGGCGCAGCCCGAGCGCCTCCAGGGCGACCGCGTGCCCCGGCTCGACCGAGGTGTGCCCGGCCAGCGCGTACTCCATCGCGGTCGGGCAGAGCACCGCGGCCACGAGCGCGGCGGAGCCGGCGATCGCGCCGTCCAGGAGCACCGGCACCCGGGCGGCCGCCGCACCGAGCACGAACCCGGCGAGACCGGCGTGCTCCAGGCCACCGACCTCGGCGAGCACCGCCAGCGCCGCCGCGGGGGTCGTCGGGCGCGACGGGACGCGGGCCACCGCCCGGCTGACCACCTCGACCTTGCGGGCCAGGGTCGGGTCGTCGATGCCGGTGCCGCGCCCGGTCGCGGATGCCGGGGTGGCGCCGGTGAAGGCGCAGACCAGGGCGGCCGAGGCCGTGGTGTTGGCGATGCCCATGTCCCCGGTGACCAGGCAGCCGCTGCCGTCGGCGGCCAGCGCCGTCGCCACCTCGATGCCGGACTCGACCGCCCGGCACGCCTCGTCGAGGGTCATCGCCGGACCGACGGCGAGGTCGGCGGTACCGCGCCGCACCTTGCGGTCGAGCAGCGCCGGCGTGGCCTCCAGCGTGGCCGCAACCCCGACGTCCACCACGACGACCCGTGCCCCGAGGCCGGCGGCGAACGCGTTCACCACGGCTCCGCCGGCCAGGAAGTTGGCCACCATCTGCGCGGTGACCTCCTGCGGCCACGGCGTCACACCCTGGGCGTGCACCCCGTGGTCCCCGGCGAAGACCGCCACGGTGGCGGGTTCGGGCAGCGGTGGCGGGCAGGTCCCGGCGATGCCGGCCAGCTGGGCGGCGACGTCCTCGAGCACGCCGAGCGAGCCCGGCGGCTTGGTCATCCGGTCCAGCCGCTCGCGCGCGGCCCGTTCGGCCGCCGCGTCCCGGGGGTGGACGGCGGCGATGGTGTCGCCGAGGAGGGTGCCGGCGAAAGGGGCGGATGCGGTGCTCAGCGGAACTCCTCGGGACGCGGGAACGGCGTCAAGGATCGCAGACCGCCGCCCGGCCGCCTCGGGCCGCGCGTCGGGCGCACGCTGGCCGCCCGGCGCGGTCCGCGCCTACCCTGGCTGGTCGCGGAACGAGCGAGGGAGTGCCGAACTGTCCGAGGACGCTGGAACCGGGGCCGAGCCGGCCGACGACGACGCCGTGCTGTTGTTCGTCGGCGGCCCGTTGGACGGCCGCGTCGAGATCCGCAGGGCCTGCCACGGCGAGCCCCTGCCCACGGTGACGCACGTGCACCTGCACGGCGGGCCGAAGGTCGTGCACCGCTACGACCTGCAGACGCTCGCGGACGGAGCCGGGGTCTACACCGTGCGCCCGCGCGCGCAGCACCCCGTGCCCGACGACGCCGTCCCCGACTGAACGGCGCCGCTCACCAGCCCTGCACGCGGCGGGCGTCGGCGACGACGCGGTCGAAGCGCGCCCGGTCGAGGGCCGCGCCCTCGCGTCGCACCGCGTCCGGCGGGAGCTCCAGCAGCCGGTCCAGGCGGACCTCGCTGGGCCGCCCGCGCTCGTCCCAGGCGCCGGTGCCGAGGTCGGTCCAGATCCGCCCGAAGCGCGCCTCGTCGGTGGCGTCGCGGTCGTGGTCCTGACTGCTGAGGATCAGCCCGAGCAGGCGCTCGCCGCGGCGCCCGATGACCAGCACCGGACGGTCCTTACCGCGGCCGTCGCCCTCGTCGTAGGGCACCCACGCCCACACGATCTCGCCGGGATCGGCGGCGTCGTCGTCCCGTGGCCGGTACTCGACGTCCGGCCCCGACCGCGGAGCCGGACGGCCAGCGGCCGGTGGGGCGGGACGCCGGAGGAGGGCCAGGACCGACCGGGCCGCCGACCGGAACCCCCGCTGCGCTGCCATGCCCGCACGCTACGGGCACCCGGCCGCGCGGCCGCCCCAGGTGTCCCGTGTGACTCATGGGCACCATCTGGTCACCGAGTGGTTAGGGAACTCGATCGGTGGGAATCAGGCACCACACGGGGTCGGTCGTGGCGTGCGTTCGTGGCCGGGGTCCCGGGAGAAGAGGGATCCCCATGACGTCGGCAGAGCCGGCTCGGCCCGCCGTCCCCCGCGCAGGAGAGGTGCAGGCGAGCGTGCTCGCCGCCCTCCAGCTCGTCGAGGACGCGCGCCACCGGGACGGCGGTCGCAGACGCCGGGTCCAGCGCGCCCGCGTGCTCGCGGAGCGGGCGGTGGCCGACCGCCGGCTGCAGCGCGACCTGCCCGAGCACTGAACCGTCAGGCGACGCAGAACTCGTTGCCCTGGGGATCGGCCAGCGTCGCCCACTCCATCGGCCCCTGCGACTCCCGCCAGAGCTCCGTCGCGCCGAGCGCGACCAGCCGGGCGATCTCGGCCTCCCGCCGCCCGGGCCCCACGCGCACGTCGAGGTGCACCCGGTTCTTGACCGTCTTCGGCTCCGGGACCCGCTGGAAGAGCACCCGCGGCCGCCCCGGGTCCGGTGAGGTGATGGCCGCGCCCAGCGCCCAGACCAGCGCACCGCGGTGGCGCATCGTGTCGGCCTCGCTCGCGGCGCCGGCCTGCACCATGCGGGTGATGAACGCCTCGTCCTGGGGTTCCACCTGCCACCCCAGCGCCTCGGCCCACCAGTCGGCGAGCTCGTGCGGAGCGTTCGAATCGACGACGACCTGGAGATCGAATGTCATGCGGGGACGCTAGGACACCCCACCGACGACATCGGCGGCCGTCCTCCTGCCGTTCCAGGGCCGTCCTACAGCTCCTGCGCCAGGTCCGCCCAGATGGTCGCGTCGTCGGGGAGGTCCGCCTCGAGCGCGCAGTGGTCCTTGATCACCCGGCCGAACGGGGTCAGCGTCGTGGGCGCCACCCGCTGCTCGGGATCCCACAGCCCCGAGCGCATGACCGACTTGGGGCACTGGAAGAAGGCGCGGCGCACGGTCATCACCAGTACCGACAGCGGCGCCCGGTCGAACTCGGTGAGGTCGACGTCGAGCTCCTCGGGCCGGAGCAGCGCCGTCGTCCCGTAGACGCGCAGCGTCTGGTCGACACCGGGGACGAAGAACATCAACGCCGCCCTCGGGTTCACCGTGAGGTTGCGCAGGCTGTCCACGCGGTTGTTGCCGGGACGGTCGGGCAGCGCGAGGCGGTGCTCGTCGAGCACGTGCACGAAGCCCCGGTCGCCGCCGCGGGGGGAGATCTCCGGCCAGCCCTCCGGATCCGCGGTGGCCAGCGTGGCGAAGGGCGAGTGCGCGATGAACTCGCGGCAGTGCGGATCGAGGTGGTCGATCACCTTGTCCAGCACGAGCCCGCCCGGGGTGCGGTACCCGGCGAGCACCGCACGATCAGCGGGCTCGGCGGGCGGGGCGGCAGGTGCGGCGACAGGATCCACGCGAGGACGGTATCGGTCGGCCCCGTTAGCGTGGCGCCTCGTGTCCCAGGTGTGGAGTGCCCCCGTCCGGTTCGCCGAGTGCGACATGCAGGGCATCGTCTTCAACGCCCACTACCTGGTCTGGGCCGACGAGGCGCTGACCCCGTGGTGGGTCGAGCAGGGCATCGACTGGTCGGCCTACCGCGGCCATCAGTACGTCGTCGTCGCGAGCACCCTGGAGTGGCGCTCCTCGGCGCGGCACGGCGACACCGTGACCGTCGACGCCGCGCTGGAGAAGCTCGGCCGGACCAGCCTGACCGTGCGGTTCGAGATCCGCGTCGGCGAGCGGCTGTGCTGCACCGTGCGCACGACCTACGTCTGCCTCAGCGACGGCGCGTCGACGGCGTGGCCCGACGACCTCCGGGCGCGCCTGGCGGCCTGACCGCGCCGGTCAGGCGGCCGCTCCCGGAGGAGTGCCCCAGCCGTCCTTCTCCTGGCCGGACAGCGCGGCGATCCGCTCCATGATCACGTCGGTGACCTCCCGCCGGGCCTTGCCCTTCCCGGCCAGTCCCCGGTGCTCGGGGAAGGTGAGCGGCTCCCCGAAGGTCACCGACACCCGGCGCGGCCGCGGCCAGCGGGCGCCGACGGGCTGCACGCGGTCGGTGCCGGAGACGGCGACGGGGACGACCGGGCAGTCGGCGGTCAGCGCCAGCCAGGCCACGCCGGTCTTGCCGCGGGCCAGCCGGCCGTCCCGCGAGCGGGTGCCCTCGGGGTAGAGGCCGAACGCCAGCCCGCTCTGCAGCACGCCCAGCGCCGTGTCGAGCGCGGCCTGCGCGGCCCGGTGGGTCTCCCGCTCGACGGGGTGCGCACCCAGGGCGGTGAACAGCGCCCGGGTGAACCAGCCGGAGATCCCGCTGCCGGTGAAGTACTCGGCCTTGGCCAGCAACGCGACCCTGCGTGGCGCCACGATCGGGATCACGATGCTGTCGATGAAGGACAGGTGGTTGCTGGCCAGGATCACCGGCCCGGTGAGCGGCACGTTCTCCCTGCCGGTCACGCGGGGCCGCAGCAGCACCCACAGCAGCGGGCGGATGACGAACCGGGCGATGACGTAGAACACCGGGTGCTCCCTCCTCGGCCCGCCCGGCCGACGGCAGGGACCGGCGGCTCGTGCGGCGTCCGCATCCTCCCCGACGCCGTCGACTCCGCTGCGGAGGCACCCCTGCGCGGAGCGCGGGCACCGGAGGGTGTCGGTACAGCGGGCCGACGTCCCTAGGATTCGTCGTCATGCGCCTGCCCGGCCGTTACGACGGCGTCGCCCGCCCCATCGTCACCTACGGCAGCAACCCGGTCCTGCACCGCTCCTGCGCCCCGGTGACCGAGTTCGACCGGGAGCTGCGCCACCTGGTGCTGGACATGTTCGCCTCCATGGAGGCGGCCGACGGCGTGGGGCTGGCGGCCAACCAGATCGGCGTCGACGCGCGGATCTTCGTCATCGACTGCCCGGACGCCGAGGGCGAGGACGTGGTCGGCTACGTCGTCAACCCGACGCTGACGATCCTCGACCCCGCCGACGGCGAGCCCGCCGAGGAGGTCACCGAGGAGGGCTGCCTGTCGGTGCCCGGCCCCTACGCCGAGCTGCCGCGTGCCTTCCGCGCCCGGGTCGACGGCGTCGACGTGCACGGCGGCCCGGTGCGGATCGAGGCGACCGGCATGGCCGCGCGCTGCCTCCAGCACGAGGTCGACCACCTGAACGGCACGGTGTACGTCGACCTGCTGCCCGAGGAGCACCGCGAGCGGCTGCTCGCCGAGGCGGCCGGCCCGGGCGGCGACCTGCCCGCCTGAGGACGGCGAAAACCGGGTGAGTTCGGCGCCGTCGTGCGGCACGATGGCCGTTCCCCCCACGCAAGGAGATCGATCCGTGCACGCCCTCACCGAGCAGCAGGTCCGCCGCTCGTTCGTCAACTGCTCGCAGGGTGAGGCCAAGGGGCTGGCGCTGCCGAAGGACTTCGCCGACCTCGACTGGGCCGGTCTCGAACTGCTCGGCTGGCGGGACCCGAAGGCGCCGCTGCGCGGCTACCTCGTCGTCGAGACCGCCGACGGAGCCGTCGGCCTCGCCGTCCGTGCCGCCGAGTCGCGGATGTCGCCGCAGACGACGGCGATGTGCCTGCTGTGCCAGACGGCCCGGAGCGCGGACGCCGTCTCGCTGTTCACGGCGAGGCGGACGGGTGCGGCCGGGCGCAACGGCAACACCCTGGGTACGTACATCTGCGCCGATCTCGGGTGTGCGGAACGCGTCAGGACCGACATCCCGCCGTGGCTGCAGGATCGGAACCCCGCGGAGGTCGTCGCCGAGCGCGCCGCGGAGCTGCGGGAACGGGTGCGGGGCTTCGTCGACGCAGTCCGCCGCTGAGGTGTGACGGCGGTGGGTCGCGGGGCATCTGACCGTGCATGACCGACACCGCCTCCTCCGCCCAGCCCCTCCGCGCCCTCGCCCTGGTGTGCAGCCTCAAGCCCTCGCCGGCGCCCTCCAGCAGTGACCTCATGGCCCGCCAGATCCTCGAGCAGCTGGGGAAGCACGGGGTGACCGGCGACGTCGTCCGCGTCGTCGACCACGACGTGAAGCCCGGCGTCGAGATCGACCTGGGCGAGGGCGACGCCTGGCCGGGGATCCGCGAGCAGCTGATGGCCGCCGACATCCTGATCGTCTCGACGCCCACCTGGGTCGGGCACATGAGCAGCGTCGCCCAGCGGGTGCTGGAGCGCCTGGACGGCGAGCTGTCCGAGACCGACGACTCCGGCCGCCCGCTGGTCGCCGGCAAGGTGGCGGTCACCGCCGTCGTCGGCAACGAGGACGGCGCCCACAAGATCACCGCCGACCTCTTCCAGGGCCTCGACGACATCGGCTTCACCATCCCCTCGCAGGGCGGGACCTACTGGAACGACGAGGCCATGGGCAGCCGGGACTACCTGGACCTCGACGAGACGCCGGAGGCGGTCGCGTCGACCACGGCCACGCTGGCGGAGAACGCCGCGCACCTGGCCCGCGTGCTGAAGGCGAACCCCTACCCGGGCAGCTGAGCCGGGGCGAGCCGGTCGGCGGTCTCGTCCACCGGAGCCGGGACGGCGGCGATCGACCCGGCCGTGCGCCGGGCCCGAAGCATGGCGACGACGGCCAGTAGCGCGAGGACGACGACGGTGACGCCGTAGACCTCGGTGGTGCGCGTCAGGCCGACCCCGTTGGCGGAGATGCCGGCCGCGATCGCCGGCAGGCTGAACGCCAGGTACCCGACGACGAAGACGGCGGCCAGCAGGCCGGCCCGGTGCCCGGAGTCGACGCCGAGCGTGATCGTGGCGACCGCGCCGAGGAACGCGGCGCCGAAGCCGAACCCGGTGACCACCGCTGAGGCGAACAGCAGCGGGGCGGAGGTGGCGAGGAGCGCGCCGAGGGTGCCGGTGACCCCGGCCGCCACCACCAGCGCGCCGAGGACCATCGCCCGCTCCGGCGCCGCGGTGCGCAGCGCCAGCGAGCCGAGGACGCCGGTGCCGTTGAGGGCGAGGATCAACAGCCCGCCGACCAGGTGGTTGTCGATGCCGAAGACGTCGGCGACCAGGGACGGGCCGAGCGAGGCGTACAGCCCGCCGAGCGACCAGCAGGCGACCAGCAGCGGCACGGCGACGACGAAGGCCCGGCGGTGCGCCGGCGGCACGTGCACCCGGGGACGCAGGGACGCCGCCGCGCCGGGCAGCCGGGGCGAGCTCTCCGGCAGCAGGAGGGCGCCCAGGGCCGCGAACACGAAGACGACGGCGAGCACGCCGAACGCCCACTCGGCGGGGGAGGCGATCGACTGGACGAGCAGGCCCGCTCCGGCCGCGCCGATCGAGAGACCGAGGCCGGGGGAGGCGCTGTTGATGAACGCGCCGTGCGGCCGGTCCGGGTGCTGCAGGTCCAGCAGCGAGGCGCCGAGCGTGCTGGTCAGGGCGCCGGTCGCCAGCCCCTGGACCACGCGCGCGGCCAGCAGCCAGCCCACCCCGTCGGCGGCCAGGAACAGCGCCATCGCCACGGCCTCGAGCAGGAACGCCGCGATCAGCACCGGCCGGCGCCCCACGTGGTCGGAGAGACCGCCCACGACCAGCAGCGAGAGGAGCAGGGCGAAGGCGTAGATGCCGAAGATCGTCGTCAGCACGCCGGAGCCGAAGCCGAACTCCTCCTGGTAGACGCGGTAGAGCGGTGACGGCACGCCCGAGGCGGCCAGCATCAGGACCAGGAGCACGGCGACCGACCAGAAGGCGGCGGTCCTCGGCAGACGGCGGGACACGGGCACGACAGCCAGGAAGCCGCGCGCCGTGGATCTGATTCCCGGGAGAGCGTGTCGCGGCGGCGCCGGGCCGGGTAGAGGCCGGGCATGGCGCTTCCCCGCATCCTCGTCCTCGTCCTGGCCGGAGGCGCGGGTGGGCGGCTCGAGCTGCTGACCGACCGGCGGGCCAAGCCGGCCGTTCCGTTCGCCGGGGTCTACCGGCTGATCGACTTCCCGCTGAGCAACTGCCTGCACTCCGGCATCGCCGACGTCTGGGTCTCGATCCAGTTCCACCCGACCTCGATCTCGCAGCACCTGGCGAACGGCCGCCCGTGGGACCTCGACCGCAGCACGGGCGGGCTGCTGACCCTGCCGCCGTTCCAGGGCACCGATCGCGGCGGGTGGAACACCGGCACGGCCGACTCGCTGTGGCGCCAGGCCGACCTGATCCGGGCGTTCGCGCCCGACGCGCTGGTCGTCGCCAGCTCCGACGCCGTCTACAAGCTCGACTACCGCGAGGTGGCCGACGCCCACCTGGGCTCGGGCGCAGAGGTGACGATGGTGACGACCGAGGTCGCCGCCGACGACGCCCCTCGCTACGGCATCGTCGAGGTGGGCAACGGCGGCCGGGTCACCGGATACGCCTACAAGCCCGACGAACCGGCGACGACGACGGCGACCAACGAGGTGTTCGTCTTCTCGCCGACGGAGACGCTGGACCGGCTGGAGGCGCTGGCCCGGGACGCGGGGGAGGACGGGCTGGAGGACCTCGGTTCCCAGCTGCTCCCCGCACAGACCGACGACGGACTGGCCCGGGCCTTCCCGCTGGAGGGCTACTGGCGCGACGTGGGCACGATCCCCGCCTACTGGGAGGCGCACCGCGAGTTCATCCAGGAGGAGCCGCCGCTGGATCTCGACGATCCCTCGTGGGCGATCCGCACGCGGGGCGGCCGGCACAGCGCCGCGCGCCTGCTGCGCGGTGCGGTGGTCGAGGACAGCCTCGTCTCCGGCGGGACCCGGGTGGGCGGGGAGGTCCGCGGGTCGGTGCTGTCCCCGGGCGTGGTCATCGAGCGCGGAGCGACCGTCGTGGACTCGGTGCTGCTGCCCGGCGCCCACGTCCGGGCCGGGGCCACGGTCACCCGGGCGGTGCTGGACGACCGGGTCGAGATCGGGGAGTCGGCCACCGTCGGTGGCGACGGAGAGATCACGCTGGTCGGCCGACGGGCGGTGGTGGACGCCGGTGCGCAGCTCGCCGCCGGCGCCCGGTTCCCCGAGCCCGACGACGACTGACGCTCAGTCGAACTGCATCCAGACCCGGCGCCGGTCCCCCCGGGTGTGCACGCGGGCCATGGCCTCGACGCGACGGAGCTGGTCGGCCGTCGCGGTGTGGTTGACGACCGCGACCTCGGCCTCGCGCATGGCCCGCTCGGCGGCGAACTCGGCGGGCGTGGAGGGCACCGACTCCGGGCCGTCGTCGTCCGCCATCCGGGGCCGGGCGTACGGGCTGTCGGCCGGCAGGTTGCCGCTCACCCGGCCGTAGGCGCCCAGCAGCAGCAGGACCAGGCCGGTGACCTCGGAGAAGATCACGTTCTCGATCTCGAAGGCCAGGAGGTTGGCGTCGGTCCGCAGCACCGCCAGGCTGCCCAGGCCGGCGAGGAGGAACGCGATGCCGACGACGATCATCAGCGTCGAGGCGGTCCGCGGGCTGCGCAGCGCGGCGAGCACGAGCACCCCGGCGGTGAGCACCGAGACCGTCGAGAGCAGACCGTTGGACGACATCCCCAGGATCGGCTGGCCGTCGGTCGAGAAGAAGTCCAGCCCCCCGGCGAACCCGAGCAGGCCGAAGACCAGGATCACCGCCGCGACGGCGAGTGCGCCCGCGCGCTGGACGGCGAAGACCCGCGGGTCGTGGCCGCGGCCGTCGTCGTCCGCGGTGCGGGCCCGGGACGCGGCGCCGGCCGTCCGCAGGGAGGGGAGGTGGCGAAGCTGCATGGCGAGCTCCTCGGTCGGGGGAGGGATGCCCGCTCTTCCCCCGTCCTCGGCGCCGTGGATGCGCTCGTCCGGCGCGTCGCGCGAGCCGCCCGAGCGCCCGGCGGCCGGGAAGCCCGAGCGCGCCCCGCACGTTGAGGGATACGTGAACGAGCCGTTCGAGATCGACCTGCACTCGGAGTTCCTCCGCGCCGACCTGTTCCTGACCATGGGCCGGCCCGACGAGGCGGCGCGGATCCTGGAGCCGGTCGTCGACGCCGAGCCGGACAACCAGGCCGCGCTCGAGGCGCTGGCGCGGGCGTACTTCGGCTCCGCCCAGCTGACCCGGGCGGAGGGCGCGCTGACCCGCCTGGTGGTGCTCGCCCCCGCGAACGGGTGGGCCCGTCGCGCGCTGGCCCGCACGCTGGAGCGGCAGAGCCGGCACGCCGAGGCCATGTCGCACCACCGGATGGCCGACGCCCTCGGCGCCGGCTGAGGCCGGTTGGTTGGTCCGTGCTCCTCGACGCGCTGTCACGCCACGCCGCGTGCAACCCGGTGAGGTGGGTCGGGCCCGGTCGGACCGGGCACCCAGCGTCCATGAGCATCCTCGGACGACTGATGGGAACGGCAGAAGGCGCGGCGCGCGGCACGGCTCGCGGAGGCCGCGGGACAGCGCGACCGGCGCGCGGGATGGGTCGCTCCACCGGCCGCGGCGCGGTCGGGGGTCGCGGAATGCGTCGTGGCCGCGCCGGAGCGCCGGCGGCGTCGGGTGGGCTGGGCTCCCTGGTGGGCGGGCTGCTCCGGCGCCGCTGAGTTCCTGGCCGGGCTCGAGTGCCCGGCTACCAGAGGGCGGCGGCGACCAGCAGGGTCGCCGCCGTCGCCACCTCCGCCATCGCGCCCATGACGTCGCCGGTGGTACCGCCGAGCCGGCGGTGCGCCCGACGGTGCAGCAGCTCGGCCGCGACCGCGCCGGCGGCGAGGGCGCCGACCAGCACCGCGGCATGCTCCGGGCCGCGCAGCGCCGTTCCGGCGCCCGCCGCGGCGAGCACGGTCAGGGCCGCCGCACCGGCGAGCCAGGCGCGCGAGACCGTGCCGGCGACCGTGCGGCCCAGGGACGACCCCTCGGCGACCGCGACGCCGGGCAGTCCGGTGCGCCCCATGACCAGTCGGGCCCCCACGACCGCTGCCCACAGGGCCAGCCAGCCGCCGTCCTCCTGCAGCAGCGCGGTCAGGCAGGCGACCTGCAGCAGCAGGGTGAGCACCAGCGTGACGACGCCGAACGGGCCGACGTCGCTCTGGTGCATCACCTGGAGCGCGCGTTCCCGGCCGCGCAGCGGGCCGAGGCCGTCGGCGGTGTCGGCCAGCCCGTCGAGGTGCAGGCCCCGCGTGAGCAGCGCGAGGGCAGCGACGCCGAGCACCGCGCCGGTGAGGGGGGAGACGACGCGGGAGCCGGCCTCGGCTCCCGCGGCCGCGACCCCGCCGAGCAGCAGGCCGACCACCGGCGCCCACGGCAGCACGCCGCGGGTGGAGGTCGCCGCCCGGGCCGGGACGGGCAGGGCGGTGAGCAGCGCGACCGACTCCCACGGGCCGGTGAGCCTCATCGGAGCCGCTCCTCGGTACCGCGCACGGACCGGGCCCGGTCCGCCGAGGTCACGGGCAGAACTCCACCCGGGTGATGCTGCCGTTGTGCGGCGTGACGGCCGGCATGGCGTCCGGCCCCAGATCCGCGACGACGGCCTGGATCGCACGGATCGTGTCCCCGTGGGTGACCAGGGCGATCACGTCGGCCGGCGGCTCGGCGCAGAGGTCCTTGAGGTAGGCCGCGACCCGGCCGTGCAACTCGGCCAGGCTCTCGCCGCCCTCGGCCGACCACTGCGCGTCGGACCAGTCGACGACGTCCCACAGCTCCCGGGACGGGCGGCCCTCCAGCACTCCGTAGCCCTGCTCGCGCAGTGCCGGCGTGGTGACGATCGGCAGGCCCGTCGCGCGGGAGCACGCCTCGGCGGTCTGGACCGCGCGCACCAGATCGCTGCTGATCAGCGCGCCGGGGGAGAGGCCGGCGAGTTCGCTCGCGGCCTCCTCGGCCTGGCTGCGACCGAGCGCGGTGAGCGGCACGTGCGGTGTCTGCCCCTGCATCAGGCCGGCGGCGTTCCACTCGCTCTGCCCGTGGCGGACGAGCAGCAGCGTCAGCGGGCGGGCCATGGTGGGAGCGAGCGTAGCCAGGTGGGCGCCGCCCCGGGGAACGTGCCTCGTACCGTCGTCCCGACGGCTCATCAGCGAGGGCCGGAACGCATCAGCACAGCAGCGCCGGTCGGCCGCACCGACAGGCGCAGCGAGGAGAGCACGTGAGCATCCCCGTCCGTCCCGGCGCCGCCCGCTCCACGGATCGGCCGGCCGCACCGGACCAGCTGGCGCCGCTGCTCGACCTGCCCGGCGTCCGGGTCGCCGCCGACGCCGCGCGCGCGGGCGTCGACCGGCTGCTCAGCCACAAGGTGCTCCGCCGCGAGTCCGCCGGGGTGAGCACCGAGTCCGCGCTGCGGGGAGCCCGGGCCTCCGCCGCCCTCGAGGGCGTGGACGTGCCCCTGGCCGAGCTCCGGGCCGGTGCCGTCGAGGACCCGGTCGTCCAGGGCGCGCTCCGGGTGTCCGCGGGTCTGGGCGGCATGCTGGAGACCTGGCCCAAGGCGCCCGGTCAGGTGCTGGCCCGCCTGCACGTCCTGGCCGCCAGCGACCGGGTCGACACCGCCGACCTCGGCCGGCCGGCGCCGCACGCCGGGCCGCGGCTCACGGGGCTGTTCTCGCTGGTGACCGCGACCACCTCCGCGCCCGCCGTGATCGTCGCCGCGCTCGTGCACGGTGAGATCGCGGCCATGGCGCCCTTCGGGGTGGCCGACGGACTGGTCGCCCGCGCCGCCGGCCGGCTGACCGGCATCGCCCGCGGGCTGGACCCGAAGGCGTGCTCGGTGCCCGAGGTCGGCTTCGTCGAGCTGGGCGCGGCCGCCTACGCCGAGGCGCTGGCCGGCTACGCCTCCGGTGATCCGGCGGGCGTGGCGCGCTGGCTGGTGCACTGCTGCCAGGCCACCGAGCACGGCGCCCTGGAGGGCCTGGCCATCTGCGAGAGCCTGCTCCGCGGCTGAGCGCTCGCCGCCGATCAGCGCGGCGCGAGCACCAGCCCCGTCAGCGCGACGGCGGTCGCCGCGAACGCGCAGCCGGCCGCGGCGGGTGTCCACGCGCCGGTCAGCGCGCCGTAGCCCAGTCCCGCCAGCACCGACAGCCACGGGCCGGACAGCGAGAGGAACAGGCCGATCCGCGCGGCCCGGCGACGACGCCGGCGACGCGGTGCGGTCCGCACGGACTGCCCGAGGAGCACCGCGGCGGCGCACACGGCCAGGGCCGCGAGCCAGGCGAGGACCGCGGTGAGCACGACCGCAGGATGGACGAATCGACGGCGCGTCGGCCGGAGCCTCGCCGAGGCGGAGGGTCAGGCCCCGCGGCGGCGCCGTCGTCCCGACATCGGCCCCGAGGTGTCCGGGAGGACCGGACGGGCCGACCGGTACCGGGCGTACCAGGCCAGGCCGACCACGGCGGCGCCCACGCCCATGGCCGCCGCGCCGGTGACCACGGGCGCCGTCGGCACGGAGAACCGGGCCCGCATGCTCACCGGTCGCTCGAAGCGCAGCACCGGCCAGCCGTGCTGCAGCGCCGCCTTGCGCAGGCCGCGGTCGGGGTTGACGGCCGTGGGGTGCCCGACCGCCGTCAGCATGGGCAGGTCGGTCACCGAGTCGCTGTAGGCGTAGCAGTCGGCGAGGTCGTAGCCGCCCTCGGCGGCCACCTCGCGCATCGCGGCCGCCTTGTTGTCCGCGTAGGCGTAGAAGTCGATCTCGCCCGTGTAGCGGCCGTCCTCGACCACCATCCGGGTGGCGACCACCCGGTCGGCGCCCAGCATCTCGCCGATGGGCCCGACCATCTCCGCTCCGCTGCTGGAGACGATGACGATCTCCCGGCCGGCGGCCCGGTGCTCCTCGATGAGGTCGGCCGCCTCGGCGTAGACCAGCGGGTCCACGACCTCGTGCAGCGTCTCGCGGACGATCTCGTGCACCGTGGCGGCGTCCCAGCCCGTGACCATGGCGGTCATCTGCGCACGGAGCCGCTCCATCTGCTGGGCGTCGGCGCCGGCGAGGGAGAAGACGAACTGGGCGTAGGCGGTCTTGAGGACCGTCCGCCGGTTGATCAGCCCGCCCTGGAAGAACGGGCGGCCGAAGGCCAGGGTGCTGGACTTGGCGATGATCGTCTTGTCCAGATCGAAGAACGCCGCGGCGCGGGTCACGAGGCATGACGGTAGTAGGCCCTGACGGGGAGGACAGGACGCGCACGCCGTCCACACCCGAAGGAGTCATCCACAGTTCGGCCGCGGATCTGGCACTGTTCGCCCACCCGCCGGTGAGCTGTCACCCGTGCCCGCCACCCCGGTCCTGCCCGACCCGTCCCTCCGTCCCCTGGTCGTGAGCCGCGACGAGGACCTCCTCGACGACGTGCTGCGCCTGCTGGCCGCCGCCGGCGCCGAGCCCGAGATCGCCGTCGGCGGCCCACCGCTGCGGCGGGCACACCGCGCCGCGCCCCTGGTGCTGCTCGGCGCCGACGTGCTCGGGACGGCGGCGGTCCGGGGGCTCGGCCGGCGGCCGGGTGTGGTGGTCGTCGCCCGCACCGAACTGCCCGCAGCGGAGTGGGCAGCGGCGGTCGAGGTGGGCGCCGAGCGGGTCGCGCTGCTGCCCGCCGACGAGGCCTGGCTGCTGTCCCGTGCCGCCGCGGCGGTCCGTACGCCGGTCGACCGCGGCTGGCTGCTGGCCGTCGGCGGCGGGTGCGGGGGCGCCGGGGCGAGCACGCTCGCGGCCGCGCTGGCCGTCGCCGCGGCTCCCGGCGTCGTCCTGGTCGACGTCGACGGCTGGGGTGCCGGGCTCGACCTGCTGCTCGGCGCCGAACGGGTCGACGGGCTGCGGTGGCCGGAGCTGACCGGGCTGCGCGGCCGCGTCTCCGGCGACGCGCTCCGGGCCTGCCTGCCGGAGGTGGCCGGGGTGCACGTCCTCGCCGCGGCACGGTCGGCGCGACCCGAGCTGCCGGAGGAGGCGGTCCGGGCGGTGGTCGAGGCCGCCCGCTCCGAGGGCGTGCCGGTGGTGGTGGACCTGCCGCGCCCGGGGGCGGAGGGGTTCTGCTCCCCGACGCAGGCGGTGCTCGCCGAGGCCGATCTCGCGCTGCTCGTGGTCCCGGCCCGGCTGCGTGCGGCCACCGCGGCGCGGCTGCTGGTCTCGGGAGCGGGCTCGCCGTGGTCGGCCGCGCAGCTCGTGGTCCGTCCCGTGCCGGGTGGTCTCGCTCCGGACGAGGTGGCGGACGTGGTCGGTCGACCGGTGCTGGCCGAGCTGCCGCACGACCGCAGCGCCGTGCCCCGCAGCGAGCGCGGCGAGCTGCCGGCCGTCGCCCCGCGCACGCCTCTCGGCGGTGTGGCGCGGCGCGCGCTGGCCCGGGTGCGGGAGGCGGCCGCATGACCGCGAGCCTGCTGGACCGGGTCCGCTCCCGGCTGGCGCTGGAGCCGGGTCTGCCGACGCAGGCCGACGTCGCCGCCGTCGTCCGTCAGGAGAGCGGCGGGCTGCTCGGCGACGACGACGTGCTGCGGGCGGTGCGCGACGCGGTCGACGAGCTGGCCGGTGCCGGTCCCCTCGAGCCGCTGCTCCGGCTGCCCGGCGTGACCGACGTGCTGGTCGCCGCTCCGGACCGCGTCTGGATCGACCGCGGGGCGGGGCTGGAGCTCACCGGGGTGGGCTTTCCCGACGACGACGCGGTCCGCCGGCTCGCCGTGCGGCTGGCCGGGGCGGCCGGACGGCGCCTGGACGACGCCGCGCCGTGGGTGGACGTCGGCCTGCCCGACGGCACCCGCCTGCACGCGGTGCTCGCGCCGGTGGCCGGCCGCACCTGCCTGTCGCTGCGGGTGCTGCGGCGGTGCAGCCGGAGCCTGGCCGACCTCGAGGCGCTCGGCGCGCTGCCCGGCGAGAGCCCCGCGCTGCTCCGCGCGCTGGTGCGGCGCCGCCGGGCGTTCCTGGTGACCGGTGGCACCGGATCGGGCAAGACGACGGTGCTGTCCGCGCTGCTCGGCGAGGTCGGTCCGGACGAGCGGGTGCTGACCTGCGAGGACGCCGCGGAGCTCGCGCCGGCGCACCCGCACGTCGTCTCCCTGCTCACCCGCCCACCCAACGTGGAAGGGGTCGGGCAGGTGACCCTCCGCGACCTGGTGCGCCAGGCGCTGCGGATGCGGCCCGACCGGTTGGTGGTGGGCGAGGTGCGCGGGGCGGAGGTGGGCGATCTGCTGGCCGCTCTGAACACCGGCCACGACGGCGGGTGCGGCACCCTGCACGCCAACCGTCCGGCCGAGGTGCCGGCGCGGCTGGAGGCGCTGGGCGTGGCGGCGGGGCTGGACCGCTCCGCCGTGCACAGCCTGACGGCGGCCGCCCTGCACGTCGTCGTGCACCTGCGCCGGACGTCGGAGGGCCGCCGGGTGGACGAGCTGGGCGTGCTCCGCCGGGCCGGTGAGTGGGTGGTCGTCGAGCCCGGCTGGCGCGCCGACGGCGGGCCGTGCCCGGCGGGTGACCGGCTCCGGGCGCTCCTGGACGGGTCGGCCGGACCGTGAGCGTGCTGCTGCTCGGTGCCGCCGCGCTGCTGCTGTGGCCGGGCCGCCGGGCGACGGACCGGCTCCCGGACGCGGCAGAGGAGGTCGCCCCGTCCGCCCGCGGCGGGATCGCCGGCTCTCCGCCGGTGATGGCCGCAGTGCTGGCGGCCGCGGCCGGCGCGGTGCTGAGCACGCCGCTCGTCGCCGTCCTGGCCGGCGCCGCGGCCGCAGCCGGTGCCCGCGCGCACGCCGCGCACCGGGCCGAGGCGCGGGTCGAGACCACCCTAGGCGGGCTGGCGGACGGGCTCGGTGCGCTGGCGGCCGAGCTGCGCAGCGGCCGCTCGCTGGACGATGCTGCGGTGGCGGCCGGGCACGCCTCGGGTGACGACGGTGCCGGCCGGCTCCTGGCCCGGGCGGTGCGCACACCGGACGCACCCCCGGCGGAGGCGGCCGGGGAGGTGGGCGCTGCCCTCGGCAGGGTGGCTGCGGCCACGCGCCTCAGCACCCGCACCGGGTGCTCGCTGGCCGCCGTGGCGACCGCGGTCGAGGACGACCTGCGGGCCCGGGTGCGGCACCGGGCGGAGCTGCGTGCCGCGACGGCGGGCCCGAGGGCGAGCGCCGCGGTGCTGGCCGGCCTCCCGCTGCTCGGCCTGCTCATGGGCAGCGGGGTGGGCGCCGATCCGTGGCGCGTCCTCACGACCACCGGGACGGGGCAGGTGCTGCTCGTCGTCGGGGTGGCGCTCGAGGCGGCCGGCCTGGTGTGGTCGCGCCGGCTGGTCCAGCGGGCCCTGCGGTGACCCGTCCGGGCTGCTGGTCGTGACGCCCGACCGGCCCTGGCCGGCGTTGCTGGTCCTCGGCGTCGCGCTCGTGCTGTGGCCCGCCGCAGGCGGGGCGGGCATGGCCCGGTGGTCGGCGATCCGGCCGCACCCCGAGGGAGCCGTCCCGCCGCCGGAGCGGGATGCCCGGCGCGAGCGGCTCCGCCGGTGGCTGCTCGCGACCGCGGCGGGGGTGGCGGCGGTCCTGCTGGTCGGCGGGTTCGTCGGGCTGGGTGCGGGGGCGGCCCTCGGCGCAGGTGCCGAACGCATGCTGCGCGCGCGGGCTCCGGACGAGGCCGCGGCGAACCGGGCGGCCTGGCACCGCGACCTGCCCGGGGCCTGCGACCTGCTGGGGGTGTGCCTGTCCGCCGGGCTGCCCGTCGAGGGCGCGCTGGAGGCGGTCGGGCGCGCCGTGGACGGGCCGCTCGGGGCACAGCTGCGTTCGGTGGCGGCCCTGTCCCGGCTGGGCGCCGATCCGCGCCGGGCCTGGGCCGATGCCCCGCCGGAACTCGCCGCGCTGGCACGGGTGCTGGTGCGGGCGGGGGAGTCCGGCGCCCTGGTCGCCGCGTCGTTGCGGACCCTCGCCGCCGAGAGCCGGGCCTCCGACCGGGCCAGGGCCCTGGCCGCCGTGCAGCGGGCGGGCGTCTGGGTGCTCGCCCCGCTGGGTGCCTGCTTCCTGCCGGCGTTCGTCTGCCTGGGCGTGGTGCCGCTCGTGCTCGGGATCGCCGCCGACGTCGTCGGCTGACGGGGTCAGGCCTGGGGCGCCACGACGAAGACGTCGGAGTACTCCGACACGACCGCCAGCACCGCGGAGATGTCCCCGGACCGGCGTGCGACGGCGAGCTCCCGGTGGAACTCGCCCGTGCGCAGCGCCGGCCGGGTCTGCCAGGTGACGACGGCGTTCTCCGCGCCGGGGTTGCGCATCTGGTGCACGCTGCCGGCCGGGATGTCGATGGAGTCCCCGGCCCGCAGCGTGGTCTCGACGCCGTCCACCAGGCACCACATCTCGCCCTCCAGCACCGAGAAGTGCTCGCTCTGCTGCGGGTGGAGGTGCGCGATCGGCAACGCCGAGTCCGGTCGGTAGGTGGCGCGCATCTCGTGCACCTGCCCCTGGCTGTCCTCTCCGGTGGTCGTGAACTCCAGTCGGAGATTGCCGTCGTCCAGCACGTCCGCGTCCATGTGCTCGTCCCTGTCCCTGAGTGGTGGTCCGTCGTCGCGAAGGCTGCCGGGCCGGCCTTGCGGCGCACTGGGAGCGCACTTGGGCCCCGAGCCCGGGATCGACCATGGCCGGATCCACAGCCGCGGCCGCTCTCCACAGATCGGCCGGCCCCCTGGGACGTCCGGCGGTCCGCGCCGAGGCTCGGTGCACGGCCCGACCGACGGGCCACCGACGCCCGGAGGCGACCGTGTTCACCAGTTCCACGACCGTGCCCGAACCCGCTCCTCAGGAGGAGGTGGCGAGTCGCGCACCCGGCCTCCGGACCGTGCTGCGCCGCCGCCTCGCACTGCTGACCGCCGAGCCGGAGGCCGGGATGAGCACCGCGGAGTACGCGGTCGGGACGGTCGCGGCCTGCGCCTTCGCGGCCGTCCTGTTCCGGGTCGTCACCGGCGACTCGGTCGTCGACGGGCTGACCGATCTGGTCGACCGCGCGCTGGCCACGCTGGCCTGACGTGGCTGTCCCCCGCACCCGTCGGCGCCCGCGGCGCCGGGCGCCCGACCCCGAGGCCGGGATGGTGACCACCGAGACGGCCGTCGTCCTCCCGGTGCTCCTCCTGGTGCTGCTCTGCGCGGTCGCGGCGGTGACCGTCGTCGGCGCCCAGCTCCGCTGCGTCGACGCCGCGCGCGAGGGTGCCCGTGCGGCTGCCCGCGGGGAGACCGATGCGGTGGTGGCCGAGCTGGCCGGCCGGGTCGCGCCGGAGGGAGCGGACACGGCGGTACGGGAGGACGGGGAGCGGGTCCGGGTCACCGTCAGCGTCGAGCTGGCACCGCTGGGCCCGGTTCCGCTGCGCACGCGGGTGTCGGCCGAGGCCGTGGCGGTCCGGGAACCGGGCGGAGCGCCGTGAGGGGCGAGCGCGAGCGGGGGTCGGCGACCGTCTGGGTGCTGGCGCTGGGCGGCGTCCTCGCGCTCGTCGGCCTGGCCTGCGTGCTGGTGGGTGCGGCCGCGGTCGCCCGGCACCGCGCCGGCAGCGCGGCGGACCTCGCTGCGCTGGCGGCAGCCGGCCGGGCCGTGCTCGCGGATCCCCTGGCGTGCGCCGTCGCCGGAGCCGTCGCTGCGGACAACGGCGCGCGGCTCGAGCGCTGCGCGGTGGACGCGGCCGGGGTCGTCGAGGTGACGGTCGCCGTCCGGGTGTCGCTGGGTCCGGTCGGTCAGCGGAGCGCGGCAGCCCGCGCCCGCGCGGGTCCGGTCCCGCCGGAGCCCGCGCACTCAGAAGACGAGGTCGGCCTCGGGCTCGGTGACACCGGCGGGAACGGCGGGAACGGCGGCGGCGGTCTCCTCGACCGGCGGCTCGCCGGCGACGGCGAGCTCGTCGAGCACCACGTCCAGCACCCGCACCGCACCGGCCTTGTCCAGCGGATCGTTGCCGTTGCCGCACTTGGGCGACTGGACGCACGAGGGGCAGCCGCTCTCGCACTCGCAGCTGGCCACGGTGGCGCGCGTGGCCTGCAGCCACTCGCGCAGCACCTGGAACCCCCGCTCGGCGAAGCCGGCACCGCCCGGGTGGCCGTCGTAGACGAAGATCGTCGCGGCGCCGGTGTCCGGGTGGAGCGCGGTCGAGAGGCCGCCGAGATCCCAGCGGTCGCAGGTCGCCAGCAGCGGCAGGATGCCGATCGCGGCGTGCTCCGCGGCGTGCAGCGAGCCGGGCACCTCCACCTCGTCGAGCTCGGCCCGCTCCACGGCCCGGTCGCTCAGGGTCAGCCACACCGCGCGGGTGCGCAGCTGCCGCGGCGGCAGGTCCAGCGGGAACTCGGCGAGCACCTCGCCGGTGCCCAGCCGGCGGCGCTGGTAGGCGACCACCTGGTTGGTGACGTCCACGACGCCGGTGTGCGCGGTGACCGTGCCGAGCCGGCGGCTCCGGTCCGGCGACACGATGGAGAGGTCGGTGACGTCGCGCGCGACGGTGGTCCACTCCGGGCTCTCCGGGTGCACCGCGGCGCAGGCGTCCGCCACGTCGAACTCGTCGACCACGAAGGTCTCGCCCCGGTGCACGTACAGGGCGCCCTCGTGCACGGTGGCGTGGGCGGCGCCGCCGTCGACGGTTCCCAGCAGCCGGCCGGTCGCACCCTCGATGATCGCGACCGGCTCGTCGCCGCTGCCCCGGATGTCGACGTCGGGTCGCCCACGACCGGCCCAGTACCAGCCGGTCGGCCTGCGGCGCAGCTGCCCGTCGGCGACCAGCTGCTCGATGGCGGCCTCGGCAACCGGGCCGCCGAAGTCCGGCAGGTCCTCCGGCCGCAGCGGGAGCTCCGCGGCGGCGCAGCACAGCTGCGGCCCGAGCACGTAGGGGTTGGACGGGTCGGTGACCGTCGCCTCGATCGCCCGGCCGAACACCGCCTGCGGATGGTGGGCGAGGTAGTGGTCCAGCGGGTCGTCGCGGGCCACGAAGACCACCAGCGACTCCCGCTGCGCCCGGCCCGCGCGGCCGGCCTGCTGCCAGAGCGAGGCCAGCGTTCCGGGATAGCCGGCGAGCAGGACCGCGTCGAGCCCGGCGATGTCGATGCCGAGCTCGAGGGCGTTGGTGGTCGCGACCCCGAGGAGGTCGCCGGAGGACAGTGCCCGCTCCAGTTCCCGCCGCTCTTCGGGGAGGTAGCCCCCGCGGTAGGAGTCGACCCGCCGGACCAGGTCACCCCGGCCCCGGTCGCGCAGCAGCCGGCGGGCCTGGTCGGCGACGGACTCCGCGCTGCGCCGGGACCGCACGAAGGCCAGCGTGCGCGCGCCCCGCTCCACCAGGTCGGCGAGCAGCCCGGCGGCGTCGGCCGCCGCGGACCGGCGCAGGGGAGCGCCGTGCTCGCCGGTGTGCTCGGTGAGCGGCGGCTCCCAGAGGGCGAAGGTCGCTCCCGGCCGGGGCGAGCCGTCCTCGGTCACGGCGGTCACCGGCTCGCCGACCAGCCGCGAGGCCGCCCCGGCGGGATCGGCCACGGTCGCGGACGCCAGCACGAACACCGGCTCGGCGCCGTACCGCCGGCAGATCCGGCGGAGCCGGCGGAGCACGTGCCCGACGTGCGAGCCGAACACGCCGCGGTAGGCGTGGCACTCGTCGATCACGACGTAGGCGACCCGGCGCAGGGTGCTCGACCACTTCTGGTGCGCCGGCAGGATCCCGCGGTGCAGCATGTCGGGGTTGGTCACGATCCAGCGGGAGTGCCGGCGCACCCAGTCGCGCTCCTCGCCGGGGGTGTCCCCGTCGTAGGCGGCGGGCCGGACGGACGGGTCGGCCAGGCTCGCCACCGCGGCCAGCTGGTCGCGGGCCAGGGCCTTGGTCGGGGCGAGGTAGAGCACGCACGCCCGGGGGTCGTCGGCGAGCCGGCTCAGGGCCGGCAGCTGGTAGGCGAGCGACTTGCCCGATGCCGTCCCCGTCGCGACGACGACGTGCCGGCCGTCGTGCGCGAGCTGCGCGGCCTCCACCTGGTGCGAGTAGGGGGCCGTCACCCCGCGGTCCTGCAGCCGCTCCCGCAGGGGGGCGCTGACCCAGTCCGGCCACGGCAGCGTCCGGCGCTCGCGGACGGGCACCGAGTGCACGTGCGTGACCGGCTGCTCCTCCTCCGGGGTGGCGGCCAGCAGGGCGGCCAGCAGCTCGGCCCCCGGCGGCGGGCCGGCCGGGACGCCGTCCCGCGGATCCCGGTCGGGCCCCCCGAAGGCGGCCGGCCCGGCGGGATGGAGCGTGGTCACCGCTCCACTGTCACACCTGGCGGCAACCCGCGTCCGGGCGCCGGCGGGCCCGGTGTGCCCGCGAGAAGAACGCAGTGTTCAGGGGGGATGCACATCGTG
This sequence comes from Blastococcus aggregatus, assembly GCF_900221005.1. Lineage (GTDB taxonomy): Bacteria > Actinomycetota > Actinomycetes > Mycobacteriales > Geodermatophilaceae > Blastococcus > Blastococcus aggregatus. The sequence continues at coordinate 790,814 of NZ_OBQI01000001.1, read as the reverse complement.
TGATCTCCCTTACACTTCCGCCCGTTGCGGTGCGTCACCGACCGCTCCGCATGAGCACCTCTGCCGCACCGAGGAGCACCGGCGCTCTCCGGCGGCAGTACACGCTGGGAGGAACGCATGCCCGACGATTCGCTGTCCGGCGGGGATACGGCGCTGGTCGCCATCGTCCTCGTCGTCGCCCTGGCCGCGCTGGCCTTCGCCGCCTACCTGATCAAGGCCGTCATGGCCGCGGACCAGGGCACGGTGAAGATGCGCGAGATCGCGCAGGCGGTCCAGGAGGGCGCGGCGGCCTATCTGAGACGGCAGTTCCGCACGCTGGGCGTCTTCGCCGTCATCGTGTTCCTGCTGCTCCTCCTCCTCCCGGTCTCCGACGGGGGCTGGGAGACCCGCGCGGGACGGGCGGTCTTCTTCCTCGTCGGCGCCCTGTTCTCCGCCTCGGTGGGCTTCATCGGGATGACCCTGGCCACCCGGGCCAACGTCCGGGTCGCTGCGGCCGCCAACGTCGGCGGCTACCTGCCTTCCTTCCGCACCGCGTACCGCACCGGTGGGGTCGTCGGGATGATCACCATCGGCCTCGGCCTCTTCGGTGCCGCCCTGGTCCTGCTGCTCTTCGACGAGACCGCACCGATCGTGCTGGAGGGGTTCGGGTTCGGCGGGGCGCTGCTGGCCATGTTCATGCGCGTCGGCGGCGGGATCTTCACCAAGGCGGCCGACGTCGGTGCCGACCTGGTGGGCAAGGTCGAGGCGGGCATCCCCGAGGACGACCCGCGCAACCCGGCGACGATCGCCGACAACGTGGGCGACAACGTCGGTGACTGCGCCGGCATGGCGGCGGATCTCTTCGAGTCCTACGCCGTCACGCTGGTCGCCGCGCTGATCCTGGGGCAGGTCTTCTTCGGCTCGGTCGGCATGGTGTTCCCGCTGCTGGTCGCAGCCATCGGTGTCATCGCCTCGATGGTCGGGGTGCTCGCCACCCGCCCCGCGAAGACCGACGGGAGTGGCATGGCGCCGATCAACCGCGGCTTCTTCACCTCCGCCGCGGTCTCCCTCGTCCTCGTCGCGGCGGCGTCCTTCACCTACCTCCCCAGCATCTCCGACAACGTCGACATGGAGGTCAGCCCCCAGGTCCTCGGCTTCGTCTCCGTACTCATCGGTGTGGTGCTCGCCGCGGCGATCCAGCAGCTCACCGGTTACTTCACCGAGACCAGCCGCAAGCCGGTCAAGGACATCGGCCGCAGCTCGCTGACCGGCCCGGCGACCGTCATCCTGTCCGGCATCTCGCTCGGCCTGGAGTCCGCTGTCTACGCCGCGATCCTCATCGGTGGCGCCGTCTACGGGGCGTTCCTCATCGGCGGCGGTGCGGCGCTCTACGCCGTCGCCCTCGCCGGTTGCGGTCTGCTCACGACCGCCGGCGTCATCGTCGCCATGGACACGTTCGGCCCGGTCAGCGACAACGCCCAGGGCATCGCGGAGATGTCCGGCGACATCGACGAGGAGGGCGCTCAGGTGCTCACCGACCTCGACGCCGTCGGCAACACCACGAAGGCGATCACCAAGGGCATCGCCATCGCGACGGCGGTGCTCGCCGCCACGGCGCTCTTCGGTTCCTACAGCGCCCAACTCGAGGTCGCCCTGGAGGACGCCGGGGACACCGCCGGCGACACCCTCCAGAATGCCTTCAGCCTGGTGAACCCGAACAACGTCGTAGGGGCCATCGTCGGCGCCGCGGTGGTGTTCTTCTTCTCGGGACTGCTCATCAGCGCCGTGTCCCGGGCGGCGGGGCGGGTGGTCTTCGAGGTGCGCGAGCAGTTCCGTACGCGGCCCGGGATCATGACGTACGAGGAGCGCCCGGACCACAGCGCCGTCGTCGACATCTGCACCAAGGACTCGCTCCGCGAGCTGGCCACTCCCGGCCTGCTCGCCGTGCTGGCACCGGTCGCGGTGGGCTTCGGGCTCGGCTTCGGCCCGCTCGCGGCGTACCTGGTCGGCGCCATCGCGGCCGGCACCCTGATGGCGGTCTTCCTGTCCAACTCCGGCGGCGCCTGGGACAACGCGAAGAAGATGGTCGAGGACGGCGCCTACGGCGGCAAGGGCAGCGAGGCGCACGCCGCCACCGTCATCGGGGACACCGTGGGCGACCCGTTCAAGGACACGGCCGGCCCCGCGATCAACCCGCTGATCAAGGTGATGAACCTCGTCGCGCTGATCATCGCCCCGGCCGTGGTCAGCCTGTCGGTGGGCGAGGACGCCAACGACGCGATCCGGGTCGCCATCGCGCTGGCCGCCGTCCTGGTCATCGTGGGCGCCGTCGTGGTGTCCAAGCGGCGCTCGGTCGTGGTCGGGGAGGTCACCAGCCAGCCCGACGCGGGATCCCTCACCACCTCCGCTCCCTGATCCACCCACCCCGCGACCCTCCCGCCCGGAACGTCCCGGCGGGAGGGTCGCGGTGTGCGCTGTGGACGCCGCCGCGCGCTGTGGACGACGGCCGGCACGACGTCGGCACGGCGCTCTAGCGTCGCCGCCGCCCGATCGCACCGGACGGGCGACGACCGAGCCGGGAGGCGCCCATGACCCCGAGGATCTCCGCGCGCCCCGACGAGATCGCCGTGCGGCCCGACGAGCTGGGCGCGCTCGCCGTCGAGCTGGACGGTCTGGCCGACGCCCTGGCCGCCGAGGGCGACCGGTGCCGGGCGGTGGCGGGTGCCCTGGCCGACGCACTCGGGGGCCGGGAGGGCGCGGCAGTCGGCGGGCTGGCAGGCGCCTGGGGAGCGCTGGCCGCTGCGCTCGCTGACGGGACCGGGACGGCTGCGGGCACGCTCCGCTCCGCGGCCGCCGCATACGTCGACGTGGACGGGACGCTGGCCGGGCGGATGGGGGCGCCGTGACCGACCCCGAGGCGCGGCTCCGGGCGGTGGCGGGCTGGGACGTGCCGGCGCTGCGCGGCGGGCTGGCCACCCTCGGGGAGCTGGACGACCGCTTCCCCTCCTGGCGGGCTCGGCTGGACGCGGTCGTCCGCACCGTGGTGGACGGCGGCACCTGGTCCGGCCCCGCTGCAGCGCAGGCCCGGGAGCTCCTGCTCCGGCTCTCCACCACGGCGGCGGCGCTCGACGCCGGCCTCACCGGCTCCCGCGCGGAGTGCACCCGGCTCGCCGGAGATGCGGCCGTCGCCGCCGACCGTGCCGCCGCCGCCCTGGCGCTGGCCCCGGAGCTCCCCGTTCCCCTCGGTGTGTCGCTCACCGACGCGGACACCCTCGCGGCCGCGGTCGACCGGCTCGTGCTGGGCCCCGGGTCGGTCGGCCCGGCGGTGGCCGCCGCGCGGGAGGCACTGACCGCGGCCGAGGCGGTGGGGTCGGCCGCCGGCCGGGCGACCGACGCGTTGCCGCCGGTGCCGTCGCCCGCCGCCGGCGCGCTCGGAACGGGCGGTCGTCCCCAGCTGCCGGCCGGCACCGATCCGGCTGCGGTCGCCCGGTGGTGGGCGGCGCTGCCGGTGGCCGGGCAGCTGGCCCTGGTCGAGGAGTCCCCGGAGCGACTCGGGGCGCTGGACGGCGTCCCGGCCTGGGCCCGCGACCGCGCCAACCGGGTCCTGCTCCGCCGGGCGATCGACGATCCCCGCGCCGACGACGGCCTCCGCGCGGTCGCGCGCGTCGTCGCGGGCGTGCTGGCCGAGGACGAGGGCGCAGGCCTGGCCGTCCAGCTCCACCTGCTCGACCTGGCCGGCGACCGCGTCGCGGTCGGGTACGGCGACCTCGACTCCGCCGACGTCGTCGCCCTCGTCGTCCCGGGCATGACCATCACCCCGGCCGACGACCTCCCCGGCGTCGCGGGGGACGCGCGAGATCTCGCCGGCGTGGCCCGACGGGCGGACCCGGGCCTGACCGTCGCGACGGTGGCCTGGCTGGGCTACCGGGCGCCGCAGTTCCTGTACTCCGCGACCAGCCGGCGCGCGGCCACGACGGGCGGTGCCGTCCTGGACTCCGCCCTGACCGGGCTGGCGGCGGCCCGCGCCGCGACCGGTGCCCCGCCGGCCCGGACGACGGTCGTCGGGCACAGCTACGGCACGGTCGTGATCGACGAGGCCGCCGACCGGACCGGCCGGCTGGCGGCCGATGCCGTCGTCCTGCTGGGCAGCCCCGGCATGGAGGACGACGCCGCCGCCCTCGAGGCACCCGAGGTCTACGACGCGGCCTCGCCGGCCGACCCGATCTCCTGGAGCGGCTGGTTCGGCACCGAGACGTGGGCGGAGAGGTTCGGCTCCACCGGCCTGCCCGTCGACGCCGGCACCGGCCACTCGGGGTACTTCGACCGGGACCGGCCGACGCTGGGCGCGATGGGGGAGGTGGTCGTGGGGCGCCGGCCCGGCTGACCCCATGGCGGGGGGCCTCTTCCCCCCGTCGGGAACAGTCGCGCAGCATGCACGTTCGGTAAGGGAGACGGCACGCCCACGGGGCTCGTCCCGGGCGCTCCGTCGGCCGGGTGGCTTACCGTGGCCCGCCGAGGGGGCCTTTCCACTGCGGCGCCGCCCCGTGCCGGGCCTCCGACGCGGAGCCGGGGACCGTCCCGGCAGGCCGCACCCAGCACCACCAAGGCACCACCGACAGGAGCACCGTGCCCACGAAGACCACGCAGACCGGGAGCGAGAGCACCGAGCCGACCGCCGGGGGCGCCAAGACCCCGCGACGGGGCTCGGCCGCGGCCGGCGGCAAGCCGCTGGTCATCGTGGAGTCGCCGACCAAGGCCACCAAGATCGCCGGCTACCTCGGCAGCGGCTACGTCGTCGAGGCCAGCGTCGGCCACATCCGTGACCTCCCGCGCAACGCCGCCGACGTCCCGGCCGAGCACAAGGGCGCGGCCTGGGCGCGACTGGGCGTCGACGTCGACAACTCCTTCGAGCCGCTCTACGTCGTGAGCCCCGACCGCAAGCAGCAGGTCGCCCGGCTCAAGCAGCTGGTCAAGGGCGCCAGCGAGATCTACCTCGCGACAGACGAGGACCGCGAGGGCGAGGCCATCGCCTGGCACCTGATCGACACCCTCAAGCCCCGGGTGCCCGTCCGCCGCATGGTGTTCCACGAGATCACCCCCGAGGCCATCGCCCGGGCCGTCGCCAACCCGCGCGAGCTCGACACCGCCCTGGTCGACGCCCAGGAGACCCGCCGGATCCTCGACCGGCTCTACGGCTACGAGGTCAGCCCGGTGCTGTGGAAGAAGGTGCTGCCCAAGCTCTCGGCCGGCCGCGTGCAGTCGGTCGCCACCCGCATCGTGGTGGAGCGCGAGCGGGAGCGGATGGCCTTCCACGCCGCCGACTACTGGTCGCTGGAGGGCACCTTCGCCGTTCCCGGCAAGGCCGCCGGCGCCGACGAGGGCGAGCCCACCACGGTGCGGGCCAAGCTGGTCAGCGTCGATGACAGCCGGGTCGCCACCGGCCGCGACTTCGACGCCGCCACGGGCCGCACGACCGGTGAGGTCGTGCACCTCGACGAGGCCGGCGCCCGCGGTCTGGCCGCCCGCCTGGAGGGCCGGCAGGTCGCGGTCAGCCGGGTCGACGAGAAGCCCTACCGCCGCCGTCCCTACGCACCGTTCACCACCTCCACGCTGCAGATGGAGGCCGGGCGCAAGCTGGGCTGGTCCTCCGCGCAGACGATGCGGGTGGCGCAGCGGCTGTACGAGAACGGCCACATCACCTACATGCGTACCGACTCGACGAACCTCTCCGACGAGGCGATCAACGCCGCGCGGAGCCAGGCGCGCGAGCTCTACGGCGATGCGTTCGTGCCGGCCGAGGCCCGTCGCTACAAGAGCAAGGCCAAGGGCGCCCAGGAGGCGCACGAGGCGATCCGCCCGGCCGGTGACAGCTTCCGCACCCCCGGTCAGCTCGCCGCGGAGCTCGCGCGGGACGAGTTCCGGCTCTACGAGCTGGTCTGGAAGCGCACCGTCGCCTCGCAGATGGCCGACGCCGTCGGGCAGACCGTGAGCATCCGCCTCGCGGGCCGCAGCGCCACCGACGAGGCGGTCGAGTTCACCGCCAGCGGGCGCACGATCACCTTCCCCGGCTTCCTCAAGGCCTACGTCGAGTCGCAGGACGAGACCCGGCAGGCCAACAGCGACGACGACGAGGGCAGCGACGACGCCGAGCGCCGGCTGCCGCGCCTGGAGCGCGGCCAGCAGCTCGACACCCGCGAGCTCGACGCCAAGGGCCACACCACCAGCCCGCCGGCCCGCTACACCGAGCCGAGCCTGGTCGCCCGCCTCGAGGAGCTGGGCATCGGCCGTCCCTCGACGTTCGCCTCGATCATGCAGACCATCCAGGACCGCGGATACGTCTGGAAGAAGGGCAACTCGCTGGTGCCCTCCTTCATCGCGTTCGCGGTGGTCAACCTGCTCGAGCAGCACTTCGCCCAGCTGGTGGACTACCAGTTCACCGCCTCGCTGGAGGAGGAGCTCGACCAGATCGCCGGCGGCAACCTGCAGCGGGTGGACTGGCTGACCGAGTTCTACTTCGGCGTCGAGGGCCGCAACAGCGGGAGCATCGCCGAGTCCGGCGGGCTCAAGCACATCGTCGGCCAGCGGCTGGAGGAGATCGACGCCCGCGGGGTGAACTCCATCCCGCTGCGCGCCACCAGCGCCGACGGCCAGCCGGTCGTCGCCCGGGTCGGCCGCTACGGCCCCTACCTCCAGACCGGTGAGGACGGCGCGCGGGTCAGCATCCCCGAGGACCTCGCCCCCGACGAGCTCACCGAGGAGAAGGTGCGCGAGCTGCTCGAGGCGCCGTCGGGCGACCGCGAGCTGGGCACCGACCCCGAGTCGGGGCTGCCCGTGGTCGTGAAGGCCGGCCGCTACGGCCCCTACGTCACCACCGTCGTCCCCGAGGGCAGCAAGGAGGCCCCGCGGACGGCGAGCCTGTTCGCGTCCATGTCGGTGGAGACGGTGACGATCGAGGACGCGCTCAAGCTCCTGACCCTGCCGCGCACGGTGGGCACCGCCCCCGACGGCGAGGAGATCCAGGCGCTCAACGGCCGCTACGGGCCCTACATCAAGAAGGGCACCGACTCCCGGTCGGTGGAGGGCGAGGAGAAGCTCTTCACCATCACCCTCGACGAGGCGCTGGCGATCTTCGCCCAGCCCAAGCAGCGGGGGCGCGCGGCCGCGAAGGCGCCGCTCAAGGAGCTCGGCCCCGACCCGGTCACCGAGGGCGTGGTGACGGTGCGCGAGGGCCGGTTCGGGCCGTACGTGACCGACGGTGAGACGAACGCCAGCCTGCGCAAGGGCGACGACGTCGAGACGATCACCATCGAGCGCGCCGCCGAGCTGCTCGCCGACCGCCGTGCGGCCGGTCCGGCCAAGAAGAAGAAGGCGGCGAAGAAGACGACCGCCAAGAAGGCCCCCGCCAAGAAGACGACGGCGAAGAAGACGACGGCGAAGAAGACGACGGCCAAGAAGACGACGGCGACGAAGACGGCGACGGAGGCCGCCGCCGAGCCGGTCACCACCGGCTGAGGCACCTCGCCGAAAGGGGTCGGGATCGTCGGTGCCGGCCGGTAGCGTGAGGTCCCCGGGGCCCGCTCCGTCCCGGTCCACTCCGATCTCGGGAGCCGTGATCCAGTCCGACCCGACGCCACCGGTGCCGCCGCGCGATGAGCCGGCGGCGCCGGGCGAGCGGACCACGCCACCGGCCGACGGGCTGCCCCCGGCGAGCACGCCGGTCCTCCCGGACGCCGGCGGGCACCCGCGCGTGGGCCAGGTCGGCCTGGCCGCCAAGCTCCGGGCCGTGCTGCGGGTGCGCGACTTCCGCAGGCTGTGGCTGTCGATGTCGCTGTCCAGCTTCGGCGACTGGTTGGGTCTGCTCGCGATCACCGCGACCGCCACGTCGCTGGTCGACGGCTTCGCGGCGGCGAACTTCGCGCTCGGCGGCGTGCTGCTCTTCCGCCTGCTGCCCGCGATCGTGCTGGGCCCGCTGGCCGGCGCCTTCGCCGACCGCTTCGACCGGCGCAAGACGATGGTCGTCACGGACATCATCCGGTTCGCGTTGTTCGCCTCCATCCCGATCGTCGACGAACTCGTCTGGCTGTTCGTCGCGCAGTTCCTGATCGAGGCCTTCAGCCTGTTCTGGATCCCGGCCAAGGACGCCGCCGTCCCCAACATGCTGCGCAAGGACCAGCTGGAGCCGGCCAACCAGCTCTCCCTGGTCACCACCTACGGCCTGACCCCCGTGCTGGCCGCGATCGTCTTCGCGGTGCTGAACTCGAGCGACGGCTGGTTGCAGACGTGGCTCCCGGACGTCGACCAGGTCGACGTCGCGCTGTACCTGAACGCGCTGACCTTCCTGGTGGCGGCCGCGGTGATCTGGCGGCTGCCGTCGATCAGCGGGCGCCGCGCCTCCGGGCCGGACGCCAGGCCGGAGAGCTTCCTGGGCTCCCTCCGGCGCGGCTTCTCCTTCGCCGGCCACACGCCGCTGGTGCGCGGCCTGGTCGTGGGCATCACCGGCGCCTTCGCCGCCGCCGGCGTGATCATCGCGACCGGCCAGGCGTACGCGAACGCCCTCGGTGGTGGCGACGCCGCCTACGGGCTGCTCTTCGGAGCGGTCTTCATCGGGCTGGGGCTGGGCATCGCGCTCGGACCCAGCGTCGCCCACGACCTCGCCCGCGAGCGGATCTTCGGCATCGCGATCGTCGGCGCCGGCCTGATGGTCGTGGTGATGTCGTGGACGTCGACGCTGTGGGTCGCGTTGCTGCTGGTGGTCCTCATGGGCTTCTTCGCCGGCATCGCCTACCTGGCCGGCTTCACACTGCTGGGCACCGAGGTCCAGGACGAGGTGCGCGGCCGCACGTTCGCGATCGTGCAGTCGCTGGTCCGCGCCGCGCTGATCCTGTCGCTGGCGGTCGTGCCGTTCGGCGTGGGGCTCATCGGCCGGCACTCGATCGACGTCGGCGTCGGCACTCTCCCCGTCACCGGCGAGCGCATCATGCTGCTGGCCGCCGGGCTGCTCGCCGTCGGTGTCGGTGTGCTCGCCTACCGCCAGATGGACGACGGCCGGCCCGTCCCGCTGCTGGCCGACGTCCTCACCGCCCTCCGGCGGGACACCACCGCCCGGCGCCGGCTGGCCGGAGGCGGGGTGTTCATCGCCTTCGAGGGCGGAGAGGGCGCCGGCAAGTCCACCCAGGTGAAGCGGCTGCAGGAGTGGCTCACGAACGAGGGCCTGGTCGCCCGCTCGACGTTCGAGCCGGGCGCGACGCCCTCGGGCGCGGGGATCCGGGCGATCCTGCTGGATCGTGCCCACACGGCGATCGCCCCCCGCTCGGAGGCGCTGCTCTACGCCGCCGACCGTGCCCAGCACGTGCACGACGTCCTCCGGCCGGCGCTGGACGCCGGCGAGGTGGTCATCACCGACCGCTTCGTGGACAGCTCGCTGGCCTACCAGGGCGCGGGTCGCACCATCCCGCTCGACGACGTCCGCATGCTCTCCCGGTGGGCCACCGGCGGGCTGGAGCCCGACCTGACCGTGCTGCTGGACCTGCCGCCGGAGACGGGGCTCGCCCGGGCCCGCGGGCGGTCGGTGGCCGACCGCATGGAGTCGGAGTCCCTGGAGTTCCATCAGCGGGTGCGACAGACCTTCCGCGCCCTCGCCGAGAGCGATCCCGACCGCTACCTCGTGCTGGACGCCACGAGCAGCGCCGACGAGCTCGCCGCGGCGATCCGCGTCCGCGTCGCCGGCCTGCTCTCCGGCCTGCCGCTGCAGACGCTGCCGCAGCGCGACACGGAGGACACCCAGCAGAGGACGACGCCGGTGCACCGCCATCCGCACGCCCAGACCGGCTCGACCCCGCAGCTGCACCCATGAGCGTCGCTGCGGACCAAGGGGTGTGGGCGCGGGTCATCGGCCAGCCCGCGGTGGTGGCGGAGCTGCGGGCGGCGATCGACGACCCGGCCGCCATGACGCACGCCTGGCTGTTCACCGGTCCGCCCGGGTCCGGGCGGTCGGTGGCCGCGCGGGCGTTCGCCGCGGCGCTGCAGTGCCCCGACGGCGGCGACGGCACCTGCCACGCCTGCCGGACGGTGCTCTCGGGCACCCACGCCGACGTCACCGTGATCGTCCCCGACGGACTGTCGATCGGCGTCACGGAGGCCCGCGAGCTGGTCCGGGTGGCCGGCCGCTCACCGTCCCAGGGTCGCTGGCAGATGATCATCGTCGAGGACGCCGACCGCATGAGCGAGTCGGCCTCGAACGCGGTGCTCAAGATGATCGAGGAGCCACCGCCCCGCACCGTCGTGATGCTCTGCGCCCCGAGCCTGCACCCCGACGACGTGCCGGTCACCATCCGGTCCCGGTGTCGCGTCGTCGCGTTGCGGACCCCGACGGTCACCGCGATCGCCGACGTGCTGGAGCGCGACGGCGTCGACGCCGCACTCGCCTCCTGGTCGGCGGCGGCCTCCGGCGGGCACGTGGGCCGGGCCCGCCGGCTGGCGCGCGACGAGGAGGCCCGGCTGGCGCGCAAGGCGGTGCTCGACGTCCCGCTGCGGCTGGTGTCCCTGGCGGCGTGCATGGACGCCGCGGACGACCTGGTCGGTGCCGCCAAGGAGGAGACCGAGGCGGCCACCGAGGTGCTCGACGGGGCGGAGACCGACGCGCTGAAGAACAGCCTCGGCGTGGGCGCCCGCGGGCCAGGCGTCGTCGCGGCGAGCCGGGGGAGCGCCGGCCAGCTGAAGGACCTGGAGAAGCGGCAGAAGTCGCGGGCCACCCGCATCGGCCGGGACTCCCTCGACCGCGCGCTGGTCGACCTCGCCGGGCTCTACCGGGACGCGCTGGTGACGGCGGCGGCGCCCTCGGGGGAGCTGCCGCTCAATCACCCGGACCGCCGCGCGGACGCCGCCGAGCTGGCCCGGCTGATCGGGCCCGAGGGGGCGCTGCGGCGCATCGACGCGATCCTCGACTGCCGGACGGCGCTGGAGCAGAACGTCAAGCCGCAGATCGCGCTGGAGGCGCTGACCGTGGCGCTGCGGCTGCCCGCCTAGGCCCCTGCCCCTGCGCCGGATCGCGCAGGTGCGTGCCGTAGTCTGTGCGGGCACGTCCGCCGCCTTAGCTCAGTCGGTAGAGCATCTCACTCGTAATGAGAAGGTCGTCGGTTCGATTCCGACAGGCGGCTCTCTTCACCGCAGCGGGTCCGTCCTCCGGGACGGGCCCGCTGCGTCGTTCCGGGACCCCTGCGGCGCGGTCGGGGCCGTCCTCCGGACATGGCTGACGGCGGCACGCCGTGGAGCGAGGCGTGCCGCCGTCAGGAGGCTCGGGCGACCGGGCGGACCCGGTCGGACCGGGTCAGTGGTAGTTCTGGTCCTTCGCGCGCTGCAGCGAGGCGACGATCTCCGCCTCGGCCTCTTCGCGGCCGACCCAGTTGGCGCCCTCGACCGACTTGCCCGGCTCGAGGTCCTTGTAGGTCTCGAAGAAGTGCTGGATCTCCAGGCGGTCGAACTCCGACACGTCGGAGAGGTCCGTGAGGTGCGACTGGCGCGGGTCCGTCGCCGGAACCGTGAGGACCTTGTCGTCGCCGCCGGCTTCGTCGGTCATGCGGAACATGCCGATGGCCCGGACCGTGATCAGGCATCCGGGGAACGTCGGCTCCTCGAGCAGCACCAGGGCGTCGAGCGGGTCGCCGTCCTGCCCCAGGGTGTTCTCGATGTAGCCGTAGTCGGCCGGATAGCGGGTTGAGGTGAACAGCATCCGGTCCAAGCGGATGCGTCCGGTGGCATGGTCCAGCTCGTACTTGTTCCGCTGGCCCTTCGGGATTTCTACCGTCACGTCGAACTGCACCCGCCTAGTCTTGCGCACGGTGACCTCGCGTGTTCCGCGGAGGTCACCTTTTTGGGGGGTGGGCACCATCGCGTCGAGCGGTTCGACGATCGTCACAGCGAAGACCGGACGGTTCCGTCGGCGCATCGCGCTGGGCGTCATCGCGCTGGTCCTCCTGCTCGTGGGAGGCGGCTTCGCGCTCGCCGGCGGGTTCGACGGCGGAGGGTCGACGGCCGCCGACGACACCGTGGAGGTGCCCGACGCCGAGCTGCCCGAGCTCGCCGAGGCGACTCCGGTGCTCGCCTCGCTCGACTCGGCGGCCCCCGCGCCCGACCCCGGACTCCTCGCCGCCCGCATCGGGCCGCTGCTGCAGGCCCCCGGCCTGGGCGCCGGCGTCTCCGCCGAGGTCGTCGACGTGGCCACCGGGGAGGTGCTGCTCGACCAGGACGCCTCCTCCCCGGCGGTCCCCGCGTCCACCGCGAAGCTGCTGACCGCGGCCGCCGCGCTCACCACGCTGGACGCCGCGCAGACCCTGCCGACGACGGTCGTGGCCGGCACCGCTCCTGGAGAGGTCGTCCTCGTCGGGGGCGGTGACCCGACGCTCTCGCGCACCTCGCCGTCGCAGACCTACCCCGGCGCCCCCACGGTCGCCGACCTCGCCGCCCAGGTGACCGCGGCCCTGCCCGCCGGCAGCCCGGTCAGCCGGGTCGTCGTCGACAGCTCGCTGTTCACCGGCCCGCTGACCGCCGAGGGCTGGGGCCCGGCGGACGCACCCTCCAGCTACGCCGCGCCGATCACCGCGACCGCCGTGGACGGCGCCCGCGTGAGCCCCGGCGCGCCGGTCCGCAGCGGCCAGCCCGGCATCGACGCCGGCGTGGCCCTCGCCGACGCGCTGGGCGCCCCGGGCGCGACCGTCGTCCTCGGCGAGGCGCCGAGCGGGGCCCGGACGCTGGCGACCGTCGAGTCCGCGCCGGTCGCGCGGCTGGTCGAGCAGGCGCTGTCCATGTCGGACAACGTGCTCGCCGAGGCGCTGGCCCGCCAGGTGGCGCTGGCCCGCGACCTGCCGGCCTCCTTCGAGGGTTCCGCGGACGCGGTCGTGGCCGCGCTGGCCGAGGCCGGGATCGACGTCGGCGGCGTGACCCTCGCCGACGGCAGCGGCCTGTCCCGGCTGGACCAGGTGCCCGCCGGCGTGCTCACCGAGCTGGTGGCCGGTGCCGCGGACGGCTCGCTGGAGGGCGCGTCCAGCATGCTCTCCGGCCTGCCGGTGGCCGGCTACGACGGCACGTTGTTCGACCGGGGGGACGCAGACACCGCCCCGGGTGTGGTCCGCGCCAAGACCGGCACGCTGCTCGGCGTGCACGCGCTGGCCGGCACCGCGGTCACCGCGGACGGGCGGCTGCTGGCCTTCGCCGTCATCGCCGACGAGTCGGGCAGCGAGGTCAGCGCCGAGGCGGCCCTGGACGAGGTCGCCGCCGCGCTCGCCGCCTGCGGCTGCAGCTAGCTCGCGCACCGGGCGACGTCGTCCCCCGTGGGTACCGTGGGCCGATGAGCAGCCCCTCCTCGATGGTCGACTGGACGCTCGCCGGCCGCACCGCCCGCCGGCTCGCCGGGCCCGGGCCGGCCACCACCCGGGAGGACGCCGCGGCGGTCGTCCGCGAGCTGCACGAGGCCGCGGCCACCGCGGTCGCGCACGTCGAGAAGCTCACCGGGCTGACCCCCGCCCTCGGCGGGCCCGTCCCGGAGGTCGCCGTCGTCGACCGTCCCGGCTGGGTCGACGCCAACGCCCGCGGCATGGCCGCGTTGCTCGACCCGCTGGTCGAGGCCCTCGCCGAGCGCACCGGCAGCCGGCCCGGCGCGCTCGCCACCGCCGTCGGCTCGCGGGTCACCGGCGTCCAGGCCGGCGGCGTGCTGGCGTTCCTCAGCTCCCGCGTCCTCGGTCAGTACGAGGTCTTCGGCACCGGTGGCCGGCTGCTGCTCGTCGCCCCGAACATCGTCGCGACCGAGCAAAAGCTCGGCGTCGATCCGTCGGACTTCCGGCTCTGGGTGTGCCTGCACGAGGTCACCCACCAGCTGCAGTTCACCGCCGTACCGTGGCTGAAGCCCTACCTCGAGAGCCAGATCGCCGAGTTCGTCGACGCGACCGACCTGACCACCGACGTCCTCCGCGAGCGGTTGCAGGACGTGCTCCGCGGCATCACCGAGGCGATCCGCGGGGACGACGGCGAGTCCGAGGGGCTGATGGCGCTGATCCGCGACCCCCGCCAGCGGGAGGTGCTCGACCGGATCACCGCGGTCATGAGCCTGGTCGAGGGGCACGCCGAGTACGTGATGGACGGCGTCGGCCCGGACGTCGTGCCGACGGTGCGCACGCTGCGCAAGCGGTTCGCCCAGCGCCGCAAGGGGCGCGGGCCGATCGACCGCGTGCTGCGCCGGCTGCTCGGGCTGGAGCAGAAGATGAAGCAGTACGCCGACGGGCGGGTGTTCGTCGGCGGAGTGGTCGACCGGGCCGGCATGGAGGGCTTCAACCAGGTCTGGGCGGAGCCTGCGAACCTGCCGCTCATCGAGGAGCTCACCGCTCCCGAGCGCTGGGTCGAGCGGGTCCTCGGCCGGCCCGCCATCCCCGCCTGAGCGTGGTCGGCCCCTCCGACGCGGTCGCGCGGGTCCGCGGCGCCGTCCGGCCGGGGCTGACCGGCGGCCAGCCGGTGCTCGTCGCCTGCAGCGGGGGAGCGGACTCCCTGGCGCTGGCCGCGGCGATCGCCTTCGAGGCGCCCCGGGCGGGGGTGCCGGCCGGCGCGGTGACGGTGGACCACGGCCTGCAGCCGGGGTCGGCGGAGCGGGCCGGGAGGACGGCCGGACTGCTGCGCGACCTGGGGCTCTCGCCGGTCCTCGTCGTCCCGGTGGACGTCGGGCCGGACGGCGGGCCCGAGGGCGCGGCCCGGGCCGCCCGGTACGCGGCCCTGGCGCGCGTCGCGGGCGAGCACGGTGGCCGGGTGGCGCTGGGGCACACCCTCGACGACCAGGCCGAGACGGTGCTGCTCGGCCTCGGCCGCGGCTCGGGGCCCCGGTCGGTGGCCGGCATGGTCGAGCAGCGCACGGCCGGAGGCGCCACCTGGTGGCGCCCGCTGCTCGGCGTCCGGCGGACGACGACCCGCGCGGCCTGCGCCGCCGCGGAGCTGCCCGTCTGGGACGACCCGTGGAACGACGACCCCGCCTACACCCGCGTCCGGCTGCGCACCGAGGTGCTGCCGCTGCTGGAGGAGGTGCTGGGTGGGGGAGTGGCGCCGGCGCTGGCGCGGACGGCCGGGCTGCTCCGGGCCGACCTCGACGCGCTGGACGAGCTCGCTGCCGCCCACCTGGCCGCCCTGACCTGCGACGACGGCCTCGCCGTCGCCGACGTCGCGGACCTCGTTCCGGCGCTGCGCACGCGGGTGCTGCGGGGCTGGCTGCGCGCTGCCGGGGTGCGCGACCTCCAGGCGGTGCACCTGGCGGCGGTCGACGCGCTGCTGGTCCGGTGGCGGGGGCAGGGCCGGGTGGACCTACCCGGCGGCGCGGGCGTCGTCCGGGCGTCTGGCACCCTGAGGCTGGAGCCCGTGCGCGACGGCGGCGGCCCGCCATCTGCACCACACAACCGCGAGGAGCCCGACGCGTGAGCGAGTCTGCGACCAGCACCGGGGCACTCGGCCCCGACCACGGATACGGGCCGGACATCGACTACGTGCTGCTGAGCGAGGAGCAGATCCAGGCGAAGATCGCCGAGCTCGCCGCCCAGATCGCGGACGACTACGCGGGCAAGGAAGTCCTCCTGGTCGGCGTCCTCAAGGGCGCGGTGCTGTTCATGAGCGACTTCGCCCGCGCGCTGCAGCTGCCCACGCAGATGGAGTTCATGGCCGTCTCGTCCTACGGCTCGGCCACCAGCTCCTCGGGCGTGGTGCGGATCCTCAAGGACCTCGACCGCGACATCACCGACAAGCACGTCCTGGTGCTCGAGGACATCATCGACTCCGGCCTGACGCTGTCCTGGCTGCTCAAGAACCTCGGCGGCCGGGCGCCGGCCTCGCTGGAGGTCTGCGCGCTGCTGCGCAAGCCCGACGCGGTGAAGGTCGAGGTGCCGGTGAAGTACATCGGCTTCGACATCCCGAACGAGTTCGTCGTCGGCTACGGCCTCGACTACGCCGAGCGGTACCGCGACCTGCCCTACATCGCCACGCTGAAGCCCGAGGTGTACCAGTAGCACCTGTCGACCCTCCGGGTCGACGACCGCGGCCAGGAGACGTGCCCCCGCTGTCCCGGCTCGGCGAGGGCCGGTTCCACGCCGTTCCTCGCGGGACCCTCCGGGCCCCACTCGTCGCGGCGTAGCCAGGGGATCCACAGGATCCCCGGTGTACCTTCGGGGCCGACGACGCTGCGCAGAGCGCCGGGGGTCCTGCCCGGGTCGCAGGCAGTGTCACCGGACGAGCAGGAGGGTCGACGGGCAGACCGGTTCCGCCGGTGCCCGGCATCGGTGTATGGAACGTAAGAAGTTCTACCGCTCCGTGTGGTTCTGGGTCGTCATCGTCGTCCTCCTGGCCCTCACGCTCTCCTCCCTCTTCCGCGGCGGCGGCAGCCTCCAGGAGGTCTCCACCGCCACGGCGTTGACGCAGATCGAGGACGGCAACGTCGAGTCCGCGACGCTCAACACCAAGGAGCAGACCCTCGAGCTCGAGCTCCGGTCGGAGGTCGAGGGCAGCACCGAGGTGACGGCCTCGTACCCGCTGGCCGTCGAGGACGTGATCGTCGAGCTGCTGCGGGAGAACGACACCGAGGACTTCGACACCAACGTCACCCAGGACAGCCTGCTGGTCAGCCTGCTGGTGAGCTTCCTGCCGTTCCTGATCCTCCTGCTGCTGCTGTTCTGGCTGTTCAACTCCATGCAGGGCGGCGGCCGCGGCGTCATGGCCTTCGGCAAGTCCAAGGCCAAGCAGGTCACCAAGGACACCCCGAAGACGACGTTCGCCGACGTCGCCGGCGCGGACGAGGCGATCGAGGAACTGCACGAGATCAAGGACTTCCTGCAGAACCCGGTCAAGTTCCAGGCCGTCGGCGCGAAGATCCCCAAGGGCGTCCTGCTCTTCGGCCCGCCCGGCACCGGCAAGACGCTGCTCGCCCGCGCCGTGGCCGGCGAGGCCGGCGTGCCGTTCTACTCGATCTCCGGCTCGGACTTCGTCGAGATGTTCGTCGGAGTCGGCGCCAGCCGGGTCCGCGACCTGTTCAAGGAGGCGAAGGAGAACGCCCCGGCGATCATCTTCGTCGACGAGATCGACGCCGTCGGCCGGCACCGCGGCGCCGGCATGGGCGGCGGTCACGACGAGCGCGAGCAGACCCTGAACCAGATGCTCGTCGAGATGGACGGCTTCGACGCCAAGGGCGGCGTCATCATGATCGCCGCGACGAACCGGCCCGACATCCTCGACCCCGCGCTGCTGCGCCCGGGCCGCTTCGACCGCCAGATCGCCGTCGACCGGCCCGACCTGCTCGGCCGCAAGGCGATCCTCTCCGTCCACGCCAAGGGCAAGCCGCTCGCGCCCGACGTCGACCTGGAGACCATCGCCCGTCGCACGCCCGGCTTCACCGGCGCCGACCTGGCCAACGTGCTGAACGAGGGCGCGCTGCTCACCGCGCGGCACAACGGCTCGCTGATCACCGACGAGACCCTCGAGGAGGCGATCGACCGGGTCACCGCCGGACCCGAGCGCAAGACGCGGGCGATGAGCGAGAAGGAGAAGAAGGTGACCGCCTACCACGAGGGCGGGCACGCTCTCGTGGCGCACGCGCTGCCGAACCTCGACCCGGTGCACAAGGTCACGATCATGCCGCGCGGCCGCTCGCTCGGGCACACCCTCGTGCTGCCCGTCGAGGACAAGTACACCCAGACCCGGTCGGAGATGATCGACACCCTGGCCTACGCCCTCGGTGGGCGGGCGGCCGAGGAGCTGGTCTTCCACGAGCCGACGACCGGCGCCGGCAACGACATCGAGAAGGCCACGTCGATGGCCCGGGCGATGGTCACCCAGTACGGCATGAGCGCCAAGCTGGGCGCGGTGAAGTACGGCAGCACCGACGCCGAGCCGTTCCTGGGCCGCGACATGGGCTCCCGCCCCGACTACTCCGAGGCCGTGGCCGCCGACATCGACGCCGAGATCCGGGCGCTGATCGAGGCCGCGCACGACGAGGCCTGGGAGATCCTGGTCGAGTACCGGCACGTCCTGGACCAGCTCGTGCTCGAGCTCATGGAGAAGGAGACGCTGTCCAAGGAGGACATGGCGCGGATCTGCGCGCCGGTCACCAAGCGTCCCTCGCTGGCCCCGTACAACGGGTTCGGCAAGCGCACCCCGTCGGACGAGCCGCCGGTCCTCACCCCGTCCGAGCGGGCCGGCCAGAACGGGGCGGCCGGCAACGGCCACGACCCCGCGCCGGTCGGGGACGTCGGCGCACCGGTCCAGCGGTGACCCACCGGATCGACTCCGCCCGCGCGGAGGCGGCCGTCCGCGAGCTGCTGATCGCCATCGGCGAGGACCCGGACCGCCCCGGCCTGCAGGACACCCCGGCGCGGGTCGCCCGCGCCTACGCCGAGACCTTCGGCGGCCTGTGGCAGGACCCGTACGACATCCTGGCGACCACGTTCGACGAGAACCACGACGAGCTCGTGCTGGTCAAGGACATCCCGATGTACTCGACCTGCGAGCACCACCTCGTGCCCTTCCACGGGGTCGCGCACGTGGGCTACATCCCCGGCACCGACGGCCGGGTGACCGGGCTGTCGAAGATCGCCCGGCTGGTCGAGGTCTACGCCCGCCGCCCGCAGGTGCAGGAGCGGATGACCCGGCAGATCGCCGACGCGCTGGACGACGTCCTCAAGCCGCAGGGCGTGATCGTGGTCATCGAGGCCGAGCACCTGTGCATGGCGATGCGCGGCATCCGCAAGCCCGGCACGACCACGGTCACCTCCGCGGTCCGCGGGATCTTCCGGGACAGCGCGGCCACCCGCAGCGAGGCGATGAGTCTCGTGCTCGGCAGGTGACGGACGCGGTGGGGATCGCCCTCCCGCGACCGGGACGCTGCCTGGTCATGGGCGTCCTCAACGTCACGCCCGACTCGTTCTCCGACGGCGGCTGCTTCTCCGACCCGGCGACGGCGATCGAGCACGGCCTGGCGATGCACGCCGCCGGGGCCGACTACGTCGACGTGGGCGGCGAGTCGACCCGGCCCGGCGCCGACCGCGTCGACGCCGGCGAGGAGTGCGGCCGGGTCGTGCCCGTCGTCCGCGAGCTCTCCGCCGCGGGTGTGCGCACCAGCGTGGACACCACCCGCGCGGAGGTGGCCGAGGCCGCCCTCGCCGCGGGTGCGCAGCTGGTCAACGACGTGAGCGGCGGGCTGGCCGACAAGAACATGGCCGAGCTGGTCGCCGAGGCCCGCGTGCCGTGGGTGCTCATGCACTGGCGCGGGCACAGTCGCGAGATGTACGCCGCCGCCCAGTACGGGGACGTGGTCACCGAGGTGTGCGCGGAGCTCACCGCGCGCGTGGAGGACGTCGTCGCCGCCGGGGTCGCCCCCGAGCAGCTCGTCCTGGACCCCGGCCTGGGCTTCGCCAAGCGCGCCGAGCACAACTGGGCGCTGCTGGCGGGGCTGGACCGGCTGACCGCGCTGGGGCTGCCGGTCCTGGTCGGCGCGTCCCGCAAGACCTTCCTGGGACGGCTGCTCGCCGGCCCCGACGGCGCGCCCCGCCCCGCGGACGAGCGGGACGCCGCGACCCTCGCCACCACGGTGCTGGCCGCCGAGGCCGGGGCGTGGGGGGTGCGGGTGCACGACGCGGCCGCGTCCGTCGACGCGCTGCGCACGCTGGAGGCCGTTCGCGCGGCGCGGAGGGTCCGTCGTGGCTGAGTCCCCGTCCCCCCGCCGCGTACCGGACCGCATCGCGGTGCGGGGGCTGCGGGCGCACGCCCACCACGGCGTCTACGCCTTCGAGCGCGAGCGCGGGCAGCTGTTCACCGTCGACGCCGTCCTCGAGGTGGACACCGCCCCCGCGGCCGCCGGTGACGACCTCGCCCTGACCGTGAACTACGCCGACCTGGCGCAGCAGCTGCACCGCGTGCTGGTCGGCGAGCCGGTCGACCTGCTCGAGACGCTGTGCCAGCGACTGGCCGACGTCTGCCTGGCCGACCCGCTGGTCGCCGCGGCGGAGATCACCGTGCACAAGCCGCAGGCCGAGCTGGGCGTGCCCTTCGACGACGTGACCGTGAGCATCCGCCGCGAGCGGCCATGAGCCGCGTCGTCCTCTCGCTGGGCGCCAACCTCGGCGACCGGGCCGGCACCCTGCGCACCGCGCTGGCCGCGCTGGCCGCCGACGGCGAGGTGGCCTCCTCCGGGCTGTACGAGACCCCGCCCTGGGGGCCGGTCGAGCAGCCGCCCTACCTGAACGCCGTCGCGGTCCTGGACGGCAACCGCGACGCCGCGGGCTGGCTGGCCCGCGCGCACGAGCTGGAGCAGGCAGCCGGGCGCACCCGGGAGGTGCGCTGGGGCGCCCGCACGCTGGACGTGGACGTCGTCACCGTGCAGGGGGCCGACGGGCGCCCGGTCCGCTCCGACGACCCGGAGCTCACCCTGCCGCACCCCCGGGCGCACGAGCGGGCGTTCGTCCTGGTGCCGTGGCTGGCCGTCGACGCCGACGCCGAGCTCCCCGGGCGCGGCCGGGTGCGCGACCTCGTCGCCGCCCTCGACCGCGCCGAGGTCGACGCCGTCGTGCGGCGGGACGAGCGGTGAGCCGACGCCGATGAGCCGACGCCGATGACCCCCGTGCGCCGTCGCGATCTCGCCGTCCTCGCCCTGGGGCTGGCCGTCGCGAGCTGGCTGCTCGTCCGCGCCTGGTACGGCTCGCTGCCCGCGCTGGACTGGTGGCTGCCCGCGCCGCTGGCCGTGCTGGCGATCGCCGAGGCGCTGGGCGCGCGCACCCTGCGGACCCGGCTCGCGGCCGAGCGGGACGCCCGCGCGGGCCGCGCGCCGCGACCGGGAGAGCCCGCGGTGCGCCGGGTCGAGCCGCTGCTCGTCGCCCGGCTGGTGGTGCTCGCCCAGGCCAGCGCCTACGTCGGCGCCGTCTTCACCGGCGTCTGGGGCGGGGTGCTCGCGCACGTCGGGCCGGCGGCGGACCGGGTCCAGGCCGCGGGCGGCGACACCGTCACCGCGGCGATCGGGATCGGCTGCTCGCTCGGCCTGGTCGCCGCCGCGCTCTGGCTCGAGTCGGTCTGCCGGATCCCCCCGGAGGAGACGGGACCCTCCGAGGGGGTCAGCGCGTAGCGCCCGCGGTCTCCGGCACGGTGCCCTCCACCGAGCGGCGCAGCGCCGCGTGCAGCGACTCCGGGGTGAGCACCCCCAGGAACCGGTCGCC
Source organism: Blastococcus aggregatus (assembly GCF_900221005.1). Classification (GTDB taxonomy): domain Bacteria; phylum Actinomycetota; class Actinomycetes; order Mycobacteriales; family Geodermatophilaceae; genus Blastococcus; species Blastococcus aggregatus. The sequence continues at coordinate 769,620 of NZ_OBQI01000001.1, read as the reverse complement.
GTCCAGGACGGCCACCCACCCCGCCTCGTGCTGCAGCATCGTGGCGAACGCGGCCTTGAGCGAGGCGTCCGCCGGCACCCACGCCTCCATCCGCCGGGCCGCCGAGCCCACCGTTCCGGCGCCGACGGCGCGGTCGAGCGAGAGCCAGCCGTGCAGCTTGTCCTCGTCGTCGAGGACGACGGCCCAGCGGGCGCCGGCCCGCTCCTGCGCGGCCCGGGCGTCGGCCAGGCCGTCGGCGACGTGCACCACCGGGGGGCGCTCCAGGTCGCGGGGGTCGATGCCGGTGACGGCGAGCCGCTTGAGCCCGCGGTCGGCGCCGACGAAGTCGGCGACGAACTCGTTGGCCGGCCGGCCGAGGAGCTCGGCGGGGGTGGCGTACTGCTCGACCCGGCCGCCCTGGCTCATCACGGCGATCCGGTCACCGATGCGGACCGCCTCCTCGATGTCGTGGGTGACGAAGACGATCGTCTTGCGGACCGCCTGCTGCAGGCGCAGGAACTCCGACTGGAGCCGCTCCCGCACCACGGGGTCGACGGCGGAGAACGGCTCGTCGACGAGCAGCACGGGCGGGTCGGCGGCCAGCGCCCGCGCGACACCGGCCCGCTGCCGCTGACCACCGGACAGCTGCGCCGGATACCGGTCCCCGTGGGCCGCCGGGTCCAGGCCGACGGTGGTCAGCAGCTCGTCCACCCGGGTCCGGATGCGGTGCTTGTCCCAGCCCAGCAGCCGCGGGACCGTGCCGACGTTCGCGCGCACCGTCTGGTGCGGGAACAGGCCGATGCTCTGGATGACGTAGCCGATCCGCCGGCGCAGCTGCTCGGGGTCGGCGCGGGTGACGTCCTCGCCGCCGAGCAGGATCCGGCCGGTCGTCGGCTCGATCAGCCGGTTGATCATCTTCATCGTCGTGGTCTTGCCGCAGCCGGACGGCCCGACCAGGACGGTGAGCTCGCCGGCGGCGAAGGTCAGGTCCAGCTCGGCGACGCCGACGGTGCCGTCGGCGTAGACCTTGCTGATCCCCTCCAGCCGGATGTCGACCGCCGAGCTGCCGGACGAGGGGGCGTCGGTCGAGCTCGCCGGTCGACCGGCCTGCGCAGTAGCGTCCACGTCGTGACCTTCCAGGACAGCGCCCGGTGCTGAGCGCGGGGGTGGACGCGGTGCTCGCGGTGGACGAGGCACCGAACCCGTGGTTCGACGGCTCCTACGTGGCCGACAACTGGGACACCATCATGGGCTACCTCGGCGAGCACGTCCGGTTGACGATCGGTGCGGTCCTGATCGGCACGGCGATCGCGCTGCCGCTGGCCCTCCTCGCCCGCCGCAGCCGGCTGCTGGGCGGTGCGGTGCTCGGCCTGTCCACGATCGTCTACACGATCCCGTCGCTGGCCATGTTCGCGCTGATCTTCCCGTTCACCGGGCTGAGCGCGACGACCGTGCTGGTCGGGCTGACCGCGTACTCGCTGGTCATCCTGGTGCGCAACTTCCTCGTCGGGCTGCAGGGCGTGCCGGCCGACGTGCAGGAGGCCGCCCGCGGCATGGGCTACGGCGCCGTGCGCCGGTTCTGGCAGATCGAGCTCCCGCTCGCGCTGCCGGCGTTCATGGCCGGGCTGCGCATCGCCACCGTGTCCACGGTCGCCCTCACGACGGTGGGCGTGCTGGTCGGGCACGGCGGCCTCGGGCAGCTGATCACCGGCGGGTTCAACGCCAACTTCTACCGGGCCGAGATCGTCACCGGGGCCGTCGGCTGCGTACTGCTCGCCCTCGTCGCCGACGTCGTGCTCGCCGGCGTCGAGCGGCTGCTCACGCCCTGGGCCCGGGCGGGGCGGGCATGACCGGCTTCGGCGACGCGATCGCCTACCTCAACGACCCGCTCAACTGGACCCGCCGCAGCGGCATCCTCGAGCTGCTGGGCGAGCACCTGGCCATCTCGGCGGTCGCGGTTCTCGCCGCGTTCGTCCTGGCCTTCCCCGTCGGCGTGGCGCTGGGCAGCGCGGGGCGGGGGGGCGGCGCCGTCGTCGTGCTGTCCAACGTGAGCCGCGCCGTCCCGACGCTGGCCCTGCTGACCCTGTTCGCGGTCAGCCCCATCGGCTTCGGCAACCGGGCGACGACCATCGCGCTCGCCGTCTTCGCGATCCCCCCGATCCTCACCAACACCTACGTCGGGTTCCGCGGCGTCGACGCCGACGTGCGGGAGGCCGCGCGCGGCATGGGCATGACCCGCAGGCAGGTGATCACCCGCGTGGAGCTGCCGCTGGCCCTGCCGCTGGTCATGACCGGCCTGCGGACGGCGGCGGTGCAGGTCGTGGCCACCGCCGGACTGGCCGCGCTCGTCGGCGGCGGCGGGCTCGGCCGGATCGTGAACCTCGGCTTCGGCCAGCAGGACTACGGCCAGATCATCGCCGGGGCCATCCTCATCGCGGCACTCGCGCTGCTCACCGAGCTCGCGCTGGTGCTGCTGTCGCGGGTCCTGACGCCCGGACCCGGGCGCGCCGCGCTGCTCCGGCTGCGCGACCGCACGGTCGCCGGGCAGCCGGAACCCACCGCCAGCGGCGTGCCGCTCTGACCCCGATGCGGAAACGCATTGCGTTGCGCGCAACACTTCGGTTCGATGACCAGTGCGGGAAACCTCCCGCCAGACACGCGTGGCTGCAACAGGGCGGCCACGGGACACAGAAGGCGGGCACCATGCGCACGCGTATCCGGGTTCTAGCTCCTCTCGCGATGGCGGTGGCACTGACCGCCGCCTGCGGGGAGTCCGGTTCCTCCGGCTCCGACGAGGGCGGCAGCGGCGGCGGCACGGCCTCCGGCGAGGCCTGCGTCCCCATCGAGGGTGACCAGCTCGTCGTCCTCGAGGACGACATGGAGCTGCAGAACGCCGACAACGTCATCCCGGCGGTCAACGCAGCCACCGCGGCTTCCAACCCGGCGCTCCTGCCGGCGCTGGACGCGATCTCCGCCGCCCTGACGACCGACGACCTCATCGCGCTCAACGCCGCGGTCGACGTCGAGCGGCAGAGCGCGGACGAGGTGGCCGCGGGCTGGGTCGAGGAGTCCGGTGTCACCGAGGGGCTGGAGCAGGGCAGCGGCGCGATCGTCGTGGGCGGCGGCAACTTCACCGAGTCCACCGTGCTGGCGACCATCTACGCCGACGTCCTCACCGCCGCGGGCTTCGACGCCTCGGTCCAGGAGGTGGGCAACCGCGAGCTGTACCTGCAGGCGCTGAAGTCCGGCCAGATCCAGGTGTTCCCCGAGTACCTGTCCACGGTCACCGAGTTCCTCGAGGACGACGAGAACAGCGAGATCGCGTCCGGGGACGTCGACGCGACCGTGGCCGCGCTGCAGCCGCTCGCCGAGGCCAACGGGCTCGTGTTCGGGGAGCCGTCCGAGGCCGCCGACCAGAACGCCTTCGCCGTCACCACGGCGTTCGCCGACGAGCTCGGCGTCAGCACGCTCTCGGAGCTGGCCGACGCCTGCGGCGACGGGTCGCTCATCCTCGGTGGTCCGGCCGAGTGCCCCGAGCGGCCGTTCTGCCAGCCGGGTCTCGAGGAGACCTACGGGCTGGAGTTCGACAGCTTCCGCGAGCTCGACGCCGGTGGCCCGCTGACCAAGGCCGCCATCCAGCAGGGCGAGATCTCGGTCGGCCTGGTCTTCAGCTCCGACGGCGCGCTCGCCCAGGACTGAGCTAGTACCAGCCGCCGCCGGGGGGCAGCTGCTCCCCGGCGGCGACCGGCGCCTCGAGCCGGTTGCCCTCGGGTGCCAGCGGGCACGACCAGCGCGGGTCGTAGGCGCAGGACGGGTGGTAGGCCAGGTTGAGGTCGAGCACCAGCCGGTCCCCGGTGCTGCCGAGGTCGGCGCCCTTGACGGTGTCGAGCAGGTAGCGCCCGCCGCCGTACGTGGTGCGCCCCGCCGTCCCGTCGCGCAGCGGCACGAACACGCCGCCGCCGTAGAGCGCGACCCACCACACGTCCAGCCGGCCCAGCCCCGGGAGCGCCACGGCACCGATCCGCTCCAGCGGCACGCTTCCGTCGGCCGCCGTCGGGATCTCCAGCCGGGCGGGCTCGGCGCGCTCCAGCACCGGCTCGAACCGGAGCGCGGGGTCGTAGGGGGCGAACGGCAGCCCGTCGAACGTCGCGCGGGCGGCGGCGTCGAGCGGCGAGTCGGGGTGCGTGGCGAACAGCTCGTCCCGGCCGTCCCGCCAGGTGCGCCACCCCGCCTCGGGGTCGGCGGAGGAACGGGTGGCGGCGTAGAGCGCGGCCGTGCGGCGGCGCCAGTCCAGCAGCGACAGGGTCACCGGCCCACTGTCCCAGCCGGTCCCGACGACGGCAGGACGCCGACCTCCGGAGGATGAACGACGAGGGGTCGCGCCGCTACGCTTGGTGCATGCCCCGCAGCCACGACGACGCCGTCGCCGGTGGGGTCCCCAGGCGTGTGCTGGTCGTCGCCGGAGGCTTCCTGCTGGCGGCGGCCGCCACCCTGGCCGTCTTCCTCACCGACAACCCCCAGTACCTCCGGATCGCCGTCGTCGCCGTGGCCTGGGCCTTCGTGCTCGCCACCTTCGCCGCCGGGCGCCGGGGGGGCGACCGGGCGGCCGCGGCCGCCCGCGAGGCGCAGCTGCGCCGGACCTACGAGCACGAGCTCGACCTCGAGGTCGCCGCCCGTCGCGAGTACGAGCTCGAGCTGGAGAACGAGCTGCGGCGGCAGACCGAGCAGACGATGCGCGAGGAGCTCGACGCGCTCCGCGGCGAGCTCGCCGCGCTCGCCGAGCTGCGCGACCAGGTCGCCGGCGTGGCGGCGCTGCGCGCGGACCTCTCCGGCCTGTCCGGCCTGCGCGAGGAGGTCGCCCGGGTGGCCGCGATGCGCGACGACATCGTGGCGCTGGGCTCGCTGCGGCACGAGCTGGGCCAGCTGCACGAGCTGCGCGACGACATGGGCCGGCTGCGTGCGGAGCTGACCGAGCAGCTCTCCTCGGAGATGCTGATCGAGCGGATCGTCATGCGCACCCAGGCCAGCCGGGTGCCGGGGGAGCCGACCCGAACGCTGGAGGCATCCTGGGGTGACGAGACCCCGCGCGAGCTGACCGGCGGCTGGCCCGCCGTCCGTCTCGACGAGGCGCGCGAGACCCGGCAGTTCGAGCAGGTGCGGGTGGAGCGGACCGACGTCCGCCCCTCGCCGGCCCCGCACACCGCCGCGTCCTGGACGCCGCCCGCCCCGCACACCAGCGTGTTCGCCGGGCCGCAGCCCTCCCGGCTGGGACCGCCCCCGACCGCCGCGCCGGGCGTCCCCGATCCCGCGCCGGCGGACCCCGCGCCCCGCGCGCCGGCCACGACGACGTTCCCGCTGCTCCCGCCGCCCACCCCCGTCGCGCCGCCGCCCTCGCCGCTGGACTGGCTGGTGGCCCGCGAGCTGCTCGACGTCCCGGAGGTGCCGGCCGCCGCGGAGCTGCCCGCCGCTCCCGAGGTGCCGGCGGTGCGGCCGGCGCCGCCGCGGCCCTCCCCGCGGCGTCGCCGGAGCGACGACGCCGAGCTGCCCCCGGTGCCGGTCGCCGAGGCGCGCACGGCCGAGCAGCCCGGTCCGGGGCGGGCCCGGCCCCGCATCGAGGACCGCGGCGGGTACCGCGTCGCGATGCCCGACCCGGCCCCCACCCCGGCGCTCCCGCCGGTGCAGCCGGCCGGCCCGACCACGTCCCCGGGCAGCGCCAACCGGCTCGCCGAGATCCTGGCCGAGAACGGCGTCAGCCCCGCGGCCGGCGGCCGGCGGCGGCGCCGCTACCGCGAGGACGGCGACGGCTCCGACGACGTGCTCTCCCGGGTGCTCGGCCGCGACTGAGCGGTCCCGCCGTCAGCGGCCCTTGACGCCCGAGCCTCCGTCGAGCACCAGCGTCTGGCCGGTGACCCAGCCGGCGCCGTCGCCCAGCAGGTAGGCCGCTGCCTCGCCGACGTCCTCGGGCACACCGAGCCGGCCGACCGGGTAGCCCGCGGCCACCTCGGCCTCGCGGCCTTCGTACAGGGCCTCGGCGAAGCGGGTCTTCACCACGGCCGGGGCCACCGCGTTGACCCGGACCTTCGGGCCCATCTCCACTGCGAGCTGCGCGGTCATGTTGATGACCGCCGCCTTGCTCACGCCGTATCCGCCGATCATCTGCGAGGACCGCAACCCGGCCACCGACGCCACGAACAGCACCGAGCCGCCGTGCTCGGACATCCACGCCCGCCAGGCCTGCTGCACGAGGTCCAGCGACGCGACCACGTTGGTGTCGAGGATCTTGCGGAAGGCGTCGAGGTCGAGGTCCATCATCGGGCCGTAGACCGGGTTGATGCCCACGTTGCCGACCAGCATGTCCAGGCTGCCGAAGGTGTCGACGGCGGTGCGCACGGCGGCGGCGCGGTGCGCGGCGTCACCGGCGTTGCCCGCGACCGCGACGGCGACGTCGGGCCCACCGAGCGTCTCGACCGCCTCGGCGAGCGCCTCGGGCTTGCGGGCCGTGAGCACCACCTTCGCGCCGCGCTTCACCAGGCTCTGGGCGATGCCCAGGCCGATGCCGCGGCTTCCGCCGGTCACCAGAGCGGTCCGTCCCTCGAAGCTGTCCACGCCGTCTCCTGTCGCTGTAGGGGTGTTCCGGGTCACGTTAGGTGCGGCTCCCGGCGGCACGGCCGCCACCCCGCGTGAGCCATGCCACACCGCCCGCGCGTTGCACACCGGACGAGGGAGTTCCACACTCGCCCTCGGCGTTCTTCCTGCGCGACACCCACGGTTGCAGCAGGCCACGCCGGTACGGCCCGCGAGACCAGCACGACCCGGCTCCCGACCCTGGGAGCCGTGAACCGACGTCCGGTACCCGTTCGGGACTGGAACGAGAGGTGCACCGATGCCTGCTGCCCGCAGGAACGTCCGCGCTGCCGGACTCCCCTCGGCTGCCGATGCGCCCGCGCGCCTGCGCGTGGGGATCATCGGCGCCGGCCGTGTCGGCGCCGTCCTCGGCGCCGCGCTCTCCGCCGCAGGTCACGACGTCGTCGCCGCCTCCGGCCTGTCCGCCGCATCCGCCGAGAGGGCCGCCCGCCTGCTGCCGGGCGTGCCGCTGCTGCCCGCGGACCAGGTGGTCGCCGCGGCGGACCTGGTCGTCCTCGCCGTTCCCGACGACACCCTCCCCGGCCTCGTCGCCGGCCTCGCCGAGACCGGTGCCTGGCGGGCCGGTCAGCTCGCCTTCCACACCTCCGGCGCGCACGGCCTGGCGGTGCTCGCCCCCGCCGAGCGCGCCGGTGTCCTGCCGCTCGCCCTGCACCCGGCGATGACCTTCACCGGCGCCCCCGAGGACGCCGACCGGCTCGCAGGCACCCCCTTCGGGGTGACCAGCCACCCCTCCTACCGCCCGGTCGCCGAGACGCTGGTCCTGGAGATGGGCGGCGAGCCGTTCTTCGTCGCCGAGGGCGACCGCACGCTGTACCACGCGGCGCTGGTCACCGGCGCCAACCACCTGGTCACCCTGGTGGCCGAGGCCGCGGACCTGCTGCGCACCGCCGGGGTCTCCGAACCGGCCCGGATCCTCGCGCCGCTGCTCTCCGCCGCCCTGGACAACGGGCTGCGCCGCGGCGACCGCGGGCTGACCGGTCCGGTCAGCCGGGGCGACGTCGGCACGGTCGGACGCCACGTGGAGACCCTCGCCGAGCGGGCGCCGGAGTCCGTCGCCGCCTACGTCGCGATGGCCCGCCGCACCACCGAGCGCGCGCTGGCCGCCGGCCGGCTCAAGCCGCACGAGGGCGCCCCGCTGCTCGACCTGCTGCGCTCGTCCACCCACCCCGCCACCCCGGCGGAGACCCACGACGAGGAGGCCGCGCGGTGACCGTCCTCTTCCGTCCCGAGGTGGTCGAGTCGGCCGCGGACCTCGCCGCCCTGCGCGCGAGGCTGCCCGGTCCGGTGGCGCTGGTGCCGACCATGGGTGCGCTGCACGAGGGGCACCGGGCGCTCGTCCGCGCGGCGAAGGAGACCGCCGGAAGCGTCGTCGTCTCGATCTTCGTGAACCCGACCCAGTTCGCCCCCGGCGAGGACTTCGACCGCTACCCCCGGACCTGGCAGGAGGACCTGGACGCCCTGGCCGACGAGGGTGCCGACGTCGTCTTCCACCCGCCGGTCGAGGAGGTCTACCCGCCGTCCGCCGTCGGCGTGATCGTCGACCCGGGCCCGCTGGGCTCGGTGCTCGAGGGCGCGGTCCGCCCGGGGCACTTCGCCGGCGTGCTCACCGTCGTCGCCAAGCTGTTCGGGCTGGTGCGGCCGGACCTCGCCTTCTTCGGCGAGAAGGACTACCAGCAGCTGACCCTCGTCCGGTCCATGGCGCGGGAGCTGGCGCTCCCGGTCGAGGTGGTCGGGGTACCGACCGTCCGCGAGGACGACGGACTGGCGCTGTCCAGCCGCAACCGCTATCTCGACGCCGAGCAGCGGGCCGCCGCCGCGACGATCTCCGCCGCGCTGCGTGCCGGTGCCGCGGCCGGGGCGCAGGGCGCCGAGGCCGTCCTCGCCGCGGCCCGGGCGGTCCTCGACCGGCGCCCGGACCTGTTCCAGGACTACCTCGAACTCACCGATACCGACCTGGGGCCGGCGCCCGCCGCCGGACCCGCCCGCCTGCTGGTCGCCGTCCGCGCCGGCAGCACCCGACTCCTCGACAACACCGCTGTGACCCTGGGAGACCTCGCATGATGCGCACGATGCTCAAGTCCAAGATCCACCGTGCGACGGTCACCCAGGCCGACCTGCACTACGTGGGTTCGGTGACCGTCGACGAGGACCTCCTCGACGCCGCCGACCTGATCCCCGGCGAGCAGGTCGCGATCGTCGACATCACCAACGGCGCCCGGCTGGAGACCTACGTCATCCCCGGCGAGCGCGGCACCGGCGTCATCGGCATCAACGGCGCCGCCGCGCACCTGGTGCACCCCGGCGACCTGGTCATCCTGATCAGCTACGGCGGCATGGACGAGACCGAGGCCAAGAGCTACCTCCCCAAGGTCGTGCACGTCGACGCCGCCAACCGGATCGTCGAGCTCGGCGGCGACCCCTCGGCACCCGTGCCCGGTGCGACCGACCAGCAGCGCAGCGACCTCGGCGTCCCGGTCCGGTGACTCCCCGGGCGGGCGGGGCGCGGCCGTGCTGCTGACCGTCGACGTCGGCAACAGCCAGACCGTCCTCGCCACCTTCGACGGGGCCACCCGGGTCGGCTCGTGGCGGGTCACCACGGCGCCGCACGCCACCTCCGACGAGCTGCTCATGCTGTGGCGGGGGCTGTTGCGCGACACCACGGTCACCGGCGTCGCCGCCTGCTCGGCGGTGCCGGCCCTGCTGCCGGCTCTCCGCCGGCTGCTGGACTCCCTCGACGTGCCCGTGGTCCTCATCGGGCCCGGTGTGCGCACCGGCGTGCCGCTGCACGTGGACAACCCGCGCGAGGTCGGGGCCGACCGGGTGGTCACCGCCCTGGCCGCCCACGAGCTGTTCGGCCGCGGGCCGGGAGGCGCCGCCCGGCCGGTGGTCGTGGTCGACTTCGGCACCTCGACCAACGTCGACGCCGTGGGGCCCGGTGGGCAGTTCCTCGGCGGCGCGCTCGCACCCGGGGTCGAGGTCAGCCACGACGCGCTGGCCTCCCGGGCCGCACAGCTGCGCTCGGTGGAACTGACCGCGCCCCCGCACGCCATCGGCAAGAACACCGTGGCCGCGCTGCAGTCGGGCCTGGTGCTCGGGTTCGCCGGGCTCGTGGACGGGCTGGTCGGCCGGATCGCCGCGGAGCTGGTCGCCCAGTTCGGGACGGCTCCGGTCGTCGTGGCCACCGGGGGACTGGCCCCGCTGATCGCCGACAACTGCCGCACGATCTCCGAGCGGGAACCCGACCTGACGGTGCACGGCCTGCGGCTGGCCTTCGAGCGCCACCAAGCCCGCCCGTAGGCTCGGGCCCCGTGGACGACGCACCGAACCGCCCGGCCGTGGACGACGACGGCGGCATGGACGAGCTGCCCGAGCAGATGCGCGTCCGTCGCGCGAAGCTCGACCGGCTCCGCGAGTCGGGCATCGACCCGTACCCCGTGACCGTTCCCCGGACGACGACGCTGGCCGCCGTGCGCGCCGCGCACCCCGACCTCGAGCCGGACACCATGACCGGCGAGCAGGCCGGCGTCACCGGGCGGGTGATCTTCTTCCGCAACACCGGCAAGCTCTGCTTCGCGACGCTGCGCGAGGGCGACGCCGAGCTGCAGGTCATGCTCTCCCGGGACCGCGTCGGCGAGGAGTCGCTCGCCGCGTGGAAGGCCGACATCGACCTCGGCGACCACGTGCTGGTCACCGGCGAGGTGGGGACGTCGCGCCGCGGCGAGCTGTCGGTCTTCGCCGATTCCTGGCAGCTGACCGCCAAGTCGCTGCGTCCCCTGCCGGTGGCGCACAAGCCGATGAGCGAGGAGCTGCGGGTCCGCCGCCGCTACGTCGATCTGATCGTGCGCGACGAGGCCCGCCGCACGGTGCGCCAGCGCGCCACGGTGATGTCCTCCCTGCGCGCCGGCCTCACCGCGCGCGGCTACCTCGAGGTCGAGACGCCGATGCTGCAGACCGTGCACGGCGGCGCGGCGGCCCGGCCGTTCCGCACGCACATGAACGCCTTCGACCTGGACCTCTACCTGCGCATCGCGCCGGAGCTGTTCCTCAAGCGCTGCATCGTCGGTGGCCTGGACCGGGTCTTCGAGATCAACCGCAACTTCCGGAACGAGGGCGCCGACAGCTCGCACTCCCCGGAGTTCGCGATGCTGGAGGCCTATCAGGCCTATGCGGACTACCAGGAGATGGCCACGGTGACCCGTGAGCTGATCCAGGACGCCGCCGCGGCGCTGTTCGGCGACCACACCGCGCGCCACCACGACGGCACCGAGGTGGACCTGTCGGGGGAATGGCCGCAGATCCCGCTCTACACCGCCGTCTCCGAGGCCGTGGGGGAGGAGATCACGCCGGAGACGCCGATCGAGGCGCTCCGCGCGGTCGCCGAGCGGCACGACGTCGGCGTCGACCCGCAGTGGCTGCCGGGCAAGGTCGTCGAGGAGATCTTCGAGGCACTGGTCCAGGACTCGCTGCAGTCCCCGACGTTCGTCATCGACTACCCGGTGGACACCTCGCCGCTGACCCGCGCGCACCGCTCGACCCCGGGCCTGGCCGAGAAGTGGGATCTCTACATCGGGGGGATCGAGCGGGCGACCGCCTACTCCGAACTGGTCGACCCCGTGGTGCAGCGGGAGCGGTTCACCGCGCAGACCGTGCTGGCCGCCGCGGGTGACCCCGAGGCCATGGCGCTCGACGAGGACTTCCTCGAGGCGCTCGAGTACGGAATGCCGCCGACCGGCGGCATGGGCATGGGGATGGACCGCCTCATGATGACGCTCACCGGACTGGGCATTCGCGAGACGATCCTCTTCCCGCTCGTCCGCCCCCTTCCTTCCTGACTCTTTCCGAGAATCCGAGTTTCTGTTACCGCTCCATTCGGTGACATAGTCGATCTGCCTGCGACTAATGGTCGGTCGCTGTGGTTTGATGATTTCGTCGCCGACGGCGACGCACCCATCCGATCACGGGGCTGGGAAAACAGGAGTGAGGAACGGAAATGGCTCGCAAGGTACAGGTCATCCTGAGTGACGACCTCGACGAGAATCTCCCCGCCGACGAGACCGTGAGCTTCTCGCTCGACGGGACGTCGTACGAGATCGACCTCGCGGAGAAGAATGCCGCGGAACTGCGCGACGTCTTCTCCCGCTACGTGTCCGCCGCGCGCAAGGTCGGTCGCGGCAGCCGCGGCGCCTCCGGCGGAGGTCGCTCCCGCGCCACCGGCGGTCGCATGGACCGCGAGCAGGCCGGCGCGATCCGCGACTGGGCCCGCAAGAACGGCCACCAGGTCAGCGACCGCGGCCGCATCCCGGCCGGCGTGGTGGAGGCCTACGAGGCGGCTCACTGAGTCGCTCCACCCGCACGTCGCGGAGGCCCGGTTCCCCATGGGGGACCGGGCCTCCGTCGTCCCCGGGTCGCCCGCCGGCGTCCGCTGACGGCGTAACCCCGGCGGAACAGCGCTCCACGCGCATCGGTTGGACCGGACAGCCATCCACCACGCCCGTCGGACCGCGACGGGACGGGGAGGTTCGCGACTACAGTGGAATGACCGGTGCCCCCAGCGCCGACGGATGTCGGGTGCTCCTTCCCAGACCAGGGGAGGACAGTGCCGGACCAGCCGGTCGAAGGAGAAGCAGCAGATGTTCGAACGGTTCACCGACCGAGCCCGCCGTGTCGTCGTCCTGGCCCAAGAAGAGGCCCGGATGCTCAACCACAACTACATCGGCACCGAGCACATCCTCCTGGGCCTGATCCACGAGGGTGAAGGCGTCGCTGCGAAGGCCCTGGAGTCCCTGGGCATCTCGCTCGAGGGTGTCCGCCAGCAGGTCGAGGAGATCATCGGGCAGGGCCAGCAGGCGCCGTCCGGGCACATCCCCTTCACCCCGCGGGCCAAGAAGGTCCTCGAGCTCTCGCTCCGCGAGGCGCTCCAGCTCGGCCACAACTACATCGGCACCGAGCACATCCTGCTCGGCCTGATCCGCGAGGGCGAGGGCGTCGCCGCCCAGGTCCTCGTCAAGCTCGGGGCCGACCTCAACCGCGTCCGCCAGCAGGTCATCCAGCTGCTCTCCGGCTACCAGGGCAAGGAGCCGGCCGCGGCCGGCGGCCCGGCCGAGGGCACGCCGTCGACCTCGCTGGTCCTCGACCAGTTCGGCCGGAACCTGACCCAGGCCGCGCGCGACTCCAAGCTCGACCCGGTCATCGGGCGGGCCAAGGAGATCGAGCGCGTCATGCAGGTCCTGTCGCGCCGGACCAAGAACAACCCCGTCCTCATCGGCGAGCCCGGCGTCGGCAAGACCGCCGTCGTCGAGGGCCTGGCCCAGGCCATCGTCAAGGGCGAGGTGCCCGAGACGCTGAAGGACAAGCAGCTCTACACGCTGGACCTCGGCGCGCTCGTCGCCGGTTCCCGCTACCGCGGTGACTTCGAGGAGCGCCTGAAGAAGGTGCTCAAGGAGATCCGCACCCGCGGCGACATCATCCTGTTCATCGACGAGATCCACACCCTCGTCGGTGCGGGTGCCGCGGAGGGCGCGATCGACGCCGCCAGCATCCTCAAGCCGATGCTGGCCCGCGGTGAGCTGCAGACCATCGGCGCCACCACGCTCGACGAGTACCGCAAGCACCTGGAGAAGGACGCCGCGCTCGAGCGCCGCTTCCAGCCGATCCAGGTGGGCGAGCCGACGCTCGCCCACACGATCGAGATCCTCAAGGGCCTGCGCGACCGGTACGAGGCGCACCACCGGATCAGCATCACCGACAGCGCCCTCGTGGCCGCTGCGACGCTGGCCGACCGGTACATCTCCGACCGCTTCCTCCCGGACAAGGCGATCGACCTGATCGACGAGGCCGGCGCCCGGATGCGGATCAAGCGGATGACCGCCCCGCCGGACCTGCGCGAGTTCGACGACAAGATCGCCGGCATCCGCCGCGAGAAGGAGTCGGCGATCGACGCGCAGGACTTCGAGAAGGCCGCGGCGCTCCGCGACACGGAGAAGACCCTGCTGGGCGAGAAGGCCGAGCGCGAGAAGCAGTGGAAGGCCGGCGACATGGACGTCGTCGCCGAGGTCGACGACGAGCAGATCGCCGAGGTGCTGGCCAACTGGACCGGCATCCCCGTCTTCAAGCTCACCGAGGAGGAGACCTCGCGTCTGCTCCGCATGGAGGACGAGCTCCACAAGCGGATCATCGGCCAGGAAGAGGCCATCAAGAGCGTCAGCCAGGCGATCCGGCGCACGCGGGCGGGTCTCAAGGACCCGCGCCGTCCCGGTGGCTCGTTCATCTTCGCCGGCCCCTCGGGTGTCGGTAAGACCGAGCTGGCCAAGGCGCTGGCGAACTTCCTCTTCGGCGAGGACGACGCGCTCATCCAGATCGACATGAGCGAATTCCACGACAAGTTCACCGTGTCGCGGCTCGTCGGTGCGCCCCCCGGCTACGTCGGTTACGACGAGGGTGGCCAGCTGACCGAGAAGGTGCGGCGCAAGCCGTTCTCGGTGGTCCTCTTCGACGAGATCGAGAAGGCGCACGCGGACGTGTTCAACACGCTGCTGCAGGTGCTGGAAGATGGTCGGCTCACCGATGGCCAGGGCCGGATCGTGGACTTCAAGAACACGATCCTGATCCTCACGACCAACCTCGGTACGCGGGACATCTCGAAGGCGGTCGGGCTCGGCTTCCAGGCCGGTAACGACTCGACGAGCAACTACGAGCGGATGAAGCTCAAGGTCAACGAAGAGCTCAAGCAGCACTTCCGGCCGGAGTTCCTCAACCGCATCGACGACATCGTCGTGTTCCACCAGCTGACCGAGAACGAGATCGTGCACATCGTCGACCTCATGGTCGCCCGTGTGGAGACCCAGCTGGCGGCCAAGGACATGGCGCTGGAGATCACGCCCGCGGCCAAGAAGCTGCTGGCCTCCCGTGGCTTCGACCCCGTCCTGGGTGCCCGGCCGCTGCGCCGGACCATCCAGCGCGAGATCGAGGACGCGCTGAGCGAGAAGATCCTCTACGGGGAGCTGTCCGCCGGGCAGATCATCGTGGTGGACGTCGACGACGCCGAGGGCGCGCTGCAGAAGTTCACCTTCCGCGGCGAGCCCAAGCCGGTCGCCGTCCCGGACACCCCGCCGGTCGCCCTCTCGGGCGCCGAGGGTGACGAGGACGGGCCGGCCGCGGCCGAGTAAGCACCCCCCGCACGACGAAGGAGGCCCCTCCGCCCGCACCGGGCGGAGGGGCCTCCTGTCGTTAGGCCGGGAGGCGGAAGAGGCCGTCCTCGGTCTGCTCGACCAGACCGTCGGCGAGCAGCGAGTCCAGGCAGCGCGAGCGCTGGACGGCGTCGTCCCAGGCGGGCTCGAGGGCCGCGGCGTCCACGGGCTCCGGCGCGGCCCGCAGCACGTCGAGCAGCCGGCCGCGCACCTGCCGGTCGGTGCCGGCGAACTTCTGCACCCGCCGGGCCGGGCCGTCGTGCGCGGGCGAGCCGGCCAGCCGCCAGGCGCACCGGTCGCGGACCGGGCACGTCCCGCACCGCGGGGTGCCGGCCACGCAGACCAGCGCGCCGAGCTCCATGATCGCCACCGAGAAGCGCACCGCCCGCTGCTCGTCGACCGGTGCGAGGACGGCGACGTCGTCGAGGTCGGCGGCCCGGGCGGTGCCGGCCTCCGCGCGGCCGTGCACCAGCCGGGCGACCACCCGCCGGACGTTGGTGTCGACGACGGGCTGCCGCTGACCGTGGCCGAAGCAGGCCACCGCGCGGGCGGTGTACGTGCCGATCCCCGGCAGCGCCTCGAGCTCGGGGACCGCCGACGGGACGACGTCCCCGTGCCGCTCCGCGATCGCCGCCGCGGCCTCCCGCAGCCGCAGCGCCCGCCGCGGGTAGCCGAGCTTGCCCCAGGCGCGGATGACGTCGGCCGGGCTCGCGGCCGCGAGCGCGGATGGCCGCGGCCAGCGGGCGAGCCACTCCCGCCAGACCGGCTCCACCCGGGCCACCGGCGTCTGCTGCAGCATCACCTCGCTGACCAGCACCGCCCAGGCGTCCACCCCGGGACGGCGCCACGGGAGGTCGCGGGCGGCGCCGGCGAACCAGTCGACGATCACCTCGCCCGCAGCCGGTCCGGTGTGCGGCGCGGGACGGATGGGAAGGCTGGTCACGAGGGTCCAGTGTGCCGTCCCCGGGGAGCGGCGTGCCGGGTCGGGCGGCGGGGCCTGCCCCGGCTAGCGTTCCGCCCGTGCTGCACCCGGTCGGACCGCTCCCGACGCGCGTCTACTGGCGCCGTCGCCTGGTGGTGCTGGCCGTCCTGCTCGCGGTCCTGGGTGCCGGCACCTGGGGCGGGTTCCTGCTGCTCTCCGGTGGGTCCGCGAACGCCGGTGGGAGCGCCTCGACGGAGGCGGCGGAGCCGGCGCCGACGCCGGCCCTGGAGCTGGTCGTGCCCTCGCTGACCGCCGTCCGCACCCCGGAGCCACCCGAGCCGGTGGCCGCCGATCCGGCCCTCCCGGCACCCGAGGTCGCCGCTGCGCCGCCGGTCGAGGCGGGCGGGCCGTGCAGCGACGACATGCTGGCGGTCGAGGTCCGCACCCCGGGCACGGCTGCGGTGGGCGCCAAGCCGGTGTTCGAGCTCGTCGTGGTCAACGCGTCGGCCACGCCCTGCGTGCGCGACCTGGACAAGGGGCTGCAGGAGCTGATCCTGCTCGACGGCGCGGGCGCGCGGGTGTGGGGCAGCAACGACTGCTTCCCCGAGTCCGGCCCCGACGTGCGGACGCTGGCGCCCGGTGAGGCGGTGGTCTTCCCCGTGGTGTGGGGCGGGCTGACCAGCGCGCCCGACTGCGCCGGCGAGCGGACCCCGCCACCGCCCGGCAGCTACGCCGTCCGCGGCCGGCTGGACACCAAGAGCTCACCGGACGCGGCCCTGGCGCTCACCTGATCGGTGGACCGGCGCTCATCCCACCCGGTCGCGCCGATCCCCCGGCCCTAGTGTTGCCGCTCGACATGAGGCGGGCACCCTGGAACGACCAGCCACCGGCTCCGGACGACGTCCAGAGCCTCCTCGCCTGGCGCCGTACGGGGCTCGTGCTCGGGTGGGCGGCGCCCGTCCTCGCCGCAGCCGCGGGCCTGGTGTGGCTGGTGGACAGGCGGGGGTCCGACGAGCCGGGAACCACCCTGGTCGTGCTGACGGTCGGCGCGGCCCTCACCGCGGTGCTCGCGCTGGTCTACCTGCGACGGGTCTTCTCGTCGGCGGAGACCGCCGGCGACCTGGCGGTCGTCCGGGTCCGCCGCTGGTCCGACGGGGCGGTCACCACCTGGGGTGCCGCGCTGCTCCTCCGCGTCCTCTTCGAGCAGCTGCTGGGACTCGGGGGAGCCTGGCTCGACGCGGTCACGACCGTGCTGGGCACGATGGCCGTGACGGCTTACGTGTGGATGCTCCTGCTGACCACGCGGTGGCACCCGGCGCTGAGCGCCGGTGGCGATCAGCTGTAGCGGTCGAGGATCGAGGTCTCGGCGAGGCGGGAGAGCCCCTCGCGGATCCCGCGGGCCCGGGCCTCGCCGACGCCCTCGACGGCGAGCAGGTCCTCGATGGTGGCCGCGAGCAGCTTCTGCAGCCCGCCGAAGTGCTCCACCAGCCGGTCGATGATCCCCGACGGCAGCCGCGGCACCCGGTTGAGCAGCCGGTACCCGCGCGGGCTGACGGGGGAGTCGAGCGCGTCGGGCGAGGTGGGCAGCCCGTAGCAGCGGGCCACGGCCGAGAGGTCCAGCAGCTCGGTGGCGGTCAGCGCGCGGAGGTCGGTGAGCACCTGGTCGATCGTGCGGACCCGGCGGCCGCCGTCGGGCAGGTAGTCGCGGACGAGCAGGCCGCGGTCCTCCTCGACACCGGCGAGCATCTCGTCGAGCTGCAGCGCCAGCAGCCGGCCGTCGGTACCGAGCTCGACGACGAAGCCCTCGATCTCGTCGGCGATGCGGCGGACCATCTCCAGCCGCTGGCTGACGCTCATCGCGTCGCGCACCGTGACGAGGTCCTCGATCTCCAGGGCGGAGAGCGTGCTCGCCACCTCGTCGAGCCGCAGCTTGTACCGCTCCAGGGCCGCGAGCGCCTGGTTGGCGCGCGCCAGGATCGTGGTGGGGTGCTCCAGGGTGTACCGGCGCCCGGTCACGTAGACGCTGATGATGTGCATCGACTGGCTCACCGAGATCACCGGGAAGCCGGTCTGGATCGCGACCCGTTCGGCCGTGCGGTGGCGGGTGCCCGACTCCTCGGTCGGCACGGTCGGGTCGGGCATCAGGTGCACTCCGGCGCGCACGATCCGGCTGCCGTCGTAGGAGACGATGACCGCGCCGTCCATCTTGGCCAGCTCGCGGAGGCGGGTGGCCGACAGTGCGACGTCGAGGGCGAAGCCGCCGGTGCACAGGGACTCGACCACGCGGTCGTAGCCCAGGACGATGAGCGCGCCGGTACGGCCGGCCAGGATGCGCTCCAGACCGTCGCGCAGGGCGGTGCCCGGAGCGATCCGGCCGAGGAGCTCGCGCAGTGCGACCTCGGCGTCCTCAGCGGCGGGCACGAGCGCTCCTGACGGTCGAGTGGTGCGGATGCCGAGTCTACGTGCCCTGCCCACGGGGGACCGGGCTCCGGGTCAGCATCTCAGATGCGGAACCCCCAGGGCTCAGAAGAGCCGGGAGAACGCCGATCCGAGATCGGGCACCTCGACCAGGCGGATGCCGGGCGGCGGGGGGCCGGCGTCCGGCGGGACGAAGGCCACCTGGTACCCCTGCCGGGCGGCCTCGGCCAGCCGGCGGCCGGTGCCGCCCACCCGGCGGATCTCGCCGGACAGCCCGACCTCGCCGAGCGCGATCATCCCGGGCGGGAGGGCGCGGTCGCTGGAGGCCGAGGCGATGGCCAGCGCGAGGGCGAGATCGGCCGCCGGCTCGGCGATGCGCACGCCCCCGACGGAGGCCGCGAACACGTCGGCGTCGGCCAGCTTCACCCCGCCGCGGCGCTCGACGACGGCGTTGATCATGGCCACCCGCTGGGCGTCGAGACCACTGACCGCCCGCCGCGGGGAGCCGCCGCCCGAGGAGCTGGCGACCAGGGCCTGCACCTCGGCGAGCAGGGGCCGGCTGCCCTCCATCGTGACGGTGACGCAGCTGCCCGGCACGGGGGCCGCGCGCCGCGAGACGAACAGCGCCGAGGGGTCGGGCACGCCGACCACGCCGGTGTCCCCGATCTCGAAGCAGCCGATCTCGTCGGCCGGGCCGAACCGGTTCTTGGTGGCGCGGACCAGCCGCAGCGTGGAGTGCCGCTCCCCGTCGAAGGAGATGACGACGTCGACCAGGTGCTCCAGGGTGCGCGGGCCGGCGATCGCGCCGTCCTTGGTCACGTGGCCGACCAGGATCGTGGTCATCCCGCGGCTCTTCGCGACGGCGGTCAGCGCGCTGGCGACCGCGCGGACCTGCGTCGCACCGCCGTCCGTGCCGTCGCCGGGGGAGCGCACCGTCTGGACGCTGTCGAGGACGAGCAGCGTCGGGTTGACCTGCTCGACGTGCGAGAGGACGGCCGAGAGCTCGGTCTCGGCGGCCAGGTAGAGCCGCTCGTGCAGGGCGCCGATGCGCTCGGCGCGCAGCCGGACCTGGCCGGCCGACTCCTCGCCCGACACGACCAGCGCGGGGCCGTTGCTCGCGGCGACGCGGTGGGCGACCTCGAGCAGGAGCGTGCTCTTGCCGACCCCGGGCTCGCCGGCGACCAGCAGCACCGCGCCGGGGACCAGCCCGCCACCGAGGACGCGGTCGAACTCACCGATGCCGGTCGGGACGGCCCGTGCGCCGGCCAGCTCGACCTCGGCGATCGGGCGGGCGGGTGCGGTGACCGGGCCCGCCGCGACGGCGCGGAGCGAGGGACCGGCCGTGCCGATCTCCTGGATCGTGCCCCAGGCCTGGCACTCCGGGCAGCGGCCGACCCACTTCGCCGAGGCGTAGCCGCACTCGGTGCAGCGGTGGGCGGGGCGGGCGGTCTTCACTCCGGCGGGCGGCACGGGGCGACGCTAACCCCGGCCACCGACAGGACGCGGGAGCGCCGCCGGCCGGGAAGGTCGGTCAGTCGCCGACGGCGGACTCGCGCTCGCGCGCGACGTCCTCGGCACCCTCGGTGCCCTCTTCCTCCGAGTGGTGGAAGTCGAAGCCCTCCTCGCGCTCGAGCTCCTCGGCGGGGGTCGCGACCGTGGCCATGACCGTCACCTCGCCGGCGTTCTCGAAGGTGAGCACGAGGGACAGGTGCTGCCCGACGGTCAGAGGCTCGTCCAGGTCGGTCAGGGTGATCGTTCCGTCGTCGGAGCCGACGAAGACCGTGGTGTCCGCCGGAAGCTCGATCTCGTCGGACGCCGAGGTGGACGCGCTGCCCGACGGGGTGCCGGCGATCTCGACGTCACCGAAGCCCTCGCCCTCGACCGAGACGAGCGTGTCGGCCTCGTCGCCGGTGTTGACGATGGCCATCGTCAGCTCGGCGTCGTCGCCGGCGTCGTAGCTCCCGCTGCGCGGGTGGGCCAGGTTCACCTGGCGCAGGGTGAGGTCGCCGACCTCCGCCATGGCGCCGACCTTGTCCCGCTCCTGGGTGGCGGTCTGTGCGACCTGTCCCGCGCTGCACGCGGAGAGGGCAACGGGTGAGAACAGAGCAACGCCCACGATGGCGGCCCGCAGAGCGCGCTTCACAGCCGTCGACCTCCACACAGGTTCGGTCCGGCCACCGCGGGTTCGGTGGCGCGAGGATCGCCTGGAGCCTAACGGGCGCTCCCGGCGACTCGCCCGCAGGGAAGGCGTGAACCGCGGGGCCGCCGGCTCAGGTGACGCCGGCGCCGCCGGTCACGAGCAGGACGACGTCGAGCACGGTCAGGAGCATGACGGCGGGGAAGGCGAGCCGACGCCCGCGCCGGGTGCCGGCCAGCGCGGCGACGACGGCCGCGGGCACCGCGACCACCAGGCCTGCCCAGCCGGCGGCGGTCGGAGGGCCGTCCGGTCCGAGCACCAGCACGAGCGAGGCCGCGAGCAGCAGCACGGCGCAGGTGATCGCCGAGACGGTCGCGCCCAGCCGGTGGGGGAGGCCGCGCACCCCGGTGGCGAGGTCGTCCTCGAGATCGGGGGCGACGTTGGCCAGATGAGCGGCAGCACCCAGGGCCCCACCGGCGGCCACCAGCCACCACGGCGCCGACGGCGTGCCCGGTGCGGCGGCGACCACGCCGGCCGGCAGCGCACCGAACCCGGTCACGTAGGGCAGCGCGGAGAGGGCGGTGCGCTTCAGTCCCGCGTTGTAGGCCCAGCCGCTGGCCACCAGGGCAAGCAGCAGCAGCCCCGGGACGATCCCCAGCAGGAGGGAGAGGACGACGGCGACGGCGACGGCGGCGAGGGCCGCGGATCGCAGCAGCGCGGGGGCGACGGCGCCCTGCACCACCGGCTTGTCGGATCGGGCGACGGCGCGGTCCCGATCGGCGTCGAGCCAGTCGTTGCTCCAGCCGATGGACGCCTGACCTGCGAGAACAGCGACGAAGATCACTCCGGTCCGCGCGCCGCCGACGTCCGCGGCGACCGCCAGCAGCGTCGCGACGACGGTGACCGCCACCGCCGGACCGGGATGCGTGGCGCGCGCCAGACCGGCCGCGAGAGCCCGCCACGAGCCCGGTGCACGCACATCGGTCATGCCTCTGTCAACCCCTCGCCCGAGGCGGACCTGCCTTCTGACCTGCACCTTTGCAGCACGACTCGGGTCCGTCGGGTCAGTCTGCCGTGGTACTCTGGAGTCAGCGAAAGGGGTCACATTCACATGGGCTTCACTGTCGGCGAGACCGTCGTCTATCCGCACCATGGTGCCGCTCTGATCGAAGCGATCGAGCAGCGGACCATCAAGGGCGTCGAGCGAGCTTATCTCGTACTGAAGGTCGCCCAGGGCGATCTGACCGTGCGCGTCCCGGCGGACAACGCCGAGATCGTGGGCGTTCGCGATGTCGTGGGCCAGGAAGGCCTCGACAAGGTGTTCGAGGTGCTCCGCACCCCGCACACCGAGGAGCCGACCAACTGGTCGCGCCGCTACAAGGCCAACCTCGAGAAGCTGGCCTCCGGTGACGTGAACAAGGTCGCCGAGGTCGTCCGCGACCTCTGGCGTCGCGACAAGGACCGTGGCCTGTCGGCGGGGGAGAAGCGCATGCTCTCCAAGGCCCGTCAGATCCTGGTCAGCGAGCTCGCGCTCGCCGAGGGCACCAACGAGGACAAGGCCGAGATCCTGCTCGACGAGGTTCTCGCCAGCTGAGCTCGCTCTCCTCGAGCACTCGGCTCCTGAAAGACGTCCGGACCACTCCCGTGCACGCTGTCGCGATCGTCGCAGCGGCCGGGAGTGGTTCGCGTCTGGGGGCCGATCTCCCCAAGGCGCTGGTGCCGCTCGCCGGCCGTCCGCTGGTCTGCTGGGCGGTCGAGGGCCTGCTCGCCGGCGGCGTGGCCGAGGTCGTCGTCGTCGTGCCGGCCGCGCAGCGCGCGGAGTTCGAGGCCGTGCTGCCACCGGAGGTCACCGTCGTGGACGGGGGCGCCACCCGCACCGCGTCCGTGCGGGCCGGCCTGGCCGCCGCCGGCTCCGCCGCCACCGCCGTGCTGGTGCACGACGCCGCCCGCCCGCTGACCCCGCCCGGGGCGGTCGCCCGGGTGCTCGGCGCCCTCGGCGCCGGGGCGCTCGCGGTGGTGCCGGTGCTCCCGGTCGTCGACACCACCGTGCTGGTCGACGACGACGGCCTGGTCGTCGACGCCGTGCCGCGCGCACCGCTGCGGCGCGTGCAGACCCCCCAGGGCTTCGACCGGGCCACCCTCGAGGCCGCCTACGACGCGCTGGAGCCCGACGCCGAGCTCACCGACGACGCCGCCGTCGTGCGGCGGGCCGGGGTCGCGGTGACCACGGTGCCCGGTGACGAGCGCTCGGCGAAGGTCACCGTTCCGCACGACCTGGCCCTGGCCGAGCTCACCCTGACCCTCGGAGAGACCACCACATGAGCACCGCACTGCCGCGCGTCGGCGTCGGCACCGACGTCCACCCGGTCGAGGCCGGCCGCGCCTGCTGGCTCGCCGGGCTGGAGTGGCCGGGCGTCGACGGCTGCGCCGGCCACTCCGACGGCGACGTCGTCGCCCACGCGCTCACCGACGCCGTCCTCTCCGCGGCGGGGATGGGCGACATCGGCGCGCTGCTCGGCACGGACGACCCGCGATGGGCCGGCGCCCGGGGTGCCGACGTGCTCGCGCACGTCCGCGCCGTCCTCGCCGACGCCGGCTGGCAGGTGGGCAACGCCGCGGTGCAGCTGGTCGGGAACAGCCCCAAGGTGGGCCCCCGCCGTGCCGAGGCGGAGGCGGTGCTGTCCGCCGCGCTCGGTGCTCCGGTGAGCGTGACCGCCACCACCACCGACGGCCTGGGCCTCACCGGCCGGGGCGAGGGGCGGGCCGCGGTGGCCACGGCCCTGGTGGTCCGGACGGGGGAGCCCGCCTCTCCGGAGGCGTGAGCACGGCCCGCGACTCCGTAGACTCGGCGCAGTGAGCCTCCGCCTGTACGACACGGCCGCCCGTGCGGTCCGCGACTTCACGCCCCTGCGTGCCGGTCGGGCGTCGCTCTACGTCTGCGGTCTCACCGTGCAGGGTCCGCCGCACGTCGGCCACATCCGGGCCGCGGTCTCCTTCGACGTGCTGCGCCGCTGGCTGGCCGCGAGCGGCCTCGAGGTCACCTACGTCCGCAACGTCACCGACATCGACGACAAGATCCTGGCCAAGGCCGCGGAGCACGATCTCCCGTGGTGGGCCTGGGCCTTCCTGAACGAGCGCGCCTGCACCCGCGCCTACGACGTCCTGGGCGTGCTGCCCCCCACCTACGAGCCGCGGGCCACCGGCCACGTGCCGGAGATGGTCGGGCTGATGCAGCGGCTGATCGACCGCGGGCACGCCTACGCCGTCGACGGCGACGTGTACTTCGACGTCCGCTCGTTCCCGGAGTACGGCGCGCTCACCGGGCAGCGGCTCGAGCACCTGGAGCCCGCCGCCGACACCGACACCGACGAGCGCAAGCGCGACCCCCGCGACTTCGCCCTCTGGAAGGCGCACAAGCCCGGCGAGCCGGAGACGGCGGCGTGGGACACCCCGTGGGGCCGTGGCCGGCCGGGCTGGCACCTGGAGTGCTCGGCGATGGCCGGCAAGTACCTCGGCGAGGCCTTCGACATCCACGGCGGCGGCCTGGACCTGCGGTTCCCGCACCACGAGAACGAGCAGGCGCAGTCCCGCGCGGCCGGCGACCGGTTCGCCCAGTACTGGATGCACAACGGCTGGGTCACCCTCGGCGGCGAGAAGATGAGCAAGTCGCTGGGCAACACCGCCCAGGTCGACGAGGTCGTCAAGCGGGTGCGCCCGGTGGAGCTGCGCTACTACCTCGTCGCGCCGCACTACCGCTCGATGATCGAGTTCACCGACGCCGCGCTGGACGAGGCGGCCGCCGGCTACCGGCGGATCGAGTCGTTCGTGAAGCGCGCGGTCGAGAGGGTGGGTGTGGACGCCGGCGGCTGCGAGCTGCCGGAGGCGTTCCGCACGGCTCTGGACGACGACCTCGGCACCCCCGCCGCGATCGCGGCCGTGCACGAGGGCGTCCGGCTGGGCAACACCGCGCTCGGCGACGGGGACGACGCCGCGACGGCGGCTGCTCTCGGGGCCGTGCGCGCGATGCTCGGCGTCCTCGGGCTGGACCCGCTGGACCCGCAGTGGGCTCCCGGCTCCGACGACCGGCTCGCGCAGGCGACCGACGGGCTCGTGGCGCTCGCGCTGCAGCAGCGCCAGGCCGCACGGGCCCGCAAGGACTTCGCCGCCGCGGACGCGATCCGCGACCAACTGACCACCCTCGGCGTCTCCGTCGAGGACACCCCTGATGGACCCCGATGGGAGCTGAGCCGCTGATGGCCGGCAACAGCCAGCGCCGAGGCCGTAGCGACGGCGCAGGCAAGAAGCGCGCCACCGCCGGCACCGGTGGGAAGAACCGCCGTTCGCTCGTGGGCCGGGGCGCGACGCCGCCGGCCGAGGCGCGTCCCGGGCACCCCGCCCAGCGCAAGGCCGCGGCCGAGGCGCACGCCCGCTCCGAGCGCGCCCGCGCCCGGGCCCGCTCCGAGGAGTCGCCGGAGCTGCTGCTCGGCCGGAACCCGGTCGTGGAGGCGCTGCGCGCGCGCATCCCGGCGAACGCGCTCTACGTCGTCACCGGTGACAACCAGCGCCTGACCGACGAGCGGATCACCGAGGCGCTGGCCCTGGCCGCCGACCGCGGGCTGCCGCTGCTCGAGGTCGGGAAGGCCGAGTTCGACCGGATGTCCCAGGGTGCGCTGCACCAGGGCATCGGCCTGCAGGTGCCGCCCTACGACTACGCGCACCCCGACGACCTGCTCGACCTGGCCCACGACTCGGGCCGCCCGCCGCTGCTGGTCGCGCTCGATGGCGTCACCGATCCGCGCAACCTGGGTGCCGTCGTGCGTTCCGCGGCGGCCTTCGACGCGCACGGCGTCGTCGTGCCCCAGCGTCGCGCCGTGGGCATGACGGCCTCGGCCTGGCGCACCAGCGCCGGTGCCGCCGCCCGCATCCCGGTCGCGCGGGCGGTCAACCTGCCGCGCGCCCTGGGCTCCTACCAGGACGCCGGGTTGCAGACGGTCGGCCTGGCCGGCGAGGGCGACATCGAGCTGCACGAGTACGACGGCTTCGCCGACGCCGTCGCACTGGTGGTCGGCGCGGAGGGGACCGGCCTGTCGCGGCTGGTGCGGGAGAAGTGCGACGTCGTCGTGCGCATCCCGATCGACCGGGACACCGAGTCGCTCAACGTCAGCGTCGCGGCGGGCATCGCGCTGTACCAGGTCGCGATGGTCCGGCGCTCCTCCGGAGCGCACCGCGGCCAGGAGCCGTCCCCCAGCTGAGCTGAGCCGTTGCCTCTCCGGGGGGTGGAGGAGCACACTCCGCGCCACCGCCCCCCGAGGAGGCTCGCGTGCAGATCAGCCAACTGCTCCGTCACAAGGACCCTGCGGTCGCCACCATCGACGGCTCCGACAGCGTGCGGGCCGCGCTCGAACTGCTGGCGGAGAAGGGGATCGGCGCGCTCGTCGTCTCCTCCGACGGCCGCCGGGTCGACGGCATCATCTCCGAGCGGGACGTCGCCCGTGGACTGCACGAGCGCGGAGCGCAGCTCCTCGCCGACCCGGTCTCCAGCGTGATGACGACCCAGGTGCACGTCTGCCCGCCCGACGCGAGCGTGGACGGTCTCGCGCGGACGATGACCGACCACCGGGTCCGGCACGTCCCCGTCGTCGCCGACGACGTCCTGGTCGGCATCGTCTCGATCGGCGACGTCGTCAAGGCGCGGCTGGACGAGCTGGAGGAGGAGCGCCGGCAGCTGGTCGACTACATCCAGACCTGACGGCCGGCGCTCAGCCGATCAGCTGGGCCACCGAGTAGATGACCAGGCCGGCCAGGCCGCCGACGACGGTGCCGTTGACCCGGATCCACTGCAGGTCGCGCCCGACCTGGAGCTCGATCCGCTGGCTGGTCTCGTAGGTGTCCCACCGGGCGACGGTGCCGCTGACCAGTTCGGCGATGTCGCGGGAGAACCGCTCGGCCAGGTAGCCGACGGTGCCGTGCGCGTGCCGCTGCACCAGTTCGCGCACCGTCGGGTCGCTCTCCAGCAGCCGGGCGCCCTCCAGGATCAGGCCGGTCACCCGGGCGCGGAGCTCCGAGTCCGGGTCCGCGGCGGCGTCGAGGACCACGGTCTTCGCGTTGGACCACAGCGAGCCCGACCAGGCGCGCACCGCCGGGTGCTCGAGCAGTTCCTTCTTCAGCGACTCGACGCGGGCCGCCGTCTCGGGGTCGGTGCGCAGCGCCGCGACGTAGGCCCGCAGGCGGACGTCGTAGGAGCGGCGCAGCTCGTGCCGGGGATCTGCCCCGACCTCCGCGAAGAACCGCTGGATGCCGGCGAACGCGCGGTCGAAGACGCGGTCGTCCACCCAGTCGGGGACCCAGGCCGGGGAGGCGTCGCCGAGCTGGGCGCGGAAGACCAGACGGTTCTCCTCGAGGAACCGCGACAGCAGCCGCATCGCCGCCGAGAGCACCTCCTGGTGCCGGTCGCCGTCGACGACCAGTTCCAGGACCCGGGCCAGCACCGGCGCGGCCGGCGTCTCGTGCAGCTTGCGCTGGACCAGCCCGGCGACGGCGGGCTCGAGGTCCTCGTCACGGAGCAGGTCGGTCACTGCGGCGAGGACGGCGGCGGCGTCCCCCGAGAGGCGCTCGGCCCGTCCCGGGGAGGCCAGGAAGGCGCCCAGCCGGGCGGGGACGTCGATGGTGCTGAGCTTCTCCTCCACGACCGAGCGGGTCAGGAAGTTCTCCTGGACGAAGGTGCCCAGGCTCTCGCCGATCTGGTCCTTCTTGCGCGGGATGATCGCGGTGTGCGGGATCGGCAGCCCGAGCGGGTGCCGGAAGAGCGCGGTGACGGCGAACCAGTCGGCCAGCGCGCCGACCATGGAGGCCTCCGCGGTGGCGCGCACGTACCCGACCCAGGCGCCCTGCTCGGGCCCCAGGAGCACGCAGACGACGAAGACGACGGCGGCGGCCAGGAACAGCCCGGTCGCCAGCCGCTTCATGCGGGCCAGGTCGCGGGCCCGCTGGGGATCCTCGAGCGAGCCGGTCAGCGGGAGGGACGACGGTCGGGGTTCCTGCACAGCCGAAGCCTAGGTACCCCGACCGCCGTCCCGCCCCGGTGGATCAGCCGGTCGAACCGAGGGTGACCTCGACGGTGCGGTCGCTCGTGCCGCGGCGGACGGTCAGCTCGACGGTCGCCCCCGGCGCCTCGCTGCGCACCGCGGCGGTCAGCTCGGTCGAGGAGGTCACCGGGCGGTCGCCCACCGCGGTGACGACGTCGCCGACCGCGAGGCCGGCGTCCTCCGCCGCGCTGTCCGGCTCCACGCTGACGACCTCCGCGCCGTTGCCGACCTCGGTGTTCTGCCCCGCGGCGGCCGTGCTGGCACGGACGCCCAGGTAGGCACGGGTCGCCTTGCCGGTCTCCCGGATCTCGTCGCCGATGCGCTTCGCGGTGTTGCTCGGGATGGCGAAGCCGACGCCGATGTTGCCGCTCTGGGCGTCGCCGCCGGGGGCGCCCGAGGCGACCGTGGCGATGGCGGTGTTGATGCCGATCACCTCGCCGGCGCCGTTGACCAGCGCGCCGCCGGAGTTGCCCGGGTTGATCGCCGCGTCGGTCTGGATCGCGTCGATCACGGTGGCGTCGTCCTGCGAGGAGCCGGTCTGCACGGCACGGCCGGTGGCGCTGATGATGCCGTCGGTGACCGTGTTGGACAGGCCCAGCGGCGCGCCGATGGCGACCGCGACGTCGCCCACCTGGACGTCGTCGGAGTCCGCGAAGGTCGCCGGCGTGAGGCCGTCGGCGTCCGCGAGCTTGACCACGGCGATGTCGGAGGCCGGGTCGGTGCCGACCACCTCGGCGTCGTAGAGGGTGCCGTCGGAGGTGCGCACCTGCACGGTGCCCCCCTCGGCCTCGACGACGTGGTTGTTCGTGAGGACGTAGCCGTCCGCGGTGAGGACGACGCCCGAGCCGCTGCCGGCGCTGGACCGGCTGCTCACGTAGACGGTGACCACGCTGGGCGCGGCCTTCGCGGCGGCCGCGGTGGCGGTGGTCGCCGACTCGGGGTTCTGGATGACGACGTTCTGCGCCGCCGCGGGCGAGGCGCCCGAGCCGCTCCCGTCGTCGTCCAGCGTGGCGACGCCGGCACCGGCGGCGCCGCCGATGAGCGCGCCGGCGACCAGGCCCGCCAGGCCCATGCGGACGCGGCCGGACCGTCGGGCGGGCGGAGCCGCCGCGGCCGTCGCGCCGGGGTCGGTGGGGCCGGTGCCGGGCGGGAGGCCGCCGAAGCCGGCCGGGACCGGGGTGGTCGGCTGGCGCGGCGGGCCCCAGTAGGGCTGCTGCCCGTACCCGGGCTGCCCGTACGACGGCTGCCCGTAGGCGGGCTGGCCGTAGGGCTGCTGCCCGTAGGTGGGCCGCGCGTCCTGCTGTCCGTAGGGCCGGGGCGGGGGACCCGCCTGCCCGAGCGGCGGCTGGGGAGCGGTCGGCGCGCGGTCCTGGCCCTCCGGGATCCGCTCGCCGGGCCCGGGCTGCCCGCCGGTGCCCTCCGTGGGCTCGGCCGGGCCGGCACCCGACGATCCGTATTCGCTCACTGGTCGTCTCCTCCCTCCGCGCGGCCATCCGGCCGGCGCGACGGTCCTACTGTCCCGCCGCGCACTGGCGCGCGGCTGGAGGCTGCCTGTGAGCTGCCTGGACGGTTCAACGCGGCACGTCGTCCAGCAATGCCCCGCGGCCCACCAGTTCGGTGACCGCCCAGATCGCGAGCATCTGCGCCGCGAGCAGGCCGATGAGCACCAGCAGCTGTGCGGCGCCGGCCTCGAGCGGGCTGCCCCCGCCGAGGAGGACGCCGACGAAGGCGCCCGGGAGGGTCACCAGGCCGACGGTGCGGGTCTGGTCCAGCGGGGGGATCAGCGCCGAGGCCGCCGCGGACCGGATGACGAACAGGACCGCGTCCCGGGGGAGGAAGCCGAGGGCGAGCGCCGCCTCGACCTCGCCGCGCCGCTGGTCCAGCTCCTCGCGCAGCCGGCGCCCGGCCAGCGAGGTCGCCGTCATGGCGCCGCCGATCAGGATGCCGGCGATCGGGACGACCGACTCGCCCCGGAACGGCACCGTCCCGCTGGCCAGCACCAGCAGCACGACGGGTGCGGCACCGCCGGCGATCGGGAGTGCGGTGGCCAGCAGCCGGTCGCGCGCCCCGGGGGCGCGCAGCGGCAGCCCGGTCACCCGGCCCGCGGAGGTGACCGCCGCGATGACCGTCATGAGGCCGACGAACGCCGCGGAGAGGGCCAGGGACTCGACCACGGCGAGCAGCAGGGCCGAGACCACCGCCAGCTGCACCGTGGCGCGGACCGCGGCCACGAGGATCGGCCGCTGCTCACCGAGACCGGACAGCCGCCCCGCAGCGGCGGCGAGGGCGGTGAGGACGACGAGGACGAGGGCCAGGCGCAGGTCCGGATCGACGACGGAGGAGCCCACGGGCGTGGATACTGCCGGGTGACACGGAGGGCCAGGCGGCCGGCCGTCGACGTCGCCCGACCTCAGCTGGAGGACGCCCGTGCCCGGTCTCCCCGCACGCCCCGCGCTGGTTCTCGCTGCACCGTTCGGGGCCGTGCTGGCGGTCGTCGGCGGGCTCGGCCTGGACGGCTCGGCGGTCGTCGGCCTCGTGGTCGTCTCCGCTCTCGTGGCTGCCGGCCGGGCAGGAGCGGCCTGGGAGGAGTCGCGGGCGGGCGAGGTCGCCCTGGTCGCGTGGGCATGGACGGCGGCGTGCACCGCCGGTGGGCTCCTGGTCCTCTGCGGTGCCGCGCTGCTCGTCGGGACGGCCGCGACCCTGCTCGCCGCTGGGCTGCTCGCCGCAGCCGCCCTGGCGCTCCGCCGACCTGTCCCGGGCCGCGCCGCACCGGCCGGGACGCCGCTCCCGGACGAGCAGGAGAGCCCGGTCGTCCTGTCCCCGCTGCACCCCGCGGCGCCGACGTTCCGCATCGGTTCGGCCGGCAGCACCAGAACGGTCCTCCCGCCGGTCCGCTTCCTCAGCAACCGGTCGCTCGGGGAGGAGTGGCTGCGGACGACGGCGCTCCTGGACGTCTCCCCGGAGCCGCTCACCCCCGAGGGGGTCGCAGCCCGGAGGGCGTCGATCCTGGACGAGCTGGAGCGACGCGATCCGGACGGGTTCGCGCGCTGGCTGGCGGACGGGGCGGACCGGGGCAGCAACCCGGCGGCGTTCCTGCGCGAGTAGCCCGGGCGCGAACGACACCCCGGGAGCGCGTGCAGAGCGGCGGTCCCCGGGGTAGGGCGGCCCGCATGCTCGTTCGATCGGCGCTGGTCGTCGTCCTCGGGGCCGCCGCCGCGCTGGCCGTGGTGGGGGCACTCGCGCTGCGCATACCGGGCCTCGTCGCGCTGATGGTCGCCGCGGCCCTCGTGGGTGCCACCACCGCCGGGATGGTCTCCGAGGCGCCGGGCGCTCGCCGCGGGGCGGCGCTCGACGCGGGGGTCCGGGCAGCGGGGTGGACGGCGGGGGCGTTGCTCGTCCTCGCCGGGCTGTCCGCGCTCGCCGGGGCCCTGGTCGCGGTGCTCGTGGGCGCCGTGGTGGCCGGTGCGGTGGTGGGGGTCCGGCTCCGCCGGAGCGGCGCCCAGCAGGGCCGGACGCAGCGACCGGCGCCGGTCCGGCCGCTCCCGGTCCGGACGGACGGCCCGACGCTGCTGATGCCGCCGGTGGGCGGGCTGTCCACCCGCGCCCTGGGCGACGAGTGGCTGCGCAGCACCGTCCTGCTCACCGCCCGGCTGGACCCGGTCGTCCGGCGAGCGCTCGTCGGCCGCCGGGAGATGGTGCTCGACGAGCTGGAGCGGCGGGATCCGGACGGCTTCGCGCGCTGGCTGGCCGACGGTCCGGCGCCCGGCAGCGATCCCGCCGCGCACGTCCGCGACCTCCCGGCCGCGGGCACCGAAGCGGCCTGACCCGGAAAGGGGTCGAGGGAGCGGGCCGGAGCTGGCAGCCTGGTCCGCGTGACGGCCGGCCCGCTGGTCCTCCGCCGCGCCCGGTCCGCCGACGCCGCGGCGGTCGCCGACGTCTGGCTGCGCTCCTTCGACGCCGCGCTGCCCACGTTGCGCCGCGCGCATCCCGACGACGAGGTCCGACGGTGGCTCCGGGAGGTGGTCGTGCCGCGGGAGGAGACCTGGGTCGCCGAGCTCGGCGGCGCGGTCGTCGGCGTCCTCGCGCTGACGCCCGGGTGGATCGACCAGCTCTACCTGGATCCCGACGTCCGGGGACGGGGGATCGGGGACCGGTGCATCGCGCTGGCGCAGGAGCGGCAGCCCGCCGGACTGCGGCTGTGGACCTTCCAGGTCAACGCAGCGGCCCAGCGGTTCTACGAGCGGCACGGGTTCGTCGCCGTCGAGCGCACCGACGGCGCGGGCAACGAGGAACGCGAGCCCGACGTGCGCTACGCGTGGCGACCGGCCGGATGACGCCGACGGTCAGAGCGCGTCCAGCCCCCGGACGACGAGGGAGACGGCGAGCACGGACATGACGACGGCGATGACGACGTCGAGCACCCGCCAGGCCGCCGGGCGGGCGAAGACCGGCCGCAGCAGGCGGGCGCCGTAGCCGAGCGCGGTGAACCACAGGACGCTGCCCAGCCCCGCCCCGACGGCGAACTCCCACCGGTGCTCCTCGTACGTCGAGGCCATCGAGCCCAGCAGGACCACCGTGTCGAGGTAGACGTGCGGGTTCAGCCAGGTCAGGGCCAGGCAGGTGCCGACGGCGGCGGCGAGGCTCGAGCCGGCCCCGCCCGCCTCGGTGAGCAGCGCGCCGGGGCGGGTGGCGCGGCGACCGGCCACGGCGCCGTACGCCAGGAGGAAGGCGGCCCCGGCGAAGCACACGACGGGGATCAGCAGCGGCGCCCGGGATACGGCCGCGCCGGCGCCGAGGACCCCGGCGGCGATGAGGGCCACGTCGGACAGCGCGCACACCGCCACGACGGCGGCCACGTGCTCGAGCCGGAGCCCCTGTCGCAGGACGAAGGCGTTCTGCGCGCCGATGGCCACGATGAGCCCGAGGCCGAGAGCGAGCCCGGAGGCGAGGGCCACGAGGGCCGGGGTCGTGGACACGGTCTCGACGCTAGGAACAGGAGATCTGGCGGTCCAGCTAAGGATTCTTCCGCGCCGTTAGCGTTGCTTCATGGATCTGGACGTGGCCCAACTGCGGGCGCTGGACGCGACCGTGCGCGAGGGCACGCTGGAGGCGGCCGCCCGGTCGCTGCACGTGACCCCGTCGGCCATCAGCCAGCGGTTGCGTGCCCTCGAGGCGGCGACCGGCCGGATCCTGCTGGTGCGCAGCAAGCCGGTCCAGGTCACCGACTCCGGCCGCGCGGTGCTGCGGCTGGCGCGGCAGGTGCAGCTGCTCACCGCGGACGTGGCCCGCGAGCTGGGCGGCGAGGCGGTGCCGACGCAGGCGCCCGCACTGCCGATCGCCGTGAACGCCGACTCGATGACCACGTGGCTGCTGCCCGCGCTCGCACCGCTGGCCGGCGAGGCCTGCTTCGACCTGCACCGCGAGGACCAGGAGCACACCAGCGCCCTGCTGCGGGCCGGCACGGTCATGGCGGCGGTCACCACGGAGGCCGACCCGGTGCCGGGCTGCACGTCCACCCGCCTCGGCGCCATGCGCTACCGGCCCGTGGCCGCCCCCGGCTTCGTGCAGCGGTGGCTCCCGGACGGCCCGACCGCCGAGGCGCTGGCCCACGCCCCGGTCGTGGTCTTCGACCGCCGGGACGACCTCCAGCACCGCTACCTCCAGGCGCGGGCGGGGGACGGCGCCGCCCCACCGACCCATCACGTGCCCGCGTCGGCGGACTTCGTCGACGCGATCGCGCTCGGTCTGGGCTGGGGGATGGTGCCCGACCTGCAGCGGCGGCCGGGCCTGGTGGACCTCGACCGGGAGGCCGCCGTGGACGTCACGCTGTACTGGCAGCAGTGGCGGTTGCGCTCGGCGACGCTCGACCGGGTGCGGGAGGCGGTGATCGAGGCAGCCGGGCGCGAACTCGACCCGGGCGGGCACTCCCTATCCTGAGCGCGGGACCTGGTCCCGTCGTCCGCCGACGTGGCGCAATTGGTAGCGCACCCGACTTGTAATCGGGCGGTTAGGGGTTCAAGTCCCCTCGTCGGCTCCGCTCCGCCGGGCCTCGGCTCAGTCGAAGCTGCCGGCGCCGTCGCGGCGGTAGGGCGCGCGCCGCTCGATGCGCTCCCGCTCGGCGCGCTCCTCGCGCATCCGCGCGGCGGTGCCCGGCGGATAGCCGGCCTTCACCACCCGGTGCTCGATCGTCTCGGTCATGAAGGCCATCGAGAACAGCAGCCCGATCAGCAGCCCGCCGACGGCCGCCGACAGCCGGTAGGACAGGGCCACCGGCGGCAGGGCCAGGCAGAGCACGACCAGCGGGAGCATCTGCACCAGCGCCCGGGCGAAGTGCCGCCAGATCCACGTCCGCCGGGTCGTGTCGGCCAGCACCCAGGGCGAGAACCGCCGGGGGAGTCCACCGCCCAGCGCGTACCAGAGCCACCGCACCGGGTCGGGCCGATCACCGCGCACGCCCTCGAAGGTAGGCCGTCCGCACGCGTACGGTGGCGCCCCGTGGACGAGCGTCGCCTGGGGGTCGTCTCCGGGCTGGCCGCCTACTCCCTGTGGGGCCTGTTCCCCCTGTACTTCCCGCTGCTGGAGCCCGCCGGCGGCGTCGAGATCGTGGCCCACCGCGTGGTCTGGTCGCTGCTGTTCGTCGCGCTGCTGCTCACCGCGGTCCGCCGGTGGGGGCACGTCCGGGCGGCGGTGGTCGACCGGCGCACGATGCTGGTCCTCGCGGGCGCGTCCCTGCTCATCGCCGCCAACTGGCTGATCTTCGTCTACGGCGTGAACTCCGAGCACGTCGTCGAGACCTCGCTCGGGTACTTCATCAACCCGCTGGTGAGCGTCCTCCTGGGCGTCGTCGTCTTCGGCGAGCGGCTGCGGCGGCTGCAGTGGGTGGCCGTGGCCATCGCCGGGATCGCGGTCGCCGTCCTGACCGTCGACTACGGCCGCCCGCCGTGGATCGCGCTGGGCCTGGCGGCCAGCTTCGGGCTCTACGGGCTGATGAAGAAGCTGGTCCGGGTGGAGGCCGCGCCAGGCCTCTTCCTCGAGACGGCGGTGATGACGCTGCCGGCCCTCGCGCTCCTGGCCTTCCTCCACGCCGACGGCGCCGGGACGTTCGGCTCCGCCGGCACCGGTCACACCCTGCTGCTGGTGAGCTCCGGGATCGCCACCGCCGTCCCGCTGCTGCTGTTCGCCGCCGCGGCCCGGCGCATCCCGCTGTCGACGATCGGGCTCCTGCAGTACGTCACCCCGCTGATGCAGCTGTCGGTCGGGGTGTTCGTCTACGGCGAGCCGATGCCGCCGGCGCGGCTGGCCGGTTTCGCCATCGTGTGGGTGGCGCTCGCGGTGTTCACGGCGGACACCCTGCGACACGCCCGTGCAGGGACACGCCGGTCACTTCCGGAGGTCGTGCCGGCCGGTTTGTGACCTGCGCCGCCGGTCCGCGCGGTCCGGCACCGGGGCCCGGCGGGGCGCCGAGAACTGTCGGAGGCCGCGCCTACGGTTCCTCCCGAGCCCCCCGCATCCGGGTCGGCCGGAGTCAGGCAGGAGCTGGAGCGAGCATGAGCACGGACCTCTCGACGGCACCCGCAGCCGGCGGGGACGACGTCGCGGCGGAGCTGTCCGTACCGGCATCTCCGCAGGTCGCGGGGGTGGACCTCTCCCCGCGCGAGCGGGAGATGCTGGCCTTCGAGCGGCAGTGGTGGCGGGCGGCCGGCGCCAAGGAGACGGCGATCCGCGACCGCTTCGGGCTCAACCCGACCCGCTACTACCAGGTGCTCAACGCTCTGGTGGACCGGCCGGCCGCCCTGGTGGCCGACCCCCTGCTCGTCCGGCGGCTGCGGCGGGTCCGGGCGGCACGGCAACGGACGCGTCCGTCCCGGGGTCCTGGGCATTGAGAGTTACAAGCATTAGATTCCGTCACCGTGGGCAGGCACGCGGGATCAGGCAGTGACGGGACGAGCTCGTCCGTCATCGGTGGACGTCGTCGGACGGATGCTCCCGACGCGCTCTGGCGCGGGGTTCCCGACGCCGGACTGAGCGACCACCCCACCGCGCCCGGGCGGGACCGTGCCCGGCTCGACGCCGCCCCGTCGCGCCGGCCCACGGCCGCCGCGGTCGCCAACCGCGCCGGCGACGCCAACCGCGCCGGCGAGCCCGCGGCCCCGATCTCCCGCTCCCGCCTTCCCCTGCCGCCGGTCCCCGCGGCCGGACGTCCCGTGCCCGCTGCGCCCCCGATCCCCGCCGGCCCGCTCGCCGAGAGCCTGCGCGCCGCGGAGGCGGCCGCGGCCCGCCGGAAGGCGCTCCAGGCGGAGATCGCCTCCGAGTCGCCGAGCGCCGGACCGTCGAGCACCGAGCCGTCCAGCAGCGCGCCCAGCGGCATCCGCACCGACGCGCCCGCCCCGCGCCTCCCGCGGCAGACCGCCGGCGGCTCGGACTCCCGCTACGGCGACTGGACCAAGCCCTCCCGCTCCGGCGACCTGCCGTCGGAGGAGGAGATGCGGGCCGCGCTCGCCCCCTCCACCACCCTCATCCCCGAGCGTTCGGGCACCCGCAACGACGAGGACCGCTCCGACATCGGCGACTTCGGCGACGAGATCCCGGCTCCGCGGGACGAGCGTTCGTTTTCCCGCGCCCCCGTCGGTGGCCGGGCCGCCCTGCGCGCCGAGCGGCAGGCCGCCGAGGAGGCCCGCCGGAAGGCCGCGAAGGACAGCGGTGTCGCGCTGCTCGACGAGGAGCCCCGCCGCTCCCCGCGCCGCGTCGCCAAGGGCCTGGTCGCCATGGCCGTCGTCGCGCTCGGCGTCCTGGGCGTCTACCAGTTCACCTCGCCGCAGACCGACGAGGCCGGCGCCGTCCAGCCGACGGCTCCCGTGGCCGCTGCCCCGGTCGCCCCCCTGCCCCCGCTGCCCGAGCTGGCCATCGACGCCCCGGCCGAGCCGGTCGCCGCCACCCCGGTCCGGGTGCCCTACGTCGTGCTCAACGCCACCTCCACCAACGGCCTGGCCGCGAAGATCTCCGGCGCCGTCGAGGCCGGCGGCTGGGAGGCCGCGGGCGTCGGCGCCTACGAGGGCGACGACGTCCCGGCCAGCACCGTCTACTACACCGAGGGCGACGCGACGCAGCTCGAGGCCGCCAACCAGCTGGTCGCGGAGTTCCCGCAGCTGGCCGGCCCGGCGCCGCGCTTCTTCGAGCTGCCCGCCGAGATCACCACGCCCAGCCTGGTCATCGTCGCGACCGGCGACTGGACGCCCTGACCCGAGCTGCTGACGGCCGGCGGAACCCGGACCGCCCGCCGTCCGTTGGCCGCTTCGTGCGTCGCTCCCGCGGGCTCGTGCGTCCGCGCTCCGGCGCCCGGCGTGCGCTCGCCGTCCTGCTGCCCCTGCTCGTCGCCGCACCCCTGCTCGTCGCCGCTCCGGCGGCCGCGGCCGACGTCCGGACCGAGGACGCCCGCATCCCGGCCGGCTCCGGCGCGGACGCCGTCGAGCTCGACACGACGCTCTTCCTGCCCGCCGACGGCGAGCCCCCCGCACCCGCGGTCGTGCTGGCCCACGGCTTCGGCGGCAGCAAGGACTCGGTCGCCGACGAGGCACGGGCGCTCGCCGGGCGCGGCTACGTCGTCCTCACCTTCTCCGCCCGCGGGTTCGGCCGCAGCACCGGCTCGATCGGGCTGGACGACCCGCGCTACGAGGTCGCCGACCTCTCGGCGCTGATCGACGTCCTGGCCGAGCGGGACGACGTCGTCCAGGACGGCGACGGCGATCCGCGGGTCGGTGTCGCCGGGGCCTCCTACGGCGGCGCCCTGGCCCTGCTCGGCGCCGCCTACGACCAGCGGATCGACGCCATCGCCCCGCAGATCACCTGGAACTCGCTCACCTCGGCGCTGTTCCCCTCGCAGGTCGGCGAGACTCCCGGGGCGACGCCCGCGGACACCGCCCAGGCCGCCGGCGCCGGCGTCTACAAGCGGCTGTGGTCGGGGCTGTTCTTCGGGCTGGGGGCGGCGCCCTCGGGAGATCTGCTCGACCTCCTCGGCGGCGCGGCCGGGCGGGATGACCGTCCGGCGCCGGCCGACGTCGACGTGGAGGACGTCACGTCGGCGCTGACCTGCGGCCGGTTCAGCGCCGAGGTGTGCGCGGCCTACGAGGCGGCCGCCTCGGGCGCGGAGCTGACCCCCGAGATCGCCGCGGTGCTCGACCGCGCGAGCCCGGCCGGGGTGCTCGACCGGATCACCGCGCCCACGCTGCTGATCCAGGGCACCCAGGACTCGCTGTTCGGGCTCGGCCAGGCCGACGCCAACGCCCGGGGCATCGCCGCGAACGGCACCGACGTGGCCGTGGTCTGGTACGCCGGCGGTCACGATGCCCCGGCCTCGGACCAGGACACCGCCGCACTGCGCAACCGCGTCGGTGACTGGTTCGACGCCCACCTGCGCGGCCGCGACGGCGCGACCTCGAGCTTCGAGTTCCCCGCGCCCACCGGCCTGGGCACCGCAGGCACCGTCGGTCGGGTGCAGGGCGGCACCCGCACGGTCACCGCCGAGCGCTATCCGGGGCTGGACGGCGCGGACCCGGTGCGCCGGACCGGGATCGAGCTGAGCGGAACGGTGCAGCCCGTGGTGAACCCCGCGGGCGGTACGCCCGCCGCGCTCACCACGGTGCCCGGCCTGGGCGCGCTCACCGCGGCGCTGGGCGGCTCGACCCTGGAGATCCCCGGCCAGTCGGCGAGCTTCGAGAGCGCGCCGCTCCAGGACGCCGTGGAGGTGGTGGGCGCCGCGACGGTCGAGCTGGCCGTCTCCTCGGCCGGCGGGTCGGCCACCCTGTTCGCCAAGCTCTACGACGTCGGACCCGACGGGACGGCGACGCTGCCGGCCGGGCTGGTCGCCCCCCTGGCGCTGACGGGGCTGTCGGCCGACCCGGCCGCCCCCACGCGGGTGGGCGTGACGCTGCCCGCGATCGTGCACCGGTTCGAGGCGGGGCACACGATGCGGCTGGTGGTCTCCACGACCGACCAGGGGTTCGCGCTGCCCGTCGAGCCGGCGGTCCACTCGATCGCCCTCGCCGATCCAACGACCGTGCTGGACGTGCCGCAGGTCGAGGGGCGGACCGAGGCCGCGGGCGGCGCCACCCGCTGGTGGCTGCTGCTCGCCGGGCTGGTCGCCCTCGCGCTGCTGGGCTGGGGTGCCGCTCTGCTGATCGGGCGGCGCCGGGACCGGCAGCTCAGCGCCGTCCAGCCCGACGGCGAGGACGTGCCGCTGCGCTTCGAGGGCGTGACCAAGGCCTACAAGGACGGGTTCGTCGCCGTCCGGGACCTCTCCTTCGAGGTCCGCCGCGGCCAGGTGCTGGGCCTGCTGGGCCCCAACGGCGCCGGCAAGACGACGTCGCTGCGCATGCTCATGGGCCTCATCCGCCCGACCGAGGGGCGGATCAGCGTCTTCGGGCACGCCGCGCGGCCGGGTGCCCCCGTCCTGTCGCGGCTGGGGTCGTTCGTCGAGGGCACCGGCCTGCTGCCGCACCTCTCCGGCCGGGAGAACCTCCGGCTGTACTGGGCGGCGACCGGCCGCCCGGCGGAGGACGCGCACATGGAGGAGGCGATCGAGGTCGCCGGCCTGGGTGCGGCGCTCGACCGGCCGGTGCGCCGCTACAGCCAGGGCATGCGCCAGCGCGTCGCGATCGCCCAGGCCATGCTCGGCCTGCCCGACCTCCTGGTGCTCGACGAGCCGACCAACGGGCTGGACCCGCCGCAGATCCACGCCATGCGCGAGGTGCTGCGCTCCTACGCGGCCACCGGTCGCACGGTCATCGTCTCCAGCCACCTGCTGAGCGAGATCGAGCAGACCTGCAGCCACGTCGTCGTCATGGCGAAGGGGCAGAAGATCGCGCAGGGCACCGTCGAGGAGATCGTCGGTGCCGGGGGCGCGGTGCTGCTGGGCGTGGCCGAGGCCGACACCGACCGGGCGATCGCGGTCCTGGAGGGCCTGCCCGGCGTGACCGCCGGCCGGACCGATGACGGGCTGGTCGCCGAGCTCGAGGGCGTGCCCCGCGCCGAGGCGCTGCGGGCGCTGGTGGACGCGGGCATCGCCGTGGACCAGTTCACGCCGCGGCGCCGGCTCGAGGACGCCTTCCTGGCGCTGGTGGGGGAGTCATGAACCACGTGCAGGTCAACGGGGCGGTCGCCGGCTACCGCCCGTCGCGCACGCTGCGGCTGACCGTCGAGCTCCGGCGGCAGTTCGCCCGCCGCCGGACCTTCGGCGTCGTCGCGCTCATGGTGGCCCTGCCGCTGCTGCTCATCGCCGCGCTGAAGCTCGGGGCGAGCGAGGACGCCGGGGAGAACAACCGGATCAACCTGGTCGACGTCGCCACCGCCAGCGGGCTGAACTTCACCCTGTTCGTGCTCTTCGCGACCACCGGCTTCTTCCTGGTCGTCGTGTACGCGCTCTTCTTCGGCGACACCGTCGCCAGCGAGGCCCAGTGGGGCGCGCTCCGGTACACCCTCGCCACACCGGTGCCCCGGATGCGGCTGCTCCGGCAGAAGTGGCTGGCCGCGCTGGTGCTGTCGGTGGGGGCCTTGCTGACGCTGACCGCGGTCTCGGTGCTGGCCGGCTCGGTCGCCTTCGGGTTCGGCGCGATCGAGACGCCGGTCGGAGTGACGCTGGCGCAGGGGGAGGGGTTCCTGCGGCTGGCCGGGATGCTCGGCTACCTGGCCGTCCACCTGCTCGTCGTCGGGACGCTGGCCTTCTGGTTCTCCACGATCACCGACGCGCCGCTGGCCGCCGTCGGCGGGGCCGTGTTCACCATGTTCGTCTTCGCGATCCTCGAGCAGGTGGAGCAGCTGGGCTCGCTGCGCGACTGGTTCCCGACCGCCGGTGAGTTCGCCTGGACCGACCTGCTGCAGACGCCGGTCGCCGACGGCGACCTCTTCCGCGGCGTCATCCAGTCGCTGGTCTACGCGGCCGTCTTCACCGCACTCGGCTTCCGCGCGTTCGCGCGCCGCGACGTCACCAGCTAGAGGCTCGCCCGGACGGCCTGGGCCCAGCCGTGCCCCATCGGGGCGTCGGCCACGGTCGCGTTCGGGACGGTGGCGATCCGGGCCGCCATGCCGTCGACGGCCGCGCCGTTCGCGGTGATCCACAGCCGCCCGACGGCCGGCGCCATGTCCAGGTCGCTGATGCTGTCGCCGATCGCCACCGCGTCGGCGGGGTCGATGCCGCGGCGCTCGAGGTCCCAGGCGATGGCGGCGCCCTTGGAGATCCCGCGCGGCATCAGGTGGTAGACCCGCGGCGGCGCGGGATCGGGGTCCAGCGTCATCCGCGAGTTCAGCTGGATGGCGCCGTTGTCGTTGAGGGTCAGCCATCCCAGGCCCCGCTCGGCGAGCCACGCGTCGACGGCGACGGGGTCGACGCGCCCCCGCAGCAGCGCGTCGGTGTCGTGGGTGGCGTGCCAGGGCGCGTGCCACTCCAGCCGGCCGGGGTGCGCGGCGATCAGCTCCTCCACGACCCCGAGGGCGGCCATGACCTCCATCGGAGTCCGCCCGTCGTGCCCGTCCGGCAGCTCGCCGGTCAGCTGACGGCGCTCGCGTCCGCCGTTCCAGCTGACGGTCGCGCCCAGCTCGGCGATGGCGCCGTCGGCGGCGAAGATCCGCGCGGCCTCGACCACCTGCTCCAGCGTCCGGCCGCTGACCAGCACCAACGGGATCCCGGCCCGGTGCAGGTCCAGCAGCGCCGTCGCCGGTTCGGCGGTGAGGTCCCGGCCGGCCGTGTGCCAGAAGGAGCCCCGGGGTCCGACCATGGTGCCGTCGAGGTCGGTGTAGACGATCCGGGTTGCCACGCTCCTCATCCTGTCCGCCGCCACGGCGCCGGCGCGCGGTGGGTAGAGTCGGGCCCGTTCACTCATCCAGAGGGGCAGAGGGACACGGCCCGATGAAGCCCCGGCAACCGCCGACTGCGCACGTCTGCAGCGGGAGGTGCCAATTCCGTCCCGCGCGGCTCGACGGCCCGACGCGGGGAAGATGAGGAGGTAGTCGTCGCATGACTCTGACCGCTCCCGGTTCTGTCCAGGCCGATTCCACCGCCGGTGGCCCCGTGCCGCCCTGTCCGGCCCGCGGGCTGATCTGCCGCAACTGCGGCGCCACCTTCGGTCTCATCGCCGAGCACGCCTGCGCCGAGTGCTTCGGCCCGCTCGAGGTCGACTACGACCCCGAGCTGATGAAGGCCGTGACCCGCGAGCAGATCGAGGCCGGCCCGCAGAACATCTGGCGCTACGTCGCCCTGCTGCCGGTCGGCCAGGACCCGGCCTCCCGCGTCTCGCTCGACCCGGGCATGACCCCGCTGGTCCGCGCCGACCGCCTCGCCGAGGAGCTGGGCATCACCGGCGGCCTGTGGGTCAAGGACGACTCGGCGAACCCGACGCACTCCTTCAAGGACCGCGTCGTCAGCCTCGCCGCCACCGCGGCCAAGGGTCTGGGCTACACGAAGATCGCCGCGGCCTCGACTGGCAACCTGGCCAACTCCGTCGCCGCGCACGCCGCCCGCGTCGGCATCCCGTCGTTCGTGTTCGTCCCCTCGGACCTCGAGCCCGGGAAGATCGTGCAGTCCGCGGTGTACGGGCAGACGCTGGTCGCCGTCAACGGCTCCTACGACGACGTCAACCGGCTGACCAGCGAGCTCGCCGAGACCGACGAGTTCGAGGACACCGCGTTCGTCAACCAGAACGTGCGGCCGTACTACGCCGAGGGCTCCAAGACGATGGGCTACGAGCTCGCCGAGCAGCTCGGCTGGCGGATCCCGGCGCAGGTCGTCATCCCCATGGCCTCGGGCTCCCTGCTCACCAAGGTGGACAAGGCGTTCCGCGAGCTGGCCGCCGCCGGCATCGTCGAGGCGACGGAGTGGACGATCTTCGGTGCGCAGTCGGCCGGGTGCGACCCGATCGCCACGGCGTTCGACAACGGCTGGGACGTCGTCAAGCCGGTGAAGCCCACCGGCATCGCGAAGTCGCTCAACATCGGCAACCCCGCCGACGGCCCGTACGCCCTCGACGCGATCCGTCGCACCGGCGGCGCGGTGGGCCGGGTGGGCGACGACGCGATCGTCCAGGGCATCCGCGACCTGGCCCGCACCACCGGGGTCTTCGCCGAGACGGCCGGCGGCGTCACCATCGCCGTCCTCCGGCAGCTGGTGGAGAACGGCCGGCTGGACCCCGCCAAGGAGACCGTCGTCCTCAACACCGGCGAGGGGCTCAAGACCCTCGACCCGCTGGAGCCGGTCGTCGGCCCGACGCACCACGTCGAGCCCTCCCTGAAGTCCGCGCGCGCCGCCGGCCTGATCGGCTGACGCGTTCCTGGATCGGTCGCGCCGTCGACCGATCCGGTAACGATTCGTGCTGCAAGCGGGTGTAACCCAGGTCACCTTGTTGTAGGTTTCCGCCCGGTTCTCTCCTCCAGGTTCGTGTTCGCGGGCGGAAGAGCGAGACCTCGCCCCACCACCCGCGGTGGGGCGACCGCACGCACGATCGTGGGAGCACACGTGGCACAGGGTTCCGTGAAGTGGTTCAACGCCGAGAAGGGCTTCGGCTTCATCGCCGTCGACGGCGGCCAGGACGTCTTCGTCCACTACTCGGCCATCCAGATGGACGGCTACAAGTCCCTCGAGGAGGGTCAGCGCGTGGAGTTCGAGGTCGTCCAGGGGGCCAAGGGGCCGCAGGCCGACGCGGTGCGCAGCGCCTGATCTCCTCGCGGCAGAGGCCCGGTTCCCCGTGCGGGGGCCGGGCCTCCGTCATGTCCCGGGTGACCGCACGGACCCCCCCCGTTCTTGCACTCGGCAGGGGAGAGTGCCAGACTCTTTTCTGGCACTCGGGGTTCCCGAGTGCCAATCAGGTCGGAACGGTGAGGCACTGGCGCGCGGACGCAAGGGAGTCCGCGTCACCCCGGTGTCGTCCGTCGCGGGCACCCACCCGACCGTGCAGCGATCCATGCTCGGAGGACATCACCACATGGCCAAGATGATCGCGTTCAACGAAGAGGCGCGCCGCGGCCTCGAGCGAGGGATGAACACCCTCGCCGACGCCGTCAAGGTGACCCTCGGCCCCCGTGGCCGGAACGTCGTGCTCGAGAAGAAGTGGGGCGCGCCCACCATCACCAACGATGGTGTGAGCATCGCCAAGGAGATCGAGCTCGAGGACCCGTGGGAGAAGATCGGGGCCGAGCTCGTCAAGGAGGTCGCCAAGAAGACCGACGACGTCGCGGGTGACGGCACCACCACCGCCACCGTGCTGGCCCAGGCGCTCGTGCGCGAGGGTCTGCGCAACGTCGCCGCCGGCGCCAACCCGATGGCCCTGAAGAAGGGCATCGAGGCCGCCGTCGCGTCGGTCAGCGAGTACCTCCTGGCCACCGCCAAGGACGTCGAGACCAAGGAGCAGATCGCGGCCACCGCCTCGATCTCCGCCGCGGACCCGGCCATCGGCGAGCTCATCGCCGAGGCGATGGACAAGGTCGGCAAGGAAGGTGTCATCACCGTCGAGGAGAGCAACACCTTCGGGCTCGAGCTCGAGCTCACCGAGGGCATGCGCTTCGACAAGGGCTACATCTCGCCCTACTTCGTGACCGACACCGAGCGCATGGAGGCCGTCCTCGACGACCCGTACGTGCTCGTCGTCAACTCGAAGATCAGCACCGTCAAGGACCTGCTCC
Organism: Blastococcus aggregatus; assembly: GCF_900221005.1. Lineage (GTDB taxonomy): Bacteria > Actinomycetota > Actinomycetes > Mycobacteriales > Geodermatophilaceae > Blastococcus > Blastococcus aggregatus. The sequence goes on along the minus strand of NZ_OBQI01000001.1, from coordinate 725,586 downwards.
CGCTGCTGGAGAAGGTCATGCAGTCGGGCAAGCCGCTGGCGATCATCGCCGAGGACGTCGAGGGCGAGGCTCTCGCGACCCTGGTCGTGAACAAGATCCGCGGCACCTTCAAGTCCGTCGCCGTCAAGGCCCCGGGCTTCGGTGACCGCCGCAAGGCCATGCTGACCGACATCGCCATCCTCACCGGTGGCCAGGTCATCAGCGAGGAGGTCGGCCTCAAGCTCGACAACGCCGACCTCGAGCTGCTCGGCCGCGCCCGCAAGGTCGTCGTCACCAAGGACGAGACGACGATCGTCGAGGGCTCGGGCGACACCGACCAGATCCAGGGCCGGGTCAACCAGATCCGCGCCGAGATCGAGAAGTCGGACAGCGACTACGACCGCGAGAAGCTGCAGGAGCGCCTGGCCAAGCTGGCTGGTGGCGTCGCCGTCATCAAGGCCGGCGCCGCGACCGAGGTCGAGCTCAAGGAGCGCAAGCACCGCATCGAGGACGCCGTGCGCAACGCCAAGGCCGCCGTCGAGGAGGGCATCGTCGCCGGTGGTGGCGTCGCTCTCGCGCAGGCCACGGCCGTCGCGTTCGACAAGCTCGAGCTCGAGGGTGACGAGGCGACCGGTGCCAACATCGTGCGCGTCGCGCTCGAGGCGCCGCTGAAGCAGATCGCGATCAACGCCGGCCTCGAGGGTGGCGTCGTCGCGGAGAAGGTCCGCAACTCGGAGATCGGCTGGGGCCTCAACGCCGCCACCGGCGAGTACGTGGACCTGATCGCGGCCGGCATCATCGACCCGGCCAAGGTCACCCGCTCGGCGCTGCAGAACGCCGCCTCCATCGCGGCGCTCTTCCTCACCACCGAGGCCGTCATCGCCGACAAGCCGGAGAAGAACGCTCCGGCCGGCGGCGGCGGTGGCGACATGGGTGGCATGGGCGGCATGGACTTCTGAGTCCAGCCCTCCCGTAGTACCAGCACTGCCCGGCAGGGGCGGTCCGCTTCGGCGGGCCGCCCCTGTCGGCGTTCGCGGGGTTCACTCCTCCGGCGCGAAGACGCAGAACTCGTTGCCCTCCGGGTCGGCGAGGACGCTCCACTCGACCTCGTCGTCCTGCTCGCGCACCATCCGTGCCCCCGCGGCGATCAGCGGCCACGTCTCGCCGACGACGTCGAAGTGCATGCGGTTCTTGACCGTCTTGCGCTCGGGCACCGGGACGACCCAGATGAGCGGCCCCTCGCCGGCCGCGTCGACGATCGGGATCGGCCAGTCGTGCGGGCGGGGCTCGTCGTCCTCGGGTGTCCCGGCGTCCTCGAGGTCGTCCCGCCGCACGTAGCCCATCGCGGCGCACCACCAGTCGGCGAGGGCGTGGTGGTCGTTCGCGTCGAGGCAGAGGTCCTTGAAGCGCGCCGGTGCGTCAGCCATGGACGGAGAGGGTAGGCGGCTCCCCGTGACGGTGATCATCGGGACGTCGGGGTGGCAGTACCGCGACTGGCGCGGCGCCTTCTATCCGCCGAAGCTCCCGCAGCGGCTGTGGCTGGAGCACTACGTCGAGCACTTCGCGACCGTCGAGAGCAACAACGCCTTCTACCGGCTGCCCGAGCGCGAGACGTTCGAGAAGTGGCGCGACCGCACCCCACCGGACTTCCGCTGGGCGGTCAAGGCCAGCCGCTTCCTCACCCACATGAAGCGGCTGCGCGAGCCCGAGGAGCCGGTCGGGCGGCTGATGGAGCGCGCCGCCGGGCTGGGCACCAAGCTCGACACGATCCTGCTGCAGCTCCCGCCCACGCTGAAGGCGGACGCCGAGCTGCTCCGCGAGTGCCTGGCGCAGTTCCCCGCCGGCACGCGGGTCGCCGTCGAGCCGCGGCACGAGTCGTGGTGGACCGACGAGATCCGCGCGCTGCTGGAGCGGTACGGCGCCGCGCTGTGCTGGGCCGACCGCGACGAGCAGCCCATCGCCCCGTTGTGGCGCACCACCGACTGGGGCTATCTGCGCTTCCACCACGGCTTCGAGGGCTGGGGCTACCGAGCGGAGACCCTGCAGCTCTGGGCCGAGCGCGTCGTCGGCACCTTCGGCGACGACGATGTCCTCGTGTACTTCAACAACGACCCGGGCTGCAACGCCGTCATCGACGCGGTGCGGTTCGCCGACGCCGTCCGGCGGGCCGGGGGGACGACGACCCGCGTGCCCGCCGCCGACGAGGCGACGGGCACGGCGTGGGTGCCGGTCTAGGGGGTCAGCGCCCGGATCGGCCGCGCTCGGCGGAACCGTGGCCGCTTTCGGCCGGGGCCTCCCCGACGGCGGGCACCTCGACGGTGTCCTCCACCTCGTCGCCCGCAGCGTCGCGTGCGGCCTTCTCCGCCTCGCGGGCCTCGGCGCGGGCGTCCCGCGCGGCGTGGTTCCCCTCCACCCGGGCCTGGGCGGCCTGCAGCGCCTCCTGGGCGTGCTCGTCGGCGTGCGTCAGGGCGTTGTCGAGCCCCCGGGGCGCGTCCTCCACCGGCTCCGCGTCGGGCTCCACCTCGTCGACGACCTCGGTGTCCTCGTCCGGGGCGTCCGTCTCCTCGGCGTCCGTCTCCTCGGCCTCCGGCGTGGTGGCGTCGTCCTCGGGAACCGGGGCGGGTGCGAGGTCCTCGTCCGACTGCGGCAGGTCCAGCGGGGTCACGGTCTCCACCGCGTCGGCCACGACGTCCTGCACCGGCGCCGGCAGTGCGTCGGCCGCCCCGGCGCCGGTCACGCCGGCGGCGGCGATGCCGAATCCGGCGGCGACCTTGGCGACGGTGCCGGTGCCGGCGATCTTGGCGAGGGCGGCTGCCAGTCCTTCGACGAGTGCCATGCGGGGGGTCCTCCTGGTGCGGGCTGTTCGGGCTCTTCCCTCCACCATCGGCAGCCCCGACCGCGGGCTGGAGCCCGGCCACCCGGACGGGGGAACGTCACACGGGGGTGCGGTCCTCCCCGTGCCCCACGCCGAGCTGCTCGGCGGCCTGCCCGAGCACGTCCTGGACGGCGAGGGTGTCGGCCAGCGGCATGACCGCGCTCTCGGTGCGTCCGGCGCGCAGGCACTCGGTGACCTCGATGAGCTCGTGCGCGTAGCCGACCCCGGTCGCCGGGCGGGTGATCGTCTCCGGCTCGGCGCCGGCGCGGTGCAGCACGATCGTGTCCGGGTGGTGGAACCGTGGGAGGACGTCGATCCAGCCGGCGGTGCCGAACACCCGCGCCTGGCCGGGCAGCGCCTGGCGCAGCGAGGCGAGCAGCGTGGCGGTCCGGCCGTCGTCGTAGCCGAGCAGCAGCCCGAACTCGGCGTCGACGCCGGAGGGGAACCGCGATCCGGTGGCGACGACGCGCTGCGGCGTCCCGAGCAGGAACTGGGCGAACGAGACGACGTAGACGCCGAGATCGAGCAGTGCGCCGCCGCCGAGGTCGAGGGCGAACAGCCGGTCGGCCGGGTCGTACTCGCGGGAGACCCCGAGGTCGGCCTGGACCGACCGCACCTCGCCGATCGCGCCGTCGGTCACGAGCTCCCGCAGGGCGACGACCGCCGGCTGGAAGCGGGTCCACATCGCCTCCATGGTGAAGACGCCCGTCTCGCGGGCCAGGTCGACGACCTCCCGCGCGCCCGCCGTGGTGGCGGTGAACGACTTCTCCACCAGCAGCGCCTTGCCCGCGCGCAGCGCGGCCAGGGCGACGGTGGCGTGCTGGGCGTGCGGGGTCGCGACGTAGAGGACGTCGACGTCCGGGTCGGCCAGGATCGCTGCGTACGAGCCGTACGCGCGGTCGATCCCGTGCCGCGCGGCGAACGCGTCGGCCCGCTCCTGCGACCGCGAGGCGACCGCGACGACGCGGGCGTGCGGCACGTGCGCGAAGTCGGGCAGCAGGCTCTCGGCGATGCGGCCCGGCCCGACGATGCCCCAGCGGATCTCTGCGCTCACCCGTCGCACGCTAGCCGCGGCGGGCAGACTGCTCCCGTGACGGTGCTGATCGACACCCCCGTGTGGCCGTGGCGGGGCCGGAGGTGGTCGCACCTGGTCAGCGACACCTCCTACGACGAGCTGCACGCCTTCGTCGAGGCCGAGCTCGGCATCCCCCGGCGGGCGTTCCAGGGCGACCACTACGACGTCCCGGTGGAGCTCTACGACGTCGCTGTCGCCGCAGGTGCGCAGCCGGTCGAGTGCCGGGAGCTGCTCAGCCGGCTGCTGGCGGCGGGATTGCGGGTCCGGAAGCCCCGCCTGCCGAAGCCGAGCGGGCGCGCAGCAGGCTGAGCTCGGCCGCCATGTTCGCCCGCGCCCGCGGCTCCCAGGTGCCGGCGACGACGGGCAGCCGGTAGAGCCGGGGCAGCGCCAGCAACTGCTCCAGGACGGCGATCCGTCCCGCGGTGAACAGCTCGTCGGGGACGTGGCCGTACTCCTCGCGCACCGCGGACGCGTAGGCGGCGTAGGACTCCGGCGGGGAGGCCAGCACCGCGAGATCGGCGTCGCAGAGCACCGCGCCGTTCGCGTCGCCGGGCTCCACCGCGTGGCCGGCGGTGAGCAGCACCAGCCGCTCGACCTCCGCGATCCGCTCGTCGGGGACCAGTCCGCGCAGCCCCGCTCGCGCCCGGCCGGCGCTCGACGCCTCGTTGTCGTTCCGCCGCGGGTCGTAGACGACGTCGTGGTACCAGGCGGCCAGCCGCACCGCGGCGGGGTCGGTCGCGTCGTCGGCCAGCCGGTCGACGATGCCCAGGACGGCGGCCAGGTGCGCGAGGTCGTGGTACCGGCGGTGCGGCTCGCCCCACGCCCGGACGACGGCGGCCCACTCGGTGCGCGAGGTGGGGGAGTCGCCGGCCAGCGCCGCCCACGCCTCGAAGCCGACCAGGTCGCTCACGCGGCGAGTCTGGCACGGGGCACCGACACCGCGACGGCGTCCCGCTACGGTGCGGCCGTGACTCAGCCTCCGCCCCCTCCGGGCTGGTACCCCGACCCCGCAGGCACGCCCGGCACCCGCTGGTGGGACGGCCAGGGCTGGACCGAGCACGTCCAGCAGGCCGCTCCCGCCGCGTCACCGCCACCGCCGCCCGCCCCCATGACGCCGCCGCACGTGCCGCAGGGTGCCGGCCCGTCGCTCTACGACCAGTCGGTCCTGCTGGTGAACCAGAAGACCAAGCTGATCGAGCTGACCAACGAGTACGCGGTCCTCGACGGCGAGGGCAACCAGATCGGCGCCGTCGTCCAGGTGGGGCAGAGCGCGGTGAAGAAGGCGGTGCGGCTGTTCAGCCAGCTCGACCAGTTCCTCACCCACACGCTCGAGGTGCGCGACGCCCGCGGGCCGGTCCTCGTGCTGACCCGGCCGGCGAAGCTGATGAAGTCGCGGGTCCTCGTGGCGCGGCCGGACGGCAGCCCGGTCGGCGAGATCGTGCAGGCCAACGTGTTCGGGAAGATCCGCTTCGACCTCGTCGCCGGCGGCCAGGTGGTCGGCGCGATCCAGGCCGAGAACTGGCGGGCCTGGGACTTCGCGATCACCGACGCGGCCGGCACGGAGGTCGCCCGGATCACGAAGAAGTGGGAGGGCCTGGCGCGGACGATGTTCACCACGGCCGACCGCTACGTCGTCCTCGTGCACGTCCGGCTGCCCGAGCCGCTGGCCAGCCTGGTCATCGCCTCCGCGCTGACCGTCGACACCGCCCTCAAGCAGGACGACCGCGGCTTCAACTGAACGGCGACGCTCCGCGTCGCACCGCGGCCAGGAGCCGTGCCCCGCCTGCGAGGAGCCGTTTCGTCGCCCCTGCGCGGGACCCTCCGGGCCCCACTCGGGTCGACACCGCAGCTCTTCGCCGGCGCGTACCCTGGGTCCTGTCCGGGCCGGGTGCCACGTGCCCCCGGGTGCCATTTGGTTACGCCTTCACGGACTACCGCCCCGACCTCGGTCGGGGGCCTGGAGCTGTGTTGTGCTTTTCGCCGCGAGGCGGCCGTCATCCGGTCCGGACCTCAGTTGCACGAAGGGCCCCCGTCCTCGCGGACGGGGCCCTCGTCGTGCCGGGCAGCGCTCAGTAGGTCTCTTCGGTGGTGCTCCGGCGGACCGGTGCCGAGCCCGGTTCGGCGTAGGCGTCCGTCCGCGTGACGCGGCGCTGGCGGGGACCCCACACCGCCAGCTCGAGGACGATCCCCAGCGCTCCGACGATCATCAGGATCCAGCCGACCACCTGCAGGTCGATGCCGCTGACGTCGACGTCCAGGGCGAAGGTCAGGATCGCGCCGAGCGCGAGCAGGACGATGCCGGTTCCGAGCCTCATGCCGTACTCCCTCTGCTGCGGCTGCGGGCGGACCCGAGCCGGCGGCGGACGCCGCGGCCAGCGGCATGCCCTCGGGCGCTCCCGGGAACCGCCCAGGCCGGCGATGTCCCCCGAAGGGGTGCGGTCTGAGGCCCCTCAGACGGCTCGACGCCGCAGAAACGCGTGACCTGCCGATGCCCGGCCCGGGGCCTCAGCACGAACGTCGTCGTCATCCACACCAGGGACGACGGAAGGCACGACGATGACGCTCCACTACAGCAGCCCCGCCCTCGAGGCGGAGATCGCCTACCGCCGCGAGGTGCTCGCCGCCGCCGGTGCCGGCACGCGGACCCGCCGCAACCCGTGGTTCCGCAGCCGCCGGCGCTCGCGCTGACCCCCCGCCGCGGAACCGGTTCGGTCCTGTCGGAGGCCCGTGCCACGATCGTCGCCATGCCCCGCTGGGACGACGCGCCGATGGTGGGACGGGCCTCCGAGCTCGCCCTCCTGCTGGAGGCCGTCGACCGTGCGGCCGCCGGGCGGGCGGGCACCGTGCTGCTCTCCGGCGACGCCGGTGTTGGCAAGACCCGGCTGCTCGATGAGCTGGCGGTCCGCGCCGGCGAGCGGGGGGTGCGGGTGCTGATCGGGCACTGCGTGGACCTCGGCGACGTCGGCCTGCCCTACCTGCCCTTCGTCGACCTGCTGCGGCCGGTGGCCGCCGACCCCTCGCTGGCTGCCGGGGCGAACCCGGTGCTCGCGCCGCTGTTCGCCGGTCGTCCGGTGCCGGCCGAGCCGGCGGTGCCTGCCGGTGAGGGGGGCGACCTCACCCGCCCGCTGCCGCACCGCGCGGCGCCGCCGCCGGTGAACGACGGCCGGTTGCAGCTCTTCGAGGCGGTGGCCGCCCTGCTGTGCGAACTGGCCGCCGAACGGCCCCTGCTGGTGGTGCTGGAGGACCTGCACTGGGCCGACCGGTCGAGCCGCGACCTGCTGCGGTACCTGCTCGCGCGGCTCTCGGACGAGCCGGTCGCCGTAGTCGGTTCCTACCGGGCCGACGACCTGCACCGGCGCCACCCGCTGCGCCCGCTGCTGGCGGAGCTGGTCCGGCTGCCGGGCGTGGAGCGGCTGGAGCTCAGCCCGCTGCCCGACTCCGACGTCGGGGCGCTCGTGCGCCGGCTGGCCGCCACCTCCGGTCCACTGCCGGACTCCGTGCTGGAGGACGTCGTCATCCGCGCCGAGGGCAACGCCTTCTACGCCGAAGAGCTGCTGGCGGCCGGGCTGCACGGCGAGGCGCTGCCCCTGGCGCTGACCGACGTCCTCCTCGCCCGCGTCGAGCAGCGTTCTCCGGACGCGCAGCAGGTACTGCGCGTCGCTGCCGTGGCCGGTCGCCGGGTCCGGCACGAGCTCGTGGCCGCCGTGAGCGGGCTCGACGACGGCGGCCTGCAGACCGTGCTCGCCGAGGTCGTGCACTCCCACCTGTTGGTGGTCTCCGACGACGGTCGCTACCGGTTCCGACACGCGCTGCTGCGGGAGGCGGTGCTCGCCGATCTGCTGCCCGGTGAGCGGGTGCGGCTGCACGCGGCGATCGCCGGCTACCTGGCCCGCGAGCCGGCCGCCGGGACGGCGGCCGAGCGGGCGCACCACGCGCGCGAGAGCCACGACCTGCCGGGCGCCTTCGCTGCGTCGCTGGAGGCGGCGGCCGCGGCCCGGGGCGTGGGTGCGCCCGCCGAGCAGCTCCAGCACCTAGAGGCCGCGCTGGCCCTGTGGTCCGCGGTGCCCGACGCCGCGGAGCGGGCGGGGCGCGACCAGGCCGCTCTGCTGCAGGAGACCGCGGCGGCCGCGCGCACGGTCGGCGAGCCCTCGCGCGCCGTCGCCCTGCTGCGCGCGGCGCTCGAGGTGCTGCCGGCGGGCGCTGAGCCGGCCGAGCGGGCGCGGGTCCACTACACGCTGGCGCAGGCGATGGTGCGGGTCGAGGACGACGCGGGCGCCCACCGCGAGAGCGCGGCGGCGATGGCGCTGGTGCCCGCGCAGCCGCCGTCGCGCACGCGCACCTGGGCGGCGGCGACGCACGCGCGGATGAGCTACTCGGTCGGCCGGATCGACGAGGCGGACGCAGCTGCGGACGAGGCGCTCGCCGCGGCCGACGCGCTGGGGTTCGACGGGGCCTGGGCCGACATCGCGGTCACCCAGGCGCGGTCGCGGCCCGGCACCGATCCGGCGGCGGTACGGGCCCGGCTCGACGAGGCGCTGCTGCGGGCGCGCCGGTCCGGCGACGTCGAGGTGGAGATGCGGGTGATCTTCAATCTGGCGACGGTCACCTTCGAGGCGGGGGGGATCGCCGAGGCGCTGGAGTGGACCGCGCTCGGCACGCGGCGGGCCCGGGACCTCGGCGTCGAGTGGTCGTACTACCCGGCGGAGCTGCGGCACCTGCACGTCACCGCGCTGTACATGGCCGGCGACTGGGACGCGAGCCTCGCGGAGGCCGACGTGCTGGCCCGCGTGCCGGAGATGTCGGCGCACGTGCGGGCCGCCGCGCTGCTCGTGCTCGTCGGACGCGGGGATCCGGCCGCGCGCGCACGGGCCGACTGGGCGCGCGGGCTGATCCCGCGGCTGAGCGCGCACGTGTTGCTGGACCTGGTCACCGCGGGATCGGAGATCGACCTCGCAGCCTGGGAGGGCCGGCCGCAGGAGGCCGTGGACCGCGCGCAGACGGTCTACCGGCGGCTGCGTCAGGAGTGGGACGACGACCACCTCGGCATCCTGCGGCTGGCCGGGACGGCGCTGATGCCCGTGGCCGATGCGACGATCGCTGCCCGCCGGGTCGGCGACGAAGCGGCGGTGGAGCGCTGGGTGCGGGCGGGGTATGAGCTGGCCGAGGCGGCCCGGACCGCGGTGAAGATCTACCGCAAGACCTACGGCGACGTCATGGGGGTCGAGGCGCAGGCCTGGCTGGCCCGGGTCGAGGCGGAGGCCGCCCGGGTGCGCGGGGAGTCGGCGGTCGAGCTGTGGCGGGCAGCGGTCGAGGCGTTCGGGTTCGGCCACGTCTACGAGCAGGCCCGGTCGCGGTGGCGGCTGGCCGAGGCGCTCCTGGCCGACGGTGACCGGGCGGGTGCGGCCGAGCAGGCGGCGGCGGCGCACGCGGTCGCGGTGCGCCTCGGCGCGACGCCCCTGCGGACCGCGCTCGAGGCGCTGGCCCGCCGCGGCCGGCTCGAGGTCGGGGGAGTGCGTCCGGTGGAGATCGGCGCCGTCTTCACCCCGCGGGAGGCCGAGGTGCTCGCGCTGCTGGCGCAGGGCCGGACGAACCGGCAGGTCGGGGCCGAGCTCTTCATCAGCGAGAAGACCGCGAGCGTGCACGTCAGCAACATCCTGGCCAAGCTCGGCGCCAACGGCCGCACCGAGGCCGTCGCCATCGCGGCGAACCGGGGCCTGCTGCCCTAGCTCACAGCATCGTGCGCAGGCGCTCCCGGCGGGCACGGAGCACGTCGACCGACGCCGACGCCGACGGCGGGCCGGGCACCGAGGCGCGCAGCTGCGTGTGCACCACGGCCTGCGGCTGCGCGGTGCGCGCCGCGACCCGGTTGACCAGCTTGTTGATCTCCCGGCGCAGCTCGGCGGCGTCGCGCCACGAGCGGCCGGCGTCGTCCTCGTCGGGGTGGTCCTCGACGACCATGAAGTCGTCGGGGTTGTCGCGGTGGCTCTGCGCGACCCGGATGCGCAGCTCGTCGTCCCGCTTGGAGAGCAGCTCGGCGGTCTGGGCAGGGGTGAGCAGCCCGGGGATGCCGAGGAACTCCTCCTCGTCCTCGCCGACCACCAGCGTCGGGCCCGAGCCCTCGCCGGTGTGCGCCGTCCCGCTGTGCAGGACGTGCGCGAAGCGCGCGTCGGCCTCGAGCGCCTCCCACTGCTTCGCCTCGCCCTCGCGCGGCTCCCGCGGCGGCAGGTCCAGCGCCTCGAGCTCCTCGTCCGGCTGTGTCTTCGGCGGCGGCATGACGTGGTTGCGCTGCTCCTCCATCGCGGCGGCCAGCGACAGCAGCGGGCGCACCGCGGGGAGGAAGACCGTCGCCGACTCGTGCGGCGCGCGGGAGCGGACGACGCGGCCGACGGCCTGGGCGAAGAACAACGGGGTCCGGTAGGAGGTCATCCACGCCAGGACGGCGGCGCGGGGGACGTCGACGCCCTCGGAGATCATCCTGACGCAGACGGCGATGCGGGCCGAGCCGGTGGCGAAGCGCTCGATCTTCTTCGAGGCCTTCGGGTCGTCGGAGAGGATCAGCTCGGCGGCCTTGCCGGTCACCCGGCGGACGATCTTGGCGTAGGCGCGGGCGTCGTCCTGGTCGCTGGCGAGGATCAGCCCGGCGGCGTCGGGCATGCCGGTCTCGCGCAGGTGGGTGATCCGGTCGTCCATCGCGGCGATGACGTGCGGCACCCACTGGCCCTTGGGGTCCAGCGCGGTGCGCCACGCCTGCATCTCGACCGAGCGGGTGCCCGCCTCCGAGAGGGACGCGGCGACGACCTCGCCGGCGGAGTTACGCCAGCGGGAGGTGCCGGTGTAGGCGGCGAAGACGACGGGGCGGACGACGTTGTCGGCCAGCGCCTCCTTGTAGCCGTAGGTGTAGTCCGCGCGGCTGACCAGGCCGACACCGCTCTCGCCGGCGTCGCCCTCGAAGGTGTCCTCCTCGTAGCGCACGAAGGGGATGCGCTCGTCGGGCTTGGTGCGGAACGGCGTCCCGGTCAGGCAGAGCCGGCGCGCGGCCCGGCCGAAAGCCTCTTCCGACGCCTCGCCCCACGAGAGGCCGTCACCGGCGTGGTGCACCTCGTCCAGGATCACCAGCGTCTTCACCGAGGTGGAGCGGGCGGCGTGCAGCATCGGCTTGCCCGCGACCTGCGCGTAGGTGGTCACGTAGCCCTGGGTGCCGGCCCGCACCGGGCCGACGGCGTTGGTCAGCCCCGGGTCCAGCACGATGCCCATCGCGTCCGCGGCGTCGGCCCACTGCATGCGCAGGTGGTCGGTCGGGCAGACGACGACGACCCGTGCGACCTCGCGGCGGGACAGCAGTCGCGAGGCCAGCGTCAGGGCGAAGGTGGTCTTGCCGGCGCCGGGCGTCGCGGTGACGAGGAAGTCCTTCGGGGAGGTCTCCTCGTACTGCTCGAGGGCGGTCCGCTGCCACGTGCGGAGCGGTCGGCTGTTCGTCTGCGGGCTCAAGGCCTCCGCTCGTGCTGCGCTCCCCATGTCGGGGTCCATCTTGGCTGGCGGAGGGGCAACACGCCCAACCCGGGTCCTGCCGCGCGCCCCGCCGCGCTCCACGTATAGGGCGGGCGAACACCGCCCTGACCTGCGGAAATGCGATCTGCCCGGCGAGTCGTGTGGTGATTCCCATCCTGTGAGGGACGGATACGTCACGCCCCGCCGGTCACGGCCTTCCCAGCCGCCCCGCCTGGCCCGGAAACTGTCGGAGGTCGAACATACGATCGAAAGCATGAAGGACGGCGCGACGACGGGGGAGCCCACGGCGGGCTGGGCGTCGGGTGCGCTCGGTGCGGTCCAGGCCGCCGACCGCGAGATCTCCCGGCAGACCGCCGTGCGGGCCCGCGGCGTCGCTGCCTTCGCCGCCACCCGACCCGCCTCGGACGACCGCCCCGCCGGTCAGCCGGGGTCGATGAGCGAGGAGCGACGCGCGGCGCGGCCCGCGGTGCTCGCCGACGCCAGCGAGTGGGCGGGGCAGGAGCTCGCCCTCGCGCTCGAGATCAGCGGCCAGGCGGCCGAGACGCTGCTGGAGCGGTCACTGACCCTCGTGCACCGGCTGCCGCGCACCCTCGAGGCGCTGGAGTCCGGTGCGCTGCACGTCGGGCACCTGTTCCCGATGCTGGAGCGGGTCGGTCCGATCGCGGACGACGCGAAGCGCGCGGAGGTGGAGGCGAAGCTGCTCGCCTGGATGGCCGGCCGGGTGACGACGCCGGCGCAGCTGACGGACAAGGCCCGCCGGCTGGGGCTGCTGGTCGACGCCCGCGACAGCGCGCGCCGGCTGGTCAAGGCGGTGCGCCGGCGCGGGGTGCACGTCCGGCCCGACCGCGAGGACGGCATGGCGCAGGCGGTGGCGCTGCTGACCGTGCCCGAGGCGGCGGCCCTGGTCGACGCCCTCGGCCGCTACGCCGACGCGCTCGACGAACCGGGCGACGAGCGCACGCGGAGCCAGAAGATGGCCGACTGCCTGCTCGACCTGGTGCTGCGGCCCGGCGAGACGGGGATGGCGCCGGTCCAGGCGCACCTCACCGTGGTCGCGGCGGTGTCCACGCTGCTCGGCGGGGACCAGCCGGGTGAGATCGCCGGCCAGGTCGTCCCGGCCGAGCTGGTGCGCGCGCTGGCCCGTGCGCTCGGGCTGCTGCCCGACGAGGACGGTGCCGTTGACGAGGCCGAGTCGCCCGCCGAGGCCGAACCGCCCACCGAGTTGGCCCTGCCCGACGACCAGGCCGAGCCCGACCAGGCCGAGCCCGGCGGCGCGTCGCCGCTGGAGCGAGCGCTGGAGGAGTGGTGGCGCGACGTCGAGCGACGCGCGCTGACCGAGGAGTGGGGCACCGGCCGACGACCGGTGCTCGAGTACGAACCGGTCCACCATGCCGGCCGACGACGACCGCAGGCGCCGGCGCCCCCGGGCAGCCCGGCCATCCGGGAGCCCAGTACGTCCGCCGACTCGGCGGTCACCGCAGCCGGGCTGGCCCTGCTCGGGTTCGACCGCGCCCTCGGCCGCGCCTGCACGGCGGTCCGGCGCGCCGAGCTCACCGGTGCTGCCGATGAGGCCGCGTGGCGGCGCTCCCCGGCCGGACGGGCCTCCGCCGCGGGCGACGCCCTCCAGTCGCTGCGCGAGGCGGGCGACGAGCAGCGTGCCGCCCTGGCCCGGCTGCTGGACGCGACTGCGGGCGGCGGGCTCGCCGAGCGGCCGCGGATCGCCGTCGTCGACGCGCTCGGTGGCGCCCTGCTCGCGCTCACCGACAGCCGTGGGCTGCGCCGGGGCGCGGGGCTGGGCCCGCCACCGCCGACCGCGGGATACCGGCCGGGTGCTGCGCTCGATCGCTACCTGCGCGCACGGGACCGGCGGTGCCGCTTGCCCGGCTGCCGCCGTCCGGTGCCGCGCGGCGGGGAGCTGGACCACAGCCGGCCCTGGCCGGACGGGCCGACCAGCGCGGCCAACCTCGCCGGCTACTGCACGCCGCACCACCGGGGCAAGCACCAGGCGCCCGGCTGGCGGCACGAGCTGGCCGCCGACGGCACGCTCACCGTCACCACGCCGTCGGGGCTGCGGGCGACCAGCGCCCCACCGCCGTTCTGATCGCAGGGATCAGAAAGGCGGCGGGGGTTCGGGATCAGGCCTTGGCGGGACGGTCCTCGAGGATCCGCTCGGCGAAGCGCCAGCCGGCCTCGGTCTTCACGTACCGGTCCACGTAGCGCGGGGCGCCGGCGATGATCCAGGAGCCCTCGACCGCGAGGAGCAGGATCATGTCCGCGGCGCCGTGGGCCTCGGTCGCGGAGTCGAGCGTGACGGTGACCCCGCCCATGACGTGCCGCAGCTTCATGCTGGACGTGACGCCGGTGATCCACTCGGTCAGCGCGGGCCGCCCCTCGAGCGGCTGGCCGTTGGCCTCCATGCGGGCGTCCTCGACGAACAGCTCGGTCCACTCCTGGATCCGGGTGTCGTCGGTGTGCTGCGCGTACTGCGCGACCAGGTTGCGGATCTCGTTCTGGGCGACCAGCTGCTGGATCTCGTCCATGGATGCGTGCTCCTCGGGGTGGGACCGGATCGTCGCCCTGGAAGCTACGGGCCGGGTCCCACCGCGAGTGACCGGGGTCTCAGTCGGCGGACTCGTCCACCCAGTCGGGCCCGTTGACCTCGCCCGGTCCGGCCAGGTCGTCGGCGTCGACGATCGTGTACGCGTAGCCCTGCTCGGCGAGGAAGCGCTGGCGGTGCGCGGCGTACTCGCTGTCGAGGGTGTCGCGGCTGACGACGCTGTAGAAGTGCGCCTGCCGCCCGTCGGCCTTCGGCCGCAGCAGCCGGCCCAGCCGCTGCGCCTCCTCCTGGCGCGAGCCGAACGTCCCCGACACCTGGACGGCGACGGCCGCCTCGGGCAGGTCGATGGAGAAGTTCGCGACCTTGGAGACCACCAGCGTGCGGATCTCGCCGGTGCGGAAGGCCTGGAACAGCCGCTCCCGCTCCTTGTTCGTCGTCGACCCCTGGATGACCGGGGCGTCCAGCGCGGCACCCAGCTCCTCGAGCTGGTCGAGGTAGGCGCCGATCACCAGCGACGGCTCGTCGGGGTGCCGGTCCAGCACCCGGCGGATGACCGGCAGCTTCGACTGCGCGGTCGCCGCGATCCGGTACCGCTCCTCGGGCTCGGCGACGGCGTAGGTCATCCGCTCCTCGTCGTCGAGCGAGACCCGCACCTCGATGCACTCGGCCGGCGCGATGTAGCCCTGCGCCTCGATGTCGCGCCACGGGGCGTCGTAGCGCTTCGGCCCGATCAGCGAGAAGACGTCGTCCTCGCGGCCGTCCTCGCGCACCAGCGTGGCGGTGAGCCCGAGCCGGCGGCGGGACTGCAGATCAGCGGTGAGCCGGAAGATCGGGGCGGGGAGCAGGTGCACCTCGTCGTAGACGATCAGACCCCAGTCCTGCGCGTCGAACAGGTCCAGGTGGATGTACTCGCCCTTCCGGCGGGTGGTGATCACCTGGTAGGTCGCGATGGTGACCGGCCGGATCTCCTTGCGCTCACCGGAGTACTCGCCGATCTCCTCCTCGGTGAGCGACGTGCGGGCGATCAGCTCCCGCTTCCACTGCCGCCCGGCGACCGTGTTGGTCACCAGGATCAGCGTCGTCGCCTTCGCCTCGGCCATGGCCGCGGCACCGACCAGCGTCTTGCCGGCGCCACAGGGCAGGACGACGACGCCGGAGCCGCCGGCCCAGAACCCGTCGACGGCCTCCTGCTGGTAGTCGCGCAGGTGCCAGCCGGACTGGTCGAGCTCGATCGGGTGCGCGGTGCCGTCGACGTAGCCGGCGAGGTCCTCGGCCGGCCAGCCGATCTTCAGCAGCGCCTGCTTGAGCCGCCCGCGCTCGGCAGCGTGCACGATCACGGAGTCGGAGTCGAGGCGGGCGCCCAGCATCGGGGCGACCTTCTTCGAGCGGATGACCTCCTCGAGCACGGCGCGGTCCGAGGAGGTCAGCACCAGTCCGTGCACCGGGTTGTTGGCCAGGGTGAGCCGGCCGAAGCGGTCCATCGTGTCCGCGACGTCGACCAGCAGCGCGTGCGGCACGGGGTAGCGCGAGTAGCGGACCAGTGCGTCGACGACCTGCTCCGCGTCGTGCCCCGCGGCGCGCGCGTTCCACAGCGCCAGCGGGGTGACCCGGTAGGTGTGCACGTGCTCCGGCGAGCGCTCCAGCTCGGCGAACGGGGCGATCGCCGCCCGGCACTCCTTGGACAGCGGGTGGTCGACCTCGAGCAGCAGCGTCTTGTCGGACTGGACGATCAGGGGGCCGTCGGACACGCGTCAACGTCCTTCGTTCGGGGATTGCGGCGCGGACGAGCGCGCCGGACTGTCCAGGCTAACGCCGCGGGACGGGCGGTCCTTCCGGATCAGCGCTGTGCCGGCGGCCTCAGACCCAGGCGTCGCGGCGCAGCGGGGGCTGCTCGCCACCGGGCCGCCGCAGCAGCACCTGGTTCACGCCCATCTCGCCGGACTCGAAGGTCAGCGCACACGCGGCCATGTACAGCCGCCACACCCGCGCCCGGCCCGGGCTCGACGCGGCGACCGCGGCGTCCCAGTCCGCCTCGAGCCGGCGCACCCAGGCCCGCAGCGTGAGCGCGTAGTGCTGCCGCAGCGCCTCGACGTCCAGCACTTCGAGCGCACCGCCGGCCTCGAGCAGCCCGACGGTCTCGCCCAGCCCGAGCAGCTCGCCGTCGGGGAAGACGTAGCGCGCGATGAAGGTGTCGGGGTTCCAGGTCGCCGTCCCCGCGTTCCAGGCGATGGCGTGGTTGAGCAGCCGTCCACCCGGGCGCAGCAGGTCGTGCAGCTGCCGCGCGTAGGCCGGCATCTCCGCGCGGCCGACGTGCTCGGACATGCCGATGGAGCTGATCGCGTCGAACGGGCCGTCGTCGACCGCGCGGTAGTCCTGCACCCGGATGTCGATGCGGTCGGTCAGTCCGGCCTCGGCCACCCGCTTGCGGGCCAGCTGCGCCTGCTCCTCCGAGAGCGTGATGCCGACGACGGTGACGCCGCAGCGCTGCGCGGCGTGGATCGCCAGGCTGCCCCAGCCGCACCCGACGTCGAGCAGCCGGTCGCCGTCGGACAGTCCCAGCTTCCGGCAGACCAGGTCCAGTTTCGCCTCCTGGGCGGCCTCCAGCCCGGCATCGGGGGAGCTCCAGACCGCGCAGGAGTAGGCCATCGACGTCCCGAGGACCAGCCCGTAGAACTCGTTGCCCACGTCGTAGTGGTGGGAGATGGCCGCCGCGTCCCGGCCGCGCGAGTGCCGTCGGCCGACGCGTCCGAGGTCGGCCTCCTCGACCGGCGGCGCGGGCTCGGGGCCGATCGCGCCCAGCCGCAGCGCCGAACCGACGAGGTGCAGCCGGTCCCGGAGCGGAGGCGCGGGCACCGACCCCTTCTCGGCGAGCCGCCCCACGGAGCGGAGGGCCTCGAAAGTGTCGAAGACGTCATCCTCGATCTCGATCTCGCCCGCGACGTAGGCCCGGCCGAGACCCAGCTGCCCCGGCGACCAGGCCAGCCGGCGCAGCGCGCGGCGGGACCGCACCGTGATCACGGGCGCCCCGGGCGGGCCGGTCAGCGAGCCGTCCCACCCGCGCAGCCGGAGGGGGAGTTCGGTCGTCCCGAGCACGGCGCCCAGCGCCTCCGCGAGCCGGTCCGCCACCGTCCGTCGTCGTGCCATGTCTGCTCCTCGTCCCCGGGCAGCATCGAGCGGGGCCGGAGTCTCCCGCAGCGGAGCAGGGAAGCGACAGCGGTTATCGCGTCAGCCGGGAACCGGGGCGTCGTCCTGCTCGACCAGCGCGACCGAGGTGATGCGGTGGACGGCGAAGGTCCGGCTCTCGCCGCGGCGCTCGTCGAAGCCCTGCAGGAAGCCGCCGACGAGCGACACCGGCTGCACGACGCGCTGGCTGCCGCTGCCCTGGGCGTCGACGTAGCCCAGCCACACCGGCGTCCCGTCGCGCACGGCGCGGGACAGCAGCTCGAGCGTCGACGCCGTCGTCACGCCCGGCACCTGGCGCACGGCCTCGCCGCGCCGGGCCGCGACGGCGGCGTCGCCGGCCCGGATCTCGCGCACGGTGGCGGCCAGCTCGTCGGGGGTCAGCGGCCGAGGCGCGGACGGTGCCTCCGTGCCGGTCCGCCGGCCGGCGGCCCGCGGTCGCCCGGGAGGCCGGGTGAGGACGGCGCCGCCCGGGTTCTCGCCGGCCGGCGCGAAGCCCGCTGCGCGCAGCACCGACAGCACCTCGTCCGCGGCCAGTCCGCTCACCAGCACCCCCGGTGCCAGCCGGCGCAGCTCCGCCGCCGCCGTCCGGCGGTCGCCGAGCACCTGGGAGAGCAGCCCGTGGTCGTCGGAGCGCACGTAGCTCTCGATGGCACCGACGCGCAGCCGGCCGTGCTGTCGGGCGACGTCGTCGATGAGGTAGTCGAGGGCCTGCGGCACCGGTGTGCGCGACGCCTTCGTGAAGAAGTCGTGCAGGTCCGAGGCCGACCAGCCGGCGTCCAGGGCCCGGCGCACGCTGGACTCCGACACCCGGAAGACCGTCGCGCCGCCGGAGGACTCCACGTCGGCGACGACCGACAGCGTGTCAGCCAGCTCCGCGACGAGCGGGCCGGGCGCGATCAGCGAGAGGTCGGGCTGGGCGAGCACGTGGTCGACCGGCGCGGGCAGCAGACCGCGCATGCCGGCGGCCGCGCCGTCCTCGCCTCCGGAGAGCAGGCCGCGCCCACCGGAGGAGAGCACCCCGCCGACGACGATCCCGAGCCGGGCGGCCTCGGCGAGCATGCCCGGGACCGGCGCCAGCCGGTCGGCCCGCCGCGGGGTGCGCCAGCGCAGCAGGGCCACCAGGTCGTCGGCGCCCAGCCCCGAGCCGGCCGGGTGCTCGGCGAGCGCGGCCAGCGCCGACCGGCGGATCGCCGGGGCGGTGTGCCGCACCAGGTCGGGGGAGAGCGCGTTCGCCGCCTTGCCGGCCACGTCCCGCTGCCCGACGAGCGCCGGCAGCCGGGTGCCGGCCAGCCAGCCGGCCGCCAGCACCGCCCAGCGGTCGGCGAGGTCCTGCTCCCGCCAGATGTCGTAGCCCCGGGTGGGCAGCCACTCGTCGCGGTGCGGGCCACCCACGTCGAGCAGCCCGGCGGCCAGTGCCAGCTCCAGCAGCCAGGCCGCGTCGGGCTCGGCCACGTGCAGGTCCCGCGCCAGCCGCTTCTGGTCGCGCACGGCCACCCCGCCACTGCGCAGCAGGCCGGCCGGCTCCTCCTCGAGGAGGGCGAGCAGCTCGCCGATCCGGCCCACCGACTCCATGGCCGCGCCCGCCGCCTGCCGGTCGACGGTCGTCGGATCGCGGGTGGTGAGCACCGGCTCGGGTCGCAGCCGCGGCGGGCCGTAGGGCTGGTCCCCGCGCAGCAGCAGCGCGATCTCCCGGGGCAGCTCGACGTTGAGCGCGTCGATCCGCGCCAGCAGGCCGCGCTGCAGCAGCCGCCGGGCCGGTGAGTCCGCGCCACCGGAGCTGTCGGGCAGGTGGCCCACCGGGCGGTCACCGGCCAGCCGGTCCAGCACCTGGCGCTCGTCGTCGGCCAGGCCGGCCAGCACCCCGGGCAGATCGGCGGGCAGCTGCACCCGCAGGTCGACGGCCCGGCGGCCCAACCCGGCGGGGTGCCGCACCGCGCGCCGCACCGGATCGGGTGCGTGCAGGACGTCGTCGCCCCACAGCAGGGCCCGGTCGGCCAGCGCCGCCAGCGCCGTCTCCAGCAGCTCACGGGGGACGTCGGGAAGGGCGGCGACCAGCTCGTCGCGTGGCACGCCGTCGGTGGGCGCGAGCAGCACCACGTCGAGCACCTGCAGCGTCCCCGCGTCGAGCTCGTCGAGGGCCCGGTCCACCGACACCGGCACGGCCAGCCGGCCGGCGAGGGCGACGACGTCCGAGGGCGCCGGCCGGGCGACGTCGGGCCGGGCGGCCAGCAGGGCGGCGAGCTGGTCGTCGTCGCGCGTGCGCAGCCAGGCGGCGAGCGTCGGCGGAGGGGCGGTGGGCATCCGGTCCACGTTACGACGCGGTCCGGGAGCGGCGCCGTGCGGTGCGGGCGGGGCGTCGGGGAGGATGGGTGCCATGTCGAAGCGCAACGCGAAGAACGCCCACCTGGTCGAGCCCACCTGGGGCGAGTCCGAGGACGGTGGCCCGCCGCTGACCGAGCTCTCCGCGTCCGTCGCCGGCGGCCTGTCGCCCTTCGGTCAGGACCACGACTTCCCGATGCCGGTGGAGCTGGTCCGCTACGCGCACCCGACGGACAAGCCCAACCGCGCCGGCGTGCAGCTCCCCGAGAACCGCTGAGCCCGCCGGCCGCCCGCCTCAGGCCTTGGCGCTCGAGGCGGGCGCCAGCCGGACGATCAGCTTCGAGATCAGGTTGCCGGCGACCACCCAGATGAGGGCGGCGAGCGCGTCGTTGATCGTCTCGCCGACCTTGGCGTCGGAGGGCTGGAACAGGTCCTTGGTGAACCAGCCGAAGCTGTCCCGGATCCCCGCGGTGAACTCCACCAGCGGGTTGGTCGGGTTCGCCTCGAAGAAGACGAACACCGCGTGGGCGACGATCAGCGCGGCGATCACCGACGCCACGACGCGGACGACGGTGGCGAGCAGGGTGAAGATCTGGGTCGCGCCGGTGCGTGCCATGGCGACATGATCTACCGGGCCGCAGCGCTGCGCGACCCGTGTCCGCAGGTCAGCCGTGCACGGTGGGCACGACGAGTGCCCGGTGGTCCGACAGCGGCAGCCGCACCGCCTCCGCCGGCCCGGTGGCGCTGATCGGGCCGCGCACAAGCACGTGGTCGAGCTGCCGCGCCGGGCGCCCCGCAGGGAACGTGGGCGCCGTCGCGATGGGGGTCATGCCGCTGTTCCGTGCCGCTTGGCGGCGCTCCATGTTGAGGTCGCCCATCAGCACCAGCGGCTCCCGCGTGCCCTCCAGCGAGCGCACCAGCCGGCGCAGCTGCGAGGCGTTCCAGCCGGGGATGAACGACAGGTGGGTGTTGCACACGGTGACCTGGCCCCGGGGCGTGTCCAGGACCGCGGCCACGGCCACCCGCGGCTCGTCCCGCGCCAGGAACGGCCGCCGGGACTGCGGCGACCACAGCGGCACGCTGGCCCGCAGCGCCGGCAGTCGGACCACCCGCCACGAGATCACCGGGTAGCGGGACAGCAGCGCGATCCCGTAGCTGGCCGAGCCGGGCTGCTCGTCGCCCGTCGCGGCCATCCAGGTGCCGCCCGGGGTGCCCGACAGCGCCGCCACGAACTGGTGGTCGACCGCCCCCATCGCCTCGGCGGCGACGGCGGTGAGGTCCGCCCCCAGCGACCGGGGCTGGTCGCGGTCGACCTCCTGGAGCCCCAGCACGTCGGGGTCCAGGGTCTTCACCGCCGAGGCCAGCCGGTCGACGTCGACCCGTCCGTCGTCGAGGGAGCGGCCGTGCAGGATGTTGAAGCTCGCGATGCGCACGCAGCCTCCAGTGCCCGGGGCGGGGGCGGATACACCGTGCGTATCCCGCCGGGAGCGGGTAGCAGCAGCCCGTGCCGAGTCTCCCCGTCGACGACGACCCCCGCGACAACGTCCGCGATCTCCTCAAGCGCACCGCCGTGGCGCTCAAGGAGGGCGGTGTGCCCTTCGCCCTGTGCGGCGGCTACGCGGCCTGGATGCGCGGCGCCCCCGAGCCCGACCACGACGCCGACTTCCTCGTCCCGGCGGCCGAGGCCGAGCGGGCCGCGAAGGTGCTGGCCGACGCCGGCCTGCAGGTCGTGGACCCGGCCGAGGACTGGCTGCTCAAGGTCGTGCGGGACGACGTCTTCGTCGACGTGCTGTGGCGCACCTGCGGCCACCCGGTCGAGACCGACCTGATCGACCGCGCCGACGTGCTGCCCGTGCTGTCGGTCCAGATGCCGGTGCTCACGGCCACCGACGTCCTGGTCACCAAGCTCATGGCCCTCGACGAGCACTACTGCGACTTCGGCCGGATGCTGCCGGTCGCCCGGGCGCTGCGGGAGCAGGTCGACTGGCCGCAGGTGGCGCGGGAGGTCGCCGGCAACGACTTCGCCGTGGTCTTCCTGCAGCTTCTCGGGCGACTCGACGTGGTGCCCTAGCCTGAGGGCAGCATCTTCCAGCGAGAACTGAGGGATCGAACGTGCCCACCGGCAAAGTGAAGTGGTTCAACGCGGAGAAGGGGTTCGGCTTCCTCGCCCGCGAGGACGGGCCGGACGTCTTCGTGCACAAGGACGCCCTTCCGGCCGGCACGGAGGAGCTCAAGCCCGGTCAGCGGGTGGAGTTCGGCATCGTCGCCGGCAAGCGGGGCGACCAGGCACTGCAGGTGCGCATCCTCGACCCGCTGCCCTCGGTCGCGGCCGCCGTCTCCGCGAAGAGCCGGAAGAAGCCCGACGAGCTCGTCCCGATCATCGAGGACCTGATCAGGCTGCTCGACGACGTCGGCGAGGGGCTGCGGCACGGCCGGCACCCCGACCGCGCCGAGTCGCGCAAGATCGGCTCGTTGCTGCGCGCCGTCGCGACCGACCTGGAGGCCTAACCCTCCGGCGGCGCCTCCGACGTCGGGGCGCCGCCGAGGTCGCCGCCGGCCCGGATGAAGCCGATCGGCCACGCCCGCGACCACACCCCGCAGTCGCCGCCCTTGTCCTCAACGACGAGCAGGTAGAACGCCGTGGGGACGACGTCGTCGCTGTTGATACCGGTGAAGCGGTCCTCGCCCGCCGGCACGTCGACGGTGCCGAGCTTCTCCTCGAGCCGCTCGTCGAAGACCTGCACGCCCCACCCGCGCTCGGCCACCGATTCGGGCACGGTGAGGGTGATGTCGGCGTCTGGGGAGACCTCCACGACCGGCGGGGTGGTGTCGTACCGCACCTCCTCGCCGTCCTCGCAGCCCTGCACCGCCGAGGCGGCGACGTCCTGCGCGCCGACCTCCACGCGCACCTGACCGGGGCCGTCCTCTCCGCTCGCGCAGCCGGTCAGCAGCAGCGCGATCGCGGGCAGCACGACGGCGGTCGTCCGTCTCAGGTCCACTGCGTTCCCATCGGGGTCGTCGGGGCGTCGGGGGTGGCCGGCGTGGGGGCGCGGCCGCCGACGATGGACCGGACGACGAGGCCGACCGCCAGCACCAGGATCGCCGCGGCGACCGTGAAGCCGATCCAGCCCGTCGTCGGGAGGGCGATGGCCAGCCCGCCGCCGGCGACCCACGCCAGCTGCAGCATCGTCTCGGACCGGGCGAACGCCGAGGCGCGCAGGTTCTCGGGCACCTCGCGCTGGATGATCGCGTCCAGCGACACCTTGCCGATGGCGTTGGTGACCGCCGCGACGCCGGCCACGACGACCGCCATCCCGAAGCCGTAGAAGATCGCCGCCAGCACGGTGACGGCGGTGGCGGTGGCGGCGGCGATCAGCACCACGCGGTCCGGCGCCGCCGTGCCCAGCCGCGACCCGGCGGCGGTGCCGACGAAGCTGCCGACGCCGGCGGCGAGGGCCACCCCGCCGAGGGCCAGCGTCGCGGTCCAGCCGTCGGCGAACTCGGCCTGCACGAGGAACGCCAGGAAGATCGTGAGGAAGCCGGTCAGCCCGCGCAGCGCCGCCGTGGCCCGCAGGGCGAGGACGACGTGCGGGTTGACCCGCCGGCGGCGCCGGCCCGTGACCGGGATCTCCGTGGTGCTCAGCACGTCTGCCTGCAGCTCCCCGCCCGGGACGTCGACGTGCCGGGGGAGGCGTGCGGCGAGCACGCCCGAGACGACGAAGACCCCGGCGGTCAGCCACAGCTCCGGCGGGAACCCGACCGCCCACGCGACGCCGGCGCCGAGGGCACCGGCCACGCCGGAGGTGGCCAGGCCGAACACCGACAGCCGGGCGTTGGCCGAGGTCAGCGTCAGCGCCGAGGGCAGGACACGGGGGACGACGGCGGCGCGCAGCACGTTGTGCGCCTTGGACAGCACCAGCACGCCGAGGGCGGCCGGGTAGAGCAGCAGGTCGTCGAAGTGCGCGGCCATGAACAGTGCCAGCGCTGCCCGGCCGAACGAGCTGGCGGCCAGCGCCCACCGGCGGCCACGCTGCAGCCGGTCCAGCAGCGGGCCGATGACGGGGGCCAGCAGCGCGAACGGCGCCATCGTGACCAGCAGGTAGAGCGCCACGTTGCCGCGCTGCGCGTCGGTGGTGGCCGCGAAGAACAAGGTGCCCGCGAGCGAGACGGCGATCAGCGCGTCCCCGGCCATGTGCAGCGCGTTGACCCACAGCAGTTTGCTCAGCCCGCTGGCGTCGGCGCCGTCGGCCCGGCTCGCGGCCTGCACCCGACGGGCGGCGGCCCGCGAGAGCTCGCGGCTGCGGGAGATCGCGACGCGGGTGACCGTCACCCGCGGCGACGCCCCGGCCGCGGGCATCGGCCTCGTCGAGGGCCGACCCAGCGGTGTGGTGTCGGCGCGGTCCGGCGGCGGCACCGGACGGCGGGAGCTGGGCACCCGTCCATGGTGCCGCACCGACCTGGCAGCCAGGCCCGTTGCCTCGCGGAGGGTCCGCGACCCACGGACCGTCGTCCTCAGGGATGATGGCCTGCGTGTCCGATCCCTTCAGCTCCCGGCCCGCGTCCTCGCTCCCCGCTTCCCTCACGGAGGCGGCCGCGGTCGAGCAGGCCCGTGCCGCCGCGGCGGAGACTGCCGGCGACGCCGACCTCGTCGGTGAGCACCTCGGGATCGAGCCGGAGATCGCCGTCCCGGAGACCGACGAGGTCGGGCCCGAGGCGCTCGGTGCCACCGCGACGCACACCTTCGCCAGCCGCCAGGCCGGTTACGTGGGCTGGCACTGGGCGGTGACGGTGGCGACCGTCCCCGGCGACGACTCGGTGACCGTCGACGAGGTCGTCCTGCTCCCCGGTGAGCAGGCGCTCCTGGCGCCGGCGTGGGTGCCGTGGCACGAGCGGCTGCGCCCCGGGGACCTCTCCGTCGGCGACGTGCTGCCCTCCACCGAGGACGACCCGCGGCTGGTGCCGTCCTACACCGCCGACGACGACAGCGCCGAGGACCCCGAGGGCCGGGTCGTCGCCTTCGAGCTGGGCATGGGCCGCGAGCGCGTCATGTCGGCCGAGGGGCGCGCCGACGCGGTCACCCGCTGGGGCGACGGCGACTTCGGCCCGGCGTCGGCGATGGCCCGCTCGGCCCCCGGCCCCTGCGTCACGTGCGGGTTCTGGCTGCCGCTGGCCGGATCGCTGCGGCAGCGGGTCGGCGCCTGCGGGAACGCCTACGCCCCGGCCGACGGTCGGGTCGTCACCGCCGACTACGGCTGCGGCGCGCACAGCCAGGCGACGCTGGTGGCCGCCGACCGCAGCGAGGTCGTGCACACGGCGCGCTACGACACCGGCGGCTACGACCTGCTGTGACACCGCGGTCCTCCGGGCCCCACTCGGCGCGCAACCCGTAGGCGGCTCAGTCCCTGCGGCCGAGCTGGCCCTGCAGGCGCATGACGCCGAGGCCGAGGACGCCCAGGCCGATGGCGGCCACACAGGTCCAGGTCCACATCCGGTCGACCCGGTCGCCCAGCAGCAGGACGACGACGAGCGCCACGGCCCACAGCGCGATCCCGGCGAGGACCACCCGCGCGGTGTCCACCTGCAGCGGGGGAGGGGCCTGCTTGGTCGGCGTCGGCACGCCCCGACTGTAGGACCGCGCGCCGCGCCGGACGACGCCCACCCGCGGCCCGTCATCGGTGGGAACGATCATGTGGCACTCTGTCGCCGCTCGACCGCCGCCGCACGACTCCGGGAGTACGACCATGGCCGACCACCCCCGCTCCACCGCGGGTGACACCCCCGCCGACGTCGTCGCCGACGACACCGCCGTGCCGCGGCGCAGCGACGGCCCGCGGGCGAAGCCGAAGAACGGCCTGGACCGGTACTTCGAGATCACCGCGCGGCGCTCCACCGTCACCCGCGAGGTCCGCGGTGGCTTCACCACGTTCTTCACGATGGCCTACATCGTGGTGCTCAACCCGATCATCCTGTCGGGGCTCGACGTCTCGGGGAACGAGCTGCCCTTCGCGTCGGTCGCCGCGGTCACCGCGCTGATCGCCGGCGCCATGACGATCCTCATGGGCATCGTCGGGAAGTACCCCTTCGCGCTGGCGACCGGCCTGGGCATCAACGCGATCGTCGCCGTCTACGCGTCCACCCAGCTGTCCTGGCCCGAGATCATGGGCCTGGTCGTGCTCGAGGGCCTGCTCATCACGGTGCTGGTGCTCACCGGTTTCCGGCGGGCCGTGTTCGAGGCGATCCCGACGCAGCTGAAGGTCGCGATCGCCGTCGGCATCGGCTTCTTCCTCACGATCATCGGCCTGGCCGACGCCGGCATCATCGCGGGCGGTCAGGGCACCCCGATCAGCTTCGGCATCGGTGGGCAGCTCGCCGGCTGGCCGATGCTCGTGTTCGTCGTCGGCCTGCTGCTGTCCGCCGTGCTCGTCGTCCGCAAGGTCAAGGGCGCGCTGCTCATCGGGATCGTGGCGACGACGGTGCTCGCGATCATCGTCGAGGCGATCGCCGACATCGGCCCCACGTTCCTGGACGACGGCTCGGTCAACGCCCGCGGCTGGCAGCTGCAGGTGCCCGAGCTGCCCGACGACGTCGTCAGCAGCCCCGACCTCTCGCTGCTCGGCAACTTCTCGCTGTTCGGCGGCTTCGAGCGCATCGGCATCATCGCCGCGCTGCTCATCGTCTTCTCGATCATGATCGCGGACTTCTTCGACACCGTCGGCACCGTGACCGCCGTCGGCGCCGAGGGCGACATGCTCGACGAGAGGGGCAACCTGCCCAAGTCGCAGCCGGTCCTGCTGGTCGACTCGATCGCCGCCGCCGCCGGTGGCGCGGGCAGCGTGTCGTCGAACACGACCTACATCGAGAGCACGGCCGGTGTCGCCGACGGCGCCCGCACGGGCCTGGCCAGCATCGTCACCGGTGCGCTCTTCCTGGTGGCCATGCTCTTCACGCCGCTGGTCGAGATGGTCCCGTCCGAGGCGGCCGCGCCGGCGCTGGTCATCGTCGGCGCACTGATGATCACCCAGATCCGGCACCTCGCCTGGGACGACATGTCGCTGGTCATCCCGGCGTTCCTGACGATCGCGCTGATGCCGTTCACCTACTCGATCACCAACGGCATCGGTGCCGGTGTCATCACCTACGTGCTGCTGCGGGTGGCCGTCGGGCGTCGCCGCGACGTGCACCCGCTGATGTGGGTGATCACGGCGCTGTTCGTCGTCTACTTCGCGCTCGAGCCGATCCAGCAGATCGTCTGACCCGCGTCGCCCCAGGGGCCCGTCACCGGTTCGCCGGTGGCGGGCCCCTGTGCGTGCCGGGCCGGGGGACAGTTAGTGAGGTACGCTAACTATGTGACCCGCACGACGCTCGACACCGCCGCGCTCGCGCACGACCTGCGCCTGGGCGTGATGCGGCTCGCGCGCCGGCTGCGGAGCCAGCGGGTGGACACCTCGGTGACGCTCACGCACCTCTCCGCGCTGTCCACGCTCAAGCGGCACGGGCCGATGAGCGCGGGGGAGCTGGCCGCGCACGAGCGCGTCCAGCCGCCGTCGATGACCCGGGTCGTCGGAGCGCTCGAGGCCATGGGCCTGGTCAGCCGGACCCCGCATCCCACGGACGGCCGGCAGGTCGTCCTCGGCCTGACCGGGGCGGCCCTGGAGCTGCTGGCGGCCGAGGGGCGGGCCCGCGACGCGTGGCTGTCGGGGCGGCTGCACGAGCTCAGCCCCGAGAAGCGGGCGGTGCTGCGCGAGGCCGCGGCCATCATGGACGAGCTGGCCGGCGCATGACCGCGCCCAGCAGCACCGGGCAGAGCACCGGGGTGCAGAGCACCGAGGAGCAGAGCACCGAGGAGCAGGCCCGGGGCGGCATGTTCCGGGCGCTGCGGGTGCACAACTACCGGCGCTACGCCTCGGCCAACCTGGTCAGCCAGACCGGCACCTGGATGCAGCGGATCGGCCAGGACTGGCTGGTCCTGCAGCTCACCGACGACAGCGGCGTGGCCCTCGGGCTGATCACGGCCCTGCAGTTCGCCCCCACGGTGCTGCTGAGCCCCTACGGGGGGCTGCTCGCCGACCGCTATCCCAAGCGCCGGCTGCTGCAGATCTCCCAGGCCGTCATGGGGCTGCTCGCGCTCGTCCTCGCCGTCCTGGTGGTCACCGACGCGGTGGCGCTGTGGCACGTGTTCGTGCTGGCCAGCGGCCTGGGTGCGGCCGCGGCGATCGACGCCCCGGTCCGGCAGGCCTTCGTCTCGGAGATGGTGGGGCCCGAGCTGCTGACCAACGCGGTCAGCCTCAACTCGACGATCTTCAACGGTGCCCGGCTCGTGGGCCCGTCGGTGGCCGGCCTGCTCATCGGTCTGGCGTCGGGGAACACGGCGCCTGCGTTCTTCATCAACGCGGCCAGCTTCGGGTTCACCATCCTCGCGCTGGGCTCCATGCGCGCCGACGAGCTGCTGCCCAGCGCCCGCGTGGCGCGGGGCAAGGGGCAGCTGCGGGCGGGTGCGGCCTACGCCTGGGCGCACCGCGACCTCGTGCTGGCCATGGGGCTGGCCTTCGTCGTCGGCACCTTCGGGTTCAACTACCAGATCACCATCGCGCTCATGGCCCGCGCGGAGTTCGGCCTGGGCGCCGAGGCGTTCGGCCTGCTCGCCACGGTCTTCGCCGTCGGCTCGCTCAGCGGCGCCCTGCTCTCGACCCGCCGCAGCCGCCGGCCGCGGGTGCGCTTCCTCATCGGCTCCGCGCTGGTGTTCGGGGTGCTCACCGTGATCACCGGCCTGATGCCGGGCGAGATCGCCTTCGGCGTGCTGCTGGTGCCCACCGGTGCGGCGGCGCTGGTGTTCAGCGTGGCCAACAACAGCTTCGTGCAGCTCGGCGTCGACCCGCAGATGCGCGGCCGGGTCATGGCGCTGTACTTCATGTGCTTCATGGGCGGGACGCCGATCGGTGCGCCGCTCATCGGCGTCATCGCCGAGCAGCTCGGCCCGCGCTGGGGGCTGCTCCTCGGTGGTGGGGTCGTGGTGCTGGCCGCGGGGGTGGCCGGCGCCGTCCTCGCCCGCGGGCGGTCGGTGCGGCTGGAGCGCCGGCCGGAGCGGCCGTGGGTGGCGCTCCGGGTGGGGGAGCGCGCCGTCCCCCCGCCGGTGGGCTGATCCGCGGGTACCGTTCGGTGGTCCGCCCGACTCGGTCCGGAGATGCCATGACCGGCTCGCTCCTCCTGCTGCTCCCGTTCGCCGCGCTGTGCGCCGTCGTCGTCGGGTTCGGCCCCGCCGAGCGATGGCTGGCCGAGCGCGCGGCCCGGCGCCGGGCCCGCCGGCTGCCGCCCCTCGACCGGCGGCCGCTCCAGGTGGTCGCCGCCGACGTCCGCCGGCTCCGGCGCCAGCTGGCCCTGGTCCCCGCGGGCGCGCCCATGGCCCGCCGGCGCGCACTGCAGGCGGCCTGCGACGACGTCCTGACCGAGGCGGCCGGCATGCTCGACGTCCCGCATGCGCTGGCCACCGAGCCGCCCGGGCGAGCCCGTGACGCCGAGCGGCTGCGGCTCGTCGCCGCACTGGAGGCCGCCGGCCTGGCGGTGCAGGACTGACGACCGCCCGCCTGTTCTTCGCCGTCGATCCGCCCGAGGCGGCGCGGGCGCACCTCCGCCGGGCGCTCGACCCGCTGCGCGACGTACCCGGCGCCCCCCGCTGGACGGCGTCCGCGCGATGGCACCTCACGCTGCTGTTCCTCGGCGCCGTGCCCCGCGAGGTGCTGCCCGCTCTCGCCGCCGGCGCGGTTCCCGCCGTCGCGGCCGCCCCGCCGATGCGGCTGCGGCTGGCGGGCGCCGGACGGTTCGGCAGCGCCCGCCGCCCCCAGGTCGCCTGGGCCGGGCTCGACGGGGACGTCGTCCCGCTGACGGCGCTGGCGGACCGGCTGGCCGAGCTGGCCCGTGGGCTGGGCCTGGCCGTCGAGGATCGGCCCTTCCGCCCGCACCTCACCCTCGGGCGGTGGCCTCCCCGGCAGCCCGCGGACGGAACGCTGACCGACCGGCTGGCGGGCTACCGCGGGCCCGCCTGGCCGGTCGGCGAGGTGCTACTGCTGGAGAGCCGGCTCGGCTCCGGGCCGAGCTACGAGCGTCACCAGGCGTACTCCATCGGCGCGGCCTTGTAGCCCGGGAAGATCTCGTCGAGGCGGGCCAGCTGATCGGCGTCCAGGGTCAGGTGCAGCGCGGCGAGCGCGCCCTCGAACTGCTCCATCGTGCGCGGACCGATGATCGGCGCGGTGACCGCCTTCTGGTGCAGCAGCCAGGCGACGCCGACGTCGGCCGGCGCGGCGCCGATCTCGCGGCAGAACGCCTCGTACTTCTCGAGCTGGGGGCGCAGCTTCGCCACCCGCTTCTGCGTCCTCTCGTCGGCCCGGCGGCCCTCCTCCGCCTTTTCCAGCACGCCGGCCAGCAGCCCGCCGGCGAGCGGGCTCCACGGGATGATGCCGACGCCGTAGTGCTTCGCCGCCGGCAGCACCTCGAGCTCGACGTGCCGGGTCAGCAGGTTGTAGTGCGACTGCTCGCTGACCAGGCCCTGGAAGTGCCGGCGGGCGGCGGCCTCGTTCGCCGCGGCGATCTGCCAGGCGGCGTGGTTCGAGGAGCCGACGTAGAGCACCTTGCCCTGGGCGACCAGCGTCTCGCAGGCCTGCCAGATCTCCTCCCACGGAGTGCGGAGGTCGACGTGGTGGAACTGGTAGAGGTCGATCCAGTCGGTCTGCAGCCGCCGCAGCGAGGCGTCGCACGCCCGCACGATGTTGCGGGCGGAGAGGAACGTGTCGTTGGGCCAGTCGCTCATGTTGCCGTAGACCTTGGTGGCCAGCACCGTCTTCTCGCGCCGCTCCGCGCCGTGGGCGAACCAGCTGCCGACCACCTCCTCGGTGCGGCCCTTGCCGGCGTCGCCGCCGTACACGTTGGCGGTGTCGAAGAAGTTGACGCCTTCGGCCAGTGCCCGGTCCATGATCTCGTGCGAGGCGGACTCCTCGGTCCGCGAGCCGAAGTTCATGGTGCCGAGACAGAGGCGGGAGACCGTGAGGCCGCTACGACCGAGGTGCTTGTACTCCATGCGCCCCACCCTGGCACTCTGTGATGCGTGCCGCTGACTGACGACGACCAGCCGACCTACGACTTCGACACCGCGACCGCCGTGCGGCGCGGTGAGGGCGGGGTCCTCCTCGCCGATCTCGACCAGACCTGGCAGGTCGGCGGCGGGATCCTGAACGGCGGCTACCTGCTGTCGGTGGCGGCCCGGGCCGCGGTGTCCGAGAGCCCGCACCCGCACCCCGTCGCGGTGGCGGCCAGCTACATCCGCCCGACGCCGGCGGGGGAGGCGACGCTCGAGGTGACCCCCGGGGCGGCCGGCCGCACGCTCGCGCACTCGGTGGTCACGCTGTCCAGCTCCGGTGCCGGCCCGTCGATCGTCGTCCAGGCGACCACGGCCACCCTCGGTGACGAGACGCCCGACTACGACTCCTCGCGCATGCCCGACATGCCGCCGCCCGAGGAGTGCGTGGACCTCTCCGCGCGGCTCAACCCCGACCCGGGCAAGCGGCCGGGCCTGAGCCGGCACGTCGACAGCCGGCTGGACCCGGCGACCGCCGGCTGGACGGTGGGCGAGCCGTCGGAGGAGCCGGTGCTCCGTGCCTGGATCCGGTTCGTCGACGGCCGCCCGGCCGACCCCCTGGGCCTGCTCACCTTCGCCGACGTCTTGCCGCCGCTGGGCTTCGCGATCGGCCAGCGCGGCTGGGCGCCGACCGTGCAGCTCCAGGTGCTGGTCCGCGCGATGCCTGCCCCGGGCTGGTGCCTCGCGGAGGCCCGCGCCACCCAGATCGCCGGCGGCTGGATCGACGAGGACTGCACCATCTGGGACTCCGAGGGCCGGCTGGTCGTCCAGGCCCGGCAGCTGGCCCGCCTCTCCCGCGGGCGCTGACCCCGGGTCACCCCGGCAGCGCCACCTCGCCGGTGAGGTAGCGCTGCACGGTCGGGCCGACGGCGGCGACCAGCCACTCGGGTGCGGCCGAGGCCAGCGGCTCGATCTTCAGCACGTAGCGCCCGACGACCAGGCCGACGAGCTGCGAGGCGGCCAGCGCCGCCCGGAGCTCGGCCTCGGCCGGCGGGTGGTCGAGCGAGCGGATGACCCGGCGCAGCACCTGGGTGGCCAGGAACTCGCGCAGCAGCCGCGCGCCCCACTCGTTGCCGATCGCCGAGCGCACCAGGGCCAGCCCGGCGGCCTGGCCCGGGCCGTCCCAGACGGTGAGCAGCGTGCGGACGACGCCCTCGCCGAGGCGGTCAGGCCCTCCCGCCAGCAGCTCCGGGAGCAGCTCGGCCGGGTCGGCCGGCGCCTCGATCGCGGCGAGGAACAGCTGGTCCTTGCTGCCGAAGTAGTGGTGCACCAGCGCCGGGTCGACGCCGGCGGCGGTCGCGATGCCGCGGATTGTCGCGCCGTCGAAGCCGCGCTCGGCGAACGCGGCGCGGGCGGCGGCGAGCACCGCCTCCCGGGTGCCGGGATTGCCCGGTCGCCGTCCCGGCCGCCGGGTGCCGCCGCCGCGGGGCTCGCTGCTCAGCTGGTCCTCCTCCGCAGGGTGCCGGCCGCCAGGGCCAGGGCGAGCACGGCCGTGCCGGCCACGGCGGCGAGATCGAGCCAGATCCGGCCGGTGACCTCGGAGGAGCGTCCCACCTCCTGGAGGGCGTCCACGGCGTAGGTCAACGGCAGGACGTCGCTGACCGCCTGCAGCCACCCGGCCATCTGCTCGCGGGGCGCGAGCAGCCCGCAGAGGAAGAACTGCGGCAGCACGATCACCGGCATGAACTGCACCGCCTGGAACTCGCTGCGGGCGAAGGCGCTGGCGAGCAGGCCGAGGGCGACGCCGAGGATCGCGTCGACCACCGCGATGAGGACGACGAGCGCGAGCGATCCGGCAACCGTCAGGTCGTAGAGCGTCGTCGCCACCGCCACGGTGACCACCGCCTGGAGGGCGGCGGCGAGGCCGAAGGCGATGCCGTACCCGAGCAGCAGGGCCGGCCGGGACAGTGGCGTGGTGAGCAGCCGCTCGAGCGTGCCCGAGGTGCGCTCGCGCAGCATCGCGATGCTGGTCACGAGGAACATGACGACGAACGGGAAGATGCCGAGCATGGTCAGCCCGACCCGGTCGAAGACGCCGACCTGACCGGGCGGGGTGGGGAGGTCCTTCCACAGCAGGTACAGCAGGCCCAGCAGCAGGCCCGGGACCGCCAGCATCATCGCGATCGTGCGCGGGTCGTGGCGCAGCTGGCGCAGCACCCGGCCGGCGGTGGCGGCGGTCATGCCGGCACCCCGGCCGAGGCCCGGACGAGCGCGAGGAAGGCCTCCTCCAGGTCCGGCGAACCGCCGTCGGCGCGCAGTCGGGCGGGGGTGGTGTCGGCGAGCAGGTCGCCGTCCCGCAGCAGGAGCAGCCGGTCGCAGCGGCGGGCCTCGTCCATCACGTGGCTGGAGACGACGAGGGTCGTCCCGGCCGCAGCCAGGGCGGCGAACCGCGCCCACAGCTCGGCGCGCAGCACCGGGTCCAGCCCCACGGTCGGCTCGTCGAGCACCAGCAGCTCGGGCTCCCCGACCAGTGCGCAGGCCAGCGAGGCCCGTCCGCGCTGCCCGCCGGAGAGGTCGTCGACGAGCTGGTGCGCGGCCTCGGCCAGCCCCACGTCGGCCACCGCGGCGTCGGCCTCGCGCGCGCCGCGGCCGTACAGGGCGGCGAAGTAGCGCACGTTCTCCCGCACGGTCAGGTCGCCGTAGACGCTGGGCGCCTGGGTGACGTAACCGACCCGGCGGCGCAGCCCGGGCGAGCCGGCCGGCTCCCCGAGCACGGTCACCTCGCCGGAGCGGACCCGCTGCACCCCCACGAGGGCGCGCATGAGCGTGCTCTTCCCGCTCCCGCTCGGCCCCAGCAGGCCGGTCAGCTGGCCGGTCGGGATGGCGAACCCCAGCCCGTGCAGGACGCCGCGCCTGCCGCGCTCGACGACGAGATCCCGGACGACGACGGCGTCCATGGCAGCTCCCAGAACTCAACGGCTGATGAACTCAACGCTAGGTGAGTTAGTCCGGAGCCGTCAATGGGGCACGATCGCACCGTGCCCGAACCCGTCGTCATCACCGATCCCGACGACCCGCGGGTGGCCGACTACCGCGACCTCAAGGCGGGGGACCGCCCGGCCGGGGCGCCCCGGGGCGTCTCGCCGGTCATCGTGGAGGGCACGGCGGCGATCGAGCGGCTGCTGCTCTCGCCCTATCCGGTGCGGTCGGTCTTCGGGGTGGCGGGCCGGGTGGAGGACCTCGGGCTGGCCGACGACGTGACGGTCTACGTCGCCGACAAGTGGGTGGTGTCGGAGGTCATCGGGTTCCGGCTGACCCGCGGGGCCCTGGCCGCGGCCGACCGGCTGCCCCCGGCGGACCTGGGGCAGCTGCTGGCCGGTCCGGACCCGTCGGCGCCGCGTCGGCTCGCCGTCCTCGAGGGGCTCAACGACCACGAGAACCTCGGCTCGATCGCCCGGTCGGCCATCGCGCTCGGCGTCGAGGGGCTGCTGCTGGACCCGCGCTGCGCCGACCCGCTGTACCGGCGCTCCGTGCGGGTCTCGATGGGCCACGTGCTCACGCTGCCGTTCGCCGTCCTGCCGGACTGGCCGGCCGGCCTGGACCGGCTGCACGACGCCGGGTATCTCACGGTGGCGCTGACCCCGGCCGCCGACGCGGTCGACCTCGACGAGGTGGATCCGCGCGCGCACCCCCGCACGGCGGTGCTGCTGGGCGCCGAGGGGCCGGGGCTCACCGCGGAGGCGCAGCAGGCCGCGCGGGTGCGCGCGCGCATCCCGATGCGGTCCGGGGTGGACTCGCTCGG
Organism: Blastococcus aggregatus; assembly: GCF_900221005.1. Taxonomy (GTDB): domain Bacteria; phylum Actinomycetota; class Actinomycetes; order Mycobacteriales; family Geodermatophilaceae; genus Blastococcus; species Blastococcus aggregatus. The sequence goes on along the minus strand of NZ_OBQI01000001.1, from coordinate 691,222 downwards.
GGTGGCCGCCGCGGCGGCCGTCGCCTTCGCGGCGCTCCGCTAGGGGTGGCCGGCTAGAAGCGCAGGGCGAAGCGCGCGAGGATCTCGCGGGCCTGCTCGGCCTGCGCCGGGTTGCACATGACGTCGTAGCGGCCGGCGACGATCGTGCTCGTGCTGGTGAAGTCCCGCTTGCCCTGGGTGGCGGCGTAACCCATCCAGCCGAACAGCGCGCCGAAGGCGAGCCCGACGAGCAGCCCGGTGAGGACCGCGCCGATCCAGCCGGCGCCGTCCTCGGAGAAGATGCCGAGCAGCAGGCCGACGAACAGACCCCACCAGGCGCCGCCCGCCGCCCCGGCGGCGATGGCCCGGCCGGTGGTCATCCGGCCGAGGACCTTCTCGACCTGGCGCAGGTCCGAGCCGATGATCGTCACGTTCTCGACGGGGAACTTCTCGTCCGAGAGGTGGTCGACGGCCGCCTGGGCACGCTCGTAGGAGTCGTAGGAACCGACCTGGACGCCGCCCAGCGGCATCGACACGGAAGCACTCATGCCGGGTCAACGGCTCGCCGGACCGGGCTGTTCCTCAGACGAGGCTGTCTGCCCAGGCCTGGTGCAGCGCGGCAAAGCGGCCGGTGCCGGCCACGAGCTCGGCGGGGGAGCCGTCCTCGACGATCCGGCCGCCCTCCATGACCAGCACCCGGTCGGCGATCTCCACGGTGGAGAGCCGGTGGGCGATGATCAGCGCCGTCCGGTCGGCGAGCAGCGTCCGCAGCGCGTGCTGCACCAGGCGCTCGCTCGGGACGTCGAGGGAACTGGTCGCCTCGTCGAGGATGAGCACCGCCGGGTCGGCGAGGAAGGCCCGGGCGAAGCCGACCAGCTGCCGCTGCCCGGCCGACAGGCGCCCGCCGCGCTTGTCCACCTCGGTGTCGTAGCCCTCGGGCAGGGCGGTGATGAACGCGTGCGCACCGATCGCGCGGGCGGCGCCCTCGATCTGCGCGCGGTCGGCGCCCGGCCGGCCGAAGGCGATGTTGTCCGCGACGGTGCCGGAGAACAGGAAGCTCTCCTGGGTCACCATCACGACCGCCCGCCGCAGGTCGGCGTCGCTCAGCCGGTGCAGCGGGACGCCGTCCAGCCGCACCTCGCCCTCGACCGGGTCGTAGAACCGTGCCGCCAGGCGGGCGAGGGTGGACTTGCCGGCACCCGTGGTGCCGACCAGCGCCACCGTCTCGCCGGGGGGCAGGGTGAGCTGCAGACCGGGCAGCACGGTCGTCCCGGTGTAGCCGAACCGGACGTCGTCGAAGACCAGCTCGCCGGCCGCGGCCGGCAGCGGCACCGGGTCGCGAGGCTCGGGGACGGTGGGCCGCTCCTCGAGCACGCCCGAGAGCTTCTCCAGCGCGGCCGTCGCCGACTGGTAGCTGTTGTAGAACATCGCGATGTCCTGCAGCGGGTCGAAGAACCGCCGCAGGTAGAGCAGGAAGGACACCAGCGTCCCCACGGCCAGCGCGCCGTCCATGACCCGCAGCGCGCCGTGGCCGAGGACGGCCACGGTGACCAGGTTGCCGATCAGGACGACGGCCGGGACGAAGACGGCGATCAGCCAGAACGCCCGGTCGTGCGCCTGCCGGTTGTCCTCGTTGAGGACGGCGTAGAGCTCGTCGTTGCGCGGCTCGCGCCGGAACGCCTGCACCGCGCGGATGCCGCCGAAGGTCTCGGTGAACTGGACGATCAGCGCGGCGATGGTCTCGCGGGTGCGCCGGTAGGCCGCGGTGGAGTTGCGCTGGAACCAGCGGGCCACCCAGAACAGCGCGGGGAAGCCGAGCAGCGCGGTGAGCCCCAGCGGCGGGTCGAGCACCACCAGCACGATGCCGATGCCGAGCACGCTGAACAGCGCGGTGATCAGCCCGTCGAGGCCCTCGTCGAGCAGTTCCGCGAGCGCCTCGACGTCGCTGGTCAGCCGGCTGATCGTGCGGCCCGAGGTGTACCGCTCGTGGAAGGACAGCGGCAGCACCTGGACGTGGGTGAACACCCGCCGGCGCAGGGTCAGCAGCACCGCCTGGCCCACCCGGCCGGAGCCGGTGAGGAACAGGAAGCGCAGCCCGGTGTCCAGCGCCGCCGCCGCGACCATCGCCAGGGTGATCCACACCAGCGGGCCCGCGTCGCCGTCGACCAGCGCCGGGACCGCGACGTCGATGCCCACGCCGATCAGCAGCGGGCCGGCGAGCCAGGCGGCGTTCTGCGCGACGACGGTCGCCAGCAGCCACCACAGCGACCGCCGGTGCGGCCGCAGCAGCTCGCCGAGCAGCCGCCGCGACCGGGCGCGCAGGAAGATCCCCGCACCCGGAGGCAGCTCGTCGGTGTCCTCGGTCGCGACGCCGCGCCAGTCCTGTCCCGTGGGTGCAGGGTCGGTCACGGGAGCACCTCCGCCAGGTTGCTCTCCTGCGCCAGCAGGTCGCGGTACGCCGGGTGCGCGGCGAGGAGCTCGGAGTGCGTGCCGAGGGCGGCGATCCGGCCGCCCTCGAGCAGCGCCACCCGGTCGGCCAGGAGCACGGTGGAGGGCCGGTGGGCCACGACCAGCGCCGTCGTCCCGGCGAGCACCTCGCGCAGCGCGCGCTCGACCAGCGCCTCGGTGTGCACGTCGAGGGCCGAGAGCGGGTCGTCGAGGACCAGCACCGAGGGGCGGCCCAGCACCGCGCGGGCCAGCGCCAGGCGCTGCCGCTGGCCGCCGGACAGCGACAGGCCCTGCTCGCCGATGCGGGTGTCCAGGCCCCACGGCAGGTCGTGGACGAACTCCGCCTGGGCCACCCGCAGCGCCTCGGCGACGTCGGCGTCGGTGGCGTCCCGCCGCCCGAGCGTCAGGTTCTCCCGGACGCTCATCGAGAGCAGCGTCGCCTCCTCGAAGGCGACCGAGACGACGCCGCGCAGCTGGGCCAGCGGCAGGTCCCGCACGTCGACGCCGTCGAGGGTGACCCGGCCCCCGGTCACGTCGTGCAGCCGCCCGACCAGCGAGGTGAGCGTGGTCTTGCCCGAGCCGGTCGCCCCGACCAGCGCCACGGTCTCGCCCGGCTCGACGACGAGGTCGACGCCCGCCAGCACCGGACCGGCCGGGCCGGGGTGCCGGAAGCCGACGCCCTCGAAGGCGAGCCGGGCCGGCGACCCCACCGGCTGCGGCACGACGCCGGGCCGGTCGGTGACCGTGAGCGGCTCGTCGAGCAGCTCCCCGATGCGGTCGCAGGCGCTGGCGGTCTCCTGGGCGAAGGCGAACAGCCAGCCCAGCGACAGGATCGGCCAGAGCAGCACGGTGAACAGCGCCACGAAGGCGACCAGCCCGCCCACGGTCAGGGCGCCGGTGCTCACGGCCGTCGCGCCGCCGACCAGGATCAGCGCCAGCGTCAGCTGCGGGTGCAGCTCGAAGACGCACCACAGCAGCGCGAGCGTGCGGACCTTGTCAAGCTCGAGCCGGCGCAGCCGCCGGGCCTTGGCGTCGAAGCGGTCGAACACCAACCCGCGCCGGCCCAGCGACTTGACCACCCGGATGCCCTGCACGGCCTCCTCCACGTCGGTCGCCAGCTCGCCCTGCTCGTCCTGCACCCGGCGGGACTGCACGTTGTAGCGCCGCTCCCAGCGCTGGCCGAGGAGGGTCAGCGGAACGGTGGTGAGGAGCACCGCGATGCCGAGCGGCCAGTACGTGACCAGCAGCAGGACCGCGACGACGACGCAGGTGATCAGGTTGACCGCGAGGAACACGGCGGCGAAGCCCACGAAGCGGCGCACCGTGGACATGTCGCTGGACGCGCGGGAGAGCAGCTGACCCGAGGGCCACCGGTCGTGGAAGGAGACGGGCAGCCGCTGCAGCCGCTCGTAGAGGGCGCCGCGGAGGTCGCGCTCGATCGCGAGGCAGCTGCGGGTCATCGCCCAGCGGCGGAGGAAGAACAGGCCGGCCTCGGCGACCCCGAACAGCAGGGCGAGCCCCAGGAGGGGCACCAGACCGGCGCGGTCGCCGTCGGCGATCGGCCCGTCCACCAGCGCCGCGGTGATCAGCGGCACGGCCAGCTGGGCGAGCGTGGCCAGCAGGGCGGCCGCGAACGTGACCGCGATCAGCCCCCGGTAGGGCCGGGCGTAGGGCCACAGCCGCAGGAGGGCGGAGAGGCGGCCGCGGTCGTCGGGTGCGGCGGCGTCGTCCATGGCGGATCGAGGCTAGGCCCGACCTCCGACAGGAGCGACCGACTTATCGCGGCTCAGCGGTTGCGACGGACCCCGAAGACGATGTCCTCCCACGCCGGGATGCGTGCGCGGGGGTCCTCGGAGTCCAGGTCCTCGCCGGGGCGGCCCAGCACGACGGTGTCGTGGTCGGCGATCTCGTCGAGGAAGGTGTCCATCGAGCGGTGGTCGTCGGGGGAGCCGCTGGGCGGGTGCACGTCCCGCACGTGGAGGTCGTCGACCGCGGGCGCGGGCGGAGTCTCGTCGCGCAGGACCGCGACCGGGCGGGCGGGCTGCACCGGGGCCGGCGGCGGGCCGGTGGGCACGTCGGGGACGACCCGGACCAGGCGGGTGCCCTCGGCGAAGTCCGTCGTCGCGGCGTCGAGCGGGGCGACCGTGCGCGAGGGCAGGTCGAAGGTCCAGCGCGCGGTGCCGGACTTCTCGCCCGCACGCCACTCGCCGGTGACCACCCAGGCACCGGTGTCGCTGCGGTAGGCGTCCCAGGCCACGGCGTCGACGTCGGTGTCGATGAGCCGCAGCCGCTCGGTCATGAACCGCTGGAGGGTCGTGCCCGGAGTGCTGTCGCTGAGCCGCACCCGCGCCTCGCGGGCCTGCTCGGCCACGCGCTCGCGCTCCTGGAGCACGGGGTGGGCGAACCGCATGATCCGCTCGACGCGCGCCCCGGTGGCGGCGGCGACCTGCTCGGGCGTCTCGCCGGCGCGGATGCGGGCCTGGATCACGCGGGGCGGCAGCTCGGTGCCCAGGTCGACGTCGATCTGGGTGAGCCGGCGGGAGTCCCCGCGGGCGGCGGCACGGAGGCGGTCGTCGACCGGGACGGAGAACCGCTGCTCGCCGTCCTCGGTGTCGGCGACGAGCACCAGGCTCGAGCCGTCGTCGGAGAGCCCCACGAGGCGCAGCGTGCGCACGGGCGACCTCCTGCAAGGCGTGAGCGGTAGGGCTCCGGAGAGAGACCGGGCCCGAGGCTATCGGCGCGCACCCGCGCCGCGCCGCAGGTGGCCCGGCGCGGCGCGTCACGGGGCCGCTGTGGCGCCCGTTCCTGACATCGACGACATCTCCGCGAAACGCCTGCTCGGCACAGTGGGCGGCGCCCCGTGCCGTGCGATCCTGCCGCTCGCGTTCCGCCGGGGGACGCATCCGTCCGAGAGCCGAGGAGGTGCGATGGCCGGTCCCGGGATCGACCTGGTGCCCGCTCCTCCTGCGCGGCTCGCCGGCGACCTGCTCGCCGAGATCGCCGTCGTCGCGGGCGCCGTCGGCGCGTGGTGCCCCGCGCTGTCGCCCGACGGGCGGCACGTCGCCTCCGTGACCGACCGGTCGGGGATCCCGCGCCTGGAGGTGGCCGCCGTCGACGGCGCCGAGCCGCCGCGGGTGCTCTCGCAGCCGGCCCAGGAGGTGGTGTCGGTCGCGTGGTCCCCGGACGGCGCCTGGCTGGCCTACCTGGTGAGCCCGGGCGGCTCGATCTGCGCCGAGCTGCACGCCGTGCGGCCCGACGGCACCGACGCCCGCCTCGTGGCGGGCGCGGATCCCCGCGCCACGGTCTTCGCCGGGTTCTGGGCCGGGCCCGGCCGCTACGTCTGCTCGATCGCCCCCGGCACCGGGCCCGATGCCGACGTCGTCCTCGTCGACGTCGAGGCCGGGACGAGCCGGACACTGGCCCGGGGCGGGTTCCTCTCCGTCTCCGCGCTCTCCCCGGACGGCCGGATCCTGCTGGCCCGCCGCGGCCCGCGCGCGCACCGGCACGTCGTCGCGATCGACGTCGCGACGGGGGTCCAGCGCCCGGTCCTCGCCCCCGGCGCTCCGGGCGGGGTCGCGTCCGAGGACGGGCGGTTCGCCTCCGACGGCCGCTCGATCCACCTGCGCGCCTCGCTGCCCGGGCCGCTGCTCGCCGACCGGGCGGGGCTGGTCGAGGTGCCCCTGGGCCCCGACGGGCCGGCCGGGGAGGGGCGCACGGTGCTGTACCGCGCCGACGCCGACCTCGACGGCTACGCGCTGCGCGCCGACGGCACCGTGCTGGCGGTCTGGAACGCCGGCGGCGCCACCGAGCTGTGCGTGCACGACGTCTCCGACGGCTCGCTGGTGCGCAGCATCCCGTTGCCCGACGTCGTGCTGCCCGGCTGGTCGCTCGGCGCCGACGGCGCCACGATGGTCGCCGAGCTCACCGGGCCGAGGACGCCGCGGGCGCTCTGGCGGGTGCACCTCGACGGCGGCAGCCGGGCCGTTCCGCTGCCCGGGTCGGCGCCGCCTCCCCGCAGCCCGCGGATGGTCGCCCCCGAGCGGCTCGCCTACACCGCTCCCGACGGCATGCCGCTGTCCGGCTGGCTCTACACCCCGCGGGACGCGCAGGCGCCGAACCGCACGGTGGTCAGCTTCCACGGCGGCCCGGAGGGGCAGCACCGCCCGGCGTTCGACCCGCTGGTGCAGTGCCTGGTGGCGGCCGGCCTGACGGTGTTCGCACCCAACGTGCGCGGTTCGGGCGGGTTCGGGCGGGCGTTCATGACCGCCGACGACGTCGCCGCCCGTGAGGCCTCGTTCGAGGACGTGCGGACGACGGTGGACGAACTGGTCACCGCCGGCATCGCCGCACCGGGCCGGATCGGTGCGCACGGCTGGTCCTACGGCGGCTACCTCACCCTGGTCGCGCTGACCCGGTGGCCCGAGCTCCTCGCCGCCGGTGCCACGCTGGCCGGCATGAGCGACCTGCGGACCTTCTTCGCCGGCACCGAACCGTGGATGGCCGCGGCGTCGGTCACCGAGTACGGCGACCCCGTCGCCGACCGGGAGATGCTCGGGGCGATCGCCCCGATGACGACGCTGGACCGGGTGACCGCGCCCCTGCTGCTCGCCCACGGCGACCGCGACACCAACGTGCCGGTCGCCGAGACGGTGCAGGCGCACGCCGCGCTGGCCGCCCGGGGAGCGCCCTGCGAGCTGCTCCTGCTGCCGGGTGAGGGGCACACCGTGGTGGGTCGCGACCACCTCGTCGAGCTGAGCGGCCGGGTCACCGCCTGGTTCGACCGCTGGCTGTGAGCGGCGGACTGCTCGCCGGCTACCCCGCGCCCACCGCCGACGAGGCGGTGACCGCCGAGGGCCGGCTGCGCCCGGACTACGCCCCGCTCGAACCGGTGCTGGCCGGGCTGGGTGCCGGCGGGCTCGCCGCGGCCGGGCAGGCGCTCGCCGAGCTGCGCGCCGCCCGCGGGGTGGCGCTGGGCAGCTGGTCCGACTGCCGGCACGAGCGGCACCCGGTGGTCCTGGACCCGCTGCCCCGGCTGATCCCCGCCGCGCAGTGGCGGCTCGTGGCCGCCGGCGTCGAGCAGCGGCACCGCGCCCTGGGGGCGTTCCTCGCCGACACCTACCGGGCGGCCGGCCGGCGTCGCGGCGACGCCGACCGGGCGCCGGAGATCGTCCGTGCCGGTGTGCTCCCCGAGTGGGCGGTGGTGCACAACCCGGCCCGCGATCCCGCCGCCATCGGTCAGGCCTGGCCGGGACAGCCGCGCGCGACGGTGGCCGCGGCCGACCTGGTCCGCACCGCCGACGGCGGGTGGGCGGTGACCGCCGACGACCTGCGCACCCCCGCGGGCCTCGGCTTCGCCGTGGAGGACCGCCTCGCGCTGCGAGCCGCCGCCCCCGCGTTGTTCGGCGCGGCTGCGCCGGGTGCCCCCGAGGTCGCGGTGGACCTGCTGCGCGCGGCGCTGGCCGAGGCCGCTCCGCCGGCCTGCCCGGGCGCCCCCCGGATCGCCGTCCTCAGCGCGGGGGACACCGACAGCTCCTGGTTCGAGCACGCCGTCCTCGCCGACGCGCTGGGCGTGCCGCTGGTGCAGGCAGGCGACCTCTGGCCGCGCACCGACGGCGGCCTGGAGATCGCGGTCGACGGCGAGCGCCGTCCGGTCGACGTCCTGTACCGGCGGTTCGACGAGGGCGCCCTCGGTGCCTACCGCACGCCCGTCGGCCAGCCCCTGGACCAGCAGCTGACCGAGGCCGTCCGCGCGGGGCGGCTGGGTCTGGCGAACGTGCCGGGCAACGGCGTGGCCGACGACGCCGCCACCTTCGCCTTCGTGCCGGCGATGATCGGCTTCTACCTGGGCGAGCAGCCGCTGCTGCCCTCGCCGCGCACCTGGGTGCTCGCCGACCCGGTGGCGCTCGCCGAGGTCCGCGGCCGGCTGCCCGACCTGGTCGTCGAGGAGGTCGCCGGGTACGGCGGCCGGGAGGCCGTGGACGGCCGCACCTGCAGCGCCACGGAGCTCGCCCGGCTGGAGGCGGCGGTCGACGCGGCCCCGCACCGGTTCGTGGCCCGGGAGCCTCTCGCGGAGGCGACCCTGCCGGCGTTCGTGGACGGCACGCTGCGACCGCGGTCGGCCCGGCTGCGGGTCTTCTCGGTCGGGACCGGCGGGGCGACGCGTGCGCTCCCCGCACCGTGGACGCGGGTGGCCCTGGGCGGGCCGGTCGCCGGCAGCAAGGACACCTGGCTGCTGCCCTGACCTCCGGTCAGGCCGGCAGGCCGGTGATGACCACGGTCGTGCCGGCGGGGCTGGGCGTGGCGGTGACGGAGGCGAACGCGCTCATCAGCGTGGAGCCGCGCCCGCGGTCCATGCTGGGCACCCGTTCCCGCCACTGGCCGAAGTCCCGCACCGTGATCTCCGGCCGGTCGCCGCGCATCCCGACGCCGACCTCGACGAACGGCTCGGTGGGCTGCTGGGCGTGCTCGATCGCGTTCGTCACGGCCTCGCCGGCTGCCAGCAGCAGGTCGTAGGCGCGGTCGGCGTCCACGCCCGCGCCGTCGAGCACGGCGCGCAGCCGGCGCCGCAGCAGCGGCACCGAGGCCGGCTCCGAGGGCAGCCGCCACGAGGCCAGCAGGGCCGGCGGTGCGGGATGACCGGCCGGCGTGCGCGGGAGCGGCGGGACGGGGGCGCTCGGCAGGGGGATCGGGGCGGTCGATGCGGGGACCGCCGGTGCCGGTGCCGGCACCGGCAGCCGGATGGGGCCGGTGCGCCCGGTGCTGCGCTCGAGCACGGCCCGCACGCGGGCGACGAGCTCATCGGCCCGGAACGGCTTGGCCAGGTAGTCGTCGGCGCCGGCGTCCAGGCCCTCGACCGAGGCCTCCTGGCCGGCGCGCGCGGTCAGCATGATCACCGGGATGTGCCGGGTGGTGGGGTCGGAGCGCAGGGCGTGCAGCAGCTGGAAGCCGTCCACCCGCGGCATCATCACGTCGGTCAGGACGACGTCGGGCTGCTGCTCGCTCACGGCCCGCAGCGCCTCCTCGCCGTTGGCGGTCGAGCGCACGGTCCAGTGCGCGCCGAGCAACCGGGTCAGGTAGCCGCGCATGTCGGCGTTGTCGTCGACCACGAGGATGCCGGCGGCGCCGGGGCGCGCGGTCGCCGGCGCGCTCGGCCGGGCCGTGTCCGACTCCCAGCTCGCCGCCTCGCCGCGCGCGGCGTCCGAGGGGCGCGCCGCGGCGGGCTGCTCGTCGGCGCCGAGGTCCGAGGCGCCGTAGGGCAGCGCCACGGTGAACGCGCTGCCGACGCCGGGCTCGCTGGTCACCGCGACCGCGCCGCCGTGCAGCGCGGCCAGCTCCTGCACCAGGGCCAGCCCGATGCCGGTGCCCTCCCGCGTGCGCGCCGTCGCCCCCGCCACGCGGTGGAAGCGCTCGAACAGGTGCGGCAGCTCCTCGGCGACGATGCCCACCCCGGTGTCGCGGACGGTGAGCGCGAAGCCCTCGTCGTCGGACCGCAGGGCGACGTCGATACCCCCGACGAACGTGTACTTGACCGCGTTGGCGAGCAGGTTGACGACGATCTTCTCCCACATGCGGGGGTCGACGTGCGCGGGCCGGGGCAGTGGCGGGCAGTCGACGGTCAGCCGCAGACCGGCCCGCTCGGTGGCCGCGCGGAAGATCCCGGCGAGCTCCGCGGTGAAGGTCGCGACGTCGGTCTCCACGCGCACCGGGCTCGCCCGGCCGGCCTCGATGCTGGCGAAGTCGAGCAGGTCGTTGACCAGTCGCTGCAGGCGCTGGCCGTTGCGCAGGGCCAGCTCGAGCGCCTCCCGGGCGGCGGCGGGCAGGGACCCGTCGGGAGCCGCGAGGACGTCGCCGATGGGGCCGAGCAGCAGGGTCAACGGCGTCCGCAGCTCGTGGCTCACGTCGGAGAAGAACGTCGTCTTGGCGCGGTCGAGCTCGGCGAGCGACTCCGCCCGCAGCCGCTCGGTCTCGAACGCCCGGATGTTGACCACGGCCGCGACGAACTGGGCGGCGAGCAGCTCGTGGAACGTGCGGTACTCCGCGTCCAGAACCAGGTTGGGGCTGCGCCCCGCCAGAAGGAGGCCCAGGGGTTCGCCGTCCCTCGTGGCGGTGAGCGGGAGGACGACGGCGTCGGTGACCCGGTCGCCGAAGGGCCCGCCGGTCACCTGGAGCGCGTCGGCGACCGCGGCCAGGTCGGCCGCCGAGGCCGCGGCCCCCGGCAGCAGCGCCGCGTCGCAGCCGACCGCCGCGACGCGGGAGAAGCCCTCGCGTCCGGGCGTGGACAGGTAGACGGCGGCGAACGGCACGTCGAGGGGGTCGCTCGACAGCGCCGAGCACATCGCGGTCACGACCTCCCGCTCCGCACCCAGGTGACCCCCGACCGTCGCCAGCTCGTGCAGCAGCGCCTGCCGTCGCGTGCCCAGGATCTCGCCGGTGACCTCGGTGCAGACGGCGTGCATCCCGGCGACGCGGCCGTCGTCGTCGAAGGCGGGCGCGTGGGAGACGGTGAAGTAGGTCTCCTCGCGGTAGCCGGCGCGCTCCAGGAGGAGCAGCAGCCCGGGCAGCCAGGAGGCCTCGAGCGTGCTCATGGCGTGCTCGATCGGCGGGCCGAGGGCGTCCCAGCCCTCGGCCAGCGTGGCGCGGATGTCCGCGCCGATCGCGGGGTGCTTGGCGCCGATGAAGGGCGCGTAGGCGTCGTTGTAGAACTGGGTGAACTCCGGCCCCCAGGTCAGGACCATGGGGAACCGGGAGACGAGCACCGTGCGCACGGCGAAGCGCAGGCTGGCCGGCCAGCCCGACACCGGGCCGACCGGGGTGGCCGACCAGTCGAGGGCGGCCATGAGCCGCCCCGCCTCGCCGCCGGCCGCGAACAGGCCGTCGGGTGCGGCGGCGCCGGAGTGTGCTGCGTCCACGCGTTAGAGGCGCTCGACCACGTGGTCGATGCAGGCGGTGAGCGCGCTGACGTCGTCGGGGTCGACGGCGGGGAACATGCCGACGCGCAGCTGGTTGCGGCCGAGCTTGCGGTAGGGCTCGACGTCCACGACGCCGTTGGCCCGCAGCGTCTTCGCCAGGGCCGCGGCGTCGACCGAGTCGGCGAAGTCGATGGTGCCGACGACGAACGAGCGCTCGTCCGGGTCGGTCACGAACGGCGTCGCGTAGGGCGACTTCTCCGCCCACGAGTACAGCCGGCTCGACGACTCGCGGGTGCGGCCCACGGCGCCGGACAGCCCGCCGAGCGACAGCAGCCACTGGATCTGGTCGTTCAGCAGGAACAGCGTGGCGAGGGCGGGGGTGTTGTAGGTCTGGTCCTTGGTCGAGTTGTCCACCGCGATCGACAGGTCCAGGAACCCGGGGATCCAGCGCCCGGAGGCCTTGATCTCGGCGACCCGCGCGAGGGCGTCGGCCGACATGAGCGCCACCCACAGACCGCCGTCGGCGGCGAAGGACTTCTGCGGGGCGAAGTAGTAGACGTCGGTCTGCGAGACGTCGACCGGCAGGCCGCCGGCGCCGGAGGTCGCGTCGATGAGCACGAGGGCGTCATCGGTGCCTGCGGGGCGCTCGATCGGCGCCATGACCCCGGTGGAGGTCTCGTTGTGCGCCCAGCCGTACGCGTCGATGCCCTCCTGGGCGGTCGGCAGCGCCAGCGTGCCCGGCTCGGCCTTCACGATCACCGGCTCGCCGAGGAACGGGGCCTCCTTGGCGCCGGAGGCGAACTTCGCGGAGAACTCGCCGTAGGTTCCGAAGGCGGCGCGGTCGCGGATGAGGCCGAACAGGGCGGCGTCCCAGAAGGCCGTCGTCCCGCCGTTGCCGAGCACCACCTCGTAGCCGTCCGGCAGGTCGAACAGCTGGCGCAGCCCCTCGCGGACCGAGCGGACCAAGTTCTTCACCGGGGCCTGGCGGTGCGAGGTGCCCATGATCGCGGCGCCGTCGGTGGCCAGGGCCTGCAGCGCCTCGGGGCGGACCTTGGACGGGCCGCAGCCGAACCGCCCGTCCGACGGCAGGAGTTCGGCGGGGATGGTGAGGGTCATCCGGGAGTGCCTTCCGGGTCGCGGTGCGAGGTGGTGCGCGGGCGTGGGACGGCCCGGGTCCGCCGAGGGCGGGCCCGGGCCGTCGACACATCGGGAGTGCCGATCAGGCGGGGGCGACCTGCGTGGTGGTCTTGGTCTGGATCGTGTCCCAGCCCTCGACCTCGTCGGGCGTGCGCGGGTCGGGGCCGATGTACCTGGCCGACGGACGCACGAGGCGGCCGGTCCGCTTCTGCTCGAGGATGTGCGCGCACCAGCCGGCGGTGCGGGCGCAGGTGAACATCGAGGTGAACATGTGGCTGGGCACCTCGGCGAAGTCCAGGACGATCGCCGCCCAGAACTCCACGTTGGTCTCGACCGGCCGGTCGGGACGCCGCTCGCGCAGCTCCTTGAGTGCGGCCTGCTCGAGCGCCAGCGCGGCCTCGAAGCGCGGCGCACCGAGTTCCTGGGAGGCACGGCGCAGCACGCGGGCGCGGGGGTCCTCGGCGCGGTAGACCCGGTGCCCGAAGCCCATCAACCGCTCCTTGCGGTCGAGCAGGTCCTTCACGTACTTCTCGGCGTCGCCGGTGCTCTCCACCGCGTCCAGCATGTGCAGCACGCGCGAGGGGGCACCCCCGTGCAGCGGGCCGGACATCGCGCCGATCGCGCCGGAGAGCGAGGCCGCGACGTCGGCGCCGGTGGAGGCGATCACGCGGGCGGTGAAGGTCGAGGCGTTCATGCCGTGCTCGGCGGCCGACGTCCAGTAGGCGTCGACGGCCGCGACGTGGCGGGGGTCGGGCTCGCCGCGCCAGCGGATCATGAAGCGCTCGACGATGGTGGCGGCCTCGTCCACCCGCTTCTGCGGGACTGCGGGGTTGCCGATGCCGCGGGCGGACTGCGCGACGTAGGACAGCGCCATGACGGCGGCGCGGGCCAGCTCCTCGCGGGCCTCCTCGTCGGTGATGTCCAGCAGCGGGCGGTAGCCCCAGATCGGGGTCAGCATGGCCAGCGCGGCCTGCATGTCCACCCGCACGTCACCGGTGTGCACCGGGATCGGGAACGGCTCGGCCGGGGGAAGCCCGGGGCCGAACTTGCCGTCGACCAGCAAGGCCCAGACGTTGCCGAAGGTCACCTTGCCCACGAGGTCTTCGATGTCGACGCCGCGGTAACGCAGCGCGCCGCCGTCCTTGTCCGGTTCTGCGATCTCCGTCTCGAAGGCGATGACGCCTTCCAGGCCGGGTACGAAGTCGTCGGCCATCTCGCATGCTCCTCTGCGCACGGAACCCGTGCGCGCATGGGTCATGCCGCACGATTGCTTCCGACCCTAGGCCGTGGGGACTCGCCGGGCGCAAGTGGGGCCGTCGTCCGCCCCGCCGGAAGGCTTTCCGCGCCGGACCGCCCGCACGGTGTCAGCATGGCGGGGTGCCCGACCTCTCCCGCATGCGCAACGACTACACGCTCGGGCGGCTGCGCGAGGACGACCTCGCCCCGACGTGGGTCGAGCAGTTCGACCGCTGGTTCGCCGACACCGTGGCCGCCGAGATCCCCGAGCCCAACGCCGTCGTCGTCGCGACGGCCGACGCCGACGGTGCCCCCGACGCGCGCATCGTGCTGATGAAGGGCTACGACGAGGCCGGGGTCGTGTTCGGCACGAGCTACGCCTCGGCCAAGGGCGCGCAGCTGGCCATCAACCCGCGGGCGGCGCTGGTCTTCCCGTGGCACGCGCTGCAGCGCCAGGTCCGGATCACCGGCACGGTGGAGCGGATCGGGGACGGCGCCTCCGACGACCTGTGGGACCCGAGGCCGCGCGGTTCGCAGCTGGCCGCGGCCGCCTCGGTGCAGTCGACCGTCGTCGACTCCCGGCAGGAGCTCGAGGAACGGGTGCGCCGGCTCGACGAGCAGACGCCGGAGGGGAAGGTGCCGCGCCCGGCCGCCTGGGGCGGGTACCGGGTCCTGCCCGAGCGGGTGGAGTTCTGGCAGGGCGGCACCGACCGGCTGCACGACCGGATCCGCTTCGTGCGTGACGACGAGGAAGGTGGCGGCTGGATCGTCCAGCGACTCGCCCCGTGAGCGGGGGTTCCACCCCTCGGCGCTCCTGGGCGATCGACACCACGCCGCTGCGCAACCCGGCCTACCGGCGGCTGTTCTGGGGTGTGGCCGCGACCATGCTCGGCCAGCAGATGACGCTGGTCGCCGTCCCGTTCCAGGTCTACCTGCTCACCGGCGACTCGCTGATGGTGGGCGTGACCTCGATCGTCGCGCTGGTGCCGCTCGTCGTCTTCGGTCTGCTCGGCGGCGCCATCGCCGACTCGATGGACCGCCGCCGGCTGATGCTCGTCACCTCCGTCGGTGCCGCGGCGACGAGCGCGCTGCTGGCGGTGCAGGCGCTGTTCCCCGGGGACGGGAACCTCGCGGTGCTGTGGGTGCTGACCGCCTGCGTCTCCGCGTTCGCGGCGGTCAACCAGCCGGCGCGCAGCGCGGTCATCCCTGCTCTGGTGGGGCCGGCGGGGGTGTCCGCGGCCAATGCGCTGTCGATGACCGTGCGCCAGGCCGCGGTCATCGTGGGGCCGCTGCTGGCCGGCGTCCTCATCGGGGCGGGGGAGCTGTTCCTGGCCTACGCGATCGACGCGCTGGGCTTCCTCGCCGCCGCCGTCCTGCTGCGCGGGCTGCCGCCACTGCCGCCGGGCCGGGACGTCGGCCCGCTGCGCCTGGGCGCGGCGATCCGCGGTGTGGGGGAGGGCTTCGTCTTCCTGCGCACCCAGCCGGTCCTGCTCATGACGTTCGTCGTCGACATCGTCGCGATGTGCTTCGCCTGGCCCCAGGCGGTGTTCCCCGAGCTGTCGGAGACCCGGTTCACCGACTCGCCCAATGCGCTGGGCTGGCTGTTCGCCGGTGTCTCGATCGGCGCGCTGCTCATGGGGCTCACCTCGGGGTGGGTGTCCCGGGTCGACCGGCAGGGCGCGGTGGTGCTGGCGGCGATCGCGGTGTGGGGCGTGGCGATCGTCGGCTTCGGCTGGGCGCAGTCGCTGTGGCTGGCCGTGCTCTGCCTCGCGGTGGCCGGAGCCGGCGACATGGTCAGCGCGGTGCTGCGGTCGTCGATGCTGCAGCTGGCCGCGCCGGAGGAGATGCGCGGGCGGATGCAGGGCGTCTTCATCGTCGTCGTCGCCGGGGGGCCGCGGCTGGGCGACCTGCGCGCCGGTGCGCTGGCGAGCGCGGCGTCGGTGAGCGTGGCGATGGTGTCCGGCGGCGTCGTCGTCGTGGTGGCGATGGCGCTGGTGGCCGTGCTGGTGCCGTCGTTCTGGCTCTTCCGCGCCTCCCGCACGGCGGTCTGACTCAGGCCAGGGCGGCGGCCACCACCTGCAGGTCGGAGACGAGGGCGTCGAAGGCGGCGTCGCGGGCATCGTCCGGTGTGCGCAGGACGGCCGAGGGGTGCGTCGTCGCCAGGATCCAGGTCTGGGCGGGCGCGGCCTCGTCCGGCTCGTCGTCGTCGGCCTCCTGGGCCACGGGCGGGGGCGGCAGGCCGGGCAGTGCCCAGGGCAGCAGCCGACCGCGGTCGGTCGTGATCCGGAAGGACGGCGCGATGAGCGCCTTGGCCGCCGTCGCACCGAGCGCCACGACCACCTCGGGCCGGAGGACGGCGAGCTCGGCGTGCAGCCACGGGGCGCACGCGCGCAGGTGCTCGGCGCCGGGCGTCTGGTGGATGCGCCGCTTGCCCTTCGGTGTGAACCGGAAGTGCTTCACCGCATTGGTGACGTAGGCGTCGGAGCGCTCGATGCCGGCGCCGGCGAGCGCCTGGTCCAGCAACCGGCCGGCCGGTCCGACGAACGGCTCGCCCGTCCGGTCCTCCTGGTCGCCGGGCTGCTCGCCGACGAGGACGACGCGCGCGGTGGGTGGGCCCGAGCCGAAGACCGTCTGCGTCGCCGGCTCCCACAGCTCGCAGGCCCGGCAGCCGGCCGCGGCGGCTGCCAGCCCGTCGAGACCGACGCCGGTCGGAGGCTGCGCGGGGCCGGTGCGTCCGGGGCCGTTGCGTTCGCTCATCGGCCTCATGACACCGCAGGGCGGCGGTCCCCGCGACCGATACGGTCGGGCCTCTCACGCGACGACGACAGGAGGACGGGTGCTCGAGTTCGACGGGCTCCACAAGAGCTTCGGCGACGTCCGGGTCCTGGAGGGCGTCGGGTTCACCGTCGCCCCCGGCTCGATGTTCGGGTTCTGCGGATCCAACGGCGCAGGCAAGACGACCACGATGCGCATCGCCATGGGCCTGGTCCGCGCCGACGCCGGCGAGGTCCGCTGGAACGGCAGACCGCTGGACCAGGCCTCGCGTCGGCGGGTCGGCTACATGCCGGAGGAACGCGGGCTCTACCCGAAGATGAAGGTCGGCGAGCAGGTCGCCTACTTCGCGAGGTTGCACGGGCTCGGCGCCGCTGCCGCCGCGACGGCCGCCGACGAGTGGCTCGAGCGGCTCGGTCTGGGCGCACGTCGCGGGGACGCCGTCGAGAAGCTGTCGCTGGGCAACCAGCAGCGGGTGCAGCTTGCGGCCGCACTGGTCAGCCGCCCCGAGGTGCTCATCCTGGACGAGCCGTTCTCCGGCCTCGATCCGATCGGCGTCGATTCCCTCGCGGAGGCGCTGCTGGGTCAGGCGCGCGCCGGCGTGCCGGTCGTGTTCTCCAGCCACCAGCTCGATCTCGTCGAGCGGCTGTGCGACTCCGTCGGCATCCTCGCCCGCGGCCGGATGGTCGCCACCGGCACCGTCGACGAGCTGCGCCACAGAGAGTCCGGTCGGCTGCTGCGGGTGGTCGTCCCCGACGCCGATGCGCCATGGGCCTCGTCCGTCCCCGGTGTCCGGGTCGTCTCGGAACGGGCCGGGGACACGGTCCTCGAGCTCGCGGACGGCGCGGATGACCAGGCGGTGCTCGCCGCGGCGCTGCGGACCGGCCGGGTCACGCACTTCGCCTGGCAGCAGCCCTCGCTCGTCGAGCTCTTCCGCGAGGCCGTCGCAGCGCCGGCACCGGCGGAGGTGGCGGCATGACCGCGCCCGCTCCGCACGAGCCCTCCAGCGCCTCGCTGGTCCGACTGGTCGCCGCCCGCGAGGTGGCCACCCGCATCCGCGACAAGGGCTTCATCATCAGCTCGGTCGTGATCCTGCTGGTGATCGTCGCGGCGGTGGTCATCCAGGTGGTGACCGGCTCGGGTGACGAGGAGAGCCGGGTCGGTCTCGTCGGGGGCGACGGCTCGCTGGTCACCGCCCTGGAGGCGCAGGGCGAGGCGCTGGACGTCGACGTCGAGGTGGTCGAGCTCGACGACGAGGCCGCCGCCCGCACCGCGGTCGACGACGAGGACGTCGACGGCGCACTGCTCGCCGGGGCGGACCCCGAGCTGCTCGTCCGCGAGTCCGCCGGCGGCACCCTCGAGGCGATCGTCCAGGGCGCGGTCGGGCAGCTCGCGGTCGCCGAGCAGCTGACCGAGGCAGGCCTCACCGGGCTCGACGTGCCGGAGGTCGCGGTCACGGCCCTGGACGCCGATGCCGCGGCCGACGAGCAGCGGGTCGTGGCCGCCATCTTCGGGGTGGTGATCCTCTACAGCCTGCTGATCCTGTTCGGGCAGTTCATCGCCCAGGGCGTGGTCGAGGAGAAGTCCAGCCGGGTGGTCGAGCTGCTGCTGGCCACGATGCGTCCGTGGCAGCTGCTCGCCGGGAAGATCCTCGGCCTGGGGGTCCTGGCGCTCGGGCAGATCGTCGCCATCGGTGTCGTCGCGGTCGTCGCGGCACTGGCCTTCGACATCGTCGAGGTGCCCGGTGACCTGATCAGCACCGTCGCCATCGTGATCGCCTGGTTCGTGCTGGGCTACGCCTGGTACGCGGCCGTCTTCGCCGTGGCCGCCTCGCTGGTGAGCCGGCAGGAGGACCTGGCGACCGTGCTCATGCCGACGTCGATGGTGCTCATCGTCGCCTTCTTCATCGGCATCCAGGCCGCCTCCGACCCGGGTGGCCTGCTGGCCACGGTGACGTCGCTCGTCCCCGGCCTCTCGCCGCTGGTCATGCCGGTGCGGCAGGCGGCGGGCGAGGTGGCGCCCTGGGAGATCGCGCTGGCCGTCGTCCTGATGGTGCTGGCGATCGGGCTCGTGGTCCGTCTCGGCGGCCGGATCTACTCCGGCGCGCTGCTGCGCACCGGCGGGAAGATCAAGATGCGGGAGGCGCTGGCCGCCGATCGGGCGTGACCGGCCGGTGCGGGTCGGTTCCTCAGCCGGGACATCTTCCGCGAGTGGTGGTCGGTGGTCCTCATGCGGCGAGGGAGTACCTCGTCCCGGAGCTGCTCGCCACCCACGCGTCGGGCAGCGCAGCCTCCAGGGCGTGCTGAGCCCGCCAGCCGGTGCAATGACCGGGGGCGAGCAGGTCCGGCGCGAGGTCGGTGAGCGCCCGCACGGTGGGCGGGATGATCGGCTCGAACGCGGGGCCGCCGAGGTGGAGACCGCCGAGCAGCGCGTGCAACCGGTCGACACCGGTCAGGCGCATCGCGTGCCGCACCGTGTTGACCGCGCCGCCATGGCCGCAGCCGGTGAGCACCACCAGTCCGCGCCCGCGGACGTGGACGACGAGCGCCTGGTCGTCCAGGACCAGTGGGTCGTGCTGCCAGCCGACGCCGTCCCACGCCTGGTGCGACGGGGGCATGCCGTTCTCGTAGTCGGTGGTGCGGTCGATCTCGCCGGTGATCAGCACGCTGCCGTCTACCAGCAGCGACGGCTGCCGACGTTCGATCACCGAGAAACCCTCTCCCTCCAGGGCTCTGCGGCTCAGCGTCGGCAGCTCGACCGGTTCCGCGCCCGGCACAGCGAGGCGCCGCCTGCTCCAGATCAGCGGGTGCACGGTCATGGGGAGCGAGCGCCGACGGGCCAGGCCGGCCAGGCCGCCGGCGTGGTCGAAGTGACCGTGGCTGAGGACGACGCCCTGTACGGCACCGAGGTCGATGCCCAGACGGCTCGCGTTCTCGACCATGCCGTCGGGCGAGACACCCGTGTCGAACAGCAGACTCGTGGTGGTCACACCCCGGCGCACCGTCACGAGGGCGGAGAAGCCGTGCTCGGCGCGCAGGCCGGCGATGGTCCTGCCCCCCTCGAACTGCGCGGCCGTGACGACGCCGGTGCTCCACGCCGCCGCACGGCGGACCCGCTCGGTGCCGACGAGCAGTCCGTCGAAGGAGTTGTCGACGAGCGTGGTGATGACGACCTCGTCCACCGGCTCCAGCGCGATGGGGTCGACCGCCGAACCGACCGCCGGCCGCGGCGCCGCCGCGGCGGCCTCACGGGACGCTCCTCCGCACATTCCCGGACAGTAGCCAGCACGGACCCCCCGGCGTGGTCTCCGGATCCTGTCGATCCGGACCGTGCGGTCCCCGGGGAGCCGGCGAGCCGGTCTGCACGCCGGTTGGGCCCGGCGGCCCGGGGGTAGCCGCGCGGCATGGGCATGCAGCTGGGCTACACGATGATGACCGAGCAGGCCGGGCCGAAGGAACTGGTCCGCCACGTGGTGGGCGCCGAGGAGGTCGGCTTCGACTTCTCGGTGAGCAGCGACCACTACTTCCCGTGGCTGGACGAGATGGGGCACTCGCCGCACGCCTGGACGGTGCTCGGCGCCGCGGCGCAGGCCACCAGCCGCATCCCGCTGATGACCTACGTGACCTGCCCGTCGTTCCGGTACCACCCGGCGGTCGTGGCGCAGAAGGCGGCGACGTTGCAGATCCTGTCCGACGGCCGGTTCACCCTCGGCCTGGGCTCCGGCGAGAACCTCAACGAGCACGTCGTGGGCGCCGGCTGGCCGCCGGCCGACGTCCGCCAGGAGATGCTCATGGAGGGCCTGCACATCATCCGGGAGCTCTTCGACGGCGAGGGCTACACCAACTTCCGCGGCGAGCACTTCGACGTGGAGTCGGCCAAGCTCTGGGACCTGCCGGAGAAGCGGGTGCCGATCGGTGTCGCCTCCGGTGGCGCGCAGGCCTCGCGGATCGCCGGTGAGCTCGCCGACGCGCTCATCGCCACCGAACCCGAGCGGGAGCTCATCGAGGCGTTCGACGCCGCCGGAGGGGCGGGGAAGCCGCGGATCGCGCAGATGCCGATCAGCTTCGGCACCGACAAGGCCGCCGCCGTCGCCCGGGCGCACACCCTGTTCCGCTGGTTCGGCTTCGGCTGGAAGGTCAACGCCGAGCTGCCCGGCCCGGCCGCCTTCGACGCGGCCGCGCAGTTCGTCCGCGAGGACGACGTCGAGAGCAGCATCCCGTGCGGTGACGACGTCGCCGCGGTGATCGAGGCGGCGAAGGAGTACGCCGACGCCGGCTTCACCCACCTGGCGCTCGTGCAGATCGGCGGCGACCAGCAGGAGCCCTACCTGGAGTGGACCCGGAGCACCCTGCTGCCGGCCTGGCGGGAGGCGTTCGGCGGCTGACCGCCGGGAGACCCTCCCGTTGGGGTGAGGTCACCCCTGCGGGCGGCGCGGGGGAGGCGGGGTGCCCGCGAAGATCGCTGGCATGACCGAGGACCTCGACAGGCGCCTCCGGCGGCTGCGGGCCTCCGGGGACCCCGATGCGCTGATCGACCTCGGCTGCGACCTCGCCGACGCCGGCCGGCACGCGGACGCCGAGGAGTGCTTCCGCCGGGCCGCCGACGCCGGCGACACCGTCGCGTCGTTCAACCTCGGCAACGCGCTGGCCGCGCAGGGCCGGTGGGCCGAGGCCGTCGACGCCTACGAGGTGGCGCTGGCCGCCGGCGAGCCCGACGCGTGGCGCAACCTGGGCCTCGTGCTCGAGGACCTCGGCGACCTCGCCGGTGCGATGCGCGCCTACCGGGGTGCCGTCGACGCCGGCGACCTCGAGGGCGGGCTGCAGCTGGCCTTCCTGCTCCGCGAGCAGGGCGAGCGCGAGGAGGCGCTGGCCGTCGCCGAGGAGATCGCCGCCGCCGGGGACGCCGAGGCCGCCGCCGTCGTCGCCTGCTGGCGGTTCTGCGCCACGCTGGACCCCGCGCTCGAGGACGACCTGCGGGCCGGCGCCGCCCACTTCCCGGCCGCCCGCACCGACCTGGCGCACCTGCTGCGCGAGAGCGGCCGGGGTGCGGAGGCGCGGTCGGTGCTCGAGCGCGGCGCCAAGCTCGGCGAGCAGGTGTCCTGGCTCCCCCTGGGCAACCTCTACCGCGAGGACCTCGGCGACGACGAGGCCGCCGAGGAGGCGTTCCGCGCCGGCATCGCCGCCGGCGACGTGTACTGCCACCAGAACCTCGCCGTGCTGCTGGCCGACCGCGGTGACCTCGACGGCGCCGTCGAGCAGTTCCGGCTCGGTGCCGAGGCGGGCGACCAGCTGGCCGCGCAGACGCTGCGCAGCCTCGACATGGGCTGATCCGGCCTCAGCGCACGACGGCCCGGACCGCCGCCAGCAGGGCCTCGCGCTCGTGCATCGTCGTGCGCGCCCGGCCGCGGCTGGCGCCCAGCGCCACCTCCGCGGCGTCGATCGCCCGCCAGTCCTCCAGCAGCACCGGCTCGGCCCCGCGGGCCTGCAGCGTCTCCACCAGGTCGTCGACCGCGCCCCGGACGGCGAGCGTGCCGTCCGCGGCGTCGGCGAGCAGCGCGTCCACCGTCTCCCGGGCGTCGTGCTTGTTGGTGCCCACGACACCGCTGGGTCCGCGCTTGATCCAGCCGGCGACGTACTCGCCGGCGGAGGACCGACCGTCGCGCTGCACCCGGCCCACGCCGTCGTGCGGCACCGTCCCGCTGCTCTCGTCGACCGGCAGCCCCGGCAGGGGGGTGCCGCGGTAGCCGACGGAGCGGACGACCAGGTCGGCGGGCAGCAGCTCCAGCTCGCCGGTGCCGACCGCGCGTCCGTCACCGTCGACGGCGGTGCGCTCGACCTCGATGCCGGTGACCCGGCCCTCGCCGACCAGCCGCACCGGGCGGCGGAAGAAGCGCAGCCGCAGCGGCGTGCGGCCGGCCTCGAGCACGTGCCCGGCCCAGCCGCGCAGCACCCCGAGGTTGCGGCCGACGACGCGGTCGGCGGCGGCGCGCTCCTCGCTCGCCGGGTCGAGCTCCAGGTCGACGGGGTCGACGAGCACGGTCGCTGCGGTCATCTCGTCGAGCTCGCGCAGCTCCTGGGTGGTGAAGGCGGCCTGCGCCGGGCCGCGGCGACCCAGGATCGTCACCTGCTCCACGGGGGCGGCGGCCAGCACGTCCAGCACGTGCTGGGGCATGTCGGTGGACTCCAGCTCCGAGGGCTCGCGGGCCAGCACGCGGGCCACGTCCAGCGCGACGTTGCCGACGCCGATGACGACGACCGAGCGGGCGAGGGCCAGCGCGGCCTCGACCCGCTCCCGGTCGGCGTCGGGGTGGCCGGTGTACCAGGCGACGACGTCGGTGGCCGCGAGGCTGCCGGGGAGCTCCTCGCCGGGGATGCCGAGGCGCCGGTCCAGCGCGGCGCCGTAGGTGTAGATCACGGCGTCGACGTGCTCCCGCAGCTCCTCCAGCGACAGGTCGACGCCGATGTCGACGTTGCCCACGAAGCGGACCAGCGGCTGGTCGAGGCTGCGGTGCAGCGTCTCCCGGATGGCCCGCATCTTCGGGTGGTCCGGTGCGATCCCGTGCCGGACCAGGCCGAACGGCGTGGGCAGCCGGTCGATGAGGTCGATGGAGACCGGGACGTCGTCCTGCCGGGTCAGCGCGTCGGCGGCGAAGATGCCCGCCGGCCCCGCGCCGATGATCGCCACTCGGAGAGGACGGCGCGCGGATGGGGGAGCGGCGGAACCGTCGGCGACCATGACTGGCATCCTGACCCGGCCGGGGGCACTCCACCAGAGCGCGCGCCCGGTTTCCCGATCATCGTCGCTCGAGGAGGCCCCTCCATGTCCATCGTCGTCGTCGCCACCCTCACGCCCAAGCCCGAAGCCACCGACGCCGTCCGGGAGGCGATCCTGGCCGCCATCCCGAAGGTGCACGAGGAGCCCGGCTGCGAGCTCTACGCCCTCCACGAGGCCGACGGGAGCTTCGTCATGGTGGAGCGCTGGGCCGACGCCGACGCGATGAAGGCGCACGGCAAGGCCGAGCCGCTCGCCACCCTCGGTGCCGCCCTGGCCGGCAACCTCGCCGCCGCGCCCGACATCCGCCGGCTCACCCCCGTGCCCGCCGGCGACGCCGGCAAGGGCGCCGTCTGATCCGGCCGGGCGCGCCCGGCGACCTCAGCGGCAGGAGTGGTTCCGGTCCAGGTCGTCGGGCACGTACTGGGTCAGCGTGACCCGGCTGCGCGGGACCAGCGGGGGCAGCTCGCAGGCCTCGACGGCCTGCGCCACGGTGACCGAGCCGGCCAGCCAGCTCGGCAGCCCGGCGAGCGGGCTGTCGCCGGGCACGGTGCCGACGATCTCCTGCCACTGCTGGTTCGTGGAGTACAGGCCGACCTCGGCGCCCCGGAAGTCCAGGTATCCGGCCATGCCCTCCAGGGTGGCGCGGTTGCGCTCCCGGGCCTCGTCGGAGCCGGCCTGCCAGGTGTTCATCGTCTCGACGTCGAGCCACCAGCGGTAGCTCGACGCCAGGCTGTCGACCTCGGCCTCGCGGGCGGCCGGCTGGAACACCTCGGTGACGCTGTCGCGGGCCCGCTCCCACCCGTACCGCCACGAGCACGCCGTCGAGTTCTCGCCGTCGCACTCGCCGTACGGGGTCTCACCGGTGGAGGGCCAGGTGCTGACGAGGCCTCGCACCTGCCCGGGGTTGGCGGTGTTCAGGTACAGCTGGGCGACCGGCTGCTCGGGAACGGAGCCGTTGGACGCCCACGCCCACTCGAGCTGCTCGGCCAGGCACGGGTTGGCCTCGGTGGCCACCCCGCCGTTGACCCCGACGATGGCGAAGGCCCGCGCGTCGGGGAGGGTGGCGTCGCACTGCGGGTGCGAGATGTCGACGCCGACCGGGCTCTGCGGGAGGTCGAACTCGGTGGGCGCCGCGGCGGCGGGGGACTGGCCGGCGAGCGCCGTCGCGACGGCGGCCAGCCCGACGGCGGCCGCTGAGCGCAGCCTGCCGCGATACGTGCCCCCGTTGGCCATCCCGCCGACGGTACCCGGGTGCGGGGGTCCGGGGGGAGCCCCGCGGCTGCGGTCAGACGGCCTGGCAGGTGGGGCACCAGTGCAGGTTGCGGCCGGCCATGACCTCGGTGCGCACCTCGGTGCCGCAGAGCCGGCAGGGGAGCCCGGTGCGGCGGTAGACGTAGTGGGCGTCCTCGCGCCGCACGGCACCGCCGCGGCGGGTCCGGTCCTCGGGCCGGGTGGTGACGATGCGGCCCATCCGGACGCCGGCCCGCATCAGCGGAACCAGGTCGCCCCACATCTGCGCCCACAGCGCGTCGTCCACCGCCCGCCCGGGGCGGAAGGGGGAGACCCGGTGCCGGAACAGCAGCTCGGCCCGGTAGACGTTGCCGACGCCGGCGAGCACGGACTGGTCCATGAGCAGGGCGCCGATCGCGGTGCGGCTGGCGGCGATCCGGCGGTGCGCGCGGCCGCCGTCGGCGCGCGGGCGCAGCGGGTCGGGGCCGAGCCGGTCGAGGATCGTCGTCACCTCGGGGGCGGGGAGCACCTCGCAGGCGGTGGGGCCGCGCAGGTCGGTCCAGACGCCGGTGCCCTCGGGACCCTCGGCCTCCCAGCGCATGCGCAGGGCGCCCTTGACGGGGGGTGGCGTGCCCGCGCCGGTCAGGTAGGTGCCGTACAGGCCCAGGTGCACGTGCAGGGAGTCGCCGCCGAAGCGGGCGAACAGGTGCTTGCCGTAGGAGAAGACCTCGTCGAGGACGCGACCGTCGAGCAGCGCCGCGCCCGCCTCGAAGCGGCCCTGCGGGCTGGTGACGTGGACCGGCCGGCCGGCGAACAGCGTGGACTGCTCCCGCGCGAGGCGGTACAGGGTGTGGCCCTCGGGCATCCGGGCAGCGTAGGTGCCGCGTCCTTGCCCGTGGTCAGGGCCCGGCTCAGCGGTCGACGGTCTCCAGGCCGAAGTGCGGGCGGTCGTCGACGGCGACGAGGTCGAGGAACTCGGGGTGCTGGAGGATGTGGCGCCGCACGAAGGAGCAGTAGGGCAGCACGGTCAGGCCGCGCTCCCGGGCAGCGGTGAGGACGGCGGCGACGAGCGTCGTCCCGATGCCCTGGCCGCCCACGGACGGGTCGACCTCGGTGTGCGGCAACGTCATCTGGCCGTTGTCCACGTGGTAGCTGGCCAGCCCGACGACCCGCTCGCCCTGCCGGATCTCGAAGCGTCCCCGCTCGGGGACGTCGACCACCGAGGTCTCCATGTCAGATCCACCTTCCGTCATCTCCGGCACCGTTGCCGGAGCTCGACGTGTGACGCAGAACCGTAACGCCTGGGAACCGGTTCGTCTCTCTTCGATACGACGAGTCGGGTCGGGCGGGGGTTCCCCGAGCGCCCCCGATAGCCTCTGCGCCGTCGGTCCCGCGCGCGTGCGTCGCGCGGAGGCCCCCGTAGCTCAGGGGATAGAGCATCGGTTTCCTAAACCGTGTGTCGCAGGTTCGAATCCTGCCGGGGGCACCAGATTCGCGGCAGAGTCGCCCCGTGATCTCTTCCCGCACCCGGCTCCGGTCCACGGCCGGGGTCCTCGCCCTGCTCGCCTCGCTGACGGCCGGGTGCTCGTCCGACGACGCCGCCGGCGCGGGGGATCCCTCGGCGTCCGGGGCGACGTCGACGGCGCCCGCCCGGGAGTACGACTTCTCGGCGGTCGCGCCGATCGTCGAGGCGTTTCTCGCCGAGAACGGGCTGGACGGCGCCGGCCTGGTGATCGTCGACGAGGACGAGGGGATCATCGACGAGCAGTACTTCGGGGAGTTCGACGCCGACCGGGTCTCGCTGGTCGCCTCCGCCTCGAAGATGGTCACCGCCGGGGTGCTGGTCCGCCTCGCCGACCAGGGCCTGCTCGACCTCGACGAGCCGATCGCCGAGTACGTCGAGTGGGCGGAGGGCGCCAACCCGGGGATCACCGTCGCCCAGCTGCTGTCGAACAGCTCCGGCCTCGTGGGGCTCCTGCCGAACCCGGCGTACGGGCCCTACGTCTGCCAGTTCCTGCCCGCGGAGGAGCTCGAGGACTGCGCGGCCACCGCCTGGGCCACGCCCGGCGACGACGCCGACATCGTGCCGCCGGACACCGAGTTCCGCTACGGCGGGGTGCAGTGGCAGATCGCGGGGGCCGTGGCCGAGACCGTGTCGGGCAAGCCGTGGTCGCAGCTGCTCGAGGAGACCTACGTCGAGCCGTGCGGCGTCGAGTCGCTCGGCTACAACAACCACTGGACCCAGATCGGGGAGGGCCTGTCCGGGTACCCGGACGAGTTCGGGGGCGACCCGGGCCTGCTGGCGCCCACCGAGAACCCGCACATGGAGGGCGGCCTGTACATCGACCCGGTCGACTACGCCGAGCTGCTCCTCATGCAGCTGCGCGACGGCCGGTGCGGGGACACGCAGGTCCTGGAGCCGGAGTCGGTCGAGCGGATGCACACCGACCGGGTCGGCGAGACCTACGCCGGCGCGACGATGACGGGCACGGGCTACGGCTTCGGCTGGTGGATCGACCGGGACGGCAGCAGCCGGATCACCGACCCCGGCGCCTACGGCGCGGTGCCGTGGCTCGACCTCGACGGCGGCTTCGGCGGCTACCTCGTGCTCGAGGCCGACGCTCGGCTGGGTGCGACGCTGGCCGCGCAGCTGTACGAGCCGGTCGAGGCCGCGATCACGGCGGCCCGGTAGCGGCGCCCGCGACCGTCAGGACAGCAGCGTCTCCTGCGGGCTGCGCCCGTAGCGGCGGCGGTACTCCTCGGCGAACCGGCCGCGGTGGTGGAACCCCCAGCGGGCGGCGACCGCGGTCACGGTGACGCCCTCTCCGGGGTCGCCGGCCTGCAGCTCCCGGTGCGCCCGGTCCAGGCGGGTGCCCCGGAGGTGGGCCATGGGTGTCGTCCCGCGGTGCCTGCGGAACGCCTCCTGCAGCGCCCGCGGCCCGACGCGGGCGCCCTCGGCGATCGCGTGCAGGGTGAGCGGCTCGTGGGCGCGGGCCTCGATGAGCTCGAGAGCGCGCCGCACCGACGCCGGTGTGCCGTGATCGACCGACCGCGCCGCCTCGTCGTCCGTCGCGTTGTGCGGGAACGTGGCCAGCGCGGCGGCCGCGATGGAGTCGAGCGCCGCGGCCCGGACCAGCGGCTCGGCGATCGTCGCGTCGTCGCCCGCGAAGAGCGAGTGCACGTAGCCGATGGTGTTCGCGCAGTACCGGGCCAGGGCGGGGGAGATCGGCGCCAGGCCGCGGAACCGGAAGTCCCGCGGATCGACCCCGGCGACCTCAGCGGCCCGGCGGGCGACCTCATGGGTGGGCAGCCGGACGACCCGCAGGTCCATGAGCGGCCACTCGCAGGTGAAGTCGACGCCCTGGGGGAAGAGCAGGACCTCACCGGCCGTGCCGCTGACCTGCTCGCGGGCATGGCCCACCTGGAGCTGGCCGCCGGCGATCAGCCCGATCCACACGGCGTCGATCGGGTCGACCTCCTCGCGCACGCCCATGGTGTGCAGCAGCGAGTCGACGGCGAGGTCGCCGCTGGTCGCCGTCGTCTGCCGGTAGCGGAAGCCCTCCTGGCTGCCCCGGATCAGCAGCCGGTGACCGGCGAACGTGTCCCGGATGGACTCGTGCGCGCGGAGGACGTCGCGGGTGGCGACCTCGAACCGCTGGACCGCGCTGTCCATGTCGCCCTCCGCTCCGATCCGCTGCGCCCGCTCCCATGGTCCCCGCTCGGCCGGGCGGGCGCCTGACCGATCGGCGGCCCGGGTGGTCCGGGATGCGCGGTGCGTGGGCCGCCGGACGAGGTCCGACCGGGTGCTCCTTGCCGCGCATCCGCCGGGCGTGCGGTCATGGGCTCGCGGAGGTGCGGCGGTGACGACCAGTCATGACGAGGGGGCCGACCGGCGGGAGACCGGCCGGTCCGCGTGGATCGTGGGCGCCGACGGGTTCGGCACCCAGATGTGGTCGGGCGAGCCGGTGGAGATGCCGACGGGTCGGTTGCACGCGGTCGACGGGGCGGGGTTCCTTCTCGGCCGGGCGGTCTGCCTGGTGCCGGTCGTGCTGCTGGACCCGGCCGACTGGCGCTGGCCCGACGACGCCGGGGACGAGTGGCCCCTCTGCTGGATCTGCTGCGCGCTGACCCGCTGAGGCCGCGCCGTCGCCGACCCGGTTCCACGGCGGCGGAGACGATTCCCACTGATTCTCGGATCCCGGAACGCGGCGCCGCATCCGTCCGTTGTCTCCCCGCGAGCGCCCCTCGGCGCCCGCGCCCTCGTCGAAGAGAGACATGAGTACAAGTCACAGTCCCCAGGCCACGACTCCCTGCCCCGATGAGGGGGTGCGTGGCCGGTGACCGATCTCCTGTCCCTCCTGCTCGGCGTGCTCGTGGTGCTCGGCATCACGGTGGTCACGGGGTACTTCGTGGCCCAGGAGTTCGCCTACATGGCGGTCGACCGCTCGACGCTGGCCGCCCGCGCCGATTCCGGGAACCCCGCGGCGACCCGCGCCCTGTCCGTCACCCGCCGCACCTCGTTCATGCTCTCGGGCGCCCAGTTGGGCATCACCGTCACCGGCCTGCTGGTCGGTTACGTCGCCGAACCGCTGATCGGTGAGTCGATCGGCGGGCTGCTCGGCGGCGTCGACGTCCCGTCCGGGGTGAGCGTCGGCATCGGTGCGGTGCTGGCCCTGCTCTTCTCGACCCTGGTGCAGATGCTCTTCGGCGAGCTCTTCCCGAAGAACCTCGCCATCGCCAGGCCCGAGCCGGTCGCGCTCTGGCTGGCGACGTCCACCGTGCTCTACCTGAGGGTGTTCGGCTGGCTGGTCTGGGTCTTCGACCAGGCGTCGAACCTGCTGCTCCGGGCGCTGAAGATCGAGCCGGTGCACGACGTCGAGCACGCCGCCACGGCGCGGGACCTCGAGCACATCCTGGAGGAGTCTCGGGAGAGCGGGAACCTGCCGGCCGAGCTGTCGATGATGCTGGACCGGATCCTCGACTTCCCGAACCGGCACGTCGAGCACGCGATGATCCCCCGCCCGCGGGTGGGGACGGTCGCCACCACCGACACGATCGGGCACCTGCGCGAGCTGATGGCCCAGGGCCACTCGCGCTACCCGGTGCTCGACCCCGAGACCGGTGACGTCGTCTCCGTCGTGCACCTCGCCGACCTGCTGACGACGACGGCGCCCGACGACGCGCCGGTGACCGCCATGGCCCGCCCGTGCCTGGTCGTCTCCACGTTCACCTCGCTGCCGGACGCGCTGCGCGAGCTCGCCGACTCGGGCAACCAGATGGCCTGCGTCATCGACGAGTACGGCGGCTTCGCCGGCGTGATCACGCTCGAGGACCTCGCCGAGGAGCTGGTCGGCGAGATCACCGACGAGCACGACGACGACGATCCCGGCTACGTGCCGCTCGAGGGCGACGGCGTCTGGGAGATGTCCGGCGACGTGCACGTGGACGAGGTGGAGCGGGCTCTGGCCATCGACCTCCCGCGGGGGGACTACGAGACCATCGCCGGCCTGGTCATCGCGGCCGCCGGCACCCTGCCCGAGCCGGGCACCCGCCTCGCCGTCGAGCTGCCCCCGGACCCGGGCGACCTGGTGCACGAGGACGACCCGGAGCCCCGGCTCCTGCACGTCGAGGTGCTCGAGGTGGAGCGGCACGTCCCCTCCCGCGTGCGCCTCGAACTGCCCGACCGCACCGCCCCCGCTGATCAGCCGGCCGCCGGCACCGAGGAGACGACCCGATGAGCGACAGCCCCTGGGTCGTCGTGACCGCGACGGTCGTCATCGTCGCGCTGAGCGCGTTCTTCGTGGCCGTGGAGTTCGCCGCGCTCGCCGCCAAGCGGCACCGGCTCGAGGAGGCCGCGCCGACCAGTCGCG
This sequence comes from Blastococcus aggregatus, assembly GCF_900221005.1. Taxonomy (GTDB): domain Bacteria; phylum Actinomycetota; class Actinomycetes; order Mycobacteriales; family Geodermatophilaceae; genus Blastococcus; species Blastococcus aggregatus. Next base: position 660,867 of record NZ_OBQI01000001.1, on the reverse strand, counting down.
CCGCCCGCGCCGCGCTGCGCAACTCCTCGGAGCTGACGCTGCTGCTGGCCGGCTCGCAGCTGGGCATCACCGCCGCCACGCTGGCGCTCGGTGCGATCAGCAAGCCCGCCGTCCACCACTGGCTGACGCCGCTGTTCACCGACTGGGGGCTGCCGGAGGTGGCCGCCGACGTCGCCGCGTTCGTGCTCGCCCTGCTGATCGTGACCTTCATCCACCTCGTCGTCGGCGAGATGGCCCCCAAGTCGTGGGCGATCGCCCACCCCGAGCGCTCGGCCACGCTCCTGGCGGTGCCCATGCGCGCGTTCATGGCGGTCTTCCGGCCGCTGCTGCGCGCCCTGAACGCCGCGGCCAACCGGCTGCTGCGCTGGGTGGGCGTGGACGCCGTCGACGAGCTGGCCGTCGGGCACAGCCCCGATGCGCTCCGGCACCTGGTCGAGCACTCGGCGAACGTCGGGGCGCTGGACGCGAGCTTCTCCGAGCAGATCGCCGGGGTGCTCGAGCTGGAGCAGCTGACCGTGCGCGAACTCGTCGACCCGGGCACGCCGCTGACGTGGGTGCCCACCGGCGGCACCGCCGGCGACGTGCGCGCGGCCGCCCGGCGCAGCGGCCACCTGCGGATCCTCACCCGTGACGGCGAGCGCATCGCGGGGGTGGTGCACGTCCGCGACACCCTCGCCGCGGCCGACGACGCCCCCGTGGCCGACTTCGCCCGCCCGGTGTTCAGCCTGGACGCGGGCACCACGGTGCACGCCGCGCTCAAGGCGATGCGCGAGACCCGCAACCACCTCGCCGTGGTCGTCGACGGCGAGGCCGTCGTCGGGGTGGTCACGCTGGCCGACGTGCTGCGCCGGCTGTTCCCGCGGCGCGAGGTGACGACCGCCTGAGCCGGGCGCGGGCCCGCACGGGAGGATGACGGCATGAGCCAGGTCGTCGTGCACGCCGAGAAGATCATCTCCGCATCCGCCGAGCAGGTGAGCCGGGCGCTGGCCGACTACGAGACGGTCCGCCCGCGCATCCTGCCCGTGCAGTTCAGCGAGTACCGCGTCGAGAGCGGCGGGCACGGCGCCGGCACGGCGGTGCACTGGAAGTTCGCCGCCACCTCCAAGCGCGTCCGCGACCAGCTGATCGACGTCACGGAGCCCGCGATCGGCACCCTGGTGGAGACCGACCGGAACTCCTCGATGGTCACCACCTGGACGGTGCTGCCCGAGGGTGCCGGCGCAGCCACGGTGAAGGTCCGCACGACGTGGGACGGCGCCGGCGGCATCGGCGGCTTCTTCGAGCGCACCTTCGCGCCCAAGGGCCTGGGCCGGGTCTACGTCGACCTGCTGCACCGCCTCGACGCGGAGCTCGCCGCCGGCTGATCCGGGCGCGGAGGCCGATCGGCGGGGACCATGAGCCGGTGACCCTCGCACCACCCGCCGTCGCCGCCTCGCTCGACGCCCTGGCCGACCTGGTGGGCGACGGCGACGCCGTCGTCCTCTCCGGCGCGGGGCTGTCCACCGACTCCGGGATCCCCGACTACCGCGGCGCCACCGGCAGCCTGCGGCGGCACACCCCGATGACCTACCAGACCTTCACCCGCGATCCCCGCGGCCGGCACCGGTACTGGGCGCGCAGCTTCGTCGGCTGGCGGCAGATGCGCGCGGCCCGGCCCAACGACGGGCACCGCGCCGTGGGCCGGCTGCAGGCGGCCGGGCTGGTCGGCGGGCTGATCACCCAGAACGTCGACGGCCTGCACCAGGCCGGGGGCGCGCGGGACGTCGTCGAGCTGCACGGCGGCCTGGATCGCACGCTCTGCCTGGGCTGCGGCGACGTAGCCGACCGGGGCGTGCTCGACGATCGGCTGCGCGCGGCCAACCCGGACTTCGGGCCGCGGGTCGACGAGATCAACCCCGACGGCGACGCCGAGCTGCCCGACGAGGTGCTCGACGGCTTCGTGATGGTCGAGTGCCTGGCCTGCGGCGCGGACCTGCTCAAGCCCGACGTCGTCTTCTTCGGCGAGACGGTGCCCCGCGACCGCGTCGACGGCTGCTTCGCCCTCGTGGAGGACGCCGGCAGCCTGCTCGTGCTCGGCTCGTCGCTGACCGTGATGAGCGGCTACCGCTTCGTGCTGCACGCGGCCAAGCTCGGCATCCCGGTGGCCATCGTCAACGTCGGGCCGACCCGCGGCGACACCAGGGCCGACGTCCGCGTCGACGCCCCGCTGGGCGAGGTGCTCCCGGCGCTCGCCGCCCGCCTGGCCGGATGACCCGCGAGGTCGAGCGCACCGACGACGGCCGCTACATCGTGGTCGACGGGCGGCGCTGGCGGACGGCGGACCCCAGCCTGCCGGACGACGTCCGCGAGCAGCTGCTGCACCACCTCGGGGTGGGGCGCTCCGGGGTGCGCACGGCGAAGAAGGCGGGCGACGCCGACGCCGTGGCCGCCGCCCGGGCGCGGGTTCAGCTGGCCAAGACCGGGCTGGGGGAGCGGGGCACCGCGTGGTGGGAGCAGTCCGACGACGAGCGGCGGGCCCGCTGGGAGGAGGCGCTGCGCTCGCTCGGCGGCTGATCCGGCGGGCAGGGCCCCGCTCGGTCAGGATGGGGGCGATGCAGACCTTCGTGCCGGTGGCCGACTTCGAGGAGAGCGCGCGGCTGCTGGACTCCCCGCGGCTGGGCAAGCAGCGGGTCGAGACGCTGCAGATCCTGCGCGCGCTCGAGCTGCCCGACTACGGCTGGGCCAGCCACCCCGCGGTCGCGATGTGGCGCGGGCGGACCCCCGCCCTGGTCGGCTACGGGCTGGCGATGGTGCGGGGCTGGCGCGAGCGCGGGTTCGCCGACAGCACCGAGACGCTGATCGGCGAGTTCGCCCCCGAGGTGGTGGGCGTGCCCCAGGCCGAGCTGGCCGCGGCCGGGCTGCTCCCGTCCTGGGTGGGCAACGAGGAGCTGCACCGCTCGCACCGGTCCAACCTGGTGGCCAAGGAGCCGGACTTCTACCGCGCCCGCTTCGCCGAGCTGTTCGGCCCCGAGCCCGACGACCTGCCCTATCTGTGGCCCGGGCCCGACGAGCTGCCCCCGCGCCCGGAGCCCGAGGGTGTGCGCGTCTGGGTCGTGCGGCCGCGGGCGCACAACGAGCTCGGGGCCTGCCTGGCCGCCGGCGTGATCGGGCTGGGCACCCAGTCGGGGATCGACGTCGACGCCACCGGGCTGGGGCCCGCGGAGCTGCGGAACCTGTCGAAGGAGATCTCCGGCCGCCGGCCGGCCAAGGACCTGCGCCAGCTGTCGACCTTCCTCGACGAGCTGCGCCCGGGCGACCCGGTGGGCCTGCCGATCGAGAACGGGGCGGGGCTGCTGCTCGGCGAGTTGGTCGGCGACTACCTGTTCCAGGGCCGCGAGCTGCTGCCGCACCGCCGGGCCGCGCGCTGGGACCGGGTGGTCCCGCGCTCGGCCGCCCGGCCGCCGGCGACGCTGCAGGACCCGCGCGCGCTGTTCTCGGTCGTGCTCGACCCCGCCGTCCTCGGCTGACCGGAGCGGGTCAGGCCCCCGGCAGCGGGATGTTCTGCAGCCGCACCCGGCCCTGGGCGACGAGCTTGCCGTCCTCCCGGGTGAGCGTCACCTGCCAGAGCTGCTGGGTGCGGCCCTGCTGCACCGGCTCGGCGACGACGTCGACCCGCCCCGCGGTCATCGAGCGGACGAAGTCGGTGCTGTTGTTGACGCCCACGGAGAACTGCCCGGCATCCTTCACCGCGGTGCTGGCGCCGACGCTGGCGGCGGTCTCGACGATCGCGCAGTAGACGCCGCCGTGCACGACGCCCCAGGGGGTGTGGTGTTCGGGGCCCAGCTCTGCCGTGCCGGTCACCCGCGTGCCGCTCACCTCGGTCGTGGTGAGCCCCATGGCGCGGACGAACGCCGGCGCCTGCCCGGGCTCGCTCATGCGTCCCACACGAGGCAGAAGGGGTGGCCGACCGGGTCGGCGTACACGCGGAAGTCGCCGCCCTCGCCGGGCAGCCGCCGGGCGCCCAGCGCGAGCACCTTCGGCTCCGCCTCGGTGATGTCGGCGACGCGGATGTCGAGGTGGAACTGCTGCGGGCGCTCCGGGTCGGGCCAGTCCGGCGGCCGCAGGTCCGGGGCCTGCTGGAAGGCGATGCGGTAGCCGGCGCCGGTGACCACCACCCAGTCGTCACCGGGCTCGCCCTTCACCTCCATCCCGAGCAGGTCGGCGTAGAAGCGCGCGAGGGCGTGCGCGTCGGGCGCATCGATGACGACGGAGTGCAGCTGGCCGATCATGGGATCCATCCTGGCCCGTCCGACCCCCGGAGGCAGCCCCGGCCGGCGCTGGCGCAGGATCGTGGGGTGGCTCCGACCCCGCCCGTCCTGGGCACACTCACCTGGCTGCCGGCCGCCGAGCACCCCGAGCTGCTCGGGGCGCCGGTCGCCGCCGCGCTCGCGCAGCTGACCGGCCCGGCCTGGGTGGCCGAGATCGACGACGACCTCGCCGACACCGCCGCCTTCACCGAGGCCTACGGCGTCCCGGCCGAGGCGTCGGCGAACTGCGTGGTGGTGGCCACCCGCCGCGCCGGTCAGACCGCGCTGGCCGCCTGCCTGGTGCTGGCCACCACCCGGGCCGACGTCAACGGGCTGGTCCGCCGGCACCTGGGCGCGCGGAAGGCCTCGTTCGCCCCGCAGGACGTCGCCGTCACGGAGAGCGGCATGGCCTACGGCGGCATCACGCCGGTGGGGCTGCCCGCGTCGTGGCCGGTGCTGGTCGACGCCGCCGTCGCCGCGGCCGGGCTCGTGGTGGTCGGCTCGGGCACGCGCGGCAGCAAGCTCGCCGTCCCGGGAACGGTGCTCGCGGGCCTGCCGTCGGCCGAGGTGCTCGACGGACTCGGGCAGCCCGTGGTCGAGACGTCCGCGCCCCCGCCGCCGGCCCCCGTCCGCCTCCGGGCACCGGACGACAGCGACGTGGGCTGGGGGGAGCGGCCGGCCGACACCTCCGACAGCGACCGGCGCTACCTCGAGGACCGGCCGCCGCACTGGGGCAGCGACTGACCCCGGGTCAGCTCGGGGTCAGAGCTGGCCGGGGAGCGACGTCGTGCCCGGGCCGGAGGGGTCGGTGCCGGGGCCCTGGCCCTGCTGCGCGAGCAGCAGGTCGCGGATCTCGACCAGCAGTTCGACCTGGGTGGGCTCGGACGGGCCGGCCTCCTCGCCGCGCTTGCGCCGCTCGATGAGCGCCTTCATGGGCAGCACGACGACGAAGTAGACGACGGCCGCGGTCAGCACGAAGGTGATGACCGCGTTGAGGAACGCGCCCCAGGTGAAGAACTGACCGTCCACCTCGACCGATCCGCCGTTCACCCCGCCACCGCCGATCAGGGCGATCAGCGGCTCGAGGAACGACGCGGTGAACGCGGCGACGAGTGCCGTGAAGGCGGTGCCGATGACGACGGCGACCGCGAGGTCGACGATGTTGCCCCGGAGGAGGAAGTCCTTGAATCCCTTGATCATGGGCGACATCCAACAGGGTTCCCCCGGCTGCTGACGAGGGCTCACGGTGGCGGCAGGCTCACGGTGAGCGTCGAACCGGTCGCGGCCGCGGCGAGTCGCGCCGCCGTCGGCGTGTCGACGGCGACCAGCAGCAGCCCCGCGGCCGGGTCGTCCCCGGAGCCGCCCGCGGCGAGCACGCGGACCCCGGCGGCGAGGAGTTCGGCCTCCGCCGCCCCGGGCGCGGTGGCCAGCACGTCGACCCGGTCGCCGGTGCGCACCAGCGCGGCCACGGCGAGGTCGGCGAGGCGGACCGGGGCGGCCACCTCCCCCTCGGGGAGCAGGGCCGTGAGGCCCGGGCCGACCAGCCGGGCGTCGGTGAGGGGCTCGCCGGGCCGCACGGCGCCGGCGAGCACCCGACCGATCAGCAGGTCGGGATCGGGCACCACGCCCGTGGGCGCGGTGCCGGCGGGGTAGCGGCCGACGGTCAGGTCGCCGGCGGCCAGCGCCCGGCCGGCCTCGAGCGCGCGGGCGGCGACCACGACGGGCACCGCCTCCGGGGTGGCCGCGTCGGCCGGGGGACCGGGCCGCACGGCCAGCGCCACGGCGGTCACGGCCAGGAGCACGGCGGCGATCCGGCGGGCGAGAGCGGCCGGGGAGCGGGGTCGGCGCAGGCGCGGCATGCAGCGAGCCTGCTGCTGCCGCGGGCTGCGCGGGGTCCGCGCGCCGAGGTTGTGGACGGACCGGTCGGCTGTGGACCGACCGGATCAGTCGGCGGCCTTGGCCCCGCTGCCCGACGTCGAGGCCGGCGCGCTGGCGGCCGCCGGCGCGGCGGCGGCCGGCTTGCTGTCGGAGGAGGAGCTGCTCGTCGAGGCGGTCTCCGTGGCCGAGGACGCCTTGCGGCTGTCCGTCCGGTAGAAGCCCGAGCCCTTGAAGACGACGCCCACGGAGCCGTAGACCTTGCGGACGGGCGCTCCGCACTGCGGGCACTCGGTCACCGCGGCGTCGGTGAACGACTGGACGAGCTCGAACTCGTGCTTTCCCTCGGGGTTGGTGCAGGCGTACTGGTAGGTCGGCACGTGCGTGGGCTCCCTGGTCGAGCGGAGGTGGGCGCCGGGCTGGCACTCGCACCCGGCGACTGCCAATGATGCGCCATCACGCGCCCGCCCGTCCACGACTGTCGGCGAGCGTCACCTTTGCGCTGCGCGAGGGTCTGATTTCGGCAGCACCCGTGGGCGGCTTTGCGGCGGCGAGGGTCAGCTCTGCGCCCGTGAGGGTGGCTTTGCGGTCGATGCACCGCCGGTGACGCTGGCGCAAGCCGTCGTCAGCCCTGCGGGCGGGTGTGTAGGCAGCGTCGTGGGATGTCGTGCCGCAGGCGGAGGCGTCTGGCGGCCCTGTAGGAGGCCGCGAGGGTGGCCTCGAAGCCGCCGTGTGGGTCGGTGTCCCTAATGGGGCTGCATCCGGTCGCTTCTGGACCAGGATCGGGTGTCCGAGCCGCCGGCGGGTGAGCACTGCCAGTCCCGGGTCCGTTGGTCGAGGCCCACGCTTAGATCGTGCCCCCGCCGGTGAGCGAGGAGGAGCGGATGGCCGGTGGGATGTCGTGCCTCGAGCACTGATCCATTAGGTCGCCACGGTCTTCTCCTCCAGGGTTCGGGCCGGTGGTGCCGATCCGGAGGAGGCCGTAGCGCAGTGTTGTTTATCGGAGATGACTGGGCCGAGGCCCATCACGACATCGAGATCGTCGATGCCGAGGGCCGGCGCCTTGCCCGGCGGCGACTGCCTGAGGGCGTCGAAGGGTTAGCGACGTTGCACAGCCTGATCGCCGACCACTTGACCGAGGACGACGACGCTGACCAGGTAGCGATCGGGATCGAGACCGATCGCGGTCCGTGGGTCGGCGCGCTGATCGCGGCCGGCTACATCGTCTATGCGGTTAATCCGTTGCAGGCGGCCCGCTACCGGGAACGACACGGCACCTCCGGTGCCAAGAGCGACCCCGGCGACGCGCACGTGCTGGCCGAACTGGTGCGACTAGACCGGGCCCATCACCGCCCGGTGGCCGGTGACTCCGCAACCGCCGAACACGTCAAGGTGCTGGCCCGTGCCCATCAGTCGCTGATCTGGTCCCGGCAGCGGCAGACCAACGCGCTGCGCTCCATGCTGCGCGAGTTCTACCCCGCCGCGCTGGCCGCCTTCGGCGAAGAGCTCGACGGCCGGGACGCGCTGGCGATCTTGGCCATCGCCCCCTCTCCAGAAGCCGGCCGACGGCTCTCCCAGAGCAAGATCGCCGCCGCGCTGCGGCGGGCCGGGAGACAACGCAACCTCGAGCCCACCGCCGAACGGATCCAGGCCACTCTGCGCGCCCCGCAGCTGGCTGCCCATCCCGGCGTGGTGGGCGCCTACGCCACCGCAGTGCGTTCGCTTGTCGCGGTGATCGCCGAGATGGCGACCCAGATCGAGGGGCTCAGGGCGCAGGTGGAGGCGGGTTTTGGTCAGCACCCGGACGCTGAGATCTACCTGAGCCAGCCCGGACTGGGGCCGGTTCTGGGCGCCCGGGTGCTCGCCGAGTTCGGAGACGACCCGACGCGCTACACCGACTCCAAGGCACGGAAGAACTACTCCGGCATGGCGCCAATCACCCGCGCCTCAGGCACCCGACGCATCGTGCTGGCCCGCTATGCCCGCAACCGCCGCCTCGCCGACGCCCTCTACTGCCAGTCATTCAGCGCGCTTACCAGCTCACCGGGCGCCCGCGCCTACTACGACCGCCAGCGCGCCCGCGGCGCCACCCACCACCAAGCCCTGCGCGCCCTTGCCAACAGGCTCGTCGGCATCCTGCACGGCTGCCTGCACCACCACCGCCGCTACGACGAGACCACCGCCTGGCCCGCCGAGAACATGGAGGCTTCCATCGCCGCTTGACGACTTACAGCCGTGGGATGTCTAAGCGGCCCACTCAGGGACAGTTGACATTGGGGGGATGTGCCGCCGAGCGCCCCCGGCGGGGCGCCCTACTTCTCCTCAAGCCAGGTGTTGACGAGCACTGCGGCGAAAGTGAGGGGCAGTCCAGTCTCTTCACGCAGCAGACGCACGCCGCGTGCCTTGTTCTGGCGGGCGAGCTCGACTACACGCGCTTGGACCTCCGGCTTGACCATGACGTTCTCGGGCTTGGGCTTGAAGCTCCAGGGCATCGGGCTCCGATCTAATGAGCGACGGGTCGCGACCTCCGGAACGGTAGAAGTCGAGTGCTAGGTACGCAGGCGGAGCACTCGACCGGGTGACGAGGGCGTCCCTCAGCCTGGGTCAACGCAGAGAGGCCAGCTCGCCAGCTCGGTGTCCCATAGGCCGCCCTCAGAGCGACCCCCAGTGTTTGTCTCTGAGCGGCCCACCTAGGGACACCGAACTCCGGTCGCGCGGGCAGCACGGGCCGGCTCGGGTACGCCATGTCGGCGACGCTAGGCGCGCGACTCGTCGGCGCGCGTCCCCCGCGGCGGTGAAGCTCAGTCCGGCGGCTCGACGAACGGCAGCCGTACCGCGGCCAGCTTCGTCTGCAGGTTCAAGTCGCCGGTAGCCACGAACACCGTCGAGCCCGGGTGGGCGCTCTGCAGCAGCAGTGCGGCGGCGACGAGGCGGTCGTCGGGCACGGTGAGGTCCAGCCAGCTGGGCAGCTGCTCGTCGCGCGGCTCGATGTGCTCGAACACCGCAGAGATGTCCCCGGCGACCCGGACCCCGGCGCGCACGTCGCCGGCGTCGCGCAGCCCCTTGAGCCGGCGCACGGCGGTGCGCGCGGCGTCTCGGAGCTCGGGTGTGCGACCCGACCGCTTGAGGTCGTCAAGCTCCCCGAGCACCACCGGCAGCAGATGCACCCGGTACCGCGGCCCGAGCTGCTCGGCGTACACGGTGAGGTCCGGGCAGTCGATGAGGGCGTTGGTGTCGGCGACCACCCGCACCGCCAGGTCGTCGTCGGGCAGCAGCCGACGGGCGTCCCGCAGGGTCTGCACCGCCGCGCGCAGCCGCCCGGTCGCCGAGTCGATGCTGCCCGGGGCGTTGATGTCCCCGCCGGCGCGCACCAGCCAGCCCTCCAGCAGCTCGAAGGCCTCGGTGTGGCGGTGCTCCACCTCCGGGGTCGGATGCCGGAACAGCAGCTCGAACCGCGGCCGCAGGTCGCGCACCTGTGCCAGCAGAACCATCCGCGCCGCCTCGAGGGCGGCATCGCTGTCCGCCCACCCCCAGGGCGGCAGGCCGAAGACGCCGGGCACGGGGGCGTAGCGCTCGATCGCCGACGCCTGCAGCACTGCCAGGTAGGCCGCCTCGATGTCGGCGAGCTCACCGACCAGCGCGTCGGCGTAGGCCACCGGTGCGGTTCTGGACCTCGGCATGCTCCGGATCCTCGACCACCGGGTGCGTCGACCCGGCGCCGACACCCCGCCGGCCGGGCAGCGGCCGCGGCCGGTCGCGGCGCGCTGAGTGGCGGGCCGCGTCCTCACCGCGCCGCCACCTCGGTAGGTCGTCGCGTGCGCCGTGCATTGGCCACTCGCTGCGTGGCGACGTGGATCTTCCTGACTGCGAGGAACCGTGACACCGTGACCACGTGTCCGGTGCCGGGAGCCTCATCGAGCTGCTCGTGCAGTGCGGAGTGCCCGCAGAGGACGCGGTGGAGTTCGTCGACCGGCCGACCGACCTGCTAGGCGGTGAGTCCGCCGCCCAGGTCGCGCAGCGGGACCCACAGCGTGCGCTGACCGCCACCCGGCGCTTCCTGGCCTTCTGGCTCGACCAGCGCGCCCCGGGCGCTCCACGACGCGGCGAATGGGGCTGGTAGCCGCCGCAGACGCTGGCGGCGCTACGGCTTCGCGCTCGTCCGGGCGTCGGCCGGCCAGCTGGACAGGCTCTGGTAGTACTGCTCCGCGTCGGGTGTGGCGGCGTACTCGAGCAGGTTCCCAACCTTCTCGGCGAGGACCGCGCGGACCTGTTCCGGAGTCGCGAAGAAGAACTCGCGCCGCTCGTTGACGCGGTTCAGGCGGCGCTCGCCGAACGCCTTGTGCAGCTCGTTCTCCAGCGTGACAGCGTCATCGGAGAAGTAGAGGGCGTGCACGTCGAACGGGAATGGCACGGACGCGTCGCCCAGTTCGCGGATGCGGTCCATGGGCTCGAGTCGTCGGGTCATCCCAATCTTCACGACCCGGTCACCGAAGGCACCGACATTGCTGATGACGTACACGTAACCGGCACGGATGTTGGCCGCCCGGAAGTCGTTGAGCTCGATCGCCGCGTCGAGCTCGGCCAGTCGAGCTTCTACGTCGGCGAGGTCGGCGTCCGCGCCCTGGGCGCGCAGTGCAGCAAGGGTGTTGGCGTAGTGCGCGCGCTCCTTGTCGAGCTTCTCTCGCTGCTGCGCGAGCTCCTGCTCGGCCTTGCGCTCTTCGCGCAACCGCTCGCGCTCTTCTCGGGCGGCTTCACGTTCCTCCTGCTGCTTGAACAGGTAGTCCGCGGTCAGTTCCAGTTCAGTGATCCGGACAGCGTGGTAGTCCGGGGAGACCCGCATCTCCATCATCTTGCCCAGCCGAGCGATCGTGCCGGCGGCCGTCTCCAGGCGCTTGGTCGCTGCGGGTAGAGCGCCGGCGCGCAGTGAGCGCACGCAGTTGTCGGCCTCGGCGTTGTACGCCCGCAGCATCAGCTTGCTGAAGTCGGCCGTCATGCGGCGGCCGAGGGCGAGGGAGTTGTTGTACGAGAACTTGTCTGAGGCCTCGATCGCGTTGCCGGCCTTGACCATCTCCTTCACCTGCTCCCGCAGTTCGGCGAGGCGCTCGCGGTAGAGCTCCGTGTTCTCCAGCGGGTGGTGGTAGTGGTAGATGCCCACCTGCTGCAACAGCCGCGCGTCGTCGAGCTCGACGAAGTCGTCGCCGACCGGTCGCGTCGCGTTGGGGCGGCTGTTCGCTTCGGCCAGCTGGCGACGCAGCGCCTCGACTTCCGCCTCGAGCTCGCGAACGCGCGAGCTCTCAGTCGACACCGGTGCCGCGGCGTCGGCGCCCACGGAGGGCGCAGTCTCCGGCTCTTGCGGGGCCGCGTGGCGTGCGATCGGAATGGGCGCCGGCTCCGCGATCGCTTCGGTACCCGGCGGCGCCTCCATCGGCTCCGCGGCCGGCGCAGGAGCAGCTGCGGAGGTGGGCGCGGGGGTCTCGTCCGGTACCCAGAACGCCCATCCCGCCGGCGCGGCCGGCCAGCTGGGGTCGGGTACCCAACCGGTGGGTGGGGTCCATCCCGGCGGCGGCGCGGGCCAGCCAGGAGGGGTGTTGAACCGGAATCCGTGCATCTCGTGGACCTCGTTGGTCGGTCAGTGGGCGCGGACGCCGGGGGCGAGCTTGATCGGGGTGATCGCGTGGGCGTTCTTCGACACGACAGCGCCCAGGTGTCGCAGCGTTTCGCCCGGTGCGACACGTGACAGGTCGATGTCCTCGAACGTGAGCCGGTCGACAGCGGCTGCGACCAGCGGCGTGACGGTGTCCTTCCCGGTGGCCGGGTCGACGTGGCTCACCGAGCCGATCAACGAGATGCTGTCGACCTTCTGGCGGCGATCGGACTCCCACACCTCGTGCAGCGTCCGCAGCGTCATGTTGCTCACCAGTGCGGCGTACCGCTCGCGCTGCTCCTTCTGCGTCTGCTCGGTGCTGGTGATCTCGTCCTTCGCCCGGACGTACTTGTACTGCCGGATCGTGGGCAGGGTCTCCGGAGCCGGGAAGTGCAGCTGGATCTCCAGCTCCTTGGTCTCTGCGTCGTAGGTGTACTCCGGGGGCCACGGCCAGTCGGCCGGGTAGACGGAGTTCCCGAACACGATGCTCAGGTACTCCTCGATCGCCTCCGGAGTGCCGGCGTCGAGGTCCCGAATCAGCTCGTCGAGCTCGGCGTTCGACTCATCGACCTCCCGCTGCCGCTCGGCGCACTCAGCGTCGTACCGGGCGCGGTCGGTCGCAAGGTTCGCCTGTCGGGCGTCCTCGGCCTGCTTGTGCTCGGCCAACTGCGACAGCTGCTGCATCGGCACGGCGGCCGCGGCCTGTTGCCACTGCTGGTGCGCCTGCGCGAAGGCAGCCTGGGCAGCGGCCACGGCCTCGGCGTGCTTCTTCTTGCCGCCGAACACCGCGCCGACGCCGCGGGGCGCGTCCGGCTCGACGTACACCGGCTCCGGTGGCGTCTCGATCGGTGCAGGGGCCGGGATCGGCGAGCTGTGGCGAGACTCGAATCGGGGGTGCTTGGCCTTCTTGCGGAGATCCTCGAGGTCGACGTAGTCGTCCACCTCGAGGGTCGCGGTCAGCACGTTGTCGATGTCGGCCAGCTGCATCGCCAGCTCGCCGTTGAGGCGCTCCACCTCGGCCTCGCGGGCGGCGATGTGAAGCTGCTTCTCTTCCTTCTCCGTCATGATGAACTGCCGGGTGCGGGCCCGCTCGAGCTGCTGCTGGAGGCGTTCCGCCTCGCGCTGGCGCCGAGCCTGCTCCTTGGTCGCGGCGGCCTGGGCGCGCTGCCGGTTCTTCTCAGCCACTGCCGCCTGATGTGAGATCTCGGCGAAGAAGCCGCGCCTGCGTGCCATGGAGTACCTCCACAAGTCCCCGTTGCGGCCCCGCGTCACCGGCGCCGAGCTGGCGCGGACAGAGCCGATCCCTGATTCCCCGGGAGCGTAGGCGACGACCGAGACCGTCCTGGGCCGCAAGGCCCAGCGCACGGTGTGCCGTGTCCACCAGCGAACCCACCCTCGCCACCGGCGTAGCGCTTCCTCCCGTCGGGCCCCGGGTGCCCGGCGGCCCGCTCATGCAACAGCTACAGCTGACGGCATGACTTGCTGATCTTGGAACGCACGTGGCACGCTTCGAACAAGCGTTCGAACAGGGGGGAGAACGGGAGGCGGCCCGATGGCCGGCACCAGCGAGGTTCGTGGTCGGCAGTGCTCAGCCGGCTGGACGACGGCGACGGCGCTTGCCCCGCCACCACGGTTCACGACCGGGTTCCTCCTGCACCCGGGGTCGGAGGTCGGCCCGGTCGTCGATGTGCAGATCCATCTCCAGGACAGCCAGCAGGGCGGTGAAGGTCTCCCAGCTGGGTGCGTGGTCGCCGCGCAGCACCGCCTGCAAGTTGGCCAAGCTCACGCCGGCCCGCCGGGCGAGTTCGTCAGGCGGCATCTGCTCGAGCTCCTGCACGCGGCCGATCGCGTTGGTCAGGTCCTGAAGCCAGACCAGCGCAAAGCGGACCCGCTCGTCGGGGATGGTCTGCTTGTCGAAGGTCTTGCGTCCCCAGGGCTGGTCGGCCGGACCATGCGCCTTCGGCGGCTTGGCGCCGAACGGGTCTCCGGTGACCGGGTAGCTCCGTGGGGGCACATCCGGCACAACGGCGACGCTAGGAACCGCAACCTGGCCACTGCTACTGCACGCAAGGCGTTACGAGAGCACACTTGCCACTACTGCGGCACATGTGTGCACCGAGGCACTGCAGCGCGACTGCGCCGCCTGCTGGCTGCGCACCGTGCCGCCGCATGGCTCCCTACAACCTCCTGCCGACCGGCTGCAGCAGCCTCTACCGACAGCTCCGCTCTCACACCCACGCCGCGGCGCACCACCTACTGCCTGCCGCGACGACCGACGTGCTGCACCGGCTGCGCACCGGACTCGACACCGCCGAGGACGGCGACGAACTCGCCGAGGTGTGCGTCCGCGCGGCCGGCCGGGCCGGCATCGACACCCGTGAGGAGCAGCGCGTCCTCGCGGCGGCGTTGCTCACGCACCTCACCGGCACGCCCGCGGCGACGGGAAGGGTGAGCCGGTGCGCCAGCTGCCCCGCTCGAGTGCACCCCGCCCGCTGGCCGGTCGTCACCCGGTGCTGCACGCACCCGGCCGGGGTCCGGACGGTGGCCCAGTGAGCCCCTCGCCGACGCAGGTCGCCGCGTTGCTGGTCGCCGCCGCGGCTGCCGCCGACGTCATCGAGCACCACCCGTCCGCCGGCCCGCGGAGCACGGCGATGGAGCTCATCGCGGCCGCAGCCGAGCACGCCGCGGTCTGCGACGTCCGCCGGCTGGACCGGCGCCTGGGCGTGTACGCCGCCAGTCACGCGAACACCTATCTGCGCACCTTCGCCGACCGCACCCGCGTCAGCGTGCTGCGCGACATCCCGTCGCTGGGCCTGTCCCGCCCGGTTGCCGCCGTGCAGCGGGCGCTGCTCGCCGGAGTGCCCGGCGCCATCGACGGCGTGCACCCGCTGGACCTGCGGCTGCTGTACGCGACTCCGGCCGGTGTGGTCATCGACCAGCTGACCCAGCCCAACACCGCCCGCTCGGTCGGCGTGGACGGGTTCGCCCGCGCCGCGGTCGCCGCACACCTGGCCCTCGGCGGGCAGCTGCCCTCCTTCGCCGGGGTGCGACTGCTGGCCTTCCGCGTCCCGCGGGCCAGCCGCCACTACCGCACCGCCACCGACTGGCACCTGCTCGGCCAGTGCGCCGCCTGCAGCAGCCCGAGGTCGGCCCGATGAGCACCACAACGACCCGGCGGCGGGACTCCGGCGCGAAGGTCATCCCGCTGCACCGCGCCCGGCACACCGCCGCACCCAAGCGCGGCTACGTCCGGCTGTCAGACGAGCAGCGGGTCCGCACGACCCGCGAGCTGGTCGCGCTCAAGGTCGCCGGCCGGCTCGACGCGGCGGCCTACGCCGCCATCAGCGCCCGCACCGGCGCGTCCAAGCGGACGCTGGAGGGGCTGCTCGCTGCCGCGCTGCGCAACGCCGCCGCCGGCGGCGAGCCACTGCCCGACCCGCGCACCGCGCGCACTTCGAAGCTCGACATCAGCGACGAGGTGCTGCTGTGCCACGTCGGCCGCGACCTCACCAACGCGCACATGCTGGCCATCGCGCAGGGCCTCATCCCGCCGTGCCACCGCACCACCTACCGCGACGCGGTGCTCAAGGAGCTCAGTGCCAACGAGCTCAACGGCCTGCGCCTGGGCCAGCGGGTCCTGCCGCAGCAGTGGGTGTACCTCGACCGCCGGGAGAACCCGCTGATGGACCAGTTCACCATCGACCTGTTCTTCCCCCGGGTGCGCACCACACTGGCCGACGGCACCACCGCCGTGCCGGTGTGGGTGTCGGTGCGCGAGCGCTCCCGGGGCCTGCTGCTGGCGTGGGGGCTGTTCCACCGCACCCCGCGCGACGACTTCGACGTCGAGGGCGACCCGGCGTCCGGGCCGACCGCGGCCACCGTGCTGGCGCTGCTCGGCGAGGCCATCCGCGGCTGGACCCGCGACGGGGTGTTCTGCGGCGGCCTGCCGCGGGCCCTGCGCTGCGACCGGGAGGCGCTGTTCCTCACCGAGGAGCTGCGCACCCTGCTGATGACCCTGGGCATCGAGGTCGACCCGACCAACTCCTACTCCTCCTGGGAGAACGGCGCGCACGAGCGAATGCACCAGGTCATCCGCCGCGAGGCGCTGCAGGGGCTGCCGGCCTCCAACGAGGGCCCGCGCACCCGCTCGGGCAAGCTGCGCTTCGCCGAGGCCACCATGTCCTTCGACGAGCTGGCCGCGCGGCTGGACCGCTGGGCGCTGTCCTACAACTTCGAGCGGGCCAACCCCGCTGTCGGCGGGCTGACGCCCTTCGCCAGCTGGTGCGAGCGCATCGACGCCGGCGACACCGTCGAGCGCGCCAGCAACCGCGAGCTCGCCGCCCTGAGCCTGCCGACCGGCAAGACCGCGACCAAGCAGCGGAACGGCATCACCGTGCCCGGCGGCGGCCTCACCTACTCCGGCCCGGCGCTGGTCGGCGTGCGCAACGGCACCGTCTTCGCGCTCGGCACGTGGGTCGGCGACGACAGGCACCTGGAAATCTTCGACCCGACCACCGGCGCCTACGTCGCCACGCTTGAGCGCACGAGCGACATGTCCGGCGCCACCGAGGGCGCCATCATGCGCACGCGCGCCCGGCAGCGGGAGACGGTGGAGACCATCCTCGCCGAGGCCGCGCGCCGCCACCGCATCGAGCACGGCGCCACCCCGGCTCGGCCGACCCCGGCCGACGAGCTCACGCCCGCCGACGACGCCGACGAGCTGGGCGCCGACTGCGCCGCCGAGGGTGGCGCCGCGGCGGACGACCGCCACGAGGCACCGGCCGTGGGGCGGCACGCCGTCCCCGCCAACGCCGCCCCCGACGCGCCCGAGGAGGCCGTCGGCCAGGCCGAGTCGTCGCCGTCGCTCAGCATCGCGCCGCAGAGCAGCGCGTCGGGCGTTTCCTTCGCCGCCCGCCTCGCCGCCGCGGAAGCGCACCAGCGCGCCGCGGCACCCCAGACCGCCGCTGACGCCCCGTAGGAGACCGTGATGCCCCGCCTGCACCTGCCGCCGTTCCACCCGGTGACCACCCGCGGTGACCTGCCCGCGCACGCCACAGAGTTCCTGCCCGACGGGGCCGACATCGTCTTCACGCCCGAGCTGGTCGAACTGCTCGCCGGCGCGCCAGTGGCGCTGCGCAACCGGCGGCTGGTCGTCGTCGACGGACAGCCCGGGTGCGGGAAGTCCACCGCGCTGGCCGTGCTGGCAGCAGCCAGCCCCATCCGCACCGCCGTGTTCACCGTGCCGACGAACCGGTCCGGGCACGGCCGGCAGTTCATGGAACGGGCGCACAGCGCGGTCGCCGGCCGACCGGTGCGCAACCTCAGCCAGCGCGAGCACGAGAACGCCCTAGGGGAGCTGCTGGCTGAGGAGCCGATGCTGCTGTTCATCGACGAGGCACAGAACGCGCCACTGGAGGTACTGCGCAACCTGCGCACCCTGCTCGAGGCACCCGGCGCCCAGTTCGCAGTGGCTCTGTTCGGCACCGGCGTGCGGGCCAACATCGCCCGCGAGCCGATGCTGCACACCTGGCGGGGGTTCACCAAGTGCCTCGAGCCGCTGCTCACACCTCACCAGGTGATGACCGCCCCCGCGGGCCGGGCCGCCGACCTCGCCCGCCGCTCGCAGCTGCTACCCACCCTGGCCGGGCTGCACCCGCGGCTGGCCACCACGCCGGCGCGGCTGCTCATCGAGGCCAACCGGGTGCACGCCCACGGGCTGCTCCGGCAGTGGACGCTGCTGCTGGAGTGGCTGCTCGACCTGCACCCGGGCGCCGGCCCGTTCACCCGCGAGGACCTCATCGCAGCCATCACGGCCATCGACAACGACCCGCCGGCGTTCGCTGCATAACCATGACCAACCTGCACCCGGCCGGCCCGCTCCCGGCCCATCAGCCGCCGGTGGTGGTCGTCGCCCCCGATCTCGAGCGCGACCCGTCGACCTTCGGCGACCTCACCACCAAGCTCGCCGACCACCCCAACTACCTGCCAGTACGGGTCCGCTACGGCGCCCGCCGGCCCCGACTGGCCGACCTGGCCGCCGACATCCTCGACGGCCTCGGGCGGGTCGGGACCCAGGCGGTCATCCGCCGCACACAGTCGGCGGACCTGACCCAGCTGGTGCCGTTCCTGCTCACCGACTCCACCGACACGCTGGTGGTCATGGACGCCGGCTGGCTTGGCGTCGACGGCGTCGAGGACCTCATCGCCATCGCCGCGGTCGCCGACCACCAACTGTGGCTGGTCCTCGGGGAGACGCCCTCGCCGGAGCTCGCCGACCTTCTGCGGGAGCACTGCGACCCTTGGCTCTCCCTCGCCGAGGCCTCTCGGCAGTGGTGGGCCAGGCCGCCTGCCAGCAAGAACGCCGCCCGGCTGCGCAAGCCGGTGCTCAGCGGCCGCACCAGCAGCGACACCGCACGGCGCACCGTCGTGGAGGTCCTCGCCGGCCTCAGCGGAGCGCACCGCCGGGCCGTCGAGGACGTCTACACCCGCGCCACGGTGCAGCCGGCCATCACCGCCCTGCACGCCGTCGGCCTGAACGACGAGCGCTTCCTGCGCTGCCTGCGGGTGCGCGAGCTGACCACCGACGGCGCCGAGCTGCACCTGCGCGACCGCACCATCTCCGTCCCGGCACCCCTGCGCCGGGCTCTTGTCCGCCAGCGACTGCACGCAGGCGTCATCGGCCAGCGCCCTGGTGACCAGCTGCTCAGCTTCGACGGCTCGGTCGCCAGCCCGTCGGCTCTGGCCTGGTACTGACGCCGGCCGACGCGCCGCACTCGACGGCACGGCAGCGAGGACGACGCTGGTGGTCAGCTCCGTCGAAGCGCCCTGGCCAGTTGAGCCTTACCGGATGCGGGCGGCTTGCGGTCATCCACCGGCCACGCCTCACCCGGTCGCAACGACAACACATCACTGCAGTCGCCTCTGTGACACCGAGGCCAACCGTTGCTGATAGCGGTCAGGGACGTCATCGGCCGTTCGAGATGTCCGTGTCCAGCCGTAGCGTGCCCGACGTGAACCGAACCGAAGGCGAGCGCCTCGCGGCGCTGGATGCGTTCCTGGCTGAGTACGAAGCCGCGCACGGGGAGATCACCGCCAGTGAGATGGATTCGGCCGCAAAGCGGGCGCGGGTGTCCGCCGACAGGCAGGCCCGCCACGCTGCCGAACTCACGGCCTCGCCCCAGCGGTCGAGCGCTGACCGTGGCAGGAGGTCCTGACGATGGTGGACATCCGCTGTGATGTGCAGCAGGGCGACGAGCGCGGCTACGTCTGGACGCTCCTCGACGAGGCTCACGATCCGAGCGTCATCGTTCCCGGAGCCATCGTGATCACCGGCAACGAAGAAGAGCCGGTGTTCGCCCAGGTCATCGACATCGTCGGGTACGGAGCCACGCGCAGGGTCCACCTCCACATCGCACCCGGCACCCCGGACCTGTACCTGCGCGCTGCTGCTCGTGCCCACCTCATCGCGACGGACCCGCTGGACGCGTCTATCTCCGAAGCGGCCCGCACCATCCGCTTCGGAGAGGTCCTCGCCGCGCGCGGCGTGACCACGGTCGCCCTCGACGAGCACGGCAAGCTGAGGCGCTACCCGCCGAACGGCACCACCAGCGGCACCACCAGCCCGCTCCAGTAGCGCAGCCGGGCACGCCTCGACCTCCAGGCCGCTCCGTGCGGCGGTGGGTGGGAGGCCGTAGCGGCCGCCCGTGGCGCTGCGGACGGGCCGTTGACTGCCTCGAGCCACGACCTTGTGCCGACCACCGGGCAACCGGACGGTGTTATGGACGTGACACCCCATAACCGGCCACATCCGCTCCTCGCGGCCGCAATCTCACGCACGGGCAGCCGCAATTCCACACTCGCGGGCGCAGACCGGCGCTCACGGAGATTGCGGCGAAGCTCATCAGGTGCGCAAACGTGACGCTCGCCGACAACGACTGCGGGCGAACGTCACCTCCCGGCCGGCGGGTCCGGCCCGCCGGAGCCGGTCGGCTCGGCCCGCACTCCACGCACCGGTCTTCCCTGGGGGAGCACCGCGGTGCACTATCTGCGTATGAGCGCAGATAACCAGGCTTGTCGCCGGTCCCTGCCGGACGACCAGGTCGATCTCGCCGTCGAGGTGTTCCGCATGCTCGCCGACGGCACCCGGATCCGGATCCTGTGGGCGCTCATCGGCCGGGAGTCATCGGTGAACGAGCTGGCCGCCGAGGTCGGCAAGCTGCCGGCGGCCGTCTCCCAGCACCTGGCCAAGCTGCGCATCTCCCGCCTCGTCGCCACCCGTCGCGAGGGGACCACGGTGTTCTACCGGCTGGAGAACCAGCACGTCGCCCAGCTGGTCACCGACGCGGTCCACAACGCCGAGCACTCCGGGCCCGGGGTGCCGGGGCACCACCTGGCCGACGCCGAACTCGTCCGCCTGCACGGGAACGAGGAGCGGGCCTGACATGAGCCACGACCACGACCACGACCACCAGCAGCAGCACGAGCACGAGCACGAGCACGGACTGCGGGGGTGGCTCACCGGTCTGGTCCACCCGCACAGCCACGATGCGGCCGACTCGGTCGACCCGGCCCTGGAGTCCTCCGCGCAGGGCATCCGGGCGGTGAAGATCAGCCTGGTCGCGCTGGCCGTCACCGCCGTCCTGCAGTTGCTGGTCGTGCTGGTGAGCGGGTCGGTCGCCCTCCTCGCCGACACGGTGCACAACTTCTCCGACGCGCTCACGGCGGTCCCGCTCTGGATCGCCTTCGTCGTCGGCCGGCGCGCGGCCGACCGCCGCTACACCTACGGCTACGGGCGGGCGGAGGACCTCGCCGGGCTCTTCATCGTCGCGATGATCGCGCTCTCGGCCGTGGTCGCCGGTGTCGAGGCGGTCCGCCGCCTGATCGACCCGGCTCCGGTCCAGCACCTGGGCTGGGTGGCGCTGGCCGGGTTCGTCGGCTTCCTCGGCAACGAGCTGGTCGCGGTCTACCGCATCCGCGTCGGCCGGCAGATCGGCTCGGCGGCTCTGGTCGCCGACGGCCTGCACGCCCGCACCGACGGGCTCACGTCCCTGGCCGTGCTGGCCGGCGCCGCCGGTGTGGCGGCCGGTTTCCCACTGGCCGACCCGATCGTCGGGC
Source organism: Blastococcus aggregatus (assembly GCF_900221005.1). Lineage (GTDB taxonomy): Bacteria > Actinomycetota > Actinomycetes > Mycobacteriales > Geodermatophilaceae > Blastococcus > Blastococcus aggregatus. The sequence continues at coordinate 639,948 of NZ_OBQI01000001.1, read as the reverse complement.
TGGCCATCACCGTGGCGATCGTGCTCGTCCTCCGCACCGCCGTCCGGGACGTCTGGCGCCGCCTGATGGACGCCGTCGATCCCGACCTGGTGGAGCTCGCCGAGCGGTCCCTCGCGGGCACGCCGGGGGTCGTCGGGGTCGGTGCGGTCCGGATGCGCTGGATCGGCCACGCACTGCACGCCGAGGCAGACCTGGACATCGACGGTGGCCTCAGCATCTCCGCGGCGCACGACCTGGCCCACGACGCGGAGCACCGGCTCGTCCACGACGTCCCGCGGCTGCGCACCGTGGTGGTCCACGCCTATCCGGCCACCCGGCACGAGGTCGTGCGTTCCTGATCGGACGTGGAGATGCACCGTGGTTGCATCTCGGCGTGCCAACCCCGCCCCCGCCGGCCGCGGACCAGCGGGACGGCGTGCCGTTCGGCGCAGCCGTGCGCACCTGGTTCCTCATCTCGCTGCAGACCTTCGGCGGCCCGGCCGGCCAGATCGCGGTGATGCAGCGCGCGCTCGTCGAGGAGAAGCGGTGGATCGGGCAGCGCCGTTTCCTGCACGCGCTGAACTACTGCACCCTGCTGCCGGGCCCCGAGGCCCAGCAACTGGCCACCTACATCGGCTGGCTGCTGCACGGCACCCGCGGCGGACTGGTCGCCGGCGGGCTCTTCGTCCTCCCCGGCGTCGTCGCGCTCCTGGCACTGTCGGCCGTCTACGTGCAGTTCGGCACCACGACCGGCGTCACCGCCGTGTTCACGGGGCTCGCGGCGGCGGTGCTCGCCATCGTCGCGCAGGCCGTGATCCGGGTCGGGAAGAAGGCGCTCGACAGCCGCGCGCTCGTCGCGCTGGCGGTCGCGTCCTTCGTCGCGCTCGCCGTGTTCGGGGTGCCCTTCCCGCTCGTCGTCGGCGTGGCCGGCCTCGCCGGCTGGGCCCTGGGACGCTGGCGACCCTCCGCGCTGCCGGGCCCGACGGCCGCCGACGGGCCGGACGCCGGCCCGGCGCCGGTGATCTCCGACGACGTCCTGCACCACGAGGCGCCGTCTGCCCGTCGCAGCCTGCGGGTGCTCCTCGTCGGGCTGCTGGTCTGGGGAGTCCCCCTGACGGCGGTCGCGCTGCTGACCGGGGGCGGGAGCGTCTTCACCGAGCAGGGGCTCTTCTTCTCCGGCGCGGCCGTGGTCACCTTCGGCGGCGCCTACGCGGTGCTGGCCTACGTCGCGCAGCAGGCGGTCGAGGTCTACGGCTGGCTGGCCCCGCGCGAGATGGTCCGGGGGCTGGCGCTGGCCGAGACCACGCCCGGTCCGCTGATCATGGTGGTCCAGTTCGTCGCGTTCCTCGGTGCCTACCGCGACCCCGGCGACCTCGACCCCTGGGTGGCCGCGGTGCTGGCCTCGCTGCTGGTCACCTGGGTCACGTTCGTGCCGAGCTTCCTGTTCGTGCTGCTCGGCGCCCCGTACATGGAGCGGCTGCGCGGCAACCGGTCGCTGTCGGCGGCGCTCACCGGCATCACCGCCGCGATCGTCGGGGTGATCGCCAACCTCGGCGTCTACTTCGCCGTCCACACGCTGTTCGACCGGACCGTGGCCCTGGACGACGGGCCTCTGGCGCTCGAGCTGCCCGACCTCGGCACCCTGCGGCTCGTGCCCCTGGCCATCGCCCTCGTCGCGGCGGTGCTGCTGTTCCGGCTGAGGTGGTCGGTGCTGCGCACCCTCGGCGTCTGCGCGCTGCTCGGCCTCGCCGCCGGCCTGGCCGGGTTGCCGCTGGCCTGACGCGGGTGCGCAGTACGGTCGCGCCGTGGCGCAGCGGTGGCTGGACGAGGACCAGCAGCGGACCTGGCGCGCCTGGCTGTCGGTCTCCGAGCTGCTGCCCCGCGCGCTGGACGCCCAGCTGCAGCGCGACGCCGGCCTCAGCCACGCCGCCTACGTGGTGCTGGCGATGCTCTCCGAGGCGCCCGGCCGCAGCCGGCGGATGAGCGACCTGGCGCGCCGGTCCAACCAGTCGCAGAGCCGGCTCTCCCACACCGTCACCCGGCTCGAGGACCGGGGCTGGGTGCGCCGCGAACGCGCCAGCGAGGACGGTCGCGGCAACCTCGCCGTCCTCACCGACGCGGGCTGGGACGTCGTCCGGACGCTGGCGCCCGGTCACGTCGACGCCGTCCGCGAGGCGCTGTTCGAGCCGCTGACCGCGGAGCAGACCCGTGTGCTCGGCGACGCGCTCCAGGCGGTCCTCGACCGGCTGGACCCCGACCACAGCCAGCGCCTGCAGGAGGGCGACCAGCCGACCTGAGGCCCGGCCCTCAGCGGCCGAGGTGGCGGTACCGGTGCAGTCGCGTGCGGAAGCGCTCGGTGTCGTCGCGGCCGAGCAGACCGGCCAGTTCCTCGCCCAGCACCCGGCCCAGGCGCAGGCAGAAGTCGGTCGGTTCGTCGGCGGCGTCGGGCCGCTCGGGGACGACGCGGTCGACGATCCCCGCCCGCCACAGGTCGGTGGCCCGCACGCCCTGCGCCGCGGCCATCTCGCCGGCGTGGTCGGTGTCGCGGTGCACGATCGCCGAGGCGCCCTCGGGTGGCAGCGGCCCGAGCCAGCCGTTGGCCGCGGCGAGCACCCGGTCGGCCGGCACCAGCGCCAGCGCGCCCCCGCCGGTGCCCTGACCGAGCAGCACCGCCAGCGTCGGTGCCTGCAGCATCACCAGGTCCTGCAGGCACCGGGCGATCTCCCCGGCCAGCCCGCCCTCCTCGGCCTCGCGGGACAGCGCCGCGCCCGGGGTGTCGATGAGCGTCACCAGCGGCAGCCGCAGCTCCTGGGCCAGGTGCATGCCGCGCCGCGCCTCGCGCAGCGCGGCCGGGCCCAGCGGCGCCGCCAACGACTGGCCGCGCCGGTCCTGGCCCAGCACGACGCAGGGCGCCCCGCCGAACCGGGCCAGCGCCAGCAGCAGGCCGGGGTCCTTCTCGCCGGCCCCGGTGCCGGACAGCCCGACGACGTCGGTGGCCGCGGTGCGCAGCAGCCGTCGCACGCCGGGGCGGTCCTCGCGCCGGGAGGCGGTCACGACGTCCCACGCCGAGCGCCCGTCTCCGTCATCGGACCCGCCCGCCCCGTCGGCGTCGGTCCCGTCCTCGGCCGTGGGCCGGTCGGCCGAGGCGACGTCGACGTGCCACGTCTGCCGGGCGGCCAGCACCCGCAGCGCCCGGTCGGCCACCTCGGCGATCTCGTCGTGGGGGACGACGGCGTCGATGAGGCCGTGCTCGGCCATGTTCTCGGCGGTCTGCACGCCCTCGGGGAACGGCTCGCCGTACAGCGCCTCGAACACCCGCGGGCCGAGGAAGCCGATCGAGGCCGCGGGCTCGGCGATGGTCACGTGCCCGAGCGAGCCCCACGACGCGAGCACGCCGCCGAAGGTGGGGTTGCGCAGGTAGACCAGGTAGGGGAGCCCGGCCTGCTTGTGGCGGGCGATCGCCGCGGTGATGCCGATCATCTGGAGGAAGGCGACGGTGCCCTCCTGCATGCGGGTGCCGCCGGACACCGGCGCGGCCAGCAGCGGCAGCCCCTCGTCGGTCGCCCGCTCGACCGCGGCGATCAGCCGGTCGGCGGCCGCCACGCCGATCGAACCCGCCAGGAAGCCGAACTCCCCGGCGACGACGGCGACGCGCCGCCCGCGGAGCAGCCCCTCGCCGGTGATGATCGACTCGTCCTGCCGGGTCCTCTCCGCGGCGCGGGCCAGGTCGCGGGCGTACTCCTCGCTCACCTCGCGGGGCGGGATCGGCGAGTCCCAGGACCGCCACGACCCCGGATCGAGCACCAGGTCGCGCAGCGCGCGGGCGTCCAGCCGCGAGGGCCGGTCGGGGGCGGCGGTCACGGGAGCTCCATTCCATGGGGGAGGTGCGGGGTGCCGATGATCTCCCAGCCGCCGGACGGCGTGACGACCGCGGTCACCCGGTGGTCGTGCGCCTCCCCGGGCACCGCGTCGAGCAGTTCGTCGTCGAACACCACCGCCACGACGACGGCGTCCGGGCGGGCGTGGGCCAGTGCCCGGTCGTAGTAGCCCCCGCCCCGGCCGAGCCGCACCCCGTCGCGGGACACCGCCAGGGCCGGGACGACGACGACCTCGGCCGTCCCGATCGTCTCCGGCCCCAGCCGCGGGCCGGCCGGCTCGAGCAGGCCGAACCGCCCGGGCACCAGCCGGCCGTCGGCGACCGCCCACGCCAGTTCCCGGCCCTGCGCCGGCACCACGGGCAGCAGGACGCGCGCGCCCGACCCGGCGAGCGCCGCCGGGAGCCGGCCGTGCCCGGGCTCGGTCTCGTCCGGCACGTGCGCGGCCACGGTGCCGGCCCCGCCGAGCCCCCCGAGGAGCGCCGCGGCGACCGCGGCGGCCGCTTCCGCCCGGGCGGCCGGCGGACGGGCGAGGCGCGCCGCCAGGTGTCGGGCGCGGAGCGCCGCCTTCGCGGCGACCGGATCTCCACCGACCAGATCTCCACCGGGGGCCATGCCGGGAGGCTAGCTAGGCTGCCGGGATGTCGACCTCGGGCGCCCGACCTGCACGCAAGGCCGTCATCCCCGTCGCGGGGATGGGCACACGCTTCCTGCCGGCGACCAAGGCCGTGCCCAAGGAACTGCTGCCGGTGGTCGACCGGCCGGCGCTGCAGTACATCGTCGAGGAGGCGGCCCGGGCCGGCCTGCCCGAGGTGCTCATGGTGACCGGCCGGAACAAGGGCGCCATCGAGGACTTCTTCGACAGCACCCCCGAGCTGGAGACGGCGCTGGAGAAGAAGGGCGACGCGGCCCGCCTCGACGCCGTCCGCTCCTCCACCGACATCGCCCAGGTGCACTTCGTCCGGCAGGGCGAGGCCAAGGGCCTGGGGCACGCCGTCCTGCAGGCCGCGGCGTTCGTCGGGGACGAGCCGTTCGCCGTCCTGCTCGGCGACGACCTCATCGACGCCCGCGACCACCTGCTCGAGCAGATGCTCGCCGTGCAGGCCGAGCACGGCGGCTCGGTCATCGCGCTGCTCGACGTCGGCATGGAGAACATCGACAAGTACGGCGCGGTCGCCGTCGAGCCGGGCGGGCAGCCGGCACTGGACGGCGACGAGGTCGTGACCGTCACCGGCCTGGTCGAGAAGCCACCGGTCGACGAAGCCCCCAGCAGCCTGGCGATCATCGGCCGCTACGTGCTGAGCCCGCAGATCTTCGACGTGCTGCGCGAGACCGAGCCCGGCCGCGGCGGGGAGATCCAGCTGACCGACGCGCTGGCCACCCTCGTGGCGCGCGGGGAGCCCGTCCACGGCGTCGTCTTCAGCGGCCGCCGCTACGACACCGGCGACAAGCTGGACTACCTCAAGGCGGTCATCCGGCTGGCCGCCGAGCGCGACGATCTCGGCCCCGCGCTGCGCACCTGGCTGCACGAGTTCGTCAGCGAGCTGCCCGCCGAGGGCGCGTCGCCGGCCTGACCGGGCCCGACAGGGGGCACCATCGGGCGGCGGGGTACCGCGCCGGCCCCCGATCGGGGCCCGCGGCGCCGCGCGGGCCGGTGCCGCCGAACGGCGGACGGCACGGCGGAACGGTGGTGGTGTGGGCATGATCGGCAGCGAAGACGGCAACGGCGGGGTGGACCGGGGGTACCGGGACACCCAGTTCGTCGACGGTCCGGTACGCCCGCCGGCCACCGGCGACGTCCCCCCGCTGCCGACCCCGCGGTCCGTCGTCGAGGGCCCGATCCCGCTCCCTCCCGCCGAGTCCGTGCCGCTGTCGGTGATCTGCACCGTGGAGCGGCACCTCGACGAGATCCTCGCCAGCGTTCCGCAGCCCGACCCCATCGAGCTCGCCGTCCTCGACGCCCAGGGCCTGCTCTGCGCCGAGGAGGTCGTCAGCCAGCGCGCGCTGCCCGCCTTCGACCAGGCCGCGCTCGACGGCTACGCCGTCCGCGCCGAGGACGTCGCCGGTGCGCGGCTGTCCGCTCCGGTGCCCCTGGCCGTCGTGGGGGAGAGCGTCGCCGGTGCGGGCACCCCGGCCTCCATCGGCCCCGGGCTGGCCTTCCGGGTGTCGGCCGGCGCGATGCTGCCCGTGGGCGCCGACGTCGTCGTCCCCGGGGTGTGGACCGACCAGGGCCGGGTCCGCGTCGAGGTGCTGGCCGGCCCGCCGGCCGGCGGCTACGTGCGCCGGACCGGGGACGACGTCGCGCCCGGCGATCCCGCCGTCCAGGTGGGGACGCCGATCGGCCCCGCGCAGATCAGCCTGCTGGCCGCCGTCGGCCGGGAGCGCGTGCTGGTCCGCCCGCGGCCGCGGATCGCCGTCCTCTGCGCCGGCACCGAGCTCGTGGACGTCGGCACGACGCCGGCCCCGGGGCAGGTCGTCGACGTCAACAGCTACGCCCTCGCCGCGGCCGCCCGCGACGCCGGGGCCGAGGCCTACCGCTCCGGCATCCTGCCGACCGACCGCCGCCGGCTGACCGAGGTGCTCGAGAGCCAGCTGCTGCGCAGCGACCTCGTGCTCATCGCCGGCACCTTCGCCCCCGGCGGGCTGGACATGGTGCAGGAGGTGCTCGCCGAGCTCGGGGAGATGCAGTTCCGTCAGGTGACGATGCACCCCGGGCCGGTGCAGGGCTTCGGTCGGCTGGGCCGGGACCGGGTGCCGGTCATCTGCGTCCCGGGCGAGCCGGTGGCCGCGCTGGTCGCCTTCGAGGTCTTCGTGCGTCCCGCGATCCGGCTCATGCTGGGCAAGCGCCAGCTGTTCCGCCGCACGGTGCAGGCGGTCGCGGGCCAGGCCCTGGCCTCACCGCTGGGCTACCGCCAGTACCTGCACGGCACGGTCATGCGCCACCCCGACGGCGGCTACGTCGTCGAACCGGTGGGCGACGGCACCGACGCGCTCCTGGCGCGGATGGCGCGGGCCAACTGCCTCATCGTGGTCGACGAGGACGTCACCGACGTCGCCGCCGGCGGGCTGGTCACGGTCATGCCCCTGCTGCTCGGCGGCTGAGCTGGAGCCCGTCCCGCACCCCGGCTGGCCCGCGCGGCTGGGCTGGGGCCCCGTCGAGCTGCACCCGCTGCGCCGCAGGGACGCGGGGGAATGGAGCCGGCTGCGGTCGGCGAACGAGGACTGGCTGCGACCCTGGGAACCCACGTCGACCCAGCCCTGGGCGGTGCGGCACAGCCCGGCCGCCTACCGCGTGATGCGGCGGGCGCTGGCGCGGCGGGCGCGGGCCGGCATCAGCGTGCCCTTCGCCGTCCGGGTCGAGGGCCGGCTGGCCGGCCAGGTCACCGTCGACAACGTCGTGCGCGGCGCGCTGCGCTCGGGCTGGCTCGGCTACTGGGTCGACCGCGAGGTGGCCGGGCGCGGCATGGCCTCGCTCGCCGTCGCGCTCGTCTGCGACCACGCCTTCACGGAGATGGGGCTGCACCGGCTGCAGGCCGACATCCGCCCGGAGAACGGGCCCAGCCAGCGGCTGGTCGAGCGCCTCGGCTTCACGCGGGAGGGCCTGCTGCGCCGCTACCTCGACATCGACGGGGAGTGGCGGGACCACCTGGCGTACGCGCTGCTCGCCGAGGACCTGCCCGGTGGCGCGCTCGCGCGCTGGCGCGAGCACGCGGGTCGATGACCGGTCCGTTAGCACGGGGCCGGAGAGGTCACCGGCTCTCCGGTGTCGACACGCCGACCGCTGGTCACACCAGTCACACGACTCATCGGCGACACGCCGCGCGCCTCCCTCGTTCGGAGGACCCGTCTGCATAACCTCGCCCTCGCGAGTGACTCATGTGACAGGTGGTGTTCGAAATGGGATCAGGCGTGCTGCTGGCAGCTCTGGTCGTCCTCTGGTTCGTCGTGCTGGTGCCCATGGTGGTGACCCGCGGCGACGCACAGGACGGCCGGACCGAGCGTGCCGACTCCGGGCGGACGCTGCAGCGGCGCCGGACGGCGAACAACGTCGTCCACGCGGAGACCGAGCGGGTGTCGATCGACCGCGAGGCGCTGCTCACCACCGGTGAGCTGAAGGTCGACGTGCACGCGCTGCGCCGTCGCACCCTCGGCGGTCTGGTCGCGCTCGCTCTCGTCGGCCTGGTCGGCGCCGTGGTCTACAGCCCCTGGCTGTGGATCGCGCAGCTGGTCCTCGACCTCGCGGTCGTCGGGTACGTGCTGGTGCTGCGCAAGGTCGCCCGCCGCGAGCGGCTCGCCGCCCGCCGGGCAGCCCGGACCGCCGCCCGTGCGGCGATGCGCACCACCGCGCAGCCCGCGCCGGTCGCCGCGCCCGCTCCGCGCACCGCACCCGAGGTGCACGAGACCGTCGCCGGGGAGGCCCTGCCGAGCCTGCCGCACCCCAGCGTCCCGCTCGCGCCGGTCGCCCAGTTCCGCGGCCGCGTGGTCGCCGCCCGCACGCCCGCTCCGGCCGGCTGGCAGAACAGCGCCGTCGTCGGGCTCGACGACGACGACCTCGGTTTCGCCGACATCGACGAGTACCAGCCGCGCCGCGTGGCGAACGCCTGACGGCTCGCCGGCGCCGCCCCCGGTGGTGGCGCCGGAGGGGCAGGACGGTAAGCTGGCCACTCGTAGGGGGCTGTGGCGCAGTCCGGTAGCGCACCTCGTTCGCATCGAGGGGGTCAGGGGTTCAACTCCCCTCAGCTCCACCCCAGTACGCCATGAACGCCGTCGGGCATCAGCCCGGCGGCGTTCGTGCGTTCAGCGGGCGTTCCGGAAGTCGGGCGCGCGCTTCTCGACGAACGCCCGCACCCCCTCGCGTCCCTCCGGGTCGGAGGCGGACTCGGCGATCAGTTGCGCCTCGTCGTCCAGCTGCTCCTCGAGGGTGCGGGTGGCCGCCTGCCGCACCAGCGCCCGGGTGCGGACCATGGTGCGGATCGGGCCGGCCGCGATCCGGGTCGCCAGCTGCTCCGCGGTCGCTTGCAGGTCCTCGTCCTCGACGAGGCGGGCCACCAGCCCGGTCAGGTGCGCTTCGGCGGCGGTGAGCGAGCCGTTGCTGAGCAGCAGGTCCAGGGCGCGGGGCGCGCCGAGTGCGCGGCTCAGCGCCCACGACGTCCCGCCGTCCGGGGTGAAGCCGATGGCCCCGTAGGCGGGCCGGATCTTCGTCGTCCGCGCGCAGACGACGAGGTCGCAGGCGCCGATGAGCCCGACGCCGGCCCCGGCGACGGCACCCTGGACACCCGCGACGACCGGCACGGGGCAGGAGAGCAGCGCGCGGATGACCTGGTGCCAGTCGGAGGCGAGCCGGCCGACGAAGTCGCCGGGGTTGCTCGCTCCGGCGAAGGAGCCGATGTCGCCGCCCACGCAGAACCGCGGGCCGTTGGCCAGCAGCAGCACCACCCGCGACTGTTCCGGCCGGGCGGCGAGGGCGGCCGCCAGGTCGGCGGCGAGTGCGGGCGTGACGGGGTTGCCCGTCTCCGGCCGGTCCAGGGTGATCCGCCAGACGTCGCCGTCGGCAGCGGTCAGCACGGTGGGGCGGTCGGGCGCGTCGGTCATCGTCGTCCTCTCCCGGGGGTGGCCACCGTCACCGTAGGCGGGCGCGGCGGCCGGTGTCTCAGGAGCGGGCGCGACGAGCGGGGCTCAGAACCACGACGGGAACCACATCCGCCGCAGCCACTCCGCGTTGCTGAGCGGCTCCCCGGTGAGGACCGGCAGGAAGAAGACGAACGTGACCGCCACGAAGGCCACGTACAGGCAGACGACCGCCAGCCCGACGGTGCGCCGGGGCCCCCGCGCGCGCGGGCCGAGCACGTCCTGGAGCAGCAGGGTCACCCCCAGGACGAGGAAGGGCACGACCGGCGCCAGGTAGAAGATGAACATCGTCCGGTCGGTGTTGACCAGCCAGGTCAGCCAGCCCGCGGCGATCGCCGTGCCGACGATCCCGGCAGCCGGGTCGCGCCGGGCCGCCCAGCGCCAGACGAGCCAGACCATCGCCGGGACGAAGAGGAACCACAGCGTCGGGGTGCCGACCATCAGGATGTAGCGCACCACCGGCTCGCCGGCGTCGTCGGTCAGCCCCTGCGGGTTCCACAGCAGGATCGGGCGACCGTTCACCACCCACGACCAGGGGCCCGACTCCCACGGGTGCGGCGTCGACAGGCCGCCGTGGAAGCGGAGCCACTCGGCGTGCTGGTGCCACAGCGAGCGCAGCGCGTCCGGGACGAACGGGAACGCGGTGTCGGGGTTCTGCTGCGCCCACGCCTTGCCCTGCGAGGTCTCGCCGAGGAACCACCCCGTGAAGCTGGCCAGGTAGGTGAGCACCGGCACCGCGGCCAGCGCCCACAGCGCCCCGGGCAGGCCGTACCGGGCGGCCGCACGCGTGGGCCGCGCAGCGCCGGCGTCCCGCCAGGACGCGCGATCCCAGAGCAGCGACGCGACGGCGAAGAACGCCAGGAACCAGACGCCGCTCCACTTCACCGCGCAGGCGCAGCCGAAGAGGAAGCCGGCCGCGATCCGCCAGCCGCGGGGGCCCAGCCGGAAGCCGTCGGTGGCCCGGTCCCCGGCGTCGCGGATGCGGGCCCGCACCCGGTCGCGGTCGACCACCAGGCAGGCCACGGCCGCGACCACGAAGGTCTGCAGGAAGACGTCGAGCAGTCCGGTGCGCGACAGGACGAAGGAGAAGCCGTCCAGCGCCAGCAGCAGTCCGGCGACCAGCCCGAGGAGCGTCGAGCCGGTCAGCCGCCGCGTCAGCCGGACGAGGACGACGACGGCGATCGTGCCCGCCACCGCGCCCGGGAACCGCCAGCCGAACGAGTCGTTGCCGAAGAGCGCCTCGCCCGTCGCGATCAGCCATTTCCCGAGCGGCGGATGGACGATGAAGGTGTAGCCGCGGTTGTACTCGTGGCCCCAGCGGAGCAGTTCCGCGGCCTCCGGCGGGTAGTAGGCCTCGTCGAAGATCAGCTGGCCGGGATAGCTGATGCCCACGAGCCGGCTGGTCAGCGTCAGCGCCCCGAGCACGGCGGTGAGCAGCCAGGACAGCCTCGTGTCGCGGGGCAGGGGAGGGGTGCGGTCGCGTCGCGGGCGGGGCGCCGTCGGCCGGCCGGCGGGGGCCGGAGGAGGCGGGGCCGGCTCCTGCTCCGCCCGCTCGGGTGCCGTCACCGCCATGCGGGTCAGGGTAGGTGGACCGGCTCCCCTGCCCGCCGTGACAGGCTGCATCGGTGACTGGACGGCTGGTGCTGGGTGGAGCGCCCCTGGGACAGCCCGGCGACGTCGGCCCGCGGCTGCGTGCGGTGATGGAGACCGCCGACGTCCTCGCCGTCGAGGACACCCGCCGCCTCCACCGGCTCGCCTCCGACCTCGGGGTCACCTTCACCGGCCGCGTGGTCACGTTCCACGAGTCGGTGGAGCAGCAGCGGCTGCCGGGCCTGCTGAGCGCCCTGGTCGACGGCGCGACCGTGCTGCTGCTCACCGACGCCGGCATGCCCTCGGTGTCCGACCCCGGCTACACGCTGGTGCGCGCTGCCATCGACGCCGGGATCCTCGTCACCTCGGTGCCGGGCCCCTCCGCGGTGACCACGGCGCTGGCGGTCTCCGGACTGCCGGTCGACCGGTTCTGCTTCGAGGGGTTCCTGCCGCGCAAGGCGGGGGAGCGGCGGTCGCGGTTCGCGGCGCTGGCCGACGAGCAGCGCACGATGGTGTTCTTCGAGTCGCCGCACCGCCTCGCCGACGCCCTGACCGACGCCGCCGCCGTCCTCGGGGACGACCGCGCCGCCGCGGTGTGCCGCGAGCTGACCAAGACCTACGAGGAGATCCGCCGCGGCTCCCTGGCCGAGCTCGCCGCGTGGGCCGCCGAGGGGGTCAAGGGCGAGATCACGCTGGTGGTGGGTGGCGCTCCCGAGCGGGCGGTGCAGCTCACGCCGGCCGAGCTCGCCGCGGAGGTGGCTGCCGAGGAGGCGTCCGGCGCGACCCGCAAGGACGCGATCCGCGCCGTCGTCGAGCGCACCGGCATGCCGCGCCGGGTCGTCTACGACGCCGTCGTCGCCGCCAAGGGCTCCTGACCCGGCGCGAGTGCGCACGAGACGTGGTCCGACCCGCGCCAGGACCACCATGACCGCGCACTCGTCGAGCCCTGTGGACAGCGCCCCGGGTCGCCACGCTCCGTCGGGCAGCGTGACCCCGTGCGTCCGCCACTCGTCCCCGCCGCGTTGGAGCGGCACGCCTTCCGCGGGACGGAGGCCGTCCGCGCCGGGACGCTGACCGCGAACCAGCTCCGCGGACGGGCGTGGCGGCGTCTCTACCCGGACGTCTACCTCCATCGCGACGTCCCCGTCACCCACCTCGTGCGCGTGCGGGCGGCGACCCTGCTCCTGCCAGCATCCGTCGTCACGGGGAGGAGCGCCGCAGCGGTGTGGGGCGTCGACCTCGCGGCTGCGGAGGACGACGTCGAGGTCACCGTGCCTCCAGGCACTCATCAGCGCCGTGTCCCGGGCCTGGTCGTCCGTCGGGCGGTCGTGCCGGACCAGCACCGGTGGCGCCGGCTCGGACTGCCCGTCACCACGGCCGGCGCCACCGCGGTGCGCCTCGCGAGCATGCTGCCGCCCGTCGAGGCAGTGGTCGCCGTCGACCGGATGATCGCGACGGGAGCGACCGACCTCGCGGAGGTGCGGGCCATCGCGGCCGCCGGCAGGGGCCGGGGGTGCGCACGTGCGCGGACGGCGTGTGCGCGGGCGGACGGTCTCGCCGAGTCCCCGCCGGAGACCCGCGTGCGCCTGCTCCTCGAGGACAGCTCGCTGCCACGCTCCGTCGCGCAGCACACCATCACGGTGGGCGGGTTCTTCGTGGCGCGGGTGGACTTCGCCTGGCCGGAGCGGAAGGTCGCGCTCGAATACGACGGGTCGTGGCATGCGGAGCCCGGTCAGTTCGCGAAGGACCGGCGCCGCCTCAACCGGTTGCGGGAGGCGGGCTGGGTGGTCGTGTTCGTGACCGCCGAGGACCTCCGACGCCCCGGAGCCCTCGTCGACCGGGTCGCCCGGGCACTGGGTGCGCGCTGAGCGTGGTCACGGCTCCGCGAGAACGACGCGGAGCGCGCACTCGGTGCGGGTCAGAGCCAGCCGTTGCGCTTGAAGCCGCGGTACAGGAGGAGGCAGGCGGCGAGGATCACCAGCAGCACGACCGGGTAGCCGTGTCTCGCGCCCAGCTCCGGCATGTGCTCGAAGTTCATCCCGTAGATCCCGGCGATCGCGGTGGGGACGGCGATGATGCCGGCCCACGCCGAGATCTTGCGCATGTCCTCGTTGTCGGCCATCGAGGTGCGGGCCAGTGACGCCTGCAGGATCGAGGTGAGCAGCTCGTCGAGCCCGGCGACCTGGTCGCGCACCCGGATCGCGTGGTCGAGCACGTCGCGGAAGTAGGAGCGCATCGCCTCCGGGACGACGTCGATCTGCCGCTCGGTCAGCTTCTGCAGCGGCACCTCCAGCGGGAAGACCGCCCGCCGCAGCGCCATCAGCTCGCGCTTCAGCTGGTACAGCCGGCCGATGTCGTCGGTGCGCGACGGGCTGAAGACGGAGGCCTCGAGCTCGTCGACGTCGTCCTCCACGTCCCCCGCGACGTCGACGAAGGCGTCCACGACGTGGTCGGCGACGGCGTACAGGACCGCGGCGGGGCCCAGGCGCAGCAGCTCGCGCTGCTCCTCGAGCCGGTGCCGCAGCTCGCTGAGCTCGCCGTGGTCCCCGTGGCGCACGGTGATCACGTAGTCGGTCCCGACGAAGACCATCACCTCGCCGGTCTCGACCACCTCGCTGGTCGCGGTCAGCTCCTCGTGCGCCACGTAGGTCGCCGTCTTCAGCACCATGAACAGCCCGTCGTCGTAGCGCTCGAGCTTGGGCCGCTGGTGGGCGAAGACGGCGTCCTCGACGGCCAGCGGGTGCAGGCCGTAGTGCCCGGCCAGCGCCCCGAGCTCGTCCTCCGCCGGCTCGTACAGCCCGAGCCACACGAAGCCGCCGCTCTCCCGGGCGGTCCGGAGCGCCTCCTCCGGCTCGACCAGGTCCTGGCGCAGGCCGTCGACGTAGACGGCGCAGTCGACGACGGCGGGCGTCCCGTCGCGGCGGGTCGACATCCGCGGCTCCCGGCCGGCCGTGCGGGGACGGGGGCCGGGCGGGCCGTCCGGCGCGACGGGGGGTGCGGCGGCGCGGTCGGGCAGCGGCGGGGTCGAGGGCGTGGACGACGTGTCGGCGCTGCTCATCGGGCATCTCCTCGGGGCCGGGCGTCAGCAGCGTAGGCATGCCCGCGCCCGGTCGTGGACACCGTCGGCTGAACCCGCTCACCCGTCCGGGTGGACCCGCGCTCAGGGTCCTTCAGCCGGCCCCGCCGCGCGCCGAGCTGACGGGGACACCCACGTACCGGTCAGGGGAGGCCCGCAGTGGCGATCAGCGTCTACGACGTCCGCGACACCTTCGCGCGTCCGCGGCTGGTGCTCCCCGTGCGCCGGACCGCGGCGCCGGGGGCGGCGCGACGCCGGCCACCGACGACGGCGCTGCTCACCGGCCTGCTCGCGATGGTCGAGGCGGTCGGCCTGCTCGCCGTCGCGCTGCACGGCCTGGACGGGCTGCTCACGGCGCCGTCGCGCCCCGCCGGCCCGGTGCTGGCGGTCGCCCTGCTCGTGCTCGCGGCCTGGATCGTCCTCGCGGCGGGCAGCGGCGCCGCGGTGATCGACGGCTCCGGCCGCCGGCTGCTGGTCGGGGTCGCCGTCGGAGAGCTGGTCCTGCTCGCGCTGATCGGCGTCGCCGCCGTGTTCGTCCCGGTCGCCCTCCCGCTGCCCGGGCTCCTCCTGCTCGCCACGGCGGTGCCCGTGGGCAAGCTGCTGCTGGCCGGGTCGCCCTCGGTCGTCGCCTGGCTGGCCGCCGGTCCCCGCCCCGTCGAGCGTCGTCCCGATCCGGCGGCGGCACACCGCGTCCTGGCGACGGCGACCCTCGGCGTCATCGGGCTGGCCCTCGGCGCGGTCGCGCTGCTCGGCCCGGTCGACCAGCAGGTGCGCACCGGCGAGACCGCCGCCACGACCGTGTACCAGCCCTGACCCGACGGCCCCGGGAACGGGTGGACGGGCCTCCGTACTGTTGAACCCGTGAGTGATCGCCACATCCTGACCGCGGTCGCCTGGCCCTACGCCAACGGCCCGCGGCACATCGGCCACGTCTCCGGTTTCGGAGTTCCCTCCGACGTCTTCAGCCGCTTCCAGCGGATGAACGGCAACCGGGTGCTGATGGTGAGCGGCACCGACGAGCACGGCACCCCCATCACCGTCGCCGCCGACGCCGAGGGCGTCACGCCCCGGCAGATCGCCGACCGCAACAACCGCATCATCGTGGACGACCTGCAGTCCCTCGGGCTGAGCTACGACCTGTTCACGCGGACGACGACGGTCAACCACGCCGCCGTCAGCCAGGAGATCTTCCTGGGGCTGCTGAAGAACGGTTACGTCTTCCCGAAGACGACGCTCGGCGCGATCAGCCCGTCGACCGGCCGCACCCTGCCCGACCGCTACATCGAGGGCACCTGCCCGATCTGCGGGTACGACGGGGCGCGCGGCGACCAGTGCGACAACTGCGGCAACCAGCTCGACCCGACCGACCTGATCAACCCGGTCAGCAAGATCAACGGCGAGACGCCGAAGTTCGTGGAGAGCGAGCACTACTTCCTCGACCTGCCGGCGTTCACCCGCGCGCTCGGCGACTGGCTGGGGACGCGGAAGAACTGGCGCTCCAACGTCCTGAACTTCAGCGTCAACCTGCTCGAGGACCTCAAGCCGCGCAGCTACACCCGGGACATCGACTGGGGCGTCGCGGTGCCGCTCGACGGCTGGCGCGACCGCCCCGACAAGCGCATCTACGTCTGGTTCGACGCCGTCGTCGGCTACCTCTCCGCGTCGATCGAGTGGGCCCGTCGCTCCGGCGACCCCGAGGCCTGGCGGCAGTGGTGGCAGTCGCCGGACGCCGATGCCTACTACTTCATGGGCAAGGACAACATCGTCTTCCACTCCGAGATCTGGCCCGCCCAGCTCCTCGGTTACAACGGCGAGGGCGACAAGGGCGGGACGCCGGGCTCCTACGGCCGGCTCAACCTGCCGACCGAGGTGGTCTCCAGCGAGTTCCTCACCATGGAGGGCCGCAAGTTCTCCTCCTCGCGGAACGTCGTCATCTACGTGCGCGACTTCCTCGCCCGGTACGACGCCGACGCGCTGCGGTACTTCATCGCCGCCGCCGGCCCCGAGAACCAGGACACCGACTTCACCTGGGCGGAGTTCGTCCGCCGCAACAACGACGAGCTCGTCGCGGGCTGGGGCAACCTGGTCAACCGGACGGTGTCGATGGCGGCCAAGAACGTCGGCGCGATCCCCACCCCCGGCGAGCTGACCGACGCCGACCGCGCGCTGCTGGCCTCGACGTCGGCGGCGTTCGGGCCGATCGGTGACCTGCTGGGCCGCAACCGGCAGAAGGCCGCGGCGGGCGAGGCGATGCGGGTCGTCGGCGAGGCCAACAAGTACCTGTCCGACCAGGCGCCGTGGAAGCTCAAGGAGGACCCGGCCCGCCGGGACACCGTGCTGCACACGGCCCTGCAGGCGATCAGCGACTGCAACGCGCTGCTCACCCCGTTCCTCCCGCACTCGGCGCAGAAGGTGCACGAGCTGCTCGGAGGTGAGGGGGTGTGGTCGCCGGCTCCGCAGATCGTGGAGACCACGGACCTCGACGACGGCTCGCCGTACCCGATCATCACCGGCGACTACGCCGGTGCGTCGGCGACGTGGGGTTCCCGGCCGCTGCCGTCCGGGAGCCCGCTGAGCGCGCCCACGCCGATCTTCAAGAAGCTGGACGACTCGGTGGTCGAGGAGGAGCTCGCCCGTCTCGAAGAGGGCTCTGCGTGAGCCGGTCGGCCTCCTCGCGCGCGAACAGGCGCGGTGAGCCGCCGCCGTCGCCGGAACCGCTGCCGGCGCCCGCGCTGGACAGCCACACCCATCTCGACATCGTCCTGGGGGAGCGGCCGGCCGACGACGAGCACGGCGAGTGGGCCTCCGACGCCGCCGTCGACGCCGAGATCGCGGCCGCCGCGGCGGTGAACGTGACCCGGCTGGTCCAGGTCGGTGTCGACGTCGCCTCGTCGCGGTGGTCGGCCGCGCTGGCCGAGCGCCACCCGGCCGTGCTGGCCGCCGTGGCGCTGCACCCCAACGAGGCGGGTGAGGGGAGGGCCACCGACGAGACGCTGGCCGAGATCGACCGGCTCGCCGCGCTGCCGCGGGTGCGGGCCGTGGGGGAGACCGGCCTCGACCGCTTCCGCACCGGGCCCGAGGGCTGGGACGCCCAGGAGGCGTCGTTCCGGGCGCACATCCGGATCGCCAAGGAGCACGGCATCGCGCTGGTCATCCACGACCGGGACGCGCACGAGGAGATCCTCCGCGTGCTGGACGACGAGGGTGCGCCCGAGCACACCGTCTTCCACTGCTTCTCCGGGGACGCCGACTTCGCGAAGGCCTGCGTCGCGCGGGGCTTCGTGCTCTCCTTCGCCGGGACGCTGACCTTCGGCAACGCCGGCTACCTCCGCGAGGCCGCCGCGCTCACCCCGCCGGCCCAGCTCCTGGTCGAGACCGACTCGCCCTTCCTGACGCCGATGCCGCACCGGGGCCGCCCCAACGCCTCCCGGCTGGTGCCGCACACCGTGCGCGCCCTGGCCGAGGTCACCGGCACCGAGCTGACCGAGCTCTGCGACGTCCTGACCGCGAACGCGGAGCGGGTCTTCGGCCCCTGGTAGCCGTAGGGAGACCCGGCTCGTGGCCGAGGTGTCGCCCGAAGGACGACAATCAGCAGCGTGGGCCGTCTCATCGCTGTCGTGCTGTTCATCGCCCTGCTCGTGCCGGGCGTGCTGCTGGCCCGTGCCTGGGCCCGCGCTGCGGACCGGCGGGCGGTGGCCGGCGGGTCGGTCGAGCTGGCCGAACCGACGGCCGAGGGCTCGGCCGCGCTGACCGCCCAGGCGATCCACGGCCGGCGCTGGCGCCGGGTGGGCCTGCTCCTGGGCATCGCCGGGATCGTCGGCCTGGTCGTGCTGCAGGGCGAGTCGTCGGTCTTCCTCTGGGTGCCGGCCCTGGCGCTGGGCCTGCTGGCCGGCGTGCTGCTCGCCGAGGTCACCCGCCCCCGCCCGCGCTGGACCGTGGCGCAGCCGCACCGCCGGCCCCGGCAGGCGGAACTCGTCTCCGGCGGGCTGGTGTGGGCGACCCGCCTGGTGGTCGTCGCGGAGCTCGCCGTCGCGGCCTGGCTGTGGTCGGGCGGGGAGGTGGGCGAGGTCGTCGGCTGGACCGCCGTCGCCGTCCCCGCGGTCGCCTGGGTGCTGGCCGAGCTGGCGCTGCTGCGGGCGGTCGTCCGGCCGGTGCCGGCGGCCGGGGCGGACGTGCCGGTCGACGAGGCGCTGCGCACCTGGTCGGCGCACCTGGTCTCGGCCGCGGCCACCGTGCTGGCGCTCCTGCCGCTGGGCGCGCTGCTGCTCACCGCCGGGATCGACCGGGGCGACCGGGTGACCGAGCACTTCGACCTGCTCCCGGTGGCTCTGGTGGCCGGCGGGTTCTGCGCGCTGGTGGCCGGGCTGGCGGTGGCGGTGTTCCTGCTGACGTGGCTGCGCCCGGTGCGCGCCGGGGCGCGGGCGCTGGCGGGCTGACCGGGCGCCGTCGATGCGCCGAACGGCCTCTGTTCACCCTGTGTCCTTGCTCACCGGGGTCGACGAGGCGCGGGTGGCCTCCGGGTGGCTGACCTCGGCACGGCTGTCACTCAACGTGTCGGCGCGTCCACATAGCGACATGGCGACGGTCTGATTCACTCGTCTCGCACCGTTGCACCACACACCGTGCTCGTTATCGTGTCGTGATCAGCCGGGGTGGAGGACGCCCCGGGCCGCGCGCGCCCGGCCGGAACCCAGGTTCCAGCCGAGCAGCCGACCCGGATGCGGACTGCAGCGGGCGTGCCGTCCACCGGCGGTGTGCCCCCTCCTCCTGCCCGGGTTTCGAGACCCCTGGATGTGCCGTGCGCCGCTCGCTCCGTTTCAGCCTCTTCGCCCTGGTCCTGCTCGGACTCGTGGGCGGGACGCTGGCGTTCTTCATCGCCCAGAAGTCCGTCGTCCTCACCATCGACGGGCAGGCCCAGCGGATCGGCACCTACGCCGACACCGTGGCCGAGGTGCTCGACGAGGAAGGCCTGGAGCCGGCCGCCCACGATGTCCTCCTGCCGGCCGCCCACGAGGCGCTGGCCGACGGCGACACCATCGTGCTCACCCGCGCCCGTCCGCTGAAGCTCAGCATCGACGGCGTCGAGCAGGAGATCTACGTGACCGCCCTGTCGGTGGACGAGGCGCTCGAGCAGCTCGGCCTCCGCGCCGACGGCCTGGTCCTCTCCGCGAGCCGCAGCGAGCGCCTGCCGCTGGACGGCATGAGCCTCAAGGTCACCACGCCCAAGGACGTCGTCCTCGTCGTGGACGGCCAGGAGCGCGTCGTGACCACGACCGCCGCCACCGCAGGCGACCTCCTGGACGAGCAGGGCATCGTCCTGAGCCCGACCGACCGCGCCAGCACCGAGCTCTCCCAGCCGCTCACCTCGCAGCTGCGCCTGCAGGTCTTCCGCGTCACCGTCAGCGACGTCACCGAGACCGTCGCCGTGCCGCACGAGCGCGTCGAGACGCCCGACCCCGAGGCCCTCGTCGGCACGAAGAAGGTCACGACGGCGGGCGTCGACGGCCAGCAGACCGTCACCTACCGCGTCACCCTCACCGACGGCGTCGAGACCGCCCGCGAGACGCTGAGCACGACCGTCGACCGCGCGCCGGTGACCGAGCAGGTCACCGTGGGCACCAAGGCCCGCCCGACCGCGAGCCCCGCTGCCGACGGCCTCAACTGGGGCGCTCTGGCGGCCTGCGAGTCCGGCGGTCGCCCCAACGCGGTCAGCAGCACCGGCAAGTACCACGGCCTGTACCAGTTCGGGGTCGGCACCTGGCAGTCCGTCGGCGGGACCGGCCTCCCGTCGCAGGCCAGCCCGGACGAGCAGACCTACCGGGCCCAGCTCCTCTACCAGCGCTCCGGTGCCGGCCAGTGGCCGCACTGCGGGCCGCGCCTCTTCGGCTGATCGGCGTCCCCTGAGCACCGTCCCCGAGCAGTCCGACGGGCTCCTCGGCCCGGCCGCGATCCGCGAGCTGGCCGCGGAGCTCGAGCTGCGCCCCACCAAGCAGCTGGGCCAGAACTTCCTGCACGACGCCAACACGATCCGGCGGATCGTGCGGACCGCCGACCTGCGACCCGACGACGTCGTGCTGGAGGTCGGGCCCGGGCTGGGGTCGCTGACCCTGGGCCTGCTCGCGGCCTCGGCCGCCGTCGTCGCCGTCGAGATCGATCCGCGGATGGCTCAGCGGTTGCCGCGGACGGTCGCCGAGCGGCGGCCCGATCTCGCCGACCGGCTGACCGTCGTCGAGGCCGACGCGCTGCGCATCCAGGAGCTCCCCGGCCCGCCGCCCACGGCGCTGGTCGCCAACCTGCCCTACAACATCGCCGTCCCGGTGCTGCTGAACCTGCTCGAGCTGCTGCCCACCCTGGACCGGGCGCTGATCCTGGTGCAGGCGGAGGTGGCCGAGCGGCTGGCCGCGCCCCCGGGTGGCGCGGCCTACGGCGTCCCCTCGGTCAAGGCCGCCTGGTACGGCGACGTGCGCAGGGCCGGCAACGTCGGCCGGCGGGTGTTCTGGCCCGAGCCCAACGTCGACTCCGGGCTGGTCGCCCTGGTCCGTCGTCCGCCACCGCCGGGGGACCGGCGGGCCACCTTCGCCGCGATCGACGCGGCCTTCGCCACCCGCCGCAAGGGTCTGCGTGCGGCGCTGGCGCGCTGGGCCGGCAGCCCCGCCGCGGCGGAGATCCGGCTGCGGGCGGCCGGCATCGATCCGGCCACCCGCGGCGAGCAGCTGTCGGTCACCGACTTCGCCCGGCTGGCGGCGACCGACGAGGTGCAGCCGTGACCGCGGACGGCGCCCGCACCGCGCGCGCCCCGGCGAAGATCAACGCACACCTGGCCGTGGGGCCGCTGCGCGCCGACGGCTTCCACGAGCTGCGCACGGTCTACCTCGCCGTCTCGCTGTTCGACACGGTCACCGCGCGGCAGGGGGACGGGCTGAGCCTGGCCGTCAGCGGCGAGGGCGCCGGCGCGGCCACCGGGGCCGACGCCGTCCCGACCGACCGCCGGAACCTGGTCTGGCGCGCCGCCGAGCTGCTGGCCGAGCACGCCGGTGTGCCCGCCGACGCGCACCTGGAGATCACCAAGACCATCCCCGCCGCGGCCGGGCTGGCCGGCGGCAGCGCCGACGCCGCGGCCGCGCTGGTGGCGCTCGACGCGCTCTGGGGCACGCGGGCGGACCGGGCGGACCTCCTGGAGCTGGCCGCCCGGCTGGGCAGCGACGTGCCGTTCAGCCTGCTGGGCGGGGTCGCGCTCGGCACCGGACGCGGCGAGCAGCTGGCCCCCGTGCTGGCCGGCCGGGCGTGGCACTGGGTCCTCGGCATCGCCGGCCAAGGTCTCTCGACGCCGTCGGTGTACGCGGAGCTCGACCGGCTCCGGGCGGCGGGGCTGCTGCCCGACGGCGAGGAGCTGCTCCCGGCCGAGCCGGTGATCGGCGCGCTGCGCAGCGGCCCGGCCTCGGGGCTGGCGACGGCGCTGGCGAACGACCTGCAGGCCCCCGCGCTCGCGCTGCGGCCGGAGCTGCGGCGGGCGCTGGGGGCGGCGACGTCCGCGGGCGCCCTGGGCGCTGTCGTCAGCGGCTCGGGCCCGACGGTCGCCGCGCTGGCGGAGGACGAGACGGCCGCGGTCCGCCTGGCGGCCTCCCTGGCCGGCGAGGGCGTCTTCCGCACCGTCCGGGTGGTCACCGGACCCGTTCCCGGCGCACGGCTGGTCTGACGGGCGCTCAGTCGGTGCGGGGCCCGTCCAGCAGGTCGGGCGAGGGGTCCAGGTGGGACAGGCCGTTGTAGGCCAGGTTCACCAGGTGCGCGGCGACGACCCGCTTGTCCGGCGTCCGGGTGTCCAGCCACCACTGGCCCACCAGCGCGACCATGCCGACCAGCGCCTGGCTGTAGAGCTCGGCGAGGCGCGGGTCGTACCCGCGGGCGCCGAAGTGCCCGCCGAGGATGTGCTCGACCTTGCGCGCCACCTCGCCGATCAGCGACGAGTAGCCCCCCACCCCGCTGGTGACCGGCGCGTCGCGGGTGAGGACGAGGAAGCCGTCGGTGTCGGACTCGATGTACTCGAGCAGGACCAGGGCGGCGCGCTGCAGCAGCTCGCGGGGGTGCCCCGGGTCGGACAGGGCAGCGGTGAACCGGCCGAGCAGCAGCTGCATCTCGCGGTCGACGACGACGGCGTGGATGCCCTCCTTGCCGCCGAAGTGCTCGTAGACGACGGGCTTGCTGACGTGCGCGTGCGCCGCGATCTCCTCGATCGAGGTGGCGCCGTACCCGCGCCGGCCGAACAGCTCGCGGGCGACGTCGATGAGCTGCTCGCGCCGCTGCGCGCCGGTCATGCGCACCCGGGCCCGGGCGCCGTCCGTGCCCGGCCCGCGCTCGGGGTTCCCCTCGAGCGCGGGGCCGGGGTCGGTGCTCAGGACGCGGCCGGGGCCTCGACGCGGCGCTTGGCGGCCAGGCGCACCGGGTCGGGCCACTTGACGTGCGAGGCCCAGCCGAGCTTCTCGAACACCCAGATCACCCGAGCGCTGATGTCGATCTGGCCGCGCAGCACCCCGTGCCGGGCGCATGTCGGGTCGGCGTGGTGCAGGTTGTGCCAGGACTCGCCGCCGCTGAGGATCGCCAGCGGCCAGAAGTTCGTGGCCCGGTCGCGGGACGCGAACGGCCGGTTGCCCACGACGTGGCAGACGGAGTTGATCGACCAGGTGACGTGGTGCAGCAGGGCCGCGCGGACCAGACCGGCCCAGAAGAACGCCGACCAGGCGCCGGCCCAGCTGCCGGTGATGAGCCCGCCGAGGACGGCGGGCATCGCCAGGCTGAGGAAGGCCCACACGACGAACGTCCTGCTGACGAACACCAGGCCGCGGTCCTTGAGCAGGTCGGGGGCGTAGCGCTCCTGGTTGGTCTTGCGGCGGTCGAACAGCCAGCCCAGGTGGGCGTGGAACATGCCCTTGAGCAGCGAGCGCAGGTCCGTGCCGTAGCGCCAGGGGCTGTGCGGGTCGCCCGCCCGGTCGGCGAAGGCGTGGTGCCGGCGGTGGTCGGCCACCCACTGGTTGACCGGGCCCTGGATCGCCATCGAGCCGGCGACGGCCAGGCCGAGGCGCAGGGGGCGCTTGCCCTTGAACGAGGCGTGCGTGAAGTGCCGGTGGTAGCCGACGGTCACGCCGAGCAGGGAGAGGTAGTAGAAGCCGACGGCGAGGCCGACGTCCAGCCAGGAGATGCCCCAGCCCCACACCGCGGGGACGACGGCGGCCAGGGCGAGGAACGGCACCAGCACGATCACGTACAGCGTGACGATCTCGAGCGTGCTCTTGCGCCGGCCGATGGCGTTGTCCGGCAACCCGGCGTAGGGCTCGGCGCGGGGCGGAGCCGTGGGCCGGGTGAGTGCGGGAGCTGACAAAGGGACTCCTGTGCTGTGTGGACTTCGCCTCGGGCGCGGTCTGAACCGGCGTGCTCCGGGCTACGTGCGAGAAAACCTACGGCACCGTAGGCGCATCCGCGAACCGGGCGGGAGGCGCTCCGGACGCACGGCACGGGCGCCGGCCGCCGCCCTGGCGCCGGGCCCGGCGCTTAGGCTCGCCCCGGGTGCCGGTCCGCACGGGCACCTGCGCGACGCCGTCCGACGGCGCCGCGGGTGGGGGATGGGGTAATCGGCAGCCCGCCGGCCTTTGGAGCCGTGCAGTCTCGGTTCGAGTCCGAGTCCCCCAGCAGTCGTGCCGTCACCGTCGGAGGAGATCCGTGGCCCCGCAGGAATCATCGTCGTCCGAATCCGCCGCGACGCCGGCCGTCGCTGCCGTCGTCGTCCTGGCCGCCGGCCAGGGCACCCGCATGCGCTCGTCGACCCCGAAGGTGCTGCACACCCTCGGGGGCCGCAGCCTGCTGGGGCACGTCCTGGCGGCGGCCGCGCCGCTGTCGGCCGGCACGACGGTCGTCGTCGTCGGTGCGGGCCGGGACCAGGTCGAGGCGCACCTCGGCGAGATCGCCCCCGGCGCCCTGGCGGTCGTGCAGGAGCAGCAGCTGGGGTCGGGACACGCGGCAGAGGTGGCGCTGACCGCCGTCCCCGACCTCGACGGCTCGGTCCTCGTGGTCAACGGGGACTCGCCGCTGCTGACCACCCGCACGCTCACCGCGCTGGTGGCGGCTCACGACGCCGCCGGCAGCGTCTTCACCGTCCTCACCGCCGAGGTCGACGACCCCACCGGGCTGGGCCGCATCGTCCGGGACGGCAGCGGGGCCCCGCAGGCCATCGTGGAGGAGCGCGACGCGACGGCGGAGCAGCGGGCGATCCGCGAGGTGAACGCCGGCGTCTACGTCGCCGACGCCGCGACGCTGCGCCGCGTGCTGGCCGGCGTCGGCACGGCGAACTCGCAGGGCGAGCAGTACCTCACCGACGCCCTGGCGCCGCTGGTCGGGGAGGGCGCCCCGACCGCCGCCGTGCGCGCCGACGACCCCGACGACGTCCTGGGCTGCAACGACCGCCGGGAGCTGGCCGAGCGGCGGCGCACGCTCAACGACCGCGTGCTCGACGACCTGATGCGCGCCGGCGTGACGGTGATCGACCCGCAGACCACCTGGGTCGACGTCACCGCGACCGCCGGGCCCGACGCCGTCCTCCAGCCGGGCACCCAGCTCCTCGGCAGCACGACGGTCGCCTCCGGCGCCGTGGTGGGACCGGACAGCACCCTGGTCGACTGCACCGTGGAGGCCGGGGCCACCGTCCTGCGCTCGCACTGCCTCGGCGCGGTGATCGGGCCGGAGGCGACCGTCGGCCCGTTCAGCTACCTGCGCCCGGGCACGCGGCTGGCCCGCGGCAGCAAGGTGGGCGGGTTCGTGGAGACCAAGAACGTCGAGGTGGGGGAGGGGTCGAAGATCCCGCACCTCTCCTACGTCGGCGACGCCACCATCGGCCGCGGCTCGAACATCGGTGCGGCCACCGTGTTCGTCAACTACGACGGCGTCGCCAAGCACCGCACGACCGTCGGGGACCACGCCCGGATCGGCTCGGACACGATGCTCGTGGCGCCGGTCACCATCGGCGACGGCGCCTACACCGCGGCCGGGTCGGTCATCACCAGCGACGTCCCCCCGGGCGCCATGGGCGTGGCGCGGGGGCCCCAGCGAAATGTGGCAGGCTGGGTCCGGCGCCGACGGCCGGGGACCCCCGCCGCGGAGGCCGCCGCGGCCGCCGAGCAGCGGGCGGATGCCCCCGGGGATCTCGGGGTGCACGACGACGACGAGGGACAGCTGACTCGATGAGCGCCATCCGGC
The DNA here is from genome assembly GCF_900221005.1 of Blastococcus aggregatus. GTDB lineage: Bacteria > Actinomycetota > Actinomycetes > Mycobacteriales > Geodermatophilaceae > Blastococcus > Blastococcus aggregatus. The sequence continues at coordinate 614,559 of NZ_OBQI01000001.1, read as the reverse complement.
AGACCACCAACAAGAGCCTGATGCTCTTCTCCGGCCGGGCGTACCCCGAGCTCACGGACGAGATCGCCGGGCACCTCGGGGTGACCCCCACCCCGACCGCTGCCTACGAGTTCGCCAACGGCGAGCTGTTCGTGCGGTTCGAGGAGTCGGTGCGCGGCTGCGACGCCTTCGTGGTGCAGAGCCACACGGCGCCGATCAACACCTGGCTCATGGAGCAGCTGATCATGGTCGACGCGCTCAAGCGCGCCTCGGCCAAGCGGATCACCGTCGTCGCGCCGTTCTTCCCCTACGCCCGTCAGGACAAGAAGCACCGCGGCCGCGAGCCGATCTCGGCCCGCCTCGTCGCGGACATGTTCAAGGTCGCCGGCGCCGACCGGCTGATGACCGTCGACCTGCACACCGCGCAGATCCAGGGCTTCTTCGACGGCCCGGTCGACCACCTCTTCGCCCTCGACCTGCTGATCAACCACGTCAAGGAGCGCTGGGGCGGCCGCGACATCACCGTCGTCTCGCCCGACTCCGGCCGGGTGCGCGTCTCCGAGCGGTGGAGCGACAAGCTCGGCGGCACCCCGCTGGCCTTCATCCACAAGACCCGCGACCCGCTGGTCGCCAACGAGGTCGTCGCCAACCGCGTCGTCGGCGAGGTCGAGGGACGGGTCTGCATCCTGGTCGACGACATGATCGACACCGGCGGCACGATCGTGAAGGCCGCCGAGACGCTCTTCGAGGCCGGTGCCGCCGACGTGATCGTCGCCGCGACGCACGGCGTGCTGTCCGGCCCCGCCGTCGAGCGGCTGTCGAACAGCAAGATCAGCGAGGTCGTCGTCACCAACACGCTGCCGATCGAGGACGCGCGCCGCTTCGACAAGCTCACCGTCCTCTCCATCGCCCCGCTGCTCGGCCGGGCGATCAAGGAGGTCTTCGAGGACGGCTCGGTGACGAGCCTCTTCGACGGCGCTAGTTGATCTGTCGCGCTCCGCGCTCCAACCGCGGCCATGACACTGCGGTCCTCCGGACCGCACCGCGGCCAGGAGCCGTCCCCCAGCTGAGACGAGCGCGTTCCCGTCCCACCTCGGGGGGCCTCCGGCCCCCCGCTCGGCGGGACCCGCTTCGCGGCGTTGCTCGCCCGTCCGTCCTCGGGGGACCCTCCGGGCCCCCGCTCGGCCGGACCCTCGGCTGGGTCGCGTATCGTCTCTCCCGTTGCCCGGCGAGGGAGCTTTCCGCTCCGTGATCGACGTGCCTGCCTCCTGAGGTGTGCTGCGTCGGCGCCGGCCCGCAGACCTGATCCACCTCCAGAGGAGCACATCACCGTGGCTGACTTCCGGCTCGAAGCCGAGACCCGCACCGAGTTCGGCAAGGGCAGCGCTCGCCGCACCCGCCGCGCCGGCCGCGTCCCCGCCGTCCTCTACGGGCACGGCCAGGACGTCGTCCACCTGTCGCTGCCGGCCCGCGAGTTCGCCGCGGCCCTGCGCAACGGTGGCGGCAACGTCCTGCTGACCGTCGTCCTGGACGGCAAGGAGCAGCTCGCGCTGACCAAGGCCATCCAGCGCGACCCGCTGACCCGCCAGCACAAGCACGCCGACCTGCTGCTCGTCCGCCGTGGCGAGAAGACCACGGTCGAGGTGCCGATCGTGATCGTCGGCGAGCCCGCTCCCGACTCGATCCCGAACCACCAGCTCAACACCGTCTCGATCGAGGCCGACGCCACGAAGCTGCCCGACAGCATCGAGGTCGACATCACCGGTCGCGCCGCCGGCCAGAACATCACCGCCGGCGACCTCGTCCTGCCCTCGGGCTCGACGCTGATCACCGACCCGGAGGCCATGGTCATCGGCTTCCTGGGCGCCCCGACCGCCGAGGCGCTGGAGGCCGAGCTCGCCGAGGCCGAGGCCGAGGCCGGCATCGAGCGCGAGGAGTCCGACGCCGACGGCGACGTCGTCCCGGAGCCGCAGGACCAGGGCAGCGGCGAGTCGATGGACTCGGCCGAGAAGTCCGCGGACAACTGAGGCATCCGCTGACCGACAGCACGACCCGCGGGGGCGCCGGCACCGCCGGCGCCCCTGCGGCGTCCGCCCCCAGCGAGGGGCCCTTCCTCGTCGTGGGGCTGGGCAACCCCGGGCCGGGCTATGCCGGCAACCGGCACAACGTCGGCGCGATGGTGCTCGACGTGCTCGCCGAGCGGGCCGGTATCCGCCTCTCGCCCGGCAAGGGCGCCCGCTCGCGCGCGCTCGCCGGCGAGGGCCGGCTGGCCGGCCGCCGCGTGGTCCTCGCCCGGCCGCTCAGCTACATGAACGAGTCCGGCGGCCCCGTGCGCAGCCTGCTCGACTACCACAAGCTGCCGGCGACCGACCTCGTCGTCGTGCACGACGAGCTCGACATCGACTTCGCGGTCCTGCGGCTCAAGCGCGGTGGCGGCGAGGGTGGGCACAACGGCCTGCGGTCGATCACCCGCTCCACCGGCACCAAGGACTACCTCCGCGTGCGGGTCGGCATCGGCCGCCCTCCGGGCCGCCAGGATCCCGCGGACTACGTGCTCAAGGACTTCTCCTCGATGGAGCGCAAGGAGCTCGACCTCCTGCTCGTCGAGGCGGCGGACGCCACCGAGCTGCTGCTCGCGCGCGGCCTGGAGGCCGCGCAGAACGACGTCCACCCCCGCAGCTAGGTCACTCTCCGCTGTCGTCTGCCGCCCTCCCTCCCGAAAGGGTGAAGGCAGGCCGTCCGTGTTGACCGCGACGGTCACGGACTGTGAGGGTTGCTCCGGCATCGAGGACTGCACTCGGGGGAGAACGTCCTGTTCGATGGCCTGACGGCCTCATCCCTCGCGTGTCGACCCGATAACAATGCGTAACGGGGGAGCACACGTGCTGGTGGACAAGCAGGCGTTGAGCAGCGGTCTGGACATGATCCCGGCGCCGCGCGCCGGAGCGACGACGCAGCCGGCACCGGCGCTGGGCGTCACCGCGTCGTGGGTCCGCACCTACGCCCTCGCGCTGGCCGCCTTCGAGGCCCTCGCCGCGGCGGTCATCGGCGCCGGCGTGGTGCTGACCCGCCCCGAGGGCCTGCCGCCGGCGCCCTCCCTGTTCTGGGCCGCCGTCGCGCTCGTGCCGGCCTGGCCGCTGCTGCTCTGGGCCTGCGGCGCGCACGCCGAGCGGGTCTTCGGCACCGGCAGCGACGAGTACCGCACCGTCGGCCGCGCCGGCCTCATCCTGCTGGCCGTCGCCGGCTTCGTCTCCTACGCCGCCGACCTGGACCTCAGCCGTGCCCTGGTCGTCGTCGGCGTCCCCGCCCTCACCGTCACCACGCTGGTCGGGCGCTACGCGGCGCGCTGCCACCTCCGCAGGCTGCGCGCCCGTGGCCGGTGCAACAAGCGCGTCATCGTCGTCGGCCGTGGCGGAGCGGTCATGGAGCTGGCCGACCGGGTGCGCCGGGAGAGCTACGCCGGGCTCGACGTCGTCGGCCTCTGCGTGACCCCCGCCGACCGCTCCCGCGTCGCCGGCCTGGTGGACGTGCCGGTCGAGGGTCTGGACGACGTGGTGTCCATGGCCTCCCGGCTCGGCGCGGACACCATCGCGGTGACCTCGGCCAGCGAGACCGCCGCGCAGTACCTGCGCCAGCTCTCCTGGCGGCTCGAGGGCAGCGGCGTCGAGCTGCTGGTCGCCCCCGGCCTGATCGAGGTCGCCGGCCCTCGCCTGCACATCCGCCCGTTCGAGGGCCTGCCCCTGCTCTCGGTCGAGCAGCCCCGCTTCGAGGGCTGGCGGCGCATGGTCAAGGGCGCCGTCGACCGCTGTGCCGCGGGGCTGGCCCTGGTCGTGCTGTCCCCGGTGCTCCTCGGGATCGCGCTCGCGGTCCGGCTGACCAGCAACGGGCCGGCGCTCTACCGGCAGGAGCGGATCGGCATCAACGGCCGCGCCTTCACGATGCTCAAGTTCCGCAGCATGGTCGTCGACGCCGATCAGCGCCTGGACGACATCCGGGCGGACAACATCTCCGACGGCCTGCTGTTCAAGATGCGCAACGACCCCCGGGTGACCCCGGTCGGCCGCTGGTTGCGCCGGCTGTCGCTGGACGAGTTGCCGCAGCTGATCAACGTCCTGGCCGGCACCATGGCGCTCGTGGGCCCGCGCCCGCCGCTGCCGGGCGAGGTCGCCCGGTACGACGCCTCCGTCAGCCGCCGGCTGCTGGTGAAGCCCGGCCTCACCGGCCTGTGGCAGATCTCCGGCCGCAGCGACCTGCCGTGGGAGGAGGCCGTCCGCCTCGACCTCCGGTACGTGGAGAACTGGTCGCTGGCCCTGGACCTCCTGATCCTCTGGAAGACCGCCCGCGCCGTCCTGAGCTCCTCCGGGGCCTACTGACCCACCCCTTCCGGAGGTCACCCCCACGGGGGACGGCGTCCGCCGGATCCGGTTCCGGACGCCTCGGCGCGCCGATCCTTGATCCGCGGTACGGAATCACGTGCCGGAGCGGCCGCATCCCCGGTCGCGGACGAGCGAACGGACGGACCCACGATGCGCATCGCCATGCTGGGCACACGAGGTGTGCCGGCCCGGTACGGCGGCTTCGAGACCGCCGTGGAGGAGGTCGGCCGGCGGCTGGCCGACCGCGGTCACCGGGTCGTCGTCTACTGCCGGACCGCCCGGGGGGAGACCGACCGCCCCACGCACCACCTGGGCATGGAGCTGGTCCACCTGCCTGCCGCGCACAAGCGCGCCCTGGAGACGCTCAGCCACTCGGCGCTCTCCGTCGGCCACCTGCTGGGCCATCGCACCGACGCCGCGATCGTCTTCAACGCCGCGAACGCGCCCCTGCTGCCGGCGCTGCGCGCCGCCCGCATCCCGGTCGCCACGCACGTGGACGGCCTGGAGTGGAAGCGCGCCAAGTGGGGCCCGGTCGGCCAGCGGTACTACCGCGCCGCCGAGTCCATGGCCGTGCGCTGGTCCGACGCGCTGATCGCCGACGCGGTCGGCATCGCCGACTACTACCGGCGCGAGTTCGGCGCCCCGACGACGCTGCTCACCTACGGTGCGCCCCTGATCGAGCCGGGCTCCGACCGCCTCGCCGAGCTGGGCCTGGCTCCGGGGGAGTACCACCTCGCCGTCGCCCGCTTCGAGCCGGAGAACCACGTCGACGTGATCGTCGAGGGCTTCGCCCGGAGCAACGCGACCAAGCCGCTGGTCGTGGTCGGCTCCGCGCCCTACTCCGACGACTACACCGCGCGGGTGCACGCCGTGGCCGACGACCGCGTGCGCTTCCTCGGCGGCGTCTGGGACCAGGTGCAGCTCGACCAGCTGTACGCCCACGCCTACACCTACCTGCACGGCCACTCGGTCGGCGGCACGAACCCCTCCCTGCTGCGCGCCATCGGCGCCGGCGCGGCCGTGCTGGCCTACGACGTGGACTTCAACCGCGAGGTGGTGGCCGAGGCCGGCCGCTACTTCGTCAGCCCGGCGGACGTCGCCCGCCTGGTGGACGCCGCCGAGGCGGAACCCCGGCGGATCCGGTCCGCCGGGCGCCGCGCCCGCCAGCTGGCCGCGAAGTACGACTGGGACACCGTCGCGACCGGCTACGAGAAGCTGGCGCTGGACCTGGCCCGCCGCGAGTTCCCGGACCGCCGGCCCAGCGGACGGCGTCTGCCGACCGACGCCGGGATGCCACCGATGCGGTCGACGGCGACGCCGTTGCCGGACAACGTGCGGGTCCTGCCCACCCAGGTGCAGCGCGGGCTGCCGGAGCAGCGCCCGGCGGCGCAGCAGTGAGCCGCCCGGACGGCGGGACCGAACGCGACACGGCGCTCCTGGGTACCCCGCGCCGGCGGCTGCTGCTCGCGGCGGCGGCGCTGGTGGCAGCCGCCCTCGTGGCACTCGTGCTGGTCCTCACCGGCGGTGACGACGACGCAGGCAGCCGTGCCGCCGCGGCGCCGACGGCCGCGCCGGACGACGAGCCGTCGCTGGACGGACCCGAGATCCCTGCCCCGCCGGTGGAGAGCGCTCCGGCCGGGCAGACCGCGCCCACCGACGAACGTCCGCCGAACCTCCCTGCCGTCGCGCTGGACGCGCCGGCCGAGACCGGCGACGGCGTCACGGGCTCGCTCGTGTCGGTCGAGGCCATCGACGGGACCGGTGTCGGCCGGGGCAACATCGCCGGCCCGGCGCTACGGGTGACGGTGCGGCTGACGAACGGGACCGCTGAGGCGGTGCCGCTGGACGGGGTGGCGGTCGAGCTCACCCACGGATCCGATGCGGTGCCGGCCTCGCCGCTGGACGACCCCTCGCGGGCCCCCTTCGGTGGCTCACTGGAGCCGGGCGCTTCGGCCCAGGGCGTGTACGTCTTCAGCGTCCCGGCCGACGACCGTCGGATCGTGTCGGTCTCCGTCGGGTACCGAGCCGGTGCTCCCTTCCTGGTGTTCAGCGGCTCCGCCCCCTGATCCTCAGCCCCAACCCAGCAGGGCCCCAGGCGAACGCCTGGGGCCCTGCTGTCGGTCTGTGGACGTGTTCGGCGTCACCCACGGTGACGGGACCGGGGTAAATCTTGCGGTTTCTGCGCCGTTGTCACCGCATCGGGGGATGCCTGTGCCCCTCTCGTCACGCTTAGTGTTCGCTCGTCTGGCCGCAGGACGGTCATGCGCACGGCGCGACACACGGGGGAACACGTCATGTCAGCACGCACGGTTGCCACATCGAAGACACTCACGGCGGGGCTGCTCGCGGCCCTGCTCCTGATGGGAGTCCTCGGTGGGGTGTTCCCGGCCACGGCACGTGCCGACTGGGCGCCCCTCGCACCCACGGAACCGTCGACGCCCACCACGGTGACCGCCGACGCGCTGCCGACCGTGCAGATCAACGGTGTCGCCTGGACCCAGGTCGTGGTCGGCAACACGGTCTACGTGGGCGGCAACTTCAGCACCGCGCGGCCGGCCGGCTCCCCGGCGGGCACGGCGGAGACCCCGCGCAGCAACCTGCTGGCGTACGACATCCGCACCGGCGAGCTGATCACCTCCTTCGCGCCGACGCTCGACGGGCAGGTGATCTCCCTCGCCGCCTCCCCGAACGGCTCCCGGCTCTACGTCGGCGGCGACTTCGGCCGCGTGAACGGGGCGGTCCGGTCACGGATCGCGGCGTTCGACACCGCCACCGGGCAGCTCGTGCCCGACTTCCGCCCGGCCGTGTCCGGGCAGGTCTCGGCCCTCGCGGTGTCCAGCAACGCCGTGTACTTCGGCGGCACGGTGACCGCGGTCGGTTCCGTGCCGCGCAACCGCCTGGCCGCCGTCAGCCCGACCGACGGCGCCCTCCTGGCGTGGGCACCCCAGCCCGGCGGGACCAGCAACGTCGTGCTGGCGATGGTCCTCGCCGGCACCAACCAGGTCGTCGTCGCCGGCCGCTTCGCCACGCTGAACGGCTCGGCGGCGACCGGCGTGGGCGCTCTCGACGCCACCACCGGCGCGACGAAGCCGTTCGCCGTGAGCGCGCTCCTGAAGAACCAGGGGCCGGACTCCGCGATCATGAGCCTCGCGACCGCGAACGGCGTCGTCTACGGCACCGGCTACGACTACGGCGGCCCGGGCAACCTCGAGGGCACCTTCGCCGCCCGCGCGGACGGCGGCGCGGCGGTCTGGTTCGCCGACTGCCGCGGCGACCACTACTCGGCCTACGCCACGACCGAGGTCGTGTACACCTCCTCGCACGCCCACGACTGCGCGAACATCGGCGCCTTCGGGGAGCAGACCCCCCGCTACCACGACTACGCCCAGGCCGTCTCGGCGGCACCGACCGGGACCGTCCAGCGCGTCAGCCCGTGGATCAACAACAGGTCGACCAACAACCAGCTGGTCGGCCAGCCCGCGCCGACCTTCCTCGCCTGGAACCCCACCTTCCAGGGCGGCACCTTCACCGGGCAGTTCCAGGCCGGCTGGTCGGTCGCCGGGAACGGTGACTACGTCGTCTACGGCGGCGAGTTCCCCTCCGTGAACGGCTCCGGTCAGCAGGGCCTGGTGCGGTTCGCCGTGCGTCCCCTCGCGCCGGGCAAGGTCGGGCCGCAGAGCTTCGCGCCCTTCACCGTGACCCCCACCATGCTGCCCGGCGGGGTCCGGGTGACCTGGCCCGCGGTGGCCGATCGGGACAACGAGAACCTCACCTACCGGGTCTACCGGGACACCAACACCTCCACGCCGGTCTGCGAGGTCACCCGGCCCTCCCGCTGGTGGAAGCTGCCGACCTACGGCTGCACCGACACCGGGGCCTCGGCAGGCGAGCACCGCTGGCAGGTGACCATGGCCGATGCGTCGGGCAACCAGCTCGCCTCGGCCTGGGTCACCGGCACGGTGCCGGCCGGCAGCAGCAGCACGCCCCGCCGCTACGCGCAGGCGGTCATGGCCGACGGCGCCACCAACCACTGGTACCTCGGCGAGCCCTCGGGCGGCATCGCGTACGACTACGCCGGTACGGGTGACCTCACCGCCTCCAGCGGCGTGACCCGCGGCACGGCCGGCGCGATCCAGGGCGACGCGAACCGCGCGGCGACCTTCAGCGGCACGTCGACCGGCACGGCGTCCACCGGTACGCCGGTCGCCGGCCCGCAGACGTTCAGCGTCGAGGCCTGGTTCAAGACGACGTCGCGCAACGGAGGCAAGATCGTCGGCTTCGGCGACCGCACCACCGGGCAGAGCACGAACTACGACCGCCACGTCTACATGGACACCGCGGGACGCCTGAACTTCGGCATCTACACCGGCGCCGAGACGGTGGTCTCCTCTCCGGGCAGCTACAACGACGGCACGTGGCACCACGTCGTCGCCACGATGAGCTCCAGCGGCCTGGCCATGTACGTCGACGGCACGCAGGTCGGGTCGCGCACCGGTTCCTTCCGGGCGCAGGCGTACAACGGGTACTGGCGCGTCGGTGGCGATACGTCCTGGTCCGGCGGTGCGTGGTTCGCCGGCGCCATCGACGAGGTCGCCGTGTACCCGGTCGCCCTGACCGCCCAGCAGGTGTCGAGCCACTCCGCGCTCGGCCGCGGGCAGAACCTGGCCCCGGCGGCGTCGTTCACCTCCCAGGTCACCGACCTGACCGCCCGCGTGGACGGCACCGGCTCGACCGACCCCGAGGACGCACCGCTGACCTACGCGTGGGACTTCGGTGACGGCACCACCGGCACGGGTGCCACCGCGTCGCACACCTACACCGCGGCGGGCACCTACACCGTCCGGCTGACCGTCACCGACGCCGGCGGGCTCACCGCCACCACCACCCGCTCGGTGACGGCCAGCGCGCCGCCCACCGGCGCGGGGTCCATCGCGGCCGACACCTTCGGCCGGGAGGTTCCCTCCGGCTGGGGCACCGCCGAGCGCGGCGGGGCGTGGACGACGTCGGGCTCGACGTCGGTCACCGCCGGCACCGGGCGCCTGGTGGCCGGTGCGGGTCAGAGCGCCGCGGCGACCCTGGCCGGGGTCAGCCGGACCGACGTGGCTGTGCAGGCGACGCTCACGCTGCCGGCGCTGACCACCGGCGGTGGCACGTACGTGAGCCTGGCGAGTCAGAACGTCGGGCTGACCGACTACCGGGCCAAGCTGCGCTTCCGCGCCGACGGCCAGGTCGAGGTCATGCTCATGCGCACGGTGAACGACGAGGACGTCATCCTCGGCGGCTACCTGCTGGCCGGCGGCTACAGCGCCGGCACGTCGCTGAACGTGCGGCTGGAGACCAGCGGCACCGCGCCGACGACCGTCCAGGTCAAGGTGTGGAAGGCCGGCACCGCCGAGCCGGCGGCCTGGGATCTCTCCCGGACCGACAGCACGGCTGCCCTGCAGCGCCCCGGTGGGGTCCGGCTGGACATCTACACCACCGGCAGCGCGACGGCGGCCACCACCGTCCGCGTCGACGACCTGCGGGTCGAGCCGGCCGGCACGGTCGTCGTGGTGCCGAACGAGGCGCCCGTCGCCGCGTTCACCGCGACGACGTCGCAGCTGACCGCGACCGTGGACGGCTCCGCGTCGACCGACGACGCCGGTGTCGCGGGCCACGTGTGGGACTTCGGCGACGGCGCGACCGCGACCGGGGTCGCCGCGTCGCACACCTACACCGCGGCGGGCACCTACACCGTCCGGCTGACCGTCACCGACGCCGCCGGCCTGACCGGCACCACCACCCGCTCGGTGACCGTCACCGCGCCGACGCCCCCGCCCGCGGGGACGCCGATCGCGGCCGACACGTTCGGCCGGGAGGTCACTTCCGGCTGGGGCACCGCCGAGGTCGGCGGGGCGTGGACGACGTCGGGTTCGACGTCGGTCACCGCGGGCACCGGGCGCCTGGTGGGCGGTGCGGGTCAGAGCGCCGCGGCGACCCTGGCCGGGGTCAGCCGGACCGACGTGGCCGTGCAGGCGACGCTCACGCTGCCGGCGCTGACCACCGGCGGTGGCACGTACGTGAGCCTGGCCTCCCAGAACGTCGGGCTGACCGACTACCGGGCCAAGCTGCGCTTCCGGGCAGACGGCCAGGTCGAGGTCATGCTCATGCGCACGGTGAACGACGAGGACGTCATCCTCGGCGGCTACCTGCTGGCCGGCGGCTACAGCGCCGGCACGTCGCTGAACGTGCGGTTGGAGACCAGCGGCACCGCGCCGACGACCGTCCAGGTCAAGGTGTGGAAGGCCGGTACCGCCGAGCCGGCGGCCTGGGATCTCTCGCGGACCGACAGCACGGCTGCCCTGCAGCGCCCCGGTGGGGTCCGGCTGGACATCTACACGTCCGGCAGCGCGACGGCGGCCACCACCGTCCGCGTCGACGACCTGCGGGTCGACCCGGCCGGCACCTCGGTGACGCAGCCGGACCCGCAGCCCGAGCCGCAGCCCGAGCCCGAGCCCGAGCCCGAGCCCGAGCCGGGGACGGACCCGCCGGCGAACCAGGCTCCGGTGGCCGCGTTCACGGCGGTCCCCTCGGGGCTGACCGTGGCCGTGGACGGCTCGTCGTCGACCGACGACGCCGCGGTGACCGGCTACGCGTGGGACTTCGGTGACGGCACCACCGGCACGGGTGCCACCGCGTCGCGGACGTACACCGCGGCGGGTACCTACACCGTCCGGCTGACCGTCACCGACGCCGCCGGCCTGACCGGCACCACCACCCGCTCGGTGACCGTCACCGCGCCGACGCCCCCGCCCGCGGGGACGCCGCTCGCGGCCGACGCCTTCGACCGCGCGGTCACCGGCGGCTGGGGCACGGCGGACATCGGTGGCGCCTGGGTCCTCGCCGGGGCACCGGCGAACGCCTCCGTCGCCGACGGCGCGGGGCTGCTGACGGGCCCGGCCGGTCAGACCACCACCGCCACCTTCGGCGAGCTGTCCCTCCTGGACAGCGCGGTCCAGGTGGGGCTGACCCTGCCGCAGGTTCCCACGGGCGGCGGCGTGTACGTGAGCCTCGCCTCGCGCAGCAGCGGCACCACAGACTACTCGGTGAAGCTGCGGTTCCGGGCCGACGGCCAGGTGGAGATCATGCTGATCCGCACGGTGAACGACCAGGACACCATCCTGGACGGCTACGCGCTCAGGGGCGGCTACCAGGCCGGGACGACGCTGAACGTCCGGTTCGACGTCAGCGGCACCACGACGACGGCCCTCAAGGTCAAGGCGTGGAAGGCCGGCACGATCGAGCCGGCGGCCTGGGACCTCTCCCGGACCGACAGCACGGCCGCGCTGCAGCGGGCCGGATCGTTCGCGGTCCAGCAGTACGTGTCGGGCACCGCGACCTCGGCCGTCCCGGTCCGGGTCGAGCAGCTCTGGATCGGCGAGTCGGGCACGGCGCCGGCTGCGCAGTGACGCCGACCCGCACCGTTAGCGTGTGCCGGTGACCATCCAGCACCCCCGGCCCGCCGCCTCCCGCGGTGGTCCGGGGGTGCTGGGCGTCGTGGTCGTCAACTACGGCTCCAGCGCCCTGCTCCGCCAGAACCTGGCAGCCGCCGGTCCCCTCGGCCCCGACGTCCGGGTCGTCGTGGTGGACAACCACAGCACCGACGAGGAGCGAGCCGCGGTCACCGCGCTGGCCGCCGAGCGCGGCTGGGACCTCGTCGCGCTCCCGGACAACCGGGGGTTCGGCGCGGCCAGCAACGCCGGCTTCGCCCGGGCCCGGACACTCGGCTGCACGACCTTCTGCTGCCTCAACCCCGACGCCTCGGCCACGCCCGAGGTGCTGGACGAGCTGCGCCGGGCGAGCACCGCCGACCCGCTCGCCGTGATCGCCCCGCGGATCGTGGACTCGACCGGAGCCACCGTGTTCGCCGGGTCGACGCTCGGCCTGCGCGACGGCCGCACGGGGGCGGCGCACAGTCCCACCCGGTCCCGCGGGCCCGTCGAGGAATGGCTGACCGGCGCCTGCCTGGTCGTCTCCGCCGAGATGCTGGACCGCATCGGCGGGTACGACGAGGACTACTTCCTCTACTGGGAGGACGTCGACCTCAGCCACCGGGCGCTGGCCGCGGGCGGAACTCTCGCCGTCCGCTCCGACTTGGTCGCCGTGCACGACGAGGGCGGCACGCAGGGGGAACGCACCGGCGACGCCAAGTCCGACCTCTACTACCGGTACAACTGCCGCAACCGGCTGGTCTTCGCGGCCCGCAACCTGCCGCGGCGACAACTGCTGGGCTGGCTGCTCCGCACGCCGCGGGTCAGCTGGGAGATCCTGCTCCGCGGGGGCCGGCGGCAGCTCGTGCAGTCGCCCCGGCCGCTGCTCGCGGTGGTCCGGGGGACGCTGCAGGGCGTCGGGATCGCGCTGGTCGCGCTGGTCGGGCGGCCCTCACCCCAGCCCCAACGGGTGAGGCGCACGCCGGCTCCCCGGTGATGTGATGAGCGGGTGACCGCCACGACCGCGTCGCCGTCGATCCCTGGCCTGCCCGACGCGGGCGGAGTGCGGATCACGGTCGCCGTGCCGACCTTCCGCCGCCCGGCCGACCTGGCCGACCTCCTGCCCCGCCTCCTCGAGCAGGCAGCCGAGGTGACCGCCGGCGGCCGGTACTGCGCGGAGGTCCTCGTCGTCGACAACGACCCGACGGGCAGCGCCGCCGCCGTCGTCGCCGGGCTGCCCGGGGTGCGGTACGTGACCGAGGCGCGTCCGGGCATCGCCGCGGTCCGCGACCGCGCACTCGACGAGGCGGCGGACTCCCGGTTGCTGGCGTTCATCGACGACGACGAGCGGCCCCGCGACGGGTGGCTCGCCGCGCTCGTCGGCACCTGGGAGGACTCCTCCGCCGCAGCCGTGTCCGGACGGGTCCTCGCCGAGTACACCGCCCCGGTGGACCCCTGGATCGAGGCCGGCCGCTTCTTCGTGCGCCGGCAACTGCCCACCGGCACCGCCATCGACGTCGCGGCCACCGGGAACCTGCTCCTCGACCTCGACCAGGTGCGCGCCGCCGGGACCCGGTTCCAGTCGTCGCTCGGCCTCGCCGGAGGCGAGGACACCCTCTTCAGCAGGTCCCTCGCGCGGGCGGGCGGGCGCATGGTGTGGTGCGACGAATCGGCGGTGTACGACCGCGTGCCCGCCGAGCGCATGACCCGCCGCTGGGTGCTCACCCGGGCGTGGAGCCACGGCAACGCGACGGTGCTGACGGAGCTGCGGCTCGCTCCCGGTGGTGCCGCGCGGCTGCGCGTGCGCGCCCTGGGCCTCGGGCGGGGGGTGCTCCGCGTCGGCGGCGGCGCCGCGCGCTGGGCACTGGGCCTCGCCGTGCGATCGCCGCGCCACCAGGCGCGCGGCGCCCGGGCGCTGTTCCGCGGCGCCGGCATGGTCGGCGGCGCGGTCGGCGTCGTCTACGAGGAGTACGCCCGGACCGGCCGTCGATGGCGTCTGGGCCGGGTCGCCGCGTGATCGGCCGCCGGACGGTGCTCACGGCTGCCCGCCGTGCGGCCGGCCCCGTGGCCGGCTCGGTCGTGCGGGTGCGCACGCCGGAGGCCCGCGTGGTCCTGACGTTCGACGACGGACCGGAGCCGGGCGGCACCGACCGCGTGCTCGGCGCGCTGGCGGACGCCGGTGCGACGGCGACCTTCTTCGTGCTGGTCGGCCGGGTGCGCCGGTACCGGCAGCTGTTCGACGAGATCGTCGCCGCCGGCCACGAGGTGGGACTGCACGGGATGGACCACCGGGCCCTGCCGGAGGTGCCCACGGCCGAGGTCGCCGCCGCGATGCGCGCAGGCCGGGCCGAGCTGGAGGACGCCGCGGGCCGTGCCGTCCGGTGGCACCGGCCGCCCTACGGCCGGCAGACCCTGGGCAGCTGGCGGGCGGTCACCGGGGCCGGGCTCGTGCCCGTGCTGTGGGGGCCGACCACCTGGGACTGGCGGGACGTGCCGCACGACGTGCGGCTGGCCAAGGCCCGGGAGGGCGTGCACCCGGGCGCCATCGTGCTGGCCCACGACGGCTTCGCCACCGCGGAGGACGGCGCCTCCGACGGGCCCGCGCCGGTGCTCGACCGGGGGCGGCTGATCACCGAGGTCCTGGCCGGCTACGCGGCCGACGGGCTGCGCGGGTGCTCGCTGGACGAGGCACTGCAGGCCGGTACCGCCGTCCGCGAGGCCCGCTTCCTCCGCTGACCCGGCGTCAGCCGCGCAGCGCCGCGCGGGCCCGGCGGTAGGCAGCCAGGTGCGCGCGCCCGGCGCCGTCCCACTCCCGCCGCGCGAGATCCGGCCGGCCGGCCGGCGGGCTCGTCCGCAGCCCGGCGAGAGCCCCCTCCAGGTCCGCGCCGGTCAGGGGCGGCGTGAAGGTGTGCACCCATCCGGCGCCGACCTCGGCGGCCAGGCGGCGGGTGACCTCGTTGTCGGGTACGAGCACCGGAGTGCCCAGGGAGAGCGCGGCGAGGGCGCCGCCGGAGTTGTGCATCTCCCGGTAGGGGAGGACGACGAGCTCGGCCTCGGACACCTCGGCGACTAGGTCCGCATCGGGCAGGAAGGACAGCGACAGGCCGATCCGCGGGTCGTCCGCGGCCGCACCGCGCAGCTGGTCGGCCAGCTCCTCCGACGTCGGCCGGCCGGCGACGCGCAGGCTGAGCCCGGCGTCGGCGGTCTCCCGGAAGGCGGCGACGAGGGAGTCCACGCCCTTGTAGCGGCGCACCTGGCCGACGAAGACCAGGCGCCCGGGGCGGCGCTCCCGACGCGGGTGCGGGGCGTACCACTCGCGGTAGTGACCGTGCAGGACCGTCTCGACCGGTGTCCCGCCGTCCAGCTCGGTCGTCTCGTTGATCCGGATGCGCAGCGCCGTGACGCGCTCGGCCCACCGGAGCAGCACGGTCTCGCGGCGGGTCAGGCCCTCGGGCAGCTCGAGGTTGTGGACCGTCCGGACCAGCGGCACGCGGGTGAGCCGCAGCCGGAGCAGGAACAGCACGAACAGCCCCTGCCGGACGAGCTTCTTCAGCGGGCCGTTGCCGTCGACCAGGATCTCCGGCCAGTGCGCGTGGAAGGCGTCGTAGCGCGCCGTGAGCGCCCGCCGCCAGGAGAAGGTCAGCACGCGGACGCCGGGCGTCCGGTCGAGAGCGTCCCGGAGCATCACCACGTAGGGGTTCGTCGTCTCCCGCGGCTCGGGAAAGGACTGCAGGACGGTGAACGGGTGCCGCGGTGCGGGCTCGGCGCTCATGGCCTCTGGACCTCCGGGGTGTGCCGGGCGGGCGACCGGCGGTGGGGTGGTCATCGGCGGACCATCGAGCGACCGAACGCCAGGACGCCGCCGAGGTCCTCCCGGATCCTCCGGGAGGCGACGGCGAGGACGGCCATCACCGCGGCACCGGCCAGGCCGGCGAGCAGCAGCTGGACGGCGAGCGGCAGCGGGTTGGCGAACAGGCAGACCAGCCGGGCGGCCACCCCCGCAGGAACGGCACACGCGAGGATGCGCGCCGCGCCCCCCGCCAGCGCGCGGCCGGGGAACGGGGTGATGCGCGACAGCCACCACAGCGACAGGGGCCACTCGAGGAAGGCGGCCAGCGCGTACCCGGCCGCGACGCCGACGACGCCCCAGGAGCTGCCCGCCAGCACGCAGACCAGCCGCAGCAGGGCGGTGCCCACCGTGTAGCGGAGCAGCTGGGTGCCCAGGCCGCGGGTCAGGTAGGTCCACAGGCCCACGAACGCCAGCGTCTGGGACGCCGCGGCCACGGCCAGCAGCGCCAGGATCGGCGTGACCTCCGACCACCGTGGTCCCAGGAACAGCTGCACCAGCGGCTCCGCCGCGCCGACGACCACCCCGAGCGTCACCACGATCGGGAGGCCCAGGGCCAGCTGGCCGCGGCGGAGGTACTCGTCGAACCGCTCGCGGTCGCCCTGCAGCCTCGCCAGCACGGGCAGCGCCACGGCCGTGGCGGGGGAGCGGAGCTGGTTGAGCGGCGTCATCAGCAACTGGAAGCCGCGGTTGTAGAGGCCGAGGGCTGCGGGGTCCAGGCGCAGGCCGATGGTCACGGTGTCGACGTTGTTGCCCGCGTAGTTGACCAGCTGGGTCCCCACCAGGTGCAGGCCCAGCGTCAGGAACGGGCGCAGCCCGGGGGTGCGGCGCGGCCGGCCGGGCGCCCAGCCGGCCGGCACGGCCACCAGGACGAGGGCGACGGTCGCCTGGACCAGCTGCTGGGCGACCAGGGCCCAGTAGCCCGCGCCCGCGACGGCGAGGACGATCGCCGACCCGGCACCGGCCGCCTGCGCGAGGACGTCCGCGGTCACGAGGGGGCGGAAGCGCATCTCCCGGGTCAGGGTGACGCGGAACTGGGTGGCCATCCCGTTGAGCACGAACGTCCCGGCGAGGGCGCAGGCGATCCCGCTGAGCGCCGGGCGGTCGAACAGACCGGCGAGGAGCCCGGAGGACGCGACGACCACGAGGCACAGGGCGGCACCGATGCCCGTGTTGATCCAGAAGAGCGCGTCCCGGGTGGACCGTGGCAGCTCCGGGGCCCGGATCGCGGCCGTGCTCAGCCCGAAGTCGCGGACGATCTCGCCGATGCCCACCACCACGAGCACGATGGCCAGCAGGCCGTAGTCCTCCGGCAGGAGCAGCCTGGCCAGCAGCACGATCGAGCCGAACTGGATGACGATGCGCAGGGCCTGGCCGACCAGGGTGATCCCGGCGGCGCGGGCGGCCCGCGGCTCGGCGGCCGGCGGCTCGCCCGCCGCCGGGGACGGGATCTCGACGGCGGTCACGACGTGCCTACCGGAACGGCTGTCGCCGGGCGGGGGAGCGCCGCCTCGGGCCCGGGCCGGGCCGTGCGGGCAGCGGAACCGAGCGTCGCGAGCGCGACCAGGAGCACGGCGGTGGCGTTCCACTCCAGCAGGTCGAACGACATGACCATGCCGACCATCAGCAGGGCCGCCGGCCGGACCTGCGGATCCCCGCGGAGCAGCCCCAGCGCCAGCGCGGCCACGAGCGCGACCGCCCCCACCAGCCCGGCGACGGCGAAGGTGGCCACGAGCTGGTTGTCCACGGCGAAGAAGCCGTCCAGCTGCAGGAGACCGGCGGCGAACAGGTCGTCCAGGGAACCGGTTCCGCTGCCCAGCAGTGTCTGGGCCAGGGACCGGTCGAGCAGCCGCTCGGCGGCGTCGAGTGCGGCCAGCCGGTGCGTCAGCGAGCCGGTGCCCTCCAGGCTGCTGACGATCCCGAGCCGGGCGTCCTGCAGGCGGAGGACGACGCCCGCCGCGGTCAGCACGATCGCGATCCGGGCGGCCATGCCGATCCGCAGCGCGCCGGGCGTCACCACGGCGATGACCGTGGCGGCGCAGAGGACGACGGCGGCGCTGCGGCTGCCCGACATCGCCAGCCCGTAGCCGGCGGCCGCACCGGCCAGGACGCGGACGGAGACCGGCCAGCGGGTGGCCCGGGTGAGGCAGAGGGCGGCCGCCACCGCCATGAGCGTGCCGAACGGGATCGGGTGGGCCATGGTGCCGGTCGCCCGGTCGCCCAGCGCGGGCACCAGCTGGTTGACGTCGTAGGCGGGAGCGGCGCCGCCGAGGTAGCCCCACGGGGCGGGCACCCCGAACGAGCTGCCGGCGAGCGCCACGGCCAGCTCGGCCAGGGCCAGGAGGACCAGCCCACGGGCCAGCAGACGCACGTCGTCCGGCCCGCAGGTGACGGCGAGCAGGGTGCAGCCCACGAGCAGCAGGGCGGTGGCCGCCCCGGCGACCAGCTCGACGGGGGTTCCGTGGTGCACGCTCGAGACGGTGCCGCACAGGAGGACGACGGTCACCAGCGTGACGGGCATCGTCCAGCGGACCGTGCGCCCGTGCTGCCACAGCGAGGCCAGGACCAGGACGAGCAGGGCGGCGAGCACCGCCCAGGTGATCTTGGGCCCGGCGACGAGCGAGGGGACCGCCGCCCATGCGGCGACCACCACGACGAGGACCACGCCCGGCCGGGTGGCCAGCGGGCCGACCCGGGAGGCGGGGCCGGTGCCGCCGCCGCTCGTGTCGTATCCCAGGCTGGTCACGCGCCCAGTCTGCGGGCGGAGGGCGGAGTTCCCCGCGTACCGGCGGCCCCCCGCCACCCGGAAGGGGCAGTCCTCCCGGCCCGCCGGCCGTTCACCCCTTGGGGGCAGCCTCCGGCCCGACCCGGTCCCGGCACGGCGCTGTCTCGATAACGTGACGCGAGGGCATCCGTCGGCCGACCCGACAGGTACACGCGGTGAGGCGGCCGTTCCTCTCGATCGCTGTGCACCTACGGGGGAGACTGATGGACCTGCACGAGCTACTGCAGCTGCTCCGCCGGCGCTGGCGGTGGACGGCCGCCGTCGCCTTCGCGGGTCTGCTGGTCGCGGGCGTCGGCTCCCTGGCCACGCCGTCCTCCTACCAGGCCGGCAGCAGCATCTTCTTCTCGCTGCGCTTCGGCGACAGCGCCGACGACCTGGCCCAGGGCTCGGCGTACGCCCAGAACCAGGTGGCCTCCTACGCCATGCTGGCGGGCACCCCGGCCGTGCTGGACCCGGTCATCGTGAAGCTCGGCCTGGAGACCACGCCGCAGGCCCTGGCCGGGCAGGTGTCCGCGGAGGTCGAGTCCGGCACCGTCGTCCTGCAGGTGCGCGTCAGCGACGCGTCGCCGGCGCGGGCCGCGGAGCTGACGAACGCGGTCACCGAGCAGTTGGTCGCGACCGTGGCCGAGCTGGCGCCGCAGACCGCGGACGGGCAGCCGACGGTCGAGGGGGTCACGGTCTCCCCGGCGGTGGCTCCGACGTCGCCGAGCGAGCCGCGCACCACGCTGAACCTCGCCATCGGACTGCTCGCCGGGCTCGTCCTGGGGATGGGCGCCGCGGTCGTCCGGGACCTCACCGACACCCGGGTGCGCACGGCCGAGGACCTCGCCCAGGTGACCGACCTGCCCCTCCTGGCCGGCCTGGACACCCCGCCGGGGGCGGACGCCGGCCGCGACCTCGTCGTCGTCAACGCGCCGCGCAGCCCGTCGGCCGAGGCCTTCCGGTCCCTGCGCACCGCCGTGCAGTTCACGGCCCGGCCGGGGCAGCCGCTGACGCTGCTGGTCACCTCCTCGCACGCCGCCGAGGGCAAGTCCACCGTGGCGGCGAACCTGGCCGAGACCCTGGCCGAGACCGGCCTGCGGGTCGCGCTGGTGGACGCCGATCTCCGCCGGCCCTCGGTGGCCGACGCCTTCGGCCTCGAGGGAGCGGCCGGCCTGACCACCGTCCTGATCGGCCAGGCCGGTCTGGACGACGTCCTCCAGGACTGGGGCTCCTCCGGGCTGCACGTCCTGACGTCGGGGCCGCTCCCGCCCAACCCCAGCGAGCTGCTCTCCGCCCCGGCGATGGCCGACGTGCTGGCGCAGCTCGGGGCGAGCCACGACGTCGTCCTCGTCGACGGGGCCCCGCTGCTCCCGGTGACCGACTCCGCCGTCCTGGCCCGGCTCGTCTCCGGGACGATGCTGATCGCCGACGCGAGCCGCACCCGACGTCCGGCCGTGCTCCGCAGCCTCGGGCTGCTCGAGCGCGTCGGCGCCCGGGTCGTGGGCGTCGTGCTGACCCACGTCCGCCAGCGCGCCGCCGACGGCTACGGCTACGAGGCGGCGCAGCACCCCGAGCAGCCCACGCAGCCCAAGCAGCTCAAGCGGCCGAAGCGGTCCGAGCGGCCGGAGGTCGTCGCCGCCCGCAGCCTCCTGGCGGTGCCCCCGCCCAAGGCCCGTGGCGGGAACCCCGAGCCCTCCGGACGCCGGTGATCCCACCCCCCGCACCCTCCGGCGGGGACGGGGCCCCGACCGGGGTCTCCGTCCTCGTCGTGTGCACGGCCAACATCTGCCGCTCACCCGTCGGGGAGCGGCTGCTGGCGTCCCGGCTGGAGGGCTCGGGCGTCACCGTCGGCAGCGCCGGCACCGCCGCCCTGGTCGGCCGTCCCGTCGATCCGCCGATGGCGGAGCTCCTGGCGGGCGCCGGGTTCCCGGCGGAGGCCTTCACCGCCCGTCAGGTGCGGGCGGACCTGCTCCGGGACGCCGCCCTCGTGCTGACCATGACCCGGGAGCACCGCGCCGCCGTGGTCGCCACGGCGCCCGGGGCCGTCCGTCGCGCCTTCCTGCTGACCGAGGCGGCCGACATCGCCGAGGCCGTCGCGGCATCGGGGTGGCCGGCGGGGGTGGCCCCGGGGCCGGCGGCCCGGCTGGCCGCGCTCCCGTCGCTGGCCGGTCCGCACCGGGTCCCCGGCGGGTCCGGGGTCGACGTGCCCGACCCCCACCGGCGCCCGGCCGAGGACTACGCGCGGTGCTTCGCGCTCATCGAGGACGCCGTCGACCGCCTGGTGCGCGCGGTCAGCTGACCGGCGGGAGGACGGCCTCGGCGAGGGCGGCCGTGAACGCCGCCATGGAGAAGCGCGCCTCCGCGTCGGCGCGGCCGGCCGTCCCGAGCGCAGTCGCGAGCTGCGGGTCGCGCAGGAGCCGGAGCACCGCACCGGCCAGCGCCCGCGGGTCGTCGGCGTCCACGAGCAGGCCCGTCTCGCCGTCCCGGATGACCTCGAGCAGCCCGCCGGTCCGGGCGGCCACGACCGGCCGGCCGAGCAGGAGCGCCTCCACGGCGACGAGGCCGAAGGACTCGACGCGCGAGGGGACCAGGACGACGTCGGCGCCGGCGACGTAGGGAGCCGGGTCCTGGAAGCCGGTGAAGACGGTGACGTCGTCGACCCCCTCCCGGACGGCCAGGTCGCGCAGCTCCACCTCGACGGCCTCGTAGCCGGGATAGCAGTCGCCCACGAGCGTCAGCGTCACGTCGTGCCCCGCCGCGCGCACCAGCGCGGCCGCCCGGATGGCGGTGTCCTGCCCCTTGATGGCCGACAGCCGGCCGACCACGACGAGGTCGCAGGAGCCCGCAGGAGCGGCGGTGGCCACCGGCGGCCGCACCCCGTTGTGGACCACGCGGAGGCGCCGGGCGGCCCACGGCAGGGAGTTCCGCACCCACGCCTGCGTGGCCGCGCTGTTGGCGACGACCAGGTCGGCGGCGAGCAGGGGGGAGAGCAGGAGCGCGCGGGCCGGCCGGGGCATGGGCATGCTCTCGTGCACGTGGCAGACGACGCGGATCCCGCTCAGCCGTCCGGCCAGGAGCCACTCCGGCGCCGTCACGGTGCTGACGTAGAGCACCGCGGCGTCCTGCGCGCGCAGCCAGGCCGACAGCGTCAGCACCGAGCGCAGGAAGCGCCATCCGAACACCGCGGCCTTGCGCGGGTCCTTGAGCTCCACCTTGCGCAGGACCGGGAAGTCCTTGACGAGGACCTCGTGGCCCCGGGACCGCACGGCCTCGACCAGCGGGCCGGAGGTCGACACGACGGCCAGCACGTCGGGACCGAGCGCGGCGAGGGCCTCCAGGAACATCCGGTCGCTGCCGTACAGGTCGGCGTGCGGGTGCACGGCCACGACGCGGCCGGTGCGCGGTCTTCCCACGGGAACTCCAGGTGTCGGTGGGCGGCTCGCGCGGCGAGCGCGGTGCCCGGCCATGTCGCGCATCGCGCCGGACGCTAGCCGCGCGGAGGGGACCGCCACCACGCCCGGTGACCCCTTCGGGGTGGTTCCGGCGTGCCCGCGGGAGGCCGCCCCTCCCGATGGGGTGAGGCGGCTCCCGGAAGGGGCGGCGGCAGGCCCGTCAGCGCCCACACTCGGCGGGCCGGTCCGCGGCAAGCGGGCCCGACGAGACCACCGGAGGCACCGTGCTGCACGACGACGTGGCGGAGGCGCACGTGCCCGCGCCCCCCGCCGCCCCGACCCGGCCCCTGACCCGGCCGGCGCCCGGGGAGACGGTGACCGACACCGTCCGGCGTCTGGCCGGCGCGCAGAAGGGGTCGCAGGGCGCCCCGGCGTACGGGCGCTTCGTGAACCGGCCCCTGGGCCGGCTGTTCGCCGCCCTGGCGTTCCACCGCGGCATGACGCCGGACGCCGTGACCGCCTGCAGCGCCGCCTTCACCTTCTCCGCGCTCGCCGCGGTCGCGCTCGCGCCGCACACCTGGTGGGTCGGGGTGCTCGTCGCAATCGGGCTCGTCGTCGGCTACGCCCTCGACTCCGCCGACGGGCAGCTCGCCCGCCTCCGGGGCGGCGGTTCGCCCGCGGGCGAGTGGCTCGACCACATGGTGGACGCGGCCAAGATCGCCTGCCTGCACCTGGCGGTGGCGATCGGGCTCTACCGGCAGGGCGACCTGGACGAGGCCTGGCTGCTGCTGCCGCTGGGGTACCTCGTCGTGGACGTCGTCTACTTCTCCGCCATGCTCCTGAACGAGGCGCTGCGCAGCCGGCACGGTACCCCCACGCGGGCCGCGCCGACGGCGGCCGGGGCGAGCGTGCTCCGCTCGCTGGTCCTGCTCCCGACCGACTACGGCGTGCAGTGCCTCGTCTTCGCGCTCCTCGGGTGGACGGCCGCGTTCGTGGGCCTCTACGCCCTCCTCGCGGCGTGCACCGCGGGCTTCCTCGTGCTCGCCCTGCCCCGGTGGCGGGCCGAGATGACCCGTCTCCCCGACCGCCCGGCCGCGGTTCCGGGTGCCACTCCCTTCGGGTGAACGCGACTCCCGGAACGGTGACGCAGCGTCATGCGGCCTGTTCGACTAGGGGTTCAGCATCGAAACGGGGGAACGTGAGATGACGCTGATCGGATACGCGCCGGGTGCCTACGACCTGTTCCACATCGGTCACCTGAACATCCTCAGGCATGCGGCCCAGCACTGTGACCGGCTCATCGCCGGCGTCGTCTCCGACGAGATGCTGCTGCAGGCCAAGGGCCGGCTGCCGGTCGTCCCGCTCGCCGAGCGCATGGAGATCGTGAGCAGCCTGCGGTTCGTCGACGAGGTCCACGCCGAGACCGTCCCGGACAAGATCGACACGTGGCGTGAGGTGCGGTTCGACGTCATCTTCAAGGGCGACGACTGGCGCGGGACGCCCAAGGGGGAGCGGCTGGAGCGGGACTTCGCCGCCGTCGGGGTCGAGGTCCGCTACTTCCCGTACACGATGCACACCTCGAGCACGGTGCTGCGCCGGGCACTCGACCTGCTGGACGCCGGCTCGCCGGCGGCCGTGCCGGCCGCCCGCCGCGGCGGTGCCCGGTGACCGCTGCCGCGACCGGCCGGCCGCACGCGCCGGGGTCGGGCCGGGGCCGGCTGCGGATGGCGCCCGTGCTCATGTACCACTCGATCAGCCCGTCCGGCGTCGCGGACCCGCACCGGATCCGCGTGCACCCGGATCGGCTGGACCGGCACCTGCGGCTGCTGCGCCGCCTGGGTCTGCGCGGGGTCCCGCTCGCGGAACTGGTCCGCGCCACCGACCGCGGCGAGGCCGCCGGGCTGGTCGGGCTGACCTTCGACGACGGCTACACCGACTTCCTCGAGCACGCCGTGCCGGTGCTGGACCGGCACGGCATGGCCGGCACGGTCTACGTCGTCGCCGGCCGGCTGGCCGGGCAGAACGAGTGGGACGAGGGGCCGCGGCTGGACCTGATGGACGCCGACGCGGTGCGCGCGGTCGCCGCCGCCGGGCACGAGGTGGGCAGCCACACGCTGCACCACGTGCATCTGCGCGGCGCGACCCCGGCCGTGCTGGCCGAGGAGATCCAGGGCAGCCGGCGGGTGCTGGAGGAGGTCCTGCAGGCCGAGGTGCCCGGCTTCGCCTACCCGTGGGGTGAGTTCGACGCCGCCGCGGCCGACGCGGTGCGCGCGGCCGGGTACGACCACGCCTGCGTCACCGGCGACTACCTGCCGGGCGACCGCTTCACGATCCCGCGGTTCTACGTGGCCCCCGGGGACGGGGCGGCGCGGCTGCTCGCCAAGCTGACCCGGCACTCCTGGCGCATGCGCGGCGTCCCCGATGCGGGCGGTGCCGGGTGAAGCGCCGGGGACGGCGGGGTGCGCCGGTACTGCCGGTGGTGGTCCGGGACCTCCTGGTCAACGGCGTGCTGGCCTCACCGGTCGTCCCGACCCGTGTGCGCTCGGCTGCGCTGCAGCGGCTGGGGCTCGGGGTGGCGGCCGGGGTGACCGTCTCGCCGGGTTGCTTCTTCGGCGGCACGGACGTGCGGATCGGCCGGGGGACCTTCGTCAACGGTGGGGTGCTCGTCGACAACCAGGCGGCCGTCACGATCGGGACCAACTGCGCCATCGGTCACCGGGTGCAGCTGATCACCAGCTTCCACGAGCAGGGGCCCAGCAGCCGGCGGGCGGGAGCCGTCCGCGGCGCGCCGGTCACCATCGGGGACGGGTGCTGGATCGGCGCCGGCGCCATCGTCCTGCCCGGCGTCACCGTCGGGGACGGCTGCATCATCGCCGCCGGCGCCGTGGTGACCCGGGACTGCGCGCCGGACGGCGTCTACGCCGGGGTGCCCGCGCGACGGCTGCGGGATCTGGCGGCCGACGTCGCCTGACCGCGGAGCCGGGCGCCCACCGGGGGACGGCGGGTGCGGCCACCGCTGGGCGACGGGTGTCGCTCCTGCCGACTAACCTGGGATCGGGCCCCGTGCCGCACTCGGCGGCAGCGGTGCGGCCCCGCATCCCAGGAGAGAGATACAGCGTGAGTCTGCGCGGCGTGCTCGACGTCGTCCTCAGCGATCCCGGCATGGCCCGCGTCGTCGCGGCGGCGGGGAGCGCGGAGCTCTCGGTCACCGCGCCGCCGCCGGTGCAGCCGCTGGTCGCGGCCGCCCTGGCGGCGCGGCAGCCGGGCGCCGGCGTGCCCGTCCTGCTGGTGACGGCGGGGGAGCGGGACGCCGACGTCGCCGCCGACCTGCTGCGCTGCTTCCTGCCCGGCTCCCGGATCGCCACGTTCCCGGCCTGGGAGACGCTGCCGCACGAGCGGCTGAGCCCCCGTGCGGACACGGTGGGCCGCCGGCTCGCGGTGCTCCGCGACCTCACCCACCCCGGCGAGAACGGCACCATCGACGTCCTGGTCGCGCCGGTGCGCAGCGTGCTGCAGCCGCTCGCGCCGGGCCTCGGTGACCTGATCCCGGTCGAGCTCAAGCCGGGGGACGCAGCCGACCTCGACGACGTCGCCCGCGCCCTGGCCGACGCCGCATACACCCGCGTCGAGCTGGTCGAGAAGCGCGGCGAGTTCGCCGTCCGCGGCGGCCTGCTCGACGTCTTCCCGCCCACCGAGCCGCACCCGGTCCGCGTGGAGTTCTGGGGCGACGAGGTCGACGAGCTGCGCTACTTCTCCGCCGCCGACCAGCGCTCGCTCGACGAGCGCCCCGACCGGCTGTGGGCACCGCCGTGCCGCGAGCTGCTGCTCACCGACGAGGTGCGGGCCCGCGCCGCCGCGCTGGCTCATCTGCACCCCGGCCTGATCGAGGTGCTCGGCAAGCTGGCCGAGGGCATCGCGGTCGAGGGCATGGAGTCGCTGACGCCGGCCCTGATCGGGGACGAGGCGATGCAGCTGCTCACCGACCTGCTGCCGGCCGGCACGCACGTGCTGGTCGCCGACCCCGAGCGGGTGCGCAGCCGGTCCGCGGACCTGGTGCGCACCGCCGAGGAGTTCCTCGCCGCCTCCTGGGCCACCGCCGCGGAGGCGGGGGAGTCGCCGCTCGACCTCGGCGCCTCGTCCTTCCGAGACCTGGCCGACGTCGAGGCGGCCGCCCGGAGCCGTGGGCTGCCGTGGTGGACGACCGGCTCGTTCACCGTCCAGGCCGAGGACGACGAGCACCAGATCACCCTCGACGCCACGATCGTCGACCGCTTCGCCGGCGACGTGCCGAAGGCGATCGAGACGATGCGCGGCTGGCAGCGGGAGGGCTGGCGGGTCGTCGTCACCTTCGCCGGGCCCGGTCCCGCCCAGCGCGCCGCCGACCAGTTCGCCGAGGCCGAGCTGGGCGCCGCGCTCGTGCCCGGCGTGGAGACCGCACCGGAGCCCCGGCTCACCTCGGTCACGCAGGGCAACCTGGAGGCCGGCTTCGCCTTCCCCGGCGTCGGCCTGGCGCTGCTCACCGAGCACGACCTGACCGGTCAGCGCGGCACGTCGATGCGCGACGCGACCAAGATGCCCGCCCGCCGGCGCAACGCCGTCGACCTGGTCCAGCTCCAGCCCGGCGACCTCGTCGTCCACGAGCAGCACGGCATCGGCCGCTACATCGAGATGATCAGCCGCACCGTCAACGGCGGGCAGCGCGACTACCTGATCGTCGAGTACGCGCCGGGCCGGCGGAACCAGCCGCCGGACCGGCTGTTCGTGCCCACCGACTCCCTCGACCAGTTGACCCGCTACGTCGGCGGCGAGGCCCCGGCGCTGTCCAAGCTCGGCGGCGCGGACTGGAAGAACACCAAGAGCAAGGCGCGCAAGGCGGTCAAGCAGATCGCCGGCGAGCTGATCCGGCTCTACTCGGCGCGCATGGCGTCGAAGGGCCACGCCTTCGGTCCCGACACCGTCTGGCAGCGCGAGCTCGAGGACGCCTTCCCGTTCCAGGAGACGCCCGACCAGCTGGCCGCCATCGACGAGGTGAAAGCCGACATGCAGCAGTCGGTCCCGATGGACCGGATCATCTGCGGCGACGTCGGCTACGGGAAGACCGAGATCGCCATCCGCGCGGCGTTCAAGGCGGTGCAGGACGGCAAGCAGGTCGCCGTCCTGGTGCCGACGACGCTGCTGGCCAACCAGCACTTCAAGACCTTCTCCGAGCGGGTCGCGCAGTTCCCGGTGACGGTGAAGGTGCTCTCCCGGTTCCAGTCGGACAAGGAGACCACCGAGATCCTGCGCCAGCTGGCCGCCGGGGAGGTCGACATCCTCGTCGGCACCCACCGGCTGCTGCAGCCCTCGACGCGGTGGAAGGACCTCGGCCTGGTCATCGTCGACGAGGAGCAGCGCTTCGGGGTCGAGCACAAGGAGTACCTGAAGACGATGCGGACGGCGGTCGACGTGCTGTCGATGTCGGCCACGCCGATCCCGCGCACGCTCGAGATGTCGCTGACCGGCATCCGCGAGATGTCGACGATCCTCACCCCGCCCGAGGAGCGGCACCCGGTGCTCACCTACGTCGGTGCGTGGGCGGACAAGCAGATGGCCGCCGCGATCCGGCGCGAGCTGCTGCGCGACGGCCAGGTCTTCGTGATCCACAACCGGGTGCAGTCGATCGACAAGGCGGCGGCGAAGATCCGCGCCCTGGTGCCCGAGGCCCGCGTCGCCGTCGGCCACGGACAGATGAAGGAGCACGAGCTCGAGCGGATCATGGTCGGCTTCTGGGAGAAGGAGTACGACGTCCTCGTCGCGACGACGATCGTGGAGTCCGGTCTGGACATCCCCAACGCCAACACCCTCATCGTCGACCGCGCCGACACCTTCGGTCTCTCCCAGCTGCACCAGATCCGCGGGCGCGTCGGTCGAGGCCGCGAGCGGGCCTACGCCTACTTCACCTACGACCCGACCCGCACGCTCACCGAGACCTCGGTCGACCGGCTGACCACCATCGCCAACAACACCGACCTGGGTGCGGGCATGGCGGTGGCGATGAAGGACCTCGAGATCCGCGGCTCGGGCAACCTGCTCGGCGGCGAGCAGTCCGGGCACATCGCCGGCGTCGGCTTCGACCTCTACGTCCGGCTGGTCGGCGAGGCGGTCGCCGACTACCGCTCGCAGGTCACCGGCGAGGAGGCCCCGGCCGAGCCGGTCGAGGTCCGCGTGGACCTGCCGATCGACGCGCACCTGCCGCACGACTACGTGCCGGGCGAGCGGCTGCGCATGGAGGCCTACCGCAAGGTGGCCTCCATCCAGGACGAGGGCGCCGCCCAGGCGGTGCTCGACGAGCTCACCGACCGGTACGGCGCCCCGCCGGCGCCGGTGCTCAACCTGCTGGCGGTCGCCCGGTTCCGGGTGGCCATGCGGGCGCTCGGGATCACCGAGGTGTCGCTCCAGGGCCGGGCCATCCGGATCAGCCCCGTGGTGCTGCCGGAGTCCAAGCAGATGCGGCTCGCCCGGCTCGCCGAGGGCGCGTCCTACAAGGCCGCCGTGGAGACGATCGTGCTGAAGATGCCGGTCGGCCCCGACCGGCGGACCCCGGTGCGCGACGTCGCCCTGCTGGAGAACCTGCGGGCCACGCTGACCGCCGTCCTCGAGCAGCCGGTGGCTGCCGCCTCCTGACCGCCGCCTCCTGGACCCGGGGCGGACATGGCCATTTCCGCCCCGTGGCCCGGCGGGTGTGGGAGTCTCCCGGCGTGCTGATCCCTCGCGCTCCCCGGGTGGCGGCCGCCGGGCTGCTGCTCGCCCTCACCCTGCCCACGCTGGCGGCCTGCCGGACCTCGCCGGACGTCGCCGCCTACGTCGGGGACGCGACGGTGACCGTCACCGAGCTGGAGCGGGGCGTCGAGGACCGGCTCGCCGACGACGGGATCGCCGAGTACGCCGCCGCGGGCCCGGCCGACTACACCCGCCGGGTGCTCGGCTTCCTCGTCGAGCGGGAGGTCTACGCCGAGGTCGCGGAGCGCTACGACGTCGCCGTCGACGACGCCGCGGTCCGCGAGCGGATCGACCAGCTCATGGGCGACGACGACCCCGACGACGTCTACGCCCAGCTCGCCGCGCAGGGCGTGAGCCGGGCCGACGTCGCCGAGACGATCCGCCAGCAGCTGCTCCGGGAGGAGCTCGCCCGCGCCGAGGGAGCCGGGGACCTGTCGGAGGCCTCGCTGCGCGACGCCTACGCGCAGGTGCGCGAGGAGTACGTGCAGCCGGAGTTCGGCTACATCACCGTCGCCGACGAGGCGACGGCGTCGGCGGTGGCCGCCGAGCTCACCGCCGCGCCGGAGGCGTACGCGGCGGTGGCGGCCCGCTACCCCGGCCCGTCGACGCTGCCCGAGCTGACCCGTCGCCCCGCCGAGGAGCTGCCCCCGGTGCTCAGCGACGAGTTCGCCGACGCGGAGCCCGGCACCGCGTTCAGCGTGCCCGTGCAGGACCTCGGCGTCGTCGTCGGCTTCCTGGCGGGGGAGGTCTACCCGTCCTTCGAGGAACTCCGCGAGCAGGTGGAGGTGGTGGTCGCCGAGCGGCTCGCCGCCGCCGGCGCCGAGGTGGCCGACGAGGTGCGCGAGGACCTCGACATCACCGTCAACCCGCGCTACGGCGTCCTCACCGAGGAGGGCCGGCTGGTGCGCGGGGAGGGCGGCGTGGTCCGCATCCTGGCCGACCGGCCCGAGGTGCAGCCGGCGGGTCCCGGAGACTGAGCCGGTGCCCGTCGCCCTCGTCGTCGTCGTCAGCCCCCGCCTCCCCGGCCTGCTGGGTCCGGAGGCCTGGCAGGCACTGGCCGGCCGCCCGGTCGTCGCGCTGCCCGAGGCCGAGGGCACCGCGGAGGCGCTGCGCGCGGCCGGCTGGCACGTCGACGACGTCCCCGACGGCGCCGCCGCGCAGGCCCGGCCGGACGCGGTCGTCCTGCTGACCGGCGACGCCGCCGCCGTGCCCGGGGCCGAGGTGGTCCGCGGCGCGCCCGAGCCGGCCGGCGCCCGGCTGCTGGACGTCGTCCGCGTGATGGACCGGCTGCGCTCGCCCGGCGGCTGTCCCTGGGACGCCGAGCAGACGCACGCCTCGCTGCGCGGCTACCTGCTCGAGGAGGCGCACGAGGCCTACGACGCGATCGTCGACGACGACCCGGTCGCCATGCGCGAGGAGCTCGGCGACGTGCTGCTGCAGGTGGTCTTCCACGCCCGGGTCGCCGCGGAGGCGGGGCCGGACCGCGGGTTCGACGTGGACGCCGTCGCCGGGGATCTGGTGGACAAGCTGGTCCGCCGGCACCCGCACGTGTTCGGCGACGCGGGCCCCCGTGACGTCGAGCAGGTCGAGGCGGGCTGGGACCAGATCAAGCAGCAGGAGAAGCAGCGCCGCTCGCCCACCGAGGGCGTCTCGCGCTCGCAGCCCGCGAGCTCGTGGGGCGCCGCGCTGGTCCGACGGGCCGGGCGGGCCGGACTGCCCACGCCGGAACCGGCCGAGCTCCCCGATCGCAGCCCCGAGGAGCTGGGCGAGCGGCTGCTCGGGGTGGTGGCGGCGGCGCAGGCGCGCGGCTGGGACGTCGAGGACGCGCTGCGCGAGGCGGTGCGGCGGTACGCCGGCGAGCTCGACGCCGCGGCCGAGCAGCGGACCGCGGGACGCTGAGCAACCCGAAAGGGCGGTGCCGGGCGAGGCTGTCGTGACGGAAGGGAACAGCTGGTTAGGCTGCCCCCCGTGCCG
The DNA here is from genome assembly GCF_900221005.1 of Blastococcus aggregatus. Lineage (GTDB taxonomy): Bacteria > Actinomycetota > Actinomycetes > Mycobacteriales > Geodermatophilaceae > Blastococcus > Blastococcus aggregatus. The sequence goes on along the minus strand of NZ_OBQI01000001.1, from coordinate 583,996 downwards.
AGCATCGATGCCGTAGGCGCGCGGGAGATCCTCGACTCGCGCGGAAACCCCACCGTTGAGGTCGAGGTCGCCCTCGACGACGGGACGATCGCCCGGGCGGCGGTGCCCAGCGGCGCCTCCACCGGCGCCTTCGAGGCGGTGGAGCTGCGCGACGGCGGGAGCCGCTACGGCGGCAAGGGCGTCACCAAGGCGGTCGACGGCGTCCTCGACGTCATCGGCCCCGAGCTCCTGGGCTTCGAGGCCAGCGAGCAGCGGCTGGTCGACCAGCGGCTGATCGACCTCGACGGCACGCCGGACAAGTCGCGCCTGGGTGCCAACGCCATCCTGGGCGTGAGCCTCGCCGTCGCCCGCGCCGCCGCCGAGTCCTCCGGCCTGCCGCTGTTCCGCTACGTCGGCGGTCCCTCGGCGCACCTGCTGCCCGTGCCGATGATGAACATCCTCAACGGGGGTGCCCACGCCGACAGCAACGTCGACGTGCAGGAGTTCATGATCGCCCCGATCGGCGCCGGCACCTTCGCCGAGGCGCTGGCCATGGGCACCGAGACCTACCACGCGCTCAAGGCCGTCCTGAAGAAGGAGGGCCTGTCCACCGGGCTGGGCGACGAGGGCGGCTTCGCGCCGAACCTGTCGAGCAACCGCGCGGCGCTGGACATGATCACCCGGGCCGTCGAGCAGGCCGGCTACTCCGTGGGCAGCGACATCGCCTTCGCCCTCGACGTCGCCGCCACGGAGTTCCACTCCGACGGCTCCTACGCCTTCGAGGGCAAGCAGCTCTCCTCGGACGAGATGGCCGAGTACTACACCGGCCTGGTCGACGCCTTCCCGATCGTCTCGATCGAGGACCCGCTCGACGAGCAGGACTGGGACGGCTGGGTCGCGCTGACCCAGGCCCTCGGCAGCCGCGTGCAGCTCGTCGGCGACGACCTGTTCGTCACCAACCCCACCCGGCTGGCCGACGGCATCGCCCGGGGTGCGGCGAACGCGCTGCTGGTGAAGGTGAACCAGATCGGCACGCTCACCGAGACCCTCGACGCGGTCAACCTGGCCCACCGCAGCGGCTACCGCAGCATGATGAGCCACCGCTCGGGCGAGACCGAGGACACCACGATCGCCGACCTCGCCGTCGCCACCGACTGCGGGCAGATCAAGACCGGTGCCCCGGCCCGCAGCGAGCGCGTGGCCAAGTACAACCAGCTGCTGCGCATCGAGGAGGAGCTCGACGACGCCGCGCGCTACGCCGGCGCCGCCGCGTTCCCCCGGCTGGCCCAGGGCTGACCTCCCGCCCATGAGCAGCGTCCGCGGCCGGCGCGGCGGCAACACCCCGCCGTCCGGCTCCCGCAGCACCGGTCGCGTGCCACGGGTCCACACGACCCGTCCGGTGCGCACCGGGCTGCGGTCGGGGACGCCGCACCCCACCCGCCGGCCGGGGGAGCGGCGCGCCGCGCGCCGGCCCACCCGGACGACGGCCGCCCCGGCCGGCCGCCGTCGGCCGCTGCTCACCGGGCGGGCGGTGCTGCTCATCGGGCTGGTCCTGCTGCTCGCCCTCACCCTGGCCGGCCCGTTCCGCCAGTACCTGGCCGGTCAGCAGGAGCTGGCCGAGCTCGGCGCCCAGGGCCAGGAGCTCGACCGGCGGGCCGCCGAGCTCGAGGCGCAGCTGGAGCGGCAGGGCGATCCGTCCTGGACCCAGCGCCAGGCGCGGGAGCGGCTCACCTACGTGCTGCCCGGTGACCGGCTCGTCGTCGTCGTCGACGGCGAGGCGGTCGAGGGCGACGCCGGCACGCTGGACGAGGTGGCCGCGCCTCCCGAGCCGCAGCCGTGGTTCGACGGACTGATGGAGTCGGTCGCCCGGGCCGACGGCGACCTGCCCGAGGAGCCGCAGGAGTGAGCGAGCAGATCACCCCGGCCGACCGCGACGTCGTCGAGCGGCAGCTGGGCCGGGCACCCCGTGCGCTCGAGGGGGTCGCGCACCGCTGCCCCTGCGGCCAGCCCGACGTCGTGGAGACCGCACCCCGGCTCGAGGACGGCACGCCGTTCCCGACGCTGTACTACCTGACCTGCCCGCGGGCGTCGGCCGCGGCCAGCCGGCTGGAGTCGGCCGGCCGCATGCGCGAGTGGCAGGACGAGCTGGGCACCGACCCGGAGCTGGCCGCTGCCTACCGCGCCGCGCACGAGGCCTACCTGGCCGAGCGGGACGCCAAGGACGTGCTGCCCACCCGCGCCACCGCCGGCGGGATGCCCGACCGGGTCAAGTGCCTGCACGCGCTGGCCGGGCACGCGCTGGCCGCCGGGCCGGGCGTCAACCCGATCGGCGACCGCGCGGTGGAGGAGATGGGGGAGTGGTGGGCGAAGGGCCCCTGCGCACTCCCCGAGGGGCCGGGGGAGACCGCGTGACGCGGGTCGCCGCGATCGACTGCGGGACCAACTCCATCCGGCTGCTCGTCGCCGACGTGCCGTCCACGGGCGGCGCGACCGACCTGGTCCGCCGGATGGAGGTCGTCCGGCTCGGGCAGGGCGTCGACGCCACCGGCCGGCTGGCCGCGGACGCGATCGAGCGCACCCGCGTCGTGCTGGCCGAGTACGCGGCGACCGCACGCGAGCTGGGTGCCGAGGACGTCCGCATGGTCGCGACCAGCGCCACCCGGGACGCCGCGAACCGGGCCGAGTTCGAGCAGATGGTGCTGACCACGCTGGGTCGGCTGCCCGACGTCGTCCCGGGCCGGGAGGAGGCCGAGCTCTCCTTCCTGGGCGCGACGGCGTCCCTGGAGACCGCCGCGGCGGCGCACGGTTCGGCCGCGCCGGAGGCCCCGTTCCTCGTGGTCGACATCGGCGGCGGGTCGACGGAGTTCGTGCTCGGCGACGCGTCGGGGCTGCGGGCGGCCCGCTCGGTCGACATCGGCTGCGTGCGGCTGACCGAGCGGCGGCTGGCGGGCGATCCGCCGACCGACGCCGAGGTGCAGGCCACCGTCGCCGACATCCGCGCGGCGCTGGCGCTGGTCACCGCGGAGGTGCCGGTCGCCGCGGCGGCGAGCCTGGTCGGGCTGGCCGGCTCGGTGACCACCGTCGCGGCCCTGGCCCTGGACCTGCCCGCCTACGACCCGGAGACCATCCACGGCTCCCGCATCGCCGTCGCCGACGTACGCCGGGTGAGCGAGTCGCTGCTGGCGATGCCGCGGACGCAGCGAGCGGCGCTCCCCGTCATGCACCCCGGACGGGTCGACGTCATCGGCGCCGGCGCGCTCATCCTGCGGGTGATCATGGACGAGTTCGGCCTGGACGAGGTCGTCGTCAGCGAGCACGACATCCTCGACGGCATCGCCCTGCGGCTCGCGCGCGGCCGGCCCGACCCGGTCGGCTAGCGGCTCGCCCTGATCTGCCGGACCCGGTGCATGACGGATCGGGCGAACTCGCGCGCCCGGCCGTCCAGGGTTCGCCGGGCGAGGGTCAGCACGGCCGAGGTCACCGCCGTCGCGGGGACGTAGCCGGCCGAACCGAGGAGCCCCGGGCGTGCGAGCAGGATCCGCTCCGCCGTCACGTGGTCCGGGCGCCACCGGAGCTTGTAGTCCTCGTCGCCGCGGAGGAACGAGTACTCGGGCAGCTCCAGCCGCTCGGCGAGCGCGAGGGCACCACCGACCAGGAGCACCGAGGTGTCGAGGTGCTCGCGCAGGTCCGGGTCGATGCCCGCGAGGTAGTAGGCCAGCTGCCGGTGCCCGACCAGGTCCACCTCGCTCGCCATCACCCGGCCGTCGAGGCGGTACTCGACGACCACGGCCTGACCGCGGTCGACCATCGCTCCGACCGCCTCGACGAGGAAGGTCCGGAACCGCTCGGTGAGGTGCTCGGGATTGCCCCGCCGGCCGGCCCACTGGGCCTCGTGCAGGCGGAGCAGTTCGTCGACGGCGTCCGGGACGTCGGCCCGGGCGAGCTCGATCCGGTCGATGCCCAGCTTGTCGACCTTCTTGAGCTTGCGGCGCAGGGTGCCGGCGGTCCGCGACGGGAGCCGCGCGAGGAGATCGGCCTGCGGGAGCACCGGGAGCTGGAGGTTGAGCGAGGAGGGGACCCGCCGGAGCCGGCCCGGCCAGCTCCGTGCCCAGTCCTCGGCCGCGGAACCCGGCAGCACCTCCGGCAGGTCCAGGACGCGCCAGCCGGGGACCCGCGCGAGCGCGCGGGCGAGCCGGGGCCCGGCGTCGGGCACCTGCGGATCCAGCAGGACGTCGGTGGAGTCGCTCAGCGGGCCGCCGAGAGGAGCCAGCACCCGCACCGGTCCGCGGCGGGTCCGGTGCAGCGGCGCCGCGGCGACGAGGGTGTCCCCGTCCCACACGGTGACCGTGGCCAGCTGTCCGGCCGGGACGTACGCGCGGGCCCAGGCGCTGCTCCACGCGTGGGACTGGAACGCGGTGGCGGCCGGGTTGCGTCGCCAGAGGTCGTCCCATGCCTGTGCCAGGGCGTCGAACTCGTCGTGCGCGGAGACGACGACCTCCCGCGGTCCGGCCGGGGCCGCCGCGTCCGTGCCGACGCCGTCCTGCACTCCGCTGTCGGGGGGAACCACCGTCGTGCTCATCGAGCCACACCCTTCTCCGGACGGCGGCTCCTGCCGTGTGGCGGATCGCTGACCTGCACGAGGATAGGGACTGCCGGACCGGGGCGGACCCCTCCGACGAGGGACTTCCCGGAGGTTCGTCCGGCCCCTCCGGAACGCGCCCGCCGCGGGGGTGGTGCACTGGGCCGTGCTCTCCGACGACGAGGCCCGGTTCCCGGTCACGCGCACTCCCGCAGGGGTGGTCCGGGCGGCGCGGGCCACCCGCGAGCTCACCGTGCTCGACCAGCGGATCTCCGGCTGCTCCGCCTGCCCGCGGCTGGTGGCCTGGCGCGAGGAGGTCGCCGAGGTGAAGCGGGCGTCGTTCCGGCACGAGGAGTACTGGGGCCGGCCGGTGCCCGGGCTCGGGCCGGCCGACGCGCGCATCGCCGTCGTCGGCCTGGCCCCGGCGGCGCACGGCGGGAACCGCACCGGCCGGGTGTTCACCGGCGACCGCAGCGGCGACTGGATCTTCGCCGCCCTGTGGCGGGCGGGGCTGGCGAACCAGCCGACGTCCACGCACGTCGGTGACGGCCTCGAGCTCACCGACGTGCGCGTCGCCGCCGCGGTGCGCTGCGCTCCGCCGGCCAACGCGCCCACCCCGGCGGAGCGGGACACCTGCTCGCCGTGGCTGGCCCGCGAGCTGGACCTCCTGCCGCGGCTGCGGGTGGTCGTGGTGCTCGGTGGGTTCGGCTGGACGGCGCTGTGGCCGGTGCTCGCCGCCGCGGGTTACGCGATCCCGCGGCCCCGGCCGGTGTTCGGGCACGGCGCCGAGGTGCAGCTGTCCGGGTCGCGCGGGCCGCTCACGGTGCTGGGCAGCTACCACGTGAGCCAGCAGAACACCTTCACCGGGAAGCTCACCGAGCCGATGCTCGACGCCGTCCTCACCCGGGCGACGGAGCTGGCCGGCTCCGACGGCTGACCGGCGGCGGCGCTAGCGTGCTGCCAGGCATCGCAGTCAGTCCGCCCCCGTAGCCCAACTGGCAGAGGCAGACCCCTTAAAAGGGTTCCAGCGTCGGTTCGAACCCGACCGGGGGCACCGTTCCACGAGTCAGACGTCGTCCACCGTGGTGCCGCTGGGCGACGAACCTGCAGAGGTCCGGGTCACGGCCAGCTCGAACCACACGGTCTTGGCATCGCCACCGGAGGTGCGGCGCACACCCCACCGGTCGGCGAGCAGGCCGACCAGGTGGAGACCGCGCCCGTGCTCGTCGGTGACCCGAGGGGAGCGCTGCACCGGGTAGCCGTCGCCGTCGTCGGTGACGCCGATGCAGATCCGCTCCCCGGGCAGGACGTCCACCGACACCTCGACGCGAGGGCCGGAGCCGTGCCGGACCGCGTTGGTGACCAGCTCGGAGACCAGCAGCTCCGCGGTCTCCCGCGGCCGGTCGGAGAGATCGGCGAGGGCGTCGGCCACGTAGCGGCGGGCATCCGGCACCGACCCCGGATAGGCGGGGAACGAGCGACTGGGCATGTCAGCCGCCGACCAGGCCCAGGTGGTCCGCCAGACCGAGCGCCGCCACGACGCGGCGCACCGCCGGGGTGGTGTGCACCAGCTCGATCCGGTCGAAGTGGTTGGCGAGCCGGATCAGCACCGCGAGACCGGTCGAGTCGAGGAACCGCAGCTCGGTGGCGTCGACGCGCACCGGCTGAGGGGGCAGGCGCAGCAGCCGGTCCAGCGCGGGCTGCACGTCGGGCAGCCCGGCGAGGTCCAGCTCACCGCCGAGCCGGACCAGCAGCGGCGTGCCGTCGGCTGCGGCGGCCACGTCCAGCCGCGCGCGCTCGGCGGCTAGCTCGTCCATCGGAGCGCCATGAGCACAGTGTCATCCTTCGCGCCGGTCCCCGTCAGGTCCTCCATCAGCTGATCGACGAAATCCTCCAGCGGCCGGCCGGCATGACGGGCGGCCGTCTCGCGCAGCCGGTCCAGGCCGGTGTCGAGAACCTCGTCGCGGCGTTCCACCAGACCGTCGGTGAATGCCAGCAACGTCGCCGGGCCGTGCACGCGAACCTCCGTGGCCGACCTCAGCCGCGCAGGGCCGACGCCGATCGGCGGCGCGATCGGGCAGTCGATCGCCTCGGCGCGCCCGTCGGTCACCAGCAGGGGAGGGAAGTGCCCCGCGCACAGCACGCGGAGCCGCCCGGCCGACACGTCCAGCTCCCCGAGCAGGACGGTGGCGAACTGGTGGTCGGTGTCGATCTGCAGCAGCCCGTTCAGCTGCGCCATGACCGTCTCGATGTCGTGGCCCTCGGCGAGGTAGGCGCGCACCGCGAACCGCAGCGAGGCCATCGTGGTGGCCGCCGGGAGCCCGCGGCCGGAGATGTCGCCGACGACGAACACGCAGCAGCCAGGACCGCGCGGGATCACGTCGTACCAGTCGCCGCCGACGTCGAGCTCGTCGACGCCGGCGACGTAGCGGGCGGCCACCTCGAGCCCGTCCAGTTCCGGCAGGTCCGGCAGCAGCGAGTGCTGCAGGGTGCCGGCGATACCCCGCTGCTGGCGGTAGAGCCGCCCGTTGTCGTCGGCCAGCCGTTGGGCGACCTCCCGCCGCCGGGACAGGATCTCCACACCCGCGGCGAAGGCCACCGCCAGGGCGGCCCCCGCACCGGCGACGATCCACGGCAGCGCGGTCGCCAGCCGGCCGGTCAGCGGTGACTCGGCGGAGCCGACGATGGTGAGAACGGTCTTCCCGAACGGCGTGGTCGCCACCTCGGTGTCGCCGCGGATGGGCGCCGGTGCGGTGGACAGCACCAGGTTCGCCGGATCCGTGCCCTCACCGAGGTAGACGGCGAAGTCAAGGCCACCGAACGGTGCGTCCTCCGGCGCCTCGGGCTCCGGCTGGGGGCCGGGGTCGACCCGCGACTCGGCGTAGACGACCAGCCCGGTGGGGTCCCCGGCAGGCATCAGCGCGAAGGCGAGCCGCGTCTGCTCGCCGGGCAGCAGGCCGGCCACCGCCAGCTGCCCGTCGGGTTGCAGGCCGGTGAAGAACGGGTCGTCCAGCCCACCGGCCGGCAGCCGGGGCTCCTCGCCCTCGGTGGCCAGCACCTCGACCCGGCCGTTGGTGATGCGCAGCAAGGACAGCGAGGCGAAGGACTCGTTGCCGGTGAGCCGCGCGGCCGCGAACCCCTGGAACGGTCCGGGTGCGGCGGCGGTGGCGAGGGCGACCTGCGCGGCGTCGCCTAGTTGCACCTGGAGGGTGCCGACCCCGCTGCTCAGGACGGTCGCGGCCTGCTCCACCTGCCGGTCGAGCAGATCCCGGTTGGCGTCCTGGGTGACCCGCGCCGCCAGCCACGCCAGGGCTCCGGCGATCAGGAGCACCGCGACGGCGACCAGAGCGCTCGTGCGGTGCAGGGCAGGGCGGCGGGTCCCGACCTGCGAGCGCCGCCCCCGCGCCGGGCCACGCTCGTCGATCCCGGTCCGGTCGTCGCCGGCCACCGGCGGCTCCTGCCGATCGTTCACCGCCACCATCCAGGAAGTCCCGTCCCGACGGGGTGACGGTAGCCGCAGCTCCATCCGGCCGGGGGCCGGTCGGCCACGTCCGCCGCGGGCGGAGCCCGCGGCGACACGCCGGAACTACAGCAGCCCCCGAAGCGTTGACCTGACCGAGTGGAGTGCACCACCGTGTACGCCACGATCCAGCGGTCACCTCGAGGAGATGACAATGCCCAGCAACAACCCCGCTTTCCGGGGGCTCGGCGGCGCGGGCGGCGGCCAGCAGCAGGCGGGCTGGGGCTCGACGCCGCAGTTCGGCGCGCCCGGCCAGTACGGTGCCCCGACGCAGGACCCCTATGCCGCTCCCTCGCCGTACGCGGCGACGACGACGCGCTACCTCACGATGGACGACGTCGTCACCAAGACGGGCCTGTCGTTCCTGGTGACGGTGCTGGCCGCGGCAGCCGTGTGGGCCGCCCCCGGTGACGCCGCGTGGGGCCTGGCCCTGCCGGCCGTGCTCGTCGCCTTCGTGCTCGGCCTGGTGATCTCGTTCAAGCAGATCGCCAACCCGATCGCCACGCTGTCCTACGGCGCGCTCTACGGTGTCGCGCTCGGCGCCATCAGCGAGGCGTTCAACGACATCTACCCCGGCATCGTGATGCAGGCGCTGATCGGCACCTTCGGTGTCTTCGGCGGCATGCTGGTGGTCTACAAGACCGGCGCCGTCCGGGTGACCCCCAAGCTGACCCGCTGGGTGTTCGGTGCGCTCATCGGCGCCCTGGTGCTCATGCTGGCCAACTTCGTCGCCTACTTCTTCATGGACGACGGCCTCGGCATCCGCAGCGACGGCCCCATCGGGATCCTGTTCAGCGTCGTGATGATCGGCATCGCCGCGTTCCTGCTGCTGATGGACTTCGACATGGCCGACGAGGCCATCCGCCGCGGCGCCCCGGCGAAGTTCGCCTGGTACATCGCCTTCGGCCTGCTGGTCACGGTGGTCTGGCTGTACATCGAGATCCTGCGTCTGCTCAGCTACCTGCGCGACTGAGCTGAACCCTGCACCCTGAACGCTGCACCACATGACAGTGGCCCGGTCCCCGCGAGGGGGCCGGGCCACTGTTCTGTCCGGGGGCTCCCTGTGCGGGAGCCCCCGGAGCGGGATCAGGAGAGGCGCTCGATGACCATCGCCATGCCCATGCCGCCACCGACGCACATGGTCTCGAGACCGAACGTCTTGTCGCGGGTCTGCAGGCCGTTGATCAGCGTGCCGGTGATGCGGGCACCGGTCATGCCGAACGGGTGGCCGACGGCGATGGCGCCACCGTTGACGTTCAGCTTGTCGATGTCGATGTTCAGGTCCCGGTAGCTCGGGATGACCTGAGCGGCGAACGCCTCGTTGATCTCCACGAGGTCGATGTCGTCGATGGTCATGCCCGCGCGCTTGAGGGCCACCCGCGACGCGTCCACCGGGCCGTAGCCCATGATCTCCGGCGAGAGGCCGGTGACCGCGGTGGAGACGATGCGGGCCAGCGGCGTGAGGCCCAGCTCGGCGGCCTTCGTGTCGCTCATGACGATCACGGCGGCGGCGCCGTCGTTGAGCGGGCAGGCGTTTCCGGCGGTCGCGCGGCCGTTGGGGCGGAAGGCCGGCTTGAGGCCGGACAGGCCCTCGACGGTGGTGCCGCGACGCGGGCCGTCGTCCTGGCTGACCACGGTGCCGTCCGGCGTGGTGACGGGGGTGATCTCGCGGGCCCAGAAGCCGTTGTCGATCGACTCCACGGCCAGGTTCTGGCTGCGGGCGGCGAACTCGTCCATCTCCTGGCGGGAGACGTCCTTGATCAGCGCGAGGTTCTCGGCGGTCTGGCCCATGCCGATGTAGACGTCGGGCAGTGCGCCGTTCTCGCGCGGGTCCTCCCACGTCTCGGCGCCGCTCTCGGCATCCTTGGCCGCCTTGGCCTGGGCCTCCTCGAAGAGCGGGTTCTTCGTGTCCGGCAGGCCGTCGCTGTTGCCCTTGACGAAGCGGGACACCATCTCGACGCCGGCGGAGATGTAGACGTCGCCCTCGCCGGCCTTGATGGCGTGCATCGCCATGCGGGTGGTCTGCAGCGAGGAGGAGCAGTAGCGGGTGATCGTGGTGCCGGGCAGGTGGTCCATGCCCATGAGGACGCTGACGACGCGGCCCATGTTGTAGCCCTGCTCGCCACCGGGGAGACCGACGCCGAGCATCAGGTCGTCGATGTCGCGCGGGTCGAGGGACGGCACCTTGTCCAGCGCCGCGCGCACGATGGCGGCGGCGAGGTCGTCGGGGCGCATGTCCTTCAGCGAGCCCTTGAAGGCGCGGCCGATGGGGGAGCGGGCGGTGCTGACGATGACTGCTTCGGGCATGGGTCCTCCACGATGAGGGGGTCCGGCCACGATCTCGCCGGACGTCGGGTCGCCTCTGAAGCTACCCCGGGCGCCTCCCGGGCTATGAGCCGCGGCACACGAGGGCAGGCCGGTGTGGTCCGCGTCACCCGGAGGTCAGGGCGCGACCGGCTCGCGGTCGGCCTCCTCCGCCGTCGGCAGGTCCGGGGGCCGGCGGCGGCGCAGCAGCGCCCAGCCCCCCCAGGGTCCGGACTCCGTGCCGGGCACCTCGGCGGGCTGGACCTCGCTGCCCGTCCGGCTGGCGGCCCGGGCCGCGGCGCTGGCGACGGGGCGGACCGAGTCGCGCCGCAGGGGGCCCCGGCGCCGGTCGGCCGACGCCGGCCAGACGCCGAGCGAGTCCGCGACCGAGGGCAGGATCACCGCGGCCGCGTGCGCGTAGCCCACGGCGCTGGGGTGGAACTCGTCGCGGCTGAACATGTCGCGGTCCGAGGCGAACGTGGGGCCGAGCACCGAGCCCAGCGACACCGTGCGGCCGCCGGCCTCCACGACGGCGATGGTCTGCGCCGCGGCCATCTGCCGGCTCCAGCGCCGCGCCAGGGTGCGCAGCGGCTGCCGGATCGGTCGGATCGTGCCGAGGTCGGGGCAGGTGCCGACGACGACCTCGGCGCCCGCGTCCGTCAGCCGGCGGACGGCGTCCCCGAGGTGGCGGACCGAGACGGCCGGTCGGGTGCGGCTGGTGACGTCGTTCGCGCCGATCATGATCAGGGCGACGTCCGGGTGCTCCTGGAGGGCGGCGTCGACCTGCGCGTCCAGCTGCGGCGACCTGGCGCCCGAGACGGCCAGCCGGGTGAGTCGCACAGGGCGCTCGGCCAGCTCGGTCAGGGCCGCGGCGATCAGCACGCCCGGGGTCTGGGTGGCCCGTTCGACGCCCAGGCCCACCGCGCTCGAGTCGCCCAGCACGGTGAAGGAGATCGGCTTCCCGCGCCCGCGGCCGTAGACCCCGTCGCCGGACGGTGGGTCGGGGTCGCGGCGGGCGTCGACGCGACGCCGCGCGGCCCGTGCCTCCTCGCGGATCAGGGCGAACAGCGCGGCACCGGCCAGGCCGACGCCACCGCCGCCGTAGGCGGCACCGGTCGCCAGCCGCCGTGCCACGGTCGCTCGCGTCACGCTGCCCCCTCCGGCCGTCCGGGCGGCCCCCGATGGCCGAGCACCGAGGCTATCCGCCACCTACCGTGCCCCTGTGGCACTCTCCCCCGACGGTATGACCCCGCCCGAGGCGCTCGACGACCGGAGCCGGCTGATCGTGGACGTGCTGGTCGACGCCTTCGCCGACCTGATGGCGGCCGACGCCGGGGCCTTCCGCGCCAAGTTCCGCAAGATGGCCGCGGACCCGTTCGCCTTCTACCGGGGCAGCGCCTGCCTGTTCTACGCCGACATGGCGACGGAGGAGGACCGCTGGAGCGACGAGCGGACGTCGCGCGTGTGGATCCACGGTGACCTGCACGCGGAGAACTTCGGCACCTACATGGACGCGAACGGCCGGATCGTCTTCGACGTCAACGACTTCGACGAGGCCTACCTCGGGCACGTGAGCTGGGACCTGCGCCGCTTCGCGGCCAGCTTCGCCCTCCTGGCCTGGCGCAAGGCGTTCTCCGACGAGGTGATCGGCGAGCTGCTCGTCGTCTACCTGGACGCCTGGCTCGACCAGGTGGAGGCGTTCACCCGTTCCGACGCCGATCGCGACTTCGCCCTCGTGGCCGGCAACACCGAGGGCGCGGTGCACGACCTGATCCGCCGGACGGCCACCCGCACCCGCCTCGGCCTGCTGGAGCGGATGACGGCGGTGGAGGACGGCGAGCGGCGCTTCGCCGACTCCTCGCGCAACCGGCGGCTGGACGACGCCGAGCGCGACGAGGTCCTGGCCGCGCTGGAGCGGTACAAGGCGACGCTGCCGCCCCGCCCGTGGCGCCGCGAGGTCGCCTACGACGTGAAGGACCTCATCGGCACCGGTGGCTTCGGCATCGGCAGCGCCGGGCTGCCGGCCTACAACGTGCTGCTGGAGGGCTACGACCAGGCGCTGGAGAACGACGTCGTCCTGTCGGTGAAGCAGGGCAACGTGCCCGCGCCCAGCCGGATCGTCGACGACGCGGAGATCGCCGGCTACTTCCAGCACGAGGGGCACCGGACGGCGGTGAGCCGGCGGGCGCTCCAGTCGCACGCCTCCCAGTTCCTGGGCTACACCGACATCCGTGGGGCGGGCTTCGTCGTCGCCGAGCTGTCGCCCTACGAGCTCGACCTCGACTGGGAGGACCTCACCGAGCCCGACGAGATCCGGCCGGTGCTCGCCCAGCTGGGCCGCGCCACGGCGAAGCTGCACTGCGTGGGCGACGCCGACAGCGACCACACGCTGGTGCCGTTCCAGACCGAGGAGGCGATCGGCGCGATGCTCGGTGGGCGGCGGCGGGAGTTCGTCGACGACGTCGTCGCGTTCGCGCACACCTACGCGCGCCGGGCCCAGGAGGACCACCGGCTCTTCGTCGACGCCTTCCGCGCCGGCGCGATCCCCGGAATCAGCTCGAGCACCTGAGCCTCGGGGCTCACCGCGTCCGGCGGCCCCGGCGCGTGCGCAGGTAGTCGGCGACCACGAACTCGCCGAGCCGGTCGCTGTCGGGAGTGAAGACCCGGCCGCCGGCCCGCTCGGTCAGGTCGTGCACGAAGTGCACCAGGCCGGGGTCGGGGTCGAGCGCGAACACGTTGACCGTGGCTCCGGTCCGGGCCACGCGCTCCACCTCGGCGACCGTGCGGGCGATCGTCTCGGGCATCGGGGGCCAGCAGAAGAACGGCGTCCCGTCGTCCTCGAGGTGCGCGGTCGGCTCGCCGTCGGTGACGACCAGGACGACGGGCTCGGCGTCGTGGTGCTTGGCCAGGAACCGCCGGGCGAGCATCAGCCCGTGCTGCAGGTTGGTGCCCTGCAGCGTGTCCACCGACAACTCGGCCAGCGTCGAGGGCTGCAGCACCTGGGCGGTCGAGGCGAACCCGATGATCTCGATCGCGTCCTGCGGGAAGCGGGTGGTCACCAGCGAGTGCAGTGCCATGGCGGTGGACTTCGCCGCACCCCAGGTGCCGCGCAGCGCCATGGAGTAGGAGAGGTCGACCAGCAGCGCGACCGCCGCCCCGGTGCGCCGCTCGGTCTCGACGACCTCGAAGTCCTCGACCGCGATCCGCACGCGGCGGCTGTCGTCGGCCCGGGGCTCGTGCGCCGTGCGGAGGACGGCGTTCTTCACGGTGCGGACGACGTCGAGCGGCTGCTCGTCGCCGAACCGCCACTCCCGCGAGCTGCCGGTGAGCTCACCGGCAGCGCCCGCGTCGGCGACGTCGTGGTCCCCGCGGCCGGCGGCGTCGAGCTGGGCGAACACCCGCCGCAGCGCCGTCGCCCCGAGGCGGCGGACCGCCTTGGGGGAGAGCTCCAGCTTGCCGCCGGAGCGGTTGAGGTAGCCCTGCCGCTCGAGTTCGGTCTCCATCTGCCGCAGCGCCGCGAGGTCGTCGACGGCGGGGCGGCCGAGCGCGCGCTCGAGCAGTTCCTCGTCGATGTCGGCGAGCGAGGCGCCGGCGTAGCCCTGGGACAGCTGGTTGGACAGCGCCTCGAGGTCGGCGAGCTCGGCGACGGCGGAGGTGGCGTCGCCCATGCCGAGGGCCTGTTCGCCGTCGGGCACCTGCCCGCGCCGGCCCCACGGCAGGTCCGGGCGGGCCTGGCGCAACGCGTCGCCGAGGTGGGCCATCTCGCTGGCCAGCCCCATGTCCTCCATGGTCTGCGCCATGAGGTCGGCGAGCTCGGCGCGCTGCTCGGGGGAGAGACCGGCCATCATCCGTTCCTGCGCGGCCGCCCGGCGGGCGAGGGAGTCGATCAGCTCCTCGACCGTCTGCGGGTCGTCCGGGAAGAACTGCCCGTGCTTCTCCATGAACTCGGCGAAGCGCTCGTCGGTGTCCTCGCCGCGGTTGTGCGCGTCGACGAGCTGGGAGAGGTCGGCGACCATGTCCTTGATCGCCTGCATGTCCTGCTCGCCGGCGCTCTCCAGCGCCTGCTTCATCGAGGCGAAGGAGCTGTCGAGCACCTCGCGGCGGAGCAGGTCCTGGATCTGCTCGTAGGCCTGCCGCGCGTCCTCGGACCGCCACTGCCAGTCCTTGAGCGCGCGCACCGCGCCGGCGGTGTCCTCGGGCAGCGCATCGAGCTCGCCCTCGGCCAGCCGGGCGGCGTCGTCCGGGTCGGGGAACAGCTCGCGGCGCTCGGCTTCCACCGCGCGGTCGAGCAGCTCGCGCACCTCCTGCAGCGTGCCGTCCATCCGGCCGGCGGTGCGGGCCTTGCGCAGCCGCTCGCGCACCGAGCGGCGCAGCTCGTCGAGGCCGCGGCGGCCCTCGGCGCCGCGGCGCAGCAGCTCGCGCAGCGCCTCGCGCACGCCGCTGCCGCCCAGGACGGAGTCGCCGATCTCGTCGACGGCGTTGCCCAGGTCGTAGGGGGGTGCGAGCGGGTCCGGCCCGCCGTGCCAACGCGCGTAGCGGTAGCCCCTCGCGGGGCGCCGGGTGGTCACCTCAGGCCCCGTAGATCGTGCGGCCGCCGTCGGTGTCCTTGGCCAGCCGCCGGGTCAGGTACAGGCCCTCCAGGGCGAACTCCACCGCGGCCGCGGCCTGCTCGGCCGAGTGTTCGCCCTCGGGGACGCCGAGGCGGCCCAGCAGCTCGGCCAGCTTCGGGATGGTGCCGAGCTGCCCGAGCAGGGCCGGGGCGCTCACCAGCTCGCCGGACTCGACGGTCTCCCCGCCGGTGAAGTGCTCCTGCAGGCCGGTGAGGTCCAGCCCGGCGCAGCGGGCGCGGAAGGTCTGCGCGGTCGCCTGCCGGAGCAGGTGGTCGAGGATCTCCAGCTCGCGGTCGTCGTCGTTGTCGCTGCCGGAGTCGGCGAACTCGACCTTGCCGCGGCTGGCGGGGACGACGCTGGGAAGGTCCACCACGCGGGCGACCGGCCGGGTCTCGCCGGCGATGGCGGCCCGGCGGACGGCGGAGGCGGCGACGGTCTCCAGGCCGGCGATCGCGAACCGGGCGCTGACGCCGGAGCGCTGGTCGACGTGGGTGGACTCGCGGACCAGGCGGGTGAAGCGGGCGACGATCTCCACGAGGTGCTCGGGGACGAGGGGGGCGGTGAGGCCGTCGCCGCCCAGCGCGGACGTCTGCGCCTCCTGGTGCAGCAGCCGGATCTCGTCGGCGAGCTCGATCGGGTAGTGGGTGCGCACCTCGGCGCCGAACCGGTCCTTCAGCGGGGTGATGATCCGGCCGCGGTTGGTGTAGTCCTCGGGGTTGGCGCTGGCGACCAGCAGCAGGTCCAGGGGCAGCCGCACCCGGTAGCCGCGGATCTGGATGTCGCGCTCCTCGAGCACGTTGAGCAGCGCCACCTGGATGCGCTCGGCGAGGTCGGGCAGCTCGTTGACGCTGAAGATGCCGCGGTTGGTGCGCGGGACCAGCCCGTAGTGCACCGTCTCCGGGTCACCCAGCGTGCGGCCCTCGGCGACCTTGATCGGGTCGACGTCGCCGATGAGGTCGCCGACGCTGGTGTCCGGGGTCGCCAGCTTCTCCCCGAACCGCTCGCTGCGGTGCAGCCAGCCCACGGGGGTGGCGTCGCCGTGCTCGGCGATCTGCCGGTGCGCCCAGACGCTGATCGGGGCCAGCGGGTGCTCGTTGAGCTCGCTGCCGGTCAGCACCGGCGTCCACTCGTCGAGCAGGCCGACGAGGGTGCGGATCAGCCGGGTCTTGCCCTGGCCGCGCTCGCCCAGGAGCACCAGGTCGTGCCCGGCGATGAGGGCCCGCTCGACCTCGGGCAGCACGGTGTCCTCGAAGCCCACCATGCCCGGCAGGCTGGGCTCGCCGCGGCCGAGGCGGGCGAGCAGGTTGGCGCGGATCTCGGCCTTGACCGGGCGGGGGGTCGCGCCGCTCGCGCGCAGTTCGCCCAGGGTCGTGGCAGCGGGGGAAGGGGTGGTCGGTCCGGCAGCGTCCGTCACCCCAGGAACGGTACGACGCGGACGGCGGGAACGGAGCCCCTCGCGGGATCGCTCTCCCAGCCCGATCGCCGATGACTCCGGCGCCCACGCGCGGTCTCCGTCGGTATGCATCGCACAGATTCCTCTCCGCCGGCCGCGAAAACTGCTCGGAAACCGTCGGTGCCCGGCTCTAGCGTGGCCGGCATGACCGACGCGATAGTCGTCGAGGGCCTGGTGAAGCGCTTCGGCGCCACCACGGCCCTCGACGGAGTGGACCTGACCGTGGCCGAGGGGTCCGTGCTCGGGCTGCTGGGCCCCAACGGTGCCGGCAAGACGACCGTGGTGCGCATCCTGACCACGCTGCTGGCGGCCGACGAGGGCCGGGCGGAGGTGGCCGGTCTCGACGTGGTGCGCGACGCCGACGAGGTCCGCGCCGCCATCGGGCTCACCGGCCAGTACGCGGCGGTGGACGAGTACCTGACCGGCTTCGAGAACCTGGAGATGGTGGGCCGGCTCTACCGCCTGCCCAAGACGGAGGCACGCGCCCGGGCGGGTGAGCTGCTGGAGCGGTTCGACCTGGTCGGCGCCGCGAACCGCCCGGCGAAGACCTACTCCGGCGGCATGCGCCGCCGGCTGGACATCGCCGCGTCGCTGATCAACCGGCCCCGGGTGCTGTTCCTGGACGAGCCGACGACCGGGCTCGACCCGCGCAGCCGGCTGGCGATGTGGGAGTTCATCGCCGAGCTCGCCGACGGCGGCACCACCATCCTGCTGACCACGCAGTACCTGGAGGAGGCCGACCGGCTGGCCGACCGCATGGTCGTCATCGACCGCGGTCAGGTCATCGCGCGGGGCACCGCCGACGAGCTGAAGGCCCAGGTGGGCGGTGAGCGGCTGGAGTTCACCGTCACCGACGCGGCCGCTCTGCCGACGATGGTGGAGGCGCTGCGGCCGCTCGGTGTCGACGAGCCGAACGTCGACGTCGCGAGCCGGCGGTTCTCGATGCCGGTGAGCGGCGGTGCCGATGTGCTCGCCGAGGCGTTGCGCCGGCTCGACGGCGCGACCGCGCAGATCTTCGACATCGGCCTGCGCCGACCCGATCTCGACGACGTCTTCCTCGCCCTGACCGGGCATGCGGCCGAGGACGTCGCCACCGACGACGAGCAGCCGGCCGAGCCGGCCGTGTCCGGAGGAGTCCGATGAGCAGCCTCGCCGCGACGTTGTCCGACAGCGCCGTCATCACCAAGCGCAACCTGATCAAGGTCAAGCGCGTGCCCGACCTGATCGTCTTCGCGACCCTCTCGCCGATCATGTTCGTGCTGTTGTTCCGGTACGTCTTCGGTGGGGCGATCAACCTGCCGCCGGGCATCAACTACGCCGAGTTCCTGCTGCCGGGCATCTTCGCCCAGACCGTCGTCTTCGGGTCCACGGTCACCGGCGCCTCGATCGCCGAGGACCTGCAGAAGGGGCTCATCGACCGGTTCCGCTCGCTGCCGATGTCACGTGCCGCGGTGCTGATCGGGCGGACGGTGGCCGACGCCGGTCTGAACGTCATCTCGATCACGGTCATGGCGCTGACCGGGCTGGCCGTGGGCTGGCGGATCAACTCCTCGGTGGTCGAGGCGATCGGCGGTTTCCTCCTGCTGCTGGTCTTCGCCTATGCGATCAGCTGGCTGATGGCGCTGGTCGGTCTCCTGGTGCGCACGCCGGAGGTCGTGAACAACGCCAGCTTCATGGTGATCTTCCCGCTCACCTTCGCGTCGAACGCCTTCGTGCCCCTGGAGTCCTTCCCGTCGGTGCTCCAGACGTTCGCCGAGTGGAACCCGGTGTCCACCGTCGTGCAGGCGGCCCGGGAGCTGTTCGGCAACACCGTCCCGGGGGCTCCGGTGCCCGAGGCCTGGCCGTTGCAGCACCCGGCGCTCTACACGCTGCTGTGGACGGCGATCATCCTGGCGGTGTTCGTGCCGCTGTCGGTGCGCACCTACCGCCGCACGGCCGCCCGTTGAGGATCAGGATGTAATACCCGGGATGAGCGCTGACGAGATCTCTCCCGCGAACCCGCTGTTCCGCCCCTCGCCGCTGCCCTTCGGGCTGCCGCCGTTCGGCGAGATCACCCCGGAGCACTGCCGGGAGGCGCTGCTGGCCGGGATGGCCGAGCAGCGCGCGGAGGTGGCGGCGATCGTCGGGTCCGAGGAGCCACCGAGCTTCGAGAACACCGTCGTGGCGATGGAGCGCTCCGGCCGCCTCCTCACCCGGGCGTGGAGCGTCTTCGGCACCCTGACGTCGTCGGTCTCCTCGCCGCGGCTGCGGGAGATCGAGCGGGAGATCGCGCCGCTGGCCGCCGCGCACTCCGACGCCCTGCGGCTGGACCCGGCGCTGTTCGGCCGCATCGACGGTGTGCACACCGCGCGGCGCGACCGGGGCCTGGACGAGGAGTCCGTCCGGCTGGTCGAGCGGTACCACCTGGACTTCCGGCTCTCCGGCGCGCAGCTCGACGAGGCGGGGCGGGCCCGGCTCACCGGGCTGAACCAGGAGCTCTCCGGCCTGACGACGACGTTCGGCCAGAACGTGCAGCTGGCGATGGAGGCGGCCGCGGTCCACGTGACCGAGGCCGACCAGCTGGACGGGCTCGGCGCCGAGGAGGTCGCCGCGGCGCGGACCGCCGCGGTCGACCGCGGCCTCGAGGGCTGGCTGCTGCCGCTGCTCCTTCCCAGCCGGCAGCCGCTGCTGGCCAAGCTGCGCAACCGGGAGCTGCGCCGGCGGGTGCACGAGGCCTCGGTGAACCGGGCCTCGTCCGGCGAGCACGACAACGGTCCGGTGGCCGTCCGCATCGCCACGCTGCGGGCCGAGCGCGCGCGGCTGCTGGGCTTCGACACCCACGCCGACCTCGTGCTCGCCGACCAGACCGCCCGCACCACCGAGGCCGTCGACGCGATGCTCGCCTCGATGGTCCCCGCGTCGGTGGCCAACGCCGAGGCCGAGGCCGAGGTCCTCGCCGAGGCCGCCGCCCGCGACGGCGTGGAGCTGGCGCCCTGGGACTGGGCGTTCTACAGCGAGCAGGTCCGCACCGAGCGCTACGCCGTCGACACCGCCGCCCTGCGGCCGTACTTCGAGCTGGACCGGGTGCTGGTGGACGGCGTCTTCCACGCCGCCGAGCTGCTCTACGGCTTCCGGTTCACCCCGCGGCCGGACCTGGCCGGCTACCACGCCGAGGTCCGGGTCTGGGAGGTCACCGACGCCGACGGCTCCGCGCTCGGGCTGTACGTGGGTGACTACTTCGCCCGCGAGGGCAAGCGCGGTGGCGCCTGGATGAACTCGTTCGTGACGCAGTCGCGGCTGCTCGGGACGTCTCCGGTCGTCGTCAACAACCTGAACGTCTCCCGGCCGCCGGCCGGTCAGCCCGCGCTGCTGACGCTGGACGAGGTCGACACGCTGTTCCACGAGTTCGGGCACGCGCTGCACGGCCTCAGCTCTGCGGTCACCTACCCGCGGTTCGCCGGGACCAGCGTGCCGCGGGACTTCGTCGAGTTCCCCAGTCAGGTCAACGAGATGTGGGCGGCCTGGCCCGAGGTGCTGTCCCACTACGCCCGGCACGTGGACACCGGGGAGCCGATCCCGGCCGCGGCGGTGGAGGCGGTCGACGCCGGGCGGCTGTGGGGCGAGGGCTTCGCGACCCTCGAGTACCTGGCCGCCACGTTGCTGGACCAGGCCTGGCACCGGATCGCACCGGACACCGAGATCGGTGACCCGGTGGAGTTCGAGCGCGCCGCCCTGGAGAAGGCCGGCGTCGCCTCGGACCTGGTCCCGCCCCGCTACCGGACGACGTACTTCAACCACGTCTTCGCCGGTGGCTACTCGGCCGGCTACTACTCCTACATCTGGTCCGAGGTGCTCGACGCCGACACCGTGGAGTGGTTCAAGGAGAACGGTGGGCTGACCCGGGCCAACGGGGACGCCTTCCGAGAGAAGCTGCTTGCCGTCGGCGGCTCGGTCGACCCGCTGTCGGCGTTCCGTGCCGTCCGGGGCCGGGACGCCGACCCCGCCCCGCTGCTCAGGAGACGCGGCTTGGCCCGCTGAGGTCTGGTCGTGCCGAGTGGGCCCCGGAGGGGTCCGCGCAGGCGCGACGGAGGCGCTCCACGCCACGGGGGGACGGCTCCTGGCCGCGGTGCGATCCGGAGGATCGCGATGTCATAGCCAGGGCAGCGACAGCACCAGTTCGAGGTCGTCGGGGGCGTCGCCGTCGCGCACGAGCCGGTTGGGCTGGCGGTGGCCGCACGCCGTGCAGCGGTGCACCACCTGCCAGCCCTTGCCGGACTTCTCCACCAGCCCGATCGGCTCCATCGGCTGGCGGCACCCGCTGGCCCGGTCGCCGGGGAGGTCGTCGACGTGCAGCGACCACAGGCAGTACGGGCAGTGGTTGCGGTAGTGCCCGTCGGTGTTGGCGGGCACCGGGATCGTGCAGTGCACGCACGCGAACCCGGTGTTCTCTGCCCGTCGGGAGCGGGTCACGGTGCGGGTCAGGGGACGAAGGGCTCGACGCCCACGACCTCGACGGTGATGTCGCGGCCGTTGGGCGCCTGGTAGGTCACCGATGCGCCCGGGGCGGCGCCCATGATCGCCGCGCCCAGCGCGGACTCGGGGGAGTAGACGTCCAGGTCGGTGGTGCCGGCGATCTCGCGCGAGCCGAGCAGGAACTTCTCCGTGTCGTCGTCACCGGCGAACCGGATGGTGATCACGGTGCCGAGCTCGGCGTTGGTCGCCGTCGTCGGGGGCTCGCCGACGCGGGCCTTGCGCAGCAGGTCGGTGAGCTGCCGGATGCGGCCCTCCTGCTTGCCCTGCTCGTCCTTGGCGGCGTGGTAGCCGCCGTTCTCCTTGAGGTCGCCCTCTTCGCGGCGCGCGTTGATCTCGGCGGACATGGCCGGACGGTTCGCCACCAGCTGGTCGAGCTCGGCCTTCAGCCGGTCGTAGGCGACCTGGGTCAGCCAGACGCCCTGGTCCTGCTCGTCAGTGGGGGTGGACACGACGGACTCCTGAGAATCGGGAGGCCGCCCCCGAACGGGGACGGCCGCTGGTCGAACGGTCAAGTTAACACCGCATCGGAGCACGGTGCACGGAGCCGGAAAGGCGCCCCGGGATGCGGAACGGTACCGGATCAGGCGTGACGGAGAGCACATCTCGCCCGTCCGGGGGACCGACCAGCACCGTTGCGTCGCGGCCGACGGGAGGGCCCGCCGGCTTCCCGGCCGGACGGGGGACAATGCACCGGTGACCCGACCCGACCAGCTGCGTCTGCTCGCCGTGCACGCCCATCCGGACGACGAGTCGAGCAAGGGCGCCGCCACCATGGCCAAGTACGTCGCCGAGGGCGTGCGCGTCATGGTGGCCACCTGCACCGGGGGAGAGCGCGGTTCCGTGCTCAACCCGGCCATGGACCGGCCCGAGGTCTGGGAGCGGCTGCCCCAGATCCGTGCCGAGGAGATGGCGAAGGCCCGCGACATCCTCGGCGTCGAACAGGAGTTCCTCGGCTTCGTCGACTCCGGGCTGCCCGAGGGCGACCCGCTGCCGCCGCTGCCCGAGGGGTGCTTCGCGCTCGTGCCGGTAGAGGAGGCCGCCGCACCGCTCGTGGCGCTGATCCGCCGGTTCCGGCCGCACGTGCTCACCACCTACGACGAGCGCGGCGGCTACCCGCACCCCGACCACATCAAGACCCACGAGGTCTCGATGCACGCGTTCGACGCCGCAGGCGATCCGGACCGGTACCCGGAGCTCGGCGAGCCCTGGCAGCCGAGCAAGCTCTACTACCACATGAGCTTCACGCTGCCCCGGACGAAGGCCCTGCACGAGGCGATCCTGGCCACCGGTGCCGAGTCGCCCTACACGGAGTGGCTGGCCAACTGGGATCCGGCGCGGGACATCTCCCACCGGGTGACCACGCGGGTGCCGTGCGGGGAGTACTTCGCCGTCCGTGACGCCGCGCTCATCGCGCACGCCACCCAGATCGACCCGCTGGGCCGCTGGTTCGCCTGCCCGATCGAGACCCAGCAGGAGATCTGGCCGACGGAGGACTACGAGCTCGCCCGCTCTCTGGTCGACACCCCCGTACCGGAGGACGATCTGTTCGCCGGCCTGCGCAGCGAGGTAGGAGTCCGATGAGCACCGCTTTCCAGACCGTCCTGGCCGCCGAGGAGCTGCCCGAGGACATCGGCAAGGCCGGCCCGCTGGGCCTGCTGCTGATCGTGGTCCTGCTGATCGCCACGGCGCTGCTGGTGAAGTCCATGTCCGGGCACCTGAAGAGGCTGCCGCGCAGCTTCGACCCGGCCGACCAGGAGCCCGGGATCGTCGTCCCCGACGACCTCTCCGAGCTGGACGCGCGGTCGGAGCCCGGCCAGGAGCTGCTGGACACCCTGCGCCGGGCGCCGCTGGCGATCGAGCCGCCGCGGGACGACGACCGCCGGAACGGGCCCGCGGCGCAGGGCTGACGCCGTTCGCTGTCGGCGCACGCGCCGGGCTTGTGCGGCGACCACCGCGGTCTACCGTTGTAAGCGTGTAATCACCACGCTGCCTCGGGAGGCCGCCATGCACGCACACCGTTTCGCCGAAGCCGACTTCGGGGCCGCGTTCCGCCGCGGTCGCGGTCGCGGGTCCGGCAGCCGGAGCCAGGAGACGCCGCCGGTCGAGCGCGCGGAGGTGGCCGGCTGGTTCGCCGGCCGGCTCCCGGACGGCTGGTTCACCGGGCCGGTCGAGCTCACCGTCGACCGCGACGAGATCACCGTGGTGGGCACGCTGCCCGAACCCGCCGCCGGTGAGGGGGACGCCGCCGCGGCGCAGGCCGGGCGGATCGCCCGCTTCCGCGAGGACACCCGCAGCGAGCGGATGGCGATCGCGGACGCCGCCCAGGAGCGCTACGGCCGCTCGGTGGCGTGGGGCGCCGCCTGCGGCACGAGCCGGGAGCTGTTCACCACCCTGTCGATGCCCGTCATGACCCGGCTGCGCCAGCCCGAGCGGCTCGTCCTGGACACCCTGGTGGACGCCGGGGTCGCCCGGTCGCGGTCGGAGGCGCTGGTCTGGGCCGTGCGCCTGGTGGGCCGCAACGCCGACGAGTGGCTGGCCGAGCTGCGCCGGGCGATGGCGTCGGTGGAGGAGGTCCGGGCGCGGGGGCCGCAGGCCGACTGAGCCGACCAGGGACACTGGGCGACGTGACCGCCAGTGCCGTCCCCGCCGCGACCGACGTCCTCGTGGTGGGGGCCGGTCCGGCCGGCTCCGCCGCCGCGGCCTGGGCTGCGCGCTCCGGGCGGGACGTCGTCCTCGCCGACGCCTCCGTCTTCCCCCGGGACAAGACCTGCGGCGACGGCCTGACCCCGCGCGCCATCGCCGAGCTGGACCTCCTCGGCCTCGGCGACTGGGCGCGCGGCAAGGCGCGGAACCGGGGGCTGCGGGCCGCCGGCTTCGGGCGGGAGTGGCAGCTGCCCTGGCCCGGCGGCGAGCTCCCCGACCACGGCAGCGCGGTGCCCCGCACCGAGCTCGACGCGCGGATCCGGCAGGTCGCCCTGGACGCGGGGGTCACCCCCGCGGACGGCGCCCGGGCGGTCGACGTCGAGCGCGACGGCGAGCAGGTCCGCGCGGTGGTGTTCGAGCACACCGACGGCACCCGGTCGACGGTGGCGTGCGGGCGGCTCGTCGTCGCCGACGGGGTCCGCTCACCGCTGGGCCGCGTGCTGGGCCGGGAGTGGCACCGCGACACCGCCTACGGGGTGGCCGCCCGCGGGTACGTGCGCTCGAGCCGCAGCGACGACGAGTGGATCTCCTCCCACCTCGAGCTCCGCGGGGTCGACGGCGAGCTGCTCTCGGGCTACGGCTGGGTCTTCCCGCTGGGGGCCGAGGCGGGCGAGGTCAACATCGGCGTCGGCACGCTGGCCACCGCCCGGCGCCCTGCCGGCGTGCAGCTCAAGCCGCTGCTGCAGAGCTACACCGACGCCCGCCGGGCCGAGTGGGGGATCGAGGGCGCCGTCCGGCTGCCGGCGTCCGCGCTGCTGCCGATGGGTGGCGCGGTGTCCGGCGTGGCCGGGCGGAACTGGGCCCTGATCGGTGACGCGGCCGGCTGCGTGAACCCGCTGAACGGCGAGGGGATCGACTACGGCCTGGAGACCGGCCGGACCATCGCCGGCCTGCTGGACGAGCCCGACTGGGCGACGGCGTGGCCGGCGACCCTCCGCCGGCACTACGGCGAGGCCTTCTCCATCGCCCGGCGCCTGGCCGGGCTGCTCACCCTCCCGCGCTTCCTGCCCGCGGCGGGGCCGGTGGGCATGCGCTCGCGCCCGCTGATGACCGTGGCCCTGCGGGTCATGGGGAACCTGGTCACCGAGTCCGACCGCGACCTCACCGCCCGGCTGTGGCGCACCGCGGGGCGGCTGTCGGTGCGGCTGGACGACCGCCCGCCCTTCAGCTGAGCCGGCCCCGCCGCGCCCAGCGGTGCTCGACTGCGTGCACTACTGCGCAATGAGCAGTACCGTGCGTCGCACCGAACCGGAGGTGCACGTGGACACCACGCAACTGCTCAAAGGGGTCCTGGACCTCGCCGTCCTGGCCGTCCTGGACGAGGAGGACGGCTACGGCTACGACGTGGTCCGGCGGCTGCGCGCCGCCGGGCTCGACGACGTCGCGGACGCCTCGGTCTACGGCACGCTGCGCCGGCTGTTCGCCGCGGGGCACCTGACGTCCTACGTCGTCCCCTCCGTGGCGGGGCCGCACCGCAAGTACTACGGCCTGAACGCCTCCGGCCGGGCCGAGCTCGAGGGCTCGGCGAAGACCTGGGCGGGATTCGCGGACACGATGGCGGCCCTCCTGGCCGCGCGGAAGGAGGTGGCGGCATGACCGCTGCCCAGCAGGCCGAGCCCGACGTCGAGGTGCGCGCCTACGCCCGCCAGGTGCGGGCGGCGCTGGCGGACGTTTCGGCCGCGCAGCTGGCCGAGCTGCTCGACGACCTCGAGGAGCACCTGGTCGAGGTCGCCGCCGAGGGTGGGGAACCACTGACCGTCCGGCTGGGTCCGCCGGCCGAGTACGCCGCCGAGCTCCGCCGGGCCGCCGGCCTGGCGGAGCCGGCCGTCCCGGTCGACCGCCCCCTGCCGGGCTGGCGTGCGGAGTTCGGTGCCGGCGTCGACCGCCTGCAGGCGTCCCCGGCGTACGGCGCGGTGCGGGACTTCCTGCCCGAGCTGCGCCCGGCCTGGTGGGTGCTGCGGGCCTGGGCCGCGCTGGTCGCCGCGGACGCACTCCTCGCCGGGAGCGACTCCTTCCCGGTGCCGACCTTCGGGGTGGGCCCGGTCATCGGGCTGGTGCTGACGGCCGCGGCGGTCACCTGGTCGGTGCGGCGCGGCCTGCGCGTGCGCCGCGATCCGGGCCTCGCCCACCGGCGCCTCGCCGTCGCCGCGAACGGAGCGCTGGCGCTGCTCGCGCTGGTCGCGGTCTTCGGTGCGGGCGGGTCGCCGGAGCCGGCGATGGCCTGGAACACCGGGGTGCCGTCGTCCCCGGACCTGGCGCACGAGGACGGCACGCCGATCACCAACATCCACCCGTACTCGTCCACCGGCGAGCCGTTGGAGGGGGTGTTGCTCTACGACCAGGACGGGCGGCCGATCGACAACCTGGCGCCCTACACCGCCGACGGCGGCGAGGTACGGCGCCTGGACGTGGACCCGCCGGCACCGGCCAACGCCTTCCCGCAGCAGCAGCGGGTGCTGACCTGGGACGAGTCCGGCCGCGAGGTCTGGATCGAGCCGGACACCGCACCGGACCCCGAGCCGCAGTCGGAGCCCGCGCCGTCCGCCGTCCCCGGTGAGCCGGTGCCGCCGGCCGACGTCCTCCCGGCGCCCCCGGTGGAGCCCGTCCCCTGAGGGGCGGAGCTCAGGTGAGGGGCGAGTTGTACATCGCGAAGTAGACCGCGATGTAGTGGCAGATCGCGGCCACGACGGTCATCGCGTGGAAGACCTCGTGGTAGCCGAACGTGCCGGGCCAGGGGTTGGGCTTCTTGATGCCGTAGGCGATCCCGCCGAGGGTGTAGAGCACGCCGCCGGCCGCCAGCAGCACCAGCGAGGCGACGCCGGCGAAGTGCAGGATGTCGGTCAGCACGAAGACCGCCACCCAACCCAGCGCGATGTACAGCGGCACGCCCACCCAGCGGGGCGCGGTCGGCCAGGTCATCTTCAGCGTCACGCCCCCGAGCGCGCCGAGCCAGACGACCGCGAGCACCCAGAAGCCGGTCACGCGGTCGACGGCGAGGAGCGCGAAGGGCGTGTAGGTGCCGGCGATGAACAGGAAGATCATCGAGTGGTCGAGCCGCTTCATGATCCGCCAGCCGCGCGGTGACCACCGGCGCCGGTGGTACAGGGCGCTGATGCCGAACAGACCGCAGATCGTCAGGCAGTAGACCGAGACCGCCATGCCGGCCCGGGGGCTCTCCACGAACGCCAGCGGGATGAGCACGCCGCTGGAGAGGATCGCGCCGAAGAACGAGAACAGGTGCAGCCAGCCGCGCATGCGCGGCCGGGTGTCCGGGTGGTTCCAGTCGCTGTCGCCGAAGTCCTCGGCGGTCCACTCGCGCTGGACCTGCTCGCCTTCGGCGAGGACGGCGGTGCGCGCTTCGTCGCGGGGCGCCTCGAGTTCGGCGCTGTCGGCCTCCACCCGGACGGGCTCGCTCGTGGAGGGGGAGGGGTGGCTCATAGGCCGAGGTTACGGAGCCGTAGGTCCGGCGTCATCCGCACGGACTGTGAGCTTGCTGCCAGCTCCGCCGAGCCGTCTCCCACCCGGCACGGCGGCGAGGCCTAGGGTGAGCGTTCGTGGGTGTGCGGCGGACGATCCGGGAGGCGCTGACCCACGTCTACGAGCGCCGCCTGGCCCGCGCCCTGATCGGTGCCGACGTCCCCCGCCACGTCGGGGTGATCATGGACGGCAACCGGCGCTGGGCCCGCTCGATCGGGCTGGAGGACGTCGCCCACGGCCACCGGCGCGGCGCCGACAAGATCATCGACCTGCTGGGCTGGTGCGACGACGCCGGCGTGCAGGTGGTCACCCTCTTCATGCTGTCCACCGACAACCTGCGCCGTCCCGAGCCCGAGCTCAGCGCGCTGCTGCGGATCATCGAGGACGTCGCCATCGACCTGTCCGGCCCGGGCCGCCGGTGGAAGGTCAACTCCATGGGCGCCTCCGAGGTGCTCCCTCCGGAGACCGTGGCCGTGCTCAAGCAGGCCGAGGAGGACACCCGGGACCGGCCGGGTGCCACGGTCAACCTGGCGGTCGGCTACGGCGGTCGCCGGGAGATCGCCGACGCCGTCCGCTCCCTGCTGGCCGAGCACGCCGCCCGCGGCACCGCCCTCGACGACCTCGTCGAGGTGCTCGAGGTGGAGCACATCGCCGAGCACCTCTACACCCGTGGTCAGCCCGACTGCGACCTGGTGATCCGGACCAGCGGGGAGCAGCGGATGTCCGGGTTCCTGCTCTGGCAGACGGCGAACGCCGAGTTCCACTTCACCGACGTCTACTGGCCCGACTTCCGCCGGGTGGACTTCCTGCGGGCGTTGCGCGACTACTCGGCCCGGCACCGCCGCTTCGGCGAGTAGCCGGCGGCTGCGAGACTGCCCGCATGAGCGCCGGAGCCCTCGACCTGCCCGCGGAGTACGTGCGGCTGGGGCTGCGCTTCGACCGGCTCGAGCCCGGCTTCGTCGACGCGTTCACCGGCGACCCGCGGCTCCGGGCGCAGGTGGGCGACGAGCCGGCACCGACGCCGCAGCAGCTGCGCGACCGCGCCCGCGACCTGCTCCGCGAGCTGGACTCCGCGGGCCTGCCGGCCGATCGGACCGAGTTCCTCCGCGGCCAGCTGACCGGCCTGGAGTGCAGCGCCCGGAAGCTGAGCGGCGAGCCGGTGGGGTTCGTCGAGGAGGTGTCCCGCTACTTCCAGGTCGACGTCGCCCTCGGGGACGAGGCGACGTACGCGGCGGCGCACGCCGAGCTCGACGCGCTGCTGCCCGGCAGCGGGGCGCTGACCGAGCGGTACGCCGCCCACCGGCGCCGGGAGGAGTGCCCCCCGGGCCGGCTCGAGGCAGCGGTCCACGCCCTGTCCAGCGCGCTGCGCGACCGGGCGCGGGGGCAGTACGGGCTGCCCGAGGCCGAGACCGTCCGCTACGAGGTGGTCACCGACAAGCCGTGGTCGGGCTTCAACTACTACGAGGGCGGCTTCCGGTCGCGCGTCGCGATCAACGCCGACCTCCCGCACCGGCTCTCCCAGCTCGCCCACCTGGTCGCCCACGAGTCCTACCCGGGGCACCACACCGAGCACTGCCGCAAGGAGCTCGGGCTGGTCGAGCGCGCCGGCCGCGCCGAGCACACGGTGTTCCTGGTCAACACCCCCGAGTGCCTCATGGCCGAGGGTCTGGCCGACCTGGGCGTCGAGGCGGCGATCGGCGAGGGGTGGGGGCCCTGGTCCGCGGAGATCCTCGGCGACCTCGGCCTGCGCTTCGACGGCTCCCTCGCCGAGCGGATCGCCGCCGCGGCCGCGCCGCTGAACCGGGTGCGTCAGGACGCCGCGATCCTGCTGCACGACCGAGGCGCGGACACCGAGGAGGTGGCCGCATACCTGCAGCGCTGGTCGCTCGTGGCAGGGGACCGCGCCCGCCAGCAGATCAGGTTCCTCACCGATCCGCTGTGGCGGGCCTACATCTCCACCTACGTCGAAGGCTTCGGGCTGCTGTCGCGGTGGCTGGACGCCCGCCCGGCGGGCCAGCCGGTCGCGGACCGCTTCCTGCGGCTGCTCGACGAGCCGCTGACCCCGGCCGCCGTGGCCGGCGAGCTCGCGGCCGCCTGATCGCCGTGAGCCACCGCGACCCGCAACGCGCCCGGGTGCTCGGGCTGTGGACGGCGGGCTGGCTGGCCGTCTTCCTCGTCGTCGGGATGATCCGGCTGGGGGAGCCCACGGTGCAGTGGCCCGTGCTCGCCGTGCCGCTGCTGTGGGCACTGGCGGCGCTGCGTCACCGACGCGGTCCCGAGGAGGACGCCTGGGACGAGGGGCAGGACGACGACTGGCCGCCGGAGCTCCCCGAGCAGCCGGGTGCCGGCTACCGGACCGACACGGTGGAGCGACCCGCCGTTCGCCCGCCCTGGGAGTGACCGGCCACCGCTGGGACGGCTGTGACGGCAGGTACCCCGTCGGGTGAACGTTGTGTTGCCCGGCGTGGTGGGGCTCGCAGTTGTCGGTACGCCGTCCTAACGTCCGCCGTGAGCGGCTCGGAGTTGCCCGCGCCGCTCACGGGAGGCCCGGTTGGTGCTGACGAGTTCGTCGACCAGGGGGGCCGGTACCCGGCCTCCGTGCCGGGGCCCGGTCACCTTCGAGTCGGGGCGCGCTGCCCGCCGCCCTCCGGGAGTCGTCTCGTGAATCCTCGTCGCACGTACGTCCTCGACACCTCCGTCCTGCTCTCCGACCCCGGGGCGCTGCTGCGCTTCGGCGACTCCGACGTCGTGCTCCCGCTGGTCGTGATCGGTGAGCTGGAGGCCAAGCGCGACCACCCCGAACTGGGCTGGTTCGCCCGCCAGTCGCTGCGCATGCTCGACGACCTGCGGGTCCGGTACGGCCGGCTCGACTCCCCGGTGGCGGTGAGGGAGTCCGGCGGCACCGTGCACGTCGAGCTCAACCACAGCGACGCCTCGGTCCTGCCGGCCGGGTTCCGCAACGACAGCAACGACAGCCGGATCATGGTCGTCGCGCTGAACCTGCGGGCCGAGGGCCGCGACGTCTGCCTGATCACCAAGGACGTGCCGCTGCGGGTGAAGGCCGCCGCGGTGGGCCTGGCGACCGACGAGTACCGCGTGCACGACGCCGTCGACACGGGGTGGACCGGCATGTCCGAGATCGCCCTGGACGACTCGGAGCTCGGAGAGCTCTACGAGACCGGCGAGGTCTTCCTGCCGGCCGCCGCCGAGCTGCCGACCCACACCGGGCTGGTGCTGATGTCCTCGCGCGGCTCCGCGCTCGGCCGGGTGCTGCCCGACAAGCAGGTCCGGCTGGTGCGCGGTGACCGGGAGGCGTTCGGCCTGCACGGCCGCTCCGCCGAGCAGCGCGTGGCCCTGGACCTCCTGCTCGACCCCGACATCGGCATCGTCTCCCTCGGCGGCCGGGCGGGCACCGGCAAGTCGGCGCTGGCGCTCTGCGCGGGGCTGGAGTCGGTGATGGAGCGCCGGGCGCACAAGAAGGTCGTCATCTTCCGGCCGCTGTACGCCGTCGGGGGCCAGGAGCTCGGGTACCTGCCGGGCAGCGAGGGCGACAAGATGTCGCCCTGGGCTCAGGCGGTGTACGACACCCTGGGCGCGCTGGTGTCGACCGCCGTCCTGGACGAGATCGCCGACCGGGGGCTGATCGAGGTGCTGCCGCTCACGCACATCCGCGGGCGGTCCCTGCACGACTCCTTCGTGATCGTCGACGAGGCGCAGTCGCTGGAGCGCGGCGTGCTGCTCACCGTGCTCTCCCGGCTGGGTGCGGGTTCGCGGGTGGTCCTCACCCACGACGTCGCCCAGCGCGACAACCTGCGCGTGGGCCGGCACGACGGCATCGCCGCGGTGGTGGAGAACCTCAAGGGGCACCCGCTGTTCGCGCACATCACGCTGACCCGCTCCGAGCGCTCGCCGATCGCCGCGCTGGTCACCGAGATGCTGGAGGACCTGCCCCTCTGACCCGCTCCGGGGTGCTCATTGCGGGCGTTGTTCGAACGTTGCGTGCCTGGTAGGGGCCGCAATCCTCGGACAGCGCCCGCAATGCGGGTCAGCCGAGGCGGCCGGCGCCCCGCACCAGCGCACGCTGCACCCGACGGTGCACCGATGCCGGGTGCACCAGCTCACCCCAGGTCCACCGAACCACGCGCCAGTCCTCGTCGCGGATCAGATCCTCCCGCCGCTTCTCCTCGAACACCGCGTCTCCGGGGTGCTGGCCGGGGCGGAGCAGCCGCCCGTACTTCACCCGCCCGTCGAACTCGCCCACCACCCGCTCCTCCTCCCAGACGAAGTCGGTCCGCGCCACGACCAGGCCGCTCGGGGTGCGCACCTCGAACTGCAGGTCGGACGGCGGCAGACCGAGGCGGTGGAGCAGCACGCGGCTCCGGGATTCGCCCACGCTCTCGCTGCGCGCGTCGGCCACGGTGACCCGCACCGCCTGCCGGACGCCCGTGACCCCCGCGGCCGCGGCTACCCGGGACCGGAGCGCGTCGTGGTCGACGAGGTCACGGCGGAGGGCTGCGTCGAGGTTGGCCACGGCTGCTTCGAACGGGATGGTCCGCGCGAGGTCCAGCGCGGTACGGAGCGGAGAGGTCACCGCGATCCCGCCGACGACGACCACGTCGTCGTCCTGCAGCCTGGCGACGTGGACGCGCAGTGACCGGCCGATGGCGGTCGTGGCCCGCGGCTGTCGAGTGACGTGCACCTGGTCCAGACGGCAGCCCCACAGCGGAAAACCCAGCAGCACGGCCGCCGACTGGTGGCTCACGACAGCGGGCCGCTGCAGGCCGGCGAGTGCCGCGTCGATCAGCAGACGGTGACGGGTCGTTGCGTCCGGAGGCTCCGCGGCCTCGACGTACGCGCCACGGCGCAGGCGTGTCCAGTCGCCCTGCCGGGTGAGCCGGCCGAGCTCCTCATCCGACCAGCCCTGGGCGAGCGCGTCCCGGCGAAGGTGGAGGCGGGGTGGTGGCGTGGAATCCATGCGGGCCACGGTCGCGCGCACACCAGGCCAGCGGGACGTCGAGCGAAGGAACCGTGGATGACGGCGACGGCTGTGGATGAGCCGGATTGCCGGCGTTCCACCGCCGTTGCCGTCCGTGCAGGCCCGGCAATGGTCGAGAAGAGCCCGTGATGCTGAGCGACCCGTCAGCGGGCGGGTTCGTCCTCGGCCGGCGCCTGCCCCGGGCTCCGGGTGGCGACCTTCCGGGCGGGCGCGGGGGGAGTGGTCGCGAAGCGCAGCAGCGCGACCGCAGCCCACCCGGCAGCCAGGCACCAGGGCAGCCGGAGGGTCACCTCCTCGGCGGTGAAGTCCCCGCGCAGCCCGAGCGCGAGCACCGGCAGGGCCAGCAGGAACCCCACCTGCAGCACGTCCCACCGGAAGGGGCTCATGCCGGCGCGCTCTCCAGCCGCTCGCACAGCACCGACGCCCACCGGTGCGGCGTGGCGCGGACGCCGTCGACGACCGCCACGGGAGCGGCCAGGCGGTCCAGCACGGCGGCCGGGTCGGCGGAGAGGTCGGTGTCCTGGACGACGAGGGCGTCGACGCGGGCCAGGCCGTCGACCCAGTGCTCGAGGTCCTCGGGCTTGCGGGTGGCCTCGACCACGGCCCACACGGCGACCGGCGTCCAGATGGCCAGCATCTGCGCCATCCAGTAGGCGTCGCTGCGCAGCGGTGCGTCCACGGCGACGATCGTCACGGTGCCGGACGTCGAGGCGTCCTGCCGGCGGCGCAGCGCGGCGTCGATGGTGCTCATCCGGCTGGCCTCGGGAGCCAGGCCCACGAGGTCCCCGCGGGTGGCCCACTGCACGCGGTCGGGATCCAGCCGCAGGGTCGCGGCCAGCGAGCGCGCGGCGCGCAGCGTCTCCACGCCCGGGCCCACGAGGAAGAGGACGTCGCCGGCGCCGGTCGGGAGCTCCGGTGCCTCCGGCAGCCGGTCGGCGAGCGCGCGGGTGAGCGCGGCGTAGGTGCCGTGGGCCTCGACGTCGGCGAGGAACGCCGCACCGAGCAGATCGGCCGGGACACCGAGGTCGGCGAGCCGGGAGACCACCTCCGCGGGAGTGCGCGGCGGGGCGATGCACACCCGGGTCGGCCGCTCGGGCACGGCTGCGGGCAGCACCGGCGAGTCCAGCAGACCCGAACCGTCGGCCTCGATGAGGTCGGCGAGCTCGGCCAGCTCCGGCATGTCCGGCGTCTCGGGCGTGGCCATGAGCGGTGCCACCGGCAGCCGGGTCACCGTGGCCAGCAGGTCGGGGGTGCGGGGGGAGGACGCCGGGCGCTCGGAGCGCGCGGTCCCGCGTCCGCTCGACGGCGGCACCGGCGGGCGGCCGGAACGCGGCGGCACCGGCGGCAGCCCGCGGCCACGGGACGACGATCCCGGCAGGAGAGACAGCGGCGGCATGACGGTGGTCGCGTCCATGCTCGCGGACCCGGTCAGCGGCGCGGGGTCGCTGGCGGTGCGGGCGAGCAGCGGTGCCACCTCGAGGTCCAGCGCGGAGCCGGCCTCCTCCGCGAGGGTCTCGGCGACGACGTCCTCCGCGGCGGTGTCCTCGGCGGCGGTGTCCTCGGCGAGGACCTCCTCCGGGACGTCGACCTCCACCTCGTCGATCTCCGCGGCGACGGCCTCGTCGGCAGCCTCCTCGAACAGCGGGGTCTCGAACAGCGGGGTCGCGGCGGTCGGGGCGGGCACGGCCGGTGCGACATCGCCCCAGATGTCGGCGTTCGGCCTGGCGGCTGCGGACGTCGTGGCCGGGGCCGGCGTGGACACCTCGCCCCACAGCCGGACCGGCGACGACGGCTCCGCCGCGGGCGCGACCGGAGCGACGACGGCCGGCGGGGTCACCGGGGCGAACAGGTCGAACTGCGCGACGGCGACGGCCGGAACCTGCTCGACGACGACGGGCACCTCGACGGGCATCTCGACCTGGGCCACCTCGACGACCGACGGCTCGACGACGGGCACCTCGACCTCGGCGACCACCTCGACCACCGGGACCACCTCGACGACCGGGGCCACCTCGACGACCAGGCCCTCGACCGACTCGGCCAGCACGTCCTGCGGCGAGTCGCCGGCCACGACCGCGCGCAGGATCCCGGCGAGGGCGTCGTCCGAGTGCCCCTCCGCCAGAGCGGCGCGCAGCACCTCGGCGATCGCCTCCTCGCGGGACACCGGCTGGGCGACCGCCGGCTCGATGGCGGCCGGCTCGTCGAGGAACGACGTCCCGGGGAACGAGGTCTCCGGGAACGATGTCTCCGCGAACGATGTCTCCGCGAACGGGGCGTCCGCGAACGACTCGTCCGCCCAGGCGGCGAAGTCCGCCCGCTCGTCGACCGACGGAGAGGGCGGCGCGATGACCTGGTCTCCCACCGTTTCCTCCTCCTGGCGCGACCGCACCGCTGACGAACTCGTTGCCTCGGGTTCGGGCGTCGAGGCCCGGAGCCCGTCCTGCTCGTCGCCCGACCGGGCGACGTCCGACGTCTCCAGCGCCTCGCGCACCGCGTGCTGGACGTCCCGGTCGCCGGCCACCATCCGGGCCAGCGCGGCGGTGAAGGGTGAGGGTGCGCTGGACACGGGAGCCGACGGCGCCCCGACCGCGTCGTCCTCGACCGGGAACGCCGGCGGGAGGTTCGAGCGGCTGGTGCGCGGGAAGCTGGCCGGCGCCACAGCGGCCCGGGCGGCAGGCGCGGCGGGCACCGCGCTCCGCTGGACGGGCGGCGCAGCCGGGACACCGAGCAGGCCGGCGAGCTCGTCGACCAGGTCGTCGTCCGCGGGCTCGGAGGGGCGGGGTTCGAGCGAGGGGCGCAGGGCCTCGGGCCGGCGTCCGGCACCCGAGGAGGCGCCGACGAGCTCCGGGACGGCGGGTGCGGCCGGGCTGCCCGACCGGGCCGCCGCGGCGGCCCAGGCAGCGGCGCCGTTGCGCGGCGGCGCGGGGCGCGCGCGGGCCGGCGAGGCCGCGGCCAGGGGAGACCCGTAGGCGCGCAGCGAGCCGGTGTCCGGGTCCTCGGTCAGGGCGCCGGCGGGGCGGGCGGGCACGGCGGCGGGCAGGCCCGGGGCGCCGGCCGGCTCGGGCGCGACCTCGGCCACGTAGCGCTCGGTCGCGAAGAACCCGAGGACGCCGCCGGAGCGGATCCGGCGCACGCCGACCACCCGGGCGGACGGGCCGAACTGCTCCCGGGCCGCCGCGATGGCGTCGTCCCGGCTGGCTGCCTCAACGGATCGCAACGGCACCGCTCACCACTCCCAGCGATTCGATCTGAGCCGTCCGGGACACCTCGGCGTACGAGATGACCGGCAGGCGGGGCAGGACCTGGCGCATGAGCCGCGCCAGGGCGGAGCGGACCTGCGGCGAGCACACGAGCACGGGGGAGAGGCCCTGACGCTCGGCATCCTCGAGCAGCCCGCTGCAGCCCACGACCAGCGCGTCGACGGTGCCGGCGTCCAGGGCCAGGACGGCGCCGGCCTCGCTCTGCCGCACCGACTCCAGGAGCCGCTGCTCGAAGCCGGGGTCGAGGGTGAAGACGTGCAGCCGCTCGTCGGGGGTCACGTACGGGTGGCTGATCGCGGAGCCGAGTGCGTTGCGCGCGGCCTCGACCAGTCCGTCCAGATCGGTCGAATGCTTCGCACGTACAGAGAGTGCCTCGAAGATGCGGACCAGGTCCCTGATCGACACACCCTCTTCGAGCAACGCGTGCAACACCCGTTGCACCTCTCCCAGGGTGAGCAGGGAGGGGGTCAGTTCCTCGACGACGACGGGGTGCGTGCGGCGGATCATCTCCACGAGCAGGCGCACGTCCTCGCGGCCGAGCAGGTCCGCCGCGTTCTGGCGGACGACCTCGGCCAGGTGCGTGGTGATCACCGACGAGCGGTCGACGACGGTGGCGCCGGCCATCTCCGCGGCGCGCTGCAGCTCGACCGGCACCCACTTGGCGGCGAGGCCGAACACCGGCTCGCGGGTGGCCTTGCCGGGCAGCCCGTCGAGGTTGTCCCCGATCGCGAGCACGGTGCCGGCGGGGGAGATGCCCTTGGCGGCGGGGACGCCGTTGAGCCAGATGACGTACTGCGAGCCCTGCAGGTCCAGGTTGTCGCGGGTGCGGACCAGCGGGATGACCAGGCCGGTCTCCATGGCGACCTTCCGGCGCAACGCCTTGACGCGGTCGAGCAGGTCACCGCCGCGGGAGGCGTCGACCAGCTCGACCAGGTCGAAGGCGACCTCGAGCTCCAGCGGGTCGACCCGCATCTTCTCGACGATCGCCTCGGGGGAGTCGGGCTGCGGCTCGGCGTCGATCGCGGCGGCCGCGGCCTCGGCCTCCTCGTCGACCAGCGGCGTCTCGGTCATGCGGGCCGCGGCGATGAGGAACAGCCCGCCCACGAGCAGGAACGGCAGCTTGGGGAGACCGGGGATGAGGCAGAGAGCGAGGGAGGCGCCGCCGGCGATCCGGACCGGCTGCTTGAAGCGGCCGAGCTGGGCGATGAGGTCGGTGCCCATGTCGCCCT
Organism: Blastococcus aggregatus; assembly: GCF_900221005.1. Classification (GTDB taxonomy): domain Bacteria; phylum Actinomycetota; class Actinomycetes; order Mycobacteriales; family Geodermatophilaceae; genus Blastococcus; species Blastococcus aggregatus. The sequence continues at coordinate 547,374 of NZ_OBQI01000001.1, read as the reverse complement.
CGGTGGCCGACCGGGTGACGATGATGCCGGTCGCGGTGGACATCAGCAGCGCCGGGATCATCGAGACCAGGCCGTCGCCGACGGTCAGCAGCGAGAACGTCGTCACCGCCTCGCCGGGGGCCATCCCGCGCTGCATGACGCCGATCGCGAACCCGCCGATGAGGTTCACCAGCGTGACGATGATGCCGGCGATGGCGTCGCCCTTGACGAACTTCGACGCACCGTCCATCGAGCCGTAGAAGTCGGCCTCGGCGGTGACCTCGTGGCGGCGCTTGCGCGCCTGCGCCTCGTTGATCAGCCCGGCGTTGAGGTCGGCGTCGATGGCCATCTGCTTGCCCGGCATGGCGTCGAGGGTGAAGCGGGCACCGACCTCGGCCACGCGGCCGGCACCGTTGGTGATGACCACGAACTGCACGACGGTGAGGATCACGAAGATCACCAGGCCGACGACCAGCGAGCCGGCGATGACGATGTGCCCGAAGGCCTCGATCACCTTGCCCGCGTAGCCGTCGGTGAGCACCAGCCGCGTCGAGGAGACGTTGAGCGCCAGCCGGAACAGCGTCGCGATCAGCAGCAGCGAGGGGAAGACCGCGAAGTCCAGCGGCTTGCGGATCTGCATGGCCACGAGCAGGACCAGCAGTGCGACCGCGAGGTTCAGGCCGATCAGCAGGTCCATGAGGGCCGCCGGCATGGGCACGACCAGCATGAGCACGATCGCGACGACGCCGACCGGGACGGCGACCTTGGCGACCCCCTTCACTCGCCCACCACCAGGGGTGCGGAAGACGGGGGCTGGCTCACGTTCCCCTTCATCGGCAGGCGGGGGCGTGCTCGGTACCGCCGGAGGAGTGCGTCAGGCGGCGGGCTGGACGGCGCGGCGGCGACCGGCCTTGGGCAGGTCGGAGGTGTCCGGCGGCTCGAAGCCGGGCCGGTGCAGGCCACCGCGCACGCCGCGGGCGCCCAGGTGCATGACGAAGGCGAGCACCCGGGCGACGGCGGTGAACAGCTGGGGCGGCACCTCCTGGCCCAGTTCGCACGACGCGTGCAGGGCCCGGGCGAGCGGGATGTCCTGGACCATGGGCACGCGCGCCTCGGCGGCGACCTCGCGCAGCTTGGCGGCGATCTCGCCGGCGCCCTTGGCCACGACCCGCGGTGCGCCCTTGGCCGCCTCGTACTTGAGCGCCACGGCGACGTGGGTCGGGTTGACCAGCAGGACGTCGGCCTCGGCGACCTCGGCCATCATCCGGTTGCGCGACATCGAGAGGGCCACCCCCTTGCGGTGGGCCTTCATGTACGGATCGCCCTCGGCCTGCTTGTACTCCCGGGTGATCTCGTACTTGCTCATCTTGAGCTGCTTCATCATCTTCTTGCGGACGACCAGGTAGTCGGCGATCGCGATCACCAGCCCGGTCATCGCGACGACCCGGAACATCAGGATCGCCGAGTCCACGAAGGTGTCCACCACCGCCGACAGCGGCAGCGCGCCGGCCGACGAGACCAGGGTCTGCGCCCGGTCGCTGGTGATGACCACGACCGTCGCGAGCGCGATGGTCTTGATCAGCGCCTTGGTCACCTCCCACAGGCCCTGGGTGCCGAACATGCGCTTCATGCCGGTGAGGGGGTTGAACTTCTTCAGCGTCGGCTTCATCCCCTTGGTGGCGAAGGTGACGCCGCCCTGGCTGGCGGACGCCACGAGGCCGACGACCATGAGGCCCAGCGCCAGCGGCAGCACCGTCATCACGAATGCGGTCAGCGCCTGACCGAGGAGTGCGGAGATCGCCGAGACCTCGGGCTGGGTGGCCACGGCGCCGATCTGCACGAACAGCGTCTGCACCTCCGCGAAGCCCTTGCCCGCGATCATCGGCAGCAGCACGCTGGCCGCCGCGATGCCCGCCCAGGTGCCCAGCTCCTGGGTCCGCGGGATCTGCCCCTCCTTGCGCGCCTTCTTCAGGCGCTGGGGCGTGGGCTTCTCGGTCTTCTCACCGCCGGGACCGTCCTTAGCCACGGGTCATCACCACGGGTCAGCCGCTCCGGAGGGAGGTCATGGCCTGCACACCGTGCTCGAGCAGCGCGTCGAGCGCCGGTGGCAGCAGCGGGAAGGTGAGGCCGAGCATGACGAGGGTCAGCGTGATCTTGACCGGGAAGCCGATCGCGAAGATGTTGAGCGCAGGTGCCGCCCGGCTGAGCAGGGCGAGCGCGACGTCGGCCAGCAGCAGCACGGCCACCATCGGCCCGGCGATCTGCAGGGCGGCCAGGAACATCATCGACACAGCCTGGATGAGCACCGCCCCGAGCTGGTCGACCGGGACCTCGCCGCCGACCGGCATCCCCTGGTAGGAGGTGGCGAACCCCTTCACCAGCAGCAGATGACCACCGCTGGTGAACAGCAGGGTGACGGCGAGCAGGTAGTGCAGCCGGCCGATGGACGCGTTCTGGGTCATGGAGAGGGGGTCGTAGGCCGGCTGGAGCGAGAAACCGCCGGTCACGTCGATGAGGTCACCGGCCATCTGCACGGCGGTGAAGAGCACCTGGACGACGAAGCCGAGCGCCGCGCCGATGATCACCTCGGTCACGGCCGCGACGACGATGAAGCCGGCCGTCGGCTCGGGCAGCGTCGGTGCGATCTGGGTCGACAGCAGCAGCGACAGGGCCATCGCCAGCGCGCCCTTGACCGGTGCCGGGATGGTCCGCGAGTTGAACGGCGGAGCCAGCAGCACGAACCCTGCGGCCCGTGCGGTGCCGAGCAGCAGCGCGACCAGGGTGACGGCGGGGACCGTGAGGTCCATCGCTCAGGTCCGGTCGAGCAGTCGGGGCAGCTGGTCGAACAGGTGCTCGGTGAAGTCCACCAGGGAGGAGAGGACCCAGTTCCCGGTGATCAGCAGGACGACGGCGACCGAGATCATCTTGGGCACGAACGACAGGGTCGGTTCCTGGATCTGCGTGGCGGCCTGGAACAGCGAGATCAGGAAGCCCACCGCCAGCGCCGTGAGCAGGATCGGGGCGGCGACCTTGGCGGCCAGCATCATCGTCTGGGCCGCGATCTCCGTGACGTCGGCGTCAGACATCGCTACCCACCCCCGTACGAGCCGACGAGCGCGGTGGTGATCAGCGACCAGCCGTCGACCACGACGAACAGCAGCAGCTTGAACGGCAGCGAGACGATCGTGGGCGGCACCATCATCATGCCCATCGACATCAGCGAGGCGCTGACCAGCATGTCGAGCACCAGGAACGGGATGAAGATGACCAGCCCGATGATGAACGCGCTCTTGAGCTCGGAGAGCACGAACGCGGGGACGAGGGTGGTCATGCTCACCGCGCTCGCGTCGGCCGGTGCCTCCTCGCCGGAGAGGCCGATCATCAGCTTCAGCTCGTCCTCGCGGGTGTTGCCCAGGAGGAACTCCCGCAGCGGGACGACGCCGGCGTCGTAGGCCTGCGAGACCGACATGGCGCCGTCCATGTAGGGCTGCACGGCGACGTCGTTGATGTCGCCGAACACCGGGCCCATCACGAACAGCGTGAGGAACAGGGCCAGGCCGGTGAGCACCTGGTTGGGCGGCGAGGTGGGCAGCCCGAGGGCGTTCCGCGTGATCCCCAGGACGACGATGATCTTGGTGAACGAGGTCGCGAGAAGCAGCACCGACGGGGCCACCGAGAGCACGGTGATGGCCAGGATGAGCGTGATCGACGTGCTCGCCGAGCCGCCGCCGATGGAGATGTCCACGCCGCCGTCGGCGCCGCCGACGCCGGGGACGACCGGCGCGACCGGGTCGGTGGGCGCGGTGGGCGCCGTCGGCACGGCTGCGGCCGGGCCGGCCGCGAGCACCGCGGCGAGGCCGGCGAGCAGCGTCAGCAGCAGGACGACCGTCGCGCGCCACCGGGCCACGTCCAGCCGCGACCGCCGTCGGAGCGGGGCGGTCATGACCGGCGGACCGTCCGCTCGCGGAGCTGGTGGACCAGGTTGCCCCAGCCGTCGCGGTCCAGGACCGAGCCGGCGAGCGCGCCGGACGTGGACCGGGCGACCAGGGTGGGGGAGTCGTCGTGGGAGTCGGGCGCGGTCGCCAGGCGCATCGGCGTCCGCTCGCGCTGCGCGGCGTCGACGGCCTCGGAGTCGAGCTCGGCGAGCAGCGTGACCTGCTCCTCGGTGGCGCCGACGACCAGGACGACGTCGGCGATGCGGATGACGTTGACCGTGCTCGAGCGGCCCATGCGCTGGCGCGCGACGACCTCGATCAGGTTCGACCCCTGCCCGAGGCCGCGCTTCTTCGCGAGCCGCGCGGCGTACAGCAGGATCAGCGCGACGAACCCCAGCGACAGGATCAGCCGGATGATCATCCAGGTCATGTCCACTCCTCGCTGGCGCTCGTCGTTCCCATGACCCACGTCGCTCCACCCATGGGTGAGCTCGCAAGCTCGCTCACGCACTCACACCCAGCTCGGCGGCGTCGCTGACGATCTCGCTGATCCGCAGGCCGAAGTCCTCGTCGACGACCACGACCTCGCCGCGGGCGATGAGGGTGCCGTTGACCAGCAGGTCCGCCGGCGCGCTGGCCGCACGGTCGAGCTCGACCACCTCGCCCGGGTGCAGCGAGAGCAGCTCCTGGACGGTCATCCGGGTGCGGCCGATCTCGACGGTGACCTCCATGGCCACGTGGCGCAGCAGGTCCAGGCTGCCGCTCGGGGTGCGCGCGGCCGGCAGGTCCACCTGCAGTGCGAAGGTCGCCTGGTGCTCGCCGTCGGCCATGAGCGGGACGGCGACGAACATGCCCTTGTCGCGCAACCCGTCGAGGGCGGTGACCGGGTCCACGAGCCGCTCGGAGGCGACGCGCACCTGGCCGAGCGTCGCCGCTGCGGCCTCGAGGGCCGGGCGCAGTGCCGCCGCGACGTCCATCTTGCCGACGGGGGAGTTGCTCAGCGCTTCCACGACGTCGGCGGAGACGACGAGGACGACGTCGCCGGTCACCTCGCCCGACAGGCCGGCCGTGACCGCCGAGGCCGCGCCCGGGGGGAGCGAGACGCTGTCGGGGTCGCTGACCGGGGTGCCCGCGACCAGCTGCGTCGTGGCCGGGACCAGGGTCGCGGCGGCCCGGGCAGCGCTGGCCACCACGGCGGTGACGGTCTGGGAGTCCTGGGTGCTGTCGGTGCTCATGCGGTGTCCTTCACGGCAGCGTGCGGGGTGGGGACGATCGAGGCGGCCAGACGGCGCCGGTGGTTGCTCGCGATCGCGTAGGCGAACGTGGTGTCGTTGGTGGTGACCTCGAGCGGACTGTCACGCGGATGGCGCAGCAGGAGGACGTCGCCGACGGCGAGGGAGAGCAGGTCGGCCGAGGACACCGACAGCGGGGCGAACCGCACGCTGACGTCCACCGGCACGAGGTTGAGGCGGGCGGCCAGTGCCTCGGCCGCCTTCTTGCGCTTGCGCAGCGCGGACTCCGACAGCTGCGGCGAGGCGGCGTTGTTCAGCGACTGGGCGAACGAGGAGAAGGGCAGGACCAGCGTGGCCTCGCCCTCCCGGGCGCCCACGGCCATGGCGAAGTTCGCGACCATGACGGTGTCCGACCCCGACGCGGCCTGGGCCAGCTGCGGGTTGTACTCGAAGCCGGTCATCACCGGCTGGAGCTCGGTGATCGTCGCGAACGAGACCGCGAACTCGTGCAGCAGACGCTCCAGCAGGTGAGTGGTGATGGACGTCTCCATCGCCGTCATCGGCCGGGCGGGCTGTGCGGCGGCGCCTGAGCCGCCGAGCATGTGGTCGACGATCGCCATCGCGATGTCGAGGGGGTAGGCGAGCATGCCCTTGCCGGCCAGCGGCTCGAGGGTGAACGTCGTGATGAACACCGGGTCGGGCAGCGTCTTGACGTAGTCGTCGTAGGAGAACTGCTCGATGCTCACCAGCTCCAGCCGCGCACCGGCGCGGAGGAACGTGGTGAGGATCGTCGTCGCCTGGCGGGCGAACGACTCCTGCGCGATCTGCATGACGCGCACGTGCTCGCGGGAGAGCTTCGTGGGCCGGCGGAAGTCGTAGGTGCGCGGCTCGCCGCGGCGGCTGCGGGTGCTGCTGACCGGTGCCGCCGCCGGTGCCTGTGCTGCTCCCCCGTGGGGGGCCGGGCCGGTCTCGGGGGTGGTCACGGAGGAACTCATCGGCGGGAACCGGGGTCACCCTGACCGGCGTGCGGGGCCCGGCCGGTCGGACGGGAGAGCTGTGGCGAGTGGTGCTGGGGGGATCGGAGGGGCGTCGTCGGGGCGAACCGCGCGCCGGAGACGCCAGGGCAGAAATGGCCATTTCTGCCCTGGCGCCCGGCGACGGCTACTGGGTGACGTACTCCGTGTAGTAGATGCCCATGACCATCGGGACGTCGTGGTCGGTGTACGCGGCGATGATCTTCTGCTCGAGGGCTTCCTTCAGCGCGTCCCGGGCGCCGATCACGTCGGCCGGGTTCGCCTGCGAGAACGTGGAGATGATGGCGTCGTAGGCCTTGGCGCCGTCGACGGTCGCGCCGCCGCCGTGCCCGCCGCCGGCTGCCGCCGCGACGGTGATGTCGAGGGTGATGCCGACCTTGAGGTAGCCACCGCCCGCCAGGTTCACCGCGACCGGCTCGAGGGCGACGTAGCCGCCGTGCTCGGGGGCTGCGGCCTCGGCCTCGCCGCCGGCGAACAGGAAGAAGTAGGCGGCGCCGGCCAGGGCCAGCACGACCACTCCGACGACGAGGAACAGCTTCTTCTTGCCCTTGGGGGCGGCCTCGTCGGTCTCGGTCTTCGAGTTTTTGCTCATGGGGTGGCCTCCTGTTGTGCGGCGTCGATGCCTGGCAGCAGTGCGTTGGCCTCGGCAGAGGCGGTGGACAGGACGACGACGTCGACGCGACGGTTCGCGCTGATCGCCGTGGGGTCGGAGATGGGCACGAGCGGCTTGGTGGACGAGTAGCCGGCCGAGGACATGCGGTCCTCGGGGACGCCGTCACCGGCCAGGTAGCGCAGCACGGTGCTGGCCCGCCAGCCCGACAGCTCCCAGTTCGACGGCCAGGGGCCGCCGCGGGTGACGGGCAGGTGGTTCGCGTGGCCCTCGATGCGCAGCACGTTGGGCAGGTCGGTGAGGGTCGGGGCTATGGCGCCCAGGATGGCGGCGCCCTCCGGGCGGAGGGCGGCCTCCTCGGCGTCGAAGAGGACGGCGTCGGCGACGATGTGCACCACCAGGCCCCGCTCGTCGATCTCGAAGCGCGCCGCGCCGGAGTACCCGGCCTCGGCCAGCGCGGCCTCGAGCGCGGCGCGGGCAGCGGCGAGCTCGTCGTAGGCGTCGGCGGCCTCGGCGGCGACCCGCTGGGCGCGCTCGGCGGCCGCGGCCGCGGCGGCGGCGTCGACCTCCGCCTCGGGGACGGTGGGGTTCGGCGGGATCGCCGAGGCGATGTCGATCGCCCCGGGCAGCCCGTCGAGCACGGACCCGTCCGGCGTCGGCCCGGGGGTGACGACGATGGGGCCGCCGAAGCTCTCCGCGAGGCCCTTGGCCAGGGCGGCGAACTTGTCCTCGTCCACCTTGCTCATCGCGAAGAGCACGACGAACACCACGAAGAGCAGCGTCATCATGTCGAAGGCCGAGACGAGCCACCGCTCGTGGTTCTCGTGCTCCTCGTGCTCTTCGTGCTTCTTGCGGCGGCGGCCGTGTCCGCCGCTCATCGGTCCTCCTCGCCGGCGCTCGTCGGTCCGCTTCGCGGACTCGCTGTGCCCCTGGCGGAGCTCGCAAGCTCGCTCACGCTGCTGCCTTGGCCAGCTCGCTCGGCGGGATGAGCGCGTTGAGCTTCTGGCGGACCGCGCGCGGGCTGGTGCCGGCCTGGATCTCGGCGATGCCCTCGACGAGCAGCTCCATCTGGGCGGCCTGCAGCTCGCTGACCCGGAGGATCTTGGCGCCCATCGGCAGGAACCAGAAGTTGGCCGCCATGACGCCCCAGAGCGTGGCGATGAACGCGGCGGAGACCATCGGCCCGAGGGTCTCGGGTCGGTCCAGGTTGGCCATGACGTTCATCAGGCCGACGATGCAGCCCAGGATGCCGATGGTGGGCGCGTAGCCACCCATGGCGTTCATGAACTTCGCGGCGACCTTGTCCTCGGCCTTCTTCGCCGAGATCTCGCTCTCCAGGACGTCGCGCAGTTCCTCGGGGTCGGTGCCGTCGATGCCCATCTGCAGGCCGCGCTTGAGGAACGGGTCCTCGATCGCCTTGACCTGCGCCTCCAGCGCGAGCAGGCCCTCCTTGCGGGCCTTCTCCGCGAGGGAGACCAGGATCTGGATCTGGTCGGTCGGCGGCGGAACCTTGGCCGGGAGCACGGCCATCTTGAACCAGGCCGGCATCTTCTTGAGGTCGGCCATGGTCTGGCTGGCCATGGCCGCACCGAAGGTGGCCACGATCACGAGGATGATCGCCGGCAGGAAGAGCAGCGTCATCGGCGCGACCCCCTCGAGGGTCATGAAGACGAACAGCGCGACGACGGAGATGCCGAAGCCGATCAGGGTCACGGGGTCCACGGGTCAGCGCTCCTCTCGGACCGGGAACGGCACGACCGACGAGTCGCCGACGGGCAGGGCCTCGGCACGGTGGGAGCGGTACTCGCCGCGGTCCATCTCGTAGCTGGTGGCGAGGATGCCGGCGCGGTACTCGCGGATGTCACGCATGACCGTGTCCACGGACTCCGTCACCACGTACCGGGTCCCCTCCAAGAGGAAGACGACGGTGTCGGGGTGCGCCTCGACCCGCTCGATGAGGTCGGGGTTGAGCGCGAACTGCTCCCCGTTCAGGCGGGTCACACGGATCACGGGACAGTCCTCTTGCTCGGTGGGGCGGAAGTCGGGACGGGCGGGAATCGTCACTGTCACCATCGGCTCCGCGGGCCCGGCACTTGAGCCGAAGCGACCGCGGTGGGGCTCACCCCGGAGGGTGAGAGCCCCGCTGCGACGGGACATCCGCTGCAGAACGTCCGCGGCTCTCCGGGGCCTCCGCTGCAGGAGGTCCCGGAGAGCCGTGGTCCGGCTATCAGCGCTTGAGGTTGACCAGGTCCTGGAGGAGCTCGTCGGAGGCGGTGATCACGCGGCTGTTGGCCTGGAAGCCGCGCTGGGCGACGATCAGACTCGTGAACTCCTCGGAGAGGTCCACGTTGGACATCTCCAGCGCGCCGGAGGACAGCACGCCGCGGCCACCGGCACCGGCGACGCCGACCATGGGCTCGCCGGAGTTCTGGGCGACCCGGAACGAGGAGTTGCCGGCCTTCTCCAGGCCGCTCGGGTTGTTGAACGAGGCCATGGCCAGCTGACCCAGGTTCTGCCGGAGCCCGTTGGAGTAGGTGCCGGTGATGGTGCCGTCGTTGGAGAGCGAGAAGCCCTGCAGCGTGCCCATCGCGTAGCCGTCGACGTCGGAGGGGACGACCTCGCTCTTGCCACCGAACTGGTCGATGCCGGACAGGTCCACGGCGACGGCGCCGGGCCAGCTCGCCGTCCCGGGGGTGAAGGTGACCCCCGCGGCCGGCGTCAGCATCGTGCCGTCGTTGTCGAACGTGACCGTCCCGTCGAAGGGCGTCCCGTCGGCGTTGTTGAGCGGCAGCGTCGTGCCGCCGTTGGCCACCGCGAGGGTCCACGTGTTCGGGGTGGCGGTCTTGGTGAACGTGTAGGTGACCTCCTGCCGGACGCCCATCTGGTCGAACATGCGCACCGGCGTCTGGACGAAGGCCCCGTCCGCCGCCGCGGAGTCGAGGTTGCCCTCCACGACCGACGTGCGCGTGGCGGTGGGCGGCACGGCGGCGCCGTAGGGCACCGACAGGTCCTCGATCGGCCCGTTCGGGTTGATCGTCCCGTCGGGCCCCGCGATCCAGCCCTGCAGGATGCCGCCGTCGGGGGTCACCAGGCGCCCGGTGGCGTCGAACGAGAGCGAGCCGGCCCGGGTGTAGAGCTGCTCGCCGCCGGAACCCTGGGTGACGAAGAACCCGTCGCCCTCGATCATGAAGTCGGTCGAGCGGCCGGTCGACTGGGCGGCGCCGTTGGTCCAGTTGGTGGTGATCGCCGCGAGCTTGACGCCCAGGCCCACCTGGGCCGGGTTTGTGCCGCCACGGTCGGCGGCGGGGGCGCCGCCGGCCCGGACGACCTGCGACAGGGTGTCCTGGAAGACAGCGCTGCTGCTCTTGAAGCCGACGGTGTTGACGTTGGCGATGTTGTTGCCGGTGACGTCCATCTTTGCCTGGTGGGCCTTGAGGCCGGAGATGGCGGAGAACATGGAGCGGAGCATGGGAAGGGTCTCCTCGGGTGCCGGGGTGGGAAGTGGATCAGGACGCCGCGGAGGAGCTCGTCCCTGAGCTCGGCGTGGTGGAGATGGCGGTGATGCGGCCGACCTGGACCTGCTGGCCGGCGACGACGGCCACCGCCTCGCCGTCGCCGGAGGCGAGCCGGACGGAGCTCACCAGCCCGGTGACCGAGGTGCCGGTGGTGTCGGTGTACGTGACGTGGCGGCCGACCATGGCGCCCGCGGCTGCGTGCTCCTGGAGGATCAGGGCCGTGGCGCTGCTCGCGGCGATCTGCTCCAGCTTCTCGACCTGGGTGAAGGTCGCGGTCTGCGCGATCATCTGCGAGGAATCGACAGGCTTGGACGGGTCCTGGTAGCGCATCTGGGCGACCAGGAGCTTGAGGAAGGTGTCCTTGCCCATCTGGTCCCCGCGGTCCACCTGGGGGGTCGCGTAGGTGACGGGCACGTTCTGGGTGCCGCTGACTGCGTCCGGCATGGGTGAGCTCCTGTTCAGACGCGGACGTCGACGCCCGACGACGGCGATCCGGTGGTCGGGACGGTCCTGGTCTCTCCGCTATCGGCAGGACGCAGCCATGGTCGTGACCGTCCGTCCGGCGGACCCTGCTGACCGGGGCGGTCGCCGAAGCCCTGCTGCGCCTGCTGGCCGGCGGCGTGCCGGTCCAGCCAGGACCCGCCGCTGTCCCGTGCCACCTCGAGCTTGGAGGTGGTCAGGCCGGCCGCCTCGAGATCGCGGCGCAGGTCGGGCAGCGCGTCGAGCAGGGCGGCGCGGCCCTGCTCGTGCGCTCCGCGGAGCATGAGGTCGACCGTGCCCTTGGTGACGGTGACCGAGACCTCGACCGGCCCGAGCGTCTCGGGGGTGAGGACGAGGGTCATGGTGTGCGAGCCGTCGGGCCCGCCGCGCAGCACCGCGACCTGCCGGGCGACCTGCCCGGCCACCGGCAGGCTCGCCGCGGCACCGGTCGCGCCGTCGGCGTCCGGAGCCGCCGGTGTCAGGGTGGGGAGGGCGGCGCCGGGGACCGGAGTCGTAACCGGCTCGGCGGCCTCGACGCCCGGGGCGGCGCCGCCGGAGCCCTGACCCTGGCTCTGGCTCTGGCTCTGGCTCTGGCTCTGGCTCTGGCTCTGGCTCTGGCCCTGGCCGCCGGTGCCGGCACCGGCCGAGAGGTTCGCGGTTCCTGGCAGGACAGCCGGGGCGGCCTGCGCGGAGGTGGCGTCGGCCGCGGGGTCGGGAGCCGACGCCGGCGGCGTCATCGTGGTGCCGGACGCCGCGGCTGTCGCATCGGCCGGGGCCGGTCCGCCGGCTGCCGGCACCGACCCGGGCGCTGCTGCCGGGAGGCCCGGCGCCGCCGGTCCGCCGGTGGCCGGGACGACGGCGGGGTCGACGGGCAGGCCGGCGACGGGCGGGGCAGCGGCACCGGCCGGAGCGGCCGCCGGAACCGCGGTCGAGGCAGCGGCACCCGGAGCGACGGCCGAGGTGCCCGTGGCCTCACCCGGAGCGAGGGCGGAGACCGCGAGGGCGGCGTCCCCCGCAGGGGGAGTCGACGGCTGCCCGCCGGCCTGAGCGGAGCCGAGGGCGAGCGCCCACAGGGTCGCGGGCAGGACGACGGCGGCCGGCACCTCGACGGCTCCCGCCTCACCGGGGACGACGGGCCCGGCCGGCGACTCGGAGTCCTGCGACTCCCCGTCGCCGGTCGCCCCGTCGCCGACGGTGCCCCGGCCCTCGGCCAGGGCGCCGTCGAGCGCCGAGGCGAAGGGCGTGCCGCTGTCGGCCCCCCCGGCGTCCGACGTCCCCCCGGTCGAGGCGGTCCGCGCGGCAGGAGCCGCCGGCATCACTGGTGCGCTCATCGGTAGGTCTCCGCCTTGCTCATCACGGTGCGGACGTAGTTCTGGGTCTCGGGATAGGGCGGGATGCCGCCGTGGCGGCTGACCGTCCCCGGGCCGGCGTTGTAGGCGGCGAGGGCCAGCTCGGTCGAGCCGAACTGGCCGCTGAGGCTCTTGAGGTAGCGGGCGGCGCCGTCGACGGCCGACGCCGGGTCGAGCGCCGTCACACCGAGGCCGGCGGCGGTGGCGGGCATGAACTGCATGAGCCCCTGGGCGCCGGCCGGGGAGACCGCGCTCGGGTTGAAGCTGGACTCGACCGAGGCGACGGCGGCGAGCAGCGAGGCATCCACGCCGTGGCGGCCGGCCGCGGCGGTGAACAGGTTGGCGTACGGGACGCCCGCGATGCCGCCCGAGCCCGAGCCGGCGGATGCCGCGACGGGGGCAGCCTGCGGCAGGATCCGCCGGATCGACGTCGGGTTGCCGACGTCCTGCACCTTGACGACCTCGCCGGCCTGCGGGGCGGCGATCATCTTGCCGTTGCCCACGTAGATGCCCACGTGGTCGATACCGGCCCGAGAGGAGGAGTTGTCGAAGAAGACGAGGTCGCCGGGGCGGGCGTCGGCGAGGGAGGCGACCGCGGTGCCGCTCGTCGCCTGCTGCGACGATGTGCGCGGCAGGTCGATGCCCAGCCGCCCGAAGACGACCTGGACCAGGCCCGAGCAGTCCAGGCCCTTCGACGGGTCGGTGCCGCCCCACAGGTAGGGCACGCCCAGGTACTTGCTCGCCTCCGCGACGACCGCCGTCTCCGAGGCCGTCCCGGCCGCGGCGGTGGCGGAGCTCGACGAGGTCGAGGCGGTCCCACTGAGGCCCGCGGCCGCGGCCGCCGTCGCCCAGCCCCGCGACGACGTCGCCAGCTGGGGGGTGAAGCGCGTCTGGATCTCGTTGATCCGCGACTGCACCGCGGTCAGTCCGTCCACGGGACCTCCTCGGTCGTGGACCGGCCGGCGCGGCCGGTCACCAGGTCGTCGACGGCGCGCTCCTCGGCGGCCGCCTCGGCGCGCTGCTGGGCCTCCCGGTGCCGCTCCCGCAGCCGCTCGAGCGCCAAGGTGGCTTGCGCGGCCGCCGTCCACTGCGCGCGGACCGCCTCGGCCTGCTCGGCCGACGCGACCGCGGCCGCGCGGGCGTCGGAGGCGTCGGTCGCGGCGATCCGGAGCAGCGTCATCGCCGCCACGAAGTCGCCGGCGCCGAGGGAGCGGGGCAGGACGGCCGAGGCCAGCGTCGTCTCGTGGTCGGTCGCGCGGTCGGCGGCGTCGACCGCGGCCTGCGCGGCCCGGGCCGAGGCCACCGCGGCGGCGCGCTCCTCGGTGCGGCGCAGCTCGAGCACCGGCTGCAGCCGGAAGGGTGCCTGCTTCATGCCCGGACGATCCGCTGCAGCCAGGCCCACGCCTCGGGCGCCGGCGTCGACTCACCCATGGACTGCTGCAGGAACGCCTCGATCTGCGGCGCGAGCTCGCGGGCCCGGTCCACCAGGGGGTCGCTGCCGGCCTGGTACGCGCCGATCTCGATGAGCTCCTTGACGTCGCGCAGCGCGCCCATGAGGCGGCGGATCTCCCGCGCGTCGGCCATGAGCGGCGGCGGCACCACGGCGGTCGCGACGCGGGAGATGGACTCCAGCACGTCGATGGCCGGGAAGTGCCCGACGGTGGCGAGCTTGCGGGTGAGCACGATGTGCCCGTCGAGGATGGAGCGCGCGGTGTCGGCGATCGGCTCGTTGTGGTCGTCGCCCTCCACCAGCACCGTGTAGAGCCCGGTGATCGAGCCGGTCGCGCCCGTGCCGGCCTTCTCGAGCAGCTGCGGCATCATCGCGAAGACGCTCGGCGGGTACCCGCGGGTGGCCGGGGGCTCGCCGGCGGAGAGCCCCACCTCGCGCTGGGCCATGGCGGTGCGGGTGATCGAGTCCATGAGCAGCAGGACGTCGCGGCCCTGGTCGCGGAAGGCCTCGGCGATGCGCGTCGCCACGAAGGCTGCCTTCAGCCGGACCAGCGGCGGCTCGTCCGAGGTGGCGACGACGACGACGGTGCGCGCCATGCCCTCGGGGCCGAGGTTCTCCTCGATGAACTCGCGCACCTCCCGGCCACGCTCGCCGATGAGACCGATGACGCGGACGTCGGCGTCGGTGCCGCGGGTGATCTGGGCGAGCAGGCTGGACTTGCCGACGCCGGAACCGGCGAAGATGCCCAGTCGCTGCCCCTTGCCGCAGGGCACGAGGGTGTCCAGGGCGCGGACGCCGAAGGTGAGCGGCTCCTGCACGCGGGTGCGGGCCAGCGCGTGCGGCGTCTCGCTCGCCAGGTCGACCCAGGAGACGCGGGCGGCCAGCGGCGGGCCGCCGTCGACGGGCCGGCCGAGGCCGTCGAGGACGCGGCCGAGCAGCGCCTCGCCGACCGGCACCTGCAGGGGGAGGCCGGTGGCCCGGACGGGCGCTCCGGCGACGACGCCGGAGAGCGTGCCCAGCGGCATGCAGGTGAGGCGGCCGTTGCCGACCGCGACCACCTCGGCCAGCAGCGGGCGGGTGCCCGGGTCGATCTCGACGAGGTCGCCGACGGCCGCGACGACGCCCTCGACGGTGAGCGTGAGGCCCATCGCGCCGGTGACGATCCCGGTGACCTGGGGCCGGGCGGCCGCGCGGGCGCGGGCGAGCAGCGCCGACGGCAGCCCCGACGGGGCGGTGGCCGTGGTCACGAGGACAGCACCGCCTGGACGCGCTCGAGGGCCGCGACGAGCTGGGCGTCGACCCGGCGGGACCCGGTCTCGGCGACCGCGCCGGCGCGCTCGACGGCCGGGTCGCCGACCACGCGCACCGAGTCGGGCAGCTCGATCAGCGCGCCGGCCGGCAGCTCGGCGAGGTCGTCGGGGTGCACGCGCACCACCGCGGGGGCGTCGGCGGGGCAGAGCGTGAGCGCCCGGCGGACGGCGTCGAGGACGGGGGAGTCGGCGAGCGCGAGCTCCCGGCCCAGCAGGTCCTCGACCAGGGTCAGGACCGTGCCCAGCACGGTCTCCCGCACCTCGTCGGCGGTCGGGACGGCGGCCTCGTCCAGGCGGGCCGCTGCGGCACCGAGGGCTGCGGTGGCCGAGGCGATCCGCCGCTCCCAGCGCCCCTGGGCGGCGGTCATGCGCTCGGCGGCGGCCCGCTCGGCCTGCGCGACGACGTCGGCCGCGGCGGTCAGGCCCTCGGTCCGCCCGGCCGCGAAGCCCTCGGCGTGTGCCTGGCGGCGCAGCCGTTCGAGCTCGTCGGCGTAGACCTCGCCGAGCCGGATCGTCGGCCGGCCGCCGGCGACGACGGGCTGGTCCTCCGCGCGGCGGACCGTGGTGCGCCGCTCGATGGGGGAGGGCTGCGGGGGCACCGCGTGCGGAGCGCCGTCGTCGGTGACCTGCCGGTAGGGCCGGGCCGAGCTCGCCGCTCCGCCGCGCAGCACCGCGCCCTCGCGCGGCGCCCGCGGGGCGGGAGGCCCGCCCGCGTCCGCCGCGCGCAGCACGACCGGCATGGCGTCCACAGGAGACGCCATCACGCGATGGCCCTGGACGCGATTCCGCGCCTCGGTCCGCTCCTCGCTCGTTCCTCGCTGCGATGCTCCCGTGGCCGTCATCACGCGACGAACTCGTCGTCGACGCCGCGCGAGATGGTCAGCACACCCTGCTCCTCGAGCGTGCGGATGACGCCGACGACCTTGGCCTGGGCCTCCTCGACGGTGCGGGTGCGGACCGGGCCGAGCATCTCGATCTCCTCGGAGAGGTTCTCGGCGGCGCGCTCGGAGAGGTTGCGCTGGATCTTGTCGCGGACGTCGGGCCGGACGCCCTTGAGCGCGGTGGCCAGGTCGTTGGCCTCCACCTCGCGCAGCACCAGCTGCAGGGAGCGGTCGTCGATCGAGACGATGTCCTCGAAGACGAACATCTGCGACCGGACCTGGTCGGCCAGCTCCGGGTCGGTGTTGTCCAGCCACTCGAGGATCGAGCGCTCGGTGGGCCGCGGCGAGCGGTTGATGATCTCGACGAGGGCCTCCACGCCACCGGCGGTGGTCATGTCCTGGTGCGCGAGGATCGAGCCCATCCGGCGGCCGAGCTCCTCCTCGACGAGGCGGACCATCTCCGGCGAGGTGCGGTCCATCGTGGCGATCCGGTGCGCGACCTCCGCCTGCTGCTCGGGGGCGAACCCCGACAGGACCTCCGCCGACTGTCCTGCGGGCAGGTGCGCGAGCACCAGGGCGATGATCTGGGCGTGCTCGTCCTTGAGGAAGGTGACCAGCTGCCGGACGTCGGCGTTCCGCAGCGAGGCGAAGGGCACCTCGGTGTAGACGACGTTCAGGCGGGAGAGGATGCCCTCCGCCTTGTCCTCGCCCAGACCCGCCGCGAGGATCTCGCGGGCGAAGTCGACGCCGCCGCGGCCGATGAACTGCTGGGCGGCCATGAGGCTGTGGAACTCGTTGAGGACGCCGTCGACGTCCTCGACCTCGACCGAGCCCAGGCGCATGAGCTCCCGGGTCAGGGACTCGACCTCGCGCGGCCGCAGCTTGGCCAGCAGGACGCCGGCCTCCTCCTTGCTCATCTGGGCGAGGAAGACCGCGGCCTTGCGGAGGCCCGGCAACTCGGGTCGGGGCGGAGCGGGCGGGACGGCGGGCAGGTTGCCCGCGCCCAGCAGCTGGTCCATTCCGGCGAGCGTCATGCCTTGTTCTCCGTCAACCAGCCGCGGAGCATCGCCGCGACCTCGTCGGGGCGATCGCTGATCATGGCGGAGATGTCGGTGCGCACCTTCTGCCGCTCGGCGGCCTCGAGCTCGGCCACCCGGTTGTCGATGACCGGCTCGTCGCGGGTGCTCGCGATCCGGATGCGGTCCAGCTCGGCGAGCATGTCGTCGGTGAGCTCGAGGGGCTCGTAGTCCTCCTCGGCCTGGCCGGTGCGGCGCGACCGCAGCCAGACGACCAGCACGACGAGCGCGATGCCGGCCGCGATACCGCCGGTGCGGATCATCGACCACATCTGCTCGCTGGCCTCGGCCTCGCGGACCGCCTCCATCTCGGCGGCGGCGGTGTCGGCAGCCGTGGTGTCGAACGGCATGGCGGCGACGGTGATCGCGTCGCCGCGCGCCTCGTCGAGGCCGACGGCGTTGCCGACGAGGGCGGTGATCTGGGCCTGGGGCAGGTTGGCGGCCACGGCGTCGTCCATCACCACGGAGACGGTCAGCCGGTTGAGGCCACCCGGTGCGGCCTGCACGACCTCGGTGGTCTCGCCGATGGCGTTGTTCGCCGTCGTCGACTCCTTGGTGTAGCTCGAGTCGCCCCCACCGGCGTTCGCACCGGCGTCGGGCATGTTCTCCGGGCCGAGCACGCCGCCGACGATCGCGCCGCCACCACCGGTGTAGTCCTCGGTGGTGGTGCTCTCCGAGACCGGGGGCGTGCCCTCGTCGTAGGTGTAGGTCTTCGAGGTGGTGTCGCGCTGGTCGAGGTCGACGTCGGCGCGGACGGAGACGACCGCCCGGTTGGGACCGAGCACCCGGTCGAGGATCTGCTGGGCGTTCGCCGCCAGCCGGTTCTGGTAGTCCAGTTCGACCTGCGAGCGGGCGTCGCCGGCGGCCGCGCTGATGCCGGCGCCGGGGGAGGAGAGCACCTGGCCCGACGTGTCGGTGACCGTCACCTGCTCGGGCGACATGTTCTCGACGCTGGAGGAGACGAGGTTCGTGACGGCCTGGATCTGCTCGCCGGACAGGGTGGTCCCGGCGGCCAGGTCCAGCAGCACCGAGGCGGTGGGCTCGGCCTGGTCGGTCACGAAGACCTCGTCCTCGGGGAGCGCGACGTGCACGATCGCGGAGTTGACGCCGTCCAGGGACTCGAGCGTCTTGGACAGCTCCCCCTCCAGGGCGCGCCGGTAGGTCGTCTGCTGCTGGAACTCGCTGGTCGTGATGCCCTGCTCGTCCAGCAGCGCGTAGCCGGTGTCCGCGCCGGCCGGGAGGCCCTGGCCGCTCATCTGCAGGCGCAGGTCGTACACCGCGTCCTTGGCGACCATGATCGTCTGGCCGCCGTCGGTCAGCTCGTAGGAGACCCCCGCGGCGTTCAACTCCTCGACGATGGCCGAGGCGTCGCTGGCGGCCAGGTTGGAGAACAGCGGCGCCTGGGTGGGCGCGGTGATCCACCGGGAGAAGAAGAAGCCGCCGAGGAGCAGCCCGACGAGCAGCAGGCCGATGACGACCTTCTGCCCCAGGCTGACCGTGGCGAACGCGGAGCGGGCACGCTCCAGCGTCCCGGCGAGTGCCGTCTGCATCAGACCGGCATCCTCATGATCTCGTTGAAGGCCTCAACGGCCTTGTTCTTCAGGCCCACGACCATCTCGACGGCCAGCGAGGACTCGCTCCGGGCGATCATGTAGTCGTGCACGTCCTTCAGGTCGCCGGTGGCGGCCTGGGCGGCCAGGCCGTCGGCCTTGACCTGGGTCGCCTGCAGCTGGTCGAAGGAGGACGCCAGCACCGAGGAGAAGGCGTCGCCGTTGGCGCCGCCGGCCTGGGAGACCGCGGCAGTGGTGTCGATGCCGGCCACCCCGCCCATGCCGGCCAGGGCACTGATGCCGGGGATGCCGCCGATGGGGAACGTCATGATCAGCCCTTCCCGAGCTGGAGCGCGGCCTGGTAGGCCTCGGTCGCCCGCTCCACCACGGCGAGGTTCGCCTGGTAGCCACGCTGCGCCATGATCATCTGGGACATCTGGTCCCCGAGGTCGATGTCGGGGTACTTCACGTACCCCTCCTCGTCGGCCAGCGGGTGGTTCGGCTCGTAGACCAGGCGCCCCTCGGGCTTGGCGAACTCCGCGCGCGCGGCGCGCACGCCGCCCTCGCCGGACCCGTAGTCGACCGACTGCGCGACGATCATCCGCTGCTGGAACGCGTCCTCGTCCGTCCGGCGGACGGTGTTGACGTTGGCGATGTTGTCGGAGACGGCGTCGAGCCACTTGCGGTGCGTCATCAGGCCGGAGCCGGCGATGCCGAAGGTGTCGAAGATGGCCATCACTGCGTCCTGAGCGCCGTGCGGATGGAGTTGTACTTGCCGTCCAGGGCGCTGAGCGCCAGCTGGTAGCGCAGGCCGGTCTCGGTGGCGATGAGGGTCTCCGCATCCAGGTTCACGTTGTTGCCGTTCGTGTTGGTCGGCTCCAGCGAGCGCGCGGTCGTGCCGCCGTTGATCTGCGGGGTCTCGCCGCTGCGCAGGGCGCCGCCGAGCGCCGACTCGAACTCCACACGCCCGGCCAGGAAGCCCGGCGTGTTGATGTTGGCGATGTTGTCGGCGGTGACCCGCTGGCGCTGGGAGAGCCCGGACAGGGCGGCGTGGAGTGCGGCGGGGGTGAGCTCGCCGATCATGGCTCTGTGATCGTGGAGCTGGGCCGGCGGGAAGAGCAGGACACGTTCGACCTCCGGGTATGCGGAAGACACTCGCGAACGAGTGCTGGGTCCGCCAATCCGTGGCGAGGGGGCTTGCTCTCCGTGCCTCAGCTTCATCGGCAGCGCCGGTCCGCCGGCTGACCGTCGTCGTGCGCCGTGAGGGGTGCCAGTCGCCGCGAGGGGGCGCGGTGGCGGGTGGGACGTGCGGTGACCTTGCCGTGTCCTGCGTCGACGGGGGCGGGGGAGTTGGCAGCTTCCGTGCCGATCGGCGGGCATGCCCCGCCGAACGCACGAACGCCCCGTCTCTCGACGGGGCGTTCGGGGGACGAGCTGTGCGCGGGTGCGGTCAGGCCTTCGCGGTGGCGAGGCGGCCGGCGCCGAGAGCGCGCGAGCGGTTCTCGCGGGCGGTGCGCCACGCCGCGGCCCACCGCTCGGCGGTGTGCTCGGTCAGGTGCTGGGCCAGCACGCGCTCCCGGGCAGCCGCGGCGATCTCCCGGCGCCGGTCGGCGTCCTTGATGCCGAGGGAGAGGAACTTCGCCCAGTCCTTGGGGGAGCGGGCCGGCATCCCCAGCCCCAGCCGCTCGTACTCCTCGGTCCGGGCCCGCACGCAGTACACGCCCCGCGCCGAGTACTCGAGCGGCTTGAGCCAGCTCTTGCACGTGTTGAACCGGTCGATGCGCAGGGGGGCGATGCCGACGTCGAAGAGCTCACCGAGCCGCTCGACGTACCCGTCCACGTCCAGCAGCCAGGGCACCTCCTCCGGCTCCTCCGCCAGGCCCAGGCGCTCCTTCACGTCCCACTTCTGCCCGAGGATCACCAACCGGCTCGCACCGCGGCCACGGTCCAGCGCCTGCTGGAGTCCCGACCCCATCTCCTGCAGGTCGTAGGGGTGGCTCAGGACGTTCCCGGACCAGCCGACCGTCACGACCTCGGGGTCGCGCTCGTACGCCGGGGGCAGCTCCGCGTTCCGCCGGGGGATCGCGTTCTCGACGACGGCGCCGCGCCCGTGCCTGGCGTACTCCTTGAGCAGGGCGGGGGTCGACGTGGTGACCAGGTCGGCCTCGCGGGCGGCCTGCAGCGCGAGGTCGCCGAGGCCCTGCCGGACGAGCACCGTGTGCCCCATGTGCCCGTAGGGCACGCCCGAGAGCAGGTCGTCCATCTCGACGACGACGGCGACGCCCTGGGCCTGCAGCACCCGCTGGGTCTGGAGCATGCCCACGGTCTTCGGCAGCTGGAGGACGACGACGTCAGCGCCCTGGGCGTCCGCCTCGACGACCTCGGGCTCGGCGCCCTCGCGCAGCGGACGCATCGTCGTGGTGACCCCGCGCGCGACGGCCACCTCGATGCCGAGGTCTGCGGCCTGGACAGCGCGGGCGGGCTCTTCGACCCGGTAGTACGTGGAACCCGTGGCGATGGCGTGCGTGAGCAGGACGCGCATGGAGGGACCTTTCGGTGTGCGGCCGAGGACCGGCCGGGGAGGACGCCGCGCCGGCGTCCTGGCCGGTGCTCGCCCTTCTCTCATCGGCAGCCGAGCTGCCCAACGGGTTCCGTCCGCGCCGGTTTCTCACCGGCGGTGCTCAGAGCGCGCGGTCGATGAAGGACGCGGTGGGACGCTCGTCGCCGTAGGACATGCGGGCGGCGACGTCACGCTGCTTCTGGGACTGGGTGATGCGCTCGACCAGGGCCTCGGCCACGGAGAGCTGGTGCTGCAGGAGGATGGCCGCGCGCTCGCGCAGGTCGGTCGGGATGGGTCCGAGCCCCGAGGGCGGCACCCAGTCCGAGCTGCGTCGTCCCCACGCGGCGATCTCGTCCGCCCGTCCGCGGGCCAGGCTCTCCTGCGCCTCGAGGACGTCGCCCTCCAGTTCGGCGAGGGCCTCGTGCCAGTCGGCGGGCGGGCGTCGCCGGCCCCGGTCGTGGGTGGCCTGGTCGCCGGGGGAACCGGACTGCCCGGCGGGGGCGTAGGGGCTCTGGCCGAAGCCAGCGAGCGCCGAGCCGCTGACCGGGCCGACGGTCACGACGCCACGCCGGCCAGGGAGGCAGCGGCCTGGCGCCACGCGTCGCGCAGCGGCTCGACCACCTGACGGCAGGAGGTGATGCGGTTGGCGTCCATCTTCACGTTGGCCTGGACCAGCTCGCTGAGCAGCCAGTTGTAGAGCGCGGCCAGCCGGGGGCCGCCCTCCCACAGGTCCACCTGGAGGCTGGAGAGCAGCTCGAGCACGATCGCCTGGGCGTGCTGGAGCTCCTCGTTGACGCGGGGGCGGTCACCATCGGCGACAGCCACCTGGGCGCGCTCGAGGTCCAGGGTCAGCCGGTCGTACAGCATGACCAGCACCTGCTGCGGCGAGGCGGTGGCGACGGAATCGCCGAGGTAGCGGGCGCGAAGCGAAGCGGCACTCATCGGTCAGGTTCTCCTGGGGCGAGGGGTGGAACAGGGTGCGGCAGGTCGGGACTACTGCGACAGCGAGCCGAGCTGCCCGGCCAGCCAGTTGGACTGGTTGTTCAGCGAGCTCAGCGCGGTCTCCATGGCGGTGAACTGCCGGGTGAGCATTTCCTTGCGCTTGGCCAGCCGGAGGTCCCAGGTGGCGATGCGGTCCTGGATGTCGCGGACGAGGGAGTCCTGCCCCTTGGCCATGGAGCTCAGCGTTCCGGTGGTGACGTCCGAGGCGACCTTGGCGACGTCCCGGATCCGCCCGGCGATGCCGGTGACGGCGCCGGGGTCGCCGGCCGTCCCGGTCCCGCCCACGAGGCGCTGGGCGAGGTCGGGGGACGCCTTGATGGCGGCGGAGAACTTCTCCTTGTCGAAGACGATCGCCCCGTCCCTCGTCGACTGGATGCCGATCTGCGCCGCGGACCCCAGAGTCCCGACCGCCGAGATGACGGCGTCCAGCAGCTGACCACCGATGGAGGTCACCGCGTACTCGCCGCGCAGCGCCGCTTTGCTCCCCGGCGTGTTCTCCGTGTACGTCCTGATGGTCTGGAGCGCGTTGTTGATGGAGTCGACGAAGCCGGAGACCTTGGTGGCGAGGCCGTCGGGGTCCGCGGCGACGGAGACGGTGACCGGCGTGGACTCCTCGCGGGTCACCGTGAACGACGCGCCGGTCAGCACACCGTCGAACGTGTTGCTGGCCGAGCGGATCGTGTACGACGACGTGGTGGCGGTGTCGGTGCCGACCTTCAGCTCGGCGTCCTGACCCACGCCGGTGGCGGAGAAGGGGGAGCCGGCGGCGAGCTCGAAGCCGGCCGCGGCGCCCGACGTGGCGGCGCTCAGCTGCAGCGCGAACTGGCCCGGCGCGATCTGCACGGTCGAGGCGACCACGCCCAGGCCGGCAGTGGCGTTGATCTTGGTGGCGACCTGCTCGAGCGACTCGGTGCCGTCGAGCGCGACGCTGCCCTTGCTGCTGCCGTCCACGGTGCTGAGGAAGTCGAGGGTGGCGAGGCCCGCCGGCTCGGTCGTCGTCGCCCAGCGGCCGGTGCTCACGCTGGCAGCGGTCGTGGCGAGCTTGGCGACGGTGAAGGTCAGCGAGCCCGGGGTCGCCGACGACGTCGTCGCGACGGTCACGCTGCCGGCCGAGCTGCTGCCCTTCGTGCTGGTCCACGACTCCGGCTTCGCCAGGGCCTCGGCGGCGGTGGCGAGTGCGGCGAGAGCGGAGTTCACCGTGCGGTAGGCCGATGCGGTGACCTGCGTGGTGGACAGGCGGCTCTTGAGGGCGTTCTGCGGCGCCGCCTCGAGCTGGATGAGCTGGTTGACCATGGTGCCGGTGTCCATGCCGGAGACCAAGCCGGTGTTGATGCTCATCGTCATGTCACTGGCTCCTGGTTCGGCGGGACGGGGGCCCCAAGCGAATGAGGGGGGAGGCACGAGGGCCTCCCCCCTCACCCGGGGTGGTGCTGAGGGTCTGCGGCCTCAGCTACTCAGCTGATCGGGATCAGCGGAGCAGCGAGAGGACGCCCTGCGAGGCCTGGTTGGCCTGCGCGAGCATCGCGGTACCGGCCTGGCTGAGGATCTGGGCGCGGGTGAACCCGACCATCTCCTGGGCCATGTCGGCGTCGCGGACCCGGCTCTCCGACGCGCTCAGGTTCTCGATCGAGACGTTGAGCGAGTTGATGGTGCTCTCGAAGCGGTTCTGCTTCGCACCGAGGGTGGCGCGCGACTCCGAGACGGTCTTGATCTGGGTGTCGAGCGCGGTCAGGTCGGCCGCAGCGGAGTAGGTGCCCGAGGCGGCCATGTTCGTGGCCACACCGGTGACCGCCGTGGCGACCGTGGTGACGTTGCTCAGCTCGACCGTCATGGTCTCGCCGTTGTTGGCACCCGTCTGGAAGGTCAGGGTGCCGGACGCGCCGGCCGTGCCGTTCAGCAGCTTGGTGCCGTTGAAGTCGGTGCGGGCGGCGATGTCGGTCAGTGCGCCGGCGAGCTCGGTGACCTCCTTGGCGATGTAGCCACGCGCCTTGTCGTCCACGACGCCGGTGTTACCGGCCTGGACGGTCAGGTCACGAACGCGCTGGAGGATCGAGTGCACCTCGGTGAGGGCACCTTCCGCCGTCTGGACGACGGAGACGCCGTCCTGAGCGTTGCGGACGGCGACCTTGAGGCCACCGACCTGCGAGCGCAGGCCCTCGGAGATCGCCAGACCGGCCGCGTCGTCGGCGGCGCGGTTGATCCGGAAGCCGGAGGACAGCTTCTCGAGCGACTTGCTCATCTGGTTGTCCGTGATGGACAGGTTCCGGTGAGCGTTGAGAGCAGCAATGTTCTGGTTGATGCGCAGACCCATGATGATCCTCCTTGGACGGGGTCGTACTGGTTTCCCGCTGCATCCGTGCTGCGGGGCCGTGCAGAGATGGTTTCGGCGCGGGGGCCGGGTTGCTTGAGCCGAGTAGCCCGATTTCTTTCCGATCGGGTGAATCAGGCGGTGCGGGCGGCGCGCTCCCGGCGGTCCGGC
Source organism: Blastococcus aggregatus (assembly GCF_900221005.1). Classification (GTDB taxonomy): domain Bacteria; phylum Actinomycetota; class Actinomycetes; order Mycobacteriales; family Geodermatophilaceae; genus Blastococcus; species Blastococcus aggregatus. The sequence goes on along the minus strand of NZ_OBQI01000001.1, from coordinate 522,932 downwards.
CAGGCCGAGCGCTGGCGGGGGAGTGACCCACCGCTGCGGCCGGCGACCCGGTCGACGTATGCGGCCTGCTGGTTGCGGGCCCGCACGCCGCCGTCGGCCACGACCTGGCGGCCTTCCCACACCTCGCTCATCGCGGCGTGCAGGAGGGTGAGGGCCCGGGCGCGCATCTGCGAGACCCGGGACAGGGTCACCCCGAGGTCCTCGGCGATGTCCGTGAGCGATTCGTCACCGAAGAAATTGCGCTCCACCACCTCGTCCAGGCGGTCGGGGAGGGCGCGGATCGCCTCGTGCAGATAGCGGGCCCGCTCGCCCCGCAGCAGTGCGCGCTCGGGGGACTCGCCGGTGTCGGGCAGGTCCAGCGAGCCGCCGTCGGTGCTGGTCTCCGCGTCGATGCTGACCATGACGGCGCGGTGCACGTCCACCTGCAGGCTCTCCAGCTCGCTGCGCGGCACCCCGAGGGCGACGGCGAGCTCCTCCCGCGTGGGCGGCCGGCCGAGCGAGACGGTGAGCGCATCTGCGGCCGCGTCTGTGCGCCGGGCCGCGGCGCGGACCGAGCGGCTCGCCCAGTCCCCGGAGCGGAGCTCGTCGAGGACGGCGCCCTGGAGCCGCGCCAGGGCGTAGGTGGAGAAGGAGGCGCCCGCCGAGGGATCGAACCGCTTGGCGACCTCGACCAGCGCCACGTGCGCGCAGGACACGAGGTCGTCCCGGCTCACGTGTGCCGGCAGCGAGATGCGCGTCGCGACGGCGTTGACGGCGAAGGAGGCGAGCGGCAGGTGCTCGGTCACGAGGGCGTCGACGTCGGCCGGCGAGCGGGGGACCGCGGTTCCCCTGGACGGGTGCGGGACGCGGCCGGTGGTGGTCCGCTCTCGGATGGTTCGGTCGCGGAGGGGGCGCTCGGTCGCGACGGCACGGGCTGGGCTCACGCCTCCCTTCTCGGCTGACCCGGCCCGAGATGGCACCACCCATCGGCAACTTTCCTGCCGGGCTTGAGCGGGGAGTTGGCTGCTCGGCTTGAGGTGCGGTCCGCCGGTGCCGAAGCCAGCACCAACGAGGAGAGCGCGCGGTGGTCAGGATCGCCGTGGCGCCCGAGCGCGAGACGACGGAGAGGCGGTGGCACGTGGACTACCAGCACCTGTCGACGTTGCTGTGGCGGGAGCAGGAGCTCCTGGACCTCCTGCTGTTCAAGGCGGAGGAGAAGCAGTACCTGATCCTCACCGGCAAGACCCGCTGGCTGGCGCGGATCGCGCACGAGATCGAGGTCGTGCTGGACCAGCTGCGCACCCTGGAGGTGGAGCGGTCGGCGGCCACCGAGGTCATCGCCGCCGGGCTGGGTCTGCAGACCAACCCCTCGCTGCGCCAGGTCGCCGACGCGGCGCCGGCGCCGTGGGGTGACCTCCTCGGCAAGCACCACGAGGCACTGCTCGTGCTCATCACCGACCTGCGCAGCCTCTCCGACGCCAACCGCGAGCTCATCGAGGGCGGCCTGGCCGCCATCGGGGACGCGCTCGCGTCGACCCGGGGCCCGTCGGCCGGTACCTACGGCGCCACCGGTCGGCAGTCCGACGGCACGCACCGCGCAGTCACCCTGGACGGAGCACTCTGACGTGAGCACCTTCGGCTCGCTCAACACGGCCACCACGTCCCTGTGGGCCCAGCGCCGCGCGCTGGACGTCACCGGGCAGAACATCGCCAACGTCAACACCGACGGCTACTCGCGCCAGCGGGCCGACCTGCGCGCCATCGGCGGCAGCGCGGTGCCGGCCTTCTACTCCACGAGCTCGGGCATCGGCGGTGGCGTCAGCGTGGAGGACGTCATCCGGATCCGGGACTCCTTCCTGGAGGGTCGCGGGCACACCGAGCACGGCAACAGCGCGCGGCTCACCGCGGAGAGCGAGGCGTACTCGCTGGTCGAGCAGGCGTTCCGTGAGCCGGGCACCACCGGGCTGCAGAACCTCATGTCCGACATGTGGCGCGGATTCCAGGACGTCGCGAACAAGCCCGAGGACCCCGCGGCGCGGGGTCAGGTGCTCAAGCGCCTCGAGACGCTCGTGGGCGGCCTGCACTTCAGCAGCAGCCAGCTGGACGGGCAGTGGACCCAGTCGCGCGAGAACCTCGACGTCCTGGTGAAGGACGTCAACGCGGCCGCCGACACGATCGCGCAGCTCAACACCGCCATCCTGCGCGCCAGCCAGAGCGGACTGCCGTCCAACGACCTGATGGACCGGCGGGACGTGCTGGTCATGAAGCTCGCCGACCAGGTCGGCGCCACGGTCCGTCCCCGGGACGGTGGCGTCGTCGACGTCGTGCTCGGGAGCGTCACCCTGGTGGCCGGCGGGTCGTCGTCGAAGCTCGCCGTCGCGGGCTCCATCGACCCCACCGACCCCACCACCGACCCGCCCCGGGTCGTGACCGCGACCGGCTCGCTGGCGGTTCCCGTCGGCGGTACCGCCGGCGGTCAGCTGCACGCGCTCAACTCGGTCATCCCGACCTACCGAGCGGAGCTGGACGGCATCGCCGTGCGCCTGGCCACGTCGCTCAACGACGCGCACGACGACGGCTTCGACCTCGACGGCGTGCGCGGCGGGGCGCTCCTGGGCTCTTCTGCCGGACCGATCACGGCGAGCTCGATCTCGGTGCTCATCACCGATCCGCGCAAGCTGGCGGCCTCGGCCATCGGCGCGGACGACGGCTCCGTCCCGGCGAACCTCGACCGCGGCAACGCCGACAAGCTCGCCCAGCTCGGCACGGGCGTCGGCTCACCCGACACCGCCTACCGCCGGATGATCGTCGAACTCGGCGTCCAGTCGGCGGTCTCCCAGCGCAACCTCGGGATCCAGTCCGTGATCACCGGCCAGGTCGACGCCGCCCGGGAGTCCGTGGCCGGCGTCAACCTCGACGAGGAGATGACCAACATGCTGTCCTTCCAGCACGCCTACTCGGCCGCCAGCCGGCTGGTCAGCACGATCGACGAGATGCTCGACGTCCTGATCAACCGCACCGGCCGCGTGGGGCTGTGATCTGAGTGCGCATCACGCAGAAGGCCGTCGCGCTCACCAGCCTGCAGGGCCTCAACCGCAATCTCGACACGTTCGGCAAGCTGCAGCAGCAGCTCACCTCCGGCCGGGTCATCAACGCGCCGTCGGACTCGCCGACCGGCACCAACAAGGCGATGCAGATCCGGTCGGACCAGGCCTCCGTCGAGCAGTTCTCGCGGAACCTCTCCGACGCCGACAGCTGGCTGTCGATCACCGACTCCACGTTGCAGAACATGCTCGACGTCACCCGTCGGGTCCGCGATCTCACCGTGCAGGGCGCCAGCACCGGCACCTCGTCCGAGGCGAGTCGCCGGGCGCTGGCCACCGAGGTCGAGTCGCTGCGCGGCAGTCTGCTCGGGCTGGCGAACACCACCATCCAGGGCCGCCCCATCTTCGGCGGGGTGACGACGGGTGCCAGGGCCTACGACGGGGACACCGGCGACTACCTCGGCATGGCCGTGCCGGGGGGCGACGTCCTGCGGCGGGTGTCCTTCACCGAGGAGGTCCGCGTCGACCTGACCGGCCGCGAGGCCTTCGGCCCGGCCGGTGACGACCTCTTCGCCGTCGTCGCCCGGGTGGCCGACGACCTGATCAACGATCCGGCGGCGCTCGGTCAGGGCCTCGATGACATCGACGCGGCGATGAGGCGGATGCTCGGCAGCGTCGCCGACGTGGGCGCGCGGGCCGCGCGGGTCGACCGCGAGATGCAGATCAACACCGACCTCGCGCTCACCCTGGAGATCCAGCTCGGCGACGTCGAGAACGTCGACCTGCCGGGCACGATGATGCGCATGCAGATGCAGCAGGTCGGGTACCAGGCAGCACTGCAGGCGACCGCGAAGGCGATCTCGCCGACCTTGATGGACTATCTGCGCTGATGCCGTGCCGCCCCGGACCCGCGGTCGTCCCCCCGAGGAGGTGCCCCGCATGACCCCGTCCCCGGCCACCCTGGCCGCGCGTCCGCACGCCCCCGCGTCCGCGCCGGTCCGGCCCCGTACCGCGGTCCCCCCGGTGCAGGTCCTCACCCTGACCGAGCCGTTGCCGGGCTTCCCGGCACACCGGGACTACGTGCTGGTCCCGGCCGACGGCGCCGGCCTCCTGTCGTGGCTGCAGTCGGTCGCCCCCGACGGACCGCGGTTCCTCGTCGCACGCGCGGAGGCGTACTTCCCGGAGTACGCGCCGGCCCTCCCGCGTGCGGCCTGTGCCGAGCTCGGTCTCGAGGAGACGAGCCACGCGCAGGTGCACTGCCTGGTGACGGTCCCTGCCGGGGACGTCGCCGGGGCCACGGCCAACCTCCGGGCCCCGCTCGTGGTGAGCCCCCTCACCGCCCGCGCCCGGCAGGTCGTCCTGCCCGACCCAGCCCATCCGGTCCGGCGCCCGATGCGCCGATAACACTCACAGCGGCGCCCGGCGCCGCTCGCCCGGCACCGCCGGGAACGCCACGGACGGCTACACCCACACCCATGGAGGGGTACACGTGCTCACACTCACCCGCAGCGTCGGCGAGACCATCCGCATCGGCGACGACATCGAGGTCCACGTCGTCGAGGTGCGCGGTGGCACGGTCCGGCTCGGCTTCAAGGCGCCGCGCGAGGTCACGATCCACCGCGAAGAGGTCTACCGGCAGATCGCGGAGGCCAACCTGCTCGCCGCGCAGGTGACCGCCGACACGCTGGGCGCGCTGGCCGCGTTCGCGCCGTCGGCCGTCGCCGCGGAGTCGGCAGGTGTCCCGGCGGCCGGCGCGGTCACCGCGACCGAGCCGGCGAGCGGGGACGCGCAGGCCTGACCGACCAGCTTCGGGCGGCTCCTTGGGCACACCCTGCCAAGGGAGCCGCCCGAACGGTCCGAGCGCCAGCGACACAGGCAACTTCTGCCGAAGTGTTGGCCCAGAAGTGCGTATGACACGGCGAGTGTTGTGCCCTCGGTTGCCGAGGGGATGAGGCAGATTTCCCCTCAAGCAAGTGACAGGGGGCGATCACCATGCAACACACTGCATCCAACGCGCAGGCCGACGTCGACCACGGCGCCGAGCAGGAGTCCGTGGTGGTCCACGTGCAGCTTCGGCCGCGCCGGGGCGCGACCCGCAAGTGCCTGGCGGCGCTCGCGACGCTGGCCGCCGAGCACGACGAGGTGGCCTTCGCCGTCTCCGGGCTGAGCAAGGACGACCGCGTCGTCCGCGTGACCGTCGGCGTGGACCTCGGTCCCCGCACCGCCGTCGCCAAGTTCTCGCCGCAGGCCCAGGCCGCGTACGCCTTCGTCAGCGCCGTCTTCACCTCGCTGTACGACCACATGCCCGTCTACGTCGCCGAGCCCAGCCAGGCCGAGCGCGCCGCCGCGGCCGTCCTCATGGAGCGGGCCGCCGCCGGCACCACCGCCGCCGACGTGCTCGAGTCCCTCCCGGTGTCGGCCGAGCCCGCGCCGGTTCCCAGCCCCCGGACCGCAGGTCCGGGAGAGCAGCGCATCCCGGCCTGACGGCCGGCTCCCGAGCGTCTTCGCAGGCCTCCTTCCCCGAGGTCTGTCCTTCCCCGTAGTGCCCAGGAGTTCCGGTGTCCGACATCTTCGCGCCTTCCGCAGCCACCCTCGACCCTCGCGCCCGCAACCGTCAGCCGCTGGTCTTCGGCGGCATCCCCGAGGCCGACGGATGGGCGCTCGCGCCCATCACCCCCCGCGACCGGGTGCACTTCCGGGTCGACCGCGAGCTACCCCTCGAGGAGTTCCGCGCCGAGCTGCCCGACGGTGTCACCGTCAGTTACGACCAGGGCGACGGGCTCTACCGCGTGGACGGCGCCCGCGGGTCGGCGTCCGTGCTGGCCGACTGGGTGCGCGCGTGGTGCGCCGGGCGCGGCTGCACCACCGTCGGGCTCCGCGCCGAGACCGACGTCCGGCGGCGGGCGCCCCGCGACCTGCCCGCGGACTTCCTCGCCGACCTGTGCCGGCACTACGGCCCGGTCAGCCTCAAGCGGCTGCAGCGCAACATGAGCACGATCCGGATGCACCTGCCCGACCCGGACGACCTGGGCCAGCAGGTCTACGAGTGGGTGCTCAAGGCGGTCAGCCAGTTCGACGAGACCAAGTCGGTCCCGTTCGGCGCGTTCCTCGCCACCCAGCTGTCCAAGTGGGTGCACGACCTGGGCCGCAACGCGCACGGGCGCACCGCCGCCGACACCGAGCACAAGCAGCAGAAGGCCATCGCAGCCTTCATCGCCGAGCACCAGCGCCGCCCGAGCGAGCGGGAGCTCGCCGCCTACATGGGGCAGAGCGTGGCCACGCTGCGCCGCAACTCCCAGACCGTCGCCACGCTCAACGGCCTGCGCAACCTGCAGTCCCTCGACGGCGGGCCGGACGGCACGACCGAGATCCTGCTGCCCGACTCGGGCGAGGCGCCCGACGAGATCATGGGCGAGGCCGAGCAGACCCTGCTCTCGCACGCGCTGACGGCGGCCTGCGCTCCCGATCCGCACGCCCGTCCCGACCAGCGGGCCGGTCAGCCCAATGTGCTGGGCTGGGCGACCTGGTACCTCACGACCTGGGGTGGGCAGACCAAGACCCAGCTCTCGGCGGACCTCAACACCTCGGTGCGCAACATGAACGTCTACGCCGACCGGGTGGAGAAGGCGCTCAAGGACCGGCTGGCCGAGCTCGCCGACTGATCGGTGGCGTGAGCGTGCGCCCGCCAGCAATTGGTGGCCGCGGACGGGTCGATCCGGGCGCTGTCCTGCCGATATCCACCTCGTGACGCTGCGCATCCCGACCCGCCGGACCGCTCGCGCGGTCGTGTCGGGTGGCCTCCGGTGAGCGCGCTGCCCATCGACGAGGCCGGCGCCGGCGTCCTGGTCCCGCACTGGCTCGGCGCTCCCCAGCGCCTCGAGCTGGCCGCCGCGGTCCGGGCCGCCCTGGGCAGCACCGCGGTGCACCCGGTCGCCGTCATCCACCTCGAGGACGTCCTCACCGAGCTGCACGTGGCGGCCGCGCGGGACGCCGTCTGGCCGGCCTCGGCCGCCCGCGTGCGGCTGGCCACCGGCTGGGACGCCGACGTGCTGCCCGTGCGCCTGAGCATGGCCGAGGTGACCGCCGTCCTGTCGCTCTGCGTGCTGTCCGACGCCCTGCGCGCCCGGCTGGCCGGGGACGGGCGGTGAACCCCTTCGGTACCGGAGGGACCGCGAGCCTGCTGCAGCGCCTGCGCCCGACGCCGCGGATCGGTGTCGCGGACCTGCTGGAGGTCGCCGACGCGGTGCTCCCGTCGCTGACCGGCCCGCATCTCCGGGTGGAGCTCGTGCGCCGGACCTCCGCCGGCTCGGTCGTCGTCCTGGAGGAGGACGAGCGCAGCCTGCACGTCGAGCTCGCCGATCTCGCCGACGACATGACCAGCGCCGGGGTCGCCCCCACCCCCGAGGCGATGGCCGCCGCGCTGGACGCCTGGGTGGCCCGCCGCCCGGTGACCGACGCGACCGCGGGCGCGGCCGGGGTGGCCGTGCTCGACTGGACCGACGCCGTCCGCTCCTCGGTCGGCTGGCGGGTCGTCGTCCGCCGTGGCGACGTCGCCCTGCCCTGGACGCCCGCTCCCGGCACGCCGCCCGAGCGGGTGCACGCCACCCGTGCCGCCGCGACCGCGCGATCCGCGACGGTGGACCTCGCCCTGCGGGTCGAGGGCCCGGTGGCGCTGTGGTCGCACCCGGCCGCCCCCGTGCTGGCCACCACCGTGCTGGCCGCCCCCGACCGCGCGCTCGCCCGCATCGCCGCCGCCGGCCTGCCGGTCGAGGAGATGCACGCGGTGGTCACCCCGCACCGGCCCCTGGCCTGCGCCGGGCGCAGCGTCGCCGCGCGCCTGGCGGGGGAGACCCCGGAGGTCAGCGTGACCCTGCCCTGGGCGCGGCTGCCCGAGCTGGCCTGGCTCTGAACCGCTGAGCCTCCGGATCCGGCCGGGTCAGGAGATGTAGCCGAACTCCCAGTGCCAGGGTTCGGGCTTCTCGCCGCCGGGTGCGGCCCAGTCCGGCTGGACGAAGCCGTAGCGGCCGGCATTGGCGGTCATCCAGCGCCACTCGGCGGAGCCGGCGACGTTGATCCCGCCGCACAGGTCCACGGCCAGGGCCCAGCCGTGGTTCGAGGTACCGGGCACCGCGGCGAGGGCCGGCTTGAGACGGAACGCCGTCATCTGGCTGCCCAGCGACCGGTAGGAGTCGGTGATGCACAGGTCGGTGCCGAACCGGTCGGAGAAGGCCGCACCCATCGCGGTGTAGCCGGCCGCCGCGTCGCAGCGCAGCGCGTGGCGGTAGACGCCCAGCTGGCACAGCGCCTCGGTCGGGATCGCCCCGTTGTCCCATCCGCCCCACTGCGGGCTGGTGACGCCGGGGGTCGGGAGCGCGGCGCCGCACGGGCCGGTCGGGCCCCCCTCGGGCAGCGGCGCGTTCGGCTCGGTGGGCCGCACCGGCACGCGGACGGCGGTGGAGCCGGCGGCGACCGAGCGGACGCCGACCTGGTACGTGGCCGCCGAGGCGCCCAGCACGTCGCCGTCGCCGAGGTAGATGCCGACGTCCTGGCCGCCGGGCGGGAAGACGAGGTCGCCGATCTGCAGGCCGTCCAGTGGCACCGCGGCGCCCGCGGCCCACTGCGCCTGCGGGGTGGCCGGCAGGGCGTAGCCGCCGAGCAGCCAGGAGGCGGCGGTGAAGCCGCCGCAGTCGTAGGTCTCCGGACCGGTGGTGCCGGGCACGAAGGGGCGGCCCAGCTGGGACAGCGCGTTGCTCACGGCCGCGACGGTCTCCGACGGCAGCACGGTGACCGGGCTGCTGCCGATCACCGCCCACGCCACGCCGGGCACGGGCAGGCCGCCGGCGTCCAGGGCGGGGGAGAGGCCGCCGGGCAGGTCGGCCGGATCGGTCAGTTCCGCGGCGGCGGGCGGTGTGATGCCGGCGGCGGTGAGCTGGGCGAGGTAGCCCTGCCAGCGGGCGACCGCCTGCTGGTTGCGGTCCTGCTGCTCTCCGGCGGCAGGGATGGTGCCCAGGGACGCCAGCCGGCCGCTCACCTCGGTGCTCAGGTCGTCGACCTGGTGCCGCATCTCCTCGAGGGCGACGTCGAGGTCCGCCTCGGCCGCGTCGGCCGCGGCCTGGGCCTGCTCCACGCGGGCCACGGCGTCGGCGAGGGCCACCCCGGTGCGCTCGGCGCGGACGACGGCGCTCTCGAGCGCGCGGTCGGTGTGCTCGGTGACCGCCTGCTGGAAGAGCACGGCGGAGGTAGCGCCGGGGTCGGCGGCGTCGAGGGCGAGCACGGGGTACCGCGCGACGGGCGTGGCCCGGTACAGGTCCGCGGCACCGGCGCCGACCACCCGGCGGTCGGCGGCGATCTCGTCGCGGACCGCCTGCTCGGCGGCGCGGGCCTCCTCGAGCTGGGCGCGCCGGTGCGTGGCCGTCTGCTCCAGGGCGCGGTAGCCGTCGGCCGCCTCCAGCATCGAGCTGCGGGCGGTGAGCGCCAGCGCCGTGACGTCCAGCGGCCCGCCCGAGGGGGTGGTGGCGCCGGGCAGCACGACGGTGATGAGCGCGGGGACGAGCAGGGTGCCGAGCGCGACGACGCCCAGGCGGGTGCGCCAGCCCGCGCCGGTGCGCTCCGTCGTGGACGCGGGGCGCGTGCTGCTGCGTCGCTTGCTCGGGGGTCGCTTGGTCGTGGGTCGCTTGGTCGTGGGTCGCTTGGCGGCGGGGCGCTTGGCGGCGGGGCGCTTCCCCGGAGTGCGGGTGCCGCGAGCGGCGGTGCCGGACTGCGCCGCCAGAGCGGCGCGGGCGGCGGCCAGCTGTGCCGGGGTGAGATCCGGTCGTGCGGCCGCCAGCTGGCGCAGCGCCATCGCCTCGCGCAGCGCCATCGCCTCGCGCAGCGCCATCGCCTCGCGCAGCGCCTGGGCCTCGCGGGCGCCGAGGGCCGGGCGGGCCCCGGGACGGGGCGCGGCGGGGCGGGCGGGCGTGCGTGGTGCGGGCACTGCGGCTTCCCCCGGCGGTCTCGTCGTTCCGATGGCCGGCCCGCCTGCGGAGTGCAGTCGGGCTCTGACCTCGTATCGACGTGCCGGGAGGGGCGCCTGAGGAGGGGGGAGGTGATCTCACCCCTGCGGGGGAGGATGAATTCGCGGGGGGCGCTCGGACGGGTGAGCGCGGGGGTGGGCGGTTACCCGCGGGCGGTCACGGAGCCCACCAGGCGCCGTGCCGGTGGACCAGGGGGATGCGCAGCTGACCGCCGTCCTCGGTGGACACCACGACCTCGACGGTGAGGATGCGCACCGGCGGCCCGTCGCCCTCGGGCTCGAGCATGCTGCCGCTCGCCAGCGGGATGGGCGGTACGACGAGGACGTCGTCGCCGGGCGGCTCGGCCATGGGCGGACCTCCAGGGTGGGCGACTGCTCCGCGGGTGCGGGGCCCTCACCGTAGGGGGCGGCCCGCCGGAACCGGATCGGGCCGGGCGGCTCCCCGGGGGGAGGCCGCCCGGCCCGGTCGTCGGAGAGCTCCGGTCAGCGCTGGTCGAGCGGGACGAAGGTCCGCTCGGTCTCCCCGATGTAGAGCTGCCGGGGGCGGCCGATCTTGGTGGTCGGGTCGGCGATCATCTCGCGCCACTGCGCGATCCAGCCGGGCAGCCGGCCCAGCGCGAACAGCACGGTGAACATGCGGGTGGGGAAGCCCATCGCCTGGTAGATCAGCCCGGTGTAGAAGTCGACGTTCGGGTAGAGCTTGCGCTCCACGAAGTAGTCGTCCTTGAGCGCGATGTCCTCGAGCTGGCGGGCCAGGTCCAGCAACTCGTTGTTCCCGCCGAGCTTGTCGAGCACCGAGTCGGCGGTGGCCTTCACGATCGCCGCGCGCGGGTCGTAGTTCTTGTAGACGCGGTGACCGAAGCCCATCAGCTTGACGCCGGGCTCCTTGTTCTTGACCCGCTCGACGAACCGGGGGATGTCCCCGCCGTCGGCCCGGATCGCCTCGAGCATCTCCAGCACCGACTGGTTGGCCCCGCCGTGCAGCGGGCCGAACAGCGCGTTGATGCCGGCGGAGACCGAGGCGAACAGGTTGGCGTGCGAGGAGCCGACCAGCCGGACGGTCGACGTCGAGCAGTTCTGCTCGTGGTCGGCGTGCAGGACGAACAGCATGTCCAGCGCCTTGACCAGCTCGGGGTCGAGGTCGTACGGCTCGGCCGGGAGGCCGAACGTCATGCGCAGGAAGTTCTCGACCAGGCCCAGGGAGTTGTCCGGGTAGAGGAACGGCTGGCCGACGCTCTTCTTGTAGGCGTAGGCCGCGATGGTCGGCAGCTTGGCCAGCAGACGCGTGGTCGACATCTCGACCTGGTCGTCGTCGAAGGGATCCAGCGAGTCCTGGTAGAAGGTCGACAGGGCGCTGACCGCGGACGACAGCACCGGCATGGGGTGCGCGTCGAGCGGGAAGCCCTTGAAGAACTGCTTGAGGTCCTCGTGCAGCAGCGTGTGCCGCCGGATCCGCTGGTCGAACTCGCCCAGCTGGTCCGGGGTCGGCAGCTCCCCGTAGATCAGCAGGTGGCTGACCTCGAGGAAGCTGGCCTTGCCCGCCAGCTGGTCGATCGGGTAGCCGCGGTAGCGCAGGATGCCGGCGTCACCGTCGATGTAGGTGATCGCCGAGGTGCACGCGGCGGTGTTCACGAACCCGATGTCCAGCGCGACCGTGCCGGTCGTGGCCAGCAGCTTGCTCGTGTCGAGGCCGTCTGCTCCCTCCGTCCCGTGCTTGACGGGAAGGGGCAGTTCTCCACCGGGGTAGCGCAGGGCTACATCTGTCTCGCTCATCGGGGACGACGCTAGCCGTTTCGGCGGCGCGATGCCGCCCGGGCCGTCACGGGATCAGCGTCCGGCTGCGAGCAGGTCCCCTGCGCGCGTCGCGGGGGCGTCCTCCCACATCGGTGAGGTGATCAGCTTCCCGAGCCGGTCCAGCGCCTCGTCGGTGAACTGCAGCTCGCCGGGAAGGGCGAGGGCGGCGTGCGGTGCCGTGCTCTCCAGCCCGACGTCGCCGCAGTTCTCCGTGGTGAGGCCGACGCCGGCCAGCACCTCGGTGAGCCGGGTGACGCTCGTGGTCCCGTGGGCGTCGTCGCCCTCGGCGAACGGCATGCTCACCCGCAGCCGCGGGGCGGCGGCGGACAGTGCGAGCAGGCGGGCGGTCCAGGCCGGGTGGTCGGTCCAGCCCGGCGCGACGCGCACCTGGAGCGTGGCCGCCTGACCGCACATGAGCCCCGCGACCAGATCGCACTCGAGCGTGGCGTCGTACAGGTCGCCGAGCGCGAGGACGAGGGCGCGCGGGTCGTGGCTGGTCTCCATCGGGTTGGCGCTGCGCAGCAGCAGGGATGCGTACCGCTCGTCGATGGGTGAGTCACCGAGGTGCGCGACGTCGGCCGGCTGCGCGGCCCGCGCCCGCTCGTACAGCTGCTCCATCCGCACCCGCCAGCCGGGGTTGTCGTGCACCGCACGGACGGCCGCCTGCGCCTCCGCGCCCTCGCGCCGGCGCAGGTCGGCGTCGGCCGCGAGGCGGTGCACCGCCAGGGCCAGCGCGCCGGGCGTCGTCGCTGCCGGGCGTCCGGCCAGCCCCGGGGACCAGCGCTGGAACAGGTGCCCGGGGTCGTCGCCGGGGACGTCGGCCAGGCCGACCACGGGCAGGCCGGCGAGGGCCGCCTCCAGCGGCGACGTGCCGGCGAAGGTCGGGTAGGACTCGAGGTAGAGGTCGGCCAGGGCGAAGTAGGGAGCCGGGTCCGGGACCCGCCCGACCACGTGCACGCGTCCGGGGTAGCGCCGGGCCAGCCGCTCCCACACCGGCGTCGGGGCGGTCCCCACGAGCACGTAGGTCAGGCGCGGGGAGACGTGCAGCACCTTGTCGACGACGTCGTGCAGCCCCCGGCCGCCGGGGGGTGCGGCGACCTTCCAGCTGTCGCTCACGGTCAGCGCGACGACGGCGTCGGGCCGGATGCCCAGCCGGCGGCGCACCTCCGCGCCGTCGGCGCCGGCCATCGCGTCCACCGGCATGGGCAGCACCGCGATGCGCTCCTCGGGCACGCGGCGCAGCGCGACGTCCGTGAGGTGCGGTTCGGGCCGGAGGTCGCAGAGGACGTCGGCGGCGCCCACGCCGATCCAGAAGCCGAGGTCGGCGTGGTTCTCGTAGACCACCGGTGGCCGGTGGCCGGGCAGGTTCGCGGCGGCCAGGGCGACGACGTCGTAGGGGTTGACGTGCAGGACGACGAGGTCGGCCCGGTCCATCTGCGCGCGGAGCGCGACGGCCCGGTCGAGCAGCGCGGGGGTCGTCGGGCGCAGGTCCCGCAGGACGCCGCCCGAGGCGCGGACCGACGCGGCGAGGGCGTCCGGCACCGGCAGGCTCTGGTTGGTCAGGACGACGTCGCTGGTGCGGTCGTCCCGGTCCATCCACCGCCAGGCCAGCCGGGTGTGGCCACCGACCGGGTGGGCCTCGGAGAGGACGTGCAGCACGCGCCCGGTCCGGCGACCGCCGTCGACGGTGACCGACCCCGGGCCGCGCACGGCGTCGACCACCAGCCGCTCGAGCTCGAGGTCGCCGAGCAGGCCGACGGGCGTCCACCAGGCGTAGTTCGCGGCGAGCATGGCCGCGCGCAGCACGTGCTCGACATCGCCCTGCGCGGCGTACTGCCGCACCAGCCGGACCAGTAGCGCGTAGTGCCGTCGGTTGCCGGCGAGCACGCCCGGGACGGCATCCTGCGTACGGGGCATGACCGGGGTCCTCCAGTGCCGGGACGGGGCCGATCCCCCTCCACCACCCCTCCGCATCGGCAGTCGCGGGCGGGGCAGTGACCGCAGGGGCCGCAGCGCGCCGGGGGGTGTCCGGGGTCCCCGGAGGCACGAGTCGCCGCGCGTACTGTCCCTGAGCCCCCGTCCGACAGGAGTCCTCGTGACCTCGCAGCCCCCGTCCGTCATCGCCCTCGGTCAGCCGACGGTCGGCGAGCCGGAGCTCCGCGCGATCGCCGAGGTGTTCCGCTCGGGCTGGATCGCCGGCAACGGCCCCACCGGGATGCGCTTCGCCGAGGAGTTCGCCCGGGTCGCCGGGACCGCGCACGCGCTGCCGGTCACCAACTGCACCGCGGCGCTGCACCTCGCGGTTGCCGCCCTGGGCGCGGGCCCGGGGGACGAGGTCGTCGTCGCCGACTACACCTTCCCGGCGACCGGCCACGCCGTCGTCTTCACCGGCGCGACGCCGGTCTTCGCCGACGTCCGGCCCGACACCGCGACGGTGGACCCGGCGGCGGTCGAGGCCGCCGTCACGGAGCGGACCGTCGGGATCATCGCCGTCGACGCGCTGGGGCAGTGCGCGGACTACACCGAGCTGCAGGCGGTCGCCGACGCGCGCGGGCTGTGGCTCGTGGAGGACGCCGCCTGCTCCGCCGGGGCCACGTACCAGGGCCGGCCGGCCGGCAGCTTCGGCGACGCCGCCTGCTTCTCCTTCCACGGCCGCAAGGGCATCACCGCGGGCGAGGGCGGGGCGCTGACGACCGACCGCGACGACGTCGCCGCCCAGGCGCGCAAGACCCACGCCTTCGGGATCGAGAGCGCGCTCGCCCGCTCGGGGTCGGCGGACCTGCCGATCCCCGAGTTCGACGAGATCGGCTGGAACTACAAGCTCTCCGACGTCGCGGCGGCCATCATGCTGGCCCAGCTCGAGCGGCTGCCCGGTCTCGTGGCGGCCCGGCAGGCCGTCGCCGACGCGTACGGAGAGCTGCTGGGCGACCTGGAGCTGGTGGACCTGCCGGTCACCGTCCCGGACCGCACGCACTCGTGGCAGAGCTACGTGGTCACGCTGGACCCCTCGGTCAGCCGGGGCGCGGTCGCGCGGGAGCTGCGCAGCCGCGGCGTGCAGTGCAACATCGGCACCTACGCCTCCCACCTGCAGCCGGTCTACGGGGCCACCACGCCCTGCCCCGTCTCGGCGGACCTGTTCCGTCGCCACCTGGCGATCCCCATGCACGCGAACCTCACCGAGGCCGAGGTCGAGCGCGTCGCCACCACCCTTCGAGACGCCGTCATGACGTCCCGCTGAGCACCGTCAGCCCGTACCGAGGAGCGCCGCGCATGTCATCCACCGTCCTGGTCACCGGAGGTGCCGGGTTCATCGGCGCCCACCTCGTCCCACAGCTGCTCGACCGCGGCGACCGGGTGCGCATCCTCGACAACATGTCCCGCGGCGACCGCGGCCGCATCGCCGCGTGGGTGGCGACCGGCCGGGTCGAGCTGGTCGAGCAGGACATCCGCTACGGCGGCGCCGTGCACCAGGCGATGACCGGGTGCGACCGGGTCGTCCACCTCGCCGCGGTCTCGATCAACAAGAGCGAGGCCGACCCGTACGAGTCGATCGACATCAACGTCGTCGGCAGCAACAACGTCTTCAAGGCCGCCGCGGACCACGGGGTCCGGCGGGTGGTCTTCGCCTCCAGCGCGTCGGTCTACGGCGACCCGGAGACGCTGCCCATGGCCGAGGACGGGCCGCTGCACCCGCTGACGCCGTACTGCATCGCCAAGCACACCGGGGAGCAGCTCCTCGACTACTACTCCCGCCGGTCGGAGCTCTCCTGGTTCGCGCTGCGCTTCTTCAACGTCTACGGCCCCGGCCAGAAGCCGACCGCGTACTACACCTCGGTGATCAACCACTTCGTGCAGCGGCTGCGGGCCGGTGAGCCGCCGGTGATCGACGGCGAGGGCGCGCAGTCGATGGACTTCGTGCACGTCCACGACGTCGCCCGCGCGATCGTCATGGCCCTGGACGCCGACGCCGCCCGGGCCGACGTGCCGGTCAACATCGGCACCGGCATCGACACCTCGGTGGCCGAGCTGGCCCGCACCCTGATCGCCGCGGTCGGCGTGGACGTCGAGCCGCAGTTCCGGCCGCGGGACGTGCTGGTGTCGCGGCGGGCCGCGGACATCTCCCGCGCGCTGGACGTGCTGGGCTGGAAGCCGACGATCGACCTGCGGACCGGGATGCAGGACCTCGTCGACTCCGAGATCGCCTGACGGTGGAGCGCCCGACGGTGCCGCACGACGCGGCCGCGCTGCCGGCCAACCCGTACAACGCGCACGCCTGGATCACCGGGGACCCGCGGATCGGCGCGGGCACCTGGGTCGGTGCGTTCACCGTGCTCGACGGTTCGGGCGGCCTGACCATCGGCGAGGGCTGCGACATCTCCACCGGCGCGCAGGTCTACACCCACTCGTCGGCCCGGCGGTGCGTGTCCGCGGGCGCGTTCCGGGAGGTGGAGCGGGCGCCCGTGCGCATCGGTGACCACGTCTTCATCGGCGCCGGGGCGGTCGTGACCATGGGCGTCACGATCGGCGATCACAGCGTCGTGGCCGCGGGCGCGGTCGTCACCCACGACGTCCCGCCGTTCACCGTCGTCGCCGGCGTGCCGGCCCGGCCCACCGCCCGGGTGGTCCTGGACGGCGACGCGGTGCGCTTCGACCCGCTGCCTGCCGGCTGACCGGACGGCGGATCAGGCGCGCGCGGTGGCCGCGTCGAGGGCCCGGGCCACGACGCGGTGGGCCGGCAGGATGCCCGCCCGCTCCACCTCGGAGTCGGCGGACCCCTCCACCAGGTCCACGAAGTGCGACAGCTGCGCGGCGAGCGGCTCCCCGAGCGGGGCCATCATGGGGATCTCGATGACGGTCTGCTGCCGGTAGCCGAGGCCGTCGTCGGTGGCCGGCTCGTTGGCCACGTGCCGGTAGATGGTCACGGCCTGGCGGAGCAGGTCCACCTCGATCGACCGGTCGACCTCCGTGATGGTCATGCTGCGGATCTTGCGCTGGCCGATGCGCGAGGCCGACAGCGCGGCGAGCTGCCCGTCGGGGAAGGTCAGCTGGACCTCGGCGAGGTCCTCCGCGCCGGACGGCGAGGCGGGGTGGAAGTAGCCGAACTGGGCCTCCACCGACCGCGGCGCGGCGCCCATCAGCCGCAGCGTGATGTCCACGTCGTGCACCAGCAGGTCCCAGGCCACGCCGGTCGGGATGCGCGGGGCGTAGGGCGAGAGCCGCTGGGCGGAGATGTGCACCGGGTCGCGGGTGAGCCGTGCGGCGGTCACGACCGCGCTGTTGTACCGCTCCAGCAGCCCACACATCAGCGGCACGTCGGCGGCCGCGGCGGCGGCCACGATCTCCTCGCTGTGCGCGAGGCTGTCGGCCATCGGCTTCTCGACCAGCAGGGGCAGGCCCGAGGCGATGACGTCGAGCGCGATCGCGTGGTGGGCGCTGGTCGAGGCGGCCACGATGACGGCGTCCACCCCGGTCAGCCCGGACAGGTCCGGTGCCCAGCGCGCCCCGTACCGCTCGGACACAGCCCGGCCGAGCTCCTCGTGCGGCTCGACGACGACGGCGAGCTCGCTGCGCGCCGAGCTCTGCACCACGCGGGCGTGCAGCGCGCCCATGGCGCCTGCGCCGACGACGGCGACGGCGGGTCCGGCCACGGTCAGGCCCCCAGTGCGTCGCGGAACCGACCGACCACGGTGTCCAGCTCGTCGGCGGTGAGGTGGTGGTGGACCGGCAGCGACAGGCACCGCCGGGCGACGGACTCCGCGACCGGGACGTCGGCGACGACCACGCGCGGGTCCTGCCGGTAGCAGTCGTGGTCGAACACGGTGCGGGGGTAGTAGATGCCGCTGCCGACGCCGCCGGCGGCCAGGTCGGCGATCACGCCGTCGCGGTCGGTCCCGTCGGGGAGCAGCACGGTGTACTGGTGCCAGACGTGGTCCCGTCCCGGCAGGGCGGCCGGGAGCCGGAGGCCGGGTACGTCCGCCAGGCCGGCGGTGAGGCGGGCCGCGTTGCTCCGGCGGCGCCCGGCGATCTCGGCGGTGCGGGCCACCTGGGGCAGGCCGACCGCCGCGTGCAGGTCGGTCATCCGGTAGTTGTGGCCGGCCATCTCGTACTGGTACCGCGCCCGCATGCCCTGGTTGCGCAGGACCCGGAGCCGGTCGGCGACGGCGTCGTCGGCGGTGGTGATCATGCCGCCCTCGCCGGTGGTCAGGTTCTTGGTCGCGTAGAACGAGAAGCAGCCGGTGCCGAAGGCGCCGGCGGCCCGGCCCTCGTAGGCGGCGCCGTGCGCCTGGGCGGCGTCCTCGACCAGGTGCAGGCCGTGGCGCCGCGCGATCCCGGTCAGCCGACCCATGTCGGCGGTCTGCCCGTAGAGGTGCACGGGCATGAGCACCGCCGTCCGGTCGCCCACCGCGTCCTGCACCGCGGCCGGGTCCACCGCGAAGTCGTCCTCGCGGATGTCGGCGAAGCGGGCGGTCGCGCCCGCCTCGAGGATCGCGTTCAGGGTGGCGGCGAAGGTGAACGGCGAGGTGATCACCTCGTCGCCCGGGCGCAGGTCCAGCACCTGGAGCGCGGCGACCAGGGCCGTCGTCCCGTTGTTCACCGCGACCGCGTGCGGCACGTCGACGACCGCGGCGAACGCCTGCTCCAGCCGTTCGACCATCGGGCCCTGGGCGAGGCTGCCGGACCGGAGGACCTCGAGGACGAGGGGCTCGGCGTCACGGACGTCGACCTTGCTGATGGGAATCACGGGGGCGTGCACACCTCGCCGGTGGGGATCACGGAACGGGCCGCGGCCCACCCGTACCGTAACCGTCGGCCTCGGCACGGCCGGTCATGCAGGAGCAGGTGCGCCGGCGATGTCGCGCCGGCCACGATCCCCACGGAGGACGAGCATGGGCAGCCAGGTGCACCCGACCGCGGTCGTCGGCCCGGGGGTCGAGCTGGGGACGGACGTCGTCGTCGGGCCGTACGCGGTGCTCACCGGACCGTGCCGCATCGGCGACCGCACCTGGATCGGGGCGCACGCCGTGATCGGCGCCGCCCCCGAGATCCGCGGGCACGAGCCGGGCCTGCCCTGGGCGGACGCCGCGCACGACATCGGCGTCGAGATCGGGCAGGACACGACGGTCCGCGAGTTCGCCACGGTGCACCGGGGCACGCACCGGCTCACCCGGATCGGCGCCCGGTGCTTCGTCATGAACAAGGTGCACGTCGGCCACGACGCGGTCGTCGGCGACGACGTGACGCTCGCGGTGAGCGCGATCCTCGGCGGCCACGTCGAGATCGGGGACGGCGCGAACCTGGGCCTGGCCGCCGTCCTGCACCAGCGCCGCGTGGTGGGCCCGGGTGCGATGGTCGGCATGGGCGCGGTGGTCACGCGGGACGTGCCGCCCTGGGCGACGGCGTTCGGCTCCCCGGCCCGCGTGCACGGGGTCAACGAGGTGGGGATGACCCGCGGCGGCATCGGCGCCGTGGACATCGCGGCGGTGGCCGAGCGCTACCGGACCGGCGGGCCGGCGGACGGGGCGTGGACGCCACCGGAGACGCTGCGCCCGGCCTGGGAGTGGTGGCTCGCCCGGACCGGCGGCTGAGCCGCCGCGCCGGGTCGGGACCCGGCGCGGCGGCTCAGCGGAGGCCGCTCAGGGGTGGGTCATGGAGAGGACGTCGAGAGCCTCGTCGAGCTGCTGCTCGGTGAGCTTGCCCTGCTCGACGTAGCCGCGCTCGAGCACCACCTGGCGGATGGTCTTCTGCTCCTTGAGCGACTGCTTGGCCACGATCGCGGCCTCCTCGTACCCGATGTACTTGTTCAGCGGGGTGACGATCGAGGGCGAGGACTCCGCGTACTCGCGGCACTGCTCGACGTTGGCCACGATGCCGTCGACGCAGCGGTCGGCCAGCAGCCGGCTGACGTTGGCGAGCAGGCGGATCGACTCGAGCACGTTGCGCGCCATGAGCGGCAGCGTGACGTTGAGCTCGAAGACGCCGGTGGTGCCGGCGTAGGTGACCGCGGCGTCGTTGCCGATCACCTGGGCGCCGACCTGGATCACCGCCTCCGGGATCACCGGGTTCACCTTGCCGGGCATGATCGAGCTGCCGGGCTGGAGGTCGGGGAGCTGGATCTCGCCCAGGCCGGTGCGCGGACCGGAACCCATCCAGCGCAGGTCGTTGACGATCTTGATGAGGCCGACGGCGATGGTCTTGAGCTGACCCGAGGCCTCGACCAGCCCGTCGCGGGAGCTCTGCGCCTCGAAGTGGTCGCGGGCCTCGGTGAACGGCAGGTCGAGCTCGCCCGAGAGCCGCTCGATGATGGCGGCGGCGAACCCGGGCGGGGTGTTGATGCCGGTGCCCACCGCGGTGCCGCCGAGGGGCAGCTCGGCGATGCGGGGGAGGGAGGCCTGGAGCCGCTCCACGCCGTACCGGACCGCCGCCGCGTAGCCGCCGAACTCCTGGCCGAGCGTCACCGGGGTGGCGTCCATCAGGTGCGTGCGGCCGCTCTTCACGACCGTGGCGAACTCGTCGGACTTGCGCGAGAGGGACAGCTCCAGGTGCCGCAGCGCCGGGATCAGGTCCCGCACGATCGCGCTGGTGGCGGCCACGTGGATGGCCGAGGGGAAGACGTCGTTGGACGACTGCGAGGCGTTCACGTGGTCGTTCGGGTGCACGGGGCTGCCCAGCGACTCGGTGGCGAGGCTGGCGACCACCTCGTTGGTGTTCATGTTGCTCGACGTCCCCGAGCCGGTCTGGAAGACGTCGATCGGGAAGTGCTCGTCCCACTCGCCGCGGGCGACGGAGGCCGCGGCCTCGCCGATGGCGCCGGCGATGATCGGGTCGAGCACGCCCAGGTCGGCGTTGACGGCTGCCGCAGCACCCTTGATGGCGGCCAGGGCGCCGATGAGCTCGCGCTCGATCGGCGTGCCGGAGATCGGGAAGTTCTCCACGGCGCGCTGGGTCTGGGCCCGCCACTTGGCCCAGGCGGGAACACGGACCTCCCCCATGGAGTCGTGCTCGATGCGGTAGTCGGTGCCGTCCTGCTGGGTGGCCACGCTGTGCTCCCGGGTGTCTGGATGGTGACGGTGCTCCGGAGAAACCCTAGACACCGGCGCACGGGCGTGGTTCCGGCCCGGTCCGGGGGAGCCGATGAAGGCAGCGACGGCGGGATGCTGCCGCGATCGCCCAGCCGAGGAGTACCCGTGACCCAGCCGCCGCCCGCCGCCGCGTCCCCCGACCCCGCGCCGGGCGGGTGGCCCGCCGCGACGCAGCCGTCCTGGGCCCCCGCGTGGCAACCGCCCGCGCCGGTTCCCTCGGCCGGGGCGCCGGTCGGGGCGTCCCCGCGGTCGCGCGGTCCGCTCGTGGCCGCCGCGGCCGGCGGGCTGCTGGCCGGCCTGCTGGCCTCGGGGCTGGTGGTCGTGGCGCTGTTCACCGCCTCCGCCGAGGACATCGGCGCGACCATGGCCGACCGGATCGGCACGGCCGTCGAGGAGGGGATCGTCGACGGCACCCGGATCGCGACCGAGGAGAGCCTGGAGGGCCTGGGCGGCTACGAGGAGGACCTGCTCGACCCGGGCGGATGGGGGCAGCCGCCGGAGCAGTTCCCGCCCGTGCCGCCGCGGGAGGCGGGGCCGGACCCGGTGCTCGATGCCTACGCGCAGGACTGCTTCGCCGGCGACCTCCAGGCCTGCGACGACCTGCTCTTCGAGTCGCCCCCGCTGTCGGACTACGAGGAGTACGGGGGCAGCTGCGGCGGCCGGGTCAAGGCCTACACCGTGGGCAGCTGCACCGAGCTGGAGTGAGGCGGGCCGCCGCCTAGCATCGTCGGACGGATCCGAGCACCGAGGAGCACCAGATGTCACAGCCGCCGTACCCGCCCCCGGGTGAGTCCGACCCCGGAGGCGGTGGAGCGGCGGACGAGTCGCCCCCGCAGCAGCCTCAGTACGGCCAGCCCGCCTACGGGCAGCCCGCCTACGGGCAGCAGCAGCCTCCCTACGGTCAGCCGCCGTACGGCCAGGCGGCCTACGGTCAGCCGCCGTACGGGCAGCAGCAGCCTCCCTACGGTCAGCCGCCGTACGGCCAGCCCCCCTACGGTCAGCCGCCGTACGGCCAGCAGCCTCCCTACGGTCAGCCCGGCGGCGCCGTCCCGCCGTGGGGTCAGCAGCCGGCGCCGGCGAGGAGCCGGAAGGCCCTCGTCGCCGTGGTCGCCGCCGTCGCCGTGGTGGTCGTGGCGCTCGCGGTGGCCCTGGTCGTCGGGCTCCGGTCCGACGACGGCGGGAGCGGCTCCGGGATCCCGGATGCGACGTCGGACCCCGAGGGTCTGGGCGACGACCCCGAGCTCGACGGCTACGCCGAGGACTGCCACGACGGCGACATGGAGGCCTGCGACGAGCTGTACCGGTACTCGCCGCAGAGCTCCGCCTACGAGCTGTACGGCGGGACGTGCGCCGGCCGGCAGTCGAACGGCGAGGCCCGGACGACCTACTGCGTGGACGCCTTCCCGCCCGCCAGCTGACCGGCTCCGGCGGGCCGTGCTGCGCGGCGCGCTCGGCTACGGTCGGATGCGTGCCCACCGACGCAGGACTGCCCGCCGTCCCCGGCCCCGACGACCGGGGGACGCCGGGTGTCCGCGCCTCCGACGGCGACCGCGAGGCGCTGGTCACCCGGCTCCAGCAGGCGCTGGCCGAGGGGCGCCTGGATCTCGACGAGTTCGGTCATCGGGCCGGCGCCGCGTACGCGGCGGTGACCACCGCGGAGCTCGCCGCACTGGTGGCCGACCTGCCGGCGGAGCCGCCGGTCGAGATCGTCGGCAGCCGGCGCCGGAGGAGCAGACCAGCGTCTTCGGTGACATCAAGCTGGCCGGGCCCACGGTGCCGCTGCGGGTCTCCACGGTCTTCGGCGACGTGCGCATGGACCTGCGCGGCCTCCGCACCGGCGCCGACCGGCTCGACCTGTACCTCACCACGTTCTTCGGCGACGTCGACGTCGTCGTCGCCGAGGGCGTGGACGCCCAGATCCACGGCCGCACCGTGTTCGGCGACCGGAAGGTCGACCTGGCACCGGTGCCGCGGGTGGCCGGCACCCCGCGGATCGTCGTCCACGCCCGCACCGTGTTCGGCGACCTGAAGCTGCGCAGCCTGGCGCCGGGGGAGTCGGCGAGCCGCTGGCGTCAGGTCATGGAGCGGATCGCCTACGGCTCCCGGTCGAAGGGCACCGCGGAGTAGGCGCGCAGCTTCTCCAGGGAGTGCAGGCTCTCGATCGACCGGATCGTGCCCGACTTCGAGCGCATGACCAGCGACTGCGTGGTGCAGCCGCCGGAGCGGTACTGGACCCCGCGCAGCAGCTCGCCGTCGGTGATGCCGGTGGCGACGAAGAAGACGTCGCCGCGCACCAGGTCGTCGATGTGCAGCACGCGGTCGAGGTCGTGGCCGGCGTCGAGGGCCTTCTGCCGCTCCTCGTCGTCCTTCGGCCAGAGGCGGCCCTGGAACGAGCCGCCCATGCACTTGAGCGCGCAGGCCGCGATGATGCCCTCCGGCGTGCCGCCGATGCCGAGGATCAGGTCGACGCCGGTGCCCTCGCGGGCGGCGGCGATCGCGCTGGCGACGTCGCCGTCGGTGATGAACTTGATGCGGGCGCCGGCGGCGCGCACCTCGTCGACGAGCTGGGCGTGCCGCGGCCGGTCGAGGATGCAGACGGTGACGTCACCGACCGAGCTCTTCTTCGCCTTCGCGACGCGGCGGATGTTCTCCGCCACCGGCACGGTGATGTCGACGACGTCGGCCGCGGCCGGCCCGGTGGCCAGCTTCTCCATGTAGAAGACCGCCGACGGGTCGTACATGGCGCCCCGGTCGGCGACGGCCATCACGGCGATCGCGTTGGGCATGCCCTTGGCCATCAGCGTGGTGCCGTCGATCGGGTCGACGGCGACGTCGCACTCCGGACCGTGGCCGTCACCGACCTGCTCGCCGTTGTAGAGCATCGGGGCCTCGTCCTTCTCGCCCTCCCCGATGACGACGACGCCCTTCATGCTCACCGTGCCGATGAGCGCGCGCATCGCGTCGACCGCGGCGCCGTCGCCGCCGTTCTTGTCGCCACGCCCGACCCAGCGACCGGCGGCCATCGCCGCCGCCTCGGTGACCCGCACCAGCTCGAGGGCCAGGTTGCGGTCGGGTGCGGGGCGGTCGGTGGAGAACGCACTCCCGCTCGAGGAGACGGGGCCTTCGGGAACGGGCAGCGACACGGGACCTCCTGGAGAGGGACCGCGTCCCGTCCGGCCCCCCGTGAGCGCAGGGCGGAACCCGGGACGCAGGCCATGGGCGGCAGGCTGGGGGAGCTCTCCTGCGATCCTATGTGCATGACCGAAGTCGGCCCCACGAGCCCGCGACCCGCTGACCGCCCGGAGGCGCCGGCTGCGGCGGGGGCGACCGTGCAGGCCCCGGCGCCGTCGCCGGCCGTGGAGCGCGCGAACCGCATGAGCGCGGCCAACATGATCCGCTCGCTGGTGCCCCTGGTGGTGATCTGCCTGCTGCTCGTGGCGTGGCAGGCGTTCCGCACGAGCAACGAGGACACCGTCCGCGACGTCGACCCGGCGAGCACCGTCCGGCTGGCCGCGGAGCGCGCCGGCTACCCGGTGCTGGCCCCGGACGGGCTGCCGGAGGACTACCGGCCGACCAGCGCCCGCACCGACGCCGGCTTCGCCGCGCAGGGCGACCCGGTCACCCTCGAGATCGGCTACCTCACCCCGTCGCAGGAGTTCGCCGGCTTCACCGTCAGCGACGACCTGCGCGCCGAGCCGGTCCGCACCGTGCTCGACGGCGCCACCGAGGAGGAGCCCGTCGACGTCGACGGGGAGCCGTGGACACGGCTCACCACGGAGCGGGGGGAGACCGCCCTGACCCGTGAGGCCGACGGCGTGGTCGTCATCGTCACCGGGTCCGCGGCGGACGACGAGCTGCGCACCGTGGCTGCTGCCGTCGCGCCGGTCGGCGGCTGACGACGGGCGTTGTTGCGGTTCCGTGTCGGGTGTCGGAAGAGTCCTCGACACCCGACCGTCCGCGCGGCGGCCGGCGGGCGGCCGCCGCACGATGACCTCGCACCCGGCGCCACCGCGGCTGCCGGCGGGACGAGGAGCCGACATGCTCGACGACGACGTCTGCGCGCACGGTGACCACCGGGCACCGGTGACCGGGGGGTCCTGCCGGTGCGGGATGGTCACCCGCGTCCCGGTGGCCCGGCCGGTCGCGTCCGGGGACTCCCGGGCGCGGGACCTCATCGCCCGGTGCCTCGCCGGGCGGGGCGGCGTGGCCGACCTGCCGGACCTGCGCCTGCGGGCCGACCGCGTGCTCGACGCGCTGGCCGCGGCCGGGCTCGAGGTGGCCCTCCGGCCCGCGGCGGGCCTCCGCGACGAGCGCCGCTCGGCCTGAGCTCAGTCCTCGTCGTCCGCGGGCGCGGCAGCGGCGAGGCGCTCGCGCGCGCGGTCCAGCCAGTGCTGGCAGAGCGTCGCCAGCTCCTCGCCGCGCTCCCAGAGCGCCAGCGACTCCTCGAGCGTCAGCCCGCCGGCCTCCAGCCGCCGGACGACGTCGGCGAGCTCCTCGCGCGCCTGCTCGTAGGTGGTGGTCGGCTCGTCGGTCTGCTCGGTGTTGCTCACGGTTCCTCATCCTCCCGGTCGACCCGGACGTCCAGCCGGCCCCCGCTCACCCGGACCCGCAGCCGCTCGCCGTCGGCGACCTCGGCAGGGTCCCGGACCAGCGCGCCGTCGGCCCGCTGCACGACCGCGTAGCCGCGGTCCAGCGTCGCGGCCGGGGAGAGCGCCGCCACCCGGGCGCGGGCGTGCTCGAGGTCGCGTTCGGCGCCCTCGACGCGGTGGACGACGGTGCGCCGGGCGCGGGTGCGCAGCTGCGCGACGTCGTCCGCCCGGCCGTGCAGCAGCCGCTCCGGGTTCGCCAGCACCGGGCGGGTGCGGACCGACTCCAGCCAGCGCTCCTGCTGCTCGACCCGGGTGGTGATCAGGTGGCGGGCGCGGGCGCGGAGCCCCTCGACCAGGCGTCGCTGCTCACCGATCTCGGGCACGATCCGGTGGGCGGCGTCGGTCGGGGTCGCGGCACGGACGTCGGCGACGTGGTCGACGAGCGTGGTGTCGGTCTCGTGTCCGACCGCGGTCACGACCGGGGTACGGCAGGCGGCGATGGCGCGCACCAGCCCCTCGTCGGAGAAGGGCAGCAGGTCCTCGACCGAGCCACCGCCGCGGGCCACGACGATGACCTCGACCGACACGTCGGCGTCCAGCTTCCGCAGCCCCTCGATGACGTTCGCCGCCGCCTGCGGGCCCTGCACGGCGCAGTTGTGCATCGCGAAGCGGACCGCCGGCCAGCGCCGCCGCGCGGTGACGAGGACGTCGCGCTCGGCTGCGCTGTCCCGGCCGGTGATGACCCCGACGACGGCCGGTGCGAACGGCAGCGACCGCTTGCGGACGACGTCGAACAGGCCCTCGGCGGCGAGCAGCTGGCGGATCCGCTCGATCCGGGCGAGCAGCTCACCGAGGCCGACGGCGCGGATCTCGGTGGCCCGCAGCGAGAAGGAGCCGCGGGCGACGTAGTAGTCGGGACGGGCGCGCACGAGCACCCGGGCGCCCTCGCTGAGCTCGAGGCCCGGCCGGTCGGCGACGTCGCGGTGGCAGGTGACCGGGACGGAGAGGTCGGCGACCGGATCGCGCAGCGTCAGGAAGACGGTGGCCGCGTTGCCGCGTCGCGACAGCTGGGCGACCTGGCCCTCGACCCACACCTCACCGAGCCGCCCGATCCACTCGGCGACCTTCCGGGCGACCGTGCGCACCGGCCACGGTGCCTCGGGGGAGGAGGGGGCGGTCACGATCCGAGGGTGTCAGACGGGTCCGACACCCCGCGCGGCTCCCCGCTCAGGCGCCGCGCGGGGCGAGCGGGCTGGACCCGACCGCCTGCTCCTCGAGCTTCTCCAGCCGGTTGCGCAGCATCCGGAGGTAGTCCGCACGGGCCTTCGTGGCCTCCTCGTAGGCGACCAGGTCGGCGACCGTGCTGAGCGCGTACCCGCGGAGCCGGCCGCGGAGCTGGGCGATGGAGAAGCTGTCGTACCCGTCGATCGGGGCCTCGGGCGACGCGCCGGCCGCCTCGGGAGCTGCTGCGTCGTCCACGGCCGCGCCGGCCGCGATGGGCGCCTCGTCCGCGGTGGCGCCGTCGCCGGTCACGCCCGTGGCCGCGGCGATCGGCCCGTCACCGCGAGCGATCTCGGTGCCGTCGTCGGTGCTGTCGGTGTAGTCGTCGGGGACCGGGGCGGCGACGCCCTCGTCGGTCACCGCGGCGTCCACGGTGGTGATCGCGCTGCCGTCGGCGGTCAGGACGTCCACCGAGGTGGGGATGTCGTCGATGTCCGCCGCGCCGGCGACGGGCAGCTCGACCGCGGTGTCCTCGGGAGCGGTGAGCTCGGTGTCCGACGCGCCGCCGGCGACGGCGGGCGCGGTCTCCTCGAGCGTGGGAGCGGCCTCGATCGCCTCGTCGATGGCCAGCTCCTCGAGGATCTCCTCGGTGG
The DNA here is from genome assembly GCF_900221005.1 of Blastococcus aggregatus. Taxonomy (GTDB): domain Bacteria; phylum Actinomycetota; class Actinomycetes; order Mycobacteriales; family Geodermatophilaceae; genus Blastococcus; species Blastococcus aggregatus. Next base: position 495,560 of record NZ_OBQI01000001.1, on the reverse strand, counting down.
CCGGCGCCTCCTCGAGGGAGGTCTCGACGGAGGTCTGCGCGCCCACGACGTCGGGCACCTCGTCGGGGACGACGTCGGCGCGGTCGAACGCCGAGCCGCGGAAGCCCTCGGCCGGGGCGGCGTCGCCGTCGTCGTCGAAGGTGGCCAGGCCCGGCTCGGCCTCGCCGCGGATCCCGGTGAACAGCTCGTCGCCCCGGGCGACGAGCCCGGCGTACTGCTGCTGCACCTTCATGGCGTGCTGCATCGCCATGCCGATGACGCGCACCGGGAGGCCGGGAAGGGTCTCGGGGAGCTTGCGTGCTTCGTCGACGACGGTCGCAGCCAGGCCGGCAGCGGCGCGGACAACCTCAGGGATCTCACGGGCCATGGGCACACCTTGCCCCAGGAATCGGAGCTCGACACCCCCGCCGGCACGCCGGTGCCCGTCCGGATGGTGTTCTCGGCCACGCTCAGCGGCCTCGGCAGGGGCCCGGGCCCACGTACGCTGGGTGCATGGCAGATCAGCGCGGACGTGTCCTGCTGGCCGATCCCCGGGGTTACTGCGCCGGCGTCGACCGGGCGGTGGTGGCGGTCGAGCGCGCCCTGGAGATCCACGGCGCCCCCGTCTACGTGCGGAAGCAGATCGTCCACAACAAGCACGTCGTGGCCACTCTGGAGCGGCGCGGGGCGATCTTCGTCGAGGAGACCGACGAGGTGCCCGAGGGCTCGGTCGTCGTCTTCAGCGCCCACGGGGTGTCCCCGGCGGTGCACGAGCAGGCGGCCGACCGGCAGCTGCGCACCATCGACGCCACCTGCCCGCTGGTGACCAAGGTGCACCAGGAGGCCAAGCGCTTCGCCCGCGACGACTTCGACATCCTGCTGATCGGCCACCGCGGGCACGAGGAGGTCGAGGGCACCGCCGGTGAGGCGCCGGCCCACATCCAGCTCGTCGACGGCGCCGACGACGTCGCCAACGTGCAGGTCCGCGATCCGGAGAAGGTCGTCTGGCTCTCGCAGACCACCCTCTCGGTGGACGAGACGCTCGCGACGGTCGACCAGCTGAAGAACCGCTTCCCCGGTCTGCAGTCCCCGCCCAGCGACGACATCTGCTACGCCACGCAGAACCGTCAGCAGGCGGTGAAGCAGATGGCCGCGGAGTGCGACCTGGTGCTCGTCGTCGGCTCCACCAACTCGTCCAACTCGGTGCGCCTCGTGGAGGTGGCCCTCGAGGCCGGCTCGCGGGCGTCCTACCTGGTCGACTACGCCGCCGAGATCGACGAGGCGTGGCTCGACGGCGTCGGCACGGTCGGCGTCACCAGCGGCGCGTCGGTGCCGGAGATCCTCGTCAGCGAGGTGCTGGACTGGCTGGCCGCCCGCGGCTACGCCGACGTGTCGACGGTCAAGGCCGCCGAGGAGCGCCTCGTCTTCGCGCTGCCGCACGAGCTGCGGCGGGCCGAGAAGGCACAGGCCACCGGCGACTGAGCACCCGGAACCGAGGAAGAGCCCGTCACCGGACCACCGGTGACGGGCTCTTCTGCGTCCGGGTCAGCGGCGGGCGATCAGCCGGCCGGTCGCGAGGACGAGTGCCACGGCGGTCGCCATGGCCATCGTCGGGAACCCGCGGATCAGCAGCGTGGCGACGGTCGGCAGGCTGAAGGTGGCCGAGGGGGCCAGCCCGATGTTCAGGGCCGCCACGGCGATGAACACCAGCGGGGGCGCGACGACGACGGAGACCAGGTCGCGGCGGCGCACCGCGAGCGTCGCGACGGTGGTCGAGGCGAGCAGGGCGATCAGCGTGATGCTGCCGAGGCCGACGCCGACGAAGGAATCGATGCCGGCCCCGGCGAGGGTCACGAGGAAGACGCCGAGCACCGCGACCGCACCGCGGATGCGGCCACCGGTCGCCGGCACGGTCTGCGCGCGACTCCGCGTCGCCGCCGCGCGACCGTCGACCGGGCGCGCTCCCGCCGGGCGGGCGGTGGACGGCCGCGATCCCGCGGGACCGCGGTCGGCCGGGCGCAGCGAGTCCCGGCGCGGCGGAACCGGCCGGCTCTCGACGGGGCGCCCGCGCGGTGGGACCGGCGGGCGACCGGGACGTGCGCTGCGGTCGGGGTTCATGGCACGTTCCTCACGGGGCATGCGTGACCCGGTGAACGATCGGTCGGGGGAGCCCCCGCCCTGCCGCCATGCATCGGCCGTACTCGCCGTGGCCATGGCGCACCTCCGTTCCACCGCGGTCGGGCCCGGACGGCCGTCCCTCGATGGTCACGGTAGCGAGCGGAATCGCAACTGCGGCGGACGTCGGGCCCGAGTCGCCGGCTCGACCGTGTCGACTCGGCGACATCGCGTGAGACGTGTGCGTGCAGTGTTCCGTGGGGTCCGGGTGACGTCCGTGGCGTGCCGGCAGGTGCCGGCCGCGGAGGTCAGCCGTGCGTCCCGTCCCGCCCGCTGTCGTCGTGCCGGCGTCCGGCGTCGAACCGGTCCTCGCCGTCGAGGACGACGGCGTCGGTGCCGTCGGTCGGCTCCGGACGCAGGGTGCGCACCGTCGCCTCCAGCGGCTCAGGGGTGGGTACCGGCTGCTCGGCGACGCCCAGGTCGTCGAACCGGCGGGCGGCGGTCAGCACCGAGCGCTCGTACGAGCCGACCGTCTCGTTGAACCGGGTCATCGTCGTCCCGAGGGCCGAGCCCAGCCGGGTGAGGTGCCCGGACAGCGTGCTCAGCCGGGCGTGCAGCCGGCGGCCCACCTCGAGCACCTGGTCGGCGTCGCGGGCCAGCCGCTCCTGCCGCCAGGAGTAGGCGACGGTGCGCAGCAGTGCCAGCAGGGTGCTCGGCGTCGCGATCACGACGTCCCGCGCGAAGCCGTGCTCGAGCAGGCCGGGCTCGGCCTCGAGCGCGGTGATCAGGAAGCCGTCGGAGGGGACGAACAGCACGGTGAAGGGGGCGGCCGGCCGGAAGGCGGTCGGGTAGCGCCGGGCGGCGAGCGCGTCCACGTGCGTCCGCAGCTGGCGGGCGTGCATCGCGATCCGCTGGTCCCGGACCGCCTGGTCGGTGGCCTGGACCGCCTCGATGTAGCCGGTGAAGGGCACCTTCGCGTCGACCACGACCTGGCGGCCGTCGGCCAGGGTGACGACGAGGTCGGGGCGCACGCCGGCGCCCTCGTCGTTGGTGCCGGAGGGCTGCTCGACGAAGTCGCAGTGCTCGAGCAGACCGGCCAGCTCGACGACCCGGCGGAGCTGCACCTCGCCCCACCGGCCGCGGACGTGCGGGGTGCGCAGCGCCGTCACCAGTGCCGCGGTCTCCTGCTGCAGCTGGGCGGAGGTGAGGCCGACGGTGCCCATCTGCTCGCGGAGCTCGCCGTGGGCCGTGGCGCGGGCCCGCTCGATGCCGGCCAGCAGCCGGTGCAGGTGGTCGAGCGACTCGTGCACCGGCTCGAGGCCGGTGTCGGTGGGGCGGCGGCGGGCGAGCAGGGCGACTCCGCCGAGGGTGACGGCGGTGGCCAGCAGCGCACCGAGGAGGAGCCCGAGCAGCAGGGAAGCGGCGTCCATGCCCGCGAGGCTGCCCGAAGGGTCCGACAGAACCGGTCAGGCGGCGGCGACCGGCGCGTGCCGCGCCTCGTGGTCCAGGAGCTGCCGCTTGACCGCCGTGCCCCAGCGGAAGCCGCCCAGGCCGCCGCTGGAGCCGAGCACGCGGTGGCACGGCACGAACAGCGCCGCGGCGTTCCGCGCGCAGGCGTTGGCCGCGGCGCGCACCGCCGTCGGCCGCCCGCACCGGGCGGCGAAGGAGGCGTAGGTGTCCGGCTCGCCCGGGGGGACGGTGCGCAGGACGTCCCACGCGTCCTCGAGGAACGGGCCGGAGCGCTGGCGCACCGGGACGGCATCGATGGCGGCCATCTCGCCGGCGAAGAAGGCCTCGACCGCGTCCAGCACCGGGAGCTCGGCGGAGTGCTCGACCCAGGTGGGCCGGAGCGACCGGTGCACCACGGCGAGCAGGTGCGCGACGTCGTCGGTCCAGCCGCTGGCCAGCACCACCCCCCGGTCGTCGGGGCCGTCGGTGATCACGACGGTGAACGGTCCGGGTGGCGTCGCCACGGTCGCGTAGCGGGCGGGAGGAGGGGTCATGAGGCGCTCCGTTCCGAGAGGGCCGGCACGGGAGCCGGCGGGAGTGGGCTCCGCGCGGGTGGGGTCGGGCGGGTGAAGAGGGACGGTGCGGCGAGCGCCCACAGGTGCATCACCGCGTAGGAACGCCACGGGCGCCAGCGTCCTGCGGCCTCGGCGTCGGTGCTGCCGAGGGTCGCCAGCGAGCGTCGCAACGCCAGGTCGCCGGGCAACCACACATCGGGGTCGGCCAGACCGCGCAGGGCGACCAGCGCGGCCGTCCAGGGCCCGACGCCGCGCACGGCCAGCAGCGCGCGCCCCGCCTCGTCGCGGTCGGCGCCCGGGTCGAGCGCGACCGCGCCGTCGGCCAGCGCGGCCGCCAGGGCGTGCACGGCGGCGCGCCGCGCGCCGGTCAGGCCGACGGTGCTCAGGTCGGCCGCCGCGAGCGCGTCCGGCCGGGGGAAGGCGTGGGTGAGCGTGCCGGCCGGTGTGGCCAGCGGCACGCCGGCCGCGGGCAGCAACCGGGCGGTGAGCGTGCGCGCTCCGGCCACCGACACCTGCTGCCCGAGCACCGCGCGGATCGCGAGCTCCGGGCCGTCCGGGGAGCCCGGCACCCGGCGTCCCGGCGCCGCGGCCACCAGGTCGGCCAGGGCGGGGTCGTCCCCCAGCACGGCGTCGACGGCGGCGGGGTCCGCGTCCAGGTCCAGCATCCGCCGGCACCGGCTCACCGCCGTCCCCAGGTCGCGCAGCTCGGCGAGCTGCAGTCGCGCGACGACGGCGGCGCTGCCGTCCGCCGCGGGGGAGAGGCGGACGACGCCGGGCCCGTGCGGCAGGTCGAGCACGCGGGAGAAGGTGCGGCCGTCCCACTCCTCGAGCCCCGGGACGGCGTGCGCGCCGAGGAAGAGCAGCACCTCGGCCGCGTCGTACGGCGCGCGGGCGGCCAGCCGGAGGGTCAGCTCCCCGGGGGTGGTGGCGCCGGGGGCCGGAGCGGGCCGGCGGCGCAGCTCCGTGGGCGTGGCCGCGAAGACCTCCCGGACCGTGTCGTTGAACTGGCGGATGCTGGCGAACCCAGCGGCGAAGGCGACGTCGGCCATCGGCAGCGGACTGGTCTCGATCAGCAGCCGGGCGGTGTGCGCGCGCTGCGCCCGCGCCAGCGCGAGCGGGCCGACACCGAGCTCGCCGACGACGAGCCGGTGCAGCTGGCGCTCGGAGTAGCCCAGCCGCCGCGCCAGCCCGGGGACGCCGGAGCGCTCCACCTCGCCGTCGGCGATCAGCCGCATGGCGCGGGCGACGACGTCGGCGCGCACGTCCCACTCGGGCGACCCGGGCACCGCGTCGGGCCGGCAGCGGCGGCAGGCGCGGTATCCGGCCGCCTGGGCGCCGGCCGCCGTGCTGAAGAAGGAGACGTTGGCGGACTTCGGCGTGCGTGCGGGGCAGGAGGGCCGGCAGTAGATGCCGGTGGTGCGCACCGCGGTGAAGAACCAGCCGTCGAACCGCGCGTCGCGGCCGACGACCGCCCGGTAGCGGTGCTCGTGGTCCGTCGGCGTGGTCACGGCTCCGAGCATGACAGCCCGCGCCGCGGCGGACCGGCGGTTTTCGGACACCGCCGTCGCAGGGTGGCCGCTGCGATCAGGCCCGGTCGAAGCGGACCGGGTGGCGTGCCTGGTCCCTCGGGCTCGTCGGCATGTCGTCCTCGCTGTCAAGAGCCGCCGTGAGGGTGTGGACAGGCGTCTGACCTGGGGAAACAGGTGGTGCGATGGTTCCCGCAGCGGTACTATTCGTACATGTGTTCGAGTGGTTGTGAGACGCCGAGGGAGTGCCTGACCGGCGCTCTGCGTGCGCTCGCCAGTGAGGACCTGAAGTCCTCGTTCGGGCCGGCGGTGATGGCCCGCACCGGTGCGCTGGTGACGGCCCGCAACCGGCTGGATGCCGAAGTCGCGCGCACCGTCCGCGAGGGTGAGCTGACCCAGGCGGCCGAGCACGACGGCAAGGCGACGATGGCGTCCTGGCTGCGCGGGCACCACCGGTTGTCGAAGGCTGAGGCGGGCCGGCTGGTGCGCAACGGCCGCACCCTGGAGCGGCTACCGATGCTGGCGGCCGCGGCCTCGGCGGGTGCGGTGAGCGCGGAGGTGGTGTCGGTGCTCGCGCCGGTGGTGTCGGAGGTGAACCTGGCCCGCGCCGAAGCGCAGGGCGTGGACATGGCAGCGATCGACGTCCTGCTGACCGAGGTCGCGGTGACCGCTTCGCATGCCGACCTCCGGCAGGCGGTCGGGCACTACCTGGCCCGGCTGGACCCCGACGGCACCGAACCCGACCCCACCGAGCAGCGGTCGCTGTCGTTCACCACGCACACCGACGGGACGGTGTCCTTCCACGGGACGCTGGATGCGGTGGGTGGGGAGAAGTTTCAGGCCGCGGTCGAGTCGATCCAGCAGGCCTCCCGCCCGGCCGGCGACACCCGCAGCCGGGCCCGGCGAGCCGGTGACGCGCTCGTGCAGCTCTGCGACAACGCCCTCGCTTCAGGGGCGTTGCCGATCCTCCGCGGTCACAAGCCTCAGGTGCTCGTGACCATCGATCTCGAGGACCTCATGGACACCTCGACCGGCGCCGGGGCCGCCCGGACCGGATTCGGCGGGATCATCTCCGCCGCGAAAGCCCGCTGGCTGGCGTGCGACGGCAACGTCACCCGCATCGTCATCGGCCCCGAGGGCCAACCCCTGGACTTCGGCCAGACCAAACGGCTGTTCCCCCCGCACCTGCGGCGGGCCATCGAGGTGCGCGACCGGCACTGCGTCTTCGCCGGCTGTGACGCGCCGTCCTACTGGTGCGACGTCCACCACGTCATCCACTGGATCGACGGCGGCGAGACCTGCCTGGACAACGGCGCCCTCCTCTGCGAGCGGCACCACACGAAGGTCCACCACGGCTTCCGGATAGAACGGCAACCGGACGGACGATGGCGCACCTGGCGCCCCGACGGCACCGAGATCCTCATCGGCGAACCGTTCCTGATCAGCGCCTGACTCCTCGGACCCTGCGTCCGCTTCTCAGCGTTCGACCTACCCGAGTTCGACTCCGAGCCGACCCTGCCGTGGCACCGGTATGCCGCCCGGCAGGGCCGGCTCGGAGTCGTGCGCGGGGCGCGGTGCGGGCACGGCCGGGCGGCCGAAGTGCCACCCCTGCCCGTAGTCGACCCCGAGCGTGCGCAGCACGGCGGCCTCCTCGGCGGTCTCGACGCCCTCGGCCACGACGCCGGCGCCGAGCCCGCCGGCGAAGTCCACCAGCGACCGGATGAGGATGCTCCGGACGGCATCGGTGTCCACGCCGGCCACCAGGCTGCGGTCGATCTTGATGACGTCGGGGGAGGTCACGACGATGTGGCGGAGCGAGGAGAAGCCGGCGCCGACGTCGTCGATGGCCAGCCGCAGACCCGCGGCGCGGAACGGTGCGAGCACCGCCAAGAGCTGGTCGTAGTCGTCCACCGGGTCGTGCTCGGAGAGCTCGAGCAGCACGCGGTCGACGGGGAGCTGGGCGAGCAGCTCGGCGCAGGCCGGCGTCAGCAGGGTGCCGGGGGAGACGTTCATGGCGACGTAGCCGTCCACGCCGTCGAGGTGGTCGGCCGCGCGGCGCAGGGCCAGGATCTCCAGCTCATCGCCCCGGCCGACGCTGTGCGCCTCCGCGAAGACGACATCGGGGGTCTGCTCCCACTCGACGGGGAAGCGGCTGAGCGCCTCGGACCCCACGCGGACGCCGGTCGCCAGGTCGACGATCGGTTGCAGCGCCACCACCGGGCCGCCGTCGGCGGTGATCGGCGCGAGCCGTCGCTCGATGCCGCTGCGCCGCTCCGCCTCCTTGACCTGCGGCTCGATGATCACCGAGGCGGCCGAGGCGAGGACGTCCATCAGCGCCTTGTCGCGCTTGGTGAGGTCCTTGTCCGAGGTGAGCCCCGCGGCGCAGAACGTGCCGTACAGCGTGCCGTCCGAGAGCGTGACGGGCACCGACACGTAGCTGCGGATCCGCGGCATCCGCGCCGCCGGAAGCGTCATCGCCGCCGGGAAGTCCTTGAGGTTCGGGATCACGGCCGGGAGCTTCTTGTCCAGGATCGCCTGGCAGAGGGTGGTCTCCTGCACCTGCGTCACGCCCTCCTGGAAGAGGAAGGGGACCGACGACTCCACGACCTCGAGGTGCTGGGTGGTGCCGTCGAGCCGGGAGAGGAACGCCACGGACAGGCGCAGCGACTTCTTCGCCGTCCGGAGCAGCTCGGCGATCTGCTGCTCGGCATCGGTGCGGTTCCTGCCCACGATGGGTTCCTCTCGACTGGTCAGGACAGTCGTCGGCCGATCGGGGTCGGAACTGGAGGGGCAGCTCCTCCGGAGGGGGCACGTAACCTGAACTCCCGTGAGCCTCACCATCGGGATCGTCGGCCTGCCCAACGTCGGCAAGTCGACCCTCTTCAACGCCCTGACCAAGAACGACGTGCTCGCGGCGAACTACCCGTTCGCGACGATCGAGCCGAACGTCGGCGTGGTGGGCGTGCCCGACCCGCGGCTGGAGAAGCTGGCCGAGATCTTCGGGTCGCAGAAGATCATCCCGGCGACGGTGTCCTTCGTGGACATCGCCGGCATCGTGCGCGGCGCCAGCGAGGGGGCGGGCCTCGGCAACAAGTTCCTCGCCAACATCCGCGAGAGCGACGCGATCTGCCAGGTGATCCGGGTGTTCACCGACCCCGACGTCGTGCATGTCGAGGGCAAGGTCGACCCGGCCGACGACATCGAGACGATCAACACCGAGCTCGTGCTGGCCGACATGCAGACGCTGGAGAAGGCGGTCCCGCGGCTGGAGAAGGAGTCGCGCAAGGACAAGGACCGCAAGGTCCTGCACGACGCCGCGGTCGCCGCCCAGGAGGTGCTGAACGAGGGGAAGACCCTCTTCGCCGCCGGGGTCGACCCCGAGCCGCTGCGCGAGCTGAGCCTGCTCACCACCAAGCCGTTCCTGTACGTCTTCAACGTCGACGCCGACGAGCTGGCCAACTCGGCGCAGCTGGACGAGCTGCGGGCACTGGTCGCGCCGGCCGAGGCGATCTTCCTGGACGCGCAGACCGAGTCCGAGCTGATCGAGCTGCCGGCCGACGAGGCCGCGGAGCTGCTGGAGTCGATCGGGCAGAACGAGCCCGGTCTCGACCAGCTCGCGAAGGTCGGCTTCCGCACCCTCGGGCTGCAGACCTACCTGACCGCGGGCCCGAAGGAGGCGCGCGCCTGGACCATCCCGGTCGGCGCCACCGCTCCGCAGGCCGCCGGCGTCATCCACACCGACTTCCAGCGCGGCTTCATCAAGGCCGAGATCGTCTCCTTCGACCAGCTGGTCGAGGCCGGCTCCATGGCGGAGGCCAAGTCCAAGGGCTGGGTCCGCATGGAGGGCAAGGAGTACGTCATGGCCGACGGCGACGTCGTGGAGTTCCGCTTCAACGTGTAGATCGGCATAAGACCGCAGGTCAGCGGCTTGTCGATCCCTCCCAATCCACACTCAGTCCACAAGAATCTGCGAGCAAGGCCTGCGCGGCGGTCCGTGTGCGGTCCTCGGCGCTCGGCCACAGGTGGCTGTACGTGTTCAGCGTCGTGGTGGCGGAGGCGTGCCCGAGGGCCCGCTGCACGGTGACGACGTCGCAGCCGGCCGCGATCAGGCCCGAGGCGTAGAAGTGCCGGAGGTCGTGCAGTCGAAGCCCCGCGATGCCGGCGGCCGCGGTGCTGGTGCGCCAGCGGTAGCCGACAGTGTTCTGGTGCGGGGGCTGTCCCGCTTCTCCGGTGAAGAGCCATCCACCACCCGGGCAGAACGCGGCGACATGCGCCGCCAGGATGTCGACAAGCCCTGGGGCGAGGAAGACGACCCGCTCGCTTCCGTACTTGGGCGGCCGCAACTCGACCCGGCCCGCGCCGCCTCGCTGCACCTGGCGGGTGACTGTGAGCGTGCGCCGCAGGAAGTCGATGTCCTCGACCTGGACGGCGGCGGCCTCGCCGAGCCGCAGGCCGGCGAACGCGCAGAGCGCGACGAACGGGCGGAAGGCGTCGTCGGCGGCCTGGAGGACGCCGCCGACCTGGGCCGCGGTGGGCAGGGTCATCGCGGCTGCCGCCCGGCGGCGCCGGGGGAGCGCGACGCCGACGCTCGGATCACTAGCCATCAGCTTGTCGGCGACGGCGCCGCGGAGAACGCCGCGCACGTTGTTCACCCGCGTGTGCACGGTTCCGGGGGCAAGACCTCGGTTGACCATCCCCTTGACCCAGCCCTCGACATGCGAGCGACGTAGCGACCGCAGCGGGACGTCGGCGAACGGCACCGAACCGGCCGCGAGGTTCATCGCGAGGACCGTCCCCGGTGCCCACACCTGTCGGCTGGACCAGGCCGCGTAGAACTCGGCGAACGTCGTGCGGCCGGCGCCCGGGTCGACGTAGGTGCCCCGGACGATGTGGGCGGTCTGCTCGGTCAGCCAGCGCTGCGCGTCCCGCTTGAGCGCGAACCCCTTCATGATTTGGCGGCCAGATGGATCTCGGAATTGCGGGCGGTAGCGCAGCCCCTTGCCGTCCAGCTCCGTGGGCACCAGCCGGCCGGTGGCCGGGTCCCTGCGGCGCCATCGGTCCTGGATGCTCGCCATGGCTCCGCCCTTCAATCCCGATGGAACCCCACCGGCAACCGACGCGACCGAACGTAGTCCGATGGCCTGACACTGCGCTCGTGCCCCGACGTCGTCCGCGGAGTTCGCCCGCGCGCCGCGCCCGGCCCGGCGGGCATCCGGTCAGCTTGACGTGACCCCGGGAAGCAGAGTGAAGGTCGCGACGTGAGCGGGGCGGACGACCGTGAAATGGCGCCGGTCGAAGGTGGCGATCCGATCGATGCGCAGGCGCTCGGCGATGGCGACGAGCGAGGCGTCGGTTCCGCCGAGACGCAGGTCCGCGTACCGCTCAACCAGGTCGGCCACGCGTGCGACGTCGGCAGTGGTCAACTCTGCCAGTTCTAGCCCGCCGGGCCGGATGTCGCGGAGGAACCGGACCTCGGCGCCGGGTCCACCCCACTCGTTGAGGAGATAACAGACCTCCGCCAGCACGGTGGGTGGAACCAGCAGCGGCTCGTCGAGGGTCTCGAGCAGTCGCGCCGCGGCGACGTGGTTGGTGTCGGCGGTCCGGGCAGCGGCGACGAGGACGTTTGTGTCGACGAGAATCACTCGCGGCCGAAGCCTCCCTGCAGGTATTCGTCAGTGCGGCTGGACAGATCCGCGGGACCACCGCGCACCGAGCCGATGAAGTCGAGCCTCGCGCGCATGGGCTGGGCAGCGTCGTCGCCGCTTGATTGCTCCGGCTCCTCGTCCGCGCGCACAACATGCAGACGGTGACCGGGCCGCACGCCGTGACGGCGCAGCTCGGCGAGCAGCTCGGCTGCATCCTCGGGGACCGTCAGGTCCCAGCCATCGACGGAACTCATGATCACAGGGTATCGGGATACTCGGACGACGAGCCTTGATCGCGCTGGAGCCGCTCCCTCCGCGAAAGTATGCCGGCAGTGTTGGGTCGCCGGAAGGGCGCTGCGCGGCCCTCCGGGCTGGGCCTTCGGCCCACCCTTCCCCCGACCCACCCCAACCGGCCAGGCAGCGGTTATGGGGAGCTGGCCGGGATGTGTCCGGCTGTCGCACTCCGGCAGTCCCGTTTTGGGGTCCCGCTACCGGGACTATCAAGTGATGACGCGTTCGGCCGGGCCCGCGTCGAGTAGCCGTCGCGCATCTGCGGCCTCAGCCTCTCCCAGTACCCCCTGGGGAGGGCTTAGAAGGGCACCATGGGCGTGTCGGGCGAACGACACGCGGGTTGCTGTACTCAGCGTTTTCGCAGGTCAGTCCACAGCGGCTCGTGCGTCATCGGCGTGTCGTCAAAATCGGCCATTGACGTGCTAACTGTCTGTCCCTAACTTCCTCCGCAGGCAGTGCTTCCGGCACTGTCACGATTAGGAAGGGGCCGGTCATGACGGTTACTGACGATCGCATTTCGACAAACATCAGCAGGTATGTCGAACAGCAGGCGCTGGCTATGCCGCTCGTCATGCTGATCCACGAGGACGACGCGGTGGAAACCGCCGATTCCGGTGTGGCCACCGTCGGTGGAAACATCAGTCGGTACGTGCAGCAGCAGGAGCTGGCTATGCCACTCGTCATGCTGATCCACGAGGACGACGCGATCTGATGAATGCGGTCGGGATTGGAGCTGTCAGCCGAGAGCGTGTGCAAGCCAACGCCCGTGCGATCGTAGAGTTCGCGGGACTTGCCGCCTCGACGGAAACACCGAGTCGTCAGGAACTTCAGCAGGCACTGAACATGGTGCAGCGCTTTCCCATACCCGTACTGCCGGATGGCCCATCGCTGATATGGCCAGACACGCCGGGATTTGAGGAGCGGACGCTGCTGCGCCTGATGAACGAAGGGGTCCTTCCCGATGGCTGGCAGCTCCGTCCCGACCAGCAGACAGAGCTCGCCGTGGTCGTGCCGGAGAGCCTCAACGCCTTAACGCCTCTTGGCGACACGCGGGCGGCGGTCGATCTGCTCATCAGCGGCTTCTTCGTCGCCCGGCATCCGCGCTTCGGCGGTGGCAGCGTATCGGACGTGATCGGCTGTATCTGGTTGAGCCCCCGGCGATCATGGGACGTTCCGAATCTCGCTGCCGTGATCTTGCACGAGTACGTGCATAACGCACTCTTTCTTGAGGACATGGTCAGGTCGATCTTCTCGGAGTCCGTTCCGCGGATGGCCGAGGCCGACGGTTTGACTCAGAGTGCAATTCTCAAGGAGCGGCGCGGTTACGACAAGGCGTTCCACTCGGCGGCCGTCGCTTTGGAGTTGTATCGGTACAGGCATGAACTGCCGTTCACAGTGCCGGCCCTATCGCTTGACGCCGTGGCTGAGACTCTTCTTGAATGCCGGGAACGCGATCAGTTCTTGACGGGCAATGGCAAGGACGTGTTGGCAAATATGGAGGATCTGCTCGGAGCGCTGCAGGAGTCCTCGCGACCGATGGAGGCGACCCGATGACCGTCAGCGCTTACAGTCTGCTGGACGCCAACCGCGTGAAAGCCAGCATGGCATTACTCGCGGATGCGATGTCGATTGACACGGACCGGCCGTTGGGCGAGCGCTACGTCACGGCGCTCAGTCAGGTGCAGCCACCGCAGCGCACATACCTCGCTACGGAGCAGGTGGACCCGGCGGTCGCCGGAATCAGTGAGCGCGCGGATGACCTGGCCCTGCTGGCCCTGTTGAGCAAGGAGCACCGCTTCGAGTCGGACGCTGCGGGTATGTCGACGACTGAGCGGGACATCCGCACCGTCAAGGCGGCTCTCTCCCGGCTGAAGGGAGTCGCCGCACCGAGTTACGAGACCGTTCGTCTGTTGGTCGGCCGAGTCTTGGTGGCGGCCTCTCGGACCTCTGAGGGAGGGTCGGCAGGCGGCCTGCTGGGCACCATTTGGACTGCGCCGAAGTCCAACCAGCGCGTTGATTCCATCTGCGAGAACATTCTCCACGAGACGTTGCACCAGAGCCTGTTCCTCGAGGAGATGGTTCGAGGGGTCTTCGGGGTCGATGCCGAGCGACAGTCGCAACCAGACGCCCTCGTCACCAGTTCCATCCGCGCAGACCGCCGGCCGTACTACTTGGCCTTCCACTCCGCGGCCGTGTCAGCGGGGCTTCTCTACGCCCTGGGGGAGGGGGAGCTCGCCGACCAGGTCGATCGACTGCGGCCAGCTCTCGACGTCACCTTGCTCGAGCTGCGCGAGCGGGACTGGGTTCTCGACGACAACGGCAAGCGCCTGCTTGGAGAGCTGGAGTCAATCGCCTCGCCGCAGGCGGCGGTCGTTTGACGCCCCTGACGAAGCTAGTCGACTCGGTGTGGAAGGCGGATGCTGCGGGTGTCCGAGTCTGACGCCAGCGGCTTGGCGGCGGCGTCCTACATCAGGCAATGGTTCGACTCGGCCGAAGTGACGTCTGTCGGTGAGGGCGCAGAGTGTGTCACTGACCAGATTGCCTTCTTGCAGGACGCCGCCGCCGGCGGGGCCGCGCTTGAATTCGGAGCCGGACGTGGATGGCTGGCGTTGCAGCTGGCCGCAGCTGGAATCCCGACGCACGCGCTGGACCTGTCGCCGACCTGCACCGCCCACATCGATTCAGTCGCGGCTGCCGCCCGGCTGACCAACATTCGCGCCGTCACGGCGGACATGCGGACGTACAGGTCGGTGGATCGTTATGCGCTCGTCTACTGCAGCTTCAATACGCTGTTCCACCTCTTGACGCTCGAGGAACAGCAAGACTGCTTCACCAGTGCGGCAGCGAACCTGGGCGAGCAGGGCAGGTTCGTCGTGGACTGCAGCCGGGCTGGCCGTCCGAACCGTGAGGTGACGTTTTTCGCGGCGACTGAGGCGGCACTGACCGTGCAGGCGACCGGCTACGACGACAGGACCGGGATTACGACAGCCTACTTCGCCACGCTGGAAGACTCGGCTCCCGTGCGTCTGCGCCAGATCAGACTTCGCTACTCGTCCGCGGCGGAGTTGGACGATATGGCGCAGCAGGCCGGCCTCAGCTTGGCGGCCAGGTATGCCGACTATCGTCGTCGCCCGTGGAGTCCGACTGCGGACCGGCACATCTCGGTGTACGGCAACTAGGTCCGCCGTTCACAATCCGTCGATAAGCAACCTGCGGACGAAGTCCGAGGTCCGCGCGGCCAGGCTGGCTAACTCTGCGCAGCCTCAACCGTTCTATCCGCTTCCGAACCGTTTAGGCTGCGCTGCCGACCGCTCAGAGCGAGTGCGACCGCGCAGAGCGTTGCGGCGCCGCAGACGAAAACCGTCGTTGCACCGTTCAGGTCGATGAGTACCCCGGCGAGCGTCGAGCCCAGGGCGACTCCACCGTTATTTCCGGTGCTGATCCAAGTCGTGGCTTCGGTGCGGTGGTGAGACGGCGACAGTTGGTCGCTGCCCAGAAAGGCCACGATCAGAGCCGGGCTGCTGGCGATGCCGATGACGGCCAAGGCTCCAGCGAGCCAGAAGGCCGAGGGAGCGACGGCGGCCAGCGCACTTCCGGCCGCTAGCACAACCGCCAGCGCTTGCAGTTGAACGGAGCGGCGGCGCCGGTGCTGGCTTCGGCCCCACAGGAGACCGCCGACGGCACTGGACACTGACAGGACAGCGAGCAGGACGCCGGCGAGCTGTGGTCGGCCGAATTCGCTTATGCGCGCCGCTACGGCGACGGTCAGCGGGCCGGTACCGAAACCGATCGCCGCGGTCACGGCAATCAACATCAGTAGGCCGGGTATGCGAAGGACAGACTGGCGTGCCCGCGGGCGCCGGGTCGCGGTGGCCGCGTGGAGGCGTCTAACAACGGGGGCGGTCGCCAAGCCAAGCGTAGCCCCGAGATTCAGGAGCGCAGTTGCGATAATGCTGGTTGATGCTCCGGTCACGGCGATAACCCCGGTCACAGCCAGGGGGCCGAGCGCGTAGGCCAGCTCCTCGACGAGTCCATCCAACGCGTAGGCGCGTTGCCGCTGATCGGGCTGACCGATCAGTTCCGCCCAAACGGCGCGCATAGAGGGGCCCAATGGAGGGGCTGCCAGCCCGGCGATGGCGGCTAGGACCACAAAGGTCCAGCCGCGGGTCGACGGTTGTTCGGCGGCAAGCGCTAAGAGGATAAGTGCCGTAGCCAGGACTACCGACAGTGCGGGCAAGACCCGAGGCTGTCCGAATCGGTCCACCAGTCGGCTCTTGGCCGGCATGGTCAGCGTCGTGATGGCGAACACGCCAAGCGCTGCGCCAGCCGTTGAATAGCTGCTTGCCCCAGCCACCGTTAGCAGTAGCGCCAAACTGAGCATCCCGTAGGAAAGTCGGCCCAGCGCCGTCGCGACGAATGGTCTTCTTACTTGCGGCGACTGTAAGAGTCGCCGGTAACCGAACTCTGGAACCGATTTTCTCATCTCACGCGTCCTTCGTAGCCCGCAAGTCGGGCTGGCGAGGTCCGAAGCTGGGCGGCGGAGGTCGCACAGGGGCGGGGAATGTGCTCTCCGTCAGGTATGTGGATCCAGCCGCAGGCCCTCTGGGATGTGCCGCCTGTGGCCCACATGTCACCCCCCATACTGCTGACGGCTGCGCGCGCGACTAGAAGCGACGAGTTCGCCCCCGTGGGAGGAATGTCTAGGAAGCTAGCGCGCCCACGATACGGACCGCAAGGTTCCGGATGCCCTCGGTATCAGAAGCGGCGGGTGAGGCGAGAACTTGACGCTTCTGCCACCAGCGCTGCCAGCACGCCAGCGAGCGCTTCGGGTGCTCGGCGCCCGAGAGGACGTGCACATGGGTCTGCGCTATCCAGACTGTCCGAAGGGTCCAGTGAGACGGCTGCAGTGGGGGCGCTGGCGGCCGTAGGGCTTGAGTTCAGATCGGACGTCATCGCCCGGACGCTATCGGGCGGGGAGAGGCAGTGCGTCACCATCGTCCGCACACTGGCTCGACCGGCCCAGCCGGCTGGCCGACGAGCCGACCGGCAACCTTGGTGAAGGGCGCTCAGTGTCCCGCGCTGGGTTTAGTGGAGGCTGTGAACTGACTTGTGTCGGGGCGGGGGTTGCGGCGGTAGTGGTTGTCCTCGTGCTCGGCGGGTGGGACGAGCCCGATATCACCGTGCAGCCGTATGTGGTTGAACCAGTCGATGTACTCGGCGACTGTGATCTTGAGGTCCGTCGATGTTCCAACCATTCAACGATCATTGGCCCTCAGGTCAAATCCAACTTCGGCTTCTCGTGCATCGACTCAGGTCGGCTTACCCTGCCGCATCAGAGGATCCCCCCAGGAGACGGCATCAGAGGATCCCCCCAGGAGACGGCATCAGAGAATCCCCCCAGGAGACGGCATCAGAGAATCCCCCCAGGAGACGGCACGCATGCTACCTTCGGGAGGTAGGTCGGGCCCCGCTTCGCGGGGCCCATCGCCGTTTCTAGGGGTGACCTGTTGGTCATTATTGGGTGGCGTTGGAAATGCACGGCGGAATGAAGGTGTACGTCGGCGACCCGGCCGCCGCCCGTGCCTATGTGGAGGCCGACCGGGGGCGGGCCGATGACTACTACCTGGCCGAGGGGACAGGGTTCGCCCGCCGCTTCACCGCCACCGATGCCCGCGTGGCCGACCTGGTCCCGCTGACCGGCGATGGATACGAGACCTGGGTCGCCGGCCGTGACCCGGACACCGGCCAGCCGCGGGGGCGGCTGCGCGACGACGACCGGGCGGTGCGGTTCGTCGAGGTGGTGGTCAACGGCCCGAAGACCTGGTCGCTGGCCGCCGCGCTGCATCCGGACATCGCCGCCGCGTACGAGGCGGCGCAGGACCGGGCGGCCGGGCAGATCATCGGCTGGCTTTCGCAGCACGCCACCACCAGGGTCGGCCCGCGCGGCGGGCAGGTGCAGGTGCCGCTGGAGGTGCTTGAGGCGGCGACGGTGCGGCACTACACCTCCCGCGCCAACGATCCGCACTGGCATCTGCACCTGCAGATCCTGTCCCGAGTGTTCGCCGCCGGGAAATGGCGAGGCCTGCACACCGTCGGGGTCCGGGACTCGCTCGGGGCGATCAATGGCATCGGGCATGCGGCGATGGCGTGTGACCCGGAATTGAACGCCGCCTTCGCCGCGCACGGCTACACGAAGGACGCTACTGGAGAAATACAGGAGCTCGCCGACTATGCCGGCCCGTTCAGCGCACGGCATGCGCAGATCGCCCGGAATGTGGACCGCTACGAAGCCGAATGGACCGCCACGCACCCCGGCGAACGCCCCGGCCCGGCGCTGCGGCGCGCGTGGGACGCCCGCGCCTGGGCCGACGGCCGCCCGGACAAGGTGACCCCGCAGCCGGGGACGAACGTGGCGGAACGCTGGCGGACGAGGGTGTACGACCTGGGCTACCGCGACCCGGCCGGCCCCGTGGACCTGACGCCCACCCCGGTCGGTGCCCTCGACCGAGACCAGCTGGTGCAGCGCACGCTGGCCCGGCTCGCGGCCGGCCGGTCGGCGTGGAACGCCGCCGACGTCCGCGGCGAGGTCGAGCGGCTGATCGCCGCCGCGGGCGTCGTCGCCGGGGCGGCAATGCGTTTCGAGCTGGCCGAGGACCTCACCGCCCGCGCGATGGACCGCTGCCTGCCGCTGCTGGACCGCGACGGGGTGCCCGAGCACCTCCGGGCCTGGACGTCGCAGCTGGTGCTCGAGGTCGAGGCCGACCTGACCGCCCGGCTCGCCGCCCGCGCCGCGACCGGCGGACCGGACGCGGGCCTGACACTGCCGGTCGGCCTCCCGGGCGGCGGCGCGAGGCTGGATGCCGGCCAGTCAGCGGCGGTCGCCGCGCTGTCCGGCGACCGGCCGCTGGCCGTGGTGGAGGGTGCGGCCGGCGCGGGCAAGACCACCACCCTGGCCGCCACCCGGGCCCTGCTCCACGACCAGGGCCGCGGGATGGTGGTGGTCACCCCGACGCTGAAGGCCGCCAAGGTCGCCGCCGCGGAGGTGGGCGCGGCGGCCGGGTCGGCGGCGTCCCTCGCCTACCAGCACGGCTGGCGGTGGAACGCCGACGGCGCCTGGACCCGGCTCGCGACCGGCGACACCGATCCGGTCACCGGCCGGGTCTACGCCGGCCCGACGGAGGCGGGGGCGCGGCTGCGTCCGGGGGATCTGCTGGTCGTCGACGAGGCCGGGATGCTGGACCAGGACACCGCCCGCGCCCTGCTCACCGTCGCCGACGAATGCCAGGTGCGGGTGGCGCTGCTCGGCGACCGGCACCAACTGGCCGCGGTCGGCCGCGGCGGCGTCCTGGACCTTGCCGCCGACGCAGTCGACCCGGCGGCACACCTGACACTCGAGGCGGTGCATCGCTTCACCCGCAGCGACGCCGGCCTGGTGCTGCCCGACACCGAGTACGCGGACCTGACCCTGGCCATGCGCACCGGCGCCGACCCCGCCGCGGTCTTCGACGCGCTGCTGGCGCGCGGGCAGATCCGGCTGCACCCGGATGCGACCGCGCTGCAGGATGCGATCGCGGCGGCCGCCGCCGGCCACCACCGCCGCGGCGAGTCCGTGGCGGTGGTGGTGAACACGCGCGAGCAGGCCGCCGACCTCAACGCCGCCATCCGCGACCGGCTGGCCGCCGACGGCCGCGTCGACGACCAGCGCGTCGCCATCACCGGGGCCGGGCAGCGGATCGGCGTCGGGGACCGGATCGCCACCCGCCGCAACGACCGCGACCTGGGCGTGGCCAACCGCGACATCTGGACCGTCACCGCCGTCGGCCGAAGCGGCGCGCTGCTTGTCACCCCCGCCGGCCCTGCCAGCGGGGACGTTCCCGGCGGTGTCACCCCGGACCCGCAAGGGACGCGGGTGCTGCCCGCCGACTACGTCACCGCGCACGTGGATCTGGCTTACGCGAGCACCGCGCACGGGGTGCAGGGGGAGACGGTCACTGCCACGCACCTGGTGGTTGGGGAGCGCACCGGGGCGGCGTCGGCGTACGTGGGGATGACCCGCGGCCGGACCGCCAACACCGCCCACCTGGTCGCCGCCAACGTGGACGAGGCTCGTGAGCAGTGGGTCGCTGTCTTCGCCCGTGACCGCGCCGACCTCGGCCCCTCCCACGCTGCTGAACAGGCCGCCGCCGAGGCCGCCCGCTACGCCGCACCTCGTCCCCTGGAGCACGTCGTGGCGGACCTGCATCGGGCGTGGACCGTCGAGCAGAACTGCCTGGACCGGCTGGCCTTCTGGCAGCCGCAGCGCGACCAGCTGCGAGAGGTAGTCGCGCTCGAAGCTCCCCACGCCGGCGAACTCGCGAGGTTGGGGGCCGCCCGGGAGCGGGCGGCGATCGCCGCCCAGCAGGCCCACCAGCGGGCCCAGGCCAGCGCGGCCGCGGTCGCCACCGAGGCCGACCGGATCCGCGACAGACTGCTGGGCTCCTGGGACGGCGAACGCGGGGCCGCCCGCGCGGCGGCGAAGGTCGTGCTCGACGGGCCCGGCCGGCTCGGGCTGCGCCGGGGCGCGGTCGCCCGCGCCGGCGAGCAGCTCGCCGACTGGGCCGACCGATGGCGCGCCCACGTTTCCTCCCTGCCCAGCGATGCGAAGGAGCTTGCGCGCCTGGCCGGCTGGTTCGATGACCGACCAGCGCTGTGGGCGGCACTCGACACCTCCGCTCAGCGCGCCGCCGAAGCCGCCCACCCCGAGCACGGCGCCCAGGGCGCCGCCGCCGACGCCGCACGGCAGCAGCACGAGCAGGCCCGGTCCGCGCTGGCCGAGGCCCACGGCCAACGCGACCAGCGACTCCGAGGATTGGAACCAGCCGCCTGGACCCCCGAGCTCGAGGCGCGGCTCGCCGAGCTGGACCGAGACATCGCCGCCACCCGGCAGGAGCTCACCGACGCCCGGGCACGCATCGCCACCCTCCGGGCCGAACACCTCGCCATCCCCGCCGCCGAACCGGCCCAGGCGCAGCCTGCCGAGCGGCTCGCCCATGAGCACGACGCGTGGCGTGCCCGCCGACGGAACGCCGAGCGGACTGCCCGCCGAGCAGGCGACGTTCGGAGAACCCCGAACGAGTGGCCCGTCCATGTGCCACCGCCACCGCCACCGTCGAGCCTCGGACCACGTCCGGGTGCCGGACCGCGTATGGGACGGTGAGCCCCCCGCAGCCCGTCTACCGACGGGCACATTGCCAGCGAGTACCTGCGCCCATGGCCTTTGGGGGAGACGTCGCGACCGTCACGGAGAGTGCGGATGTGCCCGCCTCAAGACGCTCTGCGACACGCCCGAGCGCGTGGACGTCAGGCAACACTCAGTCCACAAGAATTTCATTTGAGGCCGTCGACCACCAACATCAGCCAACGGCGAAAGCGCAGGTCAACGAGGGTTTTCAGTCATGCTCAAGATCGCTCAATCACGCAGGGAACGTTCCGCTTCAACGTCTGACACGTCGAGTCCACGCAGTCTGTCGCTCACGAGCGGTAGCCGGTCCCCAGGATCCCTCCGGGCACGGGCACCTCACCGTCCGTGGCGCCCGGAACGGGCAGGATGACCGCGTGCCTGATGACCACCTCGATCGCCTGACGTACGCCGCGCAGAACTGGTTGCTCTTCGAGGACACGGCACCCGCGGATGACGAGGTGCTCCTGCGCGAGCGGATCGAGCGGATGAAGGCCATGAGTCCGCAACAACGCCGGACGATGTGGCGCTTGTACGACCAGACGTGGATCGGCACCTGGGACGCGCTCGAGATGGTGGCGAAAGACCTCGGGCAGGATCCCGAGTCGGCCGAGGCCTAGAGGTAGTCCGACAACCGCACGAAGCGGAAGCCGTCCGCGGTGAGCCGCGGCAGGGCGGCAGCGACGCCGGCGGCGGTGCCGCCGGTGGGCTGGTTCAGGTGGCCGATGACGATCGAGCCGGGCGAGACCGACTGCAGCGCGGCGGTCACCTGACGGGCCGAGGATGTCGCACCCGCGTCGCCGTTGACGTCGAAGTTGACCACCGTCTCACCCAGCTCACCGGCGATCCGGACCGCGACGTCGTCGTAGTGCGCCGTCCCGGACCGGAAGAACCGCGGGGCCGCACCGGTCAGCTCGGTCAGCGTCCGCCGGTTGCCGTCCACCTCGTCGAACACCTCCCCGGCACCCGTGGTCCCGGCGATCCCGTAGGCCGCGGCGCCGGTCACCGACAGGGGCAGGTGCACCGTGCCGTGGTTGGCCAGCTCGAACAGCGGGTCGGCGGCGAGCTCCGCGGCCAGGTCGGGGTGCGCGCCGATCCACCGCTGGTTCAGGAAGAGCGTGGCGGGCGTCCCGGTCGCCCGCAGCGTCTCGATCAGCGCGGCGTCGTAGCCGCTGCCGCGCGCACCGCCGCACGCGTCGAAGGTCAGCGCCACGACCCGCTCCGACGTCGGCAGCCGGTTCACCACCCCGGGCACGTCGAGCCCGAACGCCGTCGGCGTCATCCCCGCGTACCGGGCGACGACGTCGGCGCGCGTCGGCACGGCGGGTGGGCTCGGCGGCGGCGCGCTCGTCGTCGGCGTGGCAACCGGGCCGGGGCTCGTCGGAGGCGCCGCCCGAAGCGCGTTGCGCGGCTCCGCCGGCGACGCGCAGGCCGCGGCGAGACCGGCGGCGGCCAGCAGCAGGAACGCCCGGCGCCCGGACGAGCTGGGGTGGGACACGGTCGCGCTCGTTCCCGGGGACCGTCGACGCGGTGGAGCCGGCGCTCCGACGACCGACCGCCCAGCGGCACGCCCCCGTGCCCCGCCCGGCGGGCACCGCGAGGGTGCCGTGGCCAGGGAGTATGCCGAACGGCGCCGGCCGGCGCCCGGCCGACGAGCCGGGCGCCGGGTCAGACGCGGCCGCGCAGGATCCGCCGGAAGTAGACCTGCGGCAGCACGTAGCGGTCGAAGAACCAGGCGGACCGACGCGGCACGAACGGATCCAGCAGCGGCACCGACGGGCTGGGCCGTCCGTCGCGGTCCACCTCGTCGAGCATCAGCCTCCGGCGGCTGACGGTGATCGGCATGACCGTGTAGCCGTCGTACCGCTGCAGCTCCTTCCCGCGGGCGACCGCGGCCAGGTTCGCGCTCAGCACGGCCACCTGCTTGCGCAGCGCCCCGCCCGAGGGGCGCGTGGCGACGTCGGCGGCGTCGCCGATCGCCCAGATCGAGTCGTGCCGCCGGGAGCGCAGGGTGAACGGATCGACGTCCACCTGGCTCGACGACGGCGCGGCCAGCCCGGCGTCGGCGATCCAGCCCGGTGCCCGGTAGTGCGGCACGGCGTGCGCGAAGGCGACGTCGTCCAGCACCCGGCGCCCGGCGCGCGTGCCGAGGGTGAGCGTGTGCGCGTCGGGGTCCACCCGCTCGATCCGCGCCTCGCGGAGCACCTCGACGCCGTAGTCCGCGAACGCCCGCTCCAGCACCTCGTCGGCCCGCGGCACGCCGGTCGCGGTGGGCCCGGGCAGGACGAGGCGGACGTCGAGGTCGCCCAGCACGCCGGCCCGCCGCCAGGCGTCGCAGGCCATGAGGAGCGGCTTCAGCGCGGTCGGCCCGCACGACGCCGGCTCCGGCGGCACGGTGAAGACGACCGACCCGCCGCGCAGTGACGACAGCCGCGGCCACACCGTCGGGGTGCTGCCGGGGACGTAGGACGACGCGGCCCACCCGTCGGCGTAGGCCGCCTGCAGGCCCGGGGTCGCGTCCCAGTCCTCCTCCAGGCCGGGGCACAGGACCAGCGTCGCGCAGGACAGCGTCCGGCCCGACCGCGTCCGCACGGTCAGGGCCTCGGCGTCCACGGACTCGACGCTGTCGCGGATCCAGGTGCACCCCTCGGGCACGACGTCGGCCATGGGGCGCTCGAGGTCGGCCATCGTGGCCTCGCCGCCGGCCACGTAGTTGAGCAGCGGCTTGTACCGGTGCACCGGCTGGGCGGCCACGATCGCCACCCCCTCGGCGCCGTCGCGCAGCAGTCGCGCGGCCAGGGAGATGCCGGCATTGCCGGCGCCCACGATCAGTACCTCGACACGGTCCACGGGACGAGCCTGCCCACCCCGGGCCGATCCCGCGCGGCGGGACCGGCGCGTCAGGGCTGCAGGACCGCCGCGCCCACCTCGGGGGCGATCCGCCGGGCGTACTCCGCGGTCAGGTGCAGGCCGTCGCCGTACACCGGGGTGTTCCCCACGAACGTCGGGCACCGGCTGTCGACGCAGAACCAGGCCTCGGGGTCCACCGACCGCGCGCCGGTCAGGGCGGCCACCTCGCGCTCGCTCTCGACCTGGGTGGCGAAGGTGTCGGCGGGAGCGCCGAGGCAGTCGTCGGGCCCGTTGAGGCTGGTCGGGCACGTCTGCAGGCTCTCCGACCCGGGCGGGGCGCCCAGGATGACCACCCGCGCACCGGAGGCCTGCACCCGACGGACCACGTCGGTGAGCCCCTGCTGGTACACCTCTCGCCGGTCCGAGCCCTCGTCGAGCTGGGCCCGCCAGGAGTGGCTGAGCACCACCACGGTCGGCGGGTTCTCCAGCAGGTGCTCGATCGCCCACTCCCGGTGCTCCACGCACTGGACGAAGGGCTCGCCCTGGAAGAGGGTCCGCTCGGCGATGTTGGGGCAGAGGCCGAACGTCAGGCTCTGCACCGCCCACCCGGACGGGACGAGCGCCTCGCGCAGGGCGGGGATCCAGGCGGCGGCGAAGGAGTCACCGAGGACGGCGACCGACTGGGAGGCGTCGGCATCGCCCCACCGGCACGTGTCGACGTTCTTCTCCGAGATGTGCAGGCACCCCTCGTCCCACTGCTTCGTGAGGTAGCCGGGCAGCTCGTCGAGGCTCGGGTCGAGGTCCTCGGGCCACTCCGTCGCGAACGTGGCGGCCTGGATGTCCCGCTGGAGTGCGGTCGGCGGCGGCATCCCGTCGGCGACGGCCGCGGCGTCCGCTGCGGCGGCGGCGCGGGTCGCCTCGAGCTGGGCGTCCCCGTCGCCGTCCTGCGGCAGCACGACCACCGCGACGACGGTCGCCGTCGCGACCACTGCCGCGGCCAGCCCGACCAGCCCCGCCCGGCGGAAGACCGGCCGCGCACGGGCGCCGTCGAACGGCCGGCCCGGCAGCAGCCAGTTGGAGTGCAGCACCGGCTGCTCGATGCAGTAGTAGGACACCGTGGCCAGCGCCAGCGAGACGCCGACGGCCGCCGCGTAGTACTCCGGTGAGTCGGCCGCCAGGAGCACGCCGGCGACGATCAGCACCGGCCAGTGCCACAGGTACAGCGAGTAGGAGATCGCCCCGACGAAGCCGGCGGGTGCGCTGCCGAGCAGCCAGCGGCCACCTGGACCACCCGGGGTGGCGCCCCAGGCGAGCAGCGCGGCCGTGCCGAGCACGGGGACGGCCGCGGCGGTGCCGGGGAACGGCGTCCGGTCGTCGACGACGAACGCCGCCGCGAGGACGACGGCGAGCCCGCCCCACGCCAGTGCCGCGCGCAGCGGCGCCGGCAGCCGGTGCAGCTGGGTCGCCGACACCGCGACGAGGGCACCCACCCCCAGCTCCCAGGCGCGGGTGAAGGTGGAGAAGTAGGCCGTCGTCGGAGACGCGCTGGTCGCGTGCACCGACCAGGCGAAGGACGCCGCCGTCACCGCGCCGAGCAGGCCCCACAGCACCACGCGGCGGCGGCGCGTGCCGATCAGCGGGACGGCGAAGGCGAGCAGGATGAGCGCCGGCCAGACCAGGTAGAACTGCTCCTCGACGGCCAGTGACCAGAAGTGCTGCACCATCGAGGGCGCCGCGGTCAGCTCGAAGTAGTCGGTCCCCTGGACGGCGAAGTTGATGTTCGCGCTGAAGAGGGCGGCCCAGATGACGTCGGTGACCGTCTCCTGGAAGCGCCCGTCGAGGAAGACGGCGTACGCGGCCGCCGTGGTGGCCGCCAGCGTGACGAGCGCCGCGGGCAGCAGGCGGCGGGCCCGCCGGGCGTAGAAGCCGCGGAAGGAGATCCCGCCGGTCCGGGTCCGCTCGCGCACCAGCAGACCGGTGATCAGGAAGCCCGAGATCACGAAGAAGACGTCGACGCCGATGAAGCCGCCGGCGGGCCACCCGGTGACGTGCGCGGCGACGACGAGGCCGACGGCCACCGCCCGCAGCCCCTGGATGTCGGGCCGGTGGTGGCCCTTCCCGGCCGGCTCGGCCCCGTCGGCGGCTCGTGGCTCCGAGCGACGGGAATCGGCCAGGGTGGTCGCGCCCACCATCGACGTCCTCCTGTGTCAGTGCTCGCTGCGTGCCGCAGCGCAGCACCTGCGTCGGCTCCTCCGTTATCGGCGGATCGACGCGCCCTTCGTCCCGGGGGCGTCAGTCTGCCTCGCGCCGGGCCTGCCTGGACAGGGGGCCGCGTCCCCCGGCGGGGGCGGTCGGCTCAGGTTCCGCAGAAGGTGCGGAACGTGGCGCCGAAGTCCTGGGGCGCGGGCTCGGCGTACCGCTCGTGGTCGGGACGCTCGTCGAAGGGCGAGCCCAGGACCTCGAGGAGCTCCTCGAGCAGCGTCAGGTCCCCGGCGGTCGCGGCGTCGAGCGCCTCCTCGACGAGGTGGTTGCGCGGGATGTACACGGGGTTCACCCGGTCCATCGCCGCGCCGTCCGGGACGAGTGCCCGCCAGCGCTCCAGCCAGCCGTCGATCCCGGCCAGGTCGAGGAACAGCAGCCGCACGGGCTCGGCGTCCCCGCGCGCCGCGTCGGCGAGCCGGCGGAAGAACGACGTCCAGTCGACGTGCCCGGCCCGCAGCAGGCCGAGCAGGTCGTCGACCAGGCCGGCCACCGCGTCGTCGTCCGCGTCCGCGGGCAGCCCCAGCTTCGCCCGCATCCCCTCGGCGAACGCGGCGTCGTACCGCGGCCGGAAGGTCTTCAGGGTCTCGACCGCCAGTGCGATCGCCTGCTCGGCGTCGTCGGCGATCAGGGGGAGCAGCGCCTCGGCCAGCCGGGCCAGGTTCCACTCGGCCGCCAGCGGCTGGTTGCCGTAGCGGTACCGGCCGCCCTCGTCGATCGAGCTGTAGACGGTGTCCGGGTCGTAGGCCTCCATGAACGCGCAGGGGCCGTAGTCGATCGTCTCCCCGGAGATCGTCATGTTGTCGGTGTTCATCACGCCGTGCACGAATCCGACCAGCATCCAGCGGGCCACCAGCGACGCCTGCACCCCGACCACCGCGTCGAACAGGGCGAGGTAGCGGTTCCCGGCATCCGCGGCTCCGCCATCGCCCACCACGACCCCGTGCCGCTCGATGGCGACGTCGGCCAGCCGGCGGAGCAGGTCGACGTCGTCGGTGGCGCGGGCGTACTGGAAGCTCCCGACCCGCAGGTGGCTGCTCGCCACCCGCGCCAGGACGGCGCCGGGCAGCAGGGTCTCGCGCCGGACGCTGCGCCCGGTGGCGACGACGGCGAGCGCGCGGGTGGTCGGGATGCCGAGGGCGTGCATCGCCTCGCTGATGACGTACTCGCGCAGCATCGGCCCGACGGCGGCCAGCCCGTCGCCCCCGCGGGCGAACGGCGTGCGCCCGGAGCCCTTGAGGTGCAGGTCGCGCAGGGTGCCGTCGGCGCCGACCAGCTCGCCCAGCAGCAGGGCCCGCCCGTCGCCGAGCCGCGGTGAGTAGCCGCCGAACTGGTGCCCCGAGTAGGCCTGGGCGACCGGCCGGGCGCCCTCGGGGACCGCCGTGCCGACGAGCAGGCGCAGCCCCTCGGGGGCGCGCAGGACGGCGGGATCGAGACCGAGTTCGGCGGCCAGCGGCTCGTTGAGCGCGAGCAGCCGCGGCTCGGGCGCCTCCTCGGCCTGCCAGGGCACGGCCATCTCCGGCAGGCTGCTGGCGAAGCGGTCGTCGAGGCGGAGGGCCTGGGCCGGGAGGACACTCACCTCACTGACGGTACGTCCGTGCAGGGCGTCGTGTCGGGCATCGAGCGCCCGGCGACCCTGAGCCGAGGATGGGGGACGGATCCGGGGATCACCGGATGGTCCGCGGGCCCGGCGGTCGGCAGGCTCGTCCCATGACCGATGCAGCCTTCTCCGGCCCCGCCGACCAGCCGACCGCACCGCCCCGGCTCCGCCCCGAGGCCCGGCGCAGCGGGACCGACCGGATGGCCGGCGGCGTCTGCGGCGGCCTGGCCGACTACAGCGGCGTGGACGCCGTCCTCTGGCGGGTGGGGTTCGTGGCCCTGACGCTGATCGGCGGCAGCGGCGTCCTGCTCTACCTCCTGCTCTGGGTGCTCCTGCCGCCGCCGGCGCCCGCCGCCGACGGGGCGCTCAGCCCGCTCGAGCGGCTGGCCCAGCGGCTCCACGCCGCCGTCAACGGTTCCCGCGCGACACCGCCGCCCGCGTAGTCGGCGATCCGGGCGCACTCCTCGCAGCGGGTGGCGCCCGGGCTGGCAGCCCAGTCGTGGCCGGCGGCCGCGGCGACCAGCTGTCCGCAGACCGAGGACTCCAGCCCGTCGACGGCGGGCCGGGCCACGGCGTGCACGACGTCGGACCCGGAGGCCACGGCGCCCCGCGGGTCGTGACCGGTCCACACCACGGGCGTGCCGGTCACGAAGAGGCTGGCTGTCATGCCACGAGGATGTCCATCCGAGATGTCGATCGGATGACGGCGGACGGAACATCCCGGGACGAGTGGCCCTGCGGGAAGCCTCAGGGGGACGTCGCGGTTGCCCAGGACAACCGACGTGAAAGGCACCTCCCCATGCGCATCCCGCTGTCCATCCTCGACCTGGCGCCGATCAACCGCGGGGAGACCGCGACCACCAGCATCGCCGCCAGCGTCGCCCTCGCCCAGCGCGCGGAGGAGCACGGCTACGAGCGGGTCTGGTACGCCGAGCACCACAACATGCCGCGGATCGCGTCCTCGGCCACCAGCGTGCTCATCTCGCACGTCGGGGCGCACACCCGCACGATCCGGCTGGGTGCCGGCGGGGTCATGCTGCCCAACCACTCGCCGCTCACCATCGCCGAGCAGTTCGGCACCCTCGAGGCGATGTACCCCGGCCGCATCGACCTGGGCCTGGGCCGCGCCCCCGGCAGCGACCAGAACACGATGTACGCGCTGCGCCGCACCCCGGACTCCGCGGACCGCTTCCCGCAGGACGTGCTCGAGCTGCAGGGCTACCTGAACGGCGAGACCCGGGTGGCCGGCGTCGACGCGATCCCCGGCAAGGGCTCGCGCGTGCCGCTCTACGTCCTCGGCTCGTCGATGTTCGGCGCCACCCTCGCCGCCGCGCTCGGCCTGCCCTACGCCTTCGCCTCGCACTTCGCGCCGCAGATGCTCCAGCCGGCGGTCGAGGCCTACCGCCGCGAGTTCAAGCCCTCCGAGCAGCTCGACCGCCCCTACGTCATCGCCGGCATGAACGTCGTCGCCGCCGACACCGAGGACGCCGCCCGCGAGCAGCTGCAGGCCGTCAAGCGGAACCTCGCCATCGGCCTGTTCGGCCGCGGCCAGTCGCTCACCGACGAGCAGGCCGACCAGCTGCTGGCCCAGGGCGCCGGGCACCACGTGAACGGGATGCTCACGCACACCGCCGTCGGCGGCCCCGGTCAGCTCGCCGAGTACGTCGAGGGCTTCCAGAAGCTGGCCGACGCGGACGAGCTGATCATCGCCCACCAGTCCTCGACGGTGGAGGGCCGGCTGCGCTCGGTCGAGCTCCTGGCGCAGGCCATGGAGCCGGTCCGCGCCTGAGCCCCGCGCTCAGTCGTCGTCGTCGCAGATCCGGAGGACCAGCCGGCCGTCCTCGAGCTCGGCCTCGAAGTCGAGCTCGTCGTCGCCCTGCCGGAACTCGACGTCGGCCTCGCTGTTCTCGCTGTGCACCGAGGTGCTCCAGCCGTTGGACGACGAGACGTTCAGCCGCAGCGCCCCGTCCTCCATGCGCAGCGTGATCTCCCCGGCGTCGGCGACGACGTACCGGCCGTCGGCCGACTCCGCCACCGGCTCGCAGCTCCCGGGCTGCGGGCGCGGCACCTGCCCGGGGCTCGCGGCCCCCGGGGAGCCCGAGGCGTCGGGGGAGTCCGACGCGCTGGGCGGGGCGGAACTCGGCGAGCTCTCCTCGGAGGTCGGGGAGGACGACGTGCTCGCGGCCGCGCTCTCCGGTTCGTCGTCCCCGCCGCACGCCACCAGGACGGACAGCGCGAGGACCGGCAGCAGGGCCGCGGGCGACAGGCGCATGGGGACTCCCTACCGCCTCGGGGCCCACGGCGCCAGGGGTTCGGTGTTTGTCCGACCCGCCCGTGCGGGCAGGCCGACGGGGTGACCTACTCGATCGTCGCCCGGGATCCCGAGACAGGGGAGATGGGCATCGCCACCCAGTCCCAGGCCTTCGCCGTCGGCAACAGCGTGCCCTTCGCCCTGCCCGGCCACGGGGTCATCGCCACCCAGTCGATGGCCGAGCCCATGTACGGCTCGGTCGGGCTCGACCTGCTGCAGGGCGGCTTCACCGCGCAGGAGGTGCTCACCGCCCTCAGCAGCGTCGACCCCCAGCCCGAGCGGCGGCAGCTGGCGATCCTCGGCGTGAACGGCGACCTCGCCGCCTACACCGGCGCGCAGTGCGTGGACGCCGCCGGCCACCTCGTCGGGGACACCTGCGTCGCGCTGGCCAACATGGCCGCCTCCCCGCAGGTGTGGGAGTCGATGGTCGAGCGGTTCGAGAGCTCCGGCGGTCCGCTCGCGCAGCGGCTGCTCACCTCCCTGCAGGCGGGGGAGGAGGCCGGCGGTGACTTCCGGGGACGGCGGTCCGCCGCGATCGTGGTCATCCGCGCCACCACCACCGGCCGCCCCTGGCACGACACCGTGGTCGACCTGCGGGTCGACGACGCCGCCGACCCGATCACCGCGCTGCACGACCTGGCGGTCACCCGCGCCCGCTACCAGGACGTCGTCCGCGCCTTCCAGCTCGCCATCGACGGCGACCCGGTCACCGCCGACCGGGAGCTGGAGCTGCTGCGCCCGATGGACCCGGTCACCGAGCCCGACCAGCTCATGTGGCGGGCGGTGGTCGCGGCACTGGCCGGCCGGGAGGACGCCGCCCGGGAGATGCTCGCGGAGCTCGCCGCGAGCGCGCCCCAGTTCCTGGAGGCCGCCCGGCGGTTCGGCAAGGCCGGCCTGATGCCCGCCGACGTCATCGCGCGGATCGTGCCGGCGCGGAGCTGACCCGGGTCACGGCGCCGGGAACGGGTGCTCGGCGAGCAGTCGCCGGGAGGCCCGGCTGGCCCACGCCTCGGTGACCAGCTCGGTCAGGCCCCGGTCGTCCAGCCGGTCCAGGCGGCACAGCACGGCGGGACGGCCGTCGAAGTGCGAGGTCGTGAAGTAGCGCTCGGGCTCCTCCGCGATCAGCGCCGCCTTCGCCCCCTCGTCCGGTACGGAGGCGACCAGCACCGGCCCGGCCGGGGCGGCGTCCCCGAGCTCGGCCAGGTCGACCCGGTGCAGCGGCCGTTCCCGGACGAACGTCTTCCCCCGGACCAGCCACCGGCGCCGTCCCGACGCCGAGACGGCCTCCGTCGTCGCGGGCAGCGCCAGGCACGCCCGGGCGACGTCGTCCAGGGTCAGCACGGCCCGAACCGTAATCCTGTGCCGGGAGCGACGTCCCCCCGTCGGGGGAGCCGGGACCGGGATGTGGGGCACGAGTGCTCCAGATCACGGCGCCGGGAGCCGATGAGCGGTCATGCGAGCAGGGGCAGCGGAGGTCCTCGAGGACCTGTCCGGCGAGGTGCACGACGACGAGCGGTCGCTGCGCGTCGTCCGCCTGCTCGCCCTGTCCCTGGTGGGCATGTGGGTGGTCGCGCTGGCCGCGGTCGCGTTCGGCGCCGACGCCGTCGGTGAACTGCTGGGCGCCCAGGGCAAGCTGTTCTTCCTCGCCGGCTGCGTGCTCGTCCTCGTCGTCCGCGGCGCCGGGACGCGGGCCGACCGGGCCTCCTGGTGGTGCTTCGCCGCCGCCGTCTTCTGCTACCTGAGCGGGGCCAGCCTCTACGAGTTCCACTACCGCGGTCTGGACGTCGTGCCGCGGCCGGCGTGGTCCGACGTCGCGTACCTCGGCTTCTTCCCCCTGGCCTTCCTCGCCTTCCTGCTGCTGCTCCGGGGCCGCGTCGGCAGGCTCACCGCCGGCATGTGGCTCGACGTCCTCGTGACCGGCTGCACCGCGGCCGCCGTCGCGGCCGCCGCGGGCATCGGTGCGCAGCTGCAGTCCGCGGACGGCGGCGCGCTCGTCGTCGCGACCGCGATGCTGTACCCGATCGGCGACCTGCTGCTGCTCAGCCTGATCGCCGGCGGCCTGGTGCTGATCGGCCGGGGCGCCGGGCCGGGGTGGTGGTGGGTGACCGCCGCGCTGACCATCTTCGTCGTCACCGACACCGTCTACGCCTACCAGCTGGCCCACGGCAGCTACACCGTCGGCGGGCCGCTGGACATCGCGTGGGGGCTGGCCTTCGTCTGCTGCGGCATGGCCGCCACCCAGCGCACCCCGCGCCGTGCCGCCGGGCGGGCCGACGGGAGCAGCGTCCTGCTCATCCCGGGCATCTGCGCGCTGACCGCACTGGCGCTGCTGTTCGTCGGCTACCTGGCCACCGGCGACCCCGTGGCCGGCGCCTTCGCGCTGCTGGCCGTCCTCGCCGCCCTGGCGCGCACCGTGCTGACCATCCGCGACGTGCGGGCGCTGGCCGACAGCCGCCGGCAGGCGCGCACGGACGAGCTGACCGGGCTGCCCAACCGGCGCTCGGTGTTCGAGGCGCTGACCGCCGTCGACGACCGGCTGGCCATCGGCTCCCGCACCGCCGTCCTCGTGCTGGACCTGGACCGGTTCAAGGAGATCAACGACTCGCTCGGCCACGCCGTGGGCGATGCGCTGCTGGCCCAGGTGGGCCCGCGGCTGCGCGACGAGCTGCGCACCGGGGACGTCCTGGCGCGGCTCGGCGGGGACGAGTTCGTCGTCCTCGCCCACGAGCTGGACGCGGGTGAGGCGACGGCCCTCGGCGAGCGCCTGCGCAGCCGGCTGCAGCGCCCGTTCACCTACGGCGGCATGGGCCTGAGCATCGACGCCAGCGTCGGCGTGGCGATCGGGCCGGGCGACTCCCGCAGCGCCGCCGAGCTGCTCCAGCTGGCCGATCTGGCCATGTACTCGGCCAAGGCCACCCGCTCCGGGGTGACGGTGTACGACGAGGCGCGCGACGGGCACGGCCGCCACCGGCTCGAGGACGTCGCCCAGCTGCGCCGCGCCCTCGAGCAGGACGAGCTGGTGCTGCACTACCAGCCCAAGCTGGCGCTCCCGACCGGCGCCGTCGACGGGGTGGAGGCGCTCGTCCGCTGGCAGCACCCCACCCGCGGCCTGCTGTACCCGGACGCGTTCATCGAACTCGCCGAGTCCGCGGGCCTCATGGCGCTGCTGACCAGCCGGGTCGTCGACATGGCGCTGGCCCCCGCTGCCGCGCCTGGGCCGACCGCGGCCGCCGGCTCACCATGGCCGTCAACGTCAGCCCGTCCAACCTCGTCGACGAGGCCTTCCCGGACCAGGTGCGGGCCCTGCTGTCCCGCTACGACCTGCCGGCGGAGTCCCTCGTCCTGGAGGTGACCGAGAGCCTGCTCATGGAGGACCGGGAGCGCGCCGTGCGCGTGCTCGGTCGGCTGCGCGAGGACGGCGTCGGCGTCGCCATCGACGACTACGGGACCGGCTACTCGAGCCTGGCCTACCTCGCGTCCCTGCCGGTGACCGAGGTGAAGCTGGATCGCACCTTCGTCGGCGCGATGACCGGCAGCCCGCGGGCCGAGTCGATCGTCACCTCGACCCTGCAGCTGGCGCACGCGCTCGGGCTGGTGCTGGTGGCCGAGGGCGCCGAGGACCAGGAGACCGTCGACGCGCTGACTGCGCTGGGCTGCGACGTCGTGCAGGGCTACCACCTGAGCCGGCCGCTCGCGCCCGAGGTGCTGTGGGAGTGGCTGGAGGACCGGGCGGCCGTGCCGTCGTCATCCTCCGGATGAGACCTCGGCGCCCCTGACCCCGGCGCCGGACACGAGAGAGGCCCCCTTCGATTCCTCGGAGGGGGCCTCTCTCGGTGCTCGTGTCGCTCAGCTCTTGGGGCGGGCCCCCGCGCGCAGGGCGCCGAGCAGGTCGTGGTTCAGCCGGGAGATGGTCTCCATCGAGATGCCCTTGGGGCACGCGGCCGAGCACTCGCCGATGTTGGTGCAGCCACCGAAGCCCTCGCGGTCCTGCTGGGCGACCATGTTGACCACGCGGTCGTCACGCTCGGGCTGTCCCTGGGGGAGCAGGCCGAGGTGGGTGACCTTGGCGGCGGTGAACAGCATCGACGAGGCGTTCGGGCAGGCCGCCACGCAGGCGCCGCAGCCGATGCAGGTCGCGGCGTCGAACGCGTTGTCGGCGTCCTTCTTCGGCACCGGGGTGGCGTGCGCCTCGGGCGCGGTGCCGGTCGGGACGCTGATGTAGCCGCCGGCCTGGATGATCCGGTCGAACGCGCGCCGGTCGACGGCGAGGTCCTTGACCACCGGGAACGCCGACGCGCGCCACGGCTCGACGTCGATCGTGTCCCCGTCCTTGAACGAGCGCATGTGCAGCTGGCAGGTGGTGGTCTGCTGCGGGCCGTGCGCCATCCCGTTGATCATGACGCCGCACATGCCGCAGATGCCCTCGCGGCAGTCGTGGTCGAACGCGACCGGGTCATCGCCCTGCAGGATCAGCTGCTCGTTGAGCACGTCGAGCATCTCGAGGAACGACATGTCGGGGGAGATGTCGGTGACCTTGTAGGTCACCATCTTCCCCTTGACCGTCGGACCCTGCTGGCGCCAGATGCGCAGCGTGAGGTTCATGCCGCGCTTCTCCGGCGCGCCGGCGGCGCCGGACCGGGGGCCGTCCTGGGTGAGGGTCACTTGTAGCTCCGCTGGGCGAGGTGGACGTACTCGTATTCGAGGGCTTCGCGGTGGAGCACGGGGGGCTGGCCCTCGGGCGTCCACTCCCAGGCGGCGACGTAGGCGTAGTTCTCGTCGTCGCGCAGCGCCTCGCCCTCGGGGGTCTGGCTCTCGGCGCGGAAGTGGCCGCCGCAGCTCTCACGGCGGTGCAGGGCGTCGATGCACATGAGCTCGGCGAGCTCGATGAAGTCGGCGACCCGGCCGGCCATCTCCAGCGTCTGGTTGAACGAGTGCCAGTCGCCGGAGACCTTGACGTTGGTCCAGAACTCCTTGCGGATCTCCGGGATCCGGTCGAGGGCCTTGCGCAGGCCCTCCTCGGTCCGCTCCATGCCGCAGAGATCCCACATCAGCTTGCCGATCTCGCGGTGGAAGGACGCCGGGGTGCGGGTGCCGTTGATGCTGAGCAGCTTCTGCACCTCACCCTGCACGTTCTGCAGCGCCTCGACGGCGGCCGGGTGGCTCTCGTCGACCTTCTCGAACGGGCCGTCGGCGAGGTAGCTCGAGATCGTCGAGGGGAGCACGAAGTACCCGTCGGCGAGACCCTGCATGAGCGCGCTGGCCCCCAGCCGGTTGGCGCCCTGGTCGGAGAAGTTCGCCTCGCCGATCACGAACATGCCGGGGATCGAGGACTGCAGGTCGTAGTCCACCCACAGCCCGCCCATCGTGTAGTGCACGGCCGGGTAGACCCGCATCGGCGTCTCGTAGGGGTTCTCGCCGGTGATCTGGGCGTACATGTCGAAGAGGTTGCCGTACTTGGCCTCGATCGCCGGGCGCCCCAGCCTCTTCATGGCGTCGGCGAAGTCCAGGTAGACGCCCAGCCCGCCCGGGCCCACGCCCCGACCCTCGTCGCAGACGTTCTTGGCCTGCCGGGAGGCGATGTCGCGGGGGACCAGGTTGCCGAACGCCGGGTAGATCCGCTCGAGGTAGTAGTCGCGCTCGGCCTCGGGGATGTCCCGGGCGTCGCGGGTGTCGCCGCGCTCCTTGGGCACCCAGACGCGGCCGTCGTTGCGCAGCGACTCCGACATCAGGGTCAGCTTCGACTGGTAGTCGCCCTTGACCGGGATGCAGGTCGGGTGGATCTGGGTGTAGCAGGGGTTGCCGAAGTAGGCGCCCCGCTTGTGCGCCCGCCAGATCGCCGTGGTGTTCGAGCCCATGGCGTTGGTCGACAGGTAGAAGACGTTGCTGTAGCCGCCGGTGGCGAGGACGACCGCGTCGGCGAAGTGGCTGGTGATCTCGCCGGTGACGAGGTCGCGGGCGACGATGCCGCGGGCGCGGCCGTCGACGACGATCAGGTCGAGCATCTCGGTACGGGCGTTCTGCTCGACGGTGCCGGCCGCGATCTGCCGCTCCAGGGCCTGGTAGGCGCCGTAGAGCAGCTGCTGGCCCGTCTGGCCGCGGGCGTAGAAGGTGCGCGACACCTGGGCGCCACCGAAGGACCGGTTGTCCAGCAGACCGCCGTACTCGCGGGCGAACGGCACGCCCTGGGCGACCGCCTGGTCGATGATGTTGACGCTCACCTCGGCCAGCCGGTACGAGTTGCTCTCGCGCGAGCGGAAGTCGCCGCCCTTGACCGTGTCGTAGAACAGCCGGTGCACGCTGTCGCCGTCGTTCCGGTAGTTCTTGGCGGCGTTGATCCCGCCCTGCGCCGCGACGCTGTGCGCGCGGCGCGGGCTGTCCTGGTACCAGAACGACTTGACGTTGTAGCCGGCCTCGCCGAGCGTCGCGGCGGCGGCGCCACCGGCCAGGCCGGTGCCGACGACGATGATCGTCATCTTGCGGCGGTTGGCCGGGTTGACCAGGCGGCCGCGGAACTTGCGCTCGCTCCAGCGCTCGGGGATCGCGACGTCCGTGGGCGCCTTGGTGTCGGCGATCGGGTCGCCTTCGGTGAAGAGTTCGAGAGGCATTCCGGGGGATCCTTAGTCGATCAGACCGAAGAGGATGGAGAAGGGCGTGAGCAGGAAGCCGACGGTCAGGATCGTCGCGATCGCGGTGGCGGCGTAGTTGACGGTCACCTCGCGACGGCGGTTGCTCTGCCCGAGGGTCTGCGTGGCGCTCCAGATGCCGTGGCGCAGGTGCATGCCCACGAGGATCACCGAGATGGCGTAGAAGAGCGTGACGACGGGGTTCTGGAAGCTGGCGAGCATCCGGTCGAAGGGCTCGCCGTCGCTGCCCTCGGCGTTCACCGCACCCAGGGTGAGGTCGAGGAGGTGGAAGATGATGAACGCCAGGATGATGACGCCGCCCCAGCGCATCGTCCGGGAGGCGTAGCTCTGGGCCACGGCCTTCTTGGTGACGTACCGCTCGGGGCGGGCGCTGCGGGCCTGGCGCCACAGCGAGACCGCGGCCCAGATGTGCGCCACGACGGCCACGAGCAGGATGATGCGGATCAGCCACAGCGTGGTTGCGCCCGGCAGTGCCGGGTTGCCGATCGTGCGGAGCCACTCCGAGTAGTGGTTGAACTCGTCGGCGCCCGCGAACGCCTTGAGGTTCCCGATCATGTGCGCGATCAAGTACAGCACCAGGATGATGCCGCTGATCGCCATGACGGCCTTCTTGAAGACCGAGGTGGTCTTCGCCGCCTTCGGTGTCCTGCGCTGAGTCGAGTCCGTCACCGTCACCACGGCGCCCAAACTAGGACGTTCCCGGTCCGGCCACCACGTCAACGCGCGGTGACACAGCTCTCGTAAGGGTTGCCTTACCGCCGCGGGGGCCGTTCACTGGCGGGTCGCACTGCGCTCGGATGGGGAAGAGTGGGCGCATGCCTGGACCCACCCGCGGCTTCCTCGGCCGCCGTCGCGACCGCGATCCCCGCCTGCCACCGGGCCAGTACGACGCGGGCTCCGACTGGCCGGTGCTCACCGCCGAGCCGACCCCGCGCATCGCGCCGGAGACCTGGTCGATCACCGTCGACGGCGCGGTGGAGGCGCCGGCGACGTGGACCTGGGACGAGGCGCACGCGCTGCCGCGGTCGGAGTACCGGGGTGACATCCACTGCGTCACCACCTGGTCGAAGTTCGGCACCTGGTTCGCGGGGGTGTCCGTCGACACCCTGCTCGACGCCGTCCGCCCGACCGCCGACGCGCACTTCGTCATGGCGACGTCGAAGACCGGCTACACGACCAACCTGCCGGTGGAGCACGTCACCGGCGGACGGGCGTGGATCGTCTGGGAGTACGACGGCAAGCCGCTGCCGATCGAGCACGGCGGCCCGGTGCGGCTGCTCGTGCCGCACCTGTACTTCTGGAAGAGCGCGAAGTGGATCAGCAAGCTGACGCTGCTGCACCGCGACCAGCCCGGCTTCTGGGAGCAGAACGGCTACCACGACCTGGGCGACCCCTGGCGCCAGCAGCGGTACCAGGGTGACTGAGGACGCGGCCGTCCTCGGGGCGGGCGTGCCGGATGCCCCGGCCGGCGGCTGGCGCACGGCGACGGTCTCGGGGGTGCGGCGGCCGATCCAGCGCTCGGTGCAGCTCCGCCTCGACGTCCACGACCGGATCGACCACCTACCCGGCCAGCACTACGTCGTCCGGCTGACCGCCGAGGACGGCTACACGGCGCAGCGCTCGTACTCGGTCGCCTCGGCGCCCGGCGACCCGCTGGTCGAGCTGTTCGTCGAGCGGCTGGACGACGGCGAGGTGTCGACCCACCTCGCCGACGTCGTCGAGCCCGGCGACGAGCTGGAGGTGCGCGGGCCGATCGGCGGCTGGTTCGTGTGGGACGGGACGGCCCCGGCGCTGCTGGTCGCGGGCGGCGCCGGCGTGGTCCCGTTCGTGTCGATGCTGCGGCACGCCCGCGCCATCGGCCGCGATGACCTCCTGCGGATCGCGGTCTCGGCGCGCACCATGGCGCAGCTGCCCTACGCCGAAGAGCTGGTCGCGGCCGGTGCGCTGGTGGTCCTCACCCGCGAGCAGTACGGCATCCGCCCGGCGGGCCGGCTGCGGGCGGAGGAGCTGCTGCCGCTGTGGGAGGAGGGCCAGACCGCCTACGTCTGCGGATCGGCGGCTTTCGCGGAGGCGGCGACCCAGCTGCTCGTGGCGTCGGGGCGGCCGGCCGCGTCCATCCGGGTGGAGCGCTTCGGGCCGAGC
This sequence comes from Blastococcus aggregatus, assembly GCF_900221005.1. Taxonomy (GTDB): domain Bacteria; phylum Actinomycetota; class Actinomycetes; order Mycobacteriales; family Geodermatophilaceae; genus Blastococcus; species Blastococcus aggregatus. The sequence continues at coordinate 456,957 of NZ_OBQI01000001.1, read as the reverse complement.
GGCGGACCCGCCTGAACCGGCGACGGGGCCGGGACGGCACCTGCCGCCCCGCCCCCGTCGCCGTTCCGGATCAGACGGTCGGCGGCACCATCGAGGCGCGCACCAGCGGGGTGCGGTCCCAGGCGCGGTGCATGCCGAGCGCGGCGACCGTGGCGGCGGCCAGCTTGGCGTTGGCCTTCTTCCCGGTGAGGACGCCGGGCGCCGTCGGGTCGATGCCGGCGGTCTTCAGCACCGCGACGCCGTCACCCCAGGCGCCGACGGCCTTGAGGTGGCGGAACGCCTCCTGCAGCATGACCAGCGCGCGGAAGTCGCCGTCCTTGGGTGCACCGTCGGCGACGACGATCGCGTCGAACTCGATCGACCGGCCGGTGGCGAAGGTGCGCTCCACGATCTCGACCGTCGTGCCCTTCACCAGCTGACCGCCGTGCGGGGCGATCACCCGGAGCAGCGCGCCCTCGGCCTCGAGCGCCTTCCGGAGCGTGGCGATGCCCGCCAGGTCGGCGCCGGGGCCGGCGACGACGCCGACGATCCGGCCCTCGATCGGGAACGGGGTCGGCCTGATCTGGCGCAGGGCGGGGGACTCCGACCGGGACTTCGCCACCTTGATCTTCTTCGGCACCGGCAGGCCCAGGCCGGTGGCCACCTGCGCGCAGAGGTCGGCGTCGATGCGGGCGAGCACGGTGAGCGCCCGCTCCTTGATCGCCTGCTCGTAGCACTTGCCGAGCTCGAAGGTGTACGCGTCGATCACGTGCTGCTGCTCGACGGAGGTCAGGCTCTTGTAGAACAGCGCCGGCTGGGAGAAGTGGTCGTCGAACGACGCCGGAGCCGTCCGGCCGACCTCGCCCTCCACGTGCCGCGGCACCTGCACGTAGCCGCCCTCGGACCAGTCCGACGGGAACGGCACGCCGGCGTCGACGCTGTTGGGCGTGTACGGCGCCTGCCCGGTGTGCACGGCCTGCTGGTGGAAGCCGTCCCGGGTGTTGTCGTTCACCGGCGCGTGCGGCCGGTTGATCGGGATCTGGGTGAAGTTCGGACCCGCGAGCCGGGTGAGCTGGGTGTCCAGGTAGGAGAAGTTGCGGCCCTGGAGCAGCGGGTCGTTGGTGCCCTCGATGCCCGGCACCAGGTGCCCGGTGTGGAAGGCGACCTGCTCGGTCTCGGCGAAGAAGTTCGTCGGGTTGGCGTTGAGCACCAGCGTGCCGATCGGCTGCACCGGCGCGAGCTCCTCCGGCACGATCTTCGTGGGGTCGAGCAGGTCGATGCCCTCGAAGGTCTCCTCCGGGGTGTCGGGGAAGACCTGGATGCCGAGCTCCCACTCGGGGAACGCGCCGTTCTCGATGGCGTCGTACAGGTCGCGGCGGTGGAAGTCCGGGTCGACGCCGGCGGCGATCTGCGCTTCCTCCCAGGTGAGGGAGTGCACGCCGAGCTTGGGCTTCCAGTGGAACTTGACGAGGACGGTCTCCCGCTTCTCGTTCACCAGCCGGAACGTGTGGACGCCGAAGCCCTCCATCGTCCGGTAGCTGCGCGGGATGCCGCGGTCGCTCATGTTCCAGATCGTGTGGTGGGTGGCCTCGGTGTGGAGGGTGACGAAGTCCCAGAACGTGTCGTGCGCCGACTGCGCCTGCGGGATCTCGCGGTCGGGGTGCGGCTTGCCCGCGTGGATGATGTCGGGGAACTTGATCGCGTCCTGGATGAAGAAGACCGGCATGTTGTTGCCGACCAGGTCCCAGGTGCCTTCCTTCGTGTAGAACTTCGTCGCGAACCCGCGGGTGTCCCGCACCGTGTCGGCGGAGCCGCGCGAGCCCAGGACCGTGGAGAACCGGACGAACACCGGCGTCTCCAGGCCCTTCTCGGCCAGGACGGCGGCCCGGGTCACCGAGGCGCCCGCGCCGTTGGCGGTGAAGACGCCGTGCGCGCCGGCGCCGCGGGCGTGGACCACGCGCTCCGGGATCCGCTCGTGGTCGAAGTGCATGATCTTCTCGCGCAGGTGGAAGTCCTCGAGCAGGACCGGACCACGCGGGCCCGCCTTGAGCGAGTGGTCGGTGTCGGGCAGGCGGACGCCGTTCGGGGTGGTCAGCTTGTCGCCGGCCTGCCCCCGGGGGTCGCGACCGTCCTTCGGGCCGTCGTAGCCGACACCGGTCGGGCTGACGGTCCGGGGAGCGGACTGGTCGGGCTTGCGTGCGGGAGGCATGGGGGAGCTCCTGATCCGAGAGCGGATGACGTCCCCCGGCGCTACCCGGCGCGGGCTGCTGCACACCCGTGATCCGGACGGCGCCCCAGGTCAGGGTGCGGGGTCCCGGCGGAGCGCGGCGAAGTCGCGGCCGTGCGGGAGCCCGGCCACGAGCGCGAGCAGTGCGTCGTGCAGCACGCCGTTGCTGGCCAGCACCGTGCCGTCGCCGGACAGGACGTCGCGGCCGGAGAGGTCGGTGACCCGGCCGCCGGCCTCGCCCACGAGCAGCGGCAGGACGGCGAGGTCCTCGTAGCCCATCGGCTGCCCGGCGATCACCAGCGCGTCGGCCAGGCCGGTGGCCAGGTCGACGTCGCCCTTGGTCCACGGCTGGAGGTACAGCTCGCGGTGCAGGGTGACCAGCAGCTCCTCGGACCAGGCCAGCGGGTTGAGCATCTCCACCAGGGCGCCGCGCAGCCGTGCGTGGTCGTTGACCCGCACCTGGCGGACCGGCCGGCCGGCGACCGAGTGCCAGCAGCCCAGGCCGCGGCCGGCGTAGAGCACCTCGTCGCTCATCGGGTAGCCGGCCACCGCGACCGCCGGGCCCTCGGCGTCCTCCACGGCCAGCAGCACGTTGAACGTCGGCACCCGCTGGGCGAACAGGCTGGTCCCGTTGATCGGGTCGAGCAGCCAGCGGCGCTCGGCGGTGCCGGCGGTGGGGCGGGCCTCGTGCCCCAGCACCGCGTCGTCCGGGTAGCGGGCGCCGATGCGGGTGCGCAGCAGCCGCTCCACCTCCACCTCGACCGGCGTCGTCGTCCCGTCGTCGGCGGTGCGGACGGGGGCGGCCTCGGTGAACCGGCGGGCCGCGATCCCACCGGCCTCCTCGACCAGCTCCACGGCGTACTCGAGCAGGTCGCGGTCCACGGTCGCTGATCCTGCTGCCCCGGCGGCGCCCGGGCGACCCGACCCGGAGGAGTGGCCCGGCGTGTGGCCGCCCGGGTGGCGGGTAGCGCCCCTCCGCCGCGGCCGCCCCGCGCCCGGCGGAGAAGGGGACCCGTGACCACCGACGAGGCACGCAGTGAGCTCGGGGAGACCGACGCCCCGCAGGAGGACGAGGTCGCCCAGGCGTTCGACCGGATCGTCAGTGAGGGGGCACAGCGGCTGCACCGCACCTGGCGCGAGGTGCTCACCACCGGGCTCGCCGGCGGGCTCGAGGTCGGCGTCGGAGTGGTGGCGCTGCTGGCGGTCTACGCGGAGACGGGGAGCCACCTGCTCGCCGGCCTGGCGTTCAGCGTCGGGTTCATCGCGCTGCTGCTGGCCCGCAGCGAGCTGTTCACCGAGGGCTTCCTGGTGCCGGTGACCGCCGTCGTCTCCGGGCGCGCGGGCGTCGGCCAGCTCGCGAAGCTGTGGGGCGGGACGCTGGTGGCCAACCTGGTGGGCGGCTGGCTGGTCATGTGGGTGGTCGTCCACGCGCTGCCGGAGCTGGGCGCGACGGCGGTCGAGTCGTCGCTGTCGTTCGTCGACGCGCCGCTCGACCTCCGGTCGGCGTGCCTGGCGTTCCTGGCCGGCAGCGTGATCACCCTGATGACCCGCATGCAGCACGGGGCCGACACCGAGGGCGGCAAGATCGTGGCGGCGGTGGCGGGCGCCTTCGTGCTGGCCGGGCTGGTGCTGTTCCACTCGATCCTGGACTCGCTGATCATCTTCGCCGGGATCCACGCCGGCGGGCCGCTGGACTACGGCGACTGGATCGCCTGGTTCTGGTACGTCACCCTGCTCAACATGGCCGGCGGCCTGCTGGTGGTCACGCTGCTGCGGCTGGTGCGCAGCAAGGAGCTGATCGAGCGCGAGCGGGCGGCCGTGCGCCGGGGGGACTAGGGGCGCGCCCCTTCCGCCGCGGTGTCGGGCTGGTCATGCTGTCGCCCGTGATCGAGGTCGAGGCGCTGACCAAGGCGTACCGGTCCAAGGTCGCCGTCTCCGACCTCACCGTCACGGTCCACCCGGGCCGCGTCACGGGGTTCCTCGGGCCGAACGGCTCGGGCAAGACGACGACGATGCGCTGCGTGCTGGGGCTCGCCCGGCCCACCTCCGGGACGACGCGGGTGCTCGGCCGGCCCTACCGCGAGCTGGCGCACCCGATGCGCCGGGTCGGGGCGCTGATCGATCCGCGCGCGCGGCACCCGGGGCGCACCGCCGCGGCCCACCTGCTAGCGCTGGCCCAGAGCAACGGCCTGCCGGCCTCCCGGGTGGACGACGTCCTGGACCAGGTCGGGCTGGGCGAGGTCGCCCACGACCGGGTCCGCGGCTTCTCCCTCGGCATGGGCCAGCGGCTGGGCATCGCGGCCGCGCTGCTCGGCGACCCCGACGTGCTGCTGCTCGACGAGCCGGTCAACGGGCTGGACCCCGAGGGCATCCGCTGGGTGCGCGAGCTGCTGCGGGATCTCGCCGACGAGGGCCGCACCGTGCTCGTCTCCAGCCACCTGATGAGCGAGATGGAGGACACCGCCGACCACCTCGTCGTCCTCGGGCGGGGCCGGCTGCTGGCCGACGTGCCGATGGCCGACCTGCTGGGCGCGCACTCCGCCGTCCGCGTGCGCAGCCCCCAGGCGCCGCTGCTCGCCGCGGCGCTGCAGCGGGCCGGCGCGACGATCGAGCTGCAGATCGACGGCTCGTTGCGGGTGGAGGGCCTCGACCCGGACCAGGTCGGCGACGTCGCCTACCTGGCCGGCGTCCGGGTGCACGAGCTGACCCCGGTCACCGCCTCGCTCGAGACCGCCTACCTGACGCTGACCGGCGACGAGGTCGAGTACCGGACGGCGGCCCGGTGAGCCGGGGCGTCCCCTTCTCGGCGGTGCTGCGCAGCGAGTGGACCCGGCTGTCGTCCCTGCGCTCCACCTGGTGGGCCACGGCGGTGTTCGTGGTCGTCGTGGGCGCCGCTGGGGCGCTGGCGGCCGCCGGCACCGACACCGCGGAACGGGCCGAGGTCGCCGTCCAGACGGCGCTGATCGGCTTCGGCTTCGGTCAGCTGGCGCTGCTGGTGATCGGGGTGCTCGCCGTCACCGCGGAACTCGCCTCGGGCAGCGCGCTCGCCACGCTCGTCGCCGTGCCCCGGCGCACCCGGCTGCTGCTGGCCAGGACCGTCGTCGTCGCCGCGTGGTGCCTGCTGCTCGGGATCGCCCTCGCCGCGGCGTGCCTGCTCGCCGCCCGGACGCTCACCGCGGTTCCGGGCGGCGTCGACCCGACCGATCCGGAGGTGCTGCGCACGCTGGGCCTGCAGGTGGGCGCGGCGGCGCTGGTGGGGGTGCTCGGCGTGGGCCTGGGCGCGGTCCTGCGCTCCACCGCCGGGGCCGTGGGCCTGGGGACGGCGCTGGTGTTCGTGCTGCCCCCGGTGCTCGCGCTCTCCGGCCCCCGGTGGGCCGAGCGGCTCTCCGCGGCGCTGCCCATGCTGCGGGTGGGGCAGGACGCCTTCTTCTCCGTGCCGACCAGCTGGCCGGTGGGGATGGGCGTCGTGGCGGCGTGGGCCGCCGGCGCCTGGGTGGTCGGCGCGGTGCTGCACGAGCGGCGCGACGTCTAGCCGCTCGGCGGCGGGGGTGCCGTGGTCGTGGGTGGCGCCTCGGTGGTGGGAGGCGTCGTCCCGGTCGGGGGAGCGGTGGTGGTCGGCGGGGCGGTGGTCGTGGGCGGCGCCGTCTCGGTCGGCGGTGCGGTGGTCGGCGGCGCGGTCTCGGTTGGTGGTGCGGCCTCGGGCGGTGGTGCGGTCTCGGTCGGTGGTGGCACGGGCGCCGGCGGGACCGGGGGGGCCAGGGGCGCCGTCGTCGCCGCGGCCGTGCGCCGGGCCGCGGGGGTGGACCGCGGCGTCGTCCGCGCGGCGGTCGGCCGGGCCACGACATCCTGCGCCCGGGGGGCAGGGGCCGCCGCCACGGGCTCCGGGGCGGGGGTGGTCGCAACGGCCGGAGCGGCCGGGGGCGGCGCGACCTGCTGCGGCGACCGTTCCGGCGCGAAGGGGCCCATGAGCGCCCCGCCCGACGACGTCGGCGGCCGCGCCGTGGCCACGGGCTCGCTGCCGCCGGCGGCCGCGGCCGTCCCGCTCGACGCCGCGGGGACCGCCACGAGGGCGACCCAGGCGACCGCCGCCACGACGCCCACGACGAGCAGCGCGTCGATCGGCCGCCGCCAGCGCGGCAGGTCCAGCCACTGGGCGGCCGGCTGCTGCCGCCGGCCTGGGGACACCCCCCGGGTTCCACGTTTCTGGGCCACGGCCGCCTCCCCGTGTCGCTGCTGCTGGGCACTGCGACCGCACGATGTCGGAGCCGGTCGGGCCCACGAGTCGTCGCCGTCGTCGCTGCGGACCGGGCCGGCGGCCGCACGGTGAGGCGCCACGCAGCGGCACCGGGAGGATGCGCGGTGTCGCGCGCCTCAGCCGCGCGCGGCCCGCCCGATCGCCGTGAGGTAGCGCCGCGTGCCCAGGCGCTGGAGACCGAGGCTGAGCGGGCCCGCCAGCCGGGCGGCGCGGCTCGCGAGCCGGAAGAACACCCGGATCTCGTAGACGACGTCGCCGTCCGGCAGCAGTCGCAGGGTGAACCGCTCCTCGCCGCTCTCCGGATGACCGGCCAGCGTGCCGTAGGAGAAGCCGCGCTCGTCGCCGCCCGTCTGCGCCCAGACGACCCGGCAGGGCAGCTCGTGGCCCAGCCGGGCGAAGCCGGCCGTGAGGACGACGACGGTGCCGGGCACGCCGGCCGGGCCGCTCGCGCGCACGCGGAACCCGACGCTGCGCTGGGCCCGCCAGTCGAAGACCGCGGCCGCTGCCCGCTCGAAGTCCGCCCGCCCGGCGCCGACGACTGCGGAGTAGCTGCCCGTGCGGTAGCCGGCGGGGAGCTCGGCCTCCCCGGTGGCGCCGACCTCCGGGTAGTTGAACGGCGCGTCGACCAGCCCCGCAGGGTCGGTCGCGCGGAGGAGGCCCATGGGGCGCAGTCTTCCCGTCCGGGGAGCGGAGCGCCCGGGCTGGCAGGCTGCCGGCGTGGACTCGGTCACCGCGACCGCCACGCGGGATGTGCGGTCCGGCGACCCGCCTGGTCGCACGGGCTGATGTCCGGGTACCGGGTGTCGCCGTCCCGGTAGGGTCGCCGGCACTGTGCTCGCCTCCGTCACCGCCACCCGCTACGTCACCCCGCTGCGCGAGGGTGGCTCGCTGCCGGGGCTCATGGAGACCGACGACCTCGGCACCTACGTGGTCAAGTGGCGGGCCGCCGGGCAGGGCGTGAACGTGCTGGTCGCCGAGGTGGTCTGCGGCGAGCTGGCCCGCGCGCTGGGCCTGCCGGTGCCCACGATCGTGACCGTCGACGTCGCCCCGGAACTCGCCGTCGGGGAGCCGGACGTCGAGGTGCAGGAGCTGCTCCAGCGGTCGGCGGGGCTCAACCTCGGTCTGGACTACCTGCCCGGAGCGCTGGACTTCGAGGCCGGCGCCGACGGTGTGGACGGCGGGCTCGCCGGCCGGGTGCTGTGGTTCGACGCGCTGGTCGGCAACGTCGACCGCTCCTGGCGGAACCCCAACATGCTGTTCTGGCACGACCGGCTGCAGCTGATCGACCACGGCGCCGCGCTGACCTTCCACCACCACTGGCCCGGTGCCGAGGCCGCAGTGGCCCGGCCCTACGACGCCTCGACGCACGCGCTGATCGAGTTCGCCCCCGACGTGCCTGCCGCCGACGCCGCGCTGGCACCCCTGGTCACCCGGGAGCTGCTGGACGGCGTCCTGGCGCTGGTGCCCGACGAGTGGCTGCAGGGCGATCCGGCCGACGAGCTCCGGAACCGCTACGCCGGCCAGCTGCTGGCCCGGCTCACCGCCCGGGACGCCTGGCTGCCGGGGCTGGTCGCGGCCGCCGAGGCCGGGGGAGCGGGCCGCCGGCGGGCGCCGCGCGGGGAGAACCGGCCGTCGTGGCTGGGCCCGCCGCCGCCCGAGGGGGTCACGCAGCGATGAGAGACACCTTCGAGTACGCGGTGCTGCGGGTCGTGCCGCGGATCGAGCGCGGGGAGTTCCTCAACGCCGGCGTGCTGGTCTACTGCCGGCAGCGCGACTACCTCGGCTCGCGGGTCCACCTGGACCCCGAGCGGCTGCGTGCGCTCGACCCCACCGCGGACGCCGCCGGGATCGCCCGGGCGCTGCAGGCGGCGGCCGACGTGTGCGCCGCCGATCCGGGTGCGGGGGCGGCCGGCCGGGAGGCGCTGGGCTCCCGGTTCCGCTGGCTCACCGCGCCGCGGAGCACCGTGATCCAGCCGGGGCCGGTGCACACCGGCCTCACCGAGGACCCGGACGCCGAGGCCGACCGGCTGTTCGGGCTCCTGGTGCTCCCCGTCGTCGCCTGATCCCTGACTTTCGGTGCAGAAAGTCCGCGGCGGCACCGGATCGTCTGCACCGGAAGTTCGGTGGGGGCGTCCGGTCAGGGGAGGAGCGCGTCGATCCGGCGGGCGAGCTCGAGGTCCAGCTCGCTCACGCCGCCGGCGGAGTGGCTGACCAGCGACAGGTGCAGGGTCCGCCAGCGCAGGTCGACGTCGGGGTGGTGGTCCAGCTCCTCGGCGACGTCGGCGATCGCCACGATCGCGGCGACGGCGTCCCGGAAGCCGGGCAGCTCGACGGTGCGGCGCAGGCCGTCGGCGTCGCCGGACCACAGCGGCAGCCCGGCCAGCGCGGTGGCGACGGCGTCGGGGGAGAGGCGGGGAGGTCGGGGCATGCCCCGATCCTCCCGCCGATCAGCTCAGGTGTGCAGGCCGCACTCGGTCTTGGTCGACCCCGCCCAGCGCCCCGCGCGGGGGTCCTCGCCGGGAGCGACGGGCCGGGTGCACGGCGCGCAGCCGATGGAGCCGTAGCCCATCTCGAACAGCGGGTTGACCGGCACCTGGTGCTCGGTGACGTAGGCGTCGACGTCGGCCTGGGTCCAGGCCGCGATCGGGTTCACCTTCACCATGCCGCGCTTGGCGTCCCAGTCGACCAGCCGGGTGTCCGCACGGGTCGGGGACTCGTCGCGGCGGACGCCGGAGCCCCACGCGGTGTACCCGGCCAGCGTCTGGGCGAGCGGCTTGACCTTCCGCATCTCGCAGCAGAGGTCCGGGTCGCGATCGTGCAGCTTCGGCCCGAAGGAGAGGTCCTGCTCGCCCACGGTCTGCGGCGCGGTGACGTTGACCAGCGTGATCGGCAGGACGGAGGTGATCCAGTCGCGGGTGCCGATCGTCTCGGCGAAGTGGTACCCGGTGTCGAGGAAGATGACGTGCACGCCGGGGATCGCCCGGCTCGCCAGGTGCGCCAGCAGCCCATCGGCCATGGACGACGTGATGGCGAACCGGTCGCCGAAGGTCTCGCCGGCCCAGCGGAGGGCGGCCAGCGCCTGCTCGACCGGGTCGGCGATCGCGGAGAAGCGGGCGTCGGCCTCGGCGGCCAGTTCCGGTGTCGCTGCCAGTGCGGTCGTCATCCCTGCTGGACCCCCGTTGCGAGTAGGCGGACGGAGAACGCCCGCAGGCAGGCGCCGCAGCGCCAGCCGTCGGTCGAGTCGTCCTCGTAGGGGGTGAGTTCCTCGTCCCCGCAGTACGGGCAGTGGAACACCGGCAGCTGCCGCTGTCTTCCCCCGGACGAGTCCTCGCTCACAGCAGCCAGGCCTCCTCGGCCCGCGAGACGTAGTGGGCGAAGGACTCGCCGTCGGTCCGGCGCTCCACGAAGCCGCGCAGCACGCGCTCGCAGTAGTCGACGGTCTCGGCCTTGGTCACCTTGTGGCCGCGGAACTTGCGGCCGAACGTCGCCTCGACGCCGAGGTGGCCGCCGAGGTGGACCTGGAAGCCCTCGACCATCTCGCCGTTGTCGTCGCGCACCATCGAGCCCTTGAACCCGATGTCGGCGGTCTGGAAGCGGGCGCAGCTGTTCGGGCAGCCGTTGACGTTGATGCCGATCGGCACGTCGAAGTCCGGCAGCCGCTTCTCGAGCTCGGCGTAGAGGTCCTGGGCGTGCTGCTTGGTCTCGACGATCGCGAGCTTGCAGTACTCGAGGCCGGTGCAGGCCATGGTGCCGCGGCGGAACGCGCTCGGCCGGACCTGCAGGTCGTGCGCGGCGAGCGCATCGACCAGCGCCTCGACCCGCTCGTCGGCGACGTCCAGGATGACCAGCTTCTGCTGCGTCGTCGTCCGGATGCGGCCCTGGCCGTACTCGTCGGCCAGGTCGGCGATCGTGCTGAGCAGCGAGCCGCTGATCCGGCCGGTGCGCAGCGCGAAGCCGACGGCGTTGAGGCCGTCCTTCTGGCGGCTCACGCCGACGTGGTCGCGCTGGTCGTGCTTGGCGGGCGCGGGCGCCGGGCCGTCGGGCAGCGGCTCCTTCAGGTACTCGTCCTGCAGCACCTGGCGGAACTTCTCCGGACCCCAGTCGGCCATGAGGAACTTGATCCGCGCACGGTTGCGCTGACGCCGGTAGCCGTAGTCACGGAAGACCGACGTGCACGCCGCCCACACGTCGGTGACCTGGTCGGGACGGACGAAGACGCCGACCCGCTGGGCGAACATCGGGTTCGTGGAGAGCCCGCCGCCGACCCACAGGTCGTAGCCGGCCTCGCCGGCCTCGTTCACGACGCCGACGAACGAGACGTCGTCGATCTCGGGCTCGGTGCAGTGGTCGACGCAGCCGGACATCGACGTCTTCCACTTGCGCGGCAGGTTGCTGAACTCGGGGTTGCCGACGTACTTCTCGACGGTCTCGGCGATGACGTCGGTGGCGTCGAGGACCTCGTCCTCGAGGATGCCGGCCATCGGGCAGCCGAGCATGACGCGCGGCACGTCGCCGCAGGCCTCCATCGTGCTCAGGCCCACCGACTCGAGCCGGCGCCAGATCTCGGGCACGTCCTCGATGCGGATCCAGTGGTACTGCACGTTCTGCCGGTCGGTGACGTCGGCGACGTCCCGGCCGAAGTCGGTGCTGATGCCGCCGATGACCCGGAGCGCGTCGCTGGTCAGCTGCCCGCCGTCGATACGGGCCCGCATCATGAAGTACTTGTCCTCGAGCTCCTCGGGCTCCAGCACGGCGGTCTTGCCGCCGGGGATGCCCTGGGCGCGCTGGGTGTAGAGGCCCATCCACCGCATCCGGCCGCGGAGGTCACCGGGGTCGATGCTGTCGAAGCCGTTCTTCGAGTAGATGTCGATGATCCGCTGGCGCACCTCGAGGCCGTCGGAGTCCTTCTTCATCCGCTCGTTCGGGTTGAGCGGCTCCCGGTAGCCCAGGGCCCACTGGCCCTCGCCGCGCTTGGGGCGGGTGCTCGTGCGGGTGGGGGTCGTCACGTCTCGTACTTCTTCCTGCGCCGGCTCCCGGCACGGCAAGTCACCGCGCGGATCGGGAGGGCGCTGCCGGTTCAATGACGCGCAGTGGGTGCTGCGCGGGAGGAGCCTGGGTCAGCGCGAGGCGCGACAGGCGGCGCTGGACACGCGCGCGAGATCGATGTGCAGGCGCGCGACGAGGAGAACGCCGCATCCGGTCACGCCGTCCATGGTCGCATAACCCGATCGATCTGGTGGTGTGACCCGGACGACTCCGTTCAGGCCCCGTCGAGGGCGGCCCGGATCCGGGCGACCGACTCGGCCAGTGGCGTCACCGACGTGTCGAGGACCAGCTCCGGGGCGACCGGGGGCTCGTAGGGGTCGCTGACCCCGGTGAACACCGGGATCTCGCCGGACCGCGCCTTGGCGTAGAGGCCCTTCACGTCCCGGTCCTCGCACACCTCCAGCGGCGTGGAGAGGTGCACCAGCACGAAGCGGCCGTGCTGCTCGACCAGCTTGCGGGCCTGCTCGCGGGCCTCCTCGTAGGGCGCGATCGCCGCGACCACGACGGTGCCGCCGTGCTTGACCACCTCGCCGGCCACCCAGCCGATCCGTCGGATGTTGAGGTCCCGGTGCTCCCTGGCGAAGCCCAGCTCGCTGGACAGGTGGGTGCGGACGACGTCGCCGTCGAGCACCGTGACCGGCCGGCCCTCGCGCTCCAGCTCGGCGACCAGCGCATCGGCGATCGTGGACTTGCCGGCGCCGGAGAGGCCGGTCAGGAAGACGGTGACGCCGGGACGCGGAGCTGCGGACATGCCCGCCAGTGTCGCGCACCGCCGCCGCGGGTCAGTCGCCGGTGGAGCTGCCGAACGACCGCCAGGCCTCGTCCATGGCGACCAGTTCCGCGGCGTGATCGGGCAACCGGCCGCTGAGGACGTCGGCGACGGTGACGCCCTCCAGCACCCGCCGGTAGGCCTCCCTGGCCGCGACCCAGACCTTGGCCAGTTCGGCGGCGGCGCCGGGGTAGCGCACGTCCTCGGGGCGCTGGCCGTGCACCTCGGCGAGGAAGCCCTGCTCGATCCGCATGATGCGCGCGATCGAGATCTCCGACGCCGGCAGCGCGAGCCGGTACCCGCCGTCGCGGCCACGCTGGCTGGTCACCATCCGGGCACGCTGCAGGTCGGTGAGGATCGCCTGCAGGAATCGGCTGGGGATGCCCTGGGCGGTGGCGATGGCGTCGGCGGTCATCGAGTCCGGCGCGGCCGCGGCGAGTTCGACGACGGCTCGGATGGCGTAGTCGACCCGGGCATTGATGCGCACGGGGCCCATCCTGCCTGGGTCTGGAACAGTGGCCGTGTGTTCGGGCTGCGTTTCACCACCTTGGTGGAGGCGCCGCTGACCGTGGCCTTCGACGTCGCCCGCGTGCTCGGCCGGCCCTGGCCGGCGCCGCTGGACGAGGTGGAGTCGGTGCGGCCGCACTCCGACGCCCACACCGGTTCCGGGCCGGGACGGCGCCGGGTGACCCACTCCCGCCGGTTCACCCCGACCGCCGAGGGCACGCTGGTCGAGGAGCGGGTCGAGGTCGTGGGTGGCCTGCCCGGCCCGCTCGGGGCGGTGGCCGACCGGGTGCTCCGCCGCCGGCTCGAGCGGGCCATGACCGCGCACCTGGACGCCTACGCCGCGGCTGCCGCGGACCGCGCGCAGGACGTCGTCCAGGTGGTGGGCGCGGCGCTGGTCGACGGCGACCGGGTGCTGGTCGCGCAGCGTTCCGGCGGGCCGTACGACGGTTGCTGGGAGTTCCCCGGCGGCAAGGTGGAGCCGGGGGAGTCCGACCTGTCGGCCCTCGTGCGGGAGTGCGCCGAGGAGCTGGGCGTCGTCGTCGCGCCGGAGGCCTTCCTCGGCGAGGTGCCGCTCGACGGCGTCGTCGCCGGCGGACCGAGGGGCGCCTCGACGATGCGGGTGTGGTCGGCGCGCGTCGTCTCGGGGGAGCCGGTGGCCCACGAGCACACCGCGCTGCGCTGGGTCGGCGTCGACGAGCTGGACGGGATCGACTGGATCGCCGCCGACCGTCCGCTCCTCCCCGCCGTCCGCACCCTGCTCACCCGCCCCTGACGGACTTTCTGCACCGAAAGTCCGGGACTTTCTGCACCGAAAGTCCGGGTGGCGCCGGGGTCGGCGCGGGGGCTGTGGACGACGGGCCCGCGACGGCGGCGGATGACCCACGCTGCTGGCGTGCGCACGCAGCGGCTCCACGGTGTCTTCCTCGGCTCGCACGCGGTGTCGGAGGGGGCTGTGACGCCGCGGCAGCTCACGTCCGGCCTCTACCGCCGGCTGCTGCACAACGTCTACGCCGACCCCGGCCTCGAGGCGGATCACCGGCTCCACGCTGTTGCGGCCTCTCTGGTCATGCCGTCAGCGGCGGTGCTGGGCGGCAGGTCCGCAGCGGCGTGGTGGGGAGCGCCGTTCGCCTCGCCCGCCGATGCCGTCGTCGTCCTCGTGCCGGAGGGCTCGTCCTGGCGCGGGCCCAGGGGGATCAGGGCACACCGGACGCCCCTCGCGCCGTCGGACATCGTGAGCATCGACGGGACCCGTGTCACCGGGCCGCTGCGGACGGCGTGGGACGTCGCGACGCTGGAGACCGTGCCGGATGCCGTCGCGATGCTCGACGCCATGGTGCGGACCGGGCACCTCGACCTCCCGACCGCCGTCGCCGATCTCGCGCAGTCGCACGGGCGATGGCGGGCCTCGCGGGTCGAGAAGGTGCTCCCGCTCGTCGACGGACGCAGTCAGAGCCCGCCGGAGTCGTGGGTGCGGGTCGCCTGCGTCCGAGCCGGTCTGCCCGTCCCGACGCCGCAGTTCGTCGTCGTGGAGGGCGGGGAGTTCCTGGGCGTGGTCGACCTCGCGTGGCAGGAGGCGCGGGTGATCGTGGAGTACGAGGGGGCCTACCACTTCGACGGCCTGCAGATCGTCAAGGACGACGCCCGCTACGCGCGGCTGGTCGCTGCGGGCTGGCGGGTGATCCGGCTCGGTGCCGCCGACCTGCGGGACATGGAGGCCGTCGTCCGGCGCATCCGGGAGGCCCTGCGCTCGACCGCCCCGACCGTCTGAGGGACTTTCTGCACCGAAAGTCTGTCTGGGGAGCGGACTTTCGGTGCAGAAAGTGCAGGAGACGCGGCGGAGGCCGCACCCCGGGTGGGGTGCGGCCTCCGCGGTCAGGTGCTCCGGCTTACTTGAAGGCGTCCTTGACCTTCTCGCCGGCCTGCTTGAGGTTGCTCTTCGTCTGGTCCTTCTGGCCGGAGGCCTGGAGGTCCTTGTCGCCGGTCGCGTTGCCGACGGCCTCCTTGGCCTTGCCGCCGAGTTCCTCGATCTTGTTGTTCGTCTTGTCCTCGCCGCTCATGGCTGCGTCCTCTCTCCTCGTGGATCCGGACCCTCACCTACCCGCGGGCATCCGGTCCGACACCTGCACCCACGGGCCACGGTCGACCCGCGGGCCGCAAGGCATCCGGACGGACGCCGCCCCGACCGGAACCTCTCCCGTGGCCGGCAGAGACCCCTGGAGAGGTTGCGGTGCCCGCTGTGAGAACGTGAAAGCAGGTCACAAATGGACAACGTCGGTAGCAACCCGGGCAGGGGCTGCATAGCGTTGCTCACCGTGCACGTGGGGTTCTGCGCCCGAGCACGTGCGTGTCCGACACACGATCGCCGGAGCCCAGCGTTCACGCCGAGCACCGGCCGACCAGTCCGAGACCCCGCATCCGCGGGACGAGAGAGGCCTTCCACGTGAAGTTCACCAAGCGCAACTCCGCGCTCGTCGCGACGGCCCTGGCCGGCGCGATGCTGCTGTCCGCCTGTGGCGGCGACGACGACAACGGCTCCGGCAGCGAGGGCAGCGGCTCCGGCGGCGGCACCTTCAGCATGTTCGTCTCCGAGCCGGAGAACCCGCTCATCCCGGGTAACACCACCGAGAGCGAGGGTGACCAGGTCGTCAACGCTCTGTGGACCGGCCTCGTGAAGTTCAGCGAGGAGGGCGAGGTCCAGTTCGACGGCGTCGCCGAGTCCATCGAGTCCGAGGACAACCAGAGCTGGACGATCACCCTCAAGGACGGGTGGACGTTCCACGACGGCACGCCGGTCGACGCCGAGTCGTTCGTCAACGCCTGGAACTACACCGCCAACCCGGAGAACGCGCAGGACGGCGGCTCGTACCTCTCCCGCATCGCGGGCTTCCAGGAGGTCCAGGACGGCGCGGCCACCGAGCTCTCCGGCCTCGCGGTCGAGGACGACCTGACCTTCACGGTCGAGCTCGAGGCGCCCTTCGCGCTGTTCCCGGCGGTCGTGGGCTACAACTCCTTCTACCCGCTGCCCGAGGTCTTCTTCGAGGACCCGGATGCGTTCGGCAAGCAGCCGGTCGGCAACGGCCCGTTCCAGGCCGAGGAGGAGTGGGTGCCCGGTGAGGGCGTCACGCTGACCAAGTACGAGGACTACGCCGGCGACGACGCCGCGCAGGCCGACGCGGTCGAGTTCATGGTCTACGCCGACGTGGCGACCGCCTACACCGACGCCCAGGACGGCAACGTCGACATCATCGACGTCATCCCGGCCGACGTGATCGAGTCCGCGCAGAGCGAGTTCGGCGACCGGTTCATCGAGACCGAGTCCTCGCAGATCACCTACCTGGGCTTCCCGACCTACGACGCCCGCTACGCCGACCCGCGGGTCCGCCAGGCGATCTCGATGGCCATCGACCGCGAGGCGATCTCGGAGGCCATCTTCGCCGGCACCCGTACCCCGGCCGACTCGTTCGTCGCGCCGGTCGTCGACGGCTACCGCGAGGGCGCCTGCGAGTTCTGCGCCTACGACCCGGAGGCCGCCAAGGCGCTGCTCGAGGAGTCCGGCTTCGACACGAGCCAGCCGGTCGAGCTGTGGTTCAACGCCGGTGCCTCGCACGACGCGTGGATGGAGGCCGTGGGCAACCAGCTGCGCCAGAACCTGGGCCTGGAGTTCCAGCTCCGGGGCGACCTGGACTTCGCCCAGTACCTGCCGCTCGGTGAGAGCAAGGGCTGGACCGGCCCCTACCGGTACGGCTGGAGCTTCGACTACCCCGCCGCGGAGAGCTACCTGACCCCGCTGTTCACGGAGCAGTCGCAGCCCCCGCTGGGCTCGAACTACAGCTTCTACGCCGACCCGCAGGTCTCCGACCTGATCGCCCAGGGCGACCAGGCCGGCGACGAGGCCGAGGCCATCGAGCTGTACAACCAGGCGGAGGACATCATCGCCGAGGCCATGCCGATGGCGCCGCTGTTCTTCACCGAGATCCAGTCGGTGCACACGGAGAACGTGAGCAACGTCCGCCTGGACCTGTTCCAGCGCGTCGTCCTCTCCGAGGTCACGGTCAACTGACCGCTCACTAGCAGGACCCGCACCACCCGCCGGGGGCGCCCGTCCACCAAGGACGGTCGCCCCCGGCGGCGCGTATGCGCGAGGAAGCGCACGATGAACACCGGCCCGAGGCGCCTGCCCGGGCTCGCACCCGAGGGGGACCATGGGCCGCTACGTAGCGCGCCGCCTGCTGCTCACCATCCCGGTACTGCTGGGCGCGTCCATCCTGATCTTCGCGATGGTGTTCGCCCTGCCGGGCGACCCCATCCGTGCCCTGGGCGGCGACCGCCCGCTGTCCCCGGCCGTGGTCGAGGTGCTCAAGGAGCGCTTCCACCTCAACGACCCGCTCTGGATCCAGTACTGGGAGTACCTCAAGGGGCTGCTCCGCGGTGACCTGGGCACCGACTTCCGCGGCCGCCCGGTGCTCGACACCATCGAGCGCACGCTCCCGGTCACGGTGCGGCTGACTATCGTCGCCGTCCTCTTCGAGACGATCATCGGCATCATCGCCGGCGTCCTCGCGGGCATCCGCCGCAACAGCTACTTCGACAACCTGGTCCTGGTGTCGACGACGATCATCGTGTCGATCCCGATCCTGGTGCTGGCCTTCATCGCCCAGCTGCTGTTCGGCCTCAAGCTCGGCTGGTTCCCCATCGCGGGCACCCGCGACGGCTGGTTCAGCTACGTGCTGCCCGGCCTGGTGCTGGCCTCCGGCTCGCTGGCCTACGTGGCCCGGCTGACCCGCACGAGCATCGCCGAGAACATGCGTGCGGACTACGTGCGGACGGCGCGGGCGAAGGGCCTGCCCCGGAGCCGGGTCATCATCCGGCACACGCTGCGCAACAGCCTGATCCCCGTGGTCACGTTCATCGGCGCCGACATCGGCGCACTGCTCGGTGGTGCCATCGTCACCGAGACCGTCTTCAACCTGCCCGGCATCGGCCGCGAGGTGTTCGACTCCATCAGCTCGCAGGAGGGCGCCGTCGTCGTCGGCATCGTGACGCTGATGGTGTTCTTCTTCATCTTCTTCAACCTGGTGGTCGACATCCTCTACGCCATCCTGGACCCGAGGATCCGCTATGACTGACCAGCAGCAGATGGACCTGCGCAAGGACGAGGTCGAGGCCGGGACGACGACCGGGCTGGCCAGCCCGTCGGTCGACCCGCTCAGCTCGCGGCAGAACAGCCTGTGGTCCGACGCGTGGGGGGCGCTCAAGCGCAACCCGCTCTTCTGGATCGGCTCCGTGCTCACGGCGCTGCTCGTGGTCGTCGCGCTGTTCCCGCAGCTGTTCGTGCGGGGGGCCGACCCCCGCGCGTGCGACCTGGCCAACTCCAAGGCACTGCCCTCGGCGCAGCACTGGTTCGGGTACGACCAGCAGGGCTGCGACTACATGGCCAACGTCGTCTACGGCGCCCGCAACTCGCTGATCATCGGCATCTTCGCCGTGGTCGTGGTCCTGCTGCTGGGCGTGGTCGTGGGCGCGATCGCCGGCTACTTCGGCGGCTTCGTCGACGGCATCATGTCCCGCATCGCGGACATCTTCTACGCGCTGCCGCTCATCCTGGGCGCCCTGGTGCTGCTGCGCGTGGGCCCGACCACCGACATCCCGATCCTCAACACCCGGGGTCCGGGCGCGGTGGCGCTGGCGCTGGCGCTGTTCGGGTGGATGACGGCGATGCGGCTGGTTCGCTCGCAGGTCATCGCCGTGAAGAGCTCGGACTACGTGGCCGCCGCACGGGCCATGGGGGCGTCCAACAGCCGCATCCTGATCCGGCACATCCTCCCCAACGCCGTCGCGCCGGTGCTCGTCTACACGACGATCACCATCGGCGTGCTCATCGCCGCGGAGGCGACGCTGACCTACCTCGGCGTCGGCCTGCAGCGGCCGGCCATCTCCTGGGGGCTGCAGATCGCGGCCGGCCAGGACCTGATCCGCACGGCGCCGCACCTGGTGCTCTTCCCGAGCATCGTGCTGACGCTGACGGTGATGGCGTTCATCCTGATGGGCGACGCCCTGCGCGACGCCCTCGACCCGAGGCAGCGCGCATGACCCAGTCCCAGATCGACCCCACGCCGAAGCCGGCGACCACGGGCGCCACGCTGCTCGAGGTCGACGACCTGCACGTCGAGTTCCGGCAGCGCTCCGGCGTGGTCAACGCCGTCAACGGCGTCAGCTACACGCTGGCAGAGGGCGAGACCCTGGCGATCCTCGGTGAGTCCGGTTCCGGCAAGTCGGTGTCCGCCCAGGCGATCATGGGCATCCTGGACGTCCCGCCCGCGGTGGTCCGCGGGTCCATCCGGTTCGAGGGCCGGGACATGCTGACGATGTCCGAGGAGGACCAGCGGCAGATCCGCGGCCCGGGCATCTCGATGATCTTCCAGGACGCCCTGTCGTCCCTGAACCCCGTCTACAGCGTGGGGTGGCAGATCGGCGAGATGTTCCGGGTGCACCAGGGGGCCTCCCGCAAGGAGGCCAAGGCCAAGGCCATCGAGCTCATGGACCGGGTGCGCATCCCGGCTGCGGCCAAGCGGGTGAACGACTACCCGCACCAGTTCTCCGGCGGCATGCGCCAGCGCGTCATGATCGCCATGGCGATCGCCCTGGACCCGCGGATCCTCATCGCCGACGAGCCGACCACCGCGCTCGACGTCACCGTGCAGGCGCAGGTCATGGACCTGCTCAAGGACCTGCAGCGGGAGACGGGCATGGGCCTGATCCTCATCACCCACGACCTGGGCGTGGTCAACGAGGTCGCCGACAGCGTCGCGGTCATGTACGCCGGCCGCATCGTGGAGCGCGGCACCGTCGACGACGTCTTCACCGACGCTGGCCACCCCTACACCGAGGGCCTGATGAACTCGGTGCCCCAGGTGGAGGCGAAGGGCGGCCGGCTGCAGCCGATCGTCGGCCAGCCGCCGAACCTGGCCGCCATCCCGAGCGGCTGCCCCTTCCACCCGCGGTGCGCGCGCCGCCGCCTGGGCGCCGAGGCCGCGCCCGGTCGCGACTGCGCCACCGACCTCCCGCCGCTGCGCCTGGTCGCCCCCGGCCGCGAGGCAGCGTGCCACTACAGCGAAGAGGTCCTCGGTGTCTGAGCCGTCCGCACCCACCGGCGCCACCGCGGCGTCCGCTCCCGTCACGTCCCCGGCCGGCGCCTCGGCCCGGGGCCCGCTCGGGGAGACGCTGCTGGAGATCCGCGGCCTGCAGAAGCACTTCCCGCTGACGCAGGGGATCCTCTTCAAGCGCACCGTCGGGCACGTGCGCGCCGTCGACGGCGTGAACATGACCCTGCGCCGGGGAGAGACCGTCGGCCTGGTCGGCGAGTCCGGCTGCGGCAAGTCGACGGTGTCCAAGCTGCTGGTCGCGCTCGAGAAGCCGACCGGCGGGTCGATCCTCTACAAGGGCAAGGACGTCGCGAAGATGTCCGGCCGGGCGCTGAAGCAGTACCGGCGCGAGGTCCAGATCATCTTCCAGGACCCCTACTCGTCGCTGAACCCGCGGATGACCGTCGGCGACATCGTGGCCGAGGGCTGGTCCGTGCACGCCGACATCGCGCCCCGCAAGGACCGGCTCAAGCGCACCCAGGAGCTGCTCGACCGGGTCGGGCTCAACCCCGACTACGTCAACCGCTACCCGCACCAGTTCTCCGGCGGCCAGCGCCAGCGCATCGGCATCGCCCGGGCCCTCGCCCTGCAGCCGGAGATCATCGTCTGCGACGAGCCGGTCTCGGCGCTCGACGTCTCGGTGCAGGCCCAGGTGGTCAACCTGCTCGAGGACCTGCAGGACGACTTCGGTCTCTCCTACCTCTTCATCGCGCACGACCTGTCGGTCGTCCGGCACATCTCCGACCGCGTGGCCGTGATGTACCTGGGCTCCATCGTGGAGGAGGGGACCGACGAGCAGGTCTACACGACGCCGTCGCACCCCTACACCCAGGCGCTGCTGTCCTCCGTGCCCCTGCACGAGCCCCACCTGCGGGGCCAGAAGGACCGCATCCTGCTGCAGGGCGACGTCCCGAGCCCGGCGGACCCGCCCTCGGGCTGCCGGTTCCGGACGCGCTGCTGGAAGGCGCAGGACATCTGCGCCACCGAGGCACCCGAGCTGGTCGACCGCGGCCAGGGGCACCCGTCCGCGTGCCACTTCGCCGAGGCCCGGGCGGTCGTCCCCGTCGACGTCGAGTAGTCGGTGATCCGGCAGGATCGCGGGGTGACCTCCTCTCGCCGCGTGTTGTTCGTCCACGCCCACCCCGACGACGAGACGATCGGCAACGGCGCCACGATGGCCCGCTACGTCGCCGAGGGGGCAGGGGTCACCCTGCTCACCTGCACGCTGGGGGAGGAGGGCGAGATCCTCGTCCCCGACCTCGCCCAGCTGGCCGCCGACCAGGCCGACCAGCTCGGTGGCTACCGGATCGGCGAGCTGCGGGACGCCATGGCCGCGCTCGGCGTGACCGACTCCCGGTTCCTCGGCGGCGCGGGCCGCTACCGCGACTCCGGGATGATGGGGACGCGGGCCAACGAGCACCCCCGCGCCTTCTGGAACGCCGACCTCGACGAGGCGACGGCGCACGCAGTGGCCGTGATCCGCGAGGTTCGGCCGCAGGTGCTGGCGACCTACGACGAGAACGGCGGCTACGGCCACCCCGACCACATCCAGGCCCACCGGGTGGCGATGCGCGCCGTGGACGCCGCGGCGGACCCCGGCTACCGGCCCGACCTCGGGGCGGCCTGGGAGATCGCGAAGGTCTACTGGAACGCGATGCCGCGATCGGTGGTGCAGGCGGGCATCGACGCCATGGCCGCGCTGGGCGAGGCGTCCGTGTTCGACGGTCTCGGGGATCTGGACGACGTGTCGTTCGTCGTGCCGGACGACGTCGTCACCACCGCCGTCGACGCGCGCGCCCACGCCGACCGCAAGGACGCCGCCATGCGCTCGCACCCCACGCAGATCACCGTCGACGGCCCGTTCTTCGCGCTCTCGAACAACCTGGGCCTGGAGGTCATGGCCACCGAGCACTACCGGCTGGTGCGCGGCGAGCGCGGCCCGGCCGCCGGCCCGGACGGCTGGGAGGACGACCTGTTCGCCGGCCTGGACCTGTGATCGGGCGGGCCGCCGCCACCGTCGGATGGTCGGTGCTCGCCGTCGCCGCCGGCGCCTGGCTGGCGCTGGTCGAGGTGTTCTGGCTGCCGCTGAAGGCCGGCGTCGTCCCCGTGCCGCTGTCCGTGCTCGCCGCGGTGGTCGGCAACCTGCTGCTGGTGCGGCTGGCCCACCGGCTGTCGGGCTCCCGGGTGGTCGCCGTGCTGCCGGCCCTGGTCTGGCTGGTGGTGGCGCTGGCCGCCATGGTCCGGCGCCCCGAGGGCGACCTGGTGCTGGTCGGCACCGGGGTCACCGGCTGGGTGGGCATGGCGTTCCTGCTGCTCGGCGTGCTCGCGGCGGCCTTCGCGGCCGGCCGGGTGCTGGCCGCAGGTGTCAGGCCGGTGCCGACCGGTAGTGGTAGCGGTGGTGCTCCGTGAAGCCCAGCCGGGCGTAGAGGCCCAGCGCCGGCTCGTTGTCGTCGCTGACCTGCAGGAGGCACGCGTGCGCCCCGCGCTCGCGCCCCGCACCGGCGAGCGCGGCCATGACCGCCCGGGCCAGCCCCCGGCGGCGGAACTCCTCGGCCACGGTGACCGCGGTGATCACCAGCCAGCCCTCCTCCACCACTCCGCGGGCGACGGCGGCGGGGTGGTCGTGCGCGGTCGGCCGCACCGAGGCGAAGAGCGGGTCGTCGGCGTGGGTCAGCACCGCCCGGGCAGCGGGCGGGAGCGGGGCGCCGCGGTAGCGGTACCCGGCCAGCCAGGCGTCGTCGGGCTCGGGGGAGAGTTGCACCGCCACCTCCGGGGCGGACCACGGCCTCAGCGGGGCGGTGAGGACGAGGACGTCCTCGGCGCGCGTCCACCCCGCGGCGGCGAACGCCGCGTCGGCCGCGCCGGCCGGCCCGGGGAGCTGGGCCCGCGGGGTGAGCCTCCGGGCGTCGTACCAGCGGGTGACGGTGGCGACGGCGTCCTCGAGCGGCTCGGCCGGATCGCCGACGACGAGGGCGGAGTTGGCGCGGCCGCTGAAGCCGTCCGCCGCGCGCAGCAGCCAGTCGCCGTGCTGCTGCTCCTCCAGGCCGCGCCACGTGCGGGCGGCGAGTTCCTCGAGGCGGCGCACGTCGGTCACGCCCGTCATCCTGCGACGGGGCCCGCAGCGCTCCCTCTCCGGGGTGACGCCGCGGGGAAGGGCACCCTTCCCGGCCATCCGCGTGCGGGAGGGTGATACTAATGCAGCGATCGACCGTCCAGCGGTCGCAGCCCGTACCGCCCCCGGGAGGAACCACCGTGACCTACGTCATCACCGAGGCCTGCGTCGACGTCCTCGACAAGGCGTGCATCGACGAGTGCCCGGTGGACTGCATCTACGAGGGCGAACGGATGCTCTACATCCACCCCGACGAGTGCGTCGACTGCGGTGCGTGCGAGCCGGTCTGCCCGGTCGAGGCCATCTACTACGAGGACGACGTCCCGGACAAGTGGAAGGACTACTACAACGCCAACGTGGAGTTCTTCTCCGACCTGGGCAGCCCTGGTGGCGCCGCCAAGACCGGGAAGATCCACAAGGACCACCCGCTGGTCGCGGCTCTCCCGCCCCGCGGCGAAGGGCACTGACCACCCGGTTCCCGGGGGCTCCCCGCGTCCTCCCGGACTTCCCGTGGGACGCGCTGGAGCCGGCCCGCGAGCGGGCCGCGCAGCACCCCGGCGGCGTCGTCGACCTCTCGATCGGCACGCCGGTCGATGACACCCCGGCGCTGCTCGGGCAGGCGCTCGCCGCGGCCGGGAACGCCCCGGGCTATCCCGCGGCGCTCGGCACGGCCGCGCTGCGCACGGCAGCGGCCGGCTGGCTGAGCCGGCGGCTGGGCGTCACGGTCGCCGACCCGCTGGGTGCCGACCCGTCGGTCATCCCCACGGTCGGCTCCAAGGAGCTGGTCGCGCTGCTGCCGACCCTGCTCGGCCTCTCCGGCGGCACCGTGCTCATCCCGTCGGTCGCCTACCCGACCTACGAGGTGGGCGCCGTGGTGGCCGGCCTGGACGTCCGGCGCACCGACGTCCCGCCGGCCGACGCCGACGGCGTCGTCCTGGTCTGGCTGAACTCGCCCGGCAACCCGCACGGCCGCGTGATGGACGACGACGAACTGCGCGCCTGGGTCGACTGGGGCCGGACGCACGGCGTGCCGATCGCCTCCGACGAGTGCTACGTGACCCTCGGCTGGGACGTCGAGCCGCGCTCGCTGCTGCACCCCGCCGTCGCCGGGAACGACCATGCCGGACTGCTCGCCGTCCACTCGCTGTCCAAGCAGTCCAGCGCCGCGGGGTACCGCGGCGGCCTGCTCTCCGGCGACCCCGCGCTGGTCCGCCGGGTGTGGGAGGTGCGGCGGCACCTGGGCCTGCTCGTGCCCACGCCGGTGCAGGCCGCGATGACCGCCGCGCTCGCCGACGACGCGCACGTGGACGCGCAGCGCGAGCGCTACCGGGCCCGCCGCGACCGGCTCGCCGCCGCCGTCCGTGGCGCCGGGCTGCGGATCGACCACTCCGCCGCCGGGCTGTACCTGTGGGTCACCCGCGACGAGGACTGCTGGGCCACCATCGACTGGCTCGCCGGCCTCGGGATCGTCGCCGCGCCGGGTGCGTTCTACGGACCCAGTGGGGAGCGGCACGTCCGCATGGCCCTCACCGCCACCGACGAGCGGATCGACACCGCCGTGGCGCGCCTCGCCGGCTGACCGGTTCCCCCGAGCGCGGCGGAGGCGCTCGAACCCGTCGGCAGGACGTGGCAGCATCCCGCGGGTGACCAGCGGACCGGCGCAGGAGCAGCGGCTGCGCGACCTGGCGCGCCTGCGCCGGGTGAAGGACCGGATCGACCGGGAGTACGCGCAGCCGCTCGACGTCGAGTCGCTGGCCCGCGGCGCGCACATGTCGGCCGGTCACCTCAGCCGTGCGTTCAAGGCCGCGTACGGCGAATCGCCGTACGCCTACGTGATGACCCGGCGGATCGAACGGGCGATGGCGCTGCTGCGCCGGGGCGACCTCGGCGTCACCGAGGTCTGCTTCGCCGTCGGCTGCTCGTCCCTGGGCACGTTCAGCACCCGCTTCACCGAGCTCGTCGGCATGCCGCCCAGCGTCTACCGCCGGGCGGCGTCGCAGGAGGCAGCGGGACTGCCGTCGTGCGTGGCCAAGCAGGTGACCCGGCCGGTGCGCGTGCGTCGATCGGTCAGGAACGAAGAAGCACCGGCCCCCGAGCCGTCCCTAGCGTGACGGCCATGGACATCAGCATCCACTCCAGCTTCCTCCCGCACACCGATCCCGACGCCTCCCTGGCCTTCTTCCGCGACGTCCTCGGCTTCGAGGTCCGACTCGACGTGGGCTACGACGGGATGCGGTGGATCACCGTCGGCCCACCCGGCCAGCCGGACACCAGCATCGTGCTGCACCCGCCGACGGCGACGCCGGGGCTCACCGACGACGAGCAGCGCACCATCCTCGAGCTCATGGCCAAGGGCAGCTACTTCGGCGTCAACCTGGCCACCCCGGACGTCGACGGCACCTTCGCCCAACTGGAGGGCCGCGGCGCCGAGGTCGTGCAGGAGCCCACCGACCAGCCGTACGGGGTGCGCGACTGCGCCGTCCGCGACCCCGCGGGGAACATGATCCGCATCCAGCAGCTCAGTTGAGCGGCCTGCGCCCGTCCTACCCCTGGACCGATCGCCGCACGGAGGGAGCCACGTTGAGCAGCGCCACGACGACCGGGCAGGAGACGGCGGTGCACGCCGCCGACAGCCACGACGTGATCCGCGTGCTCGGCGCGCGGGTGAACAACCTCAAGGACGTCAGCGTCGAGCTGCCCAAGCGGCGGCTGACGGTCTTCACCGGCGTCTCCGGTTCGGGCAAGAGCTCCCTGGTGTTCGCGACGATCGCCGCGGAGTCCCAGCGGCTCATCAACGAGACCTACAGCGCCTTCCTGCAGGGCTTCATGCCGTCGCTGGCCCGGCCGGAGGTCGACCTCCTGGAGGGCCTGACGACGGCGATCATCGTCGACCAGGAGCGGATGGGCGCCAACCCGCGCTCGACCGTCGGCACCGCCACCGACGCCAACGCGATGCTCCGCATCCTGTTCAGCCGGCTGGGCACGCCGCAGATCGGCCCGCCGACCGCGTTCTCCTTCAACGTGCCCACGCGCAGGGCCAGCGGCGTGATGAGCACCGAGAAGGCCGGCGGCCGGGTCGAGAAGGCGGTGGTGCGCGACGCGGTCTACCTCGGCGGCATGTGCCCGCGGTGCGAGGGCATGGGCTCGGTCTCCGACTTCGACCTCACGGCGCTCTACGACGACAGCAAGTCGCTGGCCGAGGGGGCGCTGACCGTCCCGGGCTACAGCATGGACGGCTGGTACGGCCGGCTCTTCCAGGGCATCGGCCTGGACCTGGACAAGCCGATCGCCAAGTACACGAAGAAGGAGCTGAACACCCTCCTCTACGAGGAGCCCACCAAGATCAAGGTCGAGGGCATCAACCTGACCTACGAGGGCGTGATCCCGAAGGTCCAGAAGTCGATGCTCTCCAAGGACATCGACGCCCTGCAGCCGCACGTCCGCCGCTTCGTCGAGCGGGTGATCACCTTCCAGACCTGCCCGGAGTGCGACGGCACCCGGCTCACCCCGGAGGCCCGGTCGTCCCGCATCGGGGGCAAGAACATCGCCGACCTGTGCGAGATGCAGATCAGCGACCTGGCCGACTGGGTCCGCGAGCTCGACGAGCCGAGCGTGAAGCCGCTGCT
Organism: Blastococcus aggregatus; assembly: GCF_900221005.1. Lineage (GTDB taxonomy): Bacteria > Actinomycetota > Actinomycetes > Mycobacteriales > Geodermatophilaceae > Blastococcus > Blastococcus aggregatus. The sequence continues at coordinate 430,294 of NZ_OBQI01000001.1, read as the reverse complement.
GAAGGGGCTCCAGCACCTGCTCGACTCGTTCACCGGGATCGGGCTGGGCTACCTCTCGCTCGACCGGGCCGCCGGCACCCTGTCCGGCGGCGAGGCGCAGCGCACCAAGATGATCCGCCACCTCGGCTCCTCGCTCACCGACGTCACCTACGTCTTCGACGAGCCGACCATCGGGCTGCACCCGCACGACATCGAGCGGATGAACGGGCTGCTGCTCCAGCTGCGGGACAAGGGCAACACCGTGCTGGTCGTCGAGCACAAGCCGGAGACGATCGCGATCGCCGACCACGTCGTCGACCTCGGCCCCGGCGCCGGTTCCGGCGGCGGCACCGTCTGCTTCGAGGGCAGCGTCGAGGAGCTCCGGGCCAGCGACACCACGACCGGCCGGCACTTCGACTACCGGGCGACGGTCAGGGACACGGTGCGGACGGCGACCGGCGCCCTGGAGGTCCGCGGGGCGTCCACGCACAACCTGCGCGACGTCGACGTCGACATCCCGCTCGGCGTGCTGTGCGTGCTCGCCGGGGTGGCCGGCTCCGGCAAGAGCTCGCTGGTCACCGGCTCGGTCGCCGGTCGCGAGGGCGTCGTGGTGGTCGACCAGGGCGCGATCAAGGGCTCGCGGCGGAGCAACCCCGCCACCTACACCGGGCTGCTCGAGCCGATCCGCAAGGCGTTCGCGAAGGCCAACGGCGTGAAGCCCGCCCTGTTCAGCTCCAACTCCGAGGGCGCCTGCCCGACCTGCAACGGCGCCGGCGTGATCTTCACCGAGCTGGGCGTCATGGCCACCGTCGAGTCCCCCTGCGAGGAGTGCGAGGGCCGGCGGTTCCAGGCCTCGGTGCTCGAGTACACGCTCGGCGGCCGCAACATCGCCGAGGCGCTCGCGATGTCGGTGGCCGAGGCCGAGGAGTTCTTCGGTGCCGGCGAGGCGAAGGTGCCCGCGGCGCACACGATCCTCGACCGGCTGGCCGACGTCGGGCTCGGCTACCTCAGCCTCGGTCAGCCGCTGACCACCCTGTCCGGCGGCGAGCGGCAGCGGCTGAAGCTGGCCACCCAGATGGCGGAGAAGGGCAGCGTCTACGTCCTGGACGAGCCGACGACCGGGCTGCACCTGGCCGACGTCGAGAACCTGCTCGGGCTGCTGGACCGCCTCGTCGACGCCGGCCGGTCGGTCGTCGTCATCGAGCACCACCAGGCGGTCATGGCGCACGCGGACTGGATCATCGACCTCGGTCCGGGCGCCGGCCGCGACGGCGGGCGGGTCGTCTTCGAGGGGACCCCGGCGGAGCTGGTCGCCGCGCGCTCCACGCTGACCGGCGAGCACCTGTCGGCCTACGTCGGCCGGTGAACGGACCGGCTCAGGTGCAGGTCAGGGCGTTCGCGGTCAGCGCGGCGGTCAGATCCTGAGCCAGCCCCTCGTGCTTCTGGTAGGCCTCGGGGAAGCCGCTGCGCTGCACCGTCTGGGCGACCTCGGTCAGCCGCCCGGTCTCCCACCCGGGGACCTCGACCAGGCCGTCGTAGAACTTGCCCGCCGCGTAGACCGGGTCCTGGACCTGCTCCGGGGTGCCCCAGCCCTGCGAGGGCCGCTGCTGGAACAGGCCCAGGGAGTCGCGGTCGCCGTAGTCCAGGTTGCGGAGCCCGGACTCCTGCTGGGCGGTGGCGAGTGCGATGACCACAGCCCGGTCGGGGAGCCCGCGCTCGCGGGCGACGCGCGCGATGGTGGTCGCGTTCTGCGCCTGCTCGGCGGTCACCGAGACCGTGCCGCCGTCGACGGTGCAGCTGCCCGCCTCGGGGATGTCGTCGGCCGAGCGTGCCCACGCGACGCCCACGAACACGATCGCCGCCACGATCGCCAGCGGCCACCAGTTGTCCGTGCGGCGCGACCGTCCGCGCCGCTGGGGAGCCCGGCGGGCGGTGGAGGTGGGCATCGACCCGAGCCTAGGTTCGGTTCCTGGCCGTTCCCTGGACGGACGCGGTGACGGTGGTCGCAGTCGCTAGTTGGCGTGCAGCTCCGCGTTGAGCGCGCCCCAGGCGCGGTCCTTCCGGTCGACGACCTCGAGCGCTCCGCTCACGCTGTTGCGGCGGAACAGCAGGCCGTCGCGGCCGGAGAGCTCCCGCGCCTTGACCACGGAGCCGTCGGGCAGCGTGACCCGCGAGCCGCCGGTGACGTAGCAGCCGGCCTCGACGATGCAGTCGTCGCCGAGCGAGATGCCGATGCCGGCGTTCGCGCCGAGCAGGCAGCCGCTGCCGACCGAGATGACCTCCGTGCCGCCGCCGGACAGCGTGCCCATGATCGAGGCGCCGCCGCCGATGTCGCTGTTCGCGCCGACGACGACGCCGGCGCTGATCCGGCCCTCGACCATCGACGGGCCCAGGGTGCCGGCGTTGAAGTTGACGAAGCCCTCGTGCATGACCGTCGTCCCCTCGGCCAGGTGGGCGCCCAGGCGCACCCGGTCGGCGTCGGCGATGCGCACGCCGGAGGGGATGACGTAGTCGACCATCCGTGGGAACTTGTCGACGCCGAACACGGTCACGTGACCGACGGCGGCGCGCAGCCGGTGCGCGTTGAAGGTCGCCGCCTCGACCGGGCCGGCGCTGGTCCAGGCCACGTTGGTGAGCAGCCCGAAGACGCCGGTCATGTTCGCGCCGTGGGGCGCGATCAGCCGGTGCGAGAGCAGGTGCAGCCGGAGCCAGACGTCATAGGTGTCCACCGGCGGGGCGGCGAGGTCGGGGATGACGGTGCGGACGGCGATGACCTCCACGCCGCGGGCCTCATCGCTGCGCACCAGGCCGCCGTAGTCGGGGCCGAGCTCGCCGGCGAGGTCCAGCGCGCCGATGCGGGTCGTCCCCGCCTTGCCGCCGTCGGGCGCACCCAGCCGCGGTTCGGGGTACCAGGTGTCCAGGACCGTGCCCGAGGGGGTCACGGTCGCGAGGCCGGCGGCGGATGCGGAGACGGGCGCAGCGGTCACGGGTACGACGCTACCGAGCCGGGCCACGGGAGCGCCCCCTAGGCTCGGCGGCGTGAGTGACCTCCCTCCGCTCGACCTCTCCGCCGACGTCCTCACGCTGACCCGTGCGCTGGTCGACGTCCCCTCCGTCTCCGGGGACGAGAAGCCGCTGGCCGACCTCGTCGAGGCGGCGCTGCGCGCCCTCGGCGGCCTGGAGGTGGAGCGGATCGGTGATGCCGTCCTGGCCCGCACCAACCTGGGCCGGCCGACCCGCGTGGTGCTCGCCGGCCACCTGGACACCGTGCCGATCGCGGACAACGTGCCCAGCCGGATCGAGGGTGACCGGCTCTACGGCTGCGGCACCAGCGACATGAAGTCGGGTGACGCGGTGATGCTGCGCCTGGCCGGGCGCTTCGGCGTCCCGGGGGCGGAGCCGGCGCGCGACCTGACCTTCGTCTTCTACGACAACGAGGAGGTCGAGGCGGTCAAGAACGGCCTCGGCCGGGTGGCCCGCGAACGCCGGGGATGGCTGTACGGCGACCTGGCGATCGTGCTGGAGCCCACCGACGGCGAGGTCGAGGCGGGCTGCCAGGGCACGCTGAGGGCGCGGCTGTCGGCGGCTGGTCACCGGGCGCACAGCGCACGGAGCTGGCTGGGGCAGAACGCGATCCACGGGCTGGCCGGGCCGCTGGCGACGCTGGCCGCCTACCGGGCGCGCGAGGTGGAGATCGACGGCTGCACCTACCGGGAGGGGCTCAACGCCGTCGGCATCTCCGGCGGGGTCGCGGGCAACGTGATCCCCGACGAGGCCGCCCTCCTGGTCAACTTCCGCTACGCGCCCGACCGGGACGAGGACGCCGCCGAGGCGCACGTGCGCGAGGTGTTCGCGCAGGCCGTCGCCGACGGCGCCACGCTCGAGTTCGTCGACAACGCCGGCGGGGCGCTGCCGGGGCTGGCGGAGCCGGCCGCCGCGGCCTTCGTCGCGGCCGTGGGCCGGCCGGCACGGGCGAAGTTCGGCTGGACCGACGTCGCCCGGTTCGCCGCCTTCGGGATCCCGGCGATCAACTACGGCCCCGGTGACCCCCGGCTGGCCCACACCCGCGAGGAGCACGTCGCGATCGACCGGCTGCAGCCGGCGGAGGACGCGCTGGTCGCCTACCTGTCAGGGAGCTCCGCATGACCGTTCCCCCCACCCCGCCGGCGCCGCAGGAGCCGCCGGTGGGCGGACGCCGGCGTGCCCGCCACAAGGGCCCGGTCATGCTGCGCGGAGGCGAGCCCGACCCGAGGACGATCGGGACGACGACCGACCAGCGGCTGCTCGACCGCCGCGGCCCGACCGACTGGGTGCACACCGACCCGTGGCGCGTTCTACGAATTCAGAGCGAGTTCGTCGAGGGCTTCGGCCTGCTGGCCGAGCTGCCGCGCGCCGTCAGCGTCTTCGGCAGCGCCCGCACCCCCGCCGACCACCCGCACTACGCGGCCGGTGCGGCCATCGGCGCGGCGCTGGCGCAGGCGGGCTACGCGGTCATCACCGGTGGCGGTCCCGGCGCGATGGAGGCGGCCAACCGTGGCGCCTGCGAGGCCGGCGGGCTCTCCGTCGGGCTGGGCATCGAGCTGCCGTTCGAGCAGGAGCTCAACGAGTGGGTCGACGTCGGCATCACCTTCCGCTACTTCTTCGTGCGCAAGACCATGTTCGTGAAGTACGCGCAGGCCTTCGTGATCCTGCCCGGCGGGTTCGGCACCCTCGACGAGCTGTTCGAGGCGATGACGCTCGTGCAGACCGGCAAGGTCACCCGCTTCCCGGTGATCCTCTTCGGCTCCGACTACTGGTCGGGGCTCGTCGACTGGATCCGCAACACGATGGCCGCCACCGGCACGATCGCCCCACGGGATCTCGACCTGCTGACCGTCACCGACGACGTCGGCGAGGTCATCGCGGCGATCCGGGCGGCCGAGGCCGGCCGCTCGCCGGGGGACAGCGGAGGCGGGATGCGGGCTCCGCTCGGCCCGTCGGACGCCTGACGTGCTCGACCTCCTCCTCGTCCTCGTCGGCGTCGTGGTCGTCGCGGCGCTGCTGTTCCTCGGCGCCGCGCTGCTCATGGGCCGCGGGGAGACCCAGCCGCCCGCCGAGCTGGACCGCTCACCGGTGGAGCTGCCGGTCGGGCGTCCGGTCGCCGGCGACGACGTCCGGGCCGTGCGGATGACGGTGACCGTGCGGGGCTACCGGATGACCGAGGTCGACTGGCTGCTCGAGCAGCTGGCCCGGACGCTGGACGAGCGCGACGAGGAGCTCGCCGCACTCCGGGAGCAGCGCCCGGCCGAGACCGCTCCGGCGGCACCACAGGAGGAACCCGATGCCTGAGCTGGTCGAGCGGATCGACGTCGAGGCGACCCCCGAGCGCGTCTGGGAGGTGCTGACCGACTGGGTCGGGCAGGGCCAGTGGATGGTGGCCACCGACGTCGAGACCGTCGGGGGGCCGGCCCAGGGGGTCGGCGGGCGGCTGGCGGCGCGCACCGGGCTGCCGCTGCCCGGCGGCCGGCACCTCGGGCTGCTCGACACCATGGTGATCACGAAGTGGGAGCCCCCGCGGCTGGTCGAGGTGCAGCACACCGGGCGGGTGATCCGCGGGCCGGGCATCTTCGAGATCGAGCCCCGTGGCGAGCACGCCACCTTCGTCTGGACCGAGCGGTTCTACCTCCCGTGGGGCTGGTTCGGGGTGGTGCTGACCCCGGGCTGGTACGCCGTGCGGCCGTTCGTGCGGTGGGGCGTGCGCCGCTCGCTGCGCCGGTTCGCCGCGGTGGCGGCCCGGGCGGGGGGAGCGCCGGCTCGGTGAGCCGCCGTGGTTGGGCGCTGTTCCTGGCCATGTCGGTCATCTGGGGCGTCCCGTACCTGCTGATCAAGGTGGCCGTCGGCGAGGTCTCGCCGGTGGTCGTGGTCTTCGTGCGCTGCGCGATCGGCGCGGCCCTCCTGCTGCCGTGGACGATCCGCCGCGGCGGGCTGGGCACGGCGCTGCGCCAGTGGCGCTGGCTGCTGGTGTTCACCGTGCTGGAGATGACGGCGCCGTGGCTGCTGCTCTCGTACGCCGAGCAGTCGCTGTCCTCCTCGCTCACCGGCCTGCTGGTGGCCGCGGTGCCGTTCGTCGCCGCGCTGGCCGGGCGGCTGGCGGGGGAGGAGGAGCGGCTCACCCCGGTGCGGATGGCCGGCATGGGGCTGGGGGTCGTCGGCATCGCGGCGCTCCTCGGGCTGGACACCGACGGCGCGCAACTGCTGCCCGTGGTCGCGGTCGGACTGGTGGTCGTGGGCTACGCGACGGCGCCCCTGGTCGTCAGCCGCCGGCTGCCCGACGTGCCCGGGGTGGCGGCCGCCTCGGTGGCGCTGGCGGTCACCACGGTCGTCTACGCGCCGTTCGCCCTGCCGCAGCTCGGGGGCGCCGTGGACGCCTCGGGCGAGGTGCTGCTGTCCCTCGCCGCCCTCGGCGTGCTGTGCACCGCGATCGCACTGGCCCTGTTCTTCGCCCTCATCCGGGAGGTCGGCCCGCAGCGGGCGCTGGTGATCACCTTCGTCAACCCGGCGGTCGCGGTGCTGCTGGGCGTGCTGCTCCTCGACGAGCCGTTCACCCTCGGGATCGCGCTCGGCCTGCCGCTGGTGCTGGCGGGCTGCGTCCTGGCGACCCGGCGCAACGAGGCGGCGCCGTCCGTACCCGGCACCGAGGCGCTCGACGCCGCGGCCCGCTGAACCGTCAGCACCCGGGACTACGGTCGCCGACGTGCAGCGCTGTGCCTGGGCCGAGTCGTCCCCCGACTACGTCGAGTACCACGACGAGGAGTGGGGGACGCCGCTGCACGGCGACGACGCCCTCTTCGAACGTCTCTGCCTGGAGGCGTTCCAGTCCGGGCTGTCCTGGATCACGATCCTGCGCAAGCGGCCGGCGTTCCGGGCGGCGTTCGCGGGCTTCTCGATCGACGCCGTGGCGGAGTTCGGCGACGACGACGAGGCCCGGCTGATGGCCGACGCCGGGATCGTGCGCAACCGGGCCAAGATCGCCGCCGCCGTCCGCAACGCCCGCACGGCGCAGCAGCAGCCCGAGGGCCTCTCCGCGCTGCTGTGGTCCTTCGCTCCGCCGGGCCCGCGGGCGCGGCCGGCCACCCTCGACGACGTCCCGGCGACCAGCGCCGAGTCGGTCGCGATGGCCCGCGAGCTGAAGCGTCGTGGGTTCGTCTTCGTCGGCCCCACGACCGCCTACGCGCTCATGCAGGCGACCGGGATGGTCGACGATCACGTGGCCGACTGCTTCCGCGCGTCACCCTGAAGGGACCTCGTGTTGGACGACGGAGCCGCATACGGGATCATTGGTCTCGGAGTTCCAGCAGTGATGGACGCCACCCCACCTCCCGCCCCGGCGGGGAGCGGTGTGGCCGGCGAAGGAGGCACGCATGGCGGCCATGAAGCCGCGCACGGGTGAAGGTCCCCTCGAGGTGACCAAGGAAGGCCGCGGCCTGGTCATGCGCGTGCCGCTCGAGGGAGGCGGTCGCCTCGTCGTCGAGCTGTCGCCCGACGAGGCGGCGGCGCTGTCGGAGGCGCTCAAGGGCGCGACCAGCTGACCACCTCCGCCGAGCTGCCCCCGGGCAGCGCAGCGCAGGACGACACGGCCCCGGCCGCCGGCGATGAGCCGGTGGCCGGGGCCGCGCCGTTCCCGGAGGTCGACCTGCTCGCCGGACTGCCTGCCCTCGGCACCGAGGACCTGCTCGCCGTCCCCGTCGGCGAGGGCGGCGCGCTGCCCTCCTGGCTGACCGGGCCGGCCCCGGCGGTCAGCCCGGAACTGCTCACCGGCGCGCTCGCCGACACCGGCAACACCGGGAGCGCCGGGACGATCACGAACGTGCCGATCGCCGGCCGCAGGCCCCGCAGCGTCCTCGCCGTCGGCGCGGGAGGGGGCACGCTGCCGGAGCTGCGGCGCTATGTGGGCATCTGCGTGCGCCGCGCCCAGACGCTGGCCGAGCACGGCGCGACCCGCCTGGTGCTGCCGCTCGACGGCGCCCTCGAGCCCGCCGGCCCCGAGGAGATCCGCGCCGCCGTCGAGACCGCGCTGCTGGCCGGCTACCGCTACCGCGACTCCTCGGCCCGGCCGCCCCGCAGGCTCGCCACGGTGGCCGTCGTCGCGTCCGGAGCCGAGGCCGGCGGGGTCGCGGCGGCCGCCGGCGAGGTGACCGCCGGTTCGGTGGCGTGGGCGCGCGACCTGGTCAACACGCCGCCGCACCGGAAGAACCCGGCCTGGCTGGCCGAGCAGGCGCGGCGCCGGCTGGGTGCGCTGCCGCACGTCACCGTCACCGTGCTCGGGCCCGACGAGTTGCGCGCCGGAGGCTTCGGTGGGGTGCTGGCCGTGGGCGGGGGCTCCGCCTCGCCGCCCCGGGTCGTCGTCGCCACGTACCGGCCACCGTCGGCCGGGCCGGCCCACCCGGTGCTGGTCGGCAAGGGGATCACCTTCGACACCGGAGGGCTCTCGATCAAGACCAACGCCGGCATGCGGCACATGGCGACCGACGTGGCCGGGGGAGCCGCCGTGCTCGCGGCCGTCGACGCCGCGGCCCGGATGGCGCTGCCGGTCGCGGTCACCGCCGTCGTCCCGGCCGCGGAGAACGCCGTGTCGGGAGCCGCCTACCGCCCGGCCGACGTGGTGCGGCACGTCGGCGGGCGGACCACCGAGGTGCGGAACACCGATGCCGAGGGCCGGCTCGTCCTGGCCGACGCGCTGGCCTACGCCCGGCTCGAGCTCGGCGCCACGGCGCTGGTGGACCTCGCCACGCTGACCGGTGCGATGAAGCAGGCGCTGGGCGCCCGCACCGGCGGTCTGTACGCGACCACGGACGGTCTGGCGCAGGCACTGTGCGCCGCCGGTGCCGTCGCGGGCGAGCCGCTGTGGCGGTTGCCCCTGGCCCAGGAGTACGACCACCTGCTGGAGAGCCCCCTCGCCGACGCCCACAACGCACCCGGCCACCCCGGCGGCACGACGGCGGCGCTGTTCCTGCAGCCGTTCGCCGGCGGGCTGCCCTGGGCGCACCTGGACATCGCCGGCCCGGCCCGGTCGGGCTCGGACCACGCCGAGACGGTCAAGGGTGGCACCGGCTTCGGCACCCGCACGCTGCTGCGGTGGCTGGAGGCGGGTGCCCCGCTGCACGGCGATCCTGTAGAGAGGACGCGATGAACGAGGACGAGCAGGGTGTCGTGTTCCCGGCAGGACCGGACGGCCGGCGGAGCACCGCGGCACTCGGCCGGGCGGTGACCGCCGACGCGCTGCGTGCGGTCGACGCCGCCGGCGCGCTGGCCGCCGAACGGGAGACCAACTGGCGGGGCGGGTACCTCACCCACTTCCGCCGCCTGGTGGAGGCAGGGCTGCCCTCCGCGGCGGCCGCGCGCGCCATCGCCGACGCCGGCCTGACCTCGCTGCACGAGCGCATGCGGGTGGCCGGTCCCGACGGGGAGACCCCGCTCGACGGACTCACCACCGCGCCCGCCGGTCGGGCGCTGCACACGGTGGAGGTGCGCGGGAGCGCCGAGCCGGAGCGGGAGCTCTCGCTGCCCTTCCACGGCGGACGGCTGCGGGGCGACGCGCTGCTGCGGCAACTGGACGCCTGGGTCGCTGCCGGGGTCGTCGAGCCCTCGTGCGCCGAGGCGGTCCGCACCGTCGCCGCGCACCCGGAGTGGCTGGCGCTGCCCGACAGCACCGTGGTGGTGCTCGGCGCCGGCGCCGAGATGGGTCCGCTGACCGCGCTGCTGCGGTGGGGAGCCCGGGTCGCCGGCGTCGACCTGCCCCGTGCGCCGCTGTGGGAGCGGGTGCTGGACACCGCACGGAGCAGTGCCGGGACCCTGCTGGTGCCGGTCGACGAGGCGGCGGCCGACGTCGACCCGGCGAGTGCCGGGGCCGACCTGATCACCGAGGTGCCCTCGGTCGCCGACTGGTCCGCGGCGCTGCCCGGCCGGCTCGTGCTCGGCAACTACGTCTACGCCGACGGCGCGACCAACGTGCGGGTGTCGACCGCCGTCGACGCGCTGACCGTGCGGCTGGCGGCGGCCCGGCCGGAGGCCGCCCTGGCGTTCCTGGCCACCCCCACCGACGTCTTCGCCGTCCCGGCCGACGCGGTGGCGCAGTCCGTCCAGGCCTACGCCGAGCGCTCGCGCGGGGCGAAGCTGCTGGGCCGCCCGCTGCGCACGGTGTCGGGCGGCCGGTTGCTGCAGCGCGCGTACGTGCCCGGCACCGATCCCGGCATCGCCGACAGCCTGGTCGCCCAGCAGGGGCCCAACTACGCCCTGGCCAAGCGACTGCAGCGCTGGCGCGCCACGACGGCGCGGGCGGCCGGGACCACGGTGTCGATGAACGTGGCGCCGCCGACCCGCACCCGCTCGGTGGTGAAGAACCGGGCGCTGGCCGCCGCCTACGCGGGCGCGCACCGGTTCGGCGTCGAGATCTTCGAGCCGGCCACCTCCAACGTGCTGATGGCCGCGCTGCTGGTGCACGACCTCCACACCGGCGGCGGGCCGGCGCACGAGCACCCCTGGCAGGACGAGTCGTACGAGGCGGCGCACGGCGGGCTCTGGCGCACCGCCTACGCACCGCGCAGCGCCCTCGGCCTGGCCGCGCTGCTCGGCTACGGAGCCGCCCGAGGCTGACCGGTCGGTCAGGCGGGGCCGACGAGCCGGGCGACGATCTCCGCGGACAGGGTCACCAGGGGCAGGCCGCCGCCGGGGTGCGCCGAGCCGCCGACCAGGAACAGGCCGGGCACGGGGGAGGCGTTGGCCGGGCGGAGGAACGCCGCGCGGGCGCCGTTGCTCGACGTCCCGTAGATCGACCCACCCACGCTCCCGGTGTCGCGCTCGAGGTCGGCGGGGGTGCGGACCACCCGCACCCGAACGCGGTCGCGGACGTCCAGCCCGCGGTCGGCCATCACCTGCAGCACGGAGTCCGCGTACCGCTCGGCCAGTCCCGGCTCGTCCCAGTCGACCCCGCGCCCGGGCTCGTGCCGGGGCGCGTTGACCAGCACGAACCAGGACTCGCTGTCGTCGTCGGGCCGCAGCGCGGGGTCGTCGGGCGCGCTGACGTAGACGGTCGGGTCGGCCACCGGCTGCGGCGCACCGCGGTGCCGGCCGGTGCCGAAGACCGCGTCGAACTCGGCGTCGTAGTCCGCGGGGAAGAGCACGGTGTGGTGGGCGAGGTCCGGCGTCCGCCCGCGGAGCCCGAGCAGCAGCACGAACCCGGACAGGGACGGCGTCGCGCGGCCGAGCGCCCGGCGGGGCGCCGCGGACAGATCCGGGGGCAGCAGGTCGGCGTACAGGGCGGCGGCGTCAGCGTCCGACACGACGACGTCGGCCGGCACCACCTCGCCGTCGGCCAGTTCCACGCCGGCCCCCCGGCCGCCGGTGACCACGACGCGCCGCACCGCGCACCCGGTCCGCAGGACGGCGCCGCGCTCGGCGGCCCGCTCGGCCACCGCGAGCGCGAGGCGGTGCAGCCCGCCGCGCACGTACCAGGAGCCGTACGCCTGCTCCGCGTGCGCGACCGTGGCCAGCACGCCCGGCGCCTTGCGCGGGTCGGAGCCGGAGTAGGTCGCGTAGCGGTCGAGCAGCATGCGCAGCCGCGGGTCACGCAGGTACCGCTCGCCGAGCCCGCGCAGCGATGTCCAGGGGGCGATCGTGGCGACGTCGGCCGGGCGGCGGGCGAGGCGGGCCAGCGTGGCCGCGCCGGCCAGGGGCGTGCGCAGGAAGGGGCCCTCGCTGATCCGCCACATGTGCTCGGCGCGCGACATGAGCGCCGCCCACTGCGCTCCCGCTCCGGCCCCCAGAGCGGCGTCCAGGGCGGCCGGTACGGCGGCGGGGGAGCCGGGGAACGTCAGCCGCGTCCCGTCGGCGAACCGGTAGGCCACGGCCGGGTCCAGCCGTACGAGGTCGAGCGACTCCTCCAGCGGGCCGCCGGTCGCGGCGAAGAGGTCGCGGTAGACCTGCGGCAGCGTGACCAGGCTCGGCCCGGTGTCGAACGCGTGCCCTTCCACGGTGAGCAGCCCGAGCTTGCCGCCCACCTGCTGCGACTGCTCGAGCACGGTCACCGCGTGGCCCTGCGCGGCCAGCCGGGCGGCCGCAGCCAGCCCGCCGGGCCCGGCGCCCACCACCGCCACCCGCGCCACGTCGGCCACGGTAGCCGGACCAGCGGACGTCGCTCGCCCGGTCGGGGGACGGGGTGTGTCCGCAGGCCGGGCGGGGGTAGCGGCTCTGCGTCCGGTCGAGCTGCGCGCCGGACCCGCTGCTGTGCGAGGAGGAGCCGTGCGTGGAACGGTCGCGGTGCTCGTCGGAGCCGGCGCCCTGGCCCTGACCGGGTGCGCCGCAGCGTCCGAGGACGACGTGCGGGTGGTCGTCACCGCCTTCGAGGATCCGGGCGGGACGCCGGAGGAGCGCTGCGAGCTCCTGGCACCGGCGACCCGTGCCGCTCTCGAGTCCGAGGCGGCGAGCGCGTGCGCCGACGCGATCACCGACGTCCCGCTCCCGGGCGGCGCGGTCACCGCGGTCGAGGTGTGGGGCGGCGACGCCCAGGTGCGCATCGGCCGCGACGTGGTCTTCCTGACCGAGACCGGCAGCGGCTGGCGGGTGACCGCCGCGGCGTGCGAGCCGCGCGGAGAGCTGCCCTACGACTGCGAGCTGGAGGGGCCGTGAGAGGCGTGAAGGCGGTCTTCGCGATCTACCTCGTCGTGATCCTGCTGGGCATCGCCTACGCCCTCGTGCTGGGGGCGATCGGCCGGTGAGCGGCGTCGACGAAACGGCCTACGGCTTCCTGCGCAACAACGCGCTCAGCCTGGTGTTCGGCGGGCTGTTCCTGGCGACCCTCGGCGGCCAGGCGGTGTCCGGCGTGGCCCAGGTCAACGCGGAGCAGCGGGCCGAGGGGCTCGAGCCGATGGCACTGCTGGACTACGTCACCTCGTCGTCGTTCATGGTCGACGTGATGGAGAACTGGCAGTCGGAGTACCTGCAGTTCTTCCTCTACGTCTTCGCGACCGCGTGGCTGGTGCAGAAGGGCTCCAGCGAGTCCAAGGAGCCCGGCCAGGAGGGCACCGAGAGCGACCGGGAGCAGCAGGTCGGCAGGCACGCGACCGAGGGCTCGCCGGCCTGGGTGCGGGCCGGTGGCTGGCGGACGACGATCTTCTCCCGCTCGCTCGGGCTGGTCATGGGCGGGCTGTTCCTGCTGACCTGGTCCGCGTCCGCCGTCACCGGCTGGGTGGCCTACAACAGCGACCAGCTGGGACAGCGGCAGGACGCGGTCACCTTCGCCGGGTATCTCGGCGAGGCCGACTTCTGGAACCGCAGCTTCCAGAACTGGCAGTCGGAGATGCTCGCCGTGGGGTCGATGGCGATCTTCGCGGTGTACCTGCGGCAGCGCGGATCGCCGGAGTCCAAGCCGGTGGGCGCGCCGCACGCCGACACCGGCGCGACCGGCTGAGCCGGTCAGGCCGGCACGGTCAGGGCCAGCAGCGCCATGTCGTCGGCCTCGTGCCGCGAGCCCGCGACCTGCGCCTCGACCGCGGCCGCCACGGCCGCGACGGCTCCCTCGGCGTCCGAGCAGGCGGCGTCCGCGAGCAGCCGCTCCAGGCGGTCCTCCCCGAACTGTTCCCCGGCGTCGTCGCGCGCCTCGGTGACGCCGTCGGTGTAGAGCAGCAGCGTGCTTCCGGCCGGCAGGTCGACGGTGGCGTCGGTGAAGGCCGTGCCGGCGTCCACGCCGAGCGGGGCGGACGGCCGGCCCAGCGCCACGACGGTGCCGTCGGCGGTGCGCAGCAGCGGCGGCGGGTGTCCGGCGATGCTGATGCCGACGCGGTGCCCGCGGGGGCCGCTCTCCAGCACCAGGCAGGCGGCGGTGACGAAGCGGAGGGGGGCCGCACCCTGCTCGTGCAGCAGCGCGGCGTTGACGGCGGCGAGGACCGCCGCCGGGCAGCCGGCGGCCGACGCGGCGCGGGCGGTGTGCCGGGTGAGCGCGGTCAGCGCCGCGGCCTCCGCGCCGGTGCCGCAGACGTCCGCGACGAGCGCCATCCACCGGCCGTCGGGCAGCGGCATGACGTCGTAGGTGTCACCGCCGACGAGGGCGGAACCGCCGCCGGCCCGGTAGCGGGCGGCCAGCTCGACGCCGGGGACGGTGGGCAGGTGCGAGGGCAGCAGGCTGCGCTGCAGGGTCTCGGCGAGGGACCGCATCTCGGACTCGGCGCGCAGCCGGCCGAGGAACTGGCCGACCTGCCGGCCGGCGTGCGCGAGCACGTCGACGAGCTCCGGAGGGACCGAGCGCTGCGTCCGCGAGAACAGCTCGCAGACGCCGAGGACGGTGTCCCCGCGCAGCACCGGGAACGCCACCCCCGTGCGGACGCCGTCGGCGCGGGCTGCGTGCTGGCGCAGGAACCGGGGATCGCTCCACAGGTCCTCGACGACCACCGGCGTGCGTCGCTGCCGGACGAGGCCGGGCAGCCCCTCGCCGCGGCCGAACGTCCGCCGGGTCTCCTCGCGCAGCGCCGGGACGTCCACCTCGGGCGCGGTCCAGGTGCCGGCGTGCCGCAGCCGGCCGCTCTGCTCGTCGGTCTCCCAGAGCACCGCCGCGTCCCAGTCGAGCTCGGTGCAGAGGGTGGGGAGGAGCCGCTGGAAGGCGACGTCGGCGTCCGCGGCCTCGGTGAGCGCGGCGGTCACCCGCAGCGTCGCGGCGAGGTAGCGGCTGACCTGGAGCTGGCGTTCCAGCAGGATCGTGGCCCCGGCGTCGCGCAGCACGCAGATCACCGAGCGCTGCTCCGGCGGGGCGCCCGGGAAGGGATCGACCCGGGCCAGGGTGAGATCGACGAGGACCTCGTGACCGTCGGCGTGCAGCAGGGGGAGCTGTGTCGTCCGGCCCAGCAGCTCGCCCCGCCCGGCCGCCTGCGGACGCAGCGCCTTGCCGTCGCGACCGGGCTGGAAGCGCCGGGGCAGGGCCCGCGTGAGCGAGCGGCCGATCAGGACGGCGGGGTCGTGGCCGAGCAACGTGCGGATGGCCGCGTTGGCATAGGTGACCCGGCCGTCGCCGTCGGCCACCACGACGGCGTCGGGCAGGGCGTCGAGCAGGGTCTCCGACGGGATCGCCGACAGCTGGCCGAGGTCCATCGGCACCACGTCCCCCGGCCTCGCTCGATCACTGACTGTGCAACCTTGTCACACGATTCGTGAGCGCCGGAAGCCCCGACCAGAAGGTTTTCGGCCGGATCCGAGCCGCTCGCAGGGCCGCTCAGAAGGCGTAGCGAAGGCGCAGCCAGGGCGCGTGCTGCCCCACGAGTCGTTGCAGTCGCTGTACCCCGTCACCGTCCAGTCGCTGTAACGATGCAGCCCAGGGGCGCGCGGACATCGACTTCGTTGCGCCGAGGACCAGCGTCTCGGTCGTCACCTGGACCCGGCGCTCGCCGGCATTCCGGCAGCTGACGTGGCGTGCGACCCGGTTTCGCCCCACCCGTCCCGGGCACTCCGGAGCTGCGACCTCGCGCCGACGGTGGCGCGCACGCGACGAGACGAACGGTGGACCCATGAAGGCAGTGACCTGGCACGGACAGCGGGACGTACGCGTCGAGGAGGTGCCCGACCCGTTCGTGCAGGAGCCGACGGACGCGGTCATCCGGGTCACCACGTCGAACATCTGCGGCTCGGACCTGCACCTGTACGAGCCGCTGTCGCCGTTCATGGGCGTGGGCAACATCCTCGGCCACGAGAACATGGGCCAGGTCGTGGAGGTCGGGTCGGCGGTCGGCAACCTGAAGGTGGGCGACCGCGTCTCCATCCCGTTCCAGATCTCCTGCGGGCACTGCTGGATGTGCCATCAGCAGCTCTACACGCAGTGCGAGACCACCCAGGTGCGCGAGCACGGCACGGGCGCGGCGCTGTTCGGCTTCTCCAAGCTCTACGGCGAGGTCGCGGGTGGGCAGGCGGAGTACCTGCGGGTGCCGCAGGCGCAGTTCACCCACATCCCGCTGCCGGAGGGACCGGCCGACGACCGGTTCGCCTACCTGTCGGACATCCTGCCCACGGCGTGGCAGGGCGTGGAGTACGCCGCCGTCCCCGAGGGCGGCACGCTCGTCGTGCTCGGGCTCGGCCCGATCGGTGACTTCGCCTGCCGGATCGGCCAGCACAAGGGCTACCGGGTCATCGGGGTGGACCTGGTCCCCGAGCGGCTCGAGCGGGTGCGCGCGCGGGGCATCGAGGTGGTGGACCTGAACGAGGTCGAGCAGATCGGCGACGCCATCCGCGACATGACCGGAGGCCGGGGGCCGGACTCGGTGCTCGACGCCGTCGGCATGGAGGCGCACGGCTCGCCGGCCACGAGCTTCATCCAGAAGGCGGCCGGCCTGCTGCCCAAGGCCGTCTCCGCACCGATCATGGAGCACGCCGGCGTCGACCGGCTCAACGCGCTGTACTCCGCGATCGACATCGTCCGCCGCGGCGGCACCATCTCGCTGTCCGGTGTCTACGGCGGCGCCGCCGACCCGATGCCGCTGATGACGATGTTCGACAAGCAGATCCAGCTGCGCATGGGCCAGTGCAACATCAAGCGCTGGATCCCGGAGATCATGCCGCTGCTCACCGACGCCGACCCGCTCGGCGTGGACACCTTCGCCACCCATCGGGTGCCGCTGTCCCAGGCCCCGGAGATGTACCGCAAGTTCCAGAAGAAGGAAGACGGCGTCGTGAAGGTGCAGCTCAAGCCCGAGCTCTGAGCCTCCTCGCTCACCGGCGCAGTGCGACACTGCGCCGGTGAGCAGCACCGTCGACCTCAACGCCGACCTCGGCGAGGGTTTCGGCATCTGGCGGCTGGGCGACGACGACGCCCTCCTGCAGGTCGTGACCAGCGCCAACGTGGCCTGCGGCTTCCACGCCGGCGACCCGAGCACGATGCGCCGTGTCTGCGCCGGCGCCGCGGCCGCCGGCGTCGCGGTCGGCGCGCAGGTCTCCTACCGCGACCTGACCGGGTTCGGCCGCCGGTTCATCGACGTCGAGCCCGCCGAGCTGGCCGCCGACGTGCTCTACCAGCTGGCCGCGCTGGACGGGATCGCCAGGGCGGAAGGCGGTCGGGTCCGCTACGTGAAGCCGCACGGCGCGCTGTACAACGCGACCGTCGCGCACGAGGCGCAGGCGCGGGCCGTCGTCGCCGCCGTCGTCGCGCACGACCCGTCGCTGCCCGTGCTCGGGCTGCCCGGATCGGCGCTGCTGCGGGCGGCGGAGGCGGCCGGTCTGCGCCCGGTGCCGGAGGGGTTCGCCGACCGCGGCTACACCCCGGACGGCGGGCTGGTGCCCCGCGGGGAGCCCGGTGCGCTGGTGCACGACCCGGCCGAGGTGGCGGCCCGCGCCCTGCGGATGGCCGTCGAGGGCACGGTGCTCGCCGTCGACGGCAGCACGGTCCGCGCCGACGTCGCCTCGATCTGCGTGCACGGGGACACCCCGGGAGCAGTCGACCTCGCCCGGGCGGTCCGGACGGCGCTGCGGCAGGCCGGCGTGATCCCCGCCCCGTTCACGAGCTGAGTCCTCAGCCGGCCGCCGGGGCCTCGGCTGGTTCGGCGTCCGCGCCGCCGGGGCGGTAGGTGTAGGCCGCCTCCCGGACTGCCTCGTCGGTCTCCAGGCCGGCGCCCAGCGCGCCGCCCACCGTGGCCAGCGAGCTGATCAGCCAGGCCAGTTCGAGGTGGTCGGTGAGGCCGGCGGGATGGCCGAGCGCCTCGGTGAACAGCGGGTCGATCACCAGCAGCAGCGCGCCGAGCAGTGCGAGGACGAACAGCGCGGCGTACAGCGACAGGACGCCGATGACCACGGTGGCCGCCGTCGCCAGGTTGAACAGGGCGACCTGCTTGCGCACCCGCCGCGACCGGGCGCGCTCCCACAGCTCGGCGCCCACGACGAGGGTGACCGCCGTCGCCACGACCGAACCGACCGCCACGACGGAGAGCCGCACCGAGCCGAAGACGTCGGCCAGCCGCCAGATGTCCGGCGTGATGAGCGCGAAGACGCCGGCCGCGATCGCGGCGGTCAGGGCGCGGGAGAGGCGGATGGCCAGCCGCCAGGGCCGGTTGGCGCGCACCATCCCGACCAGCATCGAGAGGTTCCCGGTGAGCACCCGGGCGGTGAACCGCACGCCCTCGGTGGACTCGGCCGGGTCGACGGCGAGCTGCCGCAGCCGGCGGCCGATCAGCGCGCGGTCCTCGGCGTCGTCCGGTTCGCCGTCCCCGGCGAGGGCCTGGACCAGGCCGACCGTGGTCTGCAGCGCCCGCCGCCGCCGGTTCACCGCACCCAGCGCGGGGAGGGAGAGGATCGCGACCTGGTGCACCGGGCTGGCGTGCCCGACGACGGGGCGACGGGCACGCTCCAGCGGCACGTCGGTCAGGCACACCGCGAGATCCCAGTCCTCCCGCAGCAGCCGTGCCCGGGTCGCGGCGACCAGCTCGGCGTCGTCGGCGGGTGGGCGGACCAGGCCGTCCTCGACCGACCGCACGCGCCAGGTGACCTCCGGGTGCTGCGCGGTCAGCTCCGTGGCGAGCTCGTCGCACAGGCCGGCCGCGAGCGCGGCGGCCGCGCCCGGTGCGGCGACCAGGCCGACGACGACGACCGGCGGTGCTGCCTGTGCCACTCCGGGTTCCTCCTGCTGCTCGGGAAGTCGGCCATCATGATCCGGTGGAGGGGATGGGAACCGGCGTCCGGGTGCTGCCGTACGGGGACCGCGCCCTGCTGGTCGAGGTCGAGGACGCGAGCGCGGTGGCCGGCGTCCGCCGCGCCCTGGAGGCCGGGCCGCTGCCGGGGCAGCGCGAGCTCGTGCCGGCCGCGTCCACCGTCCTGGTCCTGCTGGACCGGCCGCCGACCGATCTGGACATCGCGACCCTGCGCCGGCTGCCGGCGGCCGCCGCCGGGCCGGAGGCCACCGCCGCTCCGGTCACCCTGCCCGTCGTGTGGGACGGTCCCGACCTCGCCGAGGTCGCCGGGCTCCTGGGCCGGGCCGTGCCCGACCTCGTGGTGGCGCTGACCGAGGTCGAGTTCACCGTCGCCTTCAGCGGCTTCGCCCCCGGTTTCGGCTACCTCACCGGGCTCCCCGCCGAGTTGCAGGTGCCCCGCCGGACGACGCCGCGCACGCGGGTGCCGGCCGGGTCGGTGGCGCTGGCCGGCCCCTACGCCGGCGTCTACCCGCGTGCCTCGCCCGGCGGCTGGCAGCTGGTCGGCCGGACCGACGCCGTCCTCTTCGACGTCGACCGCGAGCCGCCGGCCCTGCTGGCGCCGGGCGCGCGGGTCCGCTTCCGCGGGGTGGGCTGACGTGCTCACCGTGCTCGCGCCGGGGCCGCTCACCACCGTGCAGGACCGGGGCCGCCCCGGGCACGCCGGGATCGGGGTGACCCGCTCCGGTGCGGCGGACGGCGTCTCCGCTGCCCTGGCCAACCGGCTGGTCGGCAACCGGCCGGAGGCGGCGGTGCTGGAGGTGACCGCGGGCGGACTGCGGCTCCGCGCCGGCCGCACGGTGCTGGTCGCGGTGACGGGTGCGCCGGCTCCGGTGGAGATCGACGGCCGGCCGGCGCCCTTCTCGGCGCCCACGACCCTGCGCCCCGGCGCGGTGCTCGCCCTCGGACCGCCGCGCCGCGGGCTGCGCAGCTACCTCGCCGTCCGCGGCGGGATCGGCGTCCCACCGGTGCTCGGCTCGCGGAGCACCGACACCCTCTCCGGCCTCGGCCCGCCCCCGCTGGCGGCCGGCACCCTGCTGCCGGTCGGCGAGCTGGCGGGGGAGGAACCGTTCGTCGACGTCGCCCCCGTCGGCGCCCCGTCGGACCGGCCGGTGCTCCGCGTGCTGCCCGGGCCGCGCCGCGACTGGCTGGTCGACGCGGCCTGGCGTGCGCTGACCGCGCAGGAGTGGCAGGTCGGGAACGACAGCGACCGGGTCGGGCTCCGGCTGGCCGGTCCGCACCTGGCCCGCGCCCGCGCCGGTGAGCTGCCCAGCGAGGGGCTGGTGCCGGGCGCGCTGCAGGTGCCGCCCGACGGCGCCCCGGTGCTCTTCCTCGCCGACCACCCGGTGACCGGCGGCTACCCGGTGCTCGCCGTCGTCGTCACCGCCGACCTCCCGCTGGCCGCCCAGCTCCGGCCGGGGGACGGCGTGCGGTTCCGGGCCGTCCGTTGAACCGATGCCTGCTGCCGCGTGCCGCCGCACGGGGGAGACTGGTCGCATGACGCGCGTCGGCCTGGTCCTGGGCGCCGGCGGCGTGGTCGGGCAGGCGTACCACGCGGGTGTCCTGGCCGTGCTCGAGCACGACCTCGGCTTCGACCCCCGGTCGGCCGACCTGATCGTCGGTACCTCCGCCGGCGCCATCACCGGCACGCTGTTGCGGCTCGGGGTCAGAGCCGAGGACCTCGCCGCGTGGACGGTGAAGGCCCCGCTCTCCGGCGACGGGGACGTGCTGCGCCAGATCGCCGACACCGAGGTCCCCGACCTGGCCCCGTTCCGGCCGACGGAGCTGCTCCGCCGACCCCTGCGGCTGCCCGCGATGGGCATGGTGCACCGGGCCGTCACCCGGCCGTGGCGGTTCCGGCCCCTGGCGGCCGCCATGGCCCTGGTGGCGCCCGGACGACGGGACATCGGCGAGCAGCTCGCCGCGCTCCGAGAGCTGGAGCAGCCGGGCTGGCCCCAGGCCCCGCTGTGGATCTGCGCCGTGCACCGGCACGACGGACGCCGGGTCGTCTTCGGCCGTCCCGGCTCGCCCACCCCGCCGATCCACCTGGCCGTCGCGGCGTCCTGCGCCGTGCCCGGCTACTTCGCGCCGGTCCACATCGACGGGCACACCTACGTCGACGGCGGCGTGCACTCGCCCACGAACGCGGCGCTGCTGCGCGGCTCCGAGCTCGACCTCGCCATCGTCGTCTCCCCGATGAGCGGGCCCGCCGGAGCCTCGCTCAGCGTCTACGCAGCCGCCCGCAGGCACTCCGCCCGACTGCTGCGCCGGGAGGTGCAGGCGCTCGAGGCGGCCGGCATCCGCACCGTGGTCTTCGCTCCGGGTGCTGCGGAGCAGGAGGTGATGGGCGACGACATGATGGCGCGGCACCGCCTGGACGAGGTGATCCAGCAGTCCTTCCTGGCGGCGGGGGCGCACGCCGCACGGCCCGGCGTCGGCGAGCTGATCCGGACCGCGGCGGGCGGTCGCTAGCGCGTCACCGGACCGGCAGGACGGCCGGCCCGTCGGGGCCGGAGACGACGTGCGCGCGGGCGCCGTAGTGCACGGACAGGATCTCCGGCGTGAGCACCTGCGCGGGGGTGCCCTCCGCGACGACCCGGCCGCCCGCGAGCAGGGTGAGCCGGTCGGCGTACTGGCCGGCGAGGGTGAGGTCGTGCAGCGTGGTCACGACGGTGAGCCCGTCCTGCCGGCGCAGCCCGTCGAGCAGGTCGAGCACCTGCTGCGCGTGGCCGAGGTCCAGGGCAGCGGTGGGCTCGTCGAGGAACAGCACCCGCGGCCGCTGGGCCAGGGCTCGCGCCAGGACGGCGCGCTGCTGCTCGCCGCCGGAGAGGGTGACCACGAGCCGGTCGGCCAGCGACTCGAGCTCCAGCCGCGCCATGACGTCGGCGACGACCTCCCGGTCGACCCGGCGGGGGGCCGCGAGCAGCGGGCGGTGCGGCGTGCGGCCGAGGGTGACGTACTCCAGGGTGCTGATGCCCTCGGGGAGCACCGGCAGCTGCGGGGCGTAGGCGAGCAGGCGGGCGCGCTCGCGGCGCGGCAGGCCGGTGGTCGGGACGCCGTCGATGCGCACCTGACCCTCGTGCCGCTGCAGGCCGAGCACCGAGCGCAGCAGCGTCGACTTGCCCGAGCCGTTCGGTCCGATGACGGCCAGCCAGCCGCCGGGCCCGACGGTGAAGCGCACCGAGTCGAGCACGCGGGTGCGGCCGTAGGAGGCGCCCAGCCCGACGACCTCGACCCGTGCCCCGTGGACGGGCGGCGGCTGCCCGGTCACCGGCGCCGCGCCCCCGCCCACAGGAGCACGGCGAAGAACGGGGCGCCCACGAACGCGGTGACCACGCCGATCGGGAGCTCCGCGGGCGCCAGGACGACCCGCGCGACCAGGTCGGCGACCACGAGGAAGGCGCCGCCGACGAGCAGGGACAGCGGCAGGACGCGGGTGTAGGAGCCGCCGGCCAGCCGGCGCACCACGTGCGGGACGACGAGGCCGACGAAGCCGATGAGACCGCTCACGGAGACGGCCGAGGCGGTGGCGAGCGAGGCGGCGACGATGACCAACAGCCGCAGTCGGCCGGGGTGGACGCCGAGCGAGCTGGCCTCGTCGTCGCCGACGGAGAGCACGTCGAGCGCGCGGCCGCAGAACAGCAGGACCGCGCAGGAGACGGCGAGGTAGGGGAGCACCAGGGCGATGTCGGACCAGTGGGAGCTGCCGAGCTGGCCGATCATCCAGCCGTAGATCTCGCGCAGGTCGTCGGTGTTCTGCTGCTGCACGAGGCTCTGCGCCGCGGACAGGAAGGCCGCGACGGCGATGCCGGCCAGCAGCAGCGTGGGGCTGTGCGAACCACCGGCCACGGTGCCCAGCGCCAGGGCGCAGCCGACGCCGACCAGCGCACCGGCGAAGGCGGCCAGCGGGACGATGCCCACCGGTCCGAGGGACTGCGCCGGGGCGTAGGCGATGGTGAGGGTCGCGCCGAGCCCTGCGCCGGCTGCCGCCCCGAGCAGGTAGGGATCGGCGAGCGGGTTGCGGAACACGCCCTGGTAGCCGGCCCCGGCGATCGCCAGCGCCGCCCCGACGAGGACGGCGAGCACCACGCGCGGCAGCCGCAGCTGCAGCAGCACGGCGGCCTGGGTGCCCTCGAGCCCGCCGTCGACGGAGACACCGAACGGCTCCAGCGCCCGGTCGAGCAGGGTCAGGACGACCTGCCCCGGGGGGAGCGGCACCGCGCCCACCCAGATCCCGGCGAGCACGGCGGCCAGCAGGCCGGCGACGGCTGCGCCGTACACCAGCGCGGCCGGCCGCCGGGGACGCACCGCGCCCGGCCCGGCCGTCGTGCGGCCGGACCGGGTGCGGTGGGTGAGGGTGCTCACGGGGGAAGCCGTCCTCAGCCCTGCAGGGCCCCGGCGACGGTCTCGGCGAAGTCCGCGATGCGCGGCCCCCAGCGGGACGCGGTGTCGTCGTCGGCCTCGACGACGCGGCCGTTCAGCACCGCGGGGACGGCGTCGAAGGCCGGCCGCTGGGCGACCGTCTCGGCGCTCTCGCCGCAGCACTTGGTGTCGGCCAGGACGATGATGTCCGGTGCCTGCTCGACGAGGTACTCGGCCGACAGCTGGGGGTAGCCGCCGCTGGGGTCGGGCGCCCCGTCGGCGACGTTTTCCAGGCCGAACAGCGTGTAGATGCTGCCGATGAACGTCGAGCTGTCCGCGGAGTAGAAGCTCGGGTCGAGCTCGTGGTAGACGCGCTGGCCGGCCACGTCGGCGGGGACCGACGCCACCGCGGCGTCGATGCGGCTGCGGACGTCGGCCACGGCACCCGCGGCCTCGTCGGCGTGGCCGGTGGCCTCGCCGAGGAGCTCCATCTGCGCGTAGGTGTCGTCGAGGTCCTCTGCCGCGCCGAGCAGGAGCACCGGGACGTCGAGGCTCTCCAGCGCGTCGGCGATGCCGTTGAGGTCGTCGCTGAGCACCACCAGGTCGGGGGAGTAGCCGACGATCGCCTCGGCGTTCGGGGTGAACGAGGAGAGGTCGGTGATCGGCGCCTCGGCCGGGTAGGTCGAGGTGTCGTCGACGGCCTCGACCTGGTCGCCGGCGCCGATCGCGAAGAGCATCTCGGTGGCGGTGGCGGACATGGAGACGATGGCCTCGGGCCGCTCGTCGAGGGTCACCTCACCGTTGTCCGCGGTGACGGTGACCGGGAAGTCGGCGGACGCGGACTCCGAGGACGCGGCGGAGTCGTCGTCGTCGGACGAGCCGCCGCAGGCGGTGAGGGTCAGCAGCAGCGCCACGAGGAGCGCCAGCAGGGCGGCGGGGGTGGACCGCCGTCGTGCGCGCGACGTCGACCGCGCCGCGCGGGGGGTGGGACCGGACAAGGAACAGCCTCCAGGGGAGGCGGCGAGCGTCGCTCCCGAGCTGACCCGACGCCCGATGCGCGACCCCTGCCGCGAGGGTCGGTTGCATGGCGCAGAGCAGGCGATCTGGCTCGGGTCACCGGGGTGACCACCACAGTTGCGGGACAGCGCCGGGTTCGCACCGGACTTCGCTGCTGCTGTGCCACCGGCGCACTGGCCGGCGGGGGAAAGGTACCAGCGCGGCGCTTACGACCGGCCGGCGAGAACGGACGAGTAGACGGCGAGGGTCTGCCGGGCGATCGCCGGCCAGCCGAACTCGGCGAGCACCCGCTCCCGGCCGGCCACACCCATCCGCGCCGCGCGGTCCGGATCGCGGAGCAACTCGGTCATCCGCGCCGCGAGCCCGGCGGCGAAGGCGGCGGGATCGTCCTCGTCGTAGGGGACCAGCAGGCCGGTGCGGCCGTCGTCGACCACCTCCGGGATGCCGCCCACGGCGCTGGCGACGACGGCGGTGCCGCAGGCCGCCGCCTCGAGGTTCACGATGCCCAGCGGCTCGTACACCGACGGGACGACGAACACCGTCGCGCCGGAGATGAGCGGCACGAGCTGCTCGCGCGGCAGCATCGACTCGATCCACACCACGCCCTCGCGGCGGGCCTGCAGCGCGGCGACGGCATCGGCCACCTGCTGGCGCTCGGCGGGGGTGTCGGCGGCGCCGGCGCACAGCACGAGGCCGACGTCGGGCGGCAGCTGCTCGGCCGCGGCGAGCAGGTGCACGAGGCCCTTCTGCCGGGTGATCCGGCCGACGAACAACGCGTACGGGCGGTCGGGGTCCACGCCCAGCGACCGGACGGTGTCCGGCGCGTCGACCGGGCGGTAGGCCTCGGCGTCCACGCCGTTGCCGACGACGTGCACGCGGGCCGGGTCCAGCTCGGGATAGGCGTCGAGGACGTCGGTGCGCATGCCGTGGCTGACGGCGATCACCGCGTCGGCGGCCAGGTACGCGCTGCGCTCCACCCAGGAGGAGAGCCGGTACCCGCCCCCGAGCTGCTCGGCCTTCCAGGGGCGTCGCGGCTCGAGGGAGTGCGCGGTGACGACGTGCGGGGCGCCGTGCACCAGGGCCGCAAGCATCCCCGCGCCGTTGGCGTACCAGGTGTGGCTGTGCACCAGGTCGGCGTCGGCGAGCGCGGCGGCGATCTGGACGTCGACCCCCAGGGCCTGCAGCGCGCCGTTGGCCCCGCGCAGCCCCTCGGGGACGGCGTGCGCGGTGGCGTCGTCCCGCGGGCCGCCGAAGCAGTGCACGTCGACGTCGAGGTCCGCAGCCCCGGATCCGGCCGGGAGGGCGCGCATCGCGGCGACGAGGTGCTCGACGTGCACGCCGGCGCCCCCGTAGACGTCCGGCGGCCACTCACGGGTCACGATGCCGATGCGCACGCGGTCACCCTAGAAGGACGGCATGCCCCCTGTGGGGTGGTGTCGGGCTCGTCGAGGAGTGTCCACGGCGGAGGGGGGTTACGTTGCGGACATGCGTGGCGGTCCTCGGGTTCTCGGCATCGTCCTGGCGGGCGGTGAGGGGAAGCGGCTGGCGCCGCTCACCCAGGACCGCGCGAAGCCGGCGGTGCCCTTCGGCGGCAACTACCGCCTCATCGACTTCGTGCTCTCCAACCTGGTCAACGGCGACATCCGGCAGATCGCCGTCCTGACCCAGTACAAGAGCCACAGCCTCGACCGGCACATCACCACCACGTGGCGGATGTCCCAGCTGCTCGGCGGCTACGTCGCCCCGATGCCGGCGCAGCAGCGGCTCGGCCCGCGCTGGTACACCGGCAGCGCCGACGCGATCTTCCAGAGCCTCAACCTGATCTACGACGAGCGGCCGGACATCGTCGTCGTCTTCGGGGCCGACCACGTGTACCGCATGGACCCGCGGCAGATGATCGACCAGCACCTGCAGACCGGTGCGGGGGTGACCATCGCGGGGCTGCGCGTGCCGCGCCGCGAGGCCACCGAGTTCGGCGTCATCGACGCGGCGGCCGACGGCAAGGTGCGCGGCTTCCTAGAGAAGCCGGCGGACCCGCCCGGCCTGCCGGACTCGCCCGAGGAGAGCTTCGCCTCCATGGGCAACTACGTCTTCACCACCGACGCCCTGCTCGAGGCGCTGCGCACCGACGCCGCCGACGAGGACTCCGTGCACGACATGGGCGGCTCGATCATGCCGATGCTCGCGGCCGCGGGTGAGGCGTGGGTCTACGACTTCTCCACCAACGTCGTGCCCGGCGCCACCGAGCGCGACCACGGTTACTGGCGCGACGTCGGGACCATCGACTCCTACTACGACGCGCACATGGACCTGGTCTCGGTCACCCCGGTGTTCAACCTCTACAACGACCGCTGGCCGATCTACACGCTGCCGCCGCAGCTGCCCCCGGCGAAGTTCGTGCTGGGCGGCCGGGCGGAGGAGTCGATGGTCAGCGCCGGCGCGATCATCGGCGGCGGAGCCGTGCACAACTCGGTGATCTCGCCCGGAGTCCGGGTGGAGCGGGGCGCGCGGGTCGAGGGCAGCGTCGTCATGGACGGCGTGGTCATCGGCGAGGGCGCGGTCGTGCGCCGGGCGATCCTGGACAAGAACGTGATCGTGCCGCCGGGCGCACGCATCGGGGTGGATCCCGAGCTCGACCGGCAGCGCTACCCCGTCAGCGCCGGCGGCGTGACCGTGCTGGGCAAGGGTGCCCGCGCCATCGGCTGATCCGGCGCCGCCGGCGCCGCTGGTCGTCACGCTGCTGCTGGACGACGCGGCGCAGGACCGCTTCGACCGCCTTCGCGCCCGGCACTTCCCGGCCGAGCGCAACCACCTCGCCGCGCACGTGACGCTGTTCCACGCGCTGCCGGGCGAGCACCTCGACGCCGTCCGGGCCGACCTCGCCGCGGCCGCGGCCCGGACGGCCTTCGACGTCGCGGTGACCGGCGTGCGCTTCCTCGGCCGCGGCGTCGCCTACGTGCTGGAGTCCGCGGAGGCGGCCCGGCTGCGCGACGGGCTGGCGTCCGGGTGGGCTCCCTGGCTCACCCCGCAGGACCGGCAGCGGCACGCCCCGCACGTCACCGTGCAGAACAAGGTCGACCCGGCGGTGGCTCGTGCTCTGCACGAGCGGCTGGCCGCGGAGTTCGTGCCGGAGACCGTCCGCGCCCGCGGCCTGGGGCTGTGGCGCTACCTCGGCGGGCCGTGGGCCGCGGTGAGCGAGCACCCGTTCCGCTGAGTCAGCTCCGCTTGGTCGCCACGAGCAGGCCCTCGCCGATGGGCAGGACCGCGGAGGTCAGGGCCTCGTCCTCGCGGATGCCGCGGGCGATCTCCCGCCAGGCGACGGTCTGCGGGTCGCGGGCGGTGCGGTCGGCGATCCGCCCGTCGGCCAGCAGACCGTGGCAGGTCAGCGTCCCGCCGACCCGCACCAGGTCGAGCAGCCCGGTCAGCTGGGCCGCGTACTCCCGCGGGGGGCCGGCGCAGACCACCATGTCGTAGGCGCCGGGGGAGAGCCGGGGCAGCACCTCGGCGGGGGTGCCGAAGATCAGCCGGGTCCGGCCCGACGGCACCCCGGCGCCGGCGAAGGCGGCCCGCGCGGCACGGAGCTGCTCGGGGTCGCCGTCCAGGGCGGTGAGCACGCCGTCGGGTCGCATGCCGCGCAGCAGCCACAGACCGGCCAGCCCGCCGCCGCTGCCGATCGAGACCACCGAGCGCGCCTCCACACCGGCGGCGAGCACCGCGAGCACGGCGCCGACGGCGGGCTCGACCGGCGGTGGGCCCGGCAGGCGGGCGGCGCGGTCGCGCGCGGCGGTCATCTCGGGC
Source organism: Blastococcus aggregatus (assembly GCF_900221005.1). GTDB lineage: Bacteria > Actinomycetota > Actinomycetes > Mycobacteriales > Geodermatophilaceae > Blastococcus > Blastococcus aggregatus. The sequence continues at coordinate 402,452 of NZ_OBQI01000001.1, read as the reverse complement.
GTCTCGGCGGCGTAGCGGTCGGCGTAGGCGGCGCCCTCCGAGCCGCTCCCCGGCGGCGGTGGGTGGGCGCTCATCACCGGCCGAGGGTAGTGGCCGCGGGCGCGCGACCGCCCTCGGGACGCCCCGGAACGACGCCGGCCTGTGAGTTCACTGGCAAGAGTGACGCAGGGGAACACCGCCCTCGGCCCCGCCCGTTGGACCGGACGTGGCCCTTACGCGACCCGTGTCCACCCGACCCTCCGACGCCGATCCGGTCGCCGGGGCCGTCATCGGGGATACTGGCGCCGTGTCCGAGCCGAGCCGTCCCGAGGTCGAGACCTGGGTCGCGCCCACCTGGGAGCAGGTCGTGCGCGAGCACTCGGCCCGCGTCTACCGGCTGGCCTACCGCCTCTCCGGCAATCCGCAGGACGCCGAGGACCTGACGCAGGAGACGTTCGTCCGGGTCTTCCGCTCGCTCGCCGACTTCTCGCCCGGCACCTTCGAGGGCTGGCTGCACCGCATCACGACCAACCTGTTCCTCGACATGGTGCGGCGCCGGCAGCGGATCCGGTTCGACGCCCTCCCCGAGGACACCGAGCGCCTGCCCGGCCGCGCACCCAGCCCGGAGCAGGTCTACGCCGACACGCACCTCGACCCGCAGATCCAGGCGGCCCTCGACGCGCTCTCGCCCGAGTTCCGCGTCGCCGTCGTCCTCTGCGACATCGAGGGGCTGACCTACGAGGAGATCGCGGCGACGCTGGGCATCAAGCTCGGCACCGTGCGCAGCCGCATCCACCGCGGCCGCGTGCAGCTCCGGCAGGCCCTGGCCCACCTGGCCCCCGGCCGCGTGATTCCCGAGGACGACGTCGTCCTGGGCGGGGGTGGAGCGCGGTGAGCATGCCGGAGAGCCACCTGGCCCAGGAGGCGATCGCGGCCCTCGTCGACGGCGAGCTGACCGCGGGCCCCGCCGCGCGCGCGGCCCGGCACCTGGCCGGCTGCCTGCAGTGCCGGATGGCGGTCCAGGCGCAGCGCGAGGCCAAGGACGCCCTGCACGGCTCGCAGGAGGTGGCCGTGCCCGGCGACCTGATGTCACGGCTGTGCGCCATCCCCTTCACCGCCGAGGTGCCCGGCTCCGGCGGCGGTCCGCTGTCGCTCGGCGCGGACGCCGGCCGGTTCACCGTGCGCGACGGCGCCGCCTGGGAGGTCGACCTCTCGCCCCAGGAGCGCCCGCACCGGCCCGACCACGCCCGCTGGCTGCGACGCGGGCTGGTGGGCACCCTCGCCGGCCTCGGCGCCGGGGTCACCGCGCTGGCGCTCAACCTGCCGCCCGACGTCCCGGTCGCTCCCGGGAGCGTGGCCGACTCCGCCGTCCGCGAGCACACGGACGTCGTCCCGCCGGTGGTGCGCACGCTGAACACCGGGGCGACCGCCCCGCTCGGTGAGCCGGGCGGCACCCCCTGACCGGTCCCGACGACCGCGGCACTCCACCGGCCGACGCCTCGCCCCCCGATGACGGGGCGTTCGCCCGGCCGTCCGGCGCCGACGGACCGTTCGGCGAGGTGCCCGACCGGCTCGCGCCGCGCCGCGCGGTCGCGCCGGAGCCCGGTGCCGGGCAGCAGACCGCCTTCGGTCGCCCCGAGAGCGTGCCCGGCAGCTTCTCCGACGACCGCCCCCGGATGCCGGCCCGCCCGGTTCCGCCGCCGCCCCCCGAGGCACTGATCCGCGCCTTCGGGCCGGGCACGACGGGCGGGCGCGGACTGCAGGAGCCCCCGTCCGGCCGACCGGGACGTCGGCGCACCGCCGCCGGGCCGTGGTGGAAGTCCGATGCGCGCAGCGACCCGTGGCGCGACCCCTACGCGCCTGCCGGTCTCGGCGCGCCCGCGGTCTACCCGGACGAGGCCGCGGAGCAGGCCGGCCCGATCGTCGTCGACCCCAAGGGACGCAGGAAGGTCCGGCTGGCCGACGTCTCCGTGCGGCTCTCGGCCCTGATCCTGCTGGCCGTCCTGCTCGTCGGAGCCGTGGGCGGCGGCGTCGGCTGGTTCCTGACCCGCGCCACGCCCGAGTCGCCGCTGCTCTCGCCCGACACGACGCTGACCCAGGTCGATCCCGGCATCACCCGCGAGCCGGGCTCCGTCTCGGCCATCGCCGCCGAGGTGATGCCCGCGGTCGTGTCGATCGAAGTGCGCGTCGGCCAGGGCGGCGCCACCGGCTCCGGCGTGGTGATCGACGGCGACGAGGGCTACATCGTCACCAACAACCACGTCGTCTCCGGCGCCGACGACGTCGAGGGCGCCGAGATCCGCGCGGTGTTCTCCGACGGCAGCGGCTCGGAGGCGCGGATCGTCGGCCGCGACCCGGCCAGCGACCTCGCCGTCATCAAGGTGGAGAAGCCCGGTCTCGTGACGGCCGCGCTCGGGACGTCGGAGAGCGTCGTCGTCGGCGACCCGGTGGTCGCCATCGGCTCGCCGCTCGGGCTGGCCGGCACGGTCACCAGCGGCATCGTCAGCGCCCTCGAGCGGCCGGTGCGCCTCGGCGGGGAGGGCAGCGACACCAACGCCGTCATCAGCGCCGTGCAGACCGACGCCCCGATCAACCCGGGCAACTCCGGTGGCGCGCTGGTCGACACCACGGGCGCGCTCGTCGGCATCAACACCGCGATCGCCTCGCTCGGGGGCAACGGCACCACCGGCGGCTCGATCGGCCTGGGCTTCGCCATCCCGATCGACACGGTGCGCGACATCGCCGAGCAGCTCATCTCCACCGGCAGCGCGGTGCACTCCTCGCTCGGCGTGAACGCCCGCTCGGTCACCGACGGCACCCGCGACGGCGCCCTGGTGCTCAACGTCGAGCCGGGCAGCGCCGGTGCCGAGGCCGGCCTGCGGGAGCAGGACGTCATCATCGCGGTGGACGGCGACCCCGTCGGGAGCTCCGAGGAACTGGTCGTCGCCGTCGACCGGCACGACCCCGGTGAGGAGATCACCGTCGAGGTCGTGCGCGGCGGCAGCTCGCAGGAGCTCCGGGCGACGCTCGACGCCGCCTGACCGCCGCCTACCCTGGGGACGGCGCGCGGTGCGGGCCGGAGGAACGGAGAGCGGCGGTGTTCGACTCGATCGGCTGGGGCGAGATCATCGTCCTGGCGCTCGCCGCCCTGTTCATCTTCGGGCCCGAGCGCCTGCCGCACCTGGCCAAGGACGCCGCCGCCGGGCTGAAGAAGGCGCGCACCGCGATCACCGGAGTGCGCGCCCAGGTCAACGAGACCCTGGGCGACGACCTGCCGGAGCTGCGCGACCTCGACCTGCGCAAGTACCACCCGCGCACGTTCATCCGCAGCCAGCTCTTCGAGGACGACGAGCCGGTGGCGCGGAGCGGGAGCACCGCGGCCTCCGCTGCCGCCGCCGGTCCGAGGGCGGCCCGGCCGCGGGACCGCGCCGTCCCGCCCCCCTTCGACCCCGACGCGACCTAGAGGTTCGCGGCGTCCTTCTCGGCCGCGACCTTGAGCCGCTGCAGCGTGCCGAGGATGCCGGCGCGGTTGCGCTCCGGGAACTTCGCCGCGGGCACGAGGGCGGTGGTGACCCGGTCGGCCCGGGAGGCGTCGAAGGTCTCGGTGACCGTCGTGCCGCCGTCGGCGGTGGGCGCGAGCTGGTAGCGCCAGCGGTTGGCGGTGAAGTGCCGCCAGGCGATCTGCCGGCCGGCCTCGAACTCGACCACCCGGTTGCGGATCACATAGGGGACGCCGAACAGCTTCATCCGCACGGTGAAGGTCTGACCGGTCGCGGTGAGCCGCTCGGGCGCGCTGATCACCGCGCCGACCGAGCCGGAGCCGTCGATGCGGGAGTGCTGGCGGGGGTCGGCGAGGATCGCGAAGACGACGTCCGGCGGGGCGTCGACGGTGATGCTCTCGGAGATCAGCGTGTCGGTCACCCCGCCGACGTTAGGGCATGAGTTCTGTCGTGCCGAGTGGAGCCCGGAGGGTTCCGCGCAGGCACGACGCAGCGGCTCAGCGCACGTCGGGACGACACCTGGACGCGGTGTCGTCCGGAGGACGACAGGGTTATCGCTTGACCGGCGTGAGGCCCAGCGACATGCCCGACAGCCCGCGCTGGCGGCTGGCCAGCCCGTCGGCGATCTTGATGAGTGCCTGCGCGGCCGGGGAGTCCGGCTCGGTCAGCACGATCGGGGCGCCGGCGTCGCCGCACTCCCGCAGTCGCGTGTCGAGCGGGATCTGACCGAGCACCGGCACGCGGGCGCCGAGGGTCTTGGTCAGGGCGTCGGAGACCGCCTCGCCGCCGCCGGAGCCGAAGATCTCCATGCGCGAGCCGTCGGGGAGCTCCAGCCAGGACATGTTCTCGATGACGCCGACCACCTGCTGGTGGGTCTGCGTCGCGATCGCACCCGCGCGCTCGGCCACCTCGGCGGCGGCGAGCTGCGGAGTCGTGACGATGAGGATCTCGGCGTTCGGCAGCAGCTGCGCGATCGAGATCGCGACGTCGCCGGTGCCCGGGGGGAGGTCCAGCAGGAGGACGTCCAGGTCGCCCCACCACACGTCGGCGAGGAACTGCTGCAGCGCGCGGTGCAGCATCGGCCCGCGCCACACGACCGGGGTGTTGCCCGGGGTGAACATGCCGATCGAGATCAGCTTCACCCCGAGGGCCTGCGGCGGCATGATCATGCTGTCGACCTGGGTCGGCTTCTCGTCGGTGCCCAGCATCCGCGGCACCGAGTGGCCGTAGATGTCGGCGTCCACGACGCCGACGGACAGGCCGCGCTTGGCCAGCGCGGCGGCCAGGTTCACGGTGACCGAGGACTTGCCGACGCCGCCCTTGCCCGACGCCACCGCGTAGACGCGGGTGAGCGAGCCGGGCTGGGCGAAGGGGATGACCGGCTCGGCGACGTCGGTGCCGCGGACGGTCTTGCGCAGCTCGGCGCGCTGCTCGTCGTTCATGACGTCCAGCCCGACCTGCACCGAGGTCACCCCCGCGACGGCCCCGACCGCGGTGGTGACCCGGTTGGTGATCGTCTCGCGCATCGGACAGCCGGCGACGGTCAGGTAGACCTCGACGCGCACGGAACCGTCCGCGCCGATCTGGACGTCCTTGACCATGCCCAGCTCGGTGAGCGGGCGGTTGATCTCGGGATCCTGGACGGTGGCCAGAGCGGCGGTGATGGCGTCGAGCGCCGGGCTGCCGGTCATGGTGTCGGTCATCGGGGTGTGTGTCTCCTTCGACGGGGGACCCGTGGGTGGCCTGCCGCGACAGGAGCGCAGGCCGGCGCACTCGGGACGTCGCCACTGTACGGCGGCCCGGGCAGGGCGCCGCCGAGCGCAGGGGTGATCTGCTGCTCAGGTCGGTGCCATGCTTCCTCGCATGAGCAGCTCCAGCGTCCCCGCGCCCCCCTCCGAGCCCGCCGCCGAGCGGATCGAGGCGACCCGGCTGATCCCGGCGACCCCCGCGGAGGTCTTCGCGGTGCTGCGCGATCCGCAGGGGCACGTCGACATCGACGCCTCCGGGATGCTCATGGACGCCGAGGGCGAGCCGGTCTCGGCCGTCGGCGACCGGTTCCTCGTGCACATGGACCGGGAGGCCCTCGGCGACCTGCCCATGGGGCGCTACGACGTCGAGGTGGTCATCGCGACCTACCGGCCCGACCGCGAGATCGCCTGGACCATCGAGGGCACGATCAAGCCCCCGCTGCGGCACGTCTACGGCTACCGGCTCGAGCCCGCCGACGGCGGCACGCTCGTCACCTCGTTCTGCGACTGGTCGGACCTGCGCGAGGACCTCCGGCCGTTCCTCACCTTCCCGATCGTCCCGGAGAGCGCGCTCAAGGGCACCCTCGGCATCCTCGACCGCACGGTGCACCGGCGGCGGGCGCGGGCCGGGGACGGGTCCGGCGGCGGGACCGGCGCCGCCTAACCTCGGCGGACGTGTCCGCCGCCGACCGCACCCGCACACTGCGCGACGCCGTCGGTCTCGGCGTCGCCGTCGGCCTCTACGGCATCGCGTTCGGCGCCGCCGCCGACGCCGCGGGTCTCGACGCCTGGCAGGCGCTGACCCTGTCGGCGCTGATGTTCACCGGCGCCTCGCAGTTCGCCCTGGTCGGCGTCCTGGGTGCCGGGGGGAGCGCGCCGGCGGCGGTCGGCAGCGCGCTGCTGCTCGGCACCCGGAACACCGTCTACGGGGTCCGGATGGCGCCGCTCCTGGCGCCGCGGAGCGCACTGGGGCGGGCCGCCGCGGCGCACTGGGTCATCGACGAGACGACCGCCATGGCCGTGGCCGCGCCCGACCGCGAGCTCGGCCGGCTGGCCTTCTGGGCCACCGGCGCGACCATCTACCTCGGCTGGAACGCCATGACGCTGGTCGGCGCGCTGGGCGCCTCCGGGCTCGGTGGCACCGCCGAGGCGGCGCTGGACTCCGTCGTCCCCGCCGCCTTCCTGGCCCTGCTGTGGCCCCGGCTGACCGCGCGGGGATCGGCCGAGCCCGGCGCGCAGCGACGGGTCGCTCTCGGGGGCGCGGGCGTGGCGCTGGCGCTGACGCCGTTCGTGCCGGCCGGGGTGCAGGTGATCGTCGCGGTCGTCGCCGTCGCCCTGGCCGGCCGGCCCCGGACCGCCGAGCGGGCGGCATGAGCGGGGACACGCTGTGGGTGGCCGTCGTCGTCGCCTCGGTCGGCTGCTACCTGCTCAAGCTCGCCGGCATGTCGGTGCCGGCCGCCTGGGTGGAGCAACCGTGGGTGGCCCGCGTCGTCGACTTCGTGCCGGCCGCGCTGCTGGCCGCCCTTGTCGCGGTGCAGGGGCTGACCAGCGACGACCGCGTCGTGGTCGACGGCCGGCTGGCCGGGCTGGCGGTCGCGGCGCTGGCGCTGGCGCTGCGGGCGCCGTTCATCGTGGTGATCGTGCTCGCCGGGGCCACCGGTGCGGGCGTGCACCTGCTGACCGGCTGAGCCTCACGCGACCGGATCGGTGGACGCCTCGCGGCGCTTCTTGTCCTTCTTCTTCCGGTCCCGGTCCTCGCCGTCGTCGGGGACCAGCCGGTTGAGCTCCCCGCGGATGAAGTCGCGGGTGGCCAGCTCGCCCACCGCGACGCGCAGCGAGGCAAGCTCGCGGGCCAGGTACTCGGTGTCCGCGCGGGTGGAGGCCGCGCGGGCGCGGTCCTCCTCGGCCTGCACGCGGTCCCGGTCCGCCTGCCGGTTCTGCGCCAGCAGGATCAGCGGTGCCGCGTAGGCGGCCTGGGTCGAGAACGCCAGGTTGAGCAGGATGAAGGGGTAGGGGTCCCAGCGGAGGTTCACCGCGACCACGTTCAGGGTGATCCAGACGATGACGATGATCGTCTGGACGGCGAGGAAGCGCCCGGTGCCCAGGAACCGGGCGATCCCCTCGGCGAAGGCGCCGACCGAGTCGGGGTTCAGCCGCAGGAACCCGGTGAACCGGCGGGGCCCGCCGCTGGGCGTGTCGAGGCGCGGCTTCTCAGCCACGTCGCGCCCGCTCGCGCCAGTCGTCGGGCAGCAGGTGGTCGAGGACGTCGTCCACGCTCACCGCACCCACGAGCCGGCCCTGGGCGTCGACCACGGGTGCGGCGACCAGGTTGTAGGTGGCGAAGTAGTGGGTCACCTCGGCCAGCGGCGCCTCGGGTCGCAGCGGCTCGAGATCGTCGAGGATGCCGCTGACCAGGCTGGACGGTGGTTCGCGGAGCAGTCGCTGGATGTGCGCCAGCCCCAGGTAGCGGCCGGTGGGCGTGGCCGACGGCGGGCGGCAGACGTACACCTGGCTGGCCAGCGAGGGGGTCAGCTCCGGCTCGCGCACCCGGGCCAGCGCCTCGGCGATCGTCGCGTCGGGGGAGAGGATGACCGGCTCGCTGGTCATCATCCCGCCGGCGGTGTCCTCCGAGTACTTGAGCAGCTGGCGGACCGACTCGGCCTCGTCGGGCTCCATGAGCTCCAGCAGCCGGTTGCGGTCGACGTTGGAGAGCTCCGACAGCAGGTCGGCGGCGTCGTCGGGGTCCATCTCCTCGAGGACGTCGGCGGCGCGGCGCTCCTCCAGCGTGCCGAGGATGACCACCTGGTCGGCCTCGGGCAGTTCACCGAGGACGTCGGCCAGCCGCTCGTCGTCCATGGCCTCGGCGACCTCGTGCCGGCGCTTGATCGGCAGCTCCTGGAGCGCGTGCGCCATGTCGGCGGCGTTGAGCTCGCGGTAGGTGGCGATCAGCGTCTCGGCGCCCTGCCCGGTCTGCGGCAGCGCGAGCCCGGCCACCTCGTCCCAGGCGAGCGTGTGCAGCTGCCCGCGCCGGCCGAGCCGGCCGGGCTCCTGGACGGCGAGCTTGGCCAGCTGCCACTCGCCGGTGCGGGTCTGCTCGATGCCGGCGTCGACGACGTGCGCGGGCTTGCCGCCCTCGACGATCTGCACCGAGCGGTCCAGCAGCTCGCCGAGCACCAGCGTCTCGCCGGCGCGCTGCTCGAAGCGCTTGAGGTTGATCGTCCCCGAGGAGAGCATCACCGCGCCCTGGTCGATGGCGGTGACCCGGCCCATCGGGACGAAGATGCGCCGGCGGGCGACGACCTCCACGACCAGCCCGAGCACGCGCGGACAGGCGGTGCCCATCCGGAGGGCGACGACGACGTCGCGCACCTTGCCCATGCGGTCGCCGTTGGGGTCGAACACCGTCAGTCCGGCGAGCCGCGAGACGTACGCCCTGCTCACCGAGGTCACGAACGCCAAGGCTACCGTCGGCGCCGTGAACGGCCCGGAGCTGCTGGACTACGAGATCGTCGACGTGTTCGCGCCGCGGGCTTTCGCCGGGAATCCGCTGGCCGTCGTGTTCGACGCGGACGGGCTCGACACCGCCCAGTGCCAGGCGCTGGCGAACGAGTTCCACCTGTCGGAGACGTCGTTCCTCTGCACCCCCACCGAGCCCGGCGCCGACTACCGGGTGCGCATCTTCACGCCCTACGCCGAGCTGCCGTTCGCCGGCCATCCCAGCGTCGGGGCGGCGCACACGCTGGTCCGCACCGGGCGGCTGGCCGCGGGCACGCTGCGGCAGGAGTGCGGCGCCGGGGTGCTCGACGTCGTCGTCGACGAGCACGGCGCGACGCTCTCCGGTGGGACGCCGACGCTGGCCGACGGCCCCGCCGGCGAGGAGCTGGCCCGCGCGCTGGGGCTGGACCCCGCCGACCTCACCGGCGTGCCCGTCGAGGTCGCCGGCTGCGGGCTGCCGTTCGCCTACCTGTCCGTGCGGCCGGACGCCGTCGGCCGCGCCGTCCCCGATCCCGCCGCGCTGCGCGACCTGACCGTGGGGGAGGGCGTGTCGGTGCTCTCCTGGGACGCCGCCACCGCCACCGCCTACGCCCGGGTGTTCGCCGGCGACCTGTCCTGGGGCGAGGACCCGGCCACCGGCTCGGCGGCGCTGGGCACCGGCGTGTGGCTGGTCGAGACCGGCCTGCTCGCCGCCGACGGGACGTCGTCGTTCACCGTCCGCCAGGGCGAGGCCATGGGCCGCCCGTCGGTGCTCGAGTGCACGGTGACCGCCGCGGCCGCCAAGGCCGTCGGCGCCACCGTCCGCGGCAGCGTGGTCCCGGTGGCGAGCGGCCGCATCCGGCTGCCCCGCTGAACGTGTCCGCCCCGCCGTCCTCCTGGGCGGTCCAGCGGCCCGTCGGCCGCGAAGTCGTCCTCATGGGCGTGGCCGTCCTCGGCGTCTCGATGTCGGGGCCGCTGACCGCGCTGGTCGTGGCGCCGGTGCTCGCCGTCGCCTTCTGGCGCAACGCCGCCGGCGCGGCCCTCCTGCTCCCGGTGCTGCTCACCCGGGAGCGCGCCACGCTGCACGGGCTGGGATGGAGGGACCTGCGCAGCTCGGTGGTCGCCGGGCTGTTCCTGGCGGCGCACTTCGCCGCGTGGCTGCCGAGCCTGACCATGACCACCGTCGCGGCGTCGACCGCGCTGGTCACCACCACCCCCATCTGGACGGCGCTGGCCGCCCGGTTCGCCGGCGTGCGGCTGCCGGCCACGGTCTGGTGGGGGCTGGTGCTCTCGGTCGTCGGCGCTGGGCTGATCGCCGGCGTGGACGTCTCGGTGAGCCTCGAGGCGCTCGCCGGGGACGGGCTGGCGCTGCTCGGCGCGATCTTCGCCGGTGGGTACGTGCTGGCCGGAGCGAAGGCGCGGGAGCGGCTGTCCACCTCGGCCTACGCCGTCGTCGCCTACTCGGTGTGCGCGATGGCGGTCGCCGTGGGCGCGGTGCTGTTCGACGTGCCGCTGCTCGGGATGAGCGGCCGCGACTGGCTGCTGATCGCCGGGATCACCGTCTGCGCCCAGCTGCTCGGGCACACGCTGCTGAACCTGGTGCTCTCGACGGTCGGCCCGACGATGGTCAGCCTGGTGATCCTGCTGGAGGTGCCGGGCGCGACGCTGGTCGCGCTGGTGCTGCTCCAGCAGGCGCCGCCGCTGCTCGCGCTGCCGGGGATGCTCGCCGTCGTCGTCGGGGTGGCGCTGGTCGTGCGCGGCAGCCGGCCGACGACGCTGGTCGAAGCCGCCACCTGACGCCCGTGTCACGTCCGGCGGCGCTGCGTCGTCCTCTGGGCATGACACCGACCGCACGCCGGATCCTGCTGTGGATCCTCGTCCTCCTCGGCGCGTACGTGGGGCTCTGGGCCGCCGCCTTCCCCGCCTCGTTCCACGAGTCGTTCCCCGGCCCGTTCTCGTCCTGGGTCGCCGCCGACGGGCCGTACAACGAGCACCTCGTCCGCGACGTCGGGACGTTCAACCTCGGGCTCGCCGTCGCCTCGGCGGTCGCCACCCGGTACCGCGACCGCGGGCCCGGCCTCGTCGTCGCGACCGCCTGGATCGTCTGCTCGGTGCCGCACCTCGGCTACCACCTGCACCACCTCGGGGACCTGGACGCCGTCGACGCCGTCGCCCAGGTGATCGCGCTCGGAGCTCCCATCGTGCTGGCCGTCCCGCTGCTGCTGCCCGTCCGGGCGAGCACGCCGAGCGGCCCGTCGGGGATCCGCACCGGCGTCGAGGCGGGCACCCCATGAGGTTCGCCGTCGCCGGTGGGACCGGCACCGTCGGCCGCCACGTCGTGGACGTCGTCGGCGAGCGCGGGCACGAGGCCGTCGTCCTGGCGCGCTCCTCCGGGGTGGACCTCGTCGCCGGCACGGGGCTGGACGCGGCGCTGGACGGGGTCGACGCCGTCGTGGACGTGGCGTCGGTGATGACGCAGTCCGGGAAGGAGGCGGTGCGCTTCTTCCGGGCCGTCTCCACCAACCTGCTGGCCGCCGAGGCCCGCGCCGGCGTCGGGCACCACGTCGCGCTGTCCGTCGTCGGCTGCGACCGGGCACCCGAGGGCCACTACGCCGGCAAGGTCGTGCAGGAGGAACTGGTGACGACGGGGCCGGTGCCCTGGACCCTGCTGCGGGCGACCCAGTTCCACGAGTTCGCCGGGCAGCTCCACGCCCAGCTGGCGTTCGGCCCCCTCCACCCGGTGCCGGTGATGCGGTCGCAGCCGGTCGCCGCCCGGGAGGTGGCCGAGCGCCTGGCCGACCTGGTCGAGGCGGGGCCCGCCGGGCGCGTGCCCGACCTCGCCGGACCGGAGGTCCTGCGGATGACCGACATGGTGCGGGACTACGCCCGGTCCACCGGCCGGGGAGGCGTGGTGCTCCCCGTCCCGTTGCCGGGGAGGCTCGGGCGGGCGTTCCGCGACGGCACGCTCGTGCCGGGGCCGGATGCCGATCGGGGCGTGCAGACCTTCGACCGGTGGCTCTCCGAGCTCGCCGGGTGATCACCGCGATGACGCGGGCCGCGAGGCGCGTCGTTACGCTCCGGGCAACCGATTTCGTCGACTCCAATCAGCGGAGGCACCGTGGCCGAGCTCCGATCCCGTCGTTCCAACCTGGCCGTTCCCGGCAGCAACCCCCGGTTCCTCGAGAAGGCCAAGGGCCTCCCGGCGGACCAGGTGTTCCTCGACCTCGAGGACGCGTGCGCGCCGCTGGCCAAGCCCGGTGCCCGCAAGAACATCGTCGCCGCGCTGAACGAGGGCGGCTGGGGCGACAAGATCCGCACCGTCCGCGTCAACGACTGGACGACGGAGTGGACCTTCCAGGACGTCCTCGAGGTCGTCGGCGGCGCCGGCGCGAACCTCGACGCGATCATGCTGCCGAAGGTGCAGGACGCCGCGCAGGTCAAGGCGCTGGACATGCTGCTCACCCAGATCGAGAAGGCCAACGGCCTCGAGGTCGGGAAGATCGGCATCGAGGCGCAGATCGAGACCGCGCAGGGCCTCATCAACGTCAACGACATCGCGTTCGCCAGCGACCGCATCGAGACGATCATCTTCGGCCCGGCCGACTTCATGGCCTCGATCAACATGAAGTCGCTGGTCGTGGGCGCGCTGCACCCCGACTACCCGGGCGACCCGTTCCACTACATCCTCATGCAGATCCTCATGGCCGCCCGCGCCCGTGGCGTGCAGGCCATCGACGGCCCCTTCCTGCAGGTGCGCGACGTGCCCGCGTTCGAGGAGGTCGCCAAGCGCTCGGCGATGCTCGGCTTCGACGGCAAGTGGGTCCTGCACCCCGGCCAGATCGACGCCGCCAACGAGATCTACGCGCCGTCGCAGGAGGACTACGACCACGCCGAGCTGATCCTCGACGCCTACGACTGGGCGACGTCGGAGGCCGGTGGCAAGAAGGGCTCGGCGATGCTCGGCGACGAGATGATCGACGAGGCCAGCCGCAAGATGGCGCTGGTCATCGCGGGCAAGGGCCGCGCGGCCGGGCTGTCCCGCACCTCGAGCTTCACCCCGCCCGAGAGCTGATCCGCTTTCCCCAGGCATAGGAACCTCTACCTACGGATCGGACCCCGAATCCATAGGTGGAGGTTCCTTTGCCTTGCGGCCCGGGGAGCTAGAAGCCCTCGTTGGTGACGGCGACGACGGCGACCATCCAGAACACGATCATCAGGACGAACAGCGCGGTGACGATCCCGCCGACGATGATCCCGGCCAGCGCGAGGCCGTCGCCGTCCTCGTGGGTCTGCTTGATCTGCTTGCGGGCGATGATGCCGGTGATCAGCCCGGCCGGCGCGAACACGAAGGCCAGCACCAGCGACAGGATCGCCAGGGAGTTGGTCGGCCGTCCGTAGGGGTACCCCGGCGCGCCGCCGTAGTACGGCGGCTGTCCGTAGGGCTGCTGTCCGTAGCCGGGCTGGCCGTAGCCGGGCTGCCCCCACTGCTGCTGCGCCGGGGCGGGCTGGGGGTACTGCGGCGGGCCGAAGCCGGGCTGGCCGTACCCCGGCTGGCCGGGGGGCTGCTCGCCCGGGTAGCGGCCCCCGTCGGGCGTGGTCCGGGTCGTGTCGTCGGGAGTGCTCATCGGATGTCCTCTGCTCGGCCGGGGCGGGCCGGGTGGCCGGTGGGGCTACTCCACCACGGGTTCCCGCTCTCCGGCGACGGCGGCGCGCTGGCGGCCGTTTCCCCGGCGCCCGCCCACCCGTCCGGAGGGCAGACATGGCCATTTCTGCCCTCGTGGGCAGGTGCTCGCCGGGGGTAGCACATACTTTCCGCTGACTATGGACACCGGAGTCCCCGGAGGAGACCGATGACCCGCTTGGCCCAGACCGCGGACCTGACCGACATCCAGCGCGAGATCCTGTCGACGGTGCGGAGCTTCGTCGACCGCGAGATCATCCCGCACGCGCAGGAGCTCGAGCACGGCGACATCTACCCGCAGCAGATCGTCGACGGGCTCAAGGAGCTCGGCATCTTCGGCCTGATGATCCCCGAGGAGTACGGCGGTCTCGGCGAGTCGCTGCTGACCTACGCGCTGGTGGTCGAGGAGATCGCCCGCGGCTGGATGAGCGTCTCCGGCGTCATCAACACGCACTTCATCGTGGCCTACCTGCTGCGCCAGCACGGCACGCAGGAGCAGAAGGAGTACTACCTCCCGCGCATGGCGACCGGCGAGGTCCGTGGCGCGTTCTCGATGTCCGAGCCCGGCCTGGGTTCCGACGTCGCCGCGATCCGCACCAAGGCGACGAAGAACGCCGACGGCGACTACACGATCAACGGCCAGAAGATGTGGCTGACCAACGGCGGCAGCTCCACCCTGGTCGCCGCTCTCGTGCGCACCGACGAGGGCGCCGAGCGCGCGCACGAGAACCTGACCACGTTCCTCATCGAGAAGCCGGCCGGTTTCGGCGAGGTCAAGCCCGGACTCACCATCCCGGGCAAGATCGACAAGATGGGCTACAAGGGCGTCGACACCACCGAGCTGGTGTTCGACGGCTACGCGGCCAAGGCCTCCGAGATCCTCGGTGGCGTCCCGGGCAAGGGCTTCGCCCACATGATGGACGGCGTCGAGGTCGGCCGGGTCAACGTGGCGGCGCGCGCCTGCGGCATCTCCATCCGCGCCTTCGAGCTCGCCATCGCCTACGCCCAGCAGCGCGAGACCTTCGGCAAGCCGATCGCCCAGCACCAGGCGATCGCCTTCCAGCTCGCCGAGATGGCGATCAAGGTCGAGGCCGCCCACCTGATGATGGTGAACGCGGCCCGGCTCAAGGACGCCGGCAAGCGCAGCGACGTCGAGTCGGGCATGGCCAAGACCCTCGCCAGCGAGTACTGCGCCGAGGTCACCACGCAGTCCTTCCGCATCCACGGCGGCTACGGCTACTCCAAGGAGTACGAGATCGAGCGCCTCATGCGCGAGGCGCCGTTCCTGCTCATCGGCGAGGGCACCAGCGAGATCCAGAAGACGATCATCAGCCGCGGCCTGCTCAAGGAGTACAAGCTCAAGGGCTGACCCCGCTGACCTGCGGCCCCCGTCCCGATCTCCGGGACGGGGGCCGCGGTGCGTCCGGGGGTGGTGTAGTCAGGAGGCATGCGCGCAGCTGGAGTGACCGAGTTCGGTGGGCCCGAGGCCCTCCACATCGTCGACGTCGAGGCCGAGCCGCTGGGCCCGGGTCAGGTACGGCTGCAGGTCCAGGCCGCCACGGTGAACCCGACCGACACCTACGCGCGGTCCGGGGTCTACGCCGGCCGCGACCCGGTGAAGACCCCGCCGTGGGTGCCCGGGATGGACGTCGCGGGCGTCGTCTCCGAGGTGGGGGAGGGGGTCGACCACCTCGAGGTGGGCGACCTCGCGATGGGCATCGTCGTCCCCTTCGGGCCGTACGGCGGCTACCGGGAGGACAAGGTGCTGCCCGGCGACTCCGTCGTCCGCGCGCCGAAGGGCGTCGACGCCGTGGCCGCGGCGACGCTGCCGATGAACGGGCTGACCGCGCGCCTGTCGCTGAACCTGATGGGCCTCCAGCGCGGCCAGGTGCTCGCGGTGACCGGCGCGGCCGGCTCGTACGGCGGCTACGTGATCCAGCTGGCCAAGGCCGAGGGGCTCACCGTCATCGCCGACGCCTCCGAGGCCGACGAGCAGCTGGTCCGCGACCTCGGCGCCGACGTCGTCGTCCGCCGGGGGGACGACGTCGCCGACCGCATCCGCGAGCACTATCCCGAGGGCGTCGACGGCCTGGCCGACGGCTCGGTGCAGGACGCGCTGGTGCTGCCCGCGGTGAAGGACGGCGGCGCCGTGGCCACCGTGCGCGGCTACAAGGGCGACGGGTCGCGCGAGGACCTGCGGTTCTTCCCCACCCTGGTGCGCAAGATCGCCGAGGACCGCGCGGCGCTCGACGGCCTGCGGCAGCTGGTGGAGGACGGCGCGGTGACCCTGCGGGTGGCGCAGACCTTCCCCGCCGAGCAGGCCGCCGAGGCGCACCGGATGCTCGAGGCCGGCGGGGTCCGCGGCCGGCTGGTGCTGACCTTCTAGCGGTCAGGCCCGCCGGGCGGCGGTCGGCAGCCAGACCGCCAGGGCCAGCAGCAGCATGGCCAGCGGGACGTGGACGACGACCGCCGTCCGCGTGCCGTCGATGGCCATGCCCAGCAGCAGCTCGATCACCAGCAGGACGAACAGCAGCGTGGTGCCGATCAGGACGGGTCGGTTGCCGCGCAGCCAGACGAAGGCCGCGACGGTGGCGAGGAAGGCCAGCAGCACGGTCGCCTCGCCACCGTGCTGGTGCACGCTCGCCCAGGTGCCGTAGTCGTCCGAGCCGCCCATGAACAGCCCGGCCCACACGCCCTGCAGCAGCACGCCGAGGGAGGCGAGGCCCACCAGGGCGCTGTGCGCGGGGTGGGCGCGGCGGGCTGCGGTGGTGGTCGTGGCGTCGGCCATGGGTCGCTCTCCTCGGTCGGTGTCGGTCACGGGGAGTCTGCCGGTGCGAGGATGAGCGCCGTGCCCGACTCCCCGTCCTCCGGCGCGCGGCCCGTGCCCGGCCTCCGGCAGCGGGCGCTGATGCTGCTGCCGGTCGTCCTCCCGCTGATGATCTACCTGCTCATCCGGATCGGGGACTCCTCGCGCGTCGCCCTGGCCGGCGCGGGTGTCGCGCTGGCCGTCGTCGCGGTGGGCAGCCTGGTGGAGGCGCGCCGGCGCACCGGCGAGCGGCCGGACTGACCAGCCCCCGGTGTGGCCGGCGGATGTGACGCGTGCCATGGTCGGAGACGTGAACGGCGCACAGGCACTGATCCGGACCCTGGTCGACGCGGGCGTGGACGTCTGCTTCTCGAACCCGGGCACCTCCGAGATGCACTTCGTCGCGGCGCTGGACGACGTGCCCGAGATGCGCGCCGTGCTGACCCTCTTCGAGGGCGTCGCCACCGGTGCCGCCGACGGCTACGCGCGGATGGCCGGCCGCCCGGCAGCCACCCTGCTGCACCTCGGCCCCGGCCTGGGCAACGGGCTGGCCAACCTGCACAACGCCCGCCGCGGCCGGGCGCCGCTGGTCAACGTGGTCGGTGACCACGCCCGCTCGCACAAGCGCCTGGACGCTCCGCTGGAGTCCGACATCGACGCCATCGCGGGCACCGTCTCCGGCTGGGTCCGCCGGTCGCTGTCCCCGGCCGACGTGGCCGGCGATGCCGCCGAAGCCGTCGCGATGGCCAAGAAGACCGGCGTCGCCACGCTGATCCTGCCGGCCGACGTGTCGTGGGAGGAGGGCGCCGAGCCCGCCACCCCGCTGAACGTCCGGCCGCGGCCGCACGCCGCGCCGTCGCTGATCGAGGGGATCGCCGAGGTCCTGACCGGTGCGGAGACGGTGATCTTCCTGGGCGGTGACGTCATGGCGTCCCCCGAGGGCCAGCTGGCCGCGGCGCGGGTCGCCGCCGGCACCGGGGTGCGCCTGGTCGCCGAGACCTTCCCCGCGCGCACCGCCCGCGGCGCGGGGCTGCCCGACCTGCACCGCCTGCCCTACCCGCCGGAGATGGCGATGGCGGCGCTCAAGGGCACGAAGCACCTCGTCCTGGCCGGGGCGACGGCCCCTGTGCACTTCTTCGCCTATCCCGGCCTGCCCGGCCACCCGGTGCCGGACGACTGCACGGTGCACGTGCTGAGCCAGCCGGGGGAGAACGGCGTCGCGGCACTCGAGGCGCTGGCCGAGCTGGCCGCACCCGGTGCCGAGCCCGAGGTCATGGAGCGCGAGACCCCCGAGCTGCCCAGCGGCAAGCTGAACCCGCGGTCGATGGCGGCGGTGGTCGGTGCGTTGCTGCCGGAGAACGCGATCGTCGTCGACGAGGCGCTGACCTCGGGGGCGGGCCTCACCGAGATGACCTCGGCCGGCCCGCGGCACGACTGGCTGTCGCTGACCGGCGGCGCGATCGGCGACGGGCTGCCCATGGCCCTCGGTGCGGCCGTGGCCTGCCCCGACCGGCCGGTGATCGGCATCCAGGCCGACGGCAGCGCGATGTACACGATCCAGGCGCTGTGGAGCTACGCCCGCGAGCAGGCGAACATCACCACGATCATCTGCGACAACGGCTCGTACGCGATCCTCGAGCACGAGCTCACCCGGGTGGGCGCGGCCAGCGACGGCGAGCGCGCCCGCAAGCTGCTCGACCTGACCGGCCCCGCGCTGGACTTCGTGTCGATCGCGCAGGGCATGGGCGTGCCGGCCACGCGGGCCACCACCGCCGAGGAGCTGGCCGACCAGGTGCGGGCCGCGCTCGCCGAGCCCGGGCCGCACGTCGTCGTCGCCACCCTGCGGTAGTCCGGCGCGCCGGGACGGCACCGGTTCCCGGGCGGGCCGCGGAGGGGGACGATCGAGCCGCTCCGACTCCGGGAGGCCGTCATGACCGATCAGGACCTGACCGAGCGCAGTCCGCGGGAAGTGCTCGAGGACCACCTGCGGCTGGCCGCTCTACCGGACGGGTTCGAGGCGGATCTCGCCCGCAACGTGGGGGAGGACGTCGTCGTCCTCACCGGTCGCGGGGTGTTCCACGGCATCGGTGGAGTGCGCGAGCTGGCCCGCCAGCTGATGACGGAGATCCCCAGCGGGCGGTGGACGTACGTCACCTGGCTCGTCGAGGGCCGGATGGGCTTCCTCGAGTGGACGGTCGACGAGGGCCCGTACCGGATCCGCGACGGCGCGGACTCCTACCTGATCGAGAGCGGCCGGATCCGGGCGCAGACGATCCACTACACGGTGGAGGACGAGCACGGGAACGTGCTGATCCGCTCGGACGGCAGGCGGCCGTCCTGACCCGGGCGGTGCGGCGCGCGGAGCGGCGCCGCACCGGTGCTCAGCGGGTCAGTGCTTCTTGGTGCCGTGCGTCAGGTTGTCCATCTGCGACGACGTGTCGGCCGCCGACCGCTTCTCCTGGCGCTTCTCCTTGATGGTCTTCCCGGCGGGCTTCTTCGTCGATGACTGCTTCGGGGACTTGTCACCCATGGCGTGCGCTCCGCTCGTCGGAAGCCTGGACGGCTCCGTGCCGCGACGCTACGCGGTTGCGAGGATGTCGTGGTGGACAACCGCACGCACTCGTCGTCCGTCGTCGTCCGAGCCACGCCGGAGGCGGTGTACGACCTCGTCTCGGACGTGACCCGCACCGGTGAGTGGAGTCCCGTCTGCCGCGCGTGCTGGTGGGACGACGGCGGCTCCGCGCGCGTCGGCGCCTGGTTCACCGGCCGCAACGAGGTGCCCGGGCGTACCTGGGAGACCCGAAGCGAGGTGATCGCCGCCGACCGGGGCCGGGAGTTCGCCTGGATGGTCGGCGGCACGTACGTGCGCTGGGCGTTCCGCATGGAGCCGGTCGACGAGGGCACGCGGCTGACCGAGTCGTGGGAGTTCCTGCCCGACGGGATCGCCCTCTTCCACACGCTGTACGGCGAGGCCGCCGAGGAGCAGATCGCCGACCGGACGCGCGCCGCTCACGAGGGCATCCCGGCGACGCTCGAGGCGATCCGGCGGATCGCGGAGTCCGCCGGCTGAACGGCGCAGCGCTGGTCGCCCGGCCGCTGGAGCTCGCGGACGCCTCGCTGCTGCTGGTCGCCGCTGCCGGCGCCTGATCGGGTCAGTCGTTCCAGGGCACGTAGTCGGTCCCGCCGCCCAGCGCGGTGAGGACGATCATGGCGGTGAAGGCGAGCACGACGGCCGCCGCCACGATGACCAGCAGCAGCACCAGGTGGTCCTCGATGCCGAGCTTCTCGGCGGTCGTCCTCCGGTCCGGCGGATCCGGGGGCTCGGCGGCGGGAGGGTTCTGCTCGACCGCGGCGGGCGGCCGATCGACGGGGACGGTCATGACGACTCCCGAGGGAGGCCGGCCGCGGAGACCGGCGTCCGGACGCCGGCTACCCGACGCCCGAGAACCACGCTAGTTCCGTCGCGGGCCGGCGGGAGGGGGCGGAGGTCCCGGAGTGCGGGGCCCGCCGACCCGGGGCCGGAGGCAGCCGGTGGCGCTCGTCTGGACGCGGGACCACCACCGCGACAGACTCCGCTGACCAGCGCTTGACGACGACGTCCCGGAGGTCGGCATGCCGTACCCCTTCGATCGCGACGGCATCGAGGTGGGCACGGACGGCATCCGCCGTTACCGGGACCTGCCGCGGAACCTGACCGAGATGCTCCGGACGGTGGTCGAGCGCAGTCCGGACGGCGAGGCGCTGGTCGAGCTCGGCGGCGAGCGGGTGACCTACCGCCAGCTGTGGGACCGCGCCGCCCGCGTCGCCGGCGGCCTGCGGTCGGCCGGGGTGCAGCCGGGCGACCGGGTCGCCAACCGGCTGCCCAACGGCAACGACTGGGTCTACGCCTTCTGGGGCACGCTGCTCGCCGGCGGCGTCGTCGTGCCGGTGAACACCCGCTTCGCCGAGCCCGAGGTGAGGTACGTCGTCGAGGACTCGGGCGCCGTCTTCGTCTGCGAGCCCGGCGCACCGCTGCCGGACGGCGAGCCGCTGGAGACCACCGACCAGCAGCACACCGATCTGGCCGGGATCTTCTACACGAGCGGGACGACGGGCTTCCCCAAGGGTGCGATGACCACCCACGAGAACTTCCTGTCCAACATCGAGACCTGCCTGCGCTGCCTGGACCTGGGCCGTGAGCCGCGCACCACGCTGATCTCGGTGCCGCTGTTCCACGTCACCGGCTGCAACTCGCAGCTGCTCGTGGTCACCGCGCTGGCCGGGAAGTCGGTGATCATGCCCGCGTTCGAGGTGAGCGTGTTCCTGCGGGCGATCGAGGACGAGCGCGTCGACGTCCTCACCACCGTGCCGGCGATCTACTGGCTGGCGCTCCAGCAGCCGGGCTTCGCCGACGTCGACACCTCCTCGGTCGTCTCGCTGAGCTACGGCGGTGCGCCGATCGCCCCCGACCTGGTGCACCGCATCCAGCAGGCGTTCCCGACGGCCCGCGTCGGCAACGGCTTCGGGCTGACGGAGACCTCGTCGGTCTCGACCTACCTGCCGCACGAGGACGCCGCCGAGCACGCGGACTCCGTCGGCTACCCCGCACCCGTGGTCGACGTCCGGCTCGACTCCCCGGACCCGGACAGCGGGGTGGGGGAGCTGCTCATCCGCGGCCCGCACGTCGTCGCCGGCTACTGGCGCAAGCCCGAGCAGACTGCGGAGACCTTCGTCGACGGCTGGCTGCACAGCGGGGACCTGGCCCGCATCGACGACGACGGGCGGGTCTACGTCGTCGACCGCAAGAAGGACATGATCAACCGCGGCGGCGAGAACGTGTACTGCGTCGAGGTGGAGAACGCCCTCGCCGCGCACCCGGCCGTGGGCGAGGTCGCGGTCATCGGGGTCGCCGACTCGATGATGGGCGAGAAGGTCGGCGCGGTGGTGGTGCCCCTTCCCGGTCGCACCCTCGAGGCCGCGGAGCTGGTCACCTTCGCGCGGGAGCGCCTGGCCGACTTCAAGGTGCCGCAGTTCGTCGACATCCGCACCGAGCCGCTGCCGCGCAACCCCGGCGGCAAGGTGCTCAAGCCCTCGCTGCGCGAGGGCACCGACTGGCAGCCGGTGCGCTGACTGTTCCGTCCATCCACCGAAGGGAAACCATGCCCACCGTCGAGACCGTCCGTGGCCCGATCGACACCGCCGACATGGGGGCCACCCTCATGCACGAGCACGTCTTCGTGCTCTCCACCGAGCACGTGCAGAACTACGGCGACGGCGACTGGTGGGACGAGGACGAGCGCGTGGCGGACGCCGTCACGAAGCTGGACGAGCTGAAGGCGCTGGGGATCGACACGATCCTCGACCCCACCGTGTGGGGCCTGGGCCGCTACATCCCGCGGGTGCAGCGGGTCGCGGAGCAGACCGACCTCAACATCATCGTGGCCACCGGGCTCTACACCTACGACGAGCTGCCGCACCAGTACGAGCACCGGGGGCCGGGTCTGCTGCTCGACCTGCCGACGGACCCGATGGTCTCCGACTTCACCCGCGACCTGACCGACGGCATCTCCCGCACCGGGGTGAAGGCCGCGTTCCTGAAGTGCGTGGTCGAGGCCAAGGGGCTGACCCCCGGGGTGGAGCGCACGCTCCGGGCCTGCTCGGCCACGCACCGCGCGACCGGTGCTCCGATCACTGTGCACACGTCGGTGGCCAACCAGGCGGGACTGATGGCGCTGCAGGTGTTCCGCGACGAGGGCGTGAACCTGAGCAAGGTGGTCATCGGGCACGCCGGCGACAGCAACGACCTGGACTACCTGAGCGAGCTGGCCGAGGCTGGTTGCCTGCTCGGCATGGACCGCTTCGGCCTGGACATCTACAACCCGACGTCCTCCCGGGTGGACACGATCGTCGCGCTCGCCGAGCGGGGCTACGCCGGGCAGATGGTGCTGGCGCACGACGCGAGCTGCTACATCGACTACTTCCCCGGCGTCGAGGCCCAGGCCGCGAAGGAGCAGATCGCGCCGAACTGGAACTTCACCCACATCAGCACCGACGTACTCCCGATGCTGCGGGAGCGGGGCGTCACCGAGGACCAGATCCGGCAGATGCTGGTGGAGGCGCCGCGGCGCTACTTCGAGTGATCGCCGCGGCCGCGCCCCCGGCTGCGGGATGTCGGAGGGGCGTCGCACACTGACGGTGTGCCGCACCCCTCCGTCGCCCCGCGCGGGGCGGCGGTCCCCTCGTGACGGCGACCGAACTCCAGCCCCCCGGTACCCGCGGTCGGCCCGCGCCCCCGCCCCCGGAGGGCGGCTGGCTCAAGCGGCTGCTGGGCTACTGCCTGCGGCACCGGGGTGACCTGTACGGCGCGTTCGCCGCCGCGCTGGTCGCCTCGGTCGTTGCGGGGCTCGCGCCGCTGCTGGTGCGGGAAGTGGTCGACCGGGTGGTCGACGGGGTGGAGTCGGGCCGGTCGGTCGACGTCACGCCGTTCGTCGTCGCGCTGGTCGCGGCGGGCGTGCTGCGGTTCGCCGCCGGCTTCGTCCGTCGGTACCTCGCCGGCCGGCTGTCCCTCGACGTCCAGATGGACCTGCGCAACGACGTCCACGCCGCACTGGCCCGGGTCGACGGGCCCGGGCAGGACCGGCTGCAGACCGGCCAGACGGTCAGCCGGGCGATCAGCGACGTCACGCTCGTCCAGGGGCTGCTGGCGTTCCTGCCCAACCTGACCGGCAACGCGCTGCTCTTCGTCGTCTCGCTGTGCGTGATGGCCTGGCTGTCGCCGCTGCTGACCCTCGTCGCGCTCGCCGTCGGCCCGGCGCTGTGGTGGGTGGCGCTGCGCTCGCGGCGCGACCTCTTCCCGGCGAACTGGGCGGCCCAGCAGCAGGCCGGGGCGGTGGTCGGGGACGTCGAAGCGGCCGTCACCGGCGTGCGCGTGGTCAAGGGCTTCGGCCAGGAGGACCGCGAGCTCGACCGGATCGACTCCGGCGCCCGCCGGCTGTACGGCGCCCGGATGCGGGTGGTCCGGTTCACCGCGCGCTACAACCCGCTGCTGCAGGCCGTGCCGGCGCTCGGGCAGGTCGGCGTCCTGGCGCTGGGCGGCTGGCTGGCGCTGCGCGGCTCGATCAGCCTAGGCACCTTCCTGGCCTTCGCCACCTACCTGGCCGCGCTCGTGTCCCCGGTCCGCCAGCTGGCCGCGCTGCTCACCATCGGACAGCAGGCCCGGGCGGGCGTCGAGCGGGTCCTGGAGATCGTGGACAGCCGGCCGACGGTCCTGCCCGGCACCGGCACGCTGCCGGCCGGGCCGCTGACCGTCGAGCTGGACGACGTCACCTTCGGCCACGACGACGACCGGCCGGTGCTGTCCGGGGTGTCGCTGCGGATCGAGCCGGGGGAGACCCTGGCGCTGATCGGCACGGCCGGCTCGGGCAAGTCCAGCGTGGTCAACCTGCTGCCCCGGTTCTACGACGTCTCCGCAGGCAGCGTGCGCGTCGGCGGTGCCGACGTCCGCGACCTGGACACCGAGGACCTGCGCTCGGCGATGGGCGTCGTGTTCGAGGACAGCTTCCTGTTCTCCGACTCGGTGCGGTCCAACATCGCCTTCGGCCGGCCCGACGCCACCGACGACGAGGTGCGCGCCGCCGCCCGCGCCGCGCAGGCCGACGGCTTCATCGGCGAGCTTCCGCACGGCTACGACACCGTGGTCGGGGAGCAGGGGCTGACCCTGTCCGGCGGGCAGCGGCAGCGGGTCGCGCTGGCCCGCGCGCTGCTGGTCGCGCCGCGCGTGCTGGTGCTCGACGACGCGACCTCCGCCGTCGACGCGGCGGTGGAGGCGCGGATCCACGAGGCGCTGCGCGGGGAGATGCGGGGCCGGACGGTGCTGCTGGTCGCGCACCGGCGCTCGACCCTGGCGCTGGCCGACCGGGTCGCCGTCCTCGACGCCGGCCGGGTGGTCGACGTCGGCACCGCCGCGGAGCTCGAGGCGCGGTCCCCGCTGTACCGGCTGCTGCTCTCCGGCGCCGAGGGGGACGTCCCGCCGCTGGCCGACGAGCTGCCCCCGGGCGGGACCACCCCGGAGGCCTGGCCCGAGCCGGAGGCGCAGGCCGAGGACGCCGGCCCGTCGCGGGCCGCGCCCGCCTCGATCGGTGCGCCGGGTTCGGGCGGGATGGCCGCCGCGGCGGCTCCCACCGCGTCGCTGCGGGAGCTGGTCGACCGGCTGCCCCCGGCGACCGACCGGCCCGACGTGCCGCCCGAGCGGGCGCGCGCCGCGGAACCCGACTTCTCGCTGTGGCGGCTGATCCGGCCCGTCCGCTGGCCGCTGGCCGCCGCCCTGGTGCTGGTGGCCGGGGACACCGCCACCCTGCTGGCGATCCCCGCGCTGGTGCGGAAGGGCATCGACGACGGCGTGACCGCCCAGTCGCTCTCCCTGCTGATGGCCGTCGCGGCGATCGCGCTGACCTTCGTGATCCTCAACTGGGCGTTCGCCCGCGGCGCGGCCTGGCTGACCGGGCGCATCGGCGAGCGGCTGCTGTACACGCTGCGGGTGAAGACCTTCGCCCAGCTGCAGCGGCTCGGTCTGGACTTCTACGAGCGCGAGCTCGGCGGCCGGATCATGACCCGGATGACGACGGACGTCGACGCGCTGTCGGCGTTCCTGCAGACCGGGCTGACCACCGCGGTGATCAGCGTGCTCACCCTGGTCGGGGTGCTGGTCGCGTTGTTCGTGTTCGACGCGGAGCTCGCGCTGGTCCTGGTGGCCGTGCTGCCGGTGCTGCTGGTCGCGACCGTCTGGTTCCGCTCGCGGTCGGTGCCGGCGTACACCGAGGCGCGCGAGCGGGTCAGCGCGGTCAACGCGCGGCTCCAGGAGGACGTCGCCGGGCTGCGGGTCACCCAGGCGTACAACCGCACCGAGCGCTCGACCGCCGTCTTCGAGGGCTACGCCCGCACCTACCGGGACGTCCGGCTCCGGGCGCAGCGGTACATCGCCACCTACTTCCCGTTCGTGGAGTTCCTGTCCGAGGTGGCCGCGGCCGCGGTGCTCGCGGTCGGCGCCGCCCGGCTCACCTCCGGCAGCATCACCACCGGCGTGCTGATCGCCTTCGTGCTGTACGTGGACACGTTCTTCGCGCCGGTGCAGCAGCTCTCGCAGGTGTTCGACAGCTACCAGCAGGCCTCGGTGGGCCTGCGCCGGCTGCGGGACCTGCTGCGGATGCCGTCGTCGACCTCGGCCGCCACCGAGGCGGCGCCGGTGGGCCGGCTGCGCGGCGAGGTGCACCTGGACGACGTCACGTTCGCCTACACGGGGGCGCCCGAGCCGGCGCTGCGGAACGTCACGCTGACCGTCGCGGCGGGGGAGACCCTCGCGCTGGTCGGGGAGACCGGGGCGGGCAAGTCGACGGTGGTGAAGCTGGTCGCGCGGTTCTACGACCCGACGTCGGGTGCGGTGTGCGTGGACGGCGCCGACCTGCGCTCGCTGGACCTGCTGCAGTACCGGCACCGGCTGGGCGTCGTGCCGCAGGAGGCGTTCCTGTTCGCCGGGACGGTGCGCGACGCGATCGCCTACGGCCGGCCCGACGCGACCGACGCCGAGGTGGAGACCGCCGCCCGGGCGGTGGGCGCGCACGACATGGTCGCCGGGCTGCCCAAGGGGTACCGGACGCTGGTGGGGGAGCGCGGCCGGTCACTGTCGGCCGGGCAGCGGCAGCTGCTCGCCCTCGCCCGCGCGGAGCTGGTCGACCCCGACGTGCTGCTGTTCGACGAGGCCACGGCGTCGCTCGACCTGGCCACGGAGGCCGCGGTGACGCGGGCGGCCGACGCGGTGGCCCGGCGCCGGACGACGCTGGTCGTCGCGCACCGCCTGACGACTGCGGCGCGGGCCGACCGGGTCGCGGTGCTGGCCCACGGCCGGCTGGTGGAGATCGGGCCGCACGACGAACTGCTGGCCGCGGGCGGTGCGTACGCCGCTCTCTGGGCGGCGTTCACCGCCGACGAGGATGCCGACCCGCTGATGGACTGAGGGCCGATCGGTCCTTCCCCGTGCGCCGCCGGGGACCACCTCCGGCTCGCCCTGGTCCCGGACGGGCTGGAGCGCGACCTCGAGCGCGACGTCGCAGAGGACGTCCTCGTGCTCACCGGGCGCGGGGTGTTCACCGGGCCACGACGGGGTGCACGAACTCGCCCGGCAGCCCGCTGGGCTGACTCCGGCTCGAAGCAGCTCCCGCGGTCAACGCTTCCGCGGGAGCGCCGTCAAGGGCGCCGGCTTGACCGCGCTCCCGCGGGAGCGTCTCCGCTGACCCGACCCCCTTTCGGGCAGCCGTTCACCCGCGTGGGTGGACCTGCCCCTCCGTCGTCCACAGGTTGGTTGCGGAGCGTCTCCTCGGACTGGTCGGTTCTCCTACAGTCCGCCCGTGGCGAGCGCTCTGGACGTGGTGGACGGCGAGGTCCGTGAGCTCATCCGCCGCCGCGGGCTGGACCCGTTCACCGACCCGGGCCCGGTGCGGCTGCTGGTGCGCGACGTCGTCGCCGACTATTCCGAGCGGTCGCTGACCTCGGCGCTGCCGCCGATCGGCGACGTCGAGTCCGTGGTCCGGGACGTGCTGGACCGGGTGGCCGGGTTCGGGCCGCTGCAGCGCTGGCTCGACGACCCCGAGGTCGAGGAGATCTGGGTCAACGAGCCGGGCCGGGTGTTCATCGCCCGCCGCGGCCGGTCGGAGCTGACCACGACGATCCTGGCGCCGGGAGAGCTGGCCGACCTGGTCGAGCGGATGCTGCGCACCTCGGGTCGACGGATCGACATGTCGACACCGTTCGTGGACGCGACGATGCCCGACGGCTCCCGGCTGCACGTCGTCATCCCGGACATCACCCGCCGCCACATGGCGATCAACATCCGGAAGTTCGTGCTCCAGGCGCACTCGCTGGACGAGCTCATCGCCCTCGGCACGATCACGGTCCAGGCGGCCCGGTTCCTCGAGGCGGCGGTCTCGGCCGGGCTCAACGTGCTGGTCTCGGGTGGCACGCAGGCCGGCAAGACGACGCTGCTGAACTGCCTGTGCGCGGCGATCCCGGCGCAGGAGCGGGTGATCACGTGCGAAGAGGTGTTCGAGCTGCGGGTGCCGCTGCCCGACGTCGTCTCGATGCAGACCCGCCAGCCCAACCTCGAGGGCGCCGGGGAGATCCCGCTGCGCCGGCTGGTCAAGGAGGCGCTGCGGATGCGGCCCTCGCGGATCGTCGTCGGCGAGGTGCGGCAGGAGGAGTGCCTGGACCTGCTGATCGCGCTGAACAGCGGCTTGCCCGGCATGTGCACCCTGCACGCCAACAGCGCCCGCGAGGCCGTGGTGAAGATGTGCACGCTGCCGTTGCTGGCCGGCGAGAACATCGGGACGGCGTTCGTCGTGCCCACCGTCGCGTCCAGCGTCGACCTGGTCGTGCACGTGGGCACCGACCCGTCGGGGCAGCGGCGGGTGCGCGAGATCGTGGCGCTGCCCGGCCGGGCCGAGGGCGGCGTCATCGAGACCGCAGACGTCTTCACCACCCGGGACGGGCGGCTGGTGCGGGCCGACGGCTATCCGCCGCACCCCGACCGGTTCGCCGGCCGCGGGCTCGACCTCGCCGAGCTGCTGGCATGACGGAGTCGGGGGCACTGATCGGGCTGCTGTTCGGGCTCGGACTGCTGCTGATCTGGCACAGCGGTTCGCGGGCGCCGCAACGGCCGGCGACCCCGAAGCGGCCGGGGCGCACACACGAACTGATCGGCGCGGCCGGGCTGACCGG
This sequence comes from Blastococcus aggregatus, assembly GCF_900221005.1. Classification (GTDB taxonomy): domain Bacteria; phylum Actinomycetota; class Actinomycetes; order Mycobacteriales; family Geodermatophilaceae; genus Blastococcus; species Blastococcus aggregatus. The sequence goes on along the minus strand of NZ_OBQI01000001.1, from coordinate 374,519 downwards.
GATCAACCCCGCGCAGCTGCTCGCGCTGCAGATCGGGCTGGGCCTGGTCGTGCTCGTCGTCGTCCTGCTGACCACCGGCACCGTGACGGTCAGCCTGGCGTTCGGGCTGTTCGGCTTCGCGCTGCCCTACGCGCAGGTGCGCCGGCTCGCCGCCAAGCGGCAGGCCGACCTGCGCGAGGTGTGGCCGGAGGTCGTCGACAACCTCTCGTCGGCGGTGCGGGCCGGGATGTCGCTGCCGGAGGCGCTGTCGGCGCTGAGCACCCGCGGGCCGGAGGTGCTGCGGCCGCCGTTCGCCCGGTTCGCCGCCGACTACCGCTCCACCGGCCGGTTCGGCCCGGGGCTCGACCGGCTCAAGGCCGAGCTGGCCGACCCGGTGGGCGACCGGATCGTCGAGACGCTGCGGGTGGCGCGCGAGGTGGGCGGCACCGACCTCGGCCGGGTGCTGCGCACGCTGGCCACCTTCCTGCGCGAGGACGCCCGCGCCCGTGCCGAGCTGGAGACCCGCCAGGGCTGGGTGGTCTCCGCCGCGCGCCTCGCGGTGGCCGCGCCGTGGGTCGTGCTGCTCCTCCTGGCCACCCAGTCCACGACGCTGTCGGCCTACGACACCCCGCTGGGAACCGCGATCCTGGTCGGCGGCGGCGCGGTCTGCCTCGTCGCCTACCGGTTGATGCTGCGGATCGGGCGGTTGCCGCAGGACGTGCGGGTGCTCCAGTGAGCCCGGGTCTGACGGGGATGCTGCTCGGGCTGGTCGCGGCCGGCGGGCTGATCCTGGCGGTGCGGTACGCGCCGCCGTTCCGCGCGGTGCGGTTGGTCGACCGGCTCGCGCCCTACGTGCACGACACCCCTCCGCCGTCCCGGCTGCTGGGCACCCCGACCGAGCCGGGTCTGCTGGTCGCCGTCCGGCGGGTGTTCGGCCCGGTGATCGGGGACGGCGCCCGGTTGGTGGACCGCTTCGTCGGCGGCCGGGCCGCCGTGCGCCGGCGGCTGGACGCACTCGCCGGCGACATGACCGTCGAGGACTTCCGCGTCGAGCAGGTGGTGTGGGGCGGGCTGGGGCTGCTCGGCGGCGTCGTCGTCTCCGGGGTCGGCTCTGCGGCCGCCGGAAGCCTGAACGTGCTCAGCGCTGGGCTGTTCTGCGTGGCCGGCCTGGTCGGCGGGGTGCTCGGCCGCGACTGGTGGCTCACCCAGCAGGTGAACCGGCGCGAGGAACTGCTGCTCGCGGAGTTCCCGGTCGTCGCGGAGCTGCTCGCGCTGGCGGTGACGGCGGGGGAGAGCCCGACCGCCGCGATCGCGCGGGTCACCCGGCTGTCCGGCGGTGAGCTGGCGCGCGAGCTCGGCAGCGCTCTGGGCCGGGCGCGCGCCGGGATCCCGCTGACCGAGGCGCTGCAGCAGGTAGCCGACCGGACGTCGCTGGATCCGCTGGCGCGCTTCATCGACGGGCTGCTGGTGGCGATCGAGCGCGGCACCCCGCTGGCCGAGGTGCTGCGTGCCCAGGCGGCCGACGTGCGGGAGGCCGGCAAGCGCCGCCTGCTCGAGGCCGGCGGCCGGAAGGAGATCGCCATGATGGTGCCGGTCGTCTTCCTCGTGCTGCCGGTGACTGTCCTCTTCGCCCTGTTCCCGGGGCTGATCAGCATCGTCTCGCTGGCGCAATGACGCCGGTGGACACGGAGAAAGGACGCGCCATGCGCCCGTTCGCATTCCTGACGGCGGCCCTCGCTGCCCTGACCGCGCGGCTCGACGCCGAGGATCTGGAGCGGGGTGACGTGCCGGGCTGGGTGATGATCACCGTGATGACGGCGGCGCTGGTGCTGGCCATCCTCGTGCCGTTCCGGACGGCCATCGTCGACGCGGTGACCAACGCGCTCACCTCCGTCACGAGCAGTGGCTGAGCAGAGCTCCGCTGACGACGACGGCGAGCGGGGGAGCGCCGTCGTCGACTTCGTGCTGGTCTCGATGCTGATCGTGGCGCTGCTGCTGGCGATCCTGCAGGTGGCGGTCTACGCGCACGTCCGGAACGTGGTGACGGCGAGCGCCCAGGAGGGTGCCCGGTTCGCGGCCAACGCCGACGTCGACTCCGCCCTGGGCGCGGCCCGCACGCTGGAGGTGGTGGGCCGGGCGACCAACACCCGGACCGCCGCGGGCCTGTCCTGCACGTCGGGCGAGGAGGCGGATCCGAGCGGGATGACGCTGGTCGTCGTTCGGTGCACGGGTGCGGTGCCCTCGCTGCTGTCGGCGCTGGGCGACCTGCTGCCGCTGGAGGTCACCGGCCGCGCGGTGAAGGAGGGCGCATGAGGTGGCTGCGCGCCCGGCTGGGGCAGATCGAGGGCGAGCGCGGCTCGGCGCTGGTGGAGTTCGTGTTCATCGCGCTCGTGGCGCTGGTGCCGCTCGTCTACATCGTGGCCGGGTTCTCGGCGGTGCAGCGCGGCGTGTTCGCGGCGAACGCGGCGGCGCGGGAGGCCGGCCGGGCATTGGGGACGGCGCCGGACTGGGGAACCGGCCAGGAGCGCGCGCTGCGGGCCGCGGAGCTGGCGGTCGAGGACCAGGGCGTGGACGCGACCGACGTGCGGGTGGAGTACGCGCCGTCCGGCTCGGACTGCGACGCGGCCGGCACGTACCTCCCGACGCTGCTCCCGGGGGAGCGGTTCTCGGTGTGCGTGACGGTGACGGTGCGGATCCCGCTGCTGCCGGAGTTCGTCGACGCCAACACCGCGACCGGCCAGTTCGTCGTCGTGCGCGACCGCTACGTCGACGGCTGAGCATCCCTCGCCTAAGGGCTGGCGATCGCCGTGCCGCTCACCTTGGCGAGCTCGGTGGCGACCACCGCCATGTTGGCCTGCCACAGCTCATCCGGCGTCGGCGGCAGGATCTGCGCCCACATCGGCAGGCAGAAGCCGAGCATCTGCCCGGCGCCGCGGGGGCGGCCGTAGAACCACATGTGGAAGTGCGAGCCACCGTCGCCCCAGCGAGCGACGTGGACCCGGCCGATGCCACCGATGGCCTGGATCGCCCGGTCCAGCCGGACAGTCATCTGCCCCAGTTCGCCGGCCAGCTCGTCGTCGAGGTCGTCCATGTCGAGGTGCTCGCGGGTCTCGAGGAACAGCTGCACCGGCACCCCGGACGGTCTGGCTGCGCTGACCCGCCAGTGCTTGTCGACCCAGATGTACTCGTCATCGGCAGCCGCACACGCGGGACAGGGGCCCCCACCCGGCTCCCCGGTGCGTGGGCGATCCGTCGGGTACAGCGGCTTGGGCTGCCGCACCCGGAGATCACCCTCGAACGGGAAGATCGACCACTCCACGAATTTCGGCAGCGGCAGCGACGTCTCTCGCCCATCTGACATCTCGCGATCATGCCGGAACCCGGAAGTTCCGCGCTCGCCGAGCAACGCCCGAACCGCGACCCGCAACCGAGGCCAGCTCCGCCTGGCGCGTCGGGGCCGCTGCCCTGTCCCGACGGCGCTGGGAGGATGACGCCGTGGCTGTTCGCGACGCGCAGACGATCGACTCCATCGCCCGGGCCTCCGACGGCTTGCTGACCCTCCTCCTCACCGAGGACCGGCCCTACACGCCCGACAGCACAACGGCGCTCGCCGAGGAGCTGCGGTCCAAGCTGAACGCCTACATCTACGCGCTGAAGACCCGCCAGATCGCCGAGCGCGAGGGGGACGAGCCGGCCGTCGTCCTGCTGTACACGGTCGCCGAACCGCCGAAGTCGATCCTCGACGTCCTCACGGCCGCCGGTCACGTGCTCGCCCCGGACGGGGTGACCGTCGCCTGGCAGGTCGCCGACAGCGTCCCCGCCCGGGACCAGACGACCGTCGTGCGGGAGATCGCGGGCGGGCTCGTCGACGCCGCACCGGAGGAGTGGACCCACCTGCGCTACGCCGCGACGCTGATCGGCGACCGGCGCCGGGACCTCTTCACCGCCACCACCCCGGATGGCTCCGTCGATCTCCAGGGCGCGCCGGAGGACGTGCGCGCCGCGGTGGAGGAGCTCAAGCAGCTGATGTGGACTCCCGAGCGCGGCACCTGGCTCGAGCTCGAGTTCACCGCCGACCGGGCGGCCGGGCAGCTCCTCCCGGGCTTCAACTACAACCTCGAGCCGGCGGGGGAGCCGATCGCGGCCGAGGACTACGTCGAGGAGCTGCGCCGGTTCCCGCGGGCGTCGGCACCCCTGCCCGAGTGGCTCGCGCAACGGGCGGCCGACGCCGGCTGACCGGTCGGCGCTCCCGCGGGAGCGTTCCCGCCGCGGGTCAGCCGTCCAGGTCGCGGCGGAACAGCAGGTAGTCGCCGTCCTCGCCGGTGAGCGTGAAGCCGGCCGACTCGTAGAGGTGCCGGGCCGGGTTCTCCCGGTGGACGCCCAGCGCGAGGACGTCGTGGCCGCTCCGTCGGGCGTCGTCGCCCACCGTGTCCAGCAGCCGGCGGCCCAGCCCGGAGCGCCGGTGCGCGGGTGCCACGTGGAGGGTGACGACGGTGGCGACCCCCTCCAGGACGGCCCACATCCCGTAGCCGACCGGCGTCCCACCCACCTCGGCCACGGTGGTCCGCTCCAGGTTCTCGGCCCAGAGCTGCCGGTTGCGGTCCACGACCGCGAGCCAGGCCGCTTCCTGGTCCGGCTCGTGGGCGCGGATGTAGTCCAGCTCGGCCACCTGGATGAACGGCAGGTCCGCGGCGTCCGCGGTGCGCCACCGCAGGTCCGGCTCCTCGCTCTCCTCGCGCATCACGCCTCCCGTTCCGTGGCCTGCGGCTCAGCCTGACTTCCCAGGTCGATGCTGCAGGGGTCGGGTGAGCAAGCGGCCGATGAGCGCCGGGAGCGCTGGGGACCATGGCCAGCGGGCCGAAGATGGACGCTGAGCTCCGCCCATCATGGACTGGCGGGACTCAGTGTCTGAGGTGATCGACGTCATGACATACACGTTTCGTCGTGTCAGGCCGGCTGAGCAAGAGGCCTCTCCCCGATCGCCTCGCTAGGGGCGCTGGAGTCGCGAGATACGGACGTTCGCGGCGAAGTCGCCATGGCCAGGGCGAGTCCAACGACGAGCAGTCCAATGAGTGCCGGGATTCGCTCGTCGTCCGACACGATCAGAGGGGCAGGCGGCGGGACCTCGTCGCGAGTCAGCGCCTCGTTCTGCTGCTCGGCAATGATGGCTAGCAGGTCCTTGGCTACCCAGCCGTTGACGACTGTTTGCTGGGGAGCCCCTTGAGTTCGCCCTTCGTTGAGTTCGTAGTCCGTTAGTGCATTAGCGATCTCTCGGTCGCGGTCAGTGACCTGCTCCTGAGTCTGCACTTCCGGCTCCTGTGGCTCACTGGGGGCCATGAGGAACCAGATGGCGATGGCCGCGGCGGCGAGGATTGCTGCCCCGATCCTGCGCAAGACGATCAACAAAGTGTGCTCCAGGGTTGCGTTGTAGTGGGGTGTTGAACTGTAGTTCGACGACGGTGGTGCAATCTTTACTACAGTTCCTGTTTTTGCCCAGTGTTCTCGACTCAGGAGTTGCCCATCAGTAGTGCCGTCCGGGGCGAGTTGCGCCGCCAGTTCTCACTCAGGGGCGCAATCGGGTAAGGCGGGGTCCTCGGGTTCCGGTTAGCCGACAGCGTCAGGGCGTCGGCCACCTCGTGCACCACTCGCTTTGCTCACCGCTGTAGAACTCACCTGTCCGGACCTAGTGCAGGTCGGTCAAGACATCTATCGGCAGACCCCGGAGGGGGTGGGACCAGGTCGTTCCGTTGATGCTGGCCTGAGGCAAAGCGGCCGGCGGGGTATGGAGCCCGATCGCAGGACGGTGCTTGGGTCATCGCTCGTGTGATGCCTAGGGGCAAGTTCGAATGCTCACCGTCGACCCAGGTTCCCGGGTGCCCCCGGTGCGCTTATGAGTAGTCGGCGGTCGACGCGCACGAGCGCCTGCTCGGCACGTACTTCACTCGCAGGAGTGGTGACCCATGGCACCGAAGACGCCGCGTATCGAAACTGGTGACGCGCCACGGGAACTCCTGCGACTTTGCCGGCTGCCGCATCGGCTCCATGTCGGACGGCGAGTTGCCCAAGCTCGGTGACAGTACGTGCGAATACTTCGACGCAAACCGAGGCGGCTCCTGCTCGCAGCTCTCAGTGGTGGAGATCGGCGTTGACTTCGGCTGGAACAAGAGCGCCGTGATGGCGCTGGTTGCGGCCTCCATCGTGAACCTCTGGGGTTTGTGCCGCTGCGTCCGCAAGACTCGAGGAGAAGAAGATGAGCAAGATAAGCGCGTTGATGACTCCGCTCCGCATCGTCGTGGCGACGGTCCTCGTCCTGCTGGTTGGGGCGGTAGTGACACTCAGCGTCCTGCTGTCGCAGTCGCATAATGAGAACGCCGAGGTCGCGGCGGACCTCAAGAACGCGAGAGCGGACAACCGTGACCTCCGGTCCGACTTGAGGCTCACTGAGGACCAACTCGAGTCCGTGAGCGACGAGCGTGACCAGGCACTCGATGTGGCCGAGCGGGCCGAGGAGCAGGCGCAGGCGCTGGAGGACCGGGAGAAGGCGGTTTCCGATCGTGAAGCCGCGGTTACGGCCACTGAGCAGCAGATCGCTCGAAACAGCGTCGAGCAGGGCACGTGGACGGTCGGCCGGGACATCGAGCCGGGCACGTACCGCACCAAGGACGCGGTAATCGGGCAGTGCTACTGGGAAATTACCGCCGGCGGCACGAACGGCTCCGACATCATCGACAACGACATCGTAAGCGGCGGCTTCCCCACCGTGTCCCTTTCCGCAGGCCAGGTCTTCACCAACTCGCGCTGTGGGACATTCGTCAAGCAGTGACCGCAGTTGCGGACGGACCGCGGTCGGCATCCCTCGTTGGCGGGGACCTGTAGGAGGACCGGTCAGCAGCGTCTGCCGGGTACAAGGTGGCAGTCAGATCACCCCGGACCGCGAGCCAGGCGAGCGGGCGCGCTCTGCCGCTCGCGGCTCGGTCGTGACAGGGTCGGCCGCATGCCGAGTGTTCCGAGAGCGTCGACTAGTTCTGGTGGGGACCCGGGGCGGCTCGACGAACTCCCCACACCTGCCCTCGTCGTCGACAAGGGCGCGCTCGACCGGAACCTCGCCACCATGGCCGGGGTGTGGCCGGGCCGGAGGCTGCGGCCGCACGTCAAGGCGCACAAGACAAGCGGGTTGGCCCGGCGCCAGGCGGAGCTCGGGCACACCGGCTTCACCTGCGCCACCATCCGCGAGGTCGAGGTGATGGCGGCGGCCGGACTCGGCGAGGACCTGCTGCTGGCCAACGAGGTGCTCGACATGCGCCGGCTCGGCGCGGTGGTCGAGGCCGGCGCCCGGGTGACGGTCGCCGTCGACTCCGACGCGGTGCTCCAGGCAGCTGTGGCCGGCGGCGTCCGCGAGGTGCTGATCGACGTCAACGTCGGGCTGCCGCGCTGCGGCTGCGACCCGCAGGACGCCGGCCGGCTGGCCGACGCCGCCCGCGCCGCGGGCCTCGAGGTCCGGGGGGTCATGGGCTACGAGGGCCACCTGATGCTCGTCGCCGACCCGGTCGAGCGCGCCGAGAAGACGGCCGGGGCGATGGCGCTGCTGCAGAAGGCGCACGCCGACGTCGGCGGCGACATCCTCTCCGGCGGCGGCACCGGCACCTGGCGCACCAACGCCGTCGTCACCGAGCTGCAGGCCGGCTCGTACGCGCTCATGGACACCGCCTACGCCGCACAGGACGACGTCCCCTTCGAGCAGTCGCTGACCGTCCTCGCCACCGTCATCTCGGTGAACGCGAGCCAGGGCTACGCGGTGGCGGACGCCGGCCTCAAGGCCTTCGGCATGGACCACGGCAACCCGACCCTGCCGGGCCACGCGGTCTGGTACTGCTCGGACGAGCACACGATCTTCTCGCCGAAGGACGGCGCACCACTGCCCGCGCTCGGCGACCGGGTGCGCTTCGTACCCGCGCACATCGACCCGACCTGCGCGCTGCACGAGCGCATGTGGATGGTCGAGGGCGACGACGTCGTCGACTGCTGGCCGGTCGACATGCGGGGCTGGTGACCCGGCGGGGAGTGCACAACCTCCTGCCGCGGCACTCGTTGATCTCCCGACGGCGCACGACGGAGTGCGTCCGGGAACGAGGAGTGCCCGTGCGCAGCATCCGGTCCTGGCTGGTGGCAGCCGCCGCAGCCGTCATGGTGGCGGCGGTGCCCGGCGCGGCAGCGGCCACGCCGGCCGCGAAGCCCTCGTCCACCGGTGAGTTCGCCCCGCTGGACCGTCCCGGGCCGGCGCTCGGCGTGCCGAAGGCGCAGCTCGACGCCGCACTCACCTGCAACGGCCCGCTGCAGCGGCTCGGCCAGGACCCGGTCCTACTGGTCCCCGGCACGACGGTCACGCCCGAGCCCAACTTCTCCTGGAACTACCAGCGGGCGTTCACCGCCATGGGGATCCGGTGGTGCGCGGTCACCCTCCCGTTCGACGCAACCGGTGACATCCAGGTCGCCGCCGAGTACGTCGTCTCCGCGTTGCGCACCATGAGCCGCCAGTCCGGCCGCGAGGTCGACGTCGTCGGGTGGAGCCAGGGCGGCATGGTGCCCCGCTGGGCGCTGCGCTTCTGGCCCGACACCCGCGACGTCGTCGACGACCTCGTCGGGCTGAGCCCGTCCAACCATGGGACGGTGCTGGCCGACGCCGCGTGCCTGCCCGGCTGCAACCCCGCCTTCCACCAGCAGGCGTCGCAGTCGCAGTTCCTGCGTGCCCTCAACAGCGGCGCCGAGACCTTCCGCGGGGTCGACTACACCGTGGCCTACACGTGGCTGGACGAGGTCGTCGTCCCCAATGCCGGGCCGGCGCCCAGTTCGGCGCTGCGCACCGGGCAGGGACGGATCGCCACCATCGCGCTGCAGGACGTCTGCCCGACGAACCTGGCCGACCACTTCGCGATCGGCAGCTTCGACGCCGTCGGCTTCGCGATCGTCGCGGACGCCCTGGGCCACCCCGGACCCGCCGACCGGAGCCGGATCCCGCTGACCACCTGCGCGCAGCCGTTCCAGCCGGGCGTGAACCCGGCGACGTTCCTCACCGACTTCGCCGCCCTCGTCGCCTACGCGGCCAACCCGGCGGGCAACGCCCCGAACGTCCCCGAGGAGCCCCCGCTGCGGCCCTACGTCTTCGGCCGGTGACCGGTCAGGGCGCCGAGTCGCCCTTCCGCTCGGGCTGGTCGAACGTGACGTGCACGGTCTCGAAGCCCTTCAGCCGCTCGGCCTTCGCCTTGCCGGTGTAGCTGCGCCGGTCGCCGGGCGTGAGCTGCACGGCGTCGGTGAACGGGGTGAGCAGCGCGCGCGGGTAGAGGTGGTCGACGCGCACCACGTTGATCTCCACGCACAGCACGCCCGCGACCGCCGCCAGGTACAGGAAGGCCAGCAGCCCGAGAACCAGGGCGAACACGCCGTTGACCGCGCTCGCGCTGTCCATCACCCGGTCGACGTAGGTGACCCCGAAGGTCTGCAGCAGCTGCCAGAACACGGCGGCCAGCAGCGCCCCGGGCAGCACGTCGCGCAGGGACAGCTTCCGGGTGGTGGCCAGCCGGAACGCGAAGGTGAAGACGACGGCGTTGATCAGCACCGACGCGATGAGCACCAGCGCCCGGACGGCCATGTCGAGCGAGCCGGCGCTCCCGGTGCCCAGCGTGGACAGCGCCGTCGTCCCCACGACCGTCAGCCCGGCGGTGGCCAGCAGCACCAGGCTGCGGCCGCGCGCCAGGATCGGGTTGGGCCGGTTGTTGCGCGGCACGTTCCACGCCGTGTTCATCGCGTGCTGCACCGCCTGTGCGACGCCGAGCCCGCCGTACAGCGCGCCGAGGATGCCGATGACGACGCCGAGGGTGCCGCCGCTGAGGCCCTGCGGCTCGCCGAGCTGGTCACCGACCACCGGCAGCTGGCTGAGCGCCGAGTCGAGCAGCCGCTCCTGCAGCTCCGGGTTCCCGGCCAGCACCGTGCCGAGGATCGTCGAGGAGAGGAGTAGCAGCGGGAACAGCGAGACGAACGCGTAGTAGGTGATCAGCGCGGCCAGGAACGGGCCGGAGTCGTCGACGTACTTGTAGACGACGGCGATGGGGAAGCCGGCCGCCCGGTGACGGCGCTGCAGACGGTCGAGCCGGTCCACGAGAGCCACAGCCGCAGTCGAACACGTGCCGCGCCCCGCCGCCCGCGGGGCGCGCGGGGCTCAGCGCAGCCGGCGGGCGCGCAGCACGATGTCGTCCGCGTGGTGCGAGCCGGCGCCGCCCTCGGGCACGACGCGCGGGCGCACCTCGTCGACCTCCACCTGCCAGTTCTCGTCGAGCAGGGCGGCGACCACGGCGGGCCAGACGTAGTCGGCCGGATCGGGCCGGCCCGGCTCCGGCACGTGGGTCTCCATCCCCGCGTGGTGCACCAGCAGCAGCACCCCTCCGGGGGCGACGGCCGCGAGCAGCGCGCGCTCGGCCGAGCCGTCAGGGGTGCGCAGCAGGGCCGGGTACTGCGCCGACACCAGGTCGAACGAGCCCGGGGGGAGTGCGGCCTCGGCCAGCCCCGCGTGCACCCAGCGGACGGCGACGTCGGCCTCCCGCGCGTGCCGGGCCGCCCGTTCCAGGGCGACGCCCGACACCTCGAGGGCGGTGACGTCCCAGCCGCGGCCGGCCAGCCACACGGCGTCCGCCCCCTCGCCGCAGCCGACGTCGAGCACCCGCCCCGGCGTCAGGTCGGCGACCTCCGCGACGAGCGCACCGTTGGGGCGGCCGCTCCACAGCCGGTCCGGATCGGCGCCGTAGCGCTCGTCCCACTGGGCGCGCACCGCCGGATCGCCGACGTACTCGTCGAGCGGCGGGGTGTCGGATGCGGGCGGTCGCGCGGCGTCGGTCACCGGGTCACTCTCGCCGCTGGAGCGCCGTTCCGGCCAGCCTCCTTGCCGGGGTGGCAACACTGACGACATGAGAGCTCTTCTCGCGGCCGTCGGGGTCGTCGCGCTGTTCGTCCTCGGCGTGCTGGCCGTGGTGCTCGGCGGGGCAGACGACTCCCCGGGGCTGCAGGGCATCGGCGGCTTCCTTATCGTGGCCGCCGTCGTCGTCGGGGTGCGACGTTCCCGCAGGAACGTCAGGTGAGGACGACGAGGCGCTGGGTCGCCCGCGTCATCGCGACGTAGCGGTCCACCGCGCCCTCGATGCCCGCGCCCCACGACTCCGGCCGCACCAGCACGACCAGGTCGAACTCCAGCCCCTTCGCCAGCACCGGCGTCAGCGAGCGCACCCGGTCGGTGGCGGCGAACGTCGGCTCGCCGATCACGCAGGCGACGCCGTCGGGGTGCTCGGCCAGCCACTCGGTGAGCACCGCGTCCCGCGACGCCACCGACCCGTGCCGCACCGGGATCCCGCTCGACCGGATCGACGTCGGCACGTTCGCGTCCGGCAGCACCGCACGGATCACCGGCTCCGCCTCGGCCATGACTTCCGTCGGCGTCCGGTAGTTGACCGTCAGCGAGGACGGCCGCACCGCGCGGACACCCACCCGCTCCAGCCGCTCCTCCCACGTCTCGGTGAACCCGTGCCGCGCCTGTGCCCGGTCCCCGACGATCGTGAAGCTCCCCGAGGGGCACCGGAGCAGCAGCATCTGCCACTCGGCGTCGGTCAGCTCCTGCGCCTCGTCCACCACGACGTGCGCGAACGGCCCGGCCAGCGGATCGCGCTCGGCGGTCGGCAGCGCCGCCTCGTCGACCAGCGCCTCGCGGAGGTCCTCGTGACGCAGGCTCTGGGCCAGGCCCTCGCCGTCGTGATCGGCCGCGATCAGCCAGTCGATGACGCCGGCCATCCGCTCCCGTTCCCCGGCGGTGACAGCGGCCTGCTGCTGGGTGCGCCGCGCCGCCGCCGGATCACCCAGCCGCTGCCGCGCCGCATCCAGCCACGGCAGGTCCGACAGCGTCCACGCGGACGGGTCCGCCCGCTGCAGCGCCCGCACCTCGTCGGGTGCCAGCCACGGCGCGCACCGGCGCAGGTAGGCCGGTACCGACCACAGGTCGGCGACGAGGTCCGTGGCCTCGACCAGCGGCCAGGCGCGGTCGAACGCCGTCCGCAGCTCCCGGTTCTGGCCGAGCACCGTCCGCACCTCGTCGGGCGAGGCGTCCTCGTCGTCGATCCGGTCGATCAGCAGCGTGAGCAGTTCCTCCCACACCAGCGCGCGGCCCTCGTTGTGCGGCGTGCCGGGGTCCGGCGCCTCGAACGCCTCGGCCCAGTCGTCGGCGCCCAGGGCCAGGTCCCCCCACGGCGTCTCGACGACGAAGCGGTCGACCGGCGGCTCCTCGTAGAACCGGACCGCCGCCTCGATCGCCTCGCCCACCCGCGCGGAGGCCTTGAGGCGCGCTTCGTCCGGGGAGCCCTCGACGCCTGCGGTGGCGCCCTGCGGCACCAGGTCGCGCAGCGTCGCCGTCCGCACGCCCTCCTCGCCGAGGCTGGGCAGCACGTCCGACACGTAGGCCAGGTACGGCTCGTGCGGGCCCACGAACAGCACCCCACCCCGGTCGTGCCCGACGCGCGGATCGGCGTAGAGCAGGTAGGCGGTCCGGTGCAAGGCGACGACCGTCTTCCCGGTGCCCGGGCCGCCGTCGACGACGAGGGCGCCGGGGGAGCCCGCGCGGATGATCGCGTCCTGGTCGGCCTGGATGGTGCCCAGCACGTCGCGCATCCGCGCCGACCGGTTGCTGCCCAGGCTGGCGATGAACGCCGACTGGTCGTCCAGCGCGGCGTGCCCCTCGAGCCCCTCGGGGGTGAACACCTCGTCCCAGTAGTCGGTGATCCGGCCGCGGGTCCAGCGGTACCGGCGGCGGCTGACCAGGCCCTCGGGGTGGGCGTGGGTCGCGGCGAAGAACGGCTCGGCGGCGGGGGAGCGCCAGTCGACGAGCAGCCGGCGGCCCGAGCTGTCGGTGAGCCCCAGCCGGCCGACGTACACCGGCTCGGCGCCGGTGCCGACGATCCGACCGAGGCACAGGTCCAGGCCGAACCGGCGCAGGGTGCGCAGCCGGGCGGTGAGCCGGTGGATCTCCAGGTCGCGGTCGAGCGCGGCCTGGCCGTCGCCGCCGGGGGAGCGGCGTTCGGCGTCCAGCCGCTCGGTGAGCTCGGCGATCGACTGCGCGAGGCTCGCGGTGATGGCCGCGAAGTGCTGCTCGTCGGCGGCGATCAGCGCCGGGTGGGCCTTGGCGGCCAGGGCGTCGGGAAGGGCGAAGGTGCTGGTGGTCAGCGGTTCCACGGGCGTCAGCTCCGATCTGAGATCCGCGACCGTAGACCGAAAATCTCGGCCTCATGAGACGCGCCCGGAACTGCTACAAAGGAGGTGGCGGAACGGTTCAGGGCGTGTAGATGCCCGCCATCGCCGTGATGACGCCGTCCGCGGTGCGGAAGCGCGTGTAGCCGCCGGCGTCCGGGTTCTCCGACACCCACGGGGTGCCGGCCAGCTCGGCGACGTCGCCGAGCGCGACGGTCTCCATGGTCTCCAGGTCGAGGTAGCGCAGGGGAGCATCCGGCGACACCTGCACCGGCACCCCGCCGTCCCCGGCGCCGCGCACGTAGTACTGGGTGCACCAGGCGGACTCGTCGACCGGGACGCCGTCCGCGCGGCACGCGGCCCGCGCGGCGTCGCCCTCGAACCACTCGACGACGTCGACGACGACCTCGTCGGCGCCGACGGACAGCAGCAGGCCCACGTGCTCGCCGTCGGCGAGCGCGACGGCCGCCGGGGACGAGCCGGGCACCTCCGAGCGCGCCGCGACGACGAAGCGGACGCCGTCCCACGCGTAGGTCACGGTGCCCCGGTGGCCGGGGCAGCAGGACGGGTCCTCGCCGGCGACGGTGGGGCCGCTGAGGGTCACCGTCGTCCCGTCGAGGGAGACGGTCGCCTCCGGGAGGAACAGCTCGTCGCCCAGGACGCCGAGCACCTCGGTCGCCCCACCGGCGACGGCGAAGACGACGACGTGGTCGGCCCGGGTCGAGGCCGCGGCCGGGCAGGTGGCCTGCACGAGGATCTCGTCGACGCCGTCGCCGGTCACGTCCGCGGCGGTGGTGCGCACGGTCGCGTCGTCCCACGCGGCGGCCGGCAGGCCGTCGGCCAGCCACTCGGTGCGGGGAGTGCAGTCCAGGGCCGCGTAGGCGGCGGCCTTCCAGTCCACGCGAGCGGCGGAGTCGGCGACCGGCGCGGCGACCGGCTTCTCCGTCGCGGCCTTGTCCCGGGCCGGTTCGTCCGGCTGCGCCCCGGCGTCGCAGCCGGCCAGCACCAGAACCGCGGAGCAGACGGCGACGGCGGAGGCCCGGAGGCTTCGGCCGCGCGAGGAGGGCGTCACACCACTCCATCGGAACGCGGGGCCGCCCGGAGTACGCGGTCTCACCCCTCCGGGTGAGATCTGCGCGGCGGACACGGTCGGTGACGGCCGACCTGATCGGCTGTCGCACGAGTGGGTGATGCCGACGTCGGCGCGGTCACGGACCGGAACCGGCGCCCTAGGTTGCCCGGGTGCCCTTTCCCGGCGTCGTCCGCCTCGGTGTGCCGGCCCTCGTCCTCGCCGCCGTCGCGGCGTGCGGTCCGGCCGACGACCCGCGCCCTGCGGGTGCCACCGCGGCGGTCCCGTCGTACGAGGCGCCCCACGGCGCACCGGGCTTCTGCGCCCGGCTGGCGGCCGTCGGAGGGCTGGACCGGCTCCCGGCCTCGATGGGCGAGCTGCTGGACGGCCCGGACGTCGAGGCCCGCACCCAGGTCAGCCAGGTCGCGCGCGACCTGCGGACGGTGCTCGCCGATGTGCGGGACGAGGGCGGGCACGAGGAGGTGGCGGCGGCGCTGGAGGACCTGGTGCGGGGGCTCGGCGCGGTGGTCGACGGGCCGATCACCGGCCCGGTGGCCGACGCGGTGTCCGGAGGCCTGCGCCAGGTGGGCACCGTGACCCAGCCCGCGTGCGGGTTCCCGACATGAGGCGCCGCAACCTGGCGCCGGTGCTCCTGCTGGTGCTGCCGCTGCTGGGAGCCCCGACGGCGTCGGCGGCTCCCGCGTCGGGCTCCGCACCGCCGCTGTGCGTCTCCGATGGGATCCGCGGGGCGGTGCCGGAGAGCTTCCCCGTGGACGCCTGCGTCGACAGCGCCACGATCACGGTGCGCAACGACCGCGACCGGCCGGTGCTGGTGACCCGGATCGGCGACGTCGGTGCCCCGGTCCGCGTCCGGAGCGAGAACAGCGAGGTCGCAGCCGTCGTCCGGCGCACCGGCGGGGACGGCGAGGTGCTGCTCCCGGGGGAGGTCACCCGGTGGCCGATCGGACCCGAGCTGGCGGTCGTGACCGTCCAGCCGCTGCCCGTTCCGGCGATCCCGGAGATGGCCACGCTCCTGCGCGGGTGGCTCGCCGGAGGAACGGACGAGCCGGCCGCCGAGGCGCAGCAGCACGCGGCGGCCCTGGTCGGCGAGATCAGCGATGCGTTCCGGGCACGCGAGGCGTGCGCGGACGACCAGGAGTTCCTGACGACGGCGAGCTGTGACGTGGTCGCCGCGGTCGCCATCGGCAACGCGGCCGCGAGCCACCTGGACCCGCGGTCCGCCGCCGAGCTGCTCCCGCAGCTGCTCGACCCGGCGTCGTGGGCGGAGTGGACGGCGGTCGATCCGGACTGGCCGGCGGGCGCGACGGTGACCCTGGGCCAGCTGGCCCTGCCCACCGCGGTGCCGCCCGTCCAGGCCGCGGCCGAGGTCGCCCGGCCCGCCGCGACCGCTCCGGCGCCGGTGCCCGCGCCGGTCCCCGCGCCCGTCCAGGCACCGCTCCCGGCCCCCGCGCCTGCTCCGGCCCCCGTGCCTGCTCCTGCTCCTGCTCCCGCGCCGGCGGTGGTGCCGCCGCAGCAGCAGGTCCGGGTGCCGTCCTGGCAGGAGGTGCACGACCGCAACGTGCAGCGCCTGCGCGAGCTCGCCGCCGCCTGGGAGCGGGCCGTGGCCCAGGAACGGGAACGGCGGCAGGAGCGAGCCGCCGGTGACGGGAACGGTCAGGGGCGCGGCCACCGCTGACGCGCAGCGCCCCTGCTGCTGGACGGCTCAGCCGCCGCGCTTCACCTCGGCCTCGAGCACGCCGCGGACGGCCGTCTGCAGCGTCTCGTCCGAGGTGTCCCCGGACCGGAGCGCCGCACGGGCGGCCTCGGGCAGCAGGCTGTCGGCCACGGTGTCGAGCCAGGTCACGTCGCCGTCGATGCGCCGGCCCACCTGCAGGCCCTCGCCGTCGTGGCGCAGCACGAAGGTCTCGCCGTCGATCTCGATCGTCTTGTCATCGCTCATGAGCGCCCCCTACCCCCGGGCACGGCGACCTCAATCAGCGGCCGCGGAAGTCGCCCGCCAGGATCGGGCCGTGGACGTGGAGTGCTGCGAGATCGTGATCACCGATGCGGACGCCGAACGGCTGGTGGCGCTGACCCGCACGCTGGTCGAGGAACGGCTGGTAGCCTGCGGGCAGCACGTCGCCCCGATCCGCTCGGTGTACCGCTGGGCCGGTGAGGTGCACGACGAGGCCGAGGCCCGCGTCGCCCTGCACACCCGGCGCTCCCTGGTCGACGCCGTCGTCGCCCGCGCCGTGGAGCTGCACGCCTACGACGTGCCCTGCGTCCTGGCCGTGCCGCTGGTCGGCGGCCACCCCGGGTACCTTCGCTGGATCGCCCAGGAGACCCGGGAGCCCTGACTCCCTCCTTGGAGCGAGACCGCCGCGCTGGCATGACGGATCCGTTCCGGATTGCCGATGGGGGAGCAGCGGACGCCGACGGCGTCCCCCGACTGACGGGCGGGACCGTGCGACCACGACCGAGCCGCGCGCTGCCTGCCGACGTGCGCCGCCGGGGCGGCGGTGGCGGGGCGACCCTCCTCGTCGAGGCGGTCCTCGACGCGCTGCCCTCGCCCACGCTGCTGGTCGACCGGAACGGCACGGTGCTCCTGGCGAACTCCGCCTGGAACGAGGCCGCCGAGACGCTGGACGACGACCGCTTCCGGGTGCCCGTCGGTGGCGACTACTTCGCCCTCGCCCTCCAGGTGCGGGACGACGAGCACGCCCGGGCGCTGGTCGCCGGCATCCGCGAGCTCTCCATGGGCCTGCGCGACTCGGCCACCGCCGACCTGCCCGTGCAGCTCGCCTCGGGCACCCGCTGGTTCCACCTGCAGGCCTCGCGGGTCGACGAGGCGGGCAACATCGTCCTCACCCACACCGACGTCACCTCCCGGGTGCGCGCCGAGCGCGCCTCGGCCTGGCAGGCGCGGCACGACGCGCTCACCGGGCTGCCGAACCGCTCCTACCTGCACCAGCTGATCGACGCCGACCTGGCCGCGCCGAGGACGCGGGTCGCCGTGCTCTTCCTCGACGTCGACGGGTTCAAGGAGGTCAACGACTCCCTCGGGCACGACACCGGCGACGACCTGCTCCGCGAGGTGGCCGCCCGGCTGACCGCGGCCGTCCGCGAGGACGACACCGTCGGCCGGCTCGGTGGCGACGAGTTCGTCGTCCTGTCGCGCGGCTGCACGCCGGTCGAGGCGGAGGCGCTGGCCGAGCGGCTGCGGGTCACCCTCGAGCGGCCCTTCGAGCTCGGCGGCCACGTCGTCCGGATCGGTGCCAGCATCGGCATCGCCGGGACGTCCGGGCACCGCTACCTGCGCTCCACCGACCTGGTCCGCGACGCCGACCTCGCCATGTACGCGGCCAAAGCGGCCGGGCGCAACCGGGTGCACGTCTTCAGCCCCGACCTCCGGGCGGCGGCCGAGCGGCGCGCCACGCTCGCCAACGAGCTGCGCGACGCCCTCGTCCGCGACGAGCTGGTCCTGCACTACCAGCCGGTGCTGCACCTGCCGTCCGGCCGCTGCACCGGCATGGAGGCGCTCGTGCGCTGGCAGCACCCCGAGCGGGGCCTGCTCGCGCCGGGGGAGTTCCTGCCCACCGCGCAGGCGCACGACCTGATGACCCCGCTGGCCCGCTGGGTGATGACGGCGGCCACCCGTCAGATCGCCGAGTGGTCCCGGATCGGCCTCGACCTCGTCGTGGCGGTCAACATCACCGCCGAGCAGTTCTCCAGCGGAACGCTGGTCGAGGACGTGTTCGCCGCGCTCTCGGACGCCGGCGTGCCACCGGAGCTGCTCGTCGTCGAGCTCACCGAGACCTCCGTCGCGGAGGATCCGGAGCGCGCCGCCCAGCAGATGGCCGAACTGCGCCGCCGCGGGGTGGAGGTCTCCATCGACGACTTCGGCAGCGGCTTCTCCTCGCTGGGCCAGCTGGTCACCCTGCCCGCGGGCATGCTCAAGATCGACCGCAGCCTGGTGAACTACACCGAGGGCCACCGCGACCGGGCGGCCGCCGCGATCGCCGCCGTCGTCGCGCTCGGGAAGGCCTGCGGGATCCGGAGCCTGGCCGAGGGCGTCGAGACCGCCGGGCAGCTGGCGCTCGCCGCCGAGCTCGACTGCACCTTCGCCCAGGGGTTCCACATCGCCCGGCCCATGCCGGCCGAGGCGGTGCCGGGGTGGGTCTCCGCGCAGCACGCCACGGCTGCGCCGGTCGCCCTCGCGGCGCGCTGAGGCCCCGTCAGCCCGGTTCGCCGCGCGCCTTGCGGCGCACGATGACGACGATGTCGACCACCGCCACGACGGCGAAGATCAGCAGCAGGACCGCGGGCCAGGCCGGCAGGTCGGTGGCCAGCCAGCCCAGCCCGCCGGCCAGGCAGACCACCAGGCCGAAGAGGGCCAGGATCAGCCGCAGGGTGAGCGCCGACTGCGCGGCCGGCGCGCCGGCGAAGCCCGCCGTCGGGTCGTGGTGGTCCGGGAGGCCCTGCTCGTACTCCTCCCGCGTGCGCTTCTTCGCGGGTCCGGTCATGCGGACCGGGTACCCCGGCGCGCGGCGCACTACCCTGGCTAGACGTGGCTGCCGACTTCTCCGTCGTACTCGACGAGCTCAACACGACCCTGGGGTCGATCGAGGCGGTCCTGGACGTCGACGACCTCCGCAGGGAGATCGCCGAACTGGAGCAGCAGGCCGCCGCGCCTGACCTCTGGAACGACGTCGAGGCCGCTCAGGCGCTCACCTCGCGGCTCTCCTTCCTGCAGGGCACGCTCCGCCGGGTCGAGGAGCTGCGCTCCCGCCTCGACGACGTCGGCCTGATGCACGAGATGGCCGCCGACGAGGGCGACGAGGCCACGCTGGCCGAGACCGAGCGCGAGCTGGTGAGCATCCGCGCGGTGATCGACGAGCTCGAGGTCCGGACGCTGCTCAACGGCGAGTACGACTCCCGCGAGGCGCTGGTGACCATCCGGTCGGAGGCCGGGGGCGTCGACGCCGCCGACTTCGCCGAGATGCTCATGCGGATGTACCTGCGCTGGGCGGAGCGGCACAAGTACCCGACCGAGGTCTACGACGTCAGCTACGCGGAGGAGGCCGGCATCAAGTCGGCCACCTTCGCGGTGAAGGTGCCCTACGCCTACGGCACGCTCTCGGTCGAGCAGGGCACCCACCGGCTCGTGCGCATCTCGCCGTTCGACAACCAGGGACGCCGGCAGACGTCCTTCGCCGGCGTCGAGGTGCTGCCCGTCGTCGAGCAGACCGACCACGTCGACATCCCCGAGAACGAGATCCGGGTCGACGTCTTCCGCTCCTCGGGCCCCGGCGGGCAGAGCGTGAACACCACCGACTCCGCCGTCCGCATGACCCACATCCCCACCGGCATCGTGGTGTCCTGCCAGAACGAGAAGTCGCAGATCCAGAACCGCGCCGCCGCCCTGCGGGTGCTCCAGGCCCGGCTGCTCGTCGTCCGCCAGGCCGAGCAGCGGGCCGAGATGGACGCGCTCAAGGGCGAGGGCTCGAGCTGGGGCAACCAGATGCGCTCCTACGTGCTGCACCCGTACCAGATGGTCAAGGACCTCCGCACCGAGCAGGAGAGCGGCAACCCCGGGGACGTGCTGGACGGCGGGATCGACGCCTTCATCGAGGCCGGCATCCGGTGGCGCCGTCAGCAGGAGTCGACGTCCGCGGCGTAGGCCGCCGCTGTAGGGGAGGTCACTCCACCCGGCCGATCCGGGCCGGAACCGACGCTCCGTGACCGGCCTGCTGGGCATTTGCGCGGCCCGGTGACGGAGCGCGAGAACGAGCCTCGCGAGTTCCGTGGCGAACGAGGGGTCGAGGGCCCCGGTGCTAGTACCGTGGCGCCTCGTGATCGAAATGCAACACGTCACCAAGCTCTACCCGGCGAGCGGCCGGCCGGCCCTGGACGACGTGTCGACGGAGATCGACAAGGGCGAGTTCGTCTTCCTCATCGGTTCCTCGGGGTCGGGCAAGTCCACCTTCCTGCGGCTGCTGCTGAAGGAGGAGGACCCGACGTCCGGCAACGTCATCGTGAACGGCAAGACGCTCAACACCATGAGCAAGTGGAACGTGCCGAAGCTGCGACGCACCATCGGCTGCGTCTTCCAGGACTTCCGCCTGCTGCGCGACCGCACCGTGGCGCAGAACGTCGCCTTCGCGCTCGAGGTCATCAACAAGCCGCACCGCACCATCCGCAAGGTGGTGCCCGAGGTGCTGGAGATGGTCGGCCTGGAGGGCAAGGCCCAGCGGCTGCCGGGAGAGCTCTCCGGTGGTGAGCAGCAGCGGGTCGCGATCGCCCGCGCGTTCGTCAACCGGCCGCTGGTGCTGCTCGCCGACGAGCCGACCGGAAACCTCGACCCGGACACCAGCGAGGGCATCATGCTGCTGCTCGAGCGGATCAACCGGACCGGCACCACGGTGATCATGGCGACGCACGACTACCACATCGTGGACTCCATGCGCCGTCGCGTGATCGAGCTCAACGGAGGATCCCTCACCCGCGACCAGTCTCGCGGCGTGTACGGCGTGGGCCGATGAGCGGCCTCGCCCGCCGCTGACCGAGTTCCTCCGAACCCCACGACAGGACATCCATGCGCGTCAACTTCGTGCTCTCCGAGGTGGCCACCGGGCTCCGTCGCAACCTCACCATGACGGTCGCGATGATCCTGACGACGGCCATCTCGCTCGGCCTCATGGGCACCGGCCTGCTGATCGCCTTGATGATCTCCGACATGAAGGAGATCTACTACGACAAGGTCCAGGTCTCCATCTTCCTCGCCGAGGGCGTGACCGAGGAGCAGCGAGCGGCCATCGAGGCCGAGCTCTCCTCGTCCACCGAGGTGAAGAGCTTCATCTACGAGAACAAGGACGAGGCGTACGAGCGCTTCCAGCAGCAGTTCAGCCAGCAGCCGGAGCTCGTGCAGAACACCCCCGCGGACGCGCTGCCGGAGAGCTTCCGCGTCGAGCTGGTGAACCCCGAGCGGTACCCGGTCATCGCCGAGCAGTTCCCCAACGGGGAGAACGGCGTCGACCAGGTTCGCGACGAGGGTGACTTCCTCGACCGGCTGTTCAGCCTGCTCAACGGCGCCCGCAACGCGACGATCGCCGTCGCCATGGTCCAGGCGCTGGCGGCGCTGCTGCTGATCTCGAACACGATCCAACTGGCGGCGTTCAACCGGCGCAACGAGACCAGCATCATGCGGCTGGTCGGCGCCTCGCGCTGGTACACCCAGCTGCCGTTCATCCTCGAGGCCGCGCTCGCCGGGCTGATCGGTGCCCTGCTCGCGATCGGCGGGCTGGTGCTCACCAAGGTGCTGTTCGTCGACCGCACGCTGTCCGGGCCGATCAAGGCCGGCATCATCCCGCCGGTCGACTGGGGGCAGATCGCGCTGATCAGCCCGCTCATCGCCGGGGCCGGCGTGGGCCTGGCCGCCGTCGCCGCCTACGTGACGCTGCGGCTGTACGTCCGCCTGTAGCTCCACCTCGCATCGAGTGCGACGAACTCGTGGCCATCGCAGACTGATGGCCACGAGTGCGTCGCATTCGCCGTCCCAGTCCTGCTCGGGCGGGCGGGCCTGCTGGCGGACGGCGGTCCGGGCGAGGTGGCGTTCCTGCCGGTGCAGGCGCCTGCGCTCGCCGGACTGCGTCACGCCGTGGCGGGACCCCAGTAGCCTGGCAGGCATGCCGCGGGAACAGGGGCGCAAGCTCATCGCCCAGAACAAGAAGGCGCGGCACGACTACTCGATCCTCGACACCTACGAGGTGGGCCTCGTGCTCACCGGTACCGAGGTCAAGAGCCTGCGCGCCGGTCGCGCCTCGCTGGTCGACGGGTTCGCCTCCATCGACGACGGCGAGGTGTGGCTCCAGCACGTCCACATCCCCGAGTACGTGGCCGGCACCTGGACCAACCACACGCCGCGCCGCAAGCGCAAGGTGCTCATGCACCGCAGCGAGATCGACAAGCTGATCGGCAAGATCAAGGAGGGCGGGCTCACCCTCGTCCCGCTCGACCTGTACTTCAAGGACGGCAAGGTCAAGGCGACCCTGGCGCTGGCGAAGGGCAAGAAGTCCTACGACAAGCGGCACGACCTGGCCGAGCGCGACTCCCGCCGCGAGATCCAGAAGGCCTTCGGCCGGTACGTGAAGGGTCGGCGCTGACCCGGAAAACGGGTTGAGCGGCATCGGAGGATCGATGCCGTGCGCATGACGTTCCAGCGGATGGCGGACCGGCGTCCGGTCGAGACCCTCGTCGAGCGGGACGACGGCGTCGTGTTCGCGATGCGCGGCGCGGGCGGGGGCGCCGACCTGCCGCACGACCTGGTGCATGCCGTCGTCGAGACCGCGCTGCCGCTGGCCGACGGCATCTGGGGCTGCGTCGCCGACGGCGTGGTGTGGGGCAGCATGCGGCACGTGTCGGGCCGCCGTCCGCCACACTCCGCGGAGCGGTCCGACCAGCTCAAGCGGGAGCGGCACGAAGCGGTGCAGCGCGCGGAGAACGTGGCCGACGTCGTGGGGCGGCTCGCGCGCGGCGAGGCACTGCCGCCGCAGCACGTGGCGACCTCCGGCCTCCCGCCCGAGAGGATCGCGGCGGCCGTGGACGCGGTGCGCGACGCGTCGCGCCGCTGGGCCGTGCTCCCGGTGGGCGAGCGCTGGGTGCTCGAGTGGACGACCCAGCGCGGATCCGGCCGTCGCCGCAGGTGACGAGGGCGACCCCCTGGGCGCGGGCCGCGGCCGGGTGCCGCGCCTACGGTGGAGCGCATGCGTGGAATGGCGTACGACCGGTTCGGGGACGACGACGTCCTGACGTTGCGCGACGACCTCCCGGAGCCGCCCGTCGGCCCGGACGTGGTGCTCGTGCGCGTGCACGCCTCGGGGGTGAACCCGGTGGACATGGGCATTCGCGCCGGCGGCCTGGCGAGCTTCTTCCCGCACCACTTCCCGATCATCCCGGGCTGGGACGTCTCCGGCGTCGTCGAGGCGGTCGGGCCCGCGGTGGTGGCGTTCGCACCCGGTGACGAGGTGTTCGGCTACGTCCGCCGGGACGACGTCCAGTGGGGGACGGCGGCCGAGCTGGTGCCCGCACCCCAGCGCTGCCTCGCGCACAAGCCGGCGTCGCTCTCCTTCGCCGAGGCCGGGGCGCTCCCGCTCGCCGGGCTGACCGCCTACCAGGCGCTGACCGAGGCGCTCGACGTCGGCGAGGGCGACCGCGTGCTGATCCACCGCGCGGCCGGCGGCGTCGGCTTCAACGCCGTGCAGATCGCCGCCGCCCTCGGCGCGCACGTGATCGGGACGGCGAGCCCGCGCAACCACGGCTTCCTCAAGGACGCCGGGGCCGCGGAGGTGCTCGACTACAACGCCGGCCCGATCAGCGGTCAGCTGTCCGAGCCGGTCGACGCCGTCCTGGACCTGGTGGGTGGGGAGACCCTCGCCGACGCCCCGAAGCAGGTGCGCGACGTCTCCCGCATCGCCTCGGTGGTCGACCCGTCGGTGAACGAGATGGGTGGGCGGTACGTGTTCGTCCGCCCCGAGCAGCACGACCTCGAGGAGCTCGGCCGGATGGCCGACGCCGGCCAGCTTCGGGTACCGATCGCCAAGGCGTTCCCGCTCGCGGAGCTCGTCGCGGCCCACCGGCTGGTCAGCGAGGGGCACGTGCGCGGCAAGGTCGTCGTCACGCTCTGACCCCGGACGCGCCGCTGCCGGGCCCGGTGCGAGACCGGTCCCGGCAGCGGACGACCGTCAGGCCGCCAGTGCCATCTCCGGCGCCGGCAGGTCCGACCTCCGTGCCGAGATCGACGCAGCGCCGATGAGCAGCGCGATGCCGAGGAACGCCGCCGCCCACACGAACGCCACGTGGTAGCCGTGCACCATCGCGGCCTCGGTGCCGCCGGTCGGATCCGCGGCCATCCGGTCGGCGACGGCGGACGCGAAGAACGTGTTCAGCAGCGCCAGCCCCAGCGATCCCCCGATCTGCTGCGCGGTGGTCAGCGTCGCCGAGGCCACCCCGGCGTCGTGCTCGTCGACACCCAGCAGCGCGGTGCTCGACGCGGACACGAAGACCATCGCCATGCCGAAGCTCATCGCCAGCTCCGCCGGTAGCACGCTGGTGACGAACGAGCTGGTCACGCCGATCTGGGTGAGCCAGAGCATCCCGGCGACGGCCAGGGCCAGGCCGCCGACGATCAGCGGCCGCGGGCCGACCCGGGGGAGCACCTGGGAGACGAGCCCCGCCCCGACGATGATGCCGCCGCTGAACGGCAGGAACGCGAAGCCCGACTCCAGCGGGGTGTAGCCCAGCGTCTCCTGGAAGTAGAACGTCAGGAACAGGAACATCGAGAAGAGCCCGGCGCCCACCAGCAGGAAGACCAGGTACGAACCACCGCGGTTGCGCTCCAGCACGATGCGGAGCGGGAGCAGCGGGTGGGCCGCCCGGCGCTCGTGCAGGACGAAGCCGACCAGCAGGACGGCGGCAGCACCCAGGAGCGTCAGCGTGAGCGGGTCGGACCAGCCCGCGCCGGCCTCGGCGGCCCTGCTGAAGCCGTAGACCAGGCTGGCCAGCCCGGCGGTGGACAGCAGGACGCCGGGCACGTCGAAGTGGCGGTCGCCCTCCGCCCGGCTCTCGCGGACCAGCACGACGGCGGCCAGCGCCGTGGCGACGGCGATCGGCACGTTGACGAGGAGCGTCCAGCGCCAGGACGCGAACTCGGTCAGGGTGCCGCCGAGGATGAGCCCGATCGCCGCTCCGCCACCGGAGACGGCGCCGAAGACGCCGAAGGCGCGGGCCCGCTCCCTGGGTTCGGTGAAAGCGAGGGCGAGCAAGGACAGCGCCGCCGGTGCCAGCAGCGCGGCGAACACGCCCTGGAGCGCCCGGGCGCCGAAGAGCAGTTCCTGGTTGGGCGCGATGCCGCCCAGCCCGGACGCGGCGGCGAAGCCGAGCAGCCCGATGAGGAAGGCGCGCTTGCGGCCGATGATGTCGGAGACCCGGCCGCCGAGCAGCAGCAGACCGCCGAAGGTGAGCGTGTAGGCGGTCACGACCCACTGGATGTTCGCGGCGCTGATGCCCAGGTCGGCGCCGGCGTCGGGCAGCGCGATGTTCACGATCGAGACGTCCAGCACGATCATCAGCTGGGCGATCGCGATGACGGCGAGGGCGAGCCAGCGCCGGGGATCGGGTTGCGGTGGGGCGGGCTCCCCGGGGACGGGGGAGTGCCGGAGGTCGGGGAGGGTGTCGACGGGCATGGCTGCGCCGTCCTTCCTGCGCGGTGCGCAGTGGAGGGGATGAGGACGCGCGGGTCCGGGCGGCCGGCAGCGGTGCGCGGTCGCGGGGACGGGCGGGGAACGGCCGACGGAGGTCAGGGCCGGCCGGGAGAGGAGCGGGTCAGCTCACGGGATGTGCGAGTCCTGCGCCGGCCCAGCGCAGGCAGTCGCGGACGAGCGCCAGGAAGTGCTCGAAGGAGTCGTCGGGATCCCAGGCCTCGATCGCCGTGGAGAACGCGGCGAAGGCGGTGTTGTAGACGAGTGCGGTGCGGAGCGGGTCGCCGTCCGGGGTGCGACGGCTGATCCACTCCTTGAGGTCGGGTTCGAAGGCGTCGCAGGTGTCACGCGACGACGTGCACAGTTCCGGTGACTGCTCGAACAACCGCTTCTGCAGGGGCAGCCGTTCGGCGAGCAGCCGTGCCAGACCGAGCGAGACGTCGGTCAGCGCTTCCCACAGCGGCAGGTCCGCCCTGGGGTCCGCGAGGAGGTCGCGCCACTGCTGGACCTCCAGCGGATCGAGGTCGAACACGACCGCTTCCTTGCTGGGGAAGTAGCTGAAGAACGTGGTGCGGGAGACGCCGGACGCGCCGGCGATGTCCTCGACGCTGACGGCGTCGAAGCCGCGCTCGCTGATCAGTGCCAGCGCGGTGGAGCGGATGGTGCGCCAGGCCTCGAGCTTCTTGCGCTCTCGGAGCCCCATGACGGCGGCCAGGGGGCAGTGCTCGGAGAGCGACGACTTCCCTGGCCTGGTCACGGGACCACCCTAGACAGAAAGCTGGACCCGGTACAAGTCTATACCGAGACCAGTTTTCGGTGTCACCCGGACGGCTGCGGTCGGCAGTGCCCGGACCCTAGGGTCGGGACGTGATCGCAGCTCCCCTCGACGACGCCGACGTCCCCCGCTTCTGGCGGGAGCTGGGCCTGCCCGGGCTGGTCGACGTGCACGTGCACTTCCTGCCGGAGCGGGTGCAGGCGAAGGTGTGGGAGTACTTCGGTGCCGCGAAGGACAACTACGGCACCGCCTCCTGGCCGATCACCTACCAGCTGCCGGTGGAGGAGCGGCTCGGCGTCCTCGAGCGGCTCGGCGTGCGGGCCTTCTCGACGCTGCCCTACCCGCACAAGCCGGGCATGGCCGCGTGGCTCAACGACTGGTCGGCCGAGTTCGCGGCCGGCCGCCCGCAGGTGCTGCAGTCGGCGACGTTCTACCCCGAGCCGGAGGCGCCGGCCTATGTCGCGGCGGCGCTGGACCGGGGTGCCCGGGTGTTCAAGGTGCACGTGCAGGTGGGCGCCTTCGACCCGCGGGACCGGCTGCTCGACGACGTCTGGGCACGGCTGGAGGAGACCGGCACGCCGGTGGTCATCCACTGCGGCTCGGGGCCGCTGGTCGGCGAGCACACCGGGCCCGCGCCGATGGCGGGGCTGCTGGAGCGGTTCCCGCGGCTGCAGCTGGTCATCGCCCACCTCGGCATGCCGGAGTACGGCGAGTTCCTCGCCCTGGCCGAGCGGTACGAGCGGGTGCACCTGGACACCACCATGTTCGCCACCGACTTCACCGAGCGCGGGCGCAACGCCTTCGACCGCGCCCTGCTGCCGCGACTGTCGGACCTGCGCGGCAAGGTGCTGCTCGGCAGCGACTTCCCCTCGATCCCGTACGCGTACGCCCACCAGCTGGCGGCGCTGCACCGGCTGGAGCTGGGGGAGGAGTGGCTGCGCGCCGTCCTCTGGGGCAACGGCGCCCGGATGTTCGGACTGGAGGCCTGATGCCGAGCTTCACCTTCACCGCGAGCGTCCTCGGGACGCCCGACCCGCGCGGGCTCGCCCGCTTCTACCGCCACCTCCTGGGCTGGCCGATCCGCGACGACACCGACGAGTGGGCGACCCTGCGGCCGGCCGACGGCAGCACCGGGTTGTCCTTCCAGCTGGAACGCGACCACGTCCCGCCCGTCTGGCCGCCCGAGCCGGGCACCCAGCAGATGCAGCAGCACCTGGACCTCCTCGTCGACGACCTCGACGCGGCCTGTGCGCTGGCCGAGGACGCCGGCGCCGAGCCGGTGGGCGGGCACGAGGACGACGACGAGATCGTGCGGGTCTTCCGCGATCCGGCCGGCCACCCGTTCTGCCTGTTCGTGCGCCGCTGAAAGAGGTCGCCCCGGGGCGCCCGGCTGCCTACCCTCCGACGACGTGGCCGACCTTCCCGCACTGCCCGCAGGCCTCTCCGTCGCGCCGATCACCCCGGCTGACGTGGCCGACGCGGCGGCGCTCCTGGCCGTCGCCGAGACGGCCGACGACACCGGTGAGCACTGGAACGCCGAGGACCTGACGGAGTGGTGGGTCAACGACCTCGTCGATCTGCAGCGGGACAGCCTCGCCGTGCGCTCGGCGGACGGCACGCTCGTCGCCTGGGCCACCGTCCTCGCCCTGCCCACCTTCCGCGACGCCTTCCGCGTGGAGCTCGAGGCCCGGGTCCACCCCGCCTGGCGGGGACGCGGGGTGGGGCGCGCCCTCCTCGCGTGGCAGCTCGCGCGGGGGCAGGAGGTGCACGAGGAGCGCCATCCGGGCTCGCCCGCGGTCCTGGCGGTGGCTGCTCCCACGACGATGCCCGGGCTGGAGGGGCTGCTGCGCCGCGCCGGCCTGCAGCAGGAGCGGTGGTACTTCTCCATGGAGCGGCCGCTGACCGAGCCCGTCGAGGTCCCGGTCGTCGAGGGCATCGACCTGGTCCCCTTCGCGTGGGAGCGGGACGAGGAGGTCCGTCAGGCGCACAACGCCTCCTTCACCGAACACCACGGGTCCGCCGAACGGGACGCGACGACGTGGCGGACGCTGTTCACCGGCCAGCGCGCCTTCCGGCCGGACCTGTCGGTGCTGGCCGTCGCCGACGGCGCCGTGGTCGGCTACGCGCTGGGTTACGTGTACGAGGCCGACTCGCTGGCCACCGGCTACGACGAGGTCCACCTCGGCCAGATCGGCGTGCTGCCCGCGATCCGGGGGCGCGGAGTCGCGTCGGCGGTGATCGCCGCGGTGCTCCGCGCGGCCGCCCACGACGGCTGCCGGCGGGCCGGGCTCGAGGTCGACAGCGCCAACGTCACCGGGGCGGTGGGCGTGTACGAGCGCCTCGGTTTCCGCACCGCCCGCACGCGGGCGAGCTGGTCCCGGGTCCTGCCCGCCGCCGTGCATGGCTAGGGTGCGCCCATGGTCAGCGCCGATCCGTCCACTGCCACCCTCGACCCCCGGCAGATCGCGCGGGCACACCGCGCCGTCGAGCTCCTGCACTCGCACGTGTACTTCGCGCCGGAGACCGAGCAGCACCTGACCGGAGCGGGCCTGCGCCCGGGCCGGATGTGCTACTTCGCGGGCCGGTCGGCCGCCATGGGTGCGGTGGGCGCCGGCACGGTGACGGCGACGTTCTACAACTTCTCGCCGGCGCTGGTCGCCCGCACCATCCCGGCCGCCTGGACGCTGGCCACCCCCGAGCAGGTGCTGGCCGCCCGTCTCGACGCCGCCCGCGCCTCGCTCACCCGGCTGCTCGGCGACGCGGCGTCCTCCGACGAGGTCGTCGAGCTGGGTGAGCTGCTGCGCGAGGCCACCACGGTGCTGTCGCCGGAGGGTCGCGCGCTCTACGCCGGTCACGCCGATCTGCCCTGGCCCGAGGAGCCGATCCTCGTCCTGTGGCACGCGGCCACGCTGCTGCGCGAGCACCGCGGCGACGGGCACGTCGCCGCCCTGCTGCACTCCGGCCTGTCCGGGATCGAGGCGCTGGTGACGCACACGGCCATGGGCCGCGGCTTCACCCCGGAGGCCGCCAAGGCCACCCGCGGCTGGAGCGAGGAGGAGTGGGCCGCCGCCGCCCAGGCCCTGGCCGACCGCGGCCTGGTCGACGACGCCGGCCTGACCGAGGAGGGCGTGGAGCTGCGCGCCCGCCTCGAGGTGCACACCGACGCGCTGTCGGCCGACCCCTGGCTGCTCCTCGGGCCCGAGCGGACCGCGCGCGTGGTGGAGATCGCCAAGGAGTTCTCGCGCACGCTGGTCGCCAACGGTGCCCTGAGCGCGTCGGGCCTGGCCAAGAGCTGATTCCCGTCGGGTCGCCGCCCGGCTCCGCGCTGCCTAGGGTCTGATCATTTCCCAGACCCGGGGGGCCGAAATGACCGCAACGGAGCGGACGCAGGGCCAGCGCACCGACGTCGACGCAGCCTTCCGGGGCAGCGCGACCTACCGCAGCCTGGGGGAGCAGAAGCTCAGCCCCGCCGAGGAGCGGTTCGAGAAGGGCCGGCGCACCGTCGGGCTCTTCCTGGCGCCGGTCGTCACGATCGTCTTCGCCCTCATCCCGTTCGACCTGCCGCGCGACCAGCACCTGCTCGCGGCGGTCCTGCTGGGCGTCATCGTCCTGTGGATCACCGAGCCGGTGCCGATCCCGATCGGCGGTCTCATCGGGGTCGGGGCGATCGTCGTGCTCGGGGTGGTGCCCGCCGACGACGCGCTGGCGCCGTTCGGCTCGACGACGGTCTTCACCTTCATCGGCGCCTTCATCCTGGCCGCGGCCATGCTCAAGCACGGGGTGGCCAGGCGCTTCGCGATGTTCATCCTGTCGCTGAAGTGGGTGGGCGCCTCGACCGCGCGGGTGGTCATCGCCTTCGGGTTCATCACCGCCGTGCTGTCGGCGTTCGTGTCCAACACGGCGACCGTCGCCATGCTGCTGCCCACGGCGATCGGCATCCTCTCCGTCATCGCCAAGCTGCTGCAGGACAAGGAGCTGGTGAAGCCGGACTTCGACCCACTCCGGCTGCGCGTCGGCGTCGCGCTGATGCTGATGCTGGCCTACGGCGCCGGCGTCGGTGGCCTGCTCACCCCGGTCGGCAGCCCGCCCAACCTGATCGGCCGGGGGCTGATCGAGGAGGCCACCGGTGAGCGCATCGGCTTCCTCGACTGGATGCTGATGGCGCTGCCGATCTGCGCGCTGATGTTCGTCGCGCTGACCGTCATCCTGCTGCTGCTCAACAAGCCGGAGATCCGGCGGATCGAGGGCGTGCACGAGTACGTGCAGAAGGAGCGGGCCGAGATCGGGGCGTTCTCCGGCGCGGAGCGCAACACGCTCATCGCCTTCGGCATCACCGTCGCGCTGTGGATCTTCCCGGGCATCATCGCGCTGACCGCCGGCACCGAGTCCGACCTGTACGCGACGATCAGCGACCGGCTCGACGAGGGCATCGTCGCCGTCCTCGGCGCCTCGCTGCTGTTCCTGCTGCCGACCGACTGGAAGTCGCGGGAGTTCACGCTGAACTGGAGCGACGCGGCGAAGATCGACTGGGGCACGATCCTGCTGTTCGGCACCGGGATCATCTTCGGCTCGCTGCTGGCCAGCACCGGCCTGGCCGAGCGGATCGGGCAGGCGTCGGCCGACTCGCTCGGCCTGACCAGCACCCTGGCCATCACGGTGTTCGCGGTGATCCTGGCGATCATCATCAGCGAGACGACGAGCAACACCGCCTCGGCCGCCGTCGTCGTCCCGATCATCATCCCGGTGGCGATGGCCGCCGGGATCAACCCGTTCGTGCCGGCGCTGGCCGCGACGTTCGCGGCGTCGTTCGGGTTCATGCTCCCGGTCTCGACGCCGCAGAACGCGATCGCCTACGGCTCGGGCGTCGTGCCGATCACCAAGATGATCCGCAGCGGCTTCTCCTTCGACATCCTGGGCGCGATCCTGATCGTGATCCTGCTGCCGGTGATGGTCGACCTGGTGCTGGGCAGCGTGGGGTAGGCCTCATCACGAGGGGGCACCGGCGGTGGGGGACGCCGTCCGCGCGTGGGATCATCGATGAGACGGCCCCCGGACGGACGCGGGCCCGGACCGGAGGGAGCGCGCATGCCCGGCGAGCCTCCCAGTACCGGTATCGGGATCCTCCCCGCCCGCTGAACCGCCCGGAGCGGACAGCACGCGCACGCGAGGACCCGCGCAGCCCTCGTCGTCGTCCCCGCTCCCCGGGAGTCCGTCATGACCGATCGCCGTCGCGCGCCGCTGAGCGCGCTGACCACCCTCGCCCGCCGTCCGCGTCCCGAGGTCCGGCTCGTCCCGCCCGTGCCGGCGGGGACCGAGCCCGACGCCGGACGGTCCCGCGTCGTCGACAACGCGGTCTACTCCGCAGGCCGCCGGGTGGCGACGCCGGACTCGGCCGCCGACAGCCGCGCCGAGCTCGACCTCGGCGAGGAGCGCCTGGCCTGGCTCGGGCTCTACCGGCCGGAGCCGCAGGAACTCGGCGAGCTCGCCGAGCTGTTCGACCTGCCCGAGCTCGCGGTCGAGGACGCGATCAAGGCCCACCAGCGGCCGAAGTTCGAGCGGTACGGGGACACGCTGTTCGTCGTCCTCAAGGCGGCGCGGTACGAGGACGCGGCCGAGGAGGTCGAGTTCGGCGAGGTGCACCTGTTCCTGGGGTCGGACTTCGCCGTCACCGTGCGGCACAGCGAGTCACCCGACCTCTCGCGGGTGCGCCGGCGGCTGGAGAGCGAGCCGGCGCTGCTGGCCAAGGGCAGCGAGGCGGTGCTCTACGCGACGCTGGACGCCGTCGTCGACGGGTACCGGCCGGTGGTCGACGGGCTGGCCACCGACATCGACGAGATCGAGACCGAGGTCTTCCGCGGCGATCCCGGCGTCTCCCGGCGCATCTACGAGCTGTCGCAGGAGGTGCTGGAGTTCCAGCGCGCGGCGCAGCCCCTCACCGGGATCCTCGCCGCGATCACCGCCGGCTTCGACAAGTACGGCGTCGACGAGGAGCTGCGCAGCTACCTGCGCGACGTCGCCGACCACGTGGTGCAGGTGATCGAGCGGGTCGAGGGCTTCCGGCAGCAGTTGCGCGACATCCTCACCGTCAACGCGACCCTGGTCGCGCAGCGGCAGAACGAGGAGATCCGGGAGCTGACCGAGGCCTCCATCGCGCAGGGCGAGGAGGTCAAGAAGATCTCCGCCTGGGCGGCGATCCTGTTCGCGCCCACGCTCGTCGGGACCGTGTACGGGATGAACTTCGACGACATGCCCGAGCTGCACTGGTCGTTCGGGTACCCGTTCGCGCTGCTGGCGATGGTCGGGGTGAGCCTCGCGCTCTACGCCGTCTTCAAGCGGCGCGGCTGGATCTGATCCCGCCCCGGTCCGCGCTGACCGGTTCTGTCGGGGCCGTCCGGTAGACAGGCGGGGTGCTGCACGTCCACCGAGCCGAACGGACCGCGCGCCTGGCCGACGGCCTGGCGCGCCTGCTCGCGACGCCGCTGGCCGATCCGTTCGCCGCCGAGGTCGTCGCCGTCCCCGCGAAGGGCGTCGAGCGCTGGCTGGCGCAGCGGCTGTCGACGGCGCTGGGCGCCACGGAGGCCGGCGACGGCATCTGCTCGGGCGTCGTCTTCCCGTCCGCCGGCCGGCTGGTCGACGAGGCGCTGGCCGCCGCCCGGGGCGCCGATCCGCGGGACGACCCGTGGGCGAACCCGGTCTGGCCGCTGCTCGAGGTGATCGACGGCTGCGCGGGCGAGCCGTGGTGCGCGGTGCTGGGGCGGCACCTGGGCGCCCGCGCCGACGACCACCGCCGCGGCCGGCGGTGGGCGGCCGCCGCCCGGCTGGCCGGGCTGTTCCGCTCCTACGGCGCGCACCGACCGCAGATGCTGCGCGACTGGGCCGAGGGGAGGGACACCGACGGGCACGAGGCCCTGCCGGCGGACCTCGTCTGGCAGGCCGAGCTGTGGCGGCGGCTGCGCGAGCGGCTCGGCCCCAGCCCCGCCGAGCGGCTCGAGGCCGACTGCGCGACGCTGCGCGCCGACCCGTCGCTGTCGGCGCTGCCCGAGCGGGTCAGCGTGTTCGGCCCCACCCGGCTGCACGCCGACGCCCTGGCGGTCCTCGACGCGCTCGCCGCGCACCGCGACGTCCACCTGTGGCTGCCGCATCCGAGCCCGGTGCTCTGGGAGCGGCTGACCGGTCGCACCGCGGGCCGCCGCCGCGACGACGCCACGGCCACGCTGCCCCGGCACCCCCTGCTGCGCAGCCTCGCGCGCGACGTCCGCGAGCTGCAGCTCCGGCTGCCCGGGCACGCGGACGAGCACCACGGGGACGACGCCCGGCCCGCGACGCTGCTGGGGCGGCTGCAGGCCGATCTTCGCGACGACGCAGCGCCCGAGGAGGCACTGCTCGGCGACGCCGCGCTGGACGACAGCGTGCAGGTGCACGCCTGCCACGGGCCGGCCCGCCAGGTCGAGGTGCTGCGCGAGCTGCTGCTCCGGCTGTTCGAGGACGACAAGACCCTCGAGCCCCGCGACGTGCTGGTCATGTGCCCCGACGTCGAGACGTTCGCCCCGCTGATCTCGGCGGCCTTCGGTCTGGGCCCGGGCCTGCCGCACCCCGGGGGCGCGCTGCGCGTCCGGCTCGCCGACCGGAGCCTGCGGCGGACCAACCCGCTGCTCGACACGGTGGCCGCGCTGCTCGACCTGGCGCAGAGCCGGGTCACCGCCAGCCAGGTGCTGGACCTGGCCGCGACCCCGGGCGTACGGCGCCGGTTCGGGTTCACCGACGAGGAGCTGGAGCGGGTCCGCGACTGGGTTGCGCGCTCCGGCGTCCGCTGGGGCATCGACGCGACGACTCGCGAGCCCTACAAGCTCGGCAACCTCCCGCAGAACACCTGGCAGGCCGGGCTCGACCGGGTGCTGCTCGGCGTCACCACCTCCGAGGACGAGCCGGTCTGGCTGGACCGCGCCCTCCCGCTGGACGACGTCGACAGCAGCGACATCGACCTCGCCGGCCGGCTCGCCGAGCTGCTGGACCGGCTCGACGGCGTCCTCACCGCGCTCTCCGGGGAGCAGCCGGTGGGGCACTGGGTCGACACGCTGGCGGGTGCGCTCGAGCTGCTCACCGAGACCGAGCCGGATGACGCCTGGCAGCTGGCCCAGGCCCGCCGCGAGCTCGCCGAGGCGGCCGACGGCGGCGTCTCGCCGGTCCGGCTGCCCGACGTCCGCGCGATGCTCGCCGACCGGCTCCGCGGCCGGCCCACCCGGGCGAACTTCCGCACCGGCAACCTGACCGTCTGCACGCTGGTCCCGATGCGGTCGGTGCCGCACCGGGTCGTCGTCCTGCTCGGTCTCGACGACGGCGTCTTCCCG
Organism: Blastococcus aggregatus; assembly: GCF_900221005.1. Taxonomy (GTDB): domain Bacteria; phylum Actinomycetota; class Actinomycetes; order Mycobacteriales; family Geodermatophilaceae; genus Blastococcus; species Blastococcus aggregatus. Next base: position 339,818 of record NZ_OBQI01000001.1, on the reverse strand, counting down.
CGCACGGTGGGCATGGACGGCGACGACGTGCTGGCCCGCGACCCCCGCGTGGGCGAGCGGGACATCCGCAGCGAGGACCGCCAGCAGCTCCTCGACGCGGTCATGGCCGCCGGTGAGCGGCTGGTGGTGCTCTACACGGGGGCCGACCCGGTCAGCGGCGCGTCGCGGCCGCCCGCGGTGCCGCTGGGGGAGCTGCTCGACGTCCTCGACGTGATGGTGCCGGGCGCTCGCCCGGACCTGGTCACCCGGCATCCGCTGCAGCCCTACGACGCCCGCTCGTTCACCGGTGCCCCGCCGCCCAGCTTCGATCCGGTCGGCCTGGCCGGTGCGCGCCGTTCGGTGCAGCCCCGCCGCGCGCCTGCGGAGCGCCGGCCGCTCGGTCCGCGCACCGGACCGGTGGCCCTGGAGGACCTCGTCGCGTTCGTCGAGCACCCGGTCCGGGCCTTCCTCCGGCAGCGGCTGGGCATCACGCTGCCCGGCGAGGACGACGAGGTCGCCGACGCCGTGGCCGTCACGCTGGACCCGCTGCAGGAGTGGGCGGTCGGCGAGCGGCTGCTCGCCGCGGGCCTGCGCGGCACCGGCCAGGAGGACGCGCACCGGGCCGAGTGGTTGCGGGGCACGCTGCCGCCGCGTGCGCTGGGCGCGCAGGTGCTGCGGCGGGTCGGCACGCGGGTGGACGCCCTCGTCGCGGCCGGCCGGCCGCTCGTCGCCGCTCCGGCCCGCACGGTCGACGTCCGCCTCGACCTGGGCGGGCGCGAGCTGTCCGGCACCGTCAACGGCGTGCGGGACGGCGCCGTCGTCGCCGTCACCTACTCCAGCCTCGCGCCCAAGCACCGGGCGCGCGCCTGGGTGCTGGCCCTGGCGCTGGCGGCCACCGAGGGGGAGGGGCGGGCGATCACCGTCGGCCGGATGCGCGACCGGGCACGGACCTCGACGATCACCGCACCCGCCGAGCCGGCCGCGGTGCTGGCCGACCTGCTCGACCTCTACGACCGGGGCATGTGCGAGCCGCTGCCGCTCGCGGTGAAGACCTCGTGGGCCTACGCCGGGAGCCGGCTCGACGCGCAGGACGCCGACCGCGCGCTCGACGCCGCGCGCCGGGAGTGGAATCGCGACGGCGGTGGCGAGCGGGAGGACCGCTCGCACGCCTTCGTGTGGGGCGACCGGCCGGACTTCGAGGACCTCCTGGCCGCCGGGCCCGGGGACGGCGAGGCGTGGCCGGGCGAGATCACCCGGTTCGGTGCGCTTGCCTGCCGCTTCTGGACGCCGGTCCGCGCGGCGGAGCAGACCTCGTGAACGCCTTCGACGTCTGCGGCGCGCTGCCCACCGGCACCACCGTGCTCGAGGCCAGCGCCGGCACCGGCAAGACGTTCACCATCGCCGCGCTCACCGCGCGCTACGTCGCCGAGGGGGCGGCCGACCTCTCGCAGATCATGCTGGTCACCTTCGGCAACGCCGCCTCCCGCGAGCTGCGCGACCGGGTCCGCGAGCGGCTGGTCTCCGCCGAGCTCGGGCTGCGGGACCCGGCCGCGGCCCGCGCCGACCAGCGCGACTCCGTGCTGCGGCTGCTGGCCGACGTCTCCGACGACGAGGTGGCGCGGCGCCGCGAGCGGCTCGCGCGGGCGCTGGCCGGCTTCGACGAGGCCACCATCGCCACCACGCACTCGTTCTGCTCGCAGATGCTGGCCGGGCTCGGGATGACCGCGGACGCCGACCCCGCGGCCGCGTTCGTGGAGAACATCGACGACCTCGTGCGCGAGGTGGTCGACGACCTGTACCTGCGCGTCTTCGCCGACGCGGGCGAGCAGCCGTTCCTGTCCCACGCCGAACTGCTCGAGCTGGGTCTTCAGGCCGTGGGCAGCGACCGGCAGGCGGAGCTGTGGCCGCGGGCCGACGACGGGCTGCCCGGGCGCCGGCGCGGTGCCGCCGCGGCGGTGCGGGCCGAGGTGGAGCGGCGCAAGCGCCTGCTCGGGCTGGTCGACTACGACGACTGGCTGTCCCTGCTGCGCGACGCGCTGGCCGACCCCGCGTCGGGTCCGGTCGCCTGCGACCGGATCTCCTCGCGCTACCGGGTCGTCATGGTCGACGAGTTCCAGGACACCGACCCGGTGCAGTGGGAGATCCTCCGCCGGGCGTTCCACGAGCGCACCACCCTCGTGCTGATCGGCGACCCGAAGCAGGCGATCTACGCCTTCCGCGGGGGTGACGTCACCACCTACCTGGCGGCGGCCGCGGAGGCGACCACCGAGGCGACGCTGGGCACGAACTGGCGCAGCGACGCAGCGCTGCTCGACGCGCTGCAGCTCCTCTTCGGGGGCGCCGCGCTGGGCCACGAGCGGATCGTCGTGCGACCGGTCGGCGCCGCGCACCCCGAGCCGCGGCTCACCGGCGCGGGGGCGCCGCTGCGGCTCCGCCGCCTCGGGCGCACCGGGTACGGCCGCATGTACCGGGGGGTGCCGAGCGTGGCGCCGCTGCGGGAGGCCGTGGCGGTGGACGTCGCCGCGGACATCGTCGACCTGCTGACCGGCGGCGCGGAGTTCGAGGGCCGGCCGGTCGAGCCCGGCGACGTCGCGGTCCTGGTGCGCACGAACGCCCAGGGCACCCTGGTGCGCGAGACGCTGGCGCGGGCCGGCGTCCCGGCGGTCTTCGCCGGCGGCGGCAGCGTCTTCGCCACCCCGAGCGCGCAGTCGTGGCTGCGGCTGCTCGAAGCCATGGAGCAACCGCACCGGTCGGGCCGGGTGCGCTCGGCCGCGCTCTCGGTCTTCCTCGGTCGCGACGAGGCGACCCTCGACGAGTCCGGCGACGAGCTCGCCGACGTCCTCGGCCAGCGGCTGCGGCACTGGGCCGAGCTCGTGGCCGACCGCGGGGTGGCCGCCTTCCTCGAGGTGCTCACCGCCCAGGAGGGGCTGCCGGAGCGCGTGCTCGGGCTGCCCGACGGTGAGCGGGTGCTCACCGACCTGCGGCACATCGGGCAGGTGCTGCACGCCGCCGCGCAGCGCGAGTCGATGGGCCTGACCGCGCTCGTGGAGTGGCTGCGCCGGCGGATCGCACAGGCCGGCGACGAGCGCACCGACGAGCGCAGCCGACGGCTGGAGTCCGACGCCGCCGCCGTCCAGGTGATGACGGTGCACGTCAGCAAGGGGCTGGAGTTCCCGGTGGTCCACGTGCCGTTCGGCTGGGACCGCTGGATGCCCGACGACCCGAAGGTCCTGCGGCTGCACGACGACGACGGCGCGCGCGTCCTCGACGTCGGCGGGCCCGGGAGCACCGGGTACGCCGAGGCGTTCCGCCGGCACGCGCGCGAGGAGTCCGGCGAGGACCTCCGGCTGCTCTACGTGGCGCTCACCCGGGCCCGGTGCCAGGTGGTCGCGCACTGGGCGCCGAGCAGCAACACCGCCGCAGCACCCCTCAACCGGCTGCTCTTCGGTGCCACCGGCCCGGGCGCCGAGCCGGCCGCGCGCGTCCAGCCGCCTGCGGACGACGACGCCGAGGCGGCGCTCGCCGCGCTCGCGACCCGGTCGGCGGGCGCGATCGAGGTGGCCGAGGTGGGCCGTCGTCCGCTGCCGCGGTGGGAGCCGCCGAGCACCCCGGCGCCCGAGCTGTCGGTCAGCACGTTCACCCGCACCCTCGACGAGGAGTGGCGGCGCACGTCCTACAGCGCGCTCACCCGCGCGGCCCACGACGCCGCGCACGAGCAGCACCTCTCCAGCGAGCCCGACGCGCCGGGCAAGGACGACGAGCAGGACCGCGACGTCGCCGGAGCCGAGGAGGCCGCGAGCCCTCCGCCCGGCGCACTGCCCTCACCGCTGAGCGACCTCCCCGGCGGCGCGGCGTTCGGCACGCTCGTGCACGCCGTGCTGGAGGACCTCGACCCCGGCGCGCTGGACCAGCGGTGCGCCGACGAGGTCGCCCGCCAGCTCGTGCCCGGGGTGACCGCCGAGGCGCTCGCCGACGGGCTGCGGCCGGTCCTCGACACCCCGCTGGCCGACCTCGGCGTAACGCTGGCCGGGATACCCGAGGCCGACCGGCTGGCCGAGCTGGACTTCGAGCTGCCCCTGGCCGGCGGCGACGCCGCCGTCCCGCACGCCACGCTCGCCGACGTCGTCGACCTGCTCCGGCGCTACGACCTCGGCCCGCTCGACGGCTATCCCGACCTCATGGCGACGCTCGAGCCGCAGGCGCTGCGCGGCTTCCTCACCGGCAGCATCGACGCCGTCCTGCGGCTGCCCGGCCCGGTCTTCGCCGTCGTCGACTACAAGACCAACCGCCTCGGCGCAGAGCCGCTGACCACCTGGGACTACCGGCCCGCGGCGATGGCCGAGGAGATGGAGCGCACCCACTACGTGCTGCAGGCGCTGCTGTACTGCGTGGCGCTGCACCGCTACCTGCGTTGGCGGCTGCCCGGCTACGACCCCGGGCGGCACATCGGCCCGGTGCTCTACCTGTTCGTCCGGGGCATGGCCGGCCCCGCGACCCCCGCCGGCGCGGGTGTGTTCTCGTGGACGCCCCCTCCCGGCCTGGTCGCCGAGCTGTCCGACCTGCTGGCGGGCCGGCCGTGATCCCGGTGCGGGCCGAGGGCCTGCTGCGCGAGTTCGCGGACGCCGGTGTGCTGGCGCCCGCCGACGTGCACGTGGCGCTGCGGCTGGGCCGGCTCGGGAGCGAGCAGCGGGAGCCGGTGCTCCTGGCCGCGGCGCTGGCGGTGCGCGGCGTACGGGCCGGCTCGGTCTGCGTCGACCTGGCCACGGTCGCCGACTCGGTGGTGCCCGACGAGGACGCCCCGCCGGTCGAGCTCGCCTGGCCGGCGGAGTGGACGGCACTGGAGGACAGCCCCGTCGTCGCGGTGGGCGTCGACGCTCCCTGGCGTCCGCTGCGCCTGGTCGACGGCCTGCTCTACCTGGACCGCTACTGGCAGCAGGAGCAGCTGGTCCGGCGCGAGCTCGACGAGCGGGCGGCCCGGCCGGCGCCGGCGGTCGACCTCACCGGGCTGGACGTGCTGTTCGACGGCCCCGCACCCGACCTCCAGCGGCTGGCGACGGCGGTCGCCGCCGGCCGCTGGGTCAGCGTGATCACCGGTGGACCGGGCACGGGGAAGACCCACACCGTCGCCCGGCTGCTGAAGGTGCTCCTCGACCAGCCCGGCCCGCCGCCGCGCATCGCGCTCGCCGCCCCCACCGGCAAGGCGGCGGCCCGGCTGCAGGAGTCCGTGCTCGAGCAGGCCGCCGCCGTGGGGCTGCCGCTCGACCTCACCGCCTCGACGCTGCACCGGCTGCTCGGCTGGCGGCCGGACAGCCGCAGCCGGTTCCGGCACGACGCGGGCAACCACCTGCCCTACGACGTCGTCGTCGTGGACGAGTCCTCGATGGTCTCGCTGACGATGATGGCCCGGCTGCTGGAGGCCCTCCGCCCCACCGCCCGGCTCGTGCTGGTCGGGGATCCCGACCAGCTCACCCCGGTGGATGCCGGCGCCGTCCTCAGCGACCTGGTGCACCGGCCGGCGGCCGACGGTGCCGGCGCCGGGCTGCCCGACGACGCCCGCGACGCCGTCGACCTCGACGCCGACGAGCGCCGTCAGTTGCGCAACGGCGTCGTGCGGCTGCGCGTCTCGCAGCGGTACGGCCCGGGTATCGCCGGCCTCGCGGAGGCGGTGCGGAAGGGCGAGGCCGACCGGGTGCTGGAGCTGCTGGACACCGGTGCCGAGCTGACGCTCGAGCCCGACACCGCGGCGCTCGAGGAGCGCATCCGGGCCTCGGCCGCCGAGCTGCGCTCGGCGGCCGAGAGCGGGGACGCGGAGCGGTGCCTGGCGCTGCTCGGGCGGCACCGGCTGCTCTGCGCCCACCAGCGCGGACCGGCCGGCGTCGCGACGTGGAACGACCGGGTCGGCCGGCTGATCGGGGCGGTGCCGGGGGAGTGGCCGCCCGGAGCTCCGCTGCTGATCACGGCGAACGACTACGAGAACGAGCTGTGGAACGGCGACACCGGGGTCGTGGTCCGGACGGACGACGGCCTGCGGGCGGCGTTCCTCCGCGGCACCGGCCCGGACCTGGTGCCGCTCTCCCGGCTCTCCGCCGTCCACCCGGCGCACGCCCTCACCGTGCACCGCAGCCAGGGCAGCCAGTTCGAGGAGGTGGCGGTGCTGCTGCCGCCGGCCTCGTCGCCGCTGCTGACGCGCGAGCTGCTGTACACCGCGGTCACCCGCGCCAGCCGGAGCGTCCGGATCGTCGGCTCGGAGGAGTCGGTGCGAGCGGCGATCGGTCGGCAGGTGGTGCGCGCCAGCGGGCTGCGGCGGCGGATGGACCCGCCCGGGGGAGCGCAGGGAACACGGGGCGCGCGGAGTCCGTTAGCCTGAGTGCACAACTACACAGGGGGTGAACGGTCTCGACTTCGGTCGCGTGACCAGGGGAAGCGAGCCGAGGAAGGCAACGATGAGCTCGTTAACCATCCGTTGCAAAAAACACAAGCGCCGATTCCAATCAGCGCGACTTCGCTCTCGCTGCCTGATAGCAGCTAGGCGAGTCTGTCAGCCCGGGTTCGTCATCGACCCGGTTCCTGGCATCAGCTAGATGACTCACTGCGCGCGCCGGTCGCGGGTGCGCGTGGGACACCAAACAGTGACTGGGCCCGTCACGTCGACATGTCTGCATGATCGACGGGGCCGAGCAGAGGCAACGCAGACTGCGCTCGGAGAAGCCCTGGTGATTCGTCGAAGGACGCGGGTTCGATTCCCGCCACCTCCACCCCTGTTCCACCACGAAGGGCCCGGTCAGCTGACCGGGCCCTTCGTGCGTCTGTGCCCGAGCCTCTCGCTCTCGGCGGGCGAGGGGCCCATCGCGGCGCGACTGCTGCCCCTGGCTCGGACGACCCTCCGGCGCTCCCAGCAGCCGGCGGCGCGGTGTCAGCCGGGCTGCGCCGCCGCGGGCAGGGTGAGGCGCCAGATCTCGGTGACCTCGTCGAGCATCACGTCGCGGTCGATGCTGGTGTTCCCGAGCACGACCAGCCGGTAGGCGAGCTGGTCGAGCTGGATGATCAGCAGCTGCAGCCGCAGTCGGGCGCGGTCCCTGTCCCGCGCCGGGACGCGGTCCAGGTAGCCGGACATCTCGTCGGCGAAGCGGGCGAAGTTGCCCTGCACCTTCTGGGTGAGGTGCGGGTGCGCAGCCAGCGCCTCGCGCACCGGTCGCAGCAGGTGTGCGTGCTGCTCGTACCAGGTCAGCGTGTTGCGCAGCGAGGCGCGCAGGGCGGTTCGGTCGCCGCTGACGAGCGCGGCGTCGACCTCGCGCCAGTACTCCGGGGTCTCGGCCAGGTTCGCCCGCATGAGGGTGATCAGGGCGTCGGCCTTGTCGGTGAAGTGGAGGTAGAACGCGGCCCGGCTGACGTTCGCGGCCGCGGCGATGTTCCCCACCGTCGTCCCGGAGTAGCCGTCGCGCTGGAAGATCTCCTCGGCCGCGGACAGCAGCCGCTGGCGGGTCGCCTCCCTCAGCTCCTCCCGGACCGTCAGGTTCGGGGGAGTGCCGGGTCCGGTGCCCGAGCGCGCGTCCACGGCCCGACGATAGGTGGTGGTCGTCAGGGTCGGGCCGGTGCGCCTCGGCTCCTCCACGCCGTAGCTCAGGACGCCATGAAGAGGATCTGCTCCCGGGTGTACGTCCGCCCCGGGTGCGCCTCGCTCAGGTGCGCCTGGGCCTTCGCCACGAGGTCGTCCTCGTCCGCGCCCTCGATGACCTCACCGCACGGGCAGTTCAGGTACTTCTCCACGCCGTCCTCCTCCTCGTGCGGCCGCGCGGCGATCTCGCTGACGTGGCGCCATTGACTTGACACTGTGTCATTTGTAGCGTGCGCCACACCGGATGCACACCAGGAAGGCCGCGCATGAACGTCACTTTCACCCTGCAGGACCAGACCTCGCGCACTGTCGAGGCAGAGCCCGGCTGGAAGCTGATGGAGGTCGCCGTCGACAACGCGATCCCCGGCATCGACGGGGACTGCGGCGGTGAGGCGGCCTGCGCGACCTGCCACGTCTACGTCGCTCCCGAGTGGCGCGACGCGACGGGTGAGCGCACCGACCTGGAGCAGGCCATGCTCGCCAGCACCTTCGGGGTCCGCGAGAACAGCCGGCTGTCCTGCCAGATCGAGACGTCCGAGGAGCTCGACGGGCTGTCCGTCGAGGTCGTCGGCAGCTGACCCCGCGGGCCGGGACGCGAACGCCCGGCCGACAGCGAGGCAGCACGCACCGCGACCGCGCCGCCGCGAGCACACCGGTTCCGCCACGACCCCTCACCGACCTGGAAGGCAGACGGATGACCACTGCAATGCCACGAGCAGCCACGGACCTCTCCCCGGAGCAGGCCGAGGCCCGGGAGCGCATCTACGCGGCCCCCCTCGAGTCGCTCGATCCGGCCAAGACCGATCGCTTCCCGACCGGGGAGTGGCAGTGGGTCTTCGAGCGTCTGCGCGCCGAGGACCCGGTGCACCTCACGACGGAGGAGCACAGCGAGTTCGGCCGGTACTGGTCGCTGACCCGGTGGGCGGACATCCAGGCCGCGGACACCAACCACGAGCTCTTCTCCGCCGACGGGCTCATCACGCTGAACCGGCCGGAGCCGGTCGCGCGGACGACGTCGATCTTCGACGGCCGCGAGCTGACCGAGGAGGAGGTCCAGGAGCGCCAGAAGGCCGGGATCCGCTCCCTGCTGAGCATGGACCCGCCCGACCACGAGATCCACCGCGGCGCGGTGGCCGAGGGCGTCGCCCCGGCGAACCTGGCAGCCCTGGAGCCGCTCATCCGCGAGCGCGCGGGCGCGATCCTGGACGGCCTGCCCATCGGTGAGGAGTTCGACTGGGTCGACAAGGTCTCCATCGAGCTGACCGCGATGACCCTGGCGACGCTGTTCGACTACCCGCAGGAGAAGCGCCGTCAGCTGACCTACTGGTCGGACGTGATCACGACGCAGGCCGGCCCGGGGCAGCCCGCGGAGACGCAGGAGGAGCACGACCTCGCGATCCGCGACTTCTACATGACGATGGCGGAGCTGGTCGGCTCCCGGCGGAGCGAGGAGCCCCGCATCGACTTCATGTCGCTGATGGCGCACAGCCCGCACTCGGTGAACTTCTCCGAGGCCGAGCTGTTCGGTGACAGCGTGGTGCTGCTGGTGGGCGGCAACGACACCACCCGCAACACGATCACCGGGTCGGTCTACTTCCTCTCCCAGAACCCGGAGGAGAACGCGAAGCTGCGGGCCAACCCCAAGCTGATCCCCTCGATGGTGTCGGAGACGATCCGGTTCCAGACGCCGCTGACCCACATGACGCGCCGCACGACCCAGGACGTCGAGATCGGCGGGAAGGTCATCCCCGCGGGCGACCGCGTCGTCCTCTGGTACGTCTCGGGCAACCGGGACGACGCCAAGGTGCAGGACGCCGACTCCTACGTCATCGACCGCAAGAACCCGCGCCAGCACCTCTCCTTCGGCTTCGGGATCCACCGCTGCCTCGGCAACAAGCTCGCCGAGCTGCAGCTGCGGATCATCTGGGAGGAGATGCTGGTCCGCTTCCCCGAGATCACCGTCGTCGGGGAGCCGAAGCGCAGCCACGGGCACTTCGTCAAGGGATACGACTCGATGACCGTCGTCATCCCGCGGCGCAACTGAGCGGCCCGCTGTGACTCCGGCGTCCGTCGTCATCGTCGGCGCGGGCGCCGGAGGCGCCCAGGCCGCCGCCTCCCTCAGGCAGGGCGGGTTCGAGGGATCGATCTCGCTGGTCCACGGGGAGCCGGGCCTGCCCTACCAGCGCCCGCCCCTGTCGAAGGCGTACCTCCTGGGCCGGCTCGAGGCCCGCAAGCTGCTGCTCCGTCAGGAGCACTGGTACGCCAAGCAGCGCGTGGACCTCGTGCTCGACCGCGCGGTGGCCATCGACCGCGCCGGCCACCAGGTCCACCTGGCCGGTGGCTCGTCCCTGTCCTACGACCACCTGATCCTGGCGACCGGGTCGCGCAACCGGGAGCTGCCGGTCCCCGGGGCGCACCTCGACGGCGTCATCGGCATGCGGACCCGCGCGGACGCCGACGAGCTCGCCGGTCGGATCCGCGAGGGCGTCGAGGTGGTCGTCGCCGGCGCCGGGTTCATCGGTCTGGAGTTCGCCGCCGTCGCCGCGGCCCACGGCGCGGCGGTGCACGTCCTCGAGCTCGCCGACCGGCCGATGGCGCGCGCCGTCTCGGAGCCCACGGCGCAGTTCATCCGCAGGGCGCACGAGGAGTGGGGCGTGCGGTTCGACTTCGGCCAGGCCCTCACCGCCATCGACGGCGAGGGCCGGGTGACCGGCGTCGAGACCGGCGACGGACGGCGCCTGCCGGCCGACCTGGTCGTCTACGGCATCGGCGTGGTGCCCGACACCGTGCTGGCCGAGGAGGCGGGGCTGGCCATCGAGAACGGCATCCGCGTCGACGACCGGCTGCTCACCAGCGACCCGGACATCTCGGCCATCGGCGATGCGGCCAGCTTCCCCAGCGCGCACACCGGCGGGCGCGTCCGCCTCGAGTCGGTCCAGAACGCCGTCGACCAGGCCCGGCACGTGGCCGCACGGTTGATGGGCGCCTCGATCGGCTACGACGCGCTGCCGTGGTTCTGGTCGGACCAGGGGGACCTCAAGATCCAGATCGCGGGCCTGGCCGAGGTCACCGACAGCGCGGTGGAGGTGGCCGTGCCCGAGCCCCGGGCCACGTGCGTCCTGCGCTACCGCGGCGACCGGCTGGTGGCGGTCGAGACCGTCAACCGCCCGGGCGACCACGTCCTCGCACGCAGGATCCTCGCAGGGACCGGCGGCCCGTCGCCGGAGGAGGCATCGGCCCCCTCCTTCGACCTGACGCGCTGGCACGAGGCGTACGGGCTGGCTCCGACGGGCTGACGCCCGAGGCGTCGCGACCAGGCGGCCGGTGAGATCACCGGCCGCCTGGTCGTCCGCTCCGGCTGATCGCGCGGCCGCAGCGGCAGCCGAGTCGCCCGGTTCCTGCCATCCTCGATCGCATGAGCGGGTCGGTGGAACGGACGGCGGGTCAGACCGCGGAGCAGAAGCGCCGTGGCGCGTTCAGCTCCCGGCGGGTGTTCATCCTGGCGGCGATCGGCTCGGCGGTGGGGCTGGGCAACATCTGGCGGTTCCCCTACGTCGCCTACGAGAACGGCGGCGGCGCCTTCGTGGTGCCCTACCTCGTCGCGCTGCTCACCGCGGGCATCCCGTTCCTGCTGCTGGACTACGCGATCGGGCACCGCCACCGCGGCTCCGCGCCGCTGTCCTTCGCCCGCCTGCGCCGCGGCATCGAGGGCCTCGGCTGGTGGCAGGTCGGCATCTGCGCGGTCATCGCCGTCTACTACGCGGCGGTCATCGCCTGGGCGGTGCGCTACACGTTCTTCTCGCTCGACGAGGCGTGGGGCGAGGACCCCGAGGGCTTCTTCTTCGGCGAGTTCCTCCAGGCCGGCGACGTCGAGATCACCACCGACGTCGTGGCCGGCGTCCTCGTGCCGCTGCTCGTCGTCTGGCTGGCGGTGCTGGCGATCATGGCGCTCGGCGTCCAGCGCGGCATCGGCGCCACCTCGGTGGTCTTCATCCCCGTCCTGGTGCTCGCCTTCGCCGCCCTCGTCGTGCAGGCGCTGTTCCTCGACGGCGCGGGGGAGGGGCTCGACGCGCTGTTCACCCCGGACTGGTCGGCGCTGAGCTCGGCGTCGGTGTGGGCGGCCGCCTTCGGCCAGATCTTCTTCTCGCTGTCCATCGGCTTCGGCATCATGATCACGTACGCGTCCTACGTCGGCCGCCGCGAGGACATGATCGGCTCCGGCCTGGTCGTCGGGTTCTCCAACTCCGGATTCGAGCTGCTGGCCGGCATCGGGGTCTTCGCCGCGCTCGGGTTCATGGCGCAGACCGGGGGCGTGCCGGTCGACGAGGTCGCCAGCGACGGCATCGGGCTGGCCTTCATCGCCTTCCCGACGATCATCAGCGAAGCACCCGCCGGGGCACTGATCGGCGTGCTGTTCTTCGGGTCGCTGGTCATCGCCGGCATCACCTCGCTGGTCAGCGTGCTCGAGGTCGTGATCTCGGCGGTCCGCGACAAGCTCGACACCGGCCGGCTCACCGCCACCCTCGTGGTCACCGTGCCGGTCGCGGTGATCAGCCTGGTGCTGTTCAGCACCACCAGCGGCATCTACGTGCTCGACGTCGTCGACCACTTCGTCAACCAGTACGGCATCCTCGTCGTCGCGCTGGTGAGCATGCTGGTCGTCGCCTGGGTGCTGCGGTCCCTGACCGACCTGAGCGGGCACCTCAACGTGCACGGCCGCCCCCGCATCGGCGCCGGGTGGCGGGTGCTGGTCAGCCTCGTCGCCCCGGTCGGCCTCGCGCTGGTCCTCGGCTTCGCGCTGAAGGACGACCTCGAGGCCGCCTACGAGGGCTATCCCGACTGGCTGCTGCTGGTCTTCGGCTGGGGCCTGGTCGTCGTCCTGCCGGTCGTCGGCTTCCTCGTGGCCCGGCTGCCCTGGCGCGCCGGCACGCACCTGGACGGGCCACCACCGGGCTCCGACCCGGCCGCACCCCTGCACGCGCCGGCCGGCGGCCCGGCGGACGCCGGCTCCGAGGGAGGGACGCGATGAGCGCATCCGCGATCGTGATGATGCTGGTGGCGATGCTCGTCATCTGGGGCGGTCTGGGGCTGGCCGTCGTCAGCCTGATCCGGCACGGCGCCGTCGAGGAGCGCGCCGAGCACCGCCGGGACCTCTGACCGGCCCGGTCGCGCAGGCGGGACCGGGAATGACCTCCGCCACACCTGGCTTGGCACGGTCATGACGACTCTCGGGCTCATCGGCAGCGGACTCATCGGCAGCGGCATCGCACGACTGGCGGTCGCCGCCGGCTACGACGTGGTGCTCAGCAACAGCCGCGGCCCCGACACCCTCGCCGACCTCGTCGCCGAGCTCGGTCCGAAGGCGCGCGCGGCGACCCCTGCCGAGGCGGCCGCGGCGGGCGACCTCGTCGTCGTCACCGTGCCGCTCAAGGCCTACCGCGAGGTGCCGGTCGAGCCGCTGCGCGGCAAGGTCGTCATCGACACGAACAACTACTACCCGCAGCGCGACGGCCAGATCGCGGAACTCGACGACGAGTCGACGACGGTCAGCGAGCTGCTGCAGGCGCACCTGCCGGAGTCGCACGTGGTCAAGTGCTTCAACAACGTGCCCGCCGCGGGCATGGTGACGCTGGCCAAGCCCGCGGGCGACCCCGACCGGTCCGTGCTCGCGATCGCCGGCGACGACGCCGACGCGAAGAAGACGGTGACCGCCTTCCTCGACGCCATCGGCTACGACGCCTACGACGTGGGCCCGCTCGCCGAGGGCTGGCGCTACCAGCGCGACACCAAGGCCTACGGCGTCTTCTCCCAGCCCGGCCGTCCGGTCAAGGAGGACTGGCTGCGCAGGGGCCTCGACGCGGCCGTCCGCTACCGCGACATGTGAGCCGACGCGGGCGCCGGGGCGGCGGCCAGCTCGCCCAGCTGGTCCAGCCAGCCGGTGAGCAGTACCCAGGTCGCACCGGCGTCCGCGTACAGCGCCGGGTCGGTGCCCGCCGGCGCGGCCACGACGACGTCGGCCGGGGCATCCGCGCGCGCGGCCACCTCGGCCACCGCCTCGGGCGGGAGCACGTCCATCCCGCCGTCGGCGGTCATGGCGCCGAGCAGGACGCCGTCCCACCGCGCCGCCCGCCCCAGCGTGCGCTCGTTGCGGGTCATCGCCGACACCCACACCGGGATGCGCGGCTGCTGCAGCGGCGGGGGCAGAAACTGCACGTCGTCGAACGTGTAGTGCTCGCCGGAGTGGGTGAACCGCTCACCCGACCAGAGGCCCGACACGACCTCCAGCCCCTCGTCGAGCATGCCGGCGAGGAGGCGACGGTCCGCGCTGCGGCCGAGCGCCGTGTACTCCGACGGTGGCTCGCCGAGCCCGACCCCGAGGACCATCCGGCCGCCGGACAACCGGTCCAGCGTCACCGCCTGCCGGGCGACCTCCTGCGGCTGGTGGCGCGGCAGCGCCGTGACCGTCGTGCCCAGCCGGATCCGCTCGGTGCGCACCGCCAGCGCCCCGAGCACCACCCAGGCATCCGACATCGGCACCGCGAAGTCCGGCGTCCCGACGACGTGGTGCCAGAGGAAGACGCCGTCCCACCCGTTCGCCTCCGCTGCGACGCCGAGCTCCACCAGCGGAGCAGGCTCGGCCATGACCGGAACGCTCAGACCCACGCGCATGCCGGGACGGTAGCGCCGGCCGGTGACGATTCCGAGGCCATGCGATCCCGGGAGGCGGGCTACCAGGAACCCCCGCCACCGCCACCGGCGCCGCCACCCACGCTGCCGCTGCTCCCGCCGCCGGACGACGACGAGGACGACGGCGCCGTGCTCGCGCTGGAGCAGCTGGTGACGTACACCGGCCCGTAGGTCGCGTACTGCCAGTGCCGGTCGTCGTAGCGCCCCCGGCCGGGGGTCTTCACCGACTTCGCCAGCCTCGACCACCGCTCGGCCTCGCCCAGCGCGAGCGCCCAGGCGGTGTAGTCACCGAGGGTGCCCTCGGCGAGGGCGTCGTCGATCGCGGTCGGTGCGCACTCGGCCAGGTACCGGCGCAGCGACTCGACCCGCAGCCACGTCGACGAGCCCTGCGGCGTCAGCACCCGGAGCTCCCAGGCGCGCAGCGCCGCGGACACCCCGCCACCGGCGAGGGCGCCGCCCAGTGCGGCCAGCGCCAGGGGCAGGACGCTCTGCCGGGTGGCGAGCCAGCCGGCCAGGACGACGACCGCCAGCCCGACCACGGCCGCGGCTCCGCCGAGCCAGCGCACCCGCCGGGTCCGCCGCTCGGCGGCGTCGTCCCACAGCCCGGAGCCCTGCTGCCAGGTCGACAGCTCGGTCCCGACGGCGGTCCAGGCCGCGGCGAACTCCTTGTCGTAGCCGCCCAGCCGCAGCTGTCCCCGGCCGGCGAAGGCGAGGTCGAGCAGCCGGGACTCGGCGGGCTCGCCGTCCTGCAGCCGCACCAGGGTCATCGCCTTGCCGCCGTCCGGCGCGGGCTCCAGGTCGACGACGCCGCGGACGGCGAGGTCGACCAGCCAGGCCGCCTTGTGCCGCTCGGCCACCGAGCCGGACAGCAGCACGCCGCCCTGCGCCGGCGAGATGTCGCGGGGGATCGACGCCGACGGCATGGCGAACCCGCCCAGCTGCTCGAAGTCGATCCGGGCCTCGCCGTTCGAGGAGACGACGACGGTAGGCAGACCGGCGCTGGGCACGTGCTCCCGGCCGGCCCGCCGCACGACTCGGGAGACGAGCGCACCGATGACCAGCGCCAGGAGCCCGGCGATCGCGGCCGGGACCAGCGGGTCGATGCCCGGCTCCGCGGGCGCGGCGGTCGGCGGGGCCGGCGCGTCGGGCGCGGCGTCGAGGGCACGGCCCTCGGTGGCGTAGACCGTCACGCCCTGGCCGGCCTCCAGGGCGTCGACGCGGGCGACCAGGTGGCCCGGCGACGCCTGACGGAGCGCGCAGCCGTTGGTGGTGCCGCGGTCGCCGGCGGAGCAGGTGTCGGCGTCGAGCTCGACCGCGCCGACCACGTGCACCTCGACGTCGTCGATCGGCACCTCCCAGCCGGTGCCGACGGCGTCCCAGGCCAGCTGGCCGCCGCGCGTCACGCCGTCCAGGGTGTAGCTCAGCTCGTAGCGGTGCTGCCCGGTGATCGTGACGTCGGGGTCGCCGATGCGCAGCCGCACCGGGTTCTCCCCGGTGACGACGACGTCGTCCGGGGCGTCGGGCGACGAGACCTCGATCGGGTCGTCGGCGCGCAACCCGGGGACGTCGCGGTAGATGCCGCGCTTCTCCTCGACGCCGAAGTCGTAGTCGATGACCTCGACGATCCGGGCGCTGCCGTCCTCGGCGATCGTGGCGGTCACCCAGAGGCGCGCGATCCGCTCGCCGCCGGCGAGGGCCGCCACCGCGAAGGCCACCACGGCGACGACGACGGCGGCCAGCCCGATCAGCCAGGCGTCGATGCGGCGGCGCCGGCGGGCGGCCATGGAACGGGCGGACTGCGACACGGGCGTTCCTCCAGGTCAGGGCCCGAACCGGGAACCTGCTCCGGTGGGCCGCGCCACCCTAGCGGTGCAGCGCATAGGGTGCGCCGCGCACGCACGTCGAGCCCGCGAGAGGATCCCGACCCCATGCCCAGCCTGCAGATGCGCGCGATCTCGGTGGTCCTCCGCCTCACCCGCAAGCCGCGGACGGCGACCGTGGAGCGGGCGCAGCGGCGCATCGCCGCGCCCAAGGGATCGGCGGCGCCACCGAAAGCCCTGCTCCAGCGGCACGGCGTGCGCACCCGCACGGTGCAGGGCTTCCCGTGCACCACCGTGGCGCCCCGCGACGGCGGGACCGGCCGGGCGGTCGTCTACCTGCACGGCGGCTCGTACACCGGTGAGATCGCTCCGCAGCACTGGGCGCTGATCTCGAAGCTGGCCGACGCCGGCGTCCGGGTGGAGGTGCCGCTCTACGGCCTCGCGCCGCAGCACACCTACCGCGAGGCCTATCCCTTCGTCACCGAGGTGTACCGCGAGCTGCTGGCCGAGGTCGACGCGTCCGCGGTCACCGTGGCCGGCGACTCCGCCGGCGGGGGACTGGCCCTCGGCTTCGCCCAGACGCTGGCCGCCGCCGGGCTGCCGCAGCCGCGCAAGCTGGTGCTGCTCTCCCCCTGGCTGGACCTGACGCTGAGCCACCCCGACCTGCCCGCGCTCGAGCCCCGCGACCCGTGGCTGAACATCGACGGCACCGTCGAGGCCGGCAAGGTGTGGGCCGGCGGCGACGACCCGACCCAGCCGCGGCTCAGCCCGATCAACGGGCCGCTCGACGGGTTGGCGCCGATGGACGTCTACGTGGGCACGCGCGAGCTCTGCCTGCCCGACGTGCTGCTGCTCCAGGAGCGCGGGGCCGCGGCCGGCGCCGCCCTGGAGGTCACGGTCTGCCCGGGCGCCGTCCACGTCTACCCGCTGGTCCCCGCGCCCGAGGGGCGCGCGGCGGCCCGGCGCATCGTCGAGGAGATCGCCCGCGGCTGACCGGCGCGCTCGTCGGCGTGGTCGTCGTGCTGCAGGTACTCGCGCCGGTCCACGGGTCTCCTCGTCGTCTCCGGGTCCGGGACATCATGGCCGGGTGATCACGATCGGGGGAGACCCCGGAACCGCCGCACACCGGGTCTCGTTGCGCTGACCATGACCTCCGACGGTGGGAAGCGGCCGGTGACGGTCGCCCGGGACGGCGCCTGGGCGGAGTGGGCGCCCAGTGGCCGCACCGCCGTCCCCTTCATCGCGCTGCTGGTGATCGTCGCCAACCTGGTCGGGGTCGGCACCGTCGTCCTGCTGCTCATCGGGGTCGACGACGGCAGCGGCGGCAGCGGGCGCACCGAGGTGCTGTGGACCGCCGTCGCCTACCTCGTCGTCGCCCTGCCGGCCGGAGCGGTCGCGGGGCTGCGCCGTCAGCGGTCCACCAGCCGCTGGCTGATGCAGGGCCGAGCGCCCACCGGCGACGAGGCCGCCCAGGCGCTGCGGTTGCCCCTCGACGTCGCGCTCATCGCCGCGTCGATCTGGCTGGTCGCGGCGGTGCTGATGTCCGTAGTCGCGGCGGTCCTGCTGCCCGAGCCGCTGGTCGGGCTCCGCGTGGCGGTCGTGGTCACCCTGGGCGGCGTCGTGACCGCGGGTGTCACCTACCTGCTCACCGCCCGCGCCGCCCGCGCCGTCACCGCGCGCGCCCTGGCGGCCTACCCGCCGGTGGGCGCGCTGATCCTCGGCGTGCGGCCGCGACTGCTGCTCACCTGGGCGCTGACCAGCGGGGTGCCGATGCTCGGCGTCGTCCTGCTGTTCCTGGACCCGAGCAACCCCGACGGCCCGGGGCAGGGGGCTGTGGTGTTCCTCGTCGTCGTCGCGCTCCTGGTCGGGGCGCTGGCGACGCTGCTGACCGCGCGCGCGGTCGGGCAGCCGCTGCGCGACCTGCGCCGGGCGGTGCAGCAGGTCGGGCGGGGCGACTACGACGTCGACGTGCTGGTGGACGACGCCGGGGAGATCGGGCTGCTGCAGGAGGGCGTCAACACGATGGTCGCGGGCCTCGCCGAGCGCGAGCGGCTGCGCGACCTCTTCGGCCGGCACGTCGGGACGAGCGTGGCCCAGCAGGCGCTGCGCACCGGGGTGAGCCTCGGCGGCGAGGAGCGCACCGTCGCCGCGCTCTTCGTCGACATCGAGGGGTCGACGTCGCTGGTCCGCCGCACCGGGCCGGAGGAGATGGTCGGGCTGCTCAACCGGTTCTTCGCCGTCGTCGTCGACACGGTCGAGGACGAGGGCGGGCTGGTGAACAAGTTCGCGGGCGACGCCGCGCTGTGCGTGTTCGGCGCCCCCACCGAGCACCCGGACCCCGCGGGCGCGGCGCTGCGGTCGGCGCGGCGGATCTGCGACGCCGTCGCCGAGGCCGGCGAGGTGGACGTCGGCGTGGGCGTTGCGTGCGGGACGGTGTGGGCCGGTCAGGTCGGGGCGGCCAGCCGGCTGGAGTACACGGTCATCGGCGACCCGGTGAACGAGGCGGCCCGGCTGACCGAGCTGGCCAAGGACCGCCCCGGCCGCGTCGTGGCCAGTGAGGCGGCCGTGCGCGGAGCCGCGCCGGACGAGCGCGCGCACTGGCTCCGCGACGTCGAGGTCGAACTGCGCGGCCGCGGCGAGCCGACCGCCACCTGGGTGAGACGGATCGGCTGAGCGGCGCTACGCCTGGGCCGGGGACGGCTGGGTCGGCGGCCGGTTGGGCCTGCTCGGCTCGTGGGCCTTCACGACGACGAGGACGTCCTCGGGCTGCAGGGTGCCGATGAGCGGGTCGTCGAAGCGCAGCGTGCGCCCGCCGCGGGTGACCGACAGGACGATGTCACGCAGGGCGCGCGGACCCAGGCCGACCTCGCTGGCCTGCACGGTGCGCTGGTGCAGGTCCAGGCCCTGCCCGCCGGTGACCAGGTCCTCGACCACGGCCACCACGCGGGGTGAGTCGGTGGAGAGGCCGAGCAGCCGGCCGGAGGTGGCCGAGGTGGTGATGACGGTGTCGGCGCCGGACTGGCGGAGGAGGTTGGCGTTCTCCTCCTCCCGGACGCTCGTGGTGATGGGCACGCTCGGGTTCAGCTGCCGCACCGTCAGCGTGATCATGACCGCCGCGTCGTCGCGGTTGGCGGCGACGATGACCGCGCGGGCCCGCTCGACCGAGGCCCGTCGCAGCACCTCGGTGCGGCCGGCGTCGCCGACGATGCCGGTCAGGCCGACGGAGTTGGCCTCGTCGATGGCCCGCGGCTCCGGGTCGACGACGACGATCTTGTCCGCCGGCGTCCCGTTGGCGATGAGCGAGCGGATGGCGCTGCGGCCCTTGGTGCCGTAGCCGCACACGATGACGTGCTGGCGCACGCGGGACCTCCAGCGGTGGATGCGGAACTCCTCCCGCGAGCGCGCGGTGAGCGCCTCGAGGGTGGTCCCGATCAGGACGATCAGGAACATGATCCGCAGGGGCGTGATCAGCAGGATGTTGATGAGCCGGGCCTCGGGCGTGACCGGCGTGATGTCGCCGTAGCCGGTCGTGGAGAGCGTGACCGTCGCGTAGTAGGCGGCGTCCAGCAGCGAGAGCGGTCCGCCCTTGCTGTCCTCGTAGCCGTCCCTGTCGAGGTAGACGACGAAGATGACGACGACGAGCACGATCGCGGCGATCCACACCCGGCGCAGGACCTGGCGGACCGGCGAGACCTCCTCGTGGGCGATCCGGACCCCGGTGTGCTCGGTCTCGGTGCCCTCCCACTCGCTGCCCACGTCGCGGACAGTAGTGAGCCGGAGCCCCCCGCGCTCGCGAACCGCCCCGTTCGGGTCATCGGACTCGGACGGGGCGGCGTGCGTTCAGGCGGGGTCGGTCAGCCGCCGACCTTCTGCCGCTCCAGGGCGTCGAGCTCGCGCTTGAGCACCTTGCCGGCGGCGGAGACCGGGATGGCGTCGATGAAGACGACGTCGCGGAGCCGCTTGTAGTGCGTCACCTTGTCGTTCACCGCCGCCAGCACCGACTCGAGGGTGAGCGCGGCGCCCGCCGCATCGCCCTTGCGGACGACGTAGGCGACCGGTAGCTCACCGGCCTCCTCGTCGGGCCGGCCGACGACGGCGGCTCCGGCGACGCCGGGCACGCCGAAGAGGATCTCCTCCAGCTCGCGCGGGTAGACGTTGTAGCCCTTGAAGATCAGCATGTCCTTGGTGCGGTCGACGATCGCGAGGTAGCCGTCCTCGTCCAGGATGCCGACGTCGCCGGTGTGGAACCAGCCGTCGGCGTCGATCACCTCGGCGGTGGCCTCCGGGCGACCGGCGTAGCCGCGCATGACCTGCGGTCCGCGGATGCACACCTCGCCGCGCTCGCCCTGCGGCACGGGCTGGTTGTCCTCGAGCGACCGGATGCTGATCTCGGTGTCGAAGACGGGGACGCCGACGGTGCCGGGCTTGCGGGTGCCGGACAGGAACGAGGGGTTGCTCGTGGCCATCATGGTGACCTCGGTGAGCCCGTAGCCCTCGCCGATCTTGGCGTTGGGCAGCACCTGCTTCAGCCGCTCGATGAGGGAGACCGGCAGGGGAGCGGCGCCGCTGGAGACGCCGCGGACGCCGGACCAGTCGCCCTCGACGAAGGCGGGCACCTGCAGCAGCGCCACGAAGATCGGCGGCGCGCCGCCGATGGACGTGACGTCGTAGCGCGCCATGTCCTCGACGTACTTCGCCGGGTCGAAGCGGGCGTGGATGACGACGGTCGTCCCGCTCATGACCATGCCGTTGAGGTAGCCGACGGCGCCCATGGCGTGGAACCAGGGCGTCAGGTTGATGATCCGGCCCGTGCCCAGCTGCATCGGGTACTCGTCCGGGCCGCACACCTGGCGGAGGGTCACGTCGCCGTGCTCGTCCAGCTCGGGCACGGCGCCGTTGCTCCAGCAGCCCGACTGCAGCACGTTGGTGACCACGTTGCGGTGCAGGATCTCCACGCCCTTGCTGACGCCGGTCGTGCCACCGGTGTAGGCGAGGTGGGCCAGGTCGGCATCCACGTCGACCGAGGCGTCGAGGTGCCGGTCGGTGGGGTCGCCGCCGAGCAGGTCGGCGGCGTCGACGTCGCCCTCGGCCAGGTCGAGCCGCGCGGCGAAGTCCCGGGAGTGCGCCTCGCCGGTGACGACGACGGTCTGCACGGGGGACGCCGAGAGGGCGGGCCGCACCATCGGCAGCACCAGGTCCCAGGTGATCAGCACGGTGGCGCCGGCATCGGTGAGCTGCGCGGCGAGGTCGGCCGCGGGGAGCAGCGGGTTGGTGGGGGAGAAGGTCGCCCCCGACAGCATGATGCCGAAGTAGAGCGCCGGGTACTGCAGGCAGTTCGGGATGTGCAGGGCGACGACGTCGCCGCGGCCGATCCCGTGGTCGGCCAGCCACCCGGCGACGGCGTGCGCCCGGTCACCCAGCTCGGTGAACGTGATCTGCTCGTCGTGCTGGAGGAACGCGGGCCGGTCGCCCCACCGGCGCACGCCCGCCCGGAGGATCGACCCGACCGGCACCGCGGGGTAGTCCAGCGACCGCGGCAGGCCGGGTGGCCAGCTCCGGGTCGTCGTGTCGGGTGCCGGCTGCGTCGCTGTCATGCGCGTCCTTCCAGGTCAGTGCCTCGTGGGGCGGTGTTCCTCCGTCGGAACATCCCCGACAGGGTGGCCCACACCACACGGGCTGTCGAGGGTCTGTGACCATCAGTGGATGAGCGACCAGCGCACGGCCCTCGTCCTCGGCGGCGGCGGCATCACGGGCATCGCCTGGGAGATCGGCCTGCTGGCCGGGCTCGCCGAGGCGGGCGTGGACCTCACCTCCGCCGACCTGGTCGTCGGCACGTCCGCCGGGTCGGTGGTGGGCGCGCAGGTGACCGGCGGGGCCGAGCTCGAGGCGATGTTCGCCCGTCAGATCCAGCCTCCGGCCCAGGAGAAGGTGGCGCGGATGACGCGGGCCAACCTCGCCCGCTACGCCTGGGCGATGCTGGTCACCCGTGGCCGGGACGAGGAGTTCCGCCGCCGGGTCGGGCAGGTGGCGCTGGCCGCCGAGAAGGCCGGTCTGACGCCGACGGAGCAGGAGCGGCTCGACGTCATCGGCGCCCGGCTGGTCGGCAGCGAGTGGCCGGACCGGCAGCTCACCGTCACCGCCGTCGACGCGGCCACGGGCGAGTTCACCGCCTTCGACCGCTCGTCCGGGGTGCCCCTGCTCCAGGCGGTCGCGGCCAGCTGCGCCGTTCCCGGCGTCTACCCGCCGGTGACCATCGGCGGGAAGCGCTACATCGACGGCGGGATGCGCTCGACGGCCAACGCCGACCTCGCCCAGGGCCACGACCGGCTCGTGGTGCTCGCCCCGATCCCGCGCGGTGTCGGGCCGATCACCAGCGTCGACGCGCAGGTCACCTCGATGGTCTCGGCCCGCGTCGCCGTCGTCAGCCCGGACCAGGGCAGCAAGGCGGCGATCGGCCGCAACGTGCTCGACCCCGCGGCGCGCGCGGGCTCGGCACGGGCCGGGCGGGCGCAGGCGGCCGCGGTGGCCGAACGGGTCGCCGAGGCCTGGACCGGCTGAGGGTCAGACCACCGGCTCGGCGACCAGCGCGCCGGCGGAGTGCTCCTGGCGCAGTGCCGTCTTGAGCACCTTGCCGCTGGGGTTGCGGGGCAGGGCGCCGACGATCGAGTACTCCCGCGGGTTCTTGTAGCGCGCCAGCTTCTCCCGGCACCACGCCGCGAGCTCCTCGGACGTCGGCGGGTCGGCCGGGTCGCGCGGGGCGATCACCGCCAGGGGCGCCTCGCCGTACTTCGTGTCGGGCACGCCGATCAGCGCGACCTCGCCGACCTTGGGGTGCGCGGCGAGCACGTCCTCGACCTCGGCGCAGTAGATGTTCTCCCCGCCGGAGATGATCATGTCCTTCTTGCGGTCGACGACGTAGAAGTAGCCGTCCTCGTCCTGCCGCACGAGGTCACCGGAGTGGAACCAGCCGCCGGCGAAGGCCTCGGCGGTCGCCTCGGGCTTGTTCCAGTACTCCTTCATCACCATCGGGCTGCGGTAGACGATCTCGCCGACCTCGCCCTGCGGGACGTCCTGCATCGACTCGTCGACCACCCGCACCTCGACGTTGAGGATCGGGGTGCCGATCGAGCCGATCTTGCGCACCGAGTCCTCGCCGCGGAGCAGGCAGGTGACCGGGCTGCACTCGGTCTGCCCGAACGCGGTGATCACCTCGGCCTGGGGGAAGGCCTCGATCAGCCCCCGCAGCAGCGTGGTCGAGGCGGGTGCTGCGCCCCAGGAGATCCGGCGCAGGGAGGAGAGGTCGCGGTCGGCGAGATCCGGGACGGCGAGGACGGCCGCCCACATCGCGGGCACCAGGAAGATGTTGGAGACCTTCTCCCGCTCCATCAGGTCGAGCGTCTCGGCCGGGTCGAACGCGCCGGACCGGATGATGATGTGCGTGCCGCCGAGCAGCAGCGGCAGCATGCCGCCGGCCAGGCCGGCGATGTGGAACAGCGGTGCGCCGGGGACGCCGACCCGGTCGTCGGGGTCGGACCCGAGGGTGGCGAGCTGGCTGAAGGCGTGCATGAGCAGGTTGCGGTGGGTCAGCACCGCGCCCTTGGGGCGGCCGGTGGTCCCCGACGTGTACATGAGGAAGGCGGGATCGGCCTCGTCGACCGCGACGTCGAGCGGCTCGTCGCCCGCCGCGGCGAGGGCCGCCTCGTACTCCTCGCCGATCACCAGCGTGCTGGTCACCGACGGCGCCAGCTGCCGGGCCTTCTCGGCGACCGGGAGGAGCGCGGCGTCGACGACGAGGGCGACGGCGCCCGAGTCGGTGAGCACGTAGGCCACCTCGTCCGGCACGAGCCGGAAGTTGACCGGCACCACGATCGCGCCCAGCCGCACGCCGGCGAGGTAGGTCTCCCAGGTCTCCATGCCGTTCAGCGCCAGGACCGCGACCCGGTCGCCGGATCCGACGCCGCGCTCCTGCAGGGCGCGGGCCAGCCGGGTCACCCGCTCGTCGAGCTCGCGGTAGGTGCGGCCGGCCCCGTCGAAGCGGAGGGCGGTGTCCTGCGGGTTCTTCCGGGCATGCCGGGCGAGCTGGTCGCCCATGGTCATGCCACGGCCCTGCAGGGCGGGGATCTCGACGCTCACGGACGCTCCTCGACTGGCCTGGCCGGGTGTGATCTGCGTCATGGTCACGGTGATCGGCGGGGTGGTCAAGCCTCGCCGTCGAGCTCCAGCAGCCGGGCGGCCAGCCGCTTCCACAGCGGCAGGTGCGGATCGGTCGCGGCCGGGCGGCTCTCGAAGGCGTAGACCAGGGCCACCCCCCGCATGCTGGTGAACAGCAGCTCGGTGAGCTCGGCGTAGATCGGGGCGGCGGCGATCTCGGCCCCCCAGATCCCGTCGCCGACCGCGGTGATCGCCGCCCGCAGCCGGCGCTCCTCGCCACGCAGCGCCGCGCGCAGCGCCGGGTCGGTGCGGGCGGCGGTCCACAGCTCGGTCGCCGCCCAGAACGGCGGCTCCTGGAACGTCGCCCACATGAGGTCGATCGCGCGGTCCACCCGCTCCCGGCCGGTGGGCCCGTCGGCCATGAGCGCCGCGGAGCGCAGCCGGACCTCCTCGAGCTTCGTCGTCGCCAGGTGGTCGGCGGCGGCGACGAGCAGCTCGGCCCGCGAGGGGAAGTGGTGCAGCAGCCGCCCGCGGGAGACGCCGGCGCGGGCCTGGACCGCCAGGGTCGAGGCTCCGGCGTAGCCGTCCTCGACCAGGCAGGCGACGGCCGCGTCGAGGATCAGCAGCCTGCTGTCGGCGGTGCGTGCCGACCGGGAGCGGGGTCCGGGCGGCCGCTCGGTGACGGTCACCGCCCGAACCTACGGCCGGGACGCCCTGTGCGACAGTCACCGTTGACTGCCCGACGTGACCGGTGTCACGCTGCCCGCGCCCCGCATCCCCGATGGAAGGCGCTCCGTGGACCTGACCGAGCTGCGCTACGAGGTCTCCGACCGGATTGCCACGGTGTGGCTGCACCGGCCGGAGCGGCTGAACGCCTTCACCCCCACCATGGCCGACGAGCTCACCCAGGTGGCGGCCACGGCCGACGCCGACGACGAGGTGCGCGTCGTGGTCGTGACGGGGTCGGGCCGCGGGTTCTGCGCGGGCGCGGACCTCGGGGGCGGGCCGGCCAGCTTCGCCGACCGGCGGGGGCGGGCACTGCCGCCGGGGCCGCTGCGCGACGAGATCGCCGGCTTCCGGCGGGACGCGGGCGGGGTGTCGGCCCTGGCGTTCGCCGCCCTGCGCAAGCCGGTGATCGCGGCCATCAACGGGCCGGCGGTGGGCGTCGGGGCGACCCTCACGCTGCCCATGGACATCCGGATCGCCGCGGAGTCGGCGCGCTTCGGGTTCGTGTTCGGCAGGGTCGGCCTGCCGCCCGAGGCCGCCTCGTCCTGGTTCCTGCCGCGGGTGGTCGGCATCAGCCGGGCGATGGAGTGGGTGGCCACGGGGCGGGTCTTCGACTCCCGGGAGGCGCTGGACGGCGGGCTGGTCTCGCGGGTGGTGGCCGACGACGAGCTGCTGCCCACCGCCTACGCGCTGGCCCGGGAGATCATCACGAACACCAGCGGGCTCGCGGTCGGCGCCGCGCGGCAGCTGCTGTGGTCGATGCTCGGCGCCCCCTCGCCCTGGGATGCGCATCGCGCGGACTCCCGTGCGGTGGTCGAGCTCGGCGAGGGGCCCGACAGCGCCGAGGGTGTGGCCGCCTTCCTGGAGAAGCGTCCCGCCCACTTCGCCGCGCCGCTGGGGACCGGCCCGATCGCCGGGGTGCCGCCGTGGCCCGCGCGACCGCCGGACGTGCGCGCCGTCGACTGACCGGGCGGGTCAGTCCAGGCCGCGGATCTGCGTCGGGTCCAGGTGGCGCAGCAGGGCCTCGCCGAAGTCGCGCATCGCCTCGACCTGCGCGGGGCTGAGCTGGTCGAACAGGTGCGTGCGCACGCTCTCCACGTGCACCGGCGCGGCCGCCTCGAGCGCGGCGAACCCCTCGTCGGTGAGGACGGCGAGCTGCCCCCGGCCGTCCTCCGGGCACACCTGCCGGCGCACCCAGCCGCGCTCCTCCAGGCGGGAGACGGCGTGCGACAGCCGGCTGCGGGAGGAGAGGCACCGGTCGGCCAGCTCGCTCATCCGCATCCGGCGCTCGGGCTCCTCGGAGAGCGCGACCAGGATCTCGTAGTACGCGTGCGAGATCCCGGTGGCGTGGGTCAGCTCGCGGTCGAGCCGGTCGGTGAGCAGCTGCGCGCTGTAGACCCAGGCGCGCCAGGCCCGCTGCTCGCCGGCGTCCAGCCACCGGGGCTCGGCGTGGTCCGGGGCACCGGTACTGGCGGGCGACACGTGCGCGGTCATGCCGACATCCTACTGGCGGAATAGTTGCGCCTTCAACTACGCTACGGTCGAGCAGAAGGTCAAGCGCTCAACAATCTTGGAGGAACCATGACCAGCACCCTGCGCCAGATCCCCGGCTACGTCGTCGGCACCTGGGACATCGACGCCAGCCACTCGACCGTCGGCTTCGCCGTCCGCCACATGATGGTGAGCAAGGTCCGTGGCTACTTCCGCCAGTTCTCCGGCGAGCTCGTCACCGCCGAGGACCCGGCCCAGTCCTCGGTGACCGCCAGCATCGACATGGACTCGATCGACACCCGTCAGGAGCAGCGTGACGCGCACATCCGCTCCGCCGACTTCTTCGACGTGGGCAACCACACCGTCATGGACTTCCGCTCCACCGCCGTCCGCGCCAAGGGCGAGGACTGGCTGGTCGAGGGCGAGCTGACCATCAAGGGCATCACCAAGCCGGTGACCCTGGCGCTCGAGCTCAACGGCTTCGGCCCCGACGCCTACGGCGGCACGCGCGCCGGCTTCAGCGCCAAGACCGAGATCTCCCGCAAGGAGTTCGGCGTGGACATCGACATGCCGATGGACGGCGGCGGCGTCGTCGTCGGCGACAAGATCAGCGTCGAGCTCGAGATCGAGGCCGTGCTCCGCGCCGCCTGATCGCGCAGGCTCTCCCCGAGAGGCCCCGGACGCATCGTCGTCCGGGGCCTCTCGCGCGTCCCGCGCACGGCGTGAGCAGGGTCACGTGCGTCCCGTGGAACCGGAGACGTCCGGCGAACGACTGATGCGGCATGGGGAGAGGCCTGGCGCCGGCGGTGCCCTGGGTGGCGACCGCCGCGCGCGTCCTGCTCGGCGCGGTGTTCCTCGTGGCGGGCCTGCTCAAGATCCCGGATCCGGCGGCCGCGGTCCGCGCCGTGCGGGCCTACCGGCTGCTGCCGGAGCCGCTGGTGGAGCCGGTCGCGTTCGGTCTGCCGGTCCTGGAGATCGCCGTCGGTCTCGCGCTGATCCTGGGGGTCTTCGTGCGCGCGGCCGCGGCCGCCGCTGCGGTGCTGGTCCTGGTGTTCCTCGCCGGAGTGGGATCGGCCTGGGCGCGCGGGCTGCAGATCGACTGCGGCTGCTTCGGCGGAGGTGGCGAGGTGGCGGCGGGGAGCACCGCCTACCCGGCGGAGGTCGCGCGCGATCTCGGTCTCCTGGTGCTCGCCGTCTTCCTGACCCTCCGGCCGCGCTCGCGGCTGGCCTTCGGTGGCAGGGACGTGCCGCCCTCCGCGCCCGCGTCGCCGGGCCGCACCGAACGGACGGAGCCGACCGATGCCCGCTGACCGTCGTCCACGCACGGCCGCGAAGCGCGCCGCCGAGGCGCGCCGCGTGGCCCTCGCCCAGACGGCCGCCACCCGTCGCCGGCGCGGCATCCTCGGCGGCATCGCCGCCGCGGTGGCCGTGCTGACCGCCCTGGTCGTCGTGTTCGTCGTCCAGGACAGGAGGACCTCGACCTCCGACCGGGCGGCCGTCCCCGGGAACACCGTCGCCGACGGCGCGGCCGTCCGGGTGGGCGACGCCGGTGCCCCCGTGGTCATCGAGGTCTACGAGGACTACCTCTGCCCGGTGTGCCGGGCGTTCGAGGAGCGGAACGCGGCGACCCTGGCCGAGCTGGTGGACTCGGGGGCAGCGGCCGTCGAGTACCGCCCGGTCGCGATCCTGGACCGCGCGTCGACGGACCGGTACTCGACCCGCGCCCTCAACGCGGCCGCGGTGGTCGCCGATGCCGCCGGGCCCGAGGCGTTCGTCGCCTTCTCCGGACTGCTGTTCGCCGCCCAGCCGGAGGAGGGCGGCCCCGGCCTCTCCGACGACCGGCTCGTCGCCCTCGCCGGGCAGGCGGGCGCCACCGGGACCCGGGTTGCCGACGGGATCCGGGACCTGGCGTACGAGGACTGGACCCGGCGGGTCACCGACGAGGCCAGCAAGGCCGGGCTGCAGGGCACCCCGACCATCCGGGTCGACGGCGAGGAGCTGCCCCTGCGGGAGGCCACCCCGGAGGGGATCGCGGCAGCCGTCTCGGCCGCCGCGCAGGGGTAGGACACTGGGCGGCATGTCGACCAGCAGCCTCCTCCGCACCCGCTTCCCCTCGGCCGCCCTCGTCGCGGTCGGCCTCGCGGCCGGTTTCGGCATCGCGCAGGGCACCGGCATCCGGGCGCTCGGGGGTGCGGTCTTCGCTGCCGCCGGCCTGGCGGCGGGTGCTCTCTGGCTGCGCCGCCGGGGCCCGGCCACCGCCGTGGCGCTGGCCGCGCTGTACGTCGGGGCCTTCGTGCTGGCCCACGTGCTGGCCATCGGGGTGGGGATGTCGGCCTGGCTGGCGGTGAGTCTGGTCACTCTCACCGCCGCAGGAGTCACGTTCGGGGTGGTCGACGTCCCGCGGGAGGAGGTGGCAGCCGGCTGAGCGACTACCCTGGGAAGGTCGCCGGGATGGCGGCCGTTACACGAGATGCCGCGCGCCGACGCCGCGACATCCCCGAACCCCTCTGAGGTGGCCCTACCGCATGCCCACTCGCGACGACCTGCGCAACGTGGCGATCATCGCTCACGTCGACCACGGCAAGACGACCCTGGTCGACGCCCTCCTCCGCCAGGCGGGTGCCCTCGGGCGCTCCAAGGGTGAGGGGACGGACAACGACTCCACGCAGGACCGCGTGATGGACTCGATGGACCTCGAGCGTGAACGCGGCATCACCATCCTCGCCAAGAACACGGCGATCCACCTGGCCGACGAGAACGGCAACCCTGTCGTCGTCAACATCGTCGACACCCCCGGTCACGCCGACTTCGGTGGCGAGGTCGAGCGTGGTCTGTCCATGGTCGACGGCGTCTGCCTGCTGGTCGACGCCTCCGAGGGTCCGCTCCCGCAGACCCGCTTCGTGCTGCGCAAGGCGCTGGCGAAGGGGATGCCGGTCATCCTCGCGGTCAACAAGACCGACCGCGCCGACGCGCGCATCGCCGAGGTCGTCGACGAGTGCTACGAGCTGTTCATGGAGCTCATGGAGGACGCCGGCATGTCTGCCGACAACCTCGACTTCCCGATCGTCTACTGCAGCGGGCGCTCCGGGAAGGCGTCCCTGACCCGCCCGGAGAACGGCACCGAGCCGGACAGCTCCGACCTCGGCCCCCTGGTCAAGACCCTGCTGGACACCATCCCGGCACCGGTCTACGACGCCGAGGAGCCGCTGCGCGCGCAGGTCACCAACCTCGACGCCTCGCCCTACCTCGGTCGCCTCGCGCTGCTGCGCATCCACTCCGGTGAGATGAAGAGCGGCCAGCAGGTCGCCTGGTGCAAGGTCGACGGCACGATCAAGAACGTCAAGATCACCGAGCTGCTGGTCACCGAGGGCCTGACCCGCACCCCGGCCGCGAGTGCCGGCCCGGGTGAGCTGGTCGCCATCGCCGGCATCGAGGACATCATGATCGGCGACACGCTCGCCGACCCGAACGACCCGCGCCCGCTGCCTCCCCTGACCGTCGACGAGCCGTCGATCTCGATCACCATCGGGATCAACACCTCGCCGCTGGCGGGCAAGTCGGGCAAGAAGCTGACCGCCCGCCTGGTCAAGAACCGCCTCGACCAGGAGCTCGTGGGCAACGTGTCGGTCCGCATGCTGCCGACCGACCGCCCGGACACCTGGGAGATGCAGGGGCGTGGCGAGCTGGCGCTGGCCATCCTGGTGGAGCAGCTGCGCCGCGAGGAGTTCGAGCTCACGGTGGGCCGGCCGACCGTCGTCACCAAGGAGGTCGACGGCAAGCTGCACGAGCCGGTCGAGCGCGTGACGATCGACGTCCCGGGGGAGTACGTGGGCACGCTGACCCAGGCGCTGGCCGTCCGGCGGGCCCGGCTGGAGAACCTCGTGCACCACGACACCGGCTGGGCGCGGATGGAGTACATCGTGCCGTCCCGTGGCCTGATCGGGTTCCGCACCGAGTTCCTCACCGAGACCCGCGGCACCGGCGTCCTCAACCACAACCTCGAGGGCTACGAGCCGTGGCTGGGCGACATGCG
Organism: Blastococcus aggregatus; assembly: GCF_900221005.1. Taxonomy (GTDB): domain Bacteria; phylum Actinomycetota; class Actinomycetes; order Mycobacteriales; family Geodermatophilaceae; genus Blastococcus; species Blastococcus aggregatus. The sequence continues at coordinate 309,316 of NZ_OBQI01000001.1, read as the reverse complement.
TGCCCGTCCGACCGGCTCGCTCGTCGCCGACCGCCAGGGCGTGGCGACGACGTACTCAATGTTCTCGCTGCAGGAGCGCGGCCAGATGATGGTCCAGCCCGGCACCGAGGTCTACGAGGGCATGATCGTCGGTGAGAACTCCCGTCCGGACGACATGGACGTGAACATCACCAAGGAGAAGAAGCTCACCAACATGCGGAAGAGCACCTCCGAGGAGCTCGAGCGGCTCATCCCCCCACGGGTGCTGAACCTGGAGCAGGCGCTGGAGTTCTGCGCCGAGGACGAGTGCGTCGAGGTCACCCCGGCCACCGTCCGCATCCGCAAGGTGGTGCTCGACCAGACCGAGCGCGGCAAGGCGAAGAACAAGAAGCCCAAGCCGGTCTGATCCGGACGCTTCGAACGGGCACCCAGCGCACTCCGCGCCGGGTGCCCGTTCTGGTTCTCCGCGGTAGCGCAGCGGGAGGGCGGCGGGGGCTGTGGCGAGGCGGGCACGGGTGGTGACGACCGGCCGCAGGAGCCCGCCGCGCCGGGCCGTCGCTCCCCGCGACGCGCGCAGCGTGCCGCCTACGTTCTTCTCGGGGTCATGGGTCATGACCCCGGGGGACGAGCGCACGAGAGGCGGCCGCACGCATGACGACGATCACCCGAACGGCTCCGGTGGAGAACTCCTTCAGGGGCGGGATCGATGTCCGGGTGAGCCTGCGGGAGGGCGCCGGTGACGGCACCTCCGCGTTCGACGGCGCGTGGTTCCCGCGCAGCCACGACCTCGAGGTCGAGCTGCCCGAGCTGCTCGCCGAGCTCGACCGCCGCGGGGTGCGGATCGAGCGCTTCACCTACTCCCTGGACGCCTGGGACCGGCCCACCGCGCGCAAGCTCGTCGTGCGCGACCGCGTGGTCCGCACCGGGGGCTTCCGCAGCATGGACCCGCTCGTGGTCTGCCTGACCTGGGACGGCGGGAGCCGGCGCGCGGACCTGCTCGTCGTGCCGCCGGAGACCGACGTGCTGACCGGGGCCCGAGCGCTGCGCCTGTGCACCCGCCGCGGGCTGCCGCGCTCGCCGCAGATGGTGCTGGCCGCCGCGCGGTCCACGCCGCTGCCCCAGGTCCCGCAGGCGTACCGCCGCGCCGTCTGACCGGGGCATTGCGCCGGTCGTGAACCGGCTGGACAGCGGGGGAGCGGGTCCGCTGGGCTGAGGGCATGCGGCTCCTGGTCCTCGGCGGCACCCACTTCCTCGGTCGGCACGTCGTGACGGCGGCGCTCGAACGCGGCCGCCGCTCTGGGAGGCGTGCAGGGGTACGCCTTCGTCAGCAGCTCGAACGCCTACCGGAACTGGCCACCCGGCCCCATCGGCCCCGAGGACGACGAGCCGACCTGGGACACCGAGGACGACGGGTACGGGCCCAACAAGGCGTACGCGGAGCGGGTTCTCGCCGCAGCCGTGGGCGACGGTTTCCTCACCGCCCGCGCCGGGCTCATCGTCGGGCCCTCCGATCCGATCCACCGGCTGGGCTGGTGGCTGGAGCGCATCGCCCGCGGCGGGCGGGTCGTCGTTCCGGACGCCCTGGCCCAGCCGATCGCGCTGGTCGACGCCCGGGACCTGGCTGCGTGGCTGGTCGGGGTCGCGGCGGAGGGCCGGTCCGGCGCGGTGAACGCCACCGGGCCGGCCGGGATGACCACCCTGGGCGGGCTGCTGGAGGTCTGTCGCGAGGTCACCGGGAGCGAGGTGGAGTGGGTGCCGGTCGCGGAGGAGCGGCTGGTGGAGGCCGGCGTGCAGCCGTGGGTGCACCTGCCCCTGTGGCTGCCACGGGCCGTCGCCCGGACCGCCTGGGACGTCGACACGACCCGTGCCCGGGAGCTGGGGCTGCCCAGCCGGCCGCTGCGCGAGACGGTGGCCGACACCTGGGCCTGGCTGCGCGCCCACGAGCGACCGCCCATGCCGCCGATGGCGCACCGCCAGGAGCCCGGCCTGCCCCCGGAGCTGGAGGCCGAGCTGCTCGCCCGCCACGATCAGGGACCCTGATCATGCGGCGTCCTCCCTCACCTTCTGCGGTGAGGGAGGACGCTCGACGATCAGGTGAGCTGATCCCAGCCCGGGGGTGCTCTCAGTCGCGCGGAGCGCTGGGCCGTCCGGCGGGGACCGCCTCGACGGCGGGCTCCGCCACGTCGGCGACCACGTTGCGCTCGGCCTCGGCGGCAGTGGCCAGGGCCCCGGCCTCCGCGGCGAGGGCGTCGGCCGACTCGATCGCGGCGTCCTTGCGGTACTCGCGGAAGGAGTGCACGACCGCCAGCACCCAGATCACGGAGATCGCCGCGTAGGCGGCGTAGCGGGCCGCGTCGCCGGCGTCGATCCAGTCGCTCTTGAGCAGCGTCCGGGAGTTGGTCAGCACGATCAGGCCGCCGACCAGGGAACCGAGCATCCGCGGCGGGATGTGCCGCACCAGCCAGGCCGCGAGTGGCGCGGCGATCGAGCCGCCGATCAGCAGGGCGGCCACCCAGGTGAAGTCGATGCCCTGCGAGCCGAGCGCGAAGAGGAAGCCGAGGCTCGCGGCCAGCGCGACCAGGAACTCCGCGGTGCTGACCGAGCCGATGACCTTGCGCGGCTCCATCCGTCCGCTGGCCAGCAGCGCCGGCGTCCCGACCGGGCCCCAGCCGCCGCCGCCGGTGGCGTCGACGAAGCCGGCCACCAGGCCGAGCGGGCCGAGGAAGCGCTTGCCGACCGGCTTGCCCAGGTTCCGCCGGTCGATGCCGCGGAGGGTGAACCGGATGAGCAGGTAGATCCCGAGCGACAGCAGGATCAGCGACATCACCGGGGCGGCGACCTCGGTCGAGAGGTTGGAGAGGACCGTCGCGCCCGCGAAGGCGCCGACCGCGCCGGGGATGCCGATCTTCGCGACGACCTTCCAGTCGACGTTGCCGAACTTCCAGTGCGAGATCCCGGACGTCAGCGTCGTCCCGATCTCGGCCAGGTGGATGGTGGCCGAGGCGGCCGCGGGGTTGGTGCCGATGGCGAGCAGCAACGTCGTCGAGGTGGCGCCGTAGGCCATGCCGAGGCTGCCGTCGACGAGTTGGGCGCCCAGGCCGACGAGGGCGAGCAGGACGAGGGTCTTCACGGGGACTGACTCCGGGTCTCAGGAAGGGGCGCAGGCGCGCGGGGGCCCGCGGGGAGGAAGGGGGTGAGACGAGGGGGCGCCGCAGAGCGGCGCGGGAGATCAGCAGCCCGGACAGGCGGCGGTGCAGACACGCAGCAGATCGACGTGCAGGCGGCTCACCAGGAGCAGCGTCGTCGGTCGCGTCACGGCGCTATGTCTACCAGATCGATGCGCTTATGCGGCATGCGCGGTCCGGTCAGTGGGATCAGGTGCGGAGGAGGTCGTTCCGGATGGTCGCCCAGGCGAGCGCGCCACCCACCGCGAACAGGGCCGCGCAGGCCGCCATGGCCGCGCGGTAGCCGCTGGTCAGCGCGTCCGGATCCACGTAGTCCGCCCCGGAGAGCCCCACCAGCACGGGCAGGGCGGCCACCGTCAGCAGCTGGGCGGCACGGGCCACGGCGTTGTTGACGCCGCTGGCCACGCCGGCCAGCGTGTCCGGGGCCGCGCCCAGGACGCTGGCGGTCAGCGGCGCGACGGTCAGCGCCATCCCGAGGCCCTGCAGCACGGTGCCGGGCAGCACCTCCACCCAGTACGGTGCGCCGCCGTCGACGCCGATCAGCAGCAGGGTGCCCGCGGCCACGGTCAGCGGGCCCGCGCTCATCGGCAGCCGCGGCCCGATGCGCTGCGCCAGCGCGCCGGCCCGGGGCGAGAGCAGGGTGATCAGCAGGATGGTCGGCAGCGTGGCCGCGCCCGCCGCGGTGGCGCCGTAGCCCAGCACGCCCTGCAACTGGAGGACGAGGAACAGCGAGCTGCCCCCAAGCGCCCCGTAGACGGCCAGGGTGACCAGGTTGGCGCCGGTGAACTGGCGGTCGGCGAAGAGCCGCGGCGGGAGCATGGGGGCCCGGGTCGCCCGCTCGCGGACGACGAACAGCGCCCCGGTACCGGCCGCCACGACCACGGGGACGACGACCGCGGCGCCGCCCCGCTCCCCGGCGGTGATGAGGGCGTAGGTGAGCGCCCCCAGGGCGACCGCACCCAGCACCGCACCCGGGACGTCGAAGCGGCCGTGCGGCCCCGGATCGCGGCTCTCGGGCACGTGCCGCCCGGCGACCGCGACGACGAGCACGGCCAGCGGCACGTTGAGCAGGAACACCAGCCGCCAGCTGACCAGGTCGATCAGCGCGCCGCCGAGGAACGGCCCGACCAGCCCCGCGACGCCGGACAGCGACGACCAGACGCCGATGGCCGGAGCGCGGTCGGTGGGGCGGAACGAGGCCTGGATCAGCGCCAGGCTGCCCGGCGTCAGCAGTGCGCCGCCGACGCCCTGGAGCGCCCGGGCGGCCACGAGCTGCCCCGGCGTCTGCGCGACCCCGCAGAGCAGCGAGGCCACGGCGAACCAGGTCACCCCGATCAGGAAGACCCGGCGCCGCCCGTAGCGGTCACCCAGCGAGCCGCCGATCAGGATCAGCGCGGCCAGCGGGAGCGTGTAGCCGTTGATGATCCACTGCAGGTCCGACAGCGAGGCGCCGAGCTCGCCGCCCAGCGTCGGCAGCGCGACCTGTACCGCGCTGGCGTCGAGGAACGCCATGCCCGAGGCCAGCACCGTGGCGGTGAGCAGCCACCGCCCGCGCGCCGTGCCCAGCGCGACCGTGGACGGAGCGGGGCTCCCGTCGCCGGCCACCGGGGGCCTAGCCGACCGCGAAGTCGGTGAGGAAGAAGGCGACCGCGGCCACCGACCCGGCGGCGGGGAGGGTGATGACCCAGGCGACGACGATGTTGCCGGCCACACCCCAGCGGACCGCCGAGAGCCGTCGGGTGGAGCCCACGCCCATGATCGAGGTGGTGGTGATGTGCGTCGTCGACACCGGGACGGCGAACACCGTCGCCGTCGTGACCATCACGCTGGACGCCACCGTCTGCGCGGCGAAGCCGCCCGTGGGCGTGAGCTGGATGATCCGCCGCCCGAGCGTCCGCATGATGCGGAAGCCGCCGGCGTAGGTGCCGGCGCTGATCGCCCCCGCGGCCGCGAGCACGACCCAGAAGGGCACCTCGAAGGTGTCGATCTCCCCGGCGGTGAACAGGGCCAGGGTGATGATGCCCATCGTCTTCTGGGCGTCCTGCATGCCGTGGCCCAGCGCCATCGTCGCGGAGCTGACGATCTGCGCGTAGCGGAAGTTGCGGTTGGCCTTGCTGATGTGCGCCCGCCGGAAGGTCCACAGGAGGGCGAGCATGAACAGGTAACCGAGACCGAAGCCGACCAGCGGCGAGACGATCATCGGGATGATGACCTTGTCGAGGACGCCCATCCACTGCACCGAGTGGGCGGCCGCGAGCGCCGCGCCCACCAGGCCGCCGATCAGTGCGTGGGAGGACGACGACGGGATGCCGTACCACCACGTGATCAGGTTCCAGGTGATCGCCCCGACGAGGGCCGCGAAGACGATCTCCAGCCCGTTGTTGCCCTCCGGCGGGTCGATGATCCCGGCACCGACGGTCTTGGCCACCTCGGTCGAGAGCAGCGCCCCGACCAGGTTCATCACCGCCGCCAGCGCCAGGGCCACGCGCGGGGTCAGCGCCTTGGTCGAGACGGCGACGGCGATGGCGTTGGCGGCGTCGTGGAAGCCGTTGGTGTAGTCGAACGCCAGGGCCACCAGGATGATGACGATCAGACCGATGAAGGCCGGGTCCATCAGATGCGGTCCATCAGCAGAGGTCCATTCGGGTCTAGGACTCCTTGACGGAGATCGTCTCGACCACGTTGGCGAGGTGCTCGAACGCGTCGGCGGCCTCCTCCAGCTGGTCGGCGACCTCCTTGAGCTTGAGGATCTCCAGCGCGTCGAACTCGCCGCTGTACAGCCGGGAGAGCAGCCGCCGGTAGAGCTTGTCGGCCTCGTTCTCGATCCGGTTGACCTCGATCCAGTAGTCGGAGAGGTCCTTGAGCGTCTTGAGCCGGGGCATCGCCTCGGCGGTGACCTGGGCGCAGCGCTGCAGGAGCGCGACCTGCTGGTGCATCTCGGCCGGCAGCGTGCCCAGGCCGGTGAGCATGACCAGGTCGGCGGCGGCCTCGACGTAGTCCATGACGTCGTCGAGGTTGCTGGCCAGCGCGTAGATGTCCTCGCGGTCGAACGGCGTCACGAAGCTGGTGTTGAGCTGCCGGAAGATGGCGTGCGTCGCCTGGTCACCGACGTGCTCGAGGTCGCGCAGCGCGATGGCCAGCTCGGCACGGCGGGCGTGGTCGTGGATGAACTCGCCGAGGACCTCGGTCGCCGCCACCAGGTTCTCCGCGGACGCGGTGAACAGCGGGTAGAACGTCGAGTCCTTGGGCGTCAGGCTGAAGGGCACGCGGGGCTCCGTCTCGGTGTGGGCACCGGCCGGAGACGCACGGAGCGCACCCACGACCGTCGGGCAGCATAGGTCGCCTGCCGGTCACCTCCGTGACGCCGGGGCGTCACCTGTGAGCGACGTCGCCCTCGTCGTCGTCGTCCTTCACCCCGGCGAGCGAGGCGATGAGGTCGGCGCGTCCGCGCGCCACGCGCGAGCGGATCGTGCCGACGGCGCACCCGGCCACCTCGGCGGCCTCCGCGTAGGACAGGCCCAGCAGCTGGGTGAGCACGAAGGCCTCGCGGCGGTCGGGGTCCATGCGGGCCAGCAGGTCGTCCACGCCGGCGCTCTCGCCCACCGGGTCCGCGCCACCGGGGGCCGGGATCTCCGCCAGGTCGACCTCGTCGCGGACGAGCACCAGCCGGCGCCGACGTCGGCTGCGGACGGCGTCGGCACACACGCGGCGGGCGATGCTGAGCAGCCAGGTGCGCACCGACGACCGGCCCTCGAACCGGTGCAGCGACCCGAAGGCGCGCAGGTAGGTCTCCTGCGTCAGGTCGTCGGCGGAACCCGGGTCCCCGAGCGCTGCGCACAGCCGCCACACGTCGGACTGGGTCGCGCGCACGAGCGCGGCTGCGGCGAGGGGATCGCCCCCGGCGGCCTCGGCCGCCAGGGCGTCCAGCTCGTCCATGCCGTCATCCTCCCGCAACCGGAGGCAGGGTCCGCGGCAGCGTGCGCCGGAACACGTGTGACCGACGTCTCGGGAACTCCGGAGCAGGGCGGAGCGACCAAGGGGTCATGCCGTGCCACACCTTCCGCGAGGCGATCTCCGCACGCCTCGACGGCGAGCCCCTGGGGATGCCCGCCCGGGCGCTCGACGACCACCTCGGCAGCTGCGCCGCCTGCGCGACCTGGTCCGACCGGGCCGAACGAGCCACCCGGCGGGCCCGCCTCGCCCCGGCCCCGCCGGTCCCCGACCTCACCGGCGCCGTGCTGGCCGCACTGCCCCGGGAGCTGCCCGGCGCGGCTGCGGCGGCCCGCGCCCGCCTGGTCGACACCGCCCTCCGGTTCGCGCTGCTCGCCGTCGGCGTCGCGCAGGCCGGGATCGCCTGGCCGGTGCTCGTCACCGGCGCCGGGGCGATGAGCGCACCGGCGCACATGGCCCACGAGACCGGTGCGTGGAACCTCGCCGTCGCCGCGGCGCTCCTCGCCGTCGCCGCCGGCCCGCGGCTGGCCGCCGGCGCCCTGACCGCCCTCGGCTCGCTGGCCGTCCTGCTGCTCCCGGTGACGCTGGCCGACCTGGGGGCCGGGCACGTGCACCTGGACCGCGCGGTGGCGCACCTGCTGCTGCTGGCCGGTGCGCTGCTGGTCGCCGCGGTGGCCTGGCGCGGCTCGCGCCGGCGCATGCCCGTCGCCGTGCACGGCCGACGGGTCCCCGCGTGAGGGGTCGGACCCGTGCGCCGCGGCGTCGCGTCGCCGCCCTGCTCGTGCTGCTGGCGGGCTGGCTGGGAACCGCGCTCGTCTCGGCGGGCCCGGCCGCCGCGCACGCCACCCTGATCGCCACCGATCCCGCCGAGGGAGCTCGGCTGGACGCCGCCCCGGACGAGGTGACCCTGCAGTTCAGCGAGGGCGTCTCCCTCGGCGCCGGCTACGCGCGGGTGCTCACCGCGGGCGGCGACGAGGTGGACGGTGGGGAGCCGTCGGTCGAGGGGCAGGAGCTCCGCATCCCGCTGCCGGGCGACCTCGGCGACGGCGGCTACCTGGTCACCTACCGGGTCGTCTCCGCCGACTCGCACCCGATCTCCGGCGCCTTCTCCTTCGTCGTGGGGGAGGGGGAGCTCGTGCCCGCGGGGGCCGGCGCGGCCGAGGACGACGCGGACCCGCTCGTGGCTGCGGCGCTGCCCGCGCTCCGGGCGCTCGGCTTCGCCGGCATCGCGCTCGCCGTGGGCGTGCCGGTGCTGGCGCTGCTGTGCTGGCCCGCTGCCTGGGCGTCGCCGCGGCTGCGCCGGCTGGCGGTCGGCGGAGCGCTGGCCGTCGTCGTCACCGCCGTCCTGACGTTCCTGCTGCAGGGCCCCTACGCGGCCGGCTCCGGGGTGGGGACGGCGTTCACGGCCTCGCTGCTGTCGGCCACCGCGTCCTCCGGCACCGGCTGGGCGCTGCTGGCCCGCATCGTGCTCGCGCTCGCGCTGGCCGCCACCCTGGCGCCGGCCTGGCGGTCCGGATCCGCCCCGGACCGGCCCGCGCTCGCCGGTGCCGCGGTGTTCGCGGGTGGGCTCGTCGTCGCCACCGCCGCCACGGGTCACCCCGTCGCCGGCCCCTGGCCGCTGCTCGCCGTCGTCGTGGCGGCCGTGCACGTGGCGGCGATGGCGGTCTGGCTGGGTGGTCTGGCCGCCCTCCTGGTGGGCGTGGTGCGTCCCGGGCCGGATGCCGCCGCCGTGGCCGAGGCGCTGCCGCGCTTCTCCCGGGTCGCGTTCGCCACGGTCGCCGCGCTGGTGGTCAGCGGCATCGTGCAGGCGGTGCGGGAGGTGGGCTCGCCCAGCGCCCTGCTGGACAGCACCTACGGCGGGGTGCTGCTGGCCAAGGTGGCAGTGGTCCTCGTGGTGCTGGGCGCGGCCGGCGTCTCGCGGGTCTGGGTACAGCAGCGGCTGGGCGTGCGCCGGACCCGTGCGACCAGCGGGCACCGGGTGACCGCCCCCGCGTTCGCGGGCCCGGCCGGCGGCCTGGACGACGAGGACGGCAGCGCCGCCACCCGCGGCCGCGTGCAGCGCGAGAACGCCGTCGACCACCTGCCCTCGCTGCGCCGGTCCATGCTGGTCGAGGTCGCGGTGGCCGCCGTCGTGCTGGTGCTCTCCGGAGTGCTGGTCGGCACCCCGCCGGCGCGTTCGGCGGTGGCCGAGCCCGTCGACGTCACCCTCCCGTTGCAGGGCACCGGCGGGGAGGCGGGCAGCGTGCAGCTGTCGGTCGACCCCGCCCAGCCCGGCGCCAACGTCCTGCACGTCTACCTCTTCGACGCCGACGGGCGCGCCACGCAGCCCGCCGGCATCGAGGTCTCGCTGACCGAGGAGGACCAGGGCATCGGCCCGCTCGACGTCGAGATCGCGGGCGCCGGGCCCGGGCACTACACGGCCGACGCGATGACCATCCCGGGAGCGGGCGCCTGGACCCTCACCGTCACCCTCCGGCTCGACGAGTTCACCGCCACCCGGGCCAGCACCGAGTTCTCGGTGCGCTGACCGTGCTCCATCCCTTCTCGAACAGGAGATCTGTGTCCATGTCCCGTCCCCTCGCCCGGTTGGCCGTGGTCGTTCCGGCGGCCCTCGTGGCGCTCGCCGCCTCCGTTCCGGGCGCCTCGCCGGCGTCGGCGCACGTATCGGTCGCCTCCGCGGACGCGGCGCCCGGCGGCTACGGGAAGCTGGTCTTCCGGGTGCCCAACGAGAGCGACACGGCCAGCACCGTCGGCCTGCGCATCCAGGTCCCCGCGGAGGCGGCGATGGCCTCCCTCCGGGTGCAGCCGGTGCCCGGCTGGACGGCGACGCTGACCAACTCCGAGCTCGCGGAGCCGCTGGAGGCGCACGGGCAGGAGATCACCAGCTACGTCTCCGTGGTGGAGTTCCGGGCGACCGGCACCGGCATCGCACCCGGCGAGTTCCAGGAGTTCGCGCTCTCCGGCGGCCCGTTCCCCGAGGTCGACGAGCTGACCTACCCCGCGGTGCAGACCTACAGCGACGGCACCGAGTCGGCCTGGATCGAGCCCACGGTGGGGAGCGAGGAGCCCGATCGGCCGGCCCCCGTGCTCGCCCTCGCGGCGGATGCGAGCGGCTCCGACGACGGAGCGGCCGGCGCGTCGGCGGACTCCGGCGCGGACGACGACGGCGGCTCGGGAACGGCCACCGCGGCCCTGGTCCTGGCGGTCGCCGGCCTGCTCGCCGGCGTGGGCGGTCTCGCACTCGGGTGGAGTGCCCGCCGTCGTACCGTGGCTCCGTGAGCCGGAACCTCCGCACGCGCGCTCGTGCCTCGCTGCCCGCCGTCCTCGTCGCGGCCGGGCTGGTCCTCTCCGGCTGCGGCGGCGGGTCGGACGAGACCGGCACGGCGGCCGAGGAGCACGACCACTCCGGCGGCCCGGCGACGGTGGAGGGGCCCGAGGACTCCTACGCCGGCCTGGACCTCGCGGAGCCGTACCGGCGACCGCAGATCCAGCTGACCGACACCACCGGGGCGGCCTACGACCTCATGGCCGAGACGGCCGGGCGGCCGACGCTGCTGTTCTTCGGCTACACCGAGTGCCCCGACGTCTGCCCGTCGACGATGGCGGACGTCGCCGTCGCCCTGCGCAGCGTGGACGCGGCGATCGCCGAGCAGGTCCAGGTGGTCTTCGTGACCACCGATCCGGCCACCGACACCCCGGAGGTCCTGGGGGAGTACCTCGGCAACTTCGACGCCGACCTGCCCACCCGGTTCGTGGGGCTGACCGGCGACGAAGCGGCCGTCGTCCAGGCGCAGCTGGCCGCGGGTGTGCCGCAGGCGGAGGACGAGGGCCGGCTGCACTCGACGCTGCTGCTGCTGTACGGAGCCGACGACGCGGCGCGGGTCGCGTTCGACACCGGCAACGACTGGCGGGACATCGCCGACGACCTCGGCGCGATCGTCGGCTGACCCGGTGCGCGGCCGGCCGGGACGCGTGTCCTGGCCGGCCGGCGCTCAGCCGACGTCGGCGACGGTGTTCAGCGGGGCCGAGAACAGCGAGTTGGCGCGCGCCAGGTCGGTCTCGAAGTCGACCTCGACCGCGCTGTACTGCGAGATGTCCACCGGGCGGACGCGCATGCCCTCGGCCTCGATGGCGGTCTCGATGCCGCGCTCGAAGTAGTCCTGGGCGCCGCAGGCGGCCAGGTGGTCGATCAGCGTGGCCTTGTCGGCGGAGGAGATGAAGTTGATCCCGACCGCCTCGCCGAGGCCACCGACGACGGTCTTGGACAGCTCGTCCACGAAGCCGTCGGGGTCGAGGGTGTACTTCACCTCTTCGTCGGCGACGGTGTTGGTGTCCACGCAGACGAAGCTCTGGTCGGCGGCGATGGTGGGCAGCGCCAGCTCGAGCACCGCCGGGTCGAACACCACGTCGCCGTTGAGCCACAGGACGCCGCCCTCACGGGTCGAGCGCAGCCCGCGCAGCAGGCTCTTCGACGTGTTGGTCTCCGCGAAGTCGGGGTTGTAGGCGAACAGCAGGTCCGGCGCGGCCTTCATGATCTTCTTGCTGCGGTAGCCGACGACCGCGGTGATGCTCACGTCCGCTCCGAGGACGTCGCGCAGGCCGTCGAGCTGGCGCTGCATGATGCTGCGGCCGTCGCGGAGCTGGGTGAGCGGCTTGGGATCCGTCCGGCCCAGGCGGGTGCCCATGCCGGCAGCCAGGATGACCACCTGGACCGACTGGGCCGGCGTCCGCCGGCCGGTGGAACGCGTCGAGAGGGGTGCCATTCCCCGTCGTACGGGGTTCAGTACGCGGTCACCGTTGCGCACGAGCATCATCTCCCTCGGTCGTACTGGTCTGCCCGGACGCGGTTGCGGACGGGAGGATGAGATCGAGGACCCGCCGGGTCGCGGCGCCGTCCTCGAGGTGGCAGAACATGTCCTGGAACCGCGTGTAGCGCGCGGCGTACTGCTCGCTGATCCGATCGATGTCGGCGATCGCGTCGACGAGCTCCTGGCTGGTGCGGACGAGCGGCCCGGGGGCCACGTCCTCGAGGTCGAAGTAGAAGCCTCTCAGCTGATCCCGGTAGCGGTCCAGGTCGTAGGTGAAGAACACCATCGGCCGGCCGGTGATGGCGAAGTCGAACATGGTCGACGAGTAGTCGGTGACCATCAGATCGGCGGCGAGGTACAGGTCGCGGATGTCCGGGTGGCTGCAGACGTCGCGGACCACCGAGCCCTCGACCACCTCCAGCCGGCTCATCACCATGTTGTGCAGCCGCAGCAGCAGGACGTGGTCCCCGCCGAGGCGCTCGGTGAAGGCGTCCAGGTCGATGGGGAACTCGAAGTCCCGGCCCTCGTTGCCCTCGAACACCAGGTCGTCGCGCCACGTCGGCGTGTAGAGCACGGCCTTCTGGCCCTCGTCGATGCCCAGCTCGGCACGCACCCGGGTCCGCACCGCGTCCCGGTCGGGGCTGCTGAGCAGGTCGTTGCGGGGGAGCCCGGTCTCGTGGATCGGGCCGGTGAAGCCGAACGCCTTGCGCAGCCGCTCGGTGGTCACCGCGTTGGGGGAGAGCAGGAGATCCCACCGGGCGATGTCCTGGTCGAGGTAGGCCAGCCGGCCCTCGGGCGCCCACAGCACGTCGTTGTGGATGCGCTTGAGCATGGTGCCGTGCCAGGTCTGCAGGTACGTGGTGCCCGGCCGCTTCTCCCAGTCCAGCGGGATGTGGTCGTTCGAGATCACCAGATCGGCGCCCTCGAGCGCGGCGATCGACTCGGGGCTGCCGAAGGTCACCGTCGCGACGTCGGCGGGGAATGTGGCCTGGGTGTGCGGCGCGGAGAGCCAGGTGTGGGTCGCGTCGACCCCGCGGGCGGTCAGCTCCTCGTAGAGCGCGCGCGGGCTGTCGGAGAAGTGGCCGCGGAAGGCCACGTAGACGATGTTCACCGGGCCACCTCCACGGGCCGCCCCGCGAGCACCGGCAGGACCAGGTCGGCCAGCTCCGACCAGGAGGAGACGACGGCCAGCGCGCCGGCGGCCAGCAGCGCGGCGGCACGCTCGTCGCGCTCCTCGGGCAGGACGAACAGCAGGTTGCCGACGACGGGGCAGCCGGCAGCGACCGCGGAGCGGACCCCGGCGACGGCGTCCTCGACGGCGAGGCCCTGCTCCGGCGCGATGGACAGCTGCACGCAGGCGTGCGCGTAGACCGCCGGATCGGGCTTGCTGGTCGGCACGGGGAGGGAGTCCTCGGCGCTGTACCGCCGCTCGGGCGGCAGGAGCTCGTCCAGCCCGGTCGCGGTGAAGCAGGCGGCCAGGCGGGCCAGCGCGCTGGAGCTGACGACGGCCAGCTCGAGGTGCTCGGCGAGGGTGCCCAGCGCGGCGAGCGTCGGCGGGTGCGGCTGCAGGGTGCGGGCGAGGTGCTCGGTCACCGCGCGCCGCTCCTCGGCGACCCACGGCTCGACGTCGGCGTCGTGCACGCCGGCCTGCTCGGCGAGGGTGCGCGCCGTCGTCCGGAAGTTCATCCCGGTGGCCGCGATGCGGAGCTCGGTCGCGGTGTAGCGCCGGTCGATCCCGACCGAGGCGAGGAAGGCGTTGGTGACCTCGGCGGAGGCGTCGAACGCCGGCTCCTCGGAGGGGAAGAGGTTGCCGTCGGCGTCGCAGAGCAGGTGGGTGACCTGCGCGAGGAGCGTCGGCGGAACGGTCGGCACCGGGGGCTCTCCTGTCGGTCGGGGGGTGGGGCTCGGGTGGCGGGGGCGGTTCAGCGGAGCGGGACGGCGGTGCCGGCGGCGAGCGAGGCGCGGACGCCGTCGCGGTCCAGGCGTTCCAGGGCCCGCTGCAGCCCGGCGACGAAGCGTGCGTCGTCCCCCAGGTCGCCGAAGAGCGAGCGGAACCCCAGCAGCGGCCGCGGATCGGTGCCACCGGCGCGGGCCAGCGCCTGCAGCCGGTCGGCGTGCGGATCGTCGACGACCAGCGGGGCGCCGGTCTCGGAGGTGCCGCCGCGCAGGTACCGGAACCAGCCGGCGACAGCGAGGGTCAGCAGCCGGTGGGGCCGGCCGGCGTCGAGCGCCTCCTGCAGCGAGGGCAGCAGGTGGTGCGGCATCTTGGCCGAGCCGCGCCGGCACAGCCGGGGCAGTCCGTCGGAGATGGCCGGGTTGGCGAACCGCTGGAGCAGCGAGCGCTTGTAGTCGCCGAGGTCGATGCCGTCGGGCGGCGGGAGCAGCGGCGTGACCTCGTCGTCCATGAGCCGCTCGACGTAGTGGGCGAACACGGGCTCGGCCATGACCTCGTCGAGGGTGCCCAGGCCGGCGATCGAGCCGAGGTAGCCCAGCGCGCAGTGGCTGGCGTTGAGCAGCCGGGTCTTCATGAGCTCGTAGGCGGCGACGTCGGGGACGAAGCGGACGCCGACCTGGTCCAGAGGCGGGCGGCCGTTGCTGAACTCGTCCTCGATGATCCACTGCGAGAACGGCTCGGTGATGACCGGCCAGCGGTCGTCGACGCCGTACCGGCGGGCGACCGCCTCGCGCTCGCCCGGGGACGTGTGGGGGGTGATCCGGTCGACCATGCTGCTGGGGAAGGCGACCCGGTCGGTGATCCAGCGGGCCAGCACCTCGTCGCGCAGGCGCGCGAAGCCGACGACGGCCGCGCGGGCGGCGTCCCCGTTGCGGTGCATGTTGTCGCAGGAGACGACCGTGAACGGCGGCAGGCCGGCACGGCGGCGGCGGTCGAGGGCCTCGACGAGGTAGCCGAAGACCGTTCGAGGCCGGTCGGGGCTGCGCAGGTCGGCCCGAATGTCGACGTCGTCGGCGTCGAAGGCGCCGCTGGAGGGGCTCAGCCGGTACCCGCTGCCGGTGATCGTCAGCGAGACCATGCGGGTGCGCTCGTCGGTGAGCAGGTCCAGGACGCGGGTCGGGTCCTCGGGTGCGAAGTGGTAGTCGACCATCACGCCGACGACGCGGGCGCGCTCACCGTCGGGGCTGCGCTCGACGACGGTGTAGAGGTGGTCCTGGGGCGCCAGCGCTTCCTTCATCGTGCGGCTGCGCAGGCCGACGCCGACCACGCCCCAGCCGGTGCTGATGCGGCGCTGGGCGACCTCGTCGAAGTAGAGCAGCTGGTGGGCGCGGTGGAAGCCGCCGACGCTGAAGTGGACGACGGCGGGCGTGAGAGCGGACCGGTCGTAGGTCGGCACGACCAGCGACTCGTCGTAGGAACCGAGCGACTGCTCGGTGAGGGGCCGGATCTCCGGCGACGGCGCCTCGGGGGCGGCGGGGGAGAACGGGAAGATCTCGACCTGCGTCAACCGCACCCCTCCCAACGTCCTGGTCCGTGCTGGTGCCTCCTGAGGCCGGTCCGGTTTCGGACCGGTACTGATCAGCAGTACACGGGTGCGGCACCCAACCGCGCAATGGTTCCGACGCCGATGTATCCAGGTCGCAACCGGAGCCAGGCGGACGGACGGCGCGGTTGGTGCACGCCATGAAGAAGGAACATTGCCAGTCCGGACCCCCGCCAAACCGCCCGGTCGCCCGCTCGGGTGTGACTCCGCTCATCCCGCTGAACGACAACCGTGTCAGTTACGCCTGCGACGGGTGTGATCTGTGGGGCGGGTCACGCGGCGTGTCGCGAAGAGCGCGCCGGGCGGCTGGTCACGAACACGTCACGGAGTGTTTCGATGAGCTCGGCCACTTCCCCCGGCCACTTGTCGCGCGGATGGGCTGGTGCATGCACGCACGGATGGGTTCCGACACCCCGACCGAGCTCCTGGTCGCGGTGCACCCGACCCCCGGACGGCACGCCGCGGCCCACCGTTCCCGCCGCGCGCCGCAGACGTCCCGTCGTCCCGGCATCCTGCTCGGCGCCCTGCTGGCCGGCGGGGTCGCCGCGGCCGCGCTGGGCTCCAGCGGCACCGCGGGGGCCTCCGCGGAGAGCACGTCGGTCCTGGCTGCCCAGCAGCAGCTGGTGGGTGCCGAGGAGCAGCTCGAGGTGCTGCCCCAGGCGTCGGTGAGCGTCGCCGAGGCGCAGGCCCGGCTGCAGGAGGTCGCCGCCTCCCGTGCCGCCCGCGCCGAGGCCGCCGCGGAGGCCCAGGCCGCCGCTGCGGAGGCGGAGGCCGCTGCGGCCGAAGCTGCCCGCCCCAAGACCGTCATGCCGATCAAGGGCGCCCGGCTCACCAGCACGTTCGCCAGCCGCTGGGGCACCTTCCACTACGGCATCGACCTGGCCGCCCCCATGCGGACGCCGGAGTACGCGGCCGCGGACGGCGTCGTCCTGCGCGCCGGATCAGCGTCGGGCTTCGGGCTGGCCGTCTACATCCTGCACGAGAACGGCGACGTCACCGTCTACGGCCACATGGACAAGATCCTGGTCGCCCCGGGCGACTACGTGGACGCCGGCGAGACCATCGCGCTGCTGGGCAACCGTGGTCAGTCCACCGGCCCCCACCTGCACTTCGAGGTGCACAAGGGCGGGATCGACGGCAAGCGGATCGACCCGCTGGTGTGGCTGCGCGGGCGCGGCGTCGACATCTGAGGTCCCGTCGTCGGCCCGTGGTGTGATGCCCGGGTGGCGCGCGCGAGCGAGGAGTCCAACCGCAGGCTGCTGCGGGCGCGGGATGCCATGGACCGCCGCTACGCCGAGCCGCTCGACGTCCCGACCCTCGCCCGGATCGCGTACGTCTCCGAGGCCCACTTCATCCGGACCTTCCGCGCGACGTTCGGCGAGACGCCCAACCGCTACCTGCAGCGGCGGCGGGTGGAGCGGGCGATGTTCCTGCTCCGCTCCACCGAGCGCACCGTCACCGACATCTGCATGAGCGTGGGCTTCTCCAGCCTGGGCACGTTCAGCCGGGTGTTCCGCGACGTCGTGGGGGAATCGCCCTCGGTGTACCGCCGCCGCGGGCCGCTGCCGCCGGCTCCCTCGTGCTTCGGGATGGCCTGGCTGCGACCGAGCAGTTTCGGAGAAGCCGCGGGCGGGTGAGCTCTCCTAGCGTTCGCGGCATGCTCACCTCGATCACCATCACGCAGATCTACGTCCCCGACCAGGACCAGGCGCTCGACTTCTACGTCGGCAAGCTCGGGTTCGAGGTCACCAACGACATGGACTTCGGCCCGATGCGCTGGCTGACGGTCGCCCTGCCGGGTGCGCCCGATCGCGCGGTCCTGCTGGAGAAGCCCGGTCCGCCCTCGATGAGCGAGGAGACCGCCGCCGAGGTGCGGGCCGCGATCAGCAAGGGCGTCGCCGGCGGCCACCTCTTCTTCGCCTGCGACGACGCCTCCCGGACCCACGCCGAGCTGAAGGCTGCGGGCGTGGAGATCACCGAGGACCCGGTCGACCAGCCCTATGGCATCGACTTCGGCCTGCGCGACCCGTTCGGCAACCACATCCGCATCGCGCAGATGAAGGGCGCCTGATCCGGCGGTGCGACTCGCCCGCTGGTCGGTGCCGCGCCGCCACCCCTGCGCGGGCACACGCCGTCAGCCCTGTACAGTTACCCCCGGCTCGGGCGCACCACTCCGGGTCGGTACGGGGCTGTGGCGCAGCTGGTAGCGCACCACACTGGCAGTGTGGGGGTCAGGGGTTCGAGTCCCCTCAGCTCCACCCGAATGACCAGGCCGTTCCCCCTCCGGGGAGCGGCCTGAGTCGTCTCTGGTTGCAGTTGTGGTTGCAGTTCGCCTGCCCTTACCTGGCAGCAGCAGGGCGCCCATGCGGTCGGCAGCCTCGCGTGCCAGGGCCGGCATGACGTGGCTGTAGATGTCCATCGTCGTGCGCATCTGGCTGTGGCCGAGCAGCTCCATGACGACCCGCGGGTGGACGTTCTCGCCGAGCAGCAGGGTGGCGGCGGTATGCCGACCGTCGTGCAGACGGACGTGGCGGACGCCAGCGGTCTGGAGCAGCCGGGTCCAGTCGTCGTAGTCGGCCTTCTTGTCGATCGGCCGGCCGTTCGGCTGGGCGAAGACCAGGTCCTCGTCGTGCCACTCGGAGCCGGCCAGCATCTGCTCGCCGAGCTGTGCGGCCTTGTGCCGGTGCAGCTCGTCGACGAGAGGCATCGGCAGGGCGAGCGTGCGCTGGCTGCGGCGGGTCTTGGGCTCCTCGTAGATCAGTCCGCCGCCGCGGACTCGGTGGATGCTCCGCCGGACCGTCAGCGTGCCCGTGAGCAGGTCGATGTCCTTCCACTGCAGGGCCAGTGCCTCGGACTGCCGAAGGCCGAGGGCGAGAGCGACGGTCCAGCGGGCGGAGTTGCGGACGCCGGCCGCGGCGTACAGCACGGCGCGGGCCTCGCCAAGGTCGAGGGCGGTGGCGATGTCGCTCTGCTTCTGAGCCGGTGGATCGACGAGCCCGGCCACGTTGCGGGCGACGTGGCCCCGTTGCATGGCGACGGTGAGCGCTCGGGACAGGATGCGGTGATGGCGCAGCACGGTCGCGGGGGAGTAGCCGGCGTCGAGGAGCGCGGTGTAGAGCTGGTCGAGGTGCTCCGGCCGCAGCCTGTCGAGGCGGTGCCGTCCGAGTCCGGGGATCAGGTGCTTGCGGACGGCGGACTCGTAGCTCTCCAGGGTCCGCTGCCGCACCCGGCGCGGGGCGATGGTGGTGAGCCAGTGCTCCAGCCAGTCGGCGACGGTCGGGGTAGAGACGGCGTTGATGGTGCCCGCATCACGCTTGCGTTCCAGGTCGCGGACCTTGGCCACGACCACGGCCCGGGTCTTGCCGGTGACGTGCCGGCGGTCGGGCTTACCGGTGAGGGTGAAGCCGACGGAGACGTAGCCGTGCCAGCGCCCCTCGGCGTCCTGATAGATCGTCGACTCACCGTTCGACGCGCGTCCCGCCATCCGCTACCCCTCGGCGCTCTTCAGGAGGCTGAGTGTCCTGGGGCGCTGAGATAAGGGCCAGACGCGCTGTGGATTCACGCGGCATCAGGGGAGGGATGCGGACGGAGCGGGGCAGCCTCGAGCCGGCGGACGTAGCGGTCGAGCTCTGCCTGGGAGATCCGGCAGCTGCGGCCGATGTGCACAGGGCGCAGATCTCCGCTCTTCATGAGCGCGTACACGGTCGTGCGACCGACGCGCAGAACACTCGCCGCCTCTTCGGGCGTGAGAAGCAGACGGTCGGCGGCCATGACGTCCCGGAGCGGCTCAGGATCACCCATGTCGACATCTCCCGAATTAGTCGCGTGCTAGGCGGAGGCTTGCGCACGACGGTGGGGGAGCGGCCTGCCGAACATCTCCAGTCCTCAGCGAGTGCCGCGGCCGAGTACTGGCCGCGGCCGACTGGAGACTCCCGCGTCGGCCTCCTGCCGACTGGAGACTTCCTGGAGCTTCGGGTTCAGCGCACGTCGAAGGCGCCGGTGAGGCGCGCGCGTCTCCGGTAGGCCTCCAGTACGGGCTGGAGTGCCCGCGCCAGTGCGGGAAGGTCGCGGTCGTAGACCCGCCCGTCGTTCAGCTGGTCGGCGAGCTCGCCGAGCAGCCGCGGCCAGTCGCGGCGGCTGGGCACGAGAGGAACCTGGACCTCTACGCGACGCTCGACGAGCTTCACGGCGGACCGGCCGGAGGCAGCGGCCCTGGCCTGCTCCCACGCCCGGTGCCGGCAGGTGGCCGAGCACCACTTCGGGATCGGCCCCCGACTTCCGGGCGTGATGGGCCCACCGCACCACCCGCAGGCCGTCGCCGCGGTTCTCCGTTCGGGACCGTGCACGTCCGCTGCGCCCGGGTCTGAGGGACTCTTCGGCGTCGTCCGCTGGGCTTGCTGACGCCGTTGCCGCTCTCGGTCCCGCCGCCGCGATCGGTCGTCGGGGCTGCCGCTGGTTCCCATGCCGTCAGGCTCCGGACAAGTCTCCAGGGAACCCGTCACCACCCGTCGGCAGACCCCGGGTGCATGAGCTTGGTCCAGTTGATCTTGACTGCTCTCCGGTAGGAGAAGGGCGGCGGGCATCACTCGGTACCGTGGCCATGTCGGAAGTCAGCCCGTAGGAGCAGTCAGTGGGTCCTTGTCCCCTCAGAGCTTCCTCGGGGAACGGTCCGATCCCGGGGCCTCGACTGTCAATGACTGCGGCCAGACCAGCCCTCTGCGGCCTGTTCATTCGGCGTATGAGCCGGCGACGGCCGTCGCGCGGAGGTGGCCGTAGACCTCGAGCGGGCTAGAACTGTCGGTCGCCGGACCTAGGGTCTCGGCAGCGGAAGGAGGGGGTACGGTGCCGACGCGGATCTTCCACATCACACATGTCGAGAACCTGGCCAGCATCGCTGAGCACGGACTGCTCAGCGACAACGCGGTCATGGACGCCGGTCTGGGCCATCAGAGCATTGCGCACATGGGGATCAAGCAGCGTCGCGCTGAGACTCCCGTGCCCTGCGCGCCGGGAGGGACGCTCGCGGACTACGTGCCCTTCTACTTCGCTCCTAGGTCGCCGATGCTGTACACGATCAACCAGGGCAACGTTGGCACCGTGTCCGACGGGCAGAGCGGCATCGTGCATCTCGTTCTGCGGGCTGAGGACCTCATGGCCGACCAGGAGTGTGTCTTCACCGACGGGCACGCGATCATGGACTTCACCAACTTCTTCAACGACGTGACGGACCTGTCCCAACTCGATTGGGAGTGCATCGAGACTCGCCAGTGGGGGTCTTACTACGACCCGACTGACGAGACGAAGCGCAAGAAGCAGTCGGAGTTCTTGGCGCTCCACAGTGTGCCCTGGGAACGCGTTCGGGGCATCGCCACCCCCACGACGGCATGCTCCGCCCTAGTGCAGAAAGCGCTGGAGGGCGTGGCACATCAACCGTCTGTCGCGGTTAAGCGAGACTGGTACTACTGATGAGGATATCGTCGTGATCGAGCCGGGAACTGGCAACCTGCTGGCTTCGGACGCTGAGGCCCTGGTCAACACTGTCAATACCGTCGGTGTTATGGGCAAGGGTATTGCCCTGCAGTTCAAGAACGCTTACCCGGAGAACTATAAGGCCTACGTCGCTGCCTGCAAGCGAGGCGAGGTTGTGCCGGGACGGATGTTCGTCCACGAGACGGGTGTCTTGGGCGGCTCGGCGCGCTTCATTATCAACTTTCCTACCAAGCGGCATTGGAAGGGAAAGTCGCGCCTCGAAGACATCGAGAGCGGACTTGAGGACCTTGTTCGGGCACTTGTCGATTACAAAATTGAGTCCGTTGCGATCCCTCCGCTCGGCTGTGGCAACGGCGGGCTGGACTGGCACGTGGTCGAGCCCATGATCCGTGAGGCCCTCGCGCAGGTGCCGGAAGTCCGCGTCTTCCTCCATGCTCCTGACGGCACACCCGCTAACGACGAGATGCTTATCGCCACAAAGCCCCCCGCTTTGACAGACCGCCGAGCTGCGATGATCGCAGTGTTAGGTCAGTACCTGGTGCCTGATTACCGACTGACTTCCATCGAGGCGCAGAAGTTGGCGTACTTCTTGCAGGCCTCGGGCTTCGGCATGAAGTTGAACTTCGTCAAGCACCAGTTCGGTCCCTACGCCGACAACCTGAACCACGCGCTGCAAGCTCTAGAAGGTCATTACCTGCGAGGTTACGGAGACCGCAACAGTCAGATGGCGCTGCACCTCCTTCCCGAGGCGGCCGAGCGTGCGGCTGAACACCTGAGTAGCGATGCGACGGCAGCCGCCGCCGTGCGGTCCGTTGCTGAGATCGTTCGTGGCTACGAGACTCCGTACGGCCTGGAACTGCTCGCCACAACGCACTGGGCCGTCCGCGACCTCGGGACGAGCGACGTTGAGGCCGTCGTGCGGTACGTCCAGGAGTGGACCCCGAGGAAGGGTCAGATCTTCACTAAGGCCCACATCACGAAGGCGCTCAAGCGACTACATGCGACCGGATTGATCGAAGCCGAAGGCTGAACCGTGAAAGTGAACCAGTGGTCCTGACGCCGCGTCGACACGCCGCCAGGCTTACCGCGCAGCGGTCGATGAGGACCGCACCAGCGTGTTCTCGGGCGGCCGCGCTATGCGTGGCGACGATGGCGCGGGCAATCTGGGCGTCGCGGATGCCTGCCACCTGCCGGTATAGGCACTCGGCGACGGAGAGGATGGGCGGACGAGGGGCGGGGTGATGCGTCTGCTTGTTGCTTGCCTATCCGTCACAACGAGTCCCTCTACCTCAGATGCAAGACGTGTGTGGCACTTGATCTTGGTCCATCTCCAGTAGCGATGAGGAGCAGGATGGGCCGGTGGAGGAGGGCACCAGGATCGACGTCGAGGCCCCGGTCGAGCAGGTCTGGGAGGTGCTGCGCGAGGTCGAGCGGTGGCCGGAGTGGGCGGCGACGGTGACCTCGGTTCGATGCCTGGACGATGGACCGCTCGCCGTCGGGTCCCGGGTCCGGGTGGAGCAGCCCCGGATCCCCCCGACCGAGTACGTGGTCACCGAACTCGAGCCGAGCCGCTCATTCACCTGGATGGCCACCGGCCCGGGCGTCCGCACTACCGCTCGGCACCTGCTCGAGACCTCGGCACTCGCACGCGCGTGACGCTGGCGGTGGAACAGGCCGGGCCCGTGGGCGTGGTGATGGGACGGTTCTACCGCCGCCTCACTGCTCGCTATCTGACCGCCGAGGCCGAGGGGATCAAGGCCAGGAGCGAACGACAGGTGTGAAGTCCGGCCATGCGCGAGTCAGCCGAGGTGGCTGGGGACCGTCCCTGAGGGCGGCCAATCCGAAAATCCCGCAACCTCGGTCACGCCGCGGGGTTGAGGGTGACTGAGTAGCCGAGGGGCTGGAGCTCGCGGATGTGGTGCCGGGCCTTGCGCTCGGGGTTGTTGCGGGTGGCGTAGTAGCCCGGGCTGAGGTCGATGAACTGTGCGTCGGTGCCTGAGAGCAGCGCCCAAATGATCACCAGGATCGAGCGGCCGATCGCGACGATGGCCCCGCATCGTGCCTGTCCACTCGCTTTCAGTTGTTTCGTGTTCAGCGTCGCAACTGGCGTTGCGCACTCCCGTCCTGTCGCCGGGCATCAGCTTCGCAGGACTTCACGATGAGGTCCAGCAGCATCCCGGTGCGGGGCCATTGGTCGCGAACCCGATCCGCCCACGTGCGGTACTTCTCCGCAAGTTTCCGCTCCTGGCGGCCGCCGTCGTAGACCCCACGAACCGTCACACCACGCTGGTTCATTCTCGCGATCGCGAGCTGTTCTTCCAGCCTCGAGTCCTGCTCGCGTTCGAGGACTGTCCTCACGGCGAGGGACGGCCAAACCCCGTCTTCATCGGTCGTACGACCGGCGAGAGCGTCGCCGATGGCCAGTGATGCGATGCCAGTGCGGTTGCGCTCCGCGAGTTCTTCCCGGACGCGGCGGACCCATGCGTGCATCAGATCGGGGTCCGGTGAACCCCCGTAGCGCGCGCCCGGGAGCGGCTCACGCCAATCCTGCATGAGCTGCCAGCACGCGTCGCTGAACTGATACTCGTCCTCCGGCACATCGCCCGCGGCGACCTCTTCGTCGGTGGGCGGGTCGGGCTGGTACATGTGGCTGACCACCTCGGCGAAGAACTCCGGGTCATCCGCCAGCCTCTGATGAAGCGCCCGGGGCAAACGTTCGTTGGCGAGCAGCGGCAGGTAGAACCACTCCAGGGTCGTGAGGTCGTCGGTCCCGACGCCGGCCTCCTCGAGCTGGTCGAGCAGCCGACCGATGATGTATTCGGCTGACGTGAGCACCTGCGGGCTCTCGGCCGTTCTGCGAGTGAGCGGCGCACTGAGGGTTTTCAGTACGAGTTCGCTCGACGGCGGCTCGTCCTGCCGCAACCCCACAGCGTCGATGGCGCTGAAGGGCCTGTCCGCCGCGATGAGCCCTTCCGTGAACCGCTCGACCGCCGCACGCGCCCCGCAGACCGGGTCGACCTGACTCCAGTACAGCTGTCTCTGGTCCTCAGTGAAGGTGTCCACGAGGTCCAGGACGTCATCTGTGGCGTCGAGAATGAGCAGAAGCCGTCCAGCCTGGTTGGGTCGCTTACGCACAGTCTCGTCGAGCCAGTCGCGGGACTGCGCACGGACCCAGATGAGCCCGTAGGCGACTTCCCTGATCTTGGGGTCCTCGCTGTCCAGGAAGGCCAGGACCGTTTCGTCTAGGTCGGTGGTCGCATGGGCGACGGCGTTGCCGACGCTGCGGGGGTGCTCGACGTCGTGGGCGAGTCGACTGATGGCGTCTACGCCCTCGCCGAGGAGCTCCGTAACGGCTTCAACGCGGCGGCGCTGCAGCTCTTGGCGTCCCTCTTCGGTGGCCATGTCGACTTCCTTGGGCCACCAGCTGAAGAGCGTGCTGTTCTGCTCGACCACGGCGCCGTGCGCGTCGAGGAACGCGTCGAGTTCAGCGATGCCGTCGGCGTCCATCGACCATGCCGCTTCGGGAAATCGGCGGTGTCGGTCGGCGATCTGGTGGACCGTCTTGGTGATCTCGGCCCGCACGGCTGAGTCGATGGCCTCCCAATTCTGGGTGAGGGCGTTGACGACCTTGGCGCGACCTTGCGGCGTGATGCGACCGATGAGGTCCGCCAGGGTCGTCCATCGGCTGGCGTCACCGCCGTCCGCAGTGTCCTGCAGAAGCCGCTCGGTGATGCCATCGACGGCATCGACCATCTCGGGGTATGTCGAGTGGTGCCGCGGCGTTGGCCATTCCCGGTAGCGGGGTCCGCTGCGGAGGATCATGCCTGCGGTGCTGGCCTTGACGAGCTTGCTCATCATGCGGACCGCCACAGCCTGGGAGGTGCGACGGACGCTGTCGATCACGGGCAGACGGTTCGTGGCGTCGATAGCCCCCTGCGGTATGCGCAGGTGAAGGATCGCGACCAGCGAGTCCAGGGGGCGGTTCATCAGCCGTCCGCCGGGGTCCAAGTCGGTCAGTCTGGCCAGAACGGTGGTGACTCGCGCGACGTGCGCGGGTGAGAACGCCAGCGTCTCGAGAGCCCACAGCAGCGGAGAATGGTGACTCCGCTGCTGTCCGAACCCGTCGTCGGTCTCATTGAAGAGCGCCATGACGGCCGGGCCGGGCTGGCGCAGTGATTTCTCCACCGCGTCGAGGAAGACGTCGGGAGCGGCCTCGGCGAGGAGCGGGAGCCGGCCGCTCAGGGTGAGCCAGCGGTTGGCGTCCGCGTCGTCGAGCAGGTCTCGGACGACACGACTGGCCACGGTCGACCCGGTCAGCTCTCCGCCGATTCGTCGGTCGCCAGCGATGGAGCCGAGTGCGGCGAGAGTTGCCGCGACTCCCTCGCGAAGGGTGCCCGAGTAACGGCGCCGCGGTCGGTCCGGGTCGATGGAGAATGCGATCCGCTCCTTACCCACGAGATGGAGCGCCGGGTCGATCTCAGTGAGGACCGGGACGGCTTGTTGCATGAATAGTTCGAGGTCTTCGGCAGCCAGGTTGCCGCCGATGGCATCCCACGCGTCGACGATGTCGACGAACGTCCACTGCTTGTCGAGTTCCGACAGGGGCGGGTCGTCACCGGAAGTAAGCGGCGTGAGGTCTCGGGCTAGGGAGCGCCAGGTCCTGCGCTCGGTGAGCGCGAGTACGACGTCTAGGTCGCCTTCCGCGTTGGTATTCCAACCACCTGCGAGCAGGAGGGTCGCCAGCAGGGAGGCCGACGGTCCGGAGGCCCATTCCGGAACGCGATGGCGGCGGTGCCTCGCGATGCGACGACGCAGCGACCGCAGGTTGCGCCGGGACGCACCGGCGAACTCGTCAGCCAGGCGGAAGTCGACTCCGGCGTTAGTCCATGCAGTGCGGGCAGCGTCGATTCCGAGCGGGGTCAGGAGGTCGGGTTCGTTTCCGTCCCGCGCGACACGCGGCAGAACGACGTGGTGGCCGGCGCCGACTGCCTCCTGCACCGAGTCGGGGTAGAACAGCGGGACCAGGAGTTGCGGCTGCTCGTGCAGGCTCCACCGTCGCCAGGCGTCCTCGTTCTCGATTACCACTGTGCGTGCCAGCACAGCCTCGAGTTCGTAACGCTCGTGTGCGCGGTTGAGCGTGATCGCTGACCCCTCGAAGTCCTCGAACGCATCGACCTCATCTACTGGCGGGGCCGCGCCAGCGTCCTCGCGCAGGGCCTCCGGGTCGGGTCCCGGGCCTAGCGTCAGAGTGGCAGCAAGGAAAGCGACGACTTCCTCGACGCTGGCGGCGCATCGTTCGATCGCGGTGGGCTGCCCGTCCAGATCGTTGAGCAGGGCGACGGCGTCGTCGCGGCGGCCCGCGAGCAGCAGCGCTGCCGGAGTCTCGGGAGCGGTGAGCGATGACCATCGCGTGAACCAGCGCTCCAGGCTGACCAGCCCGGTCGGGCGGTACAGGTGCTCAGCCAGCCACTCGTGCACGCCCGGGCATGTGCTAAGCCAGGTGGCGAGGTCCTCAGCTTCGATGACGCGGATCTGCTTCCAGCCGTCGCGGAGTTCGGTGACTTCCTCCACCCAGCTGGCGGCGTCGGGCCACGAGCGGCTGGTGACGAACACGAAGGTCTTAGTCGTGCGCGCGTCCGCGGGAGTCTGACTCGTCCGCTTGTTGTAGTCGTCGCTGGCCTTCCCCTTCGGGTTGGCGTTGGTGCTCGCTTCCCAGACCGACTTGCCGCTCGGTACGAACGGCCCCACGTCGCCGGTGACGGTCAGGATGCCGTCCAAGCCTGGCCTAGCGATTCCTTCGTCGGCAGGGAAGACGATCCGCGCCGGCTGTGCCGTTGCCATGATGAGTTGACGAACAACGGCAGGCAGCTCGCCCTGCGCCGACCTCCGCCCTGACCACTGGTTGAGGTCAGTGCCCGTGAGTCTGATGCTCATCTGGAGTCCCTAGAGTCCTGGCTAGACGCGAGACAGCTGGTGCGACGAGACCAACCTAATCTGCGCGCACGACGGCCAAAGGGCTCTTGAGGTGGGGCTCGCTCAGGTGGCTCCCTGATGGTCGGTTCCGCTCCCGCCCAGCCCCGGGTAGGCGAGCCGGTCAGCGCTCGTCGCGCGGGGCTGCGGCTAGGACGCGCACGACCGTCACCGGACGGAATCGGGTTGCGGGGACGTCCTGTCATGTCACCGTCCGCACGATCGCGTGACGACATTGTTGTAAAGCGCAACGCACCTAGCCAAAGGCCCCGCTCATCGCCATCTCCATGAGCGCCGAGGCCGCTCCCTCGGTCGCGGCCATCATGGATGCCCCGCCGATCTTGGTTCCCAGGGAGCGCAGCCTTCCGACCTTCCTTACGACCTCGCCGGTTTCGGGCGTCTCCTTGGACAGCGCGACGCGGAGGTCGGCCACTGCCTCCAGGACCTCTGCCTGGTGCGCCTCTTCAACTTCGCTCGCAACGGCTGCCTGGACGGCGTCGAGCAGCCGCAGGACGTCTTCAACGTTGAGCCCCTCGGCTTTCGCTTGGGCGTCGGTGCCAATCGCGACGGGACCGCTGGCAGCGTTGATCGTTGTGTTGTAGACGGTGCTCGCGCCGATGTGCTCGCTGACGGCGGCATCCACCTGACTCTTGGAGGGCAGTTCCGACATAGGGGTGTCGGCGGTGAGGTCCGCAATGATGTCGACCAACTGGGTCCGAATCTGGCCGAGCATGCCGGCCACCACTGAGCCCGTCATCGTGTAGGACAGACCGCTGACGCTCTGAAACGGACCGAGTTGGCGATTCCAGATCGTCTGAGCCATAGACAACCCCGGCGAACTGAAGGAAAGAGACTTCTGTCCCGCCATCTGCTCGAGTTCCTCAACTGGCTGCTTGAAGGACATCGTCTCGGGAACGTACTCCCATGCCTCTTGAGGTAGCTGGAATCGGCTGAGGGTCTGGCCGGTCGCCCAGGTGTTGCCGCTGATCGAGTTCATAGAGATCGGCACCCCCGAGAGGCGTCGGTACTCCGGCACCTCGTCCTCGTCGCCGTAGCCATTGAGTTCCTTGCGCGCCCAGTCTCGCAGCGTGACGGAGCCAGTCTCGGCGCCTAGCAGCAGGCACTTCCGTAGCAGCCCGGCCAGCGGTTCAGACTCGTCGAGCATTCGTTCGCGAAGCGAGCGGAGCAGGGTGTCGGTCACGGGCGACAGGCTAGGCCGTGCCGCCGACGGCTTATGGCTTCTCGCGGTTCCTGGTGAACTGTCCCCTGCCGGAAGCTGCAACGCGCCCCGGGAGCCTGAGGCGACCAGGTTCTCCAGTGCCTGGCGTCGCTGCAAGGTCTCGTAGCGGTGGGTTGGCTGGGTAGGGCGTGCCTGGAGGAGGTCATAGGGACAGCGATGCAGGCCACCTCGACTTACGTCCGCGGACGCCGGCCAGCCTCGTACTCGTCGAGGAACTTCTGGCGCTTGGCTTCTGCGGACAGTTCGAGCATTGCGGCGGTTCCCGTTTCTCGAGCGACGCTCCGGAGGTAGTGCCGGTCAGGGCTTTCGCTGCTGACGCTGTCAAGTGCGGACCAAGCCCACACCAGTGCCAGGACGATAAGCCAGGTCCAAGTCGCTTCCGCCCCGTCGAGCGCAGCGCGGTGACGGAGACTTACGGCCCTCGTGCGCTCGTCGGTGTCGGTGTAGGCGTCGATGAGGGACGTACTCGGATGGGAGAGCCCCGACAGGAATCGGAAGAAGGTGTAGAGCACCGTGCCGCTGTCAAAGTCGTTCAGCATCCGCTCGAAGCGACGGGCCTGTTCGTCGAGCTCACCCTTCGACGGCACGTCCTCCTGCAGCCGCTCGATGATCTCAGCGCTCATGCCGACCCAGGCGGCCTGCATCATCGACGTGCCGAGGTTGAGCCGCTGACGGGCGCCGTCGTGCAGGAAGCTCGGCAGCGCCTTCGGGCCGCGCTGAGCTAGCCATTGGGCCCGAAGGGAGCATTCGAGCATCGCCCGAACGACGGGTGCCAGCTCGATGCCTTCCCCGTGGTCGATGAGCGGCCGTATCCGCGCTGCTTGCGCGTAGACGTGGGCCGTCAACCCCCATAAGGCGGCCCCATGGGCGGGTCCCTGGCCAGGCCGGAGTCGTAGCGTGGGCTCGGTTGTGCTGCGTTCGGCCCAGCGGCGGAGCAACCGGTCCACGCGTATGAGGCTGGCCGGCTGGCCGAGATCGAGGTCTGCTGCCACAGCCGAATTGTCTCGCCGAGAAGCAGACGTGTCCCTTAGCGCTCGCGCTGGAGCAGCACGTGCACGAAGGTCAGGTCGGGGTCGGTCTCACGCACGACGACGGTCAAGCGCCCGTCGGCGCCAAGACCAATGACCAACCAGTTGGGGCGGTCGAGCTCTGCGATCTTCTGGTCCGCGTATGCGGTGAGGAGCTGGGACAAGGTGCGCCCGGCGTAGCGGTGGTCAACCCATAGGGTAATTCCGTAGGGCCCGAGAGCTTGCGATGCGTTGGACCAGCCAACCTCGCGCGCGCGAGCGCTCGTGTGAGTCAGGGAACGCGCGACTTGTTGGCGACTCTCGTCATTGCCGTTCAACAGCATCACCCCTGCAGTCAGCCAGTGCGGCGGGCGATCGACTTCCAGGCGAGCGATAAGTGCGCCAAGTTCGACCGGCATCGGCTGCGTCGGCTTCGGGATCTCGTGCGACGTTAGTCCCTCTCGCGAGAAGTACCACGAGTCGATGGCTTCCGTGTAGCTGTTCAATCGCACTACGTCGGCCGGTTCGGACCCCTCGAAGAACGAATCGAAGAATAGCCCGTCAAAAATGTAGTTTCCTACCCAATCCAGCTCATCGTGCGCCTCGATTCGCCCCTCTCGTTCCAGCCGTTGTCGTCGCGTGAGGAAGTGGACGAGCTGCGTTCCGGATAACAAGTCGGTCGTGGCCATGAGGTCCGCTAATGAGAGCACCCACGGGACTTGGTCGACGGTCGGTACCGCGACAAGATGGCGCAGCTTATGAGTCTCTGTGGACCACACGGTGATGTCGTCGAGAGATACGACCACTTCGATCTGTAACCGAGCTGACAAGGCTGCGTCCTGCGCGGCGCCGAATCCGAGTTGCGCCGGCGTCTCATCCGCAAGCGCGTCGCTGAGACGAGAGTGCTGGTGCATGGCATCGCTCACTACCGCTGTGACGTCCTCCACCATGGATGGCGCGCCGCGTCGGGCAGGCGCCGAGATGCGACCCGCCTTCGCCTGGATCCGCAGGGTCAAGTCATCACAGTGCACCAGCCCGTCAACATCGCTCGAGTCGGCCGAGCCGCTCCACGGGATCCCGACCCACCGGAGGGAGCCGGGTAACGCTGCCTGCAGGCGCTGAGTGGCGGTCTCCTCCACCCATCGGCCGCGGTGGGCCTCGTACCTGTTCCACAACGCCTGGTCGCGATCGCGTATCGCGTCCTCCATACGTGGGCGCAACGCTTCTGCGAGGGCGGAAGGCACTGGGGCGAGGTAGCCAGTGTCCAGCCTCAGCAGCGGCAGCCTAGTCAACGGGTGGCCGCCGGTCGGCGCATGGTGAAACCGCTCGACGTACTCCGAGGGCGGACAGTGGAACAGGTCTAGCCAGGCGGCGCACGCCTGTACCGACACGCCAGCCGCATCTGCCAGAGCTTCCGCAGTGAGCAGGGCCAGGGACACGGGTTGGCGGTAAGCCTCACTGAATACGGTCTCGCGCAGCCATGCCTTCTGTTGGGTCGGCGTCAAGGCCGCGAGCGCCGGTGGGAGGCCGCGCTTCCGCCTCAACCGGTTCAGATCCCGCTCAGCGTCGCGGTAGCGGTCCGTTGCGGCGTTTAGTCTTGGTCGAAGGCGAGGCTCAATCACAGCCGGGATGGCATTCAGCAAGGACCACGCCTCGTTTGCAGTGAAGCCTAGAATCCGCCGACAGTCTGTGTCGAAAGGTGTAAACAGCCCGTCCAGAGTAAACCGAGTGTGTTCGGTGAAGGCAGTTCCACGCACGCTCAACGCCTGGCTCATCGCTTGTAGTCGGTACATCTCGAACTCAGACGACGCGCCCTGCCGCCTCGCGGCCTCAACACTTCTCAGGACGAGCAGTTCCTTTGTGTCCTCAAAGAGCTGGCGTACAAGGTGTAGCGCCTCGCCGACCACTAGCAGGAGGCCTTCAGAAGCAGGCTCGGTTGGCGTCGGCGTTGGCGTTGGCTGGTCTAGGAGCGGCAAAACTTGTACCGCCAGGAATTCGATGTGCGCCGCGGACCGATCGTCCTCGCTTTCGCGATAGGTATCTGGATCCTTGTGCAGGTAGGTCAGACTTGCCAAAGCGAGACAGTCGGCCGGGCCCGCCTGCACGAGCACCTCCCGTAGGCGCGCTAGCCGCTGCTCCTGTTGAGCTCTAAGGGCAGGGATGCGGGCTACCGATTCGGTCACGAAGCGGTCGTGAGCGTCCTCGTCCGCGGTTGTCTGCATGAAGATGAACCGACCATGGCGCTCCATCACTCCCCCTGGAAACACGACCGACTCGTGTTCCTGGACCCGCGGAGCGCGCGATCCCTTCCTGTTCTGGCCCTTCCTTCGTTTCGACACAAGCCACAGTGTCCCGATCGGCACCGACGATTTGGGAGGGGCGTCGGTCTGTCCAGGAGGCGCCCCAACCCTCCGTTGGCCGGGGCGCGGCGCTGCCGAGCCTGCTGATGCGTGTGCCGTCGTCGAGGACAGAGGAACGACGCTGACGGTGGGCGAAGCCATGCTTCCGCTGGTTGCAGTTCTGGTTGCAGTTGGCCGCGTTCACGGTCATTCGTAGTCGTGTGCAACCGTACTTCTCCGCTGGTCAACCCGCTTACGGAACGGCGGCGAACCGCCACGAACGCGATCATGACGGCCTGGCAGTGTGGGGGTCAGGGGTTCGAGTCCCCTCAGCTCCACCCGTACGACACAGGCCGTTCTCCTCCGGGGGAACGGCCTGAGTCGTCTCTGGTGACAGTGGCGGGGCCTCGTGACGGCCGCATCCGTCCGTGGGCGTGCGTTGCCCGGGCCGCGGGGCCGGGCTGTGAGCCGATCAGGTGTCGACGCGGTGCGTCTCGTAGGCCCACATGACGATCTCGACGCGGTTGCGGGCGTTCAGCTTGCGCATCAGGGCGGCGAGGTGGGTCTTGACGGTGCTGAGGCTGATCGACAGCTCGTCGCCGATCTCGCTGTTGGTCCTCCCTCGGGCGGCAGCGCGCAGGACCTGTTCCTCGCGGGCGGTCAGCGGCTCGACGGGCTCGGGTGGCCTCGGGCGCGAGCGGTTGTCGGCGAAGGAGGACAGGAGCCTGGCGGTGATGCTGGGTGCGATCAGGGCGTCGCCACGGGCGGCGGCATGCACGGCCTGGGTGAGCAGTTCGGCGCCGGCGTCCTTGAGCAGGAACCCCCGGGCGCCTGCCTTCAGCGCGCCGTAGACGTACTCGTCGAGGTCGAAGGTGGTGATGACGACGACGGCCAGGGGGTCGACGACGTCGGGCCCGGCGAGCTGCCGGGTGGCCTCGATCCCGTCGACGTCCGGCATGCGGATGTCCAGCAGGCACACATCGGGACGGAGCGCCCGCGCCAACGCGATCGCCCGTCGGCCGTTCGCGGCCTCGCCCACGACGGTGATGCCTGGCTGGGCGTCCAGGATCATGCACAGCCCCGCCCTGACGATGTCCTGATCGTCGGCGACGAGCACGCGGATGGTCATGACGCACGCGCCGTGCGAGGCAGCGAGACGTCGACGCTCCAGCCGCCGTCCGGGTCAGGTCCCGCCCGGAGGGTGCCTCCGAGGAGGCTCGCCCGTTCCGCCATGCCGCGGAGCCCGAAGCCGTCCGGCGCAGATCCGGCCGGACGTGCCGCGCCGTCGTCGTGCACGCGCAGACGCACCTGGCCGCGGGATGCGGCGACGGCGACGGTGACCTGGGTGGCCCCGGATGCGTGCCGGGTCGCGTTGGTGACCGCCTCGGCGGCGATCAGGTACAGGGCGGTGCTGATTGCCGGATCGACGGCCTCGACGTCACCGGAGACCTGGACGCGGACGCCCAGCACCTCGCCTCCGGGGCGAGCGAGCCGCTCGATGTCCGCCACGCCCCGGCGGGGGGCGAGATCGGCGTCCGTCCCGTCGCGCAGCACACCCACCAGCGCCCGCATCTCCTGGAGCGTCCGGGACGCCTCTTCCTCGATGGTGACCAGGGTGGCCAGCGCGCGCTCGGGATCTGCGGCCGACAGCGCGCGCCCCGCCTGCGCCTGGACGGCGATCGCGGAGACGCGATGCCCGACCGTGTCATGCAGCTCGCGCGCCAGCTCGTTGCGCTGGCGCAGCCGCACCTGCTCGATCTCCCGGTCGTGGCTGCTGGTGCGGTAGCGCACGGCGGCGCCCAGCGCGGCCGAGAACAGGAAGAAGCCGTAGCCGGCGACCCTCTCCGCCGGTGAGGTCGGGTCCACGGCGAGGGTGACGGGCACCCAGATGAGGACGATGCCCAGTCCGAGGGCAGCCTCGCGACCTGCCCCCCAGCGCAGCAGGGAGTAGGGGAGTACGAGCAGCCCTGCGATGCCCAGCAGACCGGTGGCATCGATGACCGCGATCCTCGCGATGTCGAACGCGAGGACGGTTCCGAAGGCGACGGCGACCGCTACCAGCGGGCTCGTGCGCCGCCACAGCAGGCACGCCGCGACCACGACGCTGACACCGATCAGCAGCGGCGCCCATGCCCTGTCGTCGCGCACCAGCAGCTCGACGAGCGAGATCGCGACGAGACCCGAGGACAGCGCCCAGTCCCGCCAGACCCGCACCGGCGGGCGCGGGGGGCGTGGCTCAGCCCAGATCCCAGCAAGCATGCGTCCCCCTCCCGGCCACCGTAGAGGGGCCGCCGCTCGGGCGGATCAGCCGAAAGTACGGCGGCTGTCCCGTCCGTCCGGCCGGGACAGCTGGGGCCTGCAGGCGGATGTGTCGCCTGTCGACGCTCGTCATGGTTTCGGCATCGACTGAGCCGACGTGGCCAGCTCGCCCGCACACAGGAGAAGTGATGACCAGAAGCAGCACGACCGCCGGCGCACTCCAGGAAGCGCAGCTCCCGGTTCAGGCGAAGCTCGCAGCCGCCTGGGCCAGCTTCATGTTCCTCTACATCTACGTCGACTACCTCCACCTGTACAAGCCCGGCTCGATCGACGAGATCGTGTCCGGCGTCGTCCACGAGTTCGACACGGGCCCGACCTTCGTCGCCCTCGCGCTCACGCTCATGGCCGTCCCGATCCTCATGATCGTGCTCTCCGCGGCACTGGCCGCCCGTGTCAACCGCGCCACCAACCTCGTCGTGGCAGCGCTCTACATCCCCGTCTCGATGTACAACGTGGCCGGGGAGGAGTCCTGGAGCTACTCCTACTTCTACGGCCTCTCCATCGGACTCGAGGTGCTGCTCCTGGCCTTCGTCCTGCGCGCCGCCTGGATGTGGCCCCGGACCACCCGAGCCACCGCCGCCCGCGACCTCGCCCAGGCCCGGGCGTGACGCCGCCGCATCGGGCGACTCCAACCGCGTACCCGGCGGTGGGCGGAACTCGGTGGCTCCGGCGGCGCCGGCGGGCCACGCTGCCGCCATGAGCAGCAGCGACGTCTGGGACGCGGCGACGGCGGCCGGTTACGACCGGGAGGCGGCGAACATGTTCGCGCCCGACGTCCTCGACCCGGCGGTCGACGTCCTCGCGGAGCTGGCGGGGGAGGGGTCGGCGCTGGAGTTCGCGATCGGCACCGGGCGGGTGGCCATCCCGCTGACCGACCGCGGCGTCCCGGTCGCGGGCATCGAGCTGTCGCAACCGATGGCCGACGAGCTGCACCGGAAGCGGCCCGACGTCCCGGTGGTCGTGGGCGACATGGCGACGGCCACCAGCCCCGGTGAGTTCTCGCTGGTCTACGTCGTGTGGAACAGCCTCGGCAACGTGCGCACCCAGGACGAGCAGGTCGCGACCTTCGCCAACGCCGCCCGCCACCTGGCCCCGGGTGGATGCTTCGCCGTCGAGCTGTCGGTCCCCGCCCTCCGCCGCTTCCCACCGGGCCAGACCGCCGTGCCGTTCCACGTCGGTGCGCACCACGTCGGCTTCGACACCCTCGACCTCGCGACCCAGCAGGGCACCTCGCACCACTACTGGCGCCGGGACGACGGCACGGTCCGCTACGCGGCGAGCAA
This sequence comes from Blastococcus aggregatus, assembly GCF_900221005.1. Taxonomy (GTDB): domain Bacteria; phylum Actinomycetota; class Actinomycetes; order Mycobacteriales; family Geodermatophilaceae; genus Blastococcus; species Blastococcus aggregatus. The sequence continues at coordinate 274,248 of NZ_OBQI01000001.1, read as the reverse complement.
CTTCCGCTACGTCTGGCCGGCCGAGCTCGACCTCATGGCCCGGCTGGCCGGCCTGGAGTTGGTCCGCCGGACGGCCGACTGGCGGGGCGCCCCGTTCACCGGCGACAGCGAGAGCGCCGTCTCGGTGTGGCGGAAGTTCGCCTGACGCTCACAGGCGAACGGATCAGGCCGCCCTCCCGTCGGGAGAGCGGCCTGACCCGTCGTCGTGCGGGGGTGGAACTCAGTCGGTCACCCAGACGTGGCCCCACATGGCCGTGGCGCCCGGGACGCCTTCGCCCTTGGTGTCGTCGGGGAAGGTCCAGCCATCGACGTTCTTGACCCGCTCCTGCACCGCGATGTCGGTGAGGGTGTAACCGGTGAAGAGGTTCGGGACGGCCTCGGAGAGGACCAGGCTGATCTCCTCCACCGCAGCCTTGCGCTCCTCCAGGTCCGTGGTGGTCCGCAGGACCTCCAGCTGCTCGTCGATCTCCGGGCTGCTGTAGCCGGTGACGTTGAGCGGTCCGGGCGTGAAGGCCTCGCTGAGGATGTAGTACGGATCCCGCTCCGAGCTGAAGCGGTAGCACTGCACGTCGTAGTCCTTCGCGAGTGCGTTCTGGATGTGGGCGGCCTGCTCGACGGCGTTGAGCTCGACGTTCATGCCGATGCCGTTCCAGAACGACTGGTACAGCTGGGACAGCTCGTTGAGGCTGGGGTCGGGCGGGCAGTTGTAGGTGAAGGAGATCTGCGTGCCCGCCGGCTGGCCGTCCGAGCGGGCGGGGTCGTTGATGTACTCGTCGTAGAGCTCCTGTGCCCGCTCCGTGTCGTAGCCGGGGAAGGCGTCCTGGGCGTCCTCGGAGTAGTACGGGCTGTCCGGGCTGAAGAACTGGGTGGCCGGCGGGGTCATGCCGGTGCCACCGAGGACCTCGATGAGCGACTCCTGGTCGATGGCGTACGCGAGTGCCTGCCGCACGCGCGGGTCGTCGAACGGGGCGCGGGTGGTGTTGATCAGCGACCCGCCGCTGTTGTTGCCCAGGTACTCGTAGTTGTCCACGCCGTCGAGGTCGCGGGCGCGGGCGATCGTGCTCTGGCGCAGCGACTGCATGGCGTCGATGTCACCGCTCTGCAGGCTGGCCAGCCGGGTGTCCTCGTCCGGGATCGGTCGGAAGGTGATCTCGTCGAGGTAGGGCAGCCCGTCCTGCCAGTAGTTCTCGTTCCTCTCGACGACGAGGTTGCTGTCGCGCTGCCAGCTCACGAACCTGAACGGACCGGTGCCGACGGGGCTGGATCCGGCATCGGGGCCGGCCGCGGCCGCGGCGGTCGGTGAGAACGGCCACCCGGCGGCGGCGGTCAGGACGTCGGGGAACGCGGAGTTGGTGGCGGCGAGCCGGTATTCCACCGTGAGGTCGTCGACGACCTCCAGAGAGGTGACCTCGGCCAGCGTCCTGGCCAGGTTGGACGTCGGCGCCTTGAGGTAGGTGTCGAACGTCGTCTTCAGCGCCTCGCCGTCCAGCGGGGTGCCGTCGTGGAACTGCACGTCCGGCCGGAGCGTCAGGGTCCAGGTGGTGAAGTCCTCGTTCGGCTCCATCGACTCGGCGAGGTAGGGCTTGACGTCGCCGTCCTCGGTGCGCTTCATCAGCGGGTCGTAGATGGCGTAGGCCACGGTCGTACCGGGGTTGCCGAAGCTTCCCTCGCCGGGAAGCCAGCTGTTGGTCTCGGCCTCCAGTCCGACCTCGATCGAACCACCGGTCACCGGCTCCCCCTGCTCGGAGATGTCGTCGACCGTCCCCTCCTGGGCCGCACCACCGCCGTCCTCGTCGTCGCCGCCACCACAGGCCGCGCTGCCGAGCAGGAGGGCGACGAGTCCCACGGAGGCGAACGAACGCCTCCACGGGCCGGTCGTCGGGCGTCGATGTCCTCGCATGCGGTCACTCCTCGGATCAGGCGTACAGGGCCAGCAGACGGGCCGAGATCCATCGGGTCGATGAGCGGACGTCCGGGCCGTCCTCCCGAGTCTGTGCGCCTTTCGTGGCGCAGGTCACAGATCTGGCCACTCTGTCGCAGACCCGTGACCTTCCGCTCCGGGTCACCGGGGGCCGCCGCTGGTCGGTCGGACGGCGAGGTCCCCTCATCGGCGCGCTCGGCCGACCGGCATGATCGTGCGCAACCCGGGCACGTCGTTCCGACGACGGAGCCCGCCTGCTGCCGCCTGTTCCGGAAGGACCGCCATGCCCACGCTGGACCGCTCCGGCGACGTGTTCGTGCTCGACCTCGGGGACACCGAGAACCGGTTCTCCCCCGACTGGCTGACCGCGATGAACGCCGCGCTCGACGAGGTCGAGCAGGCCGACGGCGCCCGCGCCCTGGTCACCACCGCCACCGGCAAGTTCTTCTCCAACGGCCTGGACCTGGAGTGGCTCTCCACTCACGAGGCCGAGCGCGGGACGTACGTCTCCGGCGTCCAGCACCTGCTGGCGCGGGTGCTCGCCCTGCCGGTCGTCACCGTCGCAGCGATCCAGGGGCATGCCTTCGCGGCCGGGGCCATGCTGACGCTGAGCCACGACGTCCGCGTCATGCGCGCGGACCGCGGCTTCTGGTGCCTGCCCGAGGTCGACATCCAGATCCCGTTCACCCCGGGCATGTCCGCGCTGATCCAGAGCCGGCTGACCCCGCAGACCGCGCACGTCGCGATGACCACCGGCCGCCGCTACGGCGGGGCCGAGGCCGTCGAGGCCGGCATCGTCGACACCGCCGTCGCCGAGGACGCCGTCCGGTCCACCGCCGTGGAGATCGCCACCGGCCTGGCCGGCAAGGCGGGGGAGACGCTCCGCACGATCAAGGCGCGGATGTACGGCCCCGCGCTGGACAGCCTCCGGGCCCACGTCGGCGGCTGAGGTGCCCGCCGAGGAGGACCGCTCGGTCCTCGGCCTGCCTGCGCCCGGCCCTGACCTGGAGCTGCGCTACGGCGGCCACGCGGACGCCGTGGTCGACGTCCGCTTCGGTGGCGGGGAGGCTGCGGCACGGCCGCTGGTGGTGTTCGTGCACGGCGGCTTCTGGCGGCCCGCCTACGACCGGGTCCACGTGCGGCCGCTCACGGCGGCCCTCGCCGACGCCGGGTGGACGACGGCGGCGATCGAGTACCGCCGCGTGCCCGGCCGGCCCGACGACACGGTGGACGACGTCGCCGCGGCGATCGGGTACCTGGCGACCGCCCGCGAGCTGGCCGGGTACAGCGACGGGCGGCTGCTGCTGGCCGGGCACTCCGCGGGTGGACACCTGGTGCTGCAGGCCGCCGTCGACCGCCGGGTGCCGGAGCTCGCCGGAGTGGTGGCGCTCGCGCCGGTCGCGGATCTCGCGCTGGCCGAGGAGCTCGCGCTCGACGGGGACGCCGTCCACGCGTTCCTGGGCGGGCCCGCCGCCGGCCGCCCCGACCTCGACCCGGTCCGGCAGCCCGACCCGGCCACCCCGGTGACGATCGTGCACGGCACCACCGACGAGATCGTCCCGCTCGCCCTCGCCCGCTCCTACGTCGCGGCGCATCCCACGGCCCGGCTCGCGGAGGTCGACGGCGGGCACTTCGTCGTCATCGATCCGCGCAGCACCGCCTGGCCGGTCCTGCTCGCGGCGCTGTCCACGTCCTGAGCCGTGTCGCCGGGGGTCGCGCGCGGTCCTAGGTTCGGTCCATGCAGGCCGACGGCTCCTCGACGCCCACCACCGTCGTCGTCATGGGGGTGTCCGGCTCGGGGAAGACGACCGTCGCCGTGCAGCTCGCCGAACGGCTGGGCTGGGAGTTCGCCGAGGGCGACGACTTCCACCCCCGTGCCAACGTCGACAAGATGGCCGCCGGGCATCCGCTGGACGACGAGGACCGCTGGCCGTGGCTGCGCACCATCGGCGGCTGGATCGACCAGCGGGAGGCGACCGGCCGCTCCGTCGTCGTCACCTGCTCGGCGCTCAAGCGCAGCTACCGCGACCTGCTGCGCGAGGGCCGGCCGTCGGTCTGGTTCGCCCACGTGACCGCCGATGCCGCCGTGATCCGCGAGCGGATCGAGGGCCGCACCGGCCACTACATGCCGGCGTCCCTGCTCGACAGCCAGCTCGCCACGCTCGAGCCGCTCGGGCCCGACGAGGCCGGCGCGGAGATCTCCGGCGCCGGCTCGCCCGACGCGGTGGTCGACGGCCTGATCACCGCCCTCGGCAGGTCAGGCCGGGCGGTGTGATGTACAGCCGCGTGGGAACGCGGCTGTACGTCGATCCGGGCGGCCGGGGGTCAGCCCTCGGGCGGTCCGTCGACCGGCCGCCGGTCGGCCGGCGATCCGGGGGAGTCGCCGTCCCGTGCCCGTGCCCGGCGTTCCACCCGCAGGGTGGCGGCGGAGTCGGCCAGCTCGGCCGTCCCACCCGCCAGCTGCTTCTGGACGACGAGCAGCTCGGCGTGCGAGTCGCGGATCTTGAGGAGCAGGTCGTCGAGGTCGCCGTCCAGCACGTAGGTGCGGCCGCTGACCATGTGCACCACGGTGTCGGGCACCGACTCGACGCGCTCGATCTCGCGCGGGTCGATGGTGCGGTGCTCGCCGTTGCGGCAGGTCACTGCGATCACGGGCGGTCCTTCCGCTGGAGCGGGGAGTGGACCCCGGTGGCGCCGTGCTCGGCTTCCTCTCCTTCGGCATCCGGGTGCGTGAGCTGAAGCCCACGCCCCCGTCGTCCGCAGCTCAGAACCCGAAGAGCAGCCCGAGCCCGCCGAGGGTGAAGACCACCATGACCAGGACGAGCGGGAGCTGGTCGGAGGCGCGCGCCCGCCGGGCGGACAGCAGAGCGCGCTCGTGGGCGAGGACCACCCCGACGACGTGCCCGGTGATGATGGCCCCGACCTGCACCAGGGCGATGACGTCGGCGCTGACGGCGGTGAGGTCGACCCGGTTGCCGTAGGTGCCGAACAGGTCGACGCCCTCGGCGCCGAACGGGTTGCTGAGCAGGATCCAGGTCGTCTGGCCGTCCAGCGCGAGCAGGCTGAAGTAGTGCGCCACGGTGTAGCCCAGGGCGATCGGGATGACCGTCGCCGCGTACCGGCCCGGCTGGACCCGCTCGTCCTGGCCCGCGAGCCGGCCCGAGAGGCGGGTGCCCAGGACGTAGAGCCCGGCGACCAGCCCGATCGACAGCAGCAGCCCGACCGTGCCGGAGAACCAGTCGTTCGCCGAGCCGGGACCGGTCTGCCACCACACCGTGCGGGTCAGCCCGTCGAACGCCGTCGAGCCCAGCAGCACCAGGACCAGCGCCGCGAGCCCCGGCTGGCCGGGGGTGGCCAGCGCGCCGGCCAGCGGGTTGCGCACGACCAGCCGGCCGTCGCTGCGCCGTCCCCACGGGGAGAGCCGGGCGACCAGCGTCGAGTACGCCTCGAACCCGTCGCCGGCGGCGAACCAGCCCTCCCCGAACCACTGCGCCAGCGCCAGGTGGACGGCGGCGTAGGCCAGCACGAAGACCGCGACGGTGATCGGCTCGGAGCGGTCGGGGTAGACCAGTTCCAGCCACACGAAGACCAGCAGCGAGCCGGCCGCGGGCCACAGGCCCAGCGCGGGGAGCCGGTGCGCGCCGGGGGCGGCCGGCCCGAGCGGCCGGAGCAGCCGGTGCAGCAGCCGCAGCGGGTTGGCGAACCGCCACACCGGGCCCAGCAGGAGGCTGGCCGGGACGATGCCCACCCAGAAGGTGACGAACAGGGCCCACGGCGCGAGGTTGCGCGACGTCTCCTCCGGCCCGCCCAGGGCGACCAGCACGACGAACGCCGTGACCAGCAGCGCCACCGCCTGCAGCCCACGGCGCGGGCCGGCGCCGTCGAGCACCCGCTGCAGGCCGGCGGGCAGCGGGCGGCCGGAGTCGGCGCCGCCGAGGTGCGGGCTGCGCCAGAACAGCAGCAGCACGGCGAAGCTGGCGAGGATCGCCGCGCCGGCGCCGTAGAGCGCGAACCCGATCGGGATGGGCAGGTCGGTGCGGGACCCCACCCCGTGGGCGAGGAGCATCACGGGCCTAGGAGACCTGCAGGGTGAGCAGCACCGTGCCCGCGTCGTGCAGCTCCACCTCGAAGACGCCGGGGATGGTGGCGTCGAAGGTGATCTCCGCCGGGGTGCCGGGGACGAGGTCGGTGGTCAGGTCGTAGCCGTGCACGTGCACCTCGTCCGCGGCGTCGCCGGTGATCGCCAGCGTCACCTCCTCGCCGGCTGCGACCGGCACGCGACCGGTGTCGCCGGCGACCTGGCCGCCCGTCACCTGGACCTCGATCCGCGTCCCCGACGCCGCGGGGGCAGTGGTCGCGGCGCCGGCGTCCTCCGTCGGGCTCGCGCCCGACGGGGCGGGAGTCGAGGAGGCGGAGCCGTCGCCGTCGGCCGCTGCGTCCGTACCGGCGCAGGCCGCGAGCGGGAGGACGAGCACGAGGGCGGACGCCGCGAGGGCGCGGGGCAGCCGGGCAGGACGAACGGTCACGAGCAGGAGGCTCCTGTGCGGGTAGGGCGGAGGGCCGGGCGGTCAGCCGGCGCGGGTGGGCGTGCGCGACTCGTCGACCGGCTCGTCCGCCGGGGCGTCGGGGTAGGGCTCCTCGGCGCTCGCCCGGCGGGAGTAGCGGGCCACGCCCCACGACATCGCCGCGATCAGGCCGAGGGTGCAGGCCAGCACCACGAGGTTGGAGACCAGCCAGACGCCGCCGCCGGAATCCTTGAGCTCGCGCTGCAGGATCTCGATCTCGGGGATCGCGGAGCGGGTCATCCCGTCCTCGGCGACGACCTCCTCGGCGTCGATCGCCTCGTCGGCCGGAAGGTAGATCGGGAACGCGGTCAGCACGCGGCCGTCGTGCACCCGCAGCAGCGTCTTCCACGTCCCGTGCAGCGGCACCGGCTCGGTGGTCCGGTACTCGCCCTCGCCGATGCGCTCGAGCGCGTTGACCACCAGGCCGTCGCCCTGCCACGAGGTGATCTGCACCCACGACGGGTCGTCCGCGAAGTCGGCGGGATCGAGCTGCACGGTGATGTCGGCGGTGCGCGGGTCGCTCTCGACGTCGGTGATCGCGAAGGTCGCCTCGACGTCGTCGGGCACGTTCGCCACCAGGCCGTTCGCGACGCAGGCCGCCAGGGCCACCAGGCTGGCCAGCAGGATGGAGCGCGCCACCACCGGCCGGGGGAGTCGCCGGCGCAGACCCAGGGCGAGCAGTGCACCGAGCAGCCCGCCGGCGACTCCGCCGACGATCGCCATCAGCGTGCCCTCGACCAGGATGTCGCTGTTCCACGACAGGGTCTGCACCACCTGCGTCCAGCCGGCCTCGGTCGCGTGCCCGATGGTGCCGATGCCGATCCCGGCGACGGCGCCGAACAGGATCGGCCGGCGGGCCGGGGAGAGACCGAACGCCAGCAGTTCGACGACGATCGCCGAGCCCAGGTACAGCGGGAAGGTCGGGGTGATCTCGTCGAAGCCGCCGCCCACGATCAGCGCGATGCCGCTGCGGATGACGAGGAAGAAGGCGGTCGCGGCCAGCGCGCCGCCGCGGCCCATGAACATCCGCGCGGCGACCAGGGCGATGCCCGCGGCACCGGCGATCATGAACGGCTCGAGGACCAGCCGGAACTGCGGGACGTCGAAGTCGTACTCGCCCTGGAACACCGACATGCCCAGCAGCAGACCGCCGGTGGCCGCCGCCTGGCGGATGAACCGCGTGGTGCGCCCGGCCTTGACGTCGCCGTCGTCGGTGGAGAGCGAGCCGTGGCCTTCCTGCTCGAGCACCAGCAGCCCGATGATGGACAGGCCGGCGCCGCCGATGAGCATCAGGTGGGTCGGGCCCCAGAGGGTGACGTCCTGGCCGAAGAGGCGGTGCCAGACGTCGTCGAGCGGGAAACCGAGCAGCGCGTAGAAGCCCGAGACGGTGATCAGGATGCCGCCGACCGGGACGTCCCAGCCGCGCACGAAGCGGACGGCGGACGGGCCCGGCTTCTCGTCCAGCGGCATGGCGCAGGCCAGGATGCCGCCGGCGAAGACGCCGAACAGGCCGAAGAGGATGAGGAAGTGCGCGGGGTTGGCCAGCGGCCCCTCGTCGCGGCCCACGCCGATGTGCAGCGCGATGTCCCACAGCATCCCGAGCAGCGCCACGAGCAGCGAGATCGTGGTGAGGATGGTGGGCAGCGCCACCCAGGCCGGCACGCCGGTGGCCGCCCCGAGCCGGTTCCCGACCGTGGTCAGGACCGTGGAGCGGCGGGTGCGGTGCAGCCACACCAACCCGAGGAGGACGACGGTCAGGCCGGCGCCGATGCCGGTGGCGAGGGCGACCTCGCCGAGCGCGGCACCTCCGGCGGGACGTGTCTCAGCGGCGAGCAGCACGCAAACCCCCTCAGTAGATGTGGGTCACATGGAACACCCACACCGTGACATCGACAACTGATACATAGAACGAACGGTTTACCGTATGGATGCGCGGCTGAGGAGGTGGGCGTGGTCACCCCAGGTGAGACGACGCCGGACGGCGACGACGGCGAGCTGACGGTCGACCAGCTCGCCCGGCGGGCCGGCGTGACGGTGCGCAACGTGCGGGCCTACGCCGCCCGGGGTCTGCTGCCGCCGCCGCGGATGGTCGGCCGCACCGGGTACTACGGCCGCCAGCACGTCGCCCGGCTGCTGCTCGTGCGCGAGATGCTGGCCGAGGGCTACACGCTGGCCATGATCGAGCGCACGCTCACCTCGGCGCCCGCCACGGGCAGCTCGGCGACCCTCGCGCTGCACCGGGCGCTGCTCGCTCCCTGGCTGCCGCCGGAGCCGGAGGAGATCACCGGTGCCGAGCTGGCGGCCCGTGCCGCTGTCCCGGAGAGCCCGGCCGTCGTCGACAGCCTGGTGGAGCTCGGCCTGGTCGAGCGGATCGGCGACTCCCGGATCCGGGTGCTCGATCCCGCGCTGCTGACCGCAGGGATCCAGGTGCTGGCCCTCGGTGTCCCGATCGAGGCCCTGATCGACGCGCAGGCCCGCGTCACCGAGCACGTGCGGGAGATCGCGCGCACCTACGTGCAGATGTTCGTCGAGACCCGGTGGCAGGCGTGGGTGGACGCGGGAGCGCCCCGGGAGCAGATCGAGGAGATCCGGGCGACCGTCGCCCGGCTGCAGCCGGTGGCGGCGCAGGCGCTGCTGGCGGCGTTCCGCACCGAGATGGCCGGCACGGTGCAGGCGGCGGTGGAGACCGCGCTCAGTCGGCTGGCGGAGGAGTAGGCCCCCCGGTCGCCGGGCGTCGTCCCTCGATGTCCTGGTAGTCGCCGAGCGCCTCGTGCGCGCGGGCCTCCTCGGCAGCCTCGGCCTCCGCCTCCCGGGCGGCGAGCCGCCGGTTGCGCACCACGGCGCCGACCACCAGGGCCACCAGGATCACCGCGGGGACGAAGAACCCCAGGGTGCCGATGACCGCGAGGCCGTCCATGGCCAGGACGTCGATGCGACCGCTCACCGGTCCATGTGACACCGGTTGCTGACAGGGTGTCAAACGGAGGTGGTCAGTCGCTCTGCCGGCCCTCGCGCCAGTAACCCATGAACGCCACCGAACGCCGGTCGACGCCGACGGTCTGGACCAGGTGGCGGCGCAGCCCCTTCACCACGGCGGCCTCGCCGGCGAGCCAGGCGTAGACCCCCGACGAGCGGGTGGGGACGGTCGCCTCGACCGGGACCTCCCAGAGGATGCCGCTGTCGACGTCGACGTCCTCGAGCGGCGCGGAGGGGGAGGGGGCCAGGTCGTCGGCGAGCTCGGCCACGGCGTCGACGACGGCGGCGGTGAGCAGCGCGCCGCGGGCAGCGGGCGCGCCGGTGCCGGTCGAGCGGGGCAGCCAGGTGACCTCGACGCCGGCGGGGGCGGCCAGGTTCAGCACGTCACCCGCCTCGGGGACCTCGAGCAGTACGTGCGCGCGCCGCCCGGCCGGCAGCGACTCGACGATCGAGCAGATCGCGGGCACGGCGGTCTCGTCGCCGGCGATCAGCAGGCAGGAGGCGTCGACCGGCGGGTGCCACTCGAAGCCGCCCGTCGGGCCGGGGAACCGGGAGTTCGGGCCGATGAGGACGACCTCGTCGCCGACCGTGGCGGTCTCGGCCCAGGCCGAGGCAGGCCCGGTGGCGCCGTGCAGCACGAAGTCGACGTCGACCTCGCGGCGCTCCGCGCGCAGCGCCCGGACCGTGTAGGTGCGGATCGGCATCTGCCGCTCGGCGGGCAGCGCGCGCCACGCGCCGTACCAGTCGGGATCGGTCGGGCAGTCGTCGATGCCGCGGCCGGGCAGCGGGAGCATGACCTTGATCCGCTGGTCGTGGCCGTTGGTGCCGAACTCGTCGAGGTCGACCCCGGCGAAGGTCACCCGCAGGAAGCTCGGGCTCAGCCGCTGGAGGCGGGCGACCTGCACGGCGAACGGCCGGTAGACCGGGATCTGCACTGTCTCGACGGTCATGCGTTCTCTCCCGGTGGCCGGCAGGCGGGGCGGTGGCGCCACTTAGGCTAGCCTCACCTGGCTTCGCGCCGAGTCTCGCACACGGTTGCGAGCGGATCCAGAGGCACGGGAGATCGATCTGCGTGCGTCGGGCCGCACTCTGCCGGCGGGTTCCGGACGTTGCCTGCGCGATCGCGCCGGCAATCACGGCAACGGGGCCGCAGAGTGCCCCGGCGGACGCGCCGAGGGCCGCCTCCCGGATCGGGAAGCGGCCCTCGGTGCGGACGGGGGAGACGTCAGGGCGTCTCGGTGCTGATCTGCGCGGCCAGGTACTGCGCTGCGCCGACCCGCTCGATGGCGCCGAGCTGGGCCTCGAACCAGTCGGCGTGCTTCTCCTCGTCGCGCACCATCTCCTCGAAGACGGCGGCGGTGCCGTGGTCGCCGAGGTCGTGGCACTCCTTGGCCGAGGCGTTGAACTGCGCCACGGCGGCCTTCTCGCTGTCGAGGGCCAGGACCAGCATCTCCTCGGCGGTCTCGCCGACGCGGATGGAGCCCAGGCGCTGCAGGTTGGGGTGGCCGTCGAACAGCAGCACGCGCTGGATCAGCGCGTCGGCGTCCTTCATCTCGTCGATGGACAGGTCGTAGAAGACCTTGCCCAGCTTCGGGAGTCCCCAGGCGTCCAGCATGCGGGCGTTGAGGAAGTACGTGTTGGTGACGGTGAGCTCGAAGGTCAACGCATCGTTGAGCAGTTCGACCACTCGGGGACTAACGGGCTGCACCTGCAACTCCCAGCTGTCGCTCGGACATGACCGGGCAATGCTGGCACACCAGATCGCGCATGGTCTCCACGCAGCCGCCGCACGTGCGGCCGGCCCCGGTCTGCCGGGCGACGTCGGCGACGCACCGGGCACCGTTCGCGATCGACTCGAGGATGTCCTGGTCGGTCACCACGTTGCAGTGGCACACGTACATGCGCAGGTCGCCTTACCGGGAGACGGCGGGGGAGCGGAACTGTCCGGACCGGAGTCGGGCACTGCGACGGAGGTTAGCCTGCCCTCACCCGCTGCGCCAGCCTCCCTGGTCAGCGGGGCGCGCCCTGGCTAGATTCGCTCCATGTCCGACCTCGTCGCTCGCGCCCGGACCCTGCTGGACCTGCACACCGCCCCGGAGGTGCTGGTCCTCGCCAACGTGTGGGACGTCGTCTCGGCGCGGGTGGTGGCCGGCACCGACGGCGTCCGGGCCCTGGCCACGGCCAGCCACTCGATCGCGGCCACCTTCGGCTACGAGGACGGCGAGCGGATCCCGCTGGACCTGCACCTGGACATGGTCGCCCGCATCGCCGCGGCCGTGGACCTGCCCGTGTCCATGGACATGGAGGCCGGCTACGGCGACGCGGGGGAGACCGCCCGGCGGGCGATCGCGGCCGGCGCGGTGGGCGGCAACCTCGAGGACGCCATGCGGCCGCTGGACGAGGCCGTCGCCGCGGTCGAGGCGGTGCTGGCCGCCGGTCGCGAGGCGGGGATCGGGTTCGTGCTGAACGCGCGCACCGACGCCGTCCTCCGGGCCGGGGCCGCCGCGGACCGCACCGAGGTGCTCACCGAGGCCGTCCGCCGCGGGCGCGCCTACCTGGAGGCCGGTGCGCCGGTGGTGTTCGTGCCCGGCGTCGTCGACCGCGAGGAGATCGCGGTGCTGGCCGAGGCGTTCGGCCCGGGGCGGCTGAGCGTGATCGCCGTCCCCGGCCGGTCGCCGTCGGTGCGGGAGCTCGAGGAGCTCGGCGTCGCCCGGGTGTCGACCGGCCCGAACACGCAGCGAGTCGCGCTGACCGCGCTGCAGGACGCCACCGCCGCGCTCGTCGCCGGTGGCGAGCTCCCACCGGGTACGCGGACCCTCAACTAGCGGCCCGGCGCCGTCCTCCCTCACCGCGGCGCGTCCTCCCTCGTCGTGCACCGTGAGGGAGGACGCGCTGGGATCAGGGAACCTGATCGTGGCGGAGCGCTCACATCAGGAGCGAGCGCACCGTCCAGAGCAGGACGACGACGGCGATCGCGACGGCGAGGCCCGCGAAGAGCCGGCGCTCGCGCAGCCGGTCGGCCTCGGTCTCGTCGGCCAGCGCCATCGGGTCGGCCCAGACCGGGAGGACCCCACCGCGGGCGGCGAGGTCCGCCGCGGTCAGCACGACCGGGGGCGAGACGCGGTACGGGCGCGCCGCCAGGCTCGTGACGATCTCCGCGGTGGCGCGGTCGGACGTGGTGCGGCCCCTGCTCATACGGAGACCCTCCCGGTCTTCTCGGTCTTGTCCCAGGTCATCGCGGCCCCGCGGTACTCCTTGACGTAGGCGTCCACGGTGATCGCGCACATGATCGGGCCGAACCCGATCAGGTAGAGCCCCAGCGGCGCGAGCCGGCGGCCCCAGCGGGTGAGCTCGAGCTTGCGCAGCAGGAAGGCCGCCGGCACGCAGAGCACCAGCCAGCTGTAGACGAACAGCGTCCAGCCGCTGCTGTCGCCGCCGCCCCACGGGACCAGCATGGGGAACGTGGCGCCGGTGAGGACGGCGAAGGAGATGACGCCGGGGAACAGCAGCGCCTCCCTCCACACCTTGAGCCCGACCCGGGGGTCGACCGAGATCGTCATGGTGATCATGAAGACGAAGGTCGCGACGGGGACGAAGACCGCGGCGCCGAACACCGTGGCGGCCAGGTCGCTGTCCAGCAGGTAGAGCCCCACGAGGCCGATCGAGGTCAGCAGCATCGCCACCGGCAGCAGCAGGATGGCGAACCAGAAGACGCCGAAGAAGAAGCCGCCGAGGCCGGGGTGCACCGACTTCCGGAACCACAGGTGGCGGTACATCGAGGTGATCTGCACGTTGCCGCGCGCCCACCGCAGCCGCTGCTTCCACAGCGCGTCGATGCCGGCCGGCTCCTCGGCCAGCACGCGGGCGTGCGGCTCGAAGACGACCCGGCGCCCGGCGAGCTGGGTGCGGAAGGTGGTGACCGTGTCCTCGGCCAGCGAGGAGGTGTCGATCTGCCCGCCGATGGCCTCGAGGTTCTCGCGGCTGTGCAGCTGGGCGCCGCCGGCCAGGCAGGCCATGGCGCCGGCGACGTTCTGCGCCCGACGGGAGGCGGCCTGCGCGGCCAGGTAGTCGAAGCCGATGAAGCGGGTCAGCCCGTGGGCGTCCTCGCTGCCCTCGCGGATGTAGGCGGTGACGGCGCCGACGGTCGGGTCGGCCAGGTGCCGGGTCATCTTGCGCAGCGAGTCCGCCGCGTAGATGACGTCGGCGTCCATGATCAGCAGCGCCTCCATCCAGTCGTCGGCGAGGACCTCGCGCAGCCCGTGGTTGAGCGTGTGCGCCTTGCCCTCGCCGCCCTTCTCGCGGCGCAGGTGCACGACGCGGCCGGGGAAGCGCTCGCCGAGCCGGGCCATGACCGCGGGGGTCTCGTCGGTGCTGGCGTCGTCGACGACGAACACGCGCAGCCGCTCCGGCGGGTAGTCCAGCCCCATCAGCCGGTCGACCGATGCGGTCAGCACGGCCGCCTCGTTCCAGGCCGGCACGAGCACCGCGACGTTGGGCAGGTACGGCCCGGTCTCGCGGTAGTGGTTGCGGACGGCGTGCATCGGGATGAGCAGGAACTGCGCCAGCCCGGCGACCACGGGGATCGCGCCGAAGGCCACGAACGCCAGCAGCACGGCGACGAGCACCCCGCGGCCGATCTCGGCCACGTCGGGGGCGGCGGTCAGGACGTCGGTCATCGGACACCCACCAGGCGGCGGACCGCAGCGGCCTCGCCGACCCAGGAGTAGCGGCCGACGGACGACGCCTCGTGGCTGTCGGTGGAGCCGACCAGCGTCACGCCGGCGGCGGCGAAGGCGAGCACCACGCGCGGGCCGGGGCAGCGCCACTTCTCGTTGACCTCGACCGTCGTCCCGGTGCGGACGGCGGCCGTGGCGATCTCGTGCAGGTGGGCGTCGGAGAGCGCGCTCTCGTGCAGGCCGATCTTGGGCAGCAGCGAGAACAGGTGGGCCAGCTGGGCCCGGCCGGCCAGCGTCATCGCGCGGACCGTCGCCGTCACGAGGATGTCGAGGGCGTCCTGCGGGTGCAGGCCCCGCTCGATCTCCTCCATGGTCCGGCGCGGGCTCCACGGGCCGTCGGGCCCGGGGAACTGGTGGTCGGCGATGAGCACGCGGTCCACGCCTCCGGCGCCGACGACGAGGTCGGCGGGGACGTCGAGGCGGCCCGACGCGTCGAGGATCTTCGCCTCGACGCCGGTGAGCACCTCCAGGCCCTCGACCCGCGGCAGCGCCGCGACCTCGGCCAGGAACTCCGGCACGTAGGTGGTGGAGGTGCGGACGTGGTCGACCATGCGGACGCTGGCCAGGCCGGCGTCGCGGGCGGCGGCCAGGTTCGCCCAGGTGGTGCTGACCGCGTCGTCGGACCAGGTGGAGTGCACGTGGTGGTCGGTGCGGACCAGGTCGGCGGTCATCGCTCGTCCCCGTTCCCGGTCGCCGCGGCGAGGACGTCGGCCGGGTCGAGGAAGACGTCCTCGAGGAACCGGACGACGGCCACCTCGGCGAACGGCACCGAGTCGGGGAGCTGTCGGCCCAGGGCGAGGTCCAGGGCGAGCGAGGGCATGTCCACCCCGGCCGCGACGGTGAGCGGCATGGCGCCCGGGAAGCGCGGGTTGACCTCGAGCAGCGCGGCCCGCCCCTCGGCGTCGCGACGCAGCTGCACGTTGGCGACGCCGACCAGGCCGATGGCCTCGGCGACCCGGCGGGCGGTCTGCTCCAGCTCGCGGTCCGCGACGGTGCAGCCGGCCACCGAGACGCCGGAGTCGACCCGCAGCCGCGAGCGGGGGACCGCCGCGACGACGTGCCCGTCGGCGTCGGCCAGGGTGTCCACGCTGAACTCGTCGCCGGGCAGCAGCGCCTGCACGAGGATGTCCTCGTCGGCGCCCAGGGCACGCAGCGCCTCGGCGTCGTCGACCTGGTGCACGCCGCGCGAGCCGGCGCCGCGCCGCGGCTTGACGATCACCGGGTAGTCCCAGGACTCCGGGTCGGTGGTGCCGAGCAGCTCGGTGCGCGGCGTGGGCAGCACGTCGGCGCAGCGGCGGGCCAGCGCGAACTTGTCCAGGCAGACCTCGAGGGTCTCCAGGCTCGGGGCGGCCAGCGCGGTGCCGATGGCGTCCAGGCGCTTGCGCTCGGCGGCGATGCGGGGCAGCTCGACGTCGACGGTGGAGAAGAGGACGTCGACCCGCTCCCGCTCGCAGAGCGCGACCAGGGAGTCGACGAAGGTCTCGGCCAGGCCCGGCTCGACCAGGAAGCGCGAGTCCGCGTCGACCAGGTAGAGCCCGCTGGCGTAGCGGTCCATGTCGGCGGCCAGCAGCGTGACGTCGGGACGGCGGGCCAGGGAGCGGAGGACGGCGACGCCCGCCGGCCCTCCGGCGCCCGTGACGAGCACGCGGACGGGAGTGGGATCAGACACCGGTGGGCTCCGTGAGGGTCGAGGTCGGGAAGGAGAAGGAGGACGCGAGGGCCGGCGACTCGCTCTGCGCGCCCACGACGGTGCTGGCCTCGCGGATCACCTCGAGCGGCTCGCAGTGCTGGCCGCCGCCGTAGCGGGACCAGTAGCGGCTGGTGGCGAGGACGAAGTCGTCCTGCATGTAGGTGCGGATGCCGGACTGCGATCCGAAGCAGGCCAGCAGCGCCCGCTTGGTGTCGGTGAAGCCGTCGATGCTCACGAACCGGGTGGGCCGGTAGTCGATCGTGGCCGAGGGGCTCTGGTAGCAGGCGAAGGTCGGGACGTTGCGGGTCGCGACGGTCGCCGCGGAGTGGACGGCACGGTGGTCCTGGTGCCGGTCGTGCGCGGAGTGGGTGTAGACGATCGAGGGCTGCACCTGGCCGACGACGCGCTCGATGATCGAGACGGTGGGGTCGGCCTGGCTGATGCGGGTGTCCTCGAGGTCCTCCATGAACAGCCGGGCGCCGATCAGCTCCGCGGCGGCCATCGACTCGCCCATGCGGTCACCGGCCTCGCCACCACGGGCACCGCGGGACAGGGTGAGGATGACGACCTGGTCGCCGGCGGACCGGTGGGCGGCCAGCGTGCCGCCGATGCCAAGTTCCACGTCGTCCGGGTGGGCGCCGATCGCCAGCACCGTCTGGTGGCGCGCGGTGGCCCGGCGGGAGCGGCCGAGCTCGACCACGCGCAGCGTCGTCGTGACGACGTCGTCCCGGCGGACCGGCTTGACCATGAACTCGTCGGCGTTGCGGCGCAGCGCCTCCACCGCGTACTCCACCGAGGCGTGCGCGGTCATGACGACGACGGGCAGGTCGGGCTGCAGCTCGCGCAGCTTCCCGACGAACTCCAGCCCGTTCATGCCCGGCATCTCGATGTCGGTGATCACGGCGTCGAACCGCTCCCGGGCAGCCAGCGCCAGGGCCTCGAGCGGGTCGAAGCAGGCGACCGCGGTCATGCCGGCCTTCTGCAGCACGGTGCGCACGAAGTGTGCGATGTCGGGGTCGTCGTCGACCACCAGCACGCGGACGTCGCCGTCCATGGCCAGCTCCTCAGCGTCAGCGCCTCCCGGGGGAGGAGGACACGTCGTGTCCTGCACCCCGCAACGGCCGGACCGGCGGTGTAGCTGAGCCGGGGGTGCCTCGGCGTCACCCGGAGGGGTGAGCAGGCCCCCACCCGCCCCGGGCGCTCGGCTCAAGCTGCCTGCCGCCCCCGCCGATCACTCCCTCAGGTGACGTGGACCGACCGGTCCGCGGCCGTACGCACGCATCGGAGGGACGACGCTCGTGGCTGCATCATCCGTGCTCGTCGTGGAGGACACCGAGGAGATCCGCGAGCTGGTCCGCACGGTCCTCGAGCGCGCCGGGATGGATGTCCGGGCCGTCGGCACGGGAGTGGAGTGCATGGCGGAGGTGCGCCGGCAGGCGCCGGACCTCATCGTGCTCGACCTGGGCCTGCCCGACACCGACGGGACCGAGCTCTGCCGGCAGATCCGCGCCGAGACGGCCTGCTACGTCCTCATGCTCACCGCCCGCTCCGAGGAGGTCGACCTGCTCATCGGGCTGGCCGTCGGCGCCGACGGGTACATGGCCAAGCCGTTCTCCCCGCGCGAGCTCACGGCGCGGGTCCAGGCGATGCTGCGCTTCCCGCGCACCGCGCCGGCCCCGCAGGCGCCGGCCGCGGCCGAGGAGTCGGTCCGCCGGCTCGCCGAGCTCGAGGTCGACGAGGAGACCCGGGAGGTGCGGGTCGACGGGGCCGTCGTCGACCTGACCCGCACCGAGTTCGACCTGCTGGCCGCGCTGGCCTCCCGGCCGGGCCGGGTGCTGCAGCGCGAGACGCTGCTGCGCGAGGTCTGGCAGACCGACTGGGAGGGCAACCTCCGGCTGGTCGAGGCGCACATGTCCAACCTGCGCCGCAAGCTGGTGGCCGCCGGGCTCAGCTCGCCGGAGATCCGCACCGTGCGTGGCGTCGGCTACCGCCTGGTCGCCGCCTGATCGACCTTCCCCAGGCATGGGAAGCGATGCACCCGTTCGGAGAGCGGAAACAGGTGGATCGGATCCCATGCCTGAAGGGCCCGTAGACGATTCCCCCTCGTCTGCGGGCCCTTCGGCGTGCTGCGTCCGAGCGGGGTCAGGGCTCAGGCGCCGATCAGTGCGTGCAGGTGCTGCACGCGGTCGTGGGCCAGGATGCCGCGACGGGCGTCGGCGGCGATCGCCTGGCAGATCGTGGCCACCTCCGGGTGGCCGAGCTGGCCGCTGGTGCCGGCCAGGGTGTAGGCGGCGGAGGCGACGGCCGGGCTGTCGCCCTGGCGGGTGTGGGTCTCGATGGCCGACAGGCGGCCCGGCAGCGCGGTCACGTACATCTCCTGGAGTCGGTCCATCAGGTCGTCCTCGAGGTCGGCGTCGTGCAGGTCGCCGACCTCGTGGATGGCGTACTGGGTGCCCCGCGCAGCCGGCCCCGTGGTCCGGCTGCGCAGGAAGTCGAGGAGGATGCCGGCGTCGACCGGCTTGCCCAGGCAGGCCAGGGCGCCGACGGCGGCGGCCTCGGCCCGGACCCGCTCCGAGGGCTGCCAGGCGGCGACCAGGAAGTGGGCCTGCGAGCCGTCGCGGCGCAGCCGGCGGAGCAGCTCCAGCCCGTCCTCGCCGGCCACCTCGGCGTCGGTGACGACCAGGTCGACGTCCGCGGTCGCGGCGAGCTCGAGGGCGGTGGGCACGTCCGCGGCCTCGCGGACCTGCCACCCGCCGAGGCGGAGGAGGCCGGTGACCCGGCGGCGGGCGAGCGCGTCGGCGTCGACGACGAGGGCGGTCAGCACGACAGCACCGCCGTCCGAGCGGTCTCGGCCGTCCAGCCGGTCCGGGTGAGCGTGATGACCGACAGGCGGGGCTGGTAGTTGAGGTAGCCGCGGTCGACCGTCTGGCTGACCGTCCTCGTCGCGGCGTTCGTCTCCGCCATGACCACCGACTGGCCGTTGTTCAGGTGGGCCATCACCCGGTATCCGGTGACGCCGCTCGTCGCGGAGCCGGCCGGCCAGGTGACCGTGGCCTGGTACCAGTAGCTGTAGGTCGGGGCGACCCACTGGCCGTAGGAGTTGTAGTAGCCGCCACCGGTCTGCGTCTGGGTGCAGGACTTCGCGACGTTCACCGAAGCCGGCGCGGTGACGGACCCGGTGATGACCTTCGCGGCGACAGCCGGGGTGTTCGCGGAGAACGCGGCCGAGGCGGGGATGACGGTGCCGACGACGACGGCGGCGACCAGGCCGAGCAGGACAGCGGTACGGCGGATGGCGTTCATGCCTGGTCCTCCTCGTCGCGGGTGTCGGTGGTGGGGCGCCAGATGCCCAGCAGCAGCCAGCCGGCCAGCAGGGCCGGGGCGCCGTAGAGCAGCACCTGGGTGAGCACGGGGGCGCGGAGCGCCTGGATCAGGTGGCCGAGCTCCGGGACGACGGCGCGCACCCGGTAGGCGGTGTCGCCCTCGAGCGTCGCGGTCCACGGGTCGATGGCCTCGTTGGCGTCACCCTTGGTGCGGACGGTGACGGCGCCGGCCGCGTCCCGCTGCACCTCGACGACCCGGTGGGTCACGAGCGAGCGGTCGCCGATCGGCTGGTGGTAGGTGATGACCATGCCCTCGGTGACGTCCTCGACGGCGACCGGCGTGACGACGGTGACGTCGCCGGGCTCGATCATCGGGGCCATGCTGCCGGTGAGCATCGTCATGGTGCGGTAGCCGAGGACGTGCGGTCCCACGGCGAGCAGAGCGAAGACCGCGACGGCCAGCCCGACGACTCCGCGGACCAGCCACGGGGCGAGCAGGCCCAGCGTGCGGGCCGGACCGGCGGACCGGTTCCGTGCGGAGCGGCTGTCCTCGGCCGGGGGCAGCGTCTGAGCTGCCCCCGGGCGACGGACGGGGAGGACGGCGGTCATGGTGTGGTCTCCGGTTCGATCAGCCGGGTCAGCGCGCGGTGCCGGTGCGCTGCGTGGCGTCGAACTGCATGCTCAGCGTGGTCGACTTGTTCTGGAAGTCGTTGTTCGCGGCGGTGGGCAGCTCGACCTTGACCAGCAGGTTTGCGGTCTGGCCGGCGGTCATCGCGGCGGAGCCGGCCAGGTTCAGCTGGGTCGCGACGGCCCCGCTGTAGAGCTGCGTCGCGGTGCCGGTGCAGGTGTGGGTGGCGCTCCAGGGAGCCGTGCACGAGGAGACGGTGAGCTTGAGGCCGTCGGCGCGGGTGTCCAGGATGCTCGACACGGTGGCCTTCGAGGTGAACGTCAGGCTGCCCAGGTTCTCGGTGCCGTCGTTCTTGAGCGCGATGGCCCGGGTGACGGAGTCGCCGGGCACGAAGGCGTCGGTCGTCAGCGGGAAGGCGGCGTGCGGGTTGGTGGCGTCGATCGACAGGGTGCCCGAGGTGATGGTCGTGGCGACCGGGGTGCTGCTGTCGGTGAAGGAACCGAAGGTGCCCATGCCGGCGACGGCGGCCGCGGCACCGATGACGCCGAGCGAGCCGATGACCTTGCGGGCGGTGGAGCTGGTGACCTTGGCGCTCATCGTGTTCTCCCTGAGTCCGTGTCTCCGGCTCTTCCGGCGACAAGGAGAACTCTGGAGGTCCTTCCGCAGGCCACCCGCCCGCTTACCGCAAGGAATCCGCAAGGCTCGGTCGGAGTACCCGCAGATCGGGCTCCCGGCGGCCGATCTCCCCGGTCCGGGCGCGGAGGGTCAGGCGTCGCGAGGGAGCGTGAGCGTGAAGGTGGTGCCCTCGCCCTCGGCGCTCACGAGGTCCAGCGTGCCGCCGTGGGCGGTGGTGATGGCCTTGGTGATCGACAGCCCCAGACCCACACCGGGGACGGCGTTGCGCTGGGCGGTCGAGGCGCGGAAGAACCGGGTGAACAGCTTGCCCTGCTCGTCGTTCGGGATGCCGATGCCGGTGTCGCGCACCGACAGCTGGGCGACCGGCGTCGCGCCGGGACGTTCCTCGGCGGTCACGGCGCCGTCGGCCGACCGCCAGCCGGACGTGACGGTGAGGGTGACCTCCCCGCCGCGGGGGGTGAACTTCACGGCGTTGGAGACGAGGTTGTCGCAGGCCTGACCGAGCCGGACCGGGTCCCCGGCGACGACGAGCCGGCCGCCGGGAGCCGCCACGCGCAGCTGCACACCGGCAGTGGTGGCGGCGACGCGTGCGGTCTCCTCCGCGGCCCCGACGATCGTCACGAGGTCGACCTGCTCCGGCTGCAGGGTGAACTGGCCGGCCTCGACGCGGGCGGTGAACAGCAGGTCGCCGACCAGGCGCAGCAGCCGGTCGGCGTTGCGCTCCACGGTCGTGAGGTACTGCCGCTGCTCGTCGGTCAGCGTCCGGTCGTCGTCGTCGAGCACGAGCTCGAGGTAGCCGAGGATCGAGGTGAGCGGGGTCCGCAGCTCGTGCGAGATGAGGCTGACGAACTGGTCCTTCATCCGCTCGGTGGCGCGGATCTCCGTCATGTCGGTGCCCACGAAGTTCCAGCCCGCGTGCACGCCCCGGTCGTCGGTGCGCGGGGTGACCGCGACCGAGACGGTGCGCTGCCGGCCGCCCGCGCCGACGTAGGTCCAGTCGCGGACGTCGCTGCCGTTCTGCTGCGCGTCCCGGACGAGGGCCTCCAGCCCCACGGTCGTGCCGTGTGAGCCGGCGGCCTCCTCGAGCTCCTCGGGGAGGTGGAACTCCACGATCGAGCGTCGGCGGACGACGTCCGCGCGGGGGAGACCCAGCAGCTTCTCCGCGCCCGGGTTCCAGACCCGGATCGTGCCGTCGGGGTCGGTCCCGATGATCGACTGCTCGGTGACCGCGTCGATGACGCTGGTCATGGTCTGGGCGCGCGCAGCCAGGATGCGGGAGGCCTGGTCCAGCTCGTCCGCGCGGCTGCGCACCTGCTCGAGCAGCGTGGCCTGCTCGCGCTGCAGCCGGTCGATGGTGACGGCCTGCCGGCCGAGGCGCTGCGCGCCGGCGACCAGGGCGCCGGCCGGCGCGAGGAGGAGGAGGAACACGGCAGGAGTGCCGGTGACCGGCAGCGCGCCGACGGCGAGCAGCGCGGGTGCGGCGAGGACGGCGAGCGTCGGGAGCAGGCGACCCAGCGCCCCTGCCGCCCACGTCCCGGCGGACCACGGCCGACGCGTGGGCGCGGGCGAGCGGTCGAGGACGGCGGCGGTCATGCTCCGGACTTCGGCGTTCCACGCCTGCCCCCGCAGGTCCACCGACGGCCGTCTCACCCTCCCGGGTGACAGCTCGCGGTGGCCTGCGCCGCCACCCCCGGACAGCACAGCGCCCCGCCGGGAGGACCCGGCGGGGCGCGGTGACGTGCGAGCGGGTCAGCGACCCGCGTGGATCAGGAGCCGGAGGTCTGGCTCTGCACCGTCGTCTTGGACTGCTGGGCCTGGCCCTGCACGTCCGCGGCGGCGGACTGCCCCTCCTCCTTGACGGTGGCGGCGGCGTCCTGGGCGGTGGACTTCACCGACTCCACGGCGTCCTGGGCGGCGGGCTTGAGCTGCTCGCCGATCTCCTGGGCCGCCTGCTTGGCCGGGGCCAGCAGGGCGTCCTTGTTGTCGCGGACCGCGGTCTCGGCCTGCTGCGCGAGCTGCTGCTCCCGCTGCGTGGCCGGGAGCAGGCTCGAGACGAGCCAGCCGACGCCGAAGGCGATGAGCCCGGCGGCGAGCGGGTTGCCCTGGGTCTGGCGGATCGCCGCGTCCGGAGCGCCCTGGATGGCGCCGGCCGCGGTGGAGGCGGCGTCCTGCACGGTCCCTGCGGCGCCGTGCACGGAACCGGCGGCGTTGGACGCCATCCCGTGCGCGGACTGCGTGGTGTCGTGTGC
Source organism: Blastococcus aggregatus (assembly GCF_900221005.1). Lineage (GTDB taxonomy): Bacteria > Actinomycetota > Actinomycetes > Mycobacteriales > Geodermatophilaceae > Blastococcus > Blastococcus aggregatus. The sequence goes on along the minus strand of NZ_OBQI01000001.1, from coordinate 251,524 downwards.
GGTGCCCATCACCTTGTCCTTGAGGCCGGTGACGCGTCCCTTGGCGGCGGTGACCCGCCGGTCGACGACGCGTGCGGGGTTGACCTTCTCGTTGAGGGCGTCGACGTCGTAGCTGAGCTCGCGTCGCGTGTCCTCGATCTGGCGCCGGATGACGTCCGGGTCACTGCTGGTCATGTCTGCGACTCCTTCGGGAGTGGGGGAGGTCGGCTGGTCAGTGGGGCTTGAGGGCGCCGGGCACCTGCGACAGCGTGTCGACGGTGCGCTCGGGCTTGGGGTTCACCTGCTGGAACTTCTTCCGGCCCATCACGAAGGCGACGGCGCCGACGATGCCCCAGAGGACGGCCACGATGAGCGCCGCCCAACCGGTGGGGATGGCGCTGGCCAGCGCCCACATGAGGGCGATGGAGAGGAACAGCGCCACCATGTAGCCGGCGAAACCGGCGGCGCCGAACATGCCTGCGCCCTGCCCGGCCTTCTTCGCCTCGGCCTTCATCTCGACCTTGGCCAGCTCGAGCTCCTGGCGCATGAGGGTCGAGAGGTCCTTGGTGACCTCGCCGATCAGCGACCCGACCGAGTTGCTCTCGATGTCGGGGCGGCCCTCGTCGGTGTACGGCGTGCCCATGGCACCGCTGTGGTCCTGGGAGTAGTCCGCCGCGTAGTTCTGCGTGGTCGGCTCCACCGGCGGCGGGGCGTAGCCCGGACCGCCGGCCGGCTGGCCAGGGGTGTACGGGGTGCTCATGGGTCAGCCCACCCCGCCCGGGCGACGCGCCGGGTCGTCCCAGCCGGCCGGCGAGGCCGGCGGCACGATGCTGCCCTCGGGCGGCACGGTGCCGTACGGGGGCGGCGGCAGGGGGGCAGATCCCGCCGTGGTGTACGCGGCGCCGGTGCCCGTGTAGGCGCTCGCGGGATCGGTGTAGGCGGTGTCCGAGTACGTCGGGGTCGGGTCGACGTAGTTCGTCGTCGGGTAGCCGCCGGCAGGACCGGAGGTGTCCGAGTCGGTGTGCGCGGCGCGCACCCCGCTGGTCAGCCGGCCGGCGACGATGCCGGCCGCGGCGGCGCCGAGCAGGAACATGCCGGGACGGCGGCGGGCGAGGCTGCGGACCTCGTCCAGCAGCTGCGCCGGCTCGCGGTTCTGCAGCTTGTCGGCGAAGCCCTCGAGGTAGCCGGAGGCCTGCTGGAGCAGGTCGCGGGCCGGTCCGGGCGCACCCTGGCTGGTGCCGTCGGCGAGGCTGCGCAGCTCGCCGGCCAGCGAGGTGAGGCCGGAGGCGGCCTTCTGCTGCTGGGCGACCGCCTGGTCCTTGAGCTGCGACTGGCCCTGCTTGAGCAGGTCCTGCGCCTGGCGCTGGGTCTCGTGGGCGACCTCCCTGGCCTGGTCGGTGGCGGTCGAGGCGACCTGGCTACCGGCCTGGGCTGCGGTCTGGCCGACGTTGCGGGCTTCTTCCGCGGCCACGTCCTTGGTGCTCGTCGAGCTCTGGCCCGTGCTTCCCGCGGTGGTGGTGGGCGGGGGGAGCGGGGCGTCGATGGAGTGAGTCATCGGTCCTCCTCGGCAGTTCATGGGCGGTTCTCGCGGTCAGGGAGGGCGCTACCCGGCACCGGTCCGGACACACCTGCGATGGGGAAGCGGGAGTGTCGTAACTGGCTGTCCGCCCGGCGCATCCATGCGTCACGGGCGAGCGCAGAGGCCTCCGGGGCACGGCGGGGACCGCCGTGCGCCGTCCGCCTCCAGTGGGTGCGCCGCGAGGGTGAGGTACCCGCGCCGAGGGGCTTGCGAAACGGGACCGCCCGGGTCAGCCTGACCGGCCGAAGCGGGGAGGGCGCCGCTCGGCGAACGCGGCGACCCCTTCCGGGAGCTCGCCGGTGGCGATCGTCCGCCGGTACCAGGGGGCGACGACGTCCTCGCCGTCGTCCCCGGCGGCGAGCGCGGCGACGACCTCCTTGGTCGCCTGCTGCGTCAGCGCGGAGCGCGCCGCCAGCACCTCCGTGAAGCGGCGCACCTCGGCCTCGAGCTCGTCGGCCTCGACCAGCCGGTCGACCAGGCCCGTGCGCAGGGCGGTGGCCGCGTCGATCAGCTCACCGCTGAACAGCAGGTACTTCGCCGTCGCCGGGCCGACCAGGTCCATCAGCGCCCGGGTGGACGAGGGCGGGTAGACGATGCCGACCTTGGCCGGCGTGACCCCGAAGACGCTGCTCGGATCGGCGAAGCGCAGATCGCAGGCGGCCGCGATCTCGACACCCCCGCCGATGCAGTGCCCGCGGATCATCGCGATCGTCGGCTTGGGGAACCCCCGCAGCGCCGCCTGGGCGGCGAGGTTGTGCGCCCGGAGGTCCGCCATCGGGTCCAGCGGGTCGACCCCGCCCAGCAGGCCGGCGAGGTCGGCACCGGCGCAGAAGCTGGGCCCGGCTCCGGTGACCACGAGCGCGCGGACCGCCGGATCGGCGGCCGGGCCGGCGAGCACCTCCGGCAGAGCCGCCCACATCCCCGCGGTCATCGCGTTGCGCTTCTCGGGGCGGTCGATGGTGAGGACGGCGGCGTGCCCGTCGCGGGTGACGGTCAGCGAGTCGGTCATCTCAGCCCAGGTCGTCGGTGGCGAAGGTGTCGCAGGCGCTGGGGTCGCCGCTGTCGTAGCCGGCCCGGAACCAGCGCTGCCGCTGCTCGGAGCTGCCGTGCGTGAACGCCTCCTGGTCCACGGTGCCGTCGCCGAGGTTCTCCTGGATGTAGTCGTCGCCGATGCGGGCGGCGGCGTCCAGGGCGCGGTCGATGTCGTCGTCGGTGATGTCGGCGATCAGCGGTTCGCCGGAGTCGTCGGGGACGGTCTCGGCGTGGCTCGCCCACGCGCCGGCGAAGCAGTCGGCCTGGAGCTCCAGCCGGACGGTGCCGCTGGTGGGGCCGCTCTCGCCGGGGGTGACCCGCGCGTTGGTCCCCAGCAGGTTCTGCACGTGGTGGCCGTACTCGTGGGCGAGCACGTAGGCGTCGACGAACAGCCCGCCCTGGGCGCCGAACTGCTCGCGCAGCTGGTCGAAGAAGGTGAGGTCGATGTAGACCAGCTGGTCGGCCGGGCAGTAGAAGGGGCCCGATCCGCTCGACCCCGCCCCGCACGCGGTCTGGACCGAGCCGGTGAAGAAGACGGTCTCCGTGCGGGCGTACCGGTCACCGAGCAGCCCCGACCAGTAGTCCTGGATCGACTCGACGTCGGCGACCACGGCGCACTCGACCGAGTCGTTGGCGTCGGCCCCGGTGCGGCAGTTCTGCGCCAGCGCCGAGTTGTCGACCGTCTGGTCCTGCCCGAGCCCGAATGCGCCGGCCGGGCTGCCGCCGTCCCCACCGCCGAGGACCTGCAGCAGGACGACGACGACCAGCCCCACCAGGCCCAGGCCACCGCCGCCGACGGCGAGCCCCCGGCCACCTCGCATCCCGCCGCTGCCCCGGGTGTCCCGCACCCCGGACGCGTCCAGGCTGCCGCTCTCGCGGTACCTCATCCTCGGCGGACCTCCGTGCTCTGCGGCCGTGCGGGCCGGGGTGGGTGGCGGGCGGTGCCCGTCGCCTGGAACGGTGCCATCGCCCGGGGGTGGCCCGCGACCCGGGAGGGCCGGGAGGGATCCGCGGTGGACGCCTGCGCGGTCGCCGGGGAGTTGCGCCTAATCTCGTGGTCAACCCGAGGAGGAACCAGCTCATGGCGGTCTCCAACCGCGTCCGTGCCGCCCTCACGACCACGGTGCTCGCCACCGCCGCGACCGGCTTCCTGGCCGGCTGCACCGCCGGCGGTGAGGACGACGAGCAGGTCGCCTACTGCACCGACGAGGACGGCAACATCGTCGACGAGGACCTCTGCGACGACGACGGCGGCGGCGGGTTCGGCGGCGGCGGGCTGTTCTTCCTCTACCTGGGCGGCTTCCGGCCCGGTCTGCCGGTCGGCACGGCGCTGCCGTCGGGCGGCACCCGGATCAACCCGGGCGACAGCGTGGCCCGGCAGCGCGCCGGTCTCCCGGCCACCGGCAAGGTGAGCGCCGGCCAGCGGGTCAGCGGCGGCATCGGCAGCGGGATCGGCAACAAGGCCGGTTCCGGCGCGGGGAGCTGAGCCGCGCCCCGTGCGGAGGATCGAGAGCGGCATCGTCCGCCCCGGCTGGGAGGCCGAGGTGGAGTCCCAGGGCCTGGTCTACAACCGCACCCACCTGCCCGGTGGCGAGGTGCGCAGCTACTGGCGGGAGGGGCCGTTCTACGACTTCTCCATGGCCGAGATCAAGGAGCTCGAGGGCGCGGTCTCCCAGCTGTTCCAGATGTGCGTCGCCGCGGGTGACCACCTGGTCGACAACGACCTGTTCGACCGGCTGCACATCCCGCCGATGGCCCGGCCGCAGATCCGCCGGACGTGGGCGGAGGAGCCGCCGAGCATCTACGGCCGGTTCGACCTGCGGTACGACGGCGACGGCCCCCCGAAGCTGCTGGAGTTCAACGCCGACACCCCCACCGGCCTGGTCGAGTCCGCCGTCACCCAGTGGAACTGGCACCTGTTCACCGGGCAGGGGCGCGACCAGTGGAACGCGCTGCACGACACCCTCGTGGCGGCCTGGCAGCGCAACCTGACGAAGTGGGAGCGGCGCACCGGCGTCCGCCCGCGGGTGCACCTGGCGTGGACCAGCGAGGAGACCTCCGGTGAGGACCGGATGACCGTCGCCTACCTGATGGACACCGTGGTGCAGGCCGGCTACGAGGCGATCGAGCTGGTCGTGGAGGACATCGTGCTGGACTCCGGGGACGGCCGGTTCTACGACCCGCAGGGCCGTCACCTGGACGTCGTCTTCAAGCTCTACCCCTGGGAGTGGCTGATCGAGGACGAGTTCGGCGCCGCCGTGCTCGCGGACGGCGCGCGCCCGGGTGGGACGACCTGGGTCGAGCCCGCCTACAAGATGCTGTGGAGCACCAAGGCGCTGCTGCCGGTGCTGTGGCAGCTGTTCGGCACCGACCCGGTGCTCGGGCAGTACCTGCTGCCGGCCTACTTCGCCGACGAGATGCCCTCGTCCTGGCGGACCTACGTGCGCAAGCCGCTGTGGGGCCGCGAGGGAGCCAACGTCGCGATCGTGCGCGACGGCGAGGTGACCGCACAGCTGCCCGGGCGGTACGGCACCGAGGGGTTCGTCGTCCAGGAGTTCGCGCCGCTGCCCGACTTCGCCGGCGTCGACGGGCCGCACCACCCGGTGCTCGGCGCCTGGGTCGTCGACGGCGAGCCGGCCGGGCTCGGCATCCGCGAGAGCGACGGGCTGATCACCGACAACCTCAGCTTCTTCGTGCCGCACACCATCGACTTCGCCGCTCCGCAGGACGGGAAGCGCCGCGGGTTCTAGGTTCGGCTCATGCCGCTGGAAGGGAAGTACGAACCCAGTCCGCAGAAGTGGGTCCGCGACCAGGTGGAGCTCTACGAGCGCACCGGGGGCCGAGAGGGCAACACGCTGCTCGACCGGGGTCTCCCGGTCGTCATCTTCAGCACCCGGGGCGCGAAGAGCGGCAACGTGCGCAAGCAGCCGCTCATGCGCGTGGAGCACGCCGGGGCCTACCTGATGGTCGGTTCCCAGGGCGGCGCGCCCACCGACCCGGCCTGGGTCGCGAACCTGCGGGCCGCGCCCGACCAGGTCACCGTCCAGGACGGCCCGGAGCCGTGGGACGGCGTGGCGCGCGAGCTCGAGGGCCCGGAGCGCGAGGAGTGGTGGGACCGCGCGGTGGCCGCGTTCCCGGACTACGCCGACTACCAGACGAGGACCGAGCGCCGCATCCCGATCTTCCTGGTCGAGCGCCGCTCCGCCTGACCGCCGGCCGCCCGGGCCCGCCGTCGCCCTCCCCGCACCGTCAGGGCAGGGCCGCGGCGAGCTCCGGCACCGCGGCCACGACACCGTCGTCCTCCGGCCGGAAGGTGGTGCCCACGGCGGCGCGGCGGGCACCGCGGCCCTCGTACCGCCAGGTGCCCACGATCCGGCCGTCGGCGACGACGGTGGACCGGAACATGCCGTTGTTCCCCGGCACGATCCGCGTCGTGAACCCGGGTTCGAGGACGGCGCTGCGGTCGCCGTAACCGAGCACGAACTCGTCGAAGCCCGGGAGCAGGACGGTGCCGCGCGCCTCTCCCCGGCAGGCGGCCAGGCGCTCCGGGGTGGTGGGGTCGAGGAGGTGCTCGGCGCCGTCGACGGTCATCGACTCCAGCTGCCCCCGCGCCACCGCGAGCCCGGCCCGGGCGTCGCGCACGGGCTGACCCGACCAGCGGGCCAGGTCGTGCACGGTGGCCGGCCCGTGCCCGGCGAAGAACCGGCCGGCCAGCTCGCCCAGCGCCTCCTCCTGCTCCAGCCGGCGCGGCTGGGGCACCCACTCGGACAGCAGCACGAACAGTTGCTCGCCGTCGGCCGTCGGGCCCAGGCAGCTGGAGCCGGTCTGCGCGGCGTGCCAGAGCAGGTGATAGCCCCGCTGACCGGTGACGGCGACCCCGGCCGCCTCGATCGCGGCCAGCAACGCGGCCCGGCTCAGCCGGTGGCCGCCGGAGAGCGCGGCGACGACCGCCTCGTCGGCCCGGACGACGTCGGCGTCGGTGAGCCCGAGGGCGGCCCGGCGCTTGGCGACGCCCGCCATCGCGCGCTCGCCGAGCAGGTCGAGCAACCACGGCAGGTCCTCGGCCGCGGTGAGGTGCAGGGTGCCGCGCATCGGCCACGAGCGGACGATCTCGCCCCGGTCGAGCGCGGCGAGCACGTCGGCGCGGGACCGGGCGGTCGTGCGGAGCGCCACCGACGTGAGCGCTCCCGGCTGGTCCTGCCCCTGCACGGCGGTCAGCCGGCGGACCGCCTCGACGGGGGTGGCCGCGCGGGGGCCGGCCAGCAACTGGGCGGCCAGCCGGAGCAGCCCCACCTCGGATGCCGTCGTCACCACCCCACCGTGGCACCCGGGTACGACGTTCTCCAGGGCGCAGCGTTCTCCAGGGCGCAGCGCGAACCACCTGTCGCGGACGCCGCGCGGCGGTAGCGTGCGGGGGTGAGCGGAATGCGGGGTTCTCGGGCGGAGCGGCGCAGGCGCGTGGTGGCCGCCGTCATCGTGCTGGCCATGGTGCTGGCCGCCGGCGCGACGGTGCTGTCGATCGCCCTGGGCTGAGGCCGGCGTGGCGGCCGAGGAGATCGAGGACTGGTTCGCCGCAGCGGGCCCGCGCGCGGCGGAGCTGCGGCGGGTCGACGCGCTGGTGCAGCAGGCCGCGCCCCGCATCGACCGGCAGCTCGTCCCGGTCGGTGCGGGGCAGATGCTCGGCTACGGGCTGATGCCCTACCGGCCGCGCTCGGCGAAGGAGACGACGACCTGGCCGCTGATCGCGCTGGCCGCGCAGAAGCGGCACCTGTCCCTCTACGTCTGCGCCGTGGTCGACGGCGGCTACCTCGCCGAGGACCGGGCCGCCCGCCTGGGCAAGGTCTCCTGCGGCAAGAGCTGCATCCGTTTCACCTCCCTGGACCGCGTGGACACCGACGAGCTCGGCGCGCTGCTCCGGGACGCCGTCACCAGCACGTCGTCCGGCCGCAACGCGTACTTCGCCGACGGGGCGTGACCTAGGTCCCTGGCGCCGTCCTGGGCCTCCCGGCACGGTGGAGGAGCCGCCGGAGCAGACCGGCGCTTCCCCGTCCGCGGAGGATCGTCGATGACCCTGACCGTTCCGTCGAGCTCGTCCGACCCCTCCTCCGAGCTGCCCTGTCCCGGCCTCGGCGACCCTGCCGTCGCGCAGGCCGTCGACCGGCTGCGCGGGGAGTTCGCCGGCCGGGTGCGACCGCAGCTGGTGGTGCGCGTGGTCCGGGAGAGCCGGCGCGACCTGGGCGGCTCGCCGATCGGCGCGATGCCCGAGCTGGTCGAGCGCCTCGCCCGCTACCGGCTGGGCACGCACATCGGCTGACGCCCCGGGCCACGATCGGCTTGCACCCGACGGGAGGATGTCCGGGTGGGCATCGGTGCGGGGTCGGTCGACGTGAGCGGGGTGCGGCACACGCTGTCGGACGGACGGGTGCTGCTGGAAGACGTCTCCTTCCGCATCGGTGAGGGCGCCCGCGCGGCGCTGGTCGGCGAGAACGGGGCAGGCAAGACCACGCTGCTGCGGATCATCGCCGGCGACCTGGTGCCCGAGGCCGGCGCGATCGCGCGCACCGGCGGACTGGGCGTGATGCGCCAGTTCATCGGGTCCGTCCGCGACGACACGACCGTCCAGCAGATGCTCGTCGACCTCTCCCCGCCTGCGGTCCGCGCCGCCTGGGACGCCGTGCAGGCCACCGAGCTCGCGCTCATGGAGACCGACGACGAGCGCTCGCAGATGGCCTATGCCGATGCGCTGGGTCAGTGGGGCGACGTCGGCGGGTACGACGCCGAGGTCACCTGGGACACCGTGACCGTCGCCGCGCTCGGCGTCCCGTACGACCGGTGCAAGTACCGGGAGCTGTCCACGCTGTCCGGCGGTGAGCAGAAGCGGCTCGCGCTCGAGGCGCTGCTCCGCGGCCCCGATCAGGTGCTGCTGCTCGACGAGCCGGACAACTACCTCGACGTCCCGGGCAAGCGCTGGCTCGAGGAACGACTGCTCGACACCCGCAAGACCGTGCTGTTCGTCAGCCACGACCGGGAGCTCCTGGCCCGGGTCGCCGACCGGGTCGTCACCGTCGAGGGCGGGACGGCGTGGGTGCACGGCGGCGGCTTCGTCAGCTACCACGAGGCCCGGGCGGCCCGGCACGAGCGGCTGGCAGAGCTGCGCCGCCGCTGGGACGAGGAGCACCAGCGGCTGATCGACCTGGTGCGGACGATGCAGCAGCAGGCGGCCAACTCCCCGGACATGGCCAACCGGTACCACGCGATGCAGACCCGGCTCGCCAAGTTCGAGGCCGCCGGCCCGCCGCCCGAGCGGCCCCCGGAGCAGAAGGTGTCGATGCGGCTGCGCGGCGGGCGCACCGGCGTGCGGGCGGTCACGGCCCAGCAGCTGGAGCTGTCGGGGCTGATGAAGCCGTTCGACCTGGAGATCTTCTACGGCGACCGGGTGGGGGTGCTGGGGGCCAACGGGGCGGGCAAGTCGCACTTCCTGCGGCTGCTGGCCGGTCAGTCGGTGGCGCACACCGGCGACTGGCGGCTCGGCGCCCGCGTCGTCCCCGGCTTCTTCGCGCAGACCCACGCGCACCCCGACTGGCAGGACCGGACGCCGGTCGACCTGCTGTGGCACGGCGAGCCCGGCCGGCCGGGCGTCGACCGCGGCCGGGCCATGGCGGCGCTGCGCCGCTACGGGCTGGCCGAGGCCGGGGACCAGCCGTTCCGCACCATGTCGGGCGGGCAGCAGGCGCGGTTCCAGATCCTGCTGCTGGAGCTGTCGGGATCGACGCTGCTCCTGCTGGACGAGCCGACCGACAACCTCGACGTCCTGTCGGCCGAGGCGCTGGAAGAGGCGCTGGGCGCCTTCGACGGCACTGTCCTGGCCGTGACGCACGACCGCTGGTTCGCCCGCTCGTTCGACCGGTTCGTGGTCTTCGGCGCGGACGGCCGGGTGTACGAGTCGGCCGAGCCGGTGTTCGACGAGACCCGCGTGGCCCGCGCCCGCTGACCCGCCGGGAGGCTCAGCGGAGGGCGTCGGCCACCAGGAGCGCGATCCGGGCCTGACCGTCGGCCGTCGGATGGATGCGGTCGTCGGAGATCGGGATGTCCTGCCCGAGCAGCGACACGTAGACGGCGTCGTGCGCCTGCGCGGCAGCGGCCAGTCCCTGCTCGATGGTGTCCAGGACGGCGGGGTCCAACGCCGGGATCGTCGGCGGGCCGACCACGACGACGCGGGCGGCGCCCTCGGCCTCGTCGAGCAGGGCGTCGGCGCTGGACCGCACCTCGTCCGGCTCGCCGGCCAGGCCGTCGTTGACGCTGCCCTGGACGACCAGGGTGGTGTCGTCACCCAGGTCGTGCTCGACGAGCCGATCGCCGTAGGCGAACGGCTCGCCGGAGCAGAAGCCCGCGGTGGTGTACCCGGTGGAGCTCATGCCGTCGACGGTGACCGTCGCGTCGGCCAGCCCCGCGAGCTGCGCCGACCAGGCGAGGTCGGGACCACCGACGCCCGTCCCCTGCGTGTAGCTGTCGCCGATCACGAGGACGGCCCGGGAGCCGCCGCCCTCGTACGGTCGGTGGAGCAACTCGTCGCGCCCGGCCTCGGCCGCGACGCACAGCGGGGGATCCTGCCGGTCCTGCCACAGCAGGTACCCGCCGGCGCCACCGGCCACCAGCAGGACGGCCAGGCCGACGATCACCCAGCGTCCCCGTGTCATGCGGCGCACGTTACCGGCGGGCGTCGGCGGCCTTCCCGGTCGATCGTCGGCGCATGGCTGCGCGGCGCGCCGTCGGGGTGCCACCATTCGCCGATGATCACCAGGGGCGGGACGCGCGCGGGCGGATGGCGAAACTGGGCCGGGAACCAGCGCTCGACCGGGGTGGACGTGGTCCATCCGGCCGGCGCCGACGAGATCGCGGCCGTCCTCGCGCAGGCGGCCGCCGCCGGCCGCCGGGTGCGCCCCATCGGCTCGGGGCACTCCTTCACCGCCATCGGCCGACCCGAGGACGTGCAGCTGGTGCTGGACCGGCACGTCGCGATGGTCGACGTCGACGACACCGGGCTGGTCACGGTGCAGGCGGGCATGCCGCTGCACCGGCTCAACGCGGAGCTGGCGGCGCGGGGCTGGTCGCTGACCAACCTGGGTGACATCGACCGGCAGACGGTCTCCGGCGCGCTCTCCACCGGCACCCACGGCACCGGCGCGCGCTTCGGCGGGCTGGCCACCCAGCTGCGGGGCCTGGCGCTGGTGCTGCCCGACGGCTCGCGGCTGCGCTGCTCGGCCGACGAGAACGCCGACGTCTTCGCCGCCGCCCGCATCGGGCTCGGCGCCCTCGGCGTCCTCGACGCGGTGACCCTGCAGGCCGAGCCGGCCTTCGCGCTGCGGGCCGAGGAGGGGCCCGCCCGCCTCGGCGACCTGCTGGAGGGGTTCGAGGAGTTCATGACCTCGACCGACCACGTCGAGTTCTACTGGTTCCCGCACACCGACCGATGCCTCACCAAGCGCAACACCCGCCTGCCGCTGGCGGACGGGCTGACCCCGCTGCCGCGCTGGCGTGCGATGTGGGACGACGAGGTGCTCTCCAACGCCGTCTTCGCGGGCATGGTCGCTGCGGGCCGTCGCCGTCCGGAGCTGATCCCGCGGCTCGCGGCCGTGACCGCCGGAGGGCTGGGCAGGCGCACCTGGACCGACGCCTCCCACCAGGTGTTCGTCAGCCGCCGCCGGGTCCGCTTCGTGGAGATGGAGTACGCCGTGCCCCGGGCGGAGGCACCGGCGATCCTGACCGAGCTGCACCGGATCGCGAGGGCGGGGGAGTTCCTGGCGTCCTTCCCGGTGGAGGTGCGGGTCGCGGCGGCCGACGACATCCCGCTGTCCACCGCCTCCGGCCGGGACACCGCCTACATCGCCGTCCACGTGCCGGCCCGCACCGACCCCGGCTCGTGGTTCGCCGCCCTGGAGTCGATGGCCGGCAGCGTCGGCGGCCGGCCGCACTGGGGGAAGCTGCACGGCCTGGACGCCGCCACGCTGCGCACCCGCTATCCGCGGTTCGACGAGTTCACCGCCCTGCGGGCGCGGCTGGACCCGGGCGGGGTGCTCGGCAACGCCCACCTGGACCGGGTGCTCGGCCCGGTGGGCGGCTGACGCGCTACAGGTCGACGTCCGGCTCGCCGGTGCCGCCGATGCGGTCGAGCTCCTGCAGTTCCAGGGGGCCGAGCTCGCGGGCTGAGGCGACCATGTTCTCCTCCAGGTGCGCGACCGACGAGGTGCCCGGGATGAGCAGCAGGTTGGGGGAGCGGGCCAGCAGCCAGGTCAGCGCCACCTGCATCGGCGTCGTCTCCAGCCGCCGGGCGACCGTCTCCAGCGCGGCCGACTGCAGCGGGGTGAACCCGCCGAGCGGGAAGAACGGCACGTAGGCGATGTCCTCCCGGGCGAGGGCGTCGATCATCGGGTCGTCGTCTCGGTGCACGAGGTTGTAGTGGTTCTGCACGCAGACGACCGGGGCGATCGACTGGGCCTCGGCCAGCATCTGCGTCGTCACGTTGCTGACGCCGAGGTGCGTGATCAGCCCCTCCTGCTGCAGCTGGGCCAGCGCCTCGAACGGCTCGGCGAGCGAGCGCTCCTCGGGTGCCGCGAAGCCGGGCATCCGCAGGTTGACGACGTCGAGCGCGTCGACGCCGAGGTTGCGCAGGTTGTCCTCGACCGCCGAGCGCAGCTCGTCGGCGCCCAGCGCCTCGGGCCAGTCGCCCTCCGGCGTCCGCCGCGCGCCCACCTTGGTCACGATGACCAGCTCCTCTGGATAGGGGTGCAGCGCGTCCCGGATGAGCTCGTTGACCACGTGGGGGCCGTAGTAGTCGCTGGTGTCGATGTGGTTCACGCCCAGCTCGACCGCCCGTCGGAGCACGGCGACCGCCTCGCCGCGGTCGGCCGGCGGGCCCATCACGTGCGGACCGGCGAGCTGCATCGCGCCGTAGCCCAGGCGGAAGACGGGCCGGCCGCCGAGGAGGTAGGTGCCGGACGGTTCTGCGGTGCCGATCGTCATGGCCGCCTCCGTACCCGGACGCGGCCGGTCATGCGCGGCTCAGCGCACGCCGGCGGGCTCCGGCACGGCGGGGATGTCCGCGGGCAGCGGCGCGGCCGCCGACCGGCGGTCGCCGTGCCGGACCCACAGCGCGATGCCGGCGCCGCCGACGGCCAGTGCCGCGCCCACCCACATGGGGGCGGTGAGGCCGTACCCCTGGGAGATGACCAGCGCGCCCAGCGCCGCCCCGAGGGCGTTCGCGACGTTGAAGGCGGCCTGGTTGGCGGCCGAGACGAGGCTGCCGCCGGGGACGTCGGCGGCCTCGATGACGCCGTTGAGCACGATCGGCCCCATCGCGAAGCCGAGCGTGCCGAACAGCACCAGCAGGACGACGGCGGCGACCGCGCTGCGGGCCGAGAAGGCGAACACCGCGAGCACGACGGCCACGCCGACCATCCCGACGGCGACGAATCCGAAGCCGAAGCGGCCGCCCAGCCGGCCGCCGAGCAGCGTGCCGATGGTGGTCCCGACGCCGAAGAGCGCGAGCACCGGCGTGACGTTGCCCGAGGAGAGGCCGGCGAGGTCGGTGAGGATCGGCGTCACGTAGCTGTAGACGGCGAAGGTGGCCGCGAACCCGACCATGGTCAGGGCCAGGACCAGCCAGACCTGCCGGCTGCGGAAGGCGGAGAGCTCCGTGCGCAGGTCGGCCGGTTCGCCGCCGTCGGCGGGCAGCCAGGCGAGCAGCCCGGCGATCGTGAGCACGCCGATGCCGGCGATCCCGGCCAGCACGAGCCGCCAGCTGGTCTGCTGGGTGACCCACGTGCCGGCGGGGACGCCGACGACGTTGGCCAGGGTGAGTCCGGTGACCATGAGCGAGATGGCCTGCGTCGCGCGCTGCGGCACGACCAGGCGGCGGGCCGCGATCGCGCCGACGCCGAAGAAGGAACCGTGGGCGAGCGCGGTGAGCACGCGCGCCGCGGCGAGCGTGCCGTAGGTCGGGGCCAGCGCCGCGAGCAGATTCCCGACCACGAAGACGACCATCAGCGCGACGAGCGTCTGGCGGGGAGTGAAGCGCAGGCCCACTGCCGTGAGCGTGGGCGCGCCGACGACCACGCCGATCGCGTAGGCGGAGATGAGCAGGCCGACGGCGGAGACCGAGACGTCGAGGCCGTCGGCGATCTCGGGCAGCATGCCCATGACGACGAACTCGGTGGTGCCGATGCCGAAGGCGCCGATGGCGAGGGCGAGCAGGGCGCGGGGCACGAGGGGGTACAGCGACGCACCGCCGTCGGCCATGCCCGGATCGGCGGTGGAGCTGCTCACACCGGGGGGCGGGTCGGCGCCCGCCCCCCGGTGTGCCGGGTCAGGGCTGGAGCAGCACCTTCACGGCGCCGTCCTTCTTCTCGCGGAAGTTCGCGTAGGCCTCCGGAGCCTGCTCGAGTGGTACCCGGTGGGTCGCGAACTCGTCCACGCCCAGCGGGTCGCCGTCGAGCAGCAGCGGCAGGATGTCGGGGACCCAGCGCCACACGTTGGCCTGGCCCATGCGCAGCTGGATCTGCTTGTCGAACATCCGCATGAGCGGCAGCGGGTCGGTCGCGCCGCCGTAGACACCCGACAGCGAGATGGTGCCGCCGCGGCGGACCGCCTCGATCGCGGTGTTCAGCGCGGCCAGCCGGTCGATCCCGGCCACCTGCATGACCTTCTCCATGATCGCGTCCGGGACGATCGCCGTCGCCTTCTGCGCGAAGGTGGCCAGCGGGGAGCCGTGCGCCTCCATGCCGACGGCGTCGATCACGGCGTCGGGCCCGCGGCCGTCGGTCAGGTCCCGGACCCGCGCGACGACGTCGGCCTGGGTCGTGGTGTCGATGACGGTGACGCCGTTGCGCCGGGCGCGGGCGAGTCGCTCGGGCACGACGTCGGAGGCGATGACCTGGCCGGCACCGAGGTGCTTGGCGATCCGGGTGCACATGTCGCCGATCGGGCCCAGCCCCAGGACGAGCACGCTGCCGCCCTGCGGGATGCCGGCGTACTGCACCGCCTGCCACGCGGTCGGGAGGACGTCGGAGAGGTAGACGAACCGGTCGTCGAGCGGGGCGTCGGGCACCTTGATCGGCAGCGTGTTGCCGAACGGCACCCGCATGTACTCGGCCTGCCCGCCGGGCACCTGCCCGTAGAGCTTGGTGTAGCCGAAGAGCGAGGCACCGAAGCCCTGCTCCCGGTTCTGGGTGGTCTCGCACTGGGAGTTGAGGCCCTGGGAGCACATCCAGCAGGTGTTGCACGAGATGTTGAACGGGACCACGACGCGGTCACCCGCCTTGACGGCGGTGACCTCCTTGCCGACCTCGCGGACGATGCCCATCGGCTCGTGACCCATGATGTCGCCGACCGTCATGAACGGGGCCATGACCTCGATCAGGTGCAGGTCCGAGCCGCAGATGCCGCTCGAGGTGATCTCGACGATCACGTCCGTCGGGTCCTGGATGGTGGGGTCCGGGACGGTGTCCACCCGGACGTCGGCCCGGCCGTGCCAGGTCACTGCGCGCATGCGGTTCGTCTCCCTCTATAGAGCCCTGATGGAGCCTTCGGGAGGGTCTTCTGCCCCTCCGTGAGCCAGGTCGCGCCACTTTCAACCAGGTCCTGCGCGCCTCTCACCGAGCGTGACAAAGCAATCACGCGACGCCGAATCACACCGGTGCATTTCAGTGGCGGAGACCACAGAACTGACGGTCGATACCCCGCGACGCAGATCACGAACCGATCACGTCGTGTTTACATGGGCCCCGCTCCTCTTCCCCGGGGGCACGGCAATGCCCCCTACGGAAGCTCCAGGTGCATGACTTCGCTCCACCACGATCGCCGCGTCGACGACGCCCGGAACACCGCTTCGGCGGCCCCGGTCGAGACCCTCGCTCCGGTCCGCGGAACCTCGCGGCGCCCGGTCGGGACGGTCGACGAGACGGTTCCTCCGGAGGTTCCGGCGCAGCGTCGGGGAAGGGCGTCGCGTGCGGTCGCCAAGGCCGCTCGCCGCACGCGGCCCGTCGAGCCGGCCGCGCCCGCCACCTCTCCGGCCCGCCCCACGCCCTTCCCGCGCTCCGGTGAGCTCGTCACCACCGCGCCCGCTGCTCCCGAGGAGTCCGCGGCGCTCGCCGCGGTCCGCCGCACGGGAGGTGGCCGGCACCGGATGCCGACCGTGCGCCGCCGTCCCGCCTTCTACCTGGCCGCCGGGCTGGTCGGTGCGCTGAGCCTGGGCGCCCTGGTCGACACCGACCCCTCCGCCCGCGCCGACGCGACCGCGGAGACCGGCTCGGTCAGCGTCGCGGAGCAGCTCGGCATCGACGCCGAGGCCACCGCCACGCTGTCGGCCGGCGACGAGTCCACCCGGCTGCTGCAGGAGCTCGTGGTCAGCCGCAACCAGCGCGAGGCGGCCACGACCGCCGCCGTCGACGCGCAGGCCGCGGCCGACGTCCACGCCATGGCGTCGGCGGCCGCCGCGTTCGCGGCCGCCGCCGAGGCTGCCCGCCCCAAGGTGGTGGCCCCGATCAACGGCGCCCGCCTGACCAGTGGCTTCGGTGCCCGCTGGGGCACGCTGCACGCCGGGATCGACCTCGCGGCCCCGATGCGCACGCCCGAGTACGCGGTGATGGACGGCGTCGTGCTGGAGGCGGGACCGGCCAGCGGCTACGGCCTGGCCGTCTACATCCAGCACGACGACGGCGACGTGACCGTCTACGGCCACATGGACGAGATCCTCGTCGAGGCCGGCCAGCTCGTCCGGGCCGGCGACACCATCGCGCTGCTGGGCAACCGTGGGCAGTCGACGGGGCCGCACCTGCACTTCGAGGTGCACAAGGGCGGCCTCGACGGCACGAAGGTGGACCCGATCCCGTGGCTGCGGGAGCGTGGCGTCCAGCTCTGACGCATCCGCACCTCGACGCCCCCGGCCGGACCTGTCCCGGCCGGGGGCGTCGCGCGTCGGGCACACTTCGGGGCCGGCGCGGAGGAGGACCCATGGGGCACGACCACGGTTCCACCGCGGGCACCGCGGCCGGGAGCCGACGGGGCCGGCTGGCCGTCGTGCTGGGGTTGACGCTCACCGTCCTCGTGGCCGAGGTCGTCGGCGCGGTCGTGAGCGGTTCGCTGGCCCTGCTGGCCGACGCCGGTCACATGGCCACCGACGCCGTCGGGATCGCGTTGGCCCTCACCGCGGTCGGCCTGGCCCAGCGGCCGGCCCGGGGGCGCCGCACCTTCGGCTGGCAGCGCGCCGAGATCCTCGCCGCCGTCGCCAACGGGCTGCTGCTCCTCGCCGTCGCGGCCTACGTGCTGGTCGAGGCGGCCCGCCGCATCGGCGACCCACCGGAGATCGCCTCGGGGCTGGTGCTGGCCGTGGGTGTCGTCGGCCTGGCGGTCAACCTGGTGTCCCTGGCGGTCCTGCACCAGGGCCACGGCGAGTCGCTCAACCTGCGCGGCGCCTACCTGGAGGTGCTGGCCGACGCGCTCGGCTCGGTGGCGGTCATCGTCGCCGCGCTCGTCATCGCCGTCACCGGCTGGACGCACGCCGACACCGTGGCGTCGCTGGCCATCGGCGTCCTCGTGCTGCCGCGGGCCTGGTCCCTGCTGCGCGAGGCGCTGGACGTGCTGCTCGAGGCCGCACCCCGCGGCGTCGACCTGGCCCACGTGCGGGAGCACATCCTCGGGGTGGACGGCGTCGTGGGCGTGCACGACCTGCACGCCTGGACGATCACCTCCGGTTCACCGGTGCTGTCGGCGCACGTCGTCGTCACCGACGAGGCGCTCGCCGCCGGGCACGGCGGCCGCGTGCTGGACGCGCTCTGCGAGTGCCTCGGCGCGCACTTCGACATGGAGCACTGCACCTTCCAGCTCGAGTCGCCGTCGCACGCCGGCCACGAGGCGCCCGTCCACGACTGACGGCCCCGCCGCCGCCTCCCGCCCGGGTGGGACAGTGGAGCCCGGCAGGTCGGACGGCGCAGCAGGAGGTCTCGGTGGACCACGGGGACGGGCACGGGCACGGGCAGCACTCGGGCATGTGGGTGCCGGACGAGCCGCCCACCTGGGGCCGGATGTTCCTGCCGCACTTCGAGGCGTGGTCGGTGCTCGCCGTCCTGGCCCTCGCCGGGCTGGTGCTCTACCTCGCCGCCGTCGTCCGGCTGCGCCGGACCGGGGTGACCTGGCCGTGGTGGCGGACCGCCTCGTGGATCGCCGGGACGCTGTCGATCGTGGCGGTGACGGCGACCTGGCTGAACGGCTACAGCATGGTGCTGTTCAGCCTGCACATGGTCCAGCACATGGTCCTGGCGATGATCACGCCGATCCTGCTGCTGCTCGCCGCACCCGTGACGCTCGCCCTGCGCACGCTGCCCCGCGGCCAGGGCGCCGCCGCGGCCCCCCGGGCGCTGCTGCTGAACTTCCTGCACAGCCGGTTCACGCGGTTCCTCGCCGCCCCGGGCTTCACCGTGCCGCTGTTCATCGCCAGCCTGTACGGCATCTATTTCACGCCGATCTTCGACGCGCTGATGAGCAACCCGGCCGGGCACCAGTTCATGCTGGCGCACTTCGTCGTCACCGGGCTGCTGTTCTTCGGCCCGATCATCGCCCAGGATCCGTGGCCGAACACGCACAGCCATCCGACCCGCATCCTCGAACTGGTGATCCCGGTGCCGTTCCACGCCTTCTTCGGCGTCGCGGTGATGATCGCCAGCTCGCTGCTCGTCGACAGCTTCGCCAACCCGCCGGCCGCCTGGGGCATCGACCCGATCGGCGACCAGACCGTGGCCGGCGGGATCGCCTGGTCCTTCGGCGAGCTGCCGACGGTGATCGTGCTGATCGTCGTCCTGGTCTCCTGGATGGGTTCCGACGAGCGGCGCGGCCGCGCGCTCGACCGGGCGGCGGACCGGGACGGCGACGCCGAGCTGAACGCCTACAACGCTCGGCTCCGGGCGATGGCGGACCAGGCCCGCTGACGACAGCGGCGCGCGCCCCCGGGTGGGGACGCGCGCCGCTGTCGTACGGGGACCTTCGTCAGCCGACGTGGACGACGGCGTCGCCCTCGGCGGGCAGGTCCTCCTTGGTCGCCTGGATGAGCACCGCCGCGACGGCGGCACCCAGCACGAGCAGCACCGAGGCCCACGTGAAGGCCGTGGTGTAGCCCTCGACCTGCGCCGCGAGGCTGACCCGCGCGTCCTGCGGGTTCGCACCCCCGGCGATCGCGTCCGCGGTGTAGGAGCTGATCGCCGCCACGGACAGCGACGCCAGCACGGCGGTGCCGATGGAGGCGCCGACCTGCTGGGTGGCGTTGAGCATCGCGCTCGCCGCACCCGCGTCGTGCTCGCCGGCGCCGACCAGCGCCAGGTTCGACAGCGGCACGAACGTGAAGCCCAGCCCGAGGCCCAGCAGGACCTGACCCGGGAACGGCAGCGTCCAGAAGCCGGTGTCCAGGCCGACGAACGACAACGTGAACAGCCCGGATGCGGCGAGCAGGCCACCGGCGACCATCAGCGGCTTGGGGCCGATGCGCGGCAGCAGGGCGCTGGAGGCGCCCGCCGCGATGAAGACGCCCAGGCTGACCGGGAGCGAGGCCAGGCCCGCGACGACCGGCTCGTACTCCAGGACCTGCTGGAAGTAGAGGCTGAGGAAGAAGAAGGCGCCGATCAGCCCGGCACCGACCAGCGTCGAGGTCAGGAACGCGCCGCCGCGGTTGCGGTCCAGGACGATCCGCATCGGCAGCAGCGGGTTGCGGGTGCGCAGCTCCAGCACGACGAACGCGACGACGAGCAGCAGCCCGGCGACGATGAACGACCACGCGGGGCCGTCGGACCAGCCGCTGGCCGCCGTCACCATCTCGCCGCCCCCACGGGCGTTGGCCTCCGCGGCCTCGGCGGCGTTGGTCTGCGAGGCCTCGGAGACGCGGGTGAAGCCGTAGACGATCGAGGCGAGGCCGAGGGTGATCAGCACCGCGCCGGGGATGTCGTAGCTGGTGTCGCCGGGTGCCTTGCTCTCCGGCACGAACGGGATGGCCAGCACGATCGCCAGCAGCGCGACGGGCAGGTTCACCCAGAAGCACCAGCGCCAGTCGGCGTACTCGGTCAGCACGCCACCGAGCAGCAGCCCGATCGCCGCCCCTCCGCCGGCGATGGCGCCGTAGACGCCGAAGGCCTTGGCGCGCTCCTTCGGCTCGGTGAACAGCACGGTGATCAGGGCGAGCGAGGCCGGCGCGAGCAGGGCGCCGAAGACGCCCTGCAGGGCGCGGGCACCGAACAGCATCGCCTCGTTCTGGGCGAAGCCGCCCAGCGCGGACGCGGCGGCGAAGCCGGCGGCGCCGACCAGGTAGGTGCGCTTGCGGCCCCAGAAGTCGGCGATGCGCCCGCCGAGCAGCAGGAAGCCACCGAAGGTGAGCGTGTAGGCGGTGACGATCCACTGCTGGGACGCCGTGCTGATGCCGAGGTCGGCGGTGACGGCCGGCAGCGCGATGTTGACGATCGTCGCGTCGAGGATCACCAGGAGGACGGTCATGGCGATGACGCCCAGGGCCAGCCAGCGGCGCTCGTAGGGCTCCTCGGCGGGGGCCTGCACGCCGGCGGCGGAGGCGGGTTGTTCGGGGTGGGTCACGAGGTCCTCATCGGTCGAGCGGGTGGGGCGGAGTTCGCCGGCCGAGGTGCCACGGGAGCGGCCTGCGACCATGGGGCCGTGCCGGTCTCCCTGGTGATCACCTCGGACACGCACGTCCCGAAGCGGTCGCGTGACCTGCCGCATTCCCTCTGGACGGCGATCACCTCCGCCGATGTGGTGATCCACGCGGGTGACTGGGTCGACGTGGCGCTCCTGGACCTCCTGGAGCAGCGCGCGCGCCGGCTGGTGGCCGTCCACGGCAACAACGACCACGGTGCGCTCCGCGAGCGGCTGCCGGAGGTGGCCCGCGCCGAGCTCGAGGGCCTCCGGTTCGCCGTCGTCCACGAGACCGGCGACGCGAAGGGCCGGGAGGCCCGCTGCGCGGCGCGCTTCCCGGACGTCGACGTCCTCGTCTTCGGGCACAGCCACATCCCGTGGGACACCACCGCGGCCTCCGGGCTGCGACTGCTCAACCCGGGCTCGCCCACCGACCGCCGTCGGCAGCCGCACGGCACCTTCCTCACCGCGGTCGCCGACGCCGGCCGGCTGCGGGACGTCGTCCTCCACGCCGTGCCGCCGCGCTCGTGAACGCCCGGCCCGACCTGCCGGACGCCGCCGTGGCGATGCTGGCCTGCCCCGTCTGCGTGGCCTCGCTCGCCGTCGCGGAGCGCGGGGACGTGCTGCGCTGCCCCGCCGGCCACGCGTTCGACCGGGCGCGCCAGGGGCACGTGACGCTGCTGCCGCCCGGCCACCGGGCGCCGTCGGGCGACTCCGCGGAGATGGTGGCCGACCGGATGGCCTTCCTCGCCGCCGGTCACTACGCCGGCATCAGCGCCGCCCTCGGCGACGCCGTGCTCGAGGGCGGGGGAGCGGTCCCGGAGCGGCTGCTCGACCTGGGCGGGGGCACCGGCCAGCACCTCGCCGCCGTCCTCGACCGCATCCCCGGCGCGACGGGGGCGGTGCTGGACTCCTCGCCCTACGCCGCGCGCCGGGCGGCCCGCGTGCACCCACGGGCCATGGCGGTGGTCGCCGACACGTGGGCGCGCCTGCCCGTCCGGAACGGCGTGGTCGACCGCGTCCTCGTCGTCTTCGCGCCGCGCAACGGCCCGGAGATCGCCCGCGTGCTGGCCCCCGGGGGCCGGCTGGTCGTGGTCACGCCGGCCGCCGACCACCTCGGCGAGATCGTCGCCCCGCTGGGCCTGCTGCGCGTGGACCCCGACAAGGCGGCCCGGCTCGCCGGCTCCCTGGAGCCGCACCTGACGCCGGTCGCGCACACGGGGCGCCGGGACGTGCTGCGGCTGGACCGCGCCGCCGTCGGCACGCTGGTGGGCATGGGGCCGCACGCCCGGCACCTGTCCGCCGACGTCCGCGAGGAGCGGCTGCGCGCCCTGCCCGAGCCCGTCGAGGTGACCGTTGCCGTCGACGTCGCGGTCTACCGCCGTCCGGACTGAGCCCGGACCGCCCGTCCCGCGGGCCCTCCGGGCGACGCGCGGCGCGCCCGCCCCGTCCCGCGGCAGGGACGGCGGAGGGCCCGTCTAAGCTGCCGGTCGTGACGATTGCACCGGCGCCCATCGTGAGTCGGCCGAGCCCGGCTCATGTGGTCGAGAAGGGCTCGCGGCTGTCCAACCTGCTGCGGACCACCGACCACAAGACCATCGGCTTGATGTACCTGACGACGTCGTTCGTCTTCTTCATCCTGGGTGGCCTGATGGCCATGCTGATCCGGGCTGAGCTGGGTCGTCCGGAGCTGCAGTTCCTGTCTCCGGAGCAGTACAACCAGCTGTTCACGATGCACGGCACGCTGATGCTGCTGATGTTCGCGACGCCGCTGTTCTTCGCCTTCGGCAACCTGATCATGCCGCTGCAGATCGGTGCGCCCGATGTGGCGTTCCCGCGGCTGAACGCGCTGTCGTTCTGGCTGTTCCTCTTCGGCTCGCTGATCGTGGTGTCCAGCTTCGCGACCCCCGGTGGGGCTCCTGACTTCGGCTGGACGGCCTACACGCCGCTGTCGAACGTCACCCACTCCCCGGGCGTGGGCGCGAACCTGTGGATCGGTGGCCTGGCGGTCAGCGGCCTGGGCACGATCCTCGGTGCGGTCAACTTCGTCACCACGATCGTCTGCCTGCGCGCGCCGGGCATGACGATGTTCCGGATGCCGATCTTCGTCTGGAACGCGCTGGTCACCAGCATCCTCGTGCTGCTGGTGTTCCCGATCCTGACCGCGGCGCTGTTCGGGCTGCTGGCCGACCGCAACCTGGGTGCGTTGATCTACTCGGCCGAGAACGGCGGGGCGATGCTGTGGCAGCACCTGTTCTGGTTCTTCGGCCACCCCGAGGTCTACATCATCGCGCTGCCGTTCTTCGGCATCGTCACCGAGATCATCCCGGTGTTCGCCCGCAAGCCGCTGTTCGGCTACAAGGGCATGGTCGCCGCGACCCTGGCCATCGGCTTCCTCTCGCTGGCGGTGTGGGCGCACCACATGTTCGCCACCGGCGCGGTGCTGCTGCCCTTCTTCGCGTTCCTCACCTACCTGATCGCCGTCCCGACCGGGCTGAAGTTCTTCAACTGGATCGGCACCATGTGGCGGGGTCAGATGACCTTCGAGACGCCCATGCTGTTCTCCATCGGCTTCATGGTCACCTTCCTCTTCGGTGGTCTGACCGGTGTGCTGCTGGCCTCCCCGCCGCTGGACTTCCACGTGCACGACTCCTACTTCGTGGTCGCCCACTTCCACTACGTCGTCTTCGGCACCGTGGTGTTCGCCGCCTACGCCGGCATCTACTTCTGGTTCCCCAAGATGTGCGGCCGGATGATGGACGAGCGGCTCGGGAAGCTGCAGTTCTGGATGACCTTCATCGGCTTCCACGGAACCTTCCTGGTGCAGCACTGGCTGGGCAACGAGGGCATGCCGCGCCGCTACGTGGACTACCTGCCGACCGACACCTTCACCACGCTGAACATGATCTCGACGATCTTCAGCTTCGTGCTGGGCGCCTCGGTGATCCCGGGCATCTACAACGTGGTGCGGTCGTGGAAGTACGGCAAGCTCGCCCTGCGCGACGACCCGTGGGGCCACGGCAACTCCCTGGAGTGGGCCACCTCGTCCCCGCCGCCGCGGCACAACTTCGTCGAGATCCCGCGCATCCGCTCCGAGCGCCCCGCCTTCGAGGCGCACTACCCGCACCTGGTCCAGCGCCTGCAGGACGAGGCCCACGCCGGCAAGCGGCACCAGCCGTACGCCAGCGAACTGCTCGCCGACACGGGGACGCGTCAGGGGCCGAACGACCCCGACCCGACCTGATCGGCTCTCCGAGCTGAACGGCAGAGGCCCAGGACCGCACCGGTCCTGGGCCTCTCCCGTTCGCCGGCTCCCGGTACGGCACCATGGCGGGGTGCCGCTGGACCCCACCCCCCCGATGCCCGAGGTCCCCGAGGCCGTCGCCGCCCGAGCCCTGCTGACCGTGAGCGGCGCCGACCGTCCCGGCGTCACGGCCCGGCTGTTCGCCGCGCTGGCCGGGGCGGTGCCCGCGGTCGAGGTCCTCGACGTCGAGCAGGTCGTGGTGCACGGCCAGCTGGTGCTGGGCGTGGTCGTCGGCGTGCTGCCCACCGAGGGGGCTCCCGCGGCGGACGAGGACGCGCTGCTGGAGCACCTGGGCCGGCTGGCGACCGCGGTCGCGGCCGACGTGGGCCTGCGGGTGGACGTCGACCCGGCCACGGTCGGCCCGGCGTCGGTCTCGGCCGGCCGCCCGCACCACGTGATCCTGCTGGGCCGGCCGGTCACGCCCGAGGCGGTCGCTGGAGCGGCGCGGGGCATCGCCGCGGTCGGCGGCAACATCGACGCCATCCGCCGGCTGTCCGACTACCCGGTCACCAGCTTCGAGCTGACCGTCTCGGGGGCGGAGGCCACCGCCCTGCGCACCGAGCTGGCGTCGGTCGCCGCCACGACCGGCACCGACATCGCCGTCGAGCGGGTCGGGCTCGCCCGCCGCAGCAAGCGGCTGATCGTGCTGGACGTCGACTCCACCCTGGTGCGCGGCGAGGTCATCGACGAGCTGGCCGCCCGCGCCGGCCGCGCCGCCGAGGTCGCCCGCATCACCGCCGCCGCCATGAACGGGGAGCTGGACTTCGCCGAGTCGCTGCGCAAGCGGGTCGCCGTCCTGGCCGGGCTGCCGGTGGAGGTCCTCGACGAGGTGCGCGAGGCGCTCGTGCTCACCCCCGGCGCGCGCACGCTCATCCGCACGCTGCAGCGGCTCGGCTTCCGCTGCGGGATCGTCAGCGGTGGGTTCACCCAGATCACCGATCCGCTGGCCGAGAGCCTCGGGCTGGACTTCGCCGCCGCCAACACCCTCGAGGTCGTCGACGGCAAGCTGACCGGCGGGCTCGTGGGGGAGATCGTCGACCGCTCCGGCAAGGCGCGCGCCCTGGCGCGCTTCGCTGCCGAACACGGGATCCCGCTGGACCAGACCGTCGCGGTCGGGGACGGCGCCAACGACCTCGACATGCTCAACACCGCGGGCCTGGGCATCGCCTTCAACGCCAAGCCCTTCGTCCGCGAGCAGGCGCACACCGCGCTCAACCAGCCCTACCTGGACGCCGTCCTGCAGGTCCTCGGCTTCACCCGCGACGAGGTCCTCGACGCCTCCTAGGGACTTCCTGCACCGGAAGTCCCGGACTTTCGGTGCAGAAAGTCCTCAGGAGGAGTGGTGAACCTCGCCGACGAGGTCGACACCCGCGGTGCGGAGCTGGTCCAGGGCGGCTTCGGTGGTGGCCTCGGAGACGCCGGCGGTGAGGTGCAGCAGGACGCGGGTGTCCAGCCCGTTCGCGACGGCGTCGAGGGCGGTGGCGCGCACGCAGTGGTCGGTGGCGATGCCGACGACGTCGACGGCGTCCACCCCGTGGGCCCGGAGCCACGTGGCCAGCCCCACGCCGGAGGCCGACCCCTCGAAGCCCGAGTAGGCGGCGGCGTACTCGCCCTTGTCGAACACCGCCTCGATCGGCCGGCGGTCCAGCGCCGGGTGCAGTTCCACCCCGTCGGTGCCGACGACGCAGTGCCGCGGCCACGAGTCGACGAAGTCCGGGGCCTCGGCGAAGTGGGCACCCGGGTCGATGTGGTGGTCCCGGGTGGCGACGACGTGGTCGTAGCCGTTGGCCGCCACGTGCGCGGTGACGGCGGCGGCGACGGCGGCGCCCCCGGAGACGGCCAGGCTGCCGCCCTCGCAGAAGTCGTTCTGGACGTCGACGACGATCAGTGCGCGGGTCATCGGAGCCCCTCTCGGGCGGTCACGGTGTCGAGCACGGGCTCGCCGCGGGAGAGCGCGAACGCCTCCGGCGGCAGGGCGGCGCGCACCTGCTCGTGGTGGGCCCTGGCCAGGCGCAGCGCCTCGGCGGGGGAGACCGGGTCGCAGGTCTCGCCGCCGCGCACCAGGGGCACGAGCAGGTCGCGGTCGTCCGGGCGGGCGGCGACGGGTCCGGCGGTGACGAGTTCGGCGGTGGACACGCCGTCCCGGTGCCTGCGCACGGCGGACTTGCGCCCGCCCACGGAGAGCTTGCCCTCCGACCGCTTCGCGACCGGGACGCCGTCGCGCTCGACGAGCTTGTAGACCATCCCGACCGTGGGCGCGCCGGACCCGGTGACCAGCGAGGTGCCCACCCCGTAGCCGTCGACCGGCGCGGCGGCCAGCCCGGCGATCGCGTACTCGTCCAGGTCGCTGGTGACCACGATCCTCGTGCCGGTCGCGCCGAGCTCGTCGAGCAGCTCGCGGGCGCGGGTGGCCAGCGTCGGCAGGTCGCCGGAGTCGAGCCGGATCCCGCCGAGCTCGGGGCCGGCCACCTCGACCGCCGTCCGGATGCCCTCCTCGACGTCGTAGGTGTCGACCAGCAGCGTGGTGTCCTTGCCGAGGGCGGCGACCTGGGCCTCGAAGGCGGAGCGCTCGTCGTCGTGCAGCAGCGTGAAGGCGTGCGCGCTGGTGCCGGTGGTGGGCACGGCGTAGCGGCGTCCGGCCTCGAGGTTGGAGCTGGCGGCGAAGCCGACCAGGTGCGCCGCGCGGGCGGCGGCGACGGCCGCCTCCTCGTGCGTGCGCCGCGAGCCCATCTCGATGCAGGGCCGCTCGCAGGCGGCCGAGATCATCCGCGCCGCGGCCGAGGCGATCGCGCTGTCGTGGTTGAGCACCGACAGCGCGAGGGTCTCCAGCAGGACGCCCTCGGCGAAGGAGGCCCGCACGGTGAGCACCGGGGAGCCGGGGAAGTAGAGCTCGCCCTCCGCGTAGCCGTCGATGTCGCCGGAGAAGCGGAAGTCCGCCAGCCAGTCCAGCAGCCGTGCGTCGGTGAGCCCCTGCTCGCGCAGGGCCGCGAGCTCGTCGTCGCCGAACCGGAAGTGCGGCAGCGCCTCCAGGAGCCGGCCGGTGCCGGCGAGCACCCCGTACCGGCGGCCGTGCGGCAGCCGGCGGGCGAACACCTCGAAGACGCACTGCCGGTCGGCGGTGCCGTCGGCCAGCGCGGCGGCGACCATCGTCAGCTCGTAGCGGTCGGTGAAGAGCGCAGGAGACGGTGGGGGAGTCAGCCCGGTGTCCACAGCCATGATCGCCGAAGCTTAGGCGGGCGCCGGGACCGGGGCCGAGCGGCGTCCTAAGGTGGAGCCGTGGCCGGACCTCTCGCTCCGACGTGGACGCCGGAGACCACCAGCGAGGAACGCAGCGACCTCGACCGCCCGTGGGTGACCATCGTCTGGAACGACCCGGTCAACCTCATGACCTACGTGACGTTCGTGCTGCAGGAGATCTTCGGGTACGACGAGGCGACGGCGACGACGCTGATGCTGCAGGTGCACCACGACGGCAAGGCGGTCGTCAGCTCCGGTCCGCGCGAGCGGATGGAGCACGACACGAGCCGGCTGCACGCCTACGGACTGTGGGCCAGTTACCAGAAGGACGCATGAACCCCTTCCTCGCCGCCCGGGGCGGCGACCTGGTCGCCCGGCTGGAGCCCGCCGAGGCGGGCATCCTCGGGCTGCTCCTCGACCAGCTCGAGCAGCTGCTCACCGCGGACCCCGACGACGTCGGCGACGACCCGGTGGTGGAGCGGCTCTTCCCCGACGGGCACCGCTCCGACCCGGAGATGGCCGCGGACTACCGCGACCTGACCGAGGCCTCGTTGCGCAGCGGCAAGGCCGACGACCTCGCCATGGTCCGTGCGTCGCTGCCGGCCGAGGGCGGCGACGTCCGGCTGGACACCGACCAGGCCGGGGCCTGGCTGCGCACCAGCAACGACCTGCGCCTGGCGCTGGGCACCCGGCTGGACATCAGCGAGGAGACCGAGCCTCCGGAGGACGTCGCGGACGAGGAGGACCAGCAGCTGGCCGTGTACTACTGGCTCACCGCGCTGCAGGGCTCGCTCGTCGACGCGCTGGTCGCTTCTCGTTCCGGCCGAACGTGAGCAGCACCAGCGCCGCCAGCAGCAGGTCGAGCACGAAGAACGTGTAGACCATCCCGTGCAGCTCGACGCCCTTGGTCCAGGCGCCGATGCACGAGACCAGCGTGATCGCGGACAGCGCCAGCAGGAACAGCAGGACCACCGCGCGCAGCGTCACCATGATCACCACGGAGGCGCGGTCGTTCGGATCACCGGTCACGTAGCCGCGGTGCCGGAACATGCCCCGGGCACCGAGCACGAGTGCGGGCAGCGGTGCCACGAGCACACCGGCGATCAGCAGAGCGTCATCCCACACGGGACCGAACCGTATCGGTCCACCGCCCGTCCATCGCCGGGGCTCCACCTCACGGCCCTCCCGGGGGCGGTGGATCCGCGCCGCCTAGACTGGGCCCGTGCTGCGCATCGACCGCGCGACCTACGACGCCATCGTGGCCCACGCCCGGGAAGACCACCCGGACGAGGCCTGTGGCGTCGTCGCCGGGCCCGAGGGCACCGAGCGCCCGGAGCGCTTCGTCCCGATGCTCAACGCCGCGCGGTCGCCGACGTTCTACGAGTTCGACTCCGCCGACCTGCTGCGGCTGTACCGGGACATGGACGACCGCGACGAGTGGCCGGTCGTCGTCTACCACTCGCACACCGCGACCGAGGCCTACCCGTCGCGCACCGACGTCGGCTACGCCTCCGGTCCGGCCGCCGATCCGCGCACCCACTACGTGCTGGTCTCCACCCGGCACCACGAGAAGCAGACGGGGCTGGCCGGCGACGACGTCGAGTTCCGCAGCTTCCGGATCGTCGACGGCGAGGTGAACGAGGAGGAGGTCGAGATCGTCGAGTCCTACCTCTTCGGCCACTCGCCGACCACCGTCGTCTACGACTGATCGGTGGACCTCCCCGCCCACGCGGAATCCCGCACGGCGGCCGGGCGTTGGCCCGGCTAGACGCACCAGTTCGCTGCCCTCGCGCAGCGTGCCCCCGATCAGCTGAACCCCCGAGGAGAACGCACGCCATGGCCATCGAGGTCCGGATCCCCACCATCCTGCGCACCCACACCGGCGGCAACAAGACCGTCCAGGGCACCGGCGCCACCCTCTCGGCGCTCATCGACGACCTCGACGCGCAGCACTCGGGCCTGAAGAGCCGCCTCGTCACCGAGGAGGGCAAGCTGCACCGCTTCGTCAACGTCTACGTCAACGACGAGGACGTGCGCTTCACCGGCGCGCTGGACACCCCGCTGAAGGACGGCGACTCGGTGACGGTCCTCCCGGCCGTCGCAGGCGGCTGCTGAGCGGTCCGCCGCCCGTCCCTCCCGCCCCCGTCCCGGAAGAGTCCCCATGGCCCGCTTCGCCTCGCTCCTCGACTCGCTCGGTGGCACCCCGCTCGTGGGGCTGCCGAACCTGTCGCCGACGTCCGACGTCCGGCTGTGGGCCAAGCTCGAGGACCGCAACCCCACCGGCTCGATCAAGGACCGCGCCGCGATCAAGATGATCGAGGCGGCCGAGAAGGAGGGGCTGCTGCACCCCGGCTCGACGATCCTCGAGCCCACCAGCGGCAACACCGGCATCTCGCTGGCCATGGTGGCCCGGCAGCGCGGCTACAAGCTGATCTGCGTCATGCCCGAGAACACCTCGGTGGAGCGCCGGCAGCTGCTCGAGATGTACGGGGCGCAGATCATCTCCTCGCCGGCGGCCGGCGGCTCCAACCAGGCCGTCGCCATGGCCAAGGAGCTCGCCGCCGAGCACGACGACTGGGTGATGCTCTACCAGTACGGCAACCCGGCGAACGCCCAGGCGCACTACGAGGGCACGGCGCCGGAGATCCTCGCCGACCTGCCCTCCATCACCCACTTCGTCGCCGGCCTGGGGACGACGGGGACGCTCATGGGCTGCTCCCGCTACTTCCGCGAGCACAAGCCGGGCATCCAGGTGATCGCCGCGGAGCCGCGCTACGGCGAACTCGTCTACGGCCTGCGCAACATCGACGAGGGCTTCATCCCCGAGCTCTACGACGCCTCGCTGCTGGACTCCCGGTTCTCCGTCGGCCCGGACGACGCCATCCACCGCACCCGCCGGCTGGTGGAGCGGGAGGGCATCTTCGCCGGCATCTCGACCGGCGCGATCCTGCACGCCGCCCTCGGCATCGCCGACAAGGAGGTGGCGGCCGGGCGCAAGGCCGACATCGTCTTCATCGTCTGCGACGGCGGCTGGAAGTACCTCTCCACCGGCGCCTACGCCGGCACGCTGGAGGAGGCGTCCGCCGCGCTCGAGGGCCAGCTCTGGGCCTGAGTTCTGGCAGGGTGCGGTCGTGCTGATCACGGCGTGCCCGAACGGGGCCCGGAGCACGGGGGACCACCCCGCGCTGCCCGACCCGGCGCAGCGGGTGGCCGCCGTCCGGGCGTCCGGTGACACGGGCAGTTAGCCTGACCGGCGACATGGGGACGACTCAGCCGGGTGCCGACGCACCGATCGGCATCTTCGACTCGGGCGTCGGTGGGCTCACCGTCGCCCGGGCGGTGCTGGACCAGCTGCCGGGCGAGGCGATCCGCTACATCGGCGACACGGCCAACGGGCCGTACGGGCCCCTCCCGATCGCCGAGGTCCGCCGGCACTCGCTCGCCGTGATGGACGGGCTGGTCGCCGACGGCGTGAAGATGCTGGTCGTCGCCTGCAACTCGGCCAGCGCCGCGTCGCTGCGCGACGCCCGGGAGCGCTACGACGTGCCGGTCGTCGAGGTCGTGCTGCCCGCCGTCCGCCGGGCCACGGCGGCCACCCGCAACGGGCGGATCGGCGTCATCGGCACGCAGGCCACGGTCACCAGCGGCGCCTACGAGGACGCCTTCGCCGCGGTGCCGGGGATCAGCGTCACCAGCGCCGCCTGCCCGAGCTTCGTCGACTTCGTCGAGCGCGGGGTCACCAGCGGCCGGCAGCTGCTGGGGCTCGCGCAGTCCTACCTCGACCCGCTGCTGGCCGCGGGCGTGGACACCGTCGTCCTCGGGTGCACGCACTACCCGCTGCTGACCGGGGTCCTCTCGCTCGTCCTCGGTGACGACGTCACCCTGGTGTCCAGCGCGGAGGAGACCGCGAAGGACGTCTACCGGGTGCTGACCAGCGCCGGCCTGCTGCGCGCCGAGGACGCACCGGCACCACGGCACGCCTTCCTGGCCACCGGCGATCCCGAGCCGTTCGCCCGGCTGGGCCGCCGGTTCCTGGGCCCCGAGATCGGCTCGGTGCTGCGCGTCGGCGCGGTGGGGGTGGCGTGAGGCTGACCGTCATCGGGTGCTCCGGCAGCGGCCCGGGCCCGAGCTCGCCCGCGTCGAGCTACCTGGTCGAGCACGACGGCTACCGGCTGGTGCTCGACCTGGGCAACGGCGCCTTCGGGGCGCTGCAGGGGCTGATCGACCCGGGCTCGGTCGACGCGGTGTTCCTCTCGCACCTGCACGCCGACCACTGCCTCGACGTCGCGCCCTTCGTCGTCTGGCACCGGTACTCGAAGCGCTCGCCGGGGCGGCTCGTCCCGCTGTACGCGCCGGTGGGGGCCGAGCGCCGGCTGGCGCTGGCCTACGACAGCGACGGGGACGGGCTCACCGACGTCTTCGACTTCGTCCCCGTCGGCCCGGGGGCGCTGACCATCGGCCCGTTCGAGGTGGAGCTGGCGCGCACCGCGCACCCCGTCGAGACCTACGCGATCCGGCTCACGGCCGGCGGGCGCTCGCTGGTCTACACCGGCGACACCGGGGTCAGCGACCGCGTCGTCGAGCTGGCCCGTGGCGCCGACGTGCTGCTCGCCGAGGCCGCGCACCCGGACAACGACCCCGACCAGCCGCCGGGCCTGCACCTGACCGGCCGGCAGGCCGCCCAGCACGCCGCCGCGGCCGGGGTGGGCCGGTTGCTGCTCACCCACATCCCTGCCTGGGTGGACCGGATCGGCCAGCTCTTCGCCGCCAGCTCGGTGTTCTCCGAGACCGAGCTGGTCCAGCCGCTGAGCGTCTACGAGATCTGATCGACCCGACCGGGCGACGACCGGTTGCCGCGGGGCCGGTGTCCGGGCAGCGTGGCGGGCGTGGCCACCGAGGAGCGGGACGGCGTCGCGCTGAGCAGCCTGGACTCGCCCCTGGGCGACGACCTCGGCGTGACCAAGCGGCAGCTCGTCGACTACCTGGACGCGGTGGCCGAGCGGCTCGTCCCGCAGCTCGCCGGCCGGCCGCTGTCGGTCAAGCGGGTGCGGCCCGGGCAGCCGCCGTTCATGCAGCGCAACGTGAGCAAGGGGGCGCCCGACTGGGTGCGCACCGCGCCGATGTGGTCGGAGGGCTCGCACCGGGAGATCCACCAGGTGGTGTGCGACGACCGCCGCACGCTGCTGTGGCTGGGCAACCAGCGCGCCGTCGAGCTGCACGTCCCCTTCTTCCGCATCGGGAACCCGGAGCCCACCGGTCTGGTGCTGGACCTGGATCCCCCGGAGGGCGCGGACTTCTCCGTCGTCGTCGCCACCGCGCACCTGGTCCGGCAGGCGCTGCAGGGGGCCGGCCTCGCGGGCGCGGTCAAGACCAGCGGGTCCAAGGGCGTGCACGTCGTCGTCCCCGTCACCGGATCGCCGGGGGAGGACGTCGCTGCCGCGACGCGCGCGCTGGCCGCCCGCACCGCTGCCCTCGACACCGACCTGGCGACCACCGCCTACCTGCTGGAGGACCGGGAGGGGAGGGTGTTCGTCGACTCCACCCGCTCGGGGCAGGCCACCATCGTGGCGCCGTACAGCCCGCGGCTCCGCCCTGGGCTGCCGGTCTCGTTCCCCGTGGCGTGGGACGCGCTGGAGGACGTCCGCCCGGGTGACGTCACGGTGACCACGGCACCGGGCCTGCTCGGGGACGACGACCCGTGGGCGCGGGCGCTGCCCGATCCGCAGCGGCTGCCCGCGGAACTGGTCGCCGAGGGGCACGCGATCCCGGTCGCGCGGGTGCAGGCCATGCACGAGGGCAAGCGCCGCAAGCGGGCCCGGGAGGCGACGAGCACAGAGGGCTGACACTCCCGCTCGTCCGGTCCACACCGGGCGGTGCGCTCCACAGATCGTTCCCGGGCGGCGCCGCACGCCGGTCGGGCGGCGAGGGTTCCGGCATGACACAGGATGCGCAGACCATCGCCTGGCTCGACCAGGAGGACGCCCGGCTCGCCCAGCTGATCCGCCGCCACGGCTGGGCGGTCCAGTACGTCTCGGCGGACGAGGAGGAGGAGCCCTCCTTCGCCTACACCGTGGGCCTGTTCGGCCTCGGGCACCCCGAACTGGTGGTCGTCGGGGTCGGGTACGACACCGCCTGCGGGCTGCTGAACCGGGTGGGGGACATGGTCCTCGACGGGCGCGATCTCGTCGCCGGCGAGGTGATCCGCGACGACGACGGCGTGCCGGTGCTCGCGGTCGAGGTGCTGCCCAATGCCGGGGAGGTGCTCTTCTCCGCGAACCGCTTCTACCAGCGACCGGACGAGTTCTCGGTGCCCGCCTACCAGCTCACCTGGGCGCTGCCCGGCGGCATCTTCCCCTGGGACCACGGCTACGCCTGCGAGCCCGGCTGCCAGCCCCGACCGGGGGAGTGGCGGGCGTGAGCGTCAGCTCAGGCCGAGGTCGCGGCGCAGCTTGGCGACGTGGCCGGTGGCCTTGACGTTGTATGCCGCCTTCTCGATCCGGCCCTCGGCGTCGATGACGAACGTCGAGCGGATCACGCCCACGACCTGCTTGCCGTACAGCTTCTTCGGCCCGTACGCGCCGTAGGCGGTGAGCACCTGCTTGTCCTCGTCGGAGACCAGCGTGATGCTCAGGTTCTCCTTCTCGCGGAACCGCATCAGCTTCTCGACCGGGTCGGGGGAGACGCCGATGATGTCCAGCCCCGCCTCGGCGAGCTCACCCGCGGCGGCCGTGAAGTCGACGGCCTGGGTGGTGCAGCCCGGGGTCAGCGCCGCCGGGTAGCAGTACACGATGACCCGTCGGCCCCGGTAGGACGACAGGGACACCAGGTTGCCCTCGGCGTCGGGCAGCGTGAACTCCGGGGCGGGCTCGCCGGGGGTGAGGCGGACGGGTGCCGTGTCGGTGCTGCTGTCGGTCATGCCCGGCATCCTGCCGTGTCCGTGTGACGAACCTGCAGCGGGTGCGCCGCCCCTGGGGGGGCGGTCAGCCGGCCAGGAACGAGAAGCGCACGTGCCGCTGGTGGTTGTCGGTGTTGGTGTCGACGAGGCAGATCCGCTGCCAGGTGCCCAGCTGCATGCGGCCCTCCAGCACCGGGACCATCGTCTGCGGTGGCACGAACGCCGGCAGCACGTGGTCGCGACCGTGCCCCGGGCTGCCGTGCCGGTGTCGCCACCGGTCGTCGCGCGGGAGGAGTTCGTCCAGCTGGGCGAGCAGGTCGTCGTCGCTGCCGGCGCCGGTCTCGATCAGCGCGATGCCCGCCGTGGCATGCGGGACGAAGACGTGCAGCAGGCCGTCGACCTCCTGGCGCACGAACTCGGCGCACTCGTCGGTCAGGTCCACCACGACCGGCACCCCTCCGGTCCGGACGGCACGCAGCTCCGATCTCATGACGACGATCTTCGCCGTCCCAGCTGATCGGCGCCGCGTGACCGTCCGGGGAGCCCGGTTCAGCCGAGGTGCGCCCAGACCACCGCGCCCCCGCCGATGAGCAGCCCGGCGCCGCCGATCGCCAGGGTGGCGACCTGCGGGAGGTGGCGGCGGAACACCGTCGCGATACCGCCGAAGAACAGGGACAGGGCCAGGAACACCGTGGCCAGGTCGAACCGGTCGCCCTTGTCGTCCGCGGCGACCGCGTCCTGGTAGGCGGCGTCGGCCTCCTCGGACAGCGCGTTGCCCTCGGCCCACTCGGCCAGGGAGTAGGGGGAGCCGGCCTCGGCGTCGAAGGGGGTCGGTGACGTCGTCCCCGGTCGTGTCGTACCAGTCGACGGTCTCGGCGAGCGACTCGGAGAAGAACGACTCCCGCAGGGCGTCGGCGGCCTCCTCCTGGTCGGTGATCCGCAGCTCCGCGTACTGCAGGAAGAGGGTGCGGTCGAAGTTGTACTGGCCGGTGGCGTCCCCGTAGATGTCGGCCGCCTGGCTGGTGAGGGTGTTCGCCTGCGCGTAGCCCTGGATGGCGTTGCCGCCGTGGATGGCCGACCAGTAGGCGCTCCAGGCGGTCGCCACGGCGGCCAGGCCCAGGAGGAAGGCGGCGAGGATCTCCATGCGGCGCCCGTCGTCGGGGGCGTCGGGCTCCGGCGTGCCGACGGGGGCGGAGAACTCGGTGCTCATGGGTATCCCTGCTGCTCAGACGCCCGATCGGGCGAGGTCGCGGCGGACAGTAGGGCATCAGGAGCACGCGGCCGAGGCCGCCAGCGGAGGGGTGGGGCGCGTGCGCACTACTGTCGACTCCCGTGAGTGAGTCCAGTTCTCCTGCCCGTGCCGACGGCCGCTCGGCCGACCAGCTCCGCCCGGTGACCATCACCCGCAACTGGCTCGACCACGCCGAGGGCTCGGTGCTGGTGGAGTTCGGCAAGACCCGGGTGCTCTGCGCGGCGAGCGTGACCGAGGGCGTGCCGCGATGGCGCAAGGGCTCGGGCCTGGGCTGGGTCACCGCCGAGTACTCGATGCTGCCCCGCGCCACGCACACCCGGAACGACCGCGAGTCGGTCAAGGGCAGGATCGGCGGCCGCACGCACGAGATCAGCCGGCTGATCGGCCGCTCGCTGCGCGCCTCGATCGACCTGGGCGCGCTGGGCGAGAACAGCATCGCGATCGACTGCGACGTCCTCCAGGCCGACGGCGGCACCCGCACCGCGGCGATCACCGGCGCCTACGTCGCTCTCGCCGACGCCGTCTCCTGGCTCGGCGACCGCAAGAAGCTGGCGAAGAACGAGCCGCTGATCCAGTCGGTGGCCGCCGTCAGCGTCGGCGTCATCGACGGCGAGCCGCGGCTGGACCTCGCCTACGAGGAGGACGTCCGCGCCGGCACCGACATGAACGTGGTGTGCACCGGCGACGGCGGTTTCGTCGAGGTGCAGGGCACCGCCGAGGGCGCCGTCTTCGACCGGCCCACTCTCGACGCGCTCCTCGACCTCGCCGTGGCCGGGTGCGCGGAGCTGACCCGGCTGCAGGCCGCCGCGCTCGCGCGATGAGCACCCGGCTCCTGCTGGCCACCCGCAACGCGGGCAAGCTCGCCGAGCTCCAGCGGCTGCTGGTCTCCGCCGTCCCCGGTGTGGAGGTCGTCGGGCTGGCCGACGTCGAGGACTACCCGGAGGCGCCCGAGACCGGGGCCACGTTCACCGAGAACGCGCTGCTCAAGGCGCGCGAGGCCGTGCGGTACACCGGCCTGCCGGCCGTGGCCGACGACTCCGGTCTGACCGTCGACGCGCTCAACGGGATGCCGGGCATCCTCTCGGCCCGCTGGTCGGGCCGGCACGGCGACGACGAGGCCAACACCGCGCTGCTCCTGGGCCAGGTGGCCGACGTGCCCGACGGGCGACGGGGCGCGGCGTTCGTGTGCGCCGCGGCCCTCGTCCTGCCCAGCGGTGCCGAGCGGGTGCTGGAGCGGGAGTGGCGCGGCACCGTGATCCGCGAGAAGCGCGGCAGCAACGGCTTCGGCTACGACCCCGTGTTCGTACCCGACGGGCTGGAGGTCACCTCGGCGCAGCTCTCACCGGGGGAGAAGGACGCGCGCAGCCACCGCGGTCAGGCGTTCGCGGCGCTGGTGCCGGTCATCGCCGAGGTGCTCGGCGACCGCTGAGTCAGTCGAGGCCGAGGCTGAACCAGTCGACCGCGGCGAGCTCGGCGCGCAGCGCGTCGTAGATCGGCAGGTCGGCGTCCGGCTCGGCGTGCCGGCCCGGGCGGTCGACGTCGGCGAGGGAGGCGATGGTCTCCGGCGTGTCCTCCGGCGCGCGGTGGCGTCCGACGGCGAGGGCGGCGTTGCTCATACGCGGGAGTTCGGCGCTCCGGACGCTGCGCCCGAGCCTGCGCCGGGCCCGCCTCACCCTGGGGGGTGAGGCGCGGTACCGGAGAGCCGGTGTGCCGGCGCACCGGGCAGAGTGGCGGCATGCGGCTGTTCGTGGACGGGATCCGGCGGCTGCGCTTCGACGACGGGACGCCGGTGACCGCGGCGTCGGCGATCGCACCGCTCGGCGACGGCTGGCTGATCGCGCAGGACGACGCCACGTCCGCCGCCTGGCACCGCGCCGGCTCGGTGACGCCGGTGCGGCTGATGCCCCCGGTCGAGGGGTGCGACCGGTTCTCCGAACACGCCGGGACCAAGCATCTCAAGCCCGATCTGGAGGTCGCCTGCCCCGCGGCGGTGGCGGGCGACCCGGCGGTGCTGCTGCTGGGGTCAGGCTCCTCCGCCCGCCGCACGAGCGGGATCCTGGTCCGCCTCGGGGACGGCGTGCCCCGAGCCACCGGAGCCGACCTCACCCCGCTCTTCGAACGGGTCGCCGCGCGGCTGGGGGTGCCGATGGACCAGCTGAACCTGGAGGGGGCCGCCCG
Source organism: Blastococcus aggregatus (assembly GCF_900221005.1). Lineage (GTDB taxonomy): Bacteria > Actinomycetota > Actinomycetes > Mycobacteriales > Geodermatophilaceae > Blastococcus > Blastococcus aggregatus. The sequence goes on along the minus strand of NZ_OBQI01000001.1, from coordinate 214,389 downwards.
CCTCGGGAACCGGATGCGCTGGTTCTCCCGGGGCAACCTGGCCACGGGCACCCCGTCGGCGAGCGTCGACCTCCCGCTGGCGGCCCTGGTCGACGCCGTGCTCGGCCGGACCGCTGCCGCCGCGGTGCCGGTGGAGCACCCGCGCCGGTACGACCTGGGTGAGGTCGGCGGCGTGGGTCTGGCGATCACCGATGCCGTCGCGCTGCCGGACGGGCGGGTGATCCTGAGCACCGCGGCCGAGGACACCCCGAACGCCGTCGACGACGGCCCGGTGATGGCCACCGCGCTCGCGCTCGTCGACGACGAGACGGTCGTGGACGTCGCGCGGGTTCCCGAGCTCGACGGCACCGTGCACAAGATCGAGGGGCTCGCGCTCCGGGTCGTCGAGGGCCGCACCGTGCACCTGCTGGCGGTCGTGGACGACGACGACCCCGAAGCCCCCTCGGTCGAGCTGGACCTGCGGCTCGAGCTCTGAAGCGGGGGGTTCAGGGCTCCGACGGCGCCCGATCGGTCCGCCGGGCCGCCGCGCGGTCCGCGAGCGCGAGCGTCGCGCGGGCCAGCAGCACGCCCGCGGCGACGCCCAGCGTGTTCATCGTCCAGTCGTTGGTGTCGCACGCCCGGCCGATCGCGGGGACCGCCGCCTGGACGGCCTCGATCCCGGCGGACAGTCCGGCGCCCGCCGCGAGCACGGCCCACGGCCGGCGGGTGGCCAGGGCGGCGAAGACGGCCGCGGGCAGCAGGAGCGCGACGTTGGCCAGCAGCTCCACCCGGCCGAGGGCGGGCAGCGCGAACTGGACGGTGCAGCCGCCCGCCGAGGCGCCCTTGCCCGACGGGGTCAGTGTGAGCGCGAGGACCGGGAAGGTGGCGACCACGGCGAGCACGAGGAGCAGCGGCGAGCCCGGGCGGGCACGGCGCAGCGCGACGTAGCCGACGACGGCGCAGACCAGCGCCACGAGCGCCAGTGTCCCCGGGACGAGCGCCGAGTGGTCCAGCAGGAAGTCGGTGATCATCGAGCGTCGACCCTAGGGGGACGGGCCGGCGTCGTCGGAGCGGTGAGTTCGTCCCCGCAGGCCGGTCTACTCCGGAACAGCCACGGAATCACCCCTCGGGAGCACGGTATGGGACTCATCCACGTCGAGATGTTCACGACCCTCGACCTCGTGGGGCAGGCGCCCGGTGGCCCCGAGGAGGATCCGGACGGCTTCCCGTTCGGCGGCTGGCAGGCGCCGCTCCTGGACGAGGTCTCCGGAGCCCAGATCGCCGCCGCCTACCAGGGCACGGACGCCCTACTGCTCGGCCGGCGGACCTACGACATCTTCGCGGCCTACTGGCCGCACCAGGAGGGCGGGGAGGACGACGACATCGCCGCCCTGTTCAACCGGGTGCCCAAGTACGTGGCCTCCCGCGGCCGGCCCGAGCTGTCGTGGGCCGGGTCGACGCTGCTCGGCCCCGACCTGGCCGCCGCCGTGCGCGAGGTCCGCGACCGGCACGAGCACGTCACGGTCGTCGGCAGCCTGGACCTGGTGCAGACCCTGCTCCGCGAGAGGCTGCTCGACCGGCTGGACCTCTGGGTGCACCCGATCCTGCTCGGCGTCGGCAAGAAGCTGTTCGACGGCGGTGCGGTGCCCGCGAACCTCGAGCTGCTCGAACCGCCCGCGGCCGGCGCGACGGGGACGGTGTTCCTGCGCTACGGCTTCCGCGACGGCGTCCCGGCGACGGGGGACATGAGCGCGCCGGACCGCGGCGTCTGACGCGGCGGCGAGCGCGCGTCGTCGTGCGGGAGAGGGGAGTCGAACCCCTACGCCCGAAGGCACCAGATCCTAAGTCTGGCGTGGCTGCCGTTACACCACTCCCGCGAGGTCCTGAGAGTCTAGGAGCACCCCACTCGGATGACGGGCGGACGGTGGATGGGCCGGGTCGGCCCAGGTCTGGCAGGCTGTCGGGGTGCCTCGCGACCCTCGACAGATCCAGCTGGAGATCGACGCCGCCCGCGAGTCGCTGGCCGCCACGCTGGACCAGCTGACCCACCGGACGAGCCCCAAGCGCCTGCGCGCCAAGGGCCAGGAAGCCGTCGTGCGCTGGCTGCAGACGCCCGCCGGCATGGCCACCGCCGGCGCCGTCGGCCTGTTCGTGACCTTCGTCGTCGTCCAGCGGGTCCGGCACCGCAACGACTGACCCGGTGCCGGTGCGTCGCGATCCCGTCGGTCCGGGCCAGGAGTCCGTCTGGGACTACCCCCGGCCGCCGTCGGCCCTGGAGACGCCGCGACGCGTCGTCGTGGAGTTCGGCGGGCAGGTGGTGGCCGACACCCGGCGGGCGATCCGGGTCTGCGAGACGAGCCACCCGCCCACCTACTACGTGCCGCGCGCAGATGTCGCGGCCGACGTCCTCGCGCGCGCCGAGGGCGGGTCGTGGTGCGAGTGGAAGGGGCAGGCGACGTACTGGGACGTCGTCGTCGGCGACCGGCGCGCGCCGGCGGCCGGCTGGTCCTACGAGCGGCCGGCCGCGGGTTACGAGCACCTGGCCGGCGCCGTCGCCTTCTACCCGGGGCGCATGGACCGCGTGACGGTCGACGGCGAGGTCGTCCGGCCCCAGCCCGGGGACTTCTACGGCGGCTGGATCACCGACGAGGTCGTCGGACCGTTCAAGGGCGCGCCCGGCACGCTCGGCTGGTGAGTCGTGCCGGGCGCGCCGGGGCTCAGACCTTGGCCCCGCCGGCCCGGAGGATCGGGAGTGCCACGACGTCGACGACCGCGTCGGCGAAGGCGTTGTCGACGGGCTCGCCGTTGACCAGCCAGCGCTGGACGATGGGGGCGCCGATGGCCTCGGCGATCAGCGAGCCGGACAGGCCCTTCTGGACCTCGCCCCGCTGCTCCGCGCGGGCCCACATGTCGTCGAAGGCCTTGCGCCACACGGCCACCGGGCCGCCGCGGAACGCCTCGGCCAGCGCCGGGTGGTGCTGCATCGACGAGAGCAGCGCCTGGGTGGCCGCACCTGCCGGGCTGTTGACCAGGGACACCAGCGAGCGCAGCAGCACGCGAAGGTCACCCTCGAGCGAGCCGGTGTCGGCGGGCTCGGCGGCGGCGGTGGCGGCGGCCTCGGCCGCGTTGAGGTCGGAGACGGTGTCGACGACCAGCTCCTCCTTGGTGCGCCAGCGGCGGTAGATCGTCGCCTTGCCGACGCCGGCCTCCGAGGCGACGGCGTCCATGGTGAGCGCTCCGTACCCGACATCGGCGAGCAGGCGCAGGATCGCGGCCCGGATCACGCCGTCACGGCTGGGGTCGCGCGGACGGCCGCCGCGGCTGGGACGGGCGTCGGGAGCAGAGAGAACGGCCATGACCGTAACCTTAGATTCTCAAGTCTCGAAACTGCGACAAGATCGCCTGTGAGTCCGCTGAGAGTCACCCGGTAGAGCCTCGGCCGCCGCGCCGCGTGGCTCCAGCGCTATCGCCCGCAGTCGGTCATCCTGCTGACGTGTCCCCGAACTGCAGCGGCGTCTGCACCTGCCGTCGGCACTGGGCGGTGCCGGGCAAGGCCACTCGGGCGCTGCTGGCGACGTCGGTCGGTCACGTCCTGCCGACCGTCTCCCGCACGGCCATGGGGCTGGGGCTCGCCGTCAGCACCTGGTCGCAGCTGGTCGACGTCACCGACCCGCGCGGCGGCGCCGGCCTGGACCGGCTCTTCCAGCGGCTGGCCCGCGAGCTCACCGCCGCCGAACTGGACGCCGTCCGGGTGGTCACCGACCCGCCGGTGGACGGCGCGGCGCTCACGGCACGCCTGCTGACCGCGCCGAGCCTCGCGGTGGAGCTCGCCCGCCGCGGGGTGACCGCCGAGGTCGGCGTCCTCGTCGAGGCGGAGTTCTGGTCGGCCTACCAGCCGATCGTCTCCCTCGCCGACCGCTCCGTCGTCGCCCACGAGGCGCTGCTGCGCGGCGTCGTCGACGGCCGCGAGATCGGGGCGGACGACCTCTTCTTCGTGGCCGAGTCCGCCGGCTGGCTGCCCCGCCTCGACCGCATCGGCCGCGAGTCCGCCATCAGCGGCGCAGCGCCGTGGATCGGCGACGACGACCTGTTCATCAACTTCGACCCCACGTCCATCTACCGGCCGCAGGTCTGCCTCGCCAGCACCGAGCAGGTGGCGCACGCCTCCGGCCTGGCGCCGGAGCAGTTCGTCTTCGAGGTCGTCGAGTCGCACGTCATCGCCGACCGCGGGCACCTGGTCTCCGTGCTCGAGCACTACCGGTCGCTGGGGTGGCGGGTCGCCCTCGACGACGTCGGCGCCGGCTACTCCAGCCTGTCGCTGCTGGCCGCCATCCGGCCCGAGGTCGTCAAGCTGGACAAGGGTCTGGTGCAGGGCCTGCCCGACGACGGCGCCCGCACCGTGCTCAAGGCCGTGACCGACCTGGCCCACCAGCTCGGCGCCGTCGTCGTCGCCGAGGGGGTCGAGACCGAGCAGCTGGCCGAGGAGGTCACCGCGCTGGGCGCCGACCTCGGCCAGGGCTGGCTGTTCGGCCGCCCCGTCCGGCCGGCTCAGCCGGTCGAGCGGCCGGAGAGCGGCTTCCAGCCGGTGGCGGTCAGCCGCTCCCGCTGACCCGCCGCGAGGGCAGACATGGCCATGGCTGCCCTCAGCGCAGGCCCCACCCGGTCAGCACCGGCCGGTCGTGCTCGTGCCCGAGGACGCCGTAGGCAGCCGGCGGCAGCGCGAAGAGCGCACCGGCTTCCGGTGCGAGCCCCAGCCAGCGGGCGGTCAGGATGCGCAGCACGTGCCCGTGGGCGACCAGCGCGACGTCGCCGTCGTCCAGCCGGGCCCGGGCGCGGTCGAGCACCCGGTCCACCCGGGTCGCGACCTGGTCCAGCGTCTCGCCGGGGGTCTCGCCGGGCACGGTGCCGTCGGCCCAGATCGACCATGTGCGGCCGAGCTCCGCGCTGATCTCCGCCGTGGTCCGGCCCTCGTGGCCGCCGTAGTCCACCTCCACGAGGTCGCGATCGGTGCCGGTGATCTGCAGGCCGGCCAGCTCGGCGGTACGGGCGGCGCGCTGCAGCGGGCTGGTCCACACCGCGGCGAAGGGACGCGCCCCGACTCCGTCGCGCAGCGCCCGCGCCTGCTCCTCGCCCTCGGTCAGCAGCGGCAGGTCGGTGTGCCCGGTGTGCTTCCCGCTCCGGCTCCAGTCGGTCTGGCCGTGCCGCAGCACGATGATCTGCCCCGCCCGCCCGCCGATGATCTTTCCCACCCGGTCATCGAACACGGTGCCGGGAACACGCGCCCGCCGGTCGGTGCTGGCCGATGTCATGACCACTGCAGAACTGAGCGACACGTTCACCATCGGCGGGGACCTCCCCGTCCACCGCCTCGGCTACGGCGCGATGCAGCTCCCCGGTCCCGGCGTCTGGGGCGAGCCGGCCGACCGGGCCGCCGCCGTCCGCGTCGTGCAGGCCGCGGTCGAGCAGGGCGTCGACTTCATCGACACCGCCGACTCCTACGGCCCCGAGGTCAGCGAGCAGATCATCGCCGAGGCGCTGCACCCGTACGCCGACGGCCTGGTCATCGCCACCAAGGCCGGCCTGACCCGGCAGGGCCCCGGCATCTGGACGCCGGTCGGCCGCCCCGCCTACCTCAAGCAGCAGGTGGAGCTCTCGCTGCGGCACCTGAAGGTCGACCGCATCGACCTCATCCAGCTGCACCGCATCGACCCCGAGGTCCCGCTGGCCGACCAGTTGGGCGCCTTCGCCGAGCTCAAGGCCGAGGGGAAGGTCCGGCACATCGGCGTCTCGGAGGTGTCGGTCGAGGAGCTGAAGGCCGCCCGCGAGATCACCGAGATCGTCAGCGTGCAGAACCTCTACAACCTCACCAACCGGCAGAGCCAGGACGTGCTCGACTACGCCACCGCCGAAGGCATCGCCTTCATCCCGTGGTTCCCGATCGCCACCGGCGACCTCGCCTCGCCCGACAGCCCCGTCGCCGACATCGCCCGCGAGGTCGGCGCCACGCCGTCCCAGGTGGCACTGGCCTGGCTGCTGCAGAAGTCGCCGGTCATCCTGCCGATCCCCGGCACCAAGTCCGTCGACCACCTGACGGAGAACCTCGGCGCCGCCGGCGTCCGTCTCTCCGCCGAGGACATGACGCGCCTGGACCAGCTCGCCTGATCCACGCCGGGGGCAGGAATGGCCATCTCTGCCCCCGGTCGCGGGCCCGTGCCAGCATGTCCTCATGGACGCCGACGACTTCCGCCAGATCAAGGACGCCGTTCGCCAGCTGGTGCGCGAGGAGGTCATCCCGCTCGAGGAGCGCATCGAGGAGGAGGACCGCATCCCCGACGAGCTGCGCGCGCAGATCGCCGAGATGGGGTTGTTCGGCTACGCCCTCCCCGAGGAGTACGGCGGCCTGGGCGTCGGCATGGTCGAGGACGTCCAGCTGGCCATGGAGTTCGGCTACACGACGCCGGCGTTCCGCTCGCTGTTCGGCACCAACAACGGCATCGCCGGCCAGGTGATCGCGAAGTTCGGCAGCGCGGACCAGAAGAAGAAGTACCTGCCCGGCCTGGCCGCCGGTGAGCTGATCGGCTCCTTCGCGCTGACCGAGGCCGAGGCCGGCTCCGACCCCGCCGGGCTGCGCACCTCCGCCCGCCGCGACGGCGACTCCTGGGTCATCAACGGCAGCAAGCGCTACATCACCAACGCCCCGATCGCCGACCTCTTCATGGTCTTCGCGCGCACGAACCCGGAGGAGAAGGGCGGCCGGGGCATCTCCAGCTTCGCCGTCGAGACGACGACGCCCGGGGTCACCGTGGGCCCCAAGGACAAGAAGATGGGGCAGTCCGGCGCCTGGACCGCCGAGGTGTTCTTCGACGACGTCCGGGTGCCCGCCGAGGCGCTGATCGGCGAGGAGGGCCGCGGCTACGCCAAGGCGCTCACCGTGCTCTCCCGCGGCCGGCTGCACATCGCCGCGCTCTGCGTCGGGATGGCGCAGCGGGTGCTCGACGAGTCGGTCGCCTACGCCGCCACCGCCAAGCAGGGCGGCGCCCCGATCGGCCGGTTCCAGCTGGTCCAGGCGATGCTCGCCGACATGCACGCCGAGCTGCTGGCCGGCCGTGCCCTGGTCCGCGAGGTCGCCGAGCGCTACGACAGCGGCGAGGACATGGGCATCGGCCCGTCGTCGGCCAAGCTCTACTGCACCGAGATGGTCGCCCGCGCCACCGACAACGCCGTCCAGATCCACGGCGGCATGGGCTACCTGCGCTCCACCCCGGTCGAGCGGTTCTACCGCGACGCCCGGCTGTTCCGGCTCTACGAGGGCACCAGCGAGGTCCAGCGCGTGATCATCGGCGGCGGGCTGCTGCGCGAGGCCGGCATGCCGCGTGGCTGAGGACCGCGACCTCCGTCGGGAGGCGGTCGCCGGGCTCGGGGACGCCCTCCGCGTCCTGGTCGACTCCGCGATCCGCACGGAGGTGCCCATCGGCGAGCTCGACGACGTCGCCGCGGCGGTGCGTGCGCTGGCGGAGCGGCTCGACGCCGACCGGCGCGGCCTGCACGACATCGCGACCGTCGACGATCCCGCGACCGGTGAGCGCTGGTACAGCCCGGTCTACGGGCCGGGTAACCCGGTGGCGCCCCCGGTGGAGGCGACCGACTCACCCGACGGCCGCGCCACCGGGCGGGCGACGTTCGGCAAGGCCCACGAGGGCCCACCCGGGCTCGTGCACGGCGGCGTCGTCGCCACCGTGCTGGACCACGTGCTGGCCCGCGCGGTGCGCGCCGCCGGTCGCGGCGGGCTGACCGCCACGCTCACCGTCACCTACCGGCGGCCGGTGCCGCTCGGCGTCCCGGTGGTCGCGACCGCCGAGATGGGCGAGGTGGACGGCCGGCGCACGACGGCCACCGCCCGCCTGGTCGCCGAGGACGACCCGGGGACGACGCTGGCCGAGGCCGAGGGGCTGTTCGTGGCCCTGCGCCCGGAGCGGGCGGCAGACGTGTTCGCCTCGACCGGCCGAGACGTCGCCGCCTGGACCACCCGGACCTGACCCTCAGTCGGCACGCGGGCCGGGCGCGTTCGCGGCGTCGCCCGCCGGGTCCAGCGCCGGGCCGGACGCCGGCGCGAGCAGCGCGCCCGGGCCGCCGGTGCCGGCACCGAGCGCGGCGACGAACTGCGGCAGCACCTCGTCGCCGCGGTGGAACGGCGTCCAGTCCAGCAGCGTGCGGGCGCGGGTGGTGTCCAGCGCCGGGAGCGAGGTCCCCATGTCCAGCCAGCCGGGTTCGGTGGGGACGACGTGGGCGGCGAACGCTGCGTGCAGCGCCGCGCGCACCGCGAACGCCGGCACCGGGATGCGCCGGCTGCCGAGGGCCTTCGCGATGCCCGTGGCGTCCAGCACCGGCTCGGCGGCGATGTTGAACGGGCCGGGGACCCGGCGGTCGGCGATGCGCACGAGTGCGTCGGCGACGTCGTCGGCGTGCACGAACGACACCGCCAGGTCCGGGATCGGCAGGGGCAGCAACCGGGCCAGCGCGCCAGGGACCCGCCGGGCGGCGGCGAAGACCAGCGGGCCGAGGAAGTAGCGGCCGATCTCGCTGCCCGCCTGCGGCTGCAGCACCAGCGTGGGGCGGGCGACGGAGAGCACCGGGCCGGCGGCGCGGCCGATCACCTGGCGCACGACGCGCTCGGCCTCGACCTTGTCCCGGCTGTACTGCGAGCTCGGGACGCCGGTGGTGGGCCAGTCCTCGGTCACCTTCTGGCCGACGGCGCCCGCGGCGTAGGCGCCGATCGAGGACATGTGCAGGAACTGCTGCACACCGGCGGCGACCGCGGCCTGCGCCACCCGGCGGGTGCCGTCGACGTTCACCCGGCGCAGCCGCTCGGGTTCGCGCCCCGGCTGCAGCGCCCACGCCAGGTGGATGACGACGTCCACGCCGTCGAGGAACTCCGCCAGCACCGCCTCGCCGGCCGGCGTGCCGAGGTCGGCGGCGAACCAGCGGACGCCGTCGTAGGGGGCCACCCCGGGCGGGATCCGGCGGGCCAGCCCCCGCACCTCGGCGACGCCGCTGGACGGTGCGGTCAGCCGCCGCAGCAGCGCCGTACCGACGTTGCCGCTGGCGCCGGTCACCGCGACGGTGGCGCCCTTCAGGTGCCCGGGGGAGAACTCAGCCATGGGCTGCCGCTACCCGGTGTCCGGGGTGCGAACCGGCGAGCGGGTCACTCCGGACCGAGTCGGGCGGGTGCCGGGACCGTCGCGTCGCCGCCCTTGAGCTCGATGAACAGCGCGTGGGTGCGGCTGTCGCCGATGTTCTCGCCGGAGTGCCGCTGCGCGGGCAGCCACCCCGCGAAGCCGGTGGTGATCTCGACGTCCCGGGCGGCGTCCCCGGCGTGCAACCGCCGGCGGAAGGAGCTCAGCGTCACCATCACGCTGTCGGGGTGCTCGTGCTCGGTGGTGCGGTCACCGGGCACGTCCGTGTACTCGAGCACCCGCACGCGCTCGTTCTCGAAGACCACCCGGTAGTGCTGCGGGTTGGTCGTCACCGGGTCCAGGTCCATGGCGGGACTCTCCTCCGGCGGGCGCGTCCCGGCCAGGGGCGCGGGCATCCGGTCCACCGCGCAGGCCGAGGGAGAGCAGCGCCAGCAGCAGCATCCCCCCGGCGCCGGCGAGCAGCCCCGTGGGCAGGCCGGCGCCGTCGGCCAGGCGAGGGATGGTCAGGCTGCCGAGCATCCCGCCCAGCATCAGGGCCAGCGACGACGCCGAGACGGTGGTCGAGCGCTGCGCGGACGTCGTGCGGTCGTGCATCACCTGCTTGCGCGAGGGCCAGGCCGCCCCGTTGAGCAGGTAGAAGGCCGCGTAGGCGACGGCGGCGGGGACGACGCCGGGTGCGCCGGCCACCACCGCCACCGCGCCGGCGGCCAGGACCGACGTGCCGGCGCTGACCACGACGACCGAGCCGCCGGTGGCGCGACCGAGCACCGGCGCGAGGAGCGCGCCCAGCGCCGCGGCGGCGAAGGAGACCGCGGTGACGACGCCGAAGACCGCGGAACCCCGCTCGGCGGATCCGGCGAGCTCGGCGAAGTGCAGCGGGCCGAGCAGCTCGAGCGAGGTGAGCACGACGCCGACCAGGAAGGAGACGCCCAGCAGCAGGCGGAGCAGCCGGTCGCGCAGGACGAGGTGCACCGTCGCCGTGACGACGACCGGCACCTCGCGCACGCCGGCGAGCAGTGCGCCCCGGCCGGCTGCCCCGGACCGGTGCGGCGGCACGACGAGCAGCAGCACGGCGGTCACGTGCACCACCGCGAACACGGCGGCCAGCACGAGCGGTGCCGCCAGTGCCGCCGCGCCGCCGTGATCGAGCAGCAGCGGCAGCGTCCCGCCCAGCACCGCGCCCACCGCCAGCCCGGCGCCGTCGGCCGCGCCGGCCTGCGCGAGCCCGCGGGTCACGTCGGCCGCGGGATCCCCGGCGCGGGCGGCGTCCACGTACCAGGCCTCGAGCGGACCGGAGTCCAGGGCGCGGGCCACCCCCTGCAGTGCCCACGCGATCGCGAAGGCGGGCACGGAATCGGCCACCGCCATGGTGAGCAGCCCCGCGGCGGTGACGAGCCCGGCGGAGGCGAGCACCGTCCGGTGTCCGAGGGCGTCGGCGAACCCGCCGGTGGGCAGCTCGAGCACGAGGGTCACGGCCCCGTAGACCGCCACGCACAGGCCGATCTCGGCGGGGGAGAGCCCGCGGGCGGTGGCCAGCAGCACGGAGACTGGCACGACGATGCCGACGGGCAGCCAGCGGAGCGCGGTGAGCCCGACGAAGCGGCGGCGGGCGCGGTCCGGCGTCAGGACGGCGGTCACCGCGGCTGCTCGTCGAGCGGGAAGAGGTCCAGCAGCACGCGGACCAGCGGCTGGTCGGGCTCCTCCTGCGTGTCGCGCCAGCGCTGGACGACGTCGTTGAGCTCGCCGATCAGCTCGGCGGCCCGGGCGGGGGAGAGGCGCAGCGCCCAGTCGTTGAGCGACGCGGCGGTGCGCCACTCGTCGTCGCTGCGCTCCCGTCCCGCCGCGAAGGCGGCGAGCATCCGCCGCTGCTCCGCCACCAGCCGGTCGGTCAGCTCGTCGACGACCTCCCGGCCGCCGGGCTCGGCCAGGAATTCCTCGCTGCTCCAGCGGGTGCTGCGGTGCAGCGCCCGCCACCACCGCTCGCGGCCGGTGCCCTCGCCCGGCACCTCCTCGACGAACCCGAAGCCGGCCAGCTGGCGGAGGTGGTAGCTCGTGGCGCCGCTGCTCTCGCCGAGCCGGCCGGCCAGCCGGCTCGCGGTGGAGGGTCCGTCGCTGCGCAGCGCGGCCAGGAGGCTCATGCGGAGCGGGTGGGCGAGCGCCTTCAGGGCCCGGACGTCGTGGACGTCGACGGAGTCGTCCGGGGAAGGAGGCATGTGGCCACGGTAGATCGCAAAGGGTTCTTTGCAAAGTTTTCTTTGCACCTGCTGGCCAAGCCGTCCTCCCTCACCGCAGCGCGTCCTCCCTCACGGTGCGCGGTGAGGGAGGACGCGCCACGATCAGGTCACCTGATCGTCGCCCGGTCGCAGGGGTCAGCGGGTGCGGGCGGGCAGGGGCGTGTCGACGTCGTCCTCGAGAGCCTGACCGCGGCGCTCGGGCAGGCCCCACGACGCGAGCGCGGCGAGCGCGAAGAACCCGGCGAAGACGCCGAACACCAGCCCGGTGCCGCCGGCGTCGACCATCGGCGGCACGCACAGCGGGGCGGCGATCGAGGCGAGCCGGCCGAACCCGGCCGCCGCGCCCGCGCCGGTGGCCCGCAGCGCGGTCGGGTAGATCTCCGGCGTCACCGCGTACAGAGCGCCCCACGCGCCGAGGTTGAAGAACGACAGCACCATGCCGGTCACGAGGACGGCGGTGTCGCCGTCGGCCGAGGCGAAGAGCAGCGCCCCCACGGCGGAGCCGACCAGGAACGTGGCCAGCGTCGGCCGCCGGCCCCACTTCTCGATGAGCACCGCCGCGACCGCGTATCCGGGCAGCTGGGCCAGCGTGATGATCAGCGTGTACTGGAACGACTTGACGAGTGAGAAGCCGTCGTCGAACAGCAGGGTCGGCAGCCAGATGAAGGCGCCGTAGTAGGAGAAGTTGATGCTGAACCAGACGATCCAGAGCGCGGCGGTGCGGCCGCGCAACCCCGCCGCCCAGACCGCCCGGAGGCCGGGCCGGGCCGCGGTCGTGGCGACGGCGTCCGGCGAGGGCACGGGCTCGACGCCGGCGGCGGCCTCGAAGCGGCGCACGGTGGCCTCCGCCTCCGCGGTGCGCCCGCGGAGCTCGAGGAAGCGCACCGACTCCGGCAGCCCGCGGCGCACGACGACGGCGTAGACCGCCGGTAGCGCCCCGATCGCCAGCGCCCAGCGCCAGCCGTCGTCGCTGCGCGGGACGACGAAGTAGCCGATCAGCGCCGCGAGCGTCCAGCCCACTGCCCAGAACGCCTCGAGCAGCACGACCACGCGGCCGCGCACCCGCGACGGCGCGAACTCGCTGACCAGGGTGGAGGCGACCGGCAGCTCGGCGCCGAGCCCCAGACCGATGAGGAAGCGGAACACCAGCAGCGCGCCGACCGACCACGACAGCGCCGCCGCCCCGGTGGCGACGCCGAAGACCAGCAGGGTCAGCGCGAAGACCTGCCGGCGGCCGAACCGGTCGGCCAGCAGCCCGCCGAGCGTCGCGCCCAGCGCCATCCCGGCGAAGCCGATGGAGCCGATCCACGACAGCTCGGTCGAGCTGAGCGCCCACTGGCCGGCCAGTGCCGCCATCACGAACGAGATCAGCCCGACGTCCATGGCGTCCAGGGCCCAGCCCAGGCCGGAGCCGAAGACCAGCCGGCCGTGCTCGCGGGTGAAGGGCAGCCGGTCGAGCCGTTCGGCCCGGGAGGTCGGGTTCGCCGTCGCCGTCATGCCCTCAGTCTGCCGAGGGCGGCGCGGTGCGTACGTGCGCGGTGACCAGCTCGGCGACGCGGTCGGCGGCCAGCTCCGGGAGCCAGTGCGGCACGCCCTCGAGGACCTCCAGCCGGTAGGGGGCGTCGACGAAGCGCGCGGTCGCCTCGGTCGCCGCCCGGCCGAGGAAGGCGTCGCCGGTGCTCCACACGTGCAGGGTGGGCACGCGCACCGTCCCGACGGGATCGCGGCCGGACAGGGGCAGCGCCCGGTACCAGCCCAGCATGGACGACAGCGCGCCCGGCTCCTGCATGCGGCGGACGTAGTGGTCGACGAGGTCGTCCTCGAGGCCGCCACCGCGCAGCAGGCGGCGCAGCACCGCGCCGTCGCCGGCGAGGAGGAGCCGCTCGGGGACGACCGGGAGCTGGAACAGAGCCACGTAGAGCGAGCGCAGCGCCTGGTCGCTGGTCACCATCGCCTTCGCCATGGCCGCGGGGTGCGGCACCGACAGCGCGGTGAGCGTGCGCAGCCGGCCGGGGTGCCATGCCCCCAGCGCCCAGGCGACGATGCCGCCCCAGTCGTGGCCGACGACGTGCGCGCGCTCGAGGCCCGCCGCATCCAGCAGGGCGAGGACGTCGCCCACGGTCTCGCGCAGTCGGTAGTGCCCGCGGCCGCGCGGACGGGCCATGGGGGAGCAGCCCCGCTGGTCCGGCGCCAGGGTGCGCAGGCCGTGCTGGTGCAGCGCCGGGGCGACGCGGTCCCAGGCGGCAGAGTCCTGCGGGAACCCGTGCAGGAGGACCACGGGCTCGCCGTCCCCGGGGCCGGCGTCGCGGACGTCGAAGGTCAGGCCGTCGCGGCGGAAGCTGTCCACACCTGGACTCTGCCCCCCGGCGGGCTGCCGCGCACCGGGGAGGCGCCCGCGGCGGGTCCGGGCGCGCGGCGCTCCGGTCGGGGACGATGGACTGCGTGACCTCCCCCTCCGCCGAGATGATCGTGCTGGTCGACGACGACGGCCGTGCGATCGGCACCCTGCCCAAGCCGCTGGTGCACCACGGGGAGACGCCCCTGCACCGCGCCTTCTCCGCCTACCTCTTCGACGACGCCGGCCGGCTCCTGGTCACCCGGCGGGCGGAGGACAAGCAGACGTTCCCGGGCATGTGGACCAACACCGTCTGCGGCCACCCCGGCCCGGACGAGGACGACGACGCCGCGATCGCCCGCCGCGCCGCCTTCGAGCTCGGTCTCGGGGTGCGCGACCTGCGTCCGGCGCTGCCCGGCTACCGCTACCGCGCAGAGTTCCTCGGAGTCGTCGAGAACGAGATCTGCCCGGTGTACCTGGGGCGCTTCACGGGCTCGCCCGCGCCCGACCCCACCGAGGTGGGGGAGTGGGAGCTGCTCGACTGGGCCGCCTTCCGCCGTCGCCAGGAGACCGAGGGTGACGCGTGGTCCCCGTGGTGCCGGGAGCAGGCGCGGATGATCGAGGAGGCCGGGCTGGTACCCACCGCCTGACCCGCGGTAGTGATGGGGGCACGGGCCGTGACGCGATCGCGTCACGCTCCGGAGCCCTCCGGATGCGCTCCGAACGGTCACGGCGCGTCGCCCCGCGCCTCCGCGGGGAAGCCGGTTCCGGCTGCCTAGCGTCCCGGCATGGACCGACGCCGGTTCCTGCTGACCCTCGCCGCAGGACTCGCCGTGGCCGCCACGGGACACGGGGCGGTCACCGGCACGCGTGCCGGTGAGGGCGGGCCCGTCCCGCCCACGGAGCCACTCGCCGCGGGCCCGGTCGAGGCCGCTGTCGAGGCGCCCGCCGGTCCGCCGGCCGGCGTGGTCACGGCGCTGCCGGGGGAGGGCAACGCCCTGGCGCTGACCATCGACGACGGCACGAGCAGTGAGGTCGTCGCCGCCTACGTCGCGCTCGCCGTGGACGCCGACCTGCGGCTGACCTTCTTCCCCAACGGGCGGTACCGCGCGTGGGAGGAGAACGCGGCTGCTCTCCGGCCGCTGGTCGAGTCGGGGCAGATCGCCTTCGGCAACCACACCTGGTCGCATCCCGACCTCACCACCCTGGGCGACGCCGAGGTGGCCGAGGAGATCCGCCGCAACCGCGACTTCCTCCGGACCAGGCTGGGCGTGACCGACACCCCCTTCTTCCGGCCGCCCTTCGGTGCGCGCGACGAGCGCACCGACCGGATCGCCGCCGACCTCGGGCACCCGACGATCGCCATGTGGAACGGCACCCTGGGCGACTCCACCGTGCTCAGCGGTCCCGAGCTGGTCGGCTACGCCCGCGAGTGGTTCGCCCCGCAGAGCATCGTCATCGGTCACGCCAACCACCTGCCGGTGACCACCGTGTACGGCGAGCTCCTGGACCTGATCCGCGAGCGGGGCCTCCGCACGGTCACCCTCGCCGACGTGTGGGCGCCGGCCCCGCCGCCCTTCCGGGGCGTCGCCGCCACCGGTCTCGTCCGCGGCTGATCCCCGAGCCCTCCGGGCTGCGGCCGGTCCCGTTCTCGGCGAGGCTGTCGGGAACCGGACGGACAGGACTGGGGGGCCGGGATGCAGGAGTCGCTCGAGGGTCGCGTCGCCCTCGTCACGGGAGCCGCGAGCGGACTGGGCCGTGCCACGGCGCTGGCGCTGGCCGAGGCCGGGGCGCACGTGGCGATCGCGGACATCGACGCCGCCGGCAGCGAGGGCACGCGCGATCTGGTCGCCGACGCCGGCGGCAGCGCGGAGGTCGTCGCCCTGGACGTCACCGACGACGAGAGCCGGCGGACCGTGGTGGGCGGCCTCTTCGACGCGCACGGCGACAGCTTCGACATCCTGGTCAACGTCGCGGGGATCGACCGGCCGGGCTACATCACCGACATCGACCTCGCCGACTACCGGCGGGTGCAGGCGGTGAACTTCGAGGGCCCGGTCTTCCTCACCAGCGAGTTCACCCGGCGGGTGCAGCACCTCCCGGAGGGGCGCACCGCCGACGTGGTCCACATCGTGTCGCTCTCGGCGATCACGTCCGGCAGCGGGGCCATCGCCTACAACGGCTCCAAGGCCGGCTTCCTGAACGCCACCCGGTGCATCCAGCGGGAGCTGCGGGAGAAGGCGGTGCGGCAGCCCGACGGCAGCGAGCGGCCCTTCCCGTGCCGCGTGCAGTCGGTCATCCCGGCGGCCATGGACACGCCGATGATGGAGCAGTGGGGGATCCCGTCGCACCTGATGATGCCGCCGGCGGCGGTGGCCGAGATGGTGCGCACCCTCGTGCTGCTGCACCCCTCGGCATTCGTCCCCGAGATGCAGATCGTGCCGCGCCTCGAGCCGAACTTCCCTCGGTGAGCGCGGGAGAGGAGGCTTCGTGAGCATGGGCGCACCCCACGGCACCGACTCGGACGACGTCGCCCCGGACGCGGTCGAGCACCGCGCACGCCGGCAACCACGCGACCTCGCTCCTGACGAGGAGCGGTTGCTCGCCGCGCTCGAGCGGGACGCCCGCGGGCTGCCGGAGATCCCCGTCCGCGACACGATCCCCGAGGTGAAGGCCCCGGGCGATGGCCCGGCGGCGGACCGGGGCGGGCCGCCGGACGACGGGCTGACCCCGCTGTTCGCGGCACCCGAGCTCGACGACTGAGGGTCGGCCCGGACGCCGGTCCGTCAGGCGGGGACTGCCGGCAGGGCGGCGGGTCGGCACCAGTCGGCGAGGTCGCCGAAGGTCGTGCGTGCCGCGGCGAGCAGGGTGGCGACGTCGCCGCCGTCGGCTGCCCGCGCCCGGGTGGCCCGACGGAAGGCGGCCCACATCGCCCCGGTCTCGCTCCCGTAGGGGGAGAAGGCGCGGATGGCGACTCCGGCCAGCTCCGGCAACGTGGCCAGGTGTCGGTCGATGAAGACGCCGCCGAGCGTCGACCCCTCGAGCACGTACATCCGGCCCAGCGCCTCGTCGGTGCTCCGCACCGGCGCCAGCTCCGGGGAACGCTCCGACGCGCCGGCCCCGAGTGCCGCGAGGTCCAGCGCGAACAGGGGAGCGCGACGCCGGCGCGTCCACTGCAGCCGCTCGGCGTCGGCGGGGTGCTCCGCGGCCCACGTGTCGAGACCGGCCTCGGCGGCGCACCAGAAGCCGTGCATAAGGTCCAGCACGTGCGCCAGCCGGGCCCGGCTCAGCGCCGGGTCGAGCAGGGCGAGGGTGCGTTCGACGTCCTCGTGCTCGGCCGCCGTCCCCGTCCGGAGCAGGCGCAGCACGTCGTCGTCGTCCGCAGCCATCGCCGTCGAGGCTACGGGGTGGCCGGTCCGCCCGGAGGGGACGCCGGCCAGGTGAGCACCCCCTCGCCGCTCACGACCGCTCCGTCGGAGGGCCGGTGCGGGGCGAGCCGGCCGTCGGGCATCAGGTGGGTCACCGGCACCCCGCGCCCGAGAACGGCGACGTCGGCGATCAGCCGGCGGTGGCAGCGCCACCACACGCTCTCGCTGCACATCACCGCCACCGTCGCCGTGGCCGCGGCGGCCAGCAGGTCGTCGAGCGCGACGGTGAACTCCGGCGTCCGGGTGTGCGCGGCGTAGGCGGCGAACTGGGTCACCGTCCACCAGTCGTCGGTCACGGGCACGTCCTTCGGCAGGCTGCGCCGCCCCCCGAGGCGGGTGTCCCACCGGTAGTCGATGCCGAGGGCGGGCACCCACCGCTCGAGCTCCTCGCGGCGCACGTCGGGGTTGACCCGGCTGCCGGGGAAGCGGCGCACGTCGACCAGCAGGTCCAGGCCGGCGTCGACCAGGGCGGCGCCGAGGGCGGCGCGGTCGCGCGGTCCGTGGCCGAGGGTCAGCAGTGGCACGGCTCATGCCTACCCGTTCGCGGTCGGGCCGGCTCGGGCGGTCATGCTCGACAGGTGGACAGGGCAGGGGTGCGGGAGCGGACGTCGTTGTGGCGGTCGCGCGGGATGCAGGCGCTGATCGGGGTGACGTTCCTCGGGTTCGCCAGCTACAGCCTGACCCTGGCCTCGCTGCCCGTGTACGCGGTGCGCGGTGGCGCCGCCGAGAGCACGGCGGGCGTCGTCACCGCGGTCTTCCTGGTGGTCACCATCGCCGTCCAGGCGACCATCCCGGGGCTCACCGCCCGGTTCGGGGCGGGTCCGGTGCTCGTCGTCGGGCTGGTGGCCATGGGCGTGCCGTCGCCGCTCTACGTGCTGGACGACGGCGTGCTCTGGATCAGCGCACTCTCCGCCGTGCGCGGGGCGGGGTTCGCCATCCTGACCGTGCTCGGTGCCACGCTGTCGGCGCAGGTCGCCCCACCGGAGCGGCGCGGCGAGTCGATCGGCCTGTACGGCTTGGCGATCGCGATCCCGAACCTCGTCGCGGTCCCGGGCGGTGTGGCGCTGGTGCTGGGGGACTCGGTGGCCTGGCTGGCGTGGCTCGGCGCCTCGCCCCTGCTGGGCGTCGCGCTGGTGCCGCTGCTGATGCGCTCGGTCGGGCCGCAGCCCGGTCGCGCCGCCGCCGGGGCGAACCGCGCGGGGGTGCTGGCGGCGCTGGCCCCCTCACTGGTGCTGTTCGCCGTCACGATGGCCGGTGGCGGGGTGGTGACCTTCCTGCCGATCGAGCGTCCGGACGGCGTCCTGGCCACCACGGCCCTGCTGCTCTTCGGCGCGACCGGTGCCGTGACCCGCTGGCGGGCGGGCATGCTCGCCGACCGCCTGGGCGCCCGGCTGCTCCTCCCGCTCGCGGTCGTGCTCGCGGCGGTGGGGCTGGTGGCCGTCGGCGCCGGGCTGGCCGCCGGGGACGCCTGGGTCCTGATCGGTGCCGCGGTCTTCGGCATGGGCTTCGGCGCGGTGCAGAACCTGACGCTGCTGGCGTCGTTCACCCGGGCCGGGGACGCCGGGACGACGGCGGCCAGCGCGATGTGGAACGCGTCCTTCGACGCCGGGACGGCCACGGGGGCGCTCGCGCTCGGCGTCCTGGCCGCCGGCATCGGCCTGGACTGGACCTACGTGCTGGTGGCCGCGGCGCTTGCCGCGCTGCTGCCCGTGGCGGCTGCGGCCGCGCGCCCGAGCCGGGATCGAGCGCTCAGCCGGTGAACCGTGCGGCCGCGGCGGCCAGCGAGCGGAGGAAGAGGATCTCCTCGCCCGACGCCCGCAGCCAGGCGCGCAGCCCGTCGACATCGGTGCGGGAGCGGTCGCGCAGCTGAGCGAGGTTCACCTGGCGGGTGCTGGCCTGGGCGCGCTGCGCCGTCGGCAGCGCGCGGCCCTCGGCGCGGGCGATCACGGTGAGCCCCGCACCGAGGAAGACCACCTCGCGGATCTCGGTCAGGCCCTCGAGGAGGGCGTCGGCCGCCGGGTCCTCAGCGGCCAGCAGGGACAGGAACTCGTCGGCACGGCGGCGGCCCTCGGCGGCCGGATCGGGAGACGTCACCGCACCACTGTCCCCCGGCCGGAGCGGCCGGCGGGACGGGTGGGTGGGCGACGGGTGGGAAGGGGCGGCTCGGATCAGGCGTCGCGGCGCGCGAACACCACCCAGGCGACCGCGAGCAGGGCCAGCACCTCGGCGGCGAACACCGCGAACCCGGGCCACGGGGCCATCAGCTCCGGGTTGAAGGAGACCGGCGCCGCGATCGGGGAGCCGGCGTTGCCCGGCATGAGCTTCGCCGTCCACTCGCCCCAGGCGCCCGGCAGCAGGAAGGCCATGTTGCCGACGACGAAGACGAGGGCGAGCACGGCGGACAGCGCGGCCGCGGTGTGCCGGACCAGGATGCCGACGGCCGCGGCGAACAGGCCCAGCCCGGCCATGTAGAGGCCGCTGCCGACCATCGAGCGCAGCACGCCGTCGTCGGTCAGGGCCAGGCCGACGCCTTCGCGGTCCAGGAACCAGTTGCCGGCGAAGTACCCCGCGAAGGCGGTGACCGTCCCGAGGACGAACAGCGTGCCGGAGAGGACGAGCGCCTTCGCCAGCAGCACCGACCCGCGGCGGGGTGTGGCGGCCAGCGTCGCCCGGATCATCCCGGTGCCGTACTCGGCGGTGACCGTCAGCGTGCCCAGCACGACCGCGGTGATCTGGGCGAACGTCATCCCGAAGGTGATGAACGAGCCGGGGGACTCGTCGGCCTCGCTGCTGGCCAGCCACTCGGCGTTGGTGGCGCAGATCAGCGCGGTCAGGCCGGCGCCGAGGACGAACAGCATCACGGCCGACCACGTCGTCGAGCGGACCGACCAGAACTTGATCCACTCCGAGTGCAGCGTGGACGAGAACCCCGGACGGGTGCCGGGCACATTGCGGCGGGGGTCCAGCGCGACGGTGCTGCTGGCTGCGGTGACGGTCATCGGGTCGCTCCGGCGAGCTCGGCGCCGTCGCGAGCGGTGTACTCGACGCTCGAGGCGGTCAGGGTCATGAAGGCGTCCTCGAGGGAGGAGCGCACCAGGGTCAGCTCGTGCAGGTAGAGCCCCTTGTCGCCGACGAGCTCGCCCACGGCTGCGGCGTCGAGCCCCTGGACGTGCAGCTCGCCGTCGACGGGGGTCACGTCCGCGCCGGCACCGCGGAGCACGTCGGCCACCTGGCCGCCCTGCGTGCGGACCCGGACGAAGGAGGCCGCGTGCTCGGCGATGAAGTCGGGCATCGAGCAGTCGGCGAGGATCCGGCCGCGGCCGATGACGACCAGGTGGTCGGCGGTCAGCGCCATCTCCGACATCAGGTGGCTGGAGACGAAGACGGTGCGCCCCTCCGCGGCCAGCCGGCGGGCCAGCGTGCGCACCCAGCGGATGCCCTCCGGGTCCAGCCCGTTGACCGGCTCGTCGAGGACGACGACCGGCGGGTCGCCGAGCAGCGCGACCGCGATGCCGAGCCGCTGCCCCATGCCGAGGGAGAACTTGCCGACCCGGGTGCCGGCGACCGCCTCGAGCCCGACCAGGCCGAGGACCTCGTCGACCCGCGCGACCGGGATCCGGTTGCTGGCGGCCAGCCAGCGCAGGTGGTCGCGGGCGGAGCGGCCGGGGTGCAGCGCCCGCGCCTCGAGCAGGGCGCCGACCTCGCGCAGCGGGGCGGGGGAGTCGCGGTAGGCGCGGCCGTTGACGGTCACGCTGCCGGCGGTCGGCCGGTCCAGGCCGAGCACCATGCGCATCGTCGTCGACTTGCCGGCGCCGTTGGGGCCGAGGAAGCCGGTCACCCGGCCCGGGGCGACGGTGAAGGAGACGCCGTCGACGGCGGTCTTGGCGCCGTACTGCTTGGTGAGGCGCGCGACGTCGATCATGGCCGCGCCCCGGTCGGGGGAATCGCTGGAGTCATGGCCGGAAGCCTCGCGGCGGGCGGGTGCCCGGCACATCGGGGAGCGCCCTGAACAGACCCTGAACGTTCCCCTACGGGCATGCCCCGGCGAGATCGCCGATGTGGGGCGTTCCCACCCGCCTATCGCCCATCGCCGATGTGGGCGGGGGTCAGGCGGTGCGGGCGAGCTCCGGGCGGAGCAGCCGGCGCAGCTGCCGGGCCGCCGACTGCCCGGCCCGGTTGGCGCCGATCGTGCTGGCCGACGGGCCGTAGCCGACCAGGTGGACCCGCGGTTCGCCGGCGACGTGCGTGCCGTCCATGCGGATGCCACCGCCCGGCGCCCGCAGGTGCAGCGGCGCCAGGTGACCGATCGCGGCCCGGAACCCGGTGGCCCACAGGATCGCGTCCGCGCGGACCGACGTCCCGTCCCCCCACTCGACGCCGTCGGGGGTGATCCGGTCGAACATCGGCCGGCGGCGCAGGACGCCGCGGTCGAGGGCGTCGCGGATGTAGGGCGTCGAGGTGAGCAGGCCGGTGTGGCCGACGACGCTCCCGGGACGGCGGCCCTCGCGCACCGCCCGCTCGACCTCGGCGACGACCGCGCGGCCGGCGTCCTCGTCGAGGACGCCGTCGCGCCAGACCGGCTCGCGGCGGGTGACCCACGTGGTCGAGGCGACCCGGCTGATCTCGCCGAGGAGTTGGGTGGCCGATGCGCCGCCGCCCACGACGACGACGTGCTGACCGCGGAACTCCTCCGCCGAGCGGTAGTCGACGGTGTGCAGCTGGCGGCCCCGGAAGGTCTCCTGGCCGGGGTAGCGGGGGACGAACGGACGCGTCCAGGTGCCGGTGGCGTTGACCACGGCGCGAGCGGTCCAGGCGCCGGCGTCGCTCTCGACCCGGAAGCGGTCGTCGTCGGTCCGGCGGACGGCGGTGACGCGGACCGGGCGGAGGACCGGCAGGTCGAGCCGGCGCTCGTACTCGGCGTAGTAGGCGGGCACCGACTCGACGGCCGGCGCGGTCGGGTCGGCCGGCGCGAACGGCAGGCCGGGCAGGTCGTTCACCCGGTGCGTACTGGTCAACGTGAGCGAGGGCCAGCGGTGCTGCCAGGCCCCGCCGGGCCCGGCGTCGCCATCCAGCACCACGAACCCGGTGTGCGCCTCGAAACCCTGACGGAGCAGTCCGTAGGCGGTGGACAGCCCGGCCTGACCGGCCCCGATGACGACGACGTCCACGTCCCGGCCGGCCTCCACGACCGGTCGAACGCCGGACCGTGCCGGGGCCTTCCCCGAGGTGGGCGCGGAGGAAGACGTGACCGAACTGTGAACTCGAGGCTCCCGAAACGGCTGGTGATGGCCTTAGAGTCCCGCTCATGTGGTCCAGATCACACCTCTCGGGTGGTGGCCGGTGCTGAGCATCCAGGACCTCCACGTGACCTACGGCGGGGCCGTGCAGGCGGTCCGCGGCGTGTCCATGGAGATCCCCGACGGCGAGGTCGTCGCCGTCCTCGGCAGCAACGGGGCCGGGAAGACGACGCTGCTGCGCGCGATCTCCGGCACCCTGCGCCTGCACCGCGGCCGGATCGACTCGGGGTCGATCCGCTTCGGCACGACCGACCTGGCCGGGCGCGATCCGGCCCAGACCGTCCGCATGGGCCTGGTCCAGGTGCCCGAGGGACGGCGGATCTTCGGCCGGCTCACCGTCGAGGAGAACCTCCGCGCCGGCGGCATGGCCAGCAGGGACAAGGCGGCGAAGGCGCGGGCCCAGGACCGGGTCTACGACCTGTTCCCGGTGCTCCGCGAGCGCAGCTCCCAGCGCGGCGCCCTGCTGTCCGGCGGCGAGCAGCAGATGCTCGCGATCGGGCGCGCGCTGATGGCCAGCCCGAAGCTGCTCCTGCTCGACGAACCGTCGCTGGGGCTGGCGCCGCGGATCATCGGCCAGATCGGCCAGGTCATCGCCGAGATCAACCGGCAGGGCACGTCGGTGCTGCTGGTGGAGCAGAACGCGACGATGGCCCTCGGCGTCGCCCACCTGGCCTACGTGCTCGACGTCGGCGAGGTGTCGCTGTCGGGGGAGGCCCGGGAGCTCGCCCGCACCGACGAGGTGCAGCGCCTCTACCTGGGCCACGACGGGGACGGCGACGGCACGACGCGCCGGCGCGCGACGTCGGGCCGCAAGCTCTCGCGGTGGACGCAGTGAGCGCCCCCGGAGCGGCCATCGACGTCCGGTCGGACGTCCCCCCGGTCCAGGTGGAGGACGTCACCGTGCGGTTCGGTGCGATCACCGCCCTGTCCGGGGTGTCCTTCACCGTGGAGCCCGGCACCATCCACGCGATCATCGGCCCGAACGGGGCCGGCAAGTCGACGATGTTCAACGTCCTGTCCGGCGTCTACAAGGCCGCCGAAGGTCAGGTCCGGTTCGGCGAGCACCGGCTCGACCGGATGCGGCCCTACAAGATCGCGGGCATCGGTGTCGCCCGCGCGTTCCAGAACATCGCACTGTCGGCCGGCCAGAGCGTCGCCGAGAACCTGATGCTCGGGCGGCACCACCTGACGAAGGCCGGGTTCATCGCGGCGGGGCTGAGACTGCCGCTGGCCACCCGGGAGGGGAAGCTCCACGGCGCCCGGGTCGCGGAGATCGCCGACTTCCTGGAGCTCGGCGAGAAGCTGCACACGCCCGTCGGGGTGCTGTCCTACGGCGACCAGAAGCGGGTGGAGGTCGCGCGGGCGCTGTGCACGGAGCCGCGGCTGCTGCTGCTGGACGAGCCGGTGGCCGGCATGAACGCCGAGGAGACCCACCGCATGGCGGAGGCGATCCTGGAGATCCGCGCCGGGCTGGGCATCTCGGTGATCCTGGTCGAGCACGACATGGGCATGGTCATGTCCCTGGCCGACCGCGTGACCGTCCTCGACTTCGGCCGGCGCATCGCCGACGGCACCCCGGCCGAGGTGCAGCGCGACCCCGAGGTCATCCGGGCCTACCTCGGCTCCGGTGACGAGATCGACCCGTCGGAGGCGGCGGAGGCGGCCGCGGCCGGCGCCTCCTCCTCCGAGACCCCAGGGATGCCGTCGTGACCCAGTTCCTGTCGCTCCTGCTCAACGGCATCTCGCTCGGCGCGATGTACGCCCTCATCGCGCTGGGCTTCGTGATCATCTTCAAGGCGAGCGAGGTGGTCAGCTTCACGCACGGTTCCCTGCTGCTGCTGGGCGCCTACTCCATCGCCCGGTTGTCCGAGCCCCTGGGCTTCCTGCTCGCTGCCGTGGTGGGGATCGCGATCACCGCGCTCGCGGCGTTCGTCATCGAACGCGTGATCATCAACCGGCTCCGGGGGGCGGCGGTGATCAGTCTGGCCATCGTCACCATCGGCGTGGACATCATCCTGCTCACGGAGCTGATCCGGCGGATCGGTTCGGACATCCTCAACGTCCCCCACCCGTGGGCCGGAGGGTCGGTCCGGGTCGGTGACGTCGGGATCTCCGAGAACCGCCTCATCGCGATCGCCGTCGCCGCCGTCCTGATCGGGCTGTTCTTCGCCGCCTTCAAGTACTCCAACTGGGGCATCGCGATGCGCGCCTCGGCCGAGGACGGCGAGACCGCGGCGCTGATGGGCATCAAGCAGGGGCGGGTGTCCGCTCTGGCCTGGGTGGTCGCGGGCGTGCTCGCCGCGGTCGCCGCCCTGTTCCTCGTCGGCTCGCCCACCCCGGGGGTCAGCCCGAGCACCTACGCCGTGGCGCTGCGGGCCTTCCCGGCCGCGATCCTCGGCGGCCTGGACTCCACGGGAGGAGCGCTCGTGGGCGGCCTGCTGATCGGCATCGCCGAGGCGATGGCGGCCGGCTACCAGGACCAGCTGCTCTTCCTGGGCCGCGGGTTCAGTGCCGTCGTCCCCTTCATCGTGATGATCGCGGTCCTGATGTTCCGCCCGTCGGGCCTGTTCGGGACCAAGGAGCTGACCCGTGTCTGAGTCGACCCTCACCGAGGCTCCCGGGGCCCATCCCTCGGGGGTCGGTCGCCCCGCGCCGGCCGGTCGTCGCCGGTCCTGGCTGCGCCCGCTGCTGCTGGTCCTGGGGTTGGTGGTGATGCTCGCGCTGCCGCTCTACGTGGAGGAGTTCTGGCTGCGCACGGGGTTCGCCGCCGCCGGCGCGATCGTGGGCGCGATCGGCCTGAACCTGCTCGTGGGAACCAGCGGCCAGCTCTCCCTCGCCCACGCCTTCTTCCTGGCCGTGGGGGCGGTCAGCTACGTCTACGTCTCCGGGGAGCCGGGCGGCCTCGGCGTCGCCGAGCTCGGCGGCCTGGGCCTGCCGCCGATCATCGGCATGATCGTCGGTGTCCTCCTCGCCGGCCTCGCAGGGCTCCTCTTCAGCCCGCTGGCGGCGCGGCTGCGCGGCATCTACCTCGGGGTGGCGTCGCTGGCGCTGGTCTTCATCGGCGTCCACGTGCTCAACAGCTGGACCGAGGTCACCGGCGGTTTCAACGGGCGGTCGGCACCGGAGTTCTCGCTGTTCGGCTTCACCTTCGGCAACCGCGATCCGGAGCTGTACGTGCTCGAGGTGCCGTTCCGCGAGGCCGAGCGGCTCTGGTACCTCGGGCTCGTCCTCGCGCTCGCCGCCTACCTCTTCGCCCGCAACATCCTGCGCAGCCGCCCGGGCCGGGCACTGCAGACGCTGCGGGACAGCGAGGTCGCGGCGTCGGTCATGGGCGTCAACGTCCAGGGCTACAAGGCCCGCATCTTCCTCGTGAGCTCGATGTACGCCGGGCTGGCCGGGGTCATGTACGCGCTGTCGATCGGCAGCATCGCCCCGGAGTCCTTCGGCCTCGAGCTGTCCATCCTCTACCTCGCCATGATCGTCCTCGGTGGCCTGGGCTCGGTGAACGGGGCCGTGCTGGGGGCGATCTTCGTCAGTGCGCTGCCACTGGTCTTCCAGCGCTACGCCGACCTGATCCCCTTCGTGGGCGGCGGCGGGCTGGCGGCCGGTGAGGCGGCCCGGTTCCTGTTCGGTGCGGCCATCGTCCTGGTGATCCTCTTCGAGCCCGCCGGCCTGGCCGGTATCGCCAACCGCATCGCCGGCCGGTTCCGCCGCCCCGGCGGACGGGTCACCGAGCACCCACCCGACACGCCCACCCGAACCAGTGAACCCAGTCCGTCCGACCCGCCAGCCCAAGGGAGCACCACGTGAGACTCAGCAAGCGTTCGACCGGCGTCACGATGCTGGCTGCCAGCGTCGTCCTGGCCGCCACCGGCTGCAGCACCAAGGCGCCGGAGAGCAGCGGGGGAGGTGGCGGCGATGCGGCCGACGTCCAGACCGACATCGGCGTCGAGGGGGAGACCATCCGGCTCGGCGTCCTCACCGACCTCACCGGCGTCTTCGCCGCTCTGGGGAAGGACATCACCCAGGCCAACGAGCTGTTCTGGGAGGACAACCAGGTCTGCGACACCTACGACGTCGAGCTCGACGTGCAGGACACCGGCTACGTGCCCCAGCAGGGGGTGCAGCTGTACAGCGGGATGAAGGACAGCATCCTGGCGATGCAGCAGACGATCGGCTCGCCGATCAACACGGCACTCGCACCCGAGTACGAGTCCGACCAGATCGTCAACTTCCCGTCCGCCTGGTCCAAGACGCTCACCGAGATCCCCGGGACCGGTGTCGTCGGTGCGACGTACGACGTGGAGATCGCCAACGGGTACGACTACCTCTTCGAGGAGGGTCTTCTCGCCGAGGGCGACACGGTCGGCCACATCTACTTCGAGGGCGAGTACGGGGCCAACGGGCTCGCGGGTACCCGTGCCGTCGCTGAGGAGATGGGCCTCGAGGTGATCGAGGCGCAGATCAAGGCGACCGACCAGGACATGAGCGCGCAGGTCACCCAGTTCGCGGCGGCCGGCGTCGACCTCATCGCGCTCACCGTCGCCCCCGGGCAGACGGCGTCGGTGGCCACGGTGGCCGAGGCGCAGGGGCTGGACGTGCCGATCCTCGGCAGCAACCCGGTCTTCGCGCCGGGCCTGCTGCAGGGGCCGGCGGCCAACTGGCTGAAGACGCACCTCTACGTGGCGTCCCCGGTGTCGTCGTTCGACGCGCACCCGGAGCTCCTCGAGCAGTACAAGGAGGCCTACCCCGAGGCCACGGTCAGTCTCGGCGTGGTCGTCGGCTTCGGGATGAGCG
Organism: Blastococcus aggregatus; assembly: GCF_900221005.1. Lineage (GTDB taxonomy): Bacteria > Actinomycetota > Actinomycetes > Mycobacteriales > Geodermatophilaceae > Blastococcus > Blastococcus aggregatus. The sequence goes on along the minus strand of NZ_OBQI01000001.1, from coordinate 187,125 downwards.
AGATCATGAAGCAGGTCCTCGACGCCGCGTGCGAGAACGGTGACCTCACCCGCCAGGGCGTCGTCGACGCCTTCAACGAGCTCGAGGAGGTCGACACCGGCGGTCTCGTCGTCCCGATCCGCGGCTTCGAGACGGGCCAGTCGCCGAGCCTGGAGAGCTTCGTGCTCCAGCCGGCCGACGTCGAGGGCGGCGCCACGGTCCTGGCCGAGGCCTTCGAGGGTCAGTTCGCGGAGAAGATCGCCGGCTGAGCCGGAGGACCCGGCGCCCCTGCCCCGCAGGGGCGCCGGGTCACAGCCGACCGGACCGCGCGACCGGTACCAGGCGCAGGGCGAGCAGCCCGGCCAGGACGGCGGCTCCGGCGAGCGGCACCGGCGCCGACGAGGCCCGCGCGCCCACGGCCATCGCGTACGGCGCGGCGAACCCCAGGTAGGCGCAGGCCAGGAACAGCGACGTCAGCGCGCCGAGCCGGGCCGGCGCGGCCAGCCGGGCGGTGAGCGTCAGCCCGGCGGCGAGGCAGAGGCCGCCGCCGGCGCCCAGCAGCGGTGCGGCGAGGGCGAGCCAGCCGACGGCCTCCGTCGTCGCGAAGACGACGGCCGCCGCGAAACCCAGCGCGCCCAGCCCGGCACCGACGACGGCGGTCCATGCCAGGAACCGCTGCTGCAGGCCGGCCACCAGCGTGCCGGCCCCGAGCGTCACGCCGGCCAGGACGCCGGTGACCGCCACCCCGCCGTAGGGCAGGTCGACCAGCAGGGGCACCGCGCTGATGATCGTGGAGGGGAACGCGTAGACGCACACCGCGACCGGTGCCAGCACGGTGAGCACCAGGAGCCCGTCGCCCGGACGGATCAGCGGGGCGCCGGCCGGCCGGTCGGGCCCACTGGGAACGGGGCGGCGGAGATCGACGGTCTCGGGCAGCCGGAGGGCCAGCACCAGACCGATGCCGACCAGCACCACGTGCACCAGGTAGGGCAGCACCGTGGGCGCCGGCCCGTACTGGCCGAGCAGCCCGCTGGTGAGGGGGCCGAGCGAGAACCCCGCCGTCATGGCGAAGGCCGCGCGCCGGCCGCCGGCCCCGTTCCCGGAGGCGCTCGACAGCTCGCCCAGCCAGGCGCTGCCCACGCTGAACACCATGCCGCTGACGACGCCCTGCGCGAAGCGGGCGAGGAACAGCAGTGCCAGGGCGTCCCCTGCGGCGGCGAACGCCACGGACGCGAGCGCGGAGAGCACCATCCCGGGCAGCGCGACCCGCCGGCGGCCGAGCCGGTCCGACAGCGGACCGGCGACGAGCAGCGCGGGCACGAGCCCTGCGGCGTAGACCCCGAAGAGGGTGGTCAGCACCTCGGGGGACAGGCCCAGCCGCTCCTGGTAGACGAGCAGCAGCGGCGTCGGGACGTTGGTGCCGGCCGCCACCGCGAACAGTGCGAAGGCCGCCCGCTTCCACGCCACCGGGGCACCCTACGGACGGCGATGCCGGCGCGGTCGGCCGCCGCGCCCCGATGCCATGATCGTCTCTCCGGCGCGCGCACTCGGCCCTCGACCACCACGATCAGTGCGACGACGCGACGGCGGGAGGCCGGGTGAACCTGGAGAAGGTGGTGTTCGGGTTCTTCGTCGTGCTCGCCGCGACGTTGAACTTCGGGTTCTTCATCGGCGACATCGACGACCCCGCGCAGCACAACCCGTACGAACTGTTCGCGGCGGTGGTGGTCAACCTGATCGCGACGGTGCTCAAGTTCGGGGACCGCACGCAGATCGGCGCCGTCCACCTCGCGACGAGCCTGGTCGCCGACCTCCAGCTGATCGGCGCCGCGCTGGCGTTGGGCTACGCCACCTACGTGTCCACGGCCGGCATGAACGAGTCGTGGACGGCGAGCGTGGTCTCCCTGTCGGGCGGCGCTCTGCTGGCCAACATCGTCTCGGTCGTGCTGCTCGTCGTGGAGACGGTCTCCTTCCACCGCGGGTGATCGGAGGCGGTCATGGGCAACCCCCTGCTCACCTTCTGGAAGCAGCTGCTCGACGGTGACGACGAGCGGCACGAGCGCCGGGCCGTGCTGCGGGTCGCCGCCGCATCCGCCTCCCAGGCCTCGGCCACGGTCTTCCTGATCCTTCGGCGCATGCGGACGCCGCTGATCGTCCTGATCATCATCTTCGCGGTGAGCGTGCTGGGCCTGACCCTCATCCCCGGTCGGGACCTCGACGGCGAGCCCTCGCGGATGGGCTTCTTCGACGCCTTCTACTTCATGAGCTACACCGCGTCGACGATCGGCTTCGGGGAACTCCCGTACCCGTTCACGTACAGCCAGCGGATGTGGGTGACGATCTCGATCTACCTGACGGTGATCGGCTGGGCCTACGCGATCGGCTCGCTGCTGGCCCTCCTGCAGGACCGCGCCTTCCGGTCGGCGCTGGCGCTGCAGCACTTCAGCCGGAAGGTGTCCCGGCTGCGCGAACCCTTCGTGCTCATCGCCGGCTACGGGCGGACCGGTGAGCTGCTGGGGCACTCCCTCGACGGCCTGGGACGGCGATTCGTCGTCGTGGACAAGGACGGCGAACGGATCGACGGCCTCGAGCTCGATTCCTACCGCGGCGACGTCCCCGGGCTGACGGCCGACGCCAGGGACCCGGGGCACCTCGCCGTCGCGGGGCTCGACCACTCCACGTGCGAGGCGGTCGTCGCGCTGACCGACGACGAGGAGGCCAATCTCGTCATCGTGATGGCGGCCGGCCTGCTCCGCCCCGAGCTCCCGGTCATCGCCCGGGTCACGTCCCGCCCGCTCGCCGACCGCATGCAGGCCTTCGGCAACCCCAGCCTGGTCAACCCCTTCGACCGGTTCGGGGACCACCTCCGCCTGGCGCTGCGGGCACCCGCCTCGTACCAGCTCCTGACCTGGCTCGAGAGCGGGCCGGGGGGCGAGCTGCCCGACCGTGGCTCACCCCCACGGGACGGGCGCTGGATCATCTGCGGGTACGGCCGGCTGGGCCGGGAGCTGACCGCCGACCTCCGCGCCGAGGGCCTGGACGTGACGGTCATCGACGACTCCCCGGAGGACGTCGACGAGCCCGCCCTGCTGGTCGGCGACGGGTCCGACCCCTGGGTGCTGGCGCAGGCGGACCTCGACCGCGCCGTCGGCCTGGTCGCCGGCACGGACAACGACACGACGAACCTGTCCCTCGTCGCGGCGGCCCGGCGGAGCAAGCCGTCGCTGTTCCTCGTGGCGCGGCAGAACCGGCCGGCGAGCGCGCCCCTGTTCGCCGCCATGGAGATCGATGCCCTGCTCGTGCCGAGCGAGGTGGTCGCCCACGAGGTCTACGCGCAGCTGTCCACGCCCCTGCTGTGGCGGTTCCTGCGAGAGATGCCCGCGCGCGGTGACGCGTGGGCGGCGGGTGTCATCGACTCGCTCACCAGTGTGTGCGGCACCCGCCTCCAGTCGCTGTGGAAGCTGCGACTGACCGACTCGGAGGCGCCGGCGCTGGGGGGCTGGCTCACGTCCGGGTCGGCCCGGCTGGGCGACCTGCTGCGCAACCCGGAGGACCGGGGTGACCCCCTGCACGTCGTCCCGCTGCTGGTGCTGCGGGGCGACGAGGCCACGCTGGCCCCGGACGGGGACTTCGTCCTGGCCGCGGGGGACGAGCTGCTGCTGGCCGGCCGGCCCGGGTCGCGCCGGTCGCTGGACACGACGCTGTTCGTCCCGTCGGTCCTGGAGTACGTCGTGCACGGCCGCCGGGTGCCGTCGAGCTGGATCTGGCGGAAGCTGGCGCGCGAGCCTCGGCCCTGACCCAGACTGCGGGCGGGTTGCCGACGTCGCCGCGGCGATCGCGCCCGCAGAGCCCGCACGGGAGTGGCAGGGTCGGGCGGGCCTCGGGAACGACGAACGGCCCGGTCCGTGAGGACCGGGCCGCTCCGTCTGGTGCGCCATCAGGGACTCGAACCCCGAACCCGCTGATTAAGAGTCAGCTGCTCTGCCAATTGAGCTAATGGCGCGAGTTGCCCGGCGGGCCGGGCAACGAGGGAGAACGATACCAGCGCCCCCGCCGCCCGGTACGGGGTGGCAGGGAGTCCCTCGCCACACCTGCGCACCCGGGGTTCCCGGGGTCCGGTGCCGCACGTCGCGGCCCGGATGTCGTCCTGACGTGGACACTGGTGTCTCCGGTGCCCGTCGTGGTGCCGGTCGGGGAGAGGAGTCGCGAGGTGCGGCGAGCAGCGGCGGTTGTGGCAGTGGGGGCCCTCGTGTTCCTCGCGGGGTGCAGTGGCGACGACGAGGGCGGCGGCTCGGGCGGATCAAGCGGTTCGGCGAGCGGGGCGGCCCCGGCGCAGCTCACCCTCGCGCCGGCCGACGGCGCCGCGGACGTCTCCCCGGTCACCCCGCTCGAGATCTCCGTGACCGACGGCGAGCTCGCCGACGTCACGGTGGTCGACGCCGCGGGCAGCCCCGTCGAGGGCGAGAGCGCCGAGGTGCCGGGCGACCCGGCCACCGAGGTCTGGACGGCGGCCACCCCGCTGGCCTACGGCACCACGTACACCCTCACCGCGACGGCGACCAACGCCGACGACGAGGAGGCCGAGGAGTCGACGACGTTCACCACCGTGTCGCCGGCGACGCTCTCCACGCCGTCCGTCGGACCGCTGGGCGGCACCACCGTCGGGGTGGGCATGCCGATCCGCGTCTACTTCGACGACCCGGTCGCCGACAAGGCCGCCGTCGAGAGCCGCCTCGTGGTCACCAGCTCCACCCCGACCGACGGGGTGTGGAACTGGCTCACCGACAGCGAGGTGCACTTCCGCCCGTCGCAGTACTGGCCGGCCGACACCGAGGTCACCCTGGACGCCCGGCTCTACGGGGTCGACTTCGGCGACGGCGTCTGGGGCGAGAAGGACCGCACCGTGGAGTTCTCGATCGGCGACCGGCACGTCTCGATCGCGGACGCCGGCACGCACACCCTGGACGTCTACGACGGCGACCAGCTGGTGCAGAGCTGGCCGATGAGCGCCGGTGGCCCCGACTTCCCCAGTCGCAACGGCCCCCATGTCGTCACCGAGCTCAACCGGGACCGGGTCATGGACTCGAGCACCTTCGGCGTCCCGGTGGACAGCCCGAACGGCTACCGCACGCCGGTCGAGTACGCGGTCCGGCTGTCGAACAACGGCGAGTTCGTGCACGCGGCCCCGTGGTCGGTGGCCCAGCAGGGCAACACCAACGTGTCGCACGGCTGCATCAACCTCTCCACCGAGCGAGCCGCCTGGTTCTTCGGGTTCTCGCAGCCCGGCGACGTCGTCGAGATCAAGAACTCGATCGGCCCGACCCTCTCCTCGGCCGACGGCGACATCTACGACTGGGCCATCCCGTGGGACGAGTGGCAGGCCGGCAGCGCCCTCAAGTGAGTCCTCGGACCTGACGGCGGAGCCCGGGGCGTTTCCTGGCTCCGGTCGGGGGGCACCCACCCCGTCGACCGGAGGAGGTCGTCGTGGACACCTGGCTGATCATCGTGCTCGTCGTCGTCGCAGTGGTGCTCGTCGCGCTGCTGGTCCTGGCCCTGAGCAAGCGTTCCCGGATCTCGCGCGCCCGCAGGCGCGAGGAGGCGCGCGGGAACCTGCAGGAGGCCCAGGTCCGGGGGGCCCGCGCCGAGAAGGAGCAGGCGCTGGCCGAGGAGCAGGCGGCGGCTGCCCGCCGCCAGCTGGCCGAGGCGCAGGAGCGCGCCGCCCTCGCCGAGCAGGAGGCCCGCGAGCGGTCCGCCCGCGCTGACGAGGACCGGACCGCCGCCGAGGAGCTCCGCGCCCGGGCGAAGAAGGACGCCCCGGACCTGGTCCGCGGTGACGGGGCCGCCGACGGGCCCGGCCGCCACTCCGCCCAGGCCGCCACCGCCCCGGACCAGACGCAGATCATCGACCCGAACGAGGGCGGCGCCACCCGCCGCTGAGTTCCGCCCCGGTCGGCGGTCCTACGTCTGAGGACCGTCGACCCGGGAGGGGCACCATGACCGATCTGCTGGCGATCGGCACGCGCAAGGGGCTGTGGCTGGCCCGCAGCGAGGACGACCGGCGCACCTGGCGCATCGGGGAGCCGCACCTGCTGGCCCAGGAGGTCGCGGCGGTGAGCATCGACACCCGCCGGGACCGTCCGCGGGTGCTGGCCGGCATCCAGTACGGCCACTGGGGCCCGTCGGTCGTCCGGTCCGACGACCTCGGGGCGAGCTGGGAGGAGACGGAGTCGGGCGCCGTCCGCTTCCCGGAGGACACCGGTGCGGCGCTGGCCCGCGTGTGGCAGCTGCGTCCCGACACCGCCGACCGTCCCGACGTGGTGTGGGCCGGCTGCGAGCCGCACTCGCTGTGGCGCAGCACCGACGGCGGCTGCAGCTTCTCGCTGGTCCGCGGGCTGTGGGACCACCCGCACCGGCCCACGTGGGAGCCCGGTGCCGGCGGCGGCGCGGTGCACACGGTCCTGCCCGATCCGGGATCGGACCGGGTCACGGTCGCGATGAGCACCGGCGGTGTCTACGTCAGCGAGGACGGCGCCTCGGACTGGGCCCCGCGCAACCGGGGGATCAGCGCCGTCTTCCTGCCGGAGCCGCCGGAGTACGGCCAGTGCGTGCACAAGGTCGCCGTCGACGCGGGGGATCCGGCGCGGATGTACGCGCAGAACCACTTCGGCGTCTACCGGACCGACGACGCCGGCGGCTCGTGGACGTCGATCGCCGAGGGCCTGCCCGCCGACTTCGGGCTCCCGATCGCGGCGTCGCCGACGACGCCGGGCACGGCGTGGGTGGTTCCGCTGGTGGCCGACATGGAGCGGGTGCCGCCGGGTGGGCGGCTACGCGTGCACCGGACCCGCGACGCCGGGGTGAGCTGGACCGAGTCGGGGGAGGGGCTGCCGGACGGCGCCTGGACGGCGGTGCTGCGGGACGCCTTCTGCGTGGACGACGGCGATCCGACCGGCGTCTACGTCGGCACCCGCGACGGCTGCGTCTACGCCAGCACCGACGAGGGCGACACCTTCACGCTGGTCGCCGAGCACCTGCCCGACGTCCTCGCGCTGCGCGCCGTCCGGCTGCCGTGAGTGTCCAGGTGGTGCTGCCGGGCGTGCTCGCCGACCTCGCGGGCGGCGCCAAGCACCTCGACGTCGACCCTGCGGGCGGCACGCTGGCCGACCTGCTGGACGCCGTCGCCGCGCGGCACCCGACGCTGGACCGGCGGATCCGGGACGAGACCGGGCGGGTGCGCCGGTTCGTGAACGTCTACGTCGACGGCGAGGACGTGCGCTGGCAGGGCGGGCTGGCCACCGCCGTGCCCGACGGCGCCGTCGTGCAGGTGCTGCCCTCGGTCGCCGGCGGCTGAGTCAGAGGGCGGCGAGCTCCGCGCACGTCTCGCAGAGCTGCTGGTCGTCGTAGCCCGCGGGCGGCCACGGCTGCTGCTCGTCCATGGAGACGTAGGCGCCGCACAGCGCCTTGCGGCTCTGCCCGCTGACCCGGCCGATGGTGGCGTGCGCCGGGCCGATCTGGCGCGGCTTCAGCCCACCCACGCCGAAGGAGCCGACCATCACGACCGCGTGTGCCGTGCCGTACGCGTAGACGCTGGTCATGCTCGTCAGGGTGGGAGCACCGGCAGCCCGGGGCCAGCACCCCCGGGTGCGTGTTCGGCGCACCCGCCACTCCCGCCCCGCCCGTCGCGGCAGCGGGTCGACGGGCGCCCCTCGAGGGGTGCTCCGGAGCCGGGGCCGTGCTATCGGGGCGCGAGCGCGGCGGAAAGCGCGGCCCGCACCTCCGCGGTCTCGACCTCGTCAGCCGGGAGCTGAGGCAGCCGCATCGCCGGGCCGGGGATGCGGCCGAGCAGGGAGAGCGCGAGTTTCGCGCGCAGCGCCCCGTTCCCCGTCCCGGCGATCAGGTCGATCACCGGGAGCACCGACCGGAACACCTCCCGGGCGCGTTCCGGCTCGCCGGCCTGCGCCAGCGCGATGACCTGCGCGAGCTGCTCGCCGACGAGGTGGCCCGCCATGCTCACCAGGCCGACCGCCCCGACCGCGAGGAACGGCAGCAGCAGGCTGTCGTCGCCGCAGTACCAGGCCAGTCCGGTCTCCGGCATGAGCCGGAACGCGGCGAGCGGGTCCTCGGTGGCGTCCTTGATGGCGGTGATCCGCGGGTGCTCGGCCAGCGTGCGCAGCGAGTCGGCGCCGAGCCGGAGTCCGGCGCGCGCGGGCACGTCGTAGAGCATCACCGGCAGGTCGGAGGCGTCCGCGACGGCGGTCAGGTGCGCGACGACGCCGTCCTGCGACGGGCGCGAGTAGTACGGCGTGACGGCCAGCAGACCGTCGGCGCCGGCCTCGGCCGCCTGCCGCGCCAAGCCGACCGCGTGCCGGGTGTCGTAGGAGCCCGCGCCGGCGAGCACGACCGCGCGGTCGCCGATCGCCTCGACCACCACCCGCACCAGCTCCGCTTTCTCCGCGTCCGAGGTGGTCGGCGCCTCGCCCGTCGTGCCGTTGAGCACCAGGCCGTCGTGCCCGGAGTCGACCAGGTGCACCGCCAGCCGCGCGGCCGCGTCCAGGTCGAGTTCCCCGTCGTCGGTCATCGGCGTGACCATCGCCGTCAGCAGGGCGCCGAAGGGCGGGGCGGCGGGAGTGGCGGGCATGGCCGGGGAATCTACGTGCCCCGGCTCGCTCCCCGCCGCCGCCGTCGGCGGGCGGCTCGTGTGACCTGGGCCTCATGGCTGTCGGGGGCGTTGGCTATCTTCTGCGCAGCCTCCGCCTGGAGGCGTGGTCCCGACCCGGGGGTGGCTGTGCAGTCCGCGCTCTACGAAGCCGAGCACGAGGCGTTCCGCGCGACGGTGCGCGAGTTCCTGGCCAAGGAGGCCGTGCCGCACGTCGAGGCGTGGGAGGCGGCCGGGCAGGTCGACCGCGACGTCTGGCTGGCCGCAGGCGAGCAGGGACTGCTCGGCATGGACGTGCCCGAGGAGTTCGGCGGCGGCGGGGTCAAGGACTTCCGCTACAACGCCGTCCTCACCGCCGAGGTCGGACGTGCGGGCGCCACCGGGCTGGGCTTCACCCTGCACAACGACGTCGTCGCGCCCTACCTGACCGACCTGTGCACCGAGGAGCAGCAGGCGCGCTGGCTGCCCGCCTTCGTGCGCGGCGAGCTGATCACCGCCATCGCCATGAGCGAGCCGGGCGCGGGGTCGGACCTCCAGGGCCTGCGGACGACGGCCGTCCGCGACGGCGACGACTGGATCCTCAACGGCCAGAAGACCTTCATCACCAACGGCATCCTCTCCGACCTCGTGCTGGTCGTGGCCCGCACCGACCCGGAGGCCGGCGCCCGCGGCTTCTCCATCCTCGCCGTCGAGCGCGGCATGCCTGGCTTCGAGCGCGGCCGGAAGCTGGACAAGATCGGCCTGCGCGCGCAGGACACCGCGGAACTCTTCTTCGAGGACGTCCGCGTGCCCGCCGCCAACCTGGTCGGCACCGAGGGCCACGGCTTCTTCCACCTGATGCACAACCTGCCCCAGGAGCGGCTGTCGATCGCCGCGGGCGCGGTCTCGGCGGCCCGGATCGTCCTCGACGCCACCGTCGAGTACTGCAAGGAGCGGACCGCGTTCGGCAAGCCGATCGGGAAGTTCCAGAACACCCGGTTCGAGCTGGCCGAGATGCACACCGAGGTCTCGATCGCCGAGACCTACCTGGAGAAGGCGATCCTCGAGCACAACGCGGGGCGGTTCACCGCCGAGGACGCCGCGATGGCCAAGTGGTGGACGACGGAGCTGCAGAAGCGCGTCGTCGACCGGTGTCTGCAGCTGCACGGCGGCTACGGCTACATGATGGAGTACCCGGTCGCGAAGGCCTTCCTGAACTCCCGCGTGCAGACCATCTACGGCGGCACGACCGAGATCATGAAGGAGATCGTCGGGCGGTCGCTGGGGCTCTGAGCGCCGCACCCCGCTCCCGTCGCACGCACCTCGCACCGCCAGGAGATCCGCCGTGCCCCAGCCCGACCAGCCCGCCCCGACCGTCCTCACCGAGCGGACCGGCCACGTCCTGCTGATCACGATCAACCGGCCGCAGGCTCGCAACGCGCTCGACCTCGACGTCGCCACCCGGCTGGCCGACGCGTTCGACGCCGCCGAGGCCGACCCCGCGATCCGCTGCGTGGTGCTCACCGGGGCGGGGGACCAGGCGTTCTCCGCGGGTGCCGACCTCAAGGCCCTCGCGCGCGGTGAGCGGGCGATCGTGCCCGGCCGCGAGCACTACGGCTTCGCCGGCTTCGTGCGCCACCCGATGAGCACGCCGGTGATCGCCGCGGTGAACGGCGCGGCGCTGGGCGGCGGGACCGAGCTCGCGCTCGCCGCGGACCTGGTCGTCGCCGCCGAGCACGCCACCTTCGGGGTGCCGGAGGTCAAGCGCGGCCTGCTCGCCGCCGCCGGCGGGGTGTTCCGGCTGCCCGAGCAGCTGCCTCGCAAGGTGGCGATGCGGCTGGTGCTCACCGGCGAGCCGATGAGCGCCCAGGAGGCGCTGCACTGGGGCCTGGTCAACGAGGTCGTCGCGGCCGCCGAGGTGCTGCCGACGGCGATGGCGCTGGCGGCGCTCATCGCGGCCAACGCGCCGCTGGCGGTGCAGGCCAGCAAGCGGCTGGCCCTCGGCATCGTCGACGGCGACCGCCCCGCGGAGACCGGGATGTGGGACCGCTCCGGGGAGGAGATGGGCCGGCTGCTCGCGTCCGCCGACGCGGCCGAGGGAATGCGGGCCTTCGCCGAGCGGCGACCGCCGGAGTGGACCGCCCGCTGACGTCGGTGCCCCGGTGGGCTCCGGAGGGGTGAGGGCCGGTAGGCAGCGGGCGACGCGTGACCGTACGTTCCGACCATGCGCAGAGTCCGGAAGGCGTGGGTCTGGTTCGCGTCGGCGCTCGCCCTCGGCGTGCTGGCGCTGCTGATGACGGCCGGCTGGGTCGGGGCGTCGTCGGACCCGTCGCCCGGCGCCGGGCCGGTCATCGACCGCGACACGGTGCGCAATCCGGACGGCACGGTGGGCCCGGTGGTGGCCCTGGGTGACTCCCTCACCGCGGACCTCGGGTGGGCGGTCGCCCCGGGCGGGGTGGTCTACCCGTCCTGGTTCACCGCTGCCCTCGGCGACGAGCCGCGGCTGGTGGCCGCGGCCAACGCCGGCATCCCCGGCGACACGACACAGGGCATGGTGGCCCGGTTCGCCCGTGACGTCGCGGTGCACGCCCCGCGCGTCGTCGTGATCCTGGGCGGCACGAACGACCTGCCCCTCGGGCGGGCGCCCGAGCAGGTGGTGGGGACGCTCGAGCAGCTGGCCGACCAGGCCCGCGACGCCGGCGCCGTCCCCGTCCTGGCCACGGTCCCGCCGCGCACGGACGGCTCCTTCACCTCCGACGTGGCGGACCTGAACGCCGGCATCCGGCGGTCGGCTGCCGTCAGCGGCACCCCGGTGATCGACTTCTTCTCCGTGCTGGCCGACGAGGGCGGCGGCTGGCGCGAGGGCTTCACCCTGGACGGCGTCCACCCGACGCAGGCCGGCGCCGACGCGATGGGCCGGATCGCCGTGGAGACGCTCGTCGGGGACTGACCGGCCGACGGGATGCGCGGCGGCCTTTCCGCGGCGCGGGTGAGTTCGCGCCGGTTCGGGCAGGTATCGGGCATGAGCACCGCTGCGCCGCGCCTGCCCGACGCCCTCCAGGCGCTCCGCGACCTCCTCGCCGACGCCCCGCTGCACCTCGACGTCCCCGGCCGGGACGAGGCGAGCCGCTCCGCCCGTGCCGTCGTCGACCAGATCGACGACTACCTGCTGCCCCGGCTCGGCGACCTCGACGCCCCGCTGCTGGCCGTCGTCGGCGGCTCCACCGGCGCCGGGAAGTCCACGCTGGTCAACAGCCTGCTGGGCGCGCCGGTGACCACGGCCGGCGTGCTGCGCCCGACCACGCGGGCGCCCGTGCTGGTCTGCTCACCGGCGGACCGGGCGGCCTTCGCGGGCGACCGGGTGCTGCCTGGTCTCGCCCGCAGCACCGGCGAGGGGGAGGTCACCGGCGGCCTGCGGCTGGTGGTCACCGACGCGCTGCCGCCGGGACTGGCGGTGCTCGACGCCCCCGACGTCGACTCGGTGGTCGAGACCAACCGGGAGCTGGCCGGCCAGCTCCTCGCGGCGGCCGATCTCTGGCTGTTCGTGACCACCGCCGCCCGCTACGCCGACGCCGTGCCGTGGGAGCTGCTGCGCACCGCCCAGGAGCGGGGCACCGCGCTGGCCGTCGTCCTCGACCGGGTGCCGCCGGAGGCCGCGGCGGAGATCGCCGACGACCTCGGCGGGATGCTGCGCACCGCCGGGCTCGAGGCGGCCCGGCTGTTCGTCGTGGAGGAGCGCCCGCTGGTGGACGGCCTCCTGCCGGAGGACCAGGTCGGGCCGCTGCGCGCCTGGCTGCACGGGCTGGCCGCGGACCAGGAGCAGCGCGCCGCCGTCGTCCGGCAGACCCTCGCCGGGGCGCTGGAGAGCCTGGGCGCCCGGGTCGACGGGGTCGCCGAGCAGGTCCGCGGTCAGGAGGCCGCCGCCGCGGCGCTCCAGGAGGCCGCGGACGCCGCCTACGCCCGGGCGTGCGCGAGCGTGTCCGACGGCGTCGCCAGCGGTGCGCTCCTGCGGGGCGAGGTGCTCGCCCGGTGGCAGGAGTTCGTCGGCACGGGGGAGTGGATGCGCACGCTGCAGGGCCATGTCGGCCGGCTGCGGGACCGGCTCACCGCCTCGCTCACCGGGCGCCCGGCCGCCGGCGCCGGCCTGCAGCAGGCGCTGGAGTCCGGCGTCGAGACGCTCCTCCGGGACGCCGCCGAGGAGGCGGCCGAGCGCACCGTCACCGCCTGGCGCGGCACGCCGGGCGGCCCGGCGCTGCTCGCCGGCCGGCACCGCGAGCTCGAGGCGCCGTCGCCGGACTTCGCCGACGCCGCGGCCGCCCAGGTGCGCGACTGGCAGGGCGCCGTCCTGGACCTGGTGCGCAGCGAGGGGACGGACAAGCGCACCCGGGCCCGGGCCTACTCCTGGGGCGTCAACGGGGCGGGCGCCGTGGTGATGGTCGCCGTCTTCGCCTCGACCGGCGGCTTGACCGGGGGCGAGGTGGCCGTGGCCGGCGGGACGACGGCGCTGGGCCAGCGGGTGCTCGAGGCCGTCTTCGGCGACTCCGCCGTCCGGGCGCTGGCCGCGCGCGCCCGCGAGGACCTGGAGCAGCGGGCCGACGAGCTGCTCACCTACGAGCGCGGCCGCTTCGACGAACTGGTCGCCGCAGTTGCACCACCACCCGGCAGCGTCGAGGAGCTGCGGGCGGCCACCGCCGAGCTGGCCGCGGCGCGGCGGGCGCAGCGATGAGGCGCCGGGACCGCGACGCGCTGCCGCTGGGGGAGCGGCTGGCCGCGCTCCGCGAGGCGGTCGAGGTCGCCGAGGGACGGCTGGACGTGCCCGACGTCGCCCGCGCCCGGACGCTGCTGGCCAAGGCCGGTGCCCGCGAGGCGCTCGGCGACGCCACCGTCGTCGCGCTCGCCGGGGCCACGGGCAGCGGCAAGTCGACGATGTTCAACGAGCTCTCCGGCGCCGAGGTGAGCACCCCCGGCGTGCGGCGGCCGACCACGGGGGTGGCGCACGCGTCGGTGTGGGGCGAGGCCGGCGCCGACCGGCTGCTCGACTGGCTGGAGGTGCCGCGCCGGCACCGCATCGCCGACGGCGAGCCGGGCCTGGACGGCCTGGTGCTGCTCGACCTGCCCGATCACGACAGCGTCCGGCTCGAGCACCGGCTGGAGGTGGACCGGCTGGTGGAGCTCGTCGACGTGCTCGTCTGGGTGCTTGACCCGCAGAAGTACGCCGACGAGGCGGTGCACGGCCGCTACCTGGCGCCGATGGCCGACCATGCCGGCGTCCTCGTCGTCGTCCTCAACCAGATCGACCGGCTCGACGAGCAGTCGGCCGCCGCCTGCCTGGCCGACCTGCGCCGGTTGCTCGACGCCGAGGGCCTGGCCGACACCCCGATCGTCGCCACCTCGGCCCGGACCGGCGCCGGCCTACCGGAGCTGCGGGCGGAGCTGGCCCGCCGGGTGAGCGCCCGCCGGGCGGCGTCCGAGCGGCTGACCGCCGACGTGCGCGCGACCGCGGCCGCACTGGCCGCGCACTGCCCCGACGGCGACCCCGGGGGAGCCTCCGGCCGGGCGGCCGAGACGGAGCTGACCGGCGCACTGGCCGGCGCGGCCGGCGTCCCGGTGGTGGCGGCGGCGGTGGAGCGCTCCGCGATCCGTGACGGCTCGGCGCGCACCGGCTGGCCGCTGGTCCGCTGGGTGCGCCGGCTGCGGCCCGACCCGCTGGGCCGGCTGCACCTGGGCGACGAGCGGGCCCGCTCCTCGCTGCCGGCCGCGGGTGCGGTGCAGCAGGCGGCGATGACCGCCGCGCTGCGCCGGGTCCGCTCCACCGCCGGCGAGGGGCTGCCGCAGGCCTGGCGGGACGAGCTGCGGCGCACCGCCGACCAGGCGGAGTCGGGGCTGGCCGACCGGCTGGACCGGGCGGTCACCGGCACCGACCTCGGTCCGACGAGAGTGCCGGTGTGGCAGCGCGCGGTCGGCGGCCTGCAGTGGCTGCTGCTCGCCTGCGCCCTCGTCGGCGTCCTCTGGCTGCTGGGGCTCGCCGTCCTCGGCTGGCTGCAGCTCGGTGACGTGCTGCCGCTGCCCCGGGTCGAGGGCATCCCGCTGCCCACGCTCCTGCTGGTCGGCGGACTGCTCGGCGGGGCGCTGCTCGCCGTGCTCGCCCGCCCGTTCGTGCGCGCCGGTGCCCGCCGGCGACGGCACCGGGCCGAGCTCCGGCTCACCGCCCGGGTGGGTGAGGTGGCCCGCGCGGAGGTGCTGGCGCCGCTGCAGGAGACGGTCGAGGACGTGCGGGTCTTCTGCGCCGCCGTCTCCCGGGCCGGCTCCTAGGAGACCAGCTCCGCGGCGGCGATCATCCGGCTGAGCGTCTCCACCCAGGCCGCCTGCACCTCGGCCGGCTGGTCCCGGACGACGGCGCGCACCCCGTCGTCGAGGTCCCCCTGCCGCGCCACGGCCTCGAAGCCGAGCCTGAACATCAGGTCGGTGATGGTCTGGGAGGGCAGTCCGGCATCCACGAGGGGCTGCAGAATCCACGCGCGCGGGTCCACGACGGGTGTTCGGTCGCAACGGCGCTCCCGGATGCAGGTCGCACAACACTGGAACGAGTACACCGTCTGTGCTCAACACCTCGGCTGCGATGCCGATGGTCCGAGGGTGACGACCACCCCCGCAGAGCCCACGACGTCCGAGCGCGGCGGTTTCCGGGCGGGCATCCCCCGGGGCGCGCGGCTCGACGAGCGCCACTTCGTCAGCCGGCACCGGATCATCTCCGGCGTCCTCGCGGCGCATCCGCCGGTCCTCGCCGCGATCGGGCTCGCCCGCGGTGTCGGGGGCTGGCTGCTGTGGGGCCAGCTCGCGGCGATCGTCGTGCTGCTCGTGCTGGGCTGGACGCTGCGCCCGCAGGTCGCCCGCGCCGCCGCGGTCGGCCTGGGCCTGATGATCGGCGCCGACGTGCTCGTGCACGTCAGCGGCGGCCTCACCGACATGCACATCTGGTTCTACGCGCTGCTGGCGCTGGTGGCGCTCTACCAGATGTGGACGCCCTTCCTCCTGGCCGTCGGCTTCGTGGCCGTGCACCACGCCGCCATGAGCCTCTGGATGCCGGAGTCGGTCTTCTCCACCCACGAGGCGCAGCACAACCCGCTCGCCTTCGCACTGCTGCACGCGGTCTTCCTGCTGGCCGAGGCCACGTTCCTCGCGTACGGGTGGAAGTTCACCGAGGAGGCCGACCGCGGACGCCGCGCCGAGCAGAAGCGCGCCGAGGAGCAGACGCTGGCCCAGGCCGCCGCGCAGGCGGAGCTGGACCGCGAGCGCGCCCGGACCGCCGAGAGCGCCGCAGCGGACCTCGCCGAGCGCCAGCAGCGCACCGAGCTGATGGCGTCCCGGCTGGCCGGACTGGTCGACGCGGGCCGCCGGCTGGACGGCAACGTGGCGACGGCGACGTCGGTCATGGCCGGTCTGCGCGAGGCGATCGCCGAGATCGCGGCCGCGGCCAGTTCCGCCACCTCGACGGCGCACCAGGCCAGCGAGGGATCCCGCACCAGTGCGGGGACCGTCGAGCGGCTCGCGGTGACGATGGCCGAGATCGACCAGATCGCCGGCAGCATCTCGACCATCGCCGACCAGACCAACCTGCTGGCCCTGAACGCCACCATCGAGGCGGCCCGCGCCGGGGAGACCGGGAAGGGCTTCGCCGTCGTCGCCGGCGAGGTCAAGGACCTGGCGGGGGAGACGGCGAAGGCGACCGAGCGGATCCGCCGCGTCGTCGACGCCGTCCGCGGGGACGTGGAGGCGGCCGGCGCCTCGCTGGAGAGCGTGCAGGTGGTCATCCAGGGCGTCGTCGAGGCCCAGACCACGATCGCCGCCGCCGTCGAGGAGCAGAGCGCGTCCACCGCGCAGGCGCAGGAGGCGATCGTCGGGGCTTCGCACGAGGCCAGCCGCATGGCCGCCGACCTGCAGCGCATCGTGGAGGGCACCTGACCCCGGGCGGGCAGGGCTGACGGTTACCGGAGCGTAGGGACCTCGCGGGTCGATCGTGGCCCGTATTACTGTCCGCTTCCATGATGCGCCGCCTGCTCCCTCCGCTCGTCGCCGTCCTGGCCTTCTCCGGCCTCGCCGGCTGCGCGGAGGAGTCCGACGGCGGTGGCGAGCAGGCGTCGGCCGCGGCATCGGCCCCGCCCGAGGAGATCACGTGGGAGCAGGTGAGCACCCCCGACGAGTGCGAGTGCAGCGACGGCTCCGAGTTCCACTACTGGGTGCACGAGGGCGCCGCCGACAAGGTCGCCTTCGTCCTCGAGGGCGGGGGCGCGTGCTTCAGCGCCGCGACGTGCGGGCCGACCGGCGGCACGTCCACGGTCAACCTGGACGGGGAGTCGCCCGACGGTCCGCGCACCCAGGGGCTGCTCGACCTGGACAACCCGGACAACCCGCTCGCCGGCTACAGCGTGGTCTACGTGCCCTACTGCACCGGCGACCTGCACCTCGGGGACAGGACCCAGGACTACGGCGACGGCGTCGTCGTGGAGCACAAGGGCCGGGTCAACGCCACGTCCGCGCTCGAGGGCATGGCGGAGGCGTTCCCCGACGCGGAGGAGGTCGTCGTCGTCGGCTTCAGCGCGGGCTCGGCCGGCGCGCCGCTGTACGGCGGTCTCGCCCACGACCTGCTGCCCGAGGCCGACATCGCGGTGGTCGCCGACGCGTCCGGCGCCTATCCCGGTGACGAGCTGATCACCACCGCCATCGGTGGCCTCTGGGGCATCTTCGACGACCTGCCGGCGTGGCCCGAGAGCGCCGACCAGCCGCAGACGGCGTGGTCGCTGCCCGGCCTGTTCGTCCAGGCGGGACGGCACGTCCCCGGCATCCGGTTCGCCACGATCGACACGGCGGCCGACTCGGTGCAGCGCACCTTCACCGAGCTCATCGGGTTCGGGACGACGCCGCTGATCGAGCTCATCGACGCCAACGCCGCCTACATCGAGTCCAACGGGGTCGAGGTCAGCGCCTGGGTCGGGCCGGGGACGCAGCACGTCAGCACCGCCGGCGACGACGTCCTCTACGGCAGCGAGGTGGACGGCACCGCACTCGTGGACTGGCTCGGCGACTTCCTCGCCGGGAGCGACGTCCCCGACGTCCACTGCGTCGACTGCGGCTGACCTGAGCGGAGAGCCGCGTCGGCGACCGGTCGGCGCGGCTCCCTCTGGGACGATGAGCGGGTGGCCCGTCCGGCCGCGCCGACGCCGGCTCGTTCCGCGAGCCCGACCCGAGCACTGCTCGCAGGAGTGACCCGATGTCCCGCCGTACCGCCTCCCGGGCCCTGCTCGCCGTCGCGATCTCGGTCTCCCTGGCCGCCTGCGGGGACGCCGACGAGTCGACCGGCGCCGACGAGCCGACCGGCTCCGCCGAGCCGACCTCGCAGGCGTGCGAGACGCAGCCACCGACGGCCGAGCCGGCGGAGTCCATCTCCACCGACCTGGCCGAGCGGCCCGAGGTGCCCGCGACCGACGCGGCGCCGCCCTGCGGCCTCGTGATCAGCGACGTGGTCGTCGGCTCCGGCGCGGAGGCCGTCGAGGGCTCGACGGTGGCCGTCAAGTACCTCGGGGCCTTCTACGGGACCGGCAAGGAGTTCGACTCGTCGTGGTCCCGCTCGGCCGACGAGACGATCCCGGTGCCCCTCGGCGCAGGGCGGGTCATCCCCGGCTTCGAGCAGGGGATCGTCGGCATGCAGGTCGGCGGTCGGCGGATGGTGACGATCCCGAGCGACCTGGGCTACGGGGACGAGGGCCGTGCCCCGATCCCCGGCGGCGCCACCCTCGTGTTCGTCCTGGACCTGGTCGAGGTCACCCCCTGATGCGCGGCCGACCCGCGGTCCTGCTCGCCGTGGTCCTGTCGCTGGCGGTGACCGGCTGCGGCGGCGGCGTGGACGACGAGGCCGGCGTCGTCGTCACGGTGCCGCCCGCGAGCAGCGCGGCCGCGCCGACCACGCCGGTCACGTCCACCGACGCGGAGGCGGCGCTCAACGAACGGGGCAACATCGTCACGGCGGTCGGCGAGCCGGCGGCCATCCGGCGATCGGCCGACCCGGGGGCCCCGACGATCCTGACGTTCACCGTCGAGGAGTTCGTCATCAACCCCGAGTGCGACAGCGGCTTCGAACAGGCGCCGGTCACCGGCAACTACCTCGGCATCGCCCTGCGGGTCGAGACGACGCCGGACTACGACGCGCGCGCGCTGCGTAGCTTCTCGGAGTTCGACTTCGCCATCCTCCGGCCGGACGGCACGCCCCTCGACGACGTGATCGGCAAGGGGCAGCTCTGCTTCGGCGAGGAGGACGAGATCTCGCACCGGCGGATGGGCCCCGGCCAGCAGTACCGGGGCTGGATCGTCCTCGACATGCCGATCCGCGAGGGCACCCTCGTCTACGCGCCGCCGGACCAGCCCCACGGCTGGGAGTGGGAGTTCTGACCGTCGCCTGACCCCGGGCCCCGAGCGGTTCCGGTGGACAGCTGGACGACCTCGCCGACGACCCACACCGCCGGCGGCTGGACGCAGTGCTCGGCCATCGCGTGCCCGAGGTCCGCGAGCGTCGTCCGGACCGTGCGCTCACGGCCGGTCGTGCCCTCGACCACGACGGCGACGGGGGTCGCGGCGGGCCGCCCGGACGCGATCAGGGTGACCGCGATGGCGGCGGCGTTCTCCACGCCCATGAGCACGACGACGGTGCCCCGCAGGCGGCCGACGGCGGACCAGTCCACCAGCGACTGCGGATGGCCCGGCGGCAGGTGCCCGGAGACGACCACGAACTCGTGCGTGAGCCCCCGATGGGTCACCGGGATCCCGGCGACGCCGGGGACGGCGATCGCACTGGTGACGCCGGGGACGACCTCGACCGGGACGTCGGCGGCCGCGCAGGCGAGGAGCTCCTCCATGCCGCGGCCGAACACGAAGGGGTCCCCGCCCTTCAGCCGCACGACGAGCCGGCCCTCGCGGGCGTGCCGCACCAGCAGCCGGTTGATCTCCTCCTGCGGCATCGCGCGACCTCGGGGCAGCTTCGAGGCGTCCACGATCTCGACGTCACGCCGCAACCCGGCCAGCAGCGAGCGTGGGCCCAGGTGGTCGACGACCACGACGTCGGCCTGCGCCAGCGCCTGCCGGCCGCGCACGGTGATCAGCCCGGGGTCGCCGGGCCCGCCGCCGACGAGCACGACCCGGCCGCGGCGGCCGTCCCGGGGGAGGGCGTCCGCCCCGTCCGAGAGGACGCGGAAGGCGCTGGAGGCGTCCGGGTCGCCGGTGGAGGTGCAGAAGACGCGGGCGCGCTCGGCGTCGGCGGCGACGTGCCGGTCCACCGCGTCGTCGCCGGTCGCGGCGACGGCGTACCAGGCGGCGTCCAGGTCGCCGGGCGCGTAGCCGCGCGGGATCCACGAGAGCGAGCCGGCGCCGGCCAGTGCCTCGAGCGCGGGGACGACGGCGGGGCTCACGACCGTCACCAGCGCGCCGGCGTCCAGCAGCCCGGCGGTCGCGCGCAGCGCACCGGCTCCGCCCCCGACGACGACCACCGGTCGGCTGTGCAGCCGCAGGCCGACGGGGTGGAGCGGCGGGGACGGACGGGACGGCGATGCGGTGCTCATGGCACCTCCTCGGGGTTCGGGGCGGAGACGAGGACGTCGGTGAGGGCGGCGGTGAACGCGGCGGTGACCTCGGGCCGGCGGACCGCCACCCGCAGGTGGTCCCCGGTCAGGCCGGGGAAGGTGTCGCCGCGGCGGACCGCCCACCCGCTGTCCCGGAGCGCCTGCCGCACCCGGACCCCGTCGGGCACCCGCAGCAGGACGAACGACGACCGAGGATCTCCCTCCACGACGGCGGCGGGGGGCAGACCGGCGAGGAGGGCCGCCCGCCAGCGGTCGAGGTCACGGGCGCCCGCCTCGGCCTCGGCCCGCGCCGCGGGGGTGCTGCAGGCGACGAGCGCGGCGAGAGCCGGCGTGGAGACCGGCCACCGCGGCTGGTGCGCGGCCAGGCGGGCGACGAGCGCCGCGGACCCCAGCGCGTAGCCGACCCGCAGCCCGGCCAGCCCCCACGTCTTGGTCAGGCTGCGCACGACGACCAGCCCCGGGACGTCCCGCCGGTCGGCGAGGCTCTCCGGTTCCCCCGGCACGGTGTCGGCGAAGGCCTCGTCGACCACGAGCACCCGGCCCGGGCGGGCGAGGTCGACGAGGTCGGCGGCCGGGTGGAGCACGGAGGTCGGGTTGGTCGGGTTGCCGACGACGACGAGGTCGGCCTCCTCGGGCACGGCCGCGGGGTCCAGCCGCCAGCCGTCGGCGGCGCGGAGCACCACGCGGGTGACCGGGTGCCCGGCCGCGTCCAGCGCCGCCTCCGGCTCGGTGAACGACGGGTGCACGACGGCGGCGAGACGCGGGCGCAGTGCGCGGGCCAGGAGGACGAAGGTCTCGGCCGCACCGGCGGTCAGCAGGACCTCGTCGACCGGGCG
Organism: Blastococcus aggregatus; assembly: GCF_900221005.1. Taxonomy (GTDB): domain Bacteria; phylum Actinomycetota; class Actinomycetes; order Mycobacteriales; family Geodermatophilaceae; genus Blastococcus; species Blastococcus aggregatus. Next base: position 166,048 of record NZ_OBQI01000001.1, on the reverse strand, counting down.
GCCGTGCGCGGCGGCGACCGCCGTCCGGGCGGGGGCGGGATCCGGATAGGACGACGCGGCGTCGATCGACGCGTGCAGGACGGCGCGCAGCCAGGCCGGCGGGGCGTCGGCGCGGACGTTGACGGCGAGGTCGACCAGGCCGGGGGCCAGCTCGGCGTCGCCGTGGTGGTGCAGGTCGGTCATCGTCCCGGCTCCGTGCGTGCCACCGCGACGGTGACCCGACCGCACACCGTCCTGGGCACGACGAGCGAGCCGCCGTCCAGCAGAGCCGCGGCCTCGGCCACCGAACCGGTCCCGACCGCGGCCGCCACGAGGTCGGACGCCGTCGGCGTCCGGACCTGCGCCAGCGCTGTCGCGGGGTGACCCACCAGGGTCCAGCCGCGCCGGGCCGCCGCCTCCTGGACCCCCGTCTCCCGCGCCCGCGCGTCGATGGTCGCCAACCGCACGGCGCCGACGCCGTGCGGCAGCACCGAGTCGACCGCGGCGAGCACCTCCTCGGCGCTCACGCCGGACCGCGCACCGATGCCGACCGTGGTCGGGGCGCCGGTCACGACCGCACCAGCGGGGCCGGGGGCAGGGCGGCGAGCAGGCCGCCGGCGTCCCGGGGGAGAGGGCCGGCCGGCAGCAGGCCGAGGGCGCGCAATCGGGCACCCACGCCCAGCGCCCACGGTCGGTCGAGCCGCGCGCGGGCGAGCAGGTCGCCGTCGGCGAGCAGCACCTCGGGTGCGCCCTGGACGACCCGGCCGTCGACCACCACCGCGACCTCGTCGGCCCACCGCAGCGCCAGGTCGACGTCGTGGGTGCTCATGGCCACGGTGGAGTCGTTCTCCTGCAGCCGGGCCAGCGCCGCGAGCGTCTCGGCGACGGCCGAAGGGTCCAGGCCGGCCGTCGGCTCGTCGAGCAGCAGCACGCAGGGCCGCATCGCGACCGCGCCGGCGATCGCGACCCGCTTGCGCTCGCCGTAGGAGAGCTGGTGCGTGGGTCGTCCGGCGAGCGGGTCGAGGGCGAGCAGGTGCAGCGCCTCGGCCACCCGGGCGCGGACCGCGGCCTCGTCCAGGCCGAGGTTGAGCGGGCCGAAGGAGACGTCCTGCGCGACGGAGGCGCTGAACAGCTGGTCGTCGGGGTCCTGCAGCACCAGCTGGACGGTCTGCCGGTGCGTGCGCAGCCCGGCGCGCGAGTACGCCACGGGCTGCCCGTCCACCGTGACCGCGCCGGCGGTGGGCCGCAGCCTGCCTGCGAGGCAGCGCAGGAGGGTGGTCTTCCCCGAACCGTTCGCGCCGAGCAGGGCCAGCCGCCGGCCGGCGGGCACGGTGAGCGTGGCGCCGTCGAGCACGGGGCGGCCGCGCTCGTAGCCGGCGACCAGCCCGCGGGCGGCGAGCGTCCGGTGGCTCACGTCGCCACCGAGGAGGCGACGACGATGGCGGCCGGCCCGGCGACCGAGCCGGCGAGGAAGGCCCACGACGAGGGCAGGACCTCGGGCAGCACCCGCAGCCCGGTCTCCATGCCGCGACCGGCCAGCCCCTCCTGCATCCGCCGGGCGCGGTCCCAGGACCGGGTCAGCACGGCCGCGGCGAGGGCACCCGACGACCGGTAGGAGCGGGCGACCGAGGAGTAGCCCATCCGCGCCGTCTGTGCCTCCCGGATGGTGTGCAGGCTGCCGAGCAGCACGAACAGCAACCGGTAGACGACCGACGCGACCTCCACCACGGCGTCGGGCACGCGTGCCCGGCGCAGCGCCGGCAGCAGGTCGGACATCGGGGTGGTGGTGGCCAGGAGCAGGACGGCTGCGCTCCCGGCCAGCGCGTGCCCGACCAGCGAGCCGGCGCGCGCCGCGGCGTCCGGCGCCCACCCCGGTCCGCCGCCGCCGCCGACCTCGACCACGGCGGTGACCGCGCCGACGGCGATGAAGGCCGCGGGCCAGCGCGCCGCGCGCAGGAACGTGCGGGCGGGCACCCGGGCGGGACCGAGGGCCAGCGCGACCACGACGGCGCCGACCAGTGCGCTGCCCGGCCAGGCCGGCAGCACCAGGGCGGTGACGACGAGCCCGCCGCAGAGCAGCATCTTGTCCCCGGGCGCACGCCGGCGCCACGCGCTGGCCCACGCCGCGTCGTCGACGGCCAGACCGGTCACCGCTCGCCGGCTCCCGCAGCGGGCGCCGGGACCGAGGTGCGCCGTCCGCGCAGCAGCCCCAGCACGTAGCCGAGCGCCCCGGCGCCGAGCGCGGCCTGCAGGGCGAACAGCCCGGACTCGACCTCTCCGGCCGGGCTGAACACCGACTCGAACCACGGGGTGTAGCCGTCGGCCTCGAGCTCCTCGGTGACCGCGGCGTCCGTGCCGCCGAACTCCGACGTCCCGCCGTCGACCAGCAGGGGCACGGCGAACAGCGCGACGACGGCGAGCACGAGCAGTGCGGTGACGAGCGTGCGGCGGGTCATGCGGCGCCTCCGGGGGTCACGGGCTCGGCGGGCTTCAGCACGCCGAGCCGCTCGAGCTCGGGGCGGGCGTTGACGGTGAGCACCCGGAACAGCAGGACGCCCAGCAGCCCCTCGCCGATGGCCAGCGGGATCTGGGTGACCGCGAAGACCCCGAGGAACTTCAGCAGCCCCCCGACCAGGCCGCTCTCGGCGTCCGGGAAGGCCAGCGCCAGCTGGAACGAGGTCGTGACGTAGGTGGCGAGGTCGGCCAGCGCGACGCCGGCGAAGACCGCCGGCATCAGGCCGGCCCCGGCGGCCCGGGTGAGCCGGTAGGCGGCGTACCCGGTCCAGGGTCCGACCACGGCGAAGGCGAACGCGTTCGCGCCGAGCGTGGTCAGCCCGCCGTGCGCCAGGAGCAACGCCTGGAACAGCAGGACGACCGTGCCCAGCAGCGCCATCACCGGTGGCCGGAAGAGGATCGCGCCCGGGCCGGTGCCGGTCGGGTGGCTCGAGCTGCCGGTCACCGACGGCAGCTTGACCGCGCTCAGCACGAAGGTGAACGCCCCGGCCGCGCCCAGCAGCAGCGTCGACCCCGGGTTCTCCCGCACCTCTCTCACCACGGCTCGGGCGCCGTGCACGACGAAGGGAGCGGCCGCGATCGTCCAGCCGGCCGCGTGGCCGGCGGGGAGGAATCCTTCAGCGATGTGCACGGATGTTCTCCGATCGTTCGGCGGTGACGCACGCGGCGACGAAGCGCTGGGCCATGAAGGGGCTGCCGGCCCAGTGGAGGTGCAGATAGGAGGCGTGCACGCTGCCGCCGACGAACCCCTCGGTGGTGGCGGCCGACCACTGCCACGCGCCGGCCGCGCCCGCCGGCGGGTCGGCGTGCGTGCGGTGGAACTCGTGCCCTCGGACCCGGGTGCCGGCGACGGCGAGCACCGAGTCGGTGACGGCCTCGGCGGCCCGGTAGCCGAGGGTCAGCCGCGGCGACATCGCCGTCGCCACGTCGAGCACCCCGCACATCGGCACCCCGTCGAGCGCGCGGGACAGGTAGAGCAGCCCCGCGCACTCCGCCACGACCGGCGCGCCGCTGGCGGCCAGCGCGGCGACGTCGGCGCGCAACGACTCGTTGGCCGACAGCTCGGTGGCGTGCACCTCGGGGAAGCCGCCGCCGACCACGAGCCCGGCGGTGCCCTCCGGCAGGGTCTCGTCCCGCAGCGGATCGACGACGACCACCTCCGCGCCGGCCGCCTCGAGCAGCTCGGTGTGCTCCGCGTAGCCGAAGGTGAAGGCGGGCCCGCCGGCGACCGCGATCCGGGGCCTGTCCCGGACCGGCGCGACCTCCGCCGCGGGGTCCCAGGGCGCGGCGTCCAGCGGGGGAGCGGACCGGGCGAGGGCGAGCACGGCGTCGAGGTCGACCGATGCGGCGACCACCTCGCCCAGCCGCCGGACCGTGGCCAGCGCGTCGTCCGAGCGTTCCGCCGCGGGGATCAGCCCCAGGTGCCGCGACGGGGTGTGCAGCTGCTCCATCCGGCGGACCGCGCCGAGCACCGGCACCCCGGCGGCGGCCAGCGCCTCGCGCAGGATCGCTTCGTGCCGGTCGCTGCCGACCCGGTTGAAGATGACGCCGCCGAGCCGGACGCCGGGGTCGAAGGTCGCGAACCCGTGCACGAGTGCGGCCACCGAGCGCGCCTGCGAGGAGCCGTCCACGACGAGCAGGACCGGCGCCCGGAGCAGCCCGGCGACGTGCGCGGTGGAGGCGAAGCCCGGCTCGACCGACGGATGCGAGGCGCCGTCGAACAGCCCCATCACGCCCTCGACGACGGCGACGTCGGCCGGCCGCGGGTGCAGCGCGCCGCGCAGGAACAGCGGCGCGATCCGCTCCTCGCCGACCAGCCACGGGTCCAGGTTGCGGCCCGGGCGTCCGGCGGCGAGGCCGTGGTAGCCGGGGTCGATGTAGTCGGGGCCGACCTTGTGCGGGGAGACGGTGAGCCCGCGGGCGGTGAGCGCGGCGATCAGCCCCGTGGCCACCGACGTCTTGCCGGCGTTGCTGCTGGGCGCGGCCACGACCAGCCGTGCCATCCCCCGCCCGCCCCCGGTCACCACTCGATGCCTCGCTGACCCTTCTGGCCGGCGTCCATCGGGTGCTTGACCTTGGTCATCTCGACCACCAGGTCCGCGGCGCCGACCAGCGCCGGCGGGGCGTCCCGGCCGGTGATCACCACGTGCTGGGCGCCCGGGCGAGCGGACAACGTCGCGATCACATCATCGATGTCCACCCAGCCCCACTTCAGCGGGTAGGTGAACTCGTCGAGCACGTAGAACCGGTGCGCCTCGGCGGCCAGGTCGCGCTTGATCTGCGCCCAGCCCTCGGCGGCGTCGGCGGCGTGGTCGGTCTCGCTGCCCGCCCGGCGCGACCAGCTCCAGCCGGAGCCCATCTTGTGCCAGACGACGGGGCCGCCCTCGCCGGTCTGCTCGTGCACCCGGCCGAGCGCGGTCAGCGCGTTCTCCTCGCCGACCTTCCACTTGGCGCTCTTGACGAACTGGTAGACCGCGATCGACCAGCCCTGGTTCCAGGCGCGCATCGCCATCCCGAAGGCGGCGGTGGACTTGCCCTTCATCTCGCCGGTGTGCACCACGAGCAGCGGCCGGTTGCGCCGCTGGCGCGTGGTCAGCCCGTCGGCCGGCACGGTCTCGACCTGCCCCCGGGGCACGTCAGGCCACCTTCCGGGCGTCGCGGACCGTCGCGGCGAGACCGTCGGCGGCGAGCTCGCCCATGGCGAGGGTCGGCCCGCCGAGGACGGCGCCCAGGGTCGAGGCCAGGCCCAGCCGGACCGGCCCGGACTCGCAGTCGACGACGACGGCGGCCACGCCCGCGGCGGCGAGGAGCCTCGCGGCGGCGTGCGCCTCGAGGAGCGGGGCACCTCCGCGGGCCCCGGTCGCGCGGCCGTCGGTGACGACGACGAGCAGCGGGCGGCGCCGTGGATCGCGGATGCGCTCCACCCGCAGCACCTCGGCGGCACGGAGCAGGCCGGCGGCCAGCGGCGTCCGTCCTCCGGTGGGCAGCTCGGCGAGCCGCGCGGCGGCGGCCTCGACCGACCAGGTGGGCGGCAGGGCCAGCTCGGCGCCGGTGCCGCGGAAGGTGACCAGCCCGACCTTGTCCCGGCGCTGGTAGGCGTCGACCAGCAGCGAGAGGACGGCGCCCTTCACCGTGCCCATGCGGGCCCGGGAGCCCATGGAGCCGCTGGCGTCGACGACGAAGAGCACGAGGTTGCCCTCCCGGCCTTCGAGCGTCGCCTGGCGCAGGTCCTCGCGGGCGATCCGCAGCCCCGGACCGGTGCGGCCGCGCGCCCGCTGGTGCGGTGCGGCCGCGAGCACGGTGTCGGTCAGGTGCAGCTTCGTGACCGCGGCGATCGGACGGGTGGAGCCGACGACCCGGCCGCGCTCCGAGCGGGCGCGCGACCGTCGGCCCGCCGCGCCGGCGCCGATGCCCGGCACCTCCAGCCGCCGCGCGCGGAAGGTCTCCGACGGGGCGGCCGCGGCCTGGTCGGGGGCGGGTGCGGCCTCGGTGTGGCCGCCGCCCTCGCCGCGCGGCGCCGTCGTCGGCTGCTGCCCGTCGCCGTCAGGGACTTTCGGTGCAGAAAGTCCCTCGTCGTCGTTCCCGGGGGCAGCGTCCGGGTCGGTCGGAGCAGGTGGACCGCCGCTGCCGTCGGGGCCGTCGTCCTCGGGGCCGTCGTCGTCGGGCCGGCTGTCGGCGAGGGCCTGCTCCAGCGTCTCCTCGTCGAGGCCGGGGGCGTCGAACGGGTTGCGCCGGCGGCGGTGCGGGAGGGCGAGGCGGGCGGCCACCCGGACGTCGTCCTCGGTGACCTCGTCGCGACCGCACCAGGCGGCGTGCGCGATCGCGGCGCGGGCGGTGACCAGGTCGGCGCGCAGGCCGTCCACGTCGAAGGCCGCGCACACGGCGGTGACCTGCTGCAGCGCGGCGTCGGACAGGACGACGTGCGGCAGCCGGGCGCGGGCGCCGGCGATCCGGTCCGCGAGCCCGGACTCCTGCGCCGACCACGCGGCGGCGAAGCCGGCCGGGTCGGCGTCGGAGGCGAACCGCCGGCGCACGACCTCGGCGCGCACAGCCGGGTCACGGGGCGCGGCGACCTCGACGGTCAGGCCGAACCGGTCGAGCAGCTGCGGCCGCAGCTCGCCCTCCTCCGGGTTCATGGTCCCGACGAGGAGGAAGCGGGCGGCGTGCCGGACCGAGATGCCCTCGCGCTCGACGTAGGCGGTGCCCATGGCGGCGGCGTCCAGCAGCAGGTCGACCAGGTGGTCGTGCAGCAGGTTGACCTCGTCGACGTAGAGGACGCCGCGGTGCGCGGCGGCCAGCAGGCCCGGTTCGAACGCCTTCACGCCCTCGGTGAGCGCGCGCTCGAGGTCCAGCGAGCCCACGACGCGGTCCTCCGAGGCGCCCACGGGCAGCTCGACCAGCCGGGCCGGGCGCACGGGGCCGCCGGCGGTGGGCTCGTGCGGGCCGTCGGGGCAGCCGGGGTCGGGAGCGGCGGGGTCGCAGGCGAAGCGGCAGCCGGGCACCACCGCGACCGGCGGCAGGACGGCGGCCAGGGCCCGGACCGTCGTCGACTTCGCCGTGCCCTTCTCGCCGCGCACGAGCACGCCGCCCACGGCGGGGGAGACGGCGTTGAGCAGCAGGGCCAGCCGCATGTCGTCCATGCCGACGACGGCGCTGAAGGGGTAGGTCATGCGCAAGAACGGCGCACGGGAGCACGCTTCCTCTCCCCGGGTGTCCACGCCCGGAGGTGGCAGGAGCGCGACGGCGGGAGTTCCTGACTCACCGACCCGGGGGTCGGCTCACAGTGGCGGGACCGCGCCGGAATCGCACCGGGCTTCCTCCACTGCCGTCGCGTGGTGGCGACATGGAACCACACCCTCCCGGCGGGCCGGGAGCGCCGGGGGTCAGCCCGCGACCGACCCCGGGGGCAGCAGCGGGAGGTCCGGCGGCGCTCCGGACTCGATCAGCCGCCAGAGCGCCGCGGTGTCGGCGTGCTCGGCGACGAGGTCGCCCAGGCGGTCCAGCCGGGCCTCGCGGACCGCGGCGAAATCGGTGCCCGGGGCGGGCACGAACCGGCGGCCGGTGATCCGGGCGACCTCGGTGAGGAACGCCCGCCGGAAGCCGTCGTTCTCCAGCGCGCCGTGCCAGGTGGTGCCGGCCACCGACCCCGCCCGGGCGCCGTCCAGGAAGGGCTCGGCGGAGTCGTCGACGGTCACGACGCCGTGGTGGATCTCGTAGCCGGAGACCGGCTCGCCGAGGGCCGCGCCGGTCGGGCGGCCGAGGGTCTTCTCGCGGGCGAACCGCACGTCGGTGGGGAGCAGGCCGAGCGCCGGGACGGTGCCGGCACGGGACTCGACGTCGTCGGTGATGGTGCGGGCGAGCATCTGGTGGCCGCCGCAGATGCCGAGCACCGGACCGCCGGCCGCCGCGTGCCGCTGCACGGCGGCGGCGAGCCCGGTCTCCCGCAGCCAGGCGAGGTCCGCGACGGTCGACCGGGTGCCGGGGAGGACGACCAGGTCGGCGTCGGCGAGCTCCTCGGCCCGGGTGACGTACCGGACGAGGACGCCGGGCTCGGCGGCCAGCGCGTCGAGGTCGGTGAAGTTCGACAGCCGGGGCAGCCGGGCGACCGCCACGCGGAGCACGTCCTCGCCGTGCGGCGGCCCCGTGAGGGTGCCGCCGGTCGGCACGCCGAGGGAGTCCTCGACGTCGAGCTCCAGCCCGCCGAGCCACGGCAGCACACCGAGGGTCGGGCGCCCGGTGAGCCGTCCGAGCTCGACGAGGCCGGGCTCGAGCAGCCGGACGTCGCCGCGGAACTTGTTGACCAGGAAGCCGGCGACCAGCCGCTGGTCGGCCGGCGGCATGAGCGCGACCGTGCCGTAGAGCGCCGGGAACAGCCCGCCGCGGTCGATGTCCCCCACCACCACGACGGGCAGGTCCGCCGCGGTCGCCAGCCCCATGTTGGCGATGTCGTCGGCGCGCAGGTTGATCTCGGTGGGGGAGCCCGCGCCCTCGCAGACCACCACGTCGAACCGGGACCGCAGGTCCGCGAGCGAGGCCAGGACCTGCTCGAGCAGCGCGGCCTTCATCGGCCGGTAGGACAGCGCCGTCACGTCGGCCACGGCCCGGCCCAGGACGACGACCTGGCTGGAGTTGTCGCCGCCGGGCTTGAGCAGCACCGGGTTCATCGCCGCCTCGGGCTCCACCCGCGCGGCCGCCGCCTGCATGACCTGCGCCCGGCCGATCTCGGCGCCGTCGGGCGTGACCATGGAGTTGTTGCTCATGTTCTGCGCCTTGAACGGCGCGACCGAGACGCCTTCGCGCACCAGCCAGCGGCAGATGCCCGCGGTGACGACCGACTTGCCGGCGTCCGACGTGGTGCCGGCGACCAGCAGCGCCCCGCTCACGAGCGCGTCCGCAGCAGCCGGGCGGCGACGGCCAGCCCGGCGGCGCCGAGCCAGACCGCCCGCGACAGCCGCACCGCCGCGCCGATGTCGGCCGGGGTGGGTGCGCGACCCGCGGCCCCCAGCAGCGGGCGGACCTCCACCCGGGAGCCGTAGACGTTCCGGCCGCCCAGCCGCACGCCGAGGGCGCCGGCGGTCGCGGCCTCGCACCGGCCGGAGTTGGGGCTCGGGTGGGCCGGGCCGTCGCGCAGCCAGGTGCGCAGCGCCCCGGGAGCCGAGCCACCGACCAGGGGCGCGCAGGCCACGGTGAGCGCGGCGGTGAGCCGGGCCGGCAGCCAGTTGGCGAGGTCGTCGAGGCGGGCGGCCGCCCACCCGAAGCGCTCGTAGCGCGGCGACCGGTGGCCGACCATGGCGTCGAGCGTGTTCACCGCGCGGTAGCCGAGCAGCCCGGGGAGCCCCGCGGCCGCACCCCAGAACAGCGGCGCGACGGCGGCGTCCGAGGTGTTCTCCGCGACCGACTCGACGGTCGCCCGGGCCAGCCCGTCCCCGTCGAGCGAGCGCGGATCCCGTCCGGCCAGGGACGGCAGGGCCGCGCGGCCGGCCGGGAGGTCGCCGGCGTCCAGGGCGGTGCGCATGACCCCGGCCGCCCGGCCGAGCGAGGTGCCACCGAGCACGGTCCAGGTGGCGGCCGCGGTGACGAGGGTCCGGGCGGCCGGCCTCCGCCGGGTGCCCCGGTCCAGGAGCACGCCGAGCCCCGACGCGGCGGCGGTCAGGCCGAGCGCGTGGCCGGCGCCGACCGCGCGGGAGTCGCGCCAGATCCGGTGCTCGAGGGCGCCGGCGACCGCGCCGAAACCGGCCACCGGATGGGCGCGCCGGGGGTCGGCGAGGAGCAGGTCGGCGGCGGCGCCCAGGGCGAGGCCGGTCGCGATCGGGATGTCCATCGCCGCTCATCGTGTCAACCGGCCTCCGGGACCCGGTGCCTAGGATCGCCCGTCGTGCGTGCTGACGAGCGGGACGGAGCCGCGCCGGTGACCGTCGTCGGCATCGGCGCCGACGGGTGGGACGGCCTCTCGCCGGCTGCCCGGCGAGCCGTCGGGGACGCCGGCGTGCTGCGCGGCAGCGCCCGACAGCTGGGGCTCGTGCCGGACGCCGTGCCCGCCGAGCGGGTGCCCTGGCCCTCGCCCATGGGCCCGGCGCTGGCGGGTCTGCTCGACGCGCACCCCGGACGCCGCGTCGTGGTCCTGGCCAGCGGGGATCCGATGCTGTCCGGCGTCGGCACCTCCCTGGTGCGGCTGCACGGAGCCGGCGCGGTGCGCGTCCTCCCGCACCCCTCCTCGGTCAGCCTGGCCTGCGCGCGCCTGGGCTGGGCGGTCGAGGAGACCGCCGTCGTGACCGTCGTCGGCCGCGCCCTGGAACTGCTCGTCCCGCACGTGACCCCCGGCCGGCGGCTGCTCGTGCTGGGCTCGGACGGCGGCGCCCCGGCCGAGGTGGCCGCCCTGTGCGCGCGGCTCGGCTACGGCGCGAGCCGGATCACCGCGCTGGCCCGGCTCGGCGGGCCGGAGGAGCACGTGCTGACCGGCCGCGCGGCGGGCTGGCCGCACGGCGTCGTCGACCCGCTGGTGGTGACCGCCGTCGAGGCGGTCGCGGACGACGGCACGGTGCCGCTCCCGACCGTGCCCGGGCTGCCCGACGAGGCCTACGAGTCCGACGGTCAGCTCACCAAGCGCGACGTCCGCGCCGTCACGCTCGCCCGGCTGGCCCCGCTGCCCGGTCAGCTGCTCTGGGACGTCGGCGCCGGCGCCGGCTCCATCGGCATCGAGTGGATGCGGGTCCACCCCTCCTGCCGTGCCGTGGCGGTCGAGTCCCATCCGGACCGGGCCGCCCGCATCGCGCGGAACGCGGTGCGGCTCGGGGTGCCGGGGCTGCGCGTCGTCGAGGGCCCGGCGCCGGACGCGCTGGCCGGGCTGCCCGCCCCGGACGCCGTCTTCGTCGGCGGCGGGGGAACCGTGCCCGGCGTCCTCGACGCGTGCTGGGCGGCGCTGCGCCCCGGCGGCCGGCTGGTGGTCAACGCGGTGACGCTGGAGAGCGAGACGGAGGTGCTCCGGTGGCGGGCGGAGGTCGGCGGCGAGCTGACCCGGCTGCAGGTGTCGCACGCGGGCGCGGTCGGCGGCTTCACCGCGTTCCGCCCCGCCCTGCCGGTCACGATCTTCTCCGTGGTTCGGTGACGCCATGACCGTGCACTTCATCGGCGCCGGGCCGGGCGCACCGGACCTGGTCACCGTCCGGGCCGCCCGCATCATCGCCACCGCGCCGGTCTGCCTGTACGCAGGCGCCCTGGTGCCGCGGGAGCTGCTCGACACGGCGCCGCCCGGCGCCCGGCTGGTCGACACCGCCGACCTCGACCTCGACCGGATCACCGCCGAGCTGGTCGCCGCCCACGAGGCCGGTCTCGACGTCGCCCGGCTGCACTCCGGCGACCCGTCGGTCTACAGCGCGATGGCCGAGCAGATGCGCCGGCTCGACGCCCACGGCGTGCCCTACGACGTCGTCCCGGGGGTGCCGGCGTTCGCGGCGGCCGCCGCCTCGCTCAAGCGCGAGCTGACCGTGCCCGGGGTCGGCCAGACGGTGATCCTCACCCGGACGTCGGCCCGCTCCACGCCGATGCCGGCCGGGGAGGACCTGGCCACGCTGGGGGCCTCGCGCGCCACGCTGGTGCTGCACCTGGCCGTCCAGCGGATCACCGAGCTCGTGCCCGAGCTGGTGCCGCACTACGGCGCCGACTGCCCGGTGGCGGTGGTCGCCCGGGCCAGCCGGGACGACGAGCTGATCCTGCGCGGGACGCTGGCCGACATCGCGGAGCAGGTCGAGACTGCCGGGCTGAAGCGGACGGCGGTGGTGATCGTCGGGGCGGTGCTGACCGCGGGGGAGTTCCCCGACAGCCACCTCTACTCGACGACGCGGTGCCGCTGACGGGCCGGTCAGCCCGCGCGGCCGACGATCGTCCCCCCGCGGTCGATGACCACGACGTCCACCTCGACGGGGGCGCCGCGGAGCACGCCGAGCGCCGTCGTCCGGGCGCCGGCGGCGACCAGGTCGCCGAGGGGGAAGCCCGCAGCCGAGCACTGCTGCAGCGCGTCGAGCGCGGTGTTCGCCGCACGGACGCCGTCCACCAGGTCCGGCGCACCCCCCGCGTCGCGCACCATGGCCGCCAGCGACTCCGTCGACACCTGGGAGCGACCCGAGTGCAGGTCGAGGTGACCGTCGGCGAGCTTGGCCAGCTTGCCGATGCCGCCGGCGACGGTCAGCCGCGGAACGGGGTGCCGGCGCAGGTACTTGAGCACCGCGCCGGCGAAGTCGCCCATGTCCAGCAGCGCGTCCTCGGGCAGGCCGTGGAGCTCGGTGACCACGCGCTCGCTGGTCGACCCGGTGCACCCCGCGACGTGCTCGCGGCCGGCGGCCCGGGCCACGTCGATGCCGCGGCGGATCGAGTCGATCCACGACGAGCACGAGTAGGGGACGACGACGCCGGTCGTGCCCAGGATGGACAGCCCGCCGAGGATGCCCAGCCGCGGGTTCCAGGTCCTCCGCGCCAGCTCCTCGCCGTGCTCCACGGAGATCTCGACGACGACGTCGCCGGTGCCGCCGTGCCGCGCGGCGACCGCGGCCACGTGCTCGCGGATGAACTGGCGCGGCATCGGGTTGATCGCCGGCTCCCCGACCGCCAGCGGGAGCCCGGGCTTGGTCACCGTGCCGACGCCCTCGCCGGCGCGGAAGGTGACCCCGGTGCCCGGTTCGCCGGCGGTGACGCGCGCCGAGACCAGCGCGCCGTGCGTGACGTCGGGGTCGTCGCCGGCGTCCTTGACGACGCCGACCGTCGCCGCGCCTGCGGTCAGTTCCTCGGTCGCCAGCGCGAACGACGGGTGCAAGTCGCGAGGCAGGTCGATCGACACCGGGTCGGGGAACTCGCCCGTGAGCAGCGCGGTGTAGGCGGCGGTGGTCGCCGCGGTCGCGCACGCCCCGGTCGTCCACCCGTAGCGCAGCCCGGTGCTGCCCTCCCTGCCCGCTGTGGTCACGGGGAAAGGATGCACCGGTGGTGAGCGGAACCGGTCGGGTGCTGGTGCTCGGGGGCACGGGGGAGGCCCGTCGGCTGGCCGGGGCGCTGGTCGCCGAGGGCGTCGAGGTGGTCAGCTCGCTCGCCGGCCGGGTGGCCGATCCGGTGCTGCCCCCGGGGGAGGTGCGGATCGGTGGGTTCGGCGGCGCCGCCGGGCTGGCGGCGTGGCTGGGGGCGAACCCGGTCGGCGCGGTCGTGGACGCGACGCACCCCTTCGCGACGACCATGACCGCCTCCGCCGCCGAGGCCTGTGCCGTCACCGGGCATCCGCTGCTGCGGCTGCAACGGCCGGGCTGGACCGCCCAGCCGGGTGACGACTGGCGATGGGTGGACACGCTGGAGGAGGCCGCGGCCGCGGTGCAGGGGTTCGGCTCGGTCTTCCTCACGACGGGCCGGCAGGGGCTGGGCGCGTTCGCCGGCCTGACCGCGCGCTGCCTCGTGCGCTCGGTCGACCCGCCGGCGTCGCCGCTGCCCGGACGGACCTCGGTGGTGCTCGCGCGTGGCCCGTTCAGCGTCGACGACGAGCGCGCTCTCCTCCGCGAGCACGCGGTCGACGTCGTCGTCACCAAGGACAGCGGCGGGCACATGACCGCGGCCAAGCTCACCGCCGCCCGGGAGCTCGGGGTACCGGTCGTGCTGGTCCGCCGTCCGCCGCTGCCGCCCGGCGTGCCGGTCGTCGTGACCGTCGACGACGCGCTGAGCTGGGTGCGCGCCGGTCCCGGACCGAGGACGTCCGCCGACTGACCGCCCGCACGCGGGCGCCCTGAGGACGCCCGTCAGCGGGGCGCCGCTACTCGTCGAGAGGCCGGAGCCGCGTCGCCGCGGGCGGGGTGGCGGTCCGGATGATCGCCTCCCGGAGTGCGTCGGTCAGCCGGCACTGGCCCGCGCAGTCGATCTCCGTGAGGGTCTGCCCGACCCAGCCGAGTGCGGCGGCTCCGTCGCAGGCCGGGCAGGCCTCCCAGGTGACCACGTCGCTCTGCACAGCCGCACCCCCCGTCCACGTCGGTGATCACGCAGTCACCGGCTGTACGGACAACGACCGACCCGGCGTCAGGGTGCTGCGCGACCCGCGGCCGGCCTCAGCCCGGGTAGGTGCGCGACGTCCAGACCAGGCCGGACGGGCCGACGCGGGTCTGCGAGGACCCGACGATGAGCAGGCAGCGCATGTCGACGGTCTCCGGGTCGAGCGCGCCGAGCGTGGTCACGGTGAGCCGCTCCTCGGGCCCGCCGACGTCCCGGCCGACGACGACCACGGTGTCGGGCGACCGGGTCTCCAGCAGCACCTGCTTCGCCTCGCCGAGCTGGTGCGGGCGGGCCTTCGACCGGGGGTTGTACAGGGCGATCACCAGGTCGGCGGCGGCCGCGTGCCGCAGCCGGTCGACGACGACGTCCCACGGCTTGAGGACGTCGGACAGCGACAGCACGCAGAAGTCGTGGCCGAGCGGCGCGCCGACCCGCGAGGCCACCGCCTGCGCCGCGGTGAGACCCGGCACGACGCGCACCGGCACGCCCGCGAACTCCGGTCGCCCGGCGACCTCCAGCACCGCGGCGGCCATGGCGAAGACGCCGGGGTCGCCACTGGACACCACCGCGACCCGGCGCCCCGACCGGGCCAGCTCCAGGGCATGGGCGGCCCGCTCCGCCTCGACCCGGTTGTCCGTGGGGAACCGCTCCTGGCGCGGGTTGGCCGGCACCCGGTCCAGGTACGGGCCGTAGCCGATGAGCACCTCGGCGGTGGCGAGCGCGTCGGCGGCCTCGGGGGTCGTCCAGTACCGCGCCCCCGGCCCGAGCCCCACGACGACGACCTCGCCGGCGGGCCCGTCGGCGTCGGCCGGCCGGTCGGGGACGGGCAGCTCGTCGGTCAGCGGGCTGGGCAGCAGGGCCAGCGAGAAGTACGGCACGCTCGCCGGGTCGACCTCGGCCAGCGGCATCGTGCGCTGGCCGTCGGTCGTCGCGCGCTCGACGTACAGCGCCCGGTCGAGGACGCCCGCCCGGTCGAACGCCTCGCGCACCTGCGGGAACGTGCGCCCGAGCTTCATGACCACGGCGGAGTCGGTCCTCGCCAGCCGCTCGGCGAGCTCGTCGGCGCCGAGCGTGCCGGGCAGGACGGTGAGCACCTCGTCCCGCTCGACCAGCGGCCGGCCGACGGCCGCGGCGGCGCCGCTGACGCTGGTCACACCGGGCACCACCTCGGTCGGGTACCGGTGCGCGAGCCGCTTGTGCATGTGCATGTACGAGCCGTAGAAGAACGGATCGCCCTCGGCCAGGACCACGACGTCCCGGCCCGCATCGAGGTGGGCGGCCAGCCGCGCGGCGGCGGCCTCGTAGAACTCGTCGATGGCGCCCTGGTAACCGCCGGGGTGGTCGGTCGTCTCGGTGGTCACCGGGTAGACGAGCAGCTCCTCGATCTGGCCCTCGCGCAGGTGGGGCGCGGCGATCCCGCGGGCCACCGACCGGCCGTGCCGCGCCGCGTGGAAGGCCACGACGTCGGCCGCGCCGATCAGCCGGGCGGCCTTCACGGTGAGCAGCTCCGGGTCGCCGGGGCCGAGGCCCACGCCGTAGAGGCGGCCGGTGCTCATTGCACCTGACTCGCTCCCGCGGTGCCCTCCGCTCCTCGCTCGTTCCTCGCTGCGATGCTCACGCCCCTGTCCGCTCATTCGACGTCGCTCGCGATCGCGTTCACGGCCGCGGCGGTGATGGCGCTGCCACCGCGGCGGCCGCGCACGACGAGGAAGTCGAGGTCGGAGGCGGCCAGGGCGTCCTTGGACTCGGCCGCGCCGATGAACCCGACGGGGATGCCGAGGACGGCGGCCGGGCGGGGGCCGCCGGCGGCGACCATCTCGAGCAGGTGGAACAGGGCGGTGGGGGCGTTGCCGATCGCGACGACCGCGCCGTCGAGCCGGTCGCGCCACAGCTCGAGCGCGGCGGCGGTGCGCGTCGTGCCCAGCTCGGCGGCGAGCCCGGGTGTGCGCGGGTCGTTGAGCGTGCAGACCACGTCGTTGTCCTTCGGCAGTCGGCGCCGGGTCACCCCCGAGGCGACCATCTGGACGTCGCAGAGGACGGGCGCGCCGGCGTCGAGGGCCGCCCGCGCACGCTCGACCACGGCGGACGAGTACGCCACGTCCTCGACCAGGTCGACCTGCCCGCAGGCGTGGATCATGCGCACCGTGACCCGGGCGACGTCCTCGGGCATGCCGCCCAGGTCGGTCTCCGCGCGGATGGTGGCGAACGACCGCCGGTAGATCTCGGCGCCGTCCTTCTCGTACTCGTACATGTGCTGCCGGGTCTCCATCGCACTCGCTGCCGGCGCGGTCGAGCGCCGTGCGGGGGCGAGGCTACGGAACGCCGATCCGGTACCCGTCACCCGTGGCGACGACGTCCACGACGTCACCGGGGGGCCGCCCGCAGCGGCGCTCGCACCCCACCCAGTGCTGGCGGGCCCCGTCCGCGGGGAGCGTGCCGGCGCGCACAGCGGCGACGGCGTCGGCGCGCACGTCGGCCAGCGACTTCGCGCAGCCGGGGCGTCCGGCGCAGGTGGTGACCTGCAGCCAGGCGGTGCCGGGGTCGAGTTCGAGGCCCGCGGCCGCGAGGGCCGGGGCCGCTCCGGCATCGGGCAGGTCGGGGACCGCGATGCTCCGCCACGGGGTGAGCTGCAGGCCGTCGGTGGCGGTCGCGGCGAGCATGTCCGCCTGGGCCGCCGTCAGCCGGCCCAGCGGGACGACGGCGACCAGCGCGGTGCGACCGTCGTCCTGGCGCACCGCTCCCGCCGGGCCGGCCGCCGGGGCGCGGGGAACGGGCCGCGGCTCGTGCCGCGCGCCGCCGAGCGCGGTTGCCATGCGCTCGCGGCCGTCGGTGAGCTCGGCGACCCGCCACGCCGTGCCGCCCTGCTGCTCCCTGACCTCGAGGAACGCCCGGGTCGCGGCGAGCGCGAGCGCCACGGCGCCGTCGGGACGGGTCCGCAGCCCGGTGTCGGTGCCGGCGAGCAGCAGCGCCACGGTGTGCCCGTCGAGGGCCAGCAGCCCGACGTCGGCGCGCAGCCCCGCGACGTCACCGCGGCCGTCGTCGAAGGCAGCGAGGAAGCGGCCGGGCAGAGCGGCCAGCCGGGCATCGGCGCACAGCCCCGCATCGAAGCCCGGCACCCAGGGGCGCGCGTCGAGCAGCCCGCCGGCGCGGCCGCTCAGCACGCTCGCCAGGACGTTGCGGGCCGTCTCGTGGGTGGCGCTCGGCAGCAGCCCGACCGCGGCCAGCCGGTTCCCGAGCTCGGTCTCGGCGCCCGCCCGCAGGCCACGGAGCTGCACGTTCCCGCGGCTGGTGAGCTCGAGCGCGCCGTCGCCGAGCTCGCGCGCCGCGGTGCCGAGGACGCGCAGCTGACCCGGGGTCAGCGCGCCGCCAGGAACCCGGACGCGGGCGAGGGCGCCGTCGGCGGCGGGATGCGTCTGCAGGGCACCGGGGCAGGCGTCGGGCCGGTCGCGGGGTGGCGGGGTGGCGTCCATGGCGGCGTCGAGGCTACGTGCGCGCGGCAGCAGCTCCGGCGCGCCGGCGGGGCCACGTGCCAGGCTGGACCGATGCGCGTCGTCTCGCTCCTGCCCTCGGCGACGGAGATCGTCTACGCCCTCGGGCTCGCCGATCAGCTCGTGGGCGTCACCTTCGAGTGCGACGAGCCGCCCGCGGCGCGCCGCGAGAAGGCGGTGGTCGTCGGCGGGCTCGACACCGCAGGCATGACCCCAGCGGAGATCGATGCCTCCGTGCGCCGGCGGCTCGCGGCGGGGGAGGACCTCTACACGCTGCACGAGGGGGCGCTCGCCGCGCTGGACCCCGACGTGATCCTGACCCAGGACCTGTGCCGCGTCTGCGCCCTGCCGTCGGGCGCCGTCGACGCGGCGCTGGCCCACCTGGGCTGCCGGGCCGACGTCGTCGCCCTCGACCCCTACACGCTGGACGAGGTGCTCGCGACGATCAGCACGGTCGGCGGGCGCCTCGGCGTCCCCGGGCGCGCCGAGGAGGTCGTCGCCGCACTCCGGGCGCGGCTGGCCACGGTCGCGGCCCGCGTCGCCGGGCGGCCCCGGCCCCGGGTCGCGGTGGTCGAGTGGGTGGACCCGCCGTTCCCCGCCGCCCACTGGGTGCCCGACCAGATCGCCGCCGCGGGGGGCGAGCCCGTCGCCTGCCGGCCCGGACAGCGTTCCGCGCCCGTCGACTGGGACTTCTTCAGCGCCGCCGACCCGGAGGTCGTCGTGGTCGCGCCCTGCGGCTTCGGTCTCCCCGGTGCGGTGGAACAGGCGGCGAGGGTGGCCGAGGCGCTGCCCGGCCGCGCGGTCTGGGCCATCGACGGCGACGCGGTGATCGTCCGGCCGGGGCCGCGGCTGGTGGACGGCGTGGAGGCGCTCGCGGCGCTGCTGCACCCGGGCGAGGACGACGGGCAGCCCGGTC
Organism: Blastococcus aggregatus; assembly: GCF_900221005.1. Lineage (GTDB taxonomy): Bacteria > Actinomycetota > Actinomycetes > Mycobacteriales > Geodermatophilaceae > Blastococcus > Blastococcus aggregatus. The sequence continues at coordinate 147,637 of NZ_OBQI01000001.1, read as the reverse complement.
TCGCCATCCGCGTCGCCTGACCGCTGCCGGCTGCCCGGCCGGGATGTCCGGCCGGTAGCGTGCGGCGCACACCACGGCAGTGCGTGAGGAAACCGGTGCGATTCCGGTGCGGTCCCGCCACTGTGACCCTGGGCGACCAGGGGAGCCAGATACTCCGGCTGCCGTGCCCGACGACCCGGGGCGCGGACCCCCAGGGAAGGCTCTCCCGTGACGTCCCAGCGCACCTTCACGCTGCTGTCCACCTCCGACACCGACCTGCTCTCGGCCAGGGCCAGCGCGTCGGACTGGAAGCTCGGCAACCCCTACCGGGTCGGCGCCGACCAGCTCGCCGCGTTCGCCGCCGGCACCGACCTGGTCGTCGTCCGGATCCTCGGGGCCGCCCGCAAGTACGAGGACATGCTGCAGCCGTTGCTGGACAGCGGCCTGCCGGTCGTGGTGCTGGGCGGGGAGCAGCTGCCCGACGCCGAGCTGATGGCACTGTCCACGGTCCCGATGGGCGTCGCCACCGAGGCGCACGCCTATCTCGCGCAGGGCGGCCCGGACAACGTGGTGGAGCTGCACCGCTTCCTGGCCGACACCGTGCTGCTGGACGGTGAGGGCTTCGAGGCCCCCGCCGTCGCGCCCGACTGGGGCCCGCTGGACCGCCCCACCACCGCGACCGGCCCCCGGGTCGCCGTCCTCTACTACCGGGCGCACCACCTCGCCGGGAACACCGCCTTCGTGCACACGCTGTGCGATGCGATCGAGACCGCCGGCGGCGTCCCGGTACCGATCTACACCGCCTCGCTGCGTGCGGTCGACCCCGCGATGCTCGAGGTGCTGCGCACGGTCGACGCCATGGTCGTCACGGTGCTGGCGGCCGGCGGTTCCCGGCCCGCCACCGCCCAGGCCGGTGGGGACGACGGCGCGTGGGACGTCGGCGAGCTGGCCCGCCTGGACGTCCCGGTCATCCAGGGGCTGGTGCTGGGCACCCCGCGCGAGAGCTGGGCGGCCAACGACGACGGGCTCTCCCCGCTGGACGTCGGCAACCAGGTGGCCATCCCCGAGTTCGACGGCCGGATCATCAGCGTCCCGTTCTCCTTCAAGGAGGTCGACGACGAGGGTCTGACCTCGTACGTGCCCGACCCCGAGCGGGCCGCCCGCGTCGCCGGCACCGCGGTCGCCCACGCCCGGCTCCGGCACACCGCGCCGGCCGACCGGAAGATCGTCGTGATGCTGTCGGCGTACCCGACGAAGCACTCGCGCATCGGCAACGCCGTCGGCCTGGACACCCCCGCGTCGGTCGTCCGGCTGCTGGCCGCCATGCAGGGCCAGGGCTACGACATCGGTCCGTTCGACGGGCCGGGCGCGCTGCCCGGCGTCGCGGACCTGGACGGCGATGCGCTGGTGCACGCCCTCATCGAGGCCGGCGGCCAGGACCCGGACTGGCTGACCGCCGAGCAGCTGTCCGGCAACCCGGTGCGCATCCCGGCCGCCGAGTACCGCGCCTTCTTCGACACGCTGCCCGCCGAGCTGACCGAGCGGATGGTCGAGCACTGGGGTCCGCCGCCGGGGGCGCTGTTCGTGGACCCGACCGACGACTGCATCGTGTTCGCCGCCCTGCGCGCCGGCAACGTCGTCGTGATGGTGCAGCCGCCCCGCGGCTTCGGCGAGAACCCCATCGCGATCTACCACGACCCCGACCTGCCGCCCAGCCACCACTACCTGGCCGCCTACCACTGGCTGCGCAGCGCACAGATCGACGGAGGGTTCGGCGCGCACGCGGTCGTGCACGTGGGCAAGCACGGCAACCTGGAGTGGATGCCCGGCAAGACCGTCGGGCTCTCGGCGGCCTGCGCCCCGGACGCGGCGCTCGGCGACCTGCCGATGATCTATCCGTTCCTGGTCAACGACCCCGGCGAGGGCAGCCAGGCCAAGCGCCGGGCGCACGCCACGCTGATCGACCACATGGTGCCGCCGATGGCCCGCGCCGAGACCTACGGCGACATCGCCCGCCTGGAGCAACTCCTCGACGAGCACGCCAACATCGCCGCGATGGACCCGCCGAAACTGCCCGCCGTCCGTCAGCAGATCTGGACGCTGATCCAGGCCGCCAAGCTCGACCACGACCTGGGCCTGGACGACCGCCCGCACGACGCCGAGTTCGACGAGATGATCCTGCACGTCGACGGCTGGCTGTGCGCCATCAAGGACAGCCAGATCCGCGACGGGCTGCACGTCTTCGGCTCCCCGCCGGAGGGTGACGCCCGGGTCGGGCTGGTGCTGGCCATCCTGAGGGCCCGGCAGATCTGGGGCGGCTCCGTCGCGATGCCCGGTCTGCGCGAGGCGCTGGGCCTGGTCGAGGACGGCTCGGCCGGGCTGCACGAGACCGACGAGGTGGAGGCCCGCGCCCTCGCGCTGGTCACCGCCATGGAGGACGCCGGCTGGGTTCCCGACGCCGTCGCGCCGACGGTCCTCGACGTGCTGGGGGAGTCGCACACCGAGGTGGAGCGCGTGCTGCACTTCGCCGTCGCCGAGGTGGTGCCCCGGCTGGCGCGGACCACCGACGAGATCGACATGGCGCTGCACGCCCTCGAGGGCGGCTACGTGCCGGCCGGGCCCTCGGGCTCGCCGCTGCGCGGGCTGGTCAACGTGCTGCCGACCGGCCGCAACTTCTACTCCGTCGACCCCCGCGCGGTGCCCTCCCGGCTGGCGTGGGAGACCGGGCAGGGGCTGGCCGAGTCGCTCGTCGAGCGGTACGTCAGCGAGACCGGCGAGCACCCGCGCTCGGTGGGGCTCTCGGTGTGGGGCACCTCGGCGATGCGGACCTCCGGTGACGACGTCGCCCAGGTGCTGGCGCTGCTCGGCGTCCGGCCGGTGTGGGACGAGGCGTCGCGCCGGGTGACCGCGCTCGAGCCGATCCCGCTGCCCGAGCTGGGCCGGCCGCGGATCGACGTCACGGTGCGCATCTCGGGCTTCTTCCGGGACGCCTTCCCGCACGTGGTGACCATGCTCGACGACGCCGTCACCCTCGCCGCGGGCCTGGACGAGACCCCGGAGCAGAACTTCGTCCGCGCCCACGTGGACGCCGACGTCGCCGAGCACGGGGACCGCCGGCGGGCCACCACCCGGGTGTTCGGCTCGAAGCCCGGGGCCTACGGGGCCGGGCTGCTCTCGCTGATCGACAGCCGCAACTGGCGCACCGACGCCGACCTCGCCGAGGTGTACGCGGTGTGGGGCGGCTACGCCTACGGCCGGGACCTCGACGGCGTCGCGGCCCGGTCGGACATGGAGACCTCCTACCGGCGGATCGCGGTGGCGGCCAAGAACATCGACACCCGCGAGCACGACATCGCCGACTCCGACGACTACTTCCAGTACCACGGCGGGATGGTCGCGACCGTCCGCGCGCTGACGGGGAACTCGCCGAAGGCCTACATCGGCGACTCGACCCGGCCCGAGCACGTGCGCACCCGCTCGCTGGTCGAGGAGACCTCGCGGGTGTTCCGCGCGCGGGTGGTCAACCCGAAGTGGCTCGCCGCGATGCGGCGGCACGGCTACAAGGGCGCCTTCGAGATGGCCGCCACGGTCGACTACCTGTTCGGCTACGACGCCACGACCGGCGTCGTCGCCGACTGGATGTACGAGAAGCTGGCGCAGAGCTACGTGCTGGACCCGGAGAACCGCGAGTTCATGGAGCAGTCGAACCCCTGGGCTCTGCACGGCATCGCCGAGCGGCTGCTCGAGGCCGTCGACCGGAAGATGTGGGCCGAGCCCGACCCGGCACTGCTGGCCGAGCTGCAGCAGGCCTACCTCGACACCGAGGGCGACCTGGAGGGCGGGGAGTCACCGGCCCAGGTGGGCCGGTGACCCGCCCGCCTCACCGGACGGGACGCAGCGCGTCGCGCGTCAGGGAGGCGATCGTCGGATAGCCGTCGACGGCCATCGTCAGGTCGATCTCCGCGAGCAGGGAGCGCAGCACGTGCTCGATGCCCTCCTGGCCGCCGACCGCGAGGCCGTAGGCGTACGGACGCCCGACCGCGACTGCCCGCGCGCCCATGGCGAGCGCCTTGACCACGTCCGGCCCGCCGCGGATCCCGCTGTCGAAGATCACCGGGGCGTCACCTGCGGCGTCCACGACGTCGGCGAGGCAGTCGATCGCCGGGAGGCCGCCGTTGGCCTGGCGGCCGCCGTGGTTGGAGCAGTAGATGCCGTCCATGCCGGCGTCGACGGCGCGGCGCGCGTCGTCGGGGGAGCAGATGCCCTTGAGCAGGATCGGCAGCGAGGTGAGAGAGCGGAACCAGGCGAGGTCGTCCCAGCTCAGGCTCTGGTTGCCGAAGATCCGGGCCCACAGGCCGGTGGCGGCCTGCGGGTCCTCCTCCGGGGGAGCGTCCAGCCGGGAGCGGAACACCGGGTCGGAGGTGTAGTTGGCCAGGCAGAGCCCGGTGAGCTGCGGGAAGCTGGCGATCGTCAGGTCCCGTGGCCGCCAGCCCAGGGCGAGCGTGTCGAGGGTGATGACGATCGCCTGGTACCCGGCCGCCTCGGCCCGCCGGACCAGGCTCTCGGTGAGCTCGCGGTCGTTCGGCGGGTAGAGCTGGAACCAACCGGGGGTGTCCCCGAGAGCGGCGGCGACGTCCTCCAGGGGGTCCTGCATGAGCGTCGAGGCGATCATCGGGACGCCGGTCGCGGCCGCGGCGCGCGCGGTGGTGAGGTCGCCGTGCCCCTCGGGTTCGCAGATGCCGATGACGCCGACCGGCGCGAGCATCAGCGGCGTCGGCAGCTGCCGGCCGAAGATCTCGACGCCCAGCTCGCGCTGCGCGGCGCCGGCCAGCATCCGGGGCATGAGGCCCCAGCGCTCGAACGCGGTGACGTTGGCGCGCTGGGTGTGCTCGTTCCCGGCGCCGCCGGCCACGTAGGACCAGACCTCCTCGGTCATGGCGGCCTCGGCGGCGCGCTCGAGGGCGCCGTACTCCATGGGCAGCGTCGGCTTCTGGCCGACCAGTCCGTTGAAGTAGATGCCGAACTGCCAGTCGCCGTGGTTGGCCACGTGCTCTCCTCGTGCGTCGTTCCCCGGACCAGGGCCGAAGCCCTTGACGGGGTGAACTGAACCACATTCCATTTCGGGGCATGACGGTCGACGACAGGTTCACCGAGGACTTCCGCGAGCAGCAGGCCGAGCGGGAGGACCTGGGCACCTGGAACGAGATCGTGACCGGGCCGGTGTCCGACTGGACCACCGACTTCTCGCACACCGAGCCGGAGTACGCCGAGCGCGCGATCGAGATCTGGGCGGACCTCCGCGTCCGGTGCCCGATCGCGCGCACCGAGCGCTTCGGGGGCGCCTGGCTGCCCACGCGGTACGAGGACGTCCAGGCGATCGCCTACGACACCGAGCACTTCAGCTCGCGGGCGATCATCGCGGGCAACTACCGGCCGCCGCTGGACCTGGCGCCGGTCGGCGGCGAGCCGCCCATCTCGTCGGACCCGCCGTTCCACCACGACGCCCGCAAGCTGCTGCTGCCGGCGTTCACGAAGGCGAACGTCGCCAAGCAGGCGGTGACGACGGAGGCGTTCTGCCACTCGCTGATCGACGGGTTCGCCGGCCGGGACGTCGTGGACGCGGCGACGGAGTACGGCATGCACATCCCGATCCGGGTCATCGCCGACATGCTCGGATTCCCGACGGCGGACAGCGACCGGTTCAAGCACTTCGTCGAGGACGCCCTCGAGGGGATCAACACCCCGCTCGAGGAGCGCGAGCAGCAGCCCGACCAGCTCTTCGACTACCTGCTCGAGCAGATCCAGGACCACCTGGCGCACCCGCGGGACGACCTGACGACCCACCTGATCAACGCGGAGCTGTACGGGCAGAAGCTGGAGCCGCAGCACGTCGCCGGCACGATGGCGCTGCTGCTCATCGCCGGCATCGACACCACGTGGAGTGCGATCGGGGCCTCGCTGTGGCACCTGGCGCAGCACCCGGAGGACCGTCGCCGGATGGCCGAGGAGCCGGCCGTCCGGGCGACGGGGGTGGAGGAGTTCCTCCGCGCCTATGCCCCGGTGACCATGGCCCGGCTGGTGAAGGAGGACATCTCCTTCGGCGGTGTCGAGATGAAGGCCGAGGACTGGGTGCTGCTGCCCTTCCCGGCCGCGAACCGCGACCCCGAGCGCTTCGAGCGGGCCGACGAGGTGCTCATCGACCGCGAGGTCAACCGGCACGCGGCCTTCGGTCTGGGCATCCACCGCTGCGTCGGTTCCCACCTGGCGCGGATGGAGCTGCGGGTGGCGCTCGACGTGTGGCTGGACCGGATCCCGGAGTTCACGCTGGCGGACCCGGCCGCGGTGCGCTGGTCGACCGGCCAGATCCGTGGTCCCCGGGCGCTGCCGCTGCGCATCGGCTGACCGCCCTGGGGGCTCAACCCAGGGCGGCGATGAGCTCCCGGCAGGCCCGCTCGCAGCGACGGCACGCCTCCGCGCACACCCGGCAGTGCTCGTGCATCGAGGCGTGCTGCCCGCACTCGTCACCGCACGCCTTGCAGGCAGCCGCGCAGGCCTCGAGCACCGCGCGGGTCAGGGTGGCGTCGTATCCGGTGCGGCGGGAGAGCACCCGGCCGGTGGCGTCGCAGACGTCCGCGCAGTCGAGGTTGGTGCGGATGCACTTCGTCAGCTCGGCGACCATGTCCTCGCTGAGGCATGCATCCGCGCACGCCGTGCACGCCTGCGCGCACTCGACGCATGCCTCGATGCACTCCCGCAGCTTGTCGCGATCCACGCCCCCGAGGTCCTTCGGGTAGGTCTCCAGCATCTGGCCGGCAACGGTCACGGTCCTCGCCTCCTCGCGCCGGTCGGTGGGCGCCGCCTCGACGCCCCGGGATCCGCCGGCCCCTGCGGCCTACCCCGCGTCGCGTACGGATCCCCCGATGTCACGAATTGTTCATGCGCTCCCGAGCCTGCGGCCGTCCTCGGCTGCGACGGTGCCGCGCGACGTGCGGATCCACGCCGCGCGACCGGAGCTCTTGACTAAGTGAACTGAATCACATTTCATTTCGGGCATGGGGCGGACCGTCGGTGCGAACGCCGATGAGACACGTCGCCGCCTCCTGCGGGCCGCGGCGGACGTCTTCGCCGCCCGCGGCTACGACGGCACCCGCGTGGCCGACATCGCCCGCGCCGCCGGGCTCAGCAACAGCGCGCTCTACTGCTACTTCACCTCGCGGGCCGACCTGCTCATCGGTGCCCTGCGGGTGCACGGCCGCCGGCCCCTGGCCGACCTGGTGGCGAGGTTCCCCAGCAGGTCGGTGGCCGACCTCCTGCTCCAGACGGGAGCGGCCCTGCGCCGACGGCAGGACCCCGAGTCCTTCCTCGCGGTCGAGGCGCTCGTCGCGGCCCGGCACCACGCCGAGGTGGCGTCGGCGCTGCGCGACTACACCGCCGAGCGAGCCGGTTGGCTCGTCGCCCTCGTCCGGGACGGCCAGGCCCGCGGGGAGCTGGATCCCGCGCTCTCGCCCGAGGCGGTGGCGCACTTCTGCCTCGCCCTGGCGGCCGGCACCACGCTCATCGGCCCCGACCTGCACGACGTCGACGACCGGGAGTGGACCGAGCTCCTCATCCGTGTCGTCACCAGCCTCGAACCCGTCCGCACCGGCGAACAGATCGGAATCCGCACATGAGAGTCAGCATCGATCCTGCGAGGTGTCAGGGCCACGGCCGCTGCTACGACCTCGCTCCTGACCTGTTCGGGGAGGACGAGGAGGGCTACGCGGTCCTGACCGACCTCACCGCCGACCGGGACGTGCCCGCCGACCGGGAGGGCGACGCCCGGCTCGCGGCGGCCAACTGCCCCGAGTCCGCCGTGCTCGTCCACGAGGAGGCCCGGGCATGACCGTCGACGACCGGTTCACCGAGGAGGCCCGGGCGCAGCGCATCGCGCAGGCCCAGCTCGGCACGTTCAACGAGATCATCACCGGGCCGGTGTCCGACTGGACCACCGACTTCTCCCACCTGGAACCCGAGTACGCCGAGAACGCCATCGAGATCTGGGACGACCTCCGGGAGCGGTGCCCGGTCGCGCACACCGAGCGCTTCGGGGGCGCGTGGTTGCCCACGCGGTACGAGGACGTCCAGGCGATCGCCTACGACACCGAGCACTTCACCTCCCGGGCGATCATCGTGAGCAACGTCCGGCCGCCGCTCGACGTGGCCCCGGTGGGCCTGGCCCCGCCGATCTCCTCGGACCCGCCGTTCCACCACGACGCGCGCAAGCTCCTGCTGCCGGCGTTCACCAAGGCCAACGTCGCCAAGCAGGCGGTGACCACCGAGGCGTTCTGCCACTCGCTGATCGACGGCCTCGCCGGCCGGGACGTCGTGGACGCCGCGACCGACTACGGCATGTACATCCCCATGCGGGTCATCGCCGACATGCTCGGATTCCCGCAGGAGGACAGCGAGAAGTTCGCGCACTTCGTCGAGAACGCGCTCGAGGGAGCGAACGGACCGCTCGAGGAGCGCCAGGCGAGAGGGATGGCGCTGTCGGACTACCTGTTCGAGCAGGTCCGCGACCACCTGGACAACCCGCGGGAGGACCTCACGACCTACCTCCTCAACGCCGAGCTGTACGGGCAGCGGCTGTCCCCGCAGCACGTGGTCGGCACCATGACCCTGCTGCTCATCGCCGGCATCGACACGACGTGGAGCGCGATCGGTTCCTCGCTGTGGCACCTGGCGAAGAACCCGGAGGACCGCAAGCGGCTGGTGGCGGACCGCTCCCTGCGACCGAAGGCGGTCGAGGAGTTCCTCCGCGCCTACGCGCCGGTCACCATGGCGCGCCTGGTCAAGGAGGACGTGGAGCTGGGCGGCGTCCAGATGAAGAAGGCGGACTGGGTCCTGCTGCCCTTCCCGTCCGCCAACCGCGACCCGGAGCGCTTCGAGCATGCCGACGAGGTGCTCATCGACCGCGAGGTGAACCGGCACGCCGCCTTCGGTCTGGGCATCCACCGCTGCGTCGGCTCGCACCTGGCGCGGATGGAGCTGACGGTGGCGCTGGACGTCTGGCTCGACCGCATCCCGGAGTTCAGCCTCGCCGACCCCGCGGCCGTGCGGTGGTCGGCGGGTCAGATCCGCGGACCGCGCGCCCTGCCGCTGCGCATCGGCTGACGCGCGGAGCACGAGGAGAGGCCCTGGTCGAGCCGGCCAGGGCCTCTCCTCGTTGTGGGGGGACGGTTGCTCAGCCCAGCAGACCGACGCCGGGTGGCGCGGCCATCAGCGGCGGCGGAGCAGTGTGCTCAGCCAGCCCCCGGACCGCTCGGGGCGGGGGTGGCCCGGGCAGCGCTGGGCGCTGGGGACGCGGGCCATGACCTGGTCGACGTGCTGGCCGCATCCGGCCCAGGTGGTCTTGCCGCAGGTGCTGCAGGTTGCCGCTCGGCACATGGTGGATCTCCTCGTGTCGGTGTCGGTGTCGGTGTCGGTGGTCGGGTTCGCCGTCGGGCCGGTGGTCAGTCGTGGGCGAAGCGGATGTTCGGCAGCACCCGGGTGAGCCAGGCCGGGCTCCACCAGGCGGCTGCGCCGGTGAGCCGGAGCATCACGGGCAGCAGCACGAGGCGGACGAGGAAGGCGTCCAGCAGCACGGCGACGCCGAGGATGATCCCCATCTCCTTGGGTGGCAGCGGCCCGGACAGGGCGAAGGTGAAGAACACCGCGACCATGACCGCGCCGGCGGCGAAGATGACCCGGCCGGAGTGGGCGAGGGAGCCGATCATGGCCTCGCGGGCGTCTCCGGAGCGCTCGTAGTGCTCCTTGGCGCTGGCCAGCAGGAACACGGTGTAGTCCATCGCGATCGCGAAGATCATCGCGAAGAAGAACACCGGGGCCCAGGCGTCGAGGAAGCCCTGGCTCTCGAATCCGAAGAAGCCGGCCCCGAAGCCTTCCTGGAAGATCAGCCGGGCGACACCGAACGCGGCGGCGGTGGACAGCAGGCTGGCCAGGGTGCCCAGCAGGGAGATCAGCGGCGCCTGCAGCGCGATGAGCAGGAGCAGGAAGCCGAGCACGAGCACCACGCCGATGACCAACGGGGTGGACTCGTCCAGCTGGGCCTTGAGATCGAGGTTCTCCACCGGGGCGCCGCCGACCTGGGCGGAGACGGGCAGGTCGGCGCGCAGCCGGTCCACCAGGGCGGACAGCGCCGGGTCGGAGGGGTCCATGGTGGGCACGGCCTGGATCATCACGAGGTCGGTGCCGTCGGTCGCCGGCATGGCCGGCAGGACACCCGCGATGTCGGGGTCCCCGCTCAGCGTGGCGGTGGCCGCCGTGGCGTCGCCGCTGTCGGCGATGACCTGCAGGGTGCCGGGTGCGCCGTCCCCGAAGGCCTCCTGCACCCGGTCGTAGCCGACGCGGGCGCTGGCGTCCTCCGGGAGCACCTTGATCGACGGCATGGCCGTCTTCAGGCCCAGGATCGGTGCGGCCAGCGCGAGCAGGATCAGCAGTGCCCCGATGCCGTAGGCCAGCGGGCGCTTCCACAGGCGCTCGCCCCACGCGGCGAACCGGGGGGAGCGGTGCTCCCCGGCGCGCACCCAGGGCAGGGCGATCCGGTTGATCTTCAGGTCCAGCTTGAACAGGACCAGGGGCAGCAGGGTCAGGGTGGCGGCGAGGACGAAGACGACGGCGAGCATGATGCCGCCGGCCATCGACCGGAACGAGGGCGAGGGGACCAGCATCACCGCCGACAGCGAGACGAGCACCGTCGCGCCCGAGAGCAGCACGGCCTTGCCCGCGGTGTCCATGGTCTCGGCGATCGCGCGCACCGGTGGCGCGCCGCCGCCCATGCGGGCCGCCCGGTAGCGCACGACCAGGAACAGGGCGTAGTCGATGCCGAGAGCCAGGGCGAACATCATCGCGAAGTTCATGGCCCAGATGGAGACCGGCACGATCTCGTTGATCAGCACCAGCGAGCCGGCCGAGGCCACCAGCCCGGCGAGGGTGAGCAGCAGCGGCAGCCCGGCGGCGACCAGCGCGCCGAAGGCGAGCACGAGGATGCCGAGGGTCACCGGCCAGGACAGCATCTCGGACTTCAGCATCGCGTCGAGGTTGGCCTCGTTGAAGTCCGACCACAGCAGCGACGCACCGGTCGGGTTGACCTCGACCGACCCGGTGGACAGCTCCTCGAGCGGGGCCTTGAGGTCGTCGGCGACGCGCACCATCTCGTTGGGATCGGCGCCCGCGCCGGCGAGCAGGATCGCCGTGGACCCGTCCGGGCTCAGCGTGGCGCCGGGCTGGGGCTGGAGGACGTCGCCGATGCGGTCGTCCGCGGCGAGCAGATCGGTGGCCCGGGCGAGGACGTCCGCGCCGTCGCCCTCGGTGACCGCGCCGTCGGACTCGTGCACGACGACCTGGATCGCGGAGCTGGCGTTCCCGCCGAAGTGGTCCACGGCGAGCTCGCGGACGGCGACGGACTCCGAGCCGTCGGCCTGCCAGCCCGCGCCGGACAGGGCCGCCTCCACGCGCGGGGCGAAGAAGCCGAGGCCGATGACGAGCAGCAGCCAGACGACGGTCGTCGTCCTGGCGTGGGCGGTGACCCAGATCCCCAGCCGCCCGAGCGGACCGGGGCGGGAGGGCAGGGCGCTGGGAGCGGGCTGGCGGCTGGGGGCCGTCGTGGTCACGGAGCGATCGCTTTCGTCGGGTGGGGCGGGGACGGTTGGGGGACCGAGATCAGCGGATGGCGGATGCGTCGTGCAGGCCGGCGGCGGCTGCCCCGGTGTCGGGATCGCCGTATCCGCCGTCGACCAGCACCGGCCGGCGGCCGGTGCGGGCGAGCAGCGACGCGGCGATCGCGGCGCGGTATCCCGAGCCGCAGTACACCCAGACGTCGCCGTCGGGGACCTCGTCGATGCGGTCGGTCAGCTCGTGGATCGGGATGTGCCGGGAGCCGCGCACACCGCCTCCGGCGCGCTCGTCGGTCCGCCGGGCGTCGATGACGACCAGCGCGGGGTCGGCGTCCACCGCCGCGGCGAGGCCGGCGAAGTCGCTGACCGGGTACGAGACCGGCTGCTCTCCGGCGGTCAGGTCCTCGGGGGTGCCGACCGCGGCGCCGGCGAGCCGGTCGATGCCGATGCGGACCAGCTCGCGGCGGGCCTCGGCGACCTGCTCCTCGGTCTCGCCGATCAGGGTCAGCGGAGCGCCCCAGGGCACCAGCCAGCCGACGTAGGTGACGAAGTTGGCGATGGCCAGCTCGAAGTTCAGCGCCCCGGGGAGGTGCCCGGCGGCGAACGCGGTGCGGGTCCGCAGGTCGATCACCCACTCGCCGGCGGCCAGCCGGCCGGCCAGCTCGGCCGGGTCGACCGGTCGCGGCGCGGACAGGTCCACCGGCGCCGGGCCGGCGGCGTTGCCCGGCCCCATGTGGCTGTACCAGGCGGGGATCGCGGTGAGGCCCGCGATCAGCTCGTCGACGAACGACTGCTCGTCCTGGGTCAGCGCCGGGTTCACCGCCGCCTGGTCGCCGACGGTGGAGGAGTCGCCGCTGGTCGGGGTGGCGGAGCAGAAGCTGCCGAAGCCATGGGTGGGGAACACCGGGGTGCCGCCCGGCAGCTCGTCGGCCAGTCGCCGGACCGAGCGGTACTGGGCGTGGGTGAGCTCGTCGGTGTGCTCGGGACCGACCAGGTCGGTGCGGCCGGTCGAGCCGTAGAGCATGGAACCGCCGGTGAACACCGCCTGCACGGCACCGTCGGCGTCGGCGAGCACGTAGCTGACGTGGTGGTGCGTGTGCCCGGGGGTGTGCAGCACGCGCAGCCGCATCGGGCCGGCCTCGAGCACGTCGCCGTCGGCGGCCGGCACCCGCTCGTAGGCGACGGAGTCGCCCGCCGGGACGACGTAGTCGGCGCCGACCCGTCCGGAGAGCTCGAGGCCGCCGGTCAGGTAGTCGTTGTGCAGGTGGGTCTCCAGCACCAGCGCGATGCGCACGCCGCGCTTCTCGGTCAGGGCCAGCACGCGGTCGATGTCGCGCTGGGGGTCGATCACGACACCGACCCCGCTGTCACTGACCAGGTAGCTGCGGTCGCCGAGACCGGTGGTCTCGATGATGTCGATCTGCACGGGGGCTCCTCGGTACGGTACGGGGCAGGGGTACGAGCGGGATAGAGCAAGAGGGGTCAGACGGTGGGACGCCCGTCGGCGATCCACTGCGTCATGCCGCCGTCGAGGTTGGCGACGTCGTAGCCCTGGCCGGCGAGGAACTGCGCGGCCTGCGAGCTGCGTCCGCCGCTGCGACAGACGGTGATGACCGGGCGGGCCCGGTCGAGCTCGAAGACGCGGGCGGGCAGCTGGCCCAGCGGGATGTGGGTGCTGCCGGCGATCCGGCCCTCGGGCAGCTCGGCGGCCTCGCGGACGTCGAGCACGACGGCCTCGGTGCGGTCGGCTGCTTCGGCGGGGGTGAGCTGGGGGATCGACGGGTTCATGGCGACTCCAGGGGGAGTGGTGGTGATCAGGCGAGGGAGAGGAACAGGCGCTCGAGCTCGCGCAGGTCGACCTCGCGGGTCTCGCCGTCCTCGTTGGTCGAGCAGTGGCGCATCCCGCTGGAGACGACGGCGAAGCCGGCCTTGCGCAGCGCCTTGGAGGCGGCGGCGAGCTGGGTGACGACCGCGGAACAGTCGCGCCCGTCCTCGATCATGCGGACGACGCCGCCGATCTGACCCTCGATGCGCTTGAGGCGCTTGACGACGTCGGCGAGGTCGCCCTGGGGGATGTCCATTGCAGGAAGGCTACATACCCCCGGGGGTATGTGCAAGATCGCTGTCCGGGTCTCGGGTCCGGGTCGGACCCGGCGTCCGCGAGAGCCGCCTGCCCGGTCCGCGCCCAGCGCAGCCGGGCCGGGTTCACCGCATCACCGCTCGTCGCGCGGTGGCCCGGCGGCGAGGGCGAAGAAGTTCTCCTCCTCCTGCACGTAGTGCAGCTGGAGGAGTGCATGCAGTCCGTACAGACAGGCCAAGAGGTCCTGCTGGCGCTCCTGGTCGAGATCGCCACCCTCGTCGAGGGCATCGAGATGGGTCTGCAGCCGGCGGGTGAGCCGGCCGATCTCGGCGTGCGCGCGGCTCATCGGTGCCACGGCCTCGCTGCTTCCGAGGGTCCGGGCCAGCGAGGGGTAGAGCTCGGCCTCCTCGGCCTCCTCGTGCGGCACCAGACGCTCGACCAGGGCGGTCCGCGCCCGGTGGAGTGCCTCGACGGCGCGCGGCCCGGGACCGTTGCTCAGTTCGTCGGCGGCCGCGCGCACCAGGGGGAGGACCTGGCGGAGCTCGTCGTGCTCGGCGGCGAAGCGGCGGAGCAGCACCTCGGTCGCCGGCCGAACGGGATGGCCGCCGATCCGCCCGCCGCGCAGCGCACGGAGCGCATTGAGGATGACGGCGACGTCGATGCCCTCCTGGAGCAGCGCCCCGGCCGTCGGCGGCAGCAGTCCGGCGGCGGCCAGGGCCATCGCCGCCAGTGACAGGCCCATCCCGACGGCCGCGCTCTGCACGGCGATCCCCCGGGCGTACCGGGCGATCTCCATGGCGTCGGCCAACCGGTCGAGCCGATCCGTGGTCAGGACGACGTCGGCGGCCTCCGACGACGCCGTCGCCCCGCGGGCGCCCATCGCCACCCCGACCGTGGCGGCCGCCAGGGCCGGCGCGTCGTTCAGGCCGTCGCCGACCATGACCGTCACCGCGCGCTGCTGCTCGGTGCGGACGGCGTCGACCTTGTCGGCCGGCGTCTGCCGAGCCCGCACCTCGTCGAGGCCGAGCGCGGCACCGACCTCCCGCGCCGGTTCGGGCCGGTCGCCGGTGAGCATCACCAGCCGGTGGATGCCGGCCGAGCGCAGACGGCGGAGCGTGCGGCCGGCATCGGTCCGGAGCGGGTCCTTCAGCAGGATCGCGCCGACCGGCCGGTCGTCGACCTCCACCCAGACGAGCGTGCAGCCGTCGAGGCCGGCGCGATTGACCGCCGTCCGTGCCCACGGGGCCTCCGGAACGGTGTCGCGCTTGCCGACCCGCACCGCCCTGTCGTCGACGGTGGCCGTGACGCCGCGGCCGGGCTCCTCCCGCACGTCCCGCGGCATGGAGAGCGTCAGGCCCCGGACCCGCGCCTCGGCGACGACGGCTTCGGCGAGCACGTGTGGGGACAACTGGTCCGCCGAGGCCGCCAGCCGCAGCACCTCCGTCGCCGGGCGGTCCGGATCGGTCACCACCTCCGTGACCGCCGGCCGGCCGGCGGTCAGCGTGCCCGTCTTGTCCAGCACCAGTGTCGATGCATGGCCGAGGTTCTCCAGCGCGCCGCCGCTCCGGATCACGACGCCGAGCCGCGAGGCGCGCGACAGGCCGGACACGATCGCAACCGGTGCCGCCAGCAACAACGGGCAGGGGGTCGCGACCACGAGGACCGCCACAGCGCGTTCCGGTGAGCCACTCAGCGCCCAGGCCAGCGCGGCCACGGCGAGCGAGAGCGGCAGGAACCAGGCGGCGAACCGGTCCGCCAGCCTGATCACCGGCGCGTTCTCGGCGCCGGTCTGCCGGACCAGCGCCACGATGCCGGCGTAGGTGCTCTGCGCCGCCGGTGCGGTGCAACAGATCTCGAGGCCGCCCCCGGCGTTGAGGGTGCCGCTGCGGACAGGTTCACCGGGGGCGCGCTCGACCAGTTCCGGTTCCCCGGTGAGCGCCGACTCGTCCAGCACCGCGGGGGTGCCCGACACGACGCCGTCCACCGGCAGCACCTCGCCCGGACCCACGAGCACGACGTCGCCCACGACCACGTCATCGACGGGAACCTCGGTCACGACGTCCCCGACCCGGCGCCGCGCGGATCGCGGTGCCCGCTCCAGCAGCGCGCGCAGATCCTGGGTCGCCCGCCGCTGCGCGGCCGCGTCCAGGGTGCGGCCGGTCGCCAGCATCACCGCGATCAGCGCGCCGGCCAGGTACTCGCCCACGGCCAGGGTGCCCAGCAGTGCGAGCACCGCGATCAGGTCGACGCCGAGCGTCCGCCGCAGCAGCGCGGTCACGACCCACCCGATGGCGGGCACGAGGGCGACCACCGTGGCGGCGGCCCACAGGACGTCGTCCCACCGGCCCGCGCCCACCGACCACGCGACGCCGCCGGCTCCCAGCAACGCCACCGTGACCACCAGCAGCGCCGATTCGAACCACCCCGTCAGGTCCTTCCCCGACAGCAGCCGAGGAAGCCCGTGCGCCGGCGACCCGGTAGCGGTCATGTGCCCTCCGTTCGCGGTCCGCCTCACGTCCGACCGTCGACCGACCCTGCCGCGGGCGCGGCGACAGGAGCATCGCCACTGGTCCCGGTTCCGGTCGACGTTGGTCCCGACCGGGCGTGACGAGGCGGCACGGCGGGGTCCAGCGGTGTCCCGCAGCACCCCGCCGTGGCCTGGTCAGCCGCCGAGTTCGGTGAGCAACTGCTGCATCTCGGCGATCTCGGCGTTCTGGCTGTCGTCGATGGACCGGGCGAGCGCGAGCGCCTCGGTGGCGCGCCCGTTCTCCGCTTCCTCGGTCGCCATCCGCACGGCGCCCTGGTGGTGGGCGATCATCCCGGACAGGAAGAGGCGGTCGAACTCCGGCCCGGTGGCGGCCATCAGGGCCTGCATGTCGCCCTCCGACATCATTCCGCCCTCGCCGTGGTCCATGCCGCCCATGGAGTCGTCCATGTGACCGGCGTCGGCGTCCCAGTCGTGCAGCCAACCGGTCATCGTCTCGATCTCGGGATCCTGCGCTGCCTGGATGCGGGCCGCCAGGTCGAGCACCCGCGGGTCGGCGGCGCGGCCCTGGGCCAACTCGGCCATGGCGATCGCCTGCCGGTGGTGGGGAATCATCTCGCGGGCGAACGCGACGTCGGCGTCGTTGAACTCGGCCTGCTCGGCCGACGAGCCGGCCGAGGCGCTGCTGCCGTGCGTCATCGAGCCGTGCCCGGCGGCGTCGGAGTCGTCGTCGGCGCAGCCGGCGAGGACGAGAGCGCCGGCGAACAGGGCGGCGGTGAGGCCGGTCAGGCGTGCGGTGGTTCGGGTCATGGCGGAGATCTCCTTGCTGCGGAAGTGGACCGGTGGGCGTGCGCGCACACCGCCGCCGGGCCAGCGCGGGCTGGGCGGGGCGGTGGGGTCGGCGGGCCTAGGTCCGCAGCAAGCAGAGGGCGTGCAGGTCCGGTGGCTGGAGCGGTGCCAGGCCGGTGGGGAGTCGGGTGCGCAGGCGCGCCCGAGGCGGGCCGGGCAGCGCGGGGGTGCGGGGCAGCAGCGAGACGAGCAGCACGGCCAGGCCGGCGGCGAGCACGGCCAGGCACAGCGTCCACAGGTGACCACCCGGCCCGACCGGCGTGCTCCCGTGTCCGGCAGCGAGCAGGCCCGCCGTGGGAGCAGCGGCGACGATCGTCGCGAGGGGGTCGGCGTGGGCGCCGTGCGCGTCGGCCGGCGTGGCCGTCGCGCTGGTGAGCGCGCCGCCGCCGAGCAGCCCGGCAGGGGCCAGGGTGCCCGTGACGACGCCGTGTCCGGCTGCATGGTCGGTGCCGGCGGCCGTGCACTGCAGGCCGTGCAACGCGAAGACGGCGGCCAGCAGGAACAACGCCGTCCATCCTCGTGCCGCCATGCCCACCCCCCTTTCCGTCCGAGGCTACGACGGCCGGAGCGGCCGCCCGGCACCCACGGTGCCCGGGTGTCCGGGCTCGATCAGTGCCGGTCGGCGGTGGCCGGCCGGGCGTCCGTGGCCGCACCCCGGGTCCGGGCCGCGCGGCCGGCGGTGGCCTCGGCGACGCCGGCCTCCGGTCGCAGGTCCAGTCGCCGCAGCAGCTGGGCGTTGGACGCCACGACGACGGTGGACAGGCTCATCAGCAGCGCGCCGACCTCCATCGGCAGGATGAACCCGATCGGAGCGAGGACCCCGGCGGCCAGCGGCACCGCGATCAGGTTGTAGCCGGCCCCGGCCCACAGGTTCTGCTGCATCTTCCGGTAGCTGGCCCGCGACAGCCGGATGACCGACAGCACCGAGCGGGGGTCGGACGAGGCGAGGATGATCCCGGCGGAGGCGATCGCGACGTCGGTGCCCGCGCCGATCGCGATGCCGACGTCGGCCTGGGCGAGCGCGGGGGCGTCGTTCACGCCGTCGCCCGTGAAGGCGACGGCACGCCCCTGGCGCTGCAGCGCGGCGACCTTCTCGGCCTTGTGCTCCGGGCGCACGCCGGCGAACACCTGGTCGATGCCGAGCTCGGCGGCGACCACGCGGGCGACCGGCTCGGCGTCGCCGGTGATCATGACGACCTCGACGCCCAGGGCGTGCAGCGCGTCGACCGCCTCGCGGGACTCCGGCCGGACCTCGTCGGCCAGACCGAGTGCGCCGACGACGTGCCCGTCGACCAGCACGTGCAGGACGGTCGCGCCATCCCTCGCCCACGATCCGGTGTCCGGGAGCGGGCTCAGGTCGTGCTCGGCCAGCAGGTTCGGTCCGCCGACGGCGACGGTGCGCCCGTCGACGGTGGCGGTGACCCCGACGGCGGCCGACGCACGGAACTCGGTCGCCGGCGCGACGGTCAGGCCGCGGTGGCCGGCGGCGGCGACGATCGCGCGGGCCAGCGGGTGCTCGCTGTCGGCCTCCGCTGCTGCGGCCAGGGCCAGCACCTCGTCGTCGTCCAGGCCGGCGCCGGCGATGTGGTTGACCGCCGGCTCGCCGCGGGTCAGCGTGCCGGTCTTGTCGAACAGCACGGTGTCGATGGTGCGCATCCGCTCCATCGCGCCGCGGTCCTTGACCAGCACCCCACCGCGGGCGGCCCGCTCGGTGGAGATCGACACGACCAGCGGGATGGCCAGGCCCAGCGCGTGCGGGCACGCGATGACCAGCACCGTGACGACGCGGGTCAGCGCGTCCTCCGGGGTGCCGTTGACGGTCCAGACGACGGCGGTGATCGCGGCGGCGGCGATGGCGAACCAGAACAGCCAGCCGGCGGCCCGGTCGGCGAGCAGTTGCACGCGGGTGGTGGAGGACTGCGCCTCGGCGACGAGCCGCTGGATGCCGGCCAGCGCGGTGTCCTCGCCGACTGCGGCGACCCGGACCCGGATCGCGGTGTCGGTGGCCACGGTGCCGGCCACCACGGTGTCCCCGGGGCCGCGGCGCACCGGCTTGGACTCCCCGGTGATCATCGACTCGTCGACGTCGGCGGTGCCGTCGACGACCTGCCCGTCGGCCGGCACCCGCCCGCCCGGGCGGACGATCACCACGTCGCCGAGGGCCAGCTCGGCCGGCGGCACGGTGACCACCTGGTCGCCGACGACCTTCTCCGCCTCGTCGGGCAGCAGTGCGGCCAGGGAGTCCAGCGCCGAGGAGGTCTGGGCCAGCGACCGCATCTCCAGCCAGTGCCCGAGCAGCATGATGACGATCAGCAGCGCCAGCTCCCACCAGAAGTCCAGCTCGTGGGAGAGCAGCCCGACCGTGGAGCCCCAGGAGGCGACGAAGGCCACCGTGATGGCCATGCCGATGAGCAGCATCATCCCGGGCTTGCGGACCCGGATCTCACCGATCGCGCCGGTGAGGAACGGCCGCCCGCCCCAGACGTAGATGACCGTGCCCAGCAGGGGGGAGACCCAGTCCAGGCCGGGGACGTCGGGCAGCGTGTAGCCCACGATGTCGGCGAACATGTCGCTGAGCAGCACCGTCGGCACCGACAGCGCCAGCATCAGCCAGAACAGCCGGCGGAACATCGCCACGTGGTCGCCGCCGCCGTGCCCCGTCCCGTGGCCGCCGTGGTTCTCGTGCGCGGCCCGCATCGGGTCCTCGACGGTGGAAGGCGCACCGCCCTCGCCGCCGGTGGCGGGCATGCCCTGCCCGTGGGTTCGGCCGTGCGCGGGCTCATCCCGGTGTGCGGCGTGGTCGTGAGCGGAGCGGTTCGTGGGATCTGACATGACCTGCAACTCCTGCGTCGGATGCCGTCGCCGCCCCGGACCCGGGGAGGGGGTGGCGCTGCTGCGTCTCGCGTTCGTCACTATACCCCTATGGGGTATCTGGGCAAGAGGTGTGGCCGCGGCATGACAGGGCAGGCCGGGCGCCCCGCCGACGCCGCCCATCGAAGGGGTCAGGCGGGTCGCGCCCGTGGCACGGGCGGCGCCGGAAACGGATGGAGGACCCGTGTCGTCTCTCGTCGTCCCGCAGCGGTGTGATCGCCCCGGTTGCCCCGAGCTGCCCCCTGATGGCTGCGGGCGAGCAGCCGTACCCGGCCGCGTCGGTCAGTCGCCGTGGGCGTGGTCGCAGAGGACCTCTTCGCCGTCGGGGATCCGGCCGCCGGCGATGCCCTCGAGCGCCGCGAACGGCCCGCACGGGTGCGGCTCCAGCCACACGTGGATCATCGGCGTCTCGACCGGCTTGACGAGGCCCGCCCGGCAGGCGCCGCTCGCATCCGTGATCCCCCGGACCTTGCCCTCCGCGTTGTAGCAGAGGTTGTCGTGGGTGTGCCACTGCATGAGGTTGCCGCCGAGGTCGGGGGCCTGCTCGAGAGGCGTGCCCCGCTTGAGCATGTACATCGCCGCCACCAGCCGGCGACCGCCGCCGCTCGTGTCGTACACGAGGGACTCGGGGACGTCCGGGTCGAGGATGACGTCGTCGTCCATGTTGGCCTCGTTCATCAGGTGCTCGATGCCCGTGAAGCCGTCGCCGATGGAGTGGAACCCGTTGGCCTCGGCGTAGGTCGGGTCGGCCCACTGCGGGAGGCCGTGGAGGGTCACGGCGATGACGTTCTCGGCCGCGGCCTGCTGCTCGGGGGTGACGCCCTCGACGCCGCTCAGGTCGATCGGCTTGGTGGGGTCGTAGGGCACGGTGGCCGCCGAGGCGTCCTGGACGTGGTCCGCGGCCCCGGCCCCGTCGGCGTGGTGGCCGGCGGCGACCGAGCCGTGGCCGTCTCCGGCGGCGTGCGCGTGCGAGCCGGCCGTCACCATGCCGAACACGGTGAGGGCGGTGACGCCGACGGCCATGAGTGGCAGCGGCGCCCGCAGCCCGGGGCGGGCGCTGCGCCACGTCCACAGGGCGGCGCCGAGGGCGAGCACCGACGTGAGGGCGAGGCCGGCGGCCAGGCCGTCCGCCGTCTGGAGGGGCTCGGCCTCGTCGAGGCCCGCGATGAAGGAGATGCCGCTCACCTTGGCGAGGGCCCAGCCGGCGAGCACGCCCGTCCCGATCAGCAGGCCGAGGACGGCGACGAGGCGGGTGCCGCGGACGAGCGCCAGGACGCCCCACGCCAGCTGGAGGGCGGCGACGGCGGTGAACGCCACAACGGCTGACCGGTGCTCGCTGTGGACCCCGATGGCGGCGGCGTGGATCGCCCCGGCGCCGAGCGACGTGAGCCCGGCGAGCCCGAGGAGGCCGGTGGTCGTCGACGCCGTGGCGCTGGTGCCGGGACGGTCGACGGCGACGGTCAGGAGGTGCTCCAGGTGACGGGCGGACGGCGGGGGCGACGGGTCGGACGCGCGTGGACGACGCCCGGCGGGCTGACCTGCACCTTCCCGCGCGGTCGACCCTCCGGTCAATGAGTACCGGCCCGACGCCGTGGTGCCCATCCACATCTGCATGCCCCTGCGGATACCCGGGGACGTGGAAAGGCCCTGGTCAGTTACCTGACCAGGGCCTTCGCCGGATGGGGTGAGTGACGGGGCTCGAACCCGCGACACCCAGGATCACAACCTGGTGCTCTACCGACTGAGCTACACCCACCATGTCCTCCTCCCTGGGCGAGCAGGGAGGGGAACCGACGCAACGATACCGGAGCGCTCGCGCGGCCCGGCGAGGCCGGGGGAGCGGCGCGCCTCAGGCTCCGGGAGCGGGCGCCTTCTCGTCACCGTCGAGCAGTGCGGCGAAGCCGCCGACGACCTCGGCGGCCGCCTTCTTCGCCTGGCTGCTGCTCGGCCCGGGCGAGTCCACGAACACCGTGCGGCGGTAGTAGGCCAGCTCCC
Source organism: Blastococcus aggregatus (assembly GCF_900221005.1). GTDB lineage: Bacteria > Actinomycetota > Actinomycetes > Mycobacteriales > Geodermatophilaceae > Blastococcus > Blastococcus aggregatus. The sequence continues at coordinate 125,724 of NZ_OBQI01000001.1, read as the reverse complement.
GCACCGACTCGATGATGTCGGCCAGCGCGCGGTGCGCCAGGCCCTTCGCCGGCTGCCCGAAGTAGACGCGGGGGAACCAGCGGCGGGCGAGCTCCTTGACCGAGGAGACGTCGATCATGCGGTAGTGCAGGTGGTCGTCCAGCTCGGGCATGTCGCGGGCGAGGAACCCGCGGTCGGTGCCGATCGAGTTGCCGCACAGCGGAGCCGTCCGGCGCTCGGGCACCCAGCGCTTGATGTAGGCGAGGACCTGCTGCTCGGCCTCGGCCACGGTGAGCGTGGAGGCGCGCACCTCCTCGGTCAGCCCCGACTTCTCGTGCATCGTCCGGACGACCTCGTTCATGCCGTCGAGGGCGGCGTCGTCGGCGCTGATGATGAGGTCCAGACCCGGGTCCAGGACGTTGAGCTCGGAGTCGGTGATGAGCACCGCCACCTCGATGAGCTTGTCCTCGACGAGGTCGAGCCCGGTCATCTCGCAGTCGATCCAGACCAGGTGTCCTGCGCTGTCAGCCACGGCGACCGACACTACGCAACGCCACCGACGCAGAGCTCCGCGGACGCCGGGCGCGTCGTCCCGTGGGGGGCGTGTGATTCGCGCGGGATCCGGCGCGGTCCCCGAGACCGGACCGTGACGTGACGTAGCGTCGAGGGGACGCCGGGACGCTCGACTCCCGGCCGCGACCGGTGCCGCGAGGCCGCCCCCAACCCGCCCGGAGGACCGACGTGCTGCCCCTCACCCCGCTGCCACCGCAGACGGACGGGGAACGCGCCTTCTTCTCGGAGCTGGTGCGGTGGGACTCCGGCAACGCCGTGCGCGGCGCGGTCGTGGCGGCGATCCCCTTCGCCGACGGCCCGCTCCAGCGCCGGCTCTCCGACGCGATCCTCTTCGTGCCGGAGGGCATCGCCGTGATCCGCGTGGCCGAGGTGGCCCGGCAGACCGGCGTCGTCAACGCGTCTCCGGAGGGCCCGTGGACGATCGGCCCCGCGGGCACCGGAGGAGCGGTCCTCCAGCTCGCCGGCGGTGGGTCCACGCCGCTGGACGGGCTCATGCGCGCGGGGATGGAGACCGCGATGCGGCTCCGCCGGGCCGGCCTGGAGCCCGGCCGCATCGCCCGGCTGACCGTGCTCGCCGGCGATCTCGACGGCCTGCTGCCCGCTGACGGCGACCTCGGCGAGGGCGACCAGGTGGCCCTGCTCGAGACCCGCTCGCTGCTGCTCGGCTTCGCCCGTGCCAGCCGCTACACCGGCGTCGACAACCCCCGCCTGTGGACGACGGCCGATGTGCGGGCCGCCCTGGAGGCGCTGGGCCTGCAGGGCCGCGGGCCCTCCGTCGAGGAGCTCAACGGCGAGGGCTTCCCCTACTCGCCCTACGTGCTGCGCCGCCCGCAGCTGCTCACCCCGGCGGCGATGGCGGCCTCGCCCGGCGCCGTGCCCCCCGCGCCCCCCGCGCCGCCCTCGACGCCGACGACCACACCCCAGCCGGTCGCGCCGGCCGCCGGCCCGACCCGTGCGTCCATCGACCAGGCGGTGGCCGCCTCCGTGGCCGCCGCGCACGCCGCAGCCGCCGTCGGGGCCCCGGCCGCTCAGCCGGCGCCGGGCGGGGACACCGTCGCCATCGACGCGCCGGGCGAGCGCGCAGCCGGAGCGGCCGGCACCCGCGACACCGTGGCCGTCGACGGGCCCTCCGCGCCGCCGCCGGGCGACGAGGGCATCGGCGGGCTGTTCGCCGGCGGCGAGCCCGACGCGGCGCCGGCTCCGCCGCGCACCAGCGTCCTGCCGTCCCAGCAGGCGGCGCCCGCCGCCCCGGACGTCCCGGCGATCGCCCAGCCGGCACCGCAGCACTTCTGGGACCGCGCTCCCGATCCCGACGACTCGGGCGCCGGGAAGACCGGGCGCACCCGCCGCGCGCTGCTGGTCGCCGCCGCCGTGGTCCTCCTCGTCGCTGGGGGCGTCGGCGCCGGCCTCGGGCTGGCCGGCCGGGACGACGGCGAGGGCGCGGCGGCACCGGAGGCGTCGACGGAGGAGCCGGGCCCGACCGCCCCCGCGATCGGCAGCGTCCAGGAGATCGGCGGCGTGGGCTTCACCGTGCAGGCCGCCGAGGTCGAGGAGTCCTGCGTCGGCCACGCCTACGGCCAGATCGCGGAGTACTTCCAGGGGTCGGACTGCACGGGCCTGTCCCGCGCGCTGTACTCCGCGCAGGTCGGCGGGCGGGACGTCGTCGTCTCGGTCTCGCGGGTGCGGATGCCCGACACCGCCGCGGCCCGGGACCTGCGGGGACGCGCCGACACCAACGGCAGCGGCAACGTCAGCGACCTGCTCGGCGAGGGCGTGCGCTACCCCGGTGGTCCGGAGAAGCTGACCGGCGCCGAGTACGCCAGCGCGGTCTCCGGCCCGACGGTCACCATCGTGGAGAGCGCCTGGGTGGCCCCGTCGGCCGGCGGCACGGACGCCGAGATCGACAAGATCGCCACCGACGGGCTCTCCCTCGCCACCCCCGCGCTCCCGGACTGAGCCGCGGGCCTACCAGGCCCGGGCGGCGGCCTCGGCCATGCCGGTGAGCAGCGTGGCCGTCGCGGCCCGGTCGAGCTGCCCGGCGCTGTGCGGGGTGGAGTTGATCAGGCCGAAGACCGCGTGCGCGCGGACGCGGCAGGCGGCGGCGTCCGCGGCCGGGTGCAGCCGCGCCAGCACCGCCACCCACACCTCCACGTAGCGGCGCTGGAGCCGGCGCACCTGGGCGGCGTCCGCCTCGGCCAGGGAGCCGAGGTCGCGGTCGTGGACGGTGATCAGCGCGGGGTTCCCCAGGGCGAACTCGACCTGGAAGGCGATCAGCGCCCGGAGCTGGGCCGCGGGGTCGGCACCGGCGGCGGCCACCCGCTCCCTCCCGCCGGCCAGCAGGCGCTCGCTGATCCGCAGCAGCATCTCGGCGAGCATCGCGTCCTTGCCGGCGAAGTGCCGGTAGATCGCCGGGCCGGTCACACCGACGGCCGCGCCGACGTCGTCGACACCCACCGCGCGCGAGCCGCGCTCGGCGAACAACTGCGCCGCGGCCTGCAGGATCTGCTCGCGCCGCGACGGCCGGTCGGCGTCGGCGTGCAGGGCGGTGTCCCGCGCCGGGCCGGTCGTCGTCACGCCCCGGATCGTAGCCGCCGGTGAACGGCGGTTAAGTCCGCCGCCGCCTGGGCTGGCCCACTCCTGTGAACGATGGTTAACCTCCAGGCGTGGACGCGCCGGTGCTCTCCCGTTCGACGTCGCCCGATCCTGCCACCGCGGCCCGCAACGCCGCGGCGCACGCCGCGCTGGCGGCTGATCTCGCCGATCAGCTGCGCACGGCGGCCCTCGGTGGCGGCGAGCGTGCCCGCGAGCGGCACGTGTCCCGCGGCAAGCTGCTGCCCCGCGAGCGGGTGGACGCGCTGCTCGACCCCGGCAGCCCGTTCCTGGAGCTCAGCCCGCTGGCGGCGCACGGTCTCTACGACGGCGACGCCCCGGCCGCCGGGATCATCACCGGCATCGGCCGGGTGGCCGGGCGCGAGTGCGTCGTCGTCGCCAACGACGCCACCGTCAAGGGCGGCACCTACTACCCGATGACGGTGAAGAAGCACCTCCGCGCGCAGGAGGTGGCGCTGGCCAACCGGCTGCCGTGCATCTACCTGGTCGACTCCGGCGGGGCGTTCCTGCCGATGCAGGACGACGTCTTCCCCGACCGCGACCACTTCGGCCGGATCTTCTTCAACCAGGCCAACCTGTCCAAGGCGGGCATCGCGCAGATCGCCGCCGTCCTCGGCTCCTGCACCGCCGGCGGGGCGTACGTGCCGGCCATGAGCGACGAGGCCGTCATCGTCCGCGGGCAGGGCACGATCTTCCTGGGCGGCCCGCCGCTGGTGAAGGCCGCGACCGGTGAGGTGGTCACGGCCGAGGACCTCGGTGGGGGCGACCTGCACAGCCGGGTCAGCGGGGTCACCGACCACCTGGCCGACGACGACGCGCACGCGCTGCAGATCGTCCGCCAGATCGTCGGCACCCTCGGCCCGCGCGAGCCCCGCCCCTGGGACGTCGACCCGGTGGAGGAGCCGCTCCACCCGCCGGAATCGGTGGTCGAGGTCGTGCCGCCGGACCCGCGCACGCCCTACGACGTCCGCGAGGTCATCGCCCGGCTGGTCGACGGCAGCCGCTTCGCCGAGTTCAAGCCGCTCTACGGCTCCACGCTGGTCACCGGCTTCGCCCGGCTGCACGGCCACCCGGTCGGGATCATCGCCAACAACGGCGTGCTGTTCAGCGAGTCGGCGCTCAAGGGCGCGCACTTCATCGAGCTCTGCGACCGCCGGAAGATCCCGCTGCTGTTCCTGCAGAACATCTCCGGGTTCATGGTCGGCCGCGACTACGAGGCCGGGGGCATCGCCAAGCACGGCGCCAAGATGGTCACCGCCGTCGCCACCGCCCGGGTGCCCAAGTTGACCGTCGTCATCGGCGGTTCCTTCGGCGCCGGCAACTACTCGATGTGCGGCCGGGCGTACTCGCCCCGCTTCCTCTTCACCTGGCCCAACGCCCGCATCTCGGTGATGGGCGGGGAGCAGGCGGCCTCGGTGCTCGCCCAGGTGCGGCGCGACGGTCTGGAGGCCCGGGGCGAGGAGTGGCCGGTTGAGGACGAGGGGGCGTTCAAGGCGCCGATCCGCGAGCAGTACGAGCGGCAGGGCCACCCGTACTACGCGACCGCCCGTCTCTGGGACGACGGCGTCATCGACCCCGCGCAGACCCGGACGGTCCTCGGCCTGGCGCTCTCCGCCTGCGCCAACGCCCCCCTCGAGGAGGTCGGCTATGGCGTCTTCCGCATGTGACCCCACCGCCCCCGGACTTCCTGCACCGAAAGTCCGGGGAAGGCACCGGACTTTCGGTGCAGGAAGTCCGGAAAGGGCGGTGGCGTAGGTGTTCGGGACCGTGCTGGTGGCGAACCGGGGTGAGATCGCCGTCCGGGTGATCCGGACCCTCCGCGAGCTGGGCATCCGCTCGGTCGCGGTGCACAGCGACGCCGACGCGGGCGCGCTGCACACCCGGCTGGCCGACGTCGCCGTCGCCCTCGGGCCGGCGCCCGCCGCGCAGAGCTACCTGTCCATCGAGCGGGTGCTCGACGCCGCGGTGCGGACCGGCGCCCAGGCGATCCACCCCGGCTACGGGTTCCTGTCGGAGAACGTGGAGTTCGCCCGGGCGTGCGCGGACGCCGGGATCGTGTTCATCGGCCCGCCGGTCGCCGCGATCGAGGCGATGGCCGACAAGATCCGCGCCAAGCAGACCGTGACGGCCGCCGGGGTGCCGGTCGTCCCGGGCCGGACCGAGCCCGGCATGACCGACGCGCAGGTGATCGACGCCGCCGTCGCGGTGGGCTTCCCGGCGCTGCTCAAGCCGAGCGCCGGGGGCGGCGGCAAGGGCATGCGGGTGGTGCGGTTCAAGGACGAGCTGGCCGAGGCGATCGCCGCCGCCCGCCGCGAGGCGCGCGGCTCGTTCGGCGACGACACGCTGCTGGTCGAGCGGTACGTCGGCAACTCCCGGCACATCGAGGTGCAGGTGCTCGGGGACGCGCACGGGAACGTGATCCACCTCGGCGAGCGCGAGTGCTCGCTGCAGCGCCGGCACCAGAAGGTGATCGAGGAGGCGCCCTCCCCGCTGCTCGACACCGCCATGCGGGCGTCGATGGGCCGGGCGGCGGTCGAGGCGGCGAAGGCGGTCGGCTACACCGGCGCCGGCACGGTGGAGTTCATCGTGGACGCCGACCGCCCGCGTGACTTCTTCTTCCTCGAGATGAACACCCGGCTGCAGGTCGAGCACCCGGTCACCGAGGCGATCACCGGCCTGGACCTGGTGGAGCTGCAGCTCCGGGTCGCAGCGGGGGAGCGGTTGCCGATCGACCAGAGCGACGTCTCCCTGGACGGGCACGCCATCGAGGCGCGGCTCTACGCCGAGGACCCCGCCCGCGGTTTCCTGCCGCAGGCCGGGACCGTGCTCGGGCTGGTCGAGGCCGACGGTCCGGGCATCCGGGTGGACAGCTCGCTCGCCGTCGGCACCGTCGTCGGCACCGACTACGACCCGATGCTGGCCAAGATCGTGGCCTGGGCGCCGACCCGGGAGACCGCCCGCGCCCGGCTGGTCGCCGCCCTCGGGCGCACCGCCGTCCTGGGGGTGACGACCAACGCCGGGTTCCTCCAGCGGCTGCTGGACGATCCCGACGTCGTCGCCGGGCGGCTGGACACCGGGCTGATCGAGCGCCGGGGCGAGGCGCTCGCGCTGGCCGGGCCGCCGCCCGCTGAGGTCTACGCCGCGGCCGCGCTGGCGCTGCTCGTGGAGTCCGAACCGGCCGGCGGCGTCGTCGACCGGTGGGACGTGCCCGACGGCTGGCGGCTGGGCGAGCCGGCCTGGACGGTGCGCCGGCTGCAGGCCGCCGGTGGCGAGCCGGTGACCGTCCGGGTGCGCGGGCGCTCGGGGGCCGCGCAGGTCGCGGTGGGGGACGACGCCCCGGTGCCGGCGAGCGCCGTCCGCCACGGCGACCGGCTGAGCGTGACGCTGGACGGCCGGACGTCGTCCGCCGTCGTGGTGCACAGCGGCGGCACGGTCTGGCTGGCCGCCGGCGGACGGGTGACCGCGCTGCGCGAGCACGAGCGGCTCGGTGCGCACGTCGAGGGCGTGGGTGGGGACGGCGCGGTCACCTCGCCGATGCCCGGCACGGTGACCGTGGTGCAGGCGTCCGTCGGCGACGAGGTGGCGGCGGGGACCCCGCTGCTCGTCGTCGAGGCGATGAAGATGGAGCACGTGCTCACCGCCCCGATCGCGGGCACGGTGACCGAGCTCGGCGTGACAGCCGGCCAGACGGTCGCGCTGGACGAGCGGGTGGCGCTGGTGACCCCGGCCGCCGCCGAGCAGGAGGACTGACATGCTGGACTACCGGCTCAGCGACGAGACCGAGGCGCTGCGGACGACGGTGCGCGAGTTCGCCCGCGAGGTCATCGCCCCGCAGATCGGCGAGTTCTACGAGCGTGACGAGTTCCCGGCCCACATCGTGCGGCAGATGGGCGAGCTGGGGCTGTTCGGCCTGCCGTTCCCGGAGGAGTACGGCGGCTCCGGCGGCACCTACTTCGACCTGTGCGTGGCGCTCGAGGAGTTGGCGCGGGTCGACTCGTCCATGGCGATCACCGTGGAGGCGGGGGTCTCGCTGGGAGCCATGCCGATCTTCCGGTTCGGCACCGAGGAGCAGAAGCGCGCGTGGCTGCCCCGGCTGTGCGCCGGGGAGATGCTCGGCGCCTTCGGGCTGACCGAGCCCGGCGGCGGCTCGGACGCCGGCGCCACCCGCACGACGGCGCGGCTCGAGGACGGCCACTGGGTGATCAACGGCTCGAAGGCGTTCATCACCAACGCCGGCACCGAGCTGACCGGGCTGGTCACGGTCACCGCGGTCACCGGCACCCGGCCCGACGGCGGCAAGGAGATCTCGGCGATCCTCGTTCCGTCGGGGACGCCGGGCTTCGTCGTCGGCCAGCGGTACTCGAAGGTCGGCTGGAACGCCTCGGACACCCGGGAGCTGTCGTTCGCCGACGTCCGTGTGCCCGCCGAGAACCTGGTGGGGGAGCGGGGCCGCGGCTACGCGCAGTTCCTCTCGATCCTCGACGAGGGACGGATCGCCATCTCCGCGCTGTCGGTCGGCCTGGCCCAGGGCTGCGTCGACGAGTCGGTGACGTACGCGCAGCAGCGCGAGGCGTTCGGGCAGGCGATCGGCAAGAACCAGGCGATCCAGTTCATGATCGCCGACATGGAGGTGCGGGCCTCCACCGCGCGGCTGGCCTACTACCGGGCGGCGGAGAAGATGCTGCGCGGCGAGCCGTTCAAGCGCGAGGCGTCGATCGCCAAGCTGTACAGCTCCGAGGTGGCGATGGACAACGCCCGCTACGCCACCCAGGTGCACGGCGGGTACGGGTTCATGAACGAGTTCCCGGTCGGCCGGTTCTACCGCGACGCCAAGATCCTGGAGATCGGCGAAGGGACGTCCGAGGTGCAGCGGATGCTCATCGCCCGCGACCTCGGCCTGGGCTGAGGCACGTCCCCACCTCGCCGGGCGGACGCCTGGGGCTGCTGAAGGCTGCGGTGGCGCGTGGGAAATCGGCCCCGGAACGTCCCGCGCGGCGCCGGGCTCGCCGCTGACCAGGGGTTTCGGACTCGGACACAGTCCGCTTCGGCTCGCGGCGAAGGTCGTCACGAGACCGTCGGAGATCTCATCGTGACGCACTCGCCCAGATCCGCAGCCCCTCGCTCCCGGTGGCGGAGCGCCGCCCTCGGTTCGCTGCTGGCGGTCGCAGCGATCGCGCTGGGGCTGGTGGTGGCTCCGGCCGCGGTCGCCGGCCCGGCGCCCTCCGCTGCGCCGAACCTCGGCTCGGTGCGGCACCTCGAGGTCGACGTCGACGTCCAGGGGACGGCGCCCCTGGGGCTGCAGCTCTCCGGAGCCGCCATCCGCTTCGCGTCCGCGACGACGACGGGCACCTGCCGCACGCAGGCCCTGGGTCAATGCGACGTCCGCTGGGCCTCGAACGGGAAGCTCTCGGGCAGCGGCACGGCGAGCCTGTCCCTGCCCGCCGGCACGTACACGGTCACCCAGGTCGCGGACCAGCCGGTGCCCGGGCTGCAGCCGAAGGCGGGCACCCTCGCGACGGTCACGATCTGCGACTGCTGGCACAGCTTCTGGGGCGTCCGGCTGACCGAACGGTCGGGGCACCTGGCCGTGCCCAACGCCTCGCTCTACCGGCACACGATCACCGCCCGTGTCGTCGACCGGGCGACCGGAGACCCGGTGCGCGACGCGCGGTACCGGCTGACCGGCCCGGGCTTCCCCGGCCTCCTCGGCAACCCGGCGGTGTGGGACGCCGGGGTCGAGCGGAGCAGCCGCACCGGCGAGCTGACCTTCACCACCATGCTGCGCGCCCCGATCTTCCGGCCGGGGACGTGGACGCTCACGCCCGTCGACGTCCCGGAGCCCTACGTCGCCGCCGACCTCCCGGTCGAGCTCACCGCCGCCGCGCCGGGGGGGAACACGTGGCGGGCAGGCGAGGTCGAGCTGTCCGTGCCGGCCGTGCCACTGCCGCCGGCGACCGGCTCGGCCACGCTGGCCCTGCAGATCGACGGCCCGGCGCCCGCCGACTTGGACCTGGCGGGCGTCGAGTTCGAGCTGACCGGCCCCGGCGCCGACCCGACCACCACGCCGTGCGTCACGGACGCGGCCGGTAGCTGCTCCATCCGGGTCGTCCCCGACGTGCCGGGCGACGACGTGCAGATCGAGGGCGCCGCGGTCGTCCTGCCGGTGGGCACCTACGCCGTCCGCCAGGCGACGGCGCCGGTCGGGCTGACGCCCGCCGTCGAGATCGCCCCGCTCGAGCTGTGCGTCGCGCCGACTCCCGAGGGGTGCGTGACGAGCCGGACCATCCCGAACGTCTCGACCTACCGCACCCGTGCCGAGATCCAGGTGCTGTCGGGCAACGGGCCGGTCGCGGGCACGGAGGTCACGCTCACCGGGCCCGGCTTCCCGGCCACCTCCGCCCGCACCGACGAGGACGGCCGAGGCGCCTGGAGCGGCTGGTTCCGCCCGGGCGAGTGGTCGTTCGCCGTCGACGGTCAGCCCGCGCCGCTCCTCATGACGATGGAGCCCGGACGGGGCGACACCTCGCTGCCCTGGCGGATCGAGATCACCCTCCCGTCCGTCGAGCAGCCGGAGGTCACCGACCCGACCCCGACGACGACCCCGGCCGCCCCGACCACCTCGGCGGCGCCGTCCCCGACATCGACGCCGAACAGCCCCGACGCGCCGAGTTCCGGGGCGCCGACGGCCACGTCCGTTCCCGGTCCTGCGGCCGGCCCCTCCGGCGAGGCGCAGCCGTCGGCAGCAGCCGCACCCGGGAACGGGACCGACGCAGGGACCGGCGTGGCCGCGGCGCGTGTCGTCCCCGCCGACGAACCGCAGGAGGACGCCGCCCCGCCGACGGCCGCGGCTCCGACCACCGGCCCCGCGCCGGAGAACCCCGGGAACGGGCAGGTGTTCGTCGCCGCGGACCGCCCGGGCCTGGAGACCGAGAGCAGCGCGCAGCTCCTGTCCGCCGGCCTCGTGACCGGCATCGGGATCGTCTTCGTGGCGCTGGTGCTCACCGGCTACGGGCTGCTGCGCAGCCGCCAGCGGCGTCGCGTCTGACTCGGCCCTCCTGCCGACAGTGGCTCAGTCGGCCTGCGGCGCCCGGTCCGGGACGCAGACGCTGAGCAGCACGACGCTGTCCTCGTCCGCGTGCAGGCTGTGCCTGCGGTTCGGGATCGGGCTGATCTGGTGCGCCGCGAGGCTCACCGTCTCGTCGTCGGCGACCAGCCGCACGCGCCCGCGGATGACCAGGATCGTGGCCGGCCCGGGGCTCTCGTGCTCGCTCAGCTCGGCGTCGGCGCGCAGGGCTATGACCGTCTGACGCAGTCCGTCGACCGGGTGCGGCAGCGTCCGGGCAGCCCGGCCGGCGTGCTCCGAGGTCGCCTTCTCCAGCAGTTCGCCGGCGAGTGCGTGCAGGTCGATGGGTGCGTCAGTGGTCATGGCCCGACCCTAGGTGCGAGGGGAAGGCCTCACGCCCCGACGTCGATCAGCACCTCCGCGCCGGGTCGACGCGCGGGAGTCAGGGAGCCGGCGGAGCGGCCGGCACCTCGGTCGAGGCCGGGGCCGCCCGCTCCGCCTGCGCGCGGCGCCAGTGCAGGGCGTAGATGCCGCCCGCCAGGAGCAGTGCCGTCCCCGCCGCCACGGCGTCGCGGATCGCGTCCCGCCGCTGCACGTCCGTCTGCAGCTCCAGCTGCTGATCCCCGCTCAGCATGTCCATGGGCGTGTACGCCGTCCAACTGAAGGACGGGGTGGGGTCGGGATAGGCGATGGCCATCGCGCTCCGGACCAGCTGGACGGTCGCGAAGATCCCGACCAGCAGCATGCTCAGGCAGACCAGGTGGAGGTACACGCTGCGCGGGGTGAATCGACTCGGGCCGGACACGGCGCTCCTCTCCCGGGCGCGGCCACCTCGCCGCGCGATGCGGCGGATGATGCCGCATGCAGCCGCTGCGACCTGCGCATACGCGCGCGGATGCACCCGTGCGTGTCGATCAGCCGGCGTAGCCGTCGGCCTCGGTGGGCCACTCGACCGGCGGCAGCCCGGCGAGCGCGGCCAGCCGGTCCACGGTCAGCTCGACCGCCTCGTCGGTGGGCGGCACCCCGCTGGGCGAGGCCAGCAGCGCGAGCACCTCGGCAGGGTCCAGCTCCGCACCCGTAGCCTCCTTGGCCCAGGCGGCGAAGCCCTCGGCCTCGGCGTCGACGTCGACCGGGTCGGAGGCGTCGACCTCGGCGAAGTAGAACCGCGGTTCGTAGCCCAGGAAGAACCGGCCGCCGCCGGCGTCGGCGCGGCGGTGGTCGACCGTGGCGAACCCGCTGTCGTGCACGTCGACCAGCAGGAACGGCACCGCCGTCGGGGCGCTGCGGGTCCACCGCCCGTCGCTGTACACGAACTTCCCGAAGAGACCCACGGGCCGAGGCTAGCGACGCTCGGCGATCAGCCGGTCAGCCCGCCGGGGAGGTTCACCACGATCGCCTCCTGGCTGCTGCGGGCGATCACGACGACGGCCTCCTCGGCGCCCGGGTTCTCCTCGCGGTGCGGCGTGAACGGCGGGACGAACACGTAGTCGCCCGGCTCCGGTGTCAGCCGCACCTCCTCGCCGTCGCGGGCGAACACGAAGACCGGGTGCCCCGAGACGACGTAGATCGCGGTCTCGGAATCGCCGTGGTGGTGGTTGCCCGACGACGCGCCCGCACCGACCGTCGTCCGCCCCATCCAGAGCCGCTCCGACCCGACGGTGGACGCCGAGATCGCCTCGCTCCGGCTCATCCCCGGCGTCTGGCCGGTGTCGCCGGACAGGTCGTCGGCCGCGACGTGACGCAGCGGGCGGTGCCAGTCGTCGTGCGGCGCGGTCATGACGTCCCCCAGGGCCGATGGTTGTCCGGCCCGACGCTAGCGCCTCCCTGCCCTGGAGGCGGCTGACCGGGCGCAGGACGAAGGGAGGTCCGGTCGCGGGTCCAAGGGTCGTGGCAGCGGTCCGGGGCGCCCGGCATCGTCGGAAGCACCACCCCGATGTCGTCCGGAGGTTCGCATGATCCCCGTCAAGCAGGCCGCCGAGGAGTTCCTCGGCCACAAGCGCATCGCGGTGACGGGCGTGTCCCGGTCGCCGAAGGACCACGGCGCCAACGTCGTCTACAAGCGGTTGCGCGACCGTGGCTACACCGTCTTCGCGATCAACCCGCAGACCGACCAGGTCGAGGGCGACCCCTGCTACCCGGAGCTGAAAGCGGTGCCCGGCGGCGTGGAGGCCGTGGTCATCGGCACCAGCCCCGGCCACGCCGAGGAGACGATGCGCGACTGCGTGGACCTCGGCATCGACCGGGTGTGGATGCACCGCGGGCCGGGCGCCGGCAGCGTGAGCGAGGAGGCGACGACGTTCGGTCGAGCGCACGGCGTCACGGTCATCGACGGCGGCTGCCCGTGCATGTTCGGCCCCACCGCCGACTTCGGGCACAAGGTCATGCACGCCTTCGGCGTCGGCCACATGCCCAAGCAGGTCTGACGCCGTGCTCGCCTCCTGGACCGCCGCGGGGCCGCGCCGGCGGTTGCGGCGCTGGATGTACCGGGACGGCCGCCCGCACGGTGTCGCCCGGGTGCTCAACCGGTTCGATGCGCTGGTGCTCGGCAGCGGCCGGCTGCCGGTCGAGCGGGCGGTCACGCTGGAGGTGGCCGGCCGGCGCAGCGGCCAGGTGGTCCCCGTGCCGGTGGTCGTCGCCGACCTGGGCGGCGAGCGCTATCTGGTGGCGATGCTGGGCGAACGGGCCAACTGGGTGCACAACGTGCGCGCTGCCGGTGGCGCGGCGGTGCTGCGCCGGGGCACGCGGACCGCCGTCCGCCTGGAGGAGGTCCCGGTCGCGGAGCGCGCCCCGATCCTGAAGCGCTACCTCGAGGTGGCGCCGGGAGCCCGCGCGCACATCACGGTCGACCGGCACGAGCCGGTCGAGGCCTTCGAGCCGATCGCCGCCGACCACCCGGTGTTCCGGATCCGGCCCCTCGTCGACGCGGAGGGGTGACCGCCCCGGCGGCTCAGCGCGGGGTGATCGGGAGCGTGAGCCGCGCGCGGCCCTCCTCGGAGCGCGCGGTGGCGATCCGCTCCGCCGACGGCGTGCCGTACTCCGTCGTCCGCTGACGGGCCGGCCGGCCGATCGCGGCGGCCATGGCCTCCAGCTCGGCGATGGTCTTCAGCGAGCCGTTCTCGCTGCCGGCCATCCGGCTGATCGTCTCCTCCATGAGCGTGCCGCCGAGGTCGTTGGCACCGCCCTGCAGCACGGCCTTGGTGCCGGCGTCGGCCAGCTTCACCCACGAGGTCTGGATGTTGGGGATCCGGCCGTGCAGCAGCAGCCGGGCGACGGCGTGGATGGCCCGGTTCTCCCGGACGGTCGGGCCGGGGCGGGCGACGCCGGCGAGGTAGATCGGCGAGTTGTGGTGCACGAACGGCAGCAGCACGAACTCGCTGAAGCCGCCGGTGCGGTCCTGCAGCGCGCTGAGGGTGCGCAGGTGCCCGACCCAGTGCGCCGGGGTGTCGACGTGGCCGTACATCATCGTCGACGTCGTCGGCAGGCCCACCTCGTGCGCGGTGCCGATGATCTCCAGCCAGGCCGACGTCGGCAGCTTGCCCTTGGTCAGCACCCACCGGACGTCGTCGTCGAGGATCTCCGCGGCCGTGCCGGGGATCGAGTCGAGCCCGGCCTCCTTGAGCGCGGTGAGGAACTCGCGGAACGACAGCCCGGTGCGGGCCGCGCCGTTGACGATCTCCATCGGGCTGAACGCGTGCAGGTGGATGCCGGGCCGGCGCTTCTTCACCTCGCGGGCCAGGTCGAAGTAGGCGGTGCCCGGCAGGTCGGGATGGATGCCGCCCTGCATGCAGATCTCGGTGGCGCCGGCGGCCCACGCCTCGTCGACGCGGTCGCCCACCTGCTCCATCGACAGCGTGTACGCATCGGCGTCGGTGCGCCGCTGGGCGAAGGCGCAGAACCGGCAGCCGGTGTAGCAGACGTTGGTGAAGTTGATGTTCCGGTTCACGACGTAGGTGACGTCGTCGCCGTTGACGTCCCTGCGGACGGCGTCGGCGAGGGCGCACAGCGCCTCGAGGTCGGTGCCGTCGGCGCCGAGCAGCGCGAGGTACTCGGCGTCGCTCAGCCCGGCCGGGTCGGCCTCGGCGTGCGCCAGGGCGGCGTGCACCTCCGGGTCGCCGACGGTCAGCGCGGTGGAGTGGCCGTCGCGGGCGCTCTCGGTCCGGTCGCGCAGCTCCGACCAGTCGCCGTAGACGGCGTCGAAGTCGCTGCGCCGGTCGCCGGTCCGGCCGACGGTGTCCACCTCGACGTGCAGGTCGACCCGGCCCGAGGCGGTCCAGGACTCGTCCGGCTCCTGCCACGGCAGGCCGACCGGCAGCCGGCCCTCGACGGCGAGCCCGTCCGGCCCGGCCAGCGCGTCGACGTGCGGGCGCACCCGCGGGTCCAGCCACGGCTCGGGCTGCCGCACGTAGGGCGGCTGGGCGGCGAGGCGCTCGCGCAGCTCGAAGCCGGCGTCGGCGGTCAGCCGGGCCAGCTTGTCGATGTTCGGCCAGGGCCGCTCGGGGTTGACGTGGTCGGGCGTGAGCGGGGAGACGCCACCCCAGTCGTCGACGCCGGCGCGCAGCAGCAGGGCGAGCTCGGTGGTGTCGCTGAGGTTCGGCGGTGCCTGCACCCGCGCCTTCGGGCCGAGCAGCAGCCGGGTGACGGCGACGGCAGCGACGTACTCCTGCAGCTCCAAGTCGTCGTGGGCCTGCATCGCGGTGCGCGGCTTCGCCCGGAAGTTCTGGACGATCACCTCCTGCACGTGCCCGTGCCGCTGCGCGCTGGCCCGGATCTCGCGGACGGCGTCGACCCGCTCGGCGTAGTCCTCACCGATGCCCAGCAGCACGCCGGTGGTGAAGGGGACGGCGGAGCGGCCGGCGTCCTCGAGCACGCGCAGCCGCAGCGCGGGCTCCTTGTCCGGGGAGCCGAAGTGCGGGCCGCCGGGCTCGGACCACAGCCGCGTCGCCGTCGTCTCCAGCATCATGCCCATCGACGCCGACACGGGCTTGAGTCGCTGGATCTCCTCCCACGACAGGACGCCGGGGTTGAGGTGGGGGAGCAGCCCGGTCTCCTCGAGCACCCGGATCGCCATGGCGCGCAGGTAGCCCAGGGTGGAGTCGAAGCCGTGCGCCTCGAGCCACTCGGCGGCGACCGGCCAGCGGTCCTCGGGGCGGTCGCCGAGGGTGAACAGCGCCTCCTTGCAGCCCATCGCCGCACCCGCGCGGGCGATGTCCAGCACCTCGTCGGGGGAGAGGTAGGGCGCCTTGCCCTCGGCGCGGAGCTGACCCGGCGTCGTCACGAACGTGCAGTAGTGGCAGCGGTCGCGGCACAGGTGGGTGAGCGGGATGAACACCTTGCGGCTGTAGGTGACCACGCCGGGGCGCCCGGCCGACGCCAGGCCGGCGTCGCGCATCCGGGCGGCGGCGGTGAGCAGCCGGTCCAGCGGCTCGCCCTCGCCCAGGCCGCGGGCGTGCAGCAGCGTCTCGGCCTCGACGGCGTCGAGGGGGACCCCGCGCTCGGCGCGGGTCAGCGCGCGGCGCAGGGCGGACTCGGAGGGTGCAGGCAGAGCGCTCATAGCGCGTCCGACGCTAGTCGCCCATCCGGGCAAAGGAACCTATGCCTACGGATGGGGCGCCGATTCCATAGGCAGAGGTACCTATGCCTGAACCGCTCAGAGGTCCCGGCGGACGAAGGAGACCGCGGCCAGCCCCCACACCATCGCCACCCACACCACGGCCCAGCCGAGGTAGGCCCAGGTCAGCGGGGCGACGCTGAGGAACGGGAACGCCTCCCCGTCGGCCCCGCCGAACTGCAGCAGCGCCGACGGGTCCTGGAACGCGTGCATCGCCCCGCGCCACAGCCCGTCGGTGGGCAGCAGCACCCGTGACACCGCGCCCACCCGGGCGACGGCGTCGTTGCCCAGCGCGGCACCGATGCCGCCGACGACCCCGGCCACCCAGGTGGTGCAGAACAGGCCGACCGCTACCACGCCCGACGCCATCGGCGAGATGACGGTGGAGAGCAGCACGGCGAGGGTGAGCAGCACCGTCGTCTGGGCCGCGAGCAGCCCGAGCGCAGTCACCGGCGAGGGCGGCCAGTAGTCCACGGTCAGCCGGACGACGACGATCTGCGCCAGGCCCGCGAGGACGACGAAGCCGGCGCCGAAGGTGACCAGCCCCAGCCACTTGCCGAGCAGGAAGGCCGAGCGCCGGATCGGGCGGGCCAGCACCGCCAGCGCGATGCCCGACTCCGTCTCGCCGGCCAGCGTCGGGCCGGCCAGGAACGCGGTGCCCAGCGCGGCGATGAGGCTGTAGCCGAACATGACCAGGTTCAGCAGGATCGAGGCGGTCAGCCGGGCTTCGCCGCTGGTCAGCGTGCCGCCGGTCCCCGCCGCGAACCGGGAGAAGCCCCAGCCGCTGACCGCGATCAGCACCAGGGTGAGGACGGCGAGCGCGAGCAGCACCCGCCGCCGGGCCGCCTCGCGCAGGGTCAGCCCGGCGACGGTGAGGACGACGCGGGTCACGGCCGCTCCTCCGAGCCGTCGCGCAGGATGCCCAGCAGTCGTTCCTCGAGGCTGATCCGGCCCGGTTCGACCGCGTGCACCCGCACGCCGAGCGCGGCGAGGTCCGCGACCAGGTCGGGCACCGTCGCCGCGTCGTCCACCGGCAGCGCCACGGTGAACCACTCGCCCTCCCGGTGCACCGGCCCCGCCGTCGCCAGCCGGCTCTCGGCGGCCGGGGGCACGCCGGTGAGACGCAGGCGCACCTCGTGCTGGCCGAGCAGTTCCAGCAGCGAGCCGGACGCGGCCACCCGGCCGCGGTCGAGGATGACCACCCGGTCGCAGACCCGCTCGACCTCGCCGATCAGGTGCGAGTTGAGCAGCACCGCGATGCCGCGCGCCTTCAGGGACAGCACGATGTCGCGCACGTCGACCCGGCCCAGCGGGTCCAGGGCGCTGGTCGGCTCGTCCAGGACGACGCACTCGGGCCGCGCGACCAGCGCCACGGCGAGGCCGAGCCGCTGCTGCATCCCCTTGGAGAAGCCGCCCACCCGATCACCGGCGCGGTCGGCCAGCCCGACCAGCGCCAGCGCATCGCGCCGCTCCTCGGCCGGCATGTCCGTGCCGGAGAGCCGGACGTGCAGTTCCAGCACCTCGGTGGCGCTGAGCCACGGCTGGTAGCGGAACAGCTCGGGCAGATAGCCGACGCGGGCCCGTGCGGCCGGTTCGGTGGCCGGCCGGCCGAGCAGCATCACCTCGCCCGCGTCGGGGCGCACCAGGCCGAGCAGCATCTTGATGACGGTCGTCTTGCCGGCGCCGTTGGGCCCGAGCAGGCCGACGACCTCGCCGCGGCCCACCTCCAGCGACACCCCGTCGACGGCGGTGCGCTTCCCGTAGCGCTTCCGCAGCCCGGTGCACCACACCGCGGGCGGCGGGGGCAGGTCGGCGACCAGCCGTGCGGCGTCCCGGAGGGCGGCGTTCCCGGCGCTCAGCGGAGCCCCCGGGCCACGGTGAGCACCTCGTCGGTGTCCAGCGGCCCGGCGACGACGGTCAGCTCGCCGTCGGCGACCCAGACGACGGCGGCCAGCATGCGGTCGCGGGTCGCCAGCACCGTGGCCCGCTCGCCGTCGACGTCCTCGGTCGAGGTGGTGACGTAGTCCGAGGGCACCGGCAGCGGCAGCGTGCTCCCGTCCGCGGTGAACGCGCGGAGCTGGGCCGCGACGTCGTCGGGCAGGCCGGGGAGGGAGAGCAGGTAGTCGCGGACCGTCTCGAACGGGATGCCCGACGAGAAGGCGGTCGGCGCGACGGCGCGGCCCACGATCAGCCCCGGCGCACCGGTCGTGGTGGTCCACACCTGGGCCACGCCGGGCCCCGCCACCAGCCGCACCGAGCTGCCGTCCAGGCCCGGCGGCGGAGTCGGCAGCGCCTCGCCGGCCTCCGCGGCGGCCCGGGCGGCCCGCTCGGCGGAGAAGGTGAAGGTCGCCGTCACCTGGCCGCCCACCTGGTAGACGGGCCCCCCGGTGACCCCGGCCGGCAGCGCGTCCACCTCCGGCACGTCCAGTCCGCTCTCCGTCGCGGCGGTCTCGGCGTCGGGCACCGAGCGCAGGTCGCCGTCGCCGGTGAGCTCCACGTCGCCGTAGGCCGCCAGGTCCGGCAGCGCCAGCAGATCGGCGCTGCGCAGGCCCACGGCCGCGACCTCCTCGGTCCGGAAGATCGGCAGCCAGTCGTTCGCGGCCGCGGTGCCGGCCCCGGCGAGGACGACGCCGACGGCGAGGGCGGCCGCGGCCGGACGGCGGACGAGGTCGCCGAGCCTGCCCCGGCGCGCCGGGATCCGGTCCCGCGCCGGGGAGGTGGAGCCGGCCGCTGCGGTGGAGAGCCGCGTCCAGGCGGCGGGCACGTCCACCTCGGCGTCGGCGGACAGCGCGGCGCCGACCAGCGCCGCGTCCTCCCGGGTGGCGGCCAGGGCGGCCAGGCACTGCGGGCAGCCGGCGACGTGCCGGCGGTCGGTCTCGGCGACACCGGCCGGCTCGTCGATCAGCCGGCGCAGCACGCCGTCAGTGGGATGACGCATGACGGGTCAACTCCTCGCGCAGGGCGGATTCGGCGCGTCGCACGGTGGTGCCGACGCTGCCGGGGGACAGGTCCAGGGCCGCCGCGACCTCGGCGTAGCTCAGCCCGCTGTGCCGGAGCACCAGGGCGACGGCCTGCTTGCGGGGCAGCCGGCCGAGCGCGGCGCGCACGCGGCCGCGCTCCTCCAGCGTCACGACGTCGTCGGCGACGTCGGGGACGACCGGGAGGCCGCGTGCGGCGGCTGTCCTCTCGTGGGCGGCCCGGCGGCGGCCCGAGCGGATCAGGTTCAGCGCGGTGTGGGCCGCGGCGACCGACAGCCAGCCGGCCGCCTCGCCGGCCGGCACCGCCGAGCGGTTGAAGGCGAGGAACACCTCCTGGGCGACGTCCTCGGCCGAGTCGCGGGAACCCAGCACGCGGGCGGCCACGGCGACGACGCGCGGGTACTCGCGGCGGAAGACGCCGTCGAGGTCCGGGCGGAGCCCGCCGGGGGTTCCGGTAGCCGGCACGCGCTGCCCTCCGATCCGCGGAACCACACCGGCGGGCAGTGCCACGGCGAACGCCGGTACCGCCGCTCCGGGTGGGAGGTGCCGCACGAGGTCCATGCCCAGGAAGCACCGCCCGGGCCCGGGATGTGACATCGGCAGTCTGCCGCGCCCGGTCAGCCCCTGCCGGCAGCCGAGCCCGACGGATCGACGTAGCGGCCGCGGTGCCGCAGCAGCGGCACGGCCGCGGGGTCGCCGGGCAGCACGTCGACGACCTCGAGCAGCGCGAGCACGTGGTCGCCGGCCTCGACCAGCCGCTCCAGCCGGCAGTCCAGCGCGGTCAGCCCGCCGGCCAGGACGATCGCCCCGCTCGCCGGCGCGCGGTTCCACGGAACCGTCTCCAGCAGGTGCCGGGCGCTGGGCCGCCCGGCCGAGGAGAACCGGGAGGCGACGATGGCGTGCGGCGCCGCGAGCACGGTGAGCGCGCAGCTGCCGACCTCCTCGAGCACCTCGGCGGGGTAGCCCGCCGAGGTCAGGGCCACGCCGACCAGCGGCGGGCGGGCCGACACGCTCATCACCGAGCTGACCGTCGTCCCGACGTCGTCGATGCCGTCGCGCACGGTCAGCAGGCACACCCCCGCGGCGTACGAGCCCAGCGCGGCGGCGAACCCTGCGGCATCGACCGGCATGGCGACAAGTCGATCACACGACGACGATCGACCCCGTGACCGCACCGGAAGAGCGCACCTACGACGTCGTCGTCCTCGGAGCCGGGTCGACCGGCGAGAACGTCGCCGACGTCGTCGTCAAGGGCGGGCTGTCCGCCGTCCTGGTCGAGAGCGAGCTGGTCGGCGGCGAGTGCTCGTACTGGGCGTGCATGCCCAGCAAGGCGCTGCTGCGCGGGACCGAGGCGCTGGCCGAGGCCCGGGCGGTCGACGGCGCGGCGCAGGCGGTGACCGGCGAGCAGGACGTCGCGGCCACCCTGGCCCGTCGGGACTCCTTCACCCACCACTGGGACGACTCGAGCCAGGTCGGCTGGGTGAAGGGCGCCGGCATCGACCTGGTCCGCGGCACCGGGCGGCTCGCCGGCGAGCGCACCGTCGTCGTCACCGACGCCGAGGGGAACGAGGTGCGGCTGACCGCCCGCTCCGCCGTCGTGGTGTGCACCGGGTCGGTGGGGAAGCTGCCGCCGGTGGAGGGCCTGGCCGACGTCCGACCCTGGGGGCCGCGCGAGTCCACCAGCGCGAAGGCGGCGCCGCGCCGGCTGCTGGTCCTCGGTGGCGGCTACGTCGGCTGCGAGATGGCCACCGCCTGGCAGGCGCTCGGCGCGCAGGTGACGCTGCTCCAGCGCGGGCCGCGGTTGCTGCCCGCGGCCGAGCCGCAGGCCGGTGAGGCGGTCGCCGCCGCTCTGGGCCACCTCGGTGTGGACGTGCGGTTCGGGGTGGACGTCACCGCCGCCCGGCGCGAGGGCGACGAGGTGGTGCTGACGGCGGGGGACGACGAGTTCCGCGGCGACGAGGTGCTGGTCGCCGTCGGCCGCGCCGCCCGCACCGCCGACCTCGGCCTGACCACCGTCGGCCTGGAGCCGGGGGAGTACCTGCCCGTCGACGACACCCTGCAGGTCGAGGGGAAGCCCTGGCTCTACGGGGTCGGGGACGTCAACGGCCGGAAGCTGCTGACCCACATGGGCAAGTACCAGGCCCGCCAGGCCGCGGCGGCGATCGTCGCGCGGGCCCGCGGCGAGCAGGTGGACGGCGCCCCGTGGTCGGCCACCGCCGCCACCGCCGATCACGCCGCCACCCCGTCGGTGGTCTTCACCTCCCCGCAGGTCGCCAGCGTGGGGCGCACCGCGGCGCAGGCGGAGGCCGACGGGCTGCCGCACCGGGTGGTCGAGTACCCGATCGGCAGCATCGCCGGGGCCTCGCTGTTCGCCGACGGCTACACCGGCACCGCGATCGCCGTCGTCGACACCGAGCGGGAGGTGCTGCTGGGCGTCACGTTCGTCGGCTCCGGCGTCGCCGAGCTGCTGCACGCGGCCACGATCGCCGTCGTCGGCGAGGTGCCGATCGCCCGGCTGTGGCACGCCGTCCCGTCCTATCCCACGATCAGCGAGATCTGGCTGCGGCTGCTGGAGACCTGGCGCGACGGCGACTGATCGACCCGTCGACCTCCCGACTCGGCGACACGTCGACAGGTCGACAGGTCGAGATGGCAATACCTGCCCGTCAGGGCAGGGGGAACGGGGCGTCGTCGGGAGCAGGCAGGTCGCCGGCGGTGGTCGCGGTGACGGTCATGCCGTCGAAGCGCGCGACCCGGCCGAGGGTGGTGAGGAAGGCGGTGTCGGCGGCGTCCCGGCCGGCGCAGATGCGCACCAGCGAGCGGGTCGGGGCCAGCCGGGTGGCGTCGACCACGCACCAGGTGCCGTCGACGTCGGCCTCGACGACGGCGTGGAAGTCCATCGGGTCCAGCCCGGGCGCGTAGACGGCGACCAGCCGGGCCGGGATCTCCAGCGCCCGCAGCAGCGTGATGGTCAGGTGCGCGTAGTCGCGGCACACGCCCTGGCCGGTCAGCAGGGTGTCGACGGCGGTGTCCACCGGCCGGCTGGAGCCCGACGTGTAGACCAGCCGCCGGTGCACCCAGGCCGCCACGGCCGACACCAGCTCCGTGCGCGGCATCGTCGCGTCGAACTCCGAGTGCGCGAACCCCTCCAGCTGGTCCGAGGGGCAGTACCGGCTCGGCCGCAGCGCGATCGCCCTCTCCGCGGGGGTGACCCGACGGGGCGTGCCGCCGTCCTCGACCGACGCGGAGTAGGTGATCGTCGTCGCGCCCTCCCGGAGGTCGAGGCGGTGCACGCGGGCGCCGTCGACCTCGAGCTCCTCGGGCTCCAGTGCGATCCCGCCCGAGATCACGGTCAGCTGCTCGGTCCGCGGCGCGGCCACGGCGACCTGCAGCAACGCGGGCGCCGGGGCGGGGGAGGAGAGCGAGAGCGAGGCGGCGACGTCGATGCGCATGCGGGCATCGTGACCGGCGTTCGGCCGCGTCGCTGACCAGCAACGCGACCGACGCGGGGTTCTTACCCGCCGTTCACCGCAGCTGTGGTCCACGGCACGTGGTTTCACCGGACAACCATCCGGTCGGCCGTGATGGAGTGGGGGGCGTGCAGTTCACGCCCTCCTCCGCTCCCTGGCAGCGCTACATCGCGCTCGGCGACTCGTTCACCGAGGGACTGAACGACGCCGACCCGTCCCGCCCCGGGGAGTTCCGCGGCTGGGCCGACCGGCTCGCCGGGCACCTGGCCGCCGCCACCGAGGGCGACGTCGAGTACGCCAACCTGGCGATCCGCGGCCGGCTGCTGCGCCAGGTGGTCGCCGAGCAGGTGCCCGTCGCGCTGGCGGCCGCCCCGGACCTGGTCAGCATCGTCGCCGGCGGCAACGACCTGATGCGCCCCGGCGCCGATCCCGACGAGCTCGCCGCCACCCTCGAGGCCGTCGTCGTCCGGTTCCGCGAGGCCGGGGCCGACGTGCTGCTGTCCACCGGCGTCGACACCCGCACCACCCCGATCCTGCGCCGGGCGCGCCCGAAGACCGCCGTCTTCACCGCCGCGATCTGGTCGGCCGCCGCGCGCACCGGCGCCGCCGTCCTCGACCAGTGGGGCGCGGGCTGGATCCAGGACGCGCGTCTCTGGGACGCCGACCGCATCCACCTCACCGCCGAGGGCCACCGCCGCATGGCCCTGGCCGCGGCCACCACGCTCGGGGTGCCGACCGGCGACGACGACTGGCGGACGCCGCTGCCTCCGGCGCCGCGGCGGGCGCTCCGGGCGGCGGTCGCCGAGGAGGCCGCGTGGGTGCGCGGCTACGTCGGACCGTGGATCGGCCGGCGGCTGCGCGGCACCTCCTCCGGCGACGGGCGGGCGCCGAAGCGCCCGGTGCCGCTCGCCCTCCCGCGCCCCTAGTACTCGTCGGGCTCGTCGGCGAACTGGTCGAACAGCCCGAACTTCCCGGTGTCGTCGGTGGCCAGCACGACCCGGCGCGGGGGCTCGAGTTCCGCGGTGCGCTGCGGAGGCACGATCGGGGTCTCCAGCGCGTCGGGGAGCAGTGCGCCGGCGACGTCCTCGGCCGGCTCCTGGGTGACCTCGCCGATCAGCACGGCCGCCGGGCCGGGCAGGGGGGCGGGGCGGCCGAAGGCGTAGCCCTGGGCCATGGCGCACCCGTGGTCGAGCAGCCAGGCGGCCTGGTCCAGGTCCTCGATGCCCTCGGCGATGACCTGCAGGCCCATGCCGCGGCCGAGCTGCAGCAGGCCCTGCACGAGCGCGGCGGTCGCGGGCTCGGCGACGACGTCGGCGACGAACGAGCGGTCGATCTTGAGCGTGTGGATGGGCAGCCGGTGCAGCGCGGTGATCGCCGAGTAGCCGGTGCCGAAGTCGTCCAGCGCGAGGGTCACGCCCTGATCGGTGACGACGGCGACCGAGTGCAGCGTGGCCTCTGCGGCGAACAGCGCCGTCGACTCGGTGATCTCCAGCTCGAGCCGGGAGGGCTCCAGACCGGACTCCTCGAGCGCGGCGGCGACCAGCTCGCTGAACCCCTCCTCGGCCAGGTGCCGCGCCGAGACGTTGACGTGGACGCGGAGGTCCTCGGGCCAGGTCACCGCGTCGTTGCAGGCGCGGTGGAGCACCCAGGCGCCGAGCTTGGAGGTGAGCCGGTTGTTCTCGGCGGCGTCGAGGAAGGCGCCGGGAGGGAGCAGGCCGCGGGTCGGGTGCTGCCAGCGGATGAGCGCCTCGTAGCCGAGCAGCGACTCGTCGGCCAGGTGCACGATCGGCTGGTAGAACAGCCGCAGCTCGTCGTTGTCGAGGGCGTGCCGCAGGTCGACCTCGAGCTGCAGGGCGTCGACGTCGTCGTCGCTGAGCGCGCCCTCGTGCACCTCGACGCGCGCGCGGCTGCCGTCGGCCTTGGCCCGGTTCAGCGCGCTCTGCGCCTGCCGGAGCAGGTCGTCGGGGGTCAGGTCGGAGCCGAGGGTCAGGCCGACGCTGGCCGAGAGGGTGATCTCGCGGTCGAGGACGACGAAGGGCTCGTCGAGCACGCTGAGCAGTCGCTCGGCCATGCCGCGCAGGCCGTCGAGGTCCTCGACGTCCTCGGCGACGACGAGGAACTCGTCGGCCCCCAGGCGCACGGCGGTGTCCTCGACGCGGGTGCTCCAGCGCAGCCGGTCGGCGACCTGGCTGAGCAGCATGTCGCCGGCCTCGTGGCCGAGGGTGTCGTTGACGGCGCGGAACCGGTCGATGTTGAGGTGCACCAGGCCGACCTGCAGGCCCCGGCGGCGCGAGAGCGCGACGGCGTGCCGCAGCCGGTCGGCGAGCGCGCGGCGGTTGGGCAGCCCGGTCAGCGGGTCGGTGAAAGCCCGGCGGACGAGGTCGTCCTCGGCCCGGCGGCGGTCGGTCACGTCGACCAGCGAGAGGACGACGAACTGCGGCTCGCCGTTGTTGCGCCGGACGATCTCGTGCGTCTGCACGACCCACAGCTCCGTGCCGTCGGAGCGGCGCAAGCGGCGCTCGCCGTCGAGGAGCAGGTTGGGGTCGAGGTCGGGCTCACCGGGGGGCGGGAGCAGGCCGAGGTCACCGACCGGCGGGTCGTCGGGGTGGGCCAGCAGGTCGATGTGCCGGCCGGCGAGCTCGTCGGCGCTGCGGCCGGTGAGCGCGCACATCACCGGGTTGGCGACGAGCACGTGACCGTCGAGGTCGACCAGCGCCTTGGCGATCGGCGCGGACAGGAAGAGGGCCTGGAACAGCTGGCCGCGGTCGGCGAGGAGCGTGTCGATGGCACGCATGCGCTGCCGGGCCGCCGCGTCGGGAGTGCCGGCGGGCTGCCGCGGCGTCTCGTTGGCGGGGAGGCTCACCCGTTGAGAGTCACGCATCGGAGGCGTGAAGTGACGGAACTCGTTCACGGAGAGTCGTGATCGTGCCGTCACAGTGGGTGAGAACTATGGGCGGGGCGGGCACTATCTGCCGAGGGCTGCCCGCCCCGTCCGTCAGGTGTGGCTGATCGGGTCAGTCGCCGACGGTGACCCCGGGGGAGAAGGCGACGTAGCCGGCGAAGTCGGTGCCCACGCGCTCCACGGCCGACGGCTTGAGGTCGGGGTAGCTCCAGGCGCCGTCCGACGTCGTCCCGGACGGGGTGACGACGTCCCAGTACTGGGCCGCGCCCTTCCACGGGCAGGTGTAGGCGGTCGGGCTCTCCGTGAGCGTTCCCGGGACCACCGCGGACGGCGGGAAGTACCAGTTGCCCTCGATCCGGACCAGGTCGGACTCGGGGGCCTCGGCGACGACGGTGCCGTTCACGGTGGCGCGCATCGGGATCTCCTCCTGCTGGACCGCCCGGTGCGGTCGCTCGTCGGGGGAACGCCGCCGTCGTCCCGGTCCATCCCGGGAACACGGTGCGTCGCGGCGACGCTGGGAGGCGGTGTGGACAAGAAGATCGGCTTCCTGAACTTCGGGCACTGGCAGCCCATCCCGGGCTCGCAGGTGCGCACCGGCAGGGATGCGCTCGTGCAGACCGTCGAGCTGGCCGAGGCCGCCGAGGAGATCGGCCTGGACGGCGCCTACGTGCGGGTGCACCACTTCGCCCGCCAGCTGGCGTCCCCGTTCCCGCTGCTGGCGGCCATGGCTGCCCGCACCTCGCGGATCGAGCTGGGCACCGGCGTCATCGACATGCGGTACGAGAACCCGCTGTACATGGCCGAGGAGGCCGCCGCGGCCGACCTGCTCAGCGACGGCCGGCTGCAGCTCGGTGTGAGCCGGGGATCACCGGAGACGGCGCTGCGCGGCTCGGAGGCCTTCGGCTACGTGCCCGGCCCCGACGGCAGCGACGCCGACCTCGCCCGCCAGAAGACCGCGCTCTTCCTGGCCGCGGTCTCCGGGCAGCCGATGGTGGACGCCGACCCGAAGATGACCGGCGGTCGCCCCGGGAAGCTGCCGATCCTGCCGCAGTCGCCGGGTCTCGCCGACCGCATCTGGTGGGGGTCGGGCACCCGCGCGACCGCCGAGTGGACCGCGCAGCAGGGGATGAACCTGATGAGCTCCACGCTGCTGGTCGAGGACACCGGCGTCCCCTTCGACGAGCTGCAGGCCGAGCAGATCGCCCGGTTCCGCGCCGCCTGGGCCGACGCCGGCTGGGAGCGCGAGCCGCGGGTCTCGGTGAGCCGCAGCGTGCTGCCGATCGTCAGCGACCTGGACCGGCAGTACTTCGGCGGCGACAGCGGGGAGGACCAGGTCGGCATCCTCGAGGGGGTCCGCGCGCGGTTCGGCAAGAGCTACGTCGGCGAGCCCGACCAGCTCGCCGAGGCCCTCGCCAAGGACGCCGCCGTCCGCGAGGCCGACAGCCTGCTGATCACCGTGCCCAACATGCTGGGCGTCGAGTTCAACGCCCGGCTGCTGCAGAACATCGTCGAGCACGTGGCCCCGGCCATCGGCTGGGTGCACCCCGACCGTCGCACCGCCTGACGCCCACCCCGACCCGGACTTTCTGCACCGAAAGTCCGGGACGGGTTCTCAGCGGAGGTCGAAGCCCAGGTCGAGCACGGGCGCGCTGTGGGTGAGCGCACCGACCGCGAGGTAGTCGACGCCGGTCGCGGCCACCTCGGCGGCGCGGTCGAGCGACAGCCCGCCGCTGGCCTCCAGTCGCACGCCCGTGCCGCGCACCAGGTCGACCGCGGTGCGGGTGTCGGAGGTGGAGAAGTTGTCCAGCAGCACCAGGTGCACGCCGGCCGCGATCGCCTCGCGCACCTGGTCGAGGGTGTCGCACTCCACCTCGAGCGGGATGGACGGCGCCGTCGCCCGCACCGCCTGGACGGCGGCCGTGATGCCACCGGCCGCCGCGACGTGGTTGTCCTTGACCAGTGCCGCGTCGCCGAGGGCCATCCGGTGGTTGACCCCGCCGCCGCAGCGCACCGCGTACTTCTCCAGCGCCCGCAGGCCCGGCGTCGTCTTGCGGGTGTCGCGGACCGCCGCGCCGGTGCCCTCGATCGCCTCGGCCCACCGGTGGGTGAGCGAGGCGATACCCGACAGGTGGCAGATCAGGTTGAGGGCGGTCCGCTCGGCGGTGAGCAGCGAGCGGGTGGGCCCGGTGACGGTGAGCACCGGAAGCCCCGGCTCGGTGGTCGCGCCGTCGGCCTCGTGCACGCCGATCTCCACCGCCGGCCCGCCGACCAGGTCGAAGGCGGCGGCGGCGACCCACACCCCGGCGAGCACGCCGACGCTCCGCGGGGTGACGTCGCCGGTGGCGACGGCGTCCGCCGGGACGGTGGACTCCGTCGTCACGTCGGGGCCGAAGGCGAGGTCCTCGTCCAGAGCGGTGCGCACCAGGCGCTCGACGGCGTCCGGGTCGAGCCCGTCCTTCCGCAGCGCGGTGGCGACGGCGTCGCGCAGCGCGGTCATGCGACCACCCGCTCGCCGGCGCCGGTCTGCACCGGCACGGTGGAGGTGCGGACGTGCCCGGTGCGGTCGAGCCGGTGGACCAGCCGCACCTGCCACTCCGGCCGGGCCCCGGGTGCGTCCAGCCGGCGGTGGCAGCCCCGGCTCTCGGGGCGCGCCAGGGCGGCGGAGGCGAGCAGGGTCGCGACGGTGTGCAGCGCGGTGGCCTCGACCGCGGCCAGGTCGAGCGGTGCGGCACTCCGGTCGACGGCGGCCAGCGTCCGGGCCAGCCCGGCCAGGCCCTCGGCGTCGCGGAGCACGCCGGCGTGCCGGGTGGTGACCGCCGTGATCAGGCTGCGCGCGGCCGGGTCGACCACGTCACCGTCTTCGGCCGGCGGCACGGCGTCGGCCAACGGGGGCAGGTCGGTCGCGAGCAGCTCCGCGCAGCGGCGAGCCGCGACCAGCCCCTCGGTGATCGAGTTCGACGCCAGCCGGTTGGCGCCCTGGACGCCGGTGCACGCGATCTCGCCCACGGCGAACAGCCCGGGGACGCCGGTCCGCCCGTCCAGGTCGGCGAGCACGCCCCCGCAGGCGTAGTGCGCGGCGGGCACGACCGGCACGGGCGCACCGGTCAGGTCGAGGCCGGCGTCGCGGCACGCCTGCGCGATGCCGGGGAAGCGGCGCTCGAGGAACGCCGCACCCAGGTGACGGGCGTCGAGGAACACGTGGTCGGCGCCGGTCGCCCGGAGGTGGGCGGCGATGGTCGCCGAGACGACGTCCCGGGGCGCGAGGTCGGCCAGCGGGTGCGCTCCGGCCATGATCCGGTTCCCGTCCGCGTCGACCAGGACCGCGCCCTCACCGCGCACCGCCTCGGAGACCAGCGGCTGCTGCCCGGAGGCGCCGGCGCCGGTCCAGAGCGCGGTGGGGTGGAACTGCACGAGCTCGACGTCGGCGACCTCCGCGCCGGCGCGCAGGGCGAGCGCCAGCCCGTCGCCGGTGGCGCCCGCGGGGTTGGTGGTCGCGGTGAACACCTGTCCGTAGCCGCCGGTGGCCAGCACCACGGCGCGGGCGCGCAGGTCGGCGACGTCGACCAGTGCGCCGCCGTCGGCGATCCGGGCGACCCGCAGCCCGGCGACCCGGCCGTCCGCGGCGCGCAGGGCGTCGAGGGCGACGGTGTGCTCGAGGACGGCGATGCCCCGGGCGCGCAGGGCGGCGGCCAGGGTCCGGGTGACCTCGGCCCCGCTGGCGTCACCGCCGGCGTGCACGATCCGGTCGCGGCTGTGCCCGCCCTCGCGGGTGAGCGCCGGCCGGCCGTCCGCGGCGAGGTCCAGCCGCGCGCCGAGGTCCTGCAGCTCCGCGATCGCCCGCGGCGCCTCGGCGACCAGCGTGCGCACGGCCGTCTCGTCGCAGAGCCCCGCACCGGCGACGAGCGTGTCCTGCACGTGCAGCTCCGCGGCGTCGTCGTCGCCCAGGACGGCGGCGAGCCCGCCCTGCGCCCACGGCGTGCTCCCCGCGCCCAGCTCGCCCTTCGTGACGACGGTGACCGCGCGCCCGGCCTCGGCCAGCGCGACGGCGGTCATCAGCCCCGCTGCGCCGCTGCCCACGACGACGACGTCGGTGACCTCCTCGCGGCCGGCGGCCGGGAGCGGCAGCGCGGCGACGACGGACGGCGCCAGGGTGGCGACGCCGGGCACGTCACTCACCGACCGGTGACGGCGTGCCGATGGCGACCATGGCCTCGACGGCGGCGCGGGCGCGGGCGGCCACCTGCGGGTCGACCGTCACCTCGTCGCGGCCCTCGCGGAGCGCGCGCAGCAGCTTCTCCGGCGTCGACATCTTCATGTACGGGCAGGAGGCGCGGGAGTTGACCGGCTCGAACGACGTGGTCGGGTTGGCCTGGCGCAGCTGGTGCAGCATGCCGATCTCGGTGGCGACCAGGACGCGCTTCGCCGTCGTCCGGCGGGCCTCGTCGAGCATCCCGCCGGTGGAGAGGATGTGCACCCGCTCGGTGGGCAGCTGCCCGTCGCTCACCATCCACAGCGCGCTGGTCGCGCAGCCGCACTCGGGGTGCACGAGCAGCTCGGCGTCGGGCGCGGCCTCGACGCTGGCACGCAGGTCGGTGGGGGAGATGCCGGCGTGCACGTGGCACTCGCCCATCCAGATGCGCATGTTCTGCCGGCCGGTGACCCGCTGGACGTGCGCGCCGAGGAACTGGTCGGGGAGGAAGAGGATCTCGCGGTCGGCCGGGATCGACTCGACGACCTCGACGGCGTTGGACGAGGTGCAGCAGATGTCGGTCTCGCCCTTCACCTCCGCCGAGGTGTTCACGTAGGAGACGACGACGGCGCCCGGGTGCTCGGCCTTCCAGGCGCGCAGCTGGTCGGCGTCGATCGTGTCGGCCAGCGAGCACCCGGCGTTCGCGTCGGGCACGAGGACCGTCTTCTCGGGCGCCAGGATCTTCGCCGTCTCGGCCATGAAGTGGACGCCGGCGAACAGGATGGTGCTCGCCTCGCTGGCGGCCGCGAGCCGGGAGAGCGCCAGGGAGTCGCCCACGTGGTCGGCGACGTCCTGGATCTCGGGCGCCTGGTAGTTGTGCGCCAGGATGACGACGTCCTTCTCGCGGGCCAGCCGGCGGACCTCGTCGCGCCAGTCCTGCCACTGGTCGGGGGTCCAGGAGGCAGCGGGAGAGGCGGGCAGCGTCGCGGTCACGGGGGACCTCCGTCGAGTGTGGTTTCTGACTATCAGGCGAAAACCTCGGATCAGACCCTAGCATTCCCGGGCATGGGATCCGTCTGGTCGTCGCCGGAGCGCCCGGCCTTCCCGCACCAGGCGCTGGCCGTGGTGCTGCAGGTCCGCGACCGGCGGCTGCACGCGATGTTGTGGCAGCGGCCCAACGAGCCCTTCGCCGGCGCCTGGGCGCTGCCCGGGGGGCCGCTGCTGGCGGAGGAGACCCTCGGGGCCTCGGTGGCGCGGCAGCTGGCCGCCAAGGTGGAGGTGGAGGTGCTGGGCCATCTCGAGCAGCTGGAGACCCGCAGCGAACCCGGCCGCGATCCCCGCGGCCGCACGGTGGCGACGGCATACCTCGGGCTGATCCCCTCGCACCTGGACCCGGCGCTGCCCGACGACACCGCCTGGCACCCGGTCGACGCGCTGCCCGCGACGGCGTTCGACCACGGCTCGATCGTGCGGTCCGCGCTGCATCGGCTCCGGTCGAAGCTCTCGTACACCAACGTGGGCTTCGCGCTGGCCCCGCCGGAGTTCACGGTCGCCGAGCTGCGGGAGGTCTACGTCGCGGCCCTGGGCTACGACGTCACCGCGACCAACCTGCAGCGGGTGCTGCTGCGCCGGGGCGTGCTGGAGGCCACGGGGGAGCAGGCGCCGCCCGGCCGGTCGGGTGGCCGGCCGGCGGCGCTCTACCGGTTCGCCTCGCCGCAGCTCGAGGTCACCGACCCCTTCGCGGTCTTCCGCCCGCCGGCGCAGAAGCCAGGACGCGAGGGGTGACCGGTGCTGACGACGACGGGGGAGCGGCCCGTCCGTGCGTCGAGTCGATCACGAACGGGTGATCGTCGGAGCGTCGAGGTGTCGCGGGCGCGGTCGTGGCTACCGTCCGGCCCGACCCGCTTCACCTCTGGACGGAGATCTGCATGCTCATCCTCGGCTTGATCCTGCTCCTGATCGGCATCTTCGCCAGCATCCCGATCCTCACCACGATCGGGATCATCCTGCTCGTCGTGGGTGCGGTCCTCTACGTGCTCGGGGCGACCGGGCGCGCGGTCGGAGGACGAAAAGTCTGGTACTGACCGCCTCTGCGACGCCGGCCTCCTGACGAGGCGGAGTCGAACGGGACGGTGAACCGACGAGCCCCCGGCCGCATCGCGCGGTCGGGGGCTCGTCGGCGTCCGGGGTCGGTCACGGGCAGACCGGCAGGCCCGGGATCAGCTTCACCCCGAGCGGGCCCAGGAGGGTGCAGGTGACGCCGGGGACCAGCTCGACGACCGGCGGCGGCGGGGGCAGTGACGGCGCGGGCGCGGGGAGGGCCGGCGCCGGCAGCGGGGCGGGGGGCAGCGGGAGCGGCAGCGCGGGCGCGGCGGGAGCCGGCGGGGCCGGCGCCGCCGGGGCCGGCGCGGGAGCCGGCGCTCCGCCCCCGTTGCCGGGAGCAGGTACGGCGCCGCTCCCACCGCCGCCCGCCGGTGCCGGGGCGCCGCTCCCTCCGCCGGGCTGTGCCGGTGCGCCCGGCTGGCCGGCCGGGGCGTCGCCCGAGGGGGGTGGCGCCCCGGGGTTGCCGCCGAGCAGGACCGTGTCCCCGGAGGCGGGGGTGGTGTCGCGGACCCCCAGCGCCGGGCCGGGTGCCGCCGGCGAGCGGAAGCTCCCGGAGGGCGGGGGAACGGGGCTGCTCGTGTCGCCGCTGAGCGGCAGCGAGTCGACCGGGACGCCGGTCGCGTAGGACCGGGCGAGCGCGAGCACCTGCGCGACGTACTCGTCGGAGTGGTTGTAGGCGAAGACCGCCTTGCGCTGCCCGGCGTCGGTGCGCAGGTCGCCCCCGGCCGTGCAGAGGTAGTTGGCGGCAGCCAGGCTCGCGTCGTCGATGTCGAAGGGATCGGTCGTGCCGTCCCCGTCGGCGTCGACGGCGTAGGAGCGCCAGGTGGTCGGGATGAACTGCATGGGCCCGACGGCGCGGTCGTACTGGCTGTCGCGGTCGAAGGCGCCGTCGTCGGAGTCGGAGATGAAGGCGAACTGCACGCCGTTGAGGGCCGGTCCCCGGATCTCGGGGGTCGAGGTGCCGTCCGGGTTGAGCGTGGCGCCGCCGTAGCGCCCGTGGTTGGACTCGACGCGGCCGATGGCGGCCAGCAGCGACCAGTCGATGCCGCACGTGGGCTTCGAGGCGTTCATCCGGGTCGCGGCGACGCGGTAGGCGTTCAGCGCGACGTTGGGGATGCCGTTCTCGGCCAGCCCGGTGATCACCGCGGGCGTCGCCGGCTGGGGCCGGGGGACCGCGGCGGGCAGCGGCGGCAGGGTGATCGCACCGTCGGGGGCCCCTCGGGACAGCGGTGAGGTCGCGGGCCGCTCGGTGCTGGTCTCGGCGTCGGCCTCCTGCAGCCCGCCGCCGTCGCCGGTGGAGGCGCTCACCCCGCTGAAGAACCCGGCGCTCCCGATCACCGCTGCGGCGAGCAGCAGTGCCCGGTGACGCCGGTTCCCGGGCGTCCGTGCCGTACCGCGCGCGCGCATGGACTTCCGCATCCGTCACCCCTGTGGAGGTCCGACTTTGTCCCGTGGCCGGGGCCCGACTACCCGTGACGTGTGGTCCTAATCACAGGGTCAGCGGACGGATTCGTACCGTCTGGAGCACGGCGTCGGCGCGCCCGGCAGGATTCGAACCTGCGACCGTCGGATTAGAAGTCCGGTGCTCTATCCGCTGAGCTACGGGCGCTCGGTCGCCGATCATCGCATCGCGGGGTGGCTCCGGTTCCGGGACGCTCGGCGACGTCGTCCACAGGGGTGGGGCGCGTCCACAGATCGGCCGGGACGGGTCCGCAGCGGTGCCGCGCAGCCCAGGGTCGGAGCAGGCCGGCATCGCGTCGGCCGCGCCGTCCGGCGCAGCACCCCCGAGGAGCACCGTGAACGACACCACCGTCACCGTCGTCGGCAACGTCGTCGACGCACCGCGTCGCAACAACACCCAGAACGGCGCGGTGACCAACTTCCGGCTCGCGTCGACGGCGCGGCGCTACGACGCCGCGACCGAGCAGTTCGTCGACGGCGGAACCCTCTGGGTCGACGTCGAGTGCTGGAACG
This sequence comes from Blastococcus aggregatus, assembly GCF_900221005.1. GTDB lineage: Bacteria > Actinomycetota > Actinomycetes > Mycobacteriales > Geodermatophilaceae > Blastococcus > Blastococcus aggregatus. Next base: position 92,275 of record NZ_OBQI01000001.1, on the reverse strand, counting down.
CGCTGAGCGGCAACGTGGCCGCGAGCATCAGCAAGGGCGACCCGGTCATCGTGCACGGGGCCCTGACCACCCACAGTTGGGAGTCCGACGCCGGTCCGCGCAGCAAGCCGCGCATCAAGGCGTTCGCCGTGGGGCCCAACCTGCAGAAGGGGCGGGCGCTGTTCACCCGGGACAAGTCCGGCCGGGCCGCCGACGAGCACTCGGCCGCGCCGTCGGGCCCGGACGCGGCCGACGCGCCGGACTTCCCGGGCCCGGATGCCGAACCTCGGGCCGGACGGGACTACGTGGACGCCGAGGGCGCGTTGAACTCCCTGGACGCCGACGACCTCACCGCACAGCCCGCGCACGCCTAGTTGCCCCGGGCTGGGAGGATCGGAGGTGAGAACGCATGGGGGCCGGGCCGGGGACGCCGGCCCGCCCCCGCTCGCGAGACGACGGAAGGCTCCGAAGCCCAGTGGCTCAGTACATCTACACGATGGTCCGCGCGCGCAAGGCGCACGGCGACAAGGTGATCCTCGACAACGTCACCCTGTCGTTCCTGCCCGGCGCGAAGATCGGCGTCGTCGGCCCCAACGGCGCCGGCAAGTCGACCGTGCTCCAGATCATGGCCGGCATGCAGCAGCCCTCCAACGGTGAGGCGACGCTCGCTCCGGAGGCGACGGTCGGGATCCTGCTGCAGGAGCCGCCGCTGAACGAGGCGCTCGACGTGCGGGGCAACGTCGAGGAGGCGGTCAAGCCGCTGCGCGACGCGCTGACCCGCTTCGAGGAGGTCAGCGCGGCGATGGGCGAGCCCGACGCCGACTTCGACTCGCTCCTCACCGAGCAGGGCGAGCTCATGGAGATCATCGAGAACCAGGACGGCTGGGAGCTCGACGCCCGCATCGAGCAGGCCATGGACGCGCTGCGCTGCCCGCCGGGTGACGCCGACGTCACCGTCCTCTCCGGTGGTGAGCGCCGCCGCGTGGCGCTGTGCAGGCTGCTGCTCGAGGCGCCCGACCTGCTGCTCCTCGACGAGCCGACCAACCACCTCGACGCCGAGAGCGTCGCGTGGCTGGAGCAGCACCTCGAGAAGTACGCCGGCACCGTCGTCGCCGTCACCCACGACCGGTACTTCCTCGACAACGTCGCCGAGTGGATCCTCGAGCTCGACCGGGGCCGCGCCTACCCCTACGAGGGCAACTACTCCACCTACCTCGAGACCAAGGCCGCCCGCCTGCAGGTCGAGGGGGCCAAGGACGCCAAGCGCGCCAAGCGGCTCAAGGACGAGTTGGAGTGGGTGCGCTCCGGCGCCAAGGCCCGCCAGGCGAAGAGCAAGGCCCGCCTGGCCCGCTACGAGGAGATGGCCGCGGAGGCCGACAAGTTCCGCAAGCTGGACTTCGAGGAGATCCAGATCCCGCCGGGCCCGCGCCTGGGCAGCGTCGTGGTCGAGACCAGCAAGCTGACCAAGGGCTTCGGCGACCGCGTGCTGATCGACGACCTGTCGTTCACCCTGCCGCGCAACGGCATCGTCGGCGTCGTCGGCCCCAACGGTGCCGGCAAGACCACGCTGTTCAAGATGCTGGTCGGCGAGGAGAAGCCCGACGAGGGCGAGATCAAGGTCGGCGAGACCGTCAAGCTCTCCTACGTCGAGCAGAGCCGCGGTGGCATCGACCCGAAGAAGACGCTGTGGGAGGTCGTCTCCGACGGCCTCGACCACATCAAGGTCGGCAACGTCGAGATGCCCTCGCGCGCCTACATCGCGGCCTTCGGCTTCAAGGGCCACGACCAGCAGAAGCTGGCCGGCGTGCTGTCCGGTGGGGAGCGGAACCGTCTCAATCTCGCCCTCACCCTCAAGCAGGGCGGCAACCTGCTCCTGCTCGACGAGCCCACCAACGACCTGGACGTCGAGACGCTGACCAGCCTCGAGAGCGCGCTGCTCGAGTTCCCCGGCTGCGCCGTCGTGGTCAGCCACGACCGGTGGTTCCTCGACCGGGTGGCGACGCACATCCTCGCCTACGAGGGCGACTCGAAGTGGTTCTGGTTCGAGGGCAACTTCGACGACTACGAGAAGAACAAGGTCGAGCGGCTCGGCGTGGAGGCGACCCGCCCGCACCGGGCGACCTACCGCAAGCTCTCCCGCGACTGACCCGCGCGCTCGCACGACCCACGACGGCCGGCCCGGAGCACCTGCTCCGCGCCGGCCGTCGTGCGTCGGTCAGGCGGTCGCCGAGGGCCCGGGCAGTTCGCCGTCGAAGTGGAGCACGAACCGGCGCTGCCACCGGGTCTCGACGGCCCGCCGCCGGTAGTGGTGCCGGACGAACGCCACGGCCTCGTCGGCGGCTACGCCGTCCAGCACGGCCAGGCAGGCCAGCGCCGTGCCGGTGCGACCGGTCCCGCCGCCGCAGGCCACCTCCACCCGCCGGTCGGCCGCGTGCACCCAGGCCGTCGACAGAGCCAGCCGCAGCGCGTCGGTGTCCGCCGGCAGCCCGAAGTCGCGCCAGGGCACCCACACCTGCTCCCAGGCGGTCCCCGGCGGCCGGCGGCGCGCGAGGTAGACGCCGAACTCCGGCTCCGGGGCCGGCGGTGCCGCCCGCACCGAGCGCCCGAGCACCCGTCGGCCCGAGGGCAGCGCGAGCACGCCCGGCAGGTCCGCGGGCCAGGGGTCTCCCACCGGGCCACGGTAGGGCTCCCGGCAGGTCCGTGCGCGGCCCGGGACCGCCGTACGGCAGGGTGGCGGTGTGAGGCACACCGCGGAGGTACCGATGCGCTGGTCGGACATGGACGCCTACCAGCACATCAACAACGTGGCCTTCCTCGGCTACTTCGAGATGGCCCGCATCAGCCTGTTCCGCGAGCAGCCCACCCACGACCTGCGGACCGGGCAGCGGCGCGGGCTGATCGTCGCCGCGCACGAGATCGCCTACAAGCGCCAGGTCGTCTACTCCTCGACGCCGCTGCAGGTCGACGTGTGGATCACCGACGTCCGCGCGGCGACCTTCCTGTGCCGGTACGAGCTCTTCGACCACGGCCAGCTCGCGGTCACCGGCAGCACCAAGATCGTCCCGTTCGACTTCGCCATCGTGCGCCCCCGCCGGCTCACGCCCGAGGAGAAGGAGTTCCTCGCCCGCTGGGCCGACGAGGCCCCGCCGGCCTGACGCGCCTCGCCGGACGCAGCGCCCCCCGAACGCAGCGACCCCCGAACGCCGACGGCGTCCGGGGGTCGTGTGCGAGGGGTGTCAGGCCCGGCGGGCGGCCTTCCAGGCGGTGCCGAGCACCGCGGCGGCGACCCCGGCCTTCACCAGCCCACCGAGGATGAACGGGTAGAAGCCGGCGTCGAGCGCCTGGGCGGCCGACAGGTCCGCCGAGACGGCGAGCCACGGCACACCGACGGCGAAGACGACCGCCTGGCCGGCGATGAACAGCGGCACGGCCTTGAGGGGGTTGCGGTCCATGGCGTGGCGGGCGCCCAGGCCGATGAGGAGGGCGGCAGGGATGAAGCCGACGACGTAGCCACCGGTCGCGCCGAAGACGACGTCGACACCGCCGCTGGCCTCGGAGTAGAACGGCAGGCCCACCAGCGCGCAGGCCATGTAGGCCACCTGCACCGCGATGCCCCGCACCGGGCCGAGCGCGGCGGCGGTGAGCACGACCGCCAGCGTCTGGCCGGTGATCGGCACCGGCGAACCCGGGACCGGCACCGAGACCTGGGCCAGCGCGGCGGTGAGCAGGACCCCGAGGGCCACGAGCACGACGTTGCGCGCGCGCACGGCGGGCACGAGGTCGGCGAGAACGAGCGGGCGCATGGGCAGCGCGGGCATCGAGGCGGTGGCCACAAATCCTCCTGGACGGCGGGTCGGCACCGGCCCCACGGCCGGCGCTCCGGATCACGGGAGAGTCTGCACTACGGCCCGACCGGCGCCGTCACCCGCCGGGCCGGCGGCGGGTCAGGCCACCAGCCAGGCGGTGGCGTCGTCCGGGAGATGCCCGCCGGCGACGTCGGCGCTGGCCAGGAGGACGGTCCCCTCGGGCAGCGGGACGTCCGCGCCCGACAGGTTCACCAGGCACACCAGCCCGCCGGGACGCCGGAAGGCCAGGCATCCGTCGGGTGACGGCAACCACTGCAGGCCCTCGCCGGTCAGCGCGGGCGAGGACGAGCGGAGGGCCAGTGCGGCCCGGTACAGCGACAGCATCGACGCCGGGTCCGCGGCCTGGGCCTGGGCGGTCAGCGCCGCCCAGCCCTCGGGCATCGGCAGCCAGGTGTCGGGGCGCGACGAGAAGCCGTAGGAGGGCTCGGTGCCGGACCACGGCACGGGGATGCGGCAGGCGTCGCGGCCGCGCTCCTTGCCACCGGACCGGAACCAGATCGGGTCCTGCAGCGCGTCGTCGGGCAGGTCGACGTCGGGCATGCCGAGCTCGTCGCCGTTGTAGAGGTAGGCCACCCCCGGCAGCGCGAGCTGGAGCAGCGCGGCCGCCCGGGCCCGGCGGGTGCCGAGCTCGCCGTCGCCGTAGCGGGTGACGTGGCGCGGCCGGTCGTGGTTGGAGAGCACCCAGCACGCCGGTGCGGGGCTGTCCTCGACGGCGGCCAGCGAGTGCACGACGGCGTCGCGCAGGGCGGTCGGGGTCCACTCCGCCGTCAGCAGCTTGAAGTTGAAGGCCAGCTGCAGCTCGTCGGGGCGCAGGTACCGGGCCAGCCGCTCGTCGTCGGAGACCCACACCTCGCCCACGGCCATGGTGCCGGGGTACCGGTCGAGCACCGCCCGGATCCGGCGGTGCACGAGGTGCACGCCGTCCTGGTCGAAGCGGTGGTCCCCGGGGCCGTGGTCGTCGAGCAGCCCGGTGTCGTCCATGGGCACCATGTCGGGCAGGCCGTCGGGCTTGGCCATGCCGTGGGCGACGTCGATGCGGAAGCCGTCGACCCCGCGGTCCAGCCAGAAGCGCAGCGTCTCCTCGAGGTCGCCCAGCACCTCGGGGTTGCCGAAGTTCAGGTCCGGCTGCTCGGGGGCGAAGATGTGCAGGTACCACTGCCCGTCCGGCACACGGGTCCAGGCCGGCCCGCCGAACACCGAGGGCCAGTTGTTCGGCGGCTCGCTGCCGTCGGGGCCGCTGCCGTCGCGGAACAGGTACCGCGCGCGCTCCGGCGATCCGGGCCCGGCGGCGAGCGCCGCCTGGAACCACTCGTGCTCGTGCGAGCTGTGGTTGGGCACCACGTCGATCGTGATCCGCAGGCCCAGCGCGTGCGCTTCCGAGAGCAGTGCGTCGAACTCGGCGAGGTCGCCGAACACCGGGGCGACGTCGCGCGGATCCGCGACGTCGTACCCGTGGTCGGCCATCGGGGAGGGGAAGAAGGGCGTGATCCACAGCGCGTCGACGCCGAGGTCGCGCAGGTAGGTCAGCCGGCCGCGCAGGCCCGCGAGGTCACCGACGCCGTCGCCGTTCCCGTCGGCGAAGCTGCGGATGTAGACCTGGTAGAAGACGGCGTCCCGCCACCACGCGTCGGTCATCGGCGGGGAGCGCGGTCCGCGTCCGCGTCGGCGGGGAAGCGGTTCTGCATGCTGCCGGCCGCGTTGACCAGGTAGCCCCAGAGGGTGGCGTCCTGGTCGGCCGGGAGCCCGAGGGAGTCGACGGCGTCGCGCATGTGCGAGATCCAGGCGTCGCGCTCGGCCGGGCCGATGGCGAAGGGGGCGTGCCGCATCCGCAGCCGCGGGTGGCCGCGCTGGTCGGAGTAGGTCGTCGGACCGCCCCAGTACTGCTCCAGGAACTGGCGCAGCCGGAGCTCGGCACCCGCCCAGTCGTCCTGGGGGTACAGCGGCGCCAGGACCGGGTCGGTGCGCACGGCGGCGTAGAACCGGGCCACGAGCCGCTCGAAGGTGGCCTGCCCACCGACCTCCTCGTAGAAGGTCCGGGCCGACGGCAGCCGCCTCGACTCGCTCATTCCCGCGGTGCTCCCTCGACGTCGATCGGGACGGACGACCGGTCGTGCGTCCGTCGATAGGCAATCAGCGCCGGGGCGACGGCGATCATTCCGATCCCCCCGCACAGCGCGAGCACACCGCTGGGGGCCACGCCCTCGGCGGCGAGCCCGGCGGCCAGTGCCCCGATGCCCTGCACGCCGTAGAGCCCGCTGACCGCGACACCGAAGGCGCGGCCGCGATAGGCCGCCGGTGTCGCCTGCACGAAGGCGATGTTGAGCGGGATGAGCCACGCGGACCCGAGGCCCGACACGAACAGCAGGGCCAGCAGCGTCGTGAACGAGGGCCAGCTCGCGCCGGCGAGCGCGACCACGATCCCGCCGGCCAGCAGCGGGGCCAGGGACAGGAGCACCAGCGGCACGACCAGCCGTTCCCGGCGGCCCGGCGTCACCAGCCTGCCCAGCAGCAGCCCGCCGATCACCACGCCCGCCGGGTTGGCGGCGAGCAGCACGCCGATCGCCATGCTGCCGCCGCCGAGCTGGGAGGCGAGCGGGGCGGCGATGCCTTCCCACGCGTTGCCGAACAGCGCGGCGACCCAGAGGACGGCGATGATCGCGACCATCCGCCGGGTGCGGCCGATGAAGCGCAGCCCGGCGGCGGCGTCGCGCCACAGGGACCGGCCGGCCTCGGGCGGCGCGGGCGCCGGCCGGCGCTGCAGGCGGGCGGACAGCCACAGCGCCGACACCGCGAAGGTGACCGCGTCGATGCCCAGCGCCAGCGAGGGGTGGACCGCGACCAGCGCGCCGCCGACGAGGAAGCCGACGACCTGGGCGACCTGCAGGGTGACCGTGGTCAGGGAGGTCGCGACGGCGTAGCGCTCGCCGTCGAGCACGTCGGCCATCAGCGCCGAGCGGGCCGACTCGAAGGGTGGCGCGCACAGCGAGACCAGCAGCAGCAGCCCGAGCAGCACCAGCAGCGGCATGCCGGGGACGGCCATCAGCGCGAGGAGCAGGGCGCGGACGACGTCGGTGGTGATGAGCACGCGGTGCCGGGGCAGCCGGTCGGCCAGGGTCGACAGCAGCGGCCCGCCGATCAGCCACGGGAAGTGGCTGATCGCGAAGGTGAGCGCGGACAGCAGCGGGGAGTTCGTGCGCTGGAAGACGAGCACGGTCAGCGCGACGCGGGCGAGTTCGTCGCCCGCGGTCGAGAGCAGGAACGTGCCGAACAGCGGCCGGAACTCCGCGACGGCGAAGACCTCGCGGTACGTGGCGGGCCGGGCGGGGATCACCTCTTCCGGCGCGGCCGCGGTCAGCGGAGCCCGACCACGGTTAGTGACCTGTTCATCACCGAAATACTGACAGGCGCGACCCGCTGTGTCAGCGAAGGCCACCCTCAGAGTTTTCGGACGGATCCAGACCGGTGTGCCGCGCCAGGAACGCGAGCTGGTCGGCGGCCAGCCCCACGGTGCGGCTGACCGCCCGCGCGCCGTGTCCCACCGAGACCTCCCGCCGCAGCACGACGGGCGCCGCGGCGGTCGTCGCGTGCTGGAGGGCGGCGGCCAGCTTGCGGCCGTGCAGCGGGTGCACCCGGGTGTCGGACTCGAAGGTCGTGAACAGCACCGCCGGGTACGCCGCTCCCTCCCGGACCGCGTGGTACGGCGAGTAGCCCAGGAGCCAGCCCAGCTCGGTGGCGTCGTCGGCGGTGCCGTACTCGTCGTTCCAGGTGCGCCCCAGACCGAACAGCTCGTACCGGACCATGTCCAGCAGCGGCGCGCTGCAGACGACGGCGGCGGCGAGGTCGGGGCGCTGGGTGAGCGTCGCCCCGACCAGCAGGCCACCGTTGGAGCCGCCGAAGACGCCGAGCTGCGCGTGCGTCGTCCAGCCCCCGGCGACCAGGTGCTCGCCGGCGGCGACGAAGTCGTCGAAGACGTTCTGCTTGCGCTCGCGCATCCCGGCCCGGTGCCAGTCCTCGCCGTGCTCCGACCCGCCGCGCAGGTTGGCCACCGCCCACACACCGCCCGCCGCGACCCAGGACAGCGCCTGCGCGCTGTAGGCGGGGGTGAGGGAGACGTTGAAGCCGCCGTACCCGTAGAGCACGGTCGGCCGCGGGGCGTCCGGGGTGCCGGTCCCGGACAGCACGAACAGGTGCACCGGCGTTCCGTCGGCCGAGGTCGCGTGCGTCTCGACGACGGTCAGCTCCGGGACGGCGCCGGCGACGGCGGCCCGCTCCCAGTCCTCCAGCGCGCCCGGCGTGCCGGCGTCCCAGCGCAGCACCGAGGGCGGCGTGGCGTAGTCGGTGTAACCGACCCAGGCCTCGCTGCCACCCTCGGGCCGGGAGACGACGCCGGAGACGCTGCCGGCGCCGGGGGCGGGTACCGCGCCGGTGCGGCCCGAGCCGTCCGCGGCCCAGACGGAGAGCCGGTCGGTGGCGTCCACGGCGTGCACGGCCAGCACCTGCAGCCCGCCGTCGGGGCCGTCGACCAGGGTCACGTCGGAGAGCACGCCGTCCCGCTGCTCGGGGACGACGTCCCGCCAGGCCGCAGGCGCCCAGGTGGCGGGTTCCGCCGGATCGGCGACCGCGAGCCGCCAGCGCGGGGCGTCCCGGTCCGACAGGAGCCAGAGCCGGCCGTCGCGGGCCACCCAGGCCGAGGTCTGGGCGTCCACGCCCACCTGGAACTCGCGCAGCGCGCCGCCGGCCGAGAGGTCGGCCAGCCAGACGTCGTCCCGGGGTGCGGTGCCGACCGACCGGGAGACGACCAGCCAGCGGCCGTCCCGGCTGGTGTGCACCCCGAAGTAGCTGGCGGGGTCGCTGCCCTCGCCGTGCACGAGGACGTCGTCGGCCGGGTCGCCGCCCACCCGGTGGCGCCAGACCCGCCGGTGGAACTGCTGCTCGTCGGCGGGCACCAGCTCGGGGGCGAGCCGGCGGACGTAGAACAGCTCCTCGCCCCCCGGCAGCCAGGCGACGGGGGAGTAGCGGCAGCGGTCGACCGGCCCGTCGAGCAGCTCGCCGCTGGCCACGTCGAGCACGTACAGCTGGGACTCCTCGTCGCCGCCCACGGAGAGCTGGTACGCCAGCCGGTCGCCCTCGATCGACGGCGACCAGGCGTCCAGCGTCGTGGTGCCCGCGGGGTCCAGCGCCATCGGGTCGACCAGCACCCGCACCGTGCCGTCGGCCTCGGTCACCCGCAGCACCGCGTGCTCCTGGCCCGGGTCGCGGCGGGTCGAGAAGGCACGCGCGCCCCGCCACACCGGCAGCCCCACGGCGCCGGCGTGCACCAGCTCCTGCATCCGCGCGGCGAACTCCGCCCGCAGCGGCAGGCCCGCCAGCACCTCAGCGGCCAGCGCGTCCTGCGCCTCGCTCCAGGCGACGGTTCGCGGGTCCTCGGCGTCCTCCAGCCAGCGGTAGGGGTCGGCGACTGCGTGGCCGTGCAGGTCCTCGACCAGGTCGAGCCGGGGGGCGTCGGGATAGCGCATCCGGCCACGGTAGAGCCACCGCCCGTGCCCGCGGCGGGCCCGAGGGCGACGCCCGCGGCTCCGCCGGGTCAGAATGGGGCAGCCCGCGGGTCTCGGAGCCACCGGCGGTCCGGGGCGACCGGAGGTGATCCGTGCCGCGTTCCGTGCCCGGGTCGTCGACGGCGGGCCAGCCCGGTCCGCGCCGCGACCCCGTCCCAGCGGTCCTGCCCGTGCCCTCGCCCGGCACCACGGGCGCATCCCTGCTGCTCAACGCGACCTTCGAACCGCTGTGCGTCGTCTCCAGCCGGCGGGCCATCGTGCTGGTGCTCGCCGACAAGGCCGTCGCCGTCGACTCGACCGCCGACGTCGTGCACGCCGAGACGGTGAGCCTGCCGGTCCCGGTCGTGGTCCGGCTGACCCGCTACGTGCGCGTGCCCTACCCGTCGTCGGTGCCGCTGTCCCGGCGGGCGGTCTTCACCCGCGACGGCCAGACCTGCGTCTACTGCGGGGGGTCGGCGACCAGCATCGACCACGTCGTCCCGCGCAGCCGGGGCGGCACGCACACCTGGGACAACGTCGTCGCCGCCTGCCGCCGGTGCAACCACACCAAGGCGGATCGCTCGCTGGCCGAGCTCGGCTGGTCCCTCCCGCAGGCGCCGCGCACGCCGACGGGTGCCGCCTGGCGGCTGCTGGGCCACCGCACCGTCGATCCGCGCTGGCGGGAGTGGCTGGGCATGCCTGAGAGCGTGAGCGCATGACCTCACCCGCGACCGCCCGCCTGCTCTGGGCCCTGGCCGAGCCGTTCCACGCGCTCACCTACTTCGCCGGCGAGGCGGCCGCTCAGTTCGAGGCGGCCGGCCTGCGCGGTTTCTGGTCGGGCTACTTCGCCGGCCGCGCGGCGCCGCTGGGCGCCGTCGGCGCGGAGGTCGTCACGGCCACGTTCGTCAACTTCGCGCCCGGCTTCGTCGCCCGGCGCGTGCCGGCGGTGTGGGACGCGGTGAGCCCGGCCGCGGCCCTGGACGCCCGGCTGGCCGGGGTGGACGCCGCGATCCGCCGCGTGCTGGGCGAGGAGTGGACCGGCTCCGACGACGTGCGCGAGGCCCGGGATCTCGCCACGGCCGCGGCGGCCGCCGTCGACGCCCCCGGCCGCCCCCTCGCCGCCGCGAACACCGCGGTGGCCGTCCCCGCGGAGCCGCATCTGGAGCTGTGGCAGGCGCTCACCACGCTCCGCGAGCACCGCGGCGACGGCCACACCGTCGCGCTGGTGGCGCGCGAGGTCGACGGCGTGCAGGCGCACGTGCTCGCCGCCGCGGCCGGCCGGTCCGACCGGGCGTGGCTGCAGAAGGCGCGCGGGTGGGACGACGCCGCCTGGGACGACGGCGCCGCCCGCCTGGCCGACCGCGGCTGGCTGGCCGACGGCGCGCTCACCGCCGACGGCCTGGCCGTGGTCGCCGCGGTCGAGGCCGACACCGACCGGCTCGCCCTGGGCCCGTGGCAGGCGCTCGGCGCGCAGGGCTGCGACCGGCTCGCGGAGCTGCTGCGGCCGGTGCGCCGCGCCGTCGTCACCGCGGGGGAGTGGCCGGCGGGCAACCCGATCGGCGTCGCCGCACCGGAGTGAGCGTCAGGTGACCCGCGCGCGCTCGGCCGGGAACGCCTCGTAGGAGCGGTCGGCCAGGATCGCCCGGAACCGGTCCATGGCGTCCCAGACGTCGACGAACCGCGTGTAGAGCGGCGCCGGCCCCAGGCGCACGCGGTCGGGCGTGCGGAAGTCCGGCACCACGCCCCGGTCGACCAGCGCCTGGGTGAGCTGCCACGCCTGCGGGTGGGCGAAGGTGACGTGCGAGCCGCGCCGGGCCGCCTCCCGCGGTGAGGCCAGCGCCACCCCGGCCGGCACCAGCCACTCGTCGCCGAGCGCGACGAGCAGGTCGGTCATCGTGCGGCCCTTGGCGGCCAGCGCGCCGATCTCCGCCTCGGCCACCAGGCCGGCGCCCACCTCCACCGCGGCCATGCCGATGACCGGCGGCGTGCCGACGCCGAAGCGCTCGATGCCCTCGGCCGGCTCGTAGGCCGGGCCCATCTCGAACTGGTCGCGCTGGCCGAACCAGCCCTGGATGGGGGAGCGCAGCTCCTCCTGGAGGTCGCGCCGCACGTAGAGGAACGCCGGGGCGCCCGGGCCGCCGTTGAGGTACTTGTAGGTGCAGCCCACGGCCAGGTCGGCGCCGGTGGCGTCGAGGTCGACCGGCACCGCGCCGACCGCGTGCGAGAGGTCCCACAGCAGCAGGGCGCCGGCCTCGTGCACCAGCCGGGTCACCTCGGCGACGTCGGCCAGCGCGCCCGAGCGGTAGGCCACGAGCGACAGGACGACGACGGCGACGCGCTCGTCCAGCGCCGCCGCGAGCACCGCGAGGTCCAGGCCCTCGTCGATGTCGGCGTCGATCTCGCGCACGGTCATCCCGCGCGCCTCGGCGACCCCGGCGACGACGTACCGGTCGGTGGGGAAGTCGTCGGCGGTGCAGACCAGCACGTCGCGGTCCGGGCGGGCGGCGGCACCGGCGGCCAGCAGCTTGTAGAGGTTCACCGTCGTCGAGTCGCCGACCAGCACCTGCCCGGGGCCGGCGCCCAGCACGCCCGCGCCGAGCTCGTCGCCCAGGCGCGTCGCCGCTCCGATCCACTGCGACCACGAGCCGACCAGCCCGCGCGCCCACTCCTGCTCGACCACGCGCGTCACGGCGGCCGGGGTGGCCAGCGGCATGCGGCCCAGCGAGTTGCCGTCGAGGTAGAGCAGCCGGTCGGGGCCGGTCTCGTCGGCGCCGGCGAAGCGGGCACGGAACCCGGCGAGGGGATCGGCCGCATCGAGGGCCTCCGCGGCGGCACGGGAGAGGTCCATGACCCCCTGTGTACGGGACCGCCGGCCCGCCGTGGTCCCGGGGGTGGGCGCAGCTGCCGCTAGCGTCGCCGCCCGTGACGCAGCTGCACGACCTCACCGCGCTGGAGCAGGCCGCCGCCGTCCGGGCCGGCGAGGTCAGCCCCATCGAGCTCGTGCGGCACGCGCTCTCCCGGATCGAGGCCCTCGACGCGCGGCTCGGCGCCTTCATCACGGTCACGCCCGAGCGCGCGCTGTCCGCCGCCGCCGCGGCCGAGCGCCGCGTGCGGGACGGCGGCCGGCTGCCTCCGCTGCTCGGCGTGCCCACGGCGATCAAGGACCTCACCAACACCGCCGGCGTCCGGACCACCTACGGCTCGCGGGTCACCGCCGATCACGTGCCCGCCGTCGACGACGCCGTCGTCACCCGGCTGGCCGCGGCCGGGACGATCAGCCTGGGCAAGACGAACACCCCCGAGTTCGGCTTCCCCTGCTACACCGACAACGACGTGGTCGGCCCGGCCCGCTGCCCCTGGGATCCACGCCTGCTGGCCGGCGGCTCCAGCGGGGGTGCGGCGGTCGCGGTGGCGGCCGGCCTCGTGCCGTTCGCCCAGGGGAGCGACGGCGGCGGCTCGATCCGGATCCCGGCGAGCATCAACGGGCTGGTGGGCCTCAAGCCCGCCCGCGGGCGGGTCAGCAACGCGCCGCTGGGCAGCGAGACCACCGGGCTGGTCACCTCCGGCCCGCTCGCGCGGACGGTGCGCGACGCCGCCGCGATGATCGACGCGATGGCCGGCCCGGAGCTCGGTGATCCCTCCTGGGCGGCTCCGCTGCCGCCGGGGGAGACGTTCCTGGCCGCGGCCGATCGTGCGCCCGGGCCGCTGCGGATCGGGGTCGTGCCGTCGTCGGTGTCGGGGGTGCTGCAGCCCGAGGCCGCCGCCGCCCTGGCCGACGCCGCGAACCTGCTCGCCGACCTCGGGCACGGGGTGGAGGCGGCTCCGGACGGGCTGCTCGGTCCGGAGGTCATGCCGGCCTTCGAGCAGGTGTGGGCGCTGTCCGCGGTCACGCTGCCCGTCCCGCCCGACCGGGTGGGCGAGCTGCGGCCCCTCACGCGGGAGCTGCGCGCCCGCGGCCTGGCGCTGTCGGCCCGGGACGCGATGCTCGCGCTGGCCACCCTGCGCTCGGCCGCGCGCCGGTTCCTGCGGGCGACCGCCACCTACGACGTCCTGCTCGCCCCCGTGGTCACCATGACCCCGCGTCCGGTGGGCTGGTTCGACGGCGACGGCGACGGCGCCGAGGACTTCGAGCGCACCAAGCGCTACTCCGCCTTCCCCGCGCTGTACAACGTCACCGGTCAGCCGGCGATCAGCGTGCCGCTGCACCGGACGGCGGAGGGGCTGCCGATGGGCAGCATGCTGGTCGGCCGGCCCGCCGACGAGCTCACCCTGATCTCGCTGTCGGCCCAGCTGGAGGCCGCGCGGCCCTGGGCGCACCGACACCCGGACGTCTGGGGGGAGCGGGCGGGCTGACGGCGTGCGGTGCCGGTAAGTTGAGCGCCGTGACCGTTGCCGAGACCATCCTCGTCTTCGCCGGGGGGCCACTGGCCGTGATCCTGGTGCTCGCCCTGCTGACCATCGCGCCGGGCGTGCGGAACCGGCGCCCCCGCTACAAGCCGGGGCAGCCCTGGGAGCACGCCCCGGTCTGGTACGAGCCGCACCCGGACGGCCCCGCGCACGGCGGGGCCCACGGCGACGGGCACGCCGCGCTCCCGGCCGGCGCGAAGCCGGCCGGTCCGCTCGGTGGGGCCCGGGGCACCTGGTGAACACCCTGACCACGACTCCCTCCGCATCCGCGATCGACCTGCCCGGAGGCCCGCGATGACCCGCGCGCTCGAAGTCGAGTCCCACGACACCGCCACGTCCTCGACGATGGCGTCCCGCACGGACGAGCCCCTCGACCAGATCTTCAGCTTCCGCGAGCTGGCCCGCGTCGACGAGGCGCTGACGCTCTCCTCGCGGGAGACCGGCCTGCGCTTCACCCTCTACGTCGGCGACCTGGGCACCCCGACCCGCGCCCGCGCCGAGGAGCTGCACGCGCACTCCGGCGGCATCACCGCCGAGGGCGTGCTCATCGCCGTCTCGCCCGGGCAGCGCGTGGTGGAGGTCGTCACGGGCTCCGCCGCCGCCCGCCGGCTGCCCGACCGCGCCTGTGCGCTCGCGGTCCTCTCGATGACCACCGCCTTCGCCGGTGGCGACCTGGTCGGCGGCATCATCAACGGGCTGCGCCAGCTGTCCGACCAGGCGGGCCGCCCGACCCACCGCTGAGTCATCGCGGTCCTTCGGACCGCGCAGGACGACACAGGCCCCGCCCACCTGATCGGTGGGCGGGGCCTCGTCGTTCCTGGCTCAGAGGCCGGCTTCGGCGTCCCGCTCCCGGGCCCGGAGCGCGCGGGCGATGCCGTCCCGGCCCTCGAAGATCAGCCGCCGCAGCGCCGCCGGCTGGGAGGCGTCGGCCAGCCAGGCGTCCGCCGCGACGAGGGTGCGCGGCTCGACCACGGCCGGGAACAGGTACTGGACGGCGTTCTTCGCGATCTCGCCCGGCCGCCGGTCCCAGATGGGCCGGACGTCGGCGAAGTAGCGGTCCACGTACTCGGCGGTCAGCTCCCGCTGGGCCGGGTGCCAGAAGCCGGCCACGATCGCCTCGTGCACGGCGTTGGGCACCTCGTCGTCGTGGAACGCCTGCCGCCACGTCTCGGCCTTCGACTCGGCGGTGGGCCGCAGGGCGCGCGCCGTGGCCGCCCGCCGCACACCGGTGGCGGTGGCGTCGCGGGCCTCCTCGGCCGCGATCTCGGCGTCCCCGGCTGCGCCGACGGCCACGAGACCGTGCAGGAACGCCCACCGCGCGTCGGCGTCCACCTCCAGGCCCTCGATCGTCCGGGACCCGTCGAGCAGGCCGCGCAGCGCCGCGACGTGCTCGTCGGTGCGGGCGGCGCTGGCCAGCGTGCGCGACCAGAGCAGCTGCTGGTCGCTGCCGGCCGGCGCGGCCTCCAGCGCGGCCAGCGCGTGGTCACCCAGCCGCGCCCAGCCGGTGGGTGCCCACGTCGGGTCGGCGAAGCTGTTCAGCGCCGTCTGCACGCGGGCCAGCAGCGACTGCACGACGCTGCTCTCGCTCTCGGTGTCCACGCCGGCAAGCACCAGGTCGACCCAGTCGCGGGCCGGCAGCTCGGCGTCGCGGGTCATGTCCCACGCCGCCGACCAGCACAGCGCCCGGGCCAGGGGATCGGTCAGCGCCCCGATGCGGGCGCGCAGCGTGGCCAGCGAGCGCTCGTCGAGCCGCAGCTTGGCGTAGGTCAGGTCGTCGTCGTTGACCAGCACGAGGTCGGCGGCCGGGTGGCCCACCAGGTCCGGCACCTCGGTGCGGGCGCCGGCGACGTCGAGCTCCACCCGGGCGGTCCGGGTCAGCCCCTCGGGGCCCTCGCTGTAGAGGCCGACGGCCAGGCGGTGGTTGCGCAGCACCGGGTGCTCGGCCACGGCGCTCTGCTCGATGGCGAAACTGCCGTACCGGCCGTCCTCGGTGAGCTCGAAGACCGGCCGCAGCGTGTTCACCTGGCTGGTCCGCAGCCACTGGTCGGCCCACTCGCTGAGGTCGCGCCCGGAGCTCTCCGACAGCGGCCCGAGGAGGTCGGCGAGCGTGGTGTTGCCGTACTCGTGCTGGCGGAAGTAGCGACGCACGCCCGCGAAGAACTCGTCCCGGCCGACGTAGGCGACCAGCTGCTTGAGCACCGAGGCGCCCTTGGCGTAGGTGATGCCGTCGAAGTTCACCTCGACCGCGGCGACGTCGGGGATGTCGGCGGCGATCGGGTGGGTCGAGGGCAGCTGGTCCTGCGCGTACGCCCACGCCTTCTCGGTGTTGGCGAACGTCGTCCAGGCCGTCGTGTACTCGGTGGCCTCGGCCTGGCACAGCGTGCTGATGTAGGTCGCGAAGGACTCGTTGAGCCAGAGGTCGTCCCACCAGCGCATGGTCACCAGGTCGCCGAACCACATGTGGCCCAGCTCGTGCAGCACCGTCTCCGCCCGGCGCTCGTACCGCGCCCGGCTCACCTTCGAGCGGAACACGTAGTCCTCGAGGAAGGTGACCGCGCCGGCGTTCTCCATGGCCCCGGCGTTGAACTCGGGCACGAAGAGCTGGTCGTACTTGTCGAACGGGTACGGGTAGTCGAACACCCGGTGGTAGAAGTCGAAGCCCTGCTTGGTGACCCGGAACAGCTCGTCGGGGTCGAGGTACTGCGCCAGGCTGGCCCGGCAGTACAGGCCGAGCGGGATGCCGTCGTGCGAGTCGGTCACCTTGGCGTACGGCCCGGCGATCAGTGCGGCGAGGTAGGTCGAGATGCGCTTGGTCGGCGCGAAGTGCACCAGCTGCGATCCGCCGTCCCCGGCCTCGATGGTGCGGTCGCCGCTGTTGGAGACGACCTGCCAGTCGAAGGGCGCCGTCACGTGCAGCGTGAAGGTGGCCTTGAGGTCGGGCTGGTCGAAGCAGGCGAACATCCGCTTGGCGTCGGCGACCTCGAACTGCGTGTAGAGGTAGACCTGCCCGTCCTCGGGGTCGAGGAAGCGGTGCAGGCCCTCCCCGCTGTTGGAGTACCGGCAGTCGGCGGTGACGACGAGGGTGTTCTGCTCGGCGAGGTCGGGCAGCGGGAGCCCGACCTCCTCCGTCCACGTGCTGACGTCGAGCTCGACGCCGTTCAGGGTGGCCGAGCGGAGGCCGTCGGCGACGAGGTCGATGAACGTCGAGGCGCCGGGTTCCCGGCAGCCGAACACGACGGTCGTCGTCGACTCGAAGGTGCGTTCGCCGGGATGGCCGGCGCCGTCGGTGACGTCGAGCGAGATGTCGTAGCTCTCGACGGTCAGGATCTCGGCGCGGGCAGCGGCATCGATGCGGGTCAGGTTGGGTGCGGCCACGTCGGCGAGCTTCCCACGGAGGGGCGACAGCAGTCGCGTGCGCGGTGGGAGCTCCGGCACAGCGCGGCGGCGACCGGGGCGGGAACAAGGGGACGCCGATGCGGATTGGCACCCGACGAGACCCGGTGCGGATCCCCCGGGGCCCCCGACCACGAGGAGAACCGCATGACCGAGGCAGTGCAGAGCGCCCCCGCGAAGGCCCGCGTCGACTTCTGGTTCGACCCCCTGTGCCCCTGGGCCTGGCTGACCAGCCGCTGGGTGCTCGAGGCCGCCAAGGTCCGCGAGATCGACCTCCACTGGCACGTGATGTCCCTGGCCGTGCTCAACAGCGGCCGGGACCTGCCGGAGGAGTACCAGGAGATGATGAAGAAGGCGTACGGCCCGGTCCGGGTCGCGATCGCCGCCGCGCAGCAGCACGGAGACGAGGTGCTCGGCGACCTCTACACCGCCATGGGCACGCTCCGGCACCACGAGAACGTGGAGCTGGAGGACCTGGTCGCACCGGCGCTGGAGCGCGTGGGCCTGCCGGCCTCCCTCGCCGAGGCCGCGACCTCCACCGAGTACGACGAGGCGCTGGAGAAGAGCCACCACGCGGGCATGGACCCCGTCGGCGAGGACGTCGGCACGCCGGTCATGCACATCGACGGCGTTGCCTTCTTCGGCCCGGTGATCAGCAAGGTGCCGACCGGTGAGGACGCGGGCAAGGCCTTCGACGGCGCCGTGCTGCTGGCCAACCTCCCCGACTTCTGGGAGCTCAAGCGCACCCGCACGGCCGGTCCGGACATGGACTCCGTCCCCGCCGACACCCTCGAGCTCACCCCCCGCTGACCCCCACCCCGAGGGCGGAAATGGCCATCTCTGCCCTCGGGGAGCGGTGCGGCACGATGTCCGGATGCCGCACCCCCTCCGCCAGCGCATCTTCATCTCCGGCGCGAGCGCCGGGCTCGGCCAGGGCATGGCCCGCCGATTCGCCGCCCAGGGGCGCGACCTCGCGCTGACCGCCCGCCGGCTCGACCGGCTCGAGGCGCTGCGCGACGAACTGCTCGCCGCCCACCCCGGCATCCGGGTGGTCGTGGCCGCGATGGACGTCGACGACCCCGCCTCGGTCGCCGCGGTGATGCCCCGGCTGGCCGAGGAGCTCGGCGGCTTCGACCGGGTGATCGTCAACGCCGGGATCGGCAAGGGCGGCTCGGTCGGTACCGGGTCCGCCGCCGAGAACCGCGCGGTCCTGCTGACCAACGTGCTCGGCTCGCACGCGCAGTGCGAGGCGGCCATGGCGCTGTTCCGCAGCCAGGGCGCCGGGCACCTGGTGCTGATCTCGTCGGTCGCCTCGGTCCGCGGCATGCCGGGCACCCGCACCGCCTACGGCGCCAGCAAGGCCGCGCTGAACGCGCTCGCCGAGGGCATCCGCTCCGACGTGTACGGCTCGCGGATCGTCGTCTCCACGGTGCTGCCGGGATACATCGCGACCGACATCAACGAGGGACGGCGGGGGCCGCTGACCGTCGGCCTGGACAAGGGCGTGGACGCGCTGGTCGCCGTCGTCGAGCGGGAGCCGGTGCGTGGCTACGTGCCCGAGTGGCCGTGGCGTCCCGTCGCCCGCCTGCTCCGCGTGCTGCCGCTGCCGATCGTCCGCCGCCTCACCGGCTCCTGATCGAACTTTCGGTGCAGAAAGTCCCGGACTTCCTGCACCGAAACTCCCGGAGGGGCACCAGCAGATCCGCGTCGGGCGCGCACCCCGCGCCGGCCGTCGACCCCGAGAACCGCCCTGCGGCAGGCCTGTCAAACTGCTCGTCATGCGCGTCTTCGTCGGAACCGACCACGCCGGCCTCGAGTTCAAGGAGCACCTGAAGAAGGCGCTCGCCGAGGCCGGGCACGAGCCCGTCGACTGCGGGGCGTTCGAGTACGACGCCCAGGACGACTACCCGCCGTTCTGCTTCGAGGTGGGGGAGCGCACCGTCGCCGAGCCCGGCACGTTCGGCGTCGTCATCGGCGGGTCGGGCAACGGCGAGCAGATCGCCGCCAACAAGGTGCCCGGCGTCCGCGCCGCCCTGGTGTGGAACACCGCCACCGCGCAGCTGGCCCGCGAGCACAACGACGCCAACGTCGTCTCGATCGGCGCCCGGCAGCACAGCGTCGAGGAGGCCACCGAGCTGGTGCTGGAGTTCCTCCGCACGGACTTCAGCGGCGACGAGCGGCACGTCCGCCGGATCGGGCTGATCAGCGACTACGAGCGCGACAGGCACCGCCCGGCCGGCGGTCAGCCGACCGGCCCGCAGTCGCACCCCTGATCAGAACTCGTCGGGGCACCACGGGGTGACCGGCCAGCCGAACCCGGTCGAGGCCTGGACGACGGCGCCGGGGCTCACCTCGCGCACCCGTCCGGCGCCCTGGAGCGTGGCGAGGGAGACCCCGCCGAGGTAGGCCGCGGACAGCTCCTCGATGCCGAGCACGATGTCCGGGTCGCGGTCGGTGCGGTCGCAGAAGGCGCCGGCCGGGTGGCCCCACAGGTGCCAGCGGCCGGTGTTCTCCGGGCAGAACTCGTCGCGCACCTCGAACACCATGTCCAGGGGCGCGGGGTAGCGGCGGGCCGACAGCGCCCGGCCGACGTCGACGACCCGGACCCACAGGGCGTCGAGCGGGCGGGCGTGCAGCGCGCGGGGGTCGGCGAGCAGGTGCCGCAGCGGGTCGTCGTCCGAGGCCATCGACGCCTCCACGGTGCGCACCAGGTCGATGGAGAGCAGGTACCGCCACAGGGCGGCGTAGGCGGCGGGGGTGGCGGCGCGCACCTCGCCGACCGAGATCTTGCCGTCGGGCTCGCCCGCATCGGTCCACGAGGCCTTGCGCCGGTAGGTGGCGTAGCCGCTCGCCGTCCCGTCGGCCTCCCGGTGCAGCAGCAGGTGCTGCGCCGACCAGCCCCGGCGCTCGTCGGGGTCGTCCTCCAGCAGCCGGTCCCACCAGCGCTCGTCGCGGGCGAGGTTGCCCGGCACCCAGCGGCGGAGCTGCTCGTGCAGGCCGACGGCGGAGGCGCGGAACTCGTCGCGCTCGGCCGGACGGACCCCTCCGGTGCCGGTGTCGACGTCCCGGCGGAGCCGCAGCCGCTCGGTCGCCCCGGTCCAGTTGCCGCGCCGGGTGGCCGGGGCGTAGCCGAACCGCCCGTAGATGGACGCCTCGGCCGCCCACAGCGCTGCCACGGGCTCGCGCTCGGCGGCGCGGATCTCGTCGAGCTGGCGGCGCATGATCGCGGTGAGGACGCCCCGGCGGCGGTGGGTCGGCGCGACGGTGATCCAGGTGATGCCCGCGCAGGGGACGACGGCGCCGGGCACGGTGAGTTCGCGGCCGTAGATGCCGGCCGTCGCGACCACCCGGTCGCCGTCCCAGAGGGACAGCGAGCGGTCCAGCTCCGCGACGGGCGAGGGGGTGTCCAGGTACCGCCCGCTGGGCTCGTCCCCGAACACGCCGTACATCGAGCGCAGGAAGCGCGGCCACTCCTCGGTGGTGATCGGCCGGAGCTGGGCGGCGAGGTCATCGGGCACGCCTGCGTGTCTACCGGTCGGGGGACTCTGGGCGCCAACGGGTTGTCGGGCGGGAGATAGCTGCCCAGGATGCGCGGATGGATGACGAGCGGCCGATCGGCTGGTGGGTCAAGCGCCTCGACGCGCTCCTCGAGGAGGCGCTCGACTCCGTCGTCGCGGCCGAGGGGCTGACCCGCCGGCACTGGCAGGTGCTCCACTCGCTGGCCGGCGGCGTGGACCAGGAGGCCGACGTCGTGGCCGCGCTGGCCGGCTTCTCCGGGGACGCGCTCGGCGTCGTCGCCGATCT
Organism: Blastococcus aggregatus; assembly: GCF_900221005.1. Lineage (GTDB taxonomy): Bacteria > Actinomycetota > Actinomycetes > Mycobacteriales > Geodermatophilaceae > Blastococcus > Blastococcus aggregatus. Next base: position 71,292 of record NZ_OBQI01000001.1, on the reverse strand, counting down.
GGCCGCCCGCGGCTGGGTGGACCGGCGCCGCGCCGGCCTCGTGCAGCTGACCGCCGACGGCGTCGCCGCCCACGACCGCGTCTCGCGGGCGGTGGGACGGGTGCACCGGCACACCGCCGACGGGCTCTCCCGGCAGGAGTACGAGCGGACCGTGCTCGTCCTCACCCGCATGGTCGAGAACGTGGAGCGGGCGCTGGGCCGGGGCTGACCCGGAGCCGGGCGTCCGTTCCGGTTCCGCTCGCATAGGGTCGGTCCAGCAGAGCGCGTCGTCGCGACGGGTACGGGGGACGGGACCCGCCGCCGGCGTGCCATGGCGAGAGGGGCCCCGTGCGCGCCCGTGTGCTTCCCGTGGCCTTGGTGGCGGTGCTCGTGACCGGATGCACGGGCTCCTCGGCGGACGAGCCCGAGGCGTCGGCACCGGCGTCCGAGGACTCCGCGCGGACCGCGGCACCCGCCGAGCCGCTCACCCTCCTGCCCGGCGGCGACGCGGTGGACCTGGCGCTGGGCGTGAGCGGCGCGCTCTTCGAGAGCGCGCCGGTGGTCGTGACGGCGCGCGAGGACGACCGGCCGGGGCTGCTGCTGGCCGCGTCCGCCGCTGTCGGCCTCGGGGTCCCGCTGCTCGTGGAGGGCTCGGACGACGCGCTCTCCGACGAACTCGACCGGCTCGGCGCGGGCACGGTCCTCGCGGTAGGCGAGGCCGACGGCGGGGCGGCCGGGGACGGTCCCGATGTCATCCGCGTACCGGCGACGCCCACCGCGGTGGCCGAGGCCACCGATCTCTCCCTGGCCGAGGCCGATCCGGTGCCGGACGACGGCGCTCTCGACGCCGTGGCCGGGCTCGACCGCGATGAGCCGGCGGCGCTGGTGCCCGACGGCGAGGAGCCCGCGGACGGGGACGACGTCGACCGCGTGCCGTCGGTGCGCCCGGGGGAGGCCCGCGGCGAGACCGTCGTCCTGGTGGGCGACGGCGACGAGGCGGTCGGGGCCGTCGCGACCGCCCGCGCCGCCGGGGCGCAGGTCGTGGTCCTGGAGGCTGCGGATCCGCGCGCCTCGGAAGCGGCGCGCGCCGCGCTGTCCGACGCGGGCACCGGGTCGGTGATCGCACTGGGGGCGGAGCTGGCCGCCGAGGAGGGGCTGAACTGGAAGCTGGAGACGGCGGCCTCGGGGACCGAGCTGCCCGGAGGCGGCCAGTTGCTGTTCCCCGGGAAGATGCTCGTCGCGCTGTACGGCCACCCCGGCACCGCCTCTCTCGGCGTCATGGGAGAGCAGCCGGTGGAGGCGGCGGTGCAGCGGGCCCGCGAGCACGCCGCCTGGTACGAGCCGCTGGCCGGCGGCCGGGCCGTGGTGCCGGCGTTCGAGATCATCACCACGGTCGCCTCGGAGTTCCCCGGTGCCGATGGCAACTACTCGGCCGAGGCCGACATCGAGGTCATCCGGCCGTGGGTCGAGGCCGCCGAGGAGGCGGGGTTGTACGTGGTCCTCGACCTGCAGCCCGGGCGTACCGACTTCGTCACCCAGGCCGAGCGCTACCGCTCGCTGCTGGAGCTGCCGCACGTCGGGCTGGCGCTCGACCCGGAATGGCGCCTGGCACCCGACCAGGTGCACCTGACGCAGATCGGCTCGGTCGGGGTCGAGGAGGTCAACCGGGTCGTCGCCTGGCTGGCCGACCTGACCCGTGAGGCGCGACTGCCGCAGAAGTTGCTGGTGCTGCACCAGTTCCGGCTCGACATGCTGCCGGGCCGCGAGCTGCTCGACACGTCGCGTGACGAGCTGGCCGTGCTGGTGCACGCCGACGGCCAGGGCTCTCAGGGGGACAAGCAGGCGACCTGGCGGGCGCTGCACCAGGAGGCACCGCCCGTCTGGTGGGGGTGGAAGAACTTCTACGACGAGGACGCCCCGATGCTGACCCCGGAGCAGACGATGGAGCAGGTCCGGCCCGCGCCGGATCTGGTCAGCTACCAGTAGGCGATCGCCTCTCCCGTTCTGTCGGTGCCCTGTGGTGTGCTGGCGCGCACACCGACCGGAGGAGTGGTTCCCAGGTGACCAGCGTGGCTCTCGGCCCCACCGATCAGCTCGATCCGCGGCTCCTCGAGCACCGTCGTGAGCTCACCGGCTACTGCTACCGCATGCTCGGCTCGTCCTTCGACGCCGAGGACGCGGTGCAGGAGACGATGGTGCGCGCCTGGCGTGGCCTGGCGGACTTCGAGGGCCGTTCCGCGCTGCGGTCCTGGCTGTACCGGATCGCGACCAACGTCTGCCTCGACCAGCTCAACGGGCGGCAGCGCCGGGCGCTGCCGATGGATCTCGCGGGCAACCCGTACCCACCCGTGGAGGCCTCGCTGGCCGGCCGCCGGCCGATGACGGCGTGGGTCGAGCCGGTGCTCGACCGCCAGGTGATCGCCGAGGACGGCGACCCGGCGGAGCAGGCGGTGGCCCGCGAGTCGATCCGGCTGGCGTTCGTCGCCGCGCTGCAGCACCTGCCGCCGCGGCAGCGGGCGGTGCTGATCCTGCGCGAGGTGCTGCGCTGGAAGGCCGAGGAGGTCGCCACGCTGCTCGACACCACGGTGGCGTCGGTGAACAGCGCGCTGCAGCGGGCCCGTGCCACGCTCGCCGACCTCGACGGCCGCCCGGCTCCGCGCACCCTGGACGACGAGGACCGCGAGCTGCTCGCCCGCTACCTGGACGCGTTCGAGCGCTACGACATCGAGGCGTTCGTGAAGCTGCTCCACGAGGACGCGACCCAGCACATGCCCCCTTTCGAGATGTGGCTCCGCGGAGCCCGGGACATCGGCACCTGGATGCAGGGGCCGGGGGCGGAGTGCGCGGGGTCGCGGGTGTTCCTCACCTCGGCGAACGGGACGCCGGCGCTGGCGCAGTACCGGCCCCGCGCCGGTGGTGGCCACGAGCCGTGGGGCCTGCACGTGCTGGAGATCGAGGGCGGGAAGGTCGCCCACATCTCCAGCTTCCTCGACCTCGGGACGGGGTTGTTCGTGAAGCTCGGCCTGCCGGCGGGCTTCGACTGACCGGGCGCGCACCCAGCCGGTGAGTCAGGCCTGGTGCGCGGCCAGCCAGGCGGCCCTGCGCCGGGCGGAGGCCTGGGCGAGCCACGCGTCCTGCACCAGCTCGGCCAGTTCCTGCCGCGAGATCTCCCCGAGCCTGCCGGCCTGCACCAGGACCGAGTTGTGCCCGTCGAAGTGCGGCGTGGTGAAGAAGGGCGTCGTCCCGTCCTGCACGAGGGCCAGCTTGTCCGCCTCGGACTCGACCCAGAACATGATCACGTCCGGGAGCTTCTGGCCGGCGGCGTCGACGGCGTCCGGCCGCGGGGTGCGGAAGAAGACGAACGACTTCCCGCCCACCTGGTAGACCGCGTGGCCACGTGAGCCGTGGACGACGGTCACGTGCGGCATCGCCTGCGCGAGCTCGTGCACGTCCTCGACGCGCGCCGGCCGGTCAGCGGTCACGGCTGGTGGCGAGGTAGACCGTGTTGGTGGCCGGACGGTCCTGGAGCGGATTGGGAAAGTCGATCACCTGCGCGACCACGTCGACGAAGACCTCGGACAGCGCGGCCAGGTAGCCGGCGTCGGGCGGATCGTTGGACCAGAGCGAGTAGACCCCGCCGGGCCGGATCGACGCGGCCAGCTGCCGGATGCCGGACGGGCGGTAGAACGGTGAGCTCCCCTCGTCCAGCAGGTCGGCGGGGGAGTGGTCGATGTCCACGATGACGGCGTCGAAGCGCCGTTCCGGCGTTCCCGGATCCAGTTCGGCATCGGCCGCCATCGCGAAGAAGTTCCCGTGCACCAGCCGGCACCGGGGGTCGGAGGAGAGAGCGGCACCCAGGGGCAGCAGGCCCTGCTGGTGCCACTGGATGACCGGCTCCAGCAGGTCGATCACCACGAGCTCGCGGATGCGGGGATCGTCGAGCACCGCCTGCGCGGTGTATCCGAGGCCGAGACCGCCGACCGCCACGTCGAGTGCGTCCCCGTCCAGCCGCGCGAGAGCCAGCCGGGCGACCTCGATCTCGGCGACGGTGAACAGCGAGGACATCAGGAACTCCTCGCCCAGCTTGACCTCGAACACGTCGACGCCGGTCACCGGCTCACGTCGACGGCGGAGGCTGACCTCGCCGATCGGGGTGGAACTCCAGGCGAGTTCCTCGAATCGAGCGCTCACGCGGCCCACGGTCTCGTCACGGTCCGAGCCTAGGTCGCGGCCCCCTTTCCTCGGGGGCGTCCTTCGCGGGTCAGAGGAACAGGCGGTGCGCGAAGCGGGCAGCGAGGAGGGAGCCGAGGACGGCAGGCGCCCAGAACGTGAGCAGCCGGAAGACGAGGACGCCGGCGCACGCGCTGGTCAGCGGCTCGCCGAGAGCGGTGAGCGCGAGCACCAACGACACCTCGGCGATGCCGGGAGCGCCGGTGGCCGGAAGCGCGACCCAGAAGAGCCGGAGAACCGTGTACACCGCGGCGCTGACGGTGACCGGGACGTGCCCGCCGACGCCGTGGAGCGCTGCGACGAGTGCCGCGGCCTCGAGCGCGATCGCGGCCGCGGACCAGCCGACCACCGTGGCGATGCGTCGGCCGCCCAGCCGGCGCAGGCCGGCGCGCTGCCGGGCAGCGGAGGCGGGCGCGTGCCGCCGGGTGAAGGCCTGACCGAGCGAGACCAGGAGGAAAGCCGTGCTCCCCAGCGCGGCCAGCGCGAGCAGGGAGTCCGGGTAGCGCCAGGTGGTGAGCCGACCATCGGCCAGCGCCAGGACCACGGACGCCGCCGCGACGGCGGCGGCACCGAGCGTCGTCCCCGACCGGATGCGCTCGTATGCGTGTACGGCAGATCCTGGGAGAACGCCGGCCCGTTCGTAGTACCGGCCGGCGACGACGCGTCCGCCGGGACGGCCGTGCACGAGCGCGGCGCCGGCCGTGACCAGGTCTGCGGCGTACATCCGCCCCACGGCCAGCCGGCGGTCGACCGCGGAGCGGGCGGCGACGGCAGCGGCGGCCCGGGAGACGAAGGCGATGGCGACTGCCGCGCCCAGCCAGCGCCACCCCTCGAACTCCACCTCGGCCAGCACACCGGTCGTTCCGCCGATCGCCTGCAGCCCGACGAACACCGTCGCTGCCCCGGCCAGGACGGCCAGCCAGGCCAGGACACCTGCCGGCTGCAGGCGCGGTAGTTCCGTTTCCGGCAGGGCGAGACGGCGGTAGGTCTCGCGGCGGAGGTCGTCCAGTCGCGTCGGCTCGGTCCGCAGCTCGGCGCGGGTGACCGCCGACAGTGACAGGGGCTCCAGGCTCGGAAGGGCGTGGGTCACGACATCGCGGCCGAGGCCGGCAACTGCGCTGTCCGCGATCACCTCCGGAGCTGAACGGAGTGCCAGCGAGGTCATCAGTTCGGCGACGTCCCGGGCGACGGCGTCCGCATCGGCGCCGGTCTCGGCGTTGCCGAAGTCCACGATCCAGGGGTCGCCGGCGCGGTCGACGAGCACGTTGGAGGCCACGAGGTCGCGGTGCGCGATGCGGGCCGCCCCCAGACCGGCAACCTGTTCCCACACGCGACCCAGCAGGTCTGCGGTGATCTCCTGAGGGGACAGGCTCTCCAGGGAGCGGGCGTCCACGAGTTCCTGCACCACGAGGGCCCGGCCGTCGGTGCCGCGGGCCAGGAGTACCGGGGGTACCCGCACGCCGCGTTCCCGGGCGGTCATCGCGGCGACCGCCTCGTCGACGGCCTGCCGGCCCAGCGACGCGAGCGCGCCGACGTCCTTGACGTCCCCGACGACGAGCATCCGCGCACCGCGGTAGAGCCAGTCACGATCGAACGGGTCGGGGTCGAGCACCTTGATGAACAGCCGCCTCCCGTCCGCTGCGGTGCCGAGGAACGGGTGCGAGCTGCGGGCGTGAACGGCTGCAGGACGCAGCTGCTGTGCCGGGAGGCCGAACCGGGCGAGCAGATCGGCGACATGGGCGGCTGTGGGTTCCCACCGCGGCACGCCGAACACGTAGTGCACCAGCGAGCCGCTGATCCAGCCCACCAGCAGACCGCCCAGCACGTCCAGCGGTAGATGGGCGCCCACGTAGATGCGGGCGAGCCCGACCGTCAGGGCCAGCGCCCACGCCACCCGGCGCAGCCGTCGGGACAGGTAGGGCGCGGCCGCGGTGGCCAGGGCGGCAGCGACAGCGGAGTGGCCGGACACGAATCCGTTGCCGCCCAGGATCGCTTCGTGCAGGACGGCCCCCACCGGCAGGCCCCCGGGTCGTTCGCGGCCCACCCAGGCCTTGGCCAGTGTCGTGGCGAGGCTGGCCAGTCCGGCAGCGAGTAGCAGGTCACGCGCCATCCGGAACCGGCGGGCCAGCGCGGCCACGCCGGCGAGGACGAAGACGGCCATCCCGTTGCCGAGCTGCATCACCGTCCACACCGGTACGTAGATCAGCGCGGGCAGGTCGTTGATCAGGCGGAAGACGTCGGTCTCGAAGATGGAGAGCTGACCGCGGCGGGCGACGAGGAACGCCAGCCCGAGCAGAGCAATGCCCAGTCCGACACGGAGCAGATCGCCCGGATGCCGATGAGCCGCCGGGCGGCCGGTACCGGGGAGGAGTGGGGCGCCTCGCCTGACGGAGGTGATGGTGCTGGCGCCCATGGGCACAGTCGACCGCCCTCCGCCGCCCACGGGCAGGGACTTTCGTCTCCACCCGGCCGCCGGTGGCCTCCGATGGCTGGACCGGGCGGGCGACGGTGGTCTCGCCGATGACCTCGGCCCCTGTCGCCGTCCGGACGTCCAGCGCTTGTCTGGATCCGCAGCTCGTCGCCGGCACCGGCTGCACGAGGAACCAGCCGAGTCGAGGAGACGACGATGACCGAGCCCCTGCTGCTCGACCGGTTCGTGCCGACCTGGGACCACGAGATCTCCGTGTCCCGGGTGTTCCGGGCGCCACCGGGGGAGGTGTTCGACGCAATCACCACCCTCGACCTGTTCCGCCTCCCGGTCGCCCGGGTGCTGCTCGAGGCGCGCGGTCTGCCCGGCCGCCTGGCCGACGCGGCGGCCCGGCGACACGGCGAGGCGGTCGTCAAGGAGCCGCCCACGTTCCGGGTGCGCGACCTGTCGGCCCGTGGCTGGATCCTGCTCGGGGAGCGGCCCGGCACCGAGCTGGTCTACGGCATGGTCGGCCGGCCGTGGAAGGGAACGGGCGGCGCACCGCCGGAGCCCCCGGTGACCGCCGAGACCTTCGCGGCCTTCGCCGAGCCGGGGTTCGCCAAGATCGCCGAGAGCACCGTGGTCACCCCGTACGGCGTCGGCGGGTGCGTACTGACGTTGGAGAGCCGGGTGGTGACGACGGACGAGGACAGCCGGCGCAGGTTCGGGCGCTACTGGCGAGCGGCGGGGCCGTTCATCCGGCTGATGCGCCCGACCGCGATGCGGGCCCTGGAGCGGCAGGTGCACCGGGGCGCCCCCGCAGACGAGCAGCTCTGAGGGGAACGCTTACGGGTCGATGGGCTCGGCCGGCCGCGGTCGGAGGACCGTGTCCGCCTCCTCGCAGGACCACCGACGATCGACGCATGCTCATCGCCGAGGACCTGCTGCTTCTCCTGACCGCCGACGACAGCGGAAAGCTGGCTGCCGACAGCACGAACACCGACGCGGCGCTGGGTGGGGCGCTGCTGGCAGAGCTGGCGCTCACGCAGCGTGTCGACGTCGCGGGGCCTGGCGAGCGGGTGCGAGAGGGCCGGGTGATCGTCAGGGACGCCGGCCCGACCGGGGACGGCACGCTCGATGACGCCCTGGCCACGGTCGGCGACAAGGAGGGCAAGACGCCGCAGAGCGTGGTGGCGGCGCTCGGGAAGCGGGCAAAGGCGCGGCTCTACGAGCGTCTGGCAGAGGCCGGCCTGCTGCGAGCGGAGGAGGGCCGGATCCTCGGCATCGTCCCGACCCATCGTTGGCCCGCGGTGCACACCGGCCACGAGGCGGCGATCCGCGCCGGCCTCGCCTCGGCTCTGCGCGACGGGTCGGCCACCGACGGCAGGACTCGAGCGCTGGTCTCCCTGCTCGTCGCGCTGAAGGCCGTACACACGGCAGTGACGCCTGAGTCCGCCGGTCTCTCCAAGCGGGAGCTGAACGCGAGCGCCAAGCGGATCGCAGAGGGGGACTGGGTGGGACGAGCGGTCCGATCGGCGATCGACACGGACACGGCGGCCCTCATCGCGGCGACCTCACCGAGAGCCTTCGGATGAGGGGGTGGCGCTGCCCGACCGGGCAGACGGCATCGAGCCGGTGACGGCGTGGAGCGGGTGACCGGGATCGAACCGGCATGGCCAGCTTGGAAGGCTGGACACCCTGATCGCCATCTTGGCTGGTCAACCTGGGGTCAGGCCCGGGGCCGTGCCTTCCACGTGCCTTACGGCATGCACCGCCACCGGAAGAGCGGCTCTTCGCTGGTGTTCGTCCAGTTACTGGTTGAGTGACGCGATCCGCGGGTGCCTGCGCTGCGCCGCGCGGGCGGCCGGAGCGCTGCCCGCGACGTGCACTCTCAGGAACGGCGCGAGGTGGAGGTCTGATCAGCCGCTACCTCGGGGCCCGAGCCGCCAGCGCCGGTGTCCGTGAAGGCGGCCTATTGCACCTCCGTGAACGATGCGCACATGCCAGATCCGGTCGTGGCTGCCCGCGGCGGACCGGCGGCAATCAGCGAAGCGCGTTCAGCTCGTCGAGGGCGCGATGGCCGCGCTCGACCACCCCTGCAACGACATCGTGCCGCCCGAGACGGATGGGCCACTCGAGCTGGAGAAGGATCTGTGTCGCAGCGAGCACCGCCGCCCCCTCCCAGCCGACCACGACGAGGATTCTCGTCCACAGCCGCCTGCGGACGCCGTCCAGCGGATCCTGGAAGGTGTGCCACTGGAGGGTCGTCAGATCAGTCGCCCGCGTGCCGCTACCTGCGTTCCCGATGTCCACAACGGCCACCACCGCTCCATCACGGACCAGGACATTGCTCGGGTTGAGATCGGCATGGACCATGTCCGGTGCCTCTCGTGGTGGTACGACGTCGGCACACATGAGCCGCAGGCGCTCGACCAAGGCCGACACCACGGAGGAATACCCCGAGAGCCCGGCGACAGCCAATTCCTGACCGGTGGCGACCCGCCAGGCGTACGACCAGTGGTCGTGGTGCTCGGAGGCTTGGCCGGCCTGGAGTTCGATGATCTCCATCAGCTGATCAACGATGGACGGGGTCAGCTCTTGCACGGGAGCCGCGTCGACGAAGTCCATCAGATGCCACACATGAGTGGCTGTAGCCCCCACTCCGAGCCACGCCGGGGTGGGATAGCCGCGCCTACGCATGTGCTCGACCACTCGCTGGGCTCGCAACGTCTCGTCCAGGTCGTTGGCGTGTCCCCGAGGCACTGCTTTGAGCACTGCGTCTGCCCTGCCGGCCAATTGGACGCGTATGGCGCCCTCATTGACGCCTCCGGGTAGGCGGCTGAGGAGTGTGACCTCAGCCCCGACCACGCTGGCCACGTCGTCCAGGACCTCGGCCGGCAGCGTGCGCGACGCTTGCGGAGACCGTGCCACGAGCCCAGTGTGCCGATGGGCCCAGCGTCCTCCGAACCGGCGACTCGGACGGTGTGTCCCATAGTGGGGGAGTAAGGCCGACCAGTCCCAGGGCATCGGTGATCGTCCGCCGGCGCAGCGGCATACGACACCATGCCGGCATGCCCTTCCCGCCATCCGTGTTGGCAGACGGTGTCGTCACGCTTAGGCCTTTCGAACTTGTCGACGCCCGGACACACCTCGCCGGCGAAGATGAGGAGCTCATCCGCTGGCTGAACGGCGGCCCGGGCACTCCTGAGGGGGTCGAGGCGCACGTGCGGCGCTGTATGGCCTCGTGGGAGGCGGGAGGTCCGACCTTCACCTTCGGCATCCGCGCCGGCACCGAGGGCCTGCTCGTCGGCACGATCGACGTTCGGCTCGAGCACGAAGAACTCGTGTCCGGCCAGGCCCAACTGGCGTACGGCCTGTACCCGGGGGCTCGGGGACGCGGCTTTGCCACCAGGGCCGTCATGCTGGCCTGCAGGTTCGCCGCGGCAATTCCAGACATTTCCGAAGCTGTTATCCGGGTCGACCCCCGGAATCCGGGGTCGGCTGCCGTCGCCGTGCGTGCCGGCTTCCGCTACCTGGGCCACCGCATCGAAGTCAGGGAGGGCGGCCTGGACTGGTATGTCCGCGAGCTGCTCCCGCCGGTCGATGAACCGGGAGCCAGCTCGTAATTCCGCCCCCTGCCGCTCTGAGCCGTCTCGTCGGGGCCAGCGCGGCCGCTGCCGCGCTGCGTGGCTTCGTGGTCGGCACCCTCCTGTTCGACGGCGGCTCCGTTGCTGCTCGCCTGTTCTTCGGGGGGCTGTTCGGCCATGCGATGAATCGCCGCGTCGTGTTCTCGTAGCGGTCGGACCGCCACCGCGCTGGCGGTGTCCTGGTGGGTGCTGCCGCCGTTGAGCCTGCTCGCCAGGCTTCTGCTCCTGGCTCCCTGACTGGAGCAGTGATCGGGCGCCGCTACATCCAGCATTGGAAGGCCTGACGGCCGAGAGGCACCTCCCGAGCGCCTCTCATGTGGGCCGCTCAAAGACAACGCTGGCTCGGTCGGTGGGCGGCTTCGAGACAGGAACGCCAGGCGGGTCGAGCTCGGTGCGTCGCGCCCAGCTCCCTGCACCCTGCAGGGGTAGGGCAGCTCCCTCAGTAGGGTCGCCAGCGGCGCAGGCTGAAGGGACTCCCGTGGAGCAGGGCTCGGCAACAGCAGACTCGTACGAGGTGTTGCCACTGCGGGCTGCGCCCGATGGCACCGTGCATGTCCCTGGGTCCAAGAGCGTGACCAACAGAGCCCTGATGTGCGCAGCCCTGGCACCCGGCCGCAGCATCCTCCGCGACGTTCTCGTAGCCGACGACACCCGCGCGATGATGGACGCCCTCAGCAGCTTCGGAGCCCTTGTCACCCTCGACGAGGAGGCACGGACGGTCGAGGTCGTCGGGGCCGATCTAGACGTCGGCGGCGACATCGCCGTATACGCCCGGCAGTCGGGGACCACCTCGCGTCTCGTGCTTCCAGCGGCCACCCTGCGAAGCGGTACCACCCTCCTCGACGGCACCGACCAGCTCCGTGCCCGCCCGTTCGGCCCGCAGCTGGCAGCACTGCGTCAGCTCGGTGCGACCCTGGATGAACTGGGACGCCCCGGGTGCCTGCCCATCAAGGTGCTCTCGCGAGCACGCGGTGGGCACGCCGACATCACCGGCGATGTCTCGAGCCAATTCATCTCCGGTCTGCTCCTGGCCGGTCCGCTGATGCCCGAGGGCCTGGACCTGGCGTTGACGACGAACCTGGTCTCCGAGCCCTACTTGGACATCACGCGAGATGTCATGGCCGCGTTCGGCGTCTCGGCCGAGGGCCTCCGGGTTGCGCCTGGCAACTACCGGGCTGCGGATTTCACCGTGGAGCCCGATGCCAGCTCGGCCTCGTACTTCTTCGGTGCCGCTGCCGTCACCGGAGGACGCGTGACCGTGGAGGGTCTCGGCACGGGCAGCTCTCAGGGCGATGTCGCGTTCGTGGACGCCTTGGAGCAGATGGGTGCCCATGTGGAGCGTCACCGCTCTCGCACGACCGTGACTGGCCCGGCCCAGCTCCGCGGCATCGACATCGACATGCGGCACATCTCCGACACTGCTCAGACCCTCGCAGCGGTCGCCGTGTACGCCGACAGCCCGACGAGGGTGCGCGGGATCGGGTTCATACGCGGCAAGGAGACCGACCGCATCGGCGCCATCGTCACGGAGCTGCGCCGCGCAGGCCTCCAGGCTCAAGAACACGATGACGGCTTCTCCGTCGTCCCGGGCACGCCACAGCCGGTCGTGTTCGAGACCTATGACGATCACCGGATGGCGATGAGCCTGGCACTACTGGGTCTGGGATTCCCCGGCATCGCGCTCGTTGACCCCGGTTGCGTCGCCAAGACCTACCCGGCCTTTTTCACCGACCTCGACAAGCTCCGCTGACCTTGGCGGAGGCCCCGGCGTCGTGCGTGACCCGCCCAGCATGAACGAGATGCGCTGCTTCGATTCGTCGCAGCTTGGGTCTACTGGCCTGTCCCCACCGTGAGCCGCTCAGGGCGACTGGGCGTCGCTGAGAGGGGGCCTTGAGGCCGTTGATTCCGGTCGTGCGTCGGCGGTTGAGTGGCCTGGCGGCTGCTGCTGCCAGGAACACCTACATGCTCTCGCTGTAGGGCAGATGCGTCTCGTGACGCCACTTCTCGTAGTCGCTGCTGGCCTGGAGCACGCAGAAGCGGTTGCCGTCAGGGTCCGCGAGCACAACCCAAGACGTCTCCTGACTACTCACTTGGGTCGCTCCGAGCGAAAGCGCGTGTGCGACGACCTCCGCCTGATGATTGGGGCGGAGGTCCATGTGGACGGGACCAGGGCCGCTGCGGGCCCCGCCGAGCGCGATCAGCAGCGGAGGGCCGTGGCCTTCGGGGTCTCGCAGTTGCACCGACGACGTGTAGTTAGGGGCCACCACGTACCCGAGGAGGTCACGCCAGAACTCCGCCAGACGCCGTGGCTGCTGGCTGTGCAGGACGAGGGTCTCGACGCGCACAACGTGACTCGAGCGGCTTGGCACGGTCGCACGCTAATGGCGATTACCGCCGCGATGCTGTCGACAGGCGCGCCGGCGTCGGCAGCGTCATAAAGTGGAACAGCCAGTCGCGCGCCGCCTCGCCCAGAGGCCGCTCAGGTCGACCGAGGCGGCGCTCAGAGTGGGCCCTCGGCGTCGCCTGCATCGTGCTAGTCAGTCCCCTGTGGACTTCCCCAGCATCGTTGCCCGAGCCCGCCGCTCAACAGTCCAGATCCAGCCACCAGGTGGTCCGATGCCTGCGAGCTGGAGCGTGCTCGAGCTGGAACGCGACATCCTCGGCAGCGGCTTCTGCATCCTCGATGACGCGACAGTGTGCACCGCGCGGCACGTGCTACCAGAAGAAGAGCGACACGTTGGTGGGCAAGTCAACGTCGGTCTCCCCATTCCCGATATGGGGGGCACGCCGGACCCACAGTCTCGTTCCCTCTTCCTCCCGTGGGAGGCGTCGTGCGTAGCCGAATCCGCCGAGGACGACCTCGCGATCCTCCACCTGCACGGCAAGCTTCCGATGAGGGCCATCCGCAACGGCGTCGAAGAGGACGCGCGACTGCAGCCTTTCGCGATCGACGACCAACCCGTCCCGGACGGCGAGGCCATCGCGGTGTCGGGGTACCCCCTGGCTCATCCCGCCATGGTGACGACGACTGGCGTCATCGCCAGTGCATGGGCGATCAACCCCGCAGCGCCCTCGGAGGTCGGGGCGCGCCATCTCGCCGACGTGACGGCTGCGCCGGGCAGCAGCGGCGCTCCCTGCTATCGCGCCTCGGACGGACGGCTTGTGGGTGTGCTCGTCGGCGGCCGCACACTGCCAGGTCACGGTGGGTATTCCGGCCTGTCCGTCCTGGTACCCGCCGGCAGGGTGCGCAACTTAATCGCAGCCTCGGGCCTCTAGAACGCGCCCGCTCGCCCAGAGTGGGCCGCTCTGAGGTGCCTCGCACCACCATGAAGTGGGCCTTGCGGTTCCTCGTCGAGACTTGGGCGGCAGCCACCGCACGGCGCCCCGCTCAGGGCTAGAGGTACAGGCGAAAGCCCTCGGCTTCTGCGGTGAAGCCAAGCCGCCGGTACAGCTCGTGCGCCCCGTCGTCCACATGCCGCTTGTGAGAGAGCAGCTGCACCTTGCGGCAGGAAGCAGCGCGGGCGTCATCGAGGGCTTGCTGCACCAGTGATCCAGCCACGCCGCGACGGCGGTGGGCGTAGGCGACGACCACTGCCTCAATGAACGCGGTGGGGCGACAGTCGTAGGTGAGGTGGGGCATGAGCATCATGGCGGCGGTACCTACCGGTCGCTCTTGGGATGCTCCCTGTCCATCCGGAAGGCTATCGACCGCGAGATACACGGCCAGGTCCGGGGTGGCTGCCATGCGATCCCAGGTGCGGCGCTGGCGCTCGGTCGGTCCTTGAAGCCCGGTGAAAGCTTGGCTAGGAGCGACCGCCTGGTTCTGCGCAAGCACCTCGAGCACATTCGGCAGATCTTCAGGCGACGCCTGTCGCACTCGGTAAGTCCCGGTTGAGTCGGGCACTGATGCCATCAGGTCATGGTCGCACCGTCCCGGAGCTCGCCCGGAGTGGGCCGCTTCCGGCTACCGCAGGTTGCGCGGCGGTCCGAGACGCCGGGACCGGTTTCGAGGCGTTCCGCGACTGAGCGCGGAGGGAGTCACCGGGTAGCGTCCGGCCGATGACGGAGCACCCCTCATGGACCACGCTGTCGAGCCGGTACGTGGTGAACGACGAGTGGCTGACGCTGCGGGCGGACACGGTCCGCACCGGGGAGGGGCACGTGCTCGACCCCTTCTACGTCGCCGAGCACCGTGACTGGGTGAACTGCGTCGTCGTGGACGAGGACGAGCACGCCGTTCTCGTCCGGCAGTACCGGCACGGTGTGGGCAAGCATGTGCTGGAGCTGGTCGCGGGAGGGGTCGAGCCCGGGGAGACCCCGGAGGACGCCGTCCGGCGCGAGCTCCTGGAGGAGACGGGCTACACCGGTGGTGCGCTCTTCCGGACGGGGGTTAGCTACGCCAATCCGGCCTCTCAGACCAACCGGGTCTTCTCGTTCCTCGCCGTCGGCGGGGCCTGTCGCGAACGGCAGGCGCTGGAGCCCGGGGAGTCCCTGTCCGTCGAGCGTGCGCCCCTTCGTGAAGTCGCCCGCGACCTCGTCGGCGGCACCGGGGAACGGGAGGTGCTGCAGAGCCTCCACCTGGCGAGCGCCCTCCTGGCGCTCGCGTTCGTGGCCTCGTCCGCGCACCCCGCGGTGGCTTCGCTGCGCACGTCGCTCACGTCTTCCTGACTAGGCGATCGACCGGGCCGGGCAACCCTGTGGCGCGGCACCGAACACGCCCAGAGTGGCCGCTTGGGGCGACCGGCGGCTGCTTCTTAGAGGGTGGCTGCATGACGACGCCGGCGATGCCCCCCGGCACTCCCGGCGCATTGGCATCATCCCTCTTGCAGCCCCATCCCCCGCAGCACCGCCTGAGCCGTCGCTGCATCGGCAGCGGCCAACAGCCCGACCCTGTCGTCGTCAGCGCGGTACGCAGTGCCATCCGGGCGGCTGGCTACCCCACCTGCTTCGGACAGCAGTAGCGCGCCGGGGGCGTGGTCCCACGCCAGCGTCCGCCAGAAGAGCATGAAGTCCGCCTGCCCCTCGATGATCCTTGGGTACTCGACGCCAGCACATTTGCTCCGAGGCACTAGGTCGCCGAAGCGGGATTCGTTTCGCTCGACCGCCTGCCTGGCGTCGGGGTCGAGGAACCGTCGCAGAACACCTCCACGCAGGCTCGTCAGGTTGTCGGGGTCCGCTGGTTCGCGGTGGAGGCGGACGCCGTCGCGCCAAGTGCCACCGCCCCTTTCCGCCATGTAGGTGCGTCCGTGCTGGGGTTGATGCACGACTGCGAAGACTGTCTGACCCCTGTCCACCAGTGCGAGCATGATGGCGTGGTCCGGTGAGCCGTCCAGGAAATGCGGCGTGCCGTCAAGAGGGTCAGCGAGCCACACCGGGCGCTCGCTGCGCAGCGCTCCGAGCAACGACGGATCTTCCGAGGCGGCTTCCTCGCCGATCACCGGCAGGCCGGGCGTGATGTCCGCCAGCCCGTTGATCAGGAGGCGCTCCGCTTCACGGTCGACCCGGCTCACGAGTTCGCCGGGCGACTTCTCCTCGCCAGTCACCCCTTGGCGAAACAGTGGCAGATGCACCTGTAGGGCTACCCGGCGGACCAGCGCAGCTACGGCATCAAGGTCAATCATGAGGCGGCCACGGCGCGACCGTAGCGTCCCGACTTCTCCGTCCCATACGGGGCGCTCAGACATGTAGCCGGCTGCCCGGAAAGCGGACGGCGAGGCGTCGACGGCGGACAAACGGCCTTCCGGTCATCATCTGGGCATGGAGACTCCGCCCGTCGCTGTGGCCGCAGGCAATGATCTGGAACTTCGGCTGCTTGATGCGGACGACGCCGTAGCCCTCCAACGCGCAATCGATGAGAGCCGGGACCACCTCGTACCGTTCATGCCGTTCGCCACGACCGACCCATCGGACCTTGCGTTCCGGCGGTCGTGGATCGAGGAGTGCCGGGAGGCCTTCCGCACGGGGCAACGATTCCAGTACGGGATCATCCGCGCCGACGAGGTGATCGGCGAGTGCAGCATCCATCCCATCGACGACCGCACGGCATCCATCGGTTTCTGGGTACACGTCGAGCACGTCCGCCAAGGAGTCGCGTCGGCGGTGGCAACTGCTCTCACACGGGCTGCCCTCAAGGCTGGATGCGAGACCGTCTGCATTCGTCACGACCGAGCGAACGCGGCCAGCGGGTCGATCGCCGCACGTCTGGGTTACGAGCGCATCGGCGAAGAGCCACACTCAATCGACGCACCGGGTCAAACGGGCACCAGCGTCGTGTGGGTCCTCACGGGCACTGTCTGACGCCGCTTTACGAGGATGGGATCCGGGGGCGGCCGACGTCTGTGAGGGCCTGCCAGATCCACTCTTGCTCCGTCAGCGTGGTGACCAGCGTGCGTCGCCAGTCAGAATCACTGCCCGTGCCGTCATGTCGCGCACGGTATCGAGTCGCTGATGTACCCGCAGGTGCGTCCCCAGACTGGGCCCTACGCGCGCGTCGTCAGCCGGGATCGGTGAACGAGACCGGCTTGCCGGTGGCATGGGCGTACGTGATCTCCCTGCGCGTGGACTCGCCGATGTAACCGCCTGGGTTGACGACCAGGACCCGGTCAGCCAAGTCGATCTTGCGCAGGTGGAGGGCGCCCAGCGTTGACATCTGCTGGTCGGTGAGCAGCCCGTTTGCTTCCTGATCCTTGGTGCGCACGAAGACGCCCGGCGCGAGGACGATGGCACCGGCGAAGGTCAGATCACGGTTCGCCGTGCTCAGCTCGTCTACGAAGCGGGCGGAGCCGCAGATGCAGACGATCTCAGGTCGGTCAGGCGCGTCGTGGGGCGTCAAGCAGTCGCGGAGGAGGTCTAGGTGGCCCGCGTGCCGGGCCGTCTCGTCGATCATGTGGACGAGGATCCAGCGGAGGTTGACGGGCCCGCGCCCGAACGACGGCACGACGGCGATCTGACCGAGCGAGTCGCACCTGTCGACGGCGCTACGGCTCCGTTCACAGGCTGAGGCGTAGAGCGCAGCGATCCCGGCACTGGTGTCACCGGGTGTGAGGTGCATCGAGCGATCGGGATCATCGGCACCGGCCGCATCCCACGGGCTCGGCATCTTGTTGCCGAGCAACCGACCCTGGAACCAGCGATCTTCCACCCATGCCAGATGCCGCACGATGCCGGCGATCGTCATGTCAGTGGCCGGCAGGAGTCGCTGGGACGCCTGCTCCCACGGAACGTCGACCAGAGCGGCGGCAGCGATCGCTCGGTACTGGTCGAGTCGCTGGAGCAGTGCGGTTCGCTCATCCTCGGGCTGAAGATCCGGGTGCGCTAGCTCGGGGACCGGTGCCATCGCATCATCGTGGCAGGGCTCGCCCGGATCGGGCCGCTCGCAACAGTTGCTGTCGAGCGCCTCGACGGGCGACCCTCACTCCCGTGACGGCACGACTCGTCCCAGCCTCTGATGCCGCCCTGGAGGCGGCCGCTCAAGCGCTGTCCGCGGCCCCCGTCGATTCTCCCGGGATCCGGGATCACGCCTGGCTACATGCCGAACCAGCCGAGGCGCTGCGCAGGCTTCAGCTGGCCCGTGACCACCGCATCGAGCACGGAGGGCTCGCTTGGGTCGTCCTGGCCGATGAGGTGGCCGTCGGATACATCAGTGCTCGCATCTACGACGACGGCCATCGCGCGGAGACCTTCTCCGTGGTCGCCAGGGCGAACCAAGGCCTCGGGGTCGGCCTCGAAGCTCGGCGTCTGGTACTCGAAGCGCTGGCAGCCGCGGGAGTTCGCAGCGTGGTCAGCCTCGCCAGGCCGGACAGCGCCTCCGCCGCAATCTCTCGCAAACTCGGATACGAGCTCAGCGGCGCCGAGACGCGTGCCCACCCTGAGGGCTTTCGAGTCGAGCTGGAGCGCTACGAACTGCAGCTCAAGGCCTGACGCGTCGCCCAGCCTCAGGCCTTGGCGACGGCGAGAGAGCTAGCGGCGGCCGACATCACCACCGCCGACCGTTTCTCGAAAGTGCGAGCAGCTAGCGAGACTTCAGCACCGGCCTCTTGACGCCGACTTGAACGGCGTATCGGGGGCGAGCGCCGAAGTCGGCTCGCGACCAAAGTGCCGGCTGGCCGACTTCCCGGCACAGGTGCGCCACCGCGTCACCGGTCCACAGCCCAACGTGAGCGCCGAAAGCAGAGTGGTCGGCGTTGTGAAGGACAAGATCCAGAGCTTCGGGCTCGTTGACGTGACGCGTCGCCACGGTGTCAGTCCACAGTTCATCTGAGCGAAAGTCCGGCACGACGAAGCCGAAGTACGCGAGCACCTCGTAGGCCCAGAGTTGGCAGTTGGCGCCGCCGGCCAGATCACCTCGAGGGGCTGCGCCTGGATACCTGGCGCTGGCGTAGGGCACCTGCCAGTACCCGTCGGGCAACGTGCCGAGCGGACCGGGCCCCATGAGCAGCAGCTTGCCATGGGCCTGTCATTTCATGGCGAAGCTGGCTGTGCTCGGCGCATCCGATGCGCGGCGCGGTAAGCGGCTGAAGGCAGGCCGTCGCTTAGTCGCCGGGCAGGAGGGAGAACAGCGCGGCGTCGCCGCGGCTTCCGTCCCGGTAGGGCAGGGATGAGCGAATGACGCCCTCTTGCAGAAAGCCCGCGCGCCGGGCCGCATTCTGCGAGGCCGCGTTGGCCACGTCGGCCGTGAGATGCACTCTGGCGGCGCCCCGGGTGAATGCCCAGTCGGCTAGTGCTCGGGCGGCCTCGGCGGCGTACCCGTGACCGCGGGCCCAAGGCGCTACCCAGTACCCAACGGCGGGGCCCAGCGGGCCCGGCGTGAAGTGCAGACCTGCCGAGCCCACGAAACGCCCGTCGGCCTCGATGGCGGTGGTCAGGGCACGCCCCGCGGCCCGCGCCGACCCCGTGGTGATAGTGACGAACTGGACGGCGTCGTCCCTCGTGTACGGCGATGGCACGGTCGTCCAGCGCTGAATCTCAGCGTCCTGGCAGGCCTCGTGCACCGCGTCGACGTCGTCTTGGCGGTACGGACGCAGCACCAGCCGCTCGGTACGCACTACCTCGGTAGCCAGGTCGACATGCGAGAGATCCACGAGCGCATCATCGCGGGTCGGAGACCGCGAGGACGACCAACTTCCTTGGAGTCGGCGACACATGCCCCCTTCAGCACGATCCGCGCCGGTGGGCCTTCGAGCTGACGAGGTGGAGGGCTGGAGCGCCTTGTTCCGATATTGCGGCGCTCGTCCTCGACGGACCGGCAAGTATGTCGCCATGAGCATCGACGTCTCACCAGCCACCGAAGACGAGAAGTCGGTGGTGCGCAGGCTTTTGGAACTCAACTCGCACGACTTCTCCGAGTTCGATGGTCGAGACCTCGGCCCGACCGGCGAGTACGGCTACCGATACCTGGATCACTACTGGATCGAGAACGAGGACCGTCACGCCTTCATCGTCCGGGTCGACAGGGCGATCGCCGGCTGTGTGCTGGTAAGGGCTGGTTCCCCGCATCGTTTTGGTGAGTTCTTCATCGTTCGCAAGCACCGTCGCAGCGGCGTGGGAACGACGGTCGCCCACGCCATTTTCGGCCGGTTTCCCGGTGAATGGCTCGTAGAGGAGATCCCCGGCAATGACGCCGCTGTTGCCTTCTGGCGGCGAGCCATCCCGGTGGATTTTCAGGATGCTCAGGCAACCTCTGGCACGAGCCAGCGGTTCGTGAGCCGGGCTCACTGACCGCATCGAAACTGGTCTGAGCGACGACCCGTGCTGTCACTGGTGAGTTGCTCGCCTGGGGCGCACAGTCGCCGTATGCCACGTCAAACGGTGAAGCTCCTCCTCATCGACCCTGACGACCGACTGCTGCTGATTCACGGGCGCGACCCGGCCACCGGAACGAGCCACTGGTACCCCGTCGGGGGAGGGGTCGAGCCCGGCGAGTCGCTGGACGAAGCCGCAGTCCGCGAGGCGTGGGAGGAGACCGGCCTCGACTGGCTACCCGTAGGAGCCCGTGTCTGGACGCGCGACGTGGCCTACGTCCACGCGGGTCGAACCTACGACGTGCATGAGGACTGGCTTCACTGTGCGGTGGCTCACTTCGAACCGGCACCGGCCCAACTCACCGACCGCGAAAACGAGAGCATTCTCGGCTTTCGGTGGTGGACAGCGGAGGAGCTGCGCACCACCACGGAGTCAGTCTTTCCACCGGACCTTGGCGCCCATCTCAGCAGCCTTCAACAACAGGGTTCTCCTGTGGCGCCGATCGACATCGGAGCCCGACCGACCACCCATGTGTAGAGGATCCTCGCCGCGGACGGCGCCGTCCGGGCCCGCGTTGACAACCGAAGATCCGCGGTCATGCGCTGCGACAGTCCTGCGCGCATAACTTGATCTCTACCGGACTCTCAGGCCTGCGCGGGCCAGGTCAAGGCAGGCACGTGGCATCGGGTGACATCGACCGTCCCCGCGAATGCGCTCGCCGGGTTGCCCGTTAACCAGTTGCCCGGCCGCCGCTCGCTGCCGAGTCTCACGGGATGGAACTGATCGAGGCGGCACAGATGTGGCACACCGACGGCTTCGTCGTCCTGCCGGCGTTCATCCCAGCCGACGAACTGGGAGCTGCCGTCCGCGAACTGCCTGCCCAGTTCCCCACTGCCGAGGGATTCCACGACGGCACGGACCGGCGACGGAACCGCTACATCGACGACGAGTTCGCCGGCATCGACACATTCCCGTTCACGAGCACCGAACTCAGCCTGCTGGCGGTGAGCGAGCGTCTGCTGGAGCTGGCGGGGACGCTGCTGGGCGACGACGACATCCACATGTACGCCGCCGAGTCGTGGGCGAAGTACACCGGTGCCTGCGACTACGACCAGGACCTGCACCGCGACTACCTGAACCACACCCTCCTGGTGCCCAGCACCGCCCCGGGATGCCGGCAGGTCGAGATGTTCGTCTACCTCACCGACGTCCCCGAGGAGCTCGGGCCGCCACATCTGGTGTCCCGTCGGCACACCGACCACCTGCCTGCAGTGCCCAACTGGTTTCTCAAGCCAGGGCAGGCCAGCGAATCCCGGTACACGGACGACAGTGGGAGTCCGGAGCTCTACGCAGCGGAGGTGTCCGGAGCCGGTCCCGCCGGAACCGTCATCGCGTTCGAGCCCGGGACCGTGCACAGGGGCACGGGACTCACCGCACCGCGAGGTGCCCGGTACAGCATGCAGGTCTGCTTCCGGCCGGCGAGCTTGCAGTGGGGCCAACGGGTCGGCTGGGCGGTACGCAGCTTCAGCCCGGAGTGGTCGGCCTTCGTCGGTCGAGCGACCGTGCGACAGCTGCAGGCACTCGGCTTCCCTCCACCAGGGCATCCGTACTGGACCGAGGAGACGTTGGCGGGGATGGCGCTGCGCTATCCGCGCCTCGACCTCTCCGCTTGGGAGACATCGGCGTGAGCGAGGATCCCGGGCATGGACGAGCGGGCTGCGGTGGCCAAAGAGTTCGTCGGCGCGCGGGCTGAGGACTTTCCGACGTCCCCGCTGTACCGGGCACTGAGGCCGGTCGTGGCCGAGCAGCCGCAGATTTTGGACATGCTGGGCTATCGCCGGGCGGGGCAGCAGGCGCCGTACCTGTTCTTCGGCGCGGTGCACCACCTGGTGCTCGGCGGCGCCGAGCACCCACTGCGCGACTTCTTCGCCTCTGTCGTCGGAGATGCGGCCCGGTCCCCGGAGGAGGCCGGACCGGCGCTCATCGACTTCTGCGACACCTACCGCCCGGAGCTGGACCAGCTGATCCGGACCCGGCTGGTGCAGACCAATGCGGTCCGTCGAGCGGTCGGCCTGCGCTACGCCCTGGCCGTGATCGCCGAGACGTGCGACCAGCCGGTGCATCTTGTCGAGGTGGGCGCGAGTGCAGGCACCTTGCTGCACGTCGACCGGTACCGCTTTCGCATCGCAGGGCGCAGCTTCGGCCCGGCGGACGCGGCGGTGACCATCGACAGCGACTGGCGTGGTGATTCGCTGCCTGAGATGGGAGTCATCCCGACCATCGCCAGCCGCACCGGCATCGACCTGCACCCGGTGGACGCCACGGACCCCGAGGAGCGGGCATGGCTACGTGCGCTGGTCTGGCCGGAGAACTCCGCGGACGCGGGCCTGCTCGACGCAGCCCTGGCCGGCCTCGCCGCCGATCCGCCGCGGCTGATCGCCGGCGACGGCATCGACGTCTGTCCCGACCTGGGCCGCCAGTTGCCCTCGGGCGAGCCGCGGGTGGTGTTCCACGCCGCGACACGCATGCATGTGCCACCCGACCGTCGTGCGGCGTTCGACCAGGCCATCGACTCCATGGGTGAGCGCGGCCCGCTGTTCCACGTCTGGCTAGAGCCGGGGCACGTCCCGCACGAGGGGGACACGGCCGATGACCGTCCGGTCCTCCGCTTCCACGGACCCGGCACCGGTGGGACTCAGCCGCTCGTCCAGATCGCCGGTCACGGCCAGTGGCTCGCTCCGGTCGACGCCGAACTCGGGGGAGAGGCGTAGCCGAGGGCCGGTGACCGGCCCCGGCGTCAGCCGCCGTGGGCGGGTCGTCTCGATCGATCTGAGGCCACGACGGTGGGCACTCGCGAGCCGATGGAGGTCAGGGTTCCAAGCGCTGCCGGAGGGCGGCGATGTCGTCGTCCGCCAGGCCGAGCCAGCGGAGGTAGCCGGCGGTGGAGGCATACGTGGCGCTGACGTGATCGAGCATGCGACGGATGTCCTGATCGCCCCGGCGTCCCGGGTCTTCCGCGTCCGGTCGCAAGGGGGGCGGCAGCAGGGCGTAGTCGGCGGCGATGACCTCGTGGTCGGCGCCGGCGAGGTCCAGTAGCAGGGCGACGACCATGCCGGTGCGGTCACGTCCAGCTCGGCAGGACACCAGCACCGGACCCGGCGGCATCTCGGCCAGGGCGGTGAAGATGGCGGCGATGTGGTCGGCGTTGCGCTGCAGGCTGCTGGCGTAGATCTCCCCAATGGTCCGGAACCGGCTGAAGTCTTCGCGCGCTTCGGCGGCGGGGTCGATCAGCGGCAGCCACCGGTAGCCGGGATGCTTCGCCAAGGGGTGTGGGCAGACCCGCACCTCGTCGTCCGAGCGCAGATCGAACACCCCGGTGAACCCATGAGCGGTGGCAGCAGCCAGGTCGTCGTCCGTCACGTGCTCGGGGGTGTTCGCCCGGATGATGCGCCCGAACGGCACCCGCTGGCCGTGGGGGAGTGCCAAGCCGCCCACGTCGGCGGAGTTGGCGAAACCAGCCAGCAGTCCGCGGGCGCGGGAAGGGGCTGCGTCCACCGTTCGACGGTAACGCGCCGCGATGTCGGCTGACCTGCTCGGAAGTGCTCCAGAGACATGGTGATCGTCCGGACGCGAGGTGACTCGCCCGGGACGCCGGTCACCGACTCGGCCGCGACCGCGCCGTGGCCGACGCCGGAGCCATCGGCGGTCCCGCGCCCGTAGCGTCGTGGACATGGACGGTGCGCCTCACCTGATCGTGCTCCGTGGGAACTCGGCCTCCGGTAAGACCACGGTGGCGACCACGTTGCAGCGGCGTCTCGGGCGCGGGACGGCGAACATCGGGCAGGACCACTTCCGCAGGGTGGTCCTGCGTGAGCACGACACCCCCGATGCGGACAACATCGGCCTCATCGCGCACACCATCCGCTACTGCACAAGGGTCGGCTACAACGTGATCGCCGAGGGCATCTTCCTGGCCGAGCACTACCGCGAGATGCTCGGCGAGGTCCTGGCGGAGCATCGGGGGCCGACGCACGTCTTCTACCTCGACGTACCGCTCGAGGAGACGCTGCGCCGGCACCGGACGCGGCCGCTCGGCACGGAAGTCTCCGCGGGCAAGCTCCGGGACTGGTACGTCCAGGCTGACACCTTGGGGGTCCCCGGCGAGATCGTCCTCGATGGGACCGCCGATTTGGAGAGCACCGTCGAGCTGATCTGTGCCCGGATAGGACCTGTGCCGACCAAGACCGTCGCCGCTGGAGCTCGCTTTCTCCAGGTTCAGGATCGGGGGAGGAGGGCTGACCGTGGTGACCGCTGATCGCTGGATGCGCGACAGTCTGAGGACGGCGCGGCTCGCGCTGAGGCTGCCCGTTGCGTCCGACGCCGACGAGCTGCACGCCATCTTCAGCGACCCCCGGACGAACACGATCGGCGACGGCCCCTTCACGTCGCCGGACCAGACGGCTCACTGGATCGCCCGCCGCCAGGCCCTGTACGCGGAGCACGGTCTTGCCTGGTACCTCGTCCGCGCGATCGACGGCGGATTGCTGCTCGGGAACTGCGGCATGCTCACGACGCGGGGCACGGTCGCGGAGCCGGAGATCGGCTACATGATCCGGAGCTCGAATCAGGGTCGCGGTTACGCCAGCGAGGCGGCCGAGGCCGTGCTCGCCGAGGCTGCCGCGGCAGGGATCGAAATCGTCTGGTCCACCATCCGTCCTGGCAACCTGGCCTCGTGCCGTGTGATCGAACGGGCCGGCTTCCACGTCCAGCGCACCGAGAACGACCGCAAGGGTCCGTTGCGCTACTACAAGCGGTCCCTGCGGGAAGCAGCGTGAGTGCGTGCTCGGGGCCACGGGCAGCCAGCTGGGTCAACTGGTCACGGTCGTCAGCGGGTCCAGAAGTCCTCGGGTCGTGACCCCGGCGCGAAGCCGAAGTGGTCGAGCAGCGCGATGGCCTCGTGGAAGTTGGCGGCGAGCCCTGCGGTTACGTGATCGTCGCTGCCGAAGCTGACGGCTCGTCCGCCCTCCTCGGCCCACCATGTGGCCGGGTCACGCCTCGCATCGACCGCCAACCGGATCGCCCGCTCACGCAACTCGTCCGGGTGCTTCCGCGGTGCCGCCATGATTCTCATCCTCACGTAAGTTGAGAGCTCCATCAGACCCGGGGCGAGACACCGGTAGCCGAGCTCCGGATCGTCCCGGTGGACGTCGAAGAGCGCGTCGGCCTGGCAGGCTGCGGCCAGTTCGCTGGCGGTGACCGCGGCACGTCACCGCGACGGGGATCCTGTCGACAGCGAGCTCACGAACGAGCGGGTAGACCATTTCCCGGCAGGTTCGCCTGCGACAGATAGGCCGCTGCGCGGCCCAGGATCTCGTTTTCCTGCTCGAAGCGGTGCCGGCCCAGATCAAGGCGTGCCGCCGCGGTGCGATGTTGGAAGCGGCCGTTGTCGCTTAGTCCACCGTTCTGGCCTCGTTGTGACGGAACCGCATGACTATCCGCGTTGCCACAATCGTCACGACACGTTATCCGCCAACTACTATGCGTAGTAACACCTGCATAACGACTTGCCGTCAGCTGGTTGCGGTGCGTGATCGCGGACTGGGACGTTCCGCGTTGCTCAAGCCAACTGTCAGCTCGTCAGTGAGGTGCGCCTTGTCCCTAGCCAGTCCATCCAGTCTCCTTCCACGCCGCCGCAGGTCAGCAGCGGTCGTCGGCCGCACTGTCGGCGTCGCCGTCGCAACGAGCGCGCTGATCATGGGATCAGCAACCGGTGTCCTGGCCGCGCCAGCCAGCGCCCCCACTGCCCGCGTGGACGTCAGCGAGCTGATGACTCCGGTCCTCTTCGGTGAGGCCACCGCAGCCGGCTCGGGCACGGAGTCCATCCACTTCTCCGCCCGCACCGTGGGCGCCTATTCCTGGGACCTCCTCAACGACGTCGCGGTCGCCGGACGCACCGCCTACCAGCAGCTGCCAGCCGACGTGCTCGAGATCGGCGAGGCCTTCGAATACCAGATCTCGCACTGCGACAGCTCCGGCTGCACCGCGGCCCCGGTGAAGACCGGCTTCGTCAGCCCAGCCCTCGGAGCGGGAGCCCGCCCCGGCGCCACGCGGCTGCCTTTCACGATCGGCGACCGGGTCAGCGCCCAGGTGGACGTCGGGTCCGGCAACCTCACGGTCGACGTCTCGGGGTTCTCCGTGCCGCGCCGTACCGGCGGCTCCATTGACGTCGGGCTCGCGTACAACAGCGTGACCCGCCGCTCGGAAGCGCACTTCGTCAACTCGGTCGGCAGCGCGGACTCTGGTTGGCGGCTGTCGACTGGCCCGGACGTGCGGCTGCGAAAGGAAGGCGGCTACGTCGTTTACCACGGCGACAGCGGCCTCACCGGCGCCTTCATTCCGCAGGCCGGGACCCCCGGGCAGTACGCGTCCCCGGCCGGCTTCAAGATGGATCTCACCGGGAACGCCACCACCGGTTGGGTCCTCTACGACCACAACAGCGGCGAGGAGCGCCGCTTCAACGGCGCCGGGCAGCTGACCTCGATCGAGGACCGCAGCAACAACGCGGCCACCTTCACCTACGCCCCCTCGGGTGCTCTCGCCACGGTCACCAGCGATGTCGGCTCGGCCGGGGCGCGGACCCTGAACGTCACCACGACCGGCTCCGGCGCAGGGCGCATCACCGAGGTGTCACAGACGACGTCGGCCGGCTCCCGGTCTGTCGTCCTTGCGTACAACTCCAGCAACCGTCTCGCCAGCATGACCGATCAGGAAGGCCGCGTCACCGAGTTCGCCTACTCGGGCAGCGGCAACCTTCAGACTGTTACCGCCCCTGGTGGGGCGCAGACCTCCTTCAACTACGACACGTTCGGCCGCGTCCAGAAGGTCACTCAGCCGACCGCCACTGCGCCTGCCGGGGCCGTGACCCGCTTCGCCTACTTCGACGACGACACAGCCGTCGCGGACCCGCGGAGCGACCAGTCCCTGGCCCCCGACTTCACCGCCCACACCTCGTACGAGCACACCACCGACGGTCGTCTGCTGGTCGCCAAGACCATCGACCAGCTCGGCAATGAGCGCTCCTCCACCTACACGCCGTTCCTCGACGTCGCTACCTCCACGAACACCTCGGGCACGACGACGGTCGGCTACGACGAGGCCGTCAACGGCGGGGAGTCGATGACCGGCGTCACCTCGGCCACCGGTGCCAGCTCCGCATACGGCTACGGCCCGAACACCGACCCAAACGCCGGTTGTGCAACGACGTCTACCGCCGCGCAGTACCAGCCCTCTCAGAGCACTGACGGGCAGGGCAACACCAGCGCCTACTGCTACAACGAGACCGGCCAGCGGGTGTCGACCGCGGACTTCAGCTCCGCCAAGGCGGAGGTGTCCTACAACACCGACGGCACCGTGGACACCTCCACCAGCCCATCCGGTGCAGTCACCTACTACGGCTACAACTACGACGGCCAGGTCACCAGCATCACCCCGCCGACCGGCAGCAGTCTCGCGGGACGCAGCTACACCTGGGACGGCTACGGCCGCCTCGCCACCAAGACCTCCGGCCGCGGCGTCACCGAGACCTACACCTACGACAAGCTCGACCGGATCCTCGAGGTCGACTACTCCGACACCACCCCGACGGTCACCTACACCTACGAGGATGCCGGGCGTACCGACACCCGCATCGACAATTCCGGCACCACCAGCTTCGACTACGACCCGCTCGGGCGCCTGACCTCGCGCACCCACAGCCTCACCGGCAGCGCCTCCTACACCTACGACAAGGTCGGCAACCTCGCCACCGCCACCAACGCCTCGGGGACGACCTCCTACAGCTACGACGCTCGCAACCTCGTCACCGCCATGACCCCGCCCGACGGGCGCCGCATCGAGTTTGCCCACGACGCCGACGGCCGGCGCACCGACACCTGGTTCCACGTCAACACCGGCCGCACCCGGTGGGCCGCGCACAACCACACCGACTACGACGCCTCCAGCCGGATCATCCGCACCTGGACCTCGCAGGCCTCCCCGAACTCCGGCACGGCCAACGACAACACCCGAGTGTCCGACCTGTCCTACTCCTACGCCGCCCCGGCGACCGGCGCCTGCGCCACCGCTCCCGCGGCCGGCCAGGACACCTCGCTGCGGTGGACGCAGACCGACAACCGCACCGGGCTGGTCACCACCTACTGCTACGACGCCGCGAACCGGCTGACCGCAGCGACCACCCCCGGCGGCGACTCGTATGGCTACACCTACGACGGCAACGGCAACCGGATCCAGACCACGAAGAACGGTGCCGTCGTGCAGACCCTGACGGTGAACAACGCCGACCAGGTCACCACCACCGGATACACCTACGACGCCTCCGGCAACACCACCGCCGCCCCCGGCGTCGGAGCCACGGTCGGCTACAACGGCGGCGAGCAGATGACCGCCCGTGCCAACGCCACCTACCGGTATGCCGGCACCGACCAGACCGAGCTCATCCGCCAGTCCGGCGGCGGCGTCCGGGAGCGCACCTACACCTACGGCCGCGCCAACAGCAACGGGATGCCCATCATCGAGTCGTACAAGGACGGCACCACCAGCTACGGCTACCTGTACGACCCCCAAGGCACTCCGCTGGCACTGCAGGGAGGCAACACGCACTACCTGGCCCTCGACGGCCTCGGGTCCCCGGTCGCCCTGATCAACCACGACGGCGGACAGACCGGCAGCTACGCCTACGACCCCTACGGCGCGGTGACCGCCACCGCCGTCAACGGTAGCGGCGCCATCGGCATCCAGATTCACGGATACGCCGGCGGCGTCATCGACCACGGCAGCACGCTGGTTCACCTCGGCATGCGGTGGTACGACCCCACCACGGGCCGCTTCACCCAGCAAGACAGCCTTGAAACGATCCTCGACCCGTCGCGGTCCAACCGCTATGAGTACAGCGCCAGCAACCCCACAAACTACGTCGACCCGACCGGCCTCTTCTGGGGCACCGCTTGGAAGGTGACGAAGTGCGTGGCTGCTATCGGCGTCGCTGTGGCGGGGGTCGGGCTGCCTGCGCTCAAGCTCTACCGGTTCGCCAAGGCGGTCGGTGGCCTCACTGACGCCGCGAAGTTGCTGGTCGGGGCGACCACAAGGGCTGAGAAGATCGACGCGGTCGCCGGTGCTCTCGGCTCCGGTGCAGCCGAAGTCCTCGGCATCGCCGGCATTGTCGAGAACTGTTAGATGAGAGGCTGCAAGAAGCTGAGACGACCCGCTGACCGGAGGAAGAGGACTCATGGGATTCTGGAATCGACGGCGTAAGCCGGAGCCTGCATCTCCGGTCGTACTGCCGGATGATTTGGCTTCAACGGTGGACGCTCTGCTTCGGGATGACCAGCAAGTGGAGGCAGTTCGCCTGGTGCGTGAGCGGACGGGGCTAGGACTCACAGATGCCGCGACGCTTGTAAAGCGCCGCGGGGAGTCTTCGTCGGGCACCTCGGAGTAGACGACTCTCCACAGCCGGATCCGTAGAGCCGGGGCCATCGCCAGAGGCGGTGGCCCCGGCCTATCGCCGTTCGGGCACCCCTACATCGCCGCCGTATAGCGACAAGCCTTGTGCTCAGTGGCCACGTCCAGCGGTAGCCGAGGAACGTCACGACGGCCGCTCCATAGCCCGCAGCGGCTCACGCCGGACGTTCCGGCGGCGCCAGATGAAGCAGCGCCCGGCCCGCCCATGACGTGGCGCACCAGGAGCACCAGCCGCCGCCGCGGTCGACCCACACCGGACCGCCGCACATGCAGCGGCGCACCGGCAGGTGCGCGCGCAGCGACGACCACAGGCTGCGGATCTGGCACCAGAACTGGGCGACCTCGGGCTGCCCGACCAGCCACGCGAAGTGCCGGGGTGGGCGAGCAGCTTCCGGTCGCCGTCGGGCTGCCCGGGCCGGTGGTCGACGCCGCGCTGCTGGGCGAGCCAGCCGGCCGAGGCGGCGAGCACCGGGGGTGCCTGCGTCTGGGCGTCGAGGAGCCGGAAGTCGATCGGGTCGCGTTCGGAAGCCAGGGTGCCGCCGGATCCGCCGCCGGTGCGCCACGCGGTCATCGACGGTTCGCTGCCGGCGGTGAGGTCGCCGGCGAGGTCGGCCAGCGTCTGGCCGAGCTTGTCGTGGTGAGCGGGGCAGAGGAGGCCGCGGGCCTGGCCGTGGGCGCAGCCGGGGGCGACGCAGGCCGGGGTGGCGCGCTCGGTCGGCACGGTCATGGGATCTCCGTTCCGAGGTGGTCGGGCAGCGGCACGAGGAGGGGCACGTCGACCAGGTCGACGTTGAGCTCGCGGATGCCGGGGACGAGCTGCTTCTGGCCGTGCGCTACTGCACGGGGGTCGGCTACAACGTGATCGCCGAGGGCATCTTCCTGGCCGAGCACTACCGCGAGATGCTCGGCGAGGTCCTGGCCGAGCACCGGGGCCGACGCACGTCTTCTACCTCGACGTACCGCTCGAGGAGACGCTTCGCCGGCACCGAACGCGGCCACTCGGCACGGAAGTCTCCGCGGGCAAGCTCCGGGACTGGTACGTCGAGTCGGACACCCTGGGTGTCCCCGGCGAGATCGTCCTCGATGGGACCGCCGACCTGGAAAGCACCGTCGAGCTGATCTGTGCCCGGATAGGACCTGTTCCGACCAAGACGGTCGCCGCTGAAGCTCGCTTTCTCCAGGTTCAGGATCGGGGGGAGGAGGGCTGACCGTGGTGCACGCTGATCGCTGGATGCGCGACAGTCTGAGGACGGCGCGGCTCACGCTGCGGCTGCCCGTTGCGTCGGACGCCGACGAGCTGCACGCCATCTTCAGCGCCCCCCGAACGAACACGATCGGCGACGGCCCCTTCACGTCGCCGGACCAGACGGCTCACTGGATCGCCCGCCGCCAGGCCCTGTATGCCGACCATGGGCTCGCCTGGTACCTCGTCCGCGCGATCGACGGCGGATTGCTGCTCGGGAACTGCGGCATGCTCACGACGCGGGGCACGGTCGCGGAGCCGGAGATCGGCTACATGATCCGGAGCTCGAATCAGGGTCGCGGTTACGCAAGCGAGGCGGCCGAGGCCGTTCTCGCGGAGGCGGCGGCGGCTGGGATCGAAATCGTCTGGTCCACCATCCGTCCCGGCAACCTGGCCTCGTGCCGTGTGATCGAACGGGCCGGCTTCCACGTCCAGCGCACCGAGAACGACCGCAAGGGTCCGTTGCGCTACTACAAGCGGTCCCTGCGGGAAGCAGCGTGAGTGCGTGCTCGGGGCCACGGGCAGCCAGCTGGGTCAACTGGTCACGGTCGTCAGCGGGTCCAGAAGTCCTCGGGTCGTGATCCCGGCGTGAAGCCGAAGTGGTCGAGCAACGCGACAGTTTCGTGGAAGTTAGCTGCGAGCCCTGCGGTTGCGTGATCGTCGCTGCCGAAGCTGACGGCTCGTCCGCCTTCCTCAGCCCACCATTGCGGGATCCACGGCCGGAGGGGGCGCCCGGTGTTCATCTCCAGTGCCCGCCCAGATGAGGCGATGGCGCGCATGGCCTGCCGGTACCCGTCCTCGAACAGCGTGTGATCGAAGGGCCCGTGCTCGTCGGTGGGCCAGTAGCGAGCCGCGTAGTCGATGTGGGTGAAGACCTCAAAATCCCCGTTGGCCACCATGACTGGGACTTCCGTCAAATACCTCCAGACCACCTCGGAGGGGTCGGTCCATCCGCGGAAGAGGGTCACCGGCTCGCTGCGCTGCCCGCCGTCGAGCGGCAGCGTATGGAGTGAGCCGTTGACCCGGTCGAGCGCGGAGAAGTCGATGAGGGCTTCGGCCGCTCGGCGGTCGAGGTGGGGCTGGCCGAGCTCGACGCCGGTGAGGATGCGGAGGTCGGGGAACTCGTGTCGGCAGCGCTCGATGGAGTCGAAGTAGCCGTCGGCGTCGAAGGTCGGTGGCTGCATCAGCCCGTCCCCGTCGATGAGCGGACGTTGGTGTTCGGTGAAGTCCTCGGGGGCGGCCTGCCAGCCGCTGACGTCGAGGTGCTCGGTGAAGATCACCGCGGGGACTCCGATGCGGACGGCTCGAGAACAGGTCCGCCTCATGGTTCCGGCCGCCGCCGAGGACGGACCTCCTGTGTCCCACGAGAACTCGCTGTGGACGTGAGCGTCAGCCGGCAGCACCACTGCTCCTTTTGTTGAGTTGGCGGCGGCGCAGGACGTGCTCTCGCCCACCGAGCAGCAGTCGCTCTTCATGCCCGAAGTCGAGGCGTTCCAGGACTGCACGCGACCGCTGATTTCCCGGGAGAGCGAAGGCGACGACCTCGGTGAGGCCAAGCTGGTCCTGAGCATGTTCCAGGGCTCCGGCACCCGCCTCGCTTGCGTAGCCACGGCCCCAAAACGCGGGCAGGAGGGCGTAGCCGAGCTCCACCTCGGGTCGTCCAAGGGCGAGCCACTCAGCCAACTTCACTGTTCCGACTGCTTGCCGTCCGTCCCACAGCACCCACCGCCCGAAGCCGTGCCGCTGCCAGTGCTCGATGCTGGCGACGACAGCCTCGTGGACCTGCTGCGCGGTGCGGATTCGGCCCAAGGTTCGGCCGACTCGCTCGTCAGCCCACAGGCGCTCGAACATGGGCGTGTCCTCGAGGGTGACCGGAATGGCCACCAGTCGAGCAGTGGTGAAACGGCCCATGCGCACTCACGGTAGTGCTGCCCAACAGCCGAGAACCGGTCCTCGAAGTGGAGACGTCGTGGAGGGCCCGGCAGGGGTCGGCCCGCGGCTTGGGGACGTCGACGATCTCAGAACTTCGGGGATGCCGAAGCGGCTGATCGGGGTGGTCCTTACTGAGTGTGCGACTGAGGGACCGATTGCGCTTATTCGCCGATGGGTGGGGCGTCCCGGGCTCCCGGAAGTTGTCTCCGGCGCAAATAGGGTCAGCTCGATGTCATGCCGTCGGAGTGCCCCAGCGCCGCGCTCATGGCGGCTGCGAGCGCGGCGTCTCGTTCTTGCTCGGCGCGCTGGTAGCGCAGCGCTGCGGCGGGGGAGGCATGCCCGAGTCGGTGCATCAACTCCCTAGTGGTGGCGCCGTGCCGGGCAGCGACGGTGGCGCCCCAGCCCCGCAGATCGTGTAGATGAGAGCCGGGTGGGAGTCCGGCTGCCTCGGCGGCTGGAGCCCACACCCGTGCGGCGAAGTTGTTGCGCCGAATGGGCCCGCCCTTGGGCCCCACGAACACCAGCCCCTTCGCGCCGGGCTCGGCGTAGGTCGCGAGGTGGTGCGCCAGGTCGTCGATGATGTGCGGCGGGATGGCCACCGTTCGCCGGCCGGCGGCCGACTTTGGCGGTCCATAGGAGCGTCCTTGCCCGATCACGTCGACGACGGAGCTCCGAACGCTCACGGTGCCTGCTGTCAAGTCGAGGTCTTCCCGGCGGAGCGCCGCAAGTTCACCTATGCGCAGGCCCGTCCACCCGGCCAGGAGAATCAGCGCTCGCCAGCGATCCTCGACAGCATCGACGAGCGCCTGGACCTGAGCGAGAGCGAACATCGGTCGCTCGCTGGATCGTTCCTGCCCAGCCCCACGGATGGAGCATGGGTTCCGAGCGATGAGGTTGTCATCGACCGCCGTGGTGCAGATGGCACGCAGCAGCCGGTAGCACTTTGCTGCCGTGACCTGGCCCGGTCCATCTGGACCGCTGAGCGTTCCGTACCAGGCCCGGACGGCGGACGCGTCCATCTGGCGCAGTGGCGTCGACCCCAGCGCGGGGACGATGTGGTTCTTGAGCTGTGCCCGGTAGAGCTCGGCTGTGCGGGGGGCCAGCGGTCGGCCGCGGACGAGGCGGGTGTCGACCCACCGTTCGGCGTAGACCCCGAGGGTCTCCTGCCCGGCCTTCGGGTCGATCCAGCTGCCCGAGTCCAACTGGGTCTGCACCTTGGCGAGCCACCGATTGCCGTCAGCCTTGGTCGCGAACGTGTGCGGCGCCGAGACCTGCTTGCCTGAGCTATCCGGGTATCGAGCTTGGTAGCGGCCTGAGGGAAGCCGGCGGACCGTGCCCCAAGCCCTTCGACCCATGATGACCTCCTGCTTCTCTCCGCCGGCATGAGATTGCGGTGGGGCCGACCCGGGCGGTGGCAGCTGCGTCGATCAGCGGACAGCCGTCCACCGGTTCCCCAGAGCACTTGACTTCGTCGGGGAGACGTGTCGCTGGCGGAGCTAGAGAGGCTGCCGCGGCCGCGGCCCGCGAGATCTCGCCGCGCGCATGAGGTCAGTCGTGTGGCCGCCGAGGACGACGTCCCGGTCGGCGCCCTGGTGGCGTGGCGAGCTCGTTGGCCGGGAAGGCGTCCCGCTGCCCGGGCACCCTCCCGCGCGCCGCGAGTCGGGCTACCCCTCGCTTGCGACACGTCCGGCCTCGATGAAGTCGTCGAGAGTTGAACGCTGCAGCCGGACGTACTTGCCGAGCTTGACGTACGTGATCCGCCTCTGAGCGATGAGCCGACGAATAAACCGCTCTCCGGTTCCCAGGTAGTCCCCGGCCTGCGCGACGGTCAGCAACGGATCGTGCCGCCCGTTGAGCGCGGCTCGCTCCGAGGTGGTCCCGGGCATCAGGTGCCGACCTGCCAGTCGCGGTACGGCCGTCCGAGAAGGGCGCGGCCGGCGACCGGCGAGCACCACGGCTTGCAGGGACGACGTCGCGGCCGGGGATGAACTGCAGGTCTCATGGCCCACAGCCTCGGCGGACAGGTCCGGTCTTCCTGCAGTCGCTGAACCTGGGCCCGGTGCCTCGACGCGACGAGTGCAGGCGCCCTCGGCGGCCGCCGGGGGAGTCCGGGGTCGCTGAGCCCGCCGTCCTCCGGGCCTCCTCCAGCCCGGACCAAGGCGGCCATTCAGCGCGCGGTGAGCTTGAGATGTTCTCCAGTGAATGGAGGACCGGGGGTACGACCGAGCGGCCGGTGAGCGCTAGGGTTCTGCGCCACGAGCGGGTGTCCACCGAACGGGTGATGGGGGGATGCCGTGGCGCGGCCGCTGCTTCGAGGCGACCGCCTGAAGGCCGCCCGGGAGGCCGCCGGATTGAGCCGGGACGACCTTGCCGAACGCCTCGAGTTGTCGAGCCCGGCAAGGGTCCGCGTGTGGGAGCTGTGCCTGGAGCGTCCACGGCCCCGGTTCGTGCCCCGACTGGCCGTCGCGGTGGGGATCGAGCCGCTGCACCTGCTCGACGTCGATCCCGACGATCCACCGTTGGCGGCGCTCCGGCTGGCGGCCGGCCTCGCGACGAACGAGATGGGCGCACCGGGTGTGTCCGTCATGACGTACGTGCGACTGGAGGACGGCCGGCCCGGTACGGAGCCGACGGCGGACGCCGTCCGCGCCGTGGCGGCACTCCTGGGTGTGGATGAGGTCCGGGTCCGGGCCGCGATCCGTCGCTCGCGCCGTGACCACGCACCCTTGGCGCCCTTTGGAGGTTGACCGGAGAATTACTGGAGATTCGGGCTTCCCTTCCTGACGGTCTGCGGTGGTAATTTCCCGCATCCATTGCCCCGGGAGGCGACGCCCGTGATCCGCAGGTCAGATCCGCGTTCCGCGATGGCGGCTGGTCTCGACCGGGTCCTGGAGACCGGACCGGCGAGCTCGCCGGCCTCGCTGCTCGGCACCGCTCCGCGGGCGGTCGATCGGGTGCGGGTAGGCATCGTCGCCCTTGGGTCGGTGCTGACGCTCGCCGCATGCGGCACGGAAGGGGACGCCACGGAGCAGCCCCCGCCCGCGCCATCTGCCTCGGAGAGCAGTGCGGCGCCCACGAGCGCGGACCCGTCGATGGACCCCGACGAGGTGGCGGCTGCCGATGCGGCGATGGCCGTCTACCGCGACGTGACCAGGCTGGTCCAGGACGCCCGCCGCGACCCGACGCAGGACTGGCTGCCCGCCTACGCGCAGCTGACCGCAGATCCCTACCGGTCCGCCGAACTGCTCGAGGTCTCCGCCCTCCGCGACCGCGGCATCGCCCACACCGGCGAGGTGGCTCACGATCCCGAGGTCGCCGCCGTCGACCTCGCCGGTGGTACCGACGGCACCCTCCGCACCGTCACCATTCAGGACTGCGTCGACACCCAAG
The DNA here is from genome assembly GCF_900221005.1 of Blastococcus aggregatus. Taxonomy (GTDB): domain Bacteria; phylum Actinomycetota; class Actinomycetes; order Mycobacteriales; family Geodermatophilaceae; genus Blastococcus; species Blastococcus aggregatus. The sequence goes on along the minus strand of NZ_OBQI01000001.1, from coordinate 35,207 downwards.
ACTTCCCCGCTACGGTCCAGGCCACCGGTGACGTCGTGAGCGCTGAGCGACCGCCGCACGTCGCTGTCGCCACGGTCGTCTTCTACCCGCAGCCCGAGGACCGCTGGCTCGTCGCCACCGTCGACGTGCAGGACGAGACGTGCTGACCTGTTCCTGGGCACGCGCGGCCGCCGGCGTCCTGGCGGCCGTCCTCCTCCAGGGCCCGGCCGCGGTCGCCACCGCCGCGCCCAACGAGATCTGCCTGCCCTCCGGCTTCTGCTACATCGAGGACATCCGGCCGGCCGTGCCGAGTTCCCCCGTGACCGTTCCGGCCCGAGCACCGGCACCGGCACCGGCGCCGGCGCAGTGCACCTCGCTGACCGGCGCCGTGGTGCCCTGCTATCAGGACAACCTCGGCTGGTACGAGTCGTCCAGCGGCTGCTACCTCAAGCTCATGGACCCCCAGCCCCCTCCCGGCTCACCGCTGTGGGAAGGGCGCACGCAAGAGGACGGCGGTGCCCTCTACACCGCCAACTGCGGTGCAGTAGACGGCGGCTCGCTCAGTTCCACGGCCACCGGGATCGTCTGGCGTCGCGGGCCACCGGCCGACTTCATCGACCCCGAAGTCCTCGCGCAGCGCGCCATCGCCGCCATGCAACTGCAGCCGCCGCTACTGCGCACCGCACCCCCGCAGGGGTCGGCCAGCGGACTGGTCGGCCTCCCGGTGTGGATGTGGACCGACCGCGCGGAAAACGTCTCCGGTCCCATCACCCGCTCCGCTACCGAAGGACCGGTCGCCGTCGAAGCGACCGGCGTGGTCTCCCGCATCGCCTGGGACATGGGCGATGGGACCACCGTCACCTGCGGCCTCGGAACGCCCTACTCAGCTGGCGACGACGGCCCGTCCCCGGACTGCGGCCACACCTACGAGCGCGCATCGGCTAAGCACGTGCCCGGCGGAGGGCCGTGGCCGATCACTGCTACGACCACGTGGACGGTCACCTGGTCCGGTGGCGGTAGCACCGGCACCGAGGTGGTGCAGCTCTCCTCGACCGGCGAGCTCTTTGTCGGCGAACTCCACGTACTCAACCAGGCCGAGGAGCGCTGATGGCCAGGATGCGGACAGCCCCAACTGACGACGTCGTCGAGGGCAACGGCTGGGTGCCCCCACCACTGCCCCAGGCCCCCGTGCTCCCGCCACCACGACGCCGCCGGCGCCCCGCCCTGCTGGCCCTGGCGGTCGCGATGGTGGTGCTCGGCGCACTCGGTGCCGCCTACCTCGCCACCTCGCTCGGCCAGACGACGTCCGTGATCGCCGTCGCTCAGCCGGTCGCCTGGGGGCAGACGATCACCGCTGCCGATCTCGTGGAGGCGCGCATCGCCGCCGACCCGACCCTGTCCCCGGTTCCGTACACCGACCGCGACCAGATCATCGGCCGAACAGCAGCAACCGACCTCCTGCCCGGGACACTCCTCACCCGGAACGCGACCACCGACCAGCGGCTTCCTCCACCCGGTCGACAACTCGTCGGCATCGGACTGCCGGCCGTGCAGCTGCCGGTCACGCCGCTGCGACCCGGGGACGACGTGCTGCTGGTGCCTCTGCCGACCGACGGTCAGGCGGCACCCACCGCTCCTTCGGTCACCGTGGCGGCCACCGTCGTCCGCGCAGGAGAGCCGGGCACGGACGGGCGGCGCGTCGTCGACGTCCTCGTCGACGAAGCCGACGGCCCCGACGTGGCCGTCCGCGCAGCCGCCGGGCTGATCGCCCTCGTCGTAGTCGCAGGCGAGTAGGCGGACCACCGTGTTGATCGCGATGACCTCGGCCAAGGGAGCCCCCGGCGTGACCACCGCCGCGCTCGCTCTCGCCCTGTCCTGGCCCCGCCGCACGGTGCTCGCCGAGCTCGATCCGGCCGGCGGCGACGTCCTGGCCGGCTACGGCCGCGGCGAGGTTTCCGCCGGCGGGCTGGCCGAGCTGGAGCTGGCGGCGCGGCGCGGCGGACCGGCACGGCATCTGGAGGCCCACCTGCTGCAGCTGGACGCCGGCGGGCGGGTGCGGCTGCTGCCCGGTCTGGCCGACCCGATCGGCGCCCGGCACGTGGACTGGCACCGCCTCGCCGGGGCGCTCGCCGCGGTCGACGGTGGCACGACCGACGCGCTGGCCGACTGCGGCAGGCTCGGCGCTGAGCACTTCCCCCGGGACGCCGTCCGGCGGGCGGCCGCCGTGATCGTCGTGACCGGGTCCTCGCTGCGCGCCGTCCGGGCCGCAACCCACGCGGTCGCCGCGTTGAAGGCCGAGTCAGCCGCAGGGGCGGGTACCGGTCCGCTCGCCGCGGTCGTCGTCGCAGCGGGGGACCCCTACGGCGAGCGAGAGATCGGCGACGCGCTCGGCGTCCCGGTCCTCGGCGCGCTGCCCCGCGACGACAAAGCAGCGTCCGTGCTCAGCGACGGCGCACCGGCCGGTCGCTTCTTCCCCCAGTCGGCGCTGCTGAGAGCGGCGCGGGAGGTCGCCGCCCGCGTCGCGGAGTTCGCCGCCCGGCACGAGGCACTGCTGAGTCCGCCGGCCGAGGTCCCCGCTCCGGCGCCCCTGATCGGACACGGGCATGGCCGCTGAGCAGCTCGACCGGGGACGGTCCCTGCCCGCCCCCACGCCGCAGGTCGACTGGCCGCTGGTGCGCCGGCTGCACGAGACGACGGCGACCGCGCTCGCCGAGGAGCTCAAGCGACGTCCCTCCCTGAGCCCGGCCGCGCAGCAGGAGCTGGCCCGCACGCTGATCCAGGACGGTATGGACGGGCTGGTCCGGGACCGCATGCGCGCGGGGCAGGCGGTGCCGTCCCCGGACGAGGAGCTGGCGATCGCCGAGGCCGTGTTCGCCGCCCAGTTCGGCCTCGGCCGGCTGCAGCCCTACGTCGACGACCCGCGGGTGGAGAACATCGAGGCGCACGGCTTCGACAACGTGTGGATCGGCTACGCCGACGGCCGCGACGTCCGGGTCGATGCGATCGCCGACTCCGACGAAGACCTGATCCGGCAGCTGCAGCACATCGCCGCCCGGCTGGGCCGCGCCGAACGTACGCTGACCACTGCCAGCCCGCTGCTGACCATGCGCCTCCCGGACGGCTCCCGCTTGGCCGCGGTGATCGAGACCGTGCCCCGCCCGCAGCTGGTTATCCGGCGGCACCGGATCCGCGACGTCGACCTCGACGACCTGGTGGGGCTGCGCGCGATCGACCAGCCGCTGGCCGAGTTCCTGCGCGCCGCAGTGCGGGCCCGGAAGAACATCGTCGTCACCGGCGGGCAGGGCGCCGGCAAGACCCTGCTTCTGCGGGCGCTGGCCAACGAACTCCCGGCCGAGGAAAACCTCGCCACGATCGAGAAGCACTTCGAGCTTCTCCTGCACGAGCTGCCCGACCGCCACCCCCGGGTGGTGCCGTTCGAGGCGCGCGAGGGCACCGGCGAGCGCGGCCCGGACGGACGTCGCCTCGGCGAAGTGACCCTGACCGAACTCGTCGAGCACGCCCTGGTGATGAACGTCAGCCGGGTGTGGCTGGGCGAGGTCCGCGGCGAGGAGGCCTGGCCGCTGATCGAGGTGATGGAGGCCGGCGAGGGCGGCTCGGCCTGCACCCTGCACGCCCGGTCGGCCCACCACGCCTTCGAACGACTGGCCAACCTGTGCATGCGCGGCCGGGGCTCGGTCACCCCCGAGCACGCCTACCGGTCCTGCGCCTCGGCGATCGACCTCATCGTGCACATCACCACGGTCGACGAGCGGTGGATCGGCGGGCAGCGGCACCGCTTCGTCAGCCAGGTCGTGGAGTGCAACGGCATGGGGGAGGGCGGGCGACCGTCGGTCACCGAGGTCTTCGCCGCCGGGCCGGACGGGCGGGCGACGCCCGCGCACGATCCGGTCGACCTGGCCGACTACGTACGGGTCGGCTTCGATCCCGGCTGGCTCCACCCCGGCCGGGATCACTGGGCGAGCGCCACCGGGGGACGGCGGTGACCGGCGCCGCCCTGTTGGCCGGCGTGTGCGGGGCGCTGGTAGTCGGCGGCCCCCTGCTCGCAGCCCATGCGCTGACCGCTGAGGACCGGCCGGCACGGCCTCACCGCCGACGCCGTCCGGCGGCGTGGGCCGACGGGCGGACGACGCGCCGGCAGCGAGCGCTGTGGGCGACGGGTGCAGCAGCGGCTGCCGTCGTGTGGCTGGCCTCGGGGTGGCCAGTCGGCGGGGTCCTTGCCGGGCTCGCGGTGATCGGAGTGCCGTGGCTGCTGGCACAGTTCTCCGCCGCGAACGCGGCGGTGGAGCGGCTCGAGGCGCTGCAGGAATGGGTGCGGCGCACCTCCGACGTCTTGGCCGCCGGCGGGGGGCTGGAGCAGACGCTGATCCGCTCGGCGCGAACCGCGCCGGAGCCGATCCAGGTCGAGGTCGCGACGTTGGCTGCCCGGCTGCAGGCGCGCTGGTCCACGTCCCGTGCGCTACTGGCCTTCGCCGACGACCTGGACGACGCCGCTGGCGATCTCGTCGTCGCCGCCCTCCTGCTCGGCGCGGAGTTGCGCGGTCCGGGGCTCGCCCGGGTGCTGACCGAGCTGGCGCACAGCCTCAGCGAGGAGGTCACCATGCGCCGCAAGGTGGAGGCCGACCGCGCCAAGCCCCGGGCCAACGCGCGCTGGTTGTTGCTCATCACCGTCGCCGCCGCCGGGCTGGCCGCCCTCAACGGCGATTACCTGGCTCCCTACGGCACCGCGCTCGGGCAGCTGGTGCTGGCCATCATCGCCGCCTTGATGGTCGGTTGCCTGCTGTGGATGCGCCGGCTCACGGCGGCGGCGCCGACGGTCCGCTTCCTGGTCGACCCGACGACGCGCGGCGGGGCGCCGCGGGACTCGGAGGAGGTGCAGGCCCAGTGAGTGCGGCGCAGGCGCTTCTGATCGGTTGTGGCGCGGCCGTCGGCCTGGGGCTTTTCCTGCTACTGCGGACCGCGCTCGTCACCGAGCAGCCGCGGCTCTCCGACGCGCTGGCCCGCCTGGACGGGCGCGCCCTGATCGGTTTCGTGCGTCCGGTCGAGGAGGAGGGAGACCGGTGGGCGCGGGCCGCCGGGCGGGCCGGGGGGTGGGCCGCCGCCCGGCTGCCCAGGATCGGCCTCCAGGCGCCGGGTCCGGCCTTGGCGCTTATCGGGTGGACGCCGGCGGGGTACGCCGTCCGCAAGATCGGCATGACTCTGTTCGGCGCGGCGTTCGTGCCGCTGCTCACGGCCGTCCTCGGCATCGCCGGCGTCCACGTGCCGGTCGTGGCCCCGGTGGCTGGGTCACTCGCGCTGGCCGCTGGCCTGTTCTTCGTCGTCGACCTGATCGTGCGGGACCAGGCCGCCGAGGCGCGCGGCCAGATGCGCCGGGCGCTCTGCTCCTACCTCGACCTGGTCAGCCTCCGCCGGGACGCCAGCGAGGGCCCCACCATGGCCCTGGAGCGTGCCGCCGCGCTCGGCGACGGCTGGGTGTTCGGCCGCATCAGCGACGCGTTGGTCACGGCCCGGCTCGCAGGCGACCCGCCGTGGGAAGGGTTGCGCCGGCTGGCCGCGCATTCTGGCGTCGGGGAGCTGGGCGACGTCGCCGACATCGCGGCGGTTGCCGCCCAGGAGGGCGCGTCGATCGCCCCCACGCTCCGGGCTCGTGCCCAGTCGCTGCGCGTCCAGCTGCTGGCCGAGGAGGAGGCGCGCGCGAACACCGACAGCGAAAAGCTCACTGCTCCGGTGGCTCTGCTGTCGATCGCCTTTCTCCTGCTGTTCCTCTATCCCGCCCTCGCCCGACTCATGGCCAGCTGACCGGCTGACCCACCCCGAAAGGAAACCCGATGTCGCTCATTCCGACCCTGATGGCCCTCGCCGGAGGCCTGCGCGACCGGCTCAGGGAGCTCCGCGAGGAGCCCGAGCGCGGTGCGCTCTCCGTCGAGCAGGTGATCATCACCCTCGCTCTGCTGGGCATCGCCGTCGCGCTCGTGGCGGTGATCGCCAACGCGGTCACCTCCCGGTCCAGCCAGATCCAGTAGCCGATCCGTGCGCCCCGCCGTCCAGCCCCGTACCTCCGCCGCCTCCCCGTGCCGCGACACCCGCGGCCACCGGGTGGGTCGCGGGGCGGGCCGATGGCTGTCCGGGGACCGCGGCGCGGCGTCGGTCGAACTGGCGGTCGCCTTCCCGGTGGTGCTGCTGCTCGTGATGACGCTGATCCAGGCCGCGCTGTGGTTCTACGCCCGCTCGGTCGCCCTCGGGGCGGCGCAGGAAGGCGCCCGCGAGGGGCGCGTCCAACCCGCCTCCCTCGCGCGTGCCGAGTCCGCGGCCGAGGGCTTCCTCGACCAGACGGCACAGGACCTCCTCACCGGACGCGACGTGCTGGTGACCGGCTCACCGACCAACATTGAGGTGACCGTGACGGGCACCTCCTTGAGCCTGTTCCCCGGCCTGTCCGGATGGTCGGTGACCCAGACGGCTGTCGGCCCGGTGGAACGGACGGACTCGTGAACCGGCCGCGCGCCGAGCGGGGATCGGTGTCGGTCGAGCTGGCGTTGCTGGCCCCGGCGCTGCTGTTGGTGCTGTCGTTCGCCGTCGTGGCCGGACGTACCCAGGTCGCTGACGGCGCTGTCGCCGAGGCCGCCCGCGCGGCGGCCCGGGAGGCCTCCCTCGCCCGGGACGGTGTCACCGCCGCCGCACTGGCCAGGGCTCAGGCGGACCGCACCCTGGCCGCCCAGGGCCTGCGCTGTCAGAGCACCAGCGTCGACGTCGACACCACCGGCTTCCAGACTCCGCCCGGACAGCCCGGCGACGTCACCGTGTCGGTCACCTGCGTGGTCGGCATGGCCGACTTGCTCGCGCCGGGCCTGCCCGGATCGGTCACCGTCGAGGCGTCCTTCTCCAGCCCCGTCGACGCCTACCGCGAACGATGAGCACCCGCCAGGGGCTCCGGTGGGCCGGTACCGAGCGCGGCGCGATCAGCGTCTTCCTCGCCGTCCTAGTCCCCGGGCTGCTGCTCATCATCGGCCTGGCCGTCGACGGCGGCGCCAAGGTGGCCGCCACCCAGCGCGCCAACGCCATCGCCGACGAGGCCGCCCGCGCCGGCGGCCAGGCGCTCGACGTCTCCGCGGCCCTGGCCGGGCAGATCCGCGTCGATCCGGCTGCCGCGGTCGCCGCCGCCCAGGACTACCTCGACCGCAACGACGTGCAGGGCGCGGTGACCGTCGTCGACGGCGACACCCTGCAGGTGACCACCACGATCTCCGAGCCCACGAGCTTCCTCGGCCTGATCGGTATCTCCACGCTCACCGTGGAGGGCTCCGGGACCGCCGACCTCATCACCGACTCAAGCGGGGGAACGGGCCCATGACCACACCGTCGCGGGCGCTGGACCTGCTGCGCCAGCTGATCGCCGGAGTACTGCTGGCCGCCGCGGTCGCCGGCGTCCCGATCGCGCTCTTGGAGCTCGGCGGCGCCTACCTGCCCGAGGAGCTGCCCTCCTGGGCGCAGGTGACCGCCGCGCTGAGCCGCCCGGACACCGGCGCGCTCTTCCTCGGCCTGCTCGTGGTCATCGGGTGGGTCGCGTGGGCCTGCTTCGCCCTCTCGGTAGCAGCCGAGCTCGCCACACAGCTGCGCGGCATGCCATCGGTGCGACTCCCCGGCCTGGCGGCGCCGCAGCAGATGGCCGGCCTGCTCGTGGCTGCCGTTCTCGGCGTCGGCAGCGGACCGCTGCTGGCCGCTCCGGCCCTGGCCGGCCCTTCGATCGTCGCCGACCAGCCGGTCGGCCAAGAGGAACCGTCGCTAGCCCCTTCACCGCCCGTGGAGACCCGGCCGACCTGGCCTACAGCGGCCGGTCCCACGTACACCGTGGCCCCGCGCGACACCCTGGGCCGCATCGCCGCCCGCTACCTGGGCGACTGGACCCGATTCGAGGAGATCCTCGAGCTCAACCGCAGCCGGCCCCAGCCCGACGGCGCGCTCCTCACCGACCCGGGGTTGATCCGCCCTGGCTGGACGCTGGTCCTCCCACCGGACGCGCGCCTTCCCGGAGCCGGCGCGGCCGCCGGCGAGGTGACGGTGCAGCCCGGCGACACCTTGGCCGACCTCGCCGAGCAGCACGGCCTGGAGCACTGGCATCCGATCTTCGACCTCAATGCCGGCGAACCGTTGCCCGGCGGCGGCCGATTCACCGACCCCGACCTGATCCGCCCCGGGCAGGTTCTCGACATCCCGCCGGCCGACCCCGCGGCGGCCGGCCCTCCGCCGCCGACCGGTCCCGAACCCCCGACCGACGAGCCGGCGCCGAACGAGGACGAGCTGGCCGACCCGGGGGAGCCCGCGCGGACCCCGCCCGCCCCGCCGACACCGGAAGGCCTGCCCGAGCAGTCGGAGCAGGCAGCGGTCGACGCCGGCAGCGGGGACGCCGCCGACAGCCCGTCGGAGCTGGCGGCCGTGCTCGCCGGCAGCGGTGCACTGCTCGCCGCAGGTGTGGGAGCCGCGTGGCTGGCCCATCGCCGCCAGCGGCTACGTCGCCGCCGTCCCGGCCGACGGCTGGCCCCCGTCCCGAAGACGCAGTCGGCCACACAGACGGTGGTGGCATCGGCGGCAGACGAGGGCACGGCCGACTACGCCGCACTCGATCTGGCGCTGCGTGGCCTCGCCGTCCAGATCTCCGCCGATCCGGACGGGCGGCTGCCCGACATCGTCGCCGCCCGACTCCACGGCGGCCGGCTCGAGCTGCGGCTGCACGCTCCGGCCGACCGTCCTCCGCCGGAACCGTGGATTGCGGACGACACCGGCCTCCGGTGGTCGGCGCGGCTCGACCAGGACACCGGCGTCGATCCCCAGGTCGCCCGCACCCGCCTGGCGCCGTACCCCACTTTGGTCACCATCGGCACCGATATGGCGGGCCGCTGGCTGCTGGACCTGGAACGTCTCGGTGCGGTGTACGTGACCGGACCGGCCGACCGCCGCGAGGACTTCGCCCGGCACCTGGCCGCCGAACTGGCCGTCAACGGCTGGTCGGACCTGCTCACCGTCACGCTCGTCGGCTTCGGCGACGAACTGGTTGACATCGCCCCCGGGCGGGTCCACCCGGTCGACAGCGCCACCGATCCCGGCCTGCACCCCGGCCTGGCGGAAGCCGCCGAGTCCGATGACGACGACGTGCTGGACGGGCGGCTGCGGGCCGGAGCCGGGGACGGCTGGATGCCGCAGGTCGTCCTCGTCCCGCACCCGCACGATCAGTTCGGCGCACTGGCCGAGGCCGCCGCTGCTCTGCGAACGCGGGAGCGGCGCGCCGCGGTCGCCCTCGTGCTCGGCGCCGAGCCGGAGCAGGGAGGCGACGAGTGGCTGCTCACTCTGACCGACGACGGGTCGCTGCTCGTCCCGGCACTCGGGTTGCGGCTGCCGGCGCCACAGCTGACCGTCCAGCAGGCCCGCGACATCGCCACACTGCTGGCCTTCGAGCGCGACTCCGAGGACGCCCCGATTCCCGCCGCCGACGGTGACCGCCTCTGGCAGGTGCACACCGACGCCGCCGGCGCGCTCCACGGCGACCTGACCGGTCCGGACACCGCTGCACCACCGACCTCCGCCCCGTCCCCACGGCTCCGACGGAGCCTCATCGCGGAGGCGGTCCGCGACTTGACGCCGCCCACGCCGACCGGCAGTCCTACGGGGGCAGGGACGTCATGGACGACCAACGATGCCGCCGACGTGCCGGCATCTACAGCGCCGGCCGACGTCCGCAGGGAGGTCGAGGCTGACCTCGCACAACTCGACCGTGATCTCGCCGACTGGTGGTCGCCGAACTGCGCCCGGCCGCGGCTGACCCTGCTCGGACCGGTCGCCCTGCGGGCGCACGGTGATGAGGCGGCCGTCGCCAGGTCCGGGTTGCGGCGCCGCTACGAGGAGACGGTCGCCTACCTCGCCACCCGCCCGCACGGAGCCACCGCTGACGAGGCCGCGACCGCGCTGCAGCCGGCCCGCGGCGGCAGAACCGACCCCGTCAGTGCGCGCGCCTACGTCCACCGGGTCGCCGCCGGCGCTCGCGCCTGGCTGGGCACCGACCCCGCCACCGGTCAGAAGCACCTGAGCTCCGGTCACCGCGGCCGCTACACGCTGACCGGCGTCCTCGTCGACGCAGACCTGTTCCGCCAGCTGCGCGCCCGGGCCGCAGTGCGCGGCGACGGCGGCCTGACGGATCTGCTGGCCGCTCTGCATCTGGTGTCCGGCCCGCCGTTCGCACAGCGTCCAGCCGGCTACGAGTGGTTGGACGGCTTGGACCTGACGTTGACCGCAGCCATCTGCGACGTCGCCCACCAGGTCGTCTCTACGGCCCTCGAAGACGGCGACCTGGCCGCTGCCGCAATCGCCTCGGCCACCGCCTTGCTCGTCGCGCCGGATGACGAACAGGTACTGCTGGACGCGATGTGGGTGGCCTTCCACCAGGGCCACCGCGCCGAGGCCGAGACCTATGTCGGGCGCATCGTGGCCGTCCACGACGGCGAGGACGAGATGGACCTGCCCATGAGTACCGCGGAGACCATCAACCGCGCCCGCCGGCAGTTCCTCGACCGCGCGTCGTGAAGGACGCCGTACGTATCCCGCGACTAGGGAGCCTCCGGCCACACGGGCCGCACCCCGGGGCGGTGAACGGCTGCCGGTCCCCCGCCCGGCGCGCAAGGTCGGTCACGTGGTGGCTGGTAGAAACCGCAGGTGCGCATCGGCCTGTACGTGGACGCCTTTAACGTCTACTACGGCGCCCGGGGTCACTGCGGTCGCGGCACCACAGGCTGGCGCTGGTTGGACCTGCCCGCGCTGGCCACCGGATTGATCAATCCCTACCTGTGGCCGGACCCGGTCCTCACCCGGTTCGTCTACTGCACAGCCGACCGGAACCGGGAAGGCGATCCGACCTCAATCGCCGACCAGACCACTTACCTCTCCGCCCTGCTCGCCAGCTACCCGCAGGCGGTCATCGCTAAGGGCTACTACGTGCCGCGGGTCAAGACTGGTGTCCTCGTCGACCAAGACCACCCGCCCCAGCGGGTCCCTTCACCCGGTGCTGAAGAGCTGCCCGGCTGGCTGCCGGCCCGGGAGACCACCGGCCCCGCAGGCGCTGAGGAGCTCCTGGTATCGGTGACGACGTTCGAAGAGAAGGGCTCGGACGTCAACGTCGCCAGCCACCTGCTCATCGACGTGCTGATCGGCAAGGTCGACGCCGCCATCGTCATCTCCAACGACAGCGATCTGCAGTTCCCCCTCCAGCAAGCCCGCCTGCACGTGCCGGTAGCCACCATCAACCCCACCAAGCGACCCACCCCGGCCGCCTTGCAGGGTCACCGGTACGACGGGGCCGGCCGGCACTGGTGGCGCCGGCTCGACGCCACCCACTTCCGCACCCACCAGCTACCTGACCCCATTGGAGGACTTCGCCGCCCCAGTGGCTGGTAGCTCGACAGTGACCTAGCTAGGGCACTACGATCTGCGCATACCACCCGGTTCTCTCGCCTCACGGCGAGGGGCCGGGTCTTTTTGTTTCGGCGTCCGTTCTTCTGGCCGGCCGCCGGTTGCGGCGGCCGGCCAGAAGATGGATCAGACCGGAATGCGGAGCAGTTGGCCCTTCTGGATCTTGTCCGGGTCGGTCAGGCCGTTGGCCAGCACGATGTTGTCGACCGTGGCGCCGTACTGCTCGGCGAGCTTGGTGAGGGTGTCCCCGGCCGCGACCTGGTGGGGCTGGTAGCCGGTGACGCCGGCCAGCACCACCACGGGGACCTCGACCAGGCCGGTTCCCTCGGACTCCAAGGATGGGTCGTCGCCGAAGACCCGCAGGACGGCGGGCCCGGAGTAGTCGGTGGAGACGTCGGCCTGGTGGACGAAGGACTCGAGCGAGCCCATCGAGCCGGCCTGGAAATTGCCCTCGGCGATGGTGGTGTTGCCGTTAAGCAGGCGCCAGCCGTAGCTGGCTTCGAACGCGGTACCGATCGCCGCGATGGCGATCTTGGTGCCGATTATGTCGCCGGCCAGGGGCTGCCGGAGCTGGATGCCGTACGGGTTCATCTGCAGGTCTCCTCGAGGACGTTGCGAAGCCGTCAGCCGACTGCACTCACGGCGGGATGGTCGAGCGCAGGCAGCCTGACAGCGCCCTCTGACAGTTCCGACCCGGTTGCAAGCCGGAAACCTCCAGCCCCGGGCTAGGACTAGCCCGACGCCCCGCATGCCACGGCGCGCTCAGTCACAGACGAGGCTCCCCGGTGCGGTTTGCCCCCGGGCTAACGGGGACTCGATGAGCGCCCCTGACCGGTAGCGAAGCGAGCGACAGCATCCGCCGACCCCGTGGCACGGGTCTCCGCTACTCCGTCAGTAATTCTCCGGTGCGAGCGACCCTGTCCGCAGCAGGCTGCATCGGAATCCACGAGACCGCAGGAGGCCGCGTGCCTCCACCGGCTGGAGGACCACTGGAGGTTCAGTCGCCACCGTCGGCGCATGCAGACAACAGCCCCGCATCGGGAATCGAGGCGCGACCGGCTGAGCCCTGACGCGCCGCCGTCGGCGGCGATGGCTCCTCCCAGCCCCACCGCTCTTCAAGAGGCACGGTCGATGACCGTGCCCGCCATGCGCGCGGCCGTCGTGGCCATCCGCGCTGGGCTCTTCGACGACGTCACCGACGACGTCCTCGCACACGAAGACCAAGCGTTCGGGGCCGCACTCCGCGGCAGTGCTGGCCAACCGAATCACTCGCATGTCCCGTGGGGGCGAGCGGGCGTGGGCGGCCTCGCCGTCTTGGTCGTGGCCGGCCACGCCGGGGCAGGTGCTTCCACCGTCGCGCTGGCGCTGGCCGAGGGGCTGGCGGAGGGCGGGCGGGTGCAACTGGTCGACTACTCGGAGCCGGCCCGGTCGGGGCTGGCGGCGGCCCCGACCATCGAACTGGGCATCGACAGCGCCGGGTGGCGGTGCGGTCGCCGCGGTCCACTCGATGTCGTCCGGCTCGCTTCGCGTTCCGCCGACGGAGCGCTCCCACGGCTCCTGGAGGCCGACGCGGACGCCACGGTGGTGGTGGACGCGGGTTGGTCGACGACATGTGCGCTGCTCGACTCGTCGAGGTCGCTCGTCGGCTGCGCTCTGGTGGTCGTCACCCGGGTCACGGTTCCGGCGGTCCGGCAGACCGAGCGCGTCCTGGCGACCGTCGGAGGAGAGGCCGTGGTCGCGGCGGTGGGCCCGGCGTGGTGGCCACGGCTGGTCGAGGGCAGCTGCGGTCCGAGGCTCCGTGAGGCGCGGTCGACGGGACGAGTTGTTCCGGTGCCTGTTGACCGGCGCTTGCAAACCATCGGGCTGACCGGGGATCGGCTACCGAAGTCGGTGGCCGCCGCGGGTCGGGCGTTGGCCGCGCTGGTGGTCCCGGCGGGGCTCCCTCGGCGCCGGGCGGTGCGGTCCTGGGCCGGGCGGGACGGGGAGACCCGATGACTGTCAGGCAAGGGGCCGCGGCGGTGCGCGTCGCGCCGACTGTCGTATTGGTCGCTGTGGGTCTGATCGTGCTGACCGCGGGGCCTGCCACCGCTGGGCCCGTCGAGCTCACGGCGGCGGTCTGCCCGGAGGCGCCGCCGGGGGTGGAGGCCTTCGCCGATCAGGTGACGGCGTGGGTGAAGTGGGGGGTGCTGGCGCTGATCGGGATCGCCGCGGTCGTCTCGCTGGGCTCGGTACTGGTGGGCCGGATGTTCTCTCATCCGCATGCCTCCCGGTACGGGGCGATGGGCATCGCGGTGGTCGTGATGGTGGCCATCACCTACACGGTCATCCTGGTCATCCTCGGATCGATCACCGGCAGTGGGTGCACCTGATGCGCCGCCGTCGAGACGTCCATGACAGCGGTGCGCCGGAGTGGAGCCCGGCGCGGCTCCTTGCGGCGCTGGTGGTGAGCGCCGTGGTGGTGCTGGCGGTGCTGGCCGGCCTGGTCCTGGCGGTTGTCGGGAGGCTCACAGAGGAGCCGGACGACAGGGACGCCGCCCGACAGGCTGCAGCTCCCTCCCGGGGCATGTCGCGTCACGATGCGCTGGCCGCTGCGCCGATGCCGACCGCCGACCCGCATGACGCGCTGCCCGGCCCGGTGTCGAAGCAGGCTGCCGGCGTCCTCGAGCTGCCGCGCGCCACGGGCATGGGCGCGGCGGAGGTGCCCACCGGCTTTCCGCGGACTCCGGAGGGTGCGCTGGCGCAGTTGGCGGCGATCGACGTGACGGCGATGCAGAGCGGCTCGATGGACGGCGTTCGACGGGTCATCGCCGAGTGGGCCGCTCCTGGCGGGCCGACCTCAGAGACGTGGTCCGGGGTGGACGGCATGGTGAGCCTGTTGTCTGCGGCGGGCCTGTCCGGTGCGGGGTCGCCGCAGCTGGCGATCGTCGTCCGACCGGTGATGGGGCTGATCAAGGGCACGGTGGGCGAGGACTTTGCCGTGGTCTGCGTGAACTTCGAGTTCACCGTCACGGTGGAGCAGACCTCCCGGATCGCGATCGCCGACTGCCAGCGCATGGCCTGGGTCGGGGACCGGTGGGTCATCGGCCCGGGGGAGGAGCCGGCGCCAGCGCCTTCGGTCTGGCCAGGCACTGACGCGGCCATCGCAGTCGGCTACCGGGACCTGCGCTATGTCTGAGCGACGACGGGGAGGGCGTAGCGGCTGGGGGTACCGACTGGGAGCGGTCCTTCTTCTGTCCGGGGGGATCTGCGTGGTGTCGACAGGTCCAGCGGCGGCCGCAGACCAGATGGTGACGGCCTTTCCGGCGGTTCCAGGGGTGGGCGGCTCGCTTCCGTGCCTGCCGATCAACCCGTTCTGCGTGGTCGGCGAAGCCGCCGGCGCCCTGGTCGAAGACGTCTGGGTCAATGCCATGTTGTCGCTGTGGGAGGCCGGGCTGTGGCTGCTGGGTTTGGCGTTCTCAGTGATCGACGCTCTGGCGACTCCGGATCTGTCCGCCGGCGGCCCGCTCGCCGCTGTATATCCGGTGACCTTCGGCATCGGCGCGAGCGTGGCCGCGATGATGGCCATGGTCCAGCTGGGCATCGCGGCAGTGCGCCGGGACGGGCAGACGCTGGGCCGGCTGCTGATCGGACTGCTGCAGTTCGGACTGGTCTGGGCCGGCTACCTCGGGGTGGCGGCGCTGCTGGTCACCGGCGTCTCAGGACTGACCACCGCCCTGCTGCGCAGCCTGCTCGACATCGACACCATGGCCGCTTTTGACCCGTCGATCAGCGTGAGCCGCGACTTGGTCGACGGCACGGTGGCCACTGTGCTGGGGGTCAGCTCGATCTTCCTACTGGTGCCGGCCAGCGTGGGCTACCTGCTGCTGATGCTGGTCCGCGAGGCGGCGCTGATCGTGCTGGCCGCAACCTCGGCGATCTCGGCAGGGGGACTGCTGGCGCAGACGTCGAGCACCTGGTTCTGGCGCAGCCTGCGCTGGTTCCTAGCCGCGCTGCTGGTTGCCCCTGTCGCCGTGCTCGTGCTCGGCGTCGGCGTGACCATCACCGAGGGCATCCTCACCGGAGCCGAGGAGACGAGCACCGAGGCCGCGATCGGGATGGCGGTCGTGGGCTGTCTGCTCATCCTGCTCGGAGCCATCTGTCCGCTGGCGCTGTTCCGGCTGCTGGCCTTTGTCGACCCGGGCACGTCGAGTGGGGCGTCGTTGCGCTCGTCGCTGGCCGCATCCGGCGGCGTCATGGGCGCGCTGCAAAAGGCTGGTGCGGGGCGAGCGGCCGTGGCCACCGCGGCGGCGGGTGCGGCATCCGGTGGGGTAGCCGCCTCGGGCGCCGCGGCGCAGCTGGCCGGTGACCGGGCGCGGGGCGAGTCGACCGCCGACGCGACGACCAGTTGGCGCTTCGCCGGCGCGCTGCGTGCGCTGACCACCGGCACGTCCACGGCCGGCCGACTGGCCGCGGGGGTAGCCGCCTCGGCGTCAGACGTGCTGTCGGGTGCCGGAGTCGGGCACTCCCAGCCCTATTACGGGCAGCCGCTGCCCGCTCGGGTACCGGTGCGCGCCAACGGCTCGGTTGGAGGGACGGCGACCGGAGGCGGGCAGGGCCGAGGGCGTCCTGACGACGGCGGGAGGATGCCGACGAGACCGACCGAGCACGGGCGGACCCAGCGCCCCGAGGACAGCCCCGCTACGGCCTGGCCCGCCGAACGCCTCGACGGCATGGCACCCGGCCGGCCCGACGAGAGCGGTCCAATCGGCCCCCACCAGGACGACGCCCGATGAACGCCGTCCGCTACGGCGACTACTCCCGCGACGTCTCCGGCTGGTTCCTCGGCATGACCGGTGCCCAGCTGGCCCTGGTCACTCTCGCCGGCGTACCGGCTCTGTTGGCCCTGAACGCGCAGGCGTGGGTGCTGTTCGCCGTCTGGTTGCCGGTGTGGGCGCTGCTGGCCGCCGTGCTGCTGGTCCCCGTCCGAGGGCGGGCCGCGGGCCGCTGGTTCGCCGACCTCTGCCTGCACGCGATCGGAGGTGCGATGGGCTGGACGGTGTTCGGCTCCCGGGCCGCGTCCGGGACGGCCGAGCGCCTGTCCGAGGCGGACCTTCCCGGGGTGCTCGCCGGCATCCGCACTCACGACGGACCGCCCTACGGGCAGCTGTTCACCCGCCCGGTGATCGTGCAGGACTCCGCGGCGCGCACGTGGTCGGCTGTCGCGCGGATCGACCATCCCGGCATCGGACTGGCCGAGCTGGGCGAGCGGGACCGGATGGGCGCGGGCCTGGCAGAGCTGTGCGAGATCGCCGCGCGCACCGAACTGATCGACGTTCTGGCCCTGCAGGTGCGCACGGTGCCCGACGACGGTGCCGAGCGCGCTGCCTGGGAGCAGGCGCATACCCGTGCGGACGCCGCGCCCCTGGCCACGCGGGTGAACGCGCTGCTGGGCGCCACCCTCACGCCGGCCGCGGTGCGTACCGAGGCCTTCGTGACCGTCGTCGTCGGCGAGAGCCGGACCGGGCGGGCCGCGAAGGAGAGCGGCGGCGGGGTGGACGGCCGCGCCCGGGTGCTGCACGGGGTGATGGCCGAGGTCGAGAGTGCGTTGCGCGGCCCGGTCGGCTGCACCGCCGTCACGTGGCTGGACTCGGCGGCACTCGCTGCCGCGGTGCGCACCGGCTTCGCTCCCGGCGACCGTGGCCAGTTGATCGCCGCCGACCTGGCCGCCGCCAACGGTGCTGAGCTGGCGACCGGGGTGCCGATGGCCGCCGCCGGACCCACCCAGGCCCGCGCCGAGCTACGGCACTACGTGCACGACTCGTGGGCGTCGGTCACCGACACGGTGCTGCTGCCCGACTCCGGCGCGGTGCTCGGTGCATTGGCTCCGGTCCTGGTGCCGACGACGGCGGGGGAGCGGCGTTGTCTGACGGTGTTCCTTGCCCCGCTGCCGCTGGACCGGGCCACCCGGCTGGTCGGGCGGGAGGACATGAGCGCCACCACCGGCAACGAGCTGCGCGCCCGCATGGGCTTTCGGCAGCGGGCCCGGCAGCGACGGGACACCGAGCGGATCGGTGCCGCCGACGAGAAGCTGGCCGCCGGGCGGGCGCTCGTCCGTCCCGCCGTCGCGGCCTGCGTCACCGTCCCGGCCACCTGGCCGGTGGACGAGCACGGCCGCCGGCTCGCGGCATCGGTCCGTGCCGCCGGCTTCGTGCCGTTGCGGCTGGACCTGGCACAGGACTCCGGCTTTGCCGCCGCCGCCATTCCCCTCGGCGTCGGGCTGCCCGACCGCAGGGGACGACGATGAACCGCCGCGGCTTCCGCCGGGGCCGGGACGTCGCCGTCCTGCTCGAAGATTTCGGTCACCGGCTCCCCGCCGTCCCCGCCGTGGAGGCAGGGGGACGAGAGCGCGGGCCGTTCATCGAGTTGGTGTCCCGCCGTGGGCCCCGTGGCCGCGGCCGGGGTCGGGCAGTGGCACCCGCGCCGCTGTCGGTGTGGCGGATGACGTCGGAGCAGACGCCGGTGGTGTGGCCGTTGATCGCTAGCAGCGGGCTCCCGCCTACGGGCGCGCAGATGGGCATCGACCTGCTGTCGGGCGGAGCGTTCTACTGCGATCCGGTCGGCTGGGTCACCGACGACGACATTCCGGTCACCAACCCGAATGTCGTGGTCTTTGGCAAGCCTGGCCGCGGCAAGTCGGCCACCGTCAAGGCTTTCGCGTTGCGCATGCTCGCGTACGGCTACCGCACGCTGATCCTGGGCGACACCAAGGACGAGTACGAGCTGCTGTGCCGCGCGCTGGGCGTGGAGCCGTTCGTCATCGGCCACGGACTCCCCGCCCGGGTCAACCCACTGGCCTTCGGCCCGCTCGGCCACGGCTGGGAGCAACTCGACGCCGCCGAGGCCCGTCGCCGCGAAGCAATCATGTTCGCCCGCTGGCTGGTGCTGATCCGTGGCCTGGTCGGCTCGCAGAACGTGCCCTTCGGCCCCGTGGAGGAGACCGCCGTCGGGGAGGCGCTGCGGCTGCTCACCGGCTACCGCAGCGGAGCCACCCGGCTGACCGAGCCCACCATCCCGCAGCTGTGGCAAGCCCTGGACGAGCCGACCGACGATCTCATCGGACGCTGCAGGTACGCCGACCGGCGGCACTTCCTCGACGCCACCCGCACTCTGCGCGATGCCCTCGGCTCGCTTGTGAAGGGCTCGTTGGCCGGGCTGTTCGACGACCACACGTCGATCGAGGTCGACTGGCGCGCGCCGATCCAGTCGTTGTCGCTGTCCCGGCTTGAGCCGCTCGGTGACCAGGCCGTCGGCATCGCGTTGACCTGCCTGAACTCCTGGGGGCAGGCCATGCGCGAGATCGCCGATCCGGGTGACCTACGCATCGTCATCCGTGACGAGACCTGGCGGCAGATGCGCCTCGGTGCCGAGGCGATGAAGAGCCTGGACGCCAACCTGCGGCTGTCCCGCCGCGACGCCGACGTGCAGATTCTGCTCGCGCACAAGCCCTCGGACATGCTCACCGCCGGCGACGCCTCCTCCCAGGCGGTGGCCATCGCCCGTGACCTGCTGCACCTGTGTGACATCAAAGTGCTGCACGGCCAGGACCATGCCGTCGCCGACGAGCTCGCCACCATGCTCGGGCTGACCCCGATCGCCCAGCGGGTGGTCACTGGCTGGGCGATCGCAGGCAAGGGCCGTGCCCTGTGGCTGGTCGGCGACCGGGCCTTCAAGGTGCAGACCGTCCTCACGGCGCCGGAGCTGGCGCTGACCGACACCAACGATGCCCTCACAGGACGTCCGGCATGAGCGGGACGGTGGAAGGACTGGCGCGGGCCTACGCGAAGCGGTGGCTTTGGAAGGTCGCCGCCCCCGTCGCCGTCCCGGTGTTCGGCGTGCTGACGCTGCTGCTGATCCCTCTCGCGGTTCTCGCCGCTCCGGAGGCGTCACCGGCGACGGCGTCGTCGTCATGCTCGACCGGCGGCACCGGCGCCACCGTCGCCGGCACAGAGCTGGACGCCGTCCAGATGGGCCACGCGCAGACCATCGTCACCGTCGCCTCGGCACAAGGACTCGACCCGCACGCGGCCACCGTGGCGCTGGCCACCGCGTACCAGGAGTCGCGATTCCGGATGCTGGCCAACGACGGCAGCAGGCCCCAACTCACCGCCGAGCAGGCCGCCGTGACCGCAACGAGCCTGCACTTTCCGCACGACGGGCTCGGCTCCGACCACGACAGCGTCAACACCTTTCAACAGCGCTGGATCGCCGGATGGGGCAACGTCGCCCAGCTGATGGATCCCGTCTACGCCGCCGAGGCCTTCTACCAACGACTCATCGAAGTGCCGAACTGGCAGATCATCCCGCTGACCGAGGCGGCTCAGGCAGTCCAGGTGTCGGCGTACGGGTCGGCCTACGCCCACTGGGAGCCGCTCGCCCGCGAGCTGACGGCCGTGCTGTGGCCGGCCGCCGAGGCCACCGCGGCCGACCCGGGCGGCGTGGTGGCCGGCGTCTGCCCAGGCCTGCCGGTGGCTTCCGGGTCGTGGATCCGGCCCACCGCCGGCACCGTGACCTCGGGCTACGGGCCCCGTGGGGGCGCCCTGCACGCCGGGGTCGACATCGCCGGACCCCGCGACGCACCGGTCTACGCCGCCGCCGACGGCACCGTAATCACCGCGGCGTGCACCAGCACCTACTGCGACCGCGACGGAAGCCTGAGCCTGGCCGGCTACGGCAACCTCGTCGAACTCGACCACGGCGTCGGGTTGACCACTCGCTACGCGCACCTGTCGGCCTACTCCGTCACCGCCGGGCAGCGCGTCAGCGCCGGGGCGCTGCTCGGGTTCCAGGGGTCCACCGGCAACAGCACCGGCGTCCACCTGCACCTCGAGGTCCGCCTCGCAGGCTCGTCCGTCGATCCGGTGCCGTGGCTGGCCGACCGCGGCGTCGACCTGCGCGCCTCCGATGCCGGATGAGCCGCCTGACCTTCTACGAGGGAGAAGCCATGCACCACGTGAGCGCAGGCGGTCGGCGATGAACGCCGGCCGGGCGCGGCCCGACGTCGGCCCCGCGAGCTGGGAGATCCCGCTCGCCGCCTTTCTGGTGTGGTTGACGGGCGCCGCGCTGCTCCTTCCGGCCGCCCGCGCAGCCGCAGCACTGCTGGCCGGCGGCGGCTGGGTGTGGCCGCATGGATCCTCTGCCCTGGTCGCCTCCGTCGGCGGCCTGCTCAACGCCGAGCCCACCGCCGGGCTGAACACCGCACAGACAGCGGCCCTACCGCCGCCGGCGGCTGTGTACATCGCTATCGCCGGGTCCCTCGCACTCTTCCTGGCCGCCAGCGGGGGAGCGGCCTGGGCCGCTCACCGATGGCTGACCGGGCGGTCGGGCATGGCGACCCGCAGTCAGGTCGCCGACGTGCTCGGCAGCGGTCGGCTGAGCCGCGTCGGCCCCGTCGTCCGTCCCGACCTGACCTCGGCTCGTCGGCCTGGGCTTCGCCGCGTGGTGAACACGGACGTGGGATGGCGATTGGGCCACGCCGCCGTTCCCGCCGCCGGGCAGCTGTGGGTGCCCTTCGACCGCACGACCGGCGTCTACGGCCCGCAGGGGTCCGGTAAGACTCTCGACCTGCTCGCCCCTGCTCTGCTCGACGCGCCCGGCGCGGCGCTGGTCACCCTGACCAAGGCCGAGGACCTGCTGCTCACCGTCGACGCCCGCGCCGCCGGCAACCGCCCCGTCGCCGTACTAGACCCCTTCGGCGCGGTTCCTGGACTGCCGGAGCTGGTGTGGGACCCCGTTGCCGGCTGCGTGGATCCCATGACGGCCGAGCGCCGCGCCAAGGCCTTCACCGCCGGCACCGTTCCCGGTGCGGTCACCGGCGGCACCACCGACTCTGCGGCCCGCTTCTACGCCTTCGAAGCCGCCAAGGTGCTTCAGGGCTACTTGCACGCCGCCGCGCTGACCGGCCGCACCATCGAGGACGTCCTGGAGTGGACCGCCCACCCCCAGGCGGCGACCCAGCCGGCCGACGTCCTGCGCGCTCATCCGCACGCCGCGCCTTTCTGGGACGGGCTGCTGCACGGTGCTCTGCACGGCGACCCGCGCACCGCGGGGAACACCGCCACCACGGTGCAGCAGGCGCTGACCCTGTTCTTCCAGGCGGACATCCGCCGCCGGTGCATTCCCGGACCCGGCCGGCCGGCCACCGACATCGCCGCGCTGCTGGCCGACGGTGGCACCGTCTACCTGCTCGGCCGCGAGGATCCCTATGCCTCGGCGGCCCCGCTGATGACGGCTCTGGCCGAGCACGTCCTCGACACCGCCCTGGAGCTCGCAAGAGACGCACTGTCCGGGCGGCTGTGCCCGCCACTGCTGGCCTGCTTGGACGAGCTGCCCTCCACCGCGCCGCTGCCCACTCTGCGCACTCGGATGGCCAACGACCGAGCCCTCGGGATCAGCTTCCTCTACGCCGCGCAGACGTGGCGACAGCTGGTGCTCATCTACGGCGAGGATGAGGCCCGCGCCCTGTTCGGGCTCACCAACGTGCTCGTCGCCTTCGGCGGCGGCAAGGACGGCGGCTTCTACCGCGAACTGTCCGAGCTACTGGGCAGTACCCGGGTCCGGCGCACCTCCTACAGCTACCGGGGAACCGGATGGTCCCGATCCACCCACGGTGAGACCGTGCCCGTGCTGCGCCCGGAAGAGATTCGCCAACTGTCACCAGGCAGGGCTCTGGTCGTCGCGGAGAACGCCCCACCGCTGATTGCCGGGCTAACCCGCTGCCTCGCCGGACGCCGCGGCGCTCAGCTGTTGGCCGCGCAGGCCTCGGCCCGCGACCGCGTCGCCGCCGCCCGCGAGCACACCGCCAGCGTGGCCGACCGCACCGGTCGCGCGCACGGCGCGGCCGCCCGCGCGGGTCTCACCCCGGTCGAGCGGGGCCTTCGATGACCGATCGCGGACTGGTCGTTCCGTTCCCGCCACCACCGCGGGAAATCCGCCGTGCCCTCGAGCAGCTCCGTCAGGCCGAGGACGCCGGCCTCGAGCCCGCTGGCCTGCGGCTGCTGGACCGGCCCTGGGACCCGGCGACCTGCTCGGCCCATCTGCGCACCCGGCTGTGGCCGTGGCTGGACGACGTCGCCGCCTGGCTCAACCACAGCTACGCATGGCAGACCACGCAGGCCATCCCCTCCTGCTGGCCTGCCCATCCCCACCTCGCGCACGAACTCGCGGTCCTCGCCTGCCTGCGGGCCACCGCGGCCGACGCGGCGGCCCCGCATGCGCTGGAGGAGTGGCACCGCTACGCGCTGCCCGCCTTCCACGCCCGCCTTGCCGAGCGGCTCGGTATCGGCTGCCCACCCGGCCGGCACACCGATTGGCCGGCCCGCTCCTGGGCCGCCGAGTACAACAACCCACAGGCGACCGCAGCGCGGCAGAGGCTGTTCGACGGCGACCTGAACGCCACTTCGACCGGCCACACTCCCGAAGCGGCAGGAGGCCAGTGATGGGCACCGCCTCACCGTCCGACCGCGGCGACTGGGTATCAATGCTCGCCGGCGTGCGGATCAGCCGCGCGTGGATGATCCGGCACACCCCAGACCTGTTGGCTGCCTACTGCGACGCCGGGACCGCCGTGGGCCGGCGCACGGTCGCCACGCGCATCCTGCAGATCGCCGCAGACCTTGAGAGCGAACCCGAGGACGCCGACGACGCAGCCACCGGCCCGGGCTGGCGGCAGCTTGTGGCGCGCATCGACGCCCGCCTCGTCCGCGGCCCGGACTGGCTACCGCTGGCCGCCGCGCTTGCCCGCGCCGCAACCGCCGGCTACGACGTCGCTGGCCGGCTGCCTGCGCTGGCCGCCGCCGCTCCGCTGCCCGCCCGGCACCCCGCTCGCGAGCTGCACTGGCGGCTGCTCGATGACTGCGCCGCCGCCCTTCCCACGCGGGGCGCCACCGATCACCACTCTTCGAGCGCACACAGCCCGGTCGGTCCTCCACAGATGTCCCGCAACAGCCCTGCAGCCGACCGCGGCGACGCAAGCGTCAGCAGAAACAACCCCTGAGGAAAGGACGTGCCCCATGTCCGTTGACACGGTCAGCGACCCGCTTGGCTACGCCGCCTCCCTGCTCGACGCCGTCGGCGCCGACCGGGAACAGGTGCCTGCCGACATCGCCCTGGAGTGCCTCTACGCCGCAGAACTCCTCGAGCTCGCCGGCGGACGCGTCGAAGCCGTCCCGCTGATCGACGGCGACCCCGCAGCCAGCATCCGGGCAGCGATGGGCGCACTCGGCCTCCTCGACGAGCACACCTTCGCCAGCACACCGGTTCTCGACGCCGCGCGCGCCGCTCGCCACGCCCTGCGACGGCTGGGCTGAGCGGTGGTCACCACCCTGCGGCAGCTCCTCGACGACGTCACCGACCGAGCAGGTACCCGCCCCCCGGGGGCGACCATCGAGGAAGTCAGTGGAGCGCTGGCCCACCTCGGCCGGGCGCTGACCGGACTGGCCGTGGACGGGCTCACCCCAGGCGACAGCCACCGCCAGCGCAACGCCGCGGCACTGGCAGCCGCCTGCACGACCGCCGGCCGGCTGTGGCCGCACAGCGGCGGCCCGCTCACCGACCTCGCCGGCGCCGCCGCCGACCTCGTGGGCCGAGACCGGGCCATCATGGGCCGCTCCCACCGCTGGGCGGCCACCGTGGAGGTAGCCGAGGTCGCTGACCACTGCGCCCGGCTCGGTCGCTGGCTGCTGCCGGAGACGGCGGCCCCAGAGCTGGACGTCGTCCGCCAGTGGTCCGCCACCATCGAGCGTGATGCGCAGGCTGATCCGCCGACCGCCGCGGCTTCCGTGGTGCTCGAGCGTCTGGTTCCCCTGCCAGGGCCGCCGTCCGGAGAGGCCGAGGTGACCGTCCTGGACGCCGCCGCTGGTCTCCTGGCTGCGCTCGACCGTGTACAGCGAGCCGACGACCTGACACTGAGGGACTTCCGTGCCGCCGTCGCCGCCGCCGAGCTCACCAGCCGCTGCGCCGCCGTCGCGGCGGGCATGACCGGACGGGACGCCGGACTGCTACTGGTCGCCGGGCTCGCCTGGCAGCTCGCTGGTCGCGCCAGCATGGTCTTCCACGACGGACCCCGCGGAGCGTCCGGCGACCGCGGAGGCGTCGTCTCGTCGTCGCAGGCGCTCGTCAGCGCCCTGCGCAACGAAGTCAGCGCGCCTGCCGACATGGGCGAGCAGCGCGGCCAGAAGACGTCTGCGGACGTGGCAGCTGCGGTCCAGGAGGCGGCGAATCAGATCCCAGTCCTCGCTGACCGGCTCACTTTGGCGGTCGAGCGCTGGTCCCGCACCGGCCGGCTGTTCGCGAACGCCCGAGACCTGCCACGCATGGACGTCATGCCCGAGGACCGGATCCAGGCGGTGATCGCCGGAAAACATGTGCGGGCCCTCGGCGACGACCTCGCCCACATCCGTCAGGCCGTCGGTCGGGCCGCTGATCTGTCGACAGGACAGGCCGATGCGCTGAACCGCGCCGGGATAAAGCCACTGGCGCAACGGCACCAAACCGACCGGCGGGACCGGGTCGCGAAGGTGCCCGGCGACGCCGAGCGCCTGCTCAGTCGTGCCCACGCCGCCGACCGCGACAGCAAGGGGATCCGGCTGCTCCCCGCACCGCGACAAATCCCACCGTCTCGATAGCCGATCCCCGAGCGGGACGCCGAGCGAGGCCTGCCCACGCCCGAAGCACGAGCGAAGATGGGCAGGTGCCCGACTCAACAGATACGTACCGAGTGCGACAGGCGTCGGCTGATGATCTGTCGAGCGTGCTCGAGGTACTTGCGCAGAACCAGGCGGTCGCCCCCAAACAGGCTCCGACCAGGCTTCAGGTTCCGTCCGAGCAACAGCGCAGCAGCTGGGATCGCATGGCAGCCACCCCCGACCTCACCGTGTATCTCGCGGTACACAGCCTGCCGGATGAGCAGGGAGCAGCCCGGGAGCGACCGGTGGGCACCGCCGCCATGATGCTCATGCCCCACCTCACCTACGATTGCCGCCCCTCCGCATTCATTGAGGCAGTGGTCGTCTCCTACGCCCACCGCCGTCGCGGCGTGGCTCGATTGCTGGTGCAGCAAGCACTTGACGACGCCCGCGCCGCTTCCTGCCGGAAGGTGCAGCTGCTTTCTCACAAGCGCCATGCTGACGACGGCGCGCACGAGCTATACCGGCGACTTGGCTTCACTGCAGAAGCCGAGGGCTTCCGCCTTTACCTGTAGCCCTGACTGAGGTGGGGCGGCAGCGCACGCTTGTTTCCAGAGGCTCATCAGCGGACGACGCAGAACTTTCCGTTAGCCGAACGGATACCGGAGCATCGCGGACTGCGTGGTGACCAGCTCGGCGCCGTCCGGAAGGGATCCCGTAACAGGTTCCTCTATCGAGATGGAGATTCCTCAGGCGGAGTTGTACGCGCAAAAGGCAGGATGGGGCCGTGGCGGAAAGCGAGGAACCCCTGTTCGGCGGCAACGTGGCCACAGGGGTGGTGCGCCTGGGGGCGACGGTGCGCAAGCCGGTCACCCCGGCGACGCCAGCGGTCGAGGCCGTACTGCGGCACCTGGAGCAGGTGGGCTTCACCGGCGCTCCGCGCTTTCTCGGCCGGGACGCAGAGGGCCGGCAGGTGCTCGAGTACGTCGACGGTCCCCTTGCCCACGCACTCCCGCCGATGGGCGCCGCTGACCTGGCCCGGGTGGGGCGCCTGGTGCGTGACCTGCACGAGGCCCTGGCCTCCTTTGAACCGTCTGACGAAGCCCGCTGGGACGTGGCGATCGCACCCGACCGCGACGAGCAGGTGTGCCACCACGACTTGGCACCGTGGAACCTCGTGCTCGGCGCTGACCGTTGGGTGTTCATCGATTGGGACGGCGCCGGCCCTGGCTCCCGCATGTGGGACCTGGCCTACACCGCACAGTCCTTCACGCCCCTGCAAGCCGGCGGCGACCCCGCCAGGGACGCGCCTCGGCTACGTGCCCTGGTTGACGGGTATGGCGCTGACCCCGCCCAGCGGGAGCAGTTGCCATCGGTGATCGAGGCGCACACCCGAGGCATGTTTGACCTGCTCGTCGACGGCGCCCGCTCCGGCCGTCAACCATGGGCCCGCCTGCACGCCGAAGGGCACGCCCGGCACTGGGGTCCCGCAGCGGACTACGTCGCCGAGCACCTCGACACCTTCGCAAGGGTCCTGTCAGCGTGACCTCGTACCGGGGTCACGCTGAACGATCCCTCTGCGGTCTATGGCAGGCGATCATCGGCCAGGGACGGCAATACTCTCTTGCTTCACCGCGCTAAGTCGAGGAAGGCCAGCACGACGGGCGCCTCTTGTCCCGGCCAGGTGCCGGTAAGTGTCATTCCGTGCACGCCGGTGGTCGACTTCGAGGTCGGCTGGTGCAGGAGCATGAGCGTGCTGCCCGCCTGAATCCGGGTGGTCGTGCCTTCGCTCGAGACTACGGCGGTGCACAGGTCGGGAACCTCAATCACTGAGGATCCGCTGCCGCGCACGTGGGTGGTGCTGATCTCCTGCACCAGACCCGTTTCGGTTGCCTCGAACAGGTCCGCCTCACGGCCGCCGGTCAAGATCGTGGTGGCAAGCGCAGTCGCGTACACCGGGTCGTAGCGGGCGTCATAGATCCAGCGGTCACCGAGCGTGGTGTGCGTCATGGTGGTGACCAGGGAGTGTTCGGCGGACTCGCGGGGTAAGCCGCGGTAGGTCAGCGGCACCTGCAGTACCTGACCGTCGGCGGTGCTGAGCAGGTGGGTCTCCATGCCCACCTCGCCGTCGGGGTCATCGAAGCGGTAGGACCCGAGCCGGGTCAGCACGGAAGTGTCCGTTCCCGCGGTCCATGGCTGGTGGGGCACCCAGGCCTGCAGAAGCTCAGCCTTGCTCGGCACGATCGTCGCCGGATGGTGGACCGCCATCCCGGAAGTCTGACAGATCGCCCCCTGCCCAGGTGACGCCTGCACCGACGCGCCGGGCGACTACGTCAGCGCGACTCCGGCACCACACGAGGACCTGCGCAGGTGATCCGCACAGCGATCCGCAGCCGGAACAGGTTCAGAGCCTCCCCCCGGCGATCTGCGATGGGACACACGATGATGAATACATGCCTCGAACGGCGTTGCTCACGGGAGTCGGGCGTCGACGGGGGATCGGAGCGGGTCTGGCCGCGGGTCTGGCGGCCGACGGCTGGGATTTGGTGCTTTCCTTCTGGCGGCCCTACGACGAGCGTCTCGGATTAGAGGCTGGACCAAACGACCCGCAAGCACTGGCTGACGAGCTACGCGATCTCGGCATCCGAGTGCAGCTCGCGCCGGTCGATCTCTCGGACCCCGCGGGACCTGAGACGCTCGTGAACGAGGCAGTCGACCAGCTGGGATCGCTCGACGCGCTGGTCATGTCGCACTGCGAGAGCGTGGATTCCGGACTTCTGACGACCACGGTGGAAAGTTTCGACCGCCACTACGCCGTGAACGTGCGAGCCACCTGGCTGCTGCTCGCGGCGTTCGCTCGGCAGCTGCCTGAAGCAGGCGGCTCGGTAGTCGCTCTCACCAGTGACCACACCGTGGGCAACCTGCCCTACGGCACCACAAAAGCAGCGCTGGACCGCCTCGTCCTCGCTGCCGCGCACGAACTCGGCGATCGCGGGCTACGAGCGAACGTCATCAACCCAGGCCCCATCGACACCGGCTGGATGACCCCCGAGCTGAACGCCAGCTTGATGGCCATGCAACCCACCGGACGGCTGGGAACAACCGTCGACATCGCGAACCTCGTCCGGTTCCTGCTCTCCGAGCAGGGCCAGTGGGTCAACGGGCAGCTGATCCACAGCAACGGCGGCTTCCCAAAGGGTCAACTGCCCGTTTGAGGAACCCGCCACGGCAACGTCCAGGTGAGGGAGCGGTCGGCCGCGACGTTTCGCAATGGGAATCGGTCTGTGACACACAGCAACGACCTGGGTTCGGCGTGTCAGTCGAGACACGGCTCTACTGCGGCCCATTGATGTGACCCGGTCAGCGCGCTGGCTACCGGTCCCGGCGGAGAACGTGCACGCTCGGAAGGGTCAGACCCAGGAACTGCCAAAGCTCCCAGTGCAGGTTGGCTTCGACGTGTGCAACGTCGTCAGGACCATACGTCGTCGTCAGTTCGTCGCGTTGGCGACGTAGCCGAGCCAACTGCAGAAGCTTGCGGGAGACGGGCTGAGTCCGCTCCTCGGCGTGCTCCCGCCAGCGGGTGCCGATCTCGATCGTCTGCTCGAGGAGCAGGCCGGACTCGGCGTAAATGGCCATCAGGCGCGCCGAGTCCATGTTGGCGGGCACGACACCGCGGTGGTGAGCCAGCAGTTCGCGGTCCGAGGTTGTCAGTCCGTTGTCTAGGACAGTGAAGACAATCATGGCTCCGCCCGGCCGGAGCGCTCGGGCAGCAGCACGCACGACCGCCGGCAGATCGGCCACCTGTTCGAGGACGTCGCGACACCAGATGAGATCGACCGACTGCATCGCGATCGGAGCTTCTTCCAACGTCGCCTGATGGAGTGAGACACGGTCGGCAAGACCAGCGACGGAGACAACCTCGGCGGCCTTCGCGATATGCACGGGCACTGGATCAACACCGATGGCGGTGATGTCGTGTCGGCGACAGAGCCCAATCAAGTGGGAGGCGTCGCGACACCCCACGTCCAGGACTACGTCTCCTGGCCGGATCAGGGACGCGGCGACGTCGAAGAGTTCGTCGGGTCCGTCGGGTGCCATGCTTACGTCGAGGTCGGCATAGATCCGCCACGTTCCGGGGCCATAGGTGGCGATCAGCGCCTCGACGTGACCTTGCTTCACGAGTTCGAGAATAGCCGCGGGCCTCATTGCGTGCGGCACCGAGAGGCTCTCAAGACTGGTCACGCTGACCGGCTGAGGTCCGGACGTCCCGCAACGGGAATCGCTACCGAGAAGGATGCAGGTACGACGCATTGCCTCCCGCGGCATGTCCCGTATGGGCCGTCCGGTGAAGGTCGTCACCAGGGGGCGTCAAGCGAGACACTCGATGCGCACCAGATTTGGTCCCGGTAGGCACCGAGGTACGGGAGTCGGCGTCGAGCACGGCCCTGTGGACGGTTCCGGGCGGCACGCCGAGGGCCTCGGTGACTCGATCGATGTGGGCCAGCCATTGGCCGGGTGGCAGGGCGACGATGATCGCGCCTGCCTCGCGCAGCGCCGCATGGATGTCCGAGTCGCTCCTGTCTCGCGGAGCCAGCGTTACGCGGGCGTCGAGAAGGGTGTCAGCGAGGGTGCGTGAGGAATCGATAGCCGCCCGCAGCCGGTTCGAGCCGTCACGGTGGAAGAGGTCGGCAGGATCGAGCCCGTCGGGCAGGGAAAGACGGCGCGGATCGTTGCCGCGGGCGGTGAGCTGCCAGTAGATGCGCTCGGCGGCCTTCTGCCCGGCCGGGTCGTTGTCGGTGGCCACGAGGATGCCGGGACTGTCGTCGCGGATGAAGCGGCCGAGGAGGTCGGCTTGCCGGTCGGTGATCGCGGTGCCGAGGGTGGCGACGCCGACGGTCTGCCCGCTACCGGCCAAGGTGACGGCAATGGCGTCCAGCGGTCCCTCGACGAGAGCCGGGGTGGCTTCCGCAGCCAGCGCGGCTCGGGCCTCGTGGAGGCCGAACAGGTGCTCACCCTTGCGGTAGAGGTCGGTACCCGGGGTGTTGAGGTACTTGGGTCCGGCGCGTCCGTGGTCGGCTGCGGTGGGGTTGCGGCGAGCGATGAAGCCGACGATCGCGCCGTCGGCGTCGTGGATGGGAAAGGTGAGCCGGTCGCGGAACCGGTCGATCAGCGCGCCGGTGCGGGCGCGCTGGGCGAGGCCGGCGGCGATCAGTTCGGTATCGATGGCGCCGAGGCCACGCAGGTGGTCAACGAGCGTCGTCCAGCCGGCGGGGGCGTGGCCGGGGGTGAAGTGCGGATCGGCGGTGAGGTCGGTGCCCAGCCGGTCGCGCAGATAGCTCGCCGCCCAGGAGGCGGAGTAGCGGTCAGTGAAGAAGGCGGCGGCCTGGGTGTTGAGCTCGATGAGTCGGTCGCGGCCAACCACGGCGGTGGCCCAGAAGTGCTGCTCGAGCAGGTAATCCGCATCGTCGGCGGCGTCGACTGCGCCGGTGAGGGCGAACGGGTCCGGCGTGAGGTACCGCGGCGGGGACGCCGGGGGAGGGGTGTCGTAGTCGGGGTCGAACGGCACGTCCTCGTCGCCGGGCGGCACGTCTGCCGGGTCGGTGGCGGTGGCAGGGGCGGGCAGAGACGGCAGCAGGTGCGCGTCGTCGGGTGGCTGCAGATCGGCCGGCAGCGGTTCGGGATGGTGCACGGGCGCTGGGTCGGTGAGGGCGGCGACCCGGAAGACCAGCGCCTCGGCGAGCCCGGTCGCGTCGCTGGTCACGGTGGGTGGCAACCCGGCGAATGCGCCGGTGAGCAGGTCGGCGGGGCACCAGCCGGTGCGGATGCCGTTGGTGACCGCGGCGACCAGCGCCGGCCACGCGGAATCGGCCAGCACGCGCCCGGCCTGTTCGTCGGACAGCCGGCCCAGCAGCGTGGCGCACCAGTCAGGGCGCGGTCCGGCCGAGCCCTTCGCGGGCACGGTGGCCGGGGCGACGTGCGGGGCCAGCCTCCACCACAGGGCCGCGGCGGGCAGGTCGTCGGGCAGGGGACGCTGCGCGGCGACGGCGGCGAGCATGCCGGCGGAATCGAGACCGGCGCGGTCGGCGGCGGCCAGCCGGTCGACGAGGACCGGCCAGTGCTCGTCGCGTCGGATATGAGGGTCGATGCCTTCTGCCAGCGCCGCCCACACCGAGCTGTCCCGGACGGGACCGGCGGCAGTCACCGCCTCGTCCAGTTGTGTCTGGGATCGGCGTTCCGCAGCCGGCCGCCGGGGCGGTCCGGTGGGCCGCCGGTCGCTGTCGGGAACGGCGAGTGCTGCGCGCCATACGGCGAGGTCAGCCCGCAGTCCCTCGTAGTCCGGGCCCAGGAGGCGCTGAGCCCAGACCGGCGCGGTGGCCGCGGTCATCTCGGTGGCGGCGGAGGCAACCCGTGCCGCGCAGGCGGTGACGTGGTCGGCGCGAGCGGTCAGGTAGGGACCCCACCGCGGATCATCGACCAGGGCGGACGGGATGCCGGGCAGCCACGGCATCGGGCCGGCCGGGCCGGACACGGGCAGCCGGTGATCGAGGACGGCAGCGGGGTCGTTCGCCGTCTCCAGTTCCCGCGACTGGGCCGTCATCCTCAGGACGGCGACAGGATCGGCGCCGGTGAGCGCGAGCAGCGCCAGGTGTCCGCGCAGCGCCGGCCACGCCGGCGCGCTGGTCAGCCCCGGGTGCAGACGCTCGGCGGCGTTCTCCAGTCCTTCTGCAGTCGCGGCACCCAGGCGGTGGTCGGCGGCGACGCGCAGCGCGTCGGCGTACCGCGTCGCGGCGGCGTGCAGCTGCTCGGCCGGGTCGGCCAGCGCTCGGCGGGCACCGGCCGCAGAGGTCTGGGCGCCGTCCCGGGCCAGCATGCCGGCGAGCAGGTCGGTGGCGGTCGGCGGGAGCACGGCGGCGGGGGTGACGATGCTGTGCGGATCGCCGTCGCCGACGGTGGCCAGGTACAGGTGGTTGGAGGCGCGCCCGCGGGAGAGCGCGACGTAGAGCAGCTGTCGCGACTCGCCGCCGGTGAGAACGGTGTGGCAGACGTCGGCGGTGGTGCCCTGGGCGCCGTGCACCGTGGTCGCATAGCCGAGCTGCACGTGCTCGCTGACGTAGCTAGCCGGCAGGGTGATCCGCCGTCCGGTACCGGTGTGAACGACGTCGAGGGCGCCGTCCCGGCCGACGGCCTGGACGGTGAAGCGGTCACCGTTCTTGACCCACTCGGTGGCGGTGATCGGCAGCCGCCGGTCGTTGGCGCGGGTTATGACCGGGTCCCCGGCCCCGGCGCGGGTGCCGTCGGCGAGCTCGATCTCCGCACCCGGGGAGGAGGCGGCGTCCGCCAGCCGGTCGGCACGCGCCCGCTGGTTCAGCTGTGTGACCAGTTCCCGGGTGGCTGCCAGCAGCAGTGCGTCCATGCCGCGGGCGGCGTCGGCGGCCCAGGCGGCGTAGGCCTGCTCCGCGCAGGCGGCCAGGTCCCCAACGTGCACCCGGCCGGCGTCGAGGTAGAAGCCCAGCCCAAGGGTGTCGCCGTCTCGGACGGCGACGGTGGCCGCGGCTTCAGCCGGGTCGGTGAAGCGCACCAGATGAGTGAGACTGACTGCGCCGTGGGCGGCGGCGATCTCGGACAGCACGCCTCCGGCGGCGACCGAGGTCAGCTGCTGGTGATCGCCGACCAGCCGCACCGATCCGCCCCGCCCCAGGACGTGCTCGACTCCACGGGCCAGCTCGCGGGTGCCGGCCATGCCGGCCTCGTCGACGACAACCAGCGTGGTCGGCCCGATGCCGGCCACCCAGTCGGGTGCCTGCCCGGCGTCGAGGCACCAGATGAGCTTGGCCAGCGTGTCGCACGGGGCTCTCAGGGACTCGCGCAGCCCGGCGGTGGCCACGGCCGACGGCGCCAGGCCGAGCACCGTGCCGCCGCCGGCGGTCCAGGCGCGGGCCAGGGTCGCCAGCGCAGTCGTCTTGCCCGCGCCGGCGGGGGCGAGGGCCAGTTGCACCCGGGCGCCGCTGCCCGCGAGCTCGCGCACCAGCTGCGCTTGGCCGGGATTGAGCTCGGCGCCGTTGGCGGTGGCTTCCAGCAGCGCCAGCTCCACCGTGGCCGGGTCGGCGCGTCGTCCGTCGCTGCAGCCGGCGGCCGACAGGAGCAGCGTCTCGGCGTCCAGCACCGCCTGGCTGGTGTAGAGCCGGGCACCGGCGACGGTGTAGACGCTGGCCCCGTCCGAGCGGCGCAGCTCCGCCGGCTCGATCACCGGATCCGACTCACCAAGGGCAACGGACAGAGCGGGGGAGAGCACCCCCTCGGTGACCTGGGTGACCGCGACGTCCACGTCGTCCGGTGCCAGGGCGGCGGCCCGCACCACCCGCTCGGCCTCGGCGCGCACGTGCCAGACCTGCCAGGTGGCCCGCGCTTCCGAGACGGTGTCCAGCACCCGGACGGCGGCCGACCGGACCCAGGCCTCGGTGAGCCCCGGGCGCGGGGACCCGCGCGCGCCCAGTGCGCGGCCGAGCATCCGGGTGATCCGGTCGGGGCCGCCGAGGACGGCGGTGGCCTCCCGCCGCCAGGTGGCCCGCTGCTCGGCGAGGGAGCGCGGCTCGTGCTTGGGGCCGCGGGTCTCCAACGTGCCCTGCTGCGCCAGCGCGATCGCCTCCACGGCTGTAGGCGGCCGGCCGTGGTCGCGCTGAAAGTCGCCGGCCAACACAGCTCGACGGGCGTCGATGTCCCGGCGCCGCGACGACCACGCGCCCAGCAGACGCTCGTCCATACCGGCGATCTCCCGCACCGTCCGCCGTCCCGGGGTGGAACCGGGGCGATCGGTGAACCGGACACCCAGGCGAGTGACCAGGTGGGCCTCCAGCCGGGTGTCGTAGCGCTCGGAGGCGGCGACGGCGGCCTTGTGCAGCACTCGCCCGTCCAGCGCCCGCCAGTGCCCATCGCGGGTCTGCACCTTGTTGCTCACCGCCACGTGGGTGTGCAGATCGGGATCGCCGGCGCGGGAGTCGCGGTGGGTGAACACCGCGGCGATCAGCCCGGTGGTCTCCACCTGCCGCACCCCGTCGGTGCCCAGCCGGGTGAAACTCGCGTTGTCCTCCAGCCAGGCCAGGGCGTCGGCGACCGCGGCGGCGTGGGCGGCCTCGACCTGCGCGGCCACCTCCCGCGGTGCCAGCGCCCACAACGCCGACACCGACTTGACGGGGGAGAAGGTGAGGTCGTAGCCGGCCACCGCCGTCGTCGCCGGCCGTGAGACCCGGGCGAGGAACCCCGACAGCTCCCGGGCATCGCGCGGCGCGCGGCCGTAGGCCTCGGCAAACGTGGCGCGGGCGAGGGTGCTGCGGATCCGCGCTCGGTCGCCGTCTGGGACCGGCGCTGTGGCGGGCTGCCCGCGGGCAGTGTTGAAGGCGGCGAACTCCTCCGCGCAGCGGGCGCGGAAGCCGTCGGCTTGAGGAGCGAAGACGTAGAAGGCACGACCCAGGGCCCCTGTCGCCCGCGCCTCCGGCGGCGTCTGTCCCCGGACCAGGGCCTCCTTCTCGAGCCGATCGGCGTTGGGATGCCGCCCCTCGCCGAAGAGCGACTTCATCTGTTCTTCGGCGACGGGCTGACCGGCCCTCACTCCGCTGAGCCCGGCCAGGCCGTTGCCGGTCCACCTCCCCGGCGACTCTCCGCGCTGGGAGTAGTAGTCACCCAGGCCCGCGTGACCCCGCTCCGTCGCGTCGAACGCTGCCACCTGCCGCGTCAGGTACGTGTAGCCGTCCCCGGCGGTCAGCTTGTGCAGCGTCATCACGGCCGCGGACCGTAGGAAGGTGGGCTCCACTACGGCCGCCGCATTTCTCCAGTAGCTCGGCGGCGGGAGCGCGTGGGCCGATGCACCCTGGTCGTTCACGTAGACGACACCTGGAACAGAGCTCTGCGGGCCACAACCAAGGCTTCATCCGCGGACCCTCAAGCCACCTGACGGTCGACGGCTGTCACTTACCCGCCGACCGCCAGAGCGTGGCCAGCCGAAATGAGCTCCTATGTGTCAAGACGGCCCGGGAGTAGCGTCCGGGTCGGCGGTGGGTGCGGTGGACTGACCGCAGCGAAGAGCAGGTCTGGGACTGA
>NZ_OBQI01000011.1 GCF_900221005.1 Blastococcus aggregatus | reverse complement strand
GCGTCCGCTCTTTGAGAACTCAACAGCGTGCCGAAAGTCAGTGCCAAGTAATACCCCGTGTCGTGGGTCTTCGGATCTGCGGCTGGGATTCCTTTGGTTGATTGATATCGAGAGTGCTAGCTCTCGGTTCTCAGCTGCGATCAAATCATCTACGGAGAGTTTGATCCTGGCTCAGGACGAACGCTGGCGGCGTGCTTAACACATGCAAGTCGAACGGTGAACTCCGCTTGCGGGGGGATCAGTGGCGAACGGGTGAGTAACACGTGGGCAACCTGCCCTCAGCTCTGGGATAACTCCAAGAAATTGGGGCTAATACTGGATACGACCGCTGACCGCATGGTCTGGTGGTGGAAAGATTTATCGGCTGGGGATGGGCCCGCGGCCTATCAGCTTGTTGGTGGGGTAGTGGCCTACCAAGGCGACGACGGGTAGCCGGCCTGAGAGGGTGACCGGCCACACTGGGACTGAGACACGGCCCAGACTCCTACGGGAGGCAGCAGTGGGGAATATTGCGCAATGGGCGAAAGCCTGACGCAGCGACGCCGCGTGGGGGATGACGGCCTTCGGGTTGTAAACCTCTTTCAGCAGGGACGAAGCGAAAGTGACGGTACCTGCAGAAGAAGCACCGGCCAACTACGTGCCAGCAGCCGCGGTAATACGTAGGGTGCAAGCGTTGTCCGGAATTATTGGGCGTAAAGAGCTCGTAGGCGGTTTGTTGCGTCGGCTGTGAAAACCTGAGGCTCAACCTCAGGCCTGCAGTCGATACGAGCAGACTAGAGTGTTGCAGGGGAGACTGGAATTCCTGGTGTAGCGGTGAAATGCGCAGATATCAGGAGGAACACCGGTGGCGAAGGCGGGTCTCTGGGCAACAACTGACGCTGAGGAGCGAAAGCGTGGGGAGCGAACAGGATTAGATACCCTGGTAGTCCACGCCGTAAACGTTGGGCGCTAGGTGTGGGGCTCATTCCACGAGTTCCGTGCCGCAGCTAACGCATTAAGCGCCCCGCCTGGGGAGTACGGCCGCAAGGCTAAAACTCAAAGGAATTGACGGGGGCCCGCACAAGCGGCGGAGCATGTTGCTTAATTCGATGCAACGCGAAGAACCTTACCTAGGCTTGACATGCACGGAAATCCTCCAGAGATGGTGGGTCCGCAAGGGTCGTGCACAGGTGGTGCATGGTTGTCGTCAGCTCGTGTCGTGAGATGTTGGGTTAAGTCCCGCAACGAGCGCAACCCTCGTTCTATGTTGCCAGCACGTAATGGTGGGGACTCATAGGAGACTGCCGGGGTCAACTCGGAGGAAGGTGGGGATGACGTCAAATCATCATGCCCCTTATGTCTAGGGCTGCAAACATGCTACAATGGCCGGTACAAAGGGCTGCGATACCGCGAGGTGGAGCGAATCCCAAAAAGCCGGTCTCAGTTCGGATTGGGGTCTGCAACTCGACCCCATGAAGTTGGAGTCGCTAGTAATCGCAGATCAGCAACGCTGCGGTGAATACGTTCCCGGGCCTTGTACACACCGCCCGTCACGTCACGAAAGTCGGTAACGCCCGAAGCCGGTGGCCCAACCCTTGTGGAGGGAGCCGTCGAAGGCGGGATCGGCGATTGGGACGAAGTCGTAACAAGGTAGCCGTACCGGAAGGTGCGGCTGGATCACCTCCTTTCTAAGGAGCACTGGCCGCTGTCCTCGTGATGGTGGTCCAGAGCCGCGCCCAGAACACGATGGCCCGTCACTTCTGACGGGCTGCACGCTTCTGGGGTGGTGCTCGAGGGTGGAACGCTGACCAGTTCGGCCGGCAGCTGCGGCCGCCCCAAGTACGGCCTGGTGTCTCTTCGGAGGTGCTGGGTGTGGAACGGGGTGGGTGTGGGTGACCGGTCGTAGGCACGCTGTTGGGTCCTGAGAGAGCGGGCAACCGTTTCTTCTCTTGTCAGGGCCTTCCTGTTTCTCGTACCGCTGCTGCCCTGTGGGGTTGGTGGGTCTGGCGGGGTCATGTGGAGGGTGTCTGGTCGTACGTTGAGAACTGCACAGTGGACGCGAGCATCTTTTAGACTCTTAGTTTGTTTCGAGAGTTCTTGTAGGCCCGCACAACACCTCCTTCCGGGGGTGGTGTGTGGGATTTTTGTGTGGCCAAGTTGTTAAGGGCACACGGTGGATGCCTGGGCACCAGGAGCCGATGAAGGACGTAGGAGGCTGCGATAAGCCTCGGGGAGCTGTCAACCGAGCGTTGATCCGAGGATTTCCGAATGGGGGAACCCCGCACCAGTCATGTGGTGTGACCCGCGCCTGAACACATAGGGCGTGTGGAGGGAACGTGGGGAAGTGAAACATCTCAGTACCCACAGGAAGAGAAAACAACCGTGATTCCGTGAGTAGTGGCGAGCGAAAGCGGATGAGGCTAAACCGATCGCATGTGATAGCCGGCAGGCGTTGTGTGGTCGGGGTCGTGGGACCGTTCCGTATCCTCTGCCGAGGGTGCAGGGAGTAAGAAAAAGTTGGGTTAGTGGAAGGCCTCTGGAAGGGGTCGCCGTAGAGGGTGAGAGCCCCGTACACGAAAACTCAGCTTCTCCCGAACGTTATCCCAAGTAGCACCGAGCCCGTGAAATTCGGTGTGAATCTGGCGGGACCACCCGCTAAGCCTGAATACTCCCTGGTGACCGATAGCGGACAAGTACCGTGAGGGAAAGGTGAAAAGTACCCCGGGAGGGGAGTGAAATAGTACCTGAAACCGTGTGCCTACAAGCCGTGAGAGCCTTAGTCCTTTCGGGGGCGGGGTGATTGCGTGCCTTTTGAAGAATGAGCCTGCGAGTTAGTGGTACGTGGCGAGGTTAACCCGTGGGGGGTAGCCGTAGCGAAAGCGAGTCCGAATAGGGCGATTGAGTCGCGTGCCCTAGACCCGAAGCCGAGTGATCTACCCATGGCCAGGTTGAAGCGCGGGTAAGACCGCGTGGAGGACCGAACCCACTTAGGTTGAAAACTGAGGGGATGAGCTGTGGGTAGGGGTGAAAGGCCAATCAAACTCGGTGATAGCTGGTTCTCCCCGAAATGCATTTAGGTGCAGCGTCACGTGTTTCTTGCCGGAGGTAGAGCACTGGATGGCTAATGGGCCCCACAAGGTTACTGACGTCAACCAAACTCCGAATGCCGGTAAGTGAGAGCGTGGCAGTGAGACTGCGGGCGATAAGGTTCGTAGTCGAGAGGGAAACAGCCCAGATCATCGGCTAAGGCCCCTAAGCGTGTGCTAAGTGGAAAAGGATGTGGAGTCGCAGAGACAACCAGGAGGTTGGCTTAGAAGCAGCCACCCTTGAAAGAGTGCGTAATAGCTCACTGGTCAAGTGATTCCGCGCCGACAATGTAGCGGGGCTCAAGCACACCGCCGAAGCCGTGGCATTCATGCGTTGCCTGTCGGTCCTTGTGTGGGCCGGCCAGGTGTGTGGATGGGTAGGGGAGCGTCGTGTGGCGGTAGAAGCGGCGGAGTGATCCAGCCGTGGACGCCACGCGAGTGAGAATGCAGGCATGAGTAGCGAGAGGGGAGTGAGAAACTCCCCCGCCGGAAGACCAAGGGTTCCTGGGCCAGGCTAATCCGCCCAGGGTGAGTCGGGACCTAAGGCGAGGCCGACAGGCGTAGTCGATGGACAACGGGTTGATATTCCCGTACCCGCGAAGGAACGCCCATGCTGAACCCAGCGATGCTAACCACCCGAAGCGCCGGTGTCTCTTAGGAGACCGAGTGCGTGGAGGCTGGGACCCGGACTGGTAGTAGGCAAGCGATGGGGTGACGCAGGAAGGTAGTCCTACCGGTGAGTGGTAGTACCGGTGCAAGGGTGTGGCCCGCGGGGTAGGCAAATCCGTCCCGCACGAGGGTGAGACCTGACGCATAGCCGAATGAGGCGAATTGGATGATCCTATGCTGCCGAGAAAAGCCTCTAGCGAGTTCCGAGCGGCCCGTACCCCAAACCAACTCAGGTGGTCAGGTAGAGAATACCAAGGCGATCGAGCGAACTGTGGTTAAGGAACTCGGCAAAATGCCCCCGTAACTTCGGGAGAAGGGGGGCCATCTACTGTCAACCGCCTTGCGCGGGGTAGCGGTGGGTGGCCGCAGAGACCAGTGAGAAGCGACTGTTTACTAAAAACACAGGTCCGTGCGAAGTCGTAAGACGATGTATACGGACTGACGCCTGCCCGGTGCTGGAACGTTAAGGGGACGGGTTAGCCGCAAGGCGAAGCTCAGAACTCAAGCGCCAGTAAACGGCGGTGGTAACTATAACCATCCTAAGGTAGCGAAATTCCTTGTCGGGTAAGTTCCGACCTGCACGAATGGCGTAACGACTTCTCAGCTGTCTCAACCACAGGCTCGGCGAAATTGCACTACGAGTAAAGATGCTCGTTACGCGCGGCAGGACGGAAAGACCCCGGGACCTTTACTATAGCTTGATATTGGTGTTCGGTTCGGCTTGTGTAGGATAGGTGGGAGACTGTGAAGCGGGCACGCCAGTGTTCGTGGAGTCATCGTTGAAATACCACTCTGGTCGAATTGGATGTCTAACTTCGGTCCGTGATCCGGATCAGGGACAGTGTCAGGTGGGTAGTTTAACTGGGGCGGTTGCCTCCCAAAATGTAACGGAGGCGCCCAAAGGTTCCCTCAGCCTGGTTGGCAATCAGGTGTCGAGTGCAAGTGCACAAGGGAGCTTGACTGTGAGACCGACGGGTCGAGCAGGAGCGAAAGCTGGGACTAGTGACCCGGCACCGGCATGTGGAAGCGGTGTCGCTCAACGGATAAAAGGTACCCCGGGGATAACAGGCTGATCTTCCCCAAGAGTCCATATCGACGGGATGGTTTGGCACCTCGATGTCGGCTCGTCGCATCCTGGGGCTGGAGTAGGTCCCAAGGGTTGGGCTGTTCGCCCATTAAAGCGGTACGCGAGCTGGGTTTAGAACGTCGTGAGACAGTTCGGTCCCTATCCGCCGTGCGCGTAAGAGACTTGAGAAGAGCTGTCCCTAGTACGAGAGGACCGGGACGGACGAACCTCTGGTGTGCCAGTTGTACCGCCAGGTGCACTGCTGGTTAGCTACGTTC
The DNA here is from genome assembly GCF_900221005.1 of Blastococcus aggregatus. Classification (GTDB taxonomy): domain Bacteria; phylum Actinomycetota; class Actinomycetes; order Mycobacteriales; family Geodermatophilaceae; genus Blastococcus; species Blastococcus aggregatus. The sequence goes on along the minus strand of NZ_OBQI01000011.1, from coordinate 410 downwards.
GGCAGGGATAACCGCTGAAAGCATCTAAGCGGGAAGCTCGCTTCAAGATGAGGTCTCTCACCGGGTCAACCGGGTAAGGCCCCCGCCCAGACCAGCGGGTTGATAGGCCGGAAGTGGAAGCACCGCAAGGTGTGGAGCTGACCGGTACTAATAGGCCGAGGGCTTGACCACACACACCTCCTCGAGGTCTCGTGCAGGTCAGAGTCAACTAGAGAAGATTGTCGCGTCCACTGTGCGGTTCTGAACGTGCGAACCAGGTTTCCTGGTTTCGTCAAGTTCACAGAGTTACGGCGGCCATGGCGAAAGGGAAACGCCCGGTCTCATTCCGAACCCGGAAGCTAAGCCTTTCAGCGCCGATGGTACTGCCCTGGAGACGGGGTGGGAGAGTAGGACGCCGCCGGACAACCATT
>NZ_OBQI01000012.1 GCF_900221005.1 Blastococcus aggregatus | reverse complement strand
TGCATCTGCGGTAATAGTTGCGCTCCGTCGCCGACGGCGGAGCGCTCGCGGGCGTCACCGGCGAGGCTCGACGTCTTGCTGCCCGTCGCGATCCTGAGTGGCTTTCGCAATGAGTGCCCGCCGGTGACGTCTGTCGGGGTTCGGGTGGTTGACGCTTGATAGGAGCCTCGGGCTGCGGCAGCCCGCAGATGCATGCGCTCCGCCCGCACACCGGCTTTCGCGAGCTCTTCGAACGCTGGAAGGAGTCTCGTGCTCGCCGGAATCGACACCCACAAGGACACCCTCGCGGTGGCCGTCATCGACCTCGCCGGCCGCCCGGTACTCGTCACCGAGCTGGCCAACACCGAGGCCGGCTTCGACGCCCTCGAGGAACTGGTCAAGGAGCACTCGGTGAGCCGGGTCGGCATCGAGGGTTCGGGCAACTACGGCCGCGGCGCCGCCATTCGACTGGTGATCGTCGGCGGCCTGGAGGTCGTCGAGGTGCCGCCGAGCCTGACCGCGCGGGAACGCTCGGGCCGGCCCGGTGCCGGTAAGACCGACCCCGGGGACGCGGTCGCCATCGCCCGACTCACCGCTCGTGAGACCGGCCTGCCCCCGGTCCGCCTGGCCGTCGGGCAAGCCGCTGACCTGCGGGCGCTGGCCGACTACCGCGCCCAGCTGGTCGCCGAGCGCACCGCGCTGGCCAGCCGCACCCACGCCGAGCTGCACGGCCTGCTGCCCGGCTACCAGGACCGGGTGCCGCGACTGACCGCTCCGACGTTCATCACCGCCGCCACCGATCTGCTCGCCGGCGACACCAGCGTCCGGGCCACGCTGACCCGCCGCCGGCTGGTCCGGCTGGCGGAGCTGACTGCAGAAATCCAGGAGGTCCACGGCCTCATCACCGACGCGGTCAAGCAGGTGAAGACCGGGCTGACCGACCTCTACGGCCTGGGCCCGGTCAGCGCCGCGACGATCCTCGGCGAGGTCGCCGACATTCGCCGCTACCGCTCCCGGCACGCCTTCGCCGCCGCCAACGGCACCGCCCCGATCCCGGCCTCCTCCGGCCGAACCAGCCGGCATCGGCTCAACCGCTCGGGTAACCGACAGCTCAACCGGGTGCTCTACACCATGGCGATCACCCAGATCCGCGCCGATACCGAAGGACGCGCCTACTACCTGCGCAAACGCGCCGAGGGCAAGACCGGCCGCGAAGCCCTCCGCTGCCTGAAACGACGACTCTCCGACGTCGTCTACCGAACCCTGCACGAAGACCTGGCGACTACCGCCCAGCCGGTGATGACCGGCTGAGGACGGTGAGTGCGGCAGCGACAAAACGGACGCGTCTCAACGGCCGAAGCCAGCTGCGCGACAGGCTCTCAGTCCCAGACCTGCTCTTCGCTGCGGTCAGTCCACCGCACCCACCGCCGACCCGGACGCTACTCCCGGGCCGTCTTGACACATAGGAGCTCAT
>NZ_OBQI01000013.1 GCF_900221005.1 Blastococcus aggregatus | reverse complement strand
GGGACTGCTGCACGGATCGGTGACAGGTTGGGTCAGGCGGCCTGAGCTGCCATTGTGGGTGTGATGGTCTCGTACTCGATGGGCGTGAGTCGACCGAGGCCGGCTTGCCGGCGTCGGCGGTGGTAGGTGCGTTCGATCCAGGTGACGATCTCGATGCGCAGCTGTTGGCGGGTAGCCCATGAGCGGCGGTCGAGGACGTTCTTCTGCAGGAGCGAGAAGAACGACTCCATGGCGGCGTTGTCCCCGGCTGCGCCGACGCGGCCCATCGATCCGGTCAGCTGATGCCGGTTGAGGGCGTGGACGAACTTCCGGCTGCGGAACTGCGACCCTCGGTCAGAATGGACGATGCAGCCGGCCACCTCGGCCCCGTCGGCGGCCCGCCGAGCAACGGCATTCTCGACCGCGGTGACGGCGAGGCGGGACTTCATCCGCGCATCGATGGAGTAGCCGACGATCCGGTTGGAGTGCACGTCTTTGACCGCGCAGAGATAGACCTTGCCCTCGGCGGTCCAGTGCTCGGTGATGTCGGTCAACCACAGCTGGTTGGGCGCAGAAGCGGTGAACACCCGGTTGACCCGGTCGTCATGCACCGGCGGCCCGGGTCGGACGCCCTTGCCCCGGCGCGGCTTGCCGAACACGCTCCACCACCGGTTGGCCGCGCAGATCGCCCAGGCGGTGCGCGTGGCCATCGGCTGCCCGCTCGCGGCGGCCTCGTCGACGAGGAATCGGTAGCCGAACTCCGGATCGTCCCGGTGGGCGTCGAACAGGGCGTTTGCCCGGTAGGCCCGGGCCAGGTCGCTGGTCCTGACGGGGTTGGCCAGCCAGCGGTAGTAGGGCTGGCGGGCGATCTTGAGAACCCGGCACGTCACCGCGACGGGGATCCCGTCGACGGCGAGCTCACGGACGAGCGGGTAGATCATTTTCCCGGCAGGTTCGCCTGAGACAGGTAGGCCGCCGCTCGGCGCAGAACCTCGTTCTCCTGCTCGAGCAGCCGGATCCGCTTGCGGGCCTCACGCAGGTCGGCGTTCTCCGCCGCAGTGGTTCCGGGCTTCACACCTTCCTCGACGTCGGCGGCTTTCATCCAGTTCGTCAGGCACGACTCGCTGATCCCGAAGTCGGCCGCGATCTGCTTCAGATGCTGACCCGGCTCACGGTTGCGGGCGACGCTCACGACGTCGTCTCGGAACTCCTGGGGGTAGGGCTTGGGCACGGTGAACATCCTTCCAGCGGCACCCCTTGGCACCACAGATCAGATGTCACCTACTCGTGCAGCAGTCCC